>OY969792.1:0-2585133 GCA_963703105.1 uncultured Acidimicrobiaceae bacterium | reverse complement strand
TGTAACAGAATCCCCCTCGCGCGCGTCGGCTATTTGGTCGTCGCGGCAACCTACACATTGTCGAGAAGTCCCCCGGACGTCGCGTACTCGACGAAGGCACTCAACGTGCCGATGAGGCGCATCTCTTCGATCGTGCGTGCGCGTGAATT
The DNA here is from genome assembly GCA_963703105.1 of uncultured Acidimicrobiaceae bacterium. Classification (GTDB taxonomy): domain Bacteria; phylum Actinomycetota; class Acidimicrobiia; order Acidimicrobiales; family RAAP-2; genus RAAP-2. Next base: position 2,584,984 of record OY969792.1, on the reverse strand, counting down.
GAGTAACTGCTCGGTGCACACGAGATAGGCCAAACAACGAGCGCGAGAGACCGCCACGTTGAGGCGATTGCGCGAAAAGAGGAACTCCGGGCCGCGCGGCATATCCTCCCCCGACGAGGTCGTCATGGTGAAAAAGACCACCGGCGCCTCGCGTCCCTGGAACTTATCCACAGTCCCCACCTGGACGTCGCGCAGGTCCTTCGTGCGGTCGAAGGCGTCGCGAAGCAGGTCGACCTGGTCGTTGTAGGGCGCCACGACCATGAAATCCTCGGCCCGCAGCCCCGCTCGCTCGCCGCGCTGGTTGACCCAGGGAGTGCCGAGCATCTCGCCCACTTGCGCCATGACGATGGCCGCCTCTTCCGGCGATTCGGTTGAGCGGTCGTGGTGACGAGCCTCGAGCCATCGAAGACCGGTGCCGAATTGAGTGCTCTGTTGGGCGCACGATCCATGACTCGAGAGCCGTCCTTCATAGATCTGATTGGAGATGAAACGACACACGTCGGGATGCATGCGGCGGGTTTCGGATATGAAGACCCCCTGATCCTCGGGCAACGTCGCGTGACCTCCCAAGATATGTTCGAGGACACTCGCGCCCGATCCATCGGGATGTTCGGCTTTGGCGACTTGGCTCAGCTGCAAGGGGTCGCCGAGCAAGATCATGTTCTTCGCCGCATTGGCGGAGGCGACGGCGTCCGCGAGCGCCAACTGGCCGGCCTCATCCACTATCAAGACGTCGACCGGAAACGGTCGAAGTTGCGGGCGGGCCCACAGCCACGTCGTGCCCGCGACCAAGTTGTATGTCGTACCCTCGGCATCTTTGGGCGTCGACGAGTACCGAACGCCCGAGAGAGGTCCACTCGCGGGTACGTCGCCTCGACGGAGCGCCCGAAGTTCCGACAACTCTCCTTTTTCGACAAACACTTCGTGCGTCGCGGCCAGGAGGTTGTCGATTGCGGCGTGAGACATGGCCGTGATGCCAACGCGCTTGCCACTCTTGATGAGCGCGTAGACCATGTGCGAGCCGCTGAAGGTCTTGCCCGAACCCGGTGGACCCTGGACGGCGACGTAGCTCTCGTCGAGTCGACCCACCCACCGCAGCGTGGCCTCGAGGTCGTCGCTGAAGAGTCCGTGGTCGGGTCCGAACCCGTCGACGAAGCGTGGCCGTTCGCGCGCCAGTAATGCCATCGACACCCGACTGACGGGATCATTCGTCGCCGGATCCAATATCTGTGACGCGAGATGGACCAACACACCGGGCTTCTCCGCGGGTCCGACGTATTCGTCGAACGTCATCACCGCCGGCAGACCGCCGGCTTCTTCGTGGCGTTCGTGCCAGCGCATCGTCAACGTGCGACTGGCGATGTCGATGTGGGGTAGGTACCCGTAGCCGCGTTCGACACCGACACCGGTATACAACACGTTGCGCTTCTTTTCGAAGACCGGATTCACCGGCTGTTCGGGCCAGGTGAAGTGCGCGTCCTTCGCGGCCACACCGCGACTGACGATGTCGTCGAATCCGAGGAGACTGAGGTTGGCTATGAAGTCGGGATCTCCGTAGAGCGCCGAGAACTCCGAGGCGGCTTCGGCGAACTTCGGTTCCGTATCAGCGACGCGCTCTCGACGCCAGTAGTTCAAGAGGTCGGCCAACAGGTGTTCGGGGCTCTGCTCGCCGAAGTTCTTGAGCCGTTCCACGAGTTCGTCAGTATCAAGCGACGTGTCGAACTCTTCTAACACTGCGTCGCGCCATTCGATGTCCGGGGGTCGGCGCTCGACGATCCAGTCGCGAAGGGCCATCGTCGCCGCGACGTCATCCTCGTTGTAGCGTGCGATTTCTTCGAGCAGTACGGGGTCGTTCGTCGTCATGTAGCGGTCGTAGACGACGACGGCGCCGGCGCCCTGTTCGATGCCGCCGTGACGAACGAATCCCGTGAGGTGCTCGAGCGACTTAAGTCCGTAGGACTCCGTGCCGACTTGGAAGGCGTTCTTGGCGACCACGTAGAGGTCGACGAACAGTCCCGTCGCGGCCAGGGTGCTGAAAAGACTCTCGGACTCCGTGCCCCTCGTCAAACGCTCGAGCGACGATCGTTCGGTGTGGTTGTAGTGGTACACGTGCATGTTCGGGAAGCGCGCTCGTCGAGCCGCGAAGAACTCGACCAGCTGCCTGATCATTCGCGCCTGGGCGTCGAGGTCGTGGGCCCATCGGGCGTCGTAGGACCACTCGCCCGCGTCGTCGCGGTAGCGCAGACCACTGAGGAAGAAGAGATCGTGCTGCGCGGTCCAGAACGGGTGCCCCTCGAAGTCGAAGAAGACGTCGCCGTCATCCGGTTCCGGTAGGAGTTCGAAACCGTGTCCGTAGACGGGGTCTTCCGACGGCGCTACGAGTTCATACACCGGCGCCGCCTCGGGATGTGCACGCGAGGCAACCTGCAGCGTCGCCTGTCGGCGGAGCCGGTCCAGGTTCTCTTCGCGGAGATCCGGGACCGTGTCGGTTCGTGCGGACAGCTCCACGACGGTGCGTACGCCCTCGTGCTCGAGCGCGCGGCGCTCGGGGGTTCGGACGTTGGCCACGTACAGGAGCGAGTCTTCGTCGCGCCACTGCGCCTCGCAGATCGTATTGAACTCGCAGTAGTCGCAGTGGGTGCACGGCTCCGGCCTGGTCTCACCGATTTCGTCCTCGTTCAGTAACGAGGCCAGCTGGCGTCGGAGGCGACGCCAGTACGCGCGAAACTCTTCCACTCGGAGCGACTCGTTCAGGCCCGAGCCCAGCCACAGGTGCATGTTGCGAGGGACTCGACCGGTCAGAGCTTCGAGCGCGTCGGCGTAGAAGCACAACTGCAGAACGTGCCCCGGCTTTCCTTCGACCCTTGTCAACTTGGCGTCGACCGGCTCGTACTCGCAGTATCCGTCGGTGCCGTCCACTCGAATCAAGAAGTCGGCGATGCCCCGGATGCCGTCGTGCACGAGAGGCATCTGGTAGATCACGTCATGACCCTTTTCCATCGGGTTGCCGATGCGGGACACCCACTGCAGGAACGTCTCGTCGGGATTGCGCCCCGGCACCTGGTACACGCCCTTTCCCGTGTCCTCCAGTTGCTGCAAGCAGTCGCGCTCGTGCTGCGACCCCTTTTCGATGAGGAGATCGGCCAATGACCCGAGCGGCCGTGGTTCAACGATCAGCGTTCCGGCGTCAGCTCGATTTCGCAGGGAGAGGAAGTGGGAACACTCCAACCACGCCGCGATCTTGGACGGGGTTATCAGGCGTTCGCTCATTCATCTCCAGGGTTGATCTCAACGTCCGCACGGACGTGCCTCTAGTTTGACCCCGAACTGTGACAACCGACTTCTTCGCCTACTCGAACGGTCCGACGACGTCCTCCGAGTCCACGGTGGTGCCGTGGGCTGAACGCTCCGCGGCACGAGTCCGCGCGGCGCGCAACAGGTCGCCCTGCGCGGTGGCGCCCCGCGGTCCCGAGGCCCCCGGCGAGCGACGCCGGTTCAGCGCGACGCCGGGCTCGAACAGACCAACGAATCGCTCGAAGTCGGGACTGTCGGCCACGACCTCTCGCAGCGACCGGTTCGCGTTCACCGCGTCGGCGACCAACTTGCCCGACCCGCTCGTGCGCCTGCCGAAAGGGCACGCCTTCGCCGACGAGTTCTTCGGCGATGTCGATAGCCACCATGAAGGGGTCGTCGGCCGCTCGAGCGCTCACCTCTGCCTTGAACGTCATCGTTTCGTACGCTCCGGAGAGCGCCGCGAGGACCATCGTCACCTGACGATACGAATCGAAGAGCGGCTCCTTGTCTTCTTGCAGGTCGCGGTTGTAGGACAGCGGAAGTCCTTTCAACATCATCAGCAGGCCGGTGAGATTACCCACCAGGCGGCCGCTCTTCGCGCGCGCTAGTTCGGCCACGTCGCTGTTCTTCTTTTGGGGCAACATGGACGATCCGGTCGTGAACTCGTCGCTCAGTTCCGCGAAGTTGAACTCGGCCGTCGTCCACAGGACCAACTCCTCCCCCATTCGAGACAGGTGCACGCCCAGCAGCGCGATGACGAAGAGCGATTCGGCGACGAAGTCACGATCGCTCACGGCGTCGAGCGAGTTCGCGAACACTCGGTCGAACCCGAGTTCCTGAGCGGCGACCCGCGGATCGATCGGCAAGGAGGTACCGGCCAACGCGCCGGCACCGAGCGGCGACACGCTCATTCGGTCTCTCGCGTCGTAGAGCCGGTCGACGTCACGCAGCAGGGACCAGGCGTGCGCGTTCAGGTGGTGACTCAACAGGACGGGTTGGGCTCGCTGTAAGTGGGTGTAGCCCGGCAGATAGACGTCCGAGTTCCGCTCACCCTTGGCGACGAGGACGTCGACCAGTTCGAGCGTGGCCGCGGCGATCCGACCCACCGCGTCCATCGTGAAGAGACGGAACGTCGTGGCCACTTGATCGTTGCGACTGCGCGCCGTGTGGAGCTTCGCTCCCACGTCCCCGGCCAGCTCGATCACCCGTCGTTCGATGGCCATGTGGATGTCCTCGTCGCTCGACGATCGCTCGAATCGATCGGCGTCGAACTCCGCCGCGACCTCGTCCAGCGCGGCGATCAACGTGGCGCCCTCGTCGTCGCTCAAGAGTCCGGCGCGCACGAGTGCGTGCACGTGCGCCTTCGACCCGAGAACGTCGAAGGGATAGAGCACGTGATCGAAGGAGAAGCTCTCCGAGAGGTCCCAGAGACCTTCACCCATACCGGAGGAGAACCGTCCGCTCCAGAGCGTCATGACGACGGAGGTGTCGAGTCCTTGGCGCCCTGACGCTGGGCCCAGGTCTTCACGCCGAGTCCGTAGATCCGGACGAAGCCCTCGGAGTCGGCGTGACGGAACGTGTCGGCGGCGTCGTAGGTGGCGAGTCCGTAGTCGTACAGCGCCATGGGACTGCGCCGTCCCACGATCCGCAGTAGTCCCGGAGCCTCGAAGCGCAGTCGCACGTCGCCGCTCACGTGTCGCTGGGTCTCGGCGATGAAGGCGTCGAGCGCCTCCTTGAGCGGCGAGAACCACATGCCGTCGTAGACGAGCTCGGACCAACGCGTTTCCAGACGACCCTTCTCGTGGGCCACGTCTCGTTCGAGCACCAGGTCCTCTAAGTCGGCGTGGGCGGCGATCAGGGCCAGCGCCGCCGGGCACTCGTAGACCTCGCGGCTCTTGATGCCGACTCGACGATTCTCCACCATGTCGAGGCGACCGAATCCGGTCGCGCCGGCCCGGGCGTTGAGGGTCGAGATGAGATCGGCCAGTTTCATGGCGACGCCGTCGAGCGACACGGGCACACCCGCGTCGAAGCTGACGGTGAGTTCCACCGGCTCGAGGTTCGTCACGCGGGTCAGGGTGTAGGGCTCTTCGGGCGGCGCGGCCCAGGGGTCCTCGATGGCGCCGCACTCGATCGCGCGACCCCAGAGGTTCTCGTCGATCGAGTAGATCTTCTCCTTGGTCGCCTTGATCGGGATCTCCCATTTCTCGGCGAAGTCGACCGAGTCGGCGCGGGTCATCCCCCAGTTGCGCGCCGGGGCCAGCACTTCGAGGTCCGGTGCCAGCGCGTGCGTGCCGACTTCGAAGCGCACCTGGTCGTTGCCCTTCCCGGTGCAGCCGTGCGCCACGGCCTGGGCGTGAAAGGCCCTCGCCTGGGCGACCAGGTGGCGCACGATCACCGGACGCGACAGCGCGGAGACCAGCGGGTACTTGTGCTCGTAGCGCGCGTTCGCGGCGATGGCCTTGGCGCAGAACTCCTCGGCCATCTCGTCACGCGCGTCCACCAGCACGCAGTCGATCGCCCCGGCCACCATGGCGCGATCTCGAATCTCATCGAAGCTCTCGGCGCCTGAAATCTTGACCGACGTCCACCAGCACGCCGACGACTTCGACGCCCCACTCTTCGATCATCCAGCGAATCGCGACCGACGTGTCGAGTCCCCCGCTGTAGGCGAGGACTACTCGCTTGGGCATGACTAGTTCTCTCTCTTGGGCGCGCACGGAGTCGTCCAGTCCGGCCAGGGAACGAAACTCCGTGGCCAGCGACATGCCACCGCGCTTCTCGTCGGCGATCACCAACACCGTGTCGTCGCCGGCCACGCTGCCGAGCACGCCGTCGAGGGCGCTGCGATCCAGCGCCGAGGCCACGACGTGCGCGCAGCCCGGAGGCGTTCGCACGACGACCAGGTTCTCGGAGCTCTCGACCGACACCACCCACTCGCCCATCATTCGGCGCAGGTGGTCTAGCGGCGCGTGCGTGAAGGTCGACGCGGTCGCGGTGACGATGCGGCGGATGCCGTTCTCGTCACGGACCTTGATCGTGCCGAGCTCTTGCAGGTCGCGCGTGACCGTCGCCTGGGTGGCGGAGATCCCCTCGGACTGCAGCCGCGTCACCAACTGGGCCGCCGTCGAGATCCTCTCGCGCTCGATCAATTCGCCAATTCGGTGTTGGCGCTGGGTCTTGGTCATGAACTCTCCTCTTTTATCCAACGTAAGACGCCGATCATCGCTGAGCGACGGTGAAACACTTGACGCCACACGAGCGACTGGGCACTGTCGAGCACCGCGTTCGTGATCTCGTCGCCGCGATGCGCGGGCAGGCAGTGCATCAGCACCGTGCGCTTCTTGGCGAGCTTGAGCAGATTCTCGTCCACCCGAAACGCGGAGAGGTCCCGGCGGCGTTGGTCCGTCTCGCGTTCCATACCCATGGAGACCCAGGCGTCGGTGTAGACCACGTCGGCCCCGGTGACGGCGTCGTTCGGCGACGCCGTGAGACGCAGTGTGCCCGGTCCCTCGACGCTGGCCGGGTCCTCGGGTCCCCCGGCGGCCAACTGGTAGCGCGGCGGCGCGCCCACCGTCACGTTCACGCCGAGGCGCAAGAGGGCGACCGCCAGCGAGCGCGTCACGTTCGTCGCGTCGCCCAGGTAGGCCACCTCGAGCCCGGCGAGTCCGTGCACGTCACCCTTGGCGAACTGGTCGGCGATGGTCAGCACGTCGGCGACGGCCTGCGTGGGGTGCGCGACGCCGCTCAGGAGGTTGATCAACGACATCCGGTCGTTGGTCGCCGCACGCATGCGCTCGAAGATCGCGTGATTGCGCACGCGCAGCCCGGCGATCGCGTACATCTCGGCCAGGGTCCGACCGACGTCCTCGGCGCACTCGCGACTGTCGAGGCCGATCTCGTCGTCGCTGAAGAACGTGGCGTAGCCGCCCAGTTCGTGCACCGCCGACGAGCTTGAGGCACGCGTGCGCAGGCTGGGACGTTCGAACAGCAGCGCGACGCCTTGGCCCTTCAGCGTCTCGTCGTCGAACGGTGACGTGGCCAGTTCGTAGATGGCGTCCAGGTCACTCGGACTCTGCTGCTCGATCGTCACGAAGTGGCGCGTCATCGCAGCACCTCCGTCGTGGGAATCGAACGCGCCAGCGCGTCGCGCAGCGCGTGCGAACGCGTGCCGTTGGCCAGGAGGATCCGCTCGGCGCCCCCGTCCAGGGCGTCGCGCGCGGCGCTCAGTTTCGGAGTCATGCCGTCGCGCGCGGCACCGGTGCGACGCATCGCGTCGATCTCGTCGCCGGTGACCGACGACATCGTGGTCGCCGGGTCCTCGGCGTCCGCGCGCAGCTGGTCGATGTCACTGAGCAGTACCAGCACGTCCGCGCGCAGTTCCGCGGCCAGGGCGCCGGCCACCGTGTCGGCGTTGCAGTTGAGAGGCTCGGCGTTCTTATCCAGGGCCACCGGGCTCACGACCGGCGTCAACCCGGCCGACCACAGCGCGTCGAGGACCGCTCGGTTCACGACCGGCGCTTCGCCGACTCGACCGTGGGGTTCGCCCACCGACTCCGAACAGAGCAACGTGGCGTCCGAACCGGATAGTCCCACGCTCGCCAGTCCGGCGGCGTTCAATGCGGCGACGACGCGGACGTTGACGTCGCTCAGCGCCATGACCACGAACTCCATGGTCTCGGGATCGGTCACGCGAAGCCCGTCGTGGAACCGGCTCTCGATGCCCACCCGCTCCAGCAGCCCGGCGATCTGCGGTCCGCCGCCGTGCACGACGACGACGTTCACGCCGTCGTCGCGTAACTCCGCCACGTCCTGGGCCAGGTCCACCAACACCGGCGACGTCGGCAGGAGCGAATCCAACGCGTGACCACCGAGCTTCACGACGACGTAGTTCACGGCGTCACGCCGGTCATCGGGAGTCCGAGCGTCTCGTCGCGCGCGGTAGCGACGTTCCAGGCTTGAATCGCCTGACCGGCGGCGCCCTTGATGAGGTTGTCGATCGAACTCATGGCGATGAGCCACCCGGTTCGTTCGTCGACGCGCGCGCTGACGAAACAGAGGTTGCTCCCCACGGGATCCTTCAGCGTGGGAGGTTCGTCGGTGACGACCACGAAGGGATCGTCGGCGTAGGTCGCTCGCAGGAGCGTCAGGGCCGACTCCGTGGTGAGCGTCGGATCGCACACCCGCGCGTAGGCCGTCACCAGCATTCCGCGACTCGTCGATACCAAATGCGGCGTGAAGAGCAACTCCGCGTCGAGTTCTTGTTGGATCTCGGGCGTGTGGCGATGCGACAATAGACCGTACGCTTCGGCGTTACCGGCCAGGCGCGAGAAGTGCAGGCGCTCGCTGAGCGCGCGTCCGGCGCCCGAGGTTCCGCTGAGGGCGTTCACGATGATGCCGCGGCGTTCGATCACGCCAGTGTCGAGGAACGGCCCCAGCGCGAGCGCACTGGCCGTGGGATAACAGCCCGGCACCGCGATCAACGTCGCGTCGACCAACTCTTTGCGGTGTCGTTCCACCAGTCCATAGACCGCCCTCGGGAGCAGTTCGGGCGCTGCGTGGACGTCGCCGTACCAGGCGCGGTAGTCGTTGACGTCGCGTAGACGAAAGTCCGCGCCGAGGTCGACCACGCTGATGTTGCGCGCTACCAACTCCGGGACGACTTTCTGACTCTGCCCGTGCGGCAGCGCCACGAAGACGACGTCAACGTCGCTCGTGACGACGGTGTCGGTCTCGGCATAGACCGTGGTGGGATAGGCCGCCGCCAGTGCCGGCACGTGTTCGCCGACGCGTTTGCCGGCGTTGGTCTCACCGGTGGCGAGTACGACCTCGAGGTCGGGGTGTGACGCGCAGAGTCGAAGGACCTCTGATCCGGCGTACCCTGTGGCGCCAATGACTCCAACACGCATAATGCCATTTTATGCACATTGAGACATAAAAACGCAAGTATTACAGGCCACCACTAGGATATTTGTCATGTCACGACGTGGTTGGACCCTCTTTTTGGTGATGGCCGTGATCTGGGGCATCCCGTATTTGCTGATTCGCGTGGCCGTTCGTCAGCTCGATCCCGGGGTCATGGTGCTCCTGCGCACCGCTCCGGCCTCGCTGCTCTTGGCCCCTATCGTCATCGCGCGACGACAGATTCCCGTACTTCTTGCGAACGCGCGTTGGATCATCGTCTTCGCCGTCGTCGAGTTCGGGATCCCCTGGTACTGCATGTCGACGGCCGAGAAGCACATCTCGAGTTCGCTCACCAGTCTGCTGATCTGCTGCGTTCCTCTCTTCGCCGTCCTGGTCGCAGCGCGTACGACGCACCGACGAACACATCTCGCGACGTCGCTACCTCGGACTCGGCATCGGCGCCGTCGGCGTGGCGCTTCTCGTCGGACTCGACCTGCGCGGTGGGTCGATCACGTGGATCGGCCTGATGATGATCGTCTGTCTCGGCTACTGCTTCGGTCCGATGATCCTGGCGACGAAGTTGGCGCACGTGCCCGGCGTCGTCGTGGTGGCCGGCGCCACCGCGTTCGTCGCGCTCTGTTGGACCCCGTGGGCGCGTCGTCGCACTGGCCGACGCACGTCTCGGGCGAGACGTGGAGTTGCATGGCGGTGCTCTCGGTCGTGTGCACCGCGACGGCGTTCTTGGTCTTCTTCGAACTGGTGAAAGAGGTGGGGTCGTCGCGCTCGGTGGTGGTCACCTACTTCAACACCGCGATCGCGGTGGTCCTGGGCATCGTGGGCCTCCACGAAGCGCTCACCGCGGGCATCCTCCTCGGCTTCCCCCTGGTGCTCGTCGGCTGCATCCTGGCGACCAGTCGATCGAAGGTACCGGCGTCGTCCGAGCTACTCGGCGTACTGAGCGGAGACGCGGACCTCGCCGTCGACCAGCATCCAGAGTGAGCCCGGGATCTGCGCGATCGTCACGTCGTGACCGCTCTCGACCGCGCCGTGATGGATAACGCTCACCCACGAGACCGGCGTCGTCACGACTTCGGTCACCGCCTGCCAGATGGCCGCGTTGTTGACGTGACCGACGACGTCGAGGTCCGCGCGCCGAAGCGGCCACGCCCGCACCTCGGCGCCTTCGGCCACAGCCGGCGCCGGTACGCGACCCGACACCTTCCTTCCCTGAAGGGCCTCGCCGTAGACGTCGTAGAAGGCCGGCTTGATCCGAACGGGGTGGCCGGTCGGGTCGACCGGTACCCACAGGGCCACGGCCTCGACCAGCAGTTCGCCGCCGGACGAGATATTCGTGCGACGTTCGGCCCACGCCGCGCCGACACCGCCGCACCAGGTCGTCACGGTGAGCACCTCTTTGTAGCGCGGCCAACGGCCGCCCTCGGCCACCCGTATCGAAGTGCGACGCACGACCCAGGTGTCGGTCGACTCGAGCCCGGTCGCTTCCCAGTCGTCGGTCGCCACGTCTTGGAGGACGCGCGCCACGCCGTCGAGTCGCATCGTGCCGCGATCGTCGGCGTCGCCTAGACGGACCGGGAACTGCCCGCTGAAGGCACGACCCCGACCACTGGGGGCCACGAACTCAATCACCAGGACCGCCGACGCTCGGACATCGCCTTAGCGCAGCGTCGCGCCAAGTGACTCGGCGCGCGCGATCAACTGACTCCGAGCCGTCGCCGCGTCACTTTCGCTGAGCGTGCGTTCGTCGGAGCTGAAGCGCACGCGGTAGGCCAGGCTGCGAAACCCCTCGGGAAGGTTCCCTCCCCGGTACACGTCGAAGAGGGTGACCCGTTCGACGAACTCGGACGCGCCGCGCAGTTCGAACGCGAGGTCTTGGGCGTGAACGGAGAGCGGCGTGACCAGGGCGAGGTCGATGACCGCGCTCGGAAAGCGGCCGGGCACCTTGGCAAAGTCGCTGCGCCGTGTGGCGCGCGTGGGGTCGCACAGCGCGTCGAGGTCGACGTCGAGCAGACCGAGTCGGCGAGCGGGGACGGAGGCGACGAGGTCCTCGACGAGGGCCGGGTCCACCTCACCGACGAAACCGAGGACGGCGCCCGAGTCGCGGTCGACGAGCCGCGCGCTGCGCGTCGGGTGGAACCCGGGCGGGGGCTCCTGGACCGCGCGCGCGACGACGTCGGCTAGGGCCATCCGCTCGGCCAGCGTGCTCCAGAACGCGACCGCGGTCGTGGCGTCGTCGCCCTCTCGGCCGAGCACCACGGTGAGTCGCTCGTTCTCCTCGGGCAACGAGAGCGTGACCGAGCCGCCGACTCCCCCTTGGTCATCCGCGGCGTGGACGCCACGTCCGGGTGTGTAAAGACGTTGCCCAGTTCGCAGAGCACGACGTCGCCCGTGCCGCGCTCGAGGTTCCTCCCCCACACCCGCACGAGTCCGGTGATCATGGTGGGGCGAAGCACCGACTCGTCCGACGCCAGCGGATTCGTGATGCGCACGCGCGCGACACCCGGACGCAGGAGGTCGAAGTCGCCGTCACTGCCCAGCGTCGGCGTCCAGCACTCGACGGCGCCCAGGTCGACGACCACGTCACGCAGGTGTCGGCGGAGCTTCTGACGCTCGCTCAGTCCGCCCGGTTCGGGCCACGTTGGCGTGTGTCGGGGCAGTCGGCCGTAGCCGTGGAGTCGCGCTATCTCTTCGATGACGTCGGCGCTCCCGGCGGCGCCACTTCGTACGTCTGGTCGCGCGCTCGGGGGGATCACGGTGAAACGCTCCCCCGACACCCGCACGTCGAAGCGCAGACCGCGCAGCATCGACGTCACCTCGTCGGTCGCGATGGCCACGCCGAGCACTCGTTCGATGTCGCGCGTCGAGAACTCGACCGTGGGCGAGGTGGGGACTACTCCGTAGACGTCCAGGGGGTCGCGGAGCCACTCCAAGCCGGGACAACTCTCGCGAAGCACGTGGACGAACCTCGCCGCGGCCCGCAGGGACAACTGGGGATCGACGCCGCGTTCGAAGCGGTTCGATCCTTCGGTGCGCAGCGCGTGCCGTTTGGAGCTGCGCGCGACGGCCATGGGGTCGAAGTACGCCGACTCGAGTAACACGTCCGTCGTCGCGGCGCTGATCTCACTGGCCGCGCCACCCATGATGCCCGGCGAGGCCGAGCACCTGGTCGTCGCCGTCCACGATGACGCAGTCCTCGCCGGTGTCGCCCAGTCCTCGACCGGCCACCGCCAGTTCACGCAGGACGCCGTCGAGGGTCTCGAGGGTCTCACCCGGTCGCGCCCGTCGAGCGCGCAGCGTTCGCCCCGCGACGTGGGCCGCGTCGTAGGCGTGCGTCGGCTGGCCGAGTTCGAGCATCACCAGGTTGGAGGCGTCGACCACGTTTGAGATCGCGCGCATCCCGGCCCCCTGCACTCGCGCGACCACCCACGTGGGAGAAGGACCGACCACGACGTTGCGAAGGACCGACACGGTGAGTCGTCCGCAGAGGTCGGGGGCGTCGATACCGGCGCCGGCGTACGAGTCGCTCGTCGCGGCACCGTTCGGCTCGGCCAGCGGCGGTGCGTTCAGTGGTCGTCCCAGGCGCGTAGCGAGGTCGCGCGCGACGCCTTCGACCGACCACGCGTCCGGTCGGTTGCCTTCGACGGTGATATCGAAGACCATGTCGGGCGTGATCGAGAGCGCCTCGAGCAGTCCGACGCCGACGACCGGATCGATGAGGTCATCGAGCACCATCAGTCCCCGATGGTCGTCGCCCAGGCCGAGCTCGCGAGAGGAGCACAACATACCGTTGGAGGTGACGCCACGCATTTGGCGACGAGCGATCTCGAAGCCGCCGGGTAGGACGGCACCCACCGGCGCCAGCGGGACGTGGTCCCCGAGGTCGATGTTCATCGCGCCGCAGACGATCTCCAGCGGTCCGTTGCCGGCGTCGACGACCACCAAGCGAACACGGTCCGCGCCCTCGATCGCGCGAATCTCGTCGATGCGGGCCACCACGACGTCCTCGAGTCCCTCGCCGACGTGCTCGACGCCTTCCACGACGAGGCCGAGGTCATTGAGGATCACGCGCAGCTCGTCCGTCGTTTCCGGGAGCTCGACGAACTCGCGCAGCCACGAGAGCGAGATCTTCACGAGAACTGACCCAAGAAGCGCGTGTCGTTCTCGATGAGCGCGCGCATGTCGGCGATCTCGTGGCGCATCTGCGCGCACCGGTCGATGCCGAAGCCGAAGGCGAAGCCGCTCCACTCGTCGCCGTCGATGCCCACGGCGTCGAGTACGGCGGGATCCAAGACGCCGCAGCCACCGAGTTCGAGCCAGCCGCTGTACGAGCAGGTGCGACAGCCTTCGCCGCGACAGATCGTGCAGGTCACCTCGAACTCCGCCGAGGGCTCGGTGAACGGGAAGTAGCCCGGTCGGAGCCTCGAGGCGATGTCCGGTCCGAAGTAGGCCCGCGTGAAGGTCTCGATGACGCCGGCTAGGTCGGCGAAGGTGATGCCGCGATCGACGACCAGTCCTTCGATCTGATGGAACGTGGGGAGATGACTGGCGTCGGGCGTGTCCCGGCGATGGCAGCGCCCGGGCATGACGGAGTGGATCGGCAATGAGTTGTTCGCCACGGCCTCTTCCATCAGGTGGATCTGGGTCGGCGAGGTATGCGTGCGCAGGACCACCGTCTCGGGCTCGCCCAACTCGACGTAGAAGGTGTCCCACAGACCACGGGCCGGGTGCGCCGGAGGAATGTTGAGCGCCTCGAAGTTGTACCAGTCGCTTTCCACCTCCGGACCTTCCGAGACGGTGAATCCCATGGCCACGAAGACGTCTTCGAGTTCGCGTTGCGTGAGGGCGATCAGCCCCGGGTGTCCGACCGACGCCGGCCAGCGCACGTCGCCCACGACGACGTCGCCCAGGTCCAAACCGTCCTCGAGCAGGCTCTGCGCGCGCGCCAGCTGACTCAACTCGCGGCGTCGCGCTTCGAGGGCGCTCTCGACGACGCGTCGGGCCTCTTGCAACTGCGCGCCGGCCTCTTTACGATCCTCGGGCGCCAGGACGCCGAAGGATTTCTGCAGGGCCGACAGGATCGATCGCTTGCCCGTGATGGCCGGCTCGGCGTCGCGCAGCTGGTCGATGCTGTCGAGGCCCGCGATCGTCGCCAGCAGTTCAGCCGTCTGATCGGCGAGATTGGCGAGGGGTGAGGAGGTCATGTCGCTTAAAGGCTAGGGGGTGACGGGGTCCCGGCCGCGTCTCCGCGTTGGCGCAGCGCCTCGAAGGCGATCAACGACGCCGCGACGCCCGCGTTCAGCGACTCGCTGCGTCCGCCCATCGGAATGGAGATCGACCGGCCGCAGCGGGCGAGCGTCGCGGCGTCGAGACCGTCGGCCTCGTTGCCAATGACCACGACGCTGGCCAACGTGAAATCGACCTCGCGAAAACTTTGGCCGCCGCGCACGATCGTCGCGAGGACCTGGGAGTCGGCGAAGTACGCCAGGGTCTCGTCGAGGGTGGAGACCACGACGGGGAGGTGGAAGATCGACCCGGCGCTGGCGCGAAGCGTCTTGGGGTTGATAGGGATCCACCGATTGCCCGGTCAGGACGACGGCGGTCGCGCCCGCGGCGTCGGCCGATCGAATGATGGTGCCGACGTTCCCGGGGTCTCGGAGGTCGTGGAGCACCAGGACGAGTCCGGTCTTGGGAATCGAGTCGACGGGGCGCTGGTCGAAGCGAACGGCGGCCAGCACCGGCTGCGGCGTCTGGGCGTCGGCGACCTTGTCCACCACGCCCTCAGTTAGAGCGAAGACCCGGACCCCGAGTTCGCCGGCCTTGCGCGTGAGGCGTTGGAGTGCGGGTGACTCCAGCGCCGCGGCGTCAACGTAGACGGCCTCGAACTCGGCGCCGCTCGTCAAGGCCGCGTCGACCAGGTCCGGACCTTCGAGGACGCACACCCCCTCGCTCCAGCGCAACGATCGTTTCTGGACGAGTCGCCGGAGACGACGGACCCGCTGGTGTGACGAACCCAACGCCTCGATCAGGGTTACCTACTTGGACAGCGCGGCGCCGGCCTGCGCGACGATCGCCGCGAAGGCGGCGTTGTCGTTCACGGCCAGGTCCGCCAGAATCCGACGGTCGACCTCGATGCCCGCGGCGTTCAGTCCAGCGATGAAGCGGCTGTAGCTCATGCCGTGGGCGCGAGTGCCCGCGTTGATCCTCTGAATCCAGAGACGGCGCATGTCGCCCTTGCGCGCGCGACGGTCGCGAAAGGCGTAGACGCCGGAGTGCTGGACGGCCTGATTGGCCGAACGGAAGGTGCGGCTGCGGTCACCGTAGTAGCCCTTGGCCTCTTCCAGAATCGCCTTGTGGTGCTTCTTGGCGTTGACCGCCCTCTTGACTCGTGCCATAACAGTTCCTCTTTCGACTCGATCTCTAAATGCCCATCAGGCGTTTGGTCTTTCTTTCCATGGCCGGCGAGAGGTCGGTTTCGCGACCGAGTCGACGGGCGCGCACCGACGACTTGCCTTCCATGAGGTGACCCCGAAAGGCCTTGCCGCGACGCAACTTGCCACTGCCGGTGACCTTGATGCGTTTCTTGGCCCCGCTGTCCGTCTTCATCTTCGGCATTTCAACTCTCCTCTAGCGATACTTCGGCCGAAACACTCGGCGCGACTTGTTGATGCACTTCGACTTTCGGGCTCTCGGCCGACTTCGGCTTCGCCTTCTTCTCCGGTCCGAGGACCATGATCATGTTGCGACCATCGAGTTTCGGGGCCGACTCGACCTTGGCGACGTCGTCGAGCCTCTCGACGATGCGGTCCAGGATCTTCTTGCCGAGTTCGGGGTGAGCCGACTCGCGTCCGCGGAACATGATGGTGACTTTTACCTTGTGACCTTCGTTGAGGAATCTCTCCACGAGGCGAGTCTTGGTGTCGAAGTCACCGGGTCCGATCTTCGGGCGGTACTTCATCTCCTTGACTCCCACGTTGAGGGTCTTTCGACGTGACTCCTTGGCCTTTTGGGCCTCGTCGAACTTGAACTTCCCGTAGTCCATGATGCGACAGACGGGCGGTTGCGCGGTGGGCGCGATCTCTACGAGATCAAGGTCGAGGCTTCGGGCCAACGCCAATGCTTCACGGGTTGTCATCACGCCACGTTGGTTACCCTCGTTGTCGATCAGACGTACTGTTTCCACGCGAATTCGTTCATTGACGCGGTGGTCTCCAGGCACTGTTGCGATAACTCTCTCCTTGCTCTTCGTGACGCCTGATTGGCGTCACCACGGCAAGCGAGGCACAAAACTCCTGGAAACCCGGCGCACATCGGTGGCCAGGTGGACGTTGGCCTTGCCAACCTCACTTGCTGAACTGCCCAATAACGATAGCAGACCGACTCACGGACTCTCCACGGCGGCACGAGCCGCCTCGTCAGCTCCGCTACCTTGGTCGAGTGAGTGATGAGAGCCCACCGCCCATCGACGAGTCCGACGAGATCGCCTACCTGCGCTCGACGCCGGTGGAAACCGTACTCGGCAACCACTTCTTCGTCCTCTTGCAGCTGGCGGCGCTGCAGCTCTCGACGACGCCCCCGAATCTGTCCGGCGCCCAACTGGTCATCGACACCATCGCCGCCATGGTCCAGGCCGGCGGCGAGCGACTCGGGGAACACGTCGCGCTCTATCGCAACGCCCTGGCCGAAGTGCAACAGCTCTACGTCCGGGCCGCGACGCCGCCGGCCTGAACGGCTGGCTACGAATCGAGCGCGAAGGTGAAGGTCAACGCGAGACCGCCGAGCGAGCTTTGCGAGGTGGACATCGAGCCACCGAGTCCCTCGGCGATGTCGGCCATGATGCTCATGCCGAGGCCGGAGCCACCGGTCTCGCGCGACCGCGATTGATCGAAGCGGCGAAAGCGCTGGGGCGGCTTCCCGTACTCCGGAAGTCCGCGCCCGCCGTCTTCGATGAGCAAGACGGCGGATGAGTCCGAGCGACGCAACGTCACGCGCACCGCGGCGTCGATCGCGGTGTGGCGCACGATGTTGGAAAAGGAGTTGACCAGCAGGCGCTCTAAAAGGTCCTCTCTCCCGCGCACCGCGAGGTCGCTGGTCACCTCGTCGCTCACCGCTCGTTCGGGGTGGTCGTTGCGGAACTCCTCGACGCGCGTCGCGACCAGCGCACTGAACTCGACGCGGGTGTTGAGGTGCCGGGGGGCCTCACGCACCTCGGCCGAGAGCAGCAGGTCCGCCACCAACAGGTCCATCCGGTCGATCTCGCGGCGCACCCGTTCCACGGCCCGCGCGCGCTGCTCGTCATTGATCGAGGGGTTCGTCAGCAGTTCGTTGTAGCCCTTGATGACCGTCAGCGGCGTGCGCAGTTCGTGGGAGGCGTCACCGACGAACTGCTGCATCGCCTCGACGCTGCGCTCCTCGATGGCGATGCGCTCGTGCAGGGCCACGACCATCGTGGCCAGCGCCGCCTGTAGTTCGCGGACGTCGCGGCTCCCGGCGCTCGGGGGCACCTCGCCTCGCTCGTCGCCGCGCGCCACCGCGCTGGCGAAGCCGATGAGGTGCTCCATGGTGCGCAGGTCCTTGCGCATCACCAAGCGCGCCAGGACCAGCATGACCAGCGCGACGAGGAATCCGGTCAGCGCGACGTCCAGGGCCAGCCGGCGTCCCTGTTGGGAGATGGCCGCCGTCGATCCCGCGACCACCAGGTAGTCACCGCCGCCGACGTAGATCGAGCGCATGCGAAAGCCGGGCAGGTTCGCCTGGACGCCCACCTTGGCGAGCGTCGCGAGCGCGTCGGCCCGGGTGGGGTTCTTGCGCAGCGGCACGTCCGGGGTGTTGACCTGCACCACGGCGCCCGAGGGGTCCACCACGTCGAGCGTCAACTCGTAGTTGGCCTCTTGGACGACGTTGAGGGCGTTGGTGAGGGCGGCGTTGGGGTGGCCCACGCCGCTGCGGATCACGGCGTTGATCTGATTGTCGAGCGTCGAGTACAGCGAACGCGTGCTGGCCTCCACCGCGAACCACCCGACCGAGAGCGCCACCATCGAGGTGAGGACAACGAGGAGGATGGTCAGCCGAGTGGCAATCTTCACTTTCCCGCGGTCCAGGTCACGAGCTTGAACCCCACGCCCCTCACCGTGGTGATGGGAGCGAAGCCGTCGTGGTGGATCTTTCGTCGCAGGTACGAGATATAGGTGTCGAGCACCGAGGTCTCGGAGTCGAAGTCGATGTTCCAGACCTCGCGCAGGAGCAGCTCGCGGGTGACCAGGCGGTCCTTGCGTTCGAGCAGCACCTCGAGGAGTCGGAACTCCGTGGCCGAGAGGGTGACCGGTTCACCGTCCACGGTGATCTCGTGGGTGTCGACGTTCATCTCGATCGGTCCCGACGTCAGCACCAGGTCGTCGGTCGACTCGGCGCGCGAGCGGCGAAGGATGGCCGAGATCCGCAGTAGGATCTCCTCCAGGCTGAAGGGCTTGCGGACGTAGTCGTCGGCGCCGTAGCGAAGGCCCTTGGCCACGTCGACGGGCGAGTCACGCGCCGAGAGCATCAGGACGGGCGTCTGGGTGTCGTGTTCGCGCAGTTTGGCGAGGAACTCGAAACCGTCCATGGTGGGCATGTTGATGTCGACGATGCAGAGGTCGCAGTCGTGGCGTCGCAGCAAATCCATGGCCTCGGCCCCGTTGGACGCCGATTCGGTCTGGTAGCCGGCGACCTCCAGGGCGTCACGCAGCAGGTCGCGCACCCCCGGCTCGTCGTCGACGATCAAAACCGTCGTCATGGCGTTGCTCGCATCTTGTGAGCGTATCGCCCACTTTCGGCCCTTGATGAGGAGTTGTTCGCCCACAGAACTTCACAGCGAATAAACAAGCGCTTCACAGGCTTTTCAAAAACTGTTTTTTTACAGTTGGGCTCGTTCCTTTGAAAGGGGTCCATATGAAGAAGTTCAGTACACGAGGCGTTGTGGCGGTGGCCATGATCGCAGCCCTGGGCATCAGCGCCCCTGCGGTTGCGTCGGCCACTACGTCAACGACGACCACCATTGCCGCCGCGTCCACGACCGTCGTCACGCACGCGCAGTGGAAGCAGTGGCAGAAGCTTGAGGACGCCTTCGTCGACCAGCTCAAGGTCATCAACAAGACCTTCCGGGCGTCGGTAGACGTGGCGCGCAAAGAGTATTGGGCGGCCATCAAGGCCTCCAAGGGCTCCGCGAACCGCCAAGCCGCGCGTGCCGCGGCCCGTGCGGCCTTGACGCTCTCGATCGCCAACGCGATGCAGGCCCGTTCCACCGCGCTCGTCGCGCTGGGTTCGCCCCCGCCGCCCCCGGCCGGCACACCCCGATCGGCGTACATCATCGCGCTCCAGGCCATCAACCAGACCTACCGCAACTCGGTAGCGGCGGCTGACGCGGCCTTCGCGGCGGCCTTCCCGAGCGCCGTGACCGGTCCGGAGCGTGCGGTCGTGCGTGCAACGCTGGAGTTGGCCATCGCCAACGCCGCCGTGGTTCGTGCCGCGGCCCTCGTGGCCCTGGGTCCGCCCCCGGCGTCCTCGAGCGTCACTCCGACCACGACGACCACGGTGGCCACCACGACGACCGCTCCGTAGCCGTCCCGCATTCCAATCGGCGCGCCGTTCTCTCGGGAACGGCGCGCCGATTGTTCTTTCGCCGGCCGTGTCGAGCACGATCTTCACAAGCGATATTGATTCGATTCACAGGATATTCAAAGGATTCCTCGGTACGATTTGGGTATTCCTTTGAAAGGTCGGCAATGAAAAGTCTCACTCAGCGCACCATCGCCTCGGTGGCGATCGCCGTGACGCTGGCCCTGGGCACGCCGGTCCTGGCCCATGCGACCACCACCACCACCTCGACCACCACCACGACGATCGTCGCCAAGACGCCGGTCATCACCACTCTGAAGGAGTACCGCGCCGCCGAGAAGCTCTACCTGGCCAAACTGAAGGTCGTCAATCTGACCTTTCTCGCCGCCGTCGCCACCGCCAAGATGAATCTGTCGTCGGCGCTCAGTACCGCGATCAACTCCACCCAGCGAATCAGCGCCCGGGCGACGTACCGCTTCGCCATCACCGAGGCCACCATCGCTCGCTCGAACGCGCTCTCCTTGCTGGGCAAGCCGCCGGTGAAGCCCGGTCACCGGGCGTCGGTCACCTCCACCACCCTGTAGTCCCGCGTCGACTTTAGGCGGACAATTTCACAATCTCACGTGCTTCGTCGTGGCCGAGATGCCCGACGCTTCGCCGCGCGGACACCACCTGGCCCGGGGCGACGCGGCGAGATCCGTCGGCGATGTCCACGCAGTGGAAGTAGAGCCCTTCGCCGCGGTCGCTCCGCAGCAGTCCGTCGCCGCGGTGCTCGTCGAACGACTCGATCCGACCGCGCAGCTCCATTACAAACCCAGGGAACCCTGTCGGAGCACCGACACCATCTCCAAGACGGTCGTCGCCGCTTCACGGCCCTTGTTGTCCTCGTCGTTCGCCGAACGCTCGAGCGCCTGCTCGAGCGTGTTCACCGTCAGCACCCCGAAGGCGACCGGAACGCGGGTGCTGAGCTGCACGTCTTGTACCCCGCGGGCGCACTCCCCCGAGACGATCTCGTAGTGCGTCGTCTCCCCGCGGATGACGGCGCCGAGCGTGATCACCGCGTCGACCGGCACGATCGCCGTCGGCGAAGGCCAGCGCCATCAACGGGATCTCGAAGGCGCCGGGGACCCAGCCCACGGTGATGTCGCTGCGATCGACGCCCGCGGTGCGCAAGACGTCGAGCGCGCCTTCGAGCAGGCGCGTCGTGATCGCGCCGTTGAAGCGACTGCAGACGATGGCCACCCGCACGCCGCGGCCCACGTGGGCTCCTTCTAGGTGTTCGCCGACGCGTTGACGAAGCGCCTCGACGCGACGTTGGTCGAGGCCCGTCTCCTCACTCGACGTCATCGAGTCCTCCGAGCATGTGACCGAGTCGCTCGCGCTTCGTGCGCAGGTAGTCGATGTTGAAGGCCGTGGGGCTGCTCTCGAGCGGCACGCGCTCGACGATGTTGAGTCCGAAGCCCTCGAGCCCGCCGTACTTCGAGGGGTTGTTGGTCATGACGCGCATCGACGTGACGCCGAGGTCGACCAGAATCTGAGCGCCGATCCCGTACTCGCGCGAGTCGACCGGCAGGCCGAGCTCGATGTTGGCGTCGACGGTGTCTCGACCGTCCTCTTGCAGGGCGTAGGCCCGGATCTTGTGACCGAGACCGATGCCGCGGCCCTCGTGACCGCGCAGGTACACGACCACCCCGGCGCCCTCGGCGGCCACCTTGGCCAGCGCGGTCTCCAGTTGTGGTCCGCAGTCGCAGCGCATGGAGCCGAAGACGTCACCGGTCAGACACTCCGAGTGGACCCGCACCAACACGTCGGGCGTGGCCGAGATATCGCCGTAGACGAGCGCCATGTGCTGTTCGCCGTCGAGCACGTTCTCGAACACGTAGGCCTGGAACAGACCGTGTTCGGTCGGCAGGGAGGCTTCGGCGATTCGCTTCACCAGCTTCTCGTGGTGGCGCCGGTAGCGGATGAGGTCGGCGATCGAGATGATCGGCAGTCGGTGTTCTTGGGCGAAGGCTTCGAGCTCCGGCAGCCGGGCCATTCCCGACTTGTCCGCGGTGACGATCTCACACAGCACGCCGGAGGGCTGCTTACCGGCCAGCCGACAGAGGTCGACGGTCGCCTCGGTGTGGCCGGCGCGCTTCAAGACGCCGCCCGCTCGGTACCGGAGCGGGAAGATGTGACCGGGACGGTTGAGGTCGCTCGGTCGCGTGTTCGGGTCGATCAGCGCCCGGATCGTGGCCGCGCGGTCACTCGTCGAGATGCCCGTCGAGGTGCCGTGGCGATAGTCCACCGTCACGGTGAAGGCCGTGCGCTGGGCTTCGGTGTTCGCCACCACCATCAACGGGAGGTCGAGGGCGTCGGCGCGCGCCGACTCGATGGGCACGCAGAAGACACCGGAGGTGTACTCCAAGAAGAAGGACATGGCCTCGGGCGTGACGTCCTGGGCCGGCATGATGAGGTCACCTTCGTTCTCACGATCCTCGTCGTCGACCACGACGACCATGCCGCCTTGTCGCAACTGGTGAATCGCCTCTTCGATGGTTGACAGAGCCATTAGACCTCCACGTCTATACGAATATCTTCGCCGACCATCTGCACGCCGACGATGCGTCCCCGTCGCAGCGCCGCTAATGGTCGAGGTCGAGAGTCCCCGCAGGGCGCCGAGCGTACCGTCACTCCCGGCGAACGACGCCGACTGGTACCAGACGATGTGGTTCACCAGCCCGGCCTCGAGGAACGAGCTGGCCGTCGTCGGACCACCCTCGACCAGGAGTTGCAAGACGTCGTGGTTGCCGATCTCGTCCAGCACCTGTGCCAGGTCACCGCTCAGTTCGAGACAGGGTCGCATCTGGGCGTCCGCCGGCGCCGTGCCGAGGACGACTCGCAGCGGTTCGAGCACCAGATCGCCCAGTCGCGCCGTGAGGGCCGGGTCGTCACTGCGCGCCGTGCCGGCGCCCACCAACACCGCCTGGCTCTGCGCTCGCAGGACGTGGGCGTCACGGCGGGCCTCTTCGCCGGTGATCCACTGGCTGGTACCGTCGGCCATCGCCACCACCCCGTCGAGAGTGCTCGCGACCTTCAAGACCACGTAGGGACGACCGGTCACGCGATGCCATATATATGGTGCGAGCTGAGCGCGCACCGCGGGCTCTTCGACGCCGACTTCGACGTCCACGCCGGAGGCCTTCAGCAGCTCGACGCCGGCGCCCGAGACGCGGGGGTCGGGATCGATCGTGCCCACGATGACCCGCGAGACGCCCGCTTCGACGATCGCCTCGACGCAGGGGCCGGTCCGACCTTCGTGCGAGCAGGGCTCGAGGGTGACGACCATCGTCGAACCTCGCGCGCCGTCACCGGCGCGGCGAAGCGCCTCGATCTCGGCGTGGGACTCACCCGGTACCTGGGTGTGGCCCTCGCTCAGCACGACCCCACGTTCGCTCACGACCAGGGCCCCGACCCAGGGATTCGGCGGCGACAGGTAGCGCGCCTTGTCGCCGGCCCCGATGGCCATGGTCATCAGCTCGGTGTTGGAGAACCTCATGGGCGGCCCGACTTCGCGGCGACGCGAAGTTCGTGCGCCGCGTCGCAGGGGATCGGGACTGTGGAAGATGGCCGAGCCGGCGACCAACACGTTGGCGCCCGCCTCGACGGCGATCGGCGCGGTCTCTACGTCGATGCCGCCGTCGACCTCGATGTCGAGGGCCAGTTCGTTGGCGTCGACCTCACGACGGGCCTCGTTGACCTTGCTCATCACGTCGCCGATGAACGACTGTCCGCCGAAGCCCGGAAAGACGGTCATCAGCAAGAGCAGGTCGATGTCGCCGAGGATACGGCGCCACCTTGGTGAACGGTGTGTCGGGATTGGCCGCCAGACCGACGCGCAGTCCCAGGTCGTGGGCCTCGTCGATCAAGGTGGCCGTGGAGCCGACCTCGACGTGCACGGTGCATCCGTCGGCGCCGGCCAGGCGAAAGGCCTCGAGGTAGCGCCCCGGTTCGCTCATCATCAAGTGGCAGTCGAAGAACCTCGCGCTGTACGGGCGAAGGGACTTGCACGACGGGCGGACCGATCGAGACGTTCGGCACGAAGTGGCCGTCCATCACGTCCACGTGGAGCCAGTCCGTTTCGGCGTCGATCTCGCCGAACGGCGTGGGCCAACGATCCGAAATCGGCGGCCAGAATCGACGGCGCGACGCGGAGTGCTCCGCTGGGGCCCGCGTCGATAGAAGTCACTTTGGCAGCCTATTCGTGGGCGGTTTCTTCACGTCCACTGCGCGTCGGCCGTCGTCGAGTCTCGCGCCGCTCCACCACGCCACGGCACTCATCGACTTCCCGCTCTCGGGGCGCACGCGCTGCAGGGCGATCGCGCCGTCGCTCGCCCCCAGCACGACCTCGCCGTCGCGCAGCGCGATCGACCCGCGGCTCACGGACGCGCCGTCGTAGGCGCGACGCACTCTCCACCAGCAGACGGCGCCCACCCACCATCGCGAACGCCCGACCCAATCGAACGATTCGTAGAAGCTGCGCGGCCGACGATTCGCTCGTGAGGTGAAAGTCCTCTTTGGTCAACTTGGTCGGCGTAGGTGACGTCGCCGTCCTGCGCGCGCGGGTGCGCCAAGAGGTCCGGTGACGTCGAGGACCTCGACGAGCGCCCGGGCGCCCACGTTGGCCAGTTCTGCGAGCAGTGACGCGAGGGTCTTGTCGTCGATCGCCACGCGTCGCTCGAGGTGCACGGGGCCGGTGTCGAGATCGGCCTCGAGCGTCATGATGCTGACGCCGGTCTCGACGTCGCCCGCCAGGATGGCGCGCTCGACCGGCGCCGCGCCGCGCCAGCGCGGCAGCAGAGAGAAGTGAACGTTCAGCATCGGGATGCGCGCCAACACGTCGGGCGGGATCAATCGACCGTAGGCCACGACGACGCCGCGCTCGACGTCGAGGTCGTCGAGCTCGCTGAGGCGATGTCGCGACTACGGAGAGACCCAGCTCCTGCGCGCAGGCCTTGACGGGACTCGCGGACAGCGCCGCGCCCGCGACCGCGTTTGCGGTCGGGCCGCGTGATGACGAGCGCGACGTCGTGACCGGCGTCGACGAGGGCGCGCAGCGACGGTACCGCCGCCTCGGGCGTACCGAGGAAGGCGAGACGCACCTACTCACCCAGCAACAGATGGAGTCCGTCGGGATCCGGACGCTGAGTTCCAGATTTCGCTGCTCGAAGGATCTGCTTGGCCTCTCGTCGCTGGTCGGCGTTGAGTCGCTCGATGAGCAGCACCCCGTCGAGGTGGTCCATCTCGTGTTGGAAGATCCGGCCCTCGTACTCGTCGGTCTGCACGTCGATCTCGTTGCCGTCGAGGTCGAAGCCGACGAGGTGGACCGCGTTGGCCCGGGTGATCTCCCAGCTGAGTCCCGGCACCGAGAGACAGCCCTCTTCGTAGGTCCACTCGCCGTCGGTCTCGAGGATCTTGGGGTTCACGACCACGTGGGGACCCTCCCCCTTGTCGTAGACGAAGAGGCGCTTCTGGACCCCGACCTGGTTGGCGGCCAGTCCCACGCCCGGCGCCTCGTTCATCGTCTCGATCATCGTCTGCGCGAGCGCGGCGATGCGCCCGTCGATGTTCTCGATCTCGGTCGTGGCCTGGGTCAGGACCGGGTCACCGTAGCTGGCGAATGGGAAGCGTCGTCACTCCCCCACGTTATCGCCGGCCCCCGTGAAACCCTTTCGCGGGTCGGCGTCGACGGACCTACTGCACCGCGACGCGCACCTTGGCGAGCGGTCGCGGAGCGGCGCGCAGCGCCGACGTCAACGTCGCCACGTCACGCGAGCGCACGATGAATCCGGTGGTCGTCGGACGCACCGACCACCGGTGACTCCCGGAGACCCTCGACGAAGGCCTCGGCGCCCTCGCCCGAGACGTCGGCCTCGGCGCCGTAGGGCGCGAGTTCGAGCACGCGTGCGGTCTTCACGTCCTCGTCGATGATCGCGTCGAAGTTGCCTCGCGCACGAGGGCGTCGATCGACCGGGTCGTCGCTTCGACGCGTCTGCAGCACGACCGCCCCGCGACCCTCGCGACGCGGACCGACGAGTCGACCGGCCTTGCCGACGGCGGTGATCGCGCTGTGTCGCGCCGACGCGCGCGGCGCCAACGAGATACTGGTCGAAGTCGACGAAGATGACGACACCGCAGTGGCGCACTCGTTGCCACACCGCCTCGGTGCCCACGACGACGCGCTCGAAGGTCGCGTCGAGCGGCGTGCGTCGCCGTTACCTCGCTCACGCTCTGAGCGAGTTGCGCCGCGACGTCGCGAGCCAACGTCGTCACGCCCGAGACGCACTCGTTTCAGATTCGTCGCCCCGCAGGTTCGACAGAAGTTGGCACGCGGCTCGTGACGCTCGGCGACAGGCCAAGCTGGCCGTCGACCTTCCTCTTCGGCCTGTCCGCAGACCGCGCATCGGGCGAGCTCGCCGCACTTGGCGCACGCCAGCAGACGACCGTCGCCGAGGCGCTGCAGGACCACGACCACGGCCACCGGATCGTCGCCCTCGAGCGCGCGGTGCGCGGCGTCGAGCGACTCGCCGGGCCGAGCACACCGTCGTGCGGGTCGCTCAGGCGACGGTCGACGACGGTGATTCGCGGCCATCCGCCGGTCGACGTCGCCCCACGAACGGTACGCGCCGTCGTTCAACAACGACGGCGACGGCATGGCTCGAGGTGCACCACAGCGGCGCCGTCGTCGCGACGACATCGTTCGCGCAGCATCGTCACGGCGTCCCACGTCGGCGCCGCCGTCACTGCGATAGGCCTCGTCGTCGGCGTCGATGATCGACCGCGCCGCAGACGCGCGGCACGGGCGCCAGGGCCGTGCCCCGCGCGCCGACGACGACCGGCCAGCCGGCGCGCATCCGGTCCCACTGGTCTTCCCCGGAGGCGACGGCGCATCCTCGCTGTTCCAAACGACCGCGGAGTCGACCGGCCCACGCCTCGGTCGGTACGAGGACCAGCAGCGAACCTTCCTTCTCTCGCGTCGTCTCGTAGGCGGCGAGGACCAGCGCCAGCGGGTCGGTCGTCGGCGCGACTTCTAGCACACCGGGCTCTACCTCGCGCACACCCGCCATCACCGCGTTCGCCAGCGGCGACGCCTCGCGGCGCCGTCGGCAGTTCGGTGACGAGTCGCTTCGGCGACGTCGAGGCGAGAAAACGACTGACCGGGCTGTACCACCGCTCGCCGGCCCAGGTCAACAGATCGAGCAGCGACGGCGGCGGCCCGTAGCCCAGCCACTTCACCAGGGGCTTGAGGTCGGCGCTCGCAGTGGCCTCGGTCGATGACCCAGCCGCGGACGGAGCGACCGTTGAAGTCCACGCGCACGCGGTCCCCGAGCGCCGACGCGCGTCGGTCGTCTCGGTCACCAGTGTAGTCGAAGGGGCGATCGACGGCCGCGACCTCGGTGATGATGCGAACGGCGCGCGCGGCGCTCACCGCTACAGCGACAGTTCTCGGCGCAGATCGTCGACCCGGGACGTCTGTTCCCAGGTGAAGCCCTGGTCGCTGCGGCCGAAGTGACCGTAGGCGGCGGTGCGCTGATAGAGCGGACGGCGCAGGTCGAGGTCGCGGATGATCGCCGCGGGACGAAGGTCGAACAGCGCGTCGACGGCCTTGGCGATCTTGGCGCGATCGACGCGCTCGGTCCCGAAGGTGTCGACCAGCACCGACACCGGTCGTGCCACGCCGATGGCGTAGGCCACCTGCACCTCGCAGCGCTCGGCGGCGCCGGCGGCGACCACGTGTTTGGCGACCCAGCGCGCGGCGTAGGCGCCGGAGCGGTCGACCTTGGAGGGATCCTTGCCGGAGAAGGCGCCGCCGCCGTGACGGGCCATGCCGCCGTAGGTGTCGACGATGATCTTGCGACCCGTGAGTCCGGTGTCGGCGTGGGGTCCACCGAGTACGAACTTGCCCGAGGGGTTCACGAAGACCCGCATCGACGCTGGCGTCGAGGTCGTCCGGCAGCATCGGCAGTGATCACGTGTTCGAGCACGTCGTGCTTGATCGTGGTCAACGAATCGACGCCGTCCTCGTGTTGGGTCGAGATCAGCACCGTGTCGATGGCGACCGGTTTTCCGTCCTCGTAGACCACGGTCACCTGGGTCTTGCCGTCGGGCCGCAGGTACGGGATGAGTCCGGAGCGACGGACCTGGGCCAGGCGCATGGCGAGGCGATGGGCCAACCAGATCGGCAGGGGCATGAAGTCGTCGTTGTCGCTGCAGGCGTAGCCGAACATCATGCCCTGGTCGCCGGCGCCCTGGGAGTTCAGCGCGTCCTCGTCCCCGACGCCGGAACGCTGCTCGAAGGCCACGTCGACTCCATCGGCGATGTCGGGGCTCTGTTTGTCGAGCGTCACCAGTATTCCGCAGCTGCGTCCGTCGAAGCCCATCGCGCCGTCGTCGTAGCCGATGCCGGTGATGGTCTCTCGGGCCAGGTGGTTGATGTCGACGTAGGCGCTCGTCGAGATCTCACCGGCGACCACGCACAGTCCGGTCGTGAGCAGCGTCTCACAGGCCACTCGCGCCATGGGGTCCTGGGTGAGGATGGCGTCGAGGACGGCGTCCGAAACCTGATCGGCGACCTTGTCGGGGTGTCCTTCGGTCACCGACTCCGACGTGAAGAGGGTGCGGTCGCTCATGGGGCTCCTTGCGATAGCAATGAGGCCACCCTAGCCAAGATCGCCATCGCCACCGCTTCTTTGGATCGCAACGACACCGGTTGCGCGACCCCGTCACGACCGAGCAGCACGACCTCGTTGGTCGCGTGCTCGAAGCCGACGCCCTCGGCCGAGACGTCATTCACGACCAGGAGGTCCACGTCCTTGCGCTGCAGTTTCGCGCGTGCGTGCTCGAGCACGTTCGTCGTCTCGGCGGCGAAGGCGACCACGACCTGCGTCGACGTGCGCGCCTGGACGAGGTCGCTGGACGATGTCGGCGGTCAGTTCGAAATGCAGTGACGGGAGACCAGCGTCCTTTTTGATCTTCTCTTTCGCGGCGCTCACCGTGAAGTCGGTTACCGCGGCCGCCATGATGGCGCAGTCGCTCTCCACGAACCTCTTCGAGCATGACCTCGCGCATCTGCGCGGCGCTCTCCACGCGGCAGGACCTCGATGGCCCCGGCCACGTCGAGGGCCAGATCGCGTTGAACGGTCGTGACCAGGGTTACCGCGGCGCCGAGGCGCTGGGCGACCTCGGCCAGCGCGTAGCCCTGTCGGCCGGACGAGCGATTGGCCAGGACGCGCACCGGGTCGATCGCCTCGCGGGTACCCCCGGCGCTGATGAGCACGCGCCGGCCGCTCAGCGGACCGCGGTAGCCGCGCACGATCTTGCTCCACGAGTTCGAAGATTGCGGCCGGTTCGGCCATTCGACCGACGCCCTCGTCGCCGCCCGCGAGGTGTCCGGTCTCGGGTTCCAGGACCATGACCCCGCGACGTCGCAGCGTGGCGAGGTTCTCCTGCACCGAGGGCTGCGCCCACATCTCGGAGTGCATCGCCGCGCACAGCAGTACCGGGGCCTTCGTCGCCAGCAAGCGTCGCGCTCAACAGGTCGTCGGCGAGGCCCGTGGCGTAGCGAGCGATGAGGTGCGCCGTGGCCGGCGCCACGACGACGAGGTCGGCGTTCTGTCCCAGGTAGGTGTGCGGAATCGGCGTCGTCGGATCGCCGAAGAGGCTCGTGCGCGCCGGCTCACTGGCCAGCGCGCTGAAGGTCAGCGCCCCGACGAAGCGCGTGGCGTCGGGGGTGAGGATCGGGGTGACGTAGTAGTTCGCGTCGCGCAACAGGCGCAACAGTTCGACCGACTTGTAGGCGGCGATGCCGCCGGCGACGCCGAGGACTATTCGAGGGGGAGACGACTCAGGCGTCGCGGAGGGCATCGGTGAAGGCGTCGAGGTCGTTGTTCGCGTCCTGACGGGCCTCTTCCAACGCGACCGCCTGGAGACGCTCGTCCTCGAGTTCTTCGGGGGTCGGGCGGTGGAACTCCAGCTTGCCCTGGTAGAGCTCTTCCATCGCCAACGACAACGACTTGTTCGACAACGAGGTCACCTGCGGGGGGATCAGGGCGCCGTGGCCCGAGCCCAGGCCGTTGTAGTACTCGTTGATCTCGCGCGCGCGGATCGCCGAGACGGCCACCAGCGTGAACTTCGAGTCGCCGACCTTGTTCAAGAGGGTCTCGATGGGTGGATCGACGAGGGTGGGGCGTTCGGCCATGGTGTTCAGTCCTTTTTCGAGGGGGATCGCCGGGACGGGCGGAGTTCTTCCAGTATAGAGAGGATTTCGCTCGGTTGCTCGGTCCAGGTCGTCGTTCACCACGACGCGTGTGGCAATCGCCTGGCCTCGGGCCAGTTCGTGTGGTGCACTGGAGAGTCGCCTTTCGACGTGCTCATCGGCGTCGCCGCGGCCGCGAAGACGTTCCTCGAGCTGCTCCATCGACGGCGCGACCACCAGGATGACCACGGCCGTGGCGTCGTGCGCGAGCACCTGTTCGGCGCCCTGGACCTCGATCTCGAGCAGCACGTCACGGTCGCCGGCCTGAGGACGGGGCGTGCCGTAGAGGTTGCCGTGGAACTCGGCCCACTCCAAGAACGCGTCATCGTCGATGGCCCGCTCGAACGTCGCGCGGTCGACGAAGTGGTACTCCGTGCCGTCTTCGGTCGGACGAACCGGTCGCGTCGTCCAACTCTTGCTCAGCCACAGTCGGTCGTCGGCCTCGACGAGTCGTCGAGCCAGAGTGCCTTTGCCGACGCCGCCCGGACCGATGAGAACCGCAATGAAAGGCTCAGCGGACAAGAGCTCGAAACAGTTCTGCGCGCTGCTTGGGGCCGAGGCCGCGGATCCGGCGGGTCTTGGCGATCGACGCGTTGTTCATGATCCGTTCGGCCTTCACCTCGCCGATGGCCGGCAGCGCGCTGATGAGGTCGTAGGCGCGCATCTGCGCGACGCACTCTTCGCGCGCGGCGAGATCGAAGAGTTCCTCGAACGAGAGCTCACCGGACTTCACCTGGCGCTTGACTTCGGCGCGCCGGCGACGGTTCGCTACCGCCAACCGCGAGGCCTCCACGCGCTGTTCTTGCGAGAGGTTCGGCGGAGTGGGAGTCACGTAGTCAGATTACTCCCCTGCGCTGACTTTTGTTCAGGCCAACGCCTGACTGAGATCATCGCGCCAACGACGCGCGGCGTCGCGCAGCGCCGAGCGTTCGGGACCGGCCTGCAGGATCGATCGTGCAACGTTCACAAGCACGGTGTTCGCCGGACAACGCGCGAAGAGTCGCGCGACGTTCTCCGCGCTACCGCCCTGCGCGCCGACACCGGGCACCAGGAACGGACCGCCCAGATGCGCCAGATCGAATTCGGGAGCGTCGCGCGTGGCGCCGATGACGGCGCCGAAGGACCCGAGTCCGTCGTCGCGCCGGTTCCGTTCGGAGATCGAACGAAGGACCACGTCCTCCACCCGCTCGCCCTCGGTCGTGCGCGCCCGCTGCAGTGACGCGGCCCTCGGGGTTCGACGTCGCCACGAGGACAAAGACCCCCCGGGCGTTCTCCTCGGCGAGCGCGAACAGCGGCGCCAACGCGTCGACGCCGAGATAGGGACTCGCCGTGACGGCGTCCACGCGAAGCGGCGATCGTTCGGCCAACCACGCCTCGGCGTACCCGTGGTTGGTGACCAGCGAAGTCGCCGCGTTTGGCGTCGGCGACGACGAGGACGTCGGCGTCGCGCGCGTCACCGATCAGTTGCTCGAGCACGCGGTATCCGGCCGAGCCGAATCGTTCGAAGAAGGCGACCTGCGGCTTGATCGCGGTCGCGGTACCCACGACCGCCTCGAGTGCGGCGCGCGTGAAGAACTCCATACCCTCGACCGTGTCATCGCGGTCCCAGGACTCCAGCAACTCTCGACTCGGGTCGATACCGACGCACAGTGGTCCGAGCGCGCGTACGCGATCACGTAGTCGCGTGCCGAAGGTCTCATCCATGCGCTGCTCCCACTAACTCGGTCACTCGTGTGACGTTATGGCGCTGCATCCATCGCTCCAGTCCGCGCTGCACCAGCCAGGGAGCGCGCGGATTCGCGAAGGTGGCCGTGCCGACCTCCACCGCGTTCGCGCCGGCCATCAGCATGGCCACGGCGTCTTCGCCGCGACTGACTCCCCCGACCCCCACGATGGGCGTCTCGGGGAAACGCGGCGCGACACTCGAAGACGCAGCGCAGCGCGACCGGCAAGATGCCCGGACCGCTGACACCGCCGCCGCCGTTACCGAGTGACGGTCGTCGCGCCTCGATGTCGATGCCGAGACCCAGGACGGTGTTGACGAGCACGAGGGCGTCCGCGCCGGCGTCGATCGCGGCGCCGGCGATCTCGACCAGATCGGGCGTGTTGGGGCTGAGCTTGATCCACAGCGGCAGTTCTGCGACCTTCGCCGCGCGAACGATCTCGGCGGTCGCCAGCGCCGAGTGCGCGAAGATCCGGGACCGGCTCTCGAGGTTCGGGCAACTGGCGTTGAGTTCCAGCGCGACCACCGACGCACCGCGCATCGCTTCGGCCGCCTGCGCGAACTCGGCGACGGTGCGACCCCATATCGAGGCCACCACGTCGCAGCGTCGTCGCTCGAGGTCGGGCAGGTACCGCTCGCGCCACGCCGCGACACCGGGTCCGGCGAGCCCCACCGAGTTGAGCATGTGTTCGCCCGACGCGGCCACGCGTGGCGCGGGGTTGCCGGCCCACTCGAACGCGGCGAGGGACTTGACGACGACGGCGCCGAGCGCGGAGAGATTCCCGTAGCCGGCGAGTTCGTCACCGTACCCCGAGGTGCCCGACGGCCGTCAGTATCGGCGAACGCAGCGTCACGGCGCCCACCGCGGTGGTGAGGTCGGTCATCGATGCAGCTCCTGGAGCGAGGTGACCCGCCATCCCCGGGACCGGGTGTCGGCGATCCCCTTGGCCGCGGCGAAACCGGCGCTGATCGTAGTGAGGCACGATACGGCGTGCACCACGCAGGCCCCTCGAATGAGCGCGCCGTCGGCGCGGGCGCCGCTGCCCGAGGGCGTGTTGACGACGAGTTGCACCGCGCCGGCCGCGATCATCGACACGGCGTCCACGCCCATCTCCGCGAGACCGACCTTGCCCACGAGCGTGGCGACCTCGACCCCGTGGCGCGCGCAGATAGCCCGCCGTCCCGACCGTCGCGGCGATGGTGAAGCCGAGGTCCGCGAGGAGTCGCGCGAGCTCGAGTCCTGGCACCTTGTCCCGGTCGGCGAGGCTCATGAAGACCTGTCCCTGGTCGGGCAGGCGCGTGCCCGCGGCCAACTGGGCCTTGGCGAAGGCGATGCCGAAACTCTCCCCCACGCCCATGACTTCGCCGGTCGAACGCATCTCGGGACCGAGCACGGTATCGACGCCGGGAAAGCGGTTGAACGGGAGCACCGCCTCCTTCACCGACACGTAGACCGGCACCGGCGTCTCTGCGGGGACGACACCGAGTTCGGTCAACTCGCGCAGCGTCTGGCCCATCATGACGCGAACCGCGACCTGGGCCAGGGCGACGCCGGTCGCCTTGGCGACGAAGGGCACCGTGCGCGACGCGCGGGGATTGGCCTCGAGGACGTAGACCTCCTCGTCCTTGACGGCGTACTGCACGTTGATCAGACCGACGACGCCCAGCGCCTCGGCGATCTTCGCGGGTGTGGGCGTGCAGCGTCACGAGCACGGCGTCGCTCAGCGTCTGGGGCGGCAGCGCGCAGGCCGAGTCGCCGGAGTGCACGCCGGCCTCTTCCACGTGCTCCATCACGCCGGCGACGTAGACGTCTCCGGGAGTGTCGCGCACGGCGTCGACGTCCACTTCGATGGCGTCTTCGAGGAAGCTGTCGATCAGGATCGGCCGACTCTGTGAGACGCCGCCTTCGCGGGCCAGCGAACCGTGCAGACTCGTTAGGTCCTTCATCACTCGCTCGAGCGACGCGTCGTCGTAGACGATCTCCATCGCCCGTCCGCCGAGAACGTAGCTCGGGCGCACCAGGACCGGGTAGCCGATCTCGCGCACGATGGCCCGGGCGTCGTTCAACGTGAGGGCCACGTCACCGGGCGGCTGGCGCAGGCCGAGGGATCGACAGATCGCCGACCACTGTTCGCGGTCCTCGGCCGAATCGATCGACGCGACCGGCGTCCCCAGGACGAGGGCCGGATCGAGCGAGTGCGAGAGCTTGAGCGGCGTCTGTCCGCCGAGCGAGACGATCACGCCGAGGACCCGCGCGCCGTCGACGCAGGCGGCGCGTTCGGCCGCGATGACCTCGGCCACGTCTTCGGGCGTCAGCGGCTCGAAGTAGAGCCGGTCCGACGTCGAGTAGTCCGTCGACACGGTCTCGGGATTGCAGTTCACCATGACCGTCTCGTAGCCCATGTCGCGCAGGGCGATAGGACGCGTGCACGCAGCAGTAGTCGAACTCGATGCCCTGGCCGATACGGTTCGGTCCCGAGCCGAGGATGATCACGCGATCGCGCGCCGACGTCCGGACCTCGCTGGCGTCCTCGTAGGTGCTGTAGTGATACGGCGTCGCGGCCTCGAACTCCGCGGCGCACGTATCGACCGTCTTGAACGTCGTCACGACCCCGGCCGCGCGGCGCAGCGCCGTCACGTCCTTCGACGTCACGAGCGCACAGGTCGGCGATCTGGGGATCGGAGAACCCCCACTGTTTGTAGCGGCGCCACCGTCGCGCGTCGAAGGACTCCAGCGCGACCTCGGGAGTGAGTTCACGTTCGCGTTCGATGATCCCGCTCAGCTGTGCGATGAACCAACCGTCGATGCCGGTGCGCGCAACGACGTCATCGATCGGGGCGCCGCGCCACAACAGTTCGTGCAGGGCGAAGAGTCGTTCCGGCGTGGCCACCACGCTGGAGTGCCAGAGTCGTTCGAGGTCGAAGTCCACGAACTCTGAGTGGCGACCCAGCGCAAAGCCGACCCGACCCTGTTCCAGGGACCGCACGGCCTTCTGCAACGACTCGGCGAAGTTGCGTCCGATCGCCATCACTTCTCCGACCGACTGCATTCTGGTCCCGAGCTCGGCGGTCGCCCCGGGCAGTTTCTCGAAGGCCCAGCGCGGGATCTTGGTGACCACGTAGTCGATCACCGGTTCGAAGCTGGCCGGCGTCACCTCGGTGATGTCGTTGCGAATCTCGTCGAGCGTGTAGCCGATCGCCAGGCGCGCCGCGATCTTGGCG
Organism: uncultured Acidimicrobiaceae bacterium; assembly: GCA_963703105.1. Lineage (GTDB taxonomy): Bacteria > Actinomycetota > Acidimicrobiia > Acidimicrobiales > RAAP-2 > RAAP-2. The sequence goes on along the minus strand of OY969792.1, from coordinate 2,549,936 downwards.
ATGGGAAAGCCGGTGGCCTTCGAGGCCAGAGCGCTCGAGCGACTGACCCGGGGATTCATCTCGATGACCAGCCGTTCGCCCGTCGCGGGATCAACGGCGAACTGCACGTTGGATCCCCCGGTCTCGACGCCGACCCGGCGCAGGACCGCGAAGGCGTCGTCGCGCATCGCCTGGTACTCCACGTCCGAGAGGGTCTGGATGGGGGCGACCGTGATCGAGTCCCCGGTGTGCACGCCCATCGGATCGAAGTTCTCGATGCCGCAGACGACGACGCAGTTGTCGGCGGCGTCGCGCATCACTTCGAGTTCGAACTCCTTCCAGCCGGCCACGGAGCGCTCGACGAGGATCTCGGAGATCGGTGAGGCCGCGAGGCCCTCGCCGGCCAGCGTCCGCAGCTGTCCCTCGTCGTGGGCGATGCCGGTGCCCGCCCCGCCGAGGATGAAGCTCGGTCGAATCATGACCGGCCAGCCGATGTCCACGGCGATGGCGTAGGCCTCGTCCACGTGCGCGCGAAACCGGAGTCGGGCACCGCCAAGCCGATGTCGGCCATCGCCGACTTGAAGAGGTCGCGATCCTCGGCCGTCGCGATCGCCTCGGGTCGCGCCCCGATGACCTCGACGTTGAAGCGTTCGGTGACGCCGCGTCGAACGAGTTCCATGGTCAGATTGAGCGCCGTCTGCCCGCCCAGCGTCGGTAGCAGTGCGTCGGGTCGCTCGCGATCGATGATGTCGGTCAAGACGTCGACGTCCAGGGGTTCGACGTAGGTGACGTCGGCCGTGGCGGGGTCGGTCATGATCGTGGCCGGATTGGAGTTCACCAGGATCACCTTGAATCCCTCGGCGCGCAGGACCTGACAGGCCTGGGTACCCGAGTAGTCGAACTCACAGGCCTGACCGATGACGATCGGACCGGAACCGATGACCATGATCGAGTGGAGGTCGTCGCGCTTGGGCATCAGGCGCCCGTCGTCGCGCGGTCGCGCAACGTCTCTTCGAAACGATCGAAGAGGTAGCGCGCGTCGTGGGGCCCCGGCCCGGCTTCCGGGTGGTACTGCACGGAAAAGCATCGCTCCCCCGGTACCGACACGCCCTCGATGACGCCGTCGTTCAAGTTGACGTGGCTGACGACGCCGCGCGCCAACGAGTCCGGCTCGACGGCGTAGTTGTGGTTCTGGGCCGTGATCTCGATGCGCCCGGTCGCTAAGTCCCGGACCGGGTGATTGCTGCCGTGATGACCGAAGGGCAGTTTGAAGGTGCGACCGCCCAGGGCCTGGGCGAGCAACTGATGACCGAGGCAGATACCGAAGATCGGAACGGTGCCCACGAGGTCCTCGAGCACGCGCACCTGATCGCTCAGGGCCGCGGGATCACCGGGACCGTTCGAGAGGAAGACGCCGTCGGGACGGAGCGAACGAATCTCCTCGGCGCCCATCCCCGCCGGCACCACGCTGACGCGAAAGCGCTCGGCCAGGAGGTTGACCATCGTGGTCTTGATGCCGTAGTCGACGGCCACCACGTGGCGCTCCCCGCTCCCTCGGGTGTAGGTCGCCGTCGTCGAGACCCGCGAGACCAGGTCGGTGCCGTCGGTGCCCCGGGCCACGCGAGCGGCCGCGTCGACGAGGCCGGGGTCCCCGTGGCCGAAGGCGCCCGGCAAGGCGCCGTGGGCGCGCAGGTGGCGCGTGAGTCGTCGCGTATCGACGCCCACGATTCCCGCGACGCGGTGAACGCGCAAGAACCCCTCGAGTGGTCCGGCCGATCGCCAGTTGGAGGGCACGGGCGTGAGTTCGCGCATCACCACGCCCGGGCACCACGGCCGTAGCGACTCGTCGTCGAGCGGCGTGACGCCGTAGTTGCCGATGTGCGGATAGGTGAAACTGATGATCTGACCGGCGTAGCTCGGGTCGGTGATGACCTCTTGATAGCCCGAGAGGGCGGTGTTAAAGACGAACTCGCCGCTGGTGACGCCGTCGTCGGGCAGGTGCCCGGCGGCGTAGCCCTCGAAGGTCGCGCCGTCACGCAGAACGAGCACCGAAGGTACGCGCGTCATGTGAGTCGACCTTCGTCGACGACGAGACGACCCCTGGCGATGGTGGCGCGCACGCGACCGGCCATCGAGCGCCCGTGATACGGCGTGTTCATCGATCGACTGGCCAGGGCGTGGCGATCGACGCTCCAGCGAGCCGCCGGATCGAAGACCGTGATGTTGGCGTCCTCCCCGGCCACCATGGCTCCCCCGTGCGCGCCGTGGCGAACCCGGACGTCCTCTCGTCGCAGCTGCGCGATGCACGCCGGTCCCCGACTGAGCACCCGGAAGAACACCGCGGGATCGGCCGACGGACCGAGTGCTTCGAAGGTGAGTGACGCCGCGTGCTCGAGCCCGAGCATCCCGGCCGGCGCCTCGTCGAAGACGAGGTCCTTCAGTTCGGGCGCGTGCGGGGCGTGATCGCTGGCCACGGCGTCGACCTCGCCGCGGCGAAGGGCCTCGCCCAACGCCTCGACGTCGTCGCGCGGTCGCAGCGGCGGGTGTACCTTGAAGACCGGATCGTAGGTGGCGCAGGCGCTCTCGTCGAGGGTGAAGTGGTGCGGCGCCACCTCGAAGCTGACCGGCAGGCCCTCGTCGCGCGCGCGCACCACCATCTCCAACGACCGCCGCGTCGAGAGGTGCAAGAAGTGCAGTGGGCAACCCGTCAATCGGACGAGTTCGATGTCGCGCATCACCATGAGCTCCTCGGCCAGCGCCGGGCGCCCGAGCAGACCGAGACGAGCGCTCAGGGCTCCCTCGTGCATGGTCCCGCCGGCCGCCAGTTGTTCGTCCTCGCAGTGCTGAGCCAGTCGGACGCCGAGCGGTTTCGCGTACGTGAGGGCGCGGCGCATGACCGACGGGTCCTGCACGCCGAGGCCGTCGTCGGTGAAGAGTCGCACCCCGAGCGCGGCCATCTCGGCCATCGGCGCCAGCGACTCGCCGCGACGGCCCTGGGTAATTGCCCCGGCGACGGCGATGTCGAGCGGCGTGCGCTCCCCGCGTTCGAGTACGTAGGCCACCAGGGCGACGCTGTCGAGCGCCGGTTCGGTGTTGGGCATCGCGACCAGCGCGCAGTAACCCCCGAGGGCGCCGGCGCGCGCACCGCTCTCGATCGTCTCGGCCGACTCGCGGCCCGGCTCTCGCAGGTGCGCGTGCAGGTCGACGAAGCCCGGCCCCACCCAGCAGTCGCGCGCGTCGACCTCGGAGGCGTCACTCGGCGCGTCAACGGCCGCCCCGACCTCGGCGATCGTGCCGTCGATGATCAAGACGTCGGCGACCTCGTTGGATGATCCGACCACCAGGCCCTGTCGAATGACGATGGCGCTCACGACTCTCCCTCTGACGATCCCGCCACGCACAAGTACAGCACCGCCATGCGGATCGGCACGCCGTTACTGACCTGTCGCTCGACGATCGCCTGCGCCGAGTCGACGACGCGCGAATCGATTTCGACGCCGCGGTTCATCGGACCGGGGTGCATGATCAACGCCTCCGGCTTCAACAGGCGCGCGCGTTCAACGGTCAGCCCGTGGGTGAAGGTGAACTCGTCGAGGCTGGCGACGAAGGCCCCCGAGCCCCGTTCGCTCTGGAGACGGAGCAGACCCACCACGTCGGCCCACGCGAGCGCCTCGTCGAAGTCGTCGACGACCGTGACCGGCCAGGTCGCCACCTCCTCGGGCAACAGCGTGCCCGGCGCACAGAGTCGCACCTCGGCGCCGAGGGTGGCGTAGGCCGCGACGTCGCTTCGCGCGACCCGACTGTGGCGGATGTCGCCCACGATCAGAATCTTCAGACCGTGAAACAGTTCGCCGCCGGACTCGAGCCCGTTCGTGCCGCGCCGTTCGCTGAGCACCTGGCGGATGGTGAAGGCGTCCAAGAGACCCTGGGTCGGGTGCTGGTGCTGACCGTCACCTCCGTTGATGACGCGCACGTGGGGCACGTATCGACTGACCTGCAAGGCCGCACCGCTCGATCGATGACGCAGCACGACGGCGTCGATGCCCAGGGCGTCGATGGTGGCGATCGTGTCGCGCAGGGACTCGCCCTTCTTCACGCTGCTCGACGCCACGGCCAGCGAGAGGACGTCGGCGCTGAGGCGCTTGGCCGCCGTTTCGAAGCTGAGTCGGGTGCGGGTCGACTCTTCGAAGAAGAGCGAGGCCACGACGCGGCCCTTCAAGGCGGGCACCTTCTTGATGGTGCGTCGATTCACCTCCACGAACGACTCGGCGGTGTCGAGCACTTCGACGATCGCCTCTCTCGTCAGGTCATCGAGCGAAAGCAGTCCGCGACCGCGGATCGACGTGATCACGACGCCTCCCTCGTCCCGATCCAGACGCCGTCGAGGTTGGCGACGATCGCCTCGTCCTGGGACGTCGGGAGATTCTTGCCGACGTAATCGGGGCGAATGGGCAGTTCGCGGTGGCCGCGGTCGACGAGTACGGCCAGCTGCACGGCGCGCGGTCGGCCCCAGTCGGACAGAGCGTTGAGGGCCGCGCGGATGGTGCGGCCGGTGAAGAGGACGTCGTCGACGAGTACGACCGTGCGATCGGTGAGGTCGTGGTCGATCTCCGTGGCCGACGACGTGGGCAGGGGGTTCCGGGAAAGGTCATCGCGATAGAACGAGACGTCGAGCACGCCGGCGCTGATGGCTTCCCCGGAGATCTCGGCCAGGATCGCCGCGAGCGCGGTCGCCGGTTCTTTCCCACCGGTCTGCAGTCCGATGACCGACAGTGACGACACGTCGTGGTTGCGCTCGACTATTTCGTGGGCCATGCGACGCAGCGCGCGCTTCACGTCCTCGGCGGTCATGAGCTGACTCTTTGCAAGAAACGCCAGGCCGCGTGTTCGCGCCTGGCGTTCGTCCTCGTTACTCATCGCTCTCCTGTCGTTCGAGCCTCACGGGACCCGCTTCACGACAGCCCCTCGACGTGGTCTTTCGAACCACCGTCAGGACCGTATTGTCTCTTTGCTTCGTCAATCGTAGTCGTTGCGGACGCTGTACTCTCTCACCGGTCCTGATCGTCAAGCGAGTGCGTCAACGGTGTGGCCGCGAGTCGCACGAGGAGCGCCGGTTCCACGGGTTTAAAATCATCACCATGGCCGCACAGTCCGGGAGTATGTTCCGCATCAACCTCGGACTGGTCCTGGCCGAATTGATCTGTCTCCCGGCCTTCATTTTTGAGATCCTGCGCGCGCTCGGCGGCAATACCCTGTCGTGGGCCTACGTGTTCGAGTGGCCGCTCCTCGGCGGCTACGCGGTCTACATGTGGCACAAACTTCGCCAGGACGTTCGGGGCCGGGGCCCTCATCGTCCCGTCGTCTTCGATGAGGTCGATCCCGAACTCGACGCCTGGAACGCGTACCTGGCCTCGGTCCACGAGAGCGACCGACCGTCCCCGCCCGAGGGAGTCGACTGACTCTTCAGTTGAGTAGTTGATCGGCGATCGACGACAGGACGCCGTTGACGAATTTCGGTGAGGCGTCGGTGGAGTACACCTTGGCCAGTTCGACGGCCTCGTCGAGTATCACGGCCTTCGGCGGTGCATCCTTCAGCATCATCTCGCCGACCGCCAGCGTCATCACCAGCCGATCGACCAGGGCGATTCGTTCGAGTGGCCAGTCGATGGAGTACTCGCTGATGAGCTCGTGAGCGCGCGATTCGTTCAGCTCAGCGGAGGTCAGCAGGGTCATGGCGTAGTCGTCCGGTCGCAGGTTGAGTTCTGCCACCACGACGAGCAGCGGTCGCTCCTTCATCGCGGCCTCGTACATGATCTCCAGCGCGCGTTCGCGAGAGTGGTGTCGCTGAACGCCGAGTTCGCTCACGCTAGGCCCGGGTCATGTACTCACCGGTGCGGGTGTCGACCTTGATCAGCTCACCCGGACCGACGAATAACGGGACCTGCACGACGAGACCGGTCTCCAGGGTCGCCGACTTGCGCGCCCCCGACACCCGGTCACCCTGGATGCCCGGTTCGGTCTCGGCGATCGTCAGCTCGACCGAGGCCGGGAGTTCCACCCCGATGATCTCGTCGTCGTGCAAGATGAGCATGGCCTTGCCGGTCTCCTTGAGGAAGTTGGCCGCCTCGCCCAGGCTCTTGGAAGAGACCGGCACCTGGTCGTAGGTCGACTGGTCCATGAAGATGTAGTCGTCGCCGTCGCGGTAGAGGTACTGCGTGTCGCGCTTGTCCATCATGGCCTGCTCCAGGCGCTCGTCCGAGCGGTACGTTCGCTCGATCACCGCACCGGAGCGCGCGTTGCGCAGCTTGGTGCGCACGAACGCCCCGCCCTTGCCCGGCTTGACGTGCTGGAACTCAATGACCGTGAAGAGTCCGTCGTCGAGCTTGATGGTGATGCCGTTTCGAATGTCCGACGTAGATATTGCAGGCATGAGCGGGGAGACCTTTCGCGAATCGTGCGTTGCCCAGTCTACGCTCCGTCGTTCGATGCTCGATTAAGACGCGCGACGTTAATCGGCGAACGGCATCGAGGGCCAGTTCGTAACTGGTGGCGCCGAAGCCGGCGATCGAACCGCTCACCGATCCAGCCAGCGTGCTGAGGTGGCGAAACGGTTCGCGGGCCGCCGGATTCGAGATGTGCACTTCGACCTTGATCCCGGTGAACGTGTCCAGCGCGTCGGCCAGCGCCCACGAGGAGTGCGTGAGCGCCCCGGCGTTGATCACGATCGCCACCGCGCTGTCCCGCGCGCCGAGTGAATCGCCTCGATGAGATCGCCCTCGAAGTTCGACTGCACGTGACGGACACTGAAACCGGCCTCATTCGCGAGTCGGCCGAAGCGCTCGACGTGCTCGGCCAGCGTGGTCGTCCCGTAGATCTCGGGGCTGCGCGTTCCGAGGAGGTCGAGGTTCGGTCCCGACAGCAGCAGGATTTCGTTAGCTCATGGTTCTCCTTGGAATCTCTCCAGCACGTCACTCACCAGTTGTGGGTCGACGCCGTGCACGGTCTCGAAACCTTCGGCGCCCGCCAACACGAAGGTCAGGTCGTGATGGGCCTTCTTGTCGTGGGCCATGGCCTCCAGCAGGGACGAAGTGGGAAAGTGTGGGGGAATGCGACGTTGCAGTCCGAAGATCGCCAGCACCTCGTCGTGGCGCACCACCTCGCTGTGGTCGACCCGGCCCAGCGCTTCGGCCACCCGGACGGCGAAGGCCAGGCCGATGGCGACCGCCTCACCGTGTCGCAGCTCGTCGCGGTCGCGGGCCAGGGCGACCTTCTCCAGTGCGTGCGCGAGGGTGTGTCCGTAGTTCAACAGCGCGCGCCGACCTTCTTCTTGTTCGTCGGCGCTCACGACCGCGGCCTTCAGCTTCACCGACATCACGATCAGGTCGTGCAGGGAGACGTCCGCCAACTCGGCGGCGAAACCACCTTCCAAGAGCCAGCACTTGGCCACCTCGCCCAGTCCGGCTAGTCGCTCGCGTTCCGGCAGCGTGGCGATCGTCTCGAGGTCGCACAGCACGCCGATCGGTTGGTGAAACGCGCCGACCAGGTTCTTGCCGGAGCGCAGATTGACGCCGGTCTTGCCACCGATGGCGGCGTCCACCTGGCCGACGAGCGACGTCGGTATCTGCACCAGCGCCACGCCGCGCAGATACGTGGCGGCGGCGAAGCCCGCCAGGTCGGTGACGGCGCCGCCACCGACGGCCACCAGCACGTCGAAACGCGACAGTTCGAACTGCGCCACCTCTTCCAGGAGCGCTTCGAGCACGGTCGAGCGACTTCGCCGACTCGCCGTCGGGCACTGTCAATACGTGTTGTTCGATGCCGCTCGTGACGTCGAACCAGGGCTGCGCGGCGATCGAAGGGCTCGTGACAATTACCGCGACGCGGGCTCTGGGCGCGCGCCGTCGAATCAACTCGGCCAGCTGGTGACGCGCGCCGTCGCCGAGGACCACCTCGTACGATCGCTCTCCCAGTTCCACGCTCACGTTCATCGCGTCAACCTATCGACTTCAACCGCCACGTGCGCGACGACGTCGTCGAGCGGGGCCGACGTATCGATCCGGACTCGTGACACCTCGCGGTACCACGCCTCTCGTTCACTCCGGAGACGTGCCAGTCCCTCGACGGGGTTCGCGGCCAGCAGCGGCCGGTCGCCGTCGCCGAGGCGCGCGAGGATCACCTCGTCATCGCAGTCCAGCCAGAGCGTGAGCTCGTCGGCGAGGGCCGCCCGCGCGGCCGGCGTACAGACGATCCCGCCCCCGGTCGCGATGACCGTGTCGCCCGCTTCGTCGAGGGCGCTCCGCAGCGCCTCGAGTTCACGCGCGCGAAAGTTCGACTCGCCCTCGTCGCGTAGGTACTGCGCAGCCGAGGTACCCACCGCGAGCGCCAGGAGATCGTCGGTGTCGACGGCCTGCGTATGCCGCCGCCCGATCAGGGCTCGGGCCACCGTCGTCTTGCCGACGCCCGGCAGGCCGACGAGCACGAGATGACCCACGACTACGCGGGACGGGCGGCGGAGGAGGTCGAACCGAGATTCGCGATGTAGGAGTGGTGGTTGCGCGTGAACTCCTCCACCGAGTCGCCGCCGAACTTGCGCAGGGCCTCGTTGGCCAAGACCAGCGCCATCATCGCTTCGGCGACGACGCCCATGGCGGGCACCGCCGTCACGTCGGTGCGCTCCTTGAACGAGACCGCGGTCTCGTGCGTCACCACGTCCACCGTCTCGAGGACCGGTCGATTCAGCGTGGAGAGCGGCTTCATGGCGACCCGGCGATGACCGGCGCCCCGGAGGAGATCCCGCCCTCGGTGCCGCCGGCGTGATCGGTGCGACGGATGAATCCGCCGCCCTGGTCAAAGCTTTCGTCCACGGCGATGGCGTCGTGCGCGACGCTGCCACGCTGGGCGGCCTGGGTGAAGCCGTCGCCGATCTCGACCGCCTTCACCGCGTGAATGCTCATGAGAGCGCCGGCGAGTAACCCGTCGAGCTTGCGATCCCAGTGGACGTGGCTGCCCAGCCCGACCGGCACGCCGTAGGCGATGACTTCGACGACGCCGCCGAGGGAGTCGCCGACCTTCGCGGCGGCCTTGATCTCGAGGACCATCGCCGCGGCGGTTTCGGGATCGAAACAGCGGACCTCGTTGTCGTCGACCATAGCCAGGTCATCGGGCAGCGGTCGCCGGCCTTCGGGTGCAGCGACCTCGCCGATGCGGGTGACGTGGCTCACGATCGCCACCCCGATGGTCGAGAGGAGCGACTTGGCGAGGGCTCCGGCGACGACCCGCGCCGCGGTCTCTCGAGCGCTGGCCCGCTCCAAGACGTCACGCGCGTCGTCGAAGCCGTACTTCTGCATGCCGGCCAGATCGGCGTGACCGGGTCGCGGCTTCGTCTGCTTCTGGCCGGGCGTGCCCGGCGCGGCGGACATCTCCTCTTCCCACTTGGGCCACTCGGAGTTCAGGATCTCGACGGCGACCGGGGAGCCGAGCGTGCGCCCGTGGCGCACCCCACCGATGAGCCGCAGCTCATCGCGCTCGAAGCGCATCCGAGGACCGCGACCGTACCCGAGTCGACGCCGGGCCAGTTCGTCCGCGATCTCCTCGACGCCGATCGCCAGTCCCGACGGCAGGCCTTCGACGATGACGCTTAATGAAGGGCCGTGACTCTCTCCGGCCGTGAGGAAGCGCAACATCTGGTAATTCTAGAACGACCGACGCGGCTTCTTACTCTTTGGAGTAGAAGGGATTCTCCCCGGAGGCGTGATCGGTGACGTCGATGACGCCGGTCAGTTCGGGAATGGCTTCGATGAGTTGCGTCTCGATTCCCTGGGAGAGCGTCAGTCGACTCATGGCGCATCCCTGGCATCCGCCCGAGAGCTTGAGGTAGGCGACCTTCTTCTCCTCGTCGAGGGCGATGAGGTCGGCGCGCCCGCCGTGCGAGGCGATGGCCGGATTCACACTGGACTCGAGGACGTCGATCGCCAAGGTCGCGAGCGGTCCAGCGATCCCCATCGCCAAGATGTCGGCCGGCACGCCGGGGTTCATCTCTTCGGGCGTCGGGTACGTTCGGGTTCACCAGCACCAGTCCGCCGCCGCCCTCGTTGGCGAACTCCAGGCGGCTGCCGCGCAGACGTTCCACGCTCTTGGGCGGCACGACGATCGTCACGCTCCCGTCGCTGCCGATGGCGGCGCCCTCGGGCGCGTCGGCGCGGTCTGAGAAGTAGAGGTCGTAGGAGTAGCCGGCCCCGCGCGTGCCGGTGACCTCGACGTAGAGCGCCAACGTCTCGGCGTGCTCTTCGGCGTTGAGGGCGTCGGTGACGACGTTGCGGGCCTCGTCGGTCAACGTGAGTACTTCGAAGGTATCGACGGATGTCATGTCTCAAGTGTATGGGTAAGCGTTGCCCATTTACACGATGTAAGTTTTGGGCGTGAGTTCCATACCCTCTGACGCCCACGAGTGGATCAGCTTCGAAGACACCAAGCGCCAGCGCACCTGGATGTTCGACGTCACCTTCCTCGAGAGCAACTGGAAGTGCATCTTCGGCGCGGGCTGCCAGGGCGTCTTGACCGAAGCCACCCCCGAGCTCGTCCAGGGCTGTTGCAGCTACGGGGCGCACTTCTCGGACGAGAAGGACCAGCGCCGCGTCGAGAAGGCGGCCAAACGCCTGACGGCCGACCAGTGGCAGTTCAAGTCCAAGGGCCGCCAGGGCACCACGCGGGTGAAGAAGAACGGGGAGATCGTCACCCGGCTGGTGCAAGACGCCTGCATCTTTCTCAACCGCCCGGACTTCCATCGCGGCCCGGGCTGCGCGCTGCACGTGATGGCGATCGACAACGAAGAGAGTTACATCCCGCTGAAGCCCGAGGTCTGCTGGCAGCTCCCGCTACGCCGCGACGACGAGGTCGAAGAGAGCGGCCACGTCATCACCCGCATCTCGCAGTGGAACCGCGGTCACTGGGGCGAGGGCGGCGCGGACTTCCACTGGTGGTGCACCGAAGACCCCGCGGCCTTCATCGGCAAGAACCGTGTCGTCGACTCGATGTCCGAAGAGCTGGTGGCGATGGTCGGTCAAGCGGTCTACGACCAACTGCTGGCGTACATGAACAAGCGCTCGGCGCAGCCCAAGGGCACCCGTCTGCCCCATCCGGTAATGCGGAAGAAGGCCTAACCCTCGGCGGCGAGGGGGTCCTCTTCGTTGAACGAGGTTCGGGGCAGCGAACCCAGGATCTCGTCGTAGCGGTCCTCTTCGGCGAGACACCACTCCGCGTGGACGTCTTCGGGCGCGGCGCCACATTCCACACAGGTGGTCGCGCGGGGTCCGGTAGAGCGTTTGAGTTCGCGAGCTTCAACAAACCGACGATGGCGGCCTTTTTTCACGTCCACTCCTCACTGGCCGCGGGCCATAACTGGCGGCGACCACAACCCAGAAGTACTGAGTTGAGATATCCATGATACCAAGACAAATCTCGACGTGAAGCCCCTATCATCGCGCTGTGAGCCCTGCCTTTGACCCCAACGAGATGGTGCTTCGATTTCGCGAACGGGCCGAGGCCGTGAAACGACGCGGATTCCCACCGGTCGAAGGACCCGAGCGCCAACGCGTCATTGACGCGGCCAACCTCGACTTCCAGGACTTCGCCATGTTGGGCGACGCCACCGCCACGCTCGAAGACGGCATCTTGCGCCTCGAGATCGACCTTCGTCCGCCCAGTTCTTAGCCGGTTCTTAACTCGCGGCGGCCACACGGGCGCGCGCCTCGGACAAGAACGCGGCACCACTGCTCAAGGCCGCGAGGGACTTCGGCGCGATCGCCCGGCACGGCGATGGCGCTGTAGCACTCGCACGGCCGCCGTGGCGAAGTCCCGGTACGCCTTGTCCAGCAACGAAGTCGCCTGGCGATCGGGCGTGGGCAACGACGACTGCATCGAGCCGTCGTCGACGAAGAGCACGTTGCAGAACGTGTGAAGATCGTTGCTCGAAAGCGCGAGGTTCCGCAGGTCCTTCGCGGAGTTCTGGACGTCCTGGTAGAGCGTTCGCACGTTAGCCGTGAAGCCGCTCTGCTTCACCCACCCCGACATGGCCGTTTCCGGGGCTGATCGAGCCGCACGCCGCGAGCAGCAGCCCCGCCGCGAGCAGCGTCGCGACGCGACGGATCACGCAACGACCACCAGGTGCATCTGTCGTCGACCGCGACGCAGAATCACGTAGCGATCGTGCAAAAGCTGGGTCGGCGTCGACCTTCGCGCCGGCCTCGACCCGGACGTTGTTCACGTAGACGCCGCCCTGTTCGACGAATCGCCGCGCCTCGCCCAGCGACGTCGCCAGTTCGGTGCGCATCACCAGTTCGGCGGCGTCGATGCCGTCCCGCAGCTCACCGCGCGCGATGGTCGAGGACGGGGCGTCGGCGACCACCTGCAAGAGCGTCGCCTCGTCGAGTTCGGCGATGGTCTCGGCGAAGAGGGCCTCGCCGGCGCGCTCGGCGCGCAACGCGGCGTCCTCACCGTGGACCATGGCCACGATGGCGTTCGCCGCGGCGCGTTGGGCCCGTCGTTCCTGCGGCGCGTTGCGCGTGGCGTCATCCAGCTCGAGGATCGTCTCGTGATCGAGGAAGGTGAAGTAGCGCAGCATCGCCGGGGTCGCCACGTCGTCGGCGTTCAACAAGAACTGGTGCAGCGCGAACGGTGAGGTCATCGGTGGCGTCCAGCCACACGTTCTCGTTGCCGCCCTCGGACTTGCCGAACTTCTGGCCGTCGGCGCGCAAGAGCAAGGGCGTCGTGACGCCGTCGGCGCGATGTCCGGTCGCCTTGCGCACCAGTTCGGTCGCCCACCGTGATGTTGCCCCACTGGTCCGATCCGCCCAGCTGCAAGGTGCAGTCGTGATCGAGGTTGAGTCGCAAGAAGTCGTAGGCCTGCAGCAGCATGTACGAGAACTCGGTGAAGGAGAGGCCGACGTCGTCGCGATCGAGCCGACTCTTCACGGTGTCCTTGGCGATCATCTGATTGACGGTGAAGTGCTTACCCACGTCACGCAAGAAGTCGGTCAACGAGACCGTCGTCAGCCAGTCGGCGTTGTTCAACAGCAGCGCCCGGGAGGTGCCGGCGCTCTCGGTGAAGTCGAGGAAGCGGCCCAACTGTTCGCGAATCCCGACCAGATTGGCCTCGATCTGCTTCGAGCGTCAGCAGCGGCCGCTCGGCGGCCTTGAAGCTGGGGTCGCCGATGAGACCGGTACCGCCGCCGGCCAGGGCGATCGGCCGGTTGCCGGCGATCTGCAGTCGTCGCAGGGTGCAGAGCTGCATGAGGTGTCCCAGGTGCAGCGAGGGCGCCGTCGGGTCGAAACCGATATAGGCCGTGACGCCGCCCGCCGTGAGGCGGTCGAGTATCGCGTCGTCCGTGGTCTGGTGAATCAGACCGCGAAACTGCCAGTCGTCACGTAGTTTCATCGGCTCAGTCTACGAGGCGACCATCGACTAGAACGGTGCCTGCGACGAGGGGAAGTGCACCTGCAACCAGAGTGACGAAGGTGTGCCACGCACCCGTCACCTCGAGCACGCCGATCACGATCAGCAACAGCCCGCCGATGCGACCGATGGTGCGTTGGTGACGACGCAGCCACGACGAGGCCGTCGGTCACCCACTCGGTCGCCAGCGCCGCGACGACGAAGGGGATGCCGAGACCGAGGCAGTAGAAGAACGCGAGGATCGATCCGCGCAGTGCGGTCGCGCCGGATGTCGCCGCCGAGCCCAAGGATCGCGCGAGCGTCGGACCGAGGCACGGCGTCCAGCCGAGCGCGAAGAAGAATCCCAGCGCGCCCGCGCCGAGGATCGAGGCCCGCGGCAGATGGTGGATTCGTCGCTCTCGATTGAGCCACGTCGAGGGCCACCACCCGCCGAAGAACAGTCCCAAGCAGGATCGTCACCGACTCCGAACACGATGGACAGCAGTCGTTGGTGGTCCTTGAGTAACGCGCCGAAGCCCCCGAACAGAGCGCCGAGACTCACGAACACGATGGCGAAGCCGATGATGAACGCGATGGATCCGATCACCGCGCGCCCGCGACCAGCTCGGCCTTCGAGCGATCCGGTAGCGCCGCTGAGGAACGCGAGGTAGCCCGGGAGGAGCGGCAACACGCAGGGCGAGATGAACGAGACGAAACCGGCCGCGACGGCGATCGGCATCGCGGCCAACAAGCGAACTCGGAAGCGTCGCGATCATCGAACGCCTTCGAGGATGCTCTTCACTCGTCTCATTCCACTCGTCGTGAAGCCGCACGTTCTCGTCGCGCGACGGCACGTCGGCCACGATCACCGTCAGACCGCTGCGGTCCAGTGCCGCCTCGAGGGCGCCGACGCAGTTGTGAACGGGTCGTCACGCGTAGTCGCCTCGTGACCGAAGGCCCGAGCGATGGTGACGAGGTCGTGCGCCCGCGGCGTCGCGAAGAGCTGCTCGAAACGAGCGTCATCGACGGGCGGCGCGCTGGGCGAGAAAGGAGAAGATGCCTCCACCGTGATTGTCCGCGACGACCAAGCGCACAGGTACCGCCCGCGTCGCCCAAACCGTCCACCAACGCCGACACGTCGTGCAGCATCGTGATGTCGCCCACGAATCCGATGGCCCGCGAACCGGCGGCCACGCCGAGCGCGGTCGAGACCACGCCGTCGATGCCGTTCACGCCGCGATTGGCGTACGTCGGCGACGAACGCGCCGGCGTCCACCACTCCACGTCGCGCACGGGCATGGACGATCCGATGACGAGGGGCACGTCGCGTCGCGAGCTCACGTCCACCACGCATCGGGCGAGCGAAAGCTCCTGCAGCGCGTCGTCCTCACGGTCCAGCCTCGTCAACCACGCACCGACGCGCGTCGACGCGTCGTTCCAGAGCCGCACGTATTCGCCATCGGCCTTGGGTTCGTGGAGCGGATCGGGCAGTCCGTGCAGGACGCTCGCTGACGAGTCGATCGGGGTCGGACACGAAGCCGGCGCCGTCGAAGCCGACGGTCCGCACCCGCCACGCGCGAAGTCGTTCCTGAAGCGTTCGAGACGCGGGCAGCCCGCCGAGTCGGACCACCACGTCCGGACGGACGTCCTCGGCGAACTGCCCGTCGCGCAACAGCGCGTCGAAGTACGAAATGGTGCCCAGAGCCGTGGCGTCCCCGACGACGGCCCAGTTCAACGACACGCAGTCCTCCACCGTCCGACTGGAGACGCCGTGACCGGCGACGCACAGCACCCGGACGTCTTCGAGATCCGGCACTGTTGACGTAGCGCTCTCGCGAGGTCGAGATCGGCACCAAGGGATCCGGCAGCGCCAGTGCCTCGGCGACCAGCGGCTCGATGAACGCGGCGTTCAAGTGAACCGGGCCGGGACTGGGGCTCTCCTCGTCACGTTGGGTGGCTCGGCTCCACAGACGCCGCGCCAGCACGCGCCAGGTGTCCGAATCCTCCGGCCGCGCCGTGCCCGGATCTTCGAAGAGCCGCACCAGGTCGCCGAACAGTCGGTGTTGGTCGATCGTCTGGGGCGCGCCGACGCCGTGCAGTTCGGGCGGACGATCCGCGGTCAGGACCAGCAGGGGCACGAACGCCTGGGAGGCCTCGGCGACGCAGGCGTGGAGTTCGGCCGCCGCCGTGCCACTGGTCACCACGATGGCCACCGGTTCGTGGGTGGCGAGGGCGCGCCCGAGCGCGAAGAATCCCGCGCTTCGTTCGTCGATTCGGACGTGCACCCGGAGTTCGCGGCGCGACGCGCACGCCAGCGCCAGCGGCGTGGACCTCGAACCGGGACAGAGCACCACGTCGCGCAGCCCCAATCGAATCCACTCGTCGAACAGCGTCGCCGCGTACGTGGCCTGCACCTCACTCGCGCTCGGTACGCTCTGTGGCAATGTCACTCCTCGGTGTCCAACGTCACGGCTCGGGCCCACTCCTCGTATGGCTCCACGGGTTCACGCAGACCAAGGACTCGGCACATCGGTTTCGTTCCATTCTGGCAGGAACGAACGAGCTTCTGACTCTCGACCTGCCCGGACACGGCGAGAACGCCGTCAATTCGGGCGTCGCTGGACGAGACCGCCGAACTCCTCGCCGAGGCCCTTCCCGACGAACCCCTCGACCTCGGCGGTTACTCCTTCGGGGCCCGCGTCGCCCTGCACTTCGCGCTGCGCCACCCCGCGCGCGTACGCCGGCTGGTCCTGTTGGGCGCGACGCGGGGCATCGCGGACCCCGGCGAGCGCGACGCCCGACGGCGCAGTGATGACGCGCTCGCCCAGCGCATCGAATCGATCGGCGCCGAGGCGTTCCTCGACGAGTGGCTGGCCCGCGAGATGTTCGCCTCGATTCCCGACGACGCGCTCGAGCGCGCAGCTCGGAGCTCGGACGCCGCGGGTCTCGCCGACTCGCTGCGACTGGCCGGCACCGGCACGCAGCGCTGGCTGGCTCCGGAGTTGGCGTCGCTTTCGATGCCCACGCTGGCGTTGGCCGGCGCCCTCGACCAGAAGTTCCGTCTCGAGGCGACCTCGATCGCCGACGGCGTAGTCGATGGGCGGGCCGACTTCGTCGCCGACGCGCACCACGCCGCGCACCTAGAACAGCCGGAGCGTAGCGCCGCGCTCGTTCAGGACTTCACACGCCCACTCTGAAGACGAGCACCACGGCGAGCAGCGCACCGAGCTGCAGTTGCGCGCGCGCCGAGTACTTCAGCATCGGCAACAGTTCGCGTCCGTTCTTCTCCGAGAACGCCAGCCGCAGCGCCGGGACGTACAGCAGTACGGCGACGATGCCGACCACGCTGTGTCCGGCGCCGGCCATGCCCACGAGGACGCCGCCGACGCACACGGCGAAGAGCCACGGCGCTCGCCTCCGGTTCAGTCGCGCGGCCAGCGTCTTCTTGCCCGAGGACTGGTCACCCTCCACGTCGCGCAGGTTGTTCGCCTCGAGCAGCGCGCAGGCCATGAAGCCCGTCGCCACGCCGAGCCACCACGATCGATCGGGGATGCTGCGGTGCTGCACGTAGGCGGTCCCGACGGTCGCGACCAGACCGAAGTAGATGAAGACGAAGAGCTCCCCGAAGCCGTAGTAGCCGTACGGTCGCGGTCCGCCGGTGTAGAACCACCCGGCCGCGATCGCCGTGGCGCCGATCGCCACCAGCCACCACGAGGTCCGTGACGCGAGCACCAGGCCCGCGACCCCGGCGAGGAAGAACGTCGCCGAAGGCCGCGTTTCGCACGTGTCGGGCCGGCACCAACGTTGACGCGGTCAGTCGGAACGGGCCGACTCGAACTTCGTCGGTGCCACGCACGCCGTCGGAGTAGTCGTTGGCGTAGTTGGTGCCCACTTGCAGCGCGAGGGCGACGAAAAGGCACAGCACGGAGTTGCCCCAATTGATGGTGCGCGGTCGAATGAGCGCCACGCCCACGACGACCGGGACCATCGCCGCGGGCAGCGTACGCGGGCGCGCCGCGAGGACCCATCGCCGGAGACGGCCCGGGAGCCTCGGTCATGGACGCTTGGGGAATTTCGAGAAGTCCGGCTTGCGGTGTTCGACGAAGGCGTTGCGACCTTCTTGACCCTCTTCGGACATGTAGAAGAGCATGGTGGCGTCGCCGGCCAACTGTTGGATGCCGGCCAGGCCGTCTTCGGCGGCGTTGAAGCCGGCCTTCAACATCCGTAGTGCGATAGGCGACAGCGTCAGGATCTGACGACACCACGCGACGGTCTCGACTTCGAGGAGGTCCAGCGCGACCACGGTATTGACGAGTCCCCACTCGAGCGCCTGGGCCGCGTCGTACTGGCGACAGAGGAACCACACCTCCTTGGCGCGCTTCACGCCGATCGTGCGCGCCAGGAGTGACGATCCGTATCCTCCATCGAAGGAGCCGACCTTCGGTCCGGTCTGGCCGAAACGCGCGTTGTCGGCCGCGATCGAGAGGTCACACACCAGGTGCAGGATGTGACCTCCGCCGATGGCGTAGCCGGCGATCTGGGCGATGACCGGCTTGGGCAGTCGGCGAATCTGAATCTGCAGGTCCAGCACGTTGAGTCGGCCGACGCCCTGGCGGGCGACGTCATCATCACCCATATAGCCGTCGTCACCACGAATGCTCTGATCGCCGCCCGGAGCAGAACGCGTCCGGACCCGCGCCGGTCAAGATGATCGCCCCGACGGTGACGTTGTCGCGGGCCAGCTCGAAGGCGCGCGACAGTTCGAACAGCGTTTGGGGGCGGAAGGCGTTGCGAACCTGGGGTCGGTTGATGGTGATTCGCGCCATCCCCTCGGCGACCTCATAGATGATGTCCTCGAACTCTCCGGATCGCTGCCACGCCGGCGGCGGCCAGGTACGGAACTCCTCCACCGGATCGATCGGAGAACCTTGGATAACAGTGTCAGCCATGGCGAACACGCTACGGCGTCGAGGCGGCCTCCATCAAAACGCCGGGGGTCAGCGTTCTCGGACACCTAGTCTGAGTTCGTGTCTTCTTTGCTCGCGCTCGATTTCGAGCTGGGCAAGGACCTCGAACGAGCGATTCGACAGTGCGTGGACGATTCGATCGCTTTTTGCGTATTGGACCGGCGCACCTCACCACGTCGGCGACTCGAAGAGTTGCAACGACTCGGCGCAACGGCGGTGCGCGACGCTCACGGAGAGACCACACTGTCGAGCGGCCACGATGTCGACGATGAGATCGGCGTGGTCATGTTGACCTCGGGTTCGAGCGCGCAGCCCAAGGCGGTCGAACTGACGTGGACGGCCCTGCGCGCCAGCGCCGACCTCACGCAGTCGACGCTCCGCGGTGACTCACGGCCCGTCTGGTTTCCCTGTCTCCCGGCGAGTCACATCGGCGGCCTAGCCGTCATCTTGCGCTCCGTCCTCAGTGACGCCACGTTGCACTGGGGCGACGCCGAGGACCTCGAGACCGCGGCGGCTCACGGAGCGACGCACGTGTCGATCGTTCGCGCGCAGCTCGCCCGTCACGACGTGAGCGCGTTCCATTCCGTGCTCTTGGGCGGGGGGCGCCCGCCCATAGCGCGGCCCGAGAACGTGATCGCGACCTGGGGCATGACCGAGACCGGTTCGGGTGTCGTCTACGACGGCGTTGCGCTGCCCGGCGTCGATGTGGCGAGCGTCGACGGTCAACTCTTGGTGCGAAGCCCCACGCTCTTTCGTTCGTACCGCGACGCTCCGCGACCGCGAGCGCTGGGACCGGACGGCCGCGACGACTGGTTCCCGACCGGCGACGCGGGAGAAGTGAGCGGAGCACGGGTGTCCGTGAAGGGTCGTCTCGGCTTCGTCATCAACACCGGCGGCGAGAAGTTATGGCCCGAAGAACTCGAGTCCGCGCTCGCCTCGTTACCCGGGGTGCGTGACGTCGCAGTCACCGGCGTCGACGACGAGGAGTGGGGCCAACGGGTCGTGGCGCTCATCGTCAGTGACGGCTCGAACTTCGATGAGCTGATTCGCGGCGTCGCCGAAGAACGTATTGGGCCGTGGGCCAAACCGAAAGAGATTCGTTACGTCGCGGCAATCCCCCGCACCGCCAGCGGGAAGATCCGACGAGGTTCGCTCACCAATCTCTTCTAAGGAAATCGTGGCACACTTGTGGAACCAACCTCTATGAGAGCAACCTCGTGAAGCGATTTCGAAATGTTCTCGCTCGATCGCTGACCGTCGGCGCGATTGTCATTGGTTTGAGTGGAACCGTCGACTCAGAGTTGTCAGCGTCGCAAGTTCGCGCGCCGATGATGAGTCAAATGATTGATCTCGCTGTTCCATCAGGTGGTGGAGCGCAATTCTTCTTAGGGTCAATTGCAAGTTGTCAGATTGGAGATGCGCTGCTCATTGTCAAGAATGTGGGCACCCACAGTGCTCGTATTACGGGCGTGGGAATGGATATACCGAGTTCGGCAAAGCCAACGCGGGATCAGACGAGGTACCGCGTTCAGTCTATTGAGCCCGGTTCAACGACAGGTGAAATTGCAGCGAGCTTCAATCTCACTGCAATTCCAAAAACGACTCCTTCGTACGCCGTCGGAGCAGTATTGGAGCCGCTTAAAGTGAGCGGTCGTTGGTACGCAATTGTCGCTCGGATGAGCATACGAACAGTCCATCGTCATGGGTGGGTGATTCGGGGAATGTGGGTATCCCTTGTCCAAGGGAAGACGACGTCACGACTCTTCTTTCCGCAAGTCGTTCGACTTCCAAAGGACAGTTGCTGATTGGCACTCGAATAAGTCAACTGAAACCAGCGTCGTAGGCCCGACCCAACAGATCTGCAACCTCGCACTGGAGGCCCGCATGAACCGTACTGGTCGGAGACAACCGACGCACCATTCCCACGCCTTTGCATTGGCGGCTGACGAAACCACTGTATGTCATCTACTTCAATCTGCTTCTGTGCGCCGAATTCAATCTTCTACTGGGATGTTGCCTCTTCCAACTCGCCAATACTCAATTCGAGAAGTCTAAGACGAGGCTCCGACCCAGCGTCGCAGCGGATCTGTAGCGTCTGGGCAGCTACCCAATAAGTCAGAGGAGGACGATGGTGCCCGTTCGCTTTCAGTTGGTCATCGACTGTGCCGACCCGGATCGGCTGGCCCCGTTCTGGGCCGCCGCGCTGGACTATGAGCTTGCGCCGGCACCGGTTGGATTCACAACCTGGAATGATTTCTACCGCGAGCTGGGAATCCCTGAGGAGGAGTTGATCGAAGGGGCCGACAGGATCAGCGACCCGGCGGGTCACGGGCCGAGCATCTGGTTCCACGTTGTCCCAGAGGCCAAGGTGGTCAAGAACCGGCTGCACCTCGACGTCCACGCAAGTGGTGAACGAACGGAGTCGATCGAGACTCGTAGACAGCGAGTCGACGCGGAGGCTAATCGACTGGCCGGACTGGGCGCCACCATCACCGGCGCATTGCTGGTGGAAGGACTCGACCACTACGCGGTCGGGATGCTAGATCCGGAAGGCAACGAGTTCGATATCAACTGAGTCCAGCAGCCAAGGCTAGATCTACGTGAAAGTTGAGTGCGCTTACGCAGATTGTCCAAGACCAGACTGAGCTATCTGGCGACGCGGATTCCGTGAGGGAACAAGTCCTTATCTGATCCGAAACCTTGTTCACTTCTGAGGCCCGACGTGAACCCTCACTCACAATGCTTTGATTTGTTCTAGCTACTTTCGGCATAGAACTTCGATCTCATACGGAGCATCGCCAGCTAATCGTTCCAATTTTGGAACGGTTGCGTTCCGAGTCAGATAGCCATTTACACCGTCCGCCCGCACGAAGCGTTTACTTGCACGCGAGAAGGCGCGACTGTTAGCGTTCGCCTATCGAACTCTGGTTGGGGACTCGAGCTTCTTTCAGGCGTCATTATGGGCTTACTGGCCAGGTGCGGTACCTAGGAAAGTGACGTCACCATGACATCTGAACTCTATGAACCCCAGCCCGAGGACCGCTTTACCTTCGGTCTCTGGACCGTAGGAAACGTCGGTCGCGACCCCTTCGGCGTGGAGGTCCGTAACGCGCTCGACCCGGTCGACATCGTCCACCACCTGGCCGACATCGGCGCCTACGGCGTCACGCTGCACGACAACGACCTCGTGCCCGTCGACGCTTCGGCATCGGAACGCGAGGTCCTGCTCAAGCGCTTCCGTGCGGCCCTGGACAGCACCGGGCTGAAGGTGCCGATGACGACGGTCAATCTCTTCACGCGACCGGTCTTCAAAGAGGGCGCGCTGACCGCGAACGATCCCGACGTGCGACGATTCGCTCTGGCCAAGGCGCTCGACGCCATCGACCTCGGTGCGGAGTTGGGCGCCAACATCTTCGTGCTGTGGGGCGGCCGCGAGGGCACCGAGGCGCACGCCGCCAAGCCGGTGGCCGAAGCACTGGACCGCTACGCCGAGGCGATCAACGCCATGACCGCGTACATCGCCGAACGCAACTACAGACGTGCGGATCGCCATTGAGCCCAAGCCGAACGAACCGCGCGGCGACATCCTTCTCCCGACCGTCGGACACGCGTTGGCCTTCATCGAACGACTCGACTCGCCCGAGCGCGTCGGCGTGAACCCCGAGTTCGCCCACGAGACCATGAGCGGCCTCTCATTCCACCACGGCGTCGCCCAGGCGCTGTGGGCCGGCAAGCTGTTCCACATCGACCTCAACGCGCAGCGCATCGGTCGCTTCGACCAAGACTTCCGCTTCGGCAGCGAAGAGATCAAGGAGGCGTTCTACCTGGTCCACCTGTTGGAGTCCTCGGGCTACGCCGGCATGCGCCACTTCGACGCCCACCCCTACCGAACCGAAGGCCCCGACGGCGTCTGGGACTTCGCGCGCGGCTGCATCCGTACGTATCTCATTCTTGAAAGAGAAGGCCGCGCGATTCGAGGCCGACGCCGAGATCAAGGCGGCCCTCGCGGTCGCGCGCGTGCCCGACCTCGCCACGCCAACGACGGTCGGCGACGGGTCGGCCGAGGCGCTGCGCACTTACGTGAAGTCGCTCGATGAGGGAGCGCTCGGTCAGGCACACTACGGTCACGAGCAACTCGACCAGTTGGTGACCGAGTTACTCCTCGGTGTGCGATAACGCCACGTTGACGTGACCCTGGTCGCCGGAGTCGATTCGTCGACCAAGAGCACGAAGGTCGTCATCGTTGACGCCGAGGACGGCACGATCGTTGCCTCGGCCACGTTCGCGCCATCCCCCGACCGCTCCCCCGCGCAGCGAGCAGGACCCGATGACGTGGTGGCGAGCGTTCTCCAAGGCGTGGTCGGCGTGCGGTCCGATCACTAATGAGGTCAAAGCGATATCGATCGCGGCCCAACAACACGGTCTGGTAGCGCTCGACGGCGACGGCGTACCGGTGCATCCGGCGAAGCTCTGGAACGATTCGGAGTCGGCGACACAGACCGACGCGTTGACCCACGCACTGGGAGCCGAGGAGTGGGCCCGGCGCTGCGGCAGCGTCCTCACACCGTCCTTCACCATCACCAAACTGGCGTGGCTCCGTGACACGCGGCCCGACGCCTACCGCGCGATCCGTCGCGTGCTGCTCCCTCACGAGTGGTTGACCTGGCAGCTGATGGGCACCCCGGCGACGGCGTCCGGTGATCGAGGGGACTCGTCCGGCACGGGCTGGTGGTCACCGGTCTCCGGCGAGGTTGACGAAGGACTCTTGGCGCTGGTGGACGGTCGGCGTGAGTGGCTTCCGGAGATCCTCGGACCCGGCGACCTCGCCGGCTCCGCCGCGACGATGACTCCCGGCGCCGCGGTGGCTCCGGGGACCGGCGACAACATGGGCGCCGCGTTGGCCCTCGGACTCGTCCCCGGAGACCTGGCCGTCTCCTTGGGCACCAGCGGCACGGTCTTCGCGTCTTCCAACACCCCGACCAACGACGCGCAAGGTGAAGTGGCGGGCTTCTGCGACGCGACCGGTCGCTTCTTGCCGCTCGTATGCACGCTGAACGCCACCAAGGTCACCGAGTGGGCCGTCGGCCTCGCGGGCGCGCGAGCGAACGACCTCGATCGCCTCGGGTCGCTCGCGCCCCCGGGTGCCAATGGGGTGGTCTTGGTGCCCTACCTCGACGGCGAGCGGACCCCGCTCCTGCCGTCGGCGACCGGCACGCTGTCGGGCCTTCGCACCTCGACGACGATGGCCGACGTCGTGCGCGCCTCCGTGGAGGGCGTCATCTGCGGACTCCTCGCCGGCGTCGCGGCGTTGGAACGCTGCGACGTCGACACCGGCGGGCGGATGCTCTGCGTCGGGGGCGGCGCGCGTTCCGCTCTGTACCGCCAAGTGCTCGCCGACCTCTCTCAGCGCGAGATCGTGACGCCCGACCCGGCGGTCGACCGCGTGGCGGTCGGAGCCGCGGCCCAGGCCGCCGCGGTCCTGAGCGGCGCCACGCCGGACGCCGTGGGCGCGGCCTGGGCGCGCGCCGATGCCGTCGTGATGATCACCGAACCACGCATCGATAAGGCACTGTCGTCGGAGATTCGATCTCGCTATCGTGACGCGGCCGCCGGATACGCGCCCAGGTAATCCAATCGCATCGCGTTCCCGCGACCAACAACCGCGGGTCAGTAGGTCGAACTACCGGTTGGCCGCCGCCGCTCCCCGTCGAGCCAGCGAGTCGATCGCGATGGCGGCCAAGAGAACGAGCCCGGTGGCCATGAACTCCACCGGTGGGTTCGACTGAATGAGGGCCAGGCCGTTGAAGATCACGCCGATGACCAGTCCACCGATCAACGCGTGAATCATCTTGCCGCGCCCGCCGTAGAGACTGGTTCCTCCGATGACCGCCGCGGCGACACCGTAGAGGACGAGCTGTCCGCCGGCGATGCCGTCAGAGATTCCCCCGAGGGTGGAGGCGTAGACCAGCCCCGCGATGCCGGCGGTGAGACCGGTCATGGCGAAGGCGAACAGACGGATAACGATTCACGGCCACGCCGGCGCGTCGGGCGGCTTCCACGTTGCCGCCGATGGCGTAGAGATATCGGCCCGCCTTGGTCTTGAAAAGGATGAAGCTGTAAATCGCGAGCACCGCCACGACGAGGGGCACGGCGATATGGCATGCCTTCGATCTTGAGATGGATGAACGCCGTCTTGTAGCCGCGGTTCGCGTTGAACAGCAGCACCAATCCGATGGCCAGTCCCAAGATGGCCACCATCTTGATCACGGTCTCGAAGAAGGGCACGCTGTCCAACCCGCTCACTCGACGCGTGCGGTCCTTGTTGAACACGATGATGGCCATGCCGCCGGCTACCACCAGACTGAAGATCCAGGTCCACAGCGGGGTCAGATTCTTGTTCACGATGTCGTGGATGGCCCCTCCGGTGGTGGGGATGCTGCCCCCGGCGTTATTGGCGTCGATGAGGTAGATGGCGACGCCTTCCCAGAAGAGCGATCCGGCCAATGTCACGATGAACGAGGGGACCTTCAAGGTAATGGTGATGATACCCTGCAGCGCTCCGATCGCCGTCGTCGCTAGCACCGCGAGCGGGAGCGCGAGATAGGCCGGCCAGTGATACTGCTGGTCCACGAGGATCACAGCGATCGCCGCACCCACCGCGGTCACCCAACCGAGCGAAAGGTCGATGTCACCCAATAGCAGCAGCCAAATCTCGGCCATGCCGAGGAGGATGAACGGGCACGAATTGATGAAGAGGTTCGTGAGGTTCCCCGACGAGAGGAAGGCGCTACTACGGAACTGGAAGTACGCCCCCAGGATGATGATGCCGATGATGATCGGCACCATGCCGGTATCGCCTTGGCGATAGTGCCGCAGCCGCTCCTTGAGAAGACTCTCGGTCGGAGCCACCAGATCATCGACTGGCGGAGGAGTCACCGGTGTAGTTGACGTAGCCACGGGAAGTAGGGCCTTTCCCTTCGTTAAGCCGAGGAGGGCGACGACAAGACCCTCGCCGAACCACCGGTAGTAATTAGTTCGACGGCCTTCGCGGTGTCGTAGTCCGACGCCGGACCGCTGCTGATGAGCGTGCCGAGGTGCAGGACGGCGATGCGATCGGCGACCGCGAACACGTCGTTGAGGTTGTGCGAGATCACGAGCACGGCGATGCCGCGAGACGCCAGGGTCTTGATCAGATCGAGCACGAGTTGGGTCTGAGAGACACCGAGGGCCGCCGTGGGCTCGTCCATGATGACCAGCTTGGTGTCGCGCATGACGGCGCGGGCCACGGCGATCGCTTGACGTTGTCCCCCGAGAGCGAACCGACCAACTGGCGAACCGACTGGACCGTGAAGACCGAGAGGTCCTTCAACAGCTTCTTGGTCTCAAGCTCCATGTCGATCTCGTTGAGCAGGCCCAGTTTGGTCTCTTCGTGTCCCAGGTACATGTTCTGAACGATGTCGAGATTGTCGCAGAGCGCGAGGTCTTGGTAGACGGTCGAGATGCCCAGTGCGTCGGCCTCGCGAGGCGTGTGGATCTGGACTTCCTTGCCCTCCCAGAAGATCTGTCCGCTGGAGGGCGCGTAGATGCCTGAGATCGCTTTGATCAGCGTCGACTTTCCGGCGCCGTTGTCACCGATGAGCGCGGTGACCTTGCCGGCCGGCACGTCGAGGTCGCAGTACCGCAATGCCTCCACGGGACCGAAGTGCTTCGTAAGCGCGCGAAGACTAAGGAGCGGTGAGCCCGGCAACAACGACGTCCCAGAGTCACCGCCGCCGAGCAAGCCCAATTTCGGGCTCGGGAGAACGCGGTGACTCTGGGACGTCAGTCATTGATGGTTGTTACTTAATGCCGTATGTGGTGCAGTCCGCGCGTAGGTCGGGATGCTTGAGTCACCCGCAACCGTCGGAGCAGTGCTGGTGCAGATGGCCGAAGCCTTCAACACGCCGTCCTTCGACGACCGTCTTGTCTCACCGTTGAAGCCGTCACCCACTCAGGCGTCAACAGAACCGAGGGAACGTGCTTGAACGAGGAGATGGTCGCACCGGAGTCCGTGGTCGTGTTGTTGACGAGACCGGACGGTGGCTTCACGTGCGCACGCAGGTAGATCGCCAAGGCCGCAGTTGCCTGAGCCTCCAACCACGAAGGCTTGTAGACGGTACCGCACTGGTAACCAGAGATGATGTTCTGGATTCCCACCAAGGTGGCGTCTTGACCGGTGAACGGAATCGTCTGCGGCTTCAGACCAGCAGCCTGAAGGTGCTGGATGATCGGCGCAGCGTTCTCGTCGTTCGGCGTCAACACCGCGTTGATCTTCGGGTTGGCCGCGTAGGCACCTTCGAAGTCAGTCAAGGCGACCGTCGGCGTCCACGTACCGGTGCTCTCGAGCACGGTGTTCGAAGAACCGGAGGTCGTGTTGTAACCACCGGCGTTCAGAACCGCGTCGTAGCCCTGGGCGAACAGCGTGGCGTTGTTGTCAGTAGGAGCACCCTTCATGACGAAGACGTCCGGGGCCGAAACCTTCCACGCGGTGATGCACGCGAGGAGACCCGATCCGATCAACCCACCGACCTTGACGTTGTTGAAGCTCACGTAGTACGTGCGCGCTCCACCCAATGTCAGACGGTCGTAGTCGATGACCTTCACACCACGGGCTACGGCGTAGGCCTCAATAACGGCGCCTGTCGTCGAGTCCAACGGTGTCAGAACCAGGACCTTGGCACCCTTGGCAATGTCGGCCTGGGCGTCGGCGTACTGGGTCTGGTCACTACCGAGAGCATTCTGCACGATGTACTGGCTCTTCTTGAGACCAGCGGCCTTGAACGCGCTCTTGAAAGAGGGAGCGTCGAAGTCAGCCCATCGAGCTGAAGTAACCGTGTCCGGCAAGATGACAGCGATGCTGCCATTACCCTTGGCCACGATGCTCTTCAGGTATTTCATCGTCGTGAAGCTCGTATTAAACGTGCTGTCATTGACGGTCTTGGTGCTAGCAGAGCTCACGCTCGGCAACATTGTGACGACAAAACTGCCGACCAATGCCACACAGGCGAGAGCCCTTCCTGTTTTGAATTTCATAGTCCCCCAACCAATTAGAGGCATCACAACGATGCCCGATTTCAATTTACATCTCTGTGAACATTCGGTGAAAAGCAATGTCGACATGTGAAGATAGCATGGCCCACCACCCTGTACAGTTCAGCACCCCAATATTCCAGCGGTCCTAGGACGACGCGAGCACGGACTCCATGGTGCGCATTATCGAGACGGTCTCGTCGAGGGGCATCAGCGGACTCTCCAACAGACCGTTTTGCAGACACCGGGCCACCTCGGCCGCTTCGAAGTAGAGTCCGCGACCCTGAGTCGCGAACTCGAACCGTCGCCGTTCGCCGGACCGGGTGATCATCGAAAACGCCGAAGGAGCATAAAAACTTCCGTCAATCTCGATTCGCGCCGTGGTGCCCGAGATGGTGGCCGTTGTCGGCGTCATCGCGTCGGTGGTGGTGTTGAGGTACGCCTGCGCTCCGTTGTCGTAGCCGAAGATCATCGAGACCTGTCGATCGACCCCGGTCGGCGCCCACTCGATCATCTTCACGATTTTCGATGGGGTCCCGAGCAGCATGGACGCGAACGAGACGGGGTACACCCCGAGATCGAGGAGCGCCCCGCCGCCCAACGCGGGATTGAACCACCGCGTGGCCGGGTCGTACTGGAAATACTGTCCGTGGTCGGCCTGCACCGCGACGATGTCGCCGATCTCCCCGGCAGCGATCAACTCGTTCACGGCCGCCACGTGCGGCAGGCACCTCGTCCACATGGCCTCCATCAAGAACAGCTTCTTGGCCCGAGCCATCGCCACGAGCTCACTGGCCTCGCGTTCGGTCATGGTGAAGGCCTTTTCCACCAGCACCGGCTTTCCGCTTTCCATGGCGAGCTTCGCGTTCTCGAAGTGCATCGGATGCGGGGTGCCGACGTAGACGGCGTCTACGTCGTTATCACTCATCAACTCCTCGTAGGAGCCGTAGCGGCGAGCGACGCCGAACTGATCGGCGAAGTGATCCGCCGACTCGATGGATCGCGAGCCCACCGCCACGGCGACACCGCTGTCGGTGAACTGCAGGTCGTTCACGAATGTTCGGGCGATGCCCCCGGTACTGATGATTCCCCAACGCAACGGTTCCGTCATAGCTACTCATCTCTCGCAAGGTCAACGTCGTTCGGCCGACGACCACGAGGCTATCCACTCGAACCGCGAGGTCGCGCGACAACGAACGTCGGCTGCACCGTTGCACGACGTCACTGCTTCGCGTGCGAGATCGGCACGGAACTCGGTGTCGAATACGCTGACCACGTGCGCGACACTGTGGGCCGACCCGAGTCACCCTCGAGGACGTGCGCGTCACGGGACCTGGGTCTTCGGACCGTTCGCCCGTGACGATGCTCGAGGGCGACGACGCGCGCGACCCACGGCACGTACGCGTCCGAAGAGGTGCCACGATCCTCGACCGAGAAGTCGGTGGCGTGGCGTGGCGCGCGTTGCTGGGCGAGGCGGTCGGCTGCGCCATGTTGCTCATCGTGGTCGTGGGATCGGGGTGGGCCGCGCAGCTGCTGTCGCCCGGTGACGTCGGCCTCGAACTTCTCGAGAACGCCGCGGCCATCGGCGCGGGACTCTTCGTCATCATCAACATCATCGGCCCGGTTTCCGGCGCTCACCTCAATCCGGTCGTCTCCTTGGTCGACGCCTGGTTCGGCTCGTGCACGTGGTTTCGAGCGTTTCTCTATCTGCCCTTCCAATTCGTCGGGTGCATCATCGGAGCCGTGGTCGCCAACCTCATGTTCGGACACTCGTGGGTGACCTGGTCCACGCACCACCGCGCGAGCGCGCCGCACTTCTTTTCCGAGGTCGTCGCCACGGCGGGACTGATCTTCTTGGTGTTCGCGTTGCAACGCAACGGCCGTCGGACCATGAGCGCCGCGTGCGTCGGTCTCTATATCTTCGCCGCGTGCTTCGCGACCTCTTCGGCGACGTTCGCCAATCCGGCCGTCACCGTCGCGCGCGCCTTCACCAACAGCTTCACCGGCATCGCCCCTTCCTCGCTGCCCGTCTACGTGGCCGGTCAACTCCTCGGCGCGGTGGGGGGCGCCGGCTTGACCTTCCTCCTCTTCCCGCGAGCGGACAAGACCGCCCCGTCGACGCAAGGGCCGGGTCCGGCACTTCCGTGACGACGAGCGACCCCTACGCTTGATCGGTGACCAATCGACTCGCCGGAGCCTCGAGCGCGTACCTGCGCCAACACGCGGAGAATCCGGTCGACTGGTGGACATGGGACCGCGAAGCGCTCGACGAGGCCGCGCGCCTCGATCGCCCGATCTTCCTCTCCGTCGGCTACGCCGCCTGTCACTGGTGTCACGTGATGGCCCACGAGTCCTTCGAGGACCCCGCCGTCGCCGCGTTGCTGAACGAACGCTTCGTCCCGATCAAAGTTGATCGCGAGGAACGGCCCGACGTCGACGCGCTCTATATGGCGGCCACCCAGCTGGTCAGCGGTCACGGCGGCTGGCCGATGTCGGTGTTCTTGGCGCCCGACGGCCGGCCCTTCATGGCGGGGACGTACTATCCCCCGGTCGAGCGTCACGGCCAAGTGGCCTTCACCACCTTGTTGAACGCGATGCACGACGCCTGGACGAATCGCCGTGACGCCGTCGAGCACCAAGCCGAGGAGCTCTCACGCGCGCTCGAACGAGAGGTCAGTTTCATCGATCACCTGGCTCCGCTGAGCGAATCGCTCGATCTCGCGTCGTCGCGGCGTCGGCTCCGTGACGAACTCGTCGCGCGCGTCGACGCCGACGGAGGCTTCGGTGACGCCCCGAAGTTCCCGCGATCGAGTTACGTCGAGACGCTGTTGGAGTTCGACGACGACGAAGCGCGTTCCGCCGTCGAGCGCACGCTCGAGGCGATGTCACGACGAGGGCTCTACGACCATCTCCGCGGCGGCTTCGCGCGCTACAGCGTGGACGCCCAGTGGCACGTCCCGCACTTCGAGAAGATGCTGAGCGACCAGGCCCTCTTGGCGCGTACCTACCTGCGCGCCGCCCGGGCGATGCCCGAACACGCCGAGTGGCGCGAGGTGGCCCTCGACACGATCGAGTTCGTGTTGGCCGACCTCGCGCTCGAGAGCGGATTCGCCTCGGCCCTCGACGCCGACGCCGGAGGAGTGGAGGGCTCGCACGTCACCTGGACTCCCCGCGAGGTCGCCCACGCGCTGGAACGAGACGGCCGGGCCTCGGACCTCGACGCCGCGCTGGCTCGCTGGCGCATCGAGGAGCCGGGCGCCTTCGAGGGTCGTTCGATTCCTCGCCTCGCGGAGGCCGAACCGTTCTCCACCCCGCGCGCGCTCGCGTCGGCCCGCGAGGCGTTGCGCCGCGTGCGCGCCGAACGGACCCAGCCCGGTCGCGACGAGAAGGTGATCCTCGAGTGGAACGCGATGTTCGCGTCGGCTCTCTTCGAGAGTCGCGAACCGCTCCACGTGGCCCGGGGCCTGTCGTTGCTCCGTTCGCTCCACCACACGCACTTCACCGACGGCGTGTGGTGGCGCACTGAAGCTCAACGGGCCCACGCGAGCGCCGGCGACGTCGCCTGGATGGCCGACGTGTGCGTCGACGCCTTCGAGGTCTCCGGTGACGTCGAGTGGCTCGACGCGGCCGGCTCGCTCTCGCGCTACCTCCTCGAGCACTACTGGGACGGCGAGGTGCCGACGGAGCGTTCGCCGCACGCGGGCCGGGGCATCATCGCGCGTAGTGACCTCGTGTCCGATCTCGGTGCGCGTCCCAAGGAGATCTTCGACGGCGCGACGCCCTCCAGTCACGCTGTCGCCTGTCGCGCGCTGGCGCGACTGGCGCTGTGCACCGGTGATACGGCGCTCCTCGTGGTGGCCCAACGACTCGTCGATCTCGCGGCCTCGCTGCTCGCGGCGCACCCCTCCGCGGTGCCCGACCTCCTCGACGCGGCCGGCTTCGCCGTGTCGGGGGTCGAGGTCGTCATCCCGGGCGACGCGAACGCGCTGCGTGAGTACGTCCTCTCGAGCTTCACCCGGCGCGCGGTGCTGGTCACGGGTGATGGTCCGCTAGCGCTCTTGGAGGGTCGCGCCGCGGGATCGGCCTACGTCTGTCGCGCCGGCGTCTGTCGGTTGCCCGTTGCGACCGTGTCGGCGCTCGAAGCCGAGTTGCGTAACGTGGAAGCCTGATGTCGATCTTCACCCGCGACCCGGCCGCCCGCGCGAACAAGCGCCTCGTCGAACGCATGCCGCAGCGCTCCACCGTCGAGCTGGCCGGGGGCGCCACGGTCTACGGGCTCGTGCTCGGTTCGACGAACGAGACGACCACGGTCGTCGATCTCAAATCCCAGGCCATCGTGCGCTGGCGCATTCCCTGGCCGTCGGACTACGTGACGGACCTCGCGGTCTTCGACGTGGTCGAGGGTCAGCTGGCCGAGGACATCGAACGCAACGACCTGGCCCAACCTGAGGCGGTGACGCTGGCGGACCTGCCGCGCCGACTGGGGACCTACCACGGTCGCCGGGTGCGCCGCTGGCTCGAGCAGCTGGCCAGCCCGGCCGACGGGCCGCTCTTCGGATTCCGCGGTCCGAGCGCGCCGTACTGGGAGTTCCGCGGCGAACGCCCCAGCGTCGCGTTGATCGCCGCCGACCGCGGACCGCAACTCCTGCGGCGCCACGACGACGGATCCACCTGGGTGCGCTTCGGGTGGTTCGGGGATGACGTGTGGCTGCTCTGTGAGGACGCGCACGCCATTCGCACGATGGAGGCGACGCGGCGTCCCTCGCTCGCCGGCAAGGACCTGGCCTCGGCCCTGGGCTTTCGCCCGACCTACGTATTGACGACGTTGTCCAAGCCGATCGACGGCCACTGTTACAAGAGCTGCACGGGACTGCTGCCGCGCGGGTGAGTTACTTGGGCAGCTTGCCCGAGGCCAGGGACTCGGCCATGGCCCAGCCGAAGACGACGAGACGCTCGCCCTTTTGCGGCTTGACACCGGCGAAGAAGGTCTCGACGCCCGTCAGGAATCGGACCCTTGGAGGCGACGTAGTCGAGTCCGCCGACCGGTCCCGGCGAGACGGTCATGATGAAGGTCTTGTCGTCGATCGACTTCTCCGAGCCGAAACGCTTGGCCAGTCGTCGGCCCCAGGCGCGGTCCTCGCCGGTCGGCTTGTAGCCGAGTCGCGGCACGACGTCCTCTAAGCCGGTGAAGGCGCGAAAGCCGTCGGGTGAGGTGAGACGCGAACCGAGCAGCACGTCCTCGTCGGGGAAGGCCAGGAGGGCTCGACGGAACTGGTCGTGCAGGATCGCCTTCAAGGTCTGGTCGGACTTGGCGTTGCGGTCGACGAGCAACAGGCCGACCAACAGCGACGGCGTGCCGCCGATGCGCTCCAGGGTGCAAAACGAGTAGCCGCGCAGCTTGTTGCCCTCGCGCACCTGGGTGACCAGCACCCAGTCCTCTCGCTGCTTCGAGAGGAAGCCGATGTCAAAGTTCGGCTCGCGATCGACGCAGAGATCGGCCATCTCGGCGAGCTCTGCGTCGCTGAGGGCGGTGGTGTCCTTCGTAGAGACGGTCATTGCCATAGGAATACATTCTACGACTCTTTACACAACGCACCGACCGATTAGGCCTTTATGACGTTTCGCCCGAATTCGGTGCGTAGATCGGCCACGACGCTCGCGATATTCACGTTGAACTCCGGGCCGAGTTTGAAGGCCTTTCCGGCGCTCCCGGTCTCCACGATCACCGGGGATCGACCGGGATAACGAGAGAGAATCTCGCGCAGGGTGGCAATCGAGCTCTGGGTGAGGTCCTCGGGGCGAAGCGCCAGGCGCAGTTCCTCGTTCCCGCGCTCCACGCTCAACAGTCTCGACGTCCATCGCGCTGAAACGCAGCTCTTCTTCGTAGCCCGGGCGCACCTTCACCAGGACGATGTTGTCCTTGGCGAGGAATCCACTGAACTTCTCGAAGTTATTGGCCGAGAAGTTGATCTCCATCGAGGCCCCGAGGTCCTCCAAGACGACCCGGGCGTACTGCTTACCCATCTTGGTGGTGCGGATCTGCACCTCGGCCAGGATGCCCCCGACGGTGACGGCCTTGCCGGCGTGCGCGCCAGCTCTTCGCCGCGTTCGCGCACGCTAATGATCGAGCCGTCGGTCTTCGTCGCCAGTTGGCTCTCGACCTCATAGAGCGGGTGGTCCGAGATGTAGGTACCCAGCATCTCGCGCTCGAAGTCGAGCTTCACCGACTTGTCGAACTCGATGTCGGAGAGCGCGACGTCGGTCCCCTCCCAGTCGTGACCGTCGCCCTCCCCGAAGGCGGCGAACAACGTGGTGATGCCGAGCGCGTGGTCGCGCCGGCGCGCGAGCGTGACGTCGCAGATCTCGTCGACCTTCAACAAGAATCCCAGTCGCGGTACGCCCAGGGTGTCGAAGGCGCCGGCCTTGATCAAGGACTCCATCGTGCGCCGATTGAGCACCATCGGATCGCACGCGACGCACGAAGTCGTAGATGGAGCCGAAGCGGCCGTGGCTCTCGCGTTCGTTGACGATCTTTTCCACCAGCGCCTCGCCGACGTTGCGCACCGCGGCCAGGCCGAAGAGGATGGTGTCGGTCCTGGGAGAGGCTCGGTGCGTACTCGGCGAAGGACTCGTTCACGTCGGGCACGCCCACGGTGATGCCCATCTGACGCGCCTCGTTGAGATAGACCGAGGCCTTGTCCTTGTCGTCGCGGAACGACGTCAGTAGCGCCGCCATGTACTCGACCGGGTAGTTGGCCTTCAGCCAGGCGTCTTGGTAGCCGAGCAGGGCGTAGCCGTAGGCGTGACCCTTGGGGAAGGCGTAGTCGGCGAAGGGCTCGATCTTGTTGAAGATCGTCTCGCCGAGTTCGCGGCCGTAACCTTCGCGCTCGGCCCCGTCGACGAACTTCGAGCGCTGGGCGCGAATCATCTCGCGGATCTTCTTCGAGCAGGCCTTGCGCAGGTCGTCGGCCTCGGTCATCGAGAAGCCGGCGATGAGCGTGGCGACGCGCATGATGTCCTCTTGGTAGATCATGAGCCCCGAGGTCTCACCGAGGATCGCCTCGAGGTCGGGGTGGTCGTAGCTGACCAGCTGGCGTCCGTTCTTGCGGTCGGCGTAGTCGTTGTGCACGTTCTCGGACAGCGGTCCCGGCCGGTACAGCGCGTTGAGGGCCGCGATGTCGTCGAAGCCGGTCGGCGCCAGGCGACGCATCAGCTGGCGCATCTTGTCGCCCTCGAGTTGGAAGATCCCGATCGAGTTGCCGAGGCGCAGCATCTCGAAGACCTTGGGGTCATCCAGCGCCACGTTGTCGATGTCCACGTTGATGCCGTGGCGTCGACGGATGTTCTCCAGGGTCCGCTCGATGATCGCCAGGTTGCGAAGACCCAGGAAGTCCATCTTCAACAGACCGAGCTTCTCGATCGCCGTCGCCTCGTACTGGGTGACGATCGGCGCGTCTTCGCCCGATCCGGACGGACCGGACTTGCGCTGCACCGGCACGTAGTCGAGGAGCGGCTCCTTGGTGATGACGACCGCGGCGGCGTGGATACCGTCCTGGCGGCGCTTGTCGACGAAACCCATCGCCACGTCGATCGAGTGCTTCACCTCGGGGTCGCTGTCGTAGAGGCTGCGCAGTTCGGCCGCCTCGACGAAGCGTCCCTCGTAGCCCGGCGTCGGCGTGAAGCAGGCCTCCAGGGGCAGGTCCTGGCCCATCACCAGCGGCGGCATGGCCTTGGCGATCTTGTCGCCCAGCTGGGGTGGGTAACCGAGGACGCGCGCGGCGTCGCGCACCGCGGCGCGGGCCTTGATCGTCGAGAAGGTCACGATCTGGGCGACGTGGTCCGAGCCGTAGCGCTCGGCGGCGTAGCGGATCATGTCGCCGCGGTAGCGCTCGTCGAAGTCCATGTCGATGTCGGGCATGGAGCGCCGTCCCGGGTTCAAGAACCGTTCGAAGATGAGTCCGTAGCGCAGCGGGTCGATGTCCACGATGCGCAGGCAGTAGGCGATGCAACAGCCGGCCGAGGATCCGCGACCGGGCCCGACGCGGATGCCGCGTTCGCGCGCGTGTCGAATGAGGTCCCACACCACGAGGAAGTAGTCCGAGAAGCCCATGTCGGCCACGACGCCGAGCTCCTTCTCGAGCCGCGCGCGTCACCTCGTCGCTGAGCTGTTCGCCGTAGCGCTCGTGGGCGCCGCGCACGACCAGATCGCGCAGCAGTCGGTTCGCCCCCTCTTTGTGGGTGTCGGCTCGAAACGACTCGGGGATCGGGAACTCGGGCAACGCGTCGTTGTCGAACTCGATGGTGACCGAGGCGCGCTCGGCGATCACCAGCGTGTTGTCGCAGGCCTCGGGCAGATCGCGAAAGAGGTAGCGCATCTCCGCGGCCGACTTCAGATAGTGCTGGTCGCTGTGGAAACGGAAGCGGTTGGGGTCGGCGACCAACGAGCCGGTGCCGATGCAGAGGAGCGCGTCGTGCATCTCGGCGTCGTCGTGGTGGACGTAGTGCAGGTCGTTGGTCGCCACCAGCGGGGCGCGCAGTGACTTGGCGATCTCGAGGAGTTGGGGATTCGTGCGGTCCTGTTCGGGCAGCCCGTGATCCTGGAGCTCGATGAAGAAGTTCTCGGGGCCGAAGATGCTCTGGAGGCGTCCGGCCAGTTCGAGCGCCTTCGGGTAGTCGTCGTGCATCAACGCCTGCAGCACCACCCCGCCGAGACAGCCCGACGTCGCGATCAGCCCCTCGTTGTAGCGCTCGAGCAGGTCCCAGTCGAGCCGGGGCTTGTAGTAGTAGCCCTCGAGGAAGGCCAGCGAGGAGAGCTCGCGCAGGTTGCGGTACCCCTCGTTGGAGGCCGCCAGCAGCGTCAGGTGGTGATACAGCTTCTGGCCGCCCTTCGGTCTCGCCGCCGGTGTCGTCGATCTTGCCGCGGCGCGGCGGTCGGTCGAAGCGCGAGTTGGCCGCCATGTACGCCTCGAGGCCGATGATCGGCGTCACGCCGTGCTTGCGACAGGCCTCGTAGAAGTCGATGACGCCGTAGAGGTTGCCGTGGTCGGTGATCGCGATGGCCCGCTGACCGTCGGCCTTGGCCGCGAGCACCATCTCCTCGACGCGCGCCGCACCGTCGAGCATCGAGTACTCGGTGTGGTTATGGAGGTGGACGAAGCCCTCAGCCATCAGCTGATGAACCCTTTCGCGATAGCGAGAACGGAGCTCGTTCACGATCGAGCGTAGTGAGCGCGTGTCACGACTCACCTAGAGGTACGTGCCCGCGCGCGGCTCGCCGTGGCCCGGCGGGAGGGACCGATCGCGCATCTTCTCGAGTTGCGCCGCGGCGGCGGCCTGTTGGGCGAAGAGCGACGCCTGGATGCCGTGGAAGAGTCCCTCGAGCCAGCCGACGAGTTGCGCCTGGGCGACGCGCAGCTCGGACTCGGTCGGGACGTCGGCGCTGAAGGGCAGGGCCATCTTCGAGAGTTCGGTGCCGAGGTCCGGCGAGAGCGCGCCGGAGAGCTCGCTGATGGAGGTCTCGTAGATCTCGCGCAGTCGGGCCCGTCCGGCCTCGTCCAGGGGGGCGCTGCGCGCCTCGTCCAGGAGCGATTTCACCATCGATCCGATGCGCATGACCTTGGCCGGCTGGCTGATGTAGTCCGAGTTCTCGTCCTCCGTCGGAGCCTCGCCCTGGCCCGGGGAGAGCACTTCGTCGGGGTTCACGGTCACGTTTTCGTTGGGGGCGTCTTCCACCCTTCCACTGTGCCAGACAAACGAACGACGTCGTGCACGCCCGAGGTTTTCGTGACCCCTCGACGGTAGAATGCGGGGGTGAGAGTTTCGACCAGGGGTGACTACGCCAGCCGCGCGCTGCTGAGCCTCGCCCTGGGCACGGACCTCGCCACGCCGACCTCGGTGCGCGACCTCGCCAAACGAACCGGACTGCCCCAGCCGTACCTCGAGCAGATCCTCTTGAGTCTGAAGGGCGTCGGTCTGGTGCGTTCCAAGCGCGGCGTGGGCGGCGGCTACGTGCTGGCGCGTCCGGCCGAGCGAATCACGCTGGCCGAGATCGTCGCCGCGGTCGACGGTCCGATCGTGGCGGGTGACTTCGGCGAGCCCCACAAGGACGGCGCCTGTGATCACGAGGGCCAGTGCGTCCTGCTGGGCGTCTGGGCCGACGTCGGCAACCACATGCGCGAGCACCTCTCGAGCTTCACCCTGGCCGACATGGTCCTCCAGGCGCGCGGCGGCCGGCCGGTCGAAGCGCACGCACAGCGCCTGACGAGGATTCTTATCGTTTTCAGAGAATCCGAGCCTTGAAGTACCCCGTCAATGCGTGGTAAATTAGATACACGTTCGTAGGAGAAATTACCGCCCGACGGACGAGTTCTCTATGAATTCAGGAGGAGATTCAAATGATTACCACCCCCCGCCGATCCGCCGTGAATACCAACGACATGTTGGGCCTTTTGATGCGTGACCTTGACCGTTACCCGATGCCCAACTACGACGAACAGGTCGAACTCGCCAAGCGCGTAACCGCCGGCGACGAAGAGGCCAAGAAGCAGATGGTCGCCGCCAACCTGCGACTGGTCCTGCACTGGGCCCGCCGCTACCAGGACCGCGGCGTCGAGATGGTCGACCTCGTCCAAGAGGGAACCTTTGGACTCCTGCGCGCCGTCGAGAAGTTCGACTGGGAGCGCGGCTTCAAGTTCTCGACCTACGCCACCTGGTGGATCCGCCAGGCCCTGCAGCGCGCCGTCCAACAGCACGGTCGCACCATTCGCATCCCGCTCGAAGTCGGTGAGCAGCTCCAGCGCCTCGAGGCGACCACGGCCGAACTGACCTCGATCTTCGGCCGCAAGCCGACCGACGACGAACTGACCGAGGCGACCGGCATGTCCAAGGCCGAGCGCGACAACCTGCACGGGCTCGCCGGCGTCACCGCCAGCCTCGACCAGCCCGCGTCCTCGGACTCCGCGACCACCCTGGGCGACCTCGTGGCCCCGAGCCAGCACGACTGGGTCGGCGACATCGAGCAGACCATGATGGACGACCAGCTCCACGGCGCTCTCGAGAAGCTGAACGACCTGCAACGTGAGGTGCTGAGCCTGCGCTTCGGACTCAACGGAGCCACTCCCCTCTCGCTCCAGGCGACGGCGACCAAGATGGACATCGGCGTTCGCCGCGTTCGTCGCGCCGAAGAAGAGGCGCTGGCGCTGCTTCGCGAGGACTCGGCCGTCGTGGCCGCGCGCGAAGTCGCCTAGAACTCCACCGACGCCGGAACCAACGCCGCGCAGGTCGGCCGGCAACGGCACGCTGGTGGTGAGCCACTCGTCGGTCCGCGGGTGCGCGAAGGCCAGCGTCGTCGAGTGCAGGAAGAACCGGTCCTCGGCCAGGCGCTTCTCGCGCCGGTGACCGTAGCGCGGGTCGTTCACGACCGGATGCCCGATGCGTCGCCAGGTGGACGCGGATCTGATGGGTCCGTCCCGTGTCGAGCTGCAGTCGCAGCAGCGTCATGGCGTGGGGCTTTTCGATTCGCGCGATGACCTCATATCCCGTGCGCGCGGCGCGGCCGTCGGAGCGCACCGCCATCACGGTCGGCGTTCGCGTCGAACGTCCGATCGGGGCGTCGACGACGCCGCGCTCTTCGGCGACGTGGCCCTCGACCATGCCGTAGTAGGTGCGCTCCATGAGACGTTCGGCCAACTGCGTGCTGAGGTTCGAGAATCCCTCGGGCGTCTTGGCGACGACCAGGACACCCGAGGTCCCTTTGTCCAGCCGGTGCACGATGCCCGGGCGCAGGGGATCACAGAGACCCTCGTCGCTGAGCAGCTCGCATCTGGGGATAGAGCGCCAGCAGACCGGCCACCAACGTGCCGTCGCGGTGTCCGGCGCCCGGGTGCACGACCTGCCCGGGCGCTTTGTTGACGACGGCGAAGTCGGCGTCGTCGAGCACGACGTCGACCGGCACGCTGGCGTCGGCCTCGACGTCCGTGCTCTCGCGGCGCCGGCAGCACCGCCACCAGTCGTTGTCCGTCGAGCGACCGGCGTCGACGACTTCACGATGACCTTGTCGTTCAACGCTCACGGCGCCACTGGCGATGATCTCGTTGGCCTCGGAGCGCGACAGTCCGGTCAGCAGCGCGAGCACCCGATCGATGCGGATCTCGTCCAGCGCGCCCGGGACGATCAGATCGAGCGTCTCGCCGTCGAAGGCGTCGAGGACTCGTCGTCGCTCACGCGAGCAGCTTCTCGCCCGTCAACGCGGCCACCAAGCAGGGTGATGAATCCGACGGTGATCGCCACGTCGGCGAGATTGAACACGGGGAACGATCCCAGCGCGATGAAGTCGGTCACCTGGTGCGGAGTGGCCGAGAGTCGGTCGACGACGTTGGCGACGCCGCCACCGATCAACAGTCCGAAGCCGACCGTCGCCAGACCGCCGCGAGCCCGCAGGCCGACGGCCACGACCACCAGGGCGACGACGACGCGTCGCGACCGTGGTGAGCGCGGTCCGGGATCTGGTTGAAGGAGAACGAGATCCCCGAGTTGTACTGCAGTCGCAGCCAGATCGCGCCGCCGACGTGGACGGCGTGGTGGTCTAGCGCGTGGCGCGCCCAGATCTTGGAGAGCGCGTCGATCGCCGTCACCACGAGGGCGATCACGATGACCGTGTAATTGAACCGATCACTTAGACGCTGGCGCGACACGAGACACACATAAAGACCGGCAACTGGGCCAGCAGACGGGGCTTCGAAATGGCCTCGAAGCACTCGTCACATCGCCCGTAACTGCCGTCGTC
This sequence comes from uncultured Acidimicrobiaceae bacterium, assembly GCA_963703105.1. Classification (GTDB taxonomy): domain Bacteria; phylum Actinomycetota; class Acidimicrobiia; order Acidimicrobiales; family RAAP-2; genus RAAP-2. Next base: position 2,509,708 of record OY969792.1, on the reverse strand, counting down.
GATGCGCGCCAGGGCGACGTCGATCTCGTCGACCTTCAGGCGAAGGAGCGAGGCGAGGTCCTTCTTCTGGTCGCGCTGGATGTCCGAGGCGACGCTGCTGCCGTCTTCGTCGTCGTACTCGAGGCGCTCGCGGTCGACCAACATCTCGTCGGCCTCGGACTCCATGACCACGATGTCGTCGTTGGTGGCGCTGCGCGTCTCGAGCAACAGCTGTCGCAGCTCTTCGAGGAACTCCGGCTCGTCGGCGAAGGGCTTGGAGTGCATCTTTCGCTCGAGCGCTTCGAGGCGCTTGCGCTCCTCGGCCTCGCGGCGTTCCTGACGCTTCAGTTCCTCGTGGTTGCGTCGCTCGATCTCGCGGAGCTTGCGCTGCTTCTCGGCCTCGATGGCCTTGCGCTTCGCGTCGATCTCGCGTTGCTTCTTGGCCTCGGCGGCGGCCTTCTCGCGGGCCTTGCGCAGTACCTCGCGCTCCTTGGCGGCGATCTTGGCCTTGGCGTCACGCTCCTTCTTGGCCTTGGCCGCGGCGACGGCCCTGGCCTTGGCGGCGGCGGCCTTCGCCTTCTCGGCGGCCTTGGCCCTCGCCTCGCGCTCCTTCAACGCCTTGGCCGCGGCGACGGCCTTGGCCTTGGCCAGGGCGATCTTCTTGGCGGCGGCGGCCCGCTGGGCGGCCGTGACGGTGGCGACCTTCTTCACCGGCTTGGCCGGGGTCTTCTTCGCGGGGGCCTTCTTCGGGGCGACCTTCTTCGCGACCTTCTTCGGTGGCCGCTTCACGGCCTTGGGGGCCGGACGCTTCGGAGCGACCTTCTTGGCCGGGGCCTTCGTCACCACGCTCTTCTTGGCGGCCGCCTTCTTGGCCGGGGCCTTTTTCGTGGTTTTTCCTGGGGACGGCATGGTGAACTCCTCGACGGTGCACAACAAGTGCGCGCCGACCCTACCAGTTTGCGATGAACTTACGGTCGATCGTCGTGCGAGGGCGCTTCGAAGTTGAGCACCTGACCGATGCTCTGATCGGCGACCGGCGCCGGGGCGGGCGGCGGCTTGGATGGGACGAGGCGCCGCTTCGGGCGCCGCCGCGCTGCGGGCCCCACCGACCTGCAGTGAACTCTCGACCCAGCGCGAGAACTCCGCCAGCGCGCTGCCGAGACGCTTGCGCTCGGTCTCGAGCTGACGCGTGAGCGTCTCGACGTCTTCACTGAGTCGTTGCTTGAGACCGTTCAGGCGATTGACCTCGTCCTCGGCGCGGCTGCGCGCCTCGGCCACGATCTCGCGCGCCCGCTCCTGGGCGCCGGTCGTCATCTCGCGCGCCTTGTCCTCGGCCTCTTGTTGGGCCTGCTCGATGAACTGCTGGGCCATGGCGATCATCGCGGTCACCTGCTCGGCGCCCGACACGCTGATGTGTCGAGGAGCGAGCGGCCGGCGCGGGGGCCGGGGCGCTCGCCGGCGCGTCGGCGCTGGAGCGCGTGTCGAGCTGATTGATCCGTTCGCCGGCCTGGCGCAACTGCTGGCGCTGTTGGGCGACGAGGTCCTTCAGTTGGTGGACCTCGCCCGACAGTTTCTCGAGGAAGTCGTCGACCTCGTCGACGTTGTAGCCCCGAACCCCGATTTTGAAGGCCACCGTGTCGATGGCGTCCAGCGCCGAGGAGGTGGTATCCGTGCTATCCATGCGACCACCCTACCCCTCTGCCTGTCACGAATCGTTGAATGGACGACTCAGATGTTGGCCTTGATGATGTAGAGGATCAAGATGGCCACGAAGGGCGAGAAATCGATGCCGCTGCGCGCGCCGCGGGATGATCTGGCGCAGCGGTCGAAGGATCGGCTCGGTCAGTCGCGCCAGGATGAGCTTGGTGGTCGCCAGTCCGCCCGACGACGTGGTGGTCGGGAACCAACTGAGCAGCGACGAGACGAAGATGATCAGGATGTAGAGCGTCAAGAGGTCTTGAATAAACCTCATGCGCCCCCGAGGTCGCGGTAGTTGGCCTCGCGAAGCCGGTCCTTCGCTTCGGGACCGAGGTGCATGCCCTGGGGGCTCATGAGATAGAGGCTGTTGCCGAGGATCTCGATCTTGGCGTTCAGGGCGTAGGCCGTGCCCGAGGCGAAGTCGACCAGGCGCCGTCCGAGGTTCGGGTCGACCGAGGTCACGTTCAACACGACCGCGCGATTGGAACGCAACAGGTCGGTGATGCGTCGGGACTCGTCGTAGCTCCGGGGCGCGAAGATCGCCACGTCGCGCTCGGCCGAGAACGAACCGTTTCGCGGGGCGCTGGCCATCGGGCGAACCCGCGAGGCCTGGCCCGAGGAGTCCAGCACGGAGATCGACGACGGCCGGGGGGTGGAGAGCGGGCGAAGGGCGCCCGGGTTCGTCTGCGAGGTCGGGAACTGGCGCGCCGACGGGGCGCTCCACTCCGGTTCGACGTCGGCCGCGGCCGACTCGGTGAAGGGACGCGCCGGCGCGGCGCCGGTCGAGCCGTACTCGCCGTACTCGTCTTCAATGAGGCCTAGGAATCCTAAGAACCCGCGCAACTTATCTTTCATCGACATCTCCTTGCGGTTCCGGCGCTTTCACCCATGTTAGGTCAGGGGGCCGCCGCGGCGACCCGCTCCCCGAAGAGCGCGCGACCGATGCGCACCTCGCTGGTGCCCAATTCGCAGGCCGCCTCCAGGTCGTCGCTCATGCCCATCGAACACTCGGCAAGCCCGAGATCGCTCGCCAGCGCCGCCAACGCGGCGAAGGCCGAGCGCGCTTGGGCCGGATCGGGCGCGGCCACGGTCATGAGTCCGCGCACGTCCAGTTCGAGGTCGCGGGCCCGCCCCACGAGGGCCGCGACCTCGCCGGCCGGGGCCCCGTTGCGCGACGAGCCCCCGGTGTAGTCGACCTGGAGAAAGAGCGCCGGTCGCCTCGCACCCGAGGCGACCTTCTCGAACTCCTTTAGCCGCGACACCGTACTGAGCACCTGCGCGCAGCCGGTGATTCGCGCGATCTTGTTCGACTGGAGCACCCCCAAGAAGTGCCAGGTGAGAGGCAGTTCCGCGCTCTCGGCCGACTTGGTCTCGAGTTCGTCGACGTAGTTCTCCCCGACGTCGGTCAGGCCGTTCGCCCAGGCCGCGCGCACGGCCTCGACGCCGAAGGTCTTGGTCACCGCGACGATCCGGATCGACGCCGGGTCGCGACCGGTGCGCGGCGATGCGCGAGCGTATCGCCGTCAGGTTGTGCGCGACGCGCGCGACCAGTGCGGACTCAGCGGAGGAAGCTGGGGAGGTCGTCATCGCCACCGACGTCGAAGAAGTCGTCATTGGTGGTGCTGGTGAAGATATCGCTGCGGGGACCCTCGGTCATCGATGGTTCGGCGGTCGTGAGCGGACCTTGGGCGCGTTGTGGTCGAAGCCCGCGGCGATGACCGTGACGCGCACCGTGTCGCCGATCGAGTCGTCGATGACGCTGCCGAAGATGATGTTGGCGTCGGGGTGGGCGACCGAGTGGATGATCTCGGCGGCCTGGGTCACTTCGGACAGCGTGACGTCCGGTCCGCCGACGATGTTCATCAAGATGCCGCGGGCCCCGTCGATGGACGCCTCGAGCAGGGGCGACGTGATGGCCGCGCGCGCGGCGTTCACGGCGCGACCCTCGCCGGTCGAGGATCCGACGCCCATGATGGCCGTGCCGGCGTTGCGCATGATGGCGTTCACGTCGGCGAAGTCGGTGTTGATGAGTCCGGGCACGGTGATGAGGTCGGTCACGCCGCGCACGGCCGAGAGCAGGACGTCGTCGGCGATCTTGAAGGCGTCCAGCATCGACGTGTCCGCGGCGGTCACCGAGAGCAGTCGGTCGTTGGGGATGACGATGAGGGTGTCGACCTTCTCGCGAAGCGACTGGATGCCCTTCTCGGCCTGGGTGGCGCGCCGCTTGCCCTCGAAGGAAAACGGCCGCGTGACCACGCCAATCGTCAAGATGCCGAGCCCGCGCGCGATCTCGGCCACGACCGGCGCCGCGCCGGTGCCCGTGCCGCCGCCCTCGCCGGCGGTGATGAAGACCATGTCGGTCTCCATCAGGGCCTCTTCGATCTCGCGCGCGGTGGTCTTCGGCGGCCTGCCGGCCGATCTCGGGGTCGCTGCCGGCCCCCAGTCCCTTGGTCAACTCGCGTCCGATGTCGAGTTTGAGATCGGCCTCGCTCATCAAGAGGGCCTGGGCGTCAGTATTGGCCGCGATGAATTCGATGTTGCGAAGCCCCGATGAGATCATGCGATTGACTGCGTTCACACCGCCTCCACCAACGCCGATGACTTTGATCACGGCGTGGTAATTGTTCTGACTGAGACTCATGAACTCCCCTTGGGTTGACTCCTCCATTGTGTCGCACCCCTGACGAAGGCGCGAACATTGGCGAACAAACGTCATCGAAGGCTAGTCAGACCCGGGTTTTCGGTCAAATGGCGCCCTACGATGGCGGCGTTCCGGTGACCGCCAACTCGCCCGGCACCGTCACGTCGACCACGTCGCCCGGCTCGAAGTGTGCTGTGCGCGATCACCGACGCGATCGCCACGAATTTCGCGTGCAGCTGCGTCGGTGGTCCGAGGATGAAGGTTACCGGCGTGGTCATCTTCAACGTCACCACACCGTGGTCGTTCTCGGTGACGATCGAGACCTGCGCGCCAAAGGCCGGCGGCAGTTGCGCGGCCACGAAGGCCGCCGAGCGCCCCGCGCGAGCGAAGGGCCACAGCGCGTTGCGCGGATGCACGAAGGCCAGCGTGGGCAGGTTCACGTGCAGCGGGGCCGGACCGAGGTCGCGTCCCCGGCGACTCACGTACTGCAGTACGTGGTGGGCGTTGAACGCCACGGCGACCGCGGTGCTCTCGTGAACGGTGACCACGACGGTATTGGGCCAGTGCTTGGTGAGCTTGACCGAGTCGATCCACGCGAACTGCGCCAGGTTGGCCGTTACCGTCGAGGCGTTGACGTCCATCATCGTGGGGTGCGCCTCGAGACCGGAGGCCGCGATCACCAGGGCCAGTGGTTCGTGACGCACGCCGACGAAGGTGATGTGCTGCACGCGAAAGTACGACTGACGAAGGACCCACTCGCCCGCGACCGCGAGTGTCGCGAGCACCAGCACCGTGACCATCGTGAATCGCAGCGCGCGCAGTCGTCGTCGGGGTGGATCGTTCGTCGCTCGTTTCTTCACTTCGACGCGCGGCTCGCGCGCAGCGGCCTTCACGAAACTCGCGGTGTCGCGATCGCTTCGGGTGGCGCGACTCACGACGACTCGAATCCGAGGAAGCGGTGCTCGCTCACCAGTTCGACGCCGCTCGACTGGCGCACCAACTCGCGAACCGTCGTGAGCAGCTCGTAGACGTCGTTGCCGCGCCCGTCGGCGTCGGCGATGATGAAGTTCGCGTGCTTCTCGGAGACCACCGCGGTGCCGATGCGCAGTCCCTTGCACCCGGCCGCCTCGATGAGACGACCGGCGTAGTCGTCCTCGGGATTGCGAAAGGCGCTGCCGGCGTTCGCGCCGCCCGGTTGGTGCTCGCGACGCCAGCGCACGATCTCGCGGATTCGTTCCTGCGCGGCGCTCGCTGTCACCGGGACGAAGGTGCAGCCGCACCGACGTCACCAGGTCGTCGCTGGCGAGGGCGCTCGAGCGGTAGCCGTAGTCCAACAAATCCTCGGGTCCAGGTGCGCGTCGCGCCGTCGTGCCAGACGGTGACCGAGACCAGGGACTCGTTCATGTCCGAACCGTGACCCCCGGCGTTCATCACCGCCGCGCCCCCGAAGCTCCCGGGCACGCCCACGGCCCACTCGAAACCGACGACGCCCGACTTGGCGAGTCGGCGAGCGGCCACGGGCAGAGCCATGCCCGCGCCGGCGTCGACGACGACCACGTCACCTTCGTCGCGCGTGGTCAGCTCGCTCGAACTCCCCGACCAAGTGGACGCCCAGGACGTCGTGCTCACCGTCGGCGACCAACAGGTTCGAACCGTTGCCCAGCACGAACATCGGAAGTCCGGTCGTCGTCATCAGCGGGTCCGAGCTCATCGAGGTCGGCCGTCGAGGACAGCGTCACCAAGGCCCGCACCGTGCCGCCCACGCGATACGTCGTGCGCGCACCGAAGGGCGCGTGCTCGCTCACGCGCGTACCCCCGACCGCGACCAGTTCGTCGAGGGACATCAGCGCAGGCCCCGCAACTGTCGTGGCGACGCGGGCCACGTCGCCGGCTCCGAGCAACACCACGACGTCGCTGGACTCGTGGAAGGCCTCCAGGGCGTCGGGCACGTCGTCGATCGAGGCGCAGTAGGTCGTCACCACGCCGGCGCCGCGCCGCACGATCGCCTCGGCGATCACCTCACCGGTGACCGCACGTCGGATTCGCCTCGCCGGCGGTGTAGATGTCGGTCACGATCACCGCCGCGGCGGCGTCAAAGGACGGCGCGAAGTCATCGACCAGGGCGAGCGTGCGCGTCACGCGATGCGGTTGGAAGACCGCGGTGATTCGCTCGTAACCCGGCGGCGCGCGTCGCCGAAAGGATCGCTCGGATCTCGCCCGGCAGGTGCGCGTAACTCTCGTAGACGTCGACGCCGCGCCACGACCCCAAGAGTTCGAATCGTCGCGGCGCCCCGCGGAAGTTGGCGAGACCGCGTGCGACGGCGTCCGCGGACACGCCCAGTTCCAGCGCCAGTACCGCCACCACCGCCGCGTCGGCGACGTTGTGGACCCCGGTGAGGTGGAGCGACGACGCTCGAGCTCACTCGCCGGACCGCTCAGGGTGAATCGGGACTCGTCACGCGTGAGCGCGACGTCGCTGGACGCGCCACGCCTCGTCGCCGGTACCGACGCGCAGCACGCTTCGATGCGCGATGGTCGCGACGCGCTGACAGCCCGGGTCGTCGCTCCAGATGACGACGGGCCCGTCGGTGCGGTCGAGCAACTCGGCGAAGGCGCCCTCGAGGGCTCCGAGCGTGCCGTAGTGATCGAGGTGATCGGCCTCGACGTTGAGCAGTCCCAGCGCGTGCGGACGCACCAACGCGAACGTCCCGTAGCTCTCGTCGACCTCGACGACGACGTCGCCGCTCCCCCAGTGGCCGTTGGCCCCGACCCCGAGCACCTCGGCCCCGAGGAGGCGCCCGGCGTCGCGCCCGTCGGCGGCCAGTACGTGCACCATCATCGACGTGGCCGTGGTCTTGCCGTGGGTACCGGTCAGTCCGATGACCGGGCGCGCTTGCGCCAGCTCGGCCAGGACCTGGCCGCGCGAGAGGAGCGTGGCGCCGGCGCGTCGAGCCGCCACCAGTTCCACGTTGTCGTCACTCACGGCCGGCGACCAGAGCACGACGTCGGCGCTCTCGACGTGTCGCGCCTCGTGACCGACCGCGACCGCCACGCCGACGGCACGCAACTCTTCGATCACGGCCGAGTCGGCCAGGTCGCTGCCGCTCACTTGGGCGCCGGTCTCGACGAGCAGCCGGGCCAGTCCGCTCATGCCCGCGCCACCGACGCCCACGACGTGGACCCGTACGCCCGGCTCGAACACGGTCACGACCACGCTCACGTCGAGCGACGACTCGAGCGATCGCGGCGGCGGCGTCCGTGCGACCGAGGGTCCGCGCGTCGCGTCCCATCGCCGAGAGCGTCTCGGGCGTCGTCATCGAGGCCATCACTTCATCCAGTTTGGCGCCGGTGCACTCGGCGTCGCGGACGAGTCGTGCTCCCCCGGCCTCGACCACGACGAGCGCGTTCTTCATCTGATGATCGCCCGGCGCGTGCGGCAGCGGCACCAGAACCGAGGGAATCCCCAGCGTCGTCAACTCGGCCACGCGTCGAGGCGCCGGCCCGACAGATCGCCAGGTCGGCGACGGCCCAGAGCTCGACCATGTCGCCGAACTCGACGACGCGGTAGTCCAGAGCCGTCGGTCCTCGGTGCGTTGGCGCGCACGGCGTCGACGTCGCGTCGACCGGTCACGTGAATGATCGTGCGATCGCGTCGGTTCGACCAGCGACCGGCGAGTTCGCTCACCGCGTGATTGACCCGGGTCGAGCCGAGCGAGCCGGTCATCACGACGACGACCAACCGGTCGTCGTCGATCGGGGGGTCGATCGTGCGCGCGCGCCGCGCGCCGCGCGGCGGGCGATCGGTCAATCGAGACGATGCTCTGGCGAAGGGGCGTGCCCGTCACGACGGCCTTGGGGTCGTTCGAAGGAAAGGCGCAGCATCGCGCGCGCGCGAAACGCGTGAAGAGACGTTGCGCGGCGCCCGGTTCGGCGTCCAGCTCGACGAGTACCAGCGGTCGGCGCCACACCACCGCGGCCAACGTCGTGGCGAACGAGGCGTAGCCCCCCAGCGAGACCACGACCGAGGGCCGCCACCGGCGTATCTTGGTCTCCGCGATCACCACGGCCAGGGCCAGCGAGAGCGCGGCCGCCGAGGTTCTGGAAGAGAGCCTCCGGCGCGAACGAACGACGAAAGCCCCGACCGGGCAGGAGCGTGAGCGCGACGTCGCTGGTCGCCAGCAGCGCGGACTCCTGTCCGCGACGGCTCCCGACGAAGCGCAGGTCGTGTGCGTCCACGCCGAGGGCGCGCAGCTCGTCGGCGATCGCCACCATGGGAAAGATGTGTCCCCCGGTCCCACCCCCGGTGATGACGATGGGACCGGCCACTAGCGGGCCCGGCGTGGATCGTTCATCGAGCGCGAGCGCGACGCCGCCCGCGGGGCGGCCTTGCGTTCCATGGTCTCGCGAAAGTTGGTGATGCGGTGTTCGCGAATCGTCACGTCGCCGCTGTGGGTGCGGTCGTGGGCGATGTTGTAGAGCAGACCCACCGCGGCCAGTTCGGTGATCAGTGCCGTGCCACCGTAGGAGAAGAAGGGCAGCGGGATCCCGGTGACCGCCCACCACCCGACGACCGAGGCGATGTTGATCAGGGCCTCGACGGCGATCCAGGTGGTGATGCCGACCGCGATCAAGTCGGTACACCGAGTTGGTGCACTGCTGGGCGATGCGCACCGCGGCGAAGAGGAAGGCGACGAACAGCGCGACGACCGCCAGGGTGCCGATGAGCCCCAGCTCCTCACCGATGACGGTGAAGATGAAGTCGGTGTGCGGGTTGGGCAAGAGTCCCCACTTCTCTCGGCTGTGGCCCAGCCCCAGACCGCCGACGCCGCCGGCGCCCAGACCGATGCGGCTCTGCAACAGCTGGTAGCCGCTGCCGAGCAGATGCGTGTTCGGGTGCAGGAACGACAGCAGCCGCCCGGCCGAGTAGGGCTTGTAGGCCGCGTACGCACCGAAGGCGGCGACGCCGAGCAGCATGATCCGTCCGAGCATCTTGCGCGAGAGACCGCCGACCGCGAGCATGGCGAAGGCGATCACCGCCACCACCGAGGACGTGCCGATGTCGGGCTCGATGACGATGAGCGCGCACCCGAAGGTGACCGGCAGCGTCCAGACCGCGAGCTGACGCCAGTGGCCCAGTTCGTCGTGGTGGTGCTGGACCAGCCACGCGATGAAGAGCACGGTGAAGAGCTTGAACAGCTCCGAGGGCTGCAGGTAGATCACGTGCAGGTTGAGCCAGCGCTTGCCGCCGTTGCTGGTGACGCCGATGGCGCGTACCGCGAGCAGCAGACCGAGCCCGAAGAGGATCAGTACCGGCGTCGCGCGCACCAGTCGATCGAGGCGCACGCGTGAGGCGAGATACAGCGCGAAGATGCCGAAGCCGAGGTACACCAGGTCGTGGATCATGATCGACCAGGTGGTGCCACCGTTGGCCGACGCCTGACCCTCGCTGGCCGAGGCCACCGCGATCGTGCCGAAGGTGACCAGCAGCGTCGTGATGAGCAACAAGCACGCGACCACTCGCCACGCCGCGCGGCATCGGTTGGAACAGTCCGCGCTCCTTGGGTTCGACGCACGGGCACCGGGCGGCGAACCCGGGTCTCGCCTCGCAGGTCCTTTTGACGGATGGCCACGGTCAGACCACCTTGGCGATCTTCAAGAAGTCGCCGTAGAAGATGCCGAGACCGAGCATCGCCAAGAGACCGGCCACGATCCATAGACGCACGATGATCGTGAACTCGGGCCAGTCGCGCATCTCCAAGTGGTGGTGGAACGGCGCGAGGCGAAAGATCCGTCGGCCGAAGACGCGAAAACTGATCACCTGGAGGATCACCGACGCCGTCTCGGCGACGAAGAGTCCGCCGATCACCGGCAGCAGCAGGTCGAGGTTCATCAAGAGACACAACGCGCCGAGACCGGTGCCGATCGCCAGGGACCCGGTGTCGCCCATGATGATGCGCGCCGGCGCCGCGTTCCACCAGAGGAATCCGAGGCAGGCTCCGACCAGACCGACGGCGACGAGACCGAGATCGAGCGCGGCGTGCAGGTGATAGATCGAGAAGTGGCGGAACTGCCAGTACCCGATGATCGCCAACACGCCGAAGCAGAACGTGCCCGAGCCGGCCGCGAGGCCGTCGAGTCCGTCGGTCAGGTTCACCGCGTTCGAACTGGCGATGATCACAAGCATGGCGAGCGCGAACCACCCGACCGACGTCAGGTTCCATCCGGGCAACGAGAAGCGGGTGAACGACAGGTTCGTCGAGGTGTGGACCCAATCGATCGAGAGCACCGCGAAGACCGCGGCGATCAACAGCTGACCGACGAACTTGCCGCGCTTATTGAGGCCGAGGTTGCGGGCGTTGCGGATGCCGACGTAGTCGTCGATGAACCCGAGGAGTCCCGAGGCGACGATGACGGCGACGACCAAGATGCCGCTGCGCGTGAAGACGATCGACGTGCCGACGTGACCCATCAGGTACCCGAGGACCGCCGACGACGACGATGATGACGCCGCCCATGGTCGGCGTGCCGGCCTTGACCAGGTGGGTCGACGGCAGGTCTTCGTGGATCCGTCTGACCGAACGAACGACGCGTGAGGAAGCGGATCCACAGCGGCGTGACGAACAGCGAGACGAGGAAGGCCACGCCCCCGGACTCCATCAGACTCAGCACGGGGACCTCACGCAGAAGCTCGCGCGCGACGGCGCGATCGTCGAAGGGCACGACGAGGTCGCCGATGGTCTGGGTCGTCTCGTGTCCCTTGCCGGCCACGACGACGACGTCACCCGGCGCGGCCTCTTCGAGCGCGCGCGAGATCGCGCTTCGCCGGTCGGCGTCGCGCGCGTACGTTGCGCGCCACTCGCCACGCCCGACATGACGGCGTCGATGATCGACTCGGGCGACTCGGAACGGGGATTGTCCGACGTGACGATCGTCACGTCGGAGAACGTCGAGGCCACCAGGCCCATCTCGGGCCGCTTGGCGCGGTCGCGGTCGCCCCCGCAACCGAACACCGTGATGACGCGGCCCTCGGGCGTCATCGCGCGCACGTCCTCCAAGAGCCGACGCAGCCCCTCCGGCGTGTGCGCGTAGTCCACGATCACCGTGACGTCCGTTCCGCGCACGACGTCGAAGCGCCCGGGAACCGAAGCGACCTCGCCCCATCGCGGCCGCGACCGCGGCGTCGTCGGCACCCGAGCACGCTCATGATGGTCATCGCGATGAGCGCGTTGTCGACGTTGTAGTCACCGAGGAGCGCCGAGTTCACCAGGTGACCGCGCCAGAAGAAGGTCGTCCCCTTGAGCGACGTCTCGACGTCGGTGGCGTCGCGGCGCGAGACCCGCGTCACCGGCAAGGTCGTCGACGTGGCCAGGCGCTCGCCGTAGGGGTCGTCGGTCCAGATGACGGCGCGCTGGGAGTGCTCGGGCGTGAAGAGGCGCGACTTCACGACGAAGTACTCCTCCATCGAGCCGTGGTAGTCGAGGTGTTCGTGGCTGAGGTTGGTGAACGCGGCCACGGCGAACTCGCAGCCCGTCGACGCGGTGCTGGCTCATGGCGTGACTCGACACCTCCATCGCGACGACCGAGTGCGAGGCCGCCGGATCGAACGCGTCGACCAGCGACGCCAGCGTGCGGAACAGTTCGGGGGCGGCCGGCGTGGTGCGCTCGTTGGTGAGCGTGCCGATGTTGGCGCCGTTCCACGAGAGGGCCCGAGCCAGTTCGCCGACGATCGTGGTCACGCTGGTCTTGCCGTTGGTGCCGGTCACCGCGACCAGACGAGTCTTGGTCTCGGGATGGCCCGACGACGGCGGCGCTGGCGTGGGCGCAGGAGCGCGGACAGCTGCGTGGCGGGCACGACGACCACCGGGGCCGCCACCTCGACCCGGGCACCGGCCACGACGCACAACGCCCCGCGACTCACGGCGTCGGCGGCGAAGTTCGCGCCGTTGGTCGAGGCACCGGGCATGGCGAAGAAGAGCGAGCCCGGTACGCACTCGCGCGAGTCGATGTCGACGTGCGTGATCTCGAGGCCGCCCGTCGCGACGTCGAGCGTGAGATCGTCGAGGATGTCGCCCAACTGCATCAGGTCACGTCCGACGAGATGGAGGCGCCGGCGCCCTTCAGCGGCTTCTGGTACGTGCCGTTGGACGGGATGTTGTAGTGGTGCAGGGCGTAGGACATGACCTCTTGGAAGATCGGCGCCGCCACCGCGCCGCCGAAAATCGTCGTTTCGGGACGCTCCACCACCACGATCATCGACAGTACCGGGTTGTTCGCGGGGGCGAATCCGACGAAGCTGGCGTTGTAGTCCCCGACCAGGAGCTTGTCCTTCCCGGGGTAGGGCATGGTGGCGGTGCCGGTCTTCCCGGCCACGCTGTAGCCGGGGATGATGGCGTTGGTGCCGGTGCCCGAGAGCACGACCTGCTCGAGCATCTTGACCATGGTGGCCGACACGCTCGGACTGATCGCCTCGCGCTTCGGCGCTCGGCGCAGTGGCCCTCACCGCGCCGTTGGCGTAGACGTAGCCGCGGACCAGCTTCGGTTCGACGAAGACCCCGCCGTTGGCGATGGCGTTGTAGGCGTCGAGGACCTGAATCGGCGGCACGGCGTCGACCTGCCCGATGGGCAGGGCGACCTGGTCACTGGCGTACCAGTTCGCGGCGTTCACCAAGAGTCCGGGCGACTGGCCCGGGAAGTCGGCGCTCGGTCGGCTGGCCGAAGCCTAGACGCTCGACCTGGGCCAAGAGGCCGGCCTCGCCGACGCGCTTGCCGATCTCGTAGGTGCCGAGGTTGGACGAGAGCGCGAGCACCTGGGTGGCGGTGAGGTGTTCGAGCGGGTGCTGTTCGGCGTCGTGGAAGAAGCGCCCGCCGACCACGACCGACGACGGCACGGTGATCACGCTCGACGGCGTGATCAGTCCGGCCTGCAGCGCCGCGGAGAAGGTGACGACCTTGAAGACCGAGCCCGGCTCGTAGGTCTGGGTGAAGGCGAGATTGTTGATCGTCTGCTCGATGCCGGGCACCCCGACGCTGGCGCCCCACACCGAATCCTTTCCGAGGACACCGGGATGGGACTTGGTGTTGGCGAGCGACGCGTCGGCCAGGATCTCGCCGGTCTTCACGTCCATCACGACCGCGACGCCCGAGACGGCGTCGGTGGCGGCCAGCTGTCGGGCCAGGTCGCGTTCGGCCACGAACTGCAGCGAGGTGTCGAGGGTCAGTTCGAGTCCCACGCCGGGCTTGGCCTTTCGAATGACCGTGGAGAAGGAGCTGGGCAGACTCACGCCCGACGCGGAGACGAACTCGCGCGTGACCCCGGTGCTCCCGGCGAGCATCTTCTGGTACTGGTACTCCAGCCCGGCCGAACCGGCGCCGGCGGCGTTGGTGCCCCCGAGGACCGACGTGGCGATCGGTCCGTTCGGATACGTGCGCACCGACGAGTTCTGCACCACGATCCCGGGGAAGTTCAGGGCGGACAGCCGGCGGCCGGAGTTCAGATTCAGCTTGTTGTTCAAAATCACGTAGCCGTCGTTCCTCTTGGACAGCAGAGCGACCAGTCGACTCACCGGAACCTGGACGAGCGCGGACATCGCCTGCGCTTCGCGCTGGGGATGGGTGATTTGAATGTCGTCGGCGATGACCAACGACGTTGGTCGGGACACCGCGAGGATCTGTCCGTGACGGTCGTAGATGCCGGCGCGCAGCGCCGTGGTCGTCAGGTTCACTCGAACCTGGGCGACCGAGAGCTTGGCGTAGTGCGCGTGATCGACCACCTGGATGAAGAACAACCGCACGCCGAGGGCGACGAAGGCCAGCGCCAGGAGCGAGCGCAGCAACACCAGCCGGCGGGGCCCGCTTACTCGACGGCGCGACGGGTGATGCAGGACTTGCGTGCGAGTGTGCGTCGGCGAATAATGCGTGCTCACCGAATCGTCCTTGATGTAGCCGGTGCATAACCCAAGAACTTCGGTAGCCGCAGTGGCTCATCAAGTGACGTGGACGGGACTTGCGTCACCGAGACGGGGTAGACCAAGTGCAGAGCGCCGGCCTTGGTCGCGATGAGACTGGGTGCGGACAGGTCCGTATTGGATCCCACCTGCTCGGCGTAGGTCGATTGCGCTTGGAGCAACTGACTCTGGAGCGAGTGCAGTTGGACCTGTCGATTGGCGACCACCATGCTGCCGGCCATCGACAGCGCCAGCGCGAGGATCACGACGACGCACGACTTGCGAAGCGATGAGGCGCCTCGCCAGGTCCGGGTAACCGCACGACGCCTCGGCGCCACGGCGACGTGCGTCGGACGGCGACGGATATCGGGTCGAGTGTCGGGACGGATCTCCGGTCGAGTGCGAGGACGGGCGCGGCCGGTATCGACTCGCCGAGGAAAGGTAATGACGCTCACGGGAGTTTCCGAGCCACCCGCAGTCGAGCCGAACGGGCTCGAGGATTTCGATCGATCTCACTTTGGCTGGCGAGCCGGGCGCTGGCCTTGAACACGGTGACGCGCGGCACGGCGCCGCAGACGCACCCCAGCTCGGGTGGACAGTGACAGCCGCCGGTCGACGGCTTCGTGCAGTACCGACTTCACCACGCGGTCTTCGCCCGAGTGATACGAGATCACGGCCACGAGTCCGCCGGCGGCCAGCGCGTCGAGGGCCGCGTCGAGCCCGCTGGTCAACTCGTCCTCTTCGGAGTTCACCGCGATGCGCAGGGCCTGAAAGACGCGCGTCGCGACGTGACCGCGTCGCCGGGCCGCCATCGGTACCGCGCGCTCGACCGCCTCGCTCAGCTCATTGGTCGTCTGGGGTTGGCGTTCGAGGACCGACTTGGCGATCGGGCCGGCGAATCGGCTCTCCCCGTTTTCGCGCAGCAGACGCACGAACTGGTGCTGGTCGACGCGGCTGGAGGAACTGGGCCGCGGTCTCGCCCCGGGTGGGGTCCATGCGCATGTCGAGGGGCGCGTCGGCGCGAAACGAAAAACCTCGTCCGGCGTCGTCGAGCTGGTGGGACGAGACCCCCAGGTCCATCAACACGCCGACGATCGGATCGGAGCCGATGAAGTCGGCGTTTCGGGCCAACACCTGGGGCAGTTGGCCGAAGGTCGCGTCCACGATACGGACGCGACCCTCGAAATCGGCGAGTCGCTCCGCGGAGGCGGCTCGGGCATCGGGGTCTCGGTCGATGCCAAGAATGCGAAGTTGCGGTGCGGCCTTGAGTAGGGCGTACGCGTGGCCGCCACCGCCCAACGTGGCGTCGACGACGACGCCAGTCGGCTGACTGGCGAAAAGCTCGACGATCTCACCTTCGAGCACCGGTACGTGAAACGTGTCCTGGGCCATCTGCAGCCTTTCAATCGTCAAGACGGGAGAGCAGGCGGAGGAGGATTCTCTACCCGTCTTGACGATTGCCAGGCTGCGCATGGTCCGCGGCCGATACTTCTGTTGCACTCCCTTCATTAGTCACTGCCCTGCTTGAACAACTCCTCGGCCGAATTGACCTTCTCGGCGTAGGTCGACGGATTCCACAGCTCGATGTGGTCGAGCGTTCCCACGATCAACACGTCGCCGCTCAGTTGTCCGTACTCGCGAATCGCCGCGGGTAGGGCGAATCGTCCCTGCTTGTCGAACTCGACGTCCGAGGAGTTCGCCGCCCAGTAGCGAACCTGTTGGCGATCGATCGATCCCCCACTGCGACTCTGCTCCAGACGCTCATCGCTCTGACGTGCGAACTCCCCCGGCGTCCACAGCGCGATGCAGCCCTTCGGTATTGGGGCTGAGGTGACCACCGCGTTCGAACTCCGCGCGGAACTTCGCGGGCAGGATGAGTCGACCCTTGGCGTCCAGCGAATGCTGGTACTGGCCAACAAATCCGAGCATCGACGTTCCTCCCACGGGCTCACCACTTCCCCCCATTCGGTGACACATTACACCACCTAACCCCACCCGAATGCAAATCAAAACAAATTGGAGCCAATTTTCGGCCCGAACTGAACCGGGGCGTGACGAGCCCCGAGATGGAGTGTCGAGAGGGTCGTCGCTTCAGCCGGGAAGTTGAATCGCGCGTTCGCGCCAGGGTCCGCTCGAGCGTCGAAGCGCGACGATCAGTTCCTGGGGTCCGGCGTCGGTGACCGACGAGAGAACATGGTGTTCGAGCGCACGGCCGATGCCGTCCGGAATCTCGAGGAGGTATGGCAACACGTCGCTGGACGGATGCGCCAGCATGACCGTCGAGACGAACATTCCTTCGCGGACACGCCACTGGGTGACGCCCACGGCCTTCACGCCGTCGACGAACACCTCACCCGGCCCTCGACCCGCGAAACAGACGAGCCGGTAGGCCGGGTCACCGGCGAGCGGGCCGTCGTGGACGCGTCACCTCGCCCGGCACGACGGCTCGCAGCACGTCGGCCCACCACTCGCCAACCATTCGCGAACTGGCGTGCACGTCGCGCCGCCAGCGAGGGTCGTCGGCGGGAATCCACCAGTCAATCCAGAGGTCGTCGGGCTGCAACGAGAACGAGCCCGCCACCACCACGGCGGCGGCGCAGTGGCGTCTCGCCCACGCGTCGGGCGTCGAGAATCTCCGGTGACTGCGTGCTCCCCAGGACGAGCGTCGCGCGCTGCGCGCGCGCGACGTACATCGTCGGCTCGGACTCTTTGCGCAGCGCGTCGTAGTCGTAGAGCTCGGTGAGCCGCAGATTCACGAGGCCCGGGGCAAGTACGGCGCCCACAGCGGGTCGGGGTCGGGCAGGTGGCGCCAACGCCACCACGGCCCGTCGGGCACGCGCGGTTCGAAGTGCATGCGCCATCCCGATCTCTTCGATCAGCCGGTCGCCCTTTTGCATGTTGTGGCGCCGACAGGCCGCCACCACGTTGGTCCATTCGTGGCGGCCACCGCGACTGCGAGGAACGACGTGGTCAATGGTGTCGGCGTGCTCGAGGCAGTAGGCGCAGCGATAGCTATCGCGCAGTAAGAGCGAACGTCGCGTCAGAGGCGGCGTGCGCACCTTGGAGGGCAACTTCACCATGTCGTGGAGTCGCACGATGGCCGGTATCTGGACCACCAGCGACGCCGAGCGACAGACGTTCGGATTCTCCGGCGTGACGATCGGTTCGGCTCGACCGGCGAGCATCAAGACGACCGCGCGACGTTCGCTCACGAGCTGCAGCGGCTCGAACGTGGCGTTAAGGAGCAGGACGCGACTCACGAGCGCACCCACCGGTTGAGCCAGCGCCCAGCGCGCGGCGTCCACCATCGACGCCGGGCTGAGCGCGGTCGTCGGAACTGCCGTTGACCGTCACCAATCGGAACTCCCAGTAGCGCGCGTCCGGCACCGGCAGGAACGGCGATCGGCGCAGCCAGCCCTCGCGTCGCAGTCGCCACCCGGCGCGCGCGAGCGTCACCGCGTCACCGGGATGGCGCAACAGGTACCGTCCCAGTCCTGGGCTCCACAATCTCTTCATGAGCGTCCCCGCCACGCGACGAGCGCCGCCCCGAGGAGTGGCCCGTCGGCGCCGAGTTCGGATCGGCCGATCTCGAGATGTTCGGAGTACGGCAGTCGCGCCATCGTGCGCGCCGATTTGTTGGCGACGTCGAAGAACTCGTCACCGAAGCCGAGCGCGACCGAGCCGGCGATGTAGCAGTGGTTGAAGTCGAGTACCGACGCGAGCGTGCCGACCGCGCGACCGACCAGGTCGGCGGTTCGCACGCGCGTCGCGGCGTCGGCCTCGGCGGGGCTTCGTCCGGTGAGCGACTCGATCGCCCAACCCGAGGCTTCGGCCTCGAGACATCCGAAGGCGCCGCACGAACAGAGGTTGCCGTTCGGCACGACGTTGAGATGACCGATGTGCCCGGCGTTACCCGAGTCACCGTCGAGCAACTCGCCGTCGATGACCAGTCCACCGCCGACACCGGTCGAGACGACCATCGACAGATACGAGTGGTCGTGGCGCGCCGCACCGTAGGCGCCTTCGGCCAACGCGAGCGCGCGGGCGTCGCCGTCGATGTAGACCTCCAGTCCGAGGGCGTCACGCAGCTTGCGTCGAAGGGGGAACGAACGCCACTGCGGGATGTTGAGTGGCGAGACCTCTTCTCCCCCGCGCGTCATCGGTCCGGCGCTCCCCACGCCCACCACCTCGACCGGCCCCTCGGCCATGACCCGTCGCGACAGCTCCACGATCGCGGCGAAGAGGTCTTCGTGATGATCGGCGTCGTTGATGCGCGAGCGCGAGCGCAACGTCCCGTCGGCGTCGACCAGCGCCGCTTCGACTTTGGTCGCACCGATATCCAGGGCCAGACACGGGGGCGCGTTGCGCGCTACCCCGACGTCGGTCATTCTCGAGTGCGGCGCTGACGCGACAACCAGTCGCGAAGCGAACTGGTCCGGGGACCGTAGTTCGCGCGGGTGTCGTCACCCTGGCTCGGACGAGTGATGTCCTGCCACGATGCACGTCCCATAAGACGAGCGTTTCGCTCGATTACTACTGCGGAGATAAACATCAAGGCCACACCGACGAGACCCAACAGGACCGAGCGTGGAGAAGCAGAGTATGAGGATCAGCAGTCCGGCCACGAAGCCGGCGATGCCCCAACGAACCCGGCGTCCGCCGTGCGAGTAGACGTTCGTCTCGCGAACGTTCTTGGCAAATCGCGGATCCTGTTTCGAGAGCGACTCTTCCAGTTCGGCCAGGATTCGCTGCTCATGCTCTGACAGTGGCATCGCGTCTCCTTCCGTTTGATCCTGGACCCATAGTACTTACTCGTAATCCGTCGTGGAACGTCACTTAGCGGTTCCTTAGCATCGCTAAAATGAGGGCCGTCCAAGGGAGCCCGGTGATTGAGACACGCTTGCGAGTAGCCATGATCTGCACCGGGAACATCTGTCGCTCGCCCATGGGCGAGGTGTCCTGAACCGCTTCGTCGACGCCGACTCGTCGCTCCGTGGTTGCGTCGAGGTCACGAGCGCCGGCACCGCCAACTGGCACGTCGGCAGTGCGATGGACCGACGGGCGCGCGGCGCGCTCGACCGGGCCGGCTTCACCGGTGCCGGATCGCTGGCCGCCTACGCCGATCGCGCCTACCTCGATGACCAGGACGTGGTGATCGGCATGACTCGTGAGCACGTTCACGAAGTGAAGAAACGACTGACCAACCGGGCGACCCAGGTGATACTCCTACGCAATCTCATCGAACCCGGACGGGACCTCGACCTGTTCGATCCCTACTACGGCGGCGACGCGGAGTTCGACGAATGCCTGGAAACCCTCAGACGAGGGGGTCGGCGTTTGACATCGGAATTTCGTTTGCGATTGGGTGAAGGCTCGTGCGAAGTTTTACCTCCGGCAAGGTCAGGGAGAGGATGACGGCGAGCACGCCGATCGGTATCGCGAAGCGGTAGATCTCGGCGATCGAACCCGACACGGCGTGAAGGATCACCGAGAGTTCGTTGGCGGGAAGTCGGCGTAGGTTCTTCGGCGTCCAGAGCAACGGCGAGGGCAGCGAGGTGACCGACGGATTCGCTCGGAGTCCGGCGGCCAGCTGGTGCGGCAACGAGTTGACGTAGAGCGCGCCGAACACCGCGGTCCCGAACGAACCGCCGATCGATCGAAAGAAGTTCGCGCCGGCGGTCGCCGCGCCGAGGTCCTCGTGTTGGACGGCGTTCTGCACCGCGGTGATGAGCACCTGCATCACCAGTCCCAGACCGGTCCCCAGGATCAACATGTAAAAGGCCAGCGTCAGTTCTGACGTGGCGACGCCGATGGTGCCGAACAGACCGAGCCCGATCGTCATGACCGCCGTTCCGAGGATCGGGAACGGTCGGTAGCGCCAGCCCTTGGAGACGAGCTGGCCCGTGACGATCGACGCGATCAGCAGACCGGCCATCATCGGCAGGAGTCGAAGTCCGGAACTGGTGGGCGTCGCCCCGCGAACGTCTTGGAAGTACAGCGGCAAGAAGGTGAGGGCGCCGAACATCGCGAAGCCGACAACGAACCCGATGGCCGACGCCGAGGAGAAGACCCGGTTCGCGAACAGCCGCGGCGCCAAGACCGGTTCACTCGATCGTCGCTCGATCGCGATGAAGAACACGGCGGTGACCAGTCCGACGACGAGCAGGGTGACCGACTTCCACCCCAGCCAGGCCAGCGACGTGCCTCCGAGTGAGGTGAAGAGAATCAGTGCCGACGCCGAGATCGTCAAGACGACGATGCCGGCGTAGTCGATGACGTGCTGCACGCGCGCGCCGGCGTTCGGCAACACCGCCGCCGTGACGATCAACGCCAATATGCCGAACGGTACGTTCACGAAGAAGATCCATCGCCACGAGAAGTACTCGACGATGAACCCACCTATGAGTGGGCCGATCACCGTCGCGGCGCCGAAGGTCGCGCCGAAGAATCCGGCGTAGCGACCGCGTTCGCGGGGTGGCACGATGTCGGCGATGATCGCCTGGGCGCCCACCATGAGGCCGCCACCACCGAGTCCCTGGAGGGCGCGAAAGAGAATCAACTCGATCATGGAGTGGGCGACGCCGCACAACATGGAACCGATCAAAAAGAGGATGATCGCCGCCTGGAAGTAGACCTTGCGACCGTGCAGGTCGCCCAGCTTTCCCCAGAGCGGCGTACTCACCGTCGACGACAAGAGGTAGGCCACCACCACCCAGCTGAGGTGACTGGCGCCGTGAAGGTCACCCACGATCGTCGGCAACGCGGTGGCGACGATGGTGCTGTCGAGCGCGGCCAGCAGCATGCCCAACATGAGGGCACCGAAGACGAAGTACAACTCCCTCTTGGGCATCGGGACAGCGAGGTCAGTATCCATGCAACAAATCCACTCCAGAAGAGACGACGGGGGCTAACACCACTCGCGGGTGATTATCACCCTAGTTGGGCAGGTTGACATTTGGTCGACGCACAACGTCGCTCACTAGTTTGTTCCAAAAGGAGACCAATGAAAACGAGACTCACCGAGATGTTGCACATCGAACACCCGGTGATGCTCGCCGGCATGGGCGGCGTCGCCTACAGCGCCCTCGTCGCCGCGGTCTCCAACGCCGGCGGCTACGGCTGTCTCGGGGCCTCCACGATGTCCGCGCGAACGCCTGGCCCACGAGATCGCCGCGACGAAAGCACTCACGACCAAGCCATTCGGCGTCGACCTCTTGACGGCCTTTCCCGAGACGCTGCAACACAACGTCGAACTCCTCATCGAGGGCGGCGCGAGCACGTTCGTGGCCGGCCTTGGCGTGCCCGCGCACGTCATCGACCTCTGTCACGACCACGGCGTGCTGGTGATATCGATGTGCGGCAAGGTCGAACACGCCAAACGCGCGCTCGACGCCGGGTGCGACCTCGTGGTCGCCCAAGGCACCGAGGCCGGCGGTCACACCGGCACCGTGGCGACGTTGCCCCTCGTGCCGCTGATCGTCGACGCCATGGACGGCGCCATCCCGGTCGTCGCGGCCGGAGGGATCTTCGACGGCCGCGGGCTCGCGGCGGCGCTCTCGCTGGGCGCGGCCGGCGTGTGGATCGGCACGCGCTTCATCGCCACCCCCGAGGCGCGCGCCATTCCCGGGTACCGCGAATCGATCCTCGAGAGTCGCGAAGACGGCACCGTCGTCTCGCGCGCGTTCAGCGGCAAGACCATGCGCGTACTACGCAACGAGACGACCGATCGTTACGACGCCGATCCGTCGCTGCTGAAGAAGTTCCCGGACCAGTTGGCCGTCGCGTTCCACGACGGAACCTTCCACCTCGGCGGCGACGAGCGCACGCTCGGGCATCGATCCGCGTCGAGAGGGTTATCCGGCCGGACAGGCCGTCGGGGCCATCACGCGCAGTCGTCCCGGCCGGCGACATCGTGCGTTCGATCGTCGACGAGGCCGCAGCGGGTGATCGACGCGACTCGGCGCTTTGTAGCCGGCTCCGACGGACCTAGTGTTTTTCCATGTCCCGCTCGAGCCCGGACGTCGACGAGATCCTCTCGGCGATTCGTGGCGCCACGAAGCGGGTTACGGTCGCCAAGCGTACGGTCGCCGAGGTCCTGGTCGCCGCGCCCGGTCACCTCACCGCCGAGGAGATCACCCAAGAGGTGCAGACACGCCAGCCCGACGTCAGTCCCTCGACCGTCTATCGGATCCTCGAAGAGTTCGAGGCGTTGCAGATCGTCGTGCACGCCCACCTCGACCAACACGCCGCGGTCTTCCACCTGGCCGGCGCCGTGCACGGGCATCTCACGTGCGACGCGTGCGGCGCGACGTTCGAGATCCCGGCCGCGCACTTCGACGCCCTGAGCAAGGACCTGCAACGGACCTTCGGCTTCATGTTGGACCGACACCACGTCGCGGTGACCGGCACCTGCGAGTACTGCCAAGCGCACCGACCACCTTCACCCGTGATCGCTCTCTTACGCGGTTCTTAGCGCCCGCCTTCGTTGCGGCGAAAGGGCCTGAGTAGAGTTTTCAAGACCCCATGATCAAGATCGACCATCTGACGAAGCGTTACGGCGACACCCTCGCGGTCGATGACCTGGACTTCGAAGTGAAGCCCGGCGTGGTGACCGGATTCCTCGGGCCGAACGGTTCGGGCAAGTCCACCACGATGCGGATCATCCTCGGCCTGGACCACGCCACCAAAGGTCGGGCCACGGTCAACGGCACGCGCTACGCCGAACTGAAGGATCCCGCGCGACAGGTCGGGGCGCTGCTCGACGCCAAGGCCATCCACCCCGGCCGCACGGCGCGCAATCACCTGCGCGCCCTCGCCGCGTCGAATCAGATCAAGAAGTCCCGCGTCGACGAGGTGCTCGACTTCGTGGGCATCGCGGCGGTCGCCGACAAGAAGGTCGGCACGTACTCCTTGGGCATGAGTCAGCGACTCGGCATCGCCGGGGCGCTGTTGGGCGATCCCGGCATCTTGCTCTTCGACGAACCGGTGAACGGACTGGACCCCGAGGGCATCAAGTGGATCCGCGAGTTCTTCCGGGCGCTGGCGAACGAGGGCCGCACCGTCTTCGTGAGCTCGCACCTCATGAGCGAGATGGCCGTCAGCGCCGACGAGATCATCGTGATCGGTCGGGGCCGCTTCATCACGTCCGGTTCGGTGGACGACCTCACGAAGAACGCCGAGGGCACGGTGCTGGCGCGCGCGTCGGACCACGACAAGTTGGCCGCGGTCGTGACGTCGCATCACGGCGTCGTCCACGACGCCAACGACGACGGCCTGACCATCGGGGGCCTGACGTCGGACCAGGTCGGTCAGCTGGCCTTCGACGCCGGTATCACGCATCTTCGAACTGACCCCCCAGCGCGCGTCGCTCGAGGAGGTCTTCATGGACCTCACCGCCGGCGCCGTCGAGTACGGCTCACACAAGACGGACCCCGTCCGATGACTAGCGAATCGACGCTTGAGGGCGTCGACCCGGGCCGAGTGGATCAAGTTCCGGACGGTGCGTTCCTCGATCATGGGCGTGGTCGTCACGGTGCTGCTCACGGTCGGCCTCGGCGTCCTCATCACCACGCTCGTTCGAACCCACTGGAGTCAGTTCGGCGCCCTGCGCGTCGCGACCTTCGATCCGGTCTCGAGCAGTCTGCGCGGCAGCCTCTTCGCCCAGTTCGCGGTCGGCGTCATCGGGACACTATTTATCACCAGTGAGTACACGTCGGGCTCGATCCGAACGACGCTGACGGCGGTCCCCAATCGCGTCCGCTTGATCGCCAGCAAGGCCATCGTGCTCGTTCGTCACGATCCTGATCCTCGGCGAGTTCGTCTGCTTCGCCGCCTTTCTTGATCGGACAGCGGATCTATCTCGGTGTCGTGCCGACGGCGTCGCTCGAGCAACGGCACGGTCCTTCGCTCGGTGATCCTCGCCGGGCTGTACCTGACGCTGTTGGCGCTCTTCGCCTTCGCGCTCGGCCTGATCCTTCGACAGAGCGCCGCCACCATCAGCGTCTTCGTGTCGGTGCTGTTGATCGTGCCGATCATCGGCCTCTTCTTCCCGCAGAGTTGGCAGAACGACTTCATGAGGTTCGAACCCTCGAGCCTCGGCATCTCGATGGAGTCTCCGTTCGCGCCGTCGAACTCCTTCGGCGCCTGGAGCGCGACGCTCATCCTGCTCGCCTACGTCGCGGCCACGTTGGCCATCGCGTTCGTCCTGTTCCAACGACGAGACGCCGG
The DNA here is from genome assembly GCA_963703105.1 of uncultured Acidimicrobiaceae bacterium. Classification (GTDB taxonomy): domain Bacteria; phylum Actinomycetota; class Acidimicrobiia; order Acidimicrobiales; family RAAP-2; genus RAAP-2. The sequence goes on along the minus strand of OY969792.1, from coordinate 2,485,219 downwards.
GTCGAATCAGTAGGCCGTCCTAAAGTGACGTCATGGAACTGAGCGACGCGCTGCGCACGACCGGATCGGTTCGATCGTTCCTCGACGAACCGGTGAGCGACGAGGTCCTCTACGCGATTCTCGATGACGCACGCTTCGCGCCCTCCGGGGGCAATCGCCAGGCGTGGCGCGTGATCGTCGTGAAGGACGCAGTCGCGTCGCCGGGCGCTGCGCGACCTCTACCTCGACGGATGGCACGACTACATCGCCCACGTGCTGGCCGGACTCATCCCGTTCTCGCCGCTGGCGAGCGAGGAGGACCGGCGCTCGCGGCCTGGCGAATCGCGAGGCGGCGATCGCGGCGTCCAAACCCGACGGCTTTCCCGAGACACTCGAGCGGGTGCCGGTCATGCTCGTCATCTGCGCCGACCTCTCCGCGCTCGCGGCGACCGATCGCGACCTCGACCGTTACCAGATCGCCGGCGGCGCGTCGATCTATCCCGTTCGTGTGGAGCATTCTGCTGGCGGCGCGCGAGCGGGGACTGGGCGGCGTGATGACGACCATCGCGACGCGCAATGAACCGGGCGTGCGCGAGGTGCTCGACATCCCGGTCGATCAGATCGTCGCGTCCGATCGTGGCCCTCGGTCATCCCGTGAACCGGGTCGACGAAACTGAAGCGACGGGCCGTCGAGGAGTTCACGACCACCGACACCTTTGACGGCGCACCGTTCACGCCGGACGATTAGTCGCCGAAGATCTCGTCGGAGTCTTCGCCCAGTCGACGCGGACCGCGACGAATCGTCGGACGCGTTCCGTCGATGACCAGCGGCGTACGCATGGCCGTCACTTCGCCCGCCCGGTGTGTCCATCACTCCGACGAAGTCACCGTCGCGAATCTGAGTCTGCGCGAAGGCGCCCGCCACGTCCAGAATCGGTGCGTGCGGAACGCCGGAGCGCGCGAGAATCTCGAGCCACTGCTCGGTCGAGCGCGACGCGAAGACCCGGTCGAGCTCGGTGCGAAGTTCGTCGCGGTCGCGAACTCGCGCGGCGTTGTCACGCCACGACGCGTGACCCGCGAGTCGCGGCGTCCTCCAGCACCTCGACCAGTCGCGCGTACTGCGCGTCGGTGCCGACGGCGAGCAGTATGAAGCCGTCGGCGTCGAGACCGGCCCGTAGGGCGTGATGCTCGGGTGATCGTTGCCGAGTCGCGTCGGGTTCTCGCCGGTGGCGAGGTATCCCTGCGCCTGATTGACCAGAGCGCTCATCGTCGACTCCAACATGGGCGCCTCGAAGTGACGACCGGGCCGGTCCGCGAGGCGCGCGAACAGACCGGCCAGTAGTCCGATGGCGCCGTAGAGTCCGGTCACCACGTCGGCGACCGGCGCGCCCACTTTCATCGGCGGTCCGTCGGGCTCTCCGGTCACCCCCATGATCCCGGAGCGGGCCTGGGCCAGGAGGTCGAAGGACGGCTGGTCGGCGACCGGTCCACCGAGCGTCGCCGGCGTGACGCTCACCCACACGCACTCCGGATTCATCGCGCGCAGACGATCGATGCCGAGTGAGGCGAACTGACTGGGCAGGTAGTTCTCCACCACGGCGTCGGCGAGACGAACCAGCGCGGCCACGCGTCGCATAGTCAACCGGATCACGCAGATCGGCCACGACGTTGCGACGGTGGCGGTTGATGGCTAGGTAATAGGTGGCGTCGTCGCCGAATCGAGGTGGGGCGAGAGAGCGCACCGGGTCCCCGCTCGGCGCCTCGACCTTGATGACGTCGGCTCCGAGGTCGCCCGCGATCATCGCGCAGAGCGGTCCGGCGAGGACGCGTGACAGGTCCAAGACCCGCACGCCTTCGAGCGGCAGTCCGGTACCGACGTTCGTCGGGTCGAGGGTCCACTCCATCTAGAGGACTTTGGAGAGGAAACTCTGAAGACGCGCCGATGAGGGCGACGTGAGCACGACCTTCGGATCGCCCGACTCTTCGATCACGCCCTGGTCCAAGAAGTACACGGTGTCGGCGACCTCTTTGGCGAAGCCCATTTCGTGGGTCACCACGATCATGGTCATGCCGCTGCGCGCGAGGTCTTTCATGACGTCCAGGACCTCGCCGACCAACTCCGGGTCGAGCGCCGACGTCGGTTCGTCGAACAGCATCAGCTTCGGCTCCATGGCCAGCGCACGCGCGATCGCGACGCGCTGCTGCTGACCACCGGAGAGCTGCGTGGGGTAGTTCTTCTCCTTGCCCTCGAGCCCGACGCGCAAGAGGAGTTCGCGCGCCAGCTTCTTGGCCTGCTCTTCGTTGACGTCCTTCACCTTGATCGGACCCACCGTGATGTTCTCGAGCACGTTCAGGTTCTGGAAGAGATTGAATCGCTGAAAGACCATCCCGATCTGAGATCGTTCGTGGCAGATGCGGCGGTCGTTCAGTTCGTACAGCTTGTCGCCCTTGGCTTCGTAGCCCACCAGTTCGCCGTCGACCCGAAGCTCTCCGGCGTCGTGCTTCTCCAGGTGGTTCATGCAGCGAAGGAGCGTGCTCTTGCCCGAGCCCGACGGTCCGATCAGACACGTCACCTCGCCTCGGGCGACGGTGAGGTTCACCCCCTTCAGCACCTCCACGCCGGCGTAGGACTTGTGGACCTCGATCGCCTCGACCATCGGCTCGCTCACGGTGCCGCTCCGACTTGCACGCCCCGCTTCGTGCGGTACTTCGAGGCGATGCCGCGCAGGTCGCGCCGGAGGCGCTGAATCGGTGTCGGAGGTGGCGTGCGCAGCGCGCCGCGGGCGAAGAAGCGCTCGAGGTAGAACTGGCCTATCGACAACACGGTCGACACGATCAGATACCACAGACTGGCCAGCAACAACATCGGCATGATCTGGTACGTCGCGGTGTAGATATTCGTGACCGCGCCGAGGAGGTCGACCACGGCCAGAACGCACGACGAGCGACGTGGTCTTCAACATGGAGATGACCTCGTTGCCCGTCGGCGGGATGATCACGCGCATGGCCTGGGGCAACACGACCAACCGGAGGGTCTGGCCCCGCGTCATCCCCAGTGACATCGCGGCCTCGGTCTGGCCCTCGTCGACGGCGATCAGCCCCGAGCGCACGATCTCGGAGAAGTACGCGCCTTCGTTGAGTCCGAGAGCGATGACCGCGGCGTTGAAGGGAATGAACACGGTGTTGGCGTTGAACTGAAAGAGGTAGACGTGCGTGAAGGGGATCCCGACAGCGAACGTCGGATAGAGAAAGGCGATGAATCCCCAGAGCAAGAGCTGCACGTACACCGGCGTGCCCCGGAACGCCCAGGTGTAGGTCCAGGCCGACGCCTGACAACAATCGACTCCGAGAAAGCCGCATGATGGCGACGATGACGCCCAGCACGATGCCGACGATCATGGCGAGCGCCGTGAGTTCCAACGTCACCAACAGCCCTTTGAGGATCTCGCTCTTCGTGAAGTAGTGGAAGATGACGTTCCAGCCGAACCGCCATTTCATGACGGCGTGACAGCTGTATCGCTCGGCAACCTTGTGACACTTTCGCGCGCCGGAGGGGACCTTCGAGACGAGCGTGTGAATGAACATCAAGACCAGCAGGAAGATGACCGCGACGCCGATCCACTGACCAACGTGACGAACGGGGACGACCTTGACGGCTACGTCCCCGTTCGTCTCCATGGAGTTGTTTTTACTACGGCTTAGGAAAGGGCTCCGTTGAGGACAATCTGCGACGAGGTGAGGGCGCCGCCGGTGACGCCCCACTTCTTCAAGATGGCGCCGTACGTGCCGTTGGCGATCAAGGTCTTCACCGCGGCTTGAATCGCGACGGCGAGCTTCTTACCCGTGGTGTTCTTCGGCGTAGCGATGCCGTAGGGAGCGACTTCGATGGCCTTGCCGACCAACTTGAACACACCCTGGGACTGCGAGACCACGTAGCCGGCAACCTGGCTGTCGAGGAAGCCAAAGGTCGCGTGGCCCGAGGAGACCGCCAGGTCCGCTTCGGTCTGGGTCGGGTACGGAAGTACCGTCAGCTTCTTGGACTTCGGGCAGGCCTTGGCCGTCTTCACGGCGTCACTCTGCTCCGTGGTCGAGGTCTCCACGGCCACCGAGAATCCGCAGAAACTCCGGAGGCCCGTGAAGGTCACGGCGGCGGAGCTCTTCGCGTAGACGCCCTCGCCGGCTTGGAAGTAGTCGACGAAGTTGACCTGCTTCTCGCGGCTCTTCTCGTCGGTGAAAGACGAGTTCCCGATCGTGTATTTGCCGTCGCCGATTCCTAAGAGGATGCTGTCGAAGGTGACGTTGTTCTCCTTCACCGTGATGCCGAGCGTCTTCGCGATCGCGTACATCAGGTCCACGTCGAAGCCAACCATGGTACTGCCGTTCATCGACTCGTCCGGCGCGTAGGTGGCGTCGGTCGCGACCTGCAACGTCTTACCCTTGTAGGCCGACGGGACCAACTTGGCGTCCACGGCGTTGTACTTGCCTGACGTGGAACTGGCGCCCGCGCTCACGCTGGTGGCCAGCATCAGCGAAGCGACTCCCGCCATGACGAGAACCTGCCGAAATCGTGTTAAGCGCTGCATGAAATCTCCCTAATTTTCCCCTCGCCGAGGTCGGCGTCTGGGTTCTATTGATACCAGAAAATCCGGCCCGGTTACCCGCAGTACTCCGACGGACGCCTCAGTCCTCGAAAACCAATTCCGGAGTCGAGGTTGTTTGGGCACTCGGGAGGTAGTTGAACACGATCACCGCTACGACGAGCGCGATCACGCCCGCCACCAGACACCCCCGATGAAATCCCTCCATGAACGCGGCGGTGAGCTTGGGCGCCAACGTCGTCTGGGCCGCGACGAGAAAGATGCGCGGCGGTCATCTTGGCCGCCTCCATCGAGCTCTGAGCCAGGTTCAGTTGATGCACGCTGAGCCCGTGACCTTGAAACGGTTCGAATGCTCGACGAATGGCCGGACCGAACAACGAAGCGAAGACCGAGCCGATGATGGCCACGCCCATCGTGCCGCCCAGCTCTCGCGTCGTTTCGTTACCGGCGGCGCCGGCGCCGATCTGATCCGGTTCGAGCGTCTCCATCGTGGCGGCCACCGACGGCGCGTTCACCAACGAGAACCCGATCGCCAAGATGACCATCGAGGCGATGATCGCTCCCAGGTAGGCCGCGTCCGCGCCTAGTCTCGACATCCATATCAGCCCCGCGGCGGTTACGAGCAGACCGAGCGCGACGACCGAACGAGTCCCGAGGCGAAGCGCGGCGAGCGCCCCGAGCGGCGTCGCCACCATGACCGCGAAGGCGTAGGGCAACGTGTGCACGCCGGCCGACAGCGGCGAGTACCCGCGCACCAACTGAAAGTACTGCGTTACGAAGAAGATGAATCCGAAGAGGCAGAAGAAGTTCGTGGCCATCGCCCCGGAGCTGGCGGCGTACGTCCGATTGTTGAAGATCCGCACGTTCAACAAGGGACTTGCCCGCCTCAGTTCGTAGTTCGCGAAGCCGCTCAGCAACAGGATCGCCCCGCCGAAGAGCACCAGCGTCGGTGAGGAGCGCCAGCCCCACGAGGGCCCTTGGATGATCGCGAGGATCAGTGCCGTCACGCCGGTCGTGCCGATCGCCAGTCCCAGCCAGTCGAGCGGGTGGCGAACGGGGTTCGTCGATTCCGGCACCACGGAGGCGATGGCGACGACACCGATCAGCGCCACCGGGACGTTCACCAAGAAGATCGAACCGAAGAAGAAGTGCGTGACGAGGGCGCCACCGGCGATGGGACCAAGGGCAATCGCGATGCCCGTAGTGGCGCCCCAAAAACCGAAGGCCTTGGCCCGCTCGCGGCGGTCCTCGAACACGACCGTCAAGGTGGACAGCGTCGCCGGAAAGATGAACGCCGCGCTCGCCCCCATCAGCGCGCGGGCCGTCAGAAGTGTCGACACGTTGTGCGAGAACGCCGCCAGTAGCGAAAACACCGAGAAGGCGAAGAGCGCCCACTGCATCACTCGCTTGCGACCCCAACGGTCCGACAGCCCTCCGCCGGCGAGGAGTAGTCCGGCGAACGGCAGGGAGTAACTGTCGACGATCCACTGCAGCGACGAGTTGGAGGCGTGCAGGTCGCGCGAGATCGTGGGCAGCGCGACGTTGACGATGGTGTTGTCGACGACGATGAGGAAGACCGCGATACAGAGGACGAACAGCACCAACCAACGCCGTTCACTGGCAAACGTCGGCACAGACCCCCCAGGTACACGTCGCAGTTCGGCACCTATTCGGCCTACCGAACACATTCGACCTTACTGAACGGGTCGCGCGCAACGCGGCATTCGCAAATCAAACATTCTCGAAGAGGTAATCCGGAACGATTCGTCTACGAAGCGAAGGCCACGTCCTTGAAACCGGTCGGCCACCGACCCGGTCGGCTGGGTCGCAGCAACATATCGGTCAAGTCACGGCGCAGGTGTTCTTGTCGCCACACCAGTTGTTCCTGAGCCCCACGCATGATTCGTTCGGCGTCGCGACACTCCGTGCGCCACGTCGGGTCGGCGAGGAGGTCGAAGCATTTGAACGTCCCGTCGGCGAACTGCACGTACCCGAGGTCGTCGCTGACCGAGGTGCAGAGATTCGCGAGCGACAGGCTTCGGTCCTTCGGCCAGGCGTCGGTGGCGTGTCGGATGAGATAGAAGCGGTAGTCCCACTCGTAGTGGGCGGCGCTTGCGCCACGCCACGTCCTCCCCGGCCATCAAAGGCGTCAATGATCGGCCGTCGCACTGGGCCGGCTCCGTCGAGGGACAAGACGTCGGCGAGCGTCGGCAGAAGGTCCACGTTCTCGGTGAAGCGCGTCACCACTCGTCCGGCGTTCCCCGAGTGGGGATCGCGCCACAGTCCGATGATGTGGTAGCTCTGGGGGAAGAAGCCCAGTTTCTCTTTGAGGCCGTGGTCGCCCAACTGCTCACCGTGATCGGCGGTGATGACGACCAGCGTGTCCTCCCACTCCCCGCGCTCTTCCAGCGCGGCAACCACCCGACCGAGTTGGCTGTCGACCTCACTAATCATCCCGTAGTACTGGGCTTTGAGAGCGCGCATCTGATCGGGATCCGTAGGAGCCGCGCTCGCCTCGATCCCCGTGGCCGCGTCGTGGATGGCGTGGCGCTGCTCGCTCGGCACCGGCGCGATCGGCATCTCGACGTCCGCGGGGTCGTACATGCGAGAGAACTCCCCCGCCGCGGCGTAGGGCGGATGGGGTCGCAGGTAACTGAGGTGGGCGAACCATCCGCTCTCTCGCGTACCGAGCCACTCGAGGAACCGGGTCGTGAGAAAGCCGCTCAGCGAGAGCTCGGCCGGCCGATCGGGCTCGCCGCGCGCGGCCACCTCCCAGCCGTAGGGCACGTCGTAGCCCTTCGCGCGCAGGTGTTGGATCCAACCGGCCTGGCTCTCGGGCAGGTACAGGCCGACCGAGAGTCCCGGCAGCACGCCGTCGTAACTGTCGAGTCGCGGATCGTCGATGCCCTCGGCGTCGCCGGGATCGACGCCCTGGTCGGTGTAGCCGAAGAGCGTCGGGTCATAACCGGCCCGACGCGCCACGTGGGCGATGTTGTCCAGTCCTCGCGGGAGCGGCGTCCCGTTGGCGACCACCCGGTTGTTCATCTGGTACGTGCCGGTGTAGATGGCGGCTCGGCCCGGCGAGCACGGCGCGGCCTGGGAGTAGTGGCGGCGAGGCGAACCCCCTCGCGCGCGATGCGGTCGAGCGTCGGGTGTGCGCACGAGCGGATGACCGGCCGCGCCGTAGGAGTCCCCGCGGAACTGATCCAACGTGATGAACAGGACGTTCACTTCGCGGCCTCGACGTAGCGGTGCATGTGCGCGGCCAGGTCGTCGATGATCTCCAGCGCCTCGGGGACCATCATCGGCAGTCGCAAGAAACCGTGGATCATGCCCTCGGCTTCGAGTAGCTCGACGCGGACGCCGAAGTGTTCGAGCAGTCCGGCGTAGGCGACCGCCTCGTCGCGCAGGGGATCGCACTCGGCCACGACCACGATCGCCGGCGGCGCCCCGGTGAGGTCGTCGAACATGATCGGGGTGACCCGCGGATCGCTGTGGTCGGTCCATCCGTCGAGATAGAGCCCGTAGTCGTAGCGCAGGTGGTCGATGTCGAGCGCGTGGCCGACACCGATATTTATGCACCGAGTCGGTGAACAGTTCCGGACCGAGCGTGGGGTAGATCACCACCTGGGCGGCGATTCCCAAGTTCTCACCCCTGGTCAGGGCGCAGGCCACGGTCAACAGCGTCGCGCCGGCCGAGTCACCCATGACGATTAACTCCGCGCCGACGTCGTCGAACTCCTCGAGGTGTGCCCGCACGTAGCGGATGGTGTCGACGGCGTCGTTGATGCCGGCCGGGAAGGGGTGCTCCGGGGCCAATCGGTAGTCGACCGAGAGAAAGCGCATGCGGGTGTCGGAGGAGAGCCGCCGACACAGGGCGTCGTGCGTGTCGAGGTCCCCCACGACGAACCCCCCGCCGTGGAAATAGACGACCAGGGCTTTGCCCTCGTCCTCGAACGGCACGTACAGCCGCGCCTTCAAGCGTGCGCCCGCCGAGGGCCAGCGCCACGTCACGAACGGATTCCACGGTCTTCTCCTCGCCGCGATTGGCGAGGGCCGTCTCGCGGTAGGCCGCGCGGCGCTCGTCGGCGCTCAGGAGCGAAGGATGCGCGGCCGGCTCGGCGCGCACGGCGTTCACGTAGGACTCGAGCGAGGGGTGGACCATGGCAACCTCCTGCGTAAGAGACTACGTTTCGGGGGGCCCGCCGCTCACGCCTTAGCCTCGGAGGTCGTCCCAGCTTCGTTCGACGTCGTCGATCGAATCCCGCCATCCGCGCTTGGCCACCCGGCGCGACTCCTTATGGAACGCCCGAATCTCCTGCAGCGGCTCTTGCCACTCGGGCTCGGCGACGGTCAGCGACTTCAGCCAGGCCGCGGCGACCGCTTCGTCGTGCACCACGCCGAGCTTCGTCTGCGTGGTCTCCGCGGCCCGCGCCACTTTCACGGCCGGCTTCCCGGCCACCAGACCCAGGACCTCGCAGGCACACTGCAGTCGCTTCAACTCGATCCGAACCTCGTGCAGGTTCTCGTTGGAGGAGTCCGCCCGGGCTTCGCGGCTGGCTTTCTTCACGTCGCGCCAGGCCCGCTTCAGTTGCGAAGCGAGGACCTCGTCGGCCGGACCCTTCGCCTTCGAGTCGAAGGCGACCGAGGAACCGATCGTCGCGATCTCGTCGACGAGGAGCGCGTAGCGTTTGGTCGTCCGTTCGAGGGCACCGCGCTCCTGGGCCGCGTCGATGCGTCGATCCAGTCGAAGGGCGATCTGCGACTGCAGTAGCTCGTCCTCGACCAACCACAGCGACTTCTCGATACCCGAGCGCAGCACGTCCAGATCGCGGATCTCCCCCAGGACGCCGGCGTACCACGAGAGTTCCACCAGCATGGGATGGGACCACTCGGCGTCGAAGAGCCCGGAGTAGGTTCGCAGCACCGAGCGAAGGCGCCGGACACTCACCCGCGCCTGGTGAACCTGACCGATGACCGTGTCTCGGCGACGGGCTTCTCGTCGCGGCAAGTGAAAGACGCCCTCGCCCGCGCGACGCCTCGAGCAGCTTGCCGGACTGCTCGCTCGTGAGATCGTTCAGCAAGAAGTTGCGCGCGAACTGCTCCAGCACGTCGGCGATCACCAGGTCGGCCGTCGCGTGGGACTCCTCTACCACGTCGCTCCGCTCGAATCGACGGTGGCGAAATCCCTGCGTAAAGGTCTGGTTGTTCGGTCCGTCAGATGCCTTTCACGACACGCATCATCTCGATGGCTAGGAGAACGAGTCTACGACGCGACGCCGCGCGAAGCGGCCGCGGTAGAGCTCTCGAGAAGCATTCATCCCGGTCCCGGGCCGGGATGGGCACTATCTGGAGCGGACGACCGGGCTCGAACCGGCGACCTCGACCTTGGCAAGGTCGCGCTCTACCAACTGAGCTACGTCCGCGTGGTCACCCAATAGTAGCCGAGGCGCCGAGTGGAATCGACCTCGGATCATTCGGCGACGGTTCCAATCAGTGTCGACGCCTCCTCGTAGTAGATAGTCGCGAAGCGTGGCGAGATCGGGCATCGTCTTGGCGCAGCCCAGCATGCCGAACTCCAGGTTCTGCTCGAAGCCCAGGACCGTGACGTTGAGCGAGATGGGACCCAGGAGCGGCCCGACCGGCGCCGCCGACACCACGCGGTGCCCGCTGAGCCATAAGGGTATCGGCGGTCCCGGAACCGACGACAACATCAGATTGGCCATCGGCGGCAACACGTCGAACAGTCCGAGGGCGTCGACGAGTTTGCCGCCGAGCGAAAGCACGGTCGGACCGAGCACGCGGGGCATCTCTTGAAAGATCTTCGCGCCGTTTCGTCGCTGTACCCCGACCGTCGTGGTCGAGTCGCGGGCGATGGCCGGTCAGTCGCTCGACGGGATCCTCGATGTCGGTGTGCAGGGCCAACAGCATTCCCGAGATCTGATTGCCCATCTCCGCCGTGTCGCCGTCGCCGCGCACGTTGATCGGCACGAACGCGATGAGGTCGCGCGTGAGCTCCTCGCCGCGATCCGCCAAGCAGACGTCGCAGCGCGCCGCTCGTGGTCGCCATCACGAAGTCGGTCACCGAGGCTCCGTGATGCTTCGCCGCGCGCTTCGCGTCGGCCAGCGGCACGCGCGTGCGGTGATAGATCTTCTCGACTCCGGCGCGACCGTTGAGCGACGTGCGCCGAGCTTCGAAGATCGAGGGCTGTTCGCGGCGTCGATCGCTTCCGACCTCGGCGCGAGCAGCACCCGACCGACCGTGCGCACGACGTCGAAGACCCGCTTCAACCACGACGTGACGACGCCGAGGGCGAGGGCGGGGTCGTTGCGCAGCCGGCGCAGGCCTTCGAGCAGGAGCGACACCGGGTCGTCGTGACGGCGTCGGCGTCGTCGTCGCTCGACTCCGGGGCCGGTGCTCGGACCTCGGGCGAGATATCGAAGAGGCTGGCGAAGGTCTCGGCGCCGGAGACGCCGTCGGCCAACGCGTGATGCACCTTCAGACGGCCGCGGCGACCCGGCCGTCTTCGAGCCCTTCGATGACCATGAGCTGCCACAGCGGTCGCGTGCGCACCAGTGGTCGCGACAAGAAGTCCGAGATCAACCGATCGAACTGATCGGCCGACCCCGGAGACGGCAGGGCGACGCGCAAGATGTGTCGATCGAGCTCGATGTGCGCATCCGGGACGAGCGCCGGCCACGTGAGGTCGAAGGGCGCGCGAATGACCCGTTGCGTCAGCACCGGGTATCTCGTGCAGCCGAGTCGACGACGTTCTTGCGGATCAGTTCGAACCGTTCGGTTGGGTCGGCGACGTCGCCGAAGTCGAGTTCGATCACCGCGCCGATGTTCATCGCCGACCCCGGCACCTCGAGCAGGATGAACGCACTGTCGAGCGGATCCGAGGTACCGCGTCAACGCCCGCTACTCCCGAAGCCGCCCTCCCCGCGCGTGGCCGACGGGCAGTTCCTCCACGGCTTGGAATGAGGCGCGCGGGCACGGGCAGCACCACGAGCTGGGCGATCCGGTCACCCTTCTTCACTTCGTAGTCGTTCGTCGGGTCGAGATTCACGAGGGCGACCATCACCTCGCCGCGGTACCCGGCGTCGATGAGTCCGGGCGCGTTGATGCAGGTGACGCCGTGTTTCGCCGCGAGACCGCTGCGCGGCAACACGAATCCCCCGTGACCTTCGGGAATCGCGACGGACAGGCCGGTGGGCACCATCGCGCGACCACCGCCGGCGGCGATCGTGCACGACTCGACGGCCACCAGATCACATCCCGCGTCGCCCTCGTTCGCGTAGGCCGGCAGCGTGGCGTCGGGGCGCAGGACTCGAACGGGGATTTCCATAGGGCGAAGGCTATCGCCGGGCGTGACCGACCATTGTCTGAAGGTTCAGTAGTGTCGCGTTGTGCTCGTGTGGATGGATCTGGAGATGACGGGACTCGAACCACTAGCGTCACGTCATCATCGAAATCGCGACGTTGATCACCGACGACAACCTCAACGTGATCGCCGAAGGACCGGACCTGGTCATTCACGCCTCCCCCGAGCAGATGGCCGAGATGGGCGACTTCGTCACCGAGATGCACACCAAGTCCGGCCTGATCGACGCGGTCAACAAGTCGACCATCACCAACGAAGAGGCCGAGGCCCAGACCCTGGCGTTCCTCAAAGAGCACATCGCCGAGGCGCGGTCGATCCCGCTCTGCGGCAACTCGATCGGCACCGACCGTCGATTCCTCCAGGAGTACATGCCGACGCTGGAAGAGTTCTTCCACTACCGCAACGTCGACGTCTCGACCCTGAAAGAGTTGACGCGCCGCTGGCACCCCGAGGTCCTGGAGGCGCTCCCGGAGAAGGCGACCGCGCACCGCGCCCTCGACGACATCCGCGAATCGATCGAGGAGCTGCAGCACTACCGCGACACCCTCTTTCCCAAGGCGCCGGAGCCACCCGTAGCTCGATGAGTGACCAGGTCCTCTCTCTAGCGCGAGGCCACGGAGCAGATGACCGCGCCCGGTTCGATGTTCGAGACCGAGCGCACGTCGGTCAACGGCATCGAGATGACCGTGTGGAAGCACGCGCCGGCCACGCTACGACAGATCCTCGATCTCTCCCTGGCCCACGCGCAACGCGACTTCCTGGTCTACGAAGGTCAGCGATTCACCGTCGACGAGCACTACCGCGCCGCGTCGACGCTGGCGCATCGTCTCATCGCCGACGGCGTCGCCAAAGGCGACCGCGTCGCCATCGCCTCGCGCAATCTGCCCCAGTGGGTGATGGCCTTCTGGGGTGCCGTGCTCACCGGTGCGGTGGTCGTGCCGATCAACGCCTGGTGGACCCCCGAGGAGCTGCAGTACGGACTTAGCGACTCGGGCACGTCCGTGCTCTTCGTCGACGAAGAACGCCTCGAGCGGATCCGGAGCAAGATCGATGACCTACCCGATCTGTCGACGATCGTGGTCATCAGTGAAGATCCCACCCGACCGGCCCGCCTGGGCGCCAGCCACGCACGAGTTCGCGTCGTCGACTTCAATGAGTACGTCGGGGACATCAGCGCCTCGGTCATCGCCGCCCGAAGTTGACATCGCCACCGACGACGACGTCACCATGTTCTACACGTCGGGCACGACCGGCCATCCCAAGGGCGCCGTCGGAACGCATCGCAACGCCATCTCCAACTTGATGAACCTCTTCTTCGTCGGCGCGCGCGCGACGCTTCGCTGGGGCGGTGGCAATCTCGACGAGTCGGGCGAGAGCATTCCCAACGCCGGCCTCCTGAGCGTGCCGCTCTTTCACGCGACGGGCTGTCTCGCGACGATGATCACCAACACGGCGTCGGGCGGAAAACTCGTCATGATGCACCACTTCGACGCCGGTCAGGCCCTGGCGTTGATCGAGTCCGAACGGCTCACCATGTTCGGCGGCGTGCCGACGATCGCGATGCAGATCCTCGACCATCCCGACTTCGCGAAGTACGACACCTCGAGCGTCAAGTCCGTCTCCTACGGCGGCGCGCCCGCTCCCCCCGAGTTGGTGCGCCGGATCCAGGCGGCCTTCCCCGGGGGCACACCGGGCAACGGGTACGGGCTGACCGAGACCTCGGCCGCGGTCTGTCTCAACGGCGGCCCCGACTACGTCGCCAAGCCGGAGAGCTGCGGACCGGCCGTGCCGGTCATCGACCTCGCGATCGTTCCCGAGGACTTCGAGGGCGACGAACCGACACCCGACCTGCCGAGTGGACCGGACGTCGTCGGTGAACTGTGGATCAAGGGTCCCAACGTCGTTCGCGGCTACTGGAACAAGCCGGACGCGACGGCCAAGGCCTTCACCAAGGGATGGCTGCACAGTGGCGATATCGCGCGGATCGACGAGGAGGGGTTCGTCTTCATCGTCGACCGCGCCAAGGACATGATCATCCGCGGCGGCGAGAACGTTTACTCAGTCATCGTCGAGGCCGCGATCTTCGATCACCCCGACGTCGCCGACTGCGCGGTCGTCGGACTGCCGCACGCCACCATGGGCGAAGAGGTCGTCGCCGTCGTCGTGTTGCGACCGGGGCGGGTTATCGAGGCCGAAGAGATCACCCGTCACGTTGGCCCGACACCTCGCGCGCTTCGAGGTCCCGACCAAGATCTTCTTCCGCGCCGAGCCGCTGCCGCGTAACCCGCAGGGCAAGGTGCTGAAGCGCGAGCTTCGCACCTCGCTGGTCGAACAGACCGAGCGCTCCGCTTAAACGCGCAGCGCGCTGATCGCCTCGAAGGTCGCGTCGTCGAGCGTGATCGTCGCCGCGGCGCAGTTCTCTTCCACGTGGGCCACTTTGCGACGTCCCGGGAATCGGCAACATGACCGGCGAGCGACGGAGCAGCCACGCCAGGGAGAGCTGGCCGACGCTGACCGCGTTCTGATGAGCCAGCGCGTCGAGCGGCCCGCCGCTGCGCGCGAGGCTGCCGGCCGCGACCGGGTACCACGGAATGAAACCGATGCCCTCACGCTCGCAGTACTCCAGCACCGCTTCGCTCTTGCGGTTCGATGACGTTGTAGAGGTTCTGGACCGTCGAGACCGTCACCACGTCTCTCGCGGCGCTGATCTGTTCGACGCTCACCTCGGAGAGTCCGACGGCCCGGACCTTGCCCTCGTCGAGAAGGTCGCGCGAGCAGTCCGAACTGATCCTCGGGCGCGACGGTCGGGTCGATGCGGTGGAGCTGGAAGAGGTCGAGCGACTCTTGGCCCAGGCGACGAAGCGACATCTCGCACTCCTGGCGCAGGTAGTCGGGGCGACCGCACTCGCGCCAGTCGTTCGGTCCGATGCGCAAGAACCCGGCCTTGGTCGCGACCTTGACGTCACCGTACGGATGCAGCGCCTCGCGAATCAGTTCCTCCGAGACGTAGGGTCCGTAGGAGTCGGCGGTGTCGATGAGGTTGACGCCGAGCTCGACGGCCCGACGAAGGACCGCGCGGCACTCGTCGGGGTCCTTGGGCGGTCCCCAGATGCCATCGCCGGTGATGCGCATCGCGCCGAATCCGAGACGGTTGACCGACTGATTCGCGAAACTGAACGTAGACGGTTCGCTCACGGTTCTCCTTTTCGAACAGTCACTTTACGGGTTGCCGGTGGCCGGCAATTCGTCAATCGACGAGGTTCGTCAGGGCTACGATCGCGGCCAATCAGTCGAGACAGAATTCATTGCCCTCGACGTCAAGCATCACCAGGCACGACTCGTTGTCGTCATCGGCGGGCAACAGTCGAAATCGCGTCGCGCCGAGCCGTACGAGCCGCTCACCTTCGGCCTCCAGAGCGGCCAAGCGCTCTGGACCCACGAGCCCGGTACCGACCCGCACGTCGAGGTGTAGTCGGTTCTTGGTGGTCTTGCCTTCGGGCACGCGTTGGAAGTAGAGCCGCGGGCCCACGCGGGAGGGATCGACGCACGCGAACGCTGACCCTTGGTTCGGCGACGGCCGCGATGAGTCAAAGTCTTCCCACGAGGCGAACCCCACCGGTGGCGGCGGTAGTACGTAGCCCAGTACCTCGCACCAAAAACGACCGACGCGCTCCGGTTCCGCGCAGTCGAAGGTGACTTGGAACGTCTTGACTGATGCCATCGGTCCACCTTAGAAGCGACTCAAACATCGCCACCAGCGTCGCTCGGGCAAAGACCGGACACGTCGGCCTCCCGGGGATCCGTCCAAGGGGACTCCGGCCCGACCTCGGGAGGACCCCCGGTCCTCCGGCTTCGCTGTCTTGGTCTAAGGGAGCGGCGGTTCGACGCCGCGTCGCCTACTTGTTGGGCTGCGGGGTGTAGCGCAGGTAGTCCTTCACCTTGCGGAATCCCTTCGGGAACTTCTCCTTGGCGTCGTCGTCGCTGACGGCCGGGGCGATGATGACGTCCTCGCCGTCCTTCCAGTCGACCGGCGTCGAGACCGGGAACTTCGCCGAGAGCTGCAAGGAGTCGAGCACACGCACGATCTCGTCCACGTTGCGGCCCGTGGAGGCCGGGTAGGTCAGCGTGAGCTTCACCTTCTTATTGGGGTCCACGATGAAGACGCTGCGCACCGTCAAGGTGTCGTTGGCGTTCGGGTGGATCATGTCGTAGAGGTCCGCGACCTTGCGGTCGGCGTCGCCGATGATCGGGAAGTTGAGCTCCGCGCCCTGGGTCTCGTTGATGTCGCTCTTCCAGCGCTGGTGAGAGTCGACGTCGTCGACCGACACGGCGATCAGCTTGGTGTTGCGCTGGTCGAACTCGCCGCGCCGCGCGGAAAAGGCGCCCAGCTCGGTCGTGCATACCGGGGTGAAGTCCTTGGGGTGCGAGAACAGAATGCCCCAACCGTCGCCCAGATAGTCGTAGAAGTTGAGGGTGCCTTCGGTGGTCTCCGCCGTGAAGTCAGGGGCCTCGTCGCCGAGTCGAATCGCCATGGTGTCTCCTTGTGGGTGATGTCAGTCCCTTGACTGAACGAGTCGACCCTAGCGGCAACTTTCGAATTGTTGTCAAAACCTATCGGCTTTGTAGGAAAGTGGAAACGCGGTGATCACAAAGGCTGTGAGACTACTTCGGTGGACAATGAGAACCAGCCGGTCGTCGCGGCCTTCGACCTCGACGGCACGCTCACCGAGGGCGGGAGCGTCTTTCCCTGGCTGAAGTCGATCGCCGGGCGCGGTCGCACCTGGCGCGCGGCGATCTCCCTCGCGCTGCCCCTCGCCGTCGGCGCGATACGCAGTAGCCGCTGGGCCGACAACGCCAAGGAACGGCTCTTCGTGAAGCTCTTGGCCGGGATCGACGAACAGACCGTCAAGGAAAAGTCGCGCACCTTCGCCGCCGAGCACCTCGAACACGAGGGCCGGGCCCTACTGCTCGCTCGCTTGGACTGGCACCGCCAACAGGGTCACGACGTCGTCCTCGTCTCGGCGTCGCCGCAGCTCTACGTCGACGTGATGACCGAGCAGCTCGGGGCCAACGGCGGGCTCGGGACCCGTCTCGCGGTTGACCCTCGCGGTCGTCTCACGGGCGGCTACCTCGGGAAGAACTGTCGCGGCACGGAAAAACTGCGCCGACTCGACGAGTGGATCGCCCAGCGCCACTACCCCACTCCCCCGGTCGTCTTCGCCTACGGCAACTCGCGTGGTGACCGGCGCCTGTTGAGCGGCGCGACGCATCCCTTCAACGTCGGCCGGCTCGGGGTCTTCGGTTCGCTCCGACGGTTCCCGCGACTGAGGTCCGCGGATCAGTAACTACTGCTGACGGATCGCCGCGCCGAGTTCGACCAGGCCGCCCTCGCGCCCGTCGTAGGTCACCTGGATCGACGCGGCCTGCTCGCGCCAGGCGATGACGGTGTTGCCCCGGGGATCGACCACGCCCACGTTGACGTCGTAGATGCCGTCGAGCAGGGGGATCTGCGCCGAGGTCGATGCCCACGCAGTTCTGTCCCGGCGTCAGGTTGACCGGCGAACCCTTGGCGTCGCTTCGACTGACCAGTAGGCCGTTGCGCGTGAAGATCTCCATGACGAAGTTGCCGCTGTAGGCGCCGGCGGAGGTGATGTTGACGTCGAAGTGCATGCCGGCGCCGCTTCGCACGTCGAAGGACCCCGACGGCGTGGTGATCGAGTCGATGCTGATCGACGCGAGCAGGCCGCTGTGATCGTGTACGGCGGCGGAGTCCATGAGGTGTTCGCGAAAGATCCGCAGGGACTCGTGCGTCGGGTCCGTCGGCGATCATGTGTCCGGCGTCGAGCACGATCGCTCGGTCGCAGATCGCCCGCACCTGATCGGCGTTGTGCGTGACGAAGAGGATCGAACGTCCTTCGTCCTGGAACGAGCGGATCCGATCGATGCACTTCGCCTGGAAGCGCTCGTCACCCACGGCGAGGACCTCGTCGACCACCAGGATGTCGGGATCGACGTTGACGGCGACCGCGAAGGCCAGACGGACGTACATGCCGCTCGAGTAGAACTTCACCTGGGTGTCGATGAAGTTCTCGATCTCGCTGAAACCCACCACGTCGTCGAAGATGCCCTCGACCATCTTCTTGGAGAAGCCCAGCATCGCGCCGTAGAGAAAGACGTTGTCGCGACCGGAGAGCTCCGGCTGGAAGCCGGCACCGAGCTCCAGCAACGCGGCCAGGCTGCCGCGGATATGGATCTGGCCCGACGTCGGTTGCAGGACCCCGCAGATGCACTTGAGCAAGGTCGACTTGCCCGATCCGTTGTGACCGACCAGTCCGACCGTCTCGTTGGTGTCCACCGAGAAGCTGATGTCCTTCAGGGCATTGAACATCTCGGTCGAACCGGTGCGCGGGTGCAACAGGCGCTCCTTGAGCGACTGGTGTCGTTCGTGATGGATCTTGAAGGTCTTGGAGATCCCTTCGACCTTGATGACCGTGGTCACTACAGTTCCGACTCGAAGTTGCCTTGGAGGTGCCCGAAGAGCACCTCGGCCAACAAGAAGAGCACGACCATAATGCCGAGCAGGGCGAGGTCCAAGTAGAAGTACCGTCGACATCGGCCACGACGGGAGGATCTTCAAGATCACCGGCACGACGTGATGATTCACCACCTGGGTCTGGGTGGTCGAGGCGGCGTTCGTCGCCACGTAGAACGTGCGTTGGAACGTCAGCATGATGAGCGTGATCGGGTTGAGGAAGTAGAGCCAGGCCAGTCCGTGGGCGTGCAGCTGCGGGGCGATGGAGTGCTCGTAGGAGTAGACCACCGGCGACAGGAAGAACCACAGCTGCAAGATGATGAGGATGAAGTGCTCCATGTCGCGCATGTAGACGGTGATGGCCGACATGAGGATCGCCAGCGCCGCGGTGAAGAAGTACAGCGCGAGAAACGCGATCGGCAGCAGCCAGAAGTAGGCGTAGTCCGGTGAGTGCTGCACGAGCAGCAGGTACAGACCGAAGACGCCGAGTTGGATGAAGAAGTAAAACGTCGCGGCGCCCACGTTGGCCAGCGCCAGGATCTCGCGCGGAAAGGACACCTTCTTCACCAGTCCGGAACGCACCACGATGACGCCGGTCGCGGTGGAGAGCGACGTGTTGAACATGTTCCACACGACCATGCCCGCGAAGAGGTAGACGACGAAGTTGGGGATCCCGTTTTTGAGGACCTTCGCGAAGACCAACCAGTAGATGGCGAGGAACATCGACGGCGTCAGCATCGACCAGACGATGCCCAACGCCGAGTTCTTGTACTTGATGCGAATATCCGACCTGATCAGGCTGAACAGTAACTCGCGGCGATTCCAGAGATTGCGAAGTCGCGTGATCAGGCTGTCGCGGGCGCTGACGACGCGAAAGGCGTCGTCCTCCAGGGAGTGTCGATCGACTCGCGCCGACGAGCCGTCGCTCACTAGGCGCCTAGACGAACGGCCGAATGTTCAATGACTGCATCGATGAAGCCGTACTCCAACGCCTCTTGCGCGGTGAACCAGCGGTTGCGATCCGAGTCCGCTTCGATCTGCGCCAGCGTCTTGCCGGTGTGAAAGGCGATCCGCTCGGCCAGCTGCTTCTTCATGAAGCCGATCTGCTCGGCCTGGATCGCGATGTCCGAGGCCTGACCCTGCATCCCGCCCATCAGGGGCTGGTGCATCAGGATTCGACTGCTCGGCAACGAGAACCGCTTGCCCGGCGCCCCGGCGCACAGCAAGAACTGCCCCATGGAGGCCGCCATGCCGATGCAGATGGTGCGCACGTCGGCGCTGACGTACTGCATCGTGTCGTAAATGGCCAGCCCATCAGTGATTACGCCGCCCGGGGAGTTGATGTACAGGCTGATGTCGCGCTCACTGTCCTCGGCGTCGAGCAGCAGTAGTTCGGCGCAGATGCGATTCGCCGAGTCGTCGTTCACTTCGGATCCCAAGAAGACGATGCGCTCGCGCAGGAGTCGCTGGTTCAGGTCGATGGCGCCGAATCCGTCGGCTCGATTGGAGATACTCATGCAGACCAATCTAACGGACGACACCCCGAACTCCCCGTTGCGAGCCGTAGACTGGTGACTCTTGCGGGCGTGGCGGAATTGGCAGACGCGCTGGTTTTAGGTACCAGTTCTTCGGAGTGTGGGTTCGAGTCCCTCCGCCCGCACTCGCCGCGGTCCAGTGGTCCTCGACTCTCTGCTAAGGTGGAATGACTGTTTCGCCGCACATCGCGGTGGAGACCGATTCGACTGTAAAACCTCGAGTTGGGCTCATCTCAACTTGTAGGAGTTATATGTCTGTGTCCTTCGCCGCGCTCGGCGTGCCGTCCAATCTGGTCGAGCGCTTGAAACAACGCGGCATCACCGAAGCCTTCCCCATTCAAGAGGCCGCGCTTCCCGACGCCCTGGCCGGGCGCGACGTCGTCGGCAAGGCCATCACCGGCTCCGGCAAGACCCTGGCCTTCGGCCTTCCCCTGATGGCGCGCCTCACCAAGGCCCGTCCCCGCAAGCCGGTGGCCCTGGTCCTGGTGCCGACGCGCGAACTGGCCGCGCAGGTGCAAAAGGAACTGGCCCAACTCACCGACGACCGTGGACGCCGCGTGATCTGCATCTACGGCGGCACCTCGTACAACGTCGCGCGCAAGGCCCTCAACTTCGGCGTCGACGTCGTGGTGGCCTGTCCCGGCCGCCTCGAGGACATGCTCGAACAGGGCGCCCTCGATCTCTCCTCGGTGACGACCGTGGTCGTCGACGAAGCCGACCGCATGGCCGACATGGGCTTCTTGCCCTGCGTGCGGCGCATCGTCGGAGCCACGCCGCGCGACCGTCACGTGATGCTGTTCTCGGCCACCATGGGTCCCGACGTCAAGTCCCTGGTTCGCGAGTTCACCAACGACGCCGCGGTCCACGACGTGGTGGGTGACGAAGCGCCCAACGACGTCGATCACTACTTCTGGCGGGTGGCGCGCGAACAGCGTCCCCAGATCACGGCCGACATCGTCGAAGAGTACGAGCGCGCGCTCGTCTTCACCCGCACCAAGCACGGCGCCGACCGCCTCGCGCGCCAGCTCGAAGAGCGCGGCATCTCGGCCGTTGCCGCTCCACGGTGACCGCACCCAGGCCCAGCGCGAACGAGCGCTGCGCAGCGTGAAGAACGGTCAGATTCGCGTCTTGGTGGCGACCGACGTCGCCGCTCGAGGCATCCACATCGAACTCTTCCCGTCGTCGATTCACTACGACCCGCCGGCGCAGGCCACCGACTACCTGCACCGCTCCGGTCGCACGGGCCGAGCCGGCGCCACTGGTGCCGTCATCTCGCTTGTCGGCGAAGACGTCATCGGTCAGGTGAAGCGACTGCAGCGGGCCCTCGGTCTCGAACCGTCGATCGAGTATCGCGAAGACGCCGCAGGCGATCCGCCTCGGCGCCGTCGACGACGCCGTGGCCGCGGTGCGTGTGGACGACCGCGGCGGCAAGGGCCGTTCGGAGCGTTCGACGCCTCGCGCGAGAGCACGGTCCGCGAGGATTCGAGCGCGGCACGCAGCGATCGCAGCTCTTCTGATCGACCGCGCCCGACGAGCACGCCGTCCCGCCCGAAGCTTCGCCGATCGACCCGAGCGCGCCCCGCGCGTCGAGCGTCCTTCGCCGAACGCGCCGCGCGTCCGGAACGAAACGACCGCGCGCCGCGCACCGAGCGGGTCTTCACCGACCGAGCGCCGCGCACCGATCGTTCGAACTGCCCGCAACGCTCCCTTCGTGAAGGGCGCCAACGCCGCTCGCGGCAGCGAAGCGGTCGTGAGTTTCTTCAACGACGCGAAGGGATTCGGCTTCGCCAGCGACGACAAGGGCGACGACCTTTTCATTCACTTCTCGAACATCGTGGGCGACGGCTTCAAGTCACTCGCCCAGGGTCAGAAGATCACCTTCGAAGAGGCGAACGGTCCCAAGGGCCGCGAAGCTCGTAACGTGCGCGTCGTCGGTGGCGGACGCGAGCGTCGTCGCTAACCTTTCGATTCATGTCCGACAAGCCACTCGTTGACCCGCATCTCGGGCCCGCCCCCGACGACCTCCTCATCGAAGACATCATCGTGGGCACGGGCGACGAGGCGACCGCCGGACGCAACGCGGTCGTCCACTACGTCGGCGTCGGCGTCACCAGTGGCGAAGAGTTCGACGCGTCGTGGAACCGCGACGAGCCGTTCGTCTTTCCTCTCGGTGCCGGTCACGTCATCAAGGGCTGGGACCGCGGTGTCGTCGGTATGAAGGTCGGGGGACGTCGACGACTGGTGATTCCGGCCCACCTCGGCTACGGCGATCGCGGCGCCGGCGGCGTCATCGCCCCCGGCGAGACGTTGATCTTCGTGGTCGACCTGTTGGAGCTGCGTTAGTCGAACGGGCTCGGCGGAGTAGTCGATCGCCACCATCCGCTGGTAGTCGCCGTAGCGCTCACAGCAGATCTCGGCGACCAGCCGTAGCCGGTCGTTCGGGTCACTCAGGCTGAGGACCTTGAACTGATCGAGCGTGGACATCGGCGTCATCGAGCACAACTGCCAGCTGCGGACCCACGGGTCGGCGTCCATTTCGCAGTTCGACTGAAGGCACTCGTCAGCGAACAGCTCGCTCTGCAGGGCGCGAATCGCCCGCACCGCCGACTCGGTCGACTTCAACAGCGCCGCCGTCACGTTGTCCTCGTCACAGCAGCGGTCCTTCACCAAGGCTCGCGGATAGGGATCGTCCTTCGAGCCAGGCTCGCCACCTCGAAACACTCGACGCCCTCGGCCATGACCAGGGTCTGTCCGTTGGGCAAGGACTGGGCGCCGAGTACCTGCATCAACGTACCGACCGACGTCCGTTCGTCGACACCGCCCACCTCCGATCCGCGCGCGATCAGACACGTGCCGAATCGTTGACTGGTCTCAATATCGCTCAGCATGCGGTGATAGCGCGTCTCGAATACGCACAGGCCGACGACTTGATGGGGGAAGATGACCATACCCAGAGGAAACATGGGCAGTTCCTGGTCGATCACGACTCCACCCTAAAGTGAACTCCGCGTGAAATGCCTTATTCGCGGGCGAGTTCTTCGCCGAGCGCGCGCAGGGCTCGCCCGCGGTGTGACAGTTCGTTCTTCTCGTCGCGGCGTGAGTTGGGCCAGCGTTCGTCCCGCCGCTTCGAGTGGCGCGAAGACCGGGTCGTATCCAAATCCCTGATCACCAGCGCGCTCGTGCGTGATCGACGCCGTCCAGTTCGCCTTCGACGCAGAGCGTCGTGCCGTCGGGATAGGCGACGGCGATGACCGTGACGAAGCGCGCCGTTCGCGGCTCAATCGCGCCCTTCAATTCGTCCAACAACTTGGTCACGTTGTCGTCGTAGCTCGCCCCTTCGCCGGCGTAGCGCGCGCTGCGCACTCCCGGTCGTCCGTCGAGCGCGTCGACGAACAGTCCGGTGTCGTCGGCGATCGCGGCCTGACCGGTCGCTGCGACGAGAGCGCGCGCCTTCAACAGCGCGTTCGCTTCGAGCGTTGCGCCGGTCTCCTCCACGTCCGGCGACGTCGCGGTGGTCGCTCCAGTAGATCGACGCCGAGGGGCGAGAGGACGGCGCGCATCTCCTCGGCCTTGTGCGCGATTCGCCGTCGCGAGAACGAACGTCGTCACGGACGAGGCGGCGGCGGGCTCGCCAGGACCACGCGCTGAGCGTCGTGGATCGAAGCGATGCCGGTCGCGGCGAGGTCGAGCAGTTGGTCCAACTCGTCACGGCTGAAGGCCTCTTGCTCGGCGGTCCCCTGGACCTCGACGAAGCGTCCGGCCCCGGTCATCACGACGTTCATGTCGGTCTCGGCCCGCGAGTCCTCCTCGTAGGGCAGGTCGAGCAACGCCACGCCGTCGACGATGCCGACCGAGATGGCGGCCACCGAGTCACTCAAGGCGTGCTCCTTGAGGACGCCCTTTTGGACCAGGCGCGTGATGGCGTCGTGCAGCGCCACGTAGCCCCCGCAGATCGAGGCCGTGCGCGTACCGCCGTCGGCCTGCAAGACGTCGCAGTCGACGGTGATCTGCACGTCGGCCAAGAGCTCGAGTCGGGTGACCGTGCGCAGCGAGCGACCGATGAGTCGCTGAATCTCCTGGGTCCGCCCGGACTGCTTGCCCTTGGCGGCCTCGCGACTGGCCCGTTCGGGCGTCGAACCGGGCAGCATCGAGTACTCGGCGGTGACCCATCCCTTGCCGGTGCCCCGCAGCCATCGAGGGACGTCCTCTTCCACCGACGCCGTGCACAAGACGACGGTGCGACCGAAACTCACCAGCACCGACCCGGCGGCCATCGCCGTGAAGTCCCGTTCGAAACTGAGGGGTCGGGCCTGATCGGGACTGCGACCGTCGGCGCGCGTGAATGACATGGGACTCCTCCAGATGCAATGGTGCCTCCAACGGTACTGGAGGATCTCGGGCGCGACTATCTAGAAGTAGATGGTCGACTGGGCGCGCTCGACGACGTCGTCGATATCGTCACTCCACGCGCCGGTCGAGAGATACTTCCAGCCGTCGTCGGCCACGATCGTCACGATGGTGGCTACGTCGTCGTCGGGAATCGTGTGAGCGCACTTCACCGCGCCGGCCATGATGGCGCCCGACGAAAGTCCCACGAAGAGTCCGACGTCGGTGAAGCGTCGGGTCCACTCGATCGACTCCCTCGGCCGGACGACGACGCGTCGGTCGAGCAGCTCGGCGCCGTGGTTGTCGAGGAAGATCGGCGGGATGTACCCGTCGTCGAGGTTGCGCAGTCCGTCGACCATCTCTCCGGCCGGCGGCTCGACGGCCCAGATCTGCACCTCGGGCCGATGTTCGCGCAGGTACCGTCCGACGCCCATCAACGTGCCCGAGGTACCGAGTCCGGCGACGAAGTGGGTGATCTCGGGCACGTCGGCGAGAATCTCGGGGCCGGTGTGCGAGTAGTGGGCTTCGGGATTCGCGGGATTGGCGTACTGGTAGAGGAACGTCCATTCGGGATTGTCGGCGCTGAGTGACTGGGCCAGTCGCACCGCGCCGTTGGACCCTTCGGCACCGGGAGAGTCGATGATCTCGGCGCCCCAGGCGAGCAGGAGTTGGCGCCGCTCGGGCGACACGTTGGACGGCAGCACGACCTTGAGGTGATAGCCCCGCAGTCGACAGACCATGGCCAGGGCGATACCGGTGTTGCCCGACGACGGCTCGATGAGGACCTGGTCCGGTTTGCCCGGGATCAACAGACCGTCGCGTTCGGCGGCGTCCACGAGTGAGAGCGCCACGCGGTCCTTCACCGACCCGGCCGGATTGCGTCCCTCGAGCTTGGCCAGGATCGTGACGTTCGCTTTCGGAGAGAGCGCGCTGACGTCGATGATCGGCGTTCGACCGATGAGATCGAGCACCGACGCGTAGCGAGCCACTACAACGAGCCTCCGGCGACGGCGGGCAGCAGGGTGATTTCGTCGCCGTTGGTGACCGGCGCGTCGACGCCGCCCAGGTAGCGCACGTCATCGTCGTTGACGTAGACGTTCAAGAATCGGTGCAGCGTGCCGTCGCTGTTGAGCAGTTGGCCCTTGACCGTCGGGGTGATTGCTCGTCAACTGATCGAGGACCTCGCCGACCGTGGAGCCCTCGACGGCGACCGAGGTGTCGCCGCCCATGGCCGGACGCAGGACTGTGGGAATTCGAACTAGTGCCGTCATCGCGATCTCTTCCGGTTTGGTTGATTCCTGACTAACCAAGTCGACATTACTCGCCGGGTGCCTCAGCGTGACAAGAATTGTCCGTTCCGGACCCCGCACGCCACCGAAAAATGGCTAGAGCGAGATCTCCTCTTCGTCGATGTCGCCGTCGATGATGCGAAAACTTCGGATATCCGACGGGAACGTCGCGCAGCGAGACCACCACGTAGTGCCACGCCGGGATCGGGCGCCTGGGCGACGTCGGTCGGGCTCGGATAGGCCTCGGAGTGCGTGTGCGAGTGGAAGACGCCGAGGACGGACAGACCTTCGTCGTCGCTCCGGCGATAGGCCCGCAACAGCACGCCACTGTCGATCTCGTAGAGCTTGGCCGAGTCGGCCACGTTCGCACTCGGCAGGACCTCGGTCACCGTTCCGTCGGGCGTACCGAGCAGCAGGCCACACCCTTCGTTGGGCAACGCGCGAATGCACGTGGCAACGATCGCGTCTCGATGAAGCGCACTGAGTGACAACACGCGAGTACCTTACCGAGGTCCCTTCGGCCCTCACCGCACCCCTCACTACGCTTGTTGGGTGGCCCGAGCCAAGCAGATCCAAGAGAAGCGCGCCCAGAAACGGGCCGACGCGAGCGGCGGCGACCGGGTGGTCGCCACCAATCGTCGTGCCCGCTACGACTACGAGATCATCGAGACCCTCGAATGCGGCATCATGCTGAGCGGCTCGGAGGTCAAGTCCCTGCGCGAGGGCAAGGCGCAGATCGCCGAGAGCTACGCCCGATTCGACGACGACCGAACTGTGGCTATACCAGATGCACGTGCCGCCGTGGGCCTACGCCACCGGCTTCGGCAGTCACGACCCCGATCGCCGGCGCAAGCTGCTGGCGCACCGACACGAACTCGACGACTGGCTGCACGAGACGCGCACCGAGCCGCTACACGATGGTTCCGCTCAAGCTGTACTTCAAGGACGGGCAAGGCCAAGGTCGAACTGGCGCTCGCCAAAGGAAAGAAGTCCCAGGACCGCCGTCAGGCCATCGCCAAACGCGACGCCGATCGCGATATGGCGCGGGCCATTCGACACACCGAAAAATTGCGGTTGAACGAGAATTCCTGGCGTCGAACGTTAGGATGGAACCTCAGCCAAATCGGTTGAGAAGTAACGAGGGGGTGAATGGTCTCGACAATGGTCGTCGAGGTGAAAGAAGCGAGCCGTGGTCTCCGGAACCACGTTAAAGAGCCGGAAACAATAAATAAACGCCAAGCCTTCGCTTGCGCTTGCTGCTTAGGTAGCAACATCCGCCTAGACCCAGCCCTACGGTTTAGATATCGGGTGTCATGAAGTAGGGCTTACCGTCAGAACTCGTTAGTGGTTCCGTCGGGACAATTCAGCTAACTACGGAGAGTCATCGGTGCTGGCAGCAGTGACGCTCCCTACAATCTGCTGCTAGCTGCGCTCGGAGAATGTTCACCAAGAAGCCGTTGGACCGGGGTTCGAATCCCCGCACCTCCACTCGAATGCTTCACCACGTGAACGGCGGACCGCACTGAAAGGTGTGGTCCGCCGTTCGATCTGCCTCGGCGCTCGAACTCATTCATTTTTCCGAAGTCGAACTCGCAAATTAGGCTCTTCGAGTGTACGAACTCCAGCGTGTGCGCGCGGACCACGCTGCGGCGATTCTCACATTTGAATTGGAGAATCGGTCGTACTTCGCCGCGTCGGTCAGCGACCGCGGCGATACATACTTCGAGGAGTTTGCCGAGCGACACCGTGAGCTCTTAGGCGAGCAAGATGCCGGGCGGGGCGCCTTCTACGTGCTCGTTGCCGACGACGAAACGGTCCTCGGCCGATTCAACTTCTATGACCTTCTCGACGCGACCGCCAATGTCGGCTACCGCGTCGCCCAACGCGTCTCCGGCCAGGGAGTGGCGACCGTTGGCCTCCAAGGGCTATGCCGTATCGCCGTTGCGGAACTCGGACTGCAGACGCTCGCCGCGACGACCACGAGCGACAACGTCGCCTCGCAGCGGGTGCTGGAGAAGGCCGGCTTCGCGGTCGTCGGACCGGCGACCGTTGCCGGTCGAGACGGATTCTCCTACGAGCTCAAGCTGGAGAACGCGGGTCGCCCTTCCTAAGCGCTGGCCGGTTGCTGCCTGAGACCGATCACGTTGCCCTCGGTATCGCGAACCCTCGCGACGAGCATTCCCGCGCCGACATTGGTCGGCTCTTGCTCGACCACCGCGCCGACGTCCTGGAGCGCCGTGAGGGTGGCCTCGATGTCGTCGACGTCGTAGAACGGCTCGGGCCCCATCATTCCTTGATCGTGGCCACTGGGGACGAGACCGATCTCGTGGCCTTCTACCGAGTAGCCGACGTAGTAGGGCGAATCGACGTGAGGCCCGAAGCCGAACAGAACGGTGAACGTGGCTTTCGCCTTGTCGAGGTCTCGCACGGGATAGAGCACGGTGTTGAAGTGGGTAGGCACGGGGTCTCCTCTAGTCACATTTCGCCACGTTCGTGGGTCAATATGTTTGACACCGTAGCCCCGGAAGGTGTGACACGTGGACGAGAGTTTCCTCACCCAGCAGTTCGAATCAAATCGGCCGCATCTGCGAGCCGTGGCCTATCGGATCCTCGGTAACACTGAAGACGTCGACGACGCGCTCCAAGAGGCGTGGCTCCGTCTCTCGACCTCGAACACCGACGAGATCGAGAACCTCGCCGGATGGCTGACCACCGTCGTCTCGCGCATCTGCCTCAACATCCTTCGCGCCCGGCAACGCCATCCGACGCAGTCCCTCGACGACCCGCCGTCGATCGGCGACCGGCTCGTCGAACGCGCGACCCCGACACCGGAGGAGCGGGCGGTGATCGCCGACACGATGGGCGTGGCCCTGCTCATTGTGCTCGAAATGCTGTCGCCGGCGGAGCGAATCGCCTTCGTCTTGCACGACATGTTCTCCGTCTCCTTCGACGAGATCTCCGAGATCCTGGGCAAGTCTTCGGAGGCCTGCCGTCAACTCGCGAGCCGAGCCCGTCGGCGAGTTCGCACCGCCGAGGATCCGACCTCGGACCCGCAGCGCCAGCGCGAAGTGGTGGACGCCTTCTTGCGCGCTGCGAAGGAGGGCGACTTCCAAACCCTGCTCTCCCTGCTCAGCCCCGACGTCGAACTCGTCGCCGACCCGAGCGCGGCGGACATTGGAGCCCCGGTGCACCTGTCCGGCCCCTTTGACGTGGCGACGCGGTTCTCGGGCGGTGCGCGTACCGCACGTCCGGCGCTCCTCAACGGACAGGTCGGACTGGTGTGGGCCCAAGGCGGCACACCGCGAGTGGCCTTCGACTTCACGGTGGTCGGGGACACGATCACGAATATCGACATGATCAGTGACCCGGACGTGCTGGGCGAGATGAGAATCGAGTACCTGCCCCGCGAGCGGAACCGCTGAACGCGATCGCCGTCGACGAAGTACCCTCGGTACTGCGGCCCGCACTCATCATGTGGGCCGCTTACAACGTCCCCGCGACTTCGCCACATCGCCGAAGACCGTTATCTTGGGCACAATGGTGCGAGACCGACGCATTGCGTTGACGACCGTGGCGGTCGTGGCCCCGATGTTCGCCGTCGTGGCCGGGGCTTCACCTGGATCGAGCGCCGCCATTCACTCCACCCCGACGGTGCACCGCGGCACGCCGGTCACCAACATGACCGCCGGACGAGGCACGCAGATCGTTCAGATCGACATGGTCACCTCCGCCTTCGGCTACGGCCTCGTGGCGAACGATCCCTTTCAGCCCCGCGGCTGGATCTATCTCGTTCGAACCTCGGACGCTGCTTCGAGCTGGTCGATGCAAAGCGCCCTCCCCTTCCCGTCGTTCCACCAAAGCGGTGGAGAGCTCGTGCCGAGAATCGACTTCGTCAGTCGCCGCGTTGGCTACGTGGCGAGTCCCGACGGAGCGATTCCGGGGGCACTGTTCGTGACGACGAACGGCGGCCTCACTTGGTCGAAGGTTGTGACGCCGGGTGTCGCACCGACGTTCATGGCCACCGCGAACACGCTGGCCGTCGTCACTGACGTGTGCGTGCACCCCCACCAAGAATCGAACTTCAACCTTTGCCCCAATGACTTGTCGCTGTATCGCGTCGGTGCCACGACACCGTGGCGTTCGGTTCGGGTTCCTCGAACGAGCAACGTCGCGAACCGCGACGCCCAGTTGTTCGCCGTGATCTCACCCACGACGTTCGTGATGAGCGAGGGCGAGCCGGGAGGCGGCGGTCAACACAGTCGACTCTCACTGTCGGAATCGAGCGACGCGGGAATCACCTGGCGTCACGTGGACGATCCCTGCGCCGGTGTGGGGTCCGATCAACTGGTGACCTACACCTCCAAGAACTGGCTTCTCTCCTGCTTCCTCGGAGAAGGCATGAATCAAGGCATCGGCAACCTGTGGCGCACGAACAGTGGCGGCGTCACCTGGACCAGGGTGAGCCACGGCGACACGGAAGCCACCACCCTCGTCCCGAGCGGCAATCGACACATACTTTTCGGAGAGGTGGCCGGCGCCACCGGCGGTGTCGTCTACAGCACCGACGGCGGCGCCCAGTGGAACCGAACTGGCCTTGACGGCGAGGGCGGCGCACCTGAATCGCTCTCGACGATCGGACCGACGGGGGCCATCGACCAAGTGATCGGGGCCTTGATGTACCGCACCCGCGACGGTCGACGTTGGACGGCGGTACCCGAACTCGCGGCCGGCACCTACCAGGGGTTGCCGATCTGCACCGCCCGCGACGGCGTCAGTGTCTCCTTCCGATGGAAGCCGTTGCGGGCGGCCATCGGACCGTCGGGGATGATCTTCACCAACCGAGGATCTCGCGACTGCTATCTCGACGGAGCGCCCATCGTGCAAACGGTCGACGGTACTTCACGGACCGCCGTCGGGCCGCCCGCCGACATGACCTACGACCAGAAGGACTTCGTCATCCTGAAGGCGCACGGCGGCAGGGCCAACGCGGCCCTCCTGATCTTCCCCACCAGTTCCTACAAGCCGGCCTCCGTGTGTAAAGCCAAGATGTCCACGGGCATGACCATCAGCTTCGGTTCGCCGTCACACTTTTTCGCGCGCTTTCGAACACCCACCAAGGTCTGCACGCCATTTCTCCACGGTCCAAGTGATCGAGGTCCTTCCGGGCTTGAGCAAACACTTCACGATCACCTAGACCGTCGTAATCCGTTCGGTGAAGATGGAACCCGTGGTCCGGCCCTTCAGGCGTCAAACGGGGCCACCACCCGACGAAGTAACCCGGCGAGAGTCTTGCGGTCGTCGGAGTTGAGCGACGCCAGGATGGCGTGTTCGCGCTCGACCAGATCGGCCAAGGCACTCTCGACGCACTTGCGGCCGGCGGCCGTGATCTGCACGCGCACCGACCGGGCGTCGACGGGGTCCTGATGTCGTCGCACGAGACCTCGTTCTTCGAGGCGGTCGAGTCGATTGGTCATCGTGCCCGAGGTCACGAGCGTCTGGGCCAGTAGCTGACCGGGCGAAAGGTTGGCCGGCGCGGCGGCGCGGCGCAGGGCCGAGAGGACGTCGAAACTCCAAATCTCGAGATCGTGTCGGGCGAAGATCACGCTTCGTTGGCGGTCCAGGTAGCGCGCCAGTCGTGAGACTCGCGAGAGCACCTCCAGCGGACTCACGTCGACCTCGGGCAACACGCGTCGCCATCCTCGCAGTAGGCGATCGACTTCGTCTTCCATGGCTCTCCCCATTCGTCCGCTTCGCAATTATATCTTGACATCAAGAGAGTATGGGAATAAACTTATCTTGATATCAAGAGATACCTGGAGGACACGTCAAATGAGGACCAGTCAGCGCAACGCACTCCGTCGAGCACGAAAGTGCGAGTCCATCCGACGCCACACTCCATGGCGCTCGAACGCTACGGCACACTCGCCGCACGCGTCGCCGACGGACGACGCGCTCTTCGGTCGCCCGCTCACCTGCGCCGAAAAAGTGCTCGTGAGTCACCTTCGACGACGAGACATCGAACCGCCGCGTCGGGGCGAGACCTACGTCGACCTCGACCCCGACCGCGTCGCGCTGCAAGACGCCCTCGCCCAGATCGTGGCGTTGCAGTTCATGACCGCCGGTCTCGACGAAGTCGTCGTGCCCACGACGGTGCACTGCGACCACTTGATCACGGCTCGGACCGACGCCGCGATCGATCTGCGCTCCGCGAAGGACACCAACGCCGAGGTCTACGACTTCTTGCGCTCGGTGTGCGCGAAGTTCGGCATCGGCTTCTGGGAACCGGGCGCGGGCATCATCCACCAGGTCGTGCTGGAGAACTACGCCTTCCCCGGCGGCATGATGATCGGCACCGACAGTCACACGCCCAACGCCGGTGGCCTCGCCATGGTGGCCGTGGGCGTCGGTGGCGGTGACGCGATCGACGTCATGACCGGACTCCCCTTCAACCTGTGTTGGCCGCGACTCATCGGCGTCCGTCTCACCGGTCAGCTCTCCGGTTGGTCCTCGCCGAAGGACGTGATCCTCGAGGTCGCCAACCTCCTGACTGTGAGTGGCGGCACCGGCGCCATCATCGAGTACTTCGGTCCCGGCGCGGACACCATCAGCGCCACCGGCAAGGCCACCATCTGCAACATGGGCGCCGAGATCGGGGCCACGACCTCGATCTTCCCCTACGACGCCAACACCGCGTCGTACCTGCGCGCCACGTTTCGCTCCGACATCGCCGACGCCGCGGACCTCGTGGCCGGCGACCTTCGCGCCGACGACGACGTCGACGCCGATCCCGAGCGGTTCTTCGACCAGGTCATCGAGATCGACCTCTCCGATCTTGCGACCGCAGGATCAACGGCCCCGACACTCCCGATCTCAGCCACTCCGCTCGGCGAGGTGGGACCTGGGCGAGCGAGCACGGCGTGCCGACGTCGATCTCGGTCGCGCTGGTCGGGATCGTGCACCAACTCCTCCTACGAGGACATCTCCAAGGCGGCCTCGGTCGCTCGACGGGCGCGAGCGCTCGGACTGAGGGCCAAGACGCCGCTCCTGGTCACTCCCGGATCGGAACAGATTCGTGCGACCGTCGAACGCGACGGATTCCTCGACGACCTGATCGCCATCGGCGCCACGGTCCTCGCCAACGCCTGTGGGCCGTGCATCGGTCAGTGGGATCGTCAGTTGGTCGATCCCACGGTCGTGAATACCATCGTCACCAGCTTCAACCGAAACTTCGCGCGGCGCAACGACGGCAACAGCGCCACCAAGGCCTTCCTGGCCTCGCCCGAGGTCGTCGTCGCCTTGGCGCTGGCCGGCAACCTCGAGTTCGATCCGGTCAGTGACTCGATCGTGAATGACGTGGGGCATGAGCGTCCGCCTGGAGACTCCCGTCGGGCCGCGTCCTGCCCCCGACGGGCTTCATCCGGGCGGCGCAACCGTCTTACGCCGCCGCGCCGATCCCGACGTCGTCGATCGACGTCTCGCCGACGTCGAGGCGGCTGCAACTCTTGGCGCCGTTCCCGGCCTGGAACGGCGAGGACTACGTGACGCTGCCGGTGCTCGTGAAGGCCCGGGGCAAGTGCACGACCGACCAGATTTCGGCCGCCGGTCAGTGGCTGAACTTCCGCGGACACCTCGAACTCATCTCCGACAACCTGTTCTCGGGCGTGCAGTAACGCGTTCACCGGCTCGATCGGCGAGGGCAAGGACCCCCTCGACGGTTCCACACCGCTCGTTCCCGGACATCGCCAAGCACCTGAGCGACGAGGGCGTGGGATGGTGCGTCGTCGGTGACGCGAACTACGGCGAAGGTTCATCGCGCGAGCACGCGGCGATGGAGCCGCGATTCCGGGGCGCTCTGGTCGTCCTGGCGCGCTCCTTCGCCCGCATTCACGAAACCAACCTGAAGAAGCAGGGCCTGCTTCCGCTCACGTTCGTCGACTCGTCCACCTACGACGAAATCGGAGAGGACGATCGGATCAGCGTGCTCGGCCTGGCGACGCTCGCGCCCGGCGCCGACGTCCGGTGCGTCATCATCGAAACCCGATGGACGTCGGGTTGAATTCTCCTGCCGCCACACGTTCAGCGACGACCAGCTGGGCTGGTTCCGGGCGGGCAGCGCGCTCAACGTCATACGCAATGAGCGATTCGCGCCAACATGACGCTACGACGCCGAACTGACCTTCACGTCGCCGGAGACCGTGCGGGCGCTGATCGAGACGGCGTCCTTCGGCGAGTCGCTCGGCGTCGCGTCGAGCGGCATCGTGGACGAGAGTCGGCCGGATATCGAGGACGCGTCGACGTCGACTTCGAGGCCGCGCGCCACGGTGACCGCGACGTTGCCCGAGACCGTGTGCACCGAGATCTCGGACGGGACGTCGACGGACAGTCGAATGCTGCCCGAGGCCGTGCGAATCTTGGTCGTGGTGCCGGCGCCGTCACAGCGCACGTTGCCCGACGCGCTGTGACAGGTCAGGCTCTCGCGGACGTTGGCCGCTCGAGACGTCGCCCGAGGCGGTCTTCATCTCGAGGACGCCCACCTCGTCGGCCACCGAGACGTTGCCCGAGGCGCTGGTCACGGTGGCCTTGGCGAGGACACCGATGATCTCGGTATCGCCCGACGCCGTCGTCACCTCGACCGTCGATCCTTCGGGAAGCGCGATGTGGACGTCGGGGTCGGATCCGAACTCGAACCACGAAGTTGCGGCGGATCGCGGCCCGGAAGCCCCGCATCGGCGTTGAAGTTCTCGTGGGTGCGCGTGCGCACCACGAGCGCGTTCTTGCGGGCGTCGTACTCGATGATCGCTTCGTCGAGCATCCGCTGATACGAGGGGTCCTTGACGCTCAAGGTGACCTCGATCACGTTGCTCTCCGAGGCGCCGATGGTGACGTCGCCGCTACTGGTCGTGACGCGAGCACTTCCCGCGCCGGTGGCCTCGAACACTTCGTGTCGTTCTACTTTGGATGTCACTTCTTCTCCCCCTCGGTTCTCCGACGACCTGTCGGACGTTGCGTTGCTGGACATGATGATCTCCTCGAGTCTCTTAGGCGCGACCCTTGCCGCGGAGTTGACGCGGGTTGTTCGACCCGGAATCGGTCGGGTCGCTGCGCACGGAGCGCTCGAGCGTGCGAACGATCCACGAGTTCATCGAGGAACCGACGTCCGTAGCGAGGTGCTCGATGTCTTCTTTGAGACCGTCGCTCAGTCGCAGCGCGATTCGCGCGGAGTAGTCGCTCGGCGTTGGCGCCGCGACGTCCGCGTCGGCGTCGGCGGCGGCGGCGACGACCCGGCTCATTCGAATCTGATCGCCCTCGAGGTTCAGCGTCAGCGCGACGCTGTCTTGGAGATTGAACTCCTGGACCACGGCATTGAGCGCCTCGAGGAAGTGGGTGCGCAGCGACGGTTCGATGGCCGCGCCCAGTCGTTCGGCGATCGACGCGGTCTCGGGTCCGCCGAGCTGACCCAACGCCGTGAAGTCCTCGCGGATGCCTTCCAGAAGTTCTGATATCAACATGATGTCAGTGTAATATTACTTTGATATCAAAGTCAAGTACTTGTAGAAACCTTGTAATTAAGCCTTTTTCCGCTTCGTCACCCATCCTTCGGAGACGTCGCTGCGCCGGCGAGACGATCTGAAATCCGTCGTCGACGTGATATCGAACGCCACCCCTGCCACTCGAAGGCCGACAGCGCGTCCAGGCCTTCGAGGAGCAGCGTGCGCGCCAGCACGCCCTTCACGGCTTTGGCGTCGTGGCCCACGGTCGTGCCGCCCACGCCGTCGATGAACTGCACTCGAACGACGCGACGCGTCCGCGTCAACTCCCCCAGGTCGATGGCCGCCTCGTGTTCCAACGGCAAGAGATTGACGATCGTCGAGCGCCTCGCGTGCGCGGCCAACACCGGCGTGACCCTCGGCCTCCAGTACGTCGCCATCGTGCCGAGCGGGGCGACGCCGACGTTCATCTTGAGACGGAAATCGGCGATGCGGTCCTCGGCCGTCGTCACGCCGTAGAGACTCGACGGGATGAGGATTCGTCGACGCTGCGTGCGACGCGAGCGTCGCGGGACCGAGGTGCGACCACACGACGCCGCTGTAGCGCTGCCACGCCGCCAGGCGCGGAACCCGCTCGTCGGCCAGTTGCCTCGTGGCTCGATCGCGCGTTCCAACAATGGGCCGCGCGCGTTCAGCATGATCTCTCGGCGACGCAGGTCGTCGACCCGTTCACAGCGCTCTGATCAGCGCTTCGATGACCCGGCGGCGATCTTCGTCGAGCGCCTCGTCGAACGCGCCGACGCCCGAGCGCAACGTGCCGCCGGGCGTCTTGGCCTCCGACGGCGGCACGAGAACGAGGAGCGGCGCGGTCACGACCACCTAACGGTACTGGCCGCGCGTGACTAGGCCGCTTGCAAGAGGTCCTTCGTCACGCCGAGCGAGCGCAGGAAGTGGCGGACCTTCACCACCTGGTCTTCGGTGAGGTCGCGCGAACGAGTCGAGCCGAACGACGTGGTCTCGCCATCAATGGTCACCGCCCAGTTCCCGCGGTGCGTCTCATACACCTCGCCGAATCGTCCGAGCAGTGAACAGACGTCGTGCCATTGAATGTTGTGGCACAGCGGGT
This sequence comes from uncultured Acidimicrobiaceae bacterium, assembly GCA_963703105.1. Lineage (GTDB taxonomy): Bacteria > Actinomycetota > Acidimicrobiia > Acidimicrobiales > RAAP-2 > RAAP-2. The sequence continues at coordinate 2,448,901 of OY969792.1, read as the reverse complement.
GCGTGAACAGCTTCTGGGCGGTGATTCGGTGGTGATGATCCAACTTGAATGGCATGCTCAACCCCCTCGGGAGGGTCGAGGTCATCTCGCCCTCACACGCACTCTCTACCCTTTAGGCCTCTAAGTCAAGGCTTGACGACAAGTTCCACATGCTCGGTCATCGGAAACAGGTCAAACACTCGCAGATCCCTTCAGGGCGAAGCCGCCGGCGAGCAGGATCTTGAGGTCTCGAGCGAACGTCGCCGCGTCGCACGAGACGTAGACCACGCGACGGGGCCGTCGTCGAACCAGCGCCTCGGCCACCCCTTTGGCCAGTCCGCCACGCGGCGGGTCGAGCACCACCACGTCACCCTCGCCCACCGCGTCGTTGACCGACCGCGGCGTGACGGACCACTCGCGAACCTTCAGGTTGCGAAGTCCCTCGGCGTTCTGTCGAGCGTCGCGCACGGCGTACGGCGACGACTCGACCGCGCGTCACGCGACCTCCCGGTCCGACGACCTTGGCGAGGGGCACCGCGAAGAGTCCGACACCACTGAAGAGGTCGGTCACGTGGTCATCGGTCCGCGCCTCGGCGAGTTCGAGGACGGTGTCGAGCAGCACCGTCGGCGCGTCGCGGTGCGACTGCCAGAACGATCGCGGACCCACGGAGAAGACGTGCCCGCCCACGTTGACGCGCGACTGCGTCGAAGGTTCGAGCGGTTCACCGCGCAACGAACAGAGTTCGTGCATCTGCCGCGCGGCGTGAGACGCCGCACCACCGCGAAGGGGTCACCCTCACCGATCGCGCGCAGCTCCACTTCCTCGGCCCCGTGCCACGAGGTCGCGAACGCCGGGCGCGAACGTCGGATTCGCGATCCAGCATTCGTCGATCGTCGACGAGATCGTGGGAACGCGCGGCGCGCAGCGCGAGTCGACCGTCGTCGTCCACGCGCGCAACGAAGACGCGTTCGCGAACCGCTGGCATTCGCTCGACGGCTCGATCACCGTTGACGTCGCGATCTCGACGCCGGCGATCCGGCGTAGATGTTCGGCGACCAGCGCCGACTTCCACGAGACCTGAGCGCTCGTCGACGCGTGTTGCAGATCACAGCCCCCGCAGCCGCCGGGATGCGCGTAGCGACAGGCGTGCGGCGACTCGATCCGGGACTGGCCTCGAGAATCTCGACGGCGTCGCCGCGCGAGAACTTCGACGTCGATCTCGGTGACGGCGACGCGGACCAGTTCACCGGGCAGTGCGTGACGCACGAAGACCACTCGTCCGTCATCCAGGCGCCCGACGGCGCCCCCGGTCGCCGGGCGTTCCAGACGCACCGGGCCGGACGTCTGCTCGATGTATCTCGCTACTCACCAGCTCAGCCTAAAGGGTCGACTGTGGACCACCGCCAGTCGAGACGACGACGGTTATCGCTCGATGTGCGCCAAGAAGAGGTCGACGAGGTCGGCGGCGCGTTCTGCGCGCCGCCGGCGTCTCGAGCCTCGTCTGCTCGATGAGCGCGTCGGCGTCGACGCCGAACTCGCGCGCCTCCTCGACGCCGCTGGCGAACCAGTCTCGGAGTTGCAGGTGATCGACCTCGGGATGGAACTGCACGCCGACGTTGCGACCGACGCAAAAGGCCTGCACCGCGCGCGGTGACGTCGCCCAGAGCTCGGCGCTCTCGGGCAGGCGACAGTGATCGAAGTGGAACTCGAACCAGGGACCGGCGGCGATACCCGATTCGTTGTGGGCTTCCACGTCGTACCAGCCGATCTCCGGTTCGTTCGGATCGCTCGACGACGCCGCCGTGATAGAGACAGAGCGCCTGGGCGCCGAAGCAGATGCCGAAGACCGGGATGTCGCGTCGCTCGCGCCTCGGCGATGAGTTCGAGCTCGCGACCGAACCACGCCTGTTCGACCTCCTTGTCGTAGACCGCGCTCTTGGACCCGAGGATGACGAAGACGTCGTACCCGTCGAGCGACGGCGTCGCGCTCTCCTCGTTCATCATCCGCAGGTCGATCTCGTAGCCGCGCGACTCGAAGGCCTCACCGATGAGCCCCGAGTGGTCCTCGAGGTGGTGTCGAAGTACGAGGGCGCGCGTCACGGACGATGAGCCTACGGGCGACGCCCGATCCGCCGGTCTCAGTTCGCGGGCAGCGACCAACCCATGGACTCGGCGATCTCCTTGCACGTCGGACAGATCGGGTACTTCTGGGGATCACGCCCGGGCACCCAGACCTTGCCGCAGAGCGCGATCGACCGGCGTGGCGTTGATCATCGCCCCGACGACGGAGTTGTCCAGCGCCACGAACTCGCCGTCCTTGGGCGTGTAGCCCTCGAGGACGATGTGCGTGAATCGTTCGTGATCCTCGTCGTCGACCTGCGTCGACGAGGTCACGACCGGCTCGGTCTCGATGCGCGACGTCACGCTTGCAAACCTTACTGAGATGACTAATCTCGGGGTCCATGAAGCGACGACGCACGACCAAACCGATGACGAAACCGATCGGGCGCGTCGCCTCGCACTTCAACCGCGACGGACTGCCGAAGAACTCGTATCGCACCGAGAGCGAGGCGAAGAGCGCGGCGCAGCTGGCCTGGACGCTTGAGCGGCGTCGAGCTCAACAGCTACCGCTGCGACTACTGCTTCCAGTGGCACATCGGCAAACGGTTCCGCGACGATTAGCGCCGGACAATCCGCAATCGGGCAATATGGAGGGACTTGAAACGAAAGGTCCTCCATGGGAGTTCAGGCGTACATCTTGATTCAGTCCGAGATCGGCTCCAGCGAGGCGGTCGTGCTCGCGACCCGCGCCGTGCCCGGCGTGCTGGAGTCCTTTGAAGTGACCGGTCCCTACGACGTGATCGTGCGCTGCTAGGCCGAAAGCGTCGACGACCTCGGCAAGTTCATCGTCGGCGCCATCCAAAAGGTGCCCGGGATCACCCGCACGCTCACCTGTCCCGTCGTCAATATTTAACTAGCCGAAGGCTCCCTGAGCGCGAAGCGCCTCCTGGCGCTGGCGGTCAATGCCCCAAGCTGAGCAGTCCCTCGCGCGTCCCGGAACCGGCCTTGCCCGGGGATCGACCGATGGCCCCGGGCGTCTTCGAGAACCGCGGCGCCGGTTGCGGCTGGACGTCGCCGTCGAGCGAAAAGACGCCTCGCGCCGTGTTGTACGGATGAGCGGCCGCCTCGCGCGGGGTGAGGACCGGCGTCACGCACGCGTCGACGTCTTCGAAAGATCTCCGTCCACTCGTCGCGCGTCTTCTCGCGGAACCTCGTGGCGAATCGCTCCTTGGTCGCCGGCCACGAGTCGCGCTCGAACTGTGCGGGCAGGTCGGCGTCCGTCGAAGCCGAGACCGCGCAGCAGCTCTTCGTAGAACTTGACCTCGATCGCGCCCACCGCGACGAAGCGTCGGTCCTTGGTCTCGTAGACCTCGTAAAAGGGTGCGCCCGTGTCGAGCAGGTTCGATCCCGCGCTCCTCGTGCCAGAAGCCGGCGTTCATCAGCGAGTGCGTCAACGCCATCAGCGAGGCCGAGCCGTCGACCATCGCCGCGTCGACGACCTGGCCCTCGCCCGTCGCTCGCGCCGAGAGCACCGCGGCCACGACCCCGAAGGCCAAGAACAGCGAGCCGCCGCCGAAGTCGCCGACCAGATTGAGCGGCGGCACCGGCGCCTCGCCCTTTCGCCCCATCGGCCACAGCGCGCCCGAGACCGCGATGTAGTTGATGTCGTGGCCGGCGCGCTGGGCGTTCGGACCCTCTTGCCCGTACCCGGTCATGCGTCCGTAGACCAGACGGGGATTGCGCTCGGCGACGTCCTGCGGACCGAGTCCGAGTCGCTCGGTCACCCCCGGTCGAAATCCCTCGATCAAAACGTCGGCCTGTTCGCACAGTTCGAGCACCAGGTCGCGCCCGGCGGCGTTCTTCAGATCGACCGCGACCGAGGGTCGTGAACGATTGAGGATCTCCCAGGTGGATTCGTGGTCGGCGTCGACGTCGCCTCGTTCCAGGCGCAAGACGTCGGCGCCGAGGTCGGCCAACAGCATGCAGGCGTAGGGCGCGGGACCGATCCCCGCCAGCTCGATCACTTTCAATCCGTCCAGGGGACCGCGCACCTCGTCAGTGTAGGTTCGGATCTTGGGCGTTCTGGTTAGTCCCACCACAGGTCGTGGCCGAGGACGCCCTTGGCGATGAGGCCGAGTTGGATCTGGCTGGTGCCCTCGACGATCGTGAGTTGACGCGCGTCGCGGTAGAACATCTCGGTCGGGTGTTCTTCCATGTACCCGGCCGCGCCGAGCAGCTGCACCGCGAGCCCGGACGCCTTCACCGCCACTTCGGAGGCGTAGTACTTGCACATCGAGAGCATCGGCACGTACTCCTTGGTGAAGCAGCCCTGGTCGGCGAGCCACGCGCCGCGGTAGGTGAGCAGTCGCGCCGCCTCGATCTCGGTGGCGCACTTGGCGATCTCCCACTGGATGCCCTGGAACTCGGCGATCGTCTTGCCGAAGGCCGCGCGATTCTTCACGTACTCCGTCGCGTACATCAGGGCGCCCTCGGCGAGGCCGAGCCCGCGCGCCGCGACGATGGGCCGCATGGCGTTGAGCGACTGCATGACGAGCGCGAAGCCCCCGCCGATCACCTGAGCGGCCGGGACCTTGACGTCGGAGAAGACGATCTCGGTGGTGTCGATGCCCTTGACGCCCATCTTCTCGTCGACGCGGGGTCGGGTGACGCCGGGACTGTCGGCCTCGACGATGAAAGCACCGATACTGGTGTGGTGTCGCGAGGCCGGGTCGCCGGTCTTGGCGAAGACGACGAACCAGTCGGCCTGCATCCCGCCCGAGATCCAACACTTCGTGCCGTTCAACACGTAGCCGCCCGCACCGTCGGCGCGGGCCGCGCGACTGCATTCCCGCCACGTCCGAACCGGCGCCCGGCTCCGAGAGACAGAAGGCGGCGCGTTGCGGTCCCCTTCGCGATGCCGGGGAGGTAGCGCTGCTTCTGCTCCTCGGTCCCCGCGATCATGATCGGGCCGGTCGGCAGCCGGGTCAGGAGCAGCATCAGACCGAGGACGTTGGAGTACTTCGTCACCTCTTCGATGGTGATCGCCAGACCCGTGATGCCGGCTCCCGAACCGCCGTACTCCTCGGCGCGATGCACAGACCGAGCAGGTCGGCCTTTCGGAACTCGTCGAAGAGGTCCTGGGGGTACTCGCCGGTCGTGTCGATCTCTCGCGCGCGGGGCTTGATCTTGTCCTGAGCGAGCCGTCGCACGCTTTGTTGCAACGCGAGAAGCTCATCGGAGAGTTGGAAGTCCATTCCCTTCAAGGTAGCCGCGGCGCTATGGAAGCATTGTCCGGTGGCTCACCTTCCAACGCGACCGATCGCTCGAAGCGATGGCCCGTTCGACCTACGACCTCGTCGTGGTCGGCGCCGGGATGACCGGTGCGGGCGTGGCGCTCGACGCCGCGTCGCGGGGGCTGCGCGTGGCGCTCATCGACGGCGGTGACGTCGCCTCGGGCACGAGCTCGAAGTCCTCCAAGATGGTCCACGGCGGGCTGCGCTACCTGCAACAGCGAGAGTTCCGCCTGGTCTACGAGAACCTGCGCGAGCGACAGCGTCTCCTCGAGAACGCCCCGTTTCTGGTGCGTCCCCTCCCCTTCCTCGTCCCCCTCTTCGGTCGCAACGGCGTGGCGTCCAAGGCGCTGGTGAAGGGCTACTCGACGGCGCTGCGGATCTACGACCTGAGTGGGGGCTGGCGGATCGGACATCGACACCGCCGGATCACGCGTGACGAGGCACTGCGCTATCTCCCCACGCTCAACGCCGATCGGCTGGTGGCCGGGTTCTTCTACTACGACGCCCGGGGCGACGACGCGCGCGTGGCGCTGGCCCTGGCCAAGACCGCCGCGCTCGACTTCGGCGCCGACGTCGCCACGTACGTACGCGGCGTCGACGTCCTCCACGACCCGGGCGGACGCGTGCACGCGGTCGTCGCTCACGACCTCCTCGGTGACGCCACGCTCACTCTGGCCACCACCGCCGTCGTCAACGCGACCGGCGTTTGGGCCGACGACGTATTCACCATGGCCGAGCACAGTCCGTCGCACCGTATTACGCCGGCAAAGGGCGTGCACCTGAGCGTCCCGCGACATCGACTGCCGGCCGACGTGGCCGCGGTCCTCAACGTGCCCGGCGATCGACGGAGCATCTTCGTCGTGCCCTTCGAAGGAGCCGCCTACACCTACGTCGGCACGACCGACACCGCCTACGACGGCGATCTCGACGAACCGCACTGCACGCCCGACGACGTCGCCTACCTCCTCTCGGCGGTGAACGCGTCCACGTCGTCGAACCTCACGACCAGCGACGTCACCGGGCTGTGGGCCGGGCTGCGACCGCTGCTCGCGCCGATCGAGGGTAAGGCGGTGACGGCGCGCACGGCCGACCTCTCGCGCCGACACCAGGTCACCGACTCACGCGACGGCGTCGTGCACATCACCGGCGGCAAGTGGACGACCTACCGACAGATGGCCGAGGACACGGTCGACGCCCTCGGTCCCTACGTGACGAACCTGAAATCCGTGCGCACGAAGCGACTCCCGCTCCACGGCGTGGGATCGTGGCGCCCGACGTCGGCCCGCGAGACCCACCTCTACGAGACGATTCGGCGAGGACGCCTTGGTGGTCCTCGGACTCATCAAGGACGATGATCGACTCGGCGAGTGTCCGATCGAGGGTCAACCGTATGTCGCCGCGGAGTTCGTCTACGCGGTCGCGCTTCGAGATGGCCACGTCCTTGATCGACCTCCTTACCCGACGCACGCGCGCCCACCTGCACGACGCGCGCGCGACGTTGCGCGGCGCGCCGCGCGTCGCATCGCTCGTGGCCCCGGAGCTGGGTTGGAGCGAGGAGGAGCTGCGGCGCCAGCTCGACGCGTACGAATCGTTGGTGCGTCGAGAGTTCAGCGCCGCCGGTTTGACTTTGTAGAGTGCAACGATGAGCCGCCCGACGATGCCGAACGAGTATCCGGACGGATCGCTGGAGGACGCGCCCTCGTCGCCATCGACCGACGCGCTGCTCGAGGATCTGCGCGCCGCGGGCGTCGCCTTCGACACCGCGGCGAGCGTTCGCGCCGATCACGGGCGGGACTGGTGGCCGCTCACCATACCCGACGTCGCCCGGGGTCACGTGCCACGTGTGGCCCGGCGTCGTCGTGCAGCCGACGTCGAGCTGAGGAAGTCAGCAGAGTGCTGGTCATCGCTTCGAACCATCGCGTGGCGGTGACGGCCCAGGGCGGGCGTTCCAGCGTCGTCGGTGGCGCGACCGCGCCCGCCGGTGCGATCGCGCTCGACCTGACCGGACTGGACCGCATCCTCGAGATCGACACCGTGTCGGGCACGGTGAGCGTCGAGGCCGGGGTCTTCGGACCGGACCTCGAACGGGCGGTCGCGGGCCCTGGGCTGGACCGTCGGCCACTTTCCGCAGTCGTTCGAGCTCGCGACGGTCGGCGGATGGATCGCCTGTCGCGGCGCCGGCCAGTACTCCAATCGTTACGGCAAGATCGAAGACATCGTGCGCGGACTCAGCGTGGTGCTGGCCGACGGCGCGGTCATCGAGGTGGGCGGACGGGCTCCGCGCGAGGCCGACGGGACCAGACCTCGTGCAACTCTTCGTGGGATCCGAAGGCACGCTGGGCGTGATCACGCGCGCGACCCTCGTCATGCACCCCAGTCCCGCCAGTGAAGCGCGCGCGGCCTACGGCTTCTCGAACTTCGAGGACGGCCTCGACGCCTGTCGTCGCATCATGCAGCGCGACGCGCGCCCGGCCGTCCTGCGCCTGTACGACGAGGTCGAGTCGACAACGCTCCTTCGACGTGGAGACCTGCGCCCTGATCGTGCTCGACGAAGGAGACCCGCACCTGGTGGACGCGACCATGCGGATCGTCGCCGAGGAGTGCGCCACGGCGACCGTGCTCGACCCGACGCTGGTGGCGACGTGGCTCGAACATCGCAACGACGTGGGCGCCTTGGCCCCGCTCTGGGAACGCGGCTACGTCGTGGACACCATCGAGGTCGCGGGCAGCTGGGCCGTGTTGGACGCCATGCGTCACGGGGTCATCGACGCCCTCCGGGCGCTGCCCGGCATCACCGTGGCGTCGGTCCACCAGTCGCACGCCTACCTCGACGGCGCGTGTCTCTACTTCACCTTCGCCGCCCGACCGGAAGACGACGTGAGTCGGCTTCTATCGTCGGGCCTGGGAGTGCGTGACCCACGAAGTGTTGCGCCACGGCGGTGCCCTGAGCCACCATCACGGCGTCGGTCGCAACCGGGCCCGATTCGTGCCCGACGCCCTGGGCAGCGCGTTCGGCGTCCTCCAAGACTGAAGCGCTGTCTCGATCCCGACAACCTCATGAATCCCGGCGTACTCGGACTCGGTGGCGAACCGTGGTGAGAGCGCTCGCGATCGACGTCGGCACGGCATCCATTCGCACCGTCGATCGTCGACCCGCACGGCAACGTCACCCACGCCCACCAGCGGCGACTCAGCGATCGCGACGCCGAACCCCGGCGAAGTGGAACTCGACGGCCGTCGAGATCGCTCGACTCGCGATCGAACTCAGCGACGCGCACGCTGCACGACGCCGGCGGCGCCGACGTCGTGGGCATCACCAACCAGCGCGCGACCACGATCGTCTTCGATCCGGTCGACCGGTGCGCCCGTCGGCCCGGCCCTCGGCTGGCAGGACCTGCGCACGGTCATCGACTGCCTGGTCCTGCAGGGCGAGGGACTCCGACTGGCACCCAATCAGTCGGCGACGAAGGCGCGTTGGCTCGTGACTCAGTCGGGTCGCCGTTCGAGCGATCTTCGATTCGCCACCCTCGAGACGTGGTTGGCCTGGAACCTGAGCGACGGTGCACTGCACGTGACCGATCGCTCCAACGCCGGCGTCAACGGCCTCGTCGCCCTCGGCGTCGAGGCGTGGGACGCCCACGGCCCTCTCGTTACTCGGGCTCGATCCGGCGATGATGCCCGCGATCGTCGACACCATGGGGGACTGTGGGCCGCGCGACGGCGCTGCCCGGCGCACCGATGATCACCGCCTTGGTCGGTGATCAATCGGCGTCGCTGTTTGGCCAGTCGTGCGTCACCCGCGGCGCCAAGATCACCTTCGGCACCGGAGCGATGCTCGACATGGTGCGCGGTCCCCAGGGACCCGACCGGATGACGCGCTTTGCCGTCCGGCTGTTTTCCGATCGTCACTCGAAGCCAGCGACCACGAGATCGTCTGGGGAATCGAGGGCATCGTGCTCTCGGCCGGGGCGTGCATCGAGTGGCTCCGCGACGACCTCGGTCTCGATAACCGATCGCCGGCGAGACCGAGTCCCTCGCCCAGTCGGTCGACTTCAACCGATGGGGTGTCGTTCGTGCCGGCTCTGTCGGGGCTCGGCACGCCGCAGTGGGACTTCGGCGCCCGCGGCGGGTTCTTCGGGATCACGCGTGGATCGACGAAGGCCCACCTCGTACGCGCCGTACTCGAGGGGATCGCCCACCGTGGCGCCGACCTGGTCGACGCCGCGCGCCGCGAGACCGGCGAGACGCTCGAAGAGATCCGCGTCGACGGCGGCATGAGCGCGACAACCGCTTCCTTCTTCAGTGCCTCGCCGATACACGGGGCTGCGCGTCGCGGTCTCTTCCGAACGCGAGGCCACGACCCGAGGTGCCGGACTGATGGCGCTGGTGGCCCACGGGGCGCTCTCGCTCGATGACGTGCGAACGGCTCTGGTCGCCCTCGGAGCGTCCTCGACGCCCGCGCTCACCGACGAGGATCGTCGACGCGGTCGCGAAGAGTGGGCCGCCACCGTCACGCGCGTCGAAAAGACCATCCCCGAACTGAGCGCCGTCGAGTTCTAACGCGACCACGGCGCGTCGTCGAGTGCGCCTTCGAGCGTCGAGGGCGACTCCAACAGGTGCCGGGACAACGCGAGCGCGCGGGGATGCGAGAGCGCGAGGATCCCGGTCACCACGCCGGCGCGCGCAATAGAGCGCCAGCCACTTGCCCTGCTCCGGACGTGCCGCTCACGAGAACGACGTCGTCGTCGGGTCGTGCGTGACCCAGCATCTGGATCTTCTTGCCGTACTGATCGGACCAGAAGTACGGCACCATCAACGCCGACGCGCCCTCGCCGGTCATCCAGTAGTGGGCCAACGCCTGCGCGTGGAGGTTGGCCACCTCCCAGTGCTCGATCCGCACCAGTTCCTCGCCCATCACGTTGGGCCAACTGAAGCGCGCCACGTCGCCGATCGCGGCGATGCGCTCGCGCGCCAGGAGGTTCTGGTCGACGACCACCCCGTTGTCCAGCGTGAGCCCGGATCCCTCGAGCCACTCGAAGTTCGGCAGCGCCCCGGCGCCAACGACGACCAGCGCGGCGCGAAGTTCACCGCCGTCTTCGAAGCGGACGGCGAACTCGTCGCCGACGCGTTCGACGTCGCGAATCCGTTGGTCGTTGCGAAGTTCGATGCCGGCGTCGGCCGCGAGTCGCACGAGCCACGACGAGACGTCCGGTCCGACGACGCCGATGAGCGGTCGGGCGGTGGCTTCGAGGACGATCGGCACGAATCCCCGAACCTTCAGCTGGGTCGCCACTTCGGCGCCGATGAAACCCCCGCCAATCACGACCACGACGCTGCCGGCGTCCAAACGTTCGAGCGCGTGGCGCATCCGCTGTTCGTCGTCGCGGTTGCGCAGCGTGAAAATATCGTCGTCGGCGCTGTACGGGAGTCGACGAGCCCGCGTGCCGGTGGCGATCACGATGTGCGTGCCGTCGATACGCGAGCCGTCGTCGAGCTCCACCGTGTTCGACTCGATGTCAAGACCGGTGGCGCGCACGCCCAGACGGAGCGTCGCGCGGCTCGCCGCCAGTCGCTCGGGCGTGGCGAGGGTCGCGCGCTCGACGTCCCACTTACCCGACAGGACCTGTTTGGAGAGCGGCGGGCGATCGTACGGCGCGTAGGTCTCATCGCCGAGGAGCGTGATCGCGCCGTCGTAGCCGTCGCGCCGCAGCGCTTCGACCAGTCGCCATCCGCCGAAACCGGCGCCCACGATGACGACGTGGTCGGAGGGCTGGAGCATGTTAGCGACCGAACATCGCGAGCCACTGGTCGGCGCTCGCCGGTACCAACGCCCGGTTGTGCCGACGGACCTCGCCCATCGGCGCGCTCGGATCGGCCGAGTAGAGGTGACCGGGAAAGAGCACGGTGTCGTCGGAGACGTCCGAGAGTCGCTGGGTGAGCGTGCGGTACATCTCTGCGGGGTCCGAGCCCGGGAGGTCGGTGCGGCCGCAGCCGTCCAGGAACAACGTGTCGCCACTTATCAGGCGGCCGTTCACCAACAGGCACTGACTGCCCGGCGTGTGACCCGGCGTGTGGATCAAGGAGACCTCGACGTCGCCGACCACGACCACGTCACCGCCGTCGTGAGCGACGAGGGAGTCCTCGCCGACTCCCGTGCGCTTGGTGATCCACTCCACCTCATCGGCCTGCACGTGAATCGGGACGTCGACTCGCTCGAGCAGCTCGACGATGCCGGCGATCTGGGTTCGGCCGCCGAGGCTCCCGCCCACGTGGTCGGAGTGATAGTGCGTCGCGAAAACGCCGCTCACGCGCATGCCGTCCGCTTCGACCAGTTCGATGAGCTCGGCCGGTCGATAGGCCGGGTCGACCAGCACGGCCTCGCCGGTCTCGCGGTCGCCGAAGGCGTAGACGAAGTTGACCATCTGCTCGGCGACCGGGTCGTCGAGCGCGAAGTCCAGTCCACTCAGCAGTTGGCGAAAGTAGAAGCGATCGCGTCATTCGCCTTCGAGCACCCGGGATAGGCGAGGCGCCAGTTCGTCGACCCTCGCTTTGGTGGCGTCGAGTCGGGCCTCGAGCGCCTCGATGATGGCCGTGGCGCGCTCGAGTTTCACGAACAACTCGTCGACCGAGACCTCGCCCTCGTCGAAGGACGCGACGATGGCGTCCAGTTCTTTGGCCGCGTCGTTCCAGTCACCGACAGTGCTCATGGTGCTACTCCCGTCTTTGCAGTCACAGTAGATTCAAACGACCCGTCGCTCACCAGCACCGACACCGTGTCGCCCGTCGTGATGTCGTCGAGCGACTTCACGACCGCGCCCTGCTCGGTCGGTCACGATCGACCAGCCCTGGGCGAGGCGCCGTTTCGGGTCGTACGCGGCGAGCAGGGCCCGGTGACTGGCCAGCACCTGGGCGCCCGAGTTGAGGAGATGGCGGCTGTGCACGAGGAGTCCGGCGCGCGTGCTGGCCAGGTGACGCTGTTCGGCGCGGAGCCGATCACGCACGGCGAAGATCATCGTGCGACGACGCTCGGCGGCGTACTCGGTCGCCTCGTCCAAGATCTCCGCGGTGGCGTCGAGGACCCGCTGGGCCGGTGCGCGCACGTGACGCGCGTGCCAGCGCTCGACGATCGCGGCGATCTCCTCACCGAGTTTGGTCGGCGTGATGGCGCGGGTGTGCGCGACGAGGTCGGCGACCGATTCGTCGCCGGTGTGACCGATGCCGGTGAAGACCGGCGTCGAGGACGACGCGATCGCGCGCGCCACGCGCTCGTCGTCAAACGACGCCGAGGTCGCCCTTGGAGCCGCCACCGCGCACGACGCAGATGATGTCGACGCCCGCGTCGTCGAGGGTCTCGATCGCCGCGACGATCTGCGCGGGGGCCGCTTCGCCCTGCACCGCGCTCTTCACGAGCACGATCTCGAAGCCGTACCCGGAGTGGAGCAGCTGACCGGTGAAGTCGTTGTACCCCTCGGTGCCGGGGCTCGCGACCAGTCCGACGCGCAGCGGCACCGGCGAGATCGCCACCTTCTTGTTGGCCTCCAGCAAGTCCTTCGGCCGTGAGGCGCGCGATGAGTTCGGCGCGGCGTCGCGCCACGTCACCGAGTAGCCCCTGCACGTCGATCTCGGTGATCGAGAAGCCGATCTTGCCCTGGGGCGCGTAGACGTCGACGTAGCCGTAGAAGTTGACGATGAGTCCCGGCGGTCAGCGTCACGCCCTTCGGCGGCGAGCTTCTTCTTCAGCGGCGCCCACGGCGTGGCCCAGCAGTGCGCGTTGAGGACCGGACGTTTGGCATCCGAGGACGCGGACCCGGCGTCCACCAGGTCGACGTAGACGTGGCCCTTCTCGTAGACCTTGGCGATCTCGCCGCGAACCCAGTGCGGGTGGCGACGACCGAAGGCCGATTCCAGGTGCGCCGTCAGCAGTTGGTAGAACGCGCCGACCTCGAGAACCTCGTCTGGTCCGCGTACTTCGTCATCCACGACGCGAGGTTACCCGCCCGTTACAACATCTTTAAGACTCTTGTCGGGGTCAGTCGGGTATGACAGAATTGTGGTGGATGGTGAGTCGGCTGGGTGGCCGCACCGCTCGGCAACGGGCGGTGAGGAAAGTCGGGGCTCCACAGGGCAAGGTGCTCACGAAATGTGAGTCGCGGTGACGTGCAGGACAGTGCCACAGAGAACAGACCGCCGATGGCTCGGGCAACCGAGTACAGGTAAGGGTGAAACGGTGCGGTAAGAGCGCACCAGCATCGTGAGTGATCACGGTGGCTTGGTAAACCCCACCCGGAGCAAGATCAAACGTGGGAGCGCGTGGCCCGCATGCCTTGGAAACAAGGCACTCCCGAGGTAGATCGCTGAGATGGATGGCCGCCCATCCTTCCGCAAGGAAGGTGGACAGAACCCCGCTTATAGGTCGACTCATCATCCAACCTCCTATTCGAAAGTCGAACCGTGTTACACCTGCCCTACCGCGAACTGCCGACCGCGGAACCCGGCACACCCGACACGCGTTCGCCGCTGCGCTACCTGATCTGGATCGCCGCGCAACAGAAGATCCTCTTGACCTTCAACGCCATCTTCGGCATCGGCTGGATGGTGAGCCAGGCGCTGATCTGGGCGGCCGTCGGCGCCGCCATCGACCACGGCGTCGATCAACAAGAACACCGGCGAGCTGTTCCTCTGGGTCGGGGTCGTCATGGCCCTGGGACTCTTCCAGGCGCTCTGCGGCGCGCTGCGTCACCAACTGGCCGTGACCAACTGGATGAACGCCTCCTACAAGACCGTCCAGGTCATCGGCTCACCACGTCGCCAAGACCGGCACCGCGGTCACCGACGAGATCCCCTCCGGCGACGTGGTCAACACCGTCGCCTCGGACGCCATGCGCATCGGCGGCGCCTACGACGTCTTCGCGCGCTTCATGGGCGCCATCGCCGCCTGGATCGTCGTCTCGATCATCTTGATCTCCTCCTCGGTCGAACTCGGACTCATCGTCCTCATCGGCGTGCCGGTCCTGGCGTCGCTCACCACGCCCTTGATGAAGCCGCTGCACGCGACCCAGGCGGCGCAACGCGAAGCGGCCGGGCGCCTGGCGGCCCTCGGCTCGGACACCGTCGCCGGTCTTCGCATCTTGCGCGGCGTCGGCGGCGAAGAGGTCTTCCTCAACAACTACAAGCGCCAGAGCAACACGGTTCGCTTGGCCGGGAATCGGATCGCCTCGCCCCAGGCCGGACTGGAGTCGGGCCAGGTCCTCCTGCCGGCGATTCTCGACCGGCATCGTCACCTACCTCGGAGCCCAGGACGTCATGCACGGAACACTGGCGCCGGGTCAACTCGTCGCGTTCTTCGGCTACGCCACGTTCCTCACCACGCCGCTGCGCACGGCGATCGAGTACGTCATCGCCACCACGCGCGCCTACGTGGGCGCCGGCCGGGTCCTGCGCATCTTGAACATCGATCCATTGGTCGCCGAACCCGACTCGCCGCTGCTCTGGCCGGCCACCATCGACCGGATCGACGATCGCCGCAGCGGCATCTCGATTCGTCGCGGCCAGCTGGTCGCCTTCGTGACCGAAACGCCCGCCGAGGCCTCGATGATCGCCGACCGGCTCGGGCGCTTCGTGCCCGACGTCGCCGGCGTCACGATCAACGCGACGCCCCTGGGACTCTTCTCGGTCGCCGACACCCGGCGCAACATCGTGGTGAGCGAGATCGAACCGCGTCTCTTCTCGGGCGAGCTGCGCTACGAACTGGTTCCCCACGGGGACATCTCGGACGGCAACATCATGCCGGCGCTCGAGGCGACGAGTTCCCTCGACATCCTCGAAGCCCTGGAAGACGGACTCGACACCCTCGTCGAGGAACGCGGCCGCAGCTTCTCGGGCGGTCAACGCCAACGACTCAGCCTGGCGCGCGCGATCCTCACCAACGCCGAGGTCCTGATCCTGGTCGAGCCGACCTCCGCGGTTGACACGCACACCGAGGGTCGCATCGCGGCCCGACTGCGCGACGTGCGCGGCGCCCACACGACGCTGGTCGCCACCACCAGTCCCTTACTGCTGGAGAAGATGGACGTCATCTACGTCGTGGTCGACGGGCGCGCGATCGAGCACGGCACGCACGAGCAACTGGTGGCCGCGTCGTCGAACTATCGCCAGATCGTGTTGCGCGAGGACGCCTGATGAGTCAACTCCCCGTCGCCGACACCGCCACCGTGCGCACCTACGCCCGACGGCTCATCCGCCAGCACCGCTCCCGGTTGGTGCGGATGCTCTCGCTCTACGCGTTGGCCGCGTTCATGGCGCTGATCCCGGCCTACGTCATCGGCGAGATCACCAACTTCGCCGCCGATCACCAGCTGACCTCGCATCGCATCACGGTCGACGTCGCGGTCCTGTTCGTCTCGTCGATCCTCTACGCCGTCCTTTCGTTTCTGGCCCGCCGTCGCAGTTACTTGTTGGGCGAGACGGTCTTCGCCCAACTGCGCGAGGAGTTCTTCGAGAGCGTGCTGGCCCTGCCGCTGGTCGAGGTGGAGCGAGCCGGCACCGGCGACCTGCTGAGTCGCACCACCAACGACATCGAGGCGCTGTCGCGCACGGTGCGCTTCGCCATGCCCGAGTGGCTGGTGGCGATCGTCCAGGCCCTGTTGACGCTCATCGCCATGACCATCGTCAGTCCCCTGGCGACCGTCGCCAGCCTGGTCTCCCTGCCGATCCTGTTCTTCTCGACGCGCTACTACCTGCACTACGCCACGCCCGGCTACCGGCGTGAGCGCATGAGCTACGCCACCATGTCGGGCTCGGTCTCCGAGACCGCCGAGGGCGCGCGCACGGTCGACGCGCACCGACTCGGAGCGCGCCAGGGCCGGCGCATCGAGGGCAACATCCGCGAGTCCTTCTACTCCGAGATGTACACGCTCTTGATGCGCATGGTCTGGTTCCCCACCATCGAGAGCGCCTTCGCCCTGGCCGTCGCGACCACGCTCGCCTGGAGCGGCTGGCTGGCCCTGCACCACGACATCACCATCGGCGCCGCCACCACGGTCACGCTCTACGTCGTGCAGATCAACGACCCCATCGACCGCATCGTCTCGTGGCTCGACGAACTCCAGGTCGGTCAGACCTCGCTGGCGCGCCTGGTCGGGCGTGTCGGTGGTGCGCGACGACCGTCCGACCGAGGGCGTCGAGCCGAGCAACGAGACCATCACGATGAACGACGTGCGCTACGCCTACCGGCCGGGCTTCGACGTCTTGAACGGGCTGTCGCTCACGATTCGACCGGGCGAACGACTGGCCATCGTCGGTCCCTCGGGCGCGGGCAAGTCCACCATCGGGCGACTGCTCGCCGGCATCGACGCGCCGCGCAGCGGTTCGGTGATGGTGGGCGACGTGGCGCTCGCGAGCATGCCGTTGCCGATGCTGCGGCGGCACGTGGCGCTAGTGACCCAAGAGCACCACATCTTCATCGGCACGGTGCGCGAGAACCTGGCGCTGGCCAAGCCCGAGGCGAGCGACGACGAGATCGTGCGGGCCCTCGACGCGGTCGACGCCCTCGAGTGGGTCGAGGCCTTGCCCGACGGCATCCTGACCGAGCTCGGCACGACCGGCTACCAGGTCTCCCCGGCCCAGGCCCAGCAGTTGGCGCTCGCGCGGCTGGTCTTGAGCGACCCGCACACGCTGGTGCTCGACGAGGCGACCGCCATGCTCGATCCGCGAGCGGCCCGCCACCTCGAGCGCTCCCTGGTCGCGGTGCTGCGTGGTCGAACGGTGGTGGCGATCGCGCATCGACTGCACACGGCCCACGACGCCGACCGCGTGTGCGTCGTCATCGACGGCCGGATCGCCGAGCTGGGGACGCACGATGAACTCGTGGCGCTGAACGGCGAGTACGCGTCGCTGTGGAGTAGCTGGCGGAACGAGAAGCCCGGCCCGTCGTAGGATTTCTGGGGCATGGTGACTCCCCTACTTCGCGGCGCCGAGATCGACGCCTGCGTGCATCGAATCACCCTGGCCCGCGCCGAACCGACCATGGCGCATCGAACACCCGCCACGCCCGAGATCGAACGACGTCGCCACGAGGCCGATCAACATCGGCGCGACGTCTTCGAACGACTCGTCGCGCTGCACCCCGGCGCCGTCACGGCGACCGGTCACGTGCACACCGCCGAGCTGATGCGACGAGGGCGTCGAACTCATCCTCAACGCCCGCCTCGCCGACGAACGAGGCGCGCCGCACGGTGACGTCGCAGGCCTACGTGCGCGTCGGTCGCGTCGACGACCGCTTCACCTACGCCCCGCTGGTCATCAAGAACCACGAGGTCACCGAGGCCGCGGCGTCGCGACAGCTCATGGAGGGCTCGCTCGAGCGACTCGTCCCGAGCGACGTCGTGGTGCGCGAGGGTCTCGGCCTGCGATCCAGCGCCACCGTTCGCCGCGACGTCCTCTTGCTCGACGGGGCGACCCGTGTACTCCAGGCCTTCGACGCCGCCGATCCCTCGACGCGCGGCGCGCTGATCGATCGCAACCTGCGCCTGTGGTGGCTGGACCTGGCGAGCCCGGCGTTGTCGCGCAGCAACCTCGGCGCCTACGACGGTTTCTACCGCGAACGCGTCGACGCCCTGTCGGCGCTCGACGAGTGGTTCGACGTCGGCGGAGCGTTCCCGACCTCGCCGTATTGGCATCGCGAATGTCTCACCTGCGAGTTCTCCGAGCACTGCCAGGTCGAACTCGAGGCGATCGACGACGTCTCACTGACGCGTTTCACCTCGATCGACCAACAGTTCGCGCTGCGCGAACACGGCGTTCGCACACGCGACCAACTGGCTCGACTCGATCCGATCCGGGCCCAGTCGGCGCGGTCGCGGCCCGTCTCGGTGGACCCGAACGTCGCCGTCGAGGATCGACTCGGTCGAAAGTTCGATCGGCTGGATGAACTGATCTACCGCGCGCGCGCGCACGTGCGCGACAGCGCGCTGCGCATCCTCGATCCGTCGCTCATGGGCTGTCCCACGGCCGACGTCGAGGTGGACGTCGACATGGAGAGCTACGACGACGCCACCTACCTCTGGGGCGCCAACGTCACGCTGAACGCCCCGGTCGACGGCGTCCGGCGCGGGCTACACCACGTTCGTCGAGTGGGGTGAACTCTCGCTCGAGTCCGAGGCGCGTAACTTCGCCCGGTTCTGGACGTGGCTCACGCGAGCTTCGACGGCGCTGCCACGACCAGGGGCGCAGTTTCGCGGCGTACTGCTTCTGGGCCCAGGCCGAAGACGGCGCGATGAACCGCGCCGTCGCCACGCCCGATCGAGGGCGGTCCGACCATGCGCTGACCTCGCCGACTTTCGCCAACAGTCCCCGCCGGTGTGGATCGACCTCCACGACCTCGCCAAGGAGCAGATCCAAACCGAGGGACCGTTGGGCCTCAAGCAGCTCGCGGCGTCGGCCGGGTTCCAGTGGCGCGACGTGAACCCCAGCGGCGAAGCGTCGATGCTCTGGTACGAAGTGGCGACCCGTGACGACGAGCGACGAGGCGGCCGCTGTCGCGTCAACGAATCCTCGACTACAACGAGGACGACTGTCGCGCGACCAAGTCACTGCGCGACTGGTTGAACGGTCCGGCGAAGGCGTTGGCGCACCGCGACGACCCCTTGTAGCGTCGGCGCGTGCTCGTTAGCATTGGTCAGTGACCTCGGCAACGCCAGTACCCGCGCGCGAGGCCACCTTCAAGCTCGGCGCGCGGCTCTTGGGCGTCGTCAACGCAGCCGTCTCGCTGGCCTGCGCGGTGTTCTTGGCGGTGGCGCTCGGCTACCTCGCGCAACGACGCGTGCCCTCGGGGCTCTGGCTATTGCTCGGCGTCCTCGGGGTGCGTTGGGTCCTCTCGACGTCGATGACCCAGTGGAGCGATCACGCCGGCGCCGCGCTGCGCGCACGTTGGCGCGCGACTCTGGTGCGTCACTTCACTCGACCCCAGCCCGAGCGCGAACGCGGCCGAGGCGACCTCGCGCTTGGCCATCGATCAGGCGTCGGACGCGCCCGCCGCTCGACCTGCTCGAGACGAGCGCGGTCACCGCGCTCGCCGGGCTGGCCGTGGTGTTCTGGGCCGGCGGATGGCTGACGCTGCTCATCACCGTGGCGCTGCTGGCCGGCGCGGTGCCGCTGTATCAGCGCGCGGGCGACGAAGCGAAGCGACGCGCCCGGGAGTATCAGCGACGTCGGGCCGTCCTGGAGAGCCGACAGCTCGAGCTACTGCACCACACGACGGAACTGCGCGCGCTCGGCGCGGTCGAATACGGCGCCAACGAGATCGCCGCGATATCGGACTCCGAGCACGCCATCGCCATGCGCGCGATTCGCGTGGCGCTGGAGTCCTCGCTTGATCACCGAGTTCTTGAGCGGGGTCAGCATCGGACTGGTCGCCATGGTGGTCGGTTTCGCGCTGCTCGGCGGACGAATCTCGCTCGCAGCACGCGCTGATCGCCGTGCTGGTGACCAGCGAGATCTTCACGCACGTGCGCCGCTACGGCGTCGAGTTCCATCGTCGCGAGGACGCCGAGCGCTCGCTGGACGTCCTGGACGCTCCGGTCGCCGCGCTCGTCACGGCGGCCGACCGACCTGCTCGTCGCGAACGACTTGGTGACCGACGGCGAGCGTCCGCCCGGTCAGCTTCATCCTGGCGCCGGGGCAATCGGCTCTTGGTGACGGGGCCGTCGGGCTCGGGCAAGACCACGCTCTTGCACACGCTCCTCGGTTGGCGCGACGCCGACGTGCCGGCACGGTGACGCGCGCGGCGCCGTTCGCACCGGCCACGTGAGCGTGGAGAGTCCGTTGCTCTCGGGCACGCTGCGTGACAACCTCACGCTCGGAGAATCGATCCCCGACGTCGAGGTGCGCGTGCGCCTCTCCGGCCTGGGACTGGCGGGACCTCGATTCGACGACCTCGATACCGCGCTGCTCGCCGACGGCAAGGGGATCAGCACGGGCGAGAAGGTCCGCCTCGTGCTGGCCCGGGCGCTCCTGGCGCACCCCGACCTCTTGGTCATCGACGACGTGGCCGGCGTGCTCGATGACGACGGTCGCCGACTCGTGCGACGCGTGCTCGACGAGCTACCCGCGCTCGGCGTGGTCGAGGCGACCGTCGACACGCCGCTACTCGACGGCGTCACTCGTCCGGATCGAGTTGGCGCCGTGAGGTCGCGACCTCGCGCCGACTGCGTCGCTGGCTCCGCCGAGCGCAGCCGCCCGCGCGGAACGCTGCTGCGCGCCCTCGCGCGCCGGTCTCGTGGCGTCGATCGTCAACGTGGCGCTTCTGGTCGGCGCCGTGGGGCTGCTGGTGGAGAGCGCCACGCGTCCGGGACTGCGCACCGTCCTCGGCGCGCTCATCGTGATCGAACTCTTCGCCTTCCTGCGCTCACCGCTTCGCTTCGTCGAACGGCTCAGCGCCCACCGCCTCGGGTTTCGCTGCGGTCTCGCGATGGCGTCGCTGGCTCGTGCTCACCGTGGGCGGGTTCAGCTTCTCGCGCTGGCGCTCGTTCGCCGCGGGCGATCTCTTGGAGCGATCGCTCCGCGATACCGACGAACTGCAAGATCTCTGGCTGCGCTGCGTGATCCCGCTCGTCACCTCGGCGACCGTGATGGGACTCGGCGACCTCGGTCATCGGACTCATGGCACCGCACGGTCGGTGGTGGTCCTACGCCGCGCGACCTCCTCGCCGTCCAACTCCTCGGCGTCGCGGCCCTCGTCGCCAACGTCGGTCCGCTGCTGCGACGTGACCGCGTGCTTCGCCGGGCGCGCGCGCAGTACCGGGCGCAGCTCGTGGAGTTGAGCGCCGCCACGCCCGAGCTCGTGCTGCTCGGATCGGTGGACTATCGCCGAGCACCGCGCCGCGGCGTCGGTCGAGCGACTGCGACACGCCGAGACCGCGCTCGACGCGCCAACACGATCTCTCCGAACGCCGTCGCCCCGGCCATGACGGCGCTGGCACTCGGCGTCGTTGGTGGTGCGACCACACAGCGCGCCGCTGTGGATCGTCGTCGCGGCCCTGCTCGCCCTCGCCACGTTCGAGTCGCTCAACGTCGTGCGCGACGCCTTCGACACCGCGGTGAGCGTGAGCGCCGGGGCCGAGCGACTCGAAGAGCTCGACGTCGCCGTCACGCGCGGCGCCGTCGCCTGGCCGACGGACTCGACGGTTCGTCTCGAGCACGTGCTCGATCGATCGAAGAGGGCGAGACGCTCGTGCGCGACGCGACGTTGGTCGTGGCGCCCGGTCGCCGAGTCGCGCTCACCGGCCCCTCGGGCGTCGGCAAGTCGACGTTGCTGCGCGCGGTCGCCGCGCTCGACGACGTGGCGAGCGGGGCCGATCACGATCGGCGACGTGGCGATCACGCGACATTCGACGAGGCCGAGCTGCGCCGACGTCTCGCCTACGTCGCGAGCGAACCGGGGCTGACGCGCGGCTTCGCCGTCGACGTCGTCGGCCTCGGGCGCCGTCGTCGCGCAGCGCGCACGACGACCTCGCGGCGATGGGACTCGCGACGCGATCCGAACACGCGCTGGGAGGAACTCTCGCGCGGAGAACGCGCGCGCATCGCCATCGCTCGCGCCATGGTCACGAGTCCGCTCGATCTACCTGCTCGACGAGCCGACCAGCGGACTCGGCGACCGACGAGACCGCCGCCGTGCTCGTCACTGCTTGGCGTCGACCGGCGCCACGGTGATCGTCGCCACGCACGACCCCCAGGTGATGGCGTGGTGCGACGAGGTCCTCGAACTCTCCGACGGCGCGTTACGCCAGCTCAGGCGTTGAGGTTCCTCATCCCGGCCGCCACGTAGCGATCGCCGGCGACGGCCTCGCGCGGAATCGCGGCCTCGAGCGCCGCGACGTCCTCGTCGCTCAGCACGATGTCATCGGCGGCGATGTTCTCGCGCAGCCACTTGCGACGCTTGGTGCCCGGAATCGGCACGACGTCGGGGCCGCGCGAGAGCACCCAGGCCAGGGCCAGTTGGGCCACCGTCGCCCCCTTGGCCTCGGCGATCGGCCTCGAGGTTCGCCAAGAGCGCCAGGTTCTGCTCGTACGCCGTCGCCGGAGAACCGCGGCTGGTGCTTGCGAAAATCACGCTCGCCGGTCCCTTCACGATTACTCACTTCGTTGGTCAAAAATCCGCGACCGAGCGGGCTGTAGGCGACGAAGCCGATGCCCAGTCGGCGACAGGTCGTCGAGGACCCCGTCCTCGGGGTCCCGACTCCACAGCGAGTACTCGCTCTGCAGCGCGCTGACCGGGTGGACCGCGTGGGCGCGTTCGATGGTCGCCGACGAGGCCTCGGAGATCCCGAGGTGACGGACCTTGCCCGCCTCGACCAGGCCCTTCATGGCGCCCCAGGTCTCTTCGATCGCGACGCGTTCGATCGACGCGGTGCTGATAGTAGAGGTCGATGACGTCGACGCCCAGACGACGCAAGCGAGGCGTCGCAGGCCTCGACCACGTACTCCGGGCGTGCCGTTGATGCGAACGAAAGAACCGTCTTCGGCGCGCTGATTGCCGAACTTCGTGGCGAGCACCACGTCGTCGCGACGGTCCTTGATGGCGCGTCCGACGAGTTCTTCGTTCGTGAACGGTCCGTACATGTCGGCGGTGTCGAGAAAATCGACGCCCGCGTCCAACGCGTCATGAATGGTGGCGATCGATTCGTTGTCGTCGCCGACTCCGTAGAACTCGCTCATGCCCATGCAGCCGAGACCCTGCGCCGAGACCTCCAGACCCTGACCCAACGTTCGACGATTCATCGCTACTCCCTAATGTGAAATTGCTCACAAACCTTTGTTTGCAGGCATCTCGTGACAGAGTAGCGGCTGCGTCTGCGATTATATTTTTGTGTCATTGGCTGGGGGGGCCAAACATCGAGGGCCCGCTTGTTCTGGATACGCGGAACAGGCGGGCTTCGTTGTTTACGCGCACGAAACTGACGAACATTGCAACCCCTCTAGGGTTGGTGCGTGAGTGATTCGGCGACTGCCTCCGATGCCGCGACGCCACCGGCGCGTCCACTCCTTCGCGGTTGGCTCCATCTGGTCGCCTTCTTCGTACTCTTCGCCTGCTCGCCCATTCTCTTCGCGCGCTGTCGGACGTGGTCCCAGGTCGGCTGGGTCCTGTGCTTCCTCGTCGGCGTCGGAGCGATGCTCATGACCAGCGCGTTGCTGCACCGCGTCAACTGGACTCCGACGCAACGCCAGGCGTGGCGCCGCGCCGATCACTCGACGATCTTCCTCGCCATCACCGGCACCTACTTCGCCATCGCCGGGCTGACCATGCATGGCACGATCCGCCTGGTCACGCTGATCATCATCGGCGCGAGCACCCTGGTCGGGTATCGCCATCCGTCAGCTCTCGATGAACGCCCCGAAATGGGCCAACACCATCCCTTTCCTGGTCATGAGCTGGTTCGCGGCCTTGGTCATGCCCCAGATCTACCGCGGCGGCGGGCCGCTGTGTTTCTCCCTCATCGTCGCCGGGGGCGTCGCCTACTCCGTCGGCGCCGTCTTCTACGGCACGAAACGACCGAAACTCTCGCCGCGCGTCTTCGGCTATCACGAACTGTTTCACGCCTTCACGCTGATCGGCGTCGGGCCTGCACTTCGCCGCCATCAGTGTCGCACTGCGTTAGTCGCCAGCGGCGGCACGACGTTGTAGTTCAGCAGCGTCGGCGTCGTCAGCCTCGTGAACCGATCGGTCGTCATCGAACCGTTGCTGAGATTCATGCGCCAGGCGACCGAGCCCGAGACGCCGAGCGCCCAACGTCATGGCCGACTTGATCGGCGACATGTGCGTGACGATCGCCAGGTGCGACGTCGCGTTGTGCAGCAGGCTCGCTGGGTCGGCGCAACAACGCATCGAGTTCGACGTGGACGCGTTGGTCGACCGACGGCCAGGGACTCGCCGTCGCCGAAGGCGGTGTTGTGGTCGTGCTCGAAGGCCCGCCACTGCTCCTCGGTGACCGCGCTCAGCGGTTGGCCGTCGAGCGATCCGTAGTCGACCTCGATGAAGGAGTCCTTCACGGTCGCTCCGAGTTCGGGCAGCGCCAGGGCCGCCGTGCGACGGGCGCGTCGCAGCGGCGAGGTCCACACCTCGTGCACGTCGGCCAGGTACGGGCGCAGGGCGACGGCCTGGCGCTCGCCGAGTTCGGTGAGCGTGGGATCGCTCTGGCCGACCAAGAGTCGCGCGGCGTTGGACGTGGTCTGTCCGTGGCGAATGAGGATGATCACGGCAACAGCAGTCGGCCGCACTCGGGACAGGTCATGAAGGATCCCTCCGGCTGTCCCTTCCATCGGTCGAGGTCGAGCGGCGAGAGCGCGATGCGACACCCGTCGCAGTGCCCCGCGACGACCTGGGCCGCGCCCGAGGTGCCCACGCGCGCGAAGGCCGCCTCGTATCGGGTGAGCAGGGCCGGGCCGACGGCGGCCGCGCGCTCAGCGCGCTGGTGGTGCAGGGCGACCAACTCGTCGTCCAGGCTGGCCTGAAGTTCGGTGATCGTCGCCCTGCAGTTCGCACGCGCCGCGCGACGGCCGGCTGCGCCGTCGCCTTGATGGCACTGCACCGCCTCGTCCAATGGCTCCACGGCCATGAGGTACTCGAGTTCGCGGTCGTCGTTGCGGTCGAGGAGCTCGCGCACGTGCTGGAGTTCGGTCTGCAACGCCGTCAACTCACGAACGTTGGCCGTCGATTTGCTCAGGGTCTTGTCGAGGTTCTCGGCGCGCGTTCGCAGTCGCTCGCCCTCGCGTTGGGCCTCCTCGTAGGCGCCGCGCACGGGCGCCAGCGCGGCCTGGGCCTCGTTGAGTGACTTCAGCGAGTGCGCGCAGCTCGACCTTCGAGCGCGGCCAATTCGACCATCTCGGGCAGGTGGGTCTTTTGGGCGGTGACGCGGTCGATCCAGCGATCGGCCTCCATGAGTGCGCGAAGGTCGTCGGTCTCACTCACGAGTTCAGTCTCGCACGTCGCGCGCGCGGTACCACCGGGCCAGCTTGGCGATCACCGGCGCGAGCGCGGGTTCGCAGCGCTCTTGGGCCACCTCGAAGTCGAACCAACCGACCTCGGGACTCTCGTCCGTCGGGCGGAGACGGATCGAGCGGCGGCGCCGACAGCGCGTAGCGCAGGTCGTAGTGGAGATGGTCCCTCGGTCCGCGATGACCCCGGGGACCGGGGTGCACGTCGACATGCAACAGTTCGACCGGATCGAAGTGGTGCGCGACGAGACCGGTCTCTTCCAAGGTCTCGCGCAGCGCCGCCGCCTCCGGGCTCTCGTCGGTGTCGACGTGGCCACCCGGTTGGATCCAGATTCCGAGAAGGAGGTGACGGTGCAAGATGACGCCTCTCGACGACACCACGAACGCCGACGCCGTGACGTGCCCGTCTCCCCATTCTCGAGAAGGGATCGCCCGGAGCACGCAGTCGCTCGAGTGTCGCCGTGATGGCGTCAGCCTCGCGCTGATCGACCGGATCGATGCGTTCGATCTGCGCGCGCAGGGCGGAGAGCGACGTCACTGAGAACCCAGGAGCCGCTCCACCGACGCCGGCACCGGTATGGTTCCCGCGCCCATCGCGCCGTTCGTATCGGGGATCGGCGCGGAGAACACCGTGCGCGCCGGCACCGTGCCGGACCACACCGGGAGGTCGAGGTCCTCGTCGGGATCGTCCGTCGGACCCGAGGACAGCTTGGCCGAAGCCTCGTCGATCGCGACCGCGACCACCATGGTGAGGCGTCGCTCGGCGTCGCTCATGGCGCGTACTTCGTGGCTTCGTCCCGGGCAGGACCGCGTCGACGAACAGGTCGAGCACCCTGGCCTTCTCCGCGTCGTCGCTCACCAGCGTCGCCGCGCCGAAGACCACCACCGAGCGATAGGCGATGGACGACTCGAAGCCGCTGCGCGCCAGTCGCAACCCGTCGTAGAGGGTCATGGTGACGCACGCCTCGCCGCGCTCCACGATCGCCTTCAAGACGGCGTTCGAAGGGCTCCCGTGAAGAAAGATGGTCTGGCCCTCGCGAGCGTGCAGCGTAGGGATCACGACCGCACTTCCGTTGACGATCGACGCGACGTGACAGAGCGGCGCCTCGTCGATCACGGCGAAGATGACGTCGGCGCTCGTAGGTGGCCTTCGCCGGCAGTCGACGAACTCGTGACTTCGGGCCCGGCCCGAGGAGCTCGCTCATGCGCGAAGGTCGCCGCCGAAGAAGGTCCGCGCCGTGCCGGCCACTTCGACGCTCTCTTCGAAGAGTCGAGCGAACATCACGCCGCCGCGGGCGGAGGCCTGGTGCACCGACACGGTCGGTTCGCCGACGCGCTGCACCCACCACGGGGCGACCGCGCACATCGCGCTCCCGGTCACGCTGTCTTCGGCCAGACCGAGGCGTGGCGCGAAGACGCGGATCGAGACGTCGACGTTCGGTCCTCCGACGCAGGCGGCGATCACCATCGAACTGGGAATCAAGAAGAGGTTCATCGAATCGACGGCTAGTCCGCACAGGGTGTCGAAGTCCTCGACGACGGCGAGGACCCCTTGTTCCCCGGCGCGGTAGACCTCGCTCACCGGACCGAGGGTGTCGTTCAGCATCGAGGGGTCCACCTCTTCGAGGACCCAGCGCGGGAGGTCGATGCCCAGCAGGCCGTCGCCCATCCGTCGCCCCGACAGGAGTCCGGCGCGCGTCTGGAAGTAGATCTCGCAGCCGGGCACGCCGAGTTCGTTGAGCAAGACGTGCAGGCTGGCCAGCGTCGCGTGTCCGCACAGATCCACTTCGACGGTGGGCGTGAACCATCGAAGGGACCACTGATCGCCGACGCGGCGCACGAAGGCGGTCTCGGATACGCCCAGTTCGAACGCGATCTGTTGGAGCTCGTCGTCGGGCATCGCTCGCTCGAGCAATACCACGACCGCGGGATTGCCCCGTTCGGCCTCACCGGTGAACGCGTCAACCCACCAGAGCCGGTGACCGAAGGCCACGTTGACAGATTCCACCAATAGAGCCTGCCACAACGCAAGCAGAGACCACCTAGGGTTTTGGAGTGCGTGTCGCGACGTTTAACCTTCACGCCGGCGTCGACGGTTGGGGTCGACCGACGAAGGTTCTCGATCACGTCGTGAGTCTGAACGCCGACGTGCTCATCCTGCCCGAGCTGTGGCGCGCCGAGTCGGGCGAGGACTTCGTGGCCGAGCTGAAGACGCGACTCGGGATGGACGGTCTCTTCGTTCCCCTCGCCTCGGGACAGCGCGTCACGTCGGGCACCGGTGGGCGGACGTGGCAACCCCTCCTCGCCCACCTCAGCTGGCGAACGCGGACTGTTCTTCGACGAACACCGTTCCCTCAGCAAGGCCCAGCGAATCCGCCGCGCCACGTCCGACGGCGTGGAACACGGCGAGTGGGGACTCGGACTTTTGACGCGCCTGCCCATTCGAGAGATCCACGTCGGAGTCCCTGGGACGACTACCGCGCGAGAAGGTCAAACGAGCGCTCATCGTCGCCACGCTCGAAGAGGGTGATCGCGCCTTCTACGTGTTAGCCGTGCACGGCGCCCACCTGAGTCACGGTTCGTATCGTCAGTACCGACGGGTGAGTGACATCGTGGCCACCCTCGACCCGGCGCTGCCGGTGATCTTGGGCGGCGACTTCAACTCCTGGCGACCGCTACTTCGCGTCCTGCTCCCGGGATGGCGGTCCCTGGTCAACGCGCGCACGTGGCCGGCCCGCACGCCGCACTCCCAGATCGACCACCTACTTGGTGCGCGGTCCCTGGGAGCCGCTCGGGGGATTCGCCAGCGACGGCGGGAGCGATCACCGCGCCCTCGTGGCCGACGTGCGACTCACCTGATCCGATTTCAGTCCAGCGTGACGCCCTCGTCGACCACCACGAGCGTCTTGCCGTGATTGCCGCCGGTGAACAAGAGGTTCAACGCGTCCGGCGCGTGCTCGAGACCGGGGACCAGGTGTTCGAGGTGCGCGATGCGTCCGTCGAGCACCATGGCGGCCAGCTCGAGGTGGGCCTCGGCGTAACGATGGGCGAAGTCGAAGACGATGAAGCCCTTCATCTGACCGCGGCGCGGGATCAACATCGAGGTGTTGGCGATCCCCGGTCCGCGCTCGGTGGCGTTGTACTGCGAGATCGCCCCGCACATCACGATGCGCGCGTGCATCGCGATGTTGGCCAGCGCCGCGTCGAGCACCGCGCCGCCGACGTTGTCGAAGTACAGGTCCACGCCGTCGGGACAGGACTCTCGGATCCGGTGGGTGAGTCCTGGCTCGCGGTAGTCCAGGCACTCGTCGAAGCCGTAGAGCTCGACGACCTCGGCGCACTTCTCGGCCCCACCGGCGACACCGACCACTTTCGTCGCGCCCCGGGCCCGGGCGATCTGACCGACGACCGAACCGGTCGCTCCGGCCGCGCCCGAGACGAGGACGACGTCACCTTCTTTGAACGCCCCGACGTCCAAGAGTCCGAAGTAGGCGGTGAGCCCGGTGGTGCCGAGGACGTTCATCACCGTCGCGAGGTCGAGTCCCAATCCTTTGGGCAGGACCGTGAACTTGTTCGACTCAGTGGCGAGCGCCCACTCCTGCCAGCCGGTCACGCCGAGCACGACGTCGCCGACGTCGTAGCGATCGTGGTTGCGACTCGACGACGACGCCGGCTGCCGCCCGAGCGAATGACGTCGCCGATGCCGATGGGCGGCAGATAGCCGGGCGCGTCGTTCATCCAGGTGCGGATCGTGGGGTCGATAGAAAGCAGTCCCGACCTTGACCAAGGCTTCGCCGGGACCGCAGAGCGGCGTCGGCGACTCGACCATCATCGTCGTGGATTCGTCGATCATGCCGAGGGGACGCTGCGCCAAGGTGATGCGTCGATTCGTCATGGGGACTCCTTCGTTGGTCGTCACGTTAGGCCTCGCGGTCCGTTCCGGTGCGAAGTGAGGCGCTCACGGACCTCTCCAATCAGGGGTTACCGGGATTATCTTGCCAATAGATGACTAAGTAGGTAAAGTTTGTCATCATTACGGCGAGGGCGAGGAGCGACAGCGGTGACCACCGAGACTAAGCAGGAGACTGCGGTCGAGGACATCAAGAGATCAAGTAACTACTTGCGCGGCGAGATCGGCCGCGAACTCGACAACGACGTCGCCAATGTGTCCAACGAGATCCGAGCAGATTCTCAAGTTCCACGGCATCTACGCCCAAGACAATCGTGACGTGCGTCGCGAACGCGCCGTCAAGGGTGAGGCGCTCGACTACATCTTCATGATCCGCGTCGCCATCCCCGGCGGACGACTCACCACCGACCAGTGGCTGGCGCTCGACGACGCCGCCACGGACGTAGCCGACGGGACGATCCGTCTCACCACGCGTCAGGCGGTCCAGTTCCACGGCGTGCTGAAAGACGGACTGCGGCCGCTCGCACGAAAGGTCGACGCGCACCTCATGACGTCCTTCGGCGCCTGCGGCGACGTCGTGCGCAACGTGGTGTCCTGTCCCGAACTCCAGGGCAACGACGCCGACGAACGGCTGCGGGAGATCTCGCGGCACCTGACCCGCAGTTTTCGCGCGACCACCGACGCGCACTGGGAGATCTTCGTCAACGGCGACAAGGCCGTGTCGCGCGAAGACGTGGCCGAGCGGCCGTTCTACGGCGAGACGTACCTCCCGCGCAAGTTCAAGATCGCCGTCGCGCACCCGAACGAGAACTGCGTGGACGTGCTGGCCCAGGACGTCGGGCTCATCCCCGGCGTGCACCCCGAGGCCGGCGAAGGGTTCACCCTGTTGGTGGGCGGAGGGCTCGGCCGGGCCTACGCCAATCCCGACACCTTCGCGCGACTGGCCGATCCCATGACCTTCGTCACCTACGACGAGGTCGAAGAGGTCATCGCCGCGGTGCTCGTCACCTACCGCGAACTCGGGCGACCGTACCGACCGCAAACGCGCGCGCATGAAGTACGTCGTGGCCGACATGGGTTACGAACAGTTCCGCAAGGAGATCGAGGTCCCGACTGGGCCGAGAACTGCGCGAACCGCTGGCGTTGCCGACGCACTTCGACGCCGACGACCATCTGGGTTGGCGACGACGCGCCGACGGGACGCACCAGGTCGGCGTACGCGTCTCGGCCGGTCGGGTCCGCGACGACGCGACGACGCAGTTGCGCACGGCGCTGCGACTCATCGCCCAGCGTCACCCGGTGACGTTCTTCCTCACCCCGCAACAAGACATCGTGATCAGCGCCATTCCCGACGACGGCCCGCGACGACGTCGAGGCGATCCTGCGGTCCCACGGCGTACGCTCCGACGCGGAACTGGGCAACGTCGAGCGCACGGCCCTGGCCTGCCCGGCCCTGCCGACGTGCGGTCAGGCCCTGGCCGAGGCCGAACGACGACTCCCCGAACTGGTCGGCAACATCGAAGGCGCCCTGGCGACTCGTCAGCTCGGTCGCCGCGCTCTGCAACTGCGCATGACGGGATGTCCCAACGGCTGTGCCCGGCCGGCCGTTGCCGAGGTGGGCATCGTTGGTCGCACGAAGTCGACCTACGACGTCTACGTGGGCGGTGGACCGCGCGGCGATCGTCTGGCGACGCTCTATCGAGAGAAGGTCCCCTTCGATGAGATCGCCGTCGTCCTCGGGCCGCTCTTTGACCGCTGGGAGTCCGAGGGCGACGAGGACGAGTCCTTCGGGGACTTCGTGACGCGAGTGGGCGTCGAATGACCGTCTACCTGGTGGGCGCCGGACCGGGCGACGCCGATCTCTTGACGGTTCGCGCCGCACGACTACTCGCGTCGGCGGACGTCGTCGTGCACGACCGACTCGTTGAAGGGTCCGTGCTGGAACTCGCGCGACCCGACGCGGAGCTGATCGACGTCGGCAAGGCACCGGGACGCTTCACGTCCCAGTCGATGATCAACGACCTCTTGGTGTCGCTCGGTCGGCGCTACGAGATCGGTGGTCCGACTGAAGGGCGGCGATCCGTTCGTCTTCGGTCGAGGCGGCGAAGAGATGATCGCGCTGCGCGACGCCGGCGTCGCGACTGAGGTGGTGCCGGGCGTGACCTCCGCGTTCGCCGGACCGCTGGCCGCGGGTATCCCGGTCACGCACCGGGGGCTCTCGCGAGGCGTCACCGTCGTGACCGGTCACTTGGAACGTCACGACGAGGGATACTTTCGCCGGCTGGCCAACCCCGATCTCACCCTGGTCATCTTGATGGGCGTCAGCGCGCGTGCGTCGATCGCCGACCAGCTCATCGAAGGCGGCCTTGCGAGCGAGACACCCGTCGCCGTCATCGAGAGTGCCTGGACCGCGCGCGAGTCGGTGACGCGCGCGGTTCTTCGTGATCTGGGATCACTCGACGTCGCCTCCCCGGCCATCATCGTCATCGGGCCGTGCGCCGCCCTCTCGGTGCGCGAACTGATGACCGAGACCGCCGCCCTGGTCTGAACGTGCTGCCCCTCGCGATGAAGCTGGACGACAAAGACGTCCTCGTCATCGGGGCCGGACGCGTCGGCGCGGGCAAGGCCGCCCTCCTGATCGAGGCCGGAGCGCGCGTGACGATGATCGCGCGCGAGTTGGTGGCCGAACTCCCGCGCGGTCTCGCGTCCTTGGAACAGCGCGAGTACCGCGAGCGGTGACCTGCGGGGCTACGCGCTCGTCGTCTCGGCGACGGGCGACGCGACGGCCAATGACCGCATCGTCGAAGAGGCGCGTCGCGAGCACGTGTGGCTCAACGTCGTTGACGACCCGGCGCGCTCGGACTTCTATTTCACCGCCGTGCACCGCGACGGCGACGTCGTGGTGTCGGTCTCCACCGAAGGGGCCTCGCCGGCCCTCGCCCAAGAACTTCGTTCGATGATCGACGAACGACTCCCGGACAATCTGGGCGACGTCGCGCGACAGCTGCGTCGCGAGCGCGCCGAACTGCACGCCGGCGGTTCCAGCACCGAGGGGTTCGATTGGCGGCCCCGTATTCGCGAACTCCTGGGCGACTCGGAACCCTCCCGCTGAGATTCGTCTCGCTAGTGTCCAAGGGACACCGCGCGTTACGAGGAGGTCGCATGACGGATCGGGTACTCGTGACGGGCGCTACCGGTTTCATCGCGCAGCACTGCCTCCTGCAACTCCTGGAGGCCGGCTACGAGGTTCGCGGCACCGCGCGCGCGGCCGGTCGACGCGCCGAGGTGGCCGCGATTCTCTCGCCGCACCTCAGCGACGGCGCGCGCGGCTCGACTCGACGCCCTGGACGTCGTCGCGGCCGATCTCACGAGTGACGAAGGTTGGACGAACGCCGTCGAAGGATGTCGCTACGTGCTGCACGTCGCCAGTCCCCTCCCCCGCGGCGTGGTGAAGGACGAGAACGAGTTGATCGTGCCCGCGCGCGACGGCGCGCTTCGAGTTCTGCGCGCCGCGAAAGACGCCGGCGTCGAGCGGGTCGTGCTGACGTCGTCACTGAGCGCGATCGTCTACGGCAACGACCGGTCCCGACTCTTCACCGAGGCCGACTGGTCCAATCTCGACGGGCCGCGGATCGGCGCCTACGACAAGTCCAAGACCATCGCCGAGCGCGCGGCCTGGGAGTTCATGGACGGCGTGAAGGGCACGTCACCGATGCAACTCGCCGTCATCAATCCCGGCCTGGTGCTGGGTCCCCTGCTCTCGTCGGACTGGGGGACCTCCGGTGAGATGGTGAAGAGGATTCTGAGCCACCAGGTACCGGCCATTCCGAACATCAACTTCGCCACGGTCGACGTCCGCGACGTCGCGAGCGCGCACCTCTCGGCGATGATCAGTCCCGAGGCGGCCGGCCAGCGCTTCATCTGTGCCGAGGCCAATCACTCGATGATGGAGATCGCGCAGATTCTGAAGGCCCGCTACGGCACTCGGGGATTCAAGATTCCGACGGGACGTCTTCCGTCGTTCGTCATCCGTGTCATGGCGGTCTTCGACAAGACGGTTCGCCTGGCCCTCAACGACCTTGACTCGACCCAGAACGTCGACAGCACGAAGATCCGCACCGTCCTTAAGTGGCAACCCCGCGACCTCGTCGAGATGACGACGTCGATGGCCGACTCCATGATCGAATACGGCGTCGTTCGAGCCCGGAGCTAATTCGACGTCGAACGCGCGTTGAGTCCGTGACGCGCTCCTACTGGAAAACATCGGCGTAGCGCCAACAACGTATCTTGGGGACCACTATGGCGCCGGGCACCGAGACACCTCTGCTCGAACTCGAGCACGTCTCGGTCCACTTCGAAGGACTGCGAGCGCTGGATGACGTCTCGTTCGATGTCGCCCTCGGGTGAGATCGTCGGACTGATCGGTCCGAACGGCGCCGGCAAGACAACGGCCTTCAACGTCGCGTGCGGATTCGTCAAACCCTCGCAGGGACACGTGCACTACCCCAGCGCCGGCAAGTCGAACCTGCAAGCCGAATCAACTCGTCGGTGCCGGCGTGGCGCGAACACTGCAAGGCGTGGGACTCTTCCCTCACTGCAGCGTGCTGGAGAACGTGATGGCCGGAGGTCACCTGCGACCCAACGGCGGTTTCATCGCCAGTTTCTTCTCGCTGCCCAACGAGGTGCGCTCCGAGCGCGCGCTTCGTCGCGACGCGCTCGCCATGTTGGAGCGTCTGCGGGATCGCCGACATGGCCGCGCGCCTGCCCGTCGGCGATCCCCTACGGCATCGCGAAGAAGGTCTCGATCGCCCGGGCCCTGATGAGCGCTCCGACGCTGCTGCTGCTGGACGAACCGGCCTCCGGTCTCGACGAAGCGGAGCTCGAGGACTTCGCACAACTCATCGTCGAACTGCGCACCACGATGGGCGTGCTGCTCGTCGAACACGACATGGAGTTCGTGATGCCGTTGGTCGATCGACTGGTGGTACTCGAACTTCGGCCAGGTGATCGCCCACGGCACGCCGGCCGACGTGCGCAAGAACGACGGCGGTGATCGCCGCCTACCTCGGTGTCGACGAATGATCACGATCGAGGACCTCACCGTCTCCTTCGGCGCGGTGCAGGCGTTGCGCAACGTCTCCTTCGTCGCCGAGACCGGCAAGATCACGGCGGTGCTCGGCGCCAACGGGGCCGGCAAGACGACGTTGCTGCGCACGATCAGCGGTCTGAAGGAGCCCAAGGTCGGGAACGATTCGCATGGGCGACCGGTCGCTGGTGCGACATGCGGACCGAGGACATCGCGCGTCTCGGCATCGGCCACGTCCCCGAGGGCCGCGGCGTCATCGGCGAGTTCACCGTCGAAGAGAATCTCCGTCTCGGGGCGCTGATGGCCAAGGTCAACCTCGCACGCGGCCTCGAAGAGCAGTACGCACTGTTCCCGGTACTGGGCGAGCGCCGCAAGCAGCACGCCGCGAAGCTCTCCGGCGGCGAACGCCAGATGCTGGCGATGGCCCGGGCCCTCATCGCCAAGCCGTCGGTGCTGCTGTTGGACGAACCCTCGCTCGGACTCGCACCCCTCGTGACCGCCCAGTTGATGCACACGATCCAATCGCTCTGTGAGTCGAGCGACCTGACGGTGATCCTGGTCGAACAGAACGCCACGTCGGCGCTGCGCATCGCGCACCGCGCCGTGGTGTTGCACGTCGGCAAGGTCGTGGCGAACGACGCGGCGTCGGTCGTGGCGGCCGACGAGAACCTCCGTCAGTACTACCTCGGACTGGTGGAGTGATGGATCCGTTCCTCACGTCGCGCATCGTCACCGACATCCTGGGCGGTCTCACCAACGGCGTGACCTACGGGATGGTGGCCCTCAGCCTGGTGCTCATCTGGCGCTCCACCGGGATCCTCAACTTCGCCCAGGGCGCGATGCCGATGTTCGCCACCTACGTGGGCTTCGCCCTGTTGTCGTATCACTTCGGTTACTGGCCGTGCGTCGTGGCGTGCGTCATCGCGGCCCTCCTCATCGGTGGACTCACCGAACGACTGCTCGTTCGAGGTCTCTACGGCAAACCGGAGATAAATCCGATCGTGGTCATGGTCGGATTCCTCATCGTCCTCGAAGCGGTCGCCGCCGCCATCTGGTCCTCGACGCCGCGGAGCCTGCCCAGTCCCTTCTCGACGATCCACTGGCAGCTGGCCGGTCAACCGTTCGCCCTGTCCCCCTTCACCGTCTACGAGATCGTCACCGCGTTGGTGGTCATGTTGGCCGTCGCCGTGCTGTTCCGATTCACGAACCTGGGACTGCAACTCCGCGCCTCGGCGCTGGCCCCGGAGGTGTCGCGGCTCCTCGGCGTGCGGGTCGGTCGACTCCTGACGCTCGGTTGGATGCTCTCGACGGTCGGTGGGCGTGATCACCACCATCCTGGTCGTCGGCGAACTTCTTCTCGGGACTTACGCCGCACGGTGATGGACGGCATCTTCGCCTACGGCTTCATCGCGGCGGCCATCGGCGGACTCGAGAGTCCCGTCGGCGCGATCGTGGCGGGCGTCCTGCTCGGGCATCGTCAATCAGTTCGTCGACGGACTTCGTCAACCAGAACGCCGTCATCATCATCGCGCTCGCCATCCTCGATCGTCTCGCTGATGATTCGACCGAGCGGCGTCTTCACCAAGAGCGCCCAGAGGCGGGTCTGATGAAGCTCCGTGACCCGATCAGCGGGTCCCGATCGCCCTCGGTCTGGCCGTCGTGGCGACCGTCGTGATCGCACTGTCAGCGCCTCGACCTCGCGCGACGGCGTGGCGCTCAGCGTGGCCCTCGACCTGGCGATCGCGTGCGTCACGATCCTCAGCCTGCCCGGATTCAAGTCGAGCCACCCCGTCGTCTCGCGCGCGGCGCTCACGCGTGCTCGGCCTCGACGTGGCCCTCTTCATCACGTTCTTCCTCAGTTCGAGCACCAACTTCAACCTGGCCACCGGCGCGGCGATGTCCATCGTGCTGCTCGGCCTGTCGTTCTTGACCGGCGCGTCGGGACAGATCTCGCTCGGCAACGGGGCGTTCATGGGCGTCGGCGCCTTCGTCATGGCGATCTGGGCCAATCATCACGCCACCACGCCGATCGTCGTCACGCTCTTGATCGCCGTGGCGTGCGGCGCGCTGGTGGGACTCCTACTGGGGCTGCCGGCGACGCGGCTTCGCGGTCCGTATCTCGCGGGCATGACCCTGGCCTTCGCCGTCGCCTTCATCTTCATCCTCAGTCCACGTTCAGCTCCTGGACGGGCGGCGACTCGGGACTGCAGTTGCCCACGGCAGCCGTCGCGCCGCGTTGGCTCGACGGGTTCTTCCACGCCGGCACGTCACCGCTTCACGACCACGACGCTCTATCTCACCGACGTCGCCATCGTCGTCGCCGGGCGTCGCCTTCTTCTTCATGGCGAACCTCTTCGCGAGTCGCACCGGTCGCTCGATGCGACTCATCCGCGACAACGACGTGGCCGCCGAACTCGTCGGCATCTCGCTGCCCGCGAACGCGCGTGGTCGCCTTCATCGTGTCCTCGGCCTACGCCGCGCTGGGCGGCGCGCTCTTCACGCTGATCGACAACGCCGTGTCGCCGTCGACGTACTCCTTCGCCCTTTCGGTCACGATCCTGTCGCTGATCGTGATCGGCGGCATCGGCACGATCTCGGGCGCCGTCATCGGCGGCATCATCTACGCCTTCTCGACGAACGTCATCTCGTGGATCACGACCCAAACGGGACTCAACCCGCAAGGTAACTTCGCGAGCCAACTCAACGGCATCATCTTCGGGGGCCTGTTGATCCTGACCATGCTCTTCGCCCCGTTCGGACTCGCGGGCGCCGCGCGACATCTGTGGCACCGACGTTCGCGCGCGATCGCCCGGGGTGACTTGAAACGGCTACCCTCGGACGCCTACGCTCACGCCACTAAGAGTTCTACATCAGGGGAGATAATCAGAATGGTTAAAACCAAGTCACGTCGCGTGACGATTTCCGGGACGGCGCTGTTGCTGTGTCTGGGCCTCGTCACCGCCGGCAGTTCCATCGTCAACGCCGGCGCGGCGACCAAGAAGGTTCCCGGCGTCACCGCGCACCAGATCACCATCGGCGCGACCGAGCCGTTGACCGGCATCGCGTCCTCCGGCTACGACCAGGTGGCCAAGGCGGCCAACGCCGTCTTCAAGTACGTCAACAGCCACGGCGGCGTCTAGGACGCAAGATCAAGCTACGTCATCAAGGACGACTGCTACGGCACGCCGGGCTTCGGGTGCACCGTCGCCAACCCGAGCACCGCCACCCAGACGCACGCGCTCCTCGGCGTCCCCGTCTTCGCGACGGTCGGTTCACTCGGCACGCCCACGCAGGACTCGGTGCGGGCGCTGCTTGCGGAGCGACGGCGTCCCGCAGCTGTTCGTCGCCTCGGGTTCGCGGACTGGAACAACCCGAACAACTACCCGGGTCTGTTCGGGTGGCAGCCCAGTTACAACGAGGAGAGCAAGATCTTCGCGAAGTACATCAAGGCCACCTTCCCGGGCGCCAACGTGTGCTTCTTGGGACAAGACGACGACTTCGGCCAAGACGGACTGGCCGGTTTGGTAGCGGGTGGCGTCAAGCCCCTCTCCGCGGACCTCTACTCGGTCCCTGATCTGGTCGCCACGAACGGCGCTTCGTTCGGGCCCGTACATCGCGGACTTCCAGACCAAGAAGTGCACGGTCGTGGTCTTGGACACCATCCCCGGTGCCACCGACGCCGCGCTCGGTGCCGCCCTCCAGTTGGGCTACTCCCCGCAGTGGGTCATCTCGAGCGTCGGCTCGGACCCCCAGACGGTCGACGCGCCGTTCGTGGGCAAGGTCCCGACCGACCCCGAGGTTGGCGCGATCACGTTCAGCTACCTGCCGACCACGACCACCAACAGCGCGTGGATCCCGTGGATCTACAAGGTCATCGAGGCCGACCCGGCCGACTTCCCCGGGTTCACCTCTACGAGCGTGCTGAACGGCAACATCGCCTACGGCGCGGCCTACGGCGTGTCGTTCGTGGAAGCGTTGAACGCCACGGGAAGAACCTCACGCGGGCCAGCTTCTTGAAGACGCTCCAGACGCACCACGTTCACCCAGACCCCCTCGCTCGTGCCGCTGCGCTACTCGTCGTCCAACCACCAAGGTCTGAACGGCGGCTACCTCACGACGGTCATCAGCGACCTCGGCGACGAAGCCCCTCACCGGGACCGTGTACACCGCCGACAGCGGAACGGACGGCCGGGTGAGTGTCACCACGACGTTGAGTCACGGTATTCCGAGCTGGCTGAAGTAAGCCTCACGTCTTAGCAACGATGCCCCGGCACAATGCCGGGGCATCGTTGCGTTCGGGGTCGACGGGAATGCGAGAGGTTGGAACTAGTCCTTGGTGATCTCGAAGGCTCGCAGACCGCGGATGCGCTCTTGGCGACGGGCCCGCAGTTTGCGTTCTGACAACTGCGCCAGTTCGATGTACGAGCTCATGATCGACGCGTTCAGTCGCTCGACCGTCACGAAGGGGTTGGGGTCCTCGGGGATCACCTCGTCGATCAGGCCGAGGTCCAGCTGGTCCTTCGCCGTCGAGCGCATGGTGGCCAGCGTGATGCGCACTTCGTCGTGCGTGGGATTCGGCGTCTTGTAGAGGATCGAGGCGGCCGAGCGCGGCTCGGCGACGTAGGCCATCGACTTCTCGAACATGATCACGTGGTCGGCCATCGGCGTGGTGGCCAGTCCCCCGCCGCTGCCGAGAGCCCCGGCGACGAGTGAGATCACCGGCTCGGAGTAGTCGATGCCCTTCAGGATCGAGCGCGCGATGGCGCGCGAGAGTCCCCGTCGCTCACTCTCCAACGTCGGCTTGGCCCCGAGCGTGTCGGTGACGAAGAGCGCGGGCAGGTGCAGGCGCTCGCCCATCTCCAGCATGCGCTCCAAGAAGGCGAAGTCCTCCGGCGCGGGATTGGACGGTCGCTTGATGACGGTGTCGCCGAAGCGCTGGTACGACGGCTGGGTCCCGACGATGACGAACGGCTGCGCGCCGATCTTGGCGAAGGCGCCCACGATGGCCGGGTAGCGCTTGAACTCGGCCTCCTGGACGTAGTTGTAGACGGCGGTCGCTTCGGTGAAGCAGTAGCGCACGATGAACTCGAGGTCGACGCGGTTGGCGTCGGTCATCAGGTCCTGGTACTGCTCGACCAGCGCGTCGGAGTCGGTCGCTCACGTGCGCCTGGCGCGGCGCGGCCGCCGGCACCGGTTCGGCGCCCTTCATGTCGTCGAAGCGTGGTCCGTAGATGCCGACCGGTCCGAAGTCGAAGGAGCGTCGCTGGTCCGAGGCCGTGACGTTGCGGATGAGCGGCGGGGTTTCGGCGTTCAGTTGGTGCTGCTTGTCGGGCCGCGTCGTCGAGGTGAGGATCGCCCCGAGGTACCAGACCA
The DNA here is from genome assembly GCA_963703105.1 of uncultured Acidimicrobiaceae bacterium. GTDB lineage: Bacteria > Actinomycetota > Acidimicrobiia > Acidimicrobiales > RAAP-2 > RAAP-2. The sequence goes on along the minus strand of OY969792.1, from coordinate 2,409,206 downwards.
CGTCGCTCGACCTCGGAGAGGACGACGTCGATGTTGCGATCCAGCAGGTTCGCTTCGGCGCTCTGGGAGTCCGCTCGGCACCGAGAGACCCTCGAAGGCCTCGATCACGTTCGGACCGGCGAAGCCGAAGTTGGTCCCCGACGTCGCGACGATCAGGTCGGCGTTCGGTACGGCGCTGGCCGACACGCCGCCCCACACGTTGCCGAGCAGCACGGCCACGTGGGGCAGGTCGACGCGGTCCTTGTAGTTGCGGATCGCTTCGACCATCCTCGTCATCTGGGTCAGTCCGGCGAAGTTCTCGTGCTGGCGCACGCCGCTCGAGGCGTAGACGCTGACGAAGGGCAGCTTCTTCGAGATCGCCAGGTCGGCCGCGGCCTGGAACTTCTCACCCGACACGACGCCGAGTGAACCGGCGAAGAAGTCCCAGTTCATGGCGTAGAGGACGACCGGGTGTCCGTCGAAGTCGGCCAGGCCGTAGGTCGAGGACTCGGTCTTGCCCTTGCCGCGTTCGCGCTGCAGCTTGTCCCCGTAGGACTCGTCGCCCTCGCTGCCCTTGCCCCGGCGCACGAGTCCGACCAGGTCCTTGGCGATGCGCCAACGACCGTGACTGGCCTTGAAGTGGACGAGCCCTTGCAGCGTGAGGAGTTGGGACGGACTATTTACCTTCTTGCGATTGCGCAAGTGGGCGCCGACGGGAGCCTTGAATACGGGCAGGCCGCTCGGGTGCCCTTCGCCGAAGAGACTCGAATCGAGGTCGTCTTCGGGGATCGATGCGTCAAAGTCCGCGAGATCAGCCATGTAGGGCCATTATTGCACGAGACCCACTTTTTGGAAAAAGCCGAGGGAACTGACGGGACGTCGCGAATGCAGACGCGCCTTCATTTCTACCGTCGGGTAACGCGGCGATTCAACGGCTTCGAATCACTAACTTTGAGCGATATGACCGTCGATTCATCACGTAACCCGGTTCCTCATGGGCGAACGCCGTGAGTGACGGGCGGCGTGACGTTCGCGCCTACGACGACGTCCTCCAACACCTCGGCGAAGCGAACTCTCGGCGCCTCCTCGCCACCCCGGCCCTGGTCTGTGACCTGACCATGTTGCATTCGAACATCGAGAGAATGGCTACTCTGGCGCGCGACGCGGGCGTCGCGCTGCGTCCGCACGTGAAGTCCCACAAGTCGGCCTATATCGCCGAGCTACAACTCCGGGCCGGCGCCGCGGGACTCTCCTTCGCCAAATTGGGTGAGGCCGAGGCGATCGTGGAGCGGCTCCCCGGCGACGTCCGCGAGCGGCTCTCGGTGCTGCTCACCTCGCCGATGGTCGGACGTCACTCGGCCGAACGGGCCGCAGCGCTGGCCGCGACGTGCGACCTCATCGTCGTCGTCGATCACCCCGACGGCGTCGACGAATTGGAGGCCGCCGCGATGGCCTACGACACGACCATCTCGGTGCTCTGCGACGTCGACGTCGGTCTCGGGAGAACGGGCGTCACGGGAGCGGACGGGGCGCTCGCGCTCGCCGAACGAGTCTTCGCGGCGACGCGGCTCCGCTTCAAAGGTGTCCAGGGCTACGGCGGTCACCTGCAGCACCTCGTCGGTCGCGAACGTCGACGCGAGGCGACGATCACCGCCGCCAAGCAACTCGCCCTGGTCATCGACGCGTTGGAGTCCTCCGGCGCCGTCGTAGCGATTCGCAGTGGCGGCGGGACCGGGACCATGGGTCTCGACGTCGAGATCGGCGTACTCAACGAACTGCAGCCCGGGAGTTACGTCTTCATGGACCGCGAGTACCGCGACGCGCTGGGCGACGACCCCGAAGGCCGATTCGAGCAGAGCCTCACCTTGGTCACGTCCGTCATCTCGGCGAATCACGAGGAGTACGTGACCGTCGACGCCGGTCTGAAGTCGATGGCGACCGACGCGGGCCTTCCCACGGTGGTGGGACACGAGCACCGCGACCTATCGGTTCTTCGGTGACGAGCAGGGAATGGTGACGCAGCCCCGGGCGCGCGTTTCGCCGGGGCGAACGCCTCGAACTGGTGCCGCCGCACTGTGACCCGACGGTCGATCGTTACGACGTCATCTGGCTGGTCCACGACGACGTCGTGGTCGACGTCATCGACGTCACCGCCCGCGGTCGTTCGCAGTAGCACCGACGTCGCGTACGCCCTTTGTTGCAACGTTGTGATGCCCTGGGGTGTACATGGACGTGCGAGGTCACTACGCTTGAGGGTGAGATAATTCGGGATCGAAACGCCTGCGAAGGTCGTTTGGTCCACAACGAGCCCGTCGTCGCTCTCATCGAGCGACGCGGGAATGAGTGGGACACGACAATGGCACCAACTCGACATTCCAGTTCATCCAGCGGCCACGACGGCATCCACGCCCTCGACCCGTCGACGGCGGTCGGGTTCCGGTCGCTCAAGGACCAAGGGTCGCTGCCGCCGTCGACGCCCGAGGCGCTCGAGTCCATCTTCCCGCCGATCGGTGACTACGCCTTCCTCTCGGACTGCGAGAACACGCTGCTCGTCGCGCCCACCGGATCGATCGAATGGATGTGCTTGCCCAAGCCGCACGACCCGAGCCTCTTCGGCACCATCCTCGACCGATCGGCCGGATCGTTCCGACTGGCGCCCGGTCGAGAGTTCCGTGCCGGCGCACCGTCAGTACCTGCCGGGCACGATGGTGCTCTCCACGACCTGGCAGACGCGCAGCGGCTGGCTCGAGGTCAACGACTTCCTCGCCATCGGCCCGTGGTACCGCACGGGCGAGCGTTCGACGCTGCAGCGTCGCACGCCCGGTGACTCCGACGCGCGACACGTGCTGGTGCGCACGGCCAAGTGTCTGCACGGCAGCGTCGACGTGAGCCTCAACTGCGAGCCGTCCTTCAACTACGGTCGCGTCGACGCCGAGTGGGAGTACTCCGGGACCTCCTACGACCACGTCTCGACGACCAACCCGGACTACAACCGGATCACCGTCACCGGCGACATGCGCTTCGGCATCGAGGGTCGCGCCATCCGCGCGCGCCACCGCCTGGTCGAAGGCGAGTCCTGTTTCGTCGTCATGAGCTGGACCGACGCGCCGCTGCCCACCACCCAGGAGGAGGTCAACCTCTACAAGAGCGAGACCTCGCGATTCTGGCGCGGTTGGATCGACGGTGGGCAGTTCCCGGACCACCCGTGGCGAGAGCTCTTGCAGCGAAGCGCACTGACCCTGAAGGGCCTCTCCTACGCCCCGACCGGCGCGTTGCTCGCGGCGCCCACGACCTCGCTGCCGGAGAACCTCGGCGGGTCGCGCAACTGGGACTACCGCTACACCTGGATCCGCGACACGGCCTTCGCCCTACGGGCCCTGCACGCGCTCGGGTTCCACACCGAGGCCGACGACTTCCTGGCCTTCCTGGGCGACGTCCTCGAGCCGCTGCGCGGCGACGCCGCCGCGGCCGGTACCCGGGCCCGTCGAAACCTCCAGGTCCTCTATCCGGTCGACGGCGGCGAGTCGCCGGTCGAGGTGGAGCTCGATCACCTGACCGGCTACGTCTGGAGTCGACCGGCGCGCGTCGGCAACGGCGCCTACAACCAGACGCAGTTCGACATTCTGGGCGGGGTCGTGGACTGCATCTACGAGCACACGCGTTCGCGCGACGCCCTGAGTGAGCGCTCGTGGCGCATCGTCGTGCAGGCCGTGGAGACGGCGATGCAGTGCTGGCGCGAACCGGACCGCGGTATCTGGGAGGTGCGCGGCGAGCCCCAGCACTTCACCTACTCCAAGGTCATGTGCTGGGTCGCCGTCGAGCGCGGGGCGCGACTGGCGTCGCTGCGCGGAGAGAAGGCCCGCGCCGAACAGTGGTTGAACGAGGCGCAGATCATCCACGACGACATCTGCGCCAAAGCCGTGGGGCAACGCGGATGCTTCACCCAGTACTACGGCAGCGACGAACTCGACGCCTCGCTCCTCGTCTTGCCGATGCTCGGCTTCTTGCCGGCCAGACGACGAACGGATCCGCGCGACGGTCTTCGCCATCGCCGACGACCTCACCGACGGACCCTTCGTCTTTCGCTACCGCACCGGAGAAGACCGACGACGGCTTCGACGGCGAGGGCGAGGGCAGCTTCACCGTCTGCTCCTTCTGGCTCGTCTCGGCGCTGGTCGCGATCGGCGAACTCGACAGCGCCCGCACGCACTGCGAGAAACTCATCGGCGCGGCCAGCGCGCTGGGACTCTACGCCGAAGAGCTCGATCCCACGACCGAACGCCACCTCGGCAACTTCCCCCAGGCGCTGACGCACCTGGCGCTCATCAACGCCATCATGAGCGTGATCAGCGTCGAGGCGCGCGAGGGCGAGGCCTCGACCGGCAACGCGCACTCGCACAGCTGGTGGAACGCGGGCAAGGTGAACAACGCCAACACGATCGCCACCAAGGAGATCTGGACCGAGAGCACCGGTTCGGTCGAGATCATCAAGACGGAGAATTCCCGGCGCCACTAGGCCGACTTATCTGCGTTCCACGTAATTTTCTTCGTTTCGTCACAAAAACGCTCCGTACACTGAGCGCAGTTGGTAGAACCGAGAAGTCGCGTCACGTCGGTGCACGGAAAGGGCACGTGCACCGAATGAGGTTCCGGCCCGTGCGAGAAAGAGAGGTTCAACCTAGGCTCGGACCAGGAACCTCCCATGACCGAACACTCCTTCACCCCAATCGGATCGGCGGAGCCGAACATCCCCGACGACCCCTTCGACGACCCGTCGTACGAACCGGCCGACTTCGTCGTCGTCGCCAACCGCCTGCCCGTGCGACACGCCGGCACGCCCGGTGACGACGGGTGGCTCCCGAGTCCCGGCGGACTGGTCTCGGCCCTGACCTCGGTGCTGCAGAACCGCCAGGGACTGTGGATCGGCTGGCCCGGCACGTCGAGCGATCAGGCGCCCCCTCGACCTACGAGGGCATCCGGCTGAAGACCGTGGCGATCAGCGCCGAGGAGTACGAGGAGTTCTACCTCGGGCTTCTCCAACGCCACGATCTGGCCGCTCTATCACGACGCCATCCGCTCGCCGTCGTTCCACCGCACCTGGTGGCACACCTACCGCGAAGTCAACATGCGCTTCGCGACGACCGTCGCCGAGAACGTCGCGCCCGGCGGCACGGTGTGGGTCCACGACTACCAACTGCAACTGGTCCCCCAGATGCTGCGCCAACTCCGACCGGACGTCCACATCGGTTTCTTCTTGCACATCCCGTTTCCCCCGAGCGAACTCTTCATGCAGTTGCCGTGGCGACGCGAGATCCTGGCCGGTCTCCTCGGCGCCGACCTCTTGGGTTTCCAGCTGCACTCCTCGGCCTCGAACTTCTCTCGCCTGGCGCGCCGACTGACCTCGGCGACCGGCACCGACTCGGGACTGGACTTCGAGGGCCGCGCCATTCGCGTCGGCTCCTTCCCCATCTCGGTCGACTGTGACCAGATCGTGGAACTGGCGGCCGACCCCAAGGTTCGCGCCCGGGCCCGCGAGATCCGCGAGGGCCTCGGCGACCCGGAGTTCCTCCTGCTCGGCGTCGACCGCCTCGACTACACCAAGGGGATCCAGCAGCGCATCAAGGCCGTCGCCGAGATGCTCGACGACGGACCTCTTGAGCGCCGAACGTCAGGTGATGATCCAGATCGCGGTGCCGAGTCGCGAGTCGGACGCCCACTACGAACAAGAACGCCACGACCTCGAGCGCGCCGTCAGCGAGGTCAACGGCGAACACGGCCTGGTGGGACACCCGGCGATCCACTACCTCCACAAGAACCTGCCCTTCGACGAACTGATCGCGCTCTACCTCGCCGCGGACATCATGTTGGTCACGCCGTTCAAGGACGGCATGAACCTCGTCGCCAAGGAGTACGTGATGTGCCGGTCGGACCTCACGGGCAAGTTGATCCTGAGCGAGTTCGCCGGGGCGGCGACCGAGCTGCGCGGCGCCTACATGGTGAACCCGCACGACACCGACGGCATCAAGGAGTCCATCCTGTTGGCCATGAACGCCGGACCCAAGGAGACGCGCGACCGGATGGCGCGCATGCGTCGGATGATCTTTCGCCGCAACGTCTACGACTGGGCCAAGGCCTTCCTCGCCGCGTTGGCGCTCACCGCGCAGTAAGCGTCGTCGAGGTCTCTACGAGCTCGTCGATCAAGTCGGCGACCGAGTCCACGATTCGTGACGGCTGGAAGGGATAGCGGTTCACCTCCTCGGCGCGCGCGACCCCCGAGAGAACCAGAATCGTGCCGAGTCCGGCCTCGGCGCCGGCCTGGATGTCGGTGTCCATTCGGTCGCCGATCATGATCGTCGACTTCGAGTGGGCGTCCAAGATGTTGAGGCCCTCGCGGATCATGACCGGGTTCGGCTTGCCCACGAAGTACGGCGCGACGCCGGTCGCGCTCTCGATCATGGCCGCCAGCGCCCCGCAACCCGGCAGGGAACCGAGCGGCGACTGACCGGTCGGTTCGGGATTGGTCGCCACGAAGTGGGCACCCTTTTCGATGAGCCGCACCGCCGTGGTCATCTCCTCGAAGGAGTAGTCCTGGGTCTCACCGAGCACGACGTAGTCCGGCGCGCGGTCGTCCGGTCGGTACCCGACGTCGTGGATCGCCTCGTGCAGGCTGGCCTGGCCGATGACGTAGGCCGTCCCGAACGGTCGCTGGGTGTGCACGAACTTCGCCGTCGCCAACGACGAGGTCCACAGGTGGCTCTCTTCGACGTTGAGACCCATCTCGGAGAGTTCGAGGCGTATCTCGGCGGGCGTGAACAGCGAGTTATTGGTGAGGATCAGGTACGGTCGGCCGGTCGAACGGAGCCGGTCCAGGAACTTGTCGGCCCCCGGGATCATGGCGCCATCGCGGATCAGCACGCCGTCCATGTCGCAGAGCCAACTCTCGGCTCGAGAGATTAAGTCCATGTATCCAGTATGGACGATTGGAATGTCACACCTCGGACGCGCGCGAGCCCAATTTGCCCCCAATTCATGAACTTCGCACGTGAACGTCACTTGCGCGACCACGCGGGGCGGTGATCACGTGGAGGCGCGCGTCGTCGAGGGTGCTTGAATATTCGGCGACGACCTGCGTAGGATGCGACCAGCAGTGTGGCGGTCACATCGACGAGTCGTCGTTTCGACCCGTGGTGGGGCCATTCAATAAGGGAGAGATTGATGAACGCACGTACCACTCACTCACGGACGCTCGAGCGTCGTGGCGAACGAAGTGCGCCGCCGGCGCGTCACTCGCCGTCGTGCTCTCTCTGGCCACGCTCGCCTCGAGCGCGACGCCGTCCTTCGCGAGCAGCCATCTGCAAGTCCGCCACACGTTCGGCCTACTGCAAGCTGCTCACGTCGTACGACAAGAAGCAGAACGCCGCGACCAAGGCCCTGGAGACGCCGGGCGCCGCGGTGGCCGCGATGGAGTTGGCGTACAAGAACCTCAAGAACGAGGAGAACGTCGTCCTGGGCATCGCCCCGTCGTCACTGCAGAGCAGTTACAAGACGGTCTTCAAGGACATCAACACCCTCTACGGGGACCTGGCGAAGGTGCACTTCAACTACCTCAAGTTGAGCAAGGCGCAGATCGCCAGCTTCGAGGCCCTGTCGAAGTCCATGAGCACCGCGTCGGCCAAGATCACGGCGTACAACAAGAACGTCTGCGGCGTCAAGACCTGATCGGTCGTCCCCGACCATCACGCTTCGCGGACATCGACGTGACCGACCACGTCCTTACCTTCTGAGACACTCCGGCAAGAGGGCGAATGCTTCGTCGAGGCTCAGGGCGTCCGCGTCGCGCAGCGCCGCCTCCGGCACCCACAGCGGAAACTCGACCTCGAACGAGTGATGAGCGCCGCTCGCGGTGTGTTCGCTGTGAATCGCCGCGAGATTCGCCACCCCCAGCCGTTCGCTCACGCGAACGACGCTCGGCCACACGCGGCGGTGCAGCAACGTCACCTTTCGGTTGATGAGTCGTGTCGCCACCAGGTCGGGCGACTCGTCGAGCGCGTTCAGGACCGCGTAGATCTCCTTGCCGGCCGGGTGCCCCCACCAGCTGCCTCGGATCGGCTCACCGGCGATGTACTGCGCGACGTTGGGCACCGGACCACGGGCCGATTGCAGCACCACCCCTCGTTCGCCGATCCAGGCCAGCGTCGCGGCGACTCGTTCGCTCAGACTCACCGGCGTCGACCACTCAGTCGACCGGACGCCATCCGGGACGACCGAAGACGTAGCGCACGCGTTCGCCGCGTCGTTCGCGCGGAGCGCACGTCGCGCACGATGTCACCGAACTCGTGGTAGCCGATGCTCACCGGGTTATAGGTAGTGATGTTCTTGGTGAGGCCGTAGCGGACCCGACGCACCTCTTTCTCGAACGTGCCGAAGAGTCGGTCCCAGACGATGAGGATGCCCCCGTAGTTCTTGTCGAGGTACTGGCGGTTCGTGCCGTGGTGGACGCGGTGGTGCGACGGCGTGTTGAAGACCAACTCGATGGGCTCGGGCAGTCGGTCGATCGCCTCGGTGTGGATCCAGAACTGGTAGAGCAGGTTCAGTTGTCCGGCGCGGTGGACCTTCTCCGGAGGGAACCCCAATAGCGGGAGGGGCGCGAACACCCAGAACGTGAGGAACGGCGACCACGGTTGGCGTAGCGCCGTCGTGAGGTTGTAGCGCTCGCTCGAGTGGTGCGAGACGTGATTGGCCCAGAGCAGCCGCACCTCGTGCATCCAGCGGTGGTCCCAGTAGTAACAGAAGTCCCAGAGCACCATCGCCGAGGCCAACGAACCGCGGCGCGAACCGACGTTGGAGACGCGGTGGCGGTAGAGGAACTCGTCGACTTTGATGAGGGCCGGGGCGACGGCGAGCTGGACCGCGACGTTGCCGCGCCAGCATGGAGAGGCTCGCCTTGGAGTCGCGGGCTTCGAAGCCCAGTGGTACCAAGGGGTCGGCGGGCAGATTGCGTACCCGAAAGCGTCTCGTCGTCGGCGTCCACCAGGTCGCCCAAGGTCCGCTTGTCACGATTCTTCAGCGCGAGATACTCCGCCGCCGAGAGAGGGCAAAGAACGGGAACGACAGTTTGTCGATCAAATCGATCGTCCGTCCCTTGGCGGCCACGGAACTCAAGTTACACGCGGCAATATTCTGGGCCGATTCGAGCGCCGAGCACTTACGAACCCACGAATCCTGACTTCACGGTGAACGTTCCAACGTCAGAACTATATATTTAGAATACATTCTCTGTCGCAATTGGGACTCTGTTGGGGCAACGTGGGCCCTGATTTGGCGTAACTCATTTACTTTTATTCGAACGGTTCTTCCGAGATATCACTGCAAGGGGGGTTGGACCATGGCCATCGCGATAGGAGACGACCTCCAACGCAACGACGCTACGGTGCCCGTCACGGCCAGCGCGCCACTCGCCACCGGCACCGTGGGAGACCTGCCGTCACCCGTTGACGCGAGTAGCAAGTCCTTCAGCACCGAGAAGGCCGCACGGTGGATGTGGATCGGCTACATCGCACTCGGACTGCTCATCGTGGCCTACCTCGTGTCGCTCCTGGTTCGCTCTGCGGCCCAACAGTGGACGTGGCTCGACGGATGGTCGGTCTGCGGCATCGAGATCGTCGCATCACTGATGTGCATCACCCGCGGTCTCGACAAGCACCCCGGCCGTTCGGCGCCCCTCGCCCTCGGATTCGGTTTGCTCTCGTGGAGCATCGGCGACTTTCTCTTGACCTTCGAGTCGTTGGGCGGAAAGAATCCCCCGACACCGTCGTGGGCCGACCTCTTCTACCTCGGTTTCTACCCGCTCGCCTATATCGCCACGGTCAAGCTGATGCGAAAGGCCATGGGACGTCTGTCGCGCCCGAACTGGCTGGACGGCCTGGTCGCCGGGCTCGGCGCCTCGGCGGTGTGCGCCGCGTTCGCCTTCCACAGCATCGTGCACGCCGCCGGTGGCAGCGCGCTGTCGGCCGCGACGAACCTCGCCTACCCGGTCGGCGATCTCCTATTGCTCTCGCTGGTCATCGGTGGGACGGTCCTTCTGTCGGGACGGGGCACCACGCCGTGGTTCTTGTTGGCCGCGGGCATCTCGCTCAACGTCTTCGGCGACACCTTCAACCTCTTTCAGAACGGCATCCTCGCCTCGCGCATCGGCACCGACGTCAACGCGATCGCCTGGCCGGTGTCGATCGTGCTGATGTCGATGTCGGTCTGGCTCAAGCCCCGCTCGCTTGATCCGATGCGCGACGCAACAAGACCGCGGGCTTCATGTTGCCGAGCGTCGCGGCCGTGGCCGGACTGGCCATCTTGGTCGCCGGCACCGTGCACACGGTGACCCGGGTCGCCCTGGGCCTCGCCACCGCGACGCTGGTCGTCGTCGGCGCGCGCCTCTCCCTCTCGGCGCGCGACCTTCGACTGGTGACCGAAGAGCGTCACCGCCAGGCCCAGACCGACGAGCTCACCGGACTGGGCAACCGCCGTCACCTGCTGCACGTGATCGACACGTACTTCACCGACTTCAACGACCCCTGGACGGCCGAGCGCACGCTGGCGTTCCTCTACATCGACCTCAACCACTTCAAGGAGATCAACGACTCCTTCGGCCACCCGGCGGGTGACGAACTGCTCCGTCAACTCGGACCTCGGCTCATGCGGGCCGTACCCTCCACCGGATCGGTCTTCCGATTGGGCGGTGACGAACTCGCGGTCCTCTTGGTCGACGCCGACGCGGACGAGGCGGCGAAGGTGGCCCAGCAGATCCTCGCCGAGGTCGTCGAGCCCTTCTTCTTGCACAAGATGAGCGCCACCGTGGGCGCGAGCATCGGCATCGCCCTCGCCCCCCAGGACGCCACCGAAGGAACCGGTCTGATGTGGTGCGCCGACACCGCGATGTACCGGGCCAAGCTGGGCGAACATCCCCCACGTCTTCTACGATCAGGCCATCGACGGAGGCGAACAACAGCTGAACCTCGTCGAAGAGCTGCGCGAGGCCGTCGAAGAGGGCAAATTCGTCCTCCACTACCAGCCCCAGTTGGACCTGCGCACCGGCGAGATCCTCGCCGTCGAGGCGTTGATCCGCTGGCCGCACCCGCGCCTCGGTTTGGTCCCCCCACTGAAGTTCATCCCCCTGGCCGAGGACGCGGGTCTCATGCAGGCGCTCACCACCTGGGTCCTGGGCGAAGCGATGGCGCAGTGCGCCGCCTGGCGCTCCACCGGACGCATGCTGGCGGTCTCGGTCAACGTCACGACGACGAACCTGTTGCAAGAAGGCTTCACCGACCTCGTGGTCGACCTGCTCCGCAAGAACGGCCTCCCCGGCGAGGCGCTGGTCATCGAGATCACCGAGACCAGCATCATCACCGACTTCGCGCGCTCCAAGGCCGTCATCGAGGACCTGCGCGACCTCGACATCATCGTCTCGATTGACGACTTCGGCGCCGGTTTCACGTCGCTCGCCTATCTCAGCAGCCTCGCGGTCGGCGAACTGAAGCTCGACCGCACCTTCATCACCGGCCTCGGTGGCGACGGCAAGGAACGCGACCTGGAGCTCGTGCGCGCCACGATCCAACTGGGTCACGACATGCGACTTCGCGTCGTGGCCGAAGGCATCGAGGACGTCGACACGCTGGACCTCTTGAGCGAGTTGGGCTGCGACCTCGCGCAGGGCTACTACATCAGTCGTCCCATGCCGGCGAACAAGTTGCGCTTCATGGCCCAATCAGAGATGCAGCCCGTCGGTGCCCCGAGCTGACCTCGACCTTCGTTAAAATTCGACGCGTGCGAGAGCGGGCCACGCGGCGAAGGGCTCTGCGGTGGTTCAGCGTGCTCGTGGCGGCCGCCACCTGCGGCACTGTTCTTCCGCTGCAGGGGGCCGAGAGCGCGGCGAACATCCGAGAATTCGACTCACCCTCCGGATTGGCCGTGGGCGGTGGTCACCTGTGGGTCACCAACGAAGCCGGCAATTCGGTGACGGAGATCAATCCGTCCAGTGGTGCGTGGGTCGCCACCTTCAACGCCGCGACCGACGGATTCCGCCGACCGACTGCGATCACCTCCGATGGTCCGTACCTCTTCGTCGCCAACACCGGCGGATCGGTCAGCGAACTGCGTGCGAGCAACGGCGCCTTCATTCGAAACGTCTCCGGGGGTCGGTACCGCTTCGTCAACCCCGTGGCGATCACCGCGGCCGGGAGCCTGATCCTCGTGCTCAACGCCGGGCGGCCCAACGCCGCGGGAGCGAGCACCGGGTCGATCACGGAGATTCGCGCCGGCAACGGGTCCTTCGTGCGGACGGTCTCGGGCCCCTCGTTCGCCTTCGCGGACCCGGCGGCCTTCGCCGTCTCCGGGGGTGACGTCTTCGTCGCCGACCGGCGCAACGACGCGGTCACCGAAGTCCGCGTCGCCACGGGCCGACTAATGCGGGTCGTCGCGGGACAGGGGTTGAGCGCGCCCGACGGGATCGCCGTCGTGAGCGGAGTCGCCTGGGTGGCCGACAGCGCAAGCAACGCGGTGACCGAAATCGCCACGGCGACCGGCCGGGTGCTCGCCACCCGGACCGACGCGGAAGCTAGTTACGGATTCGGGAGCCCCTCGGTGGTCATCGGCACCGGCGGATTCGTCTTCGTGGCCAGTCCCTTCGGGAGTAGCCCGATGGTGACCAAGGTGTCGGCGTCGAGCGGCCAACCCAGCTGGTACATGTGCAACACCAACGGTCCGTACTACTTCAGCCTGCTCTCAGCCTTCGCGGTCGCCGGGAACGATCTCTGGGTGGCCAGTCGCTCCGGCGCCAACAGCGCGACGCCGGGCGCGAGAACCGGATCGCTCACCGAACTCTCGACCGACGGCGGCACGCTGATCACCACGCTGCCGCACTCGTCGTCGACGACGCCGACGACGACGCCAACCACGACTACCACCAGCACGACCACCAGCACGACCACCATTCCGTAGCACGCTCAAGGTGCAGGCGATTCACGATTCGCACGACGGTTGCGAACGAACGCTCAGCGCGTTTTGGCATCGGTATCCCTACGGTGACGAGCAGGGCGCGAATTGACGGTGGGCTAGAATTCATCTCAACGAATTGGTGTGCCGGGAAGACTGGTCGGCGGCAAGGGGTAGCGCCATGACCGTCACCAACGGCTGCGACATTGATGCACCGCGCCTCCGATCGATCACCCCGACAACCCGGCCCGCTCAATCCGAACCGGGAACGGCGTGGTGCGAATCGACGGAATCCGCACCAGAGATGAACCACGCCGGTGTCTAAGACGCGCAAGCTGCCGAACTGGCGATGGGAGGCTCTGCGCACGACTCTCTGGTTCGTGCCAGCCCTACTCATCATCTTGGGCGTCGTCATTTTCGTTGTGACCTTCAGTATTGACGCGGCCGCGTACGCGCACCAGATCCAGCTACCGGCCTGGCTTCGAAACGGAAGTGCTCAGTCGGGTCGTGACGTGCTCATCGCCATCGCGGCCGCCATCATCACGGTCGTCGGTGTGGTCTTTTCCATCACGATCCTCGCTCTCACGTTGGCCTCCCAACAGTTCGGACCGCGAATGATGCGCAGTTTCGTTCGCGACGTCGGCAATCAAGTCACGCTCGGTGTTTTTGTCGCCACCTTCACCTATTCGGTACTGGTGCTCGGGTCAATCACGATCTATCCTCACAACGGCTTCGCACCAAACCTCAGCGTCACGGTGGCCGAGTTCATGATGTTGGTCGACGTCGCGGTTCTGGTTTACTTCATCAACCACATCGCGGCCTCCATTCAGCTTCCCGAAGTGATCGCCGGAATCGCTCGCGACCTGGACGACGCCATCAACGCGGAGTTTCCCATCGCCGGGGTGACCGACGACACCCCGGCACGCGTGCGGTTCGACGACGCGACGCCGCCGGAGGAGTTACCCGTCCTAATCGAAGAACGAGGAGGAGAGGTGCTGGCCGCCAAGAGCGGTTACCTCCAGTTCGTGGGCTACCGCCAACTGGCCAAGATCGCCAAGCTGGTCGACGCGGTGATTCGTCTCGAGTACCGTCCCGGTCACTTCATCGTGGCCGGGAGGCCGATCGCCAAGGTCTTCCCTCGGGAGGCCGCCCAACAAGTGGACAAGGCGCTGGCCAGGGCCCACGTGACCGGACCGCATCGCACGCTCACGCAGGACCCCGTGTTCGCGATTGACCAACTCGTGGAAATAGCGATCCGAGCTCTCTCTCCGGCGGTCAACGACACGTTCACGGCCCTGACCTGCCTCGACTGGATCTCGTCGGGCATCTGTCGTCTCTCGGGTCGCGAACTCACCGAACGGGTCTTCCGCGACGAAGAGGGCCGCGTCCGTCTCATGGGAGCGGACTGGTCGTATCTGAAAATCGTGAACCGGGCCTTCGACAAGATCCGTCAGGCCGCCCGCGGCATGCCCGCGGTGATCATACGAATCCTGGACAGCCTGACCGTGGTAGCGCACGCCACGACGTCGGCGGCGCAGCGCGAGGTGCTGATGCGTCAGGGTGAGATGGTATTGGTCAGCGCCTCCGAGTCGGTCCCCGAAACGAATGACCTCGACGACATCCAAACGCATTTCGACCAACTCGCCGAGTGCATCATGTCGATGGATCACCCCAGCGAGAACTGAACTCTGGATTCGTAACGGCGTCGCCGCGCAGGTGGGCGTCGACTCATTGACGTGACGTCCTCGAGCGCGTACGGTGTTCGCATGACAATGGTCACGATGGTCCGCCGTGCCCGAGCAACGGACACGATGGGGATGGCATCGACTCGATAGTCGATGGGCCGAACGGCTCGTTGACGACGCCGGAATTCGCCCCGGGGACCTCGTCCTCGACGTCGGTGCCGGTACCGGCGCGCTAACCGGACCACTCCTGCGACGAGGCGCCCGCGTCATTGCTTTCGAGTTACACCCGACTCGGGCACAAGAACTTCGACGGACGTTCGCGCACACCTCGGTCACCGTGGTACAAGCGGACGGTAGTGACCTGCGTCTACCGCGACGACCATTTCACGTTGTGGCGAACCCACCTTTCGCAATAACCGTGGCGCTACTTCGGCGCCTCACCGCACCAGGCAGTCGACTGATACGCGCTGACATCATCGTGCCGAGACATGAGGCCGAGCGATGGGTCTCGGGCAACGCTCCGGGTGCCGGTCGTTGGCGCAGAGAGTTCATCTGTTCCATCGGACGTCCCATCCCTCGCGCCGCCTTCGCGCCGCCTCCACCCAACGCGGTATCGGTATTGGTCATTCGACGACAGGCGGCCCAGCGAAGGCGATGAGAATCCCTTGAATACCGGCAGGAATTAAGTGAGAATTCCTTCACGATTCGGATCGAGCGCCGAAAGATCCATACACGCAACCTCGGCGAGGTCATTTGAGATCAACTCTGCAACCGCGTAGCCCGTGGCGGGGGCGAACTGGACTCCCTCTCCACCGAGGGCGCAACACAACACGAGATTCTCAATCCCCTTGACCCTTCCGACACACGGTAAGAAATCTGGACTGAGGGATCGAATGCCGCTCCACCGATCGACAGGTTCATCAGTCACAAGCGCCGGGAATCGATGACCGGCGGCGGCTCGCACGGTCTGCCAAGGTAATCCCTCGGCGCTGTCGAGCTCTGAGTCCTGACTCACTTCCTTCCCGTACCCGATCAAGATATGGTCATTCCCGTCGTCAGGGTAGTGCCGGTAGTAACACACACGTTCCGCATCCTCTACTAAGGGCCCCGTCGCCGCGAAGCCGGATGGTCTTCGAACTATGAATACGGTTCGTCGCGCGTTCTCGACGTGAAGTGACAGGTCGATCATCTTCATGATCTCGGCCGCACGCGCGTTCGCGGCGTTAACGACAGCGTCACAATCCATAACGTCACCTCGGGAGGTAAGGACGCCCGTAACTGCGCTTCCAACGACGCGGAAGCCAACCGCACTCGTGTCGGTTCGAATTCTTGCCCCGCCTCCTAGTACGAATCTCCGGAGTCCGGCGATGACAGCACCTACGTCGATGCGTGCATCATCGGGGCAGAAGATGCCGACATCGTCATCTTCGAGAGCGATCGTCGCATCGAACTTGTGAATCTCGTCCGACGTCAATAGTTCCGTCTGCACTCCAAATGAACGACGAACTTCAACCACTGTTTGGGCCTGTGCACGCAGGTCCGATCCGCCGATACTTAATGACCCGATGCGATCCATATGCGGATCGATGTTCATCCTGTCGAGATGCCGCAAGTACTTGAGGTAGGAAAAGACGGCCAACCTCATCTTGGTGTCGTTGTCGCATTGCATCATGAGCATTCGCGCCGACATCGCGGACGACTCCGTTCCCACCATGCTTCGGCTCTCAAGGACTGTTACTTCAGTCACGCCCGCGTCCACAAGATGCGCGGCAACTGAAAGTCCTTGGATTCCCCCGCCAATGATGACAACTTCCACTCGAGGTAACTCCTCTCTGAGTACGGTTTCCGGCAGGCGCCGCGTTTCGCGCACCATCCCATTCAGTGGGCGCTGAGGGACTCGAACCCCCGACCTGCTGAGTGTAAGTCAGCTGCTCTAACCAACTGAGCTAAGCGCCCGAGAGCAAAATTCTAGATGGTCCCCACGTTGAGCATGAACGAGAGCAGTTCCTGGGAGCCGGCGAACACGGGATGTCGCAGAACGTCGTTCGTCGTCACGAGTTCTTCGCCGTGGTAGTCGGCGTCGAACGCCCCGGCCTCTCGCACGATCAACAGACCGGCGAGGTAGTCCCACACGTTCAGTCCCGAGTGTTGAGCGACGCCGTACGCGTCGAGCGATCCGTCGGCGACCAGACATATCTCCAAACTCGCCGCCCCGAGGGATCGATTCTGCGACCACCCGAGATTGTGCGAGGGATAGCCCGAGGATCCAACGATGGCGTGCGCGATCTCCACCTGACCACTCGGGGCGATGGCAACACCGTCGCGACGCGCCCCACTCCCCTTCTCCGCTTCAAAGACGGTCCCGGTCGCTTGATTCATCACCAACGCCGCGACGAGTTCGCTGTCGCGGAGCACGGCGAGACTGGTCGAGTAGAACGGTATGCCCCGATCACAGTTCGTCGAACCGTCGATCGGATCGATTACCACGGTGTACTCGCCGTCGCCGGTGACACCGGACTCTTCACTCATGACGCGAAAACCGGCGGCCCCGAGCACGCGCAAAGCGACGTCGTCGGCGGCCACGTCAAGGTGATACTGCGTCGCGCGATCGCCCGAAAGTCCTCGTCCCCGATGCGCTTCTACGGCCTCGCCGATCTCATACGCGCATTGGCGCAGAGGGGTCAACAGCGAGTCATTCACGCTGCCACGGTAGTGGGCACGGGGGCTACGCTGATGGTCAATGGCCGCAATTGACGTCGCTGGTTTCGTCGCAGACCTTAAGGACCATGCGGTGACGCACGGATTCCACGTCCATGACGAGCGCCACTTCGTGGAGACCTATTCGCTTCGCCAGGCCTGGGAAGTCGACCTCCATCCCGAGGACGGCTGCGGCGGACCGGTCGACCTGCACATCGAACTCGACGTCGATCCTCGGACGCTCCTCGCCTTCGAAGACGCCGTGCTCGGTCTCCCCGACGAGGTCGATCCGCCGGACGAGTTTCACTTCCCGCTGGTGCTGACCTGGAGCCTGCCGCCGATGCCGAACGGTCCCGACCTCTTGCGTCTCGCGATCGACCTCGCGCCGATCGGGGGCCTGGAGATGCCGCTCGAGGTCACGGCGACCGACGCCTTCGCGTCGCCCACCGAGAGCAGCGAACGTCGCATCTCGATCGTCGCTCGCCGCGCCATCTCCTTGAGTCAGGTCGCCAAGGGCGAGGATCCCCTCTGCGACATCTTCGAACGCGGGCGCAGTGTGAGCGACTTCTTGTTGCAGGCTGCCGACTCGTGGCTCGGGTAGTTCGAGTCCTCGTCCCGGTATCCGCACTCGTCCTCGCGAGTGTCACCTTGTCGTCGTGCGGCACCAGTGGGGCGGTCATCGACGCGCGGGCCTCGTGCGTGTTGGTGAAACGCGCGCTCGCCATACAGACTCAGAGCGAAGCGCCGAATCTCACCGCGGCCCAACGCGCCACCCTCGAGGGACGCGCGATGAGCGAACTGCTCAAGGCGACGCCGAAGGCGGCCGACGCGACGTCGATCGACGGGAGCTGGAACGCCCTGATGACGACCATTAATGAATCCGAGCGGGTGCCGCTCAAAAATCTGGTGCCGTCGCTGACCCGACTGTGCAAAGTCGCCGACTCGTCGTCGCCGTTCCTCTAGGGAGCCGTCGGGAAATCGCTGGTGCAGCCAGGCGAGCGAGTTCGGCTCGAGCATCGCGTCCTCCCATCCCAGGAGCGTGTCTTCCAGGGCGGCCAATGACGGCGACTTGCCGATGATCACCACCGTGAGGTCGGTCACCAGCTCACCGTGGGTGAAGAAGTCGCCGAAGGCGTCTTCGGTGACGATGGCGTCGGGCTCGACCATCAGGTAAAGCTCACCCGTCGCTTCCACCCACGACAGCTCGTACTCGTTATCGACGGCGTCGGTCCACTCGCCGCCAAACTCAAACTCGGCGCTCTCGCGGCGGGCCTCATTTTGCTCGTAAAAGGATTCGATGTCCATGCGTCAAGACTACGTCCCGGCTATGTGCGTTGCCATGTGCGTGCTCCGGCGCATCATGAACGGCGTGAGAAATGTCCTGCGCCGTGGCGCGCACCGAGGGGCTGCGCGATGCGTGGCCGAACCTGTACTGGGCGTCATGACACTGACGAACGACCTCTTAGGACAGATGCGATACGAATGGCAGCACGTGGGCCACGCACCACCGGCCCGAGCCGCGATGGCCTCGCTGGCCGAAGGTCACCAGCACCTCGATCTCGGTTCGCTGCGTGATCTTTATGACGTGGTGTCGCTCCTCGAAGCCCGCGGCGGACGAAACGTCTTGGAGCGCGCCGAAATCGTGCGCGCCCTGCTGGAAGAGGCCGGCGATCCGCAGATCCATCGGGCACTCCTCCAGACCCTCATCCCGGGCATCGTGAGCGTCTGTCGTCAACTGCGCTTCGGCGACGGCATCGTCGATGACCCGAGTGAGACGATGGGCGTCGCGCTCGGCCTGGCCAGTGAGCTCCTGACCGACTGGGCCGGACAGTCGCGCCAGTACGCCGCGCCGGACATTCTTTCGGCGCTGCGCGGTCGACTTCGGCGATGGCTCCTCAAAGAAAAGGCCGCGCGGCGCGCCATCTCGCACTTCGATCAGCACGACGAACCGGCCAGCGAGGCCTCACCCTTACTGGCGCGACTACACAGCTTTCGCGGCAGCCAGTACGACCGGATCGCGCGCCTCACCTACGCCCGTGTCTACGAGGGGAGGTCGCTGCGCGAAGTAGCGGCCCAGGACCATTCGGCGCCGGCGACGTTGCAGAAAGAGCTGCAGCACTTCGCTGTGCGCTTCTTAATTTGAATGAAACACAGGTCCGGAAATGTCGAATCGCTATTTGAACTCGTCACCGCTACCCTTCGAAAACAATGTCGCGCTCACCCTTTTCGCTGAAGAGCGCCCATCTCTTGATGTGGTCGAGTCCCCTACTGCTCCTGGTACTCGTCTTCACCCTGACCGCCACGTCCAGCCCGCGCGCCCCCGAGGCTTCGTCGCCCCCACCCTCTTCGACGTCACCGGTCACGACCTTGGTCCCGCGAACGAACACGACCACGATGACGACCACGACGACGACCCTTCCCACGACAACGCGAACTCCGCCGGTGATCGAAACGGCGAACTCCACGCCGACTACGTCGTTAGTCGCGAGGAACTTCTCCGGCGTGACCACCTCGAGCGTGAAGCCTGTCGCGCCGATATCGAACGCGAGCGCGATGAGCGGCGAACTCTCCGGAACGCTCGGTCCGGGATTCGAGTCAGTCGACGTGCCGCTACGCGGCCCGGGAAACTGGACCCTGTCGGCCACCGCGCCCACCAACCAGTCGCTCAACTGCGGGGCCGACACCAGCCCAGTAGTGAGCCAAGTGGTGGTGGGACCGGACCAGAGTTGCCAGCTGGCGATCGCTTCTACCTCGGCCGGGACCTCGCTCACGTGGCAACTCACACCAACCACCTAAAGCGCGTCGTCGCGCCGCTCCAGGGCTGCGCGTTGACGGTCTACTTCGTGCTCTTGCCCTACGTCGTGATCACGAAGTGGCACCGAACCCAGCGTCAGAACGACGGCGCGCTGGTCCGAGTGCTGCTGGTGGCCCTCGCCCTGTTCTGGCTGGTCTTCCTCTACCAAGTCGGGCGCGACGTGTGGCGACTTCGACGTGGCGTCAGTGCCGGTACCGGCGGCAGCGCCTGGCTCGCGGCGGGACTGGTCACCTTCGCGTCGTTGTTCGTCTCGTCCTCGGCCGGCGCCGCGCCGGTCGCGGCGCACGCGACCGTCCACAGCGCGCGCACGGCGTCGCCGTCGCGTCGCGAACCGCAGGGGTCGCCCGATCGAGTGCCGGCGCCGTGGCCCGCCAGCATGGGCGTCCTGCCGCTCGCGCTCATGGCGAAGCGGCGCAGCGACCTGATTCGACAACATCAGTTCGACGCTCGACGACGACGTCGATGAGTCCATCACCCTCTTGCGCTCACTCAATCCCGACCTGCTGCGCCACCTGCGCCAGATGATCGGAGAACGCCGCGACGGCGTGCTCGACGTCCCGAACGTCATTGACGCGTCGAAGGCTCCCGTCGAGTTCGTCGACGCCTACGTGGCGTGCGCGCTGGCCCCTACCGCCTTCGGAACGCTCGTGAGCTTCGCGCGCGAGGGAGGAACGCTGGCCATCCTCCCGGCGTGGGGCAGCCGCGACGTGGTGGAGGCCGCGGTGGCGCTCCATAACGGCAAGCTGGTGTTCGCCGACAACGAGCATGAACTGCTGCGCGCGCTCGCCACCCGAAGTATTCGCAACACGCTCGTCCTCTATCTCGGGGATCGCGGCGAACTCGACGACGAACTCGTCGCCTGTTCGATCACGCTGGCGCCGTACGGCGAGCGGCCCGCCTCGGTGACGTCGTCGTGGACGACGGTCGCCCCACCGACCCGTCACGGTGACGTCCGCGTCGAGCTATTGCGCGCCGAGCCCCACGTCGTAGGCCTCGGCGAACCGCTGACGCCCACGCTTCGCCGCCGCGGCGTCGAGATGCTCGCCTATCTGGCCATGCACCGCCACGAACCGATCACCGGCGAGCGACTCCGGACCCGCGTCCTGACCCACGCCGACGTGGACGCGTCACTGCGCACGCTGGCCAACACGGCGAGCGTCGTTCGACGAAGCGCCGGTGCCGACGGCGAAGGACCGCGCCTCCACGCCGTCACGTCATCGGGTCTGTACGTGACCCACGGCATCACCTGCGACGTCGAGGTGTTCACCACGTTGGTCGCCCGAGCCCGACAACTCCCCAACGCCGAGGCCGCTCCCCTGGCGCACCAGGCCCTGGCGATGGTGAAGGGCGAACCGCTGGCCAGCGCGCTGCGCGGATTCGAGTGGTTCTTGGCCGAGGGCTTCGCCGCGCGTCTCTCGCGCGACGGCGAGTGGGCCGCCCTCGCGCTGCACCACGACGCCCTGGCCAACGGCCGCTACGAGATGGCCTTCTGGGCCCTCCAGCAGGGCCTCCTGATCGACCCCTACAGCGACGTCCTGATCGAGGCCAAGTCGCGGGTACCTCGACTGCGCGAGTTCGGCGTCGATCGAGACCTCTCGGGTCCGGAGAACGTCGGGCCCGGCCGTGCCGTCGCGATGAGCTGGTCGCTCCACGGCCTTACCAATCACGTCACTACCTAGTCACTCGAACGTAACGAGCGACGGCGTCGTTATCGGGGATCGCAGAAATTCTTGACGCGAAGCGCGCGGTCCTGCGCTACCTTCTAGGTGATTCACCCCAAGAATTCGTAACGACGTTCCGTTCAAGCCAGGAGAAGAGATGAAATTCAGTGGCGTAATGATTGGTTCAGAAGACCCGCACTCCCTCGCCGCGTTCTACACGAGCATGCTCGGCGAACCCGGTTTCCACGATGGTTCGTGGTACGGCTGGGGTAAGGAGTCGACGTTGATGCTGGGCGAGCACAGCGAGGTGCACGGCAAGAACGCCACGCCACAGCGGATCATGCTCTCGATTGAGGTGCCCGACGTGAACGAAGCGTTCGCGACGTTGGTGGGGCTCGGGGCGAAGGTGGTGGCCGAGCCGTACAAGCCGGACGAGCAGGAGTTCTTGCTGGCGACGGTGGAAGACCCCGACGGCAACTACGTACAGCTCGCGACGGGCTGGGACATGTAACTACGCGAGCTTGGCGGCGATGGACGTCGCTTTGCGCAGAACCAGTCCGTCGGCCCCGGCCGCGCTGTAGCGATGCGCCGGTCGTTGCACGGCCTCGGCGATCAGGTCGCCGAGCAGCTGGGCGAAGGCCAGCGGCGGGTCCACGAAGAGGTGCTTGGAGAGTGAGCCGGGGATCGTATTGATCTCGTTCACGAACAGTTCGTCGTCGCTGGCGAGGAAGTCGACGCGCGCCACGCCGCGAACGGAGGCCACCTCGGCGATGCTCGTCGTGCAGCGACGAACCGCGTCGGCTTGACCTACGGACAGCACCGCCGGCAGTTCGCGCGGCGCCGACACCATGCCTTCGCCGCCCACGTATTTGTCGCGGTAGTTCAAGATCTCGGCCTCCTCGGTGCGTCGGAGGGGCCGTTCGATGGCCGAGAGGGCGAGCGAGGGAAAGGTGCGCACGGCAATTTGAAGGTCGGAGAGGTCGGCGCGGTAGGGCTCGACGACGCAGCCCAGGGCGAGGTGTGGATTCGAGGCGAGGCGCGCCGTCGCCGTGGCCACGTCGGCCACCACGTCGATACCGATCGAGGACCCGCCGAAACGCGGCTTCAATATATAGGGCCCGTCGAACGGTAACGAGGTGGTCGACGAGTCGAGCAAAACCCGCGGCAGCGTCGGCAGGCCGTTCGCGGCCATCACGGCGCCGAAGGACCATTTGTCCATCCCCAGCGCCGCGCCGGCGACGCTCGGTCCGGTGTACGCAACGCCGGCGAGGTCGAGCGCGGCCTGCAACGAACCATCCTCGCCGGGTCCGCCGTGCGTGGCGAGCACGACCGCTTCGAAGTCGATCGAACGATCCTTACCCACGCGGGCGCTCTCGAAGAATCCACCGCGGTCACCGAGGCGCAGGCTCAGTTCAGCCGATCCCTTAGGCACGCCGTCCAAGAAGGCTTCCGCCTCGACGCCGCTCGCGCACGCGGTAGAACGCGCCCGTTTTGGTCCAGTAGATGCCGAGAACGTCGCTCCTCGATCGCTCGAGCTCGTGCAGGGCCAACAGCCCCGTCAGTATCGAGATGTCGTGCTCCGGCGTCGGTCCGCCGAACAGCACGCCGACGGTCATCGGTTTCCTCGTCGCCTCGTCATGTGAGCCTCAAGGGTAGTGGTCGGGCAGGTCGTTCAGGTACAACACGCCGTCGCCCGGCACGAGCGCCGAGCGGACCCACGTGACGGCCTGGTCGCGCGTGTTGAATCGGCGCACCGGTCCCTCGAACCCCAGCGCGAGTGGCACGGCGTTCGTGCGGTTGACGATCACCAGTTCGGCCCCGTAGAAGGCGACCTTGCGGGCCAGGGCGAGATTCTCGCCGTACTGTTCGCGACCGAGTTCGACCAGTCCCGGGGTGACGACGACGCGTCGACCGGTGAGCGGCATGCTCTGGAGGAGCTTCAAGGCGGCCACGGCGCTGGCGGGGTTGGCGTTGAACGTGTCGTCGATCACTTCGACGCCCGAGGCGGCGGTGACCACGTGGGAACGGTTTTCCACGGCACTCACCCGGCGCAGTCGATCGAGCAGTTCGTCACTTCGCACACCGAGTTCGAGGGCGGCCGCCACCGCGCAGGCCAGGTTGGTCGGCTGGACGCCGACGATGGCCGGCCCCGTGCCGACGGCCGTTCCGTCGACGCTCACGATCCAGTTCGCGCCGTCGACCGCGATACGCACCGACGCCGTCGCTCGTCGAACCCGCGGTGCGCACGCGCTTGCCCGCGTCGGCGAGTCTCTGGGGCCAGCGCGCGAGCACCAGGTCGTCGATATTGACGATCACCACGCTCGCGCGCTCGGTGATCTCGTACTTCGCGGCCTCGATGACCTCGATCCGCTTCATCCGTTCCAAGTGGACCGGACCGATGGCCGTCACCACCGCGATCTCGGGCACGCACCACGAGCAGAGCGCCCGGATCTCGCCCGGCCCGTAGGTCCCCATCTCGGCGACGAAGACCCGAGTACCGTCGGCCAGGTTCTCGTTGATGGCGCGCGAGAGGCCGGCGCGGTTGTTGAAGCTGCGTGGCGTCACCACGATTCCGTCGTCGCCCATGAGCTGGGCGAGGTGGTTCTTCGTCGAGGTCTTGCCGAAGGAGCCGGTGATGGCGACGATCCGAGGGTGGACCTGGTCGAGCCGCGCCACCGCCTGATCGACGAACCTCTTGGAGCGGTGCTCTTCGTAGGGCTTCAGGATTCGCGTCGAGACGTCGAGGATCACGGGGACGGCCCACACCGCGACCGCGGCCGGGTACCAGGGCCTCGGCACGACCAGTCCGATGAGCGCGATGGCTAGCGCGATCGCGGTGGCGAGTGTGGCTAACGTGACCACTCGGCGCGTCCACACCAGAGGACCCGTGCGACCCCGGATCGAGAGTCCCCACGGAGTGACGAGTCCGTAGGCCACGGCGACGGTGACGATCACCGCCTCGTTCTTCACCAGGAGCGCCGCGACGAAGGCGAAGATCAGAACGTGCGACACGGTGATCGGTCGGCGCGCCGAGCGTTCGGGCCGGGGTCGGAGTCGGTCCTGCTCGAATCGGGGGGCGCCTTGAAAGTCGTCGCGCGAGGCGCGGTGCACGCCGCGGTCGGCCTGTTCGAGGCGTATCTTCATCTTGGGAATAAGCGAGACCTGCGGCGAGGACCAGCGACCGACGAATCGCGCCAGGGCCGCCGCCTCGTAGTGCTCGCGCTGCAAGACGCGCAGCCAGCGAAGCATCTGCGCGGCGAAGGCGGCGCTGAGTCCCACCCCGAACAAGACGTCGAGGGCGACGCGCACTAGACCAACGCCCCGACGACGTTCGCCAACTCACTGGGCGCCTCCGTCGGGAGGAGATGACCGACACCCGGAAGTGACCGCAGCGTGTGCGTGGTGGCGAGGAGCACGCTGGCCCGTTCGGCGACGTCCACCGGTACCTCGTGGTCCTGGTCACCCCAGAGCAACGTCACCGGGACGTCGAGGCGAGCGAGCTCGTCTTCGTAGCTCTCGTGGACGCTGATCACCAGCACGTCGCGCATGACGCCCGTCGCCTGGCGATAGTCGCGCGAGCCGTATTTCTGACGTGCGGCTTCCATGCGCGCGTCACTCACGAGGCCGCGCGCGTGCAGCCAACGAACCGCGCGATACGGCGCGGGCGACGGTGACGCCGACGGCGTGCGCAGGAGCGGCGCGCCGGTCAGTACCAACGAACGAATGATCTCGGGATGGTCGGCCGCGATGACGCTGGCGACCGTTCCCCCGAAGGAGTGTCCGACCAGCACGAACGGTGCCGTCGCCAATTTCGCGAAGGACGGGCGCCACCATCTCGGCGTAGCCGCGCGCCCCGGCGGGCGACGCGGGCGCCGGGGAGGCGCCGAATCCGGGGAGGTCCAAGGCGACCGAGGCGACGCCCCGGCGCGCCAGTTCGTTGGCGGCCGCGGCGAAGTCCTGCGCCGCGACGGCCCCACCCGTGGAGCCAGATGACCCGTACGGGACCTTCGCCGTAAGGCTCACCGAAGAGGGTTCCGTCGCCGTAGGCTCGCAGCACGCATTTAAGGCTAGTGACCTGGTGCGCGGCCCTCCGTCACGTCACGCCGTCCCAGTAGCGTCGTAGTGACCATGGACGAGACGACCTTCACGCGCGAACTGCTCGTCGGGCTGACGCCCGAACAGCGCGAGGCCGTCATGTCGCCGTCGCGCCGCCTGCTCGTGCGCGCGACCGCCGGTTCGGGTAAGACGCACGTGCTCGGTCTTCGCATTCAACGTCGGATCGCGGACCAAGAGGTCAGCGCCGACCAAGTGCTGGCCATGACCTTCACCCGCAAAGCCGGCGACGAACTGCGCAAACGACTGTTTCGCGCGGGAATTCGTGACGTGCGCGCGGGCACCTTCCACAAGATGGCGCTGAACATCGTGACGCAGTATCGCGAGGATCAGCACCTCAAGCCGCTCACCCTGGAACCGAGCCGACGACGTCTGGTCGCGGCGCTCGCCGTGCAGTTGCGCGACGGCGGCGACCTGAAACTCGAGGAGTGGCAGCTGCCCCGCGTCGAACAAGAGATCGGCTGGGCGCTCTCCCAGGGCTTCAATGGCGCGCTCTACGCCAAGAGCGTGCGCCGACTGCGTCGCGACGCCCCGCTGCCGCCAACGCAGTTCGCCGAGGTCCTCGATCGCTACGTGGGACTCTGTCGTTCGCGCGGCGTGCTCGACTTCGACCTCTTACTCTCCGAAGCCATCGCGCTCTTGACCGATGAGCCCAACGTGCTGGCATCCTTTCGCCACCACACGAAGTCGCTCTACGTGGACGAGGCCCAGGACATGAACCCTCTCCAGTTCAGTCTGCTGCGCCAGATGGCCGGTGACGATCCCGATCTGTTCTGCGTCGGTGACCCCAACCAGTCGATCTACGGTTTCAACGGCGCCAATCCCCAGTTCCTCCACGAGATCATCCGCACCTGGCCCGACACCGTCGTGCTCGACCTCACGCGCAACCACCGTTCGACGGCGCACATCATCGAGGTGGCGAGCACGCTGCTCGAGGACGGGGCCGCCGGCATCGTGCCCGCCAAGGACGACGGCGACGTTCCCATGGTCCGCTCCTACAACACCGACGCCGAAGAGGCCGAGCACGTGGCGACCTGGCTGGCCGCCAACCACCAGCCCGGTACGACGTGGCGCTCGATGGCCGTGCTCGCGCGCACCAACGCGCAACTCGAAGTCGTCGCCGGGTATCTCGACGCCGCCGGTATTCCCAACGAACGTCGCGGGCCCGAACACTCCCCGGCCTCCGACCTCTTCGACACCTCGGCGCGGCGGCCCGACGACGAAGCCAATGACGCCGTCGCGCTCTCGACGATCCACCGAGCCAAGGGCCTGGAGTTCAAACACGTGGCGGCGATTGGCTGGGCCGAAGGTCAGCTGCCCAACTACAACGCGACGACGGCGCTCGAGATCGCCGAAGAGCAACGCCTCGCCTACGTGGCCCTCAGCCGCGCCGAGGACTCGGTGCTCATCACCTGGAGTCGAGGACGCAACGACCCGCGCTACCCCGATCGTGCGCCGTCGAGGTTTCTCGCCCCCATTGAGCGGGCCATCGCCGAGATCGAAAAACGCAACGCGCCGCTCACCGGCGACGCGCGACGAGCCCGCCTGGCCGCGATCCGCGCCGAGTTGGAAGCCTCCGACGCGCTCCAGTCCGAGGACCGCCCTCGGTCGTTGCGATAAAACCCGACGGTAGTATTCGTTTTAAGGACTACTGGGAGGTGGCACATGACCGACGTAGTGAATCGATTCACCGAGAGCCAGTCACAACTGGTGTTCAACGTCCCGCCGACCTTCGACACTTTCGAGGCCGAGCGGCGTCATCGCAAGGAACGACTCGCCGGCGCGCTTCGCGTCTTTGGCAAGCTCGGCTTCTCCGAGGGCGTCGCCGGACACATCACGGCGCGCGACCCCGAACTGCTCGACCACTTCTGGGTCAACCCCTTCGGCATGAACTTTCGCCACATTCGGGTCTCGGATCTGATCCTCGTGAACCACGAGGGCCAGGTCGTCGAGGGTAAGCGTCCGGTCAACCGCGCCGCGTTCGTGATCCACGCCGCGGTGCACGCCGCTCGTCCGGACGTGGTGGCCGCCGCGCACGCCCACTCCATCTACGGCAAGGCGTTCTCGTCGCTGGGCCGCGAGCTCGACCCCCTCACCCAGGACGCCTGCATCTTCTTCGAGGACCACGTCCTGGTGACCCAGGGCGGCGGGCGCATCGTGCTCGACGAGGAGAGCGGTCGCATCCTGGCCAAGGGCCTCGGCGACAAGAAGGCCGCGATCCATCAGAACCACGGACTGTTCACCGTCGGTCAGTCCGTCGACGAAGCGGCGTGGTGGTTCATCACGATGGAGCGCACCTGCCAGGCGCAGCTGCTGGCCGAGGCGGCCGGAACGCCGCTGCTCGTGAACGCTGAGGACGCGCGCTACACCTGCGATCAGACCGGCTTCCCGTTGGCCGGTTGGTTCTCGTTCCAGCCGCTGTGGGACGACATCGTCAAGACCGACCCCGAACTCTTCGACTAACCAGTCGCCGCGCGAGCGGCGTCGCTACGAGTCGAACTCGCCGATCACGGGCGCGTGGTCCGACGGCTTCTCACCCTTGCGCTCGTCGCGGTCCACGTAACTGGCCGAGGCCCGGCGAGCAACGCCTGCGTCGACGAAGAGCAGGTCGATACGCAGGCCCCAGCCGCGATGAAACGAGCCGTTGCGGTAGTCCCACCACGAGTAACTCGGCTCGTCGGGGTGCAGCGCGCGCGTCAGGTCGGTGAGCCCCGTGGCCTCCAGCGCGCGCAGCGCGTCGCGTTCCGGTTCGCTCACGTGGGTCGCGCCGACGAAGAGCGACGGGTCGTAACAGTCGAGGTCGGTCGGCGTCGACGTTGAAGTCGCCGCCGACGACGATGGACTGACCGGCGTCGCGCGCGGCCACCAGGTCGCGCAGCTTCTCGAGCCACTGGAGTTTGTACGACGTAGTGCGGGATTGTCCAGCGCGCGGCCGTTGGGCACGTAGCACGACAGCACGCGCACGCCCCCGCAGGTCGCGGCGATGACGCGCGCCTCGGGATCGTCGTCACCGAACCCGCGCACGACGTCCTCGATGCCGAGCTTGGAGAGAATCGCTACGCCGTTCCACTGACCCTGGCCGTAGTGCGCGCTCTCGTAGCCGAGGTCGGCGAACTCCTTGGCGGGGAACTTGGCGTCGTTCTGTTTGGTCTCTTGGATGAGGACGACGTCGGGACTGCGGGTGCCGAGCCACGCCTCGACGCGCGCCAGCCGCGCGGTCAACGAGTTGACGTTCCACGTCGCCACCCTCACGACGCGTCCGCCAGTACGAACAGCAGATCGGCCTCCACCGCGAGTCTTGCCCTCGACGCTCGCGCGCCCGTGACCCTTGCCCCCGCGCGCCGAGAGTTGCGTCATCTCGCACTCGACGAGCACCACGTCACCGGGCAGCGACCTGACGACGAAAGCGCGCGTGCTCCACGCCCGCCGAAGAGCGGAAGGCGCCCGGTGTACTTGGGTTCGGCGAGCACCGACGACGGCGCCGCACTGCGCGAGCGACTCCAACAACAACACGCCGGGCGTCGTGGGTCGACCGGGAAAGTGACCGGGGAAGAACCACTCGTCACCCTTCAGGGTCCAGCAGGCCGCTGGCGCGCTCTCCCGGTTCGATCGAGAGCATCTCGTCGAGCAGCAAGAAGGGCGGGCGGTGCGGCAGCCAGTCGACTGGGGTTCATCGAAAGTTCGCTCACGGCAGCGCCAACTCCGCGATGCGCCGTTCGGCGTCCACGGCGACCAGTCGGAACGTCCGTCGATCGCCCCGCTTCAACACGTCGCGCGCGCGAGCCGGCGCCGGATCGCCGAGCGACGTCGTCGGGGCGTAGCACTCGATCGACTGGCCGTTCTTCAGCACGACCTTGATGACCGCGCCGTGCGAGGTGAAGGCCGTCACCTCACCTTCGACGCGCGACCCGATGCGGTGCGCCGCGCGAAAGAGGGCGAAGTCCGCCTCGGGGTTGACCGGGTGTCGTCCCCGTCGAAGCGCGACCGCCGGTGGCGGCGCCATCGGCGCCTCGGCCGACTTCGCGGCCTTCTTCGGCTTCGGCGGCGCCTTGGCCACCTTCACCGGCGACCTTCTTCGTCGCCTTGACGGTCTTCTTTTCGGCGCAGGTCGACCTTGAGCGACTTCTTGGCCTTGCGCGGCACCTTGGCGACCTTGGTCGGCCACCTTCTTCGCCTTGGTCGCCTTCACCGGCGTCAGCGTCGTACCGATCGACGGCTTGGCGCCGTCGGAGAGCGTCACCGACAGCTTCTTCACCGGCCGCGTGGTCTTGGTATTGCGCACCGGCAGGCGCGGGGTGAAGACCCAGCCGACGCCCTTCACCGGCTTGCCGCCGATGAGGCGTCCTTCGTCGAAGAGCCACGGGTACTCGTCGTGAAACTCCTGGAACGAGTCGTTGCTCAACACGACGCCCTTGATCCGGTCGGCGATCTTCAAGATGAAGGCGTCGCCGCGACCGATCGCGCCGGCCGGTGGCGTGACGATCTCGCCGGCCAGCTCGGCCTCCTTGAAGTGCGCGCGCTCGTTCGGCGCCACGCGATGCTCGAAACTGGCGTCGGCGACCACGATCATCTCGGCGTTCGGGTGCTCGTCGATGAAGGCGCGCACCGCTTCGTCCAGCTGCGCGAGGCTCGGCGTGACCCGGCCCTCGGTCGCGAAGTTCGAACCGTCGACGACGACGCGCAGGCGCGACGAGCGAATGGGACTCACCCGACGGCTCGGGTCAGCAGGTCGGCCTGTTCGGCGTTGTGGATGAGGCTGCTGCCGGTCGCCGGGCTCGCCGACTCCGCGCGCGCCACGTGACGCACGTTCATGCCGCGGAACTGCGAGTGCATCTGGAGATGCACGAAGGGCCACGCCCCCATGTTCTCGGGCTCCTCCTGCAGCCAGACGATCTCCTGGAGATTCGGGTATCGCGGCGAGCGCCTCGTCGATCGCGACGCGCGGCCAGGGGTAGAGCTGCTCGACGCGAATGATCGCCACCGTCGATCAACGCCGACTCGTCTCGACGAGCGATCGCCTCGTGCGCGATCTTGCCCGACGCGAGCAGCGCCCGGGTGACGGCCGACGGGTCGTCGACGGTGTCATCGAGCACGCTGCGGAACGATCCCTGTTCGAACTCCGCGAGGGGCGAGCGCGTCTGCACGGCGCGCAGCATCGACTTCGGCGTGAAGACGATGAGCGGCGTCGGGTGAGCACGCAGGACCTGGGAGCGCAGGAGGTGGAAGTACTGCGCCGCGGTGGTGGGCTGGGCGACGCGAATGTTGTTGCGCGCGCTCAGCGTCAAGAAGCGTTCCAGGCGACCGCTCGAGTGCTCGGGCCCCTGGCCCTCGTACCCGTGGGGCAGGAGCATCACCAGGCTGGCCAACTGGCCCCACTTGTCCTCGGCCGCGACGAGGAAGTTGTCGATGATGATCTCGGCGCCGTTCATGAAGTCACCGAACTGGGCCTCCCAGGCCACCAAGCGTGTTCTGCGCCTCGACCGAGTAGCCGTACTCGAAGCCGAGCGCCGCGTACTCGCTCAAGAACGAGTCGCGCACGGTGAAGAATCCCTTGGAGTCCAGGTTGGCCAGCGGCACGTACTGCGCGCCGGTGTCGTAGTCGATCAGGGCGGCGTGTCGTTGCGAGAACGTACCGCGACGCGAGTCCTGTCCGATCAGGCGGGCGTTGGCGCCGGACTTGAGCGAGCGTCCCGATCGCCAAGCGCCTCACCCAGCGACCAGTCGACCTCGCCCTCGTCGAGCAGGGCGCGACGCTGGGCGAACTGACGCTCGAGCTTGGGGTGAATGGTGAAGCCCTCGGGCGCGCGTCATCGTGGCGCGGGCGATCTCGAGCAACGTGTCGCGATCGACGCCGGTCTCCGGCGCCGGCGCGTCGACGCGGCACGTCGGCGACGGGCACGCCGCGCAGCTCGCGGCACCGGGACCGTGCGCACCTCGTCGAGCACGGTCTGGAGGCGCTCGTTGAATTCGTTCAGCGCGGCCTCGGCCTCGTCGATCGAGATGTCCCCGCGACGAACGAGCGTCTCGGTGTAGATCTTTCGAACCGAGCGCATCTGATCGATGATCTTGTACATCTGGGGCTGGGTGTAGCTCGGGTCATCGCCCTCGTTGTGCCCGAATCGCCGGTAGCAGACGATGTCGAGCACGACGTCGCGGTGAAAGGTCTCGCGGTAGTCGTAGGCCAGACGCGCCGCGCGCATGCAGGCCTCGGGGTCGTCACCGTTGACGTGGAAGATCGGCGCCTGGATCATCTTGGCCACGTCGGTCGGATAGACGCTCGAGCGCGCCGACTCCGGGGCGGTCGTGAAGCCGACCTGGTTGTTGATCACGATGTGGATCGCCCCGCCGACGTGATAGCCCGAGAGCTGACTCATGTTGAGGGTCTCGGCGACCACGCCCTGACCGGCGAAGGCGGCGTCTCCGTGGATCAGGAGCGCCAGATACGGGTAGTGCTCGATCATCGATTCGACGTTGGTCCCGTCGCTCGGTCGGATGACCACGTCCTGTTTGGCGCGCACGATGCCCTCGACCACCGGCGAGACCGCTTCGAGGTGCGAAGGGTTCGAGGCCATGGAGACGTCGATGGTCGCGCCGCGGGGGTTCTTGAACTCCCCGCGCGCCCCCTTGTGGTACTTGACGTCCCCGCTGCCCTGCACGCTCTCGGGGTCCAGGTTCCCTTCGAACTCCGAGAAGATGTCGTTGTAGGACTTGCCCACCACGTTGGCCAGCACGTTGAGGCGCCCCCGGTGCGCCATGCCGATGACGGCCTCTTTCGTTCCCTCGTCGGCCGCCACGTCGAGGATCGTGCTGCAGGGCCACGATCGTCGACTCCGCGCCTTCGAGGCCGAAGCGCTTCTGACCGACGTAGCGCGTGTGCAAGAACCGTTCGAAGACCTCGGCCTCGTTCAGCGCCTCGAGGATCCGGTGCTGTTCGTCCACGCTCAGTGACGTGTTGACGCCTTCGACGCGCTGCTGGATCCACTTCTTCTGCTCGGGGTCCATGATGTGGCCGTACTCGATGCCCGTCGTGCGGCAGTAGGCCTCACGCAGGATCGACAGGATCTCTTCCAGGGTCGCCTCGTTGCGTCCCGCGAGACCGTCGACCACGAAGGAGCGTTGCAGGTCCCACATGGTGAGGCCGTAGTTCGCCAGGTCGAGTTCGGCGTGCAGGGGCGGCGGCTCGCTGTGCAGCGGATCGAGGTGGGCGTTCAGGTGTCCGCGCACCCGGTACATGTTGATCAGTTCTTGCACGCGAATCTGCTTCAAGATCCGCTCGGCGTCGCCTTC
The DNA here is from genome assembly GCA_963703105.1 of uncultured Acidimicrobiaceae bacterium. Taxonomy (GTDB): domain Bacteria; phylum Actinomycetota; class Acidimicrobiia; order Acidimicrobiales; family RAAP-2; genus RAAP-2. Next base: position 2,375,985 of record OY969792.1, on the reverse strand, counting down.
GTTCAGCGACGGATTGCGGTCCGGCGCCCAGCGCGCCGGCTCGTACGGGATGCCGAGGGACGCGAAGACCTCGTCGTAGAAATCGTGTTGACCGGTGAGACACTCGGCGACGAACTTCAAGAACAGTCCGGACTCGGCCCCCTGGATGATCCGGTGGTCGTAGGTCGAGGTGAGCGTGAGTACCTTGCCCACGCCCAGTTCGGCGAGGGCGCGCGGGTCGGCCGCCTCGAAGCCGGCCGGCCAGCCCAGGGCGCCGACGCCGAAGATCGCGCCCTTGACCGGCCATGAGTCGAGGCACCGACTGCACCGTGCCGATCGTGCCGGGATTCGTGAGCGACACCGTGGCCCCCACGAAGTCGTCGGCCCCGAACTTCGACGGAGTGCACCTTGCGAACCAGGTCCTCGTAGGCCAAGAGGAAGGCGCGAAAGTCCATGAGTGTCGGCGTCGCGGATGACGGGGACCAAGAGATTGCGCGAACCGTCCGGCTTCTCGACGTCGACGGCCAGGCCGAGACCCGACGTGTTCGTGACGTCGGATGCCGGGCGTGCCCTTTTTGTCGACCGCCTCGACGAACGACGCGTTCATCGACGGGATCTGCGCCAGTCCCTTGACGATGGCGAAGGCGATGAAGTGCGTGAAGGAGACCTTGGCGCCGCTGGAGCGCGACAGCGATTCGTTGAGCGCCGCTCGATTGATCTCCAAGAGACGCGCCGACACCGTGCGCACGCTGGTCGCGGTGGGTACGGCGAGGCTGGCCTCCATGTTGGCCACGATGCGCGCCGCGGCCCCGCGAAGCGGCGTCGCCTCGTCGTCGATGTCGGCGCGACGCGACGACGGCGCGCCGGCGCGGCCGACGACGCCACGCTCGGGACGGTCGAGCGCTGGTAGTCGGCGAAGAACTCGCGCCAGCTCTCGGCGACCGAACTGGGGTCGGCCAGGAAGCGGTCGTACATGTCGTCGACCAGCCACGCGTTGGGTCCGAAGGAGCCTTTGCGCGAGACGACGATGACGATGGTTCGGGAGGCGTAGTCACGTCTCCCAGCCTAGGGGTCGAGCACCATTATTCCGGAGGTTCACCGCGCATCGAGAGGGGTAAGTTCGCGTGAGTGAGTTCCGCCCCCACTCCCCACGGACTGCACTTCGTCGCCGACACGCCGGTCCCCGGACTGGCCGTCGCCGAGCGTCGCGTCGAGCGACCCGAGGCCACGCATCATCTGCATCCACGGCGGGCTGGACCGCGGCGGTTCTTTCGCCCGACTGGCTCGACGGACCGATCGATTCGACCTCGTCACCTACGACCGTCGCGGCTATCAGGGTTCGCGCGCGCTCGCGCCCGCTCGGACTGGCGAACCACGTCGCCGACCTCATCGCCCTCGCCCACCACGAAAAGGACGATCGTCCCATCATCTTCTTCGGTCACAGCTTCGGCGGTGTCGTGGCCTACGCCGCGGCCATTGACGCATCCGTCGATCGCGCGACTCGTGGTCACCTACGAGGCCCCGCTGCCGTGGATCCTTCGCCGACACGGCACCGGCGCCGGGCTGGGCAACGATGCCGAGCTCGAGGCCGAAAAGTTCTTCCGCCGTATCGTCTCGGACGCTGCCTGGGAGCGGCTGAGCGAACGCGAGCGTGACTCGCGACGTCGAGACGGCCCGGCGCTGGTGGACGATCTCGCCGGCCTGCACGCGGGGACGCCGCCGTTCGACATCGCGTCGACTCGTGGTGCCCGCCGTCTACGTCTTCGGCGACATCCTCGCACCCGACTTCTACCGTTCCCTCAGCGCGAAGTTGGCGTCGATCAATCCGCTCATCGAAAGCCGAGAGGTGACCAACGCCGCGCACGGCGCGCACCTTTCGATTCCCGACCAGCTCGCCTCGTTGATCGCAGAACTGTGGGACGAGACGTGCGCGTCGGCGTAACCGGCTCCTCGGGCTTCATCGGATCGGCGTTGGTGAGTGCGCTGCTCGAGCGCGGCGACGACGTGGTGCGTTTCGTTCGTCCCGACTCCGCGCGCCCGGGCGGTGAGGTGGTGCGATGGGATCCGTCACGGGGCCTCGTCGACGAGGGGGACCTGCGAGCGCGTCGGCCGATTCGACGCCGTGGTCAACCTCGCCGGCGCGGGCATCGGCGATCGACGATGGTCGAATCGGCGCAAGACAGTAGATACGTACGTCGCGCACCGACGCAACGCGCTTGCTCGTGCGACTCCTCCAGGAGTCATCCGGTACGGCATTTTCTGGCGAGCGGTTCGGCCGTCGGCGTCTACGGATCTCGGGGGGACGAGTCGCTCGATGAGAATTCGTCGACCGGCGACGACTTCCTCGCCCACCTCTGCACCGAGTGGGAAGAGGCGACGTCACCGCTGTCGCAATCCGGCACCGTTGTCGCGCACCTGCGCACCGGTCTCGTCCTGTCGCTCCCGCGGCGGGCTGCTGAAGAGGCAACTGCCCCTCTTTCGCCTTGGATTCGGCGGCGCGTTGGGCACCGGACACCAGTGGCTCAGTCCGATCTCGCTGCGCGACGAGGTGCGGGCCATCGTGTGGCTGCTCGAGACGCGCACCGGCGGACCTTTCAACCTCGTGGCTCCGGCCGCGCTGACGAATCGCGCGTTCACCGACGCGCTGGCGCGCCAACTGCACCGCCCCGCTCGCGTGCGAATTCCGGCGGGCGTGCTGCGAGTCGCGCTCGGTGCCGATCTCGTGGACGGCGCGGTCCTGGCGAGTCAGCGCGTCGTGCCCGCGGCCTTGCACGTGGCCGGGTTCGCCTTCGATGACTCCGACATCGCGTCGATCCTCACGTCGGCCCTGGCCTGACCACTGAGGCCCAAAGACCAGCCAGTATCGTTCAATTGGCCCGTTAGTTGCGGGTGCCGTACCTTTGGCCATCTCCATGGCACGGGCTGAGACCTCTATGCACGTCGGACACTCCCTACGCCTCGCCTTCGCCACGCTGGTGGTCCTCGGCGTGGCCGTCGTGGCTTCGTCCGCGTCGGCCACGGTCGCGGCCGAGCCGTCGGGAACGATCACCTTCGCCGAGGCCCCGGGGGCCAATCCAAACTTCATCTTTCCCTTCATGGGGTGCGCCTACGCCTCGGTCAACAACATCAATCAGTTCCAGATGTTGATGTTTCGACCCCTCTACTGGTTCGGCATGGGCGGCGCGGCCACCTTCGAGCCGTCACTCTCGCCCGCCGATCGACCCGTCTTCTCCCACGGAAACCGCACGGTGACGATCACGATGAAGGGGTGGCGCTTCGCCGACGGTCAGGTCGTCGACGCCCGCTCGGTGATGTTCTTCCTCAACATGTACAAGGCCGATCCCGACCGCCTACTGCGGCTACAACGCCGGCTACGGGATACCGGATCAGGTGAAGAGCGCCGCCGGTCACGCCAACACCGTGCGCATCAACTTCACGACGGCGGTCAATCCGAGCTGGATCCTCGCCAACTACCTCTCGGAGATCACGCCGATGCCCGATCGGTGGGACCGCACGTCGAGCACGCAGGCCTCGACCTGCGCGAGCGGGACCTACGGCGCGGCGAGCACCGACGCCGCCTGCAGCGCCGTCCTGACCTATCTCACGAAAGTGGGATCGACGACCTCCACCTTCACCGGCGCGCTGTGGCAGGGCGGTGACGACGGCCCGTGGCGCCTCACCGCCTTCAGCTCGACCGGCAACGCCGTCTTCCAGCCCAACACCAAGTACCGCGGTCCTCAGAAGGCCCAGGTTCGCTACGTGAAAGAGATCGCCTACACGACGATCCAGGCCGAAGAGAGCGACCTGCTCAACGATCGCCTCTCGATCGGCTACATCGACCCGAGTGTCCTCACCGCTCCGGCGCCGTCACCCGGACGGATCGGGCCGAACTGGATTCCTTTGGCGCAGCACTACTCGCTCGTCAGCGGTTCGGCGTGGGGATTCAACTACGCCGCCTTCAACTTCACCTCGTCGGACCCCAACGGCGCGGCGGTCGAACAGCTCTACATCCGCCAAGCCCTGCAGTACGCCGTCGACCAACGCAGCATCATCGAGAGCGCCGACAAGGGCTACGGCTCGCCGATCGACAGTCCGCTTCCCCCGCGCACGCCGAGCACCATCAGTCGGTCGGTCGTCAATCCCTACCCTTTCAACTTCGCCGCCGCTCGCACCTTGCTCAGCGCGCACGGCTGGACGTTGGTGAACAACGTGCAGACCTGCACCGACCCGGGCACCGGCGCCGGACAGTGCGGCGCGAACATCGCCCAGGGCTACCAGCTCGGATTCAACGTCGTGTGGCCCTCCGGCACGCCGTCGCTCGACCAGACGCTCGCGTCCGAGATCGCCAACTGGGAGTCACTCGGCATATCGATAACCCACAGCACCGACACCTTCAACAACGTGATCAGTGACTGCACGGGGGCCAAGCCCTTCGAGATCTGCGCCTGGGGCTACGGATGGTCCTACGTGCCGAGCGACTATCCCTCCGGCGAATCGCTTGTTCTTGCCCGGGGGCGACTTCAACGTGGGCACCTACGCCAGCGCGCAGATGTCCACCCTCATTCGAGCCTCGATCTACGGGAAGTCCGACCTGAGCGCCTACGCCAACTTCGCGGCCGAACAGCTCCCGGTGCTCTACCAACCTCAGGCCAACTCGATCGTCGAAGTCGCGCGCGCCCTCAAGAGCTCCATCGGATTCACACCGAATCCCTTGGGCGACTTCATGCCCGAATACCTTCACTACTAGCGGTGCCCGTCGCTCGCCGCGAAGACGGCGTCGAATCGTGACGGATCGCGCGCCCGCGCATCTTTGTATGGGCCCAAACGACCAACAATCAGGACTTTCGACGATGATTCCCGAGGCGGCAGCGATTCCGCCCCGTGAACAGCGCGAAGGGTCCGGATAATTGTCAATTTTTTCGCCGGGGGTGCACATTCTCGGCCTCATATTTGCGGATACAGTTGCCACTAATCCATCTGTGATGGAAAGACAAATCAAATGTGACCACTTCGGTGGTACTGGGAGGATATTTCATATGCATTTTGGACGCAAACTTCGACTAGCGGTCACGGTGGGCCTATCGGCCTGCGCGTTGTCGCTAGGTCTCATTGCTCCGACAGTGAGTGGCGCGAGCTCCGCTTCTGGAACCCTAACGTTCGCAGAAGGTGCTGGCGCTAATCCGAACTGGATCTTCCCCTTTGAGTCGTGCCAGTACTGCTCGGTCGACAACATCAACCAGTTCCAGGACGAGATGTTCCGGCCTCTCTACTGGTTCGGCCTCGGCGGCAGTGTCACCCTCGTACCTTCGCTTTCACTCGCGAAGAGCCCCGTGTATTCCAACGGGAACAAGAGGGTCACGCTCACGCTGAAGGGCTGGAAGTTCTCTTCTGGCCAAGTGGTCAACGCCCAATCCGTCATGTTCTTCTTGAACATGTACAAGGCGCTCCCGTCGGACTTCTGGGGCTACAACCCGGGCTACGGCATCCCCGACCAGGTCTCCAGTATCACCCACACGAAGATGGCGGTGACGATTAACTTCAAGACCGCCGTCAACCCGCTGTGGATCACCAACAACTACCTCGACCAGATCACGCCGTTCCCGGACACCTGGGACGTGACGTCGGCCGGCACGAGGTCATCGTGCGCCACCGGCGCCTACGGCTCAGCGTCCAACAAGGTCGCCTGCACCAACGTCTACAACTACCTGAACAACCTCTCGAGCCAGACCACCAGCTACACCGGCAAGCTTTGGCAGAGCGGTGACACCGGTCCGTGGAAGTTGACGTCATTCGACAACTTGGGCAACCTGACCTTCCAGCCGAACCCGAAGTACTCCGGTCCGGTAAAGCCGACGATCAAGTACGTGAAGGAAGTGGCCTACACGACCACCCAGGCCGAAGAGAACGACCTCCAGGCCGGCAAGATTGACCTCGGATTCGTTGACCCGGGTGTCCTCACCTCGCCGGCGCCCGCGCCGGGCAAGGTCGGACCCAACTGGGGCAACCTGTCGTCGCGCTACAACCTCGCGACGGGCATCATCTGGGGCTTCAACTACATGCCGTTCAACTTCTCCTCGAACGACCCGAAGGTCGACGCGGTGAACCAGCTGTACATCCGCCAGGCGATGCAAGACGCGACCGACCAGCTCGGCGTCATCAAGAACGTCTTCAAGGGTTACGGCTTCCCGTCCTACACGGCACTGCCGGCGATCGTCCCCGCTTCCATGGGTAAGGCACCGACCAACCCGTATCCGTTCAACCTGACGACCGCGGAGAGTCTGTTGACCTCACACGGCTGGACCATGACCGGTGGCGTTATGACCTGCACCAGTCCGGGCACCGGTGCGAACCAGTGCGGCGCGAACATCACGCAGGGCTACACGCTGAACTTCAAGTTGGTCTACGCGAGCGGTTCGCCGGCTCTCACCCAAGAGATCACCGCCGAAGTCGCTGACTGGGCCCAGATTGGCGTCCAGGTCGCTACCACGACCGAGTCGTTCAACAGCGTGATCGGGGACTGCTCCAGCGGATCTGGCTTCCAGCTCTGCATGTGGGGCGGCGGCTGGACCTTCGTTCCGAACTACTTCCCGACCGGTGAGACACTCTTCGCCGTCGGTGGTGGATTCAACGTCGGTGACTACAACAGCGCGACGATGACGGCGGACATCAAGGCCACGGACTTCGGACACTCGAACCTGACGGCCTACGGCGCCTACACCGCGCAGAACCTGCCCTGCATCTTCGAGCCAGAAGGTACGCCGACGGGTGAGATCATCAAGACGCTGCACAGCAAGATTGGATTCGTTGGCAGCCCAATCCTTAACTTCATGCCGGAGTACTACTACTGGTAGAAGATTCAATTGGATCGTAAAGTCCAATGAAAAAAGGGCCCCCGCGAGGGGGCCCTTTTTTTGGCCCCGAGGGTCCTCGACGGGTCGACGACTCGGGCGCGGTGCCAATATTTCACGCTGAGCCCGCTGGTAGACTTCGCTCGTGTTCGCCTACATCGTTCGACGAATCATTCAGTCGTTCTTCGTGCTGATGATCGTGATGCTGTTCACGTTCAGCCTTCCCTACTTTCAGACCCACGGCATCGTGGCGCCGGCCTACACCGTGCTCGGTACGAAAGCGACGCCGTACAACGTGGCGGTATGGGCCAAGCAGCACGGCATGGACGCGACCTACTTCCACCGGTTCTGGACCTACGCCACCCAGCTCCTCTTCCACTTCAACCTCGGTCGCTCCTATAAAGAAAACTCCTCGGTGTGGGGCATCATCAGCCTCTACGTGCCGCGCACGATCTGGCTGGCCTCGGTCTCGTTGGTCCTGACCACGATCATCGCGATCCCGCTCGGGATCTACCAGGCCTCGCGTCGCAACACCGTGGGCGACTACACCGCCACCGGCGTCGCGTTCGTCCTCTACGCCATGCCGAACTTCCTCCTGGCGATGCTGCTCCTGGACGCCTTCAGCTTCCACTTCCCGCACCTGCCCAACTCACCGCCGCAGGGCGTCCAGGCCTGGGCCATGTTCACCGACCCCGTCGGCTTCATTCTTCCGGTGGCCGCCTTGACCATGCTCTCGGTGGCCGGACTCAGTCGCTACATGCGTGGCACCGTCCTCGAGGTCTTGGTCCAGGACTACGTGCGTACCGCCAAGGCGAAGGGCTGCAGCGGTCGTCGAACGCTCTTCAAGCACGCCTTCCGCAACGCCCTAGGACCGATCATCGTGCTCCTGGGCCTTTCGATCCCCGCGCTCTTGGGTGGCGCCCTGATCATCGAGAGCGTCTTCAACTACGAGGGTCTCGGCATCCAGACCGTCTTCGCGGCGACGAACCTCGACCTGCCGACGGTGCTCGGCATCACCCTGCTCGTCGCCATCCTGACGCTCCTGGGCAATCTCTTGGCCGACGTCGCCCTGGGTCTCGTTAATCCACGCATTCGAATCGAAGGGAACGCCCGGTGACCGACCTCACTGAACGCGAACGCGAACGCATCGCTCTTTTGGAGCCGCCGGATACACCGATCAACCTGAACCCGGACGACCAGATCGTCCCGATGTGGAAGCAGCGCCTGCGCATCTTCGTGCACAACAAGTTGGCCATCGCGTCGGTGCTGTTCTTATTGCTCACGGTAGGCGCCTGTTTCCTCGTGCCGATATTCCACCCGACGAACCAGACCGACCAGGCACTCACCTTCGGCCTGCCCTGGAACCAGCCCCCGTCCTGGCACCACTGGCTCGGCACCGACAGCGGCGGTTTCGACGAGCTGGGGCGCATCTTCTACGGCGGCGAGTACTCGCTCACCCTCGGCTTCTTCGCCGGCTTCATCACCATCGTCGTCGGTACCACCTACGGCATGATCTCCGGCTTCGCCGGCGGCGTGACCGACACCATCATGATGCGCATCATCGACGCCTTCTTGTCGATCCCCTACATCTTCCTCCTGATCACCCTGATCTCGATCTTCAACCGTTCGACGGTCTTTCTCATCTGCATCATCGGCTTCACCCTGTGGTGGGGCAACGCCCGCATCATCCGCGGTGACGCACTGCTCATACGCAACCTCGAGTACTCCCAGGCCGCGACGGCCATGGGCGCGCGTCAGCTGGCACATCATTCGCCGACACGTCTTCCCGAACTCCATCAGCAACATCGTGACGGTGGCGACCTTCTCGATCGCCGACGCCATCTTGTTCCTGTCGGCCCTGGGCTTCCTGGGACTGGGCATCCAGGCCCCGCCGACCGACTGGGGCACGATGCTCCAGGCCGGCACCTCGCAGATCCAAAACGGCTTCTGGTGGGAGATCTACCCCCTGGCACTCGTCTTCATCCTGGTGGTCGTGTCGATCAACTACATCGGCGACGCGCTGCGCGACTGCTTCGAAGTTCGGTTGCTCGAGCGCTAGAGCGTTCGGCCCTAGCCGACCGGACCGATCGGCGAGTTGGAACCTATACGCGAACGCCGATGGAGACCGGCGTCTGCAGCGGGAAGTGACAGGCCGCCTGCTGGTTCGTCCCGAAGTCCCGGAACAGCGGCTCCTCGTTCGCGCAGATGTCCTGGGCGTACTCACAGCGCGTCCGGAAGCGGCACCCGGACGGCGGATTCACTGCCGAAGGAAGTTCCCCCGTGACCTGCTTGCCGTGGCGGGCGCGGGCCTCCACCGGGTCGGGCACCGGCACCGCGTTGAGCAGACCCTGCGTGTAGGGGTGGGCCGCGTGGCGAAAGACCGATTCGGCGTCACCGATCTCGACGATCTTGCCGAGGTACATCACGCCGATGGTGTCGGCCATGTAATAGACCACGGCGAGGTCGTGGCTGACCATGATGTACGAGAGGTTGTGCTCGCGCTGCAGCTCCTTCATCAGGTTCAGGATCTGCGCCTGGATCGAGACGTCCAGGGCCGAGACGGGCTCGTCGGCCACGATGAGTCGCGGGTTGAGCGCGAGGGCCCGGGCGAGGCCGATGCGCTGTCGCTGGCCCCCGGAGAACTCGTGCGGGTAGCGGTCGGCGGCGAGCGGCTCGAGCCCGACCGCCAGCAGCAGTTCCCGAACGCGGGCGCGGCGTTCGGCCTTCGTGCCGTCGCCCTGCACCAGGAGCGGTTCGCCCAAGATCTCTGAGACCTTCATGCGCGGGTTGAGCGACGAGTACGGGTCCTGGAACATCATCTGGCGTTCGCGGCGTTCGGCGCGCGTCGGCTTGTGCTTGTGCGAGGACACGACCTTGCCGTCGAACAGCACGGCTCCCGCGGTCGGCGACTCCAGTCCCACGACCATGCGGCCGATGGTCGTCTTGCCGCAGCCCGACTCCCCGACGAGACCGAAGGTCTCACCTTCGTTGATGGCGAACGTGACGTTCGAGACGGCGTGGATCGCGCCGACCTTGTGGCGAATCAGCCCGGCCTTGACGGCGAACTCCTTGGTGAGTCCTTCGACGCGAAGCAGCTCGTTGGCCTTGGCCTTGGCCACGACCTCGGCGCGCGTCTCGGTTCGCACGACGACGGCCTGGGGACCGTCGACCGGGTGAAAGCACGCGAACACGTGATCCGCGGGTCCGGTCAACTCGGGTTCGACGTCGCGGCACTGCTCGGTGGCGTAGCGACAGCGCGGCGCGAAGCGACACCCGACGATCTCCTTGGAGAGGTCCGGCGGCAGTCCGGCGATCGACGCCAGTTCGTGCTTCGTGGCGTTCTCGAGGTTGGGCATCGAGGCCAGCAGGGCCTGGGAGTACGGGTGGCGCATCGACCGAAACAGGTCGAACGTCGACGCCTCCTCGGCCTTCTTGCCCCCGTACATGACGACGACGCGGTCGGCGCGCCCGGCGATGACGCCCATGTCGTGGGTGATCAAGAGGACGCCCATCTTGAGCTGCTTGCGCAGGGAGTCGATGATGTCGAGGATCTGGGCCTGGATGGTGACGTCCAGCGCCGTCGTCGGCTCGTCGGCGATCAGGAGCTTGGGCTCGCAGACCAGGCCCATGGCGATGATGACGCGCTGGCGAAGTCCGCCCGGACAGTTCGAACGGATACTGGTCGAGACGCTCGGCCGGTCGCGGCATCTCGACCATGTCGAGGACCTCCAGGGCCCTCTTGCGGGCGTCTTCGTCCGACGCGTCGTTGTGGATTCGCAGCCCCTCACCGATCTGACGTCCGATCTTCATCGTCGGGTTCAGCGAACTCATGGGGTCCTGGGGAATCAGGGCGACCGTCTGACCTCGCTGGTGCTGCATCTCCTTCTCGCTCAACGTCGAAAGGTCGACGCCCTTCGAGTTCCACCGTGCCCGAGGCGATGTGGCCGTTGCCGGGCAGCAGGCGCATGATGGCCAGGCCCGTCGTGGTCTTGCCGCAGCCCGACTCCCCGACCAGTCCGACGCACTCGCCGGGGTCGATATTGAGGGAGAAGTTGTCGACTGCGGTAACGAATGACTTTCGAGTGGAAAACTTGACTTGAAGATCTTTTACGGAGAGCAGCGACGCCATGGTCTGTCAATCATACCCGTACGGGCAATATCTCAGAGGTGCGCGCGACCGCGCTCTCGGGCCCGAAATACGGCCGTGGTTAGGGCCGACTTGTTCCGGCAGCTGCCACGAATGTCGATGGTGGACGGTCTGGCCCAAGTCGCCGCATCGCCTCCATGTGCACTTTGGCCCCGTAGCCCTTGTTGCTCGACCAGCCGTAGTCGTCGAAGTCGCCGTCCAACTCGACCATGACGCGGTCTCGATGGACCTTGGCGAGCACCGAGGCGGCGGCGATCGACGCACAGTGTTGGTCGCCCTTTGACGATCGTGGTGGCGGTCATGGCGCGGTACGACAGCGCCGGCGCCCGCGCCACGCCGAAGGCGGATGTCCTGAGGGGCGCGCAGCAGATTGAACGAGCCGTCGATCAGCGCCACGCTCGGTCGAACTCGACAGGCCGTCGAGCGCGCGCGTCGCGGCGACCGCCAAGCGCGAGTCGAAGTCCCCACGCGTCGATCTCCGCCGCGCTCACCGATCCCAGGGACCAGTCGGCGGCCCAGCTGCTCGATCGGACCCGACCAACTCCTCGCGTTGCAGCGGCGTCAACAGCTTCGAGTCGTTCAGCGACTCCGGCGGCGGCGCGGCGCCCGTCACCACGACCGCGCCGAGGACCATCGGGCCGGCGAGTGCGCCGCGTCCGACTTCGTCGATGCCGACGACGATCTCACCTCGGTCCAGCAACTGCTCGTTCGTGGACGAGCAAGTCCGATGGCAACGTCGTCACGTCTCAACAGTACTGAAGGTCCTTCCCGTAACATGCACTCTCGTGAGCTCCGACGCCTTCGTCATCCCCCTGAAGCGCTTCGACCTCGCCAAGGAACGACTTCGCGTCGATACGACGTCGTCGACGTCACCGAGCTGGCGCAACGACTCGCCACCGACGTCATCGCCAGTTGTGCGCCGCGACACACGATCGTGCTCAGCGAAAGTGACGAGATCACCGCGCTTCGCCACCGCGCACGGATGTGAAGTCCTGCGCTCGGACGCCACGGACCTCAACGACGCCGTGCAGCGGGCCTACGGAGCCCTCGAGAGCCGATTTGAACGCCTCATCATCGTGCACGGTGACCTGCGCCATCCCGAGGGACTCGGCGCGTTCGAGCCCGACGACGACATCACCATCGTCACCGATCACCACGGACACGGGCACCAACGTGATGGCGTTGCCGACCGGACTGGACTTCCACTTCGCCTACGGCGTCGAACTCGGCGTCACTCCACCGACGCGAGGCCGAGCGACTCGGCCGTCGCGTCACCATGGTCACCGACAGCCCCTGGCGCTTTGACGTGGACGAGCCGGACGATTTGGCGCCGGTAACGGCATTCGAGGGGGGCCAAAGGCCCCCCTCGAACCACAAATCCCTGATGGGACTTGACTACTTCTTAGCGGCAGCCCTCTTGGCGGGACGCTTCGCGGCCTTCTTCGCAGCAGGTCGCTTGGCGGCCTTCTTCGCAGCAGGACGCTTCTTAGCGGCGGCCTTCTTTGCCGGGGCCCTCTTCTTCGCAGCAGGTCGCTTGGCGGCCTTCTTCGCTGCTGGGCGCTTCTTAGCGGCGGCCTTCTTTGCAGGGGCCTTCTTCTTTGCAGCAGGACGCTTGGCGGCCTTCTTCGCTGGAGCCTTTTTGGCTACAGCCTTCTTCTTCGCGGCTGGTGCCACTTTCCCTCCTTGGGACTCAACGTTGAATCAATTTGGGACCTCGAGTGCACCACCGTGGTGATCTCGAAATCGGTACCGCATTGATAAACGTGTACTCGCTCATGTACCACCCAGCTTCACAGCTGTACGGCGACTGATCGCAGTGCACGGTCCGACGCGGAAAAGCGCTTCGTAAAAACGTCACATGGACGTTTCACTCAACGTTCACCTCCTCCGCAGAAGGACATTTAAAAGTTCACTCGCTTTACACACCAATGTCAAGCATTTCGAAGTTTTTCTGCGACAGATGTTTTTCGTGCACAACGACGTCGGAATCTATTTAGGACGCGGTGCTGCGCGGTGATGCAACGAGTGGTGACGAACGTTCAACACTCGTACTCGGTCCGAGTCGCAGCGGAAAAACTTCATCGATTGTTGTTCCGAATCTCCTGGTCACCACTCGTTCTTGCGTAGTGACGTCAACGAAGAATGATGTCGTGTCGTTGATGTCGCGTAGTGGTCGCGATGGTGCGACGTTGCTCTTCGATCCGTCGGGAACAGTGCGCACTCCACCCGGAGTGCATCGAATCGGTTACTCACCGATTCGACAAAGTTTTTCTTGGGACGGCGCAATTCTCGCTTCGCGGAGCCTTATTGACATCGCGCGACGCGGTCGCGGTGATCGAAGTGACGATCACTGGACCGAACGCGCGGGCGCACTCGTCGCGCCGTTGTTGCACGCGACGGCGCTTCGCGCACGAGACGTTGGGGCAACTCGCGTCACGCGTCGACGAACGACGCTGCGACGACGTCGTGCACGAACTCACCGAGCGCTACGGCGAACATCACCCATCGGTCTCACTACTTCGCGGCGTGCTCGCGACCGAAGATCGCGAGCGCTCGAGCATCTGGTCGACGACGTCGGGACTCTTCGCCGGCGTGCGCACCGAGGCCGCGCGGGCCTCGTCGCGGGAGGCGCCGCTCGACCTCGACGCCTTCTTGAGCGGTCCCCACCAACTCCACATCGTGGCGCCCAGCCGCCACCAGGCGGTCACGATTCCGTTGGTCGTGGGCCTGATCGAAGAGCTGGTCCACGCCACCTACGACCGCCACGAGGAAGGCGCCCGGCTCCTGTTGGCCCTGGACGAACTGGCCAACGTCGCCCCTCTGCCCCGCCTGGCCAGCATCGTCTCGGAGGGCGGCGGCCAGGGCGTCCTCACCCTGGCCTGCCTCCAGGACCTCAGCCAGGCCCGGAGCCGCTGGGGCACCTCGGCCGAGGGATTCCTCTCGCTCTTCCCGACGACCGTGGTCCTGCCGGGCATCGCCGACCGGCCGACCCTCGAGATGCTGCGCCACCTCGCCGGACGATCGCTCTACGACACGCCGACCTACCAGTTCGGCCGCAAGGGCAAGCGCGCCGGTCGCTCGACGAGTTGGGTCGAGCGCGACCGCGCGATCGATGAGCGACCTGGCCCACGGACGACCGGGCTACGCCATGGGCCTGGACGCGAGCAAGCAGATGAAGTGGATCGAACTGACGCCCGGCGCACTCGCACCCGCGCTTTCGCGGCTACCTGGAGCGTTCGGAGCGCGATCGCGACTCGTCGCGCGAACGCTGACGCCACCGTTCGAGGTCGGGCGTCTCGAGCGGTCGCGCGCCGCGTTCGCGAACCTGGGCGGTCATCCGCGCCTCGCGAACGCTGATCGACGGTTCGCGCACTCCCCTCGCGCCGGACAGTGTCGGATAGAGCGAGTCGACGGCGCGCGTCACGGCCGCGGCGCTCTGACCGAATCGCGCCGCGTTGCTCCAGGCCGTGATCACGTGGCGTCGCGCGACGTCGTGGCGTCCTTCGAGCGCGCCCGGCGAAGCCGTGCTCGTCGAGCGTCGAGCGGTGACGCGACGGCGGTTCGATCACGCCGAGCGATTCGAATCGTTCGCGGTCGTCACGCCACTGCTCGATCGCGTCGCGGCGACGCCAGTGCAACTTCTCGCCGCGATCGGCGTGATGACCGCCCCAGAGTGCGCGGTAGCCCTCGTCGAGACCGACCACGTGCTCGACGCCTTCGAACGAACGCCACGCCGACCACGGTGTTCGCTCACGCGAGTTCGTGACGCAGTGACGCTCGATAGAGGGCGTCGGCCGCGACGAGGTGCGCGAAGAGCCCGCGACTGTCGAGCACGGTTCGCGACCCTTCCGGCAGCGCGCCGACCAGCACGTGGTCGTGCAGATGCGGCTCGCCGTGTCGATTGACGCCGTGGGTGAAGCCGACGATCCCGGTCCACCGACCGGCGCGGTCGCGGTCCTCTCCCCCGCGACGATCGCGCACGACGAGCGCGTGCTCTTCGAGGTAGTCGATCGCCGCCGCCGACCGACGCGCGGTGCGCGGCCACGACGCCGGCGCCGTGTTCGGCGTCGATCGGCGAGCAGGATCGACGTCGGCCGTGGCGCGGCGACCACGATGTCGTAGCCGAGGACCGACGATCGTTCCGTGGTTCGCAGCACGCTGGCCCACGGCGTGCGGATCGCTGCGCGTCACCGCTCCCGCGCAGCCACCACCCGGGTCCGCCGTCGCGCAGGCCGTCGATCTCCAGGGCGCGGTCGTCGGTGAAGTAGCTGACGTCGTTCGAACGACGCGACAGGACTCGGATCATTGGACACCCCGGTGCCCAACGGTCGCTAGAGGGAGGCGGCGATCCTCTCGGGCCAGTTCGTGTCCGGCCTTGGCGAACTTCGGTGTCGCGACGACCGCCCCGCTCACCGGCGCGCAGCATGAGCTGGTCGAGGAACGGCTCGTTGCTGACGCGGAACTTGACGGCGTGGCGCCCGTCCTCGAGCGTCAGCCACTGCGCGTTGGGCAGCGGCTCGAAGAGCCAGCGCAGCCCGGCGTCGATGACGACGACGACCTCGTCGCCCTCCTCGCCGACCTGGGTGAGCCAGTTGACGACGGTGTCCGGCGGGCGCTCCTCGGTGGCGTCGGAGTTGGCGACGACGGCGTTGATCCGGTCCACCCGGAAGGTTCGCCACGATTCGCGGGTCGTGCAGTAGGCCCGCACGTAGGTGTGGCCGTTGAGGACCTTGATCTCGCGCGGCTCGATCGAACGGCGTGCGCGCCTCGTCGGCCGTCGCGGCGGTGTAGAGGATCTTGATCTGCTGGTGATCCTCGACGGCGGCCGAGACGTCGGCGAGCATCGTCTCGTTGGTCGCCATCTCGACCTGGACGTAGGAACTGGTGGCGCCCTCGATCTTCTCGATCGCCGAGAGGATCGCCGGGTCGTGGTAGACGCGCGAGGCCTCGCGCAGGGCGATGTTCAGTTCGAACAGGTCGCGCCACATGAACGGCGAGGGCTCGTCGGCGCCCTCGGGCAGGTCGCTGAAGTCGGCCCGGTACGTCGAGTCATCGTGGGCCTCGTCGTCCCAGTCGTCGCACTCCTTGAAGACGTGCGCCGGGAAGGCGCCGGTGCCGTCGGTCGAGCCCGCCATGGGCTCGAGGGCCACCAGCCGGTCCATGATCAGTCGCACGTGGTCCTCGTCGAGCGAGAATCGCTTCGCCAGTTCGCTGATGCGCAGCCCGTCCTCGGCGACGTAGACGGCGTGGAGCAGCTGCAGCGTCTGGCCGAGCACGTCGTTGGTCGGCCGGTCCGGTGAACGTCATCTCCTCGAGCGCCGGCGCCTTGCCGCGGTTGACGTCCTTCAACCAGTCGGCGAGGTCGGCCTTCAACGACTTGGGCGACTGCAGGCGAATCCGGTCGGCGCCCTCCACGACGAAGCGCAGCGCGGCGCGAGGACTGTCGAAGCTGAGTCCGACCTCGACCTTGCCGTCCTTCTTGTTGGCCGCCAGCGAACCGGGGTACTGGCGCACCAAGAGGTCGGCGTAGTTCTCGTTGGTCGTGACGACCACGTCCATCGGCGTCGGTGACCGCGAGAACTCCGGTCGCCAGGCCCGCGCGACGTCGACGGCGCGTCGTCGTCGTGGTCGAAGGTGTCGGGCAGGACGACCGGCATCGACGTGATGCGACTGAAGCGGTAGCCCTTGATCTCCTGGGTACCCTTCACCCGGGCGATCAGATAGGTCACGCCGTTGAAGACGTCGATGAGCAGCGGCTCGACCAGTCGGGGCTTGTTCGCGCCGGACTGGTAGTCGAAGGCCAGCGCGCGGTGGAGTTTGAGCGCGCGCATCACCGGCGTGTAGTACATCGAGGCCTCGAGTCCCCCGTCGCTCGGCCGGCACCTCGTTGAAGACGCTGAAGGCACCGGAGGCGCCGAAACCGCAGAAGCGCAGCGCCAGGCGCACGACGCGCTCCTCGTCGGGCGTGAAGTAGATCAGCGGCGCGTACCCGCTCGAGGGATCGATGCGATAGCCCACGGCGCCGTCGCCCTTGGTCTCGGTCTCGATCTCGAAGCCCAGCTCTCGAATCCGGGCCTTGTCGCGCTCGAACTTCTGGCGCACGGCGCCTTCGTTGCCCTCGTAGGCGGGGATCTTTCGCGGTCCCTTGGCCGAGACCGGGAACTCGTCGATCTTCAGTTCGCGAACGATCTCTTCTTGGGTGAGCGAGCCGTACTGCCAGGCGCGCTGGAGCAACAAGAACGAGGGCGATCAGGCGCTCGCGCGACTGCTCAACCCCTCCACGAATGCTGCTCATCGATCTCCCGTCTCAGTTGCACTAACGAGGGTACTGGCAATGCCGGCGCGACGATCTGCGTCGTCACCATCGAGAATCGCTGCGACGACGTCACTCAGGGGAGTGACACACGGCCTCGACGTTATTGCCATCAGGGTCGCGAACGAACGCGCCGTAGTAGTTCGGGTGGTACTCGGTCCAGATCCGTGGTTCGTGCAAGACCTCGGCACCGGCGTTGGTGGCCGCCACGAAGAAGGCGTCCACGGCCGCGCGACTCGGAGCCGTGAAGGCGACGTGCGACTCGCGAAATCCCTCTCCGGTGGCCCTGGCTCCGATCCAAAAATCAGGCATGGGCGGATTGCCGAAGCCGATGACTTCGCCAAAATCCATCACGCGGACTCCACCGAGTGGCGCGAGGACCGCGTCATAGAACGCCGCGCTCTTGGCAACATCGGAACACTGAATTGAAATGTGGTCGATCATTTCCCCATATTGGCACAGTGCCGTATGAAGGTCCGGTGAACTTATATCGATCGACGGACGCCCGCGGCGAGCCATAAGCACAAAGGCGAGTAGACCTTCTTGTCCAGTCGAACGAACGTTGGTGAATCACTCCCCGGCGAGAGTGTCGAGGTTCGACCGAGAGCACCCGCGACGCCACGGGTCAAGAGGACCGACGCGACCGCGCGTAGTGCGAGCGCTCGTACTCTTGGGAATGGAGCGACGCCGACCACGAGGACTGCGGCGAAGGTGAGCGCCGCGGCGACCGCCATACAGGCCTTGAGAGGTGGGACTTCACGCGTCCCGACAACGGCGTCGGCCAGCTGCTCGCGGTCCCGAAACGGAAATGACGAGCCCAGTCCCCACAACACATGAAGCCCGGCGATCGTGAACAACCCCGCGGCGGTCAGTCGCTTCGTTGAAGTGTGCTCGGACGCTTCCCCGGACATCAACTCCATGCGGACTCACGTCCAGTCGCCGGCCACACCCTGAAGCTCGAGGTCGTCATGATCATGGGCGCAACCTATCGGCAGGTCGGCCTACGTCGAACTCCGATAGTGGTCGGCGCTGATGGTGGAGTTATTTTTCCACGTAGAAAACCAGGGGCGGAACAACGCCGTGCTCGTGCATCGCGGCCTGCAACTCGGGTGGTGCCGCCGCCATGGCCGCAATCATGGCATCGGCGTCGTCGACGTCGGCCACAATCGCCACGGCGTTACTTCCATCCTGTGCGACCAAATCGACGACGTTGGAGCCCCCCATGGAACCGATTGCTCCCGCTCGATCCGCTTTGAAACTGAGCCACTTGTCTACGTCGACGACATTGTGCATTCCGATCATTTTCGACACGATGAAATCCTCCCTTGCGGCGACATCGATAGTGATGGGCCAGAACGCATTTCCTATCACAGATAGTGCGGCGTCGCGGAGGTCGTCACAGATCTGCTTCGGCGTCAACAGCGAATCTCCTTCGGCGCCCCCTCGTCAAGTCAGGCCTGGAGATCTCCTGGTCCGGACGGAACGTCGACCGCGTGCTCTCGAAGGGCGTCCAGCGAAACGATCTCGAGAGCGCGCTCGTTGGTGGACGCCAGAACCACGTAGGCCGCCGCCCCGTCGCGATGAGCCCGCAGCCAATTCGCCGCGGTCACGCACCAACGATCTCCGGGTACCAGTCCGAGGAACCCGTACTCCGGCATCGGCGTACTCAGGTCGTTACCGATCGATCGCTGGTGCTCGAGAAACTCAGCGGTGACGACCGCGCAGATGGTGTGACTCCCGAGGTCTTCGGGACCCGACGTGCAACATCCGTCACGATAAAAGCCCGTGACGGGATCGGTACCGCACATCTCCAATTCGCCACCCAGAACGTTTCGTTCGGCCACGAGGCAGATTCAGTTGTCGGACTCGGCGGATGAGACGGTGCCCAAGGCGTCTTCGCGTCGCCACGTCCCGGACCTGCCACCCGACTTCTCCCAGATGGCCACCTCTTCAATCGTCATCGTTCGGTCGGCCGACTTGCACATGTCATAGACGGTGAGCGCCGCCACGGTCACGGCCATTAAGGCCTCCATCTCGACGCCCGTGCGATCGACGGTGTCGACGCTGGCCTCCACGTCGATGTGCGTGTCGGCAATGGTGAAGTTGACGTGGACGTTGCCGACGAGTACCGGGTGCGACATGGGGAGCAACGTCGCCGCGTGCTTGGCCGCTTGGATGCCGGCCACCCGAGCGGTCGCCAGAACGTCCCCTTTGTTCATGGCGTTGGCCGCCACCGCGGCGGTCGTCGCCGCGTCCATGTTGATGCGGCACCTCGCCAGCGCGCGACGGGCCGATACTTCAGAGGCGCCGATATCGCGAGGGAAGGCTCCCCCACTCGACGGCCGACGTAGTTGGTGGAAGTCGTCCACCGCGCAATGATACGACGCCCCGGATGGGCCGAGAACTCTCGCGAGTAAACTGCCAAGGTTCACTTGCCGTACGGGAGACGCAATGCCGACTTACGAATACGAATGCCAGTCCTGCCACCGACGCGTGGAGGCGGTGCAGCGGTTCACCGACCCCGCCCTAACGCTCTGCGCGCACTGCGGCGGCGAGCTCCGCAAGGTCTTCTCGGCCGTGGGCGTCGTGTTCAAGGGCAGCGGCTTCTACAAGAACGACAGTCGCAAGGCCGAGAAGCCCTCGACGCCCACTCCGACCGCGACCACGCCGGCCTCTTCCCCTTCGACCGAAACGAGCAGCACGCCCGCCGCGACGACCGCATCGGCGACGACGTACCACGTCGTCGGCCACGACCTCTTCGGACTAAACGCCGGAGACCGCGATGTTGTCGATCGCCACGCGTCTGACCAGCGGCACTCCCCGGGAGCCACTCCAGGTCGCTGCCGACGTGGGCGACGTCCAGCAGCATCCGCTGCAACGTCGAGGCCACGGTAATCTCACGAACCGGCTCGGCCAGCTGGCCGTCGCGGATCATCAGTCCGGTGACGCCGACGGAGAAGTCGCCCGAGACGGGATTGACGCCCGAGTGCACGCCGATCAGCGACTCGACGAAGACGCCGTTACCCACTCGACGAAAGATCTCCGCCTGGTCGATGTCGCCGGGCGACAACTGCAGCGCCCGACACCCCGCCGACGGCGATCCGGCGATGCCGCCGCGCACGGCGCTGCCGGTCGAAGCGGTGCCGGCCCGCCGCGCCGAGACGGTGTCGTAGACGAAGGCCTTCAGCTCGCCCTTTTCGATGAGGACGTTTCGCCGACAGGCCAGTCCTTCGGCGTCGTAGACGCTGGCCGAGAAGTGACGGGGATCGGTCGGATCGTCGAGCAACGTGAAGCTCGGCGCGGCGACCAATCTCGCCCACCCGATTCGCGAAGAACGATCGACCGCGAACCACGGCCTCGCCGCTCAGGGCGCCGCCGATGATCGAGAACAGCGTCGCCGCGGTACGCGGATCGAAGACGGCGGTGCACTTGAACGACTTCGGCTTCACGGCGCCCAGCATCCGGGTGGCGCGGCGAATGGCGTCGGCCGCGGCCTTTTCGATGTCGAGGTCGCCCGGCGCGCGCCCGGCCGAGAGGCCCCAACCGGTCTGGTCGTCACCGCCGTCGTTGGCGATGGCCTCCACGGACACGTAGGCGCCGGTGCGGGCGTAGGACGCGCGAATGCCGGTGGTCGACGCGATGGCCGCTTCGGCGACGTAGTCCGAGTAGTTGGCCGAGTCGACCTGCCGAATGCGGGTGTCGCCTCTGCGCACCAGTCGTTCGAGCTCGATCGCCATCGCGATCTTCTCGTCGAGGGGTGTACCGGCGACGGCGTCGTCGGTCAGTGTCAAGGAGACCGCGGCGACGCCGTCGGGGCGCGCGAAGGCGACGAACTCGTCTTCGGTCGCGAAGGTCGCGTTGTCCCGCGCCTCGCGCAGCGCGGTCTACGATCGCCTCGTCATCGAGTGATCCGGCCCACGCCGTTCCCACACGAGCGCCGCCGGCGCCGTCGTTGCAGGATCCGAATGCCGAAGCCGTTGGACGTGGCGGTGGTGAGCTCTTCTACCTCGCCCTGGTAGGACTGCACCTCGGTATCGACGCCGCTGGCGACGTAGACCTCGATCTCCTCGCCGCCTCGGGCCGATTCCAGGATGCGCTCGGCGCTGTTCCAGTAGTTGACTCACGCGGCCGCTCCGCCAATGGTCACGCCGGTGAGGCGCATCGTCGCCTGACCGGTACCGACCGGCACGCTCTGGCCGTTCTTGCCGCAGGTGCCCGGCGTCATCGAGAAGTCCGACGCCACGGCGTCGACGCGTTGCAAGACGTCCGGACCGTTGCCGATGAGGTTGCAGTCGCGCAGCGGCGCGGTGATCTTGCCGTCTTCGATCATGAAGGCCGCGGTCATGCCGAAGACGAAGTCGCCGGTCGCGGTGTTGACCTGACCGCCACCCGAGTTGGGCGACGTAGACGCCGTAGGGCGTCTGGGCGACGATCTCGTCGGCGTCGGCGTCGCCCTCCAGGAGGTACGTGTTGGTCATGCGCACCATGGGCAGGTGTTGGTAGCTCTGACGACGACCGTTGCCCGACGAGACGCGTCCCTCCTTTGCGAGATCGCAGGTAGTCCCACATGTAGTCGGTCAAGACACCGTTCTCGATCAGGACGTTGCGCGCACCGGGGCGGCCCTCGTCGTCGATCGCCAGGTATCCCCATTCGCCCTCGACCGTTCCGTCGTCGACCAACGTCACCAAGGGACTGGCCACCAGTTGGCCGACCTTGCCGGCGTAGACCGACGCCTGCTTCAGGATCGCGTCGGCCTCGAGACCGTGGCCGCAGGCTTCGTGGAACAAGATGCCGCCCGAACCACCGGCCAGGACGACCGGCAGGTCGCCCGAGGGCGCCGGACGCGCGTCGAGCTTGGTGATCGCTTGGCGCGCCGCGCCGCGCGCCGCGTCCGCGACGGCGTCGGCACTGAGGAGTTCGAATCCGCGGGTACCGGCGATCGGTCGATAGCCGGTCTGCATGCCGGTGTCGCCCGTCGCGATGCACGACACGTTGAATCGAGTGCGCACCTGGTGGTCGCCGGCGAACAGGCCGTCGGAGTTGGCCACGACGAAGTGACGGGTCGAGTCACCGAGGGCGACCTGCACCTGGGTGATCGAGGAGCCCTCGGAGCGCGCCGCGTCATCGGCGAGGTTCATCAGTTCGATCTTGCGCGCCTTGTCGACGTCACCGGGCAGTATCGCCGCGCGAGTCGGATTGTCGCGCAGTGGTCCCAAGCGCGATTTCGCGCACGCCCCCGCCTCCGCCGCGCGCGACCGCCGCCGCCGCCCGCGCCGCGCTGACCAGTCCGCTCTCGCTGAGGTCCGCGGTGTGGGCGAATCCCGTGGTGTCGCCCACGACGACGCGGATGCCGGCACCGCGTTCGTGTCCCGAACTCAGTTGCTCAACGCGCCGCTGGTCCAACATCGCCGAAGACGTCGTGCGGTCCTCGACGAAGACCTCGGCGAACTCACCGCCCGCGGACCATCGCTTCGCTCAAGGTGCGCGCCAGGACGTCGTGTTCAATCAGGGTGGAATTCATTCTGGTGAGCGTACTGGCGGGAGGTGGCGCGCAACGTCACTCTCGTTGGTCGAAAGTAGGCTGCGCATGTGATTCTTCCCTCCATCGAAACGCCCGCTGACCTCCTGAAACTGTCCTACGCCGAGCTCGACGAGTTGAGCGAAGAGATCCGACAGTTCATCATCGAGGCGGTCACGACCAATCCCACGGGCGGCCATCTGGGTTCCAACCTCGGCGTGGTCGAACTCACGCTGGCGCTGCACCGGGTCTTCGAGTCGCCCAAGGACATCCTGCTCTGGGACACCGGGCACCAGGCGTACGTGCACAAACTGCTTGACCGGCCGACGCTACGGCTTCAAGAACCTTCGCCAGCGCGGCGGTCTCTCGGGCTATCCCAACCGCTCGGAGAGCGAGCACGACTGGATCGAGTCCAGCCACGCCTCGACGGCGCTGTCCTACGCGCACGGGCTCTCGGTGGCCCTCCAACAGCGCAAGGAACTCATCGGCCACGGCGGCAAGCGCCACGTGGTGGCGATCGTGGGCGACGGCTCGTTGACCGGCGGGATGGCCTACGAGGCCCTTAACAACCTCGGCCACTCGAATCAACGCGTGGTGATCGTCTTGAACGACAACGGACGCAGCTACGCGCCCACCATCTCCAAGCTCTCGGAGTCCCTGACCGCGCTGCGACTCAACAAGACGTACCTCACCATGCGCGGGCGACTGCGCCGCACGGTCCCCCACCTCCCGAAGGTCGGGAAGGCGGCCTACCTCGGTATCGACGGCTTGACGTCGGTGGTGCGCGAGATGGTGACCCCGCACACCTTCTTCGAGAACCTCGGCGTGCGCTACATCGGTCCCATCGACGGCCACGACATCGAGTCGATGGAGAACACCTTCAAGAGCGCCGCGGAGTGGGACGGGCCGATCCTCGTCCACGTGTTGACGACCAAGGGCCTCGGCTACGAGCCGGCCATCGACGACCACCTGAAGATGCACGACTACAAACTGCCGCCGCGACACGACGACGAAGAGGTGGCCCCCCAGTCGTTCTCCCAGGCCTTCTCCGACTCGTTGGTCGCCATGGCCAGCGCCGACGAACGGGTCGTCGCGATCACCGCGGCCATGGCCGGGCCGACCGGTCTGCTCAACTTCCAAGAGCGGTTCCCGGACCGGTTCTTTGACGTGGGCATCGCCGAACAGCACGCCGTGACCGCGGCGGCCGGCATGGCCATGGGCGGAATGAAGCCGGTCGTGGCGATCTACTCGACCTTCTTCTCGCGCGCCTTCGACCAGGCGCACCTCGACGTGGGTCTGTTGAACCTGCCCGTGGTCTTCGTCTTCGACCGCGCCGGCGTCACCGGGGACGACGGTCCGAGCCACCACGGGCTGCTCGACATCGCCCTCTGTCTGGCCATCCCCAACATGACCGTCTTCGCGCCGTCCTCCGCCGAAGAGGTGCCGGGCATGCTCGCGACGGCTCTTTCGATGTCGACCCCGACCGCCCTGCGATTTCCCAAGACGTTGCCCAAGCCCTTCGACGGCGAGGTGGGCGACGGTCTGGAGGCGCGCCTGGTTCGCCGGGGTGACGGCTCGCTCTGCGTGTTGGCCGTCGGCAAGATGGCGCCGGCGGCCTACACGGCGCTGGAACTCATGGGGGACGAGGCCAGCCGGGTCACCCTCTACGACGTTCGGGTCCTCCCGCCGGACGCCTCCATGATCGACGACGCGCTCAATCACGAACGCGTCATGAGCGTCGAAGACGGAACGCGTCACGGCGGCGCCGGCACGCTGATGGTCTCGGCGCTGCGTAGTCGAGCCCAGGACCTCTCGCGCCCGTTCCCCACCACGCGGATCCTCGGGACGCCGCGCGCGTATCTCGAACAACACCGGCCGGACAAACTGCTGGCCGAGTTGGGCCTCGACCCCGAGGGACTCGCGGCCGCGTTCAGGCGGCTGCTCGCCGATGAGCCCGAGTTCGCGCCGGCCTTCCCCGAGTCACCCCGCCCCGACTTCTCGTAGGCGGGTCGTTCGAAGGTCTCCCGGTACATTGAGTCGGTGGCCTACGAGGTGGAGAAGTCCGACGAACAGTGGAAAGTGGAACTGTCGCCCGATCGCTACGCGGTCCTGCGAAGGGCGTCGACCGAGATACCGTGGACCGGATCGCTCTTGCACGTCGACACCGAGGGCGTCTTCACCTGTGGCGGGTGCGGCCAGCACCTCTTCACGAGCGCTCAGAAGTTCGACTCCGGATGCGGGTGGCCGAGCTTCGACGCCTGCGAACCGGGCACCATCATCGAACGACCCGACGACTCGTTGGAGCGTAAGCGCACCGAGATCCTGTGCGCGAAATGCGGGGGCCACCTGGGTCACGTCTTCAACGACGGACCGACCCCGACCGGACTGCGCTACTGCGTCAACTCCCTCGCCGTCGACTTCAACGAGGTTGGCGACTAGACGTCGAGGAACCGTCGAATCGCGATCGCCGAACCGACGGAGCCGATTCCGACGCCCACGATCAGCACGACGATGTTGGTCCCGATGAGCGCGGAGGTGCTCAACTGAAACTCGTTGTGGAGCGGGTACCAGATGTGCAGCGCGGTCACGGCCCCGATGGCCACCGCGGAACCCAGTAGTCCTTGAATGAAGCCCTCGGTGATGTAGGGGATCCGGATGAACCAGTTCGTCGCGCCCACGAGCTTCATGACCGAGACCTCTCGGCGTCGGGCGAAGATCGCCATGCGAATCGTGTTGAGAATCAGTACGGTCGCCGAGAGCAGGAGCACGAGGGCTAAGGCGAGAAATACGATCTGCAAAATCCGAATCGCGCGGTTCATCTCACGGATCTGCTGTTCCGGTGCGGTCACCTGGTACACGCCCGGCTGGTTCGCGAACGTCGACTGCACCGTGAAGGCGTCCGACGGCACCGTGGGGATGCAACTGAACTTCGTCGGAATCGCCCACATCGGCAGGATACGAGACTCGGAAAGTGGGAGAATCTTCTTCATCTCCGCGTAGTCCTGCGCCTGTGTGTGGTACACACAGTGTTTCACGATGGGCAGACTGTGCAGTTGGGTCTGGACGTTGGTGATCTCCCCCGCGGAGGCCGAAGGCTGCATCCAGACGGTGACGCGCGTGCCCTGTTGCCACTGTGACGACGCCTGGGCCGCGCTCTGCTTGAGCAGCAACGCCGATCCCACCAGGGACAGTGACACCGCGACGGTGAGGACCGCGGCGATCGTCATCATGCGGTTGCGCCAGAGGTTCGACAGGGTCTCCTTGACGGCGTAGCGAAAGTAGACACGCATTAGATGGCCACGCTCTCGTCGATGCCGTAGACCCCGCGGACCTGGTCGCGGATCATCTCGCCCCGGTCCAGTTCGATCACGCGCCGTCGCATCCGGTCGACCAGGGCCTTGTCGTGGGTGGCCATGACGACCGTCGTGCCCGTGCGGTTGATTCGCTCGAGCAGCGCCATGATCGATTCGGAGTTCGCCGGATCCAGATTGCCGGTCGGTTCGTCGGCCAGCAGGATCAGCGGCCGATTCACGAAGGCGCGGGCGACGGCGACGCGCTGCTGTTCGCCGCCCGAGAGCTCACCGGGCAGACTCCTGGACTTGTCCGAGAGACCGACCAGGTCGAGGATCAGCGGCACCTGCGACTCGACCGTCGAGCGGGGCCGACCAATGACCTCGAGGGCGAAGGCCACGTTCTCAAAGACCGTCTTGTTCGGCAGCAGGCGAAAGTCCTGGAACACGCAGCCGATATTGCGACGAAGGAAAGGCACGCGGAACTTGGGCAGCTCGGTGAGTTCGCGACCCGCTTCGAGAATGCGACCCTTGTCGGGCAGTTCCTCGCGCAAGAGCAGCCGGAGGAACGTTGTCTTGCCGGAACCGGAGGCGCCGACCAAGAAGACGAACTCCCCTTTTTCAATGTCGAGCGAGATGTCCTTCAGGGCCGGCGAGCCGTTCTTGTACGTCTTCGAGACATTCTCAAAGCGAATCACGCAAACACTCCCTCGGCGACGTAGATGTGGAGGTGCGTCGGCACCCGGATGTACCTATCTATTGTAGTTTGACAAATTTGCGACTTCGTGCCACGAAAGGCCCACGTTAAAGGGCTCTCACATTTCTTAAGAATGGATTCGCTGTCGTCGCAGTTCAGCTTCCATAAAACCATCGAGATCGCCATCCAGCACCGCGTCAACGTTTCCCGTCTCGAATTCAGTGCGATGGTCTTTCACAAGTTGGTAAGGCGCCTGCACGTAACTGCGTATCTGTGAGCCCCACGCGTTGTCGCCGCGATCGCCGCTAAGCGCGTTCATCTCGGCTTGACGTTCGGCCCGAGCGCGCTCGGCCAACTTCGCTTCAAGAATCTGCATGGCGCGCGCGCGGTTCTGATGCTGGCTGCGCTCATTTTGACAACTGACGACGATGTTGGTGGGTAGGTGCGTGATGCGGATCGCCGAGTCGGTCTTGTTGACGTGTTGGCCCCCGGCACCGGAGGAGCGATAGGTGTCGACGCGGAGGTCCTTCTCGTCGATCTCCACCTCGGCGGCGTTGTCGTCCAAGAGCGGCGTGACGTCGAGACTGGCGAAACTGGTCTGTCGACGAGCCTGCGAGTCGAAGGGGCTCATGCGAACGAGTCGGTGCACTCCGCGTTCGGCCGAGAGCCAGCCGTAGGCGAAACGACCCTTCACGATAAAGGTCGACGACAATAGGCCGGCCTCTTGTCCCTCGGTCGCCTCATCGATCTCGACGCCGAAGCCCCGTCGCTCCGCCCAACGCGAGTACATGCGCAACAACATCTCGGTCCAGTCCTGCGCGTCGGTCCCGCCGGCGCCGGCGTGCAACTCGACGATGGCGTCGTTCGCGTCGTAAGGACCGCTGAGAAGACTCTGCGTCTCGAGCGCGGCGATCTTGGTCTCCAGATCGCTCACCGTCGAGGCGAGTTCGTTGAGGAGCGACCAATCGGCCTCGCCGGCCGACAGCGACTCGCGCGAGAACTCGGCAAGGACCAGCGAATCGTCGAGGGTCCCGCGCAGGTCGTCGAACTGCTCGAGGTCGTTCGCGAGTCGTCCCAGTTCGGTCGTCACCTCGCGGGCGCGGTCCTGGTCGTCCCAGAGGTTCGGGTTGGCGACCAGTTCGGTCAAGACGGCGTGGCGCTCACGGCCGAGGTCGATCTTCAGGTACTCACTCGCCGCGCTCCACCTCGTTTCGAGGTCCTCCAGCGTATTGAGGGCCTCGCGAAGCGCGTTCTCGGCCTTAGGGTCGGCCATGGCACTGCTTGAACTTCCGGCCCGAGCCGCACCAGCACGGTTCGTTTCGACCTATCTTGTCGCCCTGCTTGGGCAGGGGCTTCTTGGCCGGTCCGTGGGCGGGCAGTTCCGCCGCCCCGGGCGCCACCACGGTGGCGTTCGTGACGGCACCTTCGAGGCCCTCGTCCTCCTCCGCCTCCTCGATGGCCTCTATCGCCGAGGCCTCGACGTGGGTGATGTAGCGCACGAAGTCGGCGTCGACGTTGCCGAGCAGGGCCTCGAACATCAGGTAGCCCTCCTTCTGCCACGCCGACAGCGGGTCCGTCTGGGCGATCTGACGAAGGTGGATGCCGTCGCGCAAGTAGTCCATGTCCGAGAGGTGATCGCGCCAGCGTTGGTCGAGGATCTGGAGCATGACGTCGCGCTCGATCTCCTTGGCGGTGTCCATGCCACCCGGATACTCCTCGCACTTCTTCTCGTACTGGCCGACGGCCTCGTCGATGACCAGGCCCAAGATCTCGTCGCGGTCCTGGTACTCCGCGAGCGCGTCCGCGGTCAGCGTCGTCGGGTAGTAGTTGGTGAGTTCGACGACCAGCTGATTGAGGTCCCAGCCTTCGGCGAACTGTCCTTCGAGGCGTTCGTCTACGACATTGGTGAGGACCTCTTCGATCAGGACGATCGTCTCGTCGTGGATGTCCTGGCCGTCAATGACCTGTTGGCGACGACCGTAGATGACCTTGCGCTGTTCGTTCATCACCTCGTCGTACTTCAGCGTGTCCTTGCGGATCTCGGCGTTCTTGCCCTCGACGGTGTTCTGGGCGCGTTCGATGGCCTTGGAGACCATCTTCGCCTCGATGGGCAGGTCGTCGGGCATCGTGCGGTCCATCACCCACGAGACGGCGCCGGTGGCGAAAAGACGCAGCAGGTCGTCTTGCAACGATAGGTAGAACCGACTCTCGCCGGGGTCCCCCTGTCGACCGGATCGACCGCGCAGCTGGTTGTCGATGCGGCGCGAGTCGTGTCGTTCGGAGCCGAGGACGTAGAGTCCCCCGAGGGCCCGCACGTCATTGCCCTCGGCCTCGCAGATCGGACGATAGGTCGCCAGCGCGCTCTGATACGCGGCGTCGAACTCCTCGGTGCCGGGCTGAAGGCCCCGGCCCTGGGCGTCGCGCGTGGCCAGTCCCTCGAAGTTGCCGCCGAGCACCACGTCCACTCCTCGACCGGCCATGTTGGTCGCTACGGTGACGGCGTGCTTGCGTCCGGCCTGGGCCACGATCTCGGCCTCGCGGAAGTGCTGCTTGGCGTTCAAGACCTCGTGGGTGATCCCGGCCTTGGAGAGTTCGCGCGAGAGTAGCTCGGACTTCTCCACCGACGCCGTGCCGAGCAGGATCGGCTGGCCGAGATCGCTGCGCTCGCGCACGTCCTCCACGATCGCCGCGAACTTCGCCTCCTCGGTCTTGTAGATGAGGTCGGGCTGGTCGAGGCGGATCAGCGGCATGTTCGAAGGGATCGGCACGACCGAGAGCTTGTAGGTGTTGCCGAACTCGGCGGCCTCGGTCTCGGCGGTACCGGTCATGCCGGCGAGCTTTTCGTACATGCGGAAGTAGTTCTGCAGGGTGACCGTCGCCCAGGTGTGATTCTCCTCTTGGATGCGCACGCGCTCTTTGGCCTCGACGGCCTGGTGCAACCCGTCGGACCACCGTCGTCCGTCCAGGGTGCGGCCGGTGAACTCGTCGACGATCTTCACCTCGCCGGCGTCGACCAGGTAGTCCTTGTCGCGGAAGTAGAGCTCCTTGGCGCGCAGCGCCTGGCCCAACTGGTGCACGTAGTTCGTGGCCACGGCGTCGTAGAGGTTGGTGACGCCGAGCTGTTTCTCGACCTTCTCGATGCCCGACTCCGTCGGCATCACCGTCTTCTTCTCCTCGTCGACCTCGTAGTCGACGTCACGAATCAACGCTCGCGCAATCGAGGCGAACTGGTAGTAGAGCTTGGTGACGTCCGAGGCCGGGCCGGAGATGATGAGCGGCGTGCGGGCCTCGTCGATCAGGATCGAGTCGACCTCGTCGACGATGGCGTAGTGGTGGCCGCGCTGCACCATGTGTTCGGCGCGTCGGGCCATGTTGTCGCGCAGGTAGTCGAAGCCGAACTCGGTGTTGGTGCCGTAGGTGACGTCGCAGGCGTAGGCCGCGCGCTTGTCCTCGAACTCCGGAAGGTCCGGCCCGACTCGTCCCACGGTGAGTCCGAGGAACGTGTGCAAGGAGCCCATCCAGTTGGCGTCGCGGGTGGCCAGGTAGTCGTTCACCGTGACGACGTGCACGCCGTTGCCGGCCAGCGCGTTGAGGTAGACCGGCAACGTCGACACCAGGGTCTTGCCCTCGCCGGTCTTCATCTCGGCGATCCACCCGAAGTGCAGGGCCATGCCCCCCATGAGCTGGACGTCGTAGTGACGCTGGCCGAGGACGCGCGTCGCGGCCTCGCGCACCACGGCGAAGGCCTCGAGCAACATGTCGTCCAGGTCCTCACCTTCGGTGAGTCGGGCGCGGAACTCGTCGGTCTTGGCGCGAAGCTCGGCGTCCGAGAGGGCCGCCATCTCGTCGGCGAGTTCGTTGATGGGCGGCACGAGTTCGGCCAGTTGGCGTACGCGCTTGCCCTCTCCGGCCTTCAGAACCTTGCTAAAAACACTCATAACCTGATGTACCCTACCGGTCGCTATTGCTACTTCGATTGGGCTGCGAGTGCTGACCTGGTCTTTTACCCCACACTTGCCTGCGGCGGTGTCCGTGGGTCACGCCGGCAGCACGAGGCTCTCCGGCGAGGCAACCGCACACTTCACCGGCTCTCCCGGTGACCGCTCTGGTCGCCGTGAGGCAGGACTTACTTCTAAACCGCGCCATGCTCAGCGTCTAAAAGACGCCTTACGTGGGTCGTTTCGCCCGCGACTGGCATCGACTTTCAACCACAGAACCACTCGCAGCCCAGGTTCCATTCTAGACGGTCGTCCTATTGGGTCGTGGGGCGGATGATCAACACCACACAGAGCCGAAGGCCGAGCACCAACGTCGCGATCGGCGCCAGGACCCGGCGCCAGCCGCTCGCCGTCTGCCACTCAAAGCGCATGGCGCTGCGGTGGTGCGCGATCAGCATCGCCCGAGAGACCCTGGCGCGCGACACGCCTTCGATGTGCGTGACCAGCGCGTCGGGCGTCGCCGCGATGTCGTGGCCGTGGGCGCGCATCTGCCAGCACAGCGCCATGTCCTCGGCGAACATGAAGTAGCGCTCGTCGAATCCGCCCACCTCTTCGAAACGGTCCCGTCGCGCCAGGAAGAAGGCGCCCGAGACCCAGTCGACCGACCCATCCTTGCGGGGTGATCGGTAGCGACGCGTGAACGGGTTTCCGGGCCAGAGGGGCGCGAGCAGCGCGTGCAGACCGGCGAGCCAGAAGTTGGGGAAGACCCGCTGCGACGGATAGACGCTCCCGTCGGGCCGCACGATCTGAGGACCAACGATGGCGACGTTCGGGTGCTCGTCGAGAAAGTCCACCAACGCCGACACGGCACCGTCGTGGACGACGACGTCGGGATTGGAGACCAGGAGATAACGACGAAACGGCGCCGCGGCCACGCCGCGGTTCACCCCGCGTCCGTAACCGAGGTTCAGCTTGGGCACGACCAACACGACGTGTTGGCCGGAGAGGGCCGGCAGGGTCGAACCTTCCTCACCGTTTTCGACGACCACGATGTCCGTGACGCCGTTGGCGTGCAGCGAGTCGACGCAGTCGTCCAACGCCTGGCCGGCGTGGAAGTCGACGATAACGGCGGCGACGTCGGTCGCGACATCGCTCATAGGTTGCCCTTCGACCCTCGGTCTCGAATCAACCGAGTGAGCCCGTCACGCCATTCGGGGAGCGTCGAGTACGCCGAGGCGAATTTCTCAATTGATAAGTCGCTGCGAATCGGTCGAGTGGCCAGCGGCGCCGGGTCCAACTCGCTGGTCGCGATCGACGCCGCGAAGGATTCGTCACGACCGAGGATCTCGCCGATGTAGCGGGCCACGTCGAACCACGTGGTGGCGCCGGCGTTGGCCACGTGCCAGAAACCGCCCGGACGCTCGCGCACCAACGTCGCGAGGACACGCGCCAAGTCACTCGCGACGGTGACCGTGCCGGTCTGGTCGTTTACGAAGCGCACCGACTGTCCCGAGAGGGCGCGATCGGCGATGACGTGCGCGACGTTCTTACCGCGTACCCCCATCACCCACGACGTGCGCACGACGGTGTCGTCGCTCGAGCACAGCAGCTCACCGGCGCGTTTTGACGCGCCGTAGACGTTGAGGGGATTCGTCGCGTCGTCTTCGACGTAAGCACCACCCTTGTTGCCGTCAAAGACGTAGTCGGTCGAGATAGCGATCAGGTGGGCGTCGTTCTCCCTGGCGGCGAGGGACATCGACTCCGTGCCGGCCGCGTTCACGATAAAACACGCGGACTCTTCCGTTTCGGCGCGGTCGACCGCGGTATAGGCGGCCAGGTGGACGATGACGTCCGGTCGCGCCGCCCGGACCGCTCGATCGACCGCGTCGCGATCGGCCACGTCGAGGTCGTGACGAGTGAGCGCGAGGACGTCGAACTCGCCTTCGGCCACCTTCCGTCCGTCCGGTTGGAACGAGCGATCAACCCCAGGCGGCGTCACCCCCGACAGCACGTCGACGAGGTCGACCCCGACCTGGCCGGCCGCACCGGTCACCAACACCCGCGTCGCGCGACTCATCGTGGCCCACCTTTGTGCGCGCGCAGGTGCACGACGTCGCCGACGGTGACCGAGACCTCTTCGTCGTTCACCAGGACCAGGAGTTGTCCGAACTCGTCGACCGACGCCGCGAGTCCGACGAGAACGTCGTTCGTGCGTTCCACCCGCACCATCTGACCCAGGGTCACGAGTGCTCGTCGGTACTCTTCGCGAAGGCCCGCCTGACCGTCGATGCTGTCCAACATCGCCCGCCGCGTCTCGAGTTCATCCAGCATGATGTCGAGCAGCGCCGGCGCCGTGATCGTCACGCCCGACTCGGCGCGCACGCTAGTGGAGGCGACGTTCGCCGGTCCGTCGTGCGTGAGATTCACGCCGATCCCCACGACGACGGACAGTCGATCGTCGACGGACACGATCTCGGCCAGGAGTCCCGCGATCTTCGCGTCGCCGACGATCAAGTCGTTGGGCCACTTGAGCGCCGGTCGCACGCCGCTCAGTCGCACGAGCGCCGCGCGCGCCGCGAGGGCCACGCAGGCCACGACGAGTTGGAGCTGGTCCGGTGAGAGGTCCGGTCGAAGCAGGATCGAGCACAGCAACGACGCCCCGGGGGGCGACTCCCACTGACGATCCAGCCGTCCCCGGCCGGCGCTCTGGAAGTCCGCAACCGCTACCAGGCCCTCCGGCGCACCCTCGAGGGCCCGCTCGGCCAGCCACGTGTTGGTGGAGTCGATCACGTCGAAGTGTTCGATACGCCAGACGATTGAACTCACAAGGAAACTCTAGGGTTTCGAGAGCGAGTGGTAGAAAATTGCAGGTCCGCTACGGAGGTTCGCGTGTTACAGAAAGTCCTGATCGCCAATCGCGGCGAGATCGCGGTGCGCGTCATGCGCACCTGTCGAGAGATGGGCATCGCCACCGTCGCCGTGTACTCCGAACTCGATCGCAACGCGCTGCACGTGCGCCTGGCCGACGAGGCCTACGCCCTGGGGGGCCAGAGCGCCGCCGAGAGTTACCTCAACACCGAGGCGATCCTCGACGTCATCGATCGCTCGGGTGCGGACGCCGTGCACCCGGGATACGGCTTCTTCTCGGAGAACACGGAGTTCGCGCGGGCCATCACGTCGCGCGGCGTGACCTTCATCGGTCCCCCGCCCGAGGCGATCGAGGTCATGGGCGACAAGATCTCGAGTCGACTGGCCGCGGCCCGGGTGGGCGTCGAAGGCGTGCCCGGTCGAAGTGAGGCGCTGAAGAACGCCAAAGAGGTCGATCAAGTTCGGCAACGAGTTCGGCTGGCCGGTCGCCATCAAGGCCGCCTACGGCGGTGGCGGACGCGGCATGAAGGTCGTGAACTCCTCCGACGAGGCACCGGCCGCCTTAGAGAGCGCGCAACGCGAGGCCCAGAGTTACTTCGGCCGCCCCGAGTGTTACGTCGAGCGCTACCTGACGCGGCCCCGACACGTCGAGATGCAGGTCCTCGCCGACAGCCACGGCACCACGCTCTGGCTCGGGGAGCGCGACTGCTCGGCCCAACGACGTCACCAGAAGCTCATCGAGGAGTCACCGGCGCCGAACTTTCCCGACGAGGTCCGTCGCGCCATGGGCGAAGCGGCGGTGAAGGTCTCCGAGGGCCTGCGGCTACGTGAACGCCGGGACCGTCGAGTTCCTCTACCAAGACGGCGCGTTCTTCTTCTTGGAGATGAACACTCGTCTCCAGGTCGAGCACCCGGTGACCGAGTTGGTGACCGGACTGGACCTTGTCGAGTGGCAGCTGCGCATCGCCTCGGGTGAGGCGCTGACCTTCACGCAAGACGAGGTTCGCCGCGAAGGCCACGCCATCGAGGTTCGCATCAACGCCGAGGACCCGGCCGGCGGCAAGTTCATCCCCACCCCGGGCACCATCACCCGTTTCGACCAGCCCTCGGGTCCCGGCGTGCGACTCGACGCCGGCTACGGCGCGGGCGACACCGATCTCGCAGTACTACGACAACCTGATCGCCAAACTGATCGTCTGGGCGACCGGACCGCGAGCGGGCGCGTCGACGGATGTTGCGCGCCATCGAAGAGACCACCATCGAAGGCGTCGCCACGACGTTGCCCGCGGACGTGGTGATCCTCTCCGACGAGCAGTTCGTCCACGGCACGCACTCCACCAACTGGGTGGAGAGTGAGCTCGACTTCACGACGTTGCCCGAGGTCACGACCGCGGCCGTCTCGGTCGGTGACGGTCAGGTGCGCAAGGACGTCACCGCCGAAGTCAACGGACGACGCGTCACCGTCGCGCTGTGGGTGCCGGAGTTCGACGACGGACTGCCCCGGGCCCAGAGCACCGCGGCCAAACCGCGTCGACAGCACCACGCCGGCGTGCTCGGCAGCGGCTCGGCCAACGTCGTCGTCCCGATGCAGGGCACGATCGTCAAGGTGAACGTCGAGGTCGGTCAACAGGTCGAAGCCGGCGACACGGTCGTTATCCTCGAAGCGATGAAGATGGAGAACTCGGTGAACGCCGAGAAGTCCGGTGTCGTCGTGTCCATCAACGTCGCCGCCGGCGACTCGGTCAGCGCGGGCGACACCGTCGTGGTCGTCGAGTGAGCGCGCGCGAACTCGCCGCCAGCACCATCCAGCGTCACGGCGACGACCTGGTCGAACTGAGCCACTTCGTCCACGCGCACCCGGAACTCGGGCTACGTGGAGTTCGAAAGTTCCTTCGCCGTCGCCGACGTTGGCCGAGGACGCGCGGCTTTCGCGTCGAGCGCGGCATCGCCGATCTTCCCACCGCCTTTCGCGCCACGATGGGCGACGGCGACCTGAACATCGTGTACTGCGCGGAGTTCGACGCGCTGCCCGACGTCGGCCACGCCTGCGGCCACAACATCATCGCCGCGTCGTCCCTCGGAGCCGCCATCGGTCTGGGGGCCGTCGCCGACGAGCTGAACCTCACGGTCACCCTGCTCGGCACTCCTTCCGAGGAAGGCGGCGGCGGCAAGATCGACCTCATCAACGCGGGCTACTTCGATGACGTGCACGCCGCGATGATGGTTCACCCCTTCCCCACCGAGCGACTCGACGCCCTCTGCCTCGCGGTCGACCACTTCGACGTCACCTTCGAGGGCAAAGAGGCGCACGCCGCGGCCGCGCCCTGGGTCGGCGTGAACGCGCTCGACGCGCTGACGATCGCCCAAGTGGCGATCGGCCTCTTGCGTCAGCAGCTGCGACCGGGTGACCTCGTCCACGGCATCGTGCTCGAAGGCGGTTCGGCGGCGAACATCATCCCGAGTCGCGCCGCTGGACGCTTCATGGCCCGTTCACTCACCAGCGAGCGACTGGCCGAACTGCGCAGTACGGATCAACGCCTGCTTCGAAGCCGGCGCCCTCGCGACCGGCGCCGCGCTGCGCATCGAAGAGATCGGCAGCGCCTTCTCGCACATGGAGTCCGACCCCGACATCC
The DNA here is from genome assembly GCA_963703105.1 of uncultured Acidimicrobiaceae bacterium. Classification (GTDB taxonomy): domain Bacteria; phylum Actinomycetota; class Acidimicrobiia; order Acidimicrobiales; family RAAP-2; genus RAAP-2. Next base: position 2,339,753 of record OY969792.1, on the reverse strand, counting down.
TCGTCGCACTACCGCGTCGCCGCCGAAGCGCTCGGTCGGAGTTTCAACCTGGACGACGAGGGCGTCGACCGACCGGCGATCTCGACGGACATGGCGAACGTCTCGCTGGTGGTGCCCTCCGATCCACCCGCTGCTCGATGATTCCCACCAACGGCGCCGTGAATCACCAGCCCGAGTTCACCGCGGCCTGCATCACGCCCGAGGCCGATCGCGCGGTGCTCGCCGGAGCGATCGCCCTCGCCCACACGGCGATCGGCGTGGCGAACGACGAGAAGCTACGCGCGCGACTGATGGCCCGCGCGTGATGCTCGAACACGTCGTCGTCGCGGTGACACCCGGTCGCGAAGAGGAGTTCGAGGCGTCGGCGCGACAGGCGTTACCGATCCTCGACACGGCCGCGGGATGCTTCGGCGGCGAGTTCCGTCGTCAAGCAGAGGACGGTTCGGTGTACCTCCTCCTCATTCGCTGGGCGTCCATCGAGGCGCATATGGCGTGGCGCGAGACCGACGACTTCCAGCGCTGGCGCGCACTGACGCATCCGTTCTACGTCGAGACGACCGATCGTCACGCACTTCCACGAACCGCTGTAGCTAACTCGGCGTGTAGACCCCGAACTCGGCGCGCAGCACGTCGGCCACCTCGCCGAGCGTCGCCATGTCGCGACAGCGCCGTCTTCATCGGATAGAGCACGTTCTGCGTTCCGCGCGCGGCGTCGGCGAGGTCCTCGAGCGCGGCGCGCACGGCGTCGTTGTCGCGAGTCGTCTTCAGCGCCGTCACGCGCGCGATCTGGGCGCGCTGCTGTTCTTCGTCGATCGGGAAGACGTCGGCCTTGGTCGCGTCGCTCTCCTCGAATCGGTTCACGCCGACGACGACCTTTTCGCCGCGGTCCACGCGGCGGGCGAACTCGTAGGCCGCCGACTCGATCTCGTCTTGCATGTAGTGCGACTCGATGGCCGCGACGGCGCCGCCCGCGCTCGTCGATCGTCTCGATGTACTCGCGCGCCAAGCGTTCCACCTCGTTGGTCAACGACTCGACGAAGTACGAACCGGCCAGGGGGTCGACGGTGTCGGCGATGCCCGATTCGTAGCCCAGGACCTGTTGGGTGCGCAGCGCGAGCTTGGCCGCGCGTTCGGTCGGCAGCCCGAGCGCCTCGTCGAAGCCGTTGGTGTGCAGGGACTGCGTGCCGCCGAGCGCCGCCGCGAGCGCCTGGATCGTCGTGCGCACGATGTTGTTCTCGGGCTGCTGGGCCGTCAACGTCGAGCCGCCGGTCTGGGTGTGGAAGCGAAGGGTCATCGACTTCGGGTCGGTGGCGCCGAAGCGGTCGCGCATGATCGAGGCCCACAGCCGTCGCGCCGCGCGGTACTTGGCGACCTCTTCGAAGAGGTTGTTGTGGGCGTTGAAGAAGAAGCTCAGCCGCGGCGCGAAGTCGTCCAACGCCAGGCCGGCCGCCAGCGCGGCCTCGACGTAGGCGATGCCGTTGGCGAGCGTGAAGGCGATCTCTTGGACGGCGGTCGATCCGGCCTCGCGGATGTGATAGCCCGAGATCGAGATGGTGTTCCACTGCGTCATCTCCTTGGCGCAGTAGGCGAAGGTGTCGACGACGAGGCGCATCGACTGGCGCGGCGGGTAGATGTACGTGCCGCGCGCCACGTACTCCTTCAAGATGTCGTTCTGGATCGTGCCGCGCAGTTGGTCGCCGCGCACGCCCTGCTCTTCGGCGACCAGCTGATAGAGCAGCAAGCAGCGTCGAGGCCGTGGCGTTGATCGTCATCGACGTCGTCACCTGGTCGAGCGGCAGATCGGCCAGCAGGTCGCGCATGTCCTCCAGCGACGAGATGGCGACGCCGACCTTGCCCACCTCGCCCTCGGCGCGCACGTGGTCGGCGTCGTAGCCCATCTGCGTGGGCAGGTCGAAGGCGCACGACAGTCCGGTCTGACCGGCCTTCAGGAGGAACTTGAAGCGCTCGTTCGTCGCGGCTGGCCGTGCCGAAGCCGGCGTACTGGCGCATCGTCCAGAGTCGTCCCCGGTACATCGTGGGCTGGACGCCGCGGGTGTAGGGGTACTCCCCCGGACTGCCGAGCTGCGTCGCCGCGTCGAAATCCTTGAGGTCAGCGTCGTCGTAGACCGGTTGGACGACGATCCCCGAATCGGTACGGCGCTCGTCTGACGTCACGCTCATCAACGATAGGCGCTGGTCTTGGACCGACACGAGGGTCGCGGTAGCGGTAATCCCACTGCGACTCGACACGAGGGGAACGCGCCGAATATCTGGAGCGGTTGGCGAACTAGACCTTCACCGGGTGCGGCATGCACAGGTCGTCGTACTCGGCGATGACGATCGGACCGGCGTTCTCGCCGCAGGCCGGGCAGGCCGGATCGCGGCGCACCTTGAAGGTGCGGAAGCTCTCGTCCATCGAGTCATAGGTGAGGAGTCGGCCGACGAGGGGATCGCCCAGATCGAGCAGCAGCTTGATGGTCTCGATCGCCTGGATCGAGCCGACGATGCCCGGCAGCACGCCCAGGACGCCGGCCTCGGCGCAGCTCGGCGCGAGTTCCGGCGGTGGCGGCTCGGGGATCATGCAGCGGTAGCACGGCCCGACGTACGGGCTGAAGACGGTGACCTGACCTTCGAAGCGGAAGATCGAACCGTGCACGACGGGAATGTTCTTGACCAGCGCCGCGTCGTTCACCAGGTAGCGCGTCGGGAAGTTGTCGGTGCCGTCGACGATGACGTCGTAGCCGTCGATGATGTCCAAGATGTTGTCGGCGCCGAGTCGCGTGTCGTAGGTGAGCACGTTGACGTCCGGGTTCATCGCGGTGAGGGTCATCTTCGCGCTGTCGACCTTGCGCATGCCGATGCGCTCCACGTTGTGCAGGATCTGGCGCTGGAGGTTCGAGGAGTCGACGACGTCCATGTCGATGATGCCGATCGTCCCGACGCCGGCCGCGGCGAGATAGAGCGCCGCCGGCGAACCGAGTCCTCCGGCGCCGAGCAGCAGCACCTTGGAGTCCAAGAGGCGCTGCTGGCCCTTCTCGCCCACTTCGGGCAACAAGAGGTGGCGCTGGTAGCGGATGCGCTGGTCGGCCGAGAGCACCTGCGGCGTCGTCCAGGTGAGGCCCTCGTCCTTCCACTTGTTGAAGCCGCCGATGATCGACACCACGTCGCTGTAGCCGAGGTCCTGGAGCGTCTTGGCGGCGAAGGCCGAACGCACGCCGCCCGCGCAGTACACGGCGATCGGCGCGTTCTTGTCCGGCAGGCGACCCTCGACGGAGAACTCCAGGTTGCCCCGGGGCAGGTGGACCGCGCCGGGCACCGCGCCCTGTTCGTACTCGTCGGGTTCGCGGACGTCGAGCAGCGTGAAGTGATCGAGTCGCGCGGCGACGTCGTTCGGGTCGATCTCTCTAATCTCGGCCTTGGCGGCGTTCAGTAGATCTCGAGGCGTGGACAACGTTCGCTCCTTCTTAGTTATTAAATCTTACCTGCCGGGTCATCAATCGTGTTCGGCGCTCCTGCTAGACCCGACGCGTGGAACTTCGTGAACTGCTCGCGCGACGAAGGATGGTGCGCTCCTTCGACGGTACGCCGGTCGATTCGGCGTGGTTGGCCGAACTCTGCGCCCAGGCCCTGTGGGCGCCGACCGCCGGCAACAGCGCCGGCGTCCGACTCCACACGATCGGACCGGATCTGGTCGGCCAGTACTTCGAAGTCGCGACCGACGAAGAGTGGCGGGCCCAGTCGCGCCGCGCCGACGGACTGCAGCGTTGCGGCGCGGTCGTCCTGGTGACCTCGCGCCGGGGCGAGTACGTGGCGCGTTACGCCGAAGCGGACAAGCGCCACTCCGGCCTCGATGACGAATCGAACTGGCCGATCCCCTACTGGCACACCGACGCGGCGATGGCCGACGATGGCGCTGTTGCTGTTGATCGAAGAGAGCGGCTGGCAGGCCGCGCTCTGGGGTAACTTCCGCCACGAGTCCGAGGTCCTGCGCTGGGCCGGCATCGAGGACGAAGACCTCTTCGCGACGGTGTTGATCGGAAAGGCCGACGGCAACGACGTGACTTCGTCGTCACTGGCGCGCGAGGTCCCGAGTCGCGCGTCGCGGGTGCGCGCGGTCGAGCGTTAGTCCAGCGCCTCTTCGGCGACCGCTTCCAAGAACTCGACGATCGTGCGCGCGCTGAAGGCGGTCGCGCCCTTGGTCGTGTAGCCCCGGACCGAGTCCGATCGCCCGGGGCCGGCGATGTCGATGTGCGCCCACGGCCGACCGTCGGTGAATCGGCGCAGGATCAGGGCCGCCGCGATCATGCCGCCGCTCCCGGTCTTACCCATGTTCTTCATATCGGCCACGTCGGACTCGATGGTCGTTTCGTAGCTGTCGAACAGGGGCATGCGCCAGAGCAACTCGCCGCTCCGGGCGCTGGCGACGGCGAAGAAGTCGGCCATCTCGTCGGTCGACGCGAAGATGGCGCCGACCTCGTCACCGAGGGCCACGCGCTGCGCGCCGGTGAGCGTGGCGACGTCGATGATGGCGTCGGGATTGGCCTCGACGGCGAGGCTAAGACCGTCGGCGAGGATCAGGCGACCCTCGGCGTCGGTGTTGAGCACTTCGATCGTCATGCCGTTGCGGATCGTCAGGACGTCGCCCGGTTTGGTCGCTCGGTCGCTCGGCAGGTTCTCGGTCATGGGAGCGATCGCCGTGATCTTCACCTGCAGCGCCAGGCGGCTGGCGATCGAGACCGACGGCCATGACGATCGCCGAACCGGTCATGTCCGTCTTCATCGCCATCATGCCTTCATTGGTCTTGAGGGACAGTCCACCGGAGTCGAAGGTGACGCCCTTACCAACGAGCGCGATGTGGGGCAGTTCCACCTCGGGGCTCGGGTCGTAGGTGGCGTAGACCAGTCGACAGGGCTGGGCCGAACCCTCGCCCACGCCCAGCAGTCCCCCGAGACGCTCCTCGCGAATGCGAGGTTCGCTCCAGACCTCCACGGTGACGTGCTCGTCGTCGTCGAGTCGCATCTGGACGTGACGCGCCAGCTCCTTGGGCGGCATGTAGCCGGCCGGCGAATCGACCAGGAACTTCGCCCAGTTGATGCCACCGGCGATGGCCTCGCCGCGCTGGGCTCCTTCGGTGACGTCGTCGTGGGTCTCGACCGAAGGCAGCGGAGAGCCGAGCGGCACCACGTCGAAGGTCGTGATGGCGTCACCTTGTTTATAGTTGTAGGACGCCAGCAGGGCCCCGGTGACCAGCGCCTGGGCCGCGTCGCGCGGATCGTCGATGCCGTCGGTCGGCAAGAAGAAGGCCACCGAGGCGTCGTTGGCACAGCGCGCCGCGGCGGCGCCCGCGAGTCGGTAGCTCTCGAGTGAGTTATAGGTGGAGCCGAGGCTCACGAAGGCCACGTTCGTGTCCTTCAGCGATCGGAGCACGGCGACGCTCCCGGCGTCGGGCTTGAGACCCTGTTTGGTGCACCACTCCTTCGAGAGCGTGCGCGGGATGCTCTGACCGCCCAGGCTCGCCGGCACCGACTCGGCGATGAACGCGGCGCCGTCGTCGAAGACGACGGGCACCACCACCGTCGGCTGCGTCGCGGCCTCGACCGGCGTAGAGATTCGTGCAGTGCGGGCCATGCAGCGTCCCCTTTAGTGGTGAATTCTGGCGGTGCGGTGCTGCGTGCCTTCGGCGAAGCGGGCCATCGTCCAGGCGAGGTCGCTGAGACGATTGAGGTAGGCCACGACGAAGGAGTCCTCCAGCGGATAGCCCACGGCCACGCGTTCGGCTCGCCGGATCACCGTGCGCGCCACGTCGAGCGCCGCGGAGAGTTGATTCTCCCCCGGGACGACGAACTCCTTGGGCATCTCGATCTCCGCGGACAACGCGTCGATCTCCTCTTCCAGGCGAGCGATCATCTCGGTCGTGACGAGCGTCTTATCGGGCGCCAGTTTGTGGCGATTCTCCGGCGCGGTGGCCACTTCGGCCATCAGGACCCAGAGGTCGCGTTCGACGCTGATGAGCAGTTCGTTGAGCCGCGAACCGGGTTCGGTGAGCGACCGGGCCCACCCGAGCGTCGACTGGGCCTCGTCGACCTCGCCGTTGACGTCGATCTGGTCCGAGCTCTTGCTCGCTCGACCTCCGAAGTAGAGACCGGTGGTGCCGTCGTCACCGTCGCGGGTGTAGATCTTCACGTCGTCAAGCGTAGTGATTTACGGGTGTACGGGTAGCCTGATGACTCAATGGAGTCCCCCGCGCGACCGCCCTTCGCTCGACCGAACGCGAACGACCCCTATCTGCGCGCACTGGGCGAACGCGTTCTCATCTACGACGGCGCGACCGGGACGAACTTCCAGCTGCAGGACCTGCACGCCGACGACTTCGGCGGCGCCTCGCTCGAAGGCTGCAACGAGATACTGGTCGTCACGAAACCCGACGCCGTCGAAGCGTTGCACCGCTCGTTCCTCGACGTCGGCGCCGACGTCATCGAGACCGACTCCTTCGGCGCCTTCTCGGTCGTGCTCGCCGAGTACGGGATCGCCGATCGGTCCCGCGAGTTGGCTCGGGTGTCGGCTGAGATCGCGCGTCGCGTCGCTGACTCCTACGCCAGTCCCTGCGTCGCCGCGCTTCGTCGCCGGCTCGATGGGACCGGGGACGAAGTTCCCGTCGCTCGGTCAGATCACCTACGACGACCTCTCGGCCAGCTACGAAGAGATGGCGCTCGGGCTGCTCGAGGGCGGCGTCGACCTCCTCCTCGTCGAAACGGTCTACGACCTTCTCTCAGGGAAGGCCGCCATCGCGGCGTGTCATCGCGCTATGGTCCGACACGGGCGCGTCGTGCCGATCCAGGCGCAGGTCACGATCGAACTGACCGGGCGCATGTTGCCCGGCACCGAGATCGGGGCCGCGGTGACGGCCTTAAGCCCGCTCGGCGTCGACGTGCTCGGACTGAACTGCGCGACCGGGCCGGTCGAGATGTACGAACCGCTGCGCACGCTCTCCGAGACCTCGCCGGTCCCGCTCTCGTGCCTGCCCAACGCCGGGCTCCCGAGTGTGGTCGACGGCCGGATGCACTACGACCTCACGCCCGACGCGCTTGGCCGAGCACCTGTCGAAGTTCGTCACCGAGTATGGCGTGCAGGTCGTCGGGGGATGTTGCGGCACCACCCCGGACCACATCGCGCGCGTCGTCGAAGTCGTGCGCCCGCTGACGCGCAGCGCGCGCTCGGCGACGCTCGAACCGGCCGTGGCGTCGATCTACTCGGCGACGAACTACCAGCAGGACCGCTCCGTGCTGTTGGTCGGCGAACGCACCAACGCCAACGGCTCCAAGAAGTTCCGCGACGCCATGCTCGAAGGCGACTGGGACACCTGCGTCGGCATCGGCCGCGACCAGATCAAAGAGGGCGCGCACATCCTCGACGTCTGCGTCGACTACACCGGGGCCGACGGCGTCGCCGACATGAACGAGCTGATGAGCCGCTTGGCCACACAGTCGTCGGTGCCGATCATGGTCGACACTACCGAGACCAAGGTCGCGCGTCAGGCGCTCACCTGGCTCGGGGGCAAGGCTCTCCTCAACTCGGTCAACCTCGAAGAAGGCGACGGACCGGGGACCCGTCTCGATGGATTCCTCTCACTCGCCGCCGAGTTCGGCGCGGCCATCGTCGCGACCTGCATCGACGAAGAGGGGCAGGCGCGAACGGCCGAGTGGAAGGTGCGCGCCGCGCGCGCGATCACCGACCTCGCCGTCTCGCGCTACGGCCTCGACCCCCAGGACATCTTCATCGATACGTTGGCGCTTGCCGCTCTCGACCGGGATGGTCGAGTCGCGGCGCGACGGCATCGAGACGATCGAGGCGATTCGACGAATCAAGTCCGAGCTGCCGGGCGTGCGCACGATCCTCGGGCTCTCCAACATCTCCTTCGGGCTCAATCCGGGCGCGCGCCAGGTGTTGAACAGCGTCTTCTTGCACGAGTGCGCGGACGCCGGCCTCGACGCCGCCATCGTGCACGCCTCCAAGCTCTTGCCGCTCAATCGCATCGACGAGGAGGCCCGACGGGTCTGCCTCGATCTCATCTACGACCGACGCAGTGACGACTACGACCCGCTCACCGTGCTGCTCGGCCTCTACGAGGGCGTCTCGACGTCCCAGCGCCTCGACCGCGTCGCTCGACGACCTCGAACTCAACGACCGACTGCGCCGTCGCATCATCGACGGCGCGCGCGTCGGGCTCGAGGGCGATCTCGACGTGGCGATGGCCGAGGGCATGGCGCCGCTCGACATCGTCAACCAACTCCTCCTCGACGGCATGCGCGAGGTCGGGGACCTCTTCGCCTCCGGGGAGATGCAGCTCCCCTTCGTCTTGCAAAGCGCCGAGACGATGAAGTCGGCGGTCGCCCACCTGGAGCCCCACATGGAAAAGAGCGATCAGGGCGGGCGCGGGCGCGTCGTGCTCGCCACCGTCAAGGGTGACGTGCACGACATCGGTAAGAACCTGGTCGACATCATCCTCACCAACAACGGCTACGAGGTCTTCAACCTCGGCATCAAGGTCGGCGTCAACGAGATGCTGAGCGCCCTCGAAGAGCACCAGGCCGACGCCCTGGGGATGAGCGGCCTCCTGGTGAAGAGCACGCTTGATCATGCGCGAGAACCTGGAGTTGATGAACGAGCGGGGCATGAGCCACGTCCCGGTCCTGCTCGGCGGCGCCGCTCTGACGCGGACCTACGTCGAGCGCGACCTCCGTCAGGTCTACTCCGGACGCGTCTTCTACGGCAAGGACGCCTTCGAGGGACTACGGGTGTTGGACCGGTTGGGTGAACTGCGCCGAAGCGACGAGGAGGACCTCACCTTCGGTCGCGAGATCTCCGAACGCAAGGTCTTTCGCCGGATCCGAGGCGAGGCCGGCGAGGTGCCCGAAGGGCTGCCCAGTCGAAGCCCCGACGTGGAGGACGACAACCCCATCTTCACGCCGCCGTTCCTCGGCAGCCGCGTCGCCAAGGGCATGTCCGTCGACGAGATCAGCGAGTACCTCAACCTGACCGCGCTCTTTCGCAACCAGTGGGGCTTTCGGCCCGAGAACGGCGAGGACGACCCGGCGTTCAAAGAGCGCGTGAGCGCCACGCTGCGCGAGCAGTTGGCCATCGCCAAGGAGGAGTCCCTCCTGGTGCCCCAGGTGGTGTGGGGTCACTTCGCCGTGGCCTCGGAAGGCAACGACCTCATTCTCTACGGCGACGACACCCGCACCAGCGAGCTCACGCGCTTCACGTTCCCGCGCCAGATCGTGGCGCCCTTCCTCTGCATCGCCGACTTCTTCCGTTCGGTCGACAGCAGTGATCTGGACTACGCCAGCTTCATGCTCGTGACCATGGGCGCGCGCGTCTCGGAGCGCTGTCAGGAACTCTTCGCCGAGAACCACTACACCGACTACCTCATGCTGCACGGCCTCGGCGTCGAGATGGCCGAGGCGCTCGCCGAGATGTGGCACAAGCGCATTCGCGGCGAACTCGGCTTCGTCGAAGAGGACGGCCCGACGCTGACGGGGCTCTTTCGTCAGCAGTACCGCGGGGGACGCTACTCCTGGGGTTACCCGGCCTGTCCCGATCTCACCGACAACGCCAAGGTCGCCCGACTGCTCGAGAGCGAGCGCATCGGCGTCACGGTCTCCGAGGGATTCCAACTACATCCGGAACAGACCACCGACGCGATCATCTGTCTCACCCGATGGCCAAGTACTTCGTCGCGTGACTTCCACGTCGTGACGTTAGGACTAACGAAGTAGTCCGATTCGGTCTCGGCCAGTCGAGCGGCTCACGCCGCGAAGCAGCCGGACTTGGGAGAGCTGGTCCCGTCATCCCCGTGCGAGGGCGCCCCCCTCACGGGGATGACGCTCAACTGCGCTCCGTTCCAGGTGATGGAGTAATACGGCGCACTCTCGGGCCAGACCTGCATGAACGGACCACCATTGGTCGAGGCCGTCGCCCACGCGATTCCGGCCGCCGGCGACGAACCGTTAAGAGCGCGGTAGTCGGCGAGTGCCGTCTCGATCGCTTGGTAGTTGGCCCGGCAGGCCGAGGCGGCCGCCTCCTGCGCGCCGCTCCCGGGCGTTGTGGGCGCCGTCGTGGTCGAGGTCGCGCCGGGAATCGTGGTGCCCGTGCCCGTGCTCGACGGCGAGCCGCTCAAGGTGTTGAACATGATCACGACCATCACGGCCAAGATGATGAGGGTGAGCAGCGTCGCGAGCATCGCGATTCCCTGCTCGCGACGCGGTTCGTGCAGTGGACCTCGGGGCGTTCGGGCCCACGGACGCTTCAGCTCGGCCGTGCGATCACTCCAACGTCTTGGCGCACGACTCGACGGCCTTGGCGAGCGCCTTGGCCCCGGCGGCCCACTTCGCCTGGTACTTGAGAACACTGGCGTCGAGCTTGGTGATGCTGGAACTGCTCACGTAGTACTTCAAGACGACGACCACTTCGCTGAGGATGGCCTTCGTGGCGGTGTTCGGAGCTTCCGAGGCCAGCTGCTCGTAGAAGGGCTCGAGGGCCTTGGCCCAGGCCTTGTACGACTTCAGGTTCTTGGGGCTCGGCGCGACGGTGGGATGATAGGTGAAGATTGTCGTGCAAAAGGCGCTCGAGCTCGCAGAGCGATAACTCGACGCCGAAGCGGAAGTCGCGCCCATCGAGACCAAGAGAACCACGGTGGCCAGCGCTGCACCCACAGCTCCTCGGATCCGTCCGGTCAAATGATTGGAACGAATGGTCAACGTCACTCCTTCATCCGGGGGCCCGGTGCCCGATCCCGCAGCCAATCAGCGGTCAGGGACGTCTCTCGCTAACACGGACCGTTTCTACCACTCGGGACGGCAAACGGCACGACCACGCAGACTCAAATTCTCAAGTGATGGTAAAGCCTGGAGAAACTGGATAATGCCGCGACGACTACTCGTGACTTCCGGCTCCCATGATCGTGACGGCCGTATTCATTACCGGCTCCACGAAGACCGAGATCGCGCTGCCCGGCACGGGCATCTCTTCAAGAACGATTGTTCCGCCGAGCTCGCGGACCTTGTTGCGCGCCTCTTCCAGTTTCTCGACGACGTAGATCGAGTTCCACTGCGCGGCCGGCCGGTCGGCCACCTGGTTCTCCGAGACACTGGCGAACCACTGCTCGCCGGCGGTGAGGACCCGCATACCCGGTTCGGGCTCGATGACGCTGTGACCGGTCAAGCCCTGATAGTAGGCCGCGGCGGCGGCCGGGTCACTCGAGGCGTGGTCGAACCACCCGGGCGCGTTGGCCTCGTAGGCGACGCCGAAGCCCTTGAAGTTGCCGCCTTGCCAGAGGCCGTGGACGGCTCCGGTGGGATCGCTCACCAACGCCATCGTGCCGGCTTCGGGAACCTCCATCGGTCCCATGAAGACGGTGCCGCCGAGTTCGGCCGCTTTGGCGGCCGAGGCGTTGATGTCGTCGGTCGCGAAGTACGGCACCATGGCGCCCGCGGACCCTGGTCCTCGACCGAGGCCCATGACGGGGGCACCGTCGCTGTTGGCGATGGAGTAGAAACCCATCTGTTCATCACCGAGGTCCCACGACCATCCGTAGAGCGAGGTGTAGAAGTTCATGAGTGCTTGTTGCTGTTCTTCGGTCTCGACCATCACGTCGATCCAGCTCGGTATTCCATTTGGGTGGGTGTCTAGTTTGGGCATGGCGGAAGTATTCCACACCCCTGCGACACTTTCCACGGTCACCGTCGAACTCCCGGTGACCCCTCGGCACCAACTTGGTTAACGCAACAGTGACCGGCTAGCGACGACGGGGCGCCGCCACCGGTGTGGCGTCGCTCAGGGCTTCGCGGGCGTGGTAACTCGACCGCGTGAGCGGCGACGACTGGACGTGCTTGAGTCCCAGGCGCCGCCCCCGTTCGGCCAGGTCGTCGAACTCCCGCGGCTCCCACCACCGCGCCACCGGCAGGTGGTCGGCCGTGGGACGCAGGTACTGGCCGATCGTGGCGATCGAGACGCCGACGGCGGCCATGTCGGCCAGCGTCTCTTCGACTTCGTCGGCACTCTCACCGAGTCCGACCATCAGCCCGGACTTCGTAGTGAGACCAGCGCGCACACTTCGTGCCAAAACGGTGAGCGAGCGCAGGTACCCGGCACTCGGTCGAACGGCCCGTTGCAGCCGCGCGACCGTCTCGACGTTGTGGTTCAAGACGTCGGGCCGCGCGTCGATGATCAGTTGCAGCGACGCCGCGTCGCCTTTGAGATCGCTAGTGAGCACCTCAACGTCGGTCTCGGGTGAGCGTTCGCGAATGGCGCGAACCGTCGCCGCGATCGCGCCGGCGCCGCCGTCGGCCAGGTCGTCGCGCGCCACGCAGGTGATCACCGCGTGCGCCAGATTCAGTCGCACGACGGCCTCGGCAACGCGCTCGGGCTCGGTCGGGTCCAGGGCGAGGGGCTTGCGCGTATCGATCAGACAGAAGCCGCACGCCCTGGTGCATCGTTCACCGTTCACCATGAACGTGGCGGTCCCGGCCGACCAGCATTCGAAGATGTTCGGACAGCCCGCTTCCTCGCAGACCGTCACCAGTCGCAGGTCTTGCGTGAGCGTGCGCAGCGACTGGTACTCCTCGCCCATGTGCGCCTCTATGCGCAACCACTCCGGCTTTCGGCTGCGAATCGGCACGCCCGCTTCGGGATCGACACCGGCGCGGCGAAGTCGTCGCAACATCGGTCGCTCGTCACCCGTCGACGCCGCGCTACGTTCGACGCGCGCGACATGCGCCGGCCCCCCGAGACGATCTTCCAGTTCGACGCCGAGACGCTCGTCCACCTCCAACGCGTTGACGGTCAGTCCGAGCGACGTCATCGAGCCGACCGGCTTGTCGGCGATGCCACAAGGGACGATGGCCGTAAATCCCTCCATGTCGATGTCGACGTTCAAAGCGACGCCGTGCAACGTTCGACGAAGTCCCTTGTCGTTGCGCTCGGTTCGCACGCCGACCGCGGCGATCTTCGACGGGACGCCATCGACGTCGGCCCACACCCCGGGATATCCGTCGAGCCGATCGACCTGGCCCAGTCGACCTTCCGGGTCGAAGTAACGCACGGTCGCGATGACGGCGTCCTCTAATCGGGTGACGTGAAGTTTGCCGGCCGACGGATCATCGTCGACCGTGACGATGGCCCATGCGACGACCTGGCCGGGCGCGTGATACGTGACGTCTCCGCCGCGGTCGGCATCGATGACGACGGCGTTCAGCGACTCCGGGGGCACCAAGAAGTGCTCCTCCTGCGTCCGGATGCCTCGCGTGTAGGTCGGAGGGTGTTCGAACACCAAGACGTAGTCGTCACTCGACTGGAGTAACGCCCGCTGGAAGTCGTTCGCCTCGGCGAAGGAGATCCGCCCCAGGTGGCGCCGGCGCAGCATCTAGCGCTCGCCTTCGACGTCGAGTCCGGCGAGTAACTGACCCACCCGTTCGAGGTAACGCGCCGCGGCCACGGGCTCACAGACCCGGTGATCGAAGGAGAGCCCCAAGACGAGCCGGCGCCCAATCTCCACGGTGGCGACACCCTCATGGGTTACGACGACCGGTACCTCGCGGACGGCGCCCAGGGAGAGCACGGCGACCTGCGGCTGAATAATGATCGGTTCGGACCACAACGCGTTGGCGCTCGGTGCACCGAGCACCGTGAAGGTCCCACCCATGAGATCATCGGTCGTGAGATGACGAGACGTCACCCGTTCGTCGAGTTCACTCACTCGGCGGGCGAGCGCTCGAAGGGTCAATCCGGCGGCGGCGTGCACGACCGGCACGAGCATGCCGTCTTCGGACACCGACCGGACCAGTCCCAGATTGACCGTGCGGTGTACGACGAGGTCCTCGCCGGTGAAGGTGGCGTTCAGGAATTCAAACTCGGCCAAGGCGCGCACGGCGGCCAGACTCACCAGCATTTCGTCGGTGATCGCCACGCCGTCGCGGGTCGAGCGACCGAGCGTATCGAGTTTGGCGAAGACCGCACCGTCGGCTTCAACAGCCACGAAGCCGTGGGGGGTGACCTGAGCCGAAACTGCCATGTGCTGACCCATGCGTCGACGACCGTTGGAAAGCGCGACCACCAACTCTTCGGTCGGACCATCCAAGACGGCTCTCTCGGCGTCACGACGGGTGATGGACCCGCCCGGCCCACTGCCTTGGAGGGTCGAAGCTTCCACCCCGCCGTCAGCGAGGATCCTCCGGACGACCGGTGACACCACGACGCCGTTGACCGTGTCATCGTCGTTCGTGGCCGTCGGCGGTGGACTCGAGGTCGGCGCAGGCGCGACCTCTCCCGTGCGCGGTTCGAAGGACGTCGGCGTCGAGGGTGCGCTCGGTGCATCGGGCCGGGTCGGTGCGTTCGGCGTGCTCGGCGCGCTCGGCGCGGCCGGTGTCGCTGAAGGGGAATCATCGATGACGGCAACGCGCGAGCCGGTTTCAACGGTGTCGCCCTCTTCGGCGAGGATTTGGGTTAGAACGCCGGCAGCCGGCGACGGCATCTCGGAGTCAACTTTGTCCGTCGATACTTCGAAGAGTGGCTCGTCGCGCGCAACCGTGTCGCCCACCTTCTTGAACCACTGCGTGATGATTCCTTCAGTGACCGATTCGCCCAGGGACGGAAGTGTGACGTCTGTCATGGCATCAAGACTAACGGTGCCGTTTACGAAGGAGCGATGTGGTACAGGGTGCGCCCCGGAGCCTACGGCGGCGAGTCACTCTCCTCTGCAACGTGCTTCGCGGTTGCCAGCGCGTTCAGGAATTCTGAAGCATCCAAGTCCCATTCGACAGAACCCTCTCGTCCATAGATTCTGAGATTGATGCCGTCGCCGTGGCGGAATACTTCGCACGGAGTACTGAACGACCGAGCGTCATGAACTATCTCGATTGCTCCTGTGGTACCTACTCGTCCAGGGATATATGCGCGGGTGACTCTGAAGGGTTCGTGCGGACCTGGCATAGGTTCTTCTTCCACGAAGCAATCCTTTCTCACGTTGTCACAAGACCGGACTAGCACCAAAGCCATTCAGGCTGAATCCGGCCGTTTCTGACCACGATTACTTACGGTGCTCTGGGTACATTTATTCCGCATGACGTCAGTCATAGGTTCGACGCTACCGGCGCCGTAGTCCGTTTGATTACGACGAAAGACGACGAACCGAGTCGAGGAATGCCCTCGCCTCCCGCCGCGAACGCAGCACGTGCACTCTCGTGTGGGCGCCGTGCCGCAAGATTTCGGAGCGTACCAAGTCAGGTTCTAAACGTCGGTTGCGCCAAATCCTTCCCACCCCACCCCACTCGTCGCGCAAGCGTCGGCTGATCGAGTCCCGGCAACCGTCGGGCATCTCGCCAATTGGCTTCCGAAACCCTCTCACGAACGCGCGACTCGCGCACAACCACCAAGGAGTTGTGAGCCAAACGACCGTTTCTGCGCGTTCAAGCCGAAGGCCAAGGCTTTCGTTGTAGTTGCCATCGATGATCCACGCTTCGCGAGCGAGCAGAGCACGTTGTCGCTCCCGCCACTCGTCTTCCGACGGACGTACCCAGTCCGGTCTCCAGTAGTGGACGTCGAGGTGAATCACGGGCAAGCCGGACCGTGCTCCGAGCGCACGCGCAAACGTGCTCTTCCCGGATCCCATCATCCCGTCGACGAGGACGCGGCGGCCGACGACCTCAGACGCCTCGTTCATGAACCTTTTTCTCTAGGGACATGGAGTGATATCGATCATGAGATTCGCACGAGTAGAGGTTTGCCGGGCACGGGATAGTTGACGACCCAGGCAAACCCGTTCGCCGCGCTCACGAAGTGCGCCTGGTAAATCAACGGTGAGGAGACGATCCCGGCGATACCCGTGTGAATTCCAATACCGACCACGCCAGTGTGACTCTGCGCGACCAGACCCGCACAGAAGTAGATGATCCCGTTCGCCACGGCGGGCTGTCCATTCACCGGAATCGTGACCTGCGCATCTCGTGGGACCTCGATCATCGTGACGGCCCCGGTCGATGGATTGACCTTCTGGATTCCCCGCTTATTCTGCACCCACATATTGATCCCGTCATCTCCAAGAGGTATTCCGCCCTCGACGCCAGGGAGACTCACGTTGGTCACCACCCCGGTCCGCAAGGAAATTCGAATGAAGGACCTATAGAGCGGCCCATTCGACGAAACGGGTACGTTCATCCAGAGATAGTGAGCATCCGCGACTACGTGAAAGAGCGGCCCGGCTATCAATCGGGACTTGATAGTCGATGTCACCAACGTCGAGGTACTGACGCGAATTATTCCTTGAGGACCGGGAATCCAGACGTAGCCACCCGCGAGGACGATCGGGTCGCCCTCGTAGCCGATGCCGGCGCTCTCCGCCGCACTGATTTTGACGCGCGTGACGGACAACGTGTTGGTATCGATGCGGAGGAGTGACCACACTTCTTTGTACGTCTTGTTCATCACCCAGGCATAACGATCAGACGCCGCGATGACGGAAGGAAGCGAGATGAATCGGTTGGAGACGGAGCGGGTCGCGCCCGTCGAAATGTCGACGCGAACGATCTGGCCGCGCTTCTTGAATCCTCTTCCCCAGTCGGAAATCCAGACGTATTTCCCGGCCGCGGCAAGACCGCTGGGAGTAGCGACGCCCGTGTGAGGGTAGGCCGTAAATGTCGGTGCTCCTTGAGCGCGCGCCGACGTGACCGACAAAGATACGAACGCGAACGCACTCACGAGAGCCAAACCTCCGACGAAGCCACGTCGCCAAAGGGGAAGTCTCTGGCGTGTTCGGGCGAGCGGGACGTCGGTCATTTCCCTAACTGTACCGAGGTCGATTTTATGACGTTCTCGGAGGAACAAGACTCCGACGAGAACCTCGAGACGCTCTGACCTACGCGTTAATCGAGTACCGTCTGCTGGGTCCCGTCGATGTTCTCGCGCACAATGTCCATATGACCGGCGTGACACGCGGTCTCCGTAACGACATGCAACAGAATCTCGTAGAGGTTTGAGAGGCGCCAGGTTCCGAAGAAATCCGGCCACGCCACCGGCTCGTCATGCGGTGCGTGGACAGCGATGACTTGATCGGACAGCGAGCACTCCTCCCGATAACGATCGACGGCGGCGAGACCGCCGCCCGGCTCGACGTCCCAGGCACGCTCCGGATCTCCGACGCGTTCGACGGACTGTCCGGCAAAGACCACCTGAAACCAGAAGCGCTCGACGTCGAGAGCCAGATGCTGGACCAGTCCGGCCGGGGACCAGTGACTCGGGACCAATGAGGTCGTGAGCTGCGACTCGTCGAGGCCGTCCACGGTGGCCAAGATGTGTGCGCGCTGATGGTCGAGGGCGCGCTTCAGGAGTTCGAATTCGTCCACGCGCCATGGTGGCATACGTTGAGCCGTTTGCGCTGAATCAGTCGACTCGAGAGAGATCCGCGGCTACGACCGCGGTGGGCGTCAGCTGACGTGAAGTCCCCGACCAGCCAGCGCGATCAGCGTCTCACCGAAGGTCTCCGACAGAGATGGGTGCGGTTGGATCAGCGCCGCGGCCTCTTCGGCGGTGGCTTCCCAGTTCACGGCGAAGTACCCAGCGCCTAGTTGCTCGGTCACCCACGGACCGGCCATGTGCACGCCGAGGATCTGCCCGGCCGTCCCGTCGGCGCGCTTCTCGGCGATGATCTTGACGACGCCCTCGGTGTCACCGATGATCTGCGCGCGGCTGTTTCCGCCGAAGGGGTCCTTCTTCACAACGACCTCGTATCCCTTCTCCTTGGCGCTGGCCTCGGTGAGACCGCAGAACGCCACTTCGGGGTTGGAATAGATCGCCCAGGGCACGCGGTCGTAGTCGACCGGGACGCTCGGCTCGCCGAGGATGGTCTTGATCGCCACGATCGCTTCGGCGAATCCGACGTGCGCCAGTTGGGGCGTGTTGGCCACTACGTCGCCCACGGCGTAGACGTGGGGGTTAGCCGTGCGCTGGTGACCGTCGGCCACCACGAAGCCGCGCTCGTCGATGACGACGCCGGTGCCGTCGGCTACGAGGCCTTCGGTGCGCGGACGGCGACCGACCGACATGACGACCATGTCGACGGTGACGTCGTCGCCACCTTCGACGGCGATGGTGGTTGATCCCTTCTTGGGCGTGTGACCAGTGATCGTCACGCCGGTGCGAATCTCGATGCCGCGCTTCTTGAACGAACGTCCAACGACGTTGGCGACCTCGGTGTCGCAACCGGTGAGGATTGCTGGCAAGGCCTCGAGGATGGTGACCGTCGTTCCCATGTCGGCCAGCAACGACGCGAACTCACATCCGATGGCGCCACCGCCGATGACCGCCGCGGTCGACGGCAACGCGGAGAGGTCAAGGAACTCATCGGACGTGACGACGATCGTGCCGTCGACGTCGAATCCCGGGAGCGTGCGCGGCACCGAACCGGCCGCCAAGATGACGTTCGCGCCCTTCGCGATCACTCCGGCGTCGGCGCCGTCGACCACGGTGACCGTTCCGTCGGCTTCGAGCCGACCGGTGCCGTCGAAGATGGTGACCTTGCGACCCTTCAAGAGACCCGAGAGACCCTTGAAGAGACGGTCGACGATCTCGTTCTTGCGATTCTGACTGACGGCGAAGTCGACCGTCGTTCCCTTGGGCGTGATCCCGAACTCGGCGGCGTGCTCGACCGTTCGACGGACGTGCGCGGTCTCGAGGAACTCCTTGGCGGGCACGCAGCCGCGGTGCAGGCACGTTCCTCCGACCTTGTCGCGCTCGACGATGGCGATGTTGAGCCCCGCCGAGGCCCCGTAGAGGGCGGCGGCGTAGCCGCCGGGGCCACCTCCGATGATGACGACATCGAACTGCTGGGCCTCGTTAGTCACGGCGTTTCCTTCAATCTGGTAGTGGATGACCCCCGGGGGAATCCTAATGTTTGCGGACCTTCGACCAGATCGTGGCGACTGCTCGGTTACGAGTGACGGCCGCGTTGGGTGTCGGCCGCTTCGGTCGCGAGGACGTCGACGAACTCGTTCATCGCGTCGCCGGAGTGTCCCTTTACCCACGAGAAGCGCACGTCGCGTTTTCATCGAGGACGATATCGAAGAGCTCCTCCCATAGGTCGCGATTGGCGACCGGTTTCCCCTGCGAGTTCTTCCAGCCCCGGCGCAGCCACCCGACGTACCACTTGTCGTTGAAGCACTTCACGACGTACGACGAGTCGCTGACGATCTCGATCGGACTCTCCTCGTTCTCACGGAGCGCCTCGATGACGGCCATGACCTCCATGCGCTGATTGGTCGTGTGCGCCGCGGCGCCACTGGCGAAGCTGTCGCGTCCGCTCGGCCCACGCCCAGCCGCCCGGTCCGGGATTGCCGCGGCAGGCGCCGTCGGTATGAATCTGCTTCATATGGTCCGGGTGACCCACGAATCTGACTCGGTGGTGAAGCGCGTCACGGCCTCGGGCAGTTCGCCGCGCAGGACCTGCTCGAGCGTCACGTGTTCGAGCACTTCGCGCAGCGCTCCGCGCACCGCGATCCAGACTTCGCGCAGGTGCGTGGCGTCGCCCTCGTAGACGAGGGTCTCGGGACGCATGCCCCGCACGCCGGCCATCGGACCGCTTACTACGCGAACGACGTCGGCGATGGAGATCTGATCGGCGTCGCGGGCCAACTTGAAGCCCCCCTCCGGACCGCGCTGGCTGGTCACCAGTTCCGCCGCGCCGCAGGTCCGAAAGGATGGCGCCCAGGAACTTGGCCGGGAGGTCCTGTTCCTGGGCCAGGTGCTCGGCGCTCACCGAACGTCACTCGCCGCCAGGGTGAGCAGCGCCCGGATGGCGTACTCGGTCTTGGCGGGTATCTGCATCTGTCTATTCTGCCGTACCGCGCCCGGCGTCGAGCGACTCCTAGGGTGGTCCTCGTGCCCGGCCTCGATAACCGCCATCTCTATCTCTGCGTGCCCCACCGCGACGACCTGGCGACCTTCCTGCCGGCGGTCCTGCGCGGTGGCGTCGACGTCGTCCAACTCCGGGAAAAGGACCTCGACGACGAGGTCCGGATCGCCGACGCCACGCTCCTGGTGCCGATCTGTCGCGACTTCGGCGTGCCCTTCATCATGAACGACTCACCGGAGCTGGCCGTGGAGGTCGGCGCCGACGGCGTGCACGTCGGCCAAGAGGACGTCAGCGTGTCGCGCTGTCGCGAGTTGCTCGGTCCCGAGGCGATCGTGGGGCTCTCGACGCACTCCACGTTGGAGTTCGACGAAGCGCTCAATCAGTCGGCGACCTATTTCAGCGCGGGTCCGATCATCGCCACGCCCACGAAACCGGGCCGCGCCGGTACCGGCGTCGAACTACGCCGTCGCCAGCCAGGCGCGCAGCGACCGGCCGGTCTTCGTCACCGGCGGCGTCAGCGCCGAGAACGTCGCCGACCTGGTCGTGGCCGGCCTGCGTCACTTCGTCGTCGTGCGCGCCCTCACCGGAGCTGCGGACCCCGAAGCGGCGACCCGGCGGCTCCGCGACGCACTGGACGCCGCGCTCTCAGCGGTGCCGGTCGAGCCAACCTAACAACGTCGCCACCATCCGCGGGTCGGCGCGCAGTTGATGACCGGCTCCCTGGATAAGCCGAAGTTCGGCGCGGCCCTCGGCCGCCGCGACCAGGTCCCGGGCGTCGGAGTGCGGAATTTCGATGTCCTCGGTCCCGTGACCGACCATCAGACGACGCGGCGGAATCTTGGCGATCGACACCAAAGGGTCGATCGCGAAGACGTCGTCGCGAAGTTGCTCGGCCGGCAAGAGGTCGCGCTCGTCACCGACCACGCCGGCGATCTGCACCGCTCGACGGAAGTCCTCCGCACTGCCGCACCACGGCCCCAAGTGGGCCGGGGTGGCGAACGTGGCCACGCCGCGGATCCGATCGTCGTCCGCGGCGATGGCCAGTGCGAGCGCCCCGCCGAAGCCGAAACCGGCCATCGAAATCTTGCGCTCCCCCTCGTCGACGCGTTCGAGGATGGTCTTCAGGTCGGCTCGCCACTGCGTCGCCGAGAACGTGCCGGTGCTGCCACCCACCCCCGAGAGGGTGCCCGTCGCGACGATCCAACCCGACTCCGTCGCTAAGTGTTCGGCCAGTTCCGGCAACAGTCCGGCCGCCTGACGGCCCATCCCCATGGCCCGCGGCAGTCCGTGCACGACGATCAACGCGTGACTGGCGAGCGGCCTCGCGCTCGACGTGGCGATTCGAAGATCCAGCAGCGACGTACCGCTCTGGAGTTGCTCGTGGGCGAGCACCGAGCTAGATGCCCAGGCGCTGAGCCAGAAGTTCGCGGTGGTAGGCCGGATCACCCAAGAAGAGCTCCGAACTCTTGGCGCGCTTGAAGTACAGGTGCGCGTGGTGTTCCCAGGTGAAACCGATGCCGCCGTGAATCTGGATGTTCTCGGCCGCGCAGTGGAAGTAGGCCTCGGAGCAGAACGACTTCGCCAGGCTCGCGGCGATCGCCAGTTCGTCGTTGCGCTCCTGCGCGGCCCACGCGGCGTAGTACGCGGCGGACTTGGCCGACTCGACGTCCAAGAGCATGTCGGCGCACTTGTGCTTGATCGCCTGGAACGATCCGATCGGTCGCCCGAACTGCACGCGGTGCTTGGCGTACTCCACGGAGTTGTTGAGTACGCGTTGGGCGCCCCCAACCTGTTCGGCCGCCAACGCGGCGGCGGCCACTTGCAGCGTCGTCTCGAGTCCCGCTAAAGCCTCGCCTTCGACGCCGACGATGCGTGGCGGGCGCGTCGCTGAAGACGATGCGGCTCTGCTTGCGCGTCTGGTCCATCGTAGCTAGCGACTCACGAACGACGCCCTTCGCGTCGCCCTCGACGGCGAAGAGCGACAGTCCCTTGGCGGTCATGGCCGGCACGAAGATGATCGACGAGGTGTTGCCGTCGGTGACGTAACTGCGCACGCCGTTCACCACGAAACCGTCGCCCGACGCGCTCGCGGTCGTCGAGGTGGTGGTGAGGTCCCACAGTCCGGCGTCGTCGGTCAGCGCGACCGTGGCGATGGTCTCGCCCGAGGCGATGCCCGGCAGGTAGGCCGCCTTGTCCGCGTCGGTGCCGACGAAGAGCACCGCGTTGGCGGCGAGCGCCACGGTCGAGAAGTACGGGCGCGCAGAAGAGGGCGGCCCCCATCTCTTCGAAGACCACGTAGAGCTCGACCGGGCCGTAGCCCTGACCACCGAACTCCTCGGGAATGCCGAGTCCCTGCAGCGCCAGCTCCTTGGCCATCTGTTCCCACACGGCCGTGTCGTAGCCCTCGGGGGTGGCCATCAGACGGCGGACTTCGGACTCGGGCGACTTCTCTTCGAGGAACCGCTTGACCATCTTGCGGAGCTCTTCTTGCTCCTCGCTGAATCCAAAGTTCATCGCAGTCCTTCCGTGCGTACCGGGCGGTAATCCCAGCCTCTTCGACATTACTCAACGTTGACGCGGGCCCACCAAGTGGCAAAGTGGAGCAATGGACAACGTCGAACTGGTCTGGTCCGACGCTCGAGCCGAGGTGCACCGCTTCGTCGTGGGCCCGATCGAGAACAACGTGTACGTCGTTCGCTGCAAGCGGACCGGCGAGGCGACGCTGCTCGACGCGGCCAACGAACACGACCGCCTGTTGCGCGTGGCGAGCCGGCTCGGCGTCACCTCGGTGCTCGAGACCCACGGCCACTGGGACCACATCGGCGCCGTGGAAGCGGTCCGCGAGGCCGGCATCGACGTGTGGGTGCGGACCGAGGACGCCGGCATGCTGCCCAGCTACGACCACCTGCTCGACGACGACATCGTGCACCAGGTGGGTGACCTGCGCCTGCGGACCCTGCACACGCCCGGTCACACGCCGGGCAGCATCTGTTTCGCGCTCGAAGAGACGCCGATGCTCTTCACCGGCGACACCCTCTTCCCCGGAGGTCCCGGCAACACCAACCACGACGCGAAGGACTTCGCGACGATCATCACCTCGATCGACGAGCGCATCTTCGGTGTCTTCGCCGACGACGTGACGATCTGGCCCGGTCACGGAGTCGAGTCCACCGTCGGCACCGAACGACCCCACCTCGAGGAGTGGGTCGAGCGAGGCTGGTAGCGGCTGGTCCTTCGCCAGAATCGGGCCGTTAGGCTCGTCACCGTGTCGACGCCCCTTCTAGAACTTCGCAACCTCCACGCCGAGGCCGAAGGCGCTTCGATCCTGCGCGGCGTCGACCTCATCGTCCGTGAGGGTGAGGTGCACGCCCTCATGGGCCCCAACGGCGCGGGCAAGTCGACCCTGGCCAACATCGTGATGGGCCATCCGGGCTACACGGTCACCAGCGGCGAGATCTTGTTGCACGGTGAGAACATCGCCAAGTGGTCGCCCGACCAACGCGCGCGCGCCGGGATTTTCCTGGCCTTTCAGTATCCCGAGGCCATCGGCGGCGTCTCGGTGGTGCAGTTCCTGCGCCAGGCGATCGCCGCTCGAAAGAACCTCGAGGAGCTCAGCATCCTCGAGGTCCGCCTGGACCTCGCCGAGTGGATGGACCGACTCGGGATGGACCCGGCCTTCGCCGAGCGCCACCTGAACGACGGCTTCTCCGGGGGCGAGCGCAAGCGCAACGAAGTACTCCAGATGGCCCTGTTGGAACCGGTCATCGCCTTCCTCGACGAGACCGACTCGGGCCTCGACATCGACGCCCTGCGCGTCGTCGCCAAGGGCGTGCGGACCGTGCGCGGCGAGCACCCGTCGATGGGCATCGTCGTGGTCACCCACTACGTGAAACTCCTCGAAGAGATCGAACCCGACCAGGTGCACATCTTGGTCGACGGACAGATCGTGCACTACCGGCGACGCGCAGCTGGCCCAACTGCATCGAACTCGAGGGCTACGACGCCTGGCGACCGGTGAGCCCGTGACCAGTTTCAACGCCAGACGGGTCCGCGCCGACATCCCGCAGCTGAACCGCGTGATCTTCGATCACCCCATCACCTATCTCGACACCGCCTCGACCTCGCTGCAACCCAACGCCGTCATCGACGCCATGAGTCGCTACTACCAACTGCGCCACGCCAACGTGCACCGCGCGGTCTACCAGACGGCGAGCGAGGCGACCGCGGCGTACGAGGGGTCGCGCGAGGCGGTGGCGCGCTTCATCAACGCGCCCGGCGGCGCCGGCGAGATCGTGTTCACCAAGAACGCGACCGAGTCCTTCAACCTGCTCGCCAAGTCCTGGGGCGCCCGGTTCTTAGAAGCCGGCGACGTGGTCCTAGTCGCCGAGATGGAACACCACGCCAACATCGTGCCGTGGTTCCAACTCGCCGAGGCAGACCGGCGTCGAGGTCCGGTTCATCCCGACCACCGACGACTACCGACTCGACCTCTCGCGCATCGACGAGTTGATGACGGGCGTGAAACTGCTCTCGATCACCGGCATGTCCAACGTCTTGGGCACGATCAACCCGATTCGTGACCTGGCGGCGATCGCCCACGGCCACGGAGCGTTGATCGCGGTCGACGGCGCGCAGTCGGTGGCGCACGCCCCGACCGACGTCGTCGCGCTCGACATCGACTTCCTGTGTCTTCACCGGTCACAAGATGCTCGGACCCACCGGCATCGGGGTCTTCTGGACCCGCGAGGACGTCCTGGACTCCATGCCGCCCTTCCTAGGTGGCGGCGGCATGATCGCCGACGTACGCACGGACGGCTACACGCCGGCCAACGGTCCGACGCGATTCGAGGCCGGCACGCCGCCGATCGCCGAGGCCGTCGGACTCAACGCGGCCGTCCTCTACCTCGAGGGTCTGGGCATGACCAACATCGTGCGTCACGAGCACGCGTTGGCCGCCGACGCCCTCGCGCGACTGGCGCTCGAGTTCCAGGGGCGAGTTCGCGTCATCGGTCCGAGCGACATGACCGAGCGCGGCGGCGTGATCAGCCTCGACGTCGAGGGCGTCCATCCGCACGACGTCGCCCAGGTGCTGGACCAGTTCGGCGTGTGCGTGCGACCGGGCCACCACTGCGCCAAGCCCCTCATGCGCCGCTTCGGTCTCGCCGCGACCGTGCGCGCGTCGTACGGGCCGTACTCGACTCGCCAGGACACCGACGTACTGATCGAGGCGCTCGGTCACGCGGTGAAGATGTTTGGCTAGACGTGTCGAACCTCGTGCTCGAACCTCGACGACCTCTATCGCGAGATCATCCTCGATCACTACCGCTCGCCGCGCAACCGCGGAGAACTGGAGTCACCGCCGGCGATCCGCGTCGAGGGATTCAACCCGCTGTGCGGTGACGAGATCGTCGTGTACCTCGACGTGGAGGACGGCGTCTTGAAGAACATCAAGATGGTCGGGAGCGGCTGTTCGATCTCCCAGTCGTCGGCGCTCGCTGATGAGCGCCGCGGTGAAGGGCAAGCCGCTCGATCAGGTCCGCGAGACCGATCGCCACGTTCAAGCAACTCATGACCGTCCAGGAGGCGACCCTGGCCCACGACGGCGAGCCGCCCGCAGGTCGACCTACGCGCGCTCGGTGAACTGGCCGCCTTACAAGGTGTCATCAAGTTCCCCGTGCGCATCAAGTGCGCCACGCTGGCGTGGAACACGCTGATCCAAGGACTCGACCAGCTGAACTGAGTTAGCTCGGCGTGCAGGGCACCGGGTCGAAAGCGGGCAGCGCCAACGTGGGATTCGTGGTCGTGGTGGGGGGCGTGTGGTGCTTCTTTGGCGTCGCCGTGGTGTGCACCGTCGTGGTCGTCGTGGCCGCGATCACCGGCGGGGGCGGGGTCTGCAGGGCCGTGTTCGGGGGCGGGTCGGTGACCGGCTTGAGCGAGGTGCCGAAGATGTTGACGAGCATCTGCTGCGCGGCCGGTTCGTCCACGAACTCCACGTCCGCGCCGTTCACCACGCGCGGGGACCTCGGGCAACGTGTAGGTCTGCATCGACGCCGAGTTGTAGCCGTGGAACTTGAGCGCCAGTCCGATGATCTCGTTCAAGGAGAAGGTGCTGTCGAGGGTAATGCCCTGAGGG
Organism: uncultured Acidimicrobiaceae bacterium; assembly: GCA_963703105.1. Classification (GTDB taxonomy): domain Bacteria; phylum Actinomycetota; class Acidimicrobiia; order Acidimicrobiales; family RAAP-2; genus RAAP-2. The sequence goes on along the minus strand of OY969792.1, from coordinate 2,313,722 downwards.
AGGTTCTCGAGGAAGCCGTTCATCGCGAAGGGGTCGTCCAGCTTGCTCTTCACGCGGCTGAACATGGCGCGCAGGAACGAGGTCTGGCGGTCGATGCGCCCGAAGTCACTCGTCCCGTCGTAGACCCAGCCGGTCGGGGTGATGCCGCTGTTGATGAGGCTGACGGCGTCTTTCGGCCAGACCGGGTTGCCCGCGGGGGCGTAGTAGTAGTGACGACTCCGCGCGACGGCCAACGCCTGGAAACCGTCAATGAGCTGACAGCCCGGATGCGTGATCTCCAGTCCGGAGTACGGGTCGCGCGACGGGTAGCGGAAGTCCAGGTACACCCCGCCAATCGCCACGGCCGAGTTGATGAGACCACCGAAGCTCACCTGGATGACGTGGTTGATCGGTATGCCGAAGTTCGCCTTGATCGTCTGGACTAACAGCGACGGCCCGCTGCCGTAGTTCACGTTGATGCGATTGAACTTGCCGTAGAGGGTCTGGTTGGCGAGCAGCGTCACTTCGGTGTCGCGCGGGATCGAGAGAATCGAGATCGTACGCGCGGTCGGGTCGATGTGGATGATCTTGATGACGTCACTGCGTTGCCCGCTCGACCGAGCCCGATGCTGGCGCCCGTTTGGCGCGCGACCTTGCCCGACAGTCCGGCGCGCGAGTCCGAACCGATCGCCAGAATGTTGAACGGCTGACCGGGCACGGGGTAGTTGATGTACTTGACCTTGATCTTGGGGATCTGAGTCGAAGCGCCAGTTGGCGTAGAGGTAGCCCCCGCCGAGGACGCCCACGATGAGCACCACCACGGCGACGCCCGCGATCAGCCACCGTCGGCCGCGCCGGCGGCGGCGCTTCGGGGTCTTGCCCGACTGGCGATCGACGGCGTCTCCCAAGGCCACGAGTCGGCCCTCGTTGGCGAGGGCCCGTCGCCGAGCCCCGGAAGATCTCTCTGAGGGGCCTCCCGGAGTGCCCTTGCTTCCGTCAGCCATTCGTCGAGTTTACCCGTCGCTCTTACGGCGCCGGGGTCACCGACGTGACGCGGAACGGTTCGTAGCCGTCGCGTTCGAGCACGTCGGAGAGTTCCGGACCGCCCGTCGCCACGACGCGGCCCTCGCTCAGCACGTGGATTCTCGTCGGCGTGAGTTCTTGCAACAGTCGCTTGAAGTGCGTGATGGCCAAGAGGCCGCACTCCCACTCGGCACTCGCCAGCGACAGACGTCGAGCCACCGCGCCGAGGGCGTCGACGTCGAGGCCGGAGTCGATCTCGTCGAGTACGGCGAACTTCGGACGCAGCATTCCGAACTGCACGATCTCGGCGCGCTTTCGTTCGCCGCCCGAGAGGTCGACGTTCACGAAACGGTCGAGGACGTCGGGACGCAGTTCCACGCGCTCGGCCTCGTCGCGCATGCGTTGGCGCAGATTCGTGGGGTCGACGCCGGCCGCCACCAAGAGGTCGTAGGGGCGCACACCGGGAACCTCCAGCGGCTGTTGCATCGCCAACAGCAGGCCGTGGCGCGCCCGTTCGGTTGGTGAGAGGCTCAAGAGTTCGACGTCGTCCAATCGGACCGACCCGGCCAGCACGGTGTAGCCCGGGTGTCCGGTGAGGGCGTGGGCCAGCGTGGACTTGCCCGATCCGTTGGGGCCCATGATGACGTGGACCTCGCCGGTCTTCATGGAGAGGTCGAAGCCCTTCAAGACCTCTTTACCGGCCACCGCCACGCGCAGACCTTCGATCGTCAGGGTGGAGCTCACGGGAGGACGACCTCCAGCCGACCGTCGAAGCGTACGCACGTCGTAGTGGGCCACCGGTCGCGTCGCCGGCAACGACGTCGGTTCGCCGTCCTTCAGTCGGAACATCGAACCGTGGCGCGCGCACTCGATCTCGGCCGCCTCGCAGTCGACCTCGCCTTCGGCCAGAGAGAAGTCCTCGTGGCTGCATCGGTCGTCCAGGACGTAGACGTCGTCTTCGATGCGCACGACCACCAGGGTCCGGTCCGCGACGTGAATCTGGCGCGGCACGCCGCTCTCGAAGTCGCTCAGCTGGCCGATGTCGACGGCGTTCACGGCGTCACCACGTTCACCGTCGCCAGGACCGAGGTCACGTCGCGTTCCACGAGTTCGGCCAACTCCGGGGGCAGGTTGGCGAGCATCTCGTAGAAGAAGCCCTGAATCATCAGGCGCTCGGCGTCATCGCGGCTGACGCCGCGGGACTCCAGGTACCAGCGCTGCAGTTCGTCCAGCGGTCCGACGCTCGAGGCGTGGGCGCACATGACGTCGTTCTCTCGAATGTCGAGGTTCGGCACGCTGTCGGCGTGGGCCGCCGGGGAGAGCAACAGGTTGTGGTTGGTCTGACGCGCGTCGGTGCGCTTGGCGCCCTTTTCGATCTCGATGAGGCCGGTGTAGACGCGAGCGGGACTGGTCCGCGACCGCGCCCTTGGAGAGGAGCGTCGAGCGCGAGCGCGCGCCCGTGTGCAGTTGGTGCGTGCGAAAGTCGTGCACCTGGTCGCCGGATCCGAGGAACGTCGTGCGCAGCTCGTTCTCCGACCCGGCGCCGTGCATCTCGGCGTCGTTGCGCGACCGGTTGTAGTGGGCACCGATACCCACCACGGCCTGACGCAGACGCGCGTCACGACTGACGAAGCCCGTCGTGCGCGCCACGTGCCAGGCGCTCGGGTCCAGGCGCTGGTAGGTGATGAGCTGCAGTGACGCGTTGTCGCCCAGGGCGTACTCACTGAGCGGCACGACCAGGGCGTCGGCGCCGCCCTCGAAATACTCGACGATGGTCGCGCTGGCGCCGCGCCCCAACTCGATCTGCGTGCGCGAGAACGACGCCGTGGAGTTCGAGACGTTGAGGACCACGATGGGCTCTTCGACGTTCACCCCGGCCCCGACGCGAATCACCGTCGTCGCCGGGGCGAGCGCGGCGTTGAGCACCGCGAAGGTGTCGCTCGCGTAGCGTTCGGCGAACGTCGTTCCGGCCAGCGACCGGGCCGACTCGACGACCTCGACCTCGACGCCATCGAGGGCGACACCGCGTTTGACGCAGAAGCCGTCGACCACGCGCACGACCAGTCCGGCGCGTTCGCAGAGCTGGGCGGCGAAGGCCGAATCGGCGCGCGTGGTGGGCCCGTGACACGACGTCGAAGTTGTCCAGGTCGAAGTCCTTCAGAGGGGCGTAGCGCCAGACTTCGTCGTCGGTCGTCGGGAGCCCGGCCACCTCGAAGGCCGCCCAGGCCAGTTGGCGAGGCGCCGCGTCGGGACGCTCGGCGATGAAGGCGGTGGCTGAATCAGCGAAGATTTTCATAGATATCGGGACCAAGGCAGTGTACTGGGCGCCCCTCGTTCTCCATCGAGGTCGGTCCTAGGCTGAGTTCGATTCGATCAAGGAGCATCGTGGAGTTTTCGTCCGAAGTGTTAACCCTCGAAGTCGACGGTCACGTCGCCACGCTGTGGCTCGACCGAGAAGAGGCGCGCAACGCCATGGGGAGTGCGTTGTGGCGCGACCTGCCACTCGCTGCCGCGGCGGTCGCGAGCGAGACGGACATTCGCGTGCTGATCATCGCCGCGAAGGGACCGCACTTCAGTGTCGGGCTGGACCTCAAGGAGTTCGGCGGCGGCCTCGCCGCTACTTCGACGCCGAAGTCCCGAGCGGCGGCGAACGCCCAGGCCTACGAGGCCGTCCGGACGATGCAGGCGTCGGTGACGTCCATCGCGGAACTCGCGGTGCCGGTCATCGCGGCGATTCACGGCTACTGCATCGGCGGGGGCGTCGATCTCGTCAGCGCCTGTGACGTGCGACTGTGCGCCCGTGACGCCAAGTTCTCGGTGCGCGAGACCAAGATCGCCATCGTCGCGGACCTCGGTTCGCTGCAGCGACTGCCCAGGATCATCAGGCGCCGGACACCTGGCCGAACTGGCCTACACCGGCAAGGACATCGACGCGGCGCGCGCCCTCGCCATCGGTCTCGTGAACGCGGTCTTCGACACAACGGACGACCTCCTCGCCGGAGCGCGCGCACTCGCCTCGGAGATCGCGCGGAACTCGCCCCTGGCCGTTCAGGGCACGAAGGCCGTCCTCGCCGCCAACGACGGACGAAGCGTCGACGAGGGTCTCGAGTTCGTCGCTCGATGGAACACGATGTACTTACAGAGCAACGACCTGCGCGAGGCGATGACGGCCTTCATGGAGAAGCGGCCGCCGGTCTTTCACGGCGACTAACGCTTCCAGAACTTCCAGCCGCGCTGCTTGCGCTCCAGCTCGTCGAGTTCCTTGCGTCGCTCGTCGTACATCTCGGGCGCGACGTTGTTGACGATCTCACTCGCCATGTTGAGCAGCTCGCGCCGCTCGTCCACGGTGGCGCTAGTCTCGGGCGCCTTCTCGACCGGTCGGTCGACCAGGGAGCCGTGGGACCAGCCGACGTCGGCCAGTCGGCGCTCGTAGGTCACGCAGTTCTCCGGGACAGGACCAGGGCTGGTCGGGAGCGTTGCCGAGCACGCAGAACCGCGCGACCTCCCCGGACTTGTAGGTCCGGCTCTGAAAGTGCTTGCACTCTTCGCGCATTCCCATGCCCCTATTCTTCCACGTGGCGGCGGCGAATTTGGTAAGAATTGCCCGTGCCCGGACGCAACGAATCGACGAAAGACCGCTGGTCGGGCGGGAATTGTCGCGCGTGATCGCGGTGTCCAGCCGGGCCTTCTTCGACGATCCGTTCTTCACGTTACATGCTGCCCGACGACGACCATGCGACGTTCGCGCCTTCCCGTATTTCTTCCGTTCGGTCTACACGCACATGGGACCGCACGGTCGAATCGTGACCGTGCGCGATGAGGCCGACGAGGTGTTGGGCGTCGCCGCGTGGCTGACGACCGGCGGCTACCCGTTGCCGATCGGTGTGCAATTGAGCCAGATGCCGTCGTCGCTTGCGAGCCTTCTATCGACGACCACGGCTCGCTGATGACGGGCAATCGCTACGTCGCGGCGTTGGCGCGCGCGCATCGCAAGGATCCCCAGTGGTACCTGATGGTGCTCTGCGCCGATCCGCCGGCGCAGCGAAGCGGCGTCGGCACGATGTTGCTGGAACACGCCTTCGCACAGGTCGACGCCGAGGGCGTCGGCAGTCACCTGGAGACGCCGCGGCACGACAACGTCGCGTACTACCAGCGATTCGGCTACGAACTTACTGAGACCTTGACCCCGGTCGAGGGCGGCCCGCCGTATTACACGATGTGGCGGGCGCCGCGTTAGCCGACGGACCCTTCCATCTGCAGTTCGATCAGGCGCGACCACTCGACGGCGTACTCCATCGGCAGCGTGCGCGTCACGGGTTCGATGAAGCCGTTCACGATCATGCCCATGGCCTGGGCCTCGGTGAGGCCGCGGCTCATGAGGTAGAACAGCTGGTCGTCACCGATCTTGGAGACCGTGGCCTCGTGACCGATCGAGGCGTCTTGCTCGCCGACCTCCATGTAGGGCTTGGTCTCCGAGACGGACTGCTCGTCCAGGATCAGCGCGTCACAGCGCACGAAGCTCTTGGCGCCGGTCGCGCCCTCTTCGACCTTCACCAGGCCGCGGTAGGTCGTCTGACCGCCGTCCTTGGAGATCGACTTCGAGATGATCGTCGAGGTCGTCTCGGGCGCGCAGTGGATCATCTTGGCGCCGGCGTCTTGGACCTGACCCGGGCCGGCGTAGGCGACCGAGAGGACCTCGCCGGAGGCCTTGGGACCCATGAGATAGACCGACGGGTACTTCATGGTGAGGCGTGATCCGATGTTGCCGTCGATCCACTCGACGTGGGCCTCGGCCTCGGCGCGCGCGCGCTTGGTCACGAGGTTGTAGACGTTGTTCGACCAGTTCTGGATCGTGGTGTAGGTGATGCGCGCACCGGGCAGCGCGACGAGTTCGACGACCGCCGAGTGCAGCGAGTCGGTCGAGTAGACCGGGGCCGAGCAGCCCTTCGACGTAGTGGACCTGCGAACCCTCGTCGGCGATGATCAGCGTGCGCTCGAACTGACCCATGTTCTCGGTGTTGATGCGGAAGTAGGCCTGCAGCGGCTGGTCGACGTTGACGCCGGGCGGCACGTAGATGAACGAGCCACCGCTCCACACCGCGGAGTTCGAGCGCGGCGAACTTGTTGTCGTTCGGCGGGATGATCGTGCCGAAGTACTTGCGTACCAAATCGGGGTACTCGCGAACCGCGGTGTCCATGTCGCAGAACAGCACACCCAGGCGCTCCAAGTCCTCGCGGTTGCGGTGAAAGACCACCTCGGACTCGTACTGCGCGGTGACGCCGGCCAGGTACTTGCGCTCGGCCTCGGGGATGCCCAGGCGCTCGTAGGTGTTCTTGATGTCGTCGGGCAGGTCCTCCCACCGGTCGACCTGATTCTCGGTCGGCTTGATGTAGTAGTAGATGTCGTTGAAGTCGAGGTCCGGCATCCGATCGGCGAACCACGGCACCATCGGCTTCTTCTCGAACTTCTTCAAGGCGTTGAGGCGGAAGTCCAGCATCCACTTCTCTTCGTTCTTGATGCCCGACATCTCACGAACGATCGCTTCGTTGATGCCCTTCTTCGGCTTGAAGACCGGAATCTGGTCGTCGGACCAGCCCAGTTGGTATCGGCTGAAATCCAGATTGTCGACTGACATGCGCTCCCTTGGGATAATCCCTACGTCCATAGTACTAACTCACGATCGGGACATGTCAACAAAATAAGGCAAAGTAGAGCGGTGCCTACTCCCCCGAGCGTTCCAAAACGACCCTTCAGCATCGCCCGTCACGGGGACGTCCGAGAGGACCCGTACTACTGGCTGATGGACCGCGACGACGAGTTCGTCCTCGCCCACCTGCGCGCCGAGAACGAGTTCCTCAGCGAGAGCTTCCGCGAACTGAAGCCCCTCGAAGACGAGCTGTTCGAAGAGATCAAGAGCCCGCATCGAAGAGACCGACATCTCGGTGCCGGTGCGCAAAGGGGCCTGGTGGTACTACGAACGGACCCGCGAAGGGCTCAACTATCCGCTCAGCTGTCGCGTGCGGCCGCGGGCGAGGACCTGACGCCGCCGGAGATCGATCCCTTGACGTCGCTCGCCGGCGAACAGGTCATCCTCGACGAGAACGCCGAGGCCGGCGACAGCGACTACTTCTCGGTCGGCGTCCTCGCCGTGAGCCCCGACGACGACTGGGTCTGCGTCGGCACCGACTTCGAGGGCGACGAGCTGCACCACGTCACGGTTCGCCGCTCTGGCGGGTCAGCCCGGCCGTGGACGACGAACTCGACGACGTCCACTACGGCTTCGCCTGGGCCATGGACAGTCGCCACTTCTTCTACACCCGCGTCGACGAGGCCAAGCGTCCCTTCCAGCTCTGGCGCCACGAACTCGGCACCGACACGAGCACCGACGAACTCGTCTACCAAGAGGACGACGCGCAGTTCAACCTTGTCGGTCGGTCGCAGTCGCGACGACGCGGTCATCGTCGTGCAGCTCGGATCGTCCATGACGACCGAGGTCCACTACCTCGCGGCAGACGACCCGACCGGTGAGCTCAGGTTGCTCGAGGCTCGACGTCACGGGATCGAATACGGCGTCGAACACTTCGTCGACGAGCTCGGTGTCGCGTGGTGGCTGAAGGTCACCAACGAAGGAGCGACCGATTTCCGACTACTGGCCGCGAGTGGTCGACGGCGGCGAGTGGCGCGAGGTGATCCCCGAACGCCGCGGGTCGCGCCTCGACGGCGTCGACGCGTTTAAGGCCTTCCTCGCGATCAGCGAACGTCACGACGGCGGCGCCGCGGTCCGGGTCGTCACGACGCCGAAGCGGCGCCGATCCCTTCGGCGACGATCTGCTCGAGCGTTCGTGGCTGGTCGACGGACCGGCGAGCCCGAGCACCGTGTCGCTGTCCGCGAACCCCAACTTCGACACGCCCGCAACTGCGCGTGTCGATCACCTCGCTGGTGACCCCGCGATTGGTCGCCGACGTCGTCATCGCCACTCGTGAGATGCATCGTGCGCAAGCAGCAGATCGTCCTCGGAGATTACGACGCGACGCAGTACGTGACGGGCCGACTGTGGGTCACGGCCAGTGACGGCGTTCGTGTCCCGGTCTCGGTCGTGGCGCCGCCGGGACCTCGTCGAGGTCGGCGCCGACGGCGAGCTGCGCGCCCTCTCGCCCTCGCCGTTCCTGCTCTACGGCTACGGCAGCTACGAGATCTCCATCGATCCCTCGTTCTCCTCGCTTCGCCTCTCGCTGCTCGAACGCGGCGTCATCTTCGCGATCGCCCACATCCGCGGCGGGGGCGAGATGGGCCGCTCGTGGTACGAGACGGGCAAGCTCGCGCAGAAACCGACGACCTTCAGTGACTTCGTCGCGGTCGCGCGCGAGCTGATTCGCCGCGGGTGGACGACGAGCGATCAGCTGGCGATCCGCGGCGGCTTCGGCCGGCGGGCTGCTGATGGGCGCGGCCATGAATCTGGCGCCCGAACTGTTTCGTTGTGTCGTCGCCGACGTGCCCTTCGTCGACGCGCTCACGACGATGCTCGACGCCACGCTGCCGCTCACCGTCGGTGAGTGGGAGGAGTGGGGCAATCCCGACGCCAGCGCCACGGCCTATCGCACGATGAAGAGCTATTCCCCGTACGACAACGTGGTGGCGACGAACCCCGACGGCTCTGCGCGTCGCTACCCGCACCTGTTCGCGTCGGGAGGTCTCAACGACCCGCGGGTCGGGTTCTGGGAACCGACCAAGTGGGTACTGAAACTCCGTGACGCCAACGCCGAGAACGTCGCCTACCTGAAGACCGAGATGGGAGCAGGCCACGGCGGCCCGTCCGGTCGTTACGACGCGTGGCGCGACGAGGCGCAGGTCCTCGCGTGGACGTTGAATGAGATCGGCGCTACGACGAGAGGAACGAGAGCACCAGCGTTGCCGGCAACGGAGTCGGGAAGACCACCGGCTTCCCCTGGACCGTGACGCTGGCGCTCTTGGGCGCGCCGATGGTTATCTGGGAGTCACCGATCATCCGGAGTGACTCGCGGTTGCCCGGAGCGACGGTGCCCTGCCACTCGAGCGTGCTGTGCGGTCCCATCTTGTAGACGGCCCACGTCGGTCCGAGGGCCCCGCTGCACCACGACGTCGTAACTCTTGAGCGGCACTCGATACGTCGCGGTCTCGCCACTGGTGGACGTCGCGACGAACGACGACGGCAGTGCCGAAGTGATCGTGGTCGTCGTCGACGGAGGTCTCGTCGAAGTGGTCGTCGTCGTACCGGTCTTCAACGGTCCGCTGCTGCAGGTAGAGACCGATCGCACCGACCACCACGATGACGATCAACGCGATGATGGCCACGCGAAGTCCCGAGAAGGAGGCCGAACGACGTGCCGACTTCGAAAGCGCCCACTTCTCGTTGTGGCGAAGTTGGATCGGCACGACCTCGCCGTCGCCCGGCATCTGGGATTCACTGAAGACGTACTCGCGATCTGACTCGAGCCGGGGACGAGGCGGCTCTGGCCGGCGCGTCGCGTCGAGCGGACCGTCCAGGAGTCGAAACCCCTTCGACGGAGCGTAGGGCGAGGGCGGCGGCGACATCAGTCGGCGCTCGACCGGCCGGGAGAGCTCGCGGATCTCGTCGCGTCGCAGCTTTCGAATCCGCAGGGCCGCAATCGCGACCACCACCACGACGACGAACACGATGATGATCTTGACGGCTAAGCGCCATCAGCGCCTCGTTCGAACACCCACGGGACTGACGAGAGTCATCACGCTTGGAAGCGTAGTGAAGTCTCGATTCAGTCCAGGCCGCCGAAACCGACCGCGATAGAAGACCAGGGGTGCGCCGTGGTGACTCACCACGTACTCGACGGCGACCACGACGATGTCGTGGTCACCTTGGGTGGTGATGAACTCGACTGCGACCCTCCAGATGCGCCAGGGCCCCGTCGATCAGGGGTGCACCTGTTGGGCCCGGGCGACCAGTCGATTCCGGCGAACTTGTCGGCGCCCGATCTCCCGAAGACCCGGGCCATCGCCTCCTGATCAGAGGAGAGGATGTTGATGCCCACGATACCGACGTCGCGCGCCCGGGGCCACGAGTGGCTCGACGACAGCGCCGAGAACGAGATCAACGTCGGCTCGAGCGAGAGCGCGCCGAAGGTTTGACAGGTGAAGCCCGACGGGCCCTTCGGGCGTCGCAGCGGTGACGACGGCGACGCCGGTGACGAAATGACCGAGGACCTCCTTGAAGTGCGGAACGTCGATGGAACTCACGAGGTCGAGATTACCGAGGACGCCGTCTCGCCGGAGCGAGCGGTGATTCGTCGATCGCCGCTGAGCTGGACGAGTCGTCCCCGCTGTTCGACGAGACCGTCGGCCACCAGTCCGGCAATCAGGGTGGCGCCTCGATCCGCGTCCAGTTCGACACACGTCAGCAGTTCTGCCGTCGGAGCGGGGCCGTTCTCGCAAGGCCGCGAGCACCCGTCCACGGGCCTGGCGGTTCGATCCGTGAAACGCGGGCTGCGGCCGCGAGACGCCCGCGCTTCGCGGCGCGGGGTCCGGTCCGCCGTCGCGTTGCCATCGACAGCTGCGAGCAACAGGACAGTCGCCGCAGCGTGGCGACGAAGTGCAGTACTGCGCCCCGAGGTCCAACATTGCCTGATTGAACGACGCCGAACGTCGTTCGTGGTAAGAGTCTCTTCGCTTCGGCGCGGGCGTCGGGAACGCTCAGCGTTCGATTGGCGAGCGGCGCGAGCGAGCACCCGACCGACGTTGGTGTCCACGACGGCCACGGCTCGCCCGAAGGCGAAGGAGGCGACGGCGTTCGCGCTGTACTCGCCGATTCCGGGCAGGCGCCGCAGTTCGGTCACCTCACCCGGCACGTCGCCGCCGAACTCGTCGCGAATCATTATCGCGGCGTCGTGCAATGCCTTGGCCCGGCGGTGATAACCCAGTCCGCCCCAGAGTCGGAGGACCTCGGACAGCGGTGCGTCGGCGCACGCGGTGGGCGTCGGCAACGCCTCTAGGAACTTCGTCCAGGGTTCGATGACGCGCGAGGTCTGGGTCTGTTGGAGCATGACCTCGCTCACCAACACGGCCCAGGGGTCGGCGTGCCCTATCCAGGGCAGGGGGCGAGCGAGTGCGGTCGCGTTTCGACGCAGCGCTCGCCGAAACGCCGGTGGTCGCTACGACCAGACGTCGCCACTGTACGGACGCTGTCGCTTCGGCGCCGAACTCTCGCTTCCAGACCATCACCTTGCGTCGGAAGTAACAGACCTCGAGACCGTCCTGATTGAAGCCCTTGGTCTCGACGACGACGATGCCCCGGTCGTCCTTGGACGTCGAAGGGATCTTCTCGAGGACTCGCGTCTCGGCGTAGATGGTGTCGCCGTGAAAGGTCGGATGGCGATGGACGAGGGACTCGACCTCGAGATTGGCGATGGCCGAACCGGAGACGTCGGGCACGCTCATGCCCAGGACCAGGGAGTAGACCAGGTTGCCCACGACCACGTTCTTGTGATGCACGGTCTCGTGCTCGGCGAACCAGGCGTTGGTGTGGAGCGGATGGTGATTCATGGTGATCATGCAAAAGAGATGGTCGTCGGCCTCGGTGATCGGTCTTGCCCGGCCAGTGCTTGTAGACGTCGCCGACTTCGAACTCCTCGAAGTAGCGCCCGAAGGGTCGTTCGAACGAACTCATGGGTCCATTCATCTCGCATGACGCGGTCACGTCGAACTATTCGTCGTCGACACTGACCGGCAGCGCCGGGCGCGTCGTGAAGGCCACGGTGCCACCGGGTAACGAGTCGCCGTCGATCACCAAGCGCCAGGTGAAGCGAGAGCCGTCCTGCAGCGGGATCGGTCCGAAGTTGACCGCGATCGGCACGTCGACCGGCGTGCCCACGGGCACGCCGTCGGGCGCCACGGCCGAGAAGTCGCCGCGCACTTCGATGGGTTGAGGTCCGTCGGGCGTGTCGAAGCGCACTGGCTGGCCGTCGGCGTCTTCGAGGAACAGCTCCCAGTGATGGCTGGAGTTGAATTCGTGCCAGTCGACCATGACCTTGATGGCCACGGCCGATGGCGTGGGATCCGGTCCGGTCACCGACCAACCGCCGCCCAAGATGTAGAGCTTGCCGTCGGCGACCTGGGCCGAATCGGCGAGGAGCATTGTCACATTCACAGCCACGAGCCTACGTCTCTCAGTTCCATTCCTCCCACCCGGTACATTTCTCCTATGGCTCCCCCACTCGATCTCGAGGACGCGTCGGAACTGATTGAGCGCGCGCAGTCGGTCATCGAAGGGGCGCTGGTCAGCCTCAAACGAGGTGGCGGCGTCGACGCTCACCAGACCCTCGCCTATGACGTGGCGCACGCGGCGAGCGCGCTCGCCACGGCGCGCGCCTCGCTGGCCTACGCCGCCCAGGGCGAGGACGAGTCCCGACTCGTGGCGGCCTTCCTGGCCATCGCGCTCAGTGACCTCGCGACTCGGATCCTCGGACGCGAGACGACTTTGGGCCGTCGAGGACGACTGGTACCGACCCTTCGCCTCGTTCGTGACGCACGTACCGCGACCCCGCGTTCGTCGCCGGCCTCGCCGAGACTCCCGGTCCGCGCCACCTCGGCGAGGACTTCGAGATGGTCGCCGACACCTTCCACCGGTTCGCGCTCGAGCAGGTCCGTCCGCACGCCGAACACGTGCACCGGGCCAACGCCGACATCCCCGAATCGGTGATCTCGGGACTGGCCGAGCTCGGCGGATTCGGCCTCTCGGTCCCCGAGGAGTTCGGTGGCTTCGCGACCGGTGGCGAGTCGGAGTACCTCGGGATGGTCGTCGCTACCGAGGAGCTCTCGTGGGGCGCCCTGGGCGTCGGCGGGTCGCTGATCACGCGTCCTGAGATCCTGACCCGCGCCCTCGTCAAGGGTGGCACGCGCGAACAGAAGGAGCGCTGGTTGCCCCGACTGGCCTCGGGCGAGGTCCTGGCGGCGGTCGCCGTGACCGAGCCGGACTTCGGCAGTGACGTGGCCGGCGTCACCACGAGCGCGACCAAGACCAGCGGTGGTTGGCTCATCAACGGCACCAAGACGTGGTGTACGTTCGCGGCGCGCGCCGACGTCTTGATGCTGCTCGCGCGCACCGACCCCGACCGCGCATCGGCCCACCGGGGCCTGTCCTTATTCCTGGTCGAGAAGGACCGGGGCGAGAGCGAAGGTTTCATTCTGAACCAGGACGCGCGACCGAGGTCGGTGCGATCGGCTCGAGGGTCGTCCCATCGACACGATTGGCTATCGCGGCATGCACTCCTACGAGCTGGCCTTCGAGCGCTGGTTCGTGCCCGACGCCAACCTCGTCGGGGGCGACGAGGGACTCGGCCGCGGTTTCTACTTCCAGATGGCCGGGTTCGAGAACGGGCGACTGCAGACCGCGGCGCGCGCCGTCGGCGTGATGCAGGCCGCCTACGAGGCGGCGCTGGCGTACGCGCAGAACCGCGTGGTCTTCGGCGAGTCCATCATCGACTTCGAACTGACGCGCGTGAAGCTCGGCACGATGGCCGCCATCATCCAGTGCGCGCGTCAGTTCTCGCTGGAGGTCGCGCGCGAGATGGCGTCGCGGTGGTGGCGCCCTCGAGGCGTCCATGGCCAAGGCCTACGTCTGTCGCGCGGCCGAGTGGGTCACGCGCGAGGCGATGCAGATCCACGGCGGGATGGGCTACGCCGAGGAGTACCCGGTGAGCCGCTACTTCGTGGACGCGCGGGTACTGTCGATCTTCGAAGGCGCCGACGAGACGCTCTGTCTCAAGGTCATCGCGCGTCGACTGTTGGAGGACGTTCGCGGATGAACTCTTAGTCGGCGGCGAAGCCGAAGGCCGGGCCGGCGATCTCGCCGCGGGTGTCCTCGTCACTGAGGACGCTCGGCGCCGTCCAGGATGGCGATCTCGGTCGGGCGAAGCTTCGAGCCCCACTTCTCTTCGATGTGGCCGTAGCGCCAGAGCAGCACGGCACCCAGCCAGGTGACGACGAACATCCCGACGATGATCATGCCGGCCTTGTTGATGTCGAAGCCGGACATCACGCGCCAGAACGCGCCCTGCCAGTGGAGCTCGTGGGGCAAGAGACCCAGGACTTCGACCGCGCCGATGAAGAAGCAGATCGCCACCGACAGGCCGGTGATCGCGAGGTTGTAGAAGATCTTGCGCACCGGGTTGAAGAAGGCCCACCCGTAGGCGACGTTCATGAACAGACAGTCGATGGTGTCCATGAGGACCATGCCCGCGGTGAAGAGGATCGGCAGGCACATGATCGAGTACCACGGCAGGTGCTGGGCGGCGTAGAGCGCGGTCGTCGCGAGCAGCGCCACCTCGGTCGCGGTGTCAAAGCCCATGCCGAAGACCACGCCCACCGGGTAGAGCTTCCACTCCTTGTCGATCGAGCGCATCCACTTGCCGAAGAAGCGGTACATCAGCCCGCGGTTCTGCAGTTGGGCCTCGAGTTCGGCCTCGTCGTAGGTGCCGTCGCGCATCGAGCGAAAGACTCGGCATGATCCCGACCAGGATCACGAGGTTCATCAACCCGATCAGGAACAGGAACGACGCCGAGACGATCGTCCCGAAGACGCCGCCGAACTGCTCGAGCCCGGAGTTGGAGTGCGAGACGGCGTCGAAAGACGGCGCGTTCGGCGAACACCAGGCCCAGCCCGATCGCCACGACGATCGTCGAGTGACCCAGGGAGAACCAGTAGCCGAGCGTCAGCGGGCGACTCGTGCCCTCTCGACGCCGTGGCGTTCGTTGAGGAGCTTGCGCGTGGTGTTGTCGATCGCCGAGATGTGGTCGGCGTCAAAGGCGTGGCGCAGTCCCAAGGTGTAAGCGAGGCGCCGAGGCCGATGCCGAACCCCTTGTAGTGCCCGGGCACGACGAAGGCGATGAGGATGCCGAAGCCGACGACGTGCAGGGCGACGATCGATCGCCATCATCCAGCTGATGGTGCGCCACTCGCGCGCGTTGAATGCTCGCTTCAGTGTTTGGTAGCGACCCTGCGGAGCCGTCAGTTCAATGGTTGCCATGCGCTCGGAATTCCTTTATCACTTGCCCGGTGTTCGAAATATCCTTGTTGCGAATCTCTCCTAATAAGGAATCTAGCGCCGTGCGGCGCGAATAGATAGTGCGGGCGGTTGAATTTTTCGTGAACGAATCCGGCGAAACGCTACTGGGGCGTGCGCTTCATCCCCGAACGCTCCCCTCGGGCCACGAAAGAGTTGGCGATTTTGGCCGAGGCCTCGTCGATCATCTCGTCGCCGAACATGACGGCGCCGGTGAGGTTCGTCTCGGTCGCGAAGCGGTAGGCGTCGAGGATGTCGAAGGACTTGTCGAACAGCTCCTGACTCGGCGAGTAGACCTCATTGAGCACCAGGGCCTGATCGGGGGTGAGCGCCCACTTGCCGTCGAAGCCGTAGGAGGCCGAGATCTGGGCGGCGTAGCGCAGCGCCTCTAGGTCGCGGACCTTGAGGAACGGTCCGTCGATCACGTGCAGCCCGTTGGCCCGCCCGGCCATCAAGATCTTGGCGAAGACGTAGCTGAAGGGATTCGAGGGGGCGTGGTGGATCGTCTCGTCGATCGTCGTGACGGGCATGCCGATCGAGGCCGCGAAGTCAGCCGGTCCGAAGACGATCGACTCCAGGCGCGGCGACGCCGCACAGATCTCCTCGACGTTGATCAGGCCCTGGGCGGTTTCGATCTGGGCCTCGATGCCGATGTGACCCGGCTCGAGACCGGCGTTGCTCTCGACCTGGGCTAAGGAGGAGATCGAGCGCCACGACGTCCGAGGCCCGTTGCACCTTCGGGAGCATGACCTCGTCGAGGCGCGGACCGGCGTCGGTCACGACGTCGATCACGTCACCGTAGGTCCACGGCGTGTCCCACGCGTTCACCCGCACGCACAGGACCCGGTCGTCCCAGTCCAGCGTGCGAATGGCCTGGGCGACCTTGGCGCGTGCGGCGACCTTCTCATTGGGCGCCACGGAGTCTTCCAGATCGAGGAAGGAGAAGTCCGCGGTGGCGGTCGGCGCCTTGGCGAGGAAGCGCTCGGAGGATCCCGGCGTCGAGAGACAGGACCGACGCGGTAACGCGCGAGAACGTTTCGACATGCGCCGAGCCTATTCTCGGAGGCGAAACTGTCCGGACACGCATCAGAATTACCTGACGTGCGTCGCCCGTTCACGCGCGTTGATCAGGTAGAAGTGAACTTCTTGGCGATGCGAGCCTGCGCGGGATTGGTCACAACCGGTAGCCTTGTCCCGTGACTGACGTCGTGCGCTTCGCGCCTCCGACGCTACGGCCAGCAAGGGAACTCAGGCGCTTCCGGTGGATGTTTTCCATCTTGGCTGTGGTCGCAGTGTGTCTTGGCACTGTGACCTTCTCCCCGCATCTCGCGTCGGCCTGGCACGCTCAGCACCGACCGCGCGCGGGCGAACCAACTCTTGAAGCAGATCAACCGGATCAAGCCCACGTCGACTACCTCGGACAGAAGTACGACCTGGCCAAGATCAAGCTCGAACAAGATCGCCAGCGAGATCCGCAACACCAAGGCCGACGTCGCCATCATCAAGAAGAACGTCACCAAGGGCGACGCGCAACTGCGCGCCGAGGCCGTCTTCGCCTACGTGACCAACGGGGCGGCGGCGAGCAACAACCCGCTCTTCTCCACCAGCGCCTCGAAGATCGGCGCCACCAACGTCTACAACCAGTTGGCCCAGGGCAACGTGGCCCAGACCCTTTCCAACCTGAAGAACTACAAGATCGAACTGACCCAGGAGCGCAGCATCCTGGCCGACCGAAGTGGGCAGAGCGGCCAGCCTCACCCGGGCGGCTGCCCGGAGTCCTTCCACTCGGCCAACGTCTACCAGGCGACGCTGAATCACGCGCTCGCGCAGGTGAAGGGCAACATCGCCACCTTCATCGCCCAGGCCCAGGCCGCCGCGTCGGCCGAGAAGTATCGCAGTTCAACGCTCAGAGCCTGGCCGACGGCATCGTCAATCCGCCGCCGGACTCGCGCGCGGACATCGCGATCCGCACCGCGATGACCTATATCGGCACCTGGTACGTGTGGGGCGGCGCCAGCAAGTCCGGCGTCGACTGCTCCGGACTGATCATGCTGGCCTACGACGCGGCGGGCATCTACTTCCCGCACTACTCCGGCGCGATGTACGAAGACACCATGCGCGTCCCGCTCGTCGACATCGAGCCGGGTGACCTGCTCTTCTACGGCTACGACGGTGACCAGCACGTGGCGATGTACGTCGGTGACGGCAAAATGATCGAGGCCGAGATGACGGGCACCCAGCGTGCACGTCGTCCCGGTCCGACTCGGCTACGGATTCTTTGGTCTCGGTCGCCCGCGGGCCTAGCCGTGTCCGGCGTCCCCACTTCGTTTCACCTCGGCCCACTCGTCTTTCACACCTACGGATTCGGCCTCGCCATCGCGGCCTACGTCTGCTTCCTCTACGCCCGGCGTCGCCTCGCGAAATCTGACTTCGACGTCCGGCCCTTCGGCAAGTATCGCGTTCTGGCCTCATCGTGGCCGGTCTCGTCGGCGCCCGGCTGGCCAACGTCGCGACCAACTGGGGCTACTACTCCGATCACCCGGCGCGCTGGATCGCCGTCTGGCAGGGCGGTCTCGCGAGCTTCGGCGGCATCGCGCTGGCCGCTGCCCGTCGGTCTGTACCTGCAGCGCCGATGGTGGCCCGGAAGTTCTTTGGCCCGCTTCACCGACGCGCTGGTGCCGGCGCTGATCGCCGGGTGGGCGCTCGGTCGCGTCCTCGGTCCCCAGTTCATGGTGAACGGGGGCGGACACCTCACGCACCAGTGGTTCGGCATTCACTACGCGGGCCAGGTGGGCAGGCGCGTTCCCGTGCCCCTCATCCAAGGCGCGGAGGACGCCATCTTGTGGCTCGACGTTGCTGGCGATCGAGCATCAACGACCGCATCGTCGCGTCGGCGTCGTGACCGGTGTCGCGATGATCGTCTGGGGTCTCGTGCGTTCGCTCGACGAGCGGCTGCTCCTCGGGCAAGAGTCCCACAGCCGGCTCGCTCGGCGTTCAGATCGCCGGCGTCGTGCTCGCGCTCGGCGGCGCGGCGTTGCTCGTTCACCAACTCAGAGCTGCGCGTTCCACTCCTGATCGGTTAGTCGACCCACACGCTCCAGCGACTCCGTAGGAACATTCACCGCGACGCGGACGTCGTCGACGTAACAGACGTGGTCGAGGCCCAGCCGGCGCCAGGCCTGAAGGACCTTCCTCGTCGGCGCCACGTTCGAGTAGATCGGGCGAACCAACAGGGCGTCCGCGCTCGCGGCCACCACGAGCGCCGGTCGCTCTTTGGATTTCACTTCCGGCGCGGCGGGGTCCGTCGCGTCGAAGGGCACTTCGACGATGACGACGGCACCGGCCCAGGCGTTCTCGGGATCGAAGCGCTCGAGCTCGGCCGGCGTCAAGATCATCGGCCGACGACGCTCGGCCGATTCGTCGTTGACCATTCGTGACATCGAGGGAGCGTCGCGTGTCTTGGCGACCGGCTTCGCCCTGACCGGGCGAGGTGGGCGCTGCGAGGTTGGTCCCCGTTTGCGCTTCTTCTCCTCCTCTCGTCGGCGCCGGCGTTGTTCTTTGACCTCCGGATCGGTCTCCTTGGGTGCGAGCACGGTTGGCGAGATCACGACGTCGGGCAGTTCGGGCAACGCCAGATCGTCTCGCTCGTCGAACAGTCGACGACAGTGCGGCGCGGCCGGGAACTCTTCGGCGATGGCGAACGCCAGAACGGCGACGACGTCGTCAGCGGAGGTCCCGTCACGACGAACGGCGTCGATCGCGCCGCTGAGTTGCTCAAAGTTCGGCGCGTCCGCGTGCTCGCCCAGCGCGGCGATGACCTTCTCCAACGGGGACATGGCCAAGAGTTCGAGCAGCGCGGTGACCGCGGCGATCGGCGCGGTCGCGGCGAACGACGCGACGTCGTGGCGCTGTTGGAGATTGCGTAGCGGTATTCCCACGACGGCGCTGATCTTCGCGTGCCCGCGTAGGTCGAGTCCGTCGACGACCGTGAGAATCGTTGACTCGCTGATCTTCAACAAGGCCCTTCGCGAGATCTCGGCAGCGTTACCCGTGGGGGTCATGTGTTCTCACTTCTCGCGTGCGTCCGCGACTACTTAAGCAGGTGCTTGGCGATAACGACGCGTTGGATCTGGTTCGTTCCCTCGTAGATCTGGGTGTTCTGGCAGATTCGTCCACTTCGTCCACGACTTCAGTCACTGCCTGGAGATTCGTCCATCGCGTCCACGGAATCACGGTCGGTGAGTCCGTTTTGTAGGGATGTTAGTGGGGATGAAAGCGAGTTCAAACTCATGTTTCGAATTACTAGAAAATCCGAATGGCGGTGATTCCGCCACAGTCCTACGGGCTGTATGACTTATGGAAGAAAGTGTTCCAATGACTGATATTTGCTTGGTCGAAATCTCCCGGCGTAGATGACGTCGAGTAAGACCACTGCCAGACTAAAGCGTTCGAAGAGGAAGTTGATGACCCTCCATAAAAATCAGCTCCTGGATTCGATTTACCCGATGCGTAGTTGAAGGGTGCAAACGCTGTGGCGCCGGGACAGTAGCCGACATTGATCGTGTTTTCCGAAGTTTCAGAGGTCCATTCGGCCACTGTAACGAGAGGATTTCCGAAATACGTCGACCAGTAATCAGCTGATGTATACGCGCCGACAGCAATATTGTTGCCTTCGACCGCTTCAACGAATCCATACCAAACGTCATCATTGAGTGTTTGATATGCCGACGACCACTCTCCGTACGATTCAAAATCGCCGTAAATAATATTTTCTGTGTAGTGATTTACCTCATACGGACTCGTTGTCGAATTCGCTTCATCAAAGTAGGCCGCGGCTTCGTCCCCTTGATAAATACCCCACTCAGTGGCGTTCTGGCCATTGAGTGCTTCATGTGTGGAGTTCAGTGAACCAAGGAAGAAATACGATCCCACCCCGATGCCGTGTCCTGCATTCAGTTGATTGTACGCCTGATTTATTTGTGTCGACTGGTTGTAACCGCTATTAATGCCTTCGTACGCGGTGCCGCCATTTGTTTGAAAGGTGCCAACTTGACCAACGTACATGTCAAAGTTTGCACCCGAGCAATACGCATCAAGCCCAGACGCAGTCGGATTTGCGCTGTCGCCGCCCAATATCCCAGTTGAGGCGTAGGCCGTTGACGCAATCAGTAATGTCGGCACTATAAACGAGACCACGGCAGTCATTCCTCGACCAAAGTGGTTGTGATTGAGTTTCCGAGATCTCATTAGAAATACTGATCCACAGTGTTGCCCTGTATGAAGGGTGTGACGTTAACGGTTGTGCAAGCAACTGTCATTCCATAAGTGACGTCGACCGGAATTTCGACCGAAGAACCAGGCAGTTGAAAACTCAGCGAATCTTCTACCGGACATTGCCCATCCATGACAGGACCTTCGGGTCCCTGTATTAAGAAGGATGCTGGAGCCGACGGGCTCAATGTCACGTTTGCTACCGTCTGGCTGTATCCCTGATAGCCACCGTCGTCAGTCGATGTTGGGACGATTGTTCCGTGAGAGCCAAACTGTACATTTGGATAGCCGCTCACAAAACATGGTGATGATGACGTGATATTTATAATTATTTGCCAAGAAGCCGGATTATTTCCGTACGGTCCAGGTCCATTTGTCACGGCGCTGACCTCCGAAGGGGTGCAGGCCACCGTTGCCGCCGTAACTGCGGGCGGCGGTTCATGGGTGATTATCACTGACTGCGGAGCTGACGTTGGCGTAACTGGCGACGCTCCACTCGGCGCAACGTTATGAGTCAGCAACAAAGGCAGGCCGATGAAAGCCAAAGCCATGGCGAAAGCTGCGCATAAATTGCGCAATTGGAATTGTGAGGTTTCAACGCCCGTTTTCATAAAGTCCCCCTTCACCCAGCGCAATTAGGTCCTGGTTCTATTAACGAACACGTCCTTTGGATTGCTTCACATTCGCTTCAAGTGAAGGAATGCTGCCCTATGGGCGACCATACCAAGATGAGACGCCAGAACTTTGTCAACATTGTCACGAACTCTCACCTTGAAGACCACGAAGCCTTCGTGTTCTCGGCCCACAGGTCGAGCATCTCGGACACGGAAACCCTCGACACGGAGGCCCTGGGCGCCTTAAAGGTCAACTCCGCAGCCAGGCGTTGCGCGTCCTTCTTCGAAGTGTGGTTGCGCAGAGTTGAACGCCGCCGCTGACCAATCGCATAGGTGAACTGAGATTGGAAGTGTGGAGGTCGCGATCAGCTTATCGAGTCAAAATTACTGATCGGAAAATACTTTTGGGTTTGCCTGTCGCCCGCAAGTGGCACGGGCACTCTATGGGCACCTATGGCGCAACCAATTCGATATATGCGTCAGGAGTTCTCGATCGCAGACTGACTTCACGGCATTCCGACTGGCAAATCGTGAGCGGGGACTTTGAATGAGTTTGTCTCGACCGACGAGGACATGTGGATTGACAAGAAGTTGTGAGAATTGAAACCGTATCTAGACATTTTCTTTGAGATGTTCTTGATGCGCGACAACTCTTGATGGAGTGCCACCGCGGAAAGGTGGTCACAGTGTCAGCTCGGCCCCAACAGTTCTTCAAACGACCTTGGCGCAACCGGTCAAAACCTAAGAAGGGCACGCTTCTTGTATTAAGCACTTCTGCGGTAGCAGGCCTCTTGTTCGCCTCGGTAGCGCTGGCTATCGGGTCGCCATCGACGGCAAGCGGAGCACGAAATCAAGCTGCGTCTGTCTCGGTTCGAGAGTTAGTTACTGCTCTGTCGCCGGTACAGAAAACTGACTCCACTTGGTTCCGCGGTTTGATATCGCTGGGCATTGACGCGGGGAACGATCTTGGAATAGTCGTTCCTGATACGCAATTCAACGTGAGTCGTGGAATCGTATATCGATGCTACCGCCTCGGCGAAACTGCTTTTCTTGCGGATCGACCTTTGGTTTCAACTCTTCAAGACGAGCCCACGCGGACTGACGACGCCCATTTCTCTGTCACATCCATCGTTTGCATCTAAGAAAGTTCCCTGGTACCGTTCAGCAATTGTTTGACATGATTCGGATGTCAGGGGGGCAATTGTTATGTTCCGAACAAGAACATTTGACGATGCGCGAGTGCGAACAATTCCAAAACGCAGTCTTCTTGTCCAAAGAATTATCCGGCTAACGAGAATCGCCATTCTCACCGGATTCATGTGTGTTGTTGCGATACCTGCTACGAACGCTTCGGCAACTGCTCGTCCGTTGCGTATCGCTGGTCATCATGTGAGTGTGCACCATGCGAGCGCTGGAGGACCCGATTCGACCTCTTTTGGAACCGCCAGTGCAGTTGTTACCGGAGTGGATGCAAGTTCAATTCCAATATCAATTTCGATCGGCAACCCAGTTCAATTGCCCTCGACTTCGGGTGCCGCCTACAGCATTACGACGACTGTAGGAATGGGACAAGAATCTGAATCAATCCGACCAAAGGCTCAATTCAACGGTAACTCTTGCGGGTGGGACGGGTCCTACGTCGTCTATGAATGCGTCACAATGTACTTCAATATTAAATCGGATGCGTATTATTTCTTCGCCGACAATGCGCAGGACTCAATTTATGCGACCAATTATGATCCACATGACGTAGTTCTTGCCAGCCTGTCACTTAAGACGGGAGGGAGTGGTCTTGAGTGCAATAACGGCGCTCCATTGAACGGCAGCGAGACCTGGAACATCAGTTCTCCGACTTCTGGGAATGTGTACTACAGGACTCCAAGTTGGGCCGGGAACTATTACCGCATTATCAACGAAGATGGAAATTTTCAAAATGTTCAAGGAACACTGAACTGGGATTACAGGGGGAATGTCGAGAAGTTGATGTTCACCTTTACATTGCCAGATTCAGAGGGTAGTTGGCCCCACGGAGGGTGCTCTTAAAATGTTTGCGCGGCCAAATATCATCGGATTTGAATCGGAACTTTCGATTTAGTCAAAGGACGTGGTCACATTGCAATTCGGTACAATCTTCTCTCGATTTACCGCGTTGGCGGCGTTGGTGCTCTGCCCAACCTTTGGTACAAGTGCATCCTTGGCTGCAGCTTCGAACATTCGAAGTGCGGCCGATTATGGCCTGTCGACAGGTCCGACATTTCAAAGTACTGGGGACAAAAGCGACAAAGATGTGAGATACACCTTCACACTTGTCAACGGGTCATCGCGAGAGATTCGGGTTCGAATCATTAAACAAAGTGGACAAGGACTGTCCCTCATCCTGCCAACCCGATCGATATTGACGAGAACCATTCATTCTCATCAATCGATCAGTATGACGATCAATTTGCATGTGAGGAATTGTTCTGAAGTGCAGAATAGTACTTGGCCGCTGACGATTGATTATTCGACAAATTCAATCAATTGGAAAGTCGTTGAACTAGCTATGACGAGTGCCGGAGATTTGCAATGGCAAAAGTTTCTTGCGAATTCTGTGTGCCGTTGAGCGCGACATTACGAATGAGACCCTGCGCCTCGTTAACGAAGTGTCGCACCTATTGAACAATAATCTCTTCGGCTCCAAGCGAATAAATTTGATTGGTTCAGGGATAGTCACTATTCGATTCATCTGATGGAGTCGAGGAGGTCATATTTGAATGACAGATAATTCTCGCGAGTCCGAGTTTCCGATGTCGGGATTGAATGTTCGCTTCAGATCTCAACCGCGACATGGAACGGCAGATTCAATTCAATGCATCTCGTTACCGGGCCTTGCTTTCGCCGCAACATTGATTGCCGCAGTCACGTTTTCGAGTTCTCAGTCCTGGGCAAATAATAACTCAGCGACTTTGGCCGTAGCGGACTATGCCTTATCTACAGCGATTCATTCCCATCCTCCTCAAATTGTTTCTGCGGCAGACGTCGTTAATGCTATTGCGACACCGTCGGTCAACCATGCAGATCTCAAAATCGGCATCAACATTGGGGGTGACTTACGCTACCCGCGACTTGCTCTCTTCATAAATGAGCTTTCTTATAAGGAGACGTGTGTCGATTTTTCAACCAAGAAGGATCAATATCCGACAGCATTACGATGTCCGGCCACAGCCATTGCGTTGTGGCAAGAGCTACCGGGGGTGCTCTCCAGGAGCCGCGAAGCTGTGGCAGCAGCTGCGACGAGCGGAAAGGCTGTGTCGGGCTCAAATGTCATCAGGTCCTTTGCCGGTGCCAACCTTGATTTCTTGAAAAATCCTACGTTTCGCTCGGGCCGCGGCGGTGTTGTGACGCTAGTCGCCAACTTGAAAGTGGATGGAATGGATGCAAGATTGCATATTTGTATTCTGTTTCCAACAACGGTCGCCGGGATTCCAAGTCAAGTTTCCTGTAGGTAGCGCCAACTGGAAGTCGGGAGCATTCCCAGAAAGTGCCACGATGGTTTCCGAGAATCGCCACTGTGTGCGGGGAACGCAGTGGAAACCAATTCAATTTATTGTCGCCGCCTTGCCAAGGCGAGGTGTCGAAATTCCGACTGGCCGTGAGCACGACTGTCTCATTAACTGGAACCCCGAAAAGCGAAATGTTTGGGTTATCGAAAGTATTGACTAGAACAGTCGAAGTGGCAGGTGTCAGACCTTGCACTCCGACATCGAGAATTGATGTCCAACACTCGTTTCTAGCACTTGTGGCAAATCGGATGCGTTCGTTCGGCTTGTTCTAGTGACTGGTCACCCAACAACTTCACCCAACTGAATACGCGGACATGAACCATTACTCGGTCGCTACCCTATGACAAGCATGTAATTGTCAGCCCCGGTGCTGCCGCTGCCATCAATATCTAGATTTACACCACCCGCAAAATCTGTGACACCGCAGGTTACTTTGCACCCATGCACTTCGGCGTACTGCCACAGAAGGACTGATACATTCGCATCTTCCCCACCTTGAACCGGCTGTCTGTAGGTTCCAAACTGCGAAAAATATGAAGACGCATCGAAGGACGGTGCGCAAGCATCGCACGGCTCCGGATGCGACGCCCAATAACCGGCACACGTAACGTATTGACTGGGATAGTCCGTAGCCGCATTGCCGAGAGCGTTAGTGACATTGCTTGCTGGATAGTACAGTCCACTGCTCTCTGTCATAGGAGAATAGACCGCCGGAACGAACGGAGCGCTTCCACCAGATTCGTACGTGAAGACCTCGTTTGCCCAGCCAGCCCAGTACGCGGAAGTTATATTTGTGTCTTGTTCAATGTCGAGGTAAACGTAAACGACGCCGCTCGCTGGAATTGACAGTTAGTCCCGCGTGATCGCCGCCTCAATGCTTGAACAAGTAGCTTGGCCGTCCGACTTGCCATTATTGTTTCCGGTTGTCCCGCCCGCCTCTTGATTTGAAACGCTACTGCCCGTAGTTCGGACGATAATCCTCAATACGCCCCCTGTTGAAGTCTTCGCGGCCGTAAATTCTGGGTACGTCCAACTAGATTCGTTGCCGAAATATCTGCCGGCCCACGTCGGATACTGGGGCTTCCAGGCGTACCAGTCCGACCAGTTTATTGTGTTCAGCGCATCAACCGTATCTACACCGAGTGACATGGCGTTATTCCTTTCATTTTCGTTATGGGGCATAATGTTGTTTAAGAAATTTGCAAACTCTCTTTCGCTCGCGGTTTCAGTCCATCATCGAATATCCGGTGAACCGCTTGTCGTTGCGTAGACCACAATGCCGCTGCCCTTTGGCTGACAAAACCAACCGGTTCCATTGCGACCACGAGCGACGCGGATGATCGGCTTCGTGCTCGGAGGTGTCAGGCCGAACGTTTCGATTGACGGACACCTAGTCGCACTGTTAGTCGGACTCTCTCCCAGTGCTACGGTTGTCGTCACTTCGCCCTGGGGCCGAAGCGCAAGAGATCGTTTGGTGACACGCTGCCCCGTCGGCGTAGTCCATGATCGGATGTCATTCTTGCTTAGAACTTCGCTACGCGAACCGAAGATCGCGATTCCAAAAAAGCCGTCGAGGGTGCAGGTACTTCGCCCGGTGTTCGTGGCCGTGAAGTAGTACAGACCCGTACCCTCTGCCCCGAGAGCATCGGCGAGTTCTATCTTCAAATGGTTTGCTACGCACGCGGTCGCCGCACTGCGCGGAATTAGCTGCAATGATGAATGCGTATCCAAGCGAACGTTCGGATTGTTCGCCGACGCGTTCTTCGCAAGTCCCACGTACACCAGGGCCATCACGACAACAGTGATGACTCCGACCTTTACCGAAAACGCAGTCATCGAAGTAGTGGAGCGTGCTCTTCCAGACATCTACTGCTCCTAATTCGCGCGAAGTCATTTTATCACCATCGCCCCATATCTTTCATTCGCGAATCCCGAAGAGGGGGGCTGCTGAAGTTTTAGTTGACATCTGACTTGTGGGATTGATTCCCATAGAAGGATGACAACAATGGCGAAAGCCTATCCCCAGGACTTCCGACGATTTCGTAGCGGTCGCGGAAACACGAAGCACCGCTCACGCAGTAACTCGGACTCATCCGACGAAGGGTTCCGAGAGATTGAAGTATCGAGGTCGATATCCAAAATCACACCGCCGTAAGTCTTTTAGCACTGACACAGCAACCACAATTGATATGTAAAGGCTCGGGCGACTGTGCATACTGCTAAATCAATGCCAGTGAATTACACATCTCAAGGCTTGGCACGCAGCACGTGTCGAGGCCCGACGTTACTCTCTCCGCCACTAAGTGGAGCCCTGATTATCAAGCCAAATACGCCACGAAGTCGGCCGACGGATCGCTGGACTTCGCTCGGAGATTTAGCTCTCGAAGCGAGATCCTCAAGGTCAACGCTCCTGAGCACCTCCAGCAACTCGCATTGACCGCCTGGGACCTCGCGCAAGACTCTTCGCTCGCAGGATTGAACACCCGTGGGCACGCGCACGCCTTCGGATTCCGAGGGCAACTGATCACCAAGTCTCGAAACTACTCAACGCGATTCCAAGACCTGCGCGATGCCCGCGCGGCGTATATGAAATCGCCTCGCTCCGACGACCCAGTCGAAGGATCGTTCAGTTTCGACGGTCGCGGTTACGACGATCCGCGCGCCACGGCAATCGCGGAGTTCTTGCACCAGCTCTCCCTCGAAGCGCGCAAGGACTCAAAAGGCAATGTAGGAAACGACCAAGGAAGCCTGTGAGCCAACGTGAGCAGCTCCCAAGGGCGCTGATAAGTGTGAACGAAGCCGCACGAGTCATCGGCGTCTCTCGTTCTTACGCCTACGAACTCGTGGCGTCTGGAATCCTCGCCTCAGTTCGACTAGGTCGGCGCGTTCTGGTCCCCGTTTCGGCCATCGATGATCTCATTGTTCAATGCCACTTGACACCTAGACTCGTCAAGTCGGAATTGTCGAGAACGTGACTCAGCGTCAGGGCAATCGGCGCGTCCGCCGCTTCTACGGCGTGAGCGTACGTCCGCAAAGTCATCGATGGGTTTGCGTGGCCCAGGCGATTGGCGACGGTCCTGATGTCGTGTCCTCCGACTATCGACGTCGTCGCAGACCAGTGCCGCAGGTCGTGCAGCCGCCACCTCGCGTCGAGACCGGCACAGTCGCGAGCTCGTCGCCACCAGGCGGTGATGCGCTCCGGGTTGACTGGTTCGATTCGTGAAGAAAGTATCCACGGTGCTCCAAATCCATGTTCGGCGTTGAGTGATTCCAGGAGTTCAATGGAAGCGCGGTCAAGTGATATCACTCGCCGGTTCGCCGTCTTCGTCGGGTCATCACGCAAGGTCGGTTTCCGGGTTCCATCACCGCTGCGAAGAATGGCGATACTGGAGTCGATGACCAGGCGTCCCGCGCCAAGGTCCTCCCAGCGAAGAGCGGCCAACTCGGAGCGACGTGCCCCGGTCACCGCCGCTAGTCGCAACGCACTGGAGGCTTGGGGCTCGATGCGACCTGCCGCGACGAGTGACAACGCGCTCGCGAGCACCGCTCGCACTTCGTTATCGCTGAGCGTCCCCCGGGGTTGGGATTTTCGCCTTGCCAGTCGGGCCACGGCTACGACATTCGTGGGGACCCACCCCCAACGCACCGCGAGCGTCACCGCGGCGCGCAGCACCAGATGCCGATTTCGGATGGCGAACTCACCAAGGCCACGCCGCTCGAGGCGCGCGTGCCACTGGTCGACATCGACCGCCGTGAGTCTCGAGAGCGAGAGCGACGAGATGCGATCGGACTTGACCAGTCGGATACGACTGAGCTGGTTACTCTCCGTCGAGGGTGACAACGAAGCCTTCGTGTTCTCGGCCCACAGGTCGAGCATCTCGGACACGGAAACCCTCGCCACGGAGGCCGCGGGCGCCTTCACGGTCAACTCCGCAGCCAGGCGCTGCGCGTCCTTCTTCGTCCCGCGCACGGTGCGGCTCAGCTGGACTGGTCGGCCCTCCTCGTCGCGACCAGAGAAGGAACGGACCTCCCAGACGCCCGGTTGCCGTTCACGAATGGTAGCCACGTCGCCCAACGGTCGCGTTGTAGGGATGAAGTAGGGATGAAACTTAAAATCTGCCCCGCGAACGCCGAGAATTTTGCCAGGAACTGCGCTACTTGAGCAGGTGTTTCGCGATGACCACGCGCTGTATCTGGTTCGTTCCCTCGTAGATCTGGGTGATCTTGGCGTCGCGCATGAATCGTTCGACGGGGAACTCCTTGGTGAAGCCGTAACCACCGAGGAGCTGCACGGCGTCGGTGGTGACGCTCATGGCGGTGTCCGAGGCAAAGGACTTCGCGGCCGCGCCGAGGTACGAGAGATTCCCGTCGGGGTCACCGGCGTCGATCGTGGCGCAGGCCTGGTAGACGAGGGCGCGCGCGGCCTCGGTGCGAATCGCCATATCGGCCAGCATGAAGCGCAGGCCCTGAAGGTCGGCGATCGGCCGGCCGAAGGCCTTGCGACCCTTCATGTAGTTACCCGCGAAGTCGATCGCCGCCTGGGCGATCCCGACCGCCTGGGCGCCGATAGTCGGGCGCGAGCGATCGAGCGTGTGCATCGCCATGAGAAACCCTTCGCCCTCGTTACCGATGCGATGGGACGAGGGGACCCGAACGTCGTTGAAGACGACTTCACCGGTGGGTGAGCCCCGCAGTCCCATCTTGTCCTCGTGCTTGGGGAACTCGACCCCGGGACCTTTCTCGACGAGGAAGCACGTGATGCCGTGGGTGCGCGCCGTCGGATCGGTCGAGGCGAAGACGGTGTAGGTGTCCGAGACCCCGGCGTTGGTGATCCAGTACTTCGATCCGTTCAGGACGTAGTCGTCGCCGTCGCGCACCGCCCGACAGCGCATCGCCGCGACGTCGGATCCGGCGTCGGCCTCGGAGAGGCAGTAGCTGCCTTGAATCTCACCCGACGCGATGCGCGGCAGGTAGGCCTGCTTGATCTCTTCGGAGGCGAAGTTCATGATCGGCAGCATCGCCAGTTTGGAGATCAGGATCGTCACCGACGTCGAGGCGCAGCCGCGCGCCAGCTGCTCGATCATGATCGCCTGGGTCACCATGTCGGCGCCGGCGCCGCCGTAGGCCGCGGGGACCTGCAGGGATGGCAGGTCCATCTTCACGCAGGCGTCGAAACTCTCCTGCGGATAGGTCTGATCGCGGTCGTGCTCGGCGGCGTAGGGCGCCACCTGCTCGTCGACGAAACTGCGCATGACGTCGCGAAAGGCCCGTTGCTCTTCGGTGAGGACGAAACTCATGTCACTCCTTTACGTGCTGAGAATCAGAAAAGCCGCTCGGAACCGGTCGCCACGAGTTCGTCGCCGTCGACGGCGTCCACGAAACGGCGCTGCAGGACGTAACTGTGGGCCAGGCCGCGAAAGGGGCGGCTCAACGACTGATCGACCAGTTCGACGTCGAGTAGGCCGAACACGTTCATGGCGACCTTCACGTCACTCAGTTGCGGTCCCCGACCGATGAGGCTGGCGCGCTTGGCGGCGACCAGTGCCACGCCGAGGGTCACGTCGTGATCGGTCGTGCTCGTGTTCGAACTTCAATTTCGCGCACTCGCGCGCGGCGATCGTCAACGCGAAGCCCTCGCCCGGCGCCTGCGTGCCGCGACCGGCCTGACCGGCGGCGGGTAGCGCGCGCAGCAGCCCGGCCTTCGGCTTGCGGGCGAACTCCGGCGTGCCGGTCTCCATGGTCGGGCGGACCTGGCCCGCGGCAGAAACTGGCGAAAACGTTGGTTGGGCCACGTAGGAGACTCTACCCCGGGCCGATTTAGACCTTGGTCAGCCAGCTCTCGTAGGCCGGTCGCGCGCCGCGCACGGCCTGGAAGTACGTCGACTGGATCTCCATCGTGATCGGGGCCGGGTTTGCCGGCCCCGATGACGCGGTCGTCGACCGAGTCGATGGGCACGACTTCGGCGGCCGTGCCGGTGAGGAAGGCCTCGTCGGCCAGGTAGAGGTCGTCGCGACGCATCGCCTCGAAACTCACGGGGTGACCGAGGTCGTTGGCGATCTTCACGATGCTCGACTGCGTGATACCGCGCAGCGCCCCGGCCTCGGACGGCGGCGGGCTGACGATCGTGCCGTCGCGCACGATGAACAGGTTCTCGCCGGTGCACTCGCTGACCAGTCCGTCGGTGCCGAGCATGATCGCCTCGTCGTAGCCGGCCTTCACGGCCTCGAGTTTGGCCAGACAGGAGTTGACGTAGCCGCCCACGGTCTTCGAGGCCGTCGGCATCGAGTTCGGGTGGTGGCGGGCCCAGGACGAGATCTTCATCCGCACGCCCTTTTCGAGGCTTTCGGCGCCGAGGTAGGCGCCCCACGGCCACACCCCGATGACGACGTTGGTCGGCGCGCCCATGGGGTTCACGCCCATCTCGCCGTAGCCGAGGTAGATCAGCGGTCGGATGTAGCACCCGTCGTTCATCTCGTTCACGCGCACGGTGTCGACCACGGCGTCACAGAGCTCATCGAGCGAGTAGGGCACGTCGATCATCAAGATCTTGCAACTGCGAAGCAGTCGCTCCATGTGCTCGCGGAGTCGAAAGACCGCCACGCCCTGGGGCGTCTTGTAGGCGCGAATGCCCTCGAAGGCGCCGAGGCCGTAATGCAGCGTGTGACTGAGGACGTGGGTCGTCGCGTTCTCCCAGTCGACCAGGGCACCGTCCATCCAGATCTTCTTCGTGGGCGTTAAGGGCATTTACAACCTTCCAATCAGTTCTTTGGTGACGCCGTCCGTGCCGAGCGCGGTGACGTCACCATCAAAGTCTGCCACCGCCCGCGCGATCCGCCGGGCGGCCTCGACTTCCTCGAGGTGCTCGAGCATGAGAACGGCCGATGAGACCGCCGCCAACGGATTGGCCCTCCCGATGCCGGCGATGTCGTGGGCCGCGCCGTGGACCGGTTCGAAGAGCGAGGCGCCGGTTCGCGCGGGGTTCAGATTGGCGCTGGCGGCGAAGCCGATGCCGCCGGTCACGGCTCCGGCCAGGTCCGAGAGGATGTCGCCGAAGAGATTGTCGGTCACGATGACGCCGTAGCGCTGGGGGCTCTCGACGAGGTAGATGCACGCCGCGTCCACGTGGTTGTAGTCCACGACGACCTCTGGGAACTCGACGGCCACCTCGTTGACGACGCGCGACCAGAGGTCGCCGGCGAAGGTGAGCACGTTGGTCTTGTGGACCAGCGTCAGCCGCGGTGACGCCAGCGACGCCGCCCGCTCGAAGGCGTAGCGCACGCAGCGTTCGACGCCGAATCGGGTGTTGACCGATCCCTGGGTCGCGATCTCCTGCGGCGTGCCGCGGCGCAGGATGCCGCCTTCGCCGGCGTAGGGCCCTTCGGTGTTCTCGCGCACGATGGCGAACTCACACCCCTCGGCGAGCGAACCGGCGACGCCCCGGAACGGCCGGTAGTTGATGTAGAGGTCGAGCCCGAAGCGCATGCGGAGGAGCAGACCGCGCTCGAGCACTCCCCCGGGAATCCGCGTGTCGCCGATGGCCGGACCGACGGCGCCCAGCATGATGGCGTCGAAACCCCGCAGTTCTTCCAGGGTGGCGTCGTCGAGCACGAAGCCGTCGCGTCAGGTACCGCGCGGCGCCGAGATCGTAGGACGTCGTCGTGATGGTGACGCCGGCCGCTCGAACGACGTCGAGGGCCGCGGCGGTGACCTCGGGCCCGATGCCGTCGCCCCCGATCACCGCCACGCGGTGGGTGCGTTCGTTGCTCACGGGGCCGTCTCCTTCTTTGGTCTATTTTGCTCGTCCGCGCGCACGTGCCGCAAACTCAGGCGGAAGCCGTTCGAGGGCACAATCACTAGAATTGTCGTCTCTCCAGCAAACGAGAAGGCTATGGCCGCCGAAATCCACCGCATCACCCAAGAGACGCTCGACAAGCTTCAAGCCGAGTACGACGAGCTCACGACCGTGGGTCGGACCGAGATCGCTCGAACCATCGAGTCGGCTCGGCTGCTCGGGGACCTCTCGGAGAACGGGGACTACCACGCCGCCAAGGACAGCCAGGGCAAGATGGAGTCTCGCATCCGACAGATCGACAAGGTGATCCGCAACCACGAGATCGTCGAGCGCGACGAGAACTCTCAACACCGTGGAGCACGCCACCATCGTCCAGATCGTCTACGAGGGCGACGGGGACGACGACCGCCAGGAGTTCTTCATCGGTTCCATCGAGGAGAAGCCCGACGGCGTCCTCGTCGCCTCGCCCACGTCACCGCTGGGCAGTGCGCTGCTCGGACACGCCGTGGGCGACGACGTGGAATACGAAGCGCCGTCGGGAGTTCTGCGACTCACCATCGTGGGAATCCGCTAAGTGCCGAACGCCCGGACCCTCTTCGAGAAGATCTGGGACGAGCACGCCATCGAGGCGCCCGGCGATCAGACGCTCCTCTACATCGACCTGCACCTCGTCCACGAGGTCACGAGTCCCCAGGCCTTCGAGAGCCTGCGGCTGAACGGACGCGGCGTGCGCCGACCCGAACGGACCTTGGCGACGGCCGATCACAACGTGCCCACCGATCCCCTCTCGACGCCGGTGAGCGACCCGGTCTCCCGACGCCAGCTCGAGGCGCTCGAGGAGAACTGCCAGGAGTTCGGCATCACCGTCTTCCCGCGGGGACACGAGAACCAGGGCATCGTCCACGTCATCGGACCGGAACTCGGCGTGACCCAGCCCGGTATGACGATCGTCTGCGGTGACTCGCACACCTCGACGCACGGCGCCTTCGGTGCCCTGGCCTTCGGCATCGGCACCAGCGAGGTCGAACACGTCCTCGCAACGCAGACCCTCCCCCAACAAAAGGCCAAATCAATGTCCGTCACGCTCGAGGGCAACGTGCGACCCGGCGTCTCGGCCAAGGACATCGCGCTGGCCATCGTCTCGAGCCTCGGCACCGGCGGTGGCGCCGGTCACGTGATCGAGTACCGGGGCGAGGCGATCCGCGACCTCTCGATGGAGGGCCGGATGACGGTCTGCAACATGAGCATCGAAGCGGGTGCGCGCGCGGGACTCGTCGCCGTGGACGACACCACGATCGAGTACCTGCGCGCCCGACCGAGCGTCCCCAAGGGCGACGAGTTCGAGGTCGCAGCGAAGCGCTGGCGGACCTTCGTCAGTGACGACGACGCGGCCTTCGACGCCGAGATCGTTCTGCGCGCCGAGGACATCGTGCCGTCCGTCACCTGGGGCACCAACCCGGCGCAGGTCGTCGCGCTCGACGGCGTCATCCCCTCACCCGACGAGTTCTCCGACCCCGACGAGCGTTCGACGACGGAGCGTTCGCTCGCCTACATGGGCCTCACCCCGGGCACACCCGTTCGTTCGATACCGCTCGACGTCGTCTTCATCGGCTCGTGCACCAACTCGCGGATCGAGGACCTGCGCGTCGCGGCCTCGCTCGCGCGGGGCCGACGCGTCGCCGACGGCGTTCGCGCGCTCGTCGTCCCGGGCTCGCACCGGGTCAAGCGCCAGGCCGAAGACGAAGGGCTCGACCGGGTCTTCCTCGACGCCGGATTCGAGTGGCGCGAACCGGGCTGCTCGATGTGTCTCGGCATGAACCCCGACCAACTCGGGGCGGAGAAGCGCTGCGCGTCGACGTCGAATCGAAACTTCGAAGGCCGCCAGGGCCGCGGCGGTCGCACGCACCTCGTCTCGCCGGCGGTCGCCGCCGCGAGCGCCGTCATGGGTCGTTTCGCGTCGCCGGAGGAGTTGGCGTGAAGCCGGTTCGCGTGGTCGAAGGTCGCGCCGTCCCACTTGAGCGATCCGACGTCGACACCGACCAGATCATTCCCTCGGACTGGCTGAAGCGAGTCGAACGAACAGGTTTCGGACGCGGTCTCTTCAGCGAGTGGCGCGACGATCCCGCCTTCGTGCTCAATCGGCCGGACTACGTCGGCGCCAGCGTTCTCATCGCGGGTCCTCGATTCGGCATCGGGTCGTCGCGCGAACACGCGGTGTGGGCGCTGATGGACTACGGCTTCGAGGCCGTCATCGCGCCGTCTTTCGGCGACATCTTCGTCAACAACTCCTCGAAGCAGGGACTCGTCATCGTCGTGCTGGCGGTGGCCGACGTAGAAGAACTCACCGATCTCATCAAGGCCGACCCCTCTCGACTGGTCGTGGTCGACGTCGATCGACAAAGGGTGGAGGTTCCCGAGGCCGGGTTCCAGCGTCGTTTCGATATCGATCCCATGACGCGCGAGCGTCTTCTCAACGGATGGGACGACATCGGTCTCACGTTGCTGCGCGAGCCGGCGATCACGGCCTTCGAAGCGACCGAAGAGGCTCCAAATCTCGAAGGGATCTTCGACGACGCCGGCCACGTTCTCTAGGCCGATTCGGTCACCCAAAGAATCCGTCTACCCTCTTTTCAAGCCACCGACAGGAGACGCCGTGAGTCGATTCCCGTACCTCGACGAGTTCGCAGTTCACCGCACGATGCCCCAGGAGGGAACGCCGCGCGCTGAGATCCTGGCGATGATGTCCGCCATGGCGTCGCGCGAGAACGTCGTATGGGAGAACGGTCAGTGCTCCGGCACGATGTACTGCGGCGACCACGAGCACTACGACTTCCTCAACCAGGCGTTCTCCAACTTCTCCTACGTGAACACCCTGCAACGCGACATGTGCCCGAGCGCCACCAAGTTCGAGGCCGAGATCATCGCCATGACGCTCGACATGTTGGGGGCCGGGGCGCTAGAGGGCCAACCCGGTGGACTGGTCACGTCCGGCGGCTCCAGTTCCATCGCCCACGCCGTCCTCGCCTATCGCGAAGGCAATCCCAACGTGACGCGCGCCAACATGATCAAGCCCGAGACCGCCCACCCGGCCTTTTCCAAGGCCGGTCACCTCTTCGGCGTCGACATGAAGATCGCGCCGGTCGACCCGGAGACGCTGACCGGTCGACCTTGACTGGGTGCGCGCCAACATCGACACCCACACCGTGGCCCTGATCGGCTCGGCCCCCAACTACGGCTACGGCACGGTCGATCCGATCGCCGAACTCGGCCAGATCGCCTTGGATCGCGGCGTCGGACTCCACGTCGACGGCTGCCTCGGCGGATTCCTCCTCCCGTTCGGCCGCGAACTCGGCTACGCCATTCCGGCCTTCGACTTCAGCGTGCCCGGGGTCACGACCATCTCGGCCGACACGCATAAATACGGCTACGCCTTGAAGGGCACCAGCGTGCTGGCCTTCGCCGATCAGTCCCTGCGCAACTCGCAGTACTTCTACCTGACGGACTGGTCCGGCGGGAAGTACTGCTCCCCGGGCATGGACGGTTCGCGCTCCGGTGGACTGTTGGCCGCCACGTGGGCCGCCATGGTCAGCCTCGGCCGGGCGGGCTACCTGCACTACGCCAAGGCCATCTTCGAGACCTCGGCCGCGATGCAGGACGCTGTTCGTAGCCACCCCTCGCTGCGCGTCATGGGCACCCCGAGCTTCCTGTTCTCCTTCACCTCCGACGAGTACGACGTCTACCTGGTCAACGACTTCTTGCGAACGAGGGGGTGGCGCATGAACGGACAGCAGTACCCCAACGCCCTTCACATGGCCGTGACCCGTCCCCAGACCCAACCCGGCGTGGTCGAGCGCTGGACCAGTGACCTCGCCGACGCCGTGACCTACGCCAACCAGCACCGCGACGAACCGGCGAAATCGGGCGCCATCTACGGCGGCGTCGCGGGCGGCATGAGCGCCGAGGCCGACGAGTTCATCCGAGCGGTGATGGCCGACATGATGGACCAGCAGGCCTCGATACCGCCTGCATGAGCGACGAACTCTGTCTCAGCATCGACCTGGGAACGGGCGGACCGAAGATCGGACTGGTGAGCCTCGACGGCGACGTGCTCGACCACGAACTCCACCCGGTCGAGACGACGTACACCGGTGACGGCGGCGCCACGCAGGACGCCGAACGGTGGTGGACGCTCATCAGCGACTCGACGCGACGGCTGATGCAGCGCGCGGACGTGACCAAGGACCGCGTCCGGGCCGTCGCGGTCACCGGCCAGTACGCCTCGACGGTTGCGGTCGACGCCAACGGACATCCGACCGGTCCCTGTCTCATGTGGCTCGACACGCGGGGTCGAGAGTTCTCGCGCCGCGCCATCGGCGGACCAATCGAGGGCTACAGCCCGCGCAAGATCCTGCCCTTCATACGAAAGTCCGGGGGTGGTCCCTCGCCGTCGGGAGCCGACCCCACGGGACAGATGCTCTATCTCATGAACCGCGAGCCCGAGGTCGTGAAAGCCACGCGCTGGATGATGGAGCCGGTCGACTATCTCACGATGCGATTCACCGGGGTGGCGAGCGCCACCCACGCCTCGCGTCTGGCGAGTTGGTTGACCGACAATCGAGTGCTCACCCGCTACGAGTACGACGAACAGTTGCTGCGGATCGCGGGGATCGAGCGCCGTCTGCTTCCGCCGTTGCAGCCGATCGGGAGTGTCGTGGGGACGGTGACGCCGGACGTGGCCGCGGCCCTCGGGCTCTCATCGGAGGCGGTCGTGATCACCGGCGTTCCGGACCTGCACGCGGCGGCCATCGGATCCGGCGCCACCGGAATGTTCGAGACACACGTGGCGCTCTCGACCACCTCGTGGATCAGCTGCCCGGTACCCAAGAAGAAGACCGACGCCGTCCACTCGATCGCGTCGATTCCCGGCCTCACCAACGACTCGTACCTGATCATCGACAATCAAGAGACGGGGGCCAAGTCCCTCGAGTGGCTACGCGCTCTGCTCGCCGGCACCGGAACGCCGATGCGCTACGAGGAGATGACGGCGCTCGCCGCGACGAGCGCCCCGGGCGCGAACGGCGTGCTCTTCACTCCGTGGCTCGCCGGGGAACGATCCCCGATCGGCAACAAGCACCTGCACGGCGGTTTCACTAACCTTTCGCTCACGACCTCGACGGCCGACCTCGTGCGCGCGGTCCTCGAAGGCGTGGCGGCGAATAGCGCGTGGCTGTTGGGTTACGTCGAGAAGTTCGCCGGGCGCACCTTGACGCCGTTGCGCCTGCTCGGCGGTGGCGCCCAGTCGAGCGAGTGGTGTCAGATCTACGCCGACGCGCTGGCGCGCGAGGTCGAACAGGTTCCGGAACCGATGGTCGCGCAGCTGCGCGGCGCGGCCCTCTTGGCCGCGGTCAACCTGGGAGGGCACCGCCTGGAGGACGTGGCGGGACTTCGCCCCCGCGGTCGCACCTTCACGCCCGCGAGCGGCGTCGCCGAGCTGTATCGCGTGCGACGAGAGCAGTTTCCGAGCCTGTACACCCGCGACAAGAAGTGGTCGCGTCACGTGAGCAGACGCTCGTGATCCGTCCGCCACTTGGTACGGTTCACCCATGCGATGTTCGTGGGCCGAAGGTGAAGAGTTGCGCGCCTATCACGACGAAGAGTGGGGCGTGCCGCAACACGACGACGCGAGGCTCTTCGAACTGCTCACGCTCGAAGGAGCGCAGGCCGGGCTGAGCTGGCTGACCATCCTGAAGCGCCGACCGGGTTACGTTAAGGCCTTCAAGAAGTTCAATCCGAAGTCCGTCGCGGCGTTCACCGACGCGGACGTGGAGCGCCTCATGGAGAACGTCGAGATCATCCGCAATCGCGGCAAGATCGAGTCGACGATTAACAACGCCGGTGCGGTTCTCCAACTGCAAAAGAGCGGCTCGAGCCTGAACGATCTGCTGTGGTCCTTCGTCGACCACCGGCCGCTGCAACGAGATTGGACCCGCGATCCTCACCTGCCCGCTTCGACGCCGGAGGCGGCGCTCATGAGCAAGGAGTTGAAGAAGCGCGGTTTCCGCTTCGTCGGGCCGACCACGTGTTACTCACTGATGCAGGCCGCCGGGCTGGTCAACGACCACGATCCGAAATGTTTTCGCTACGCCCAGGTTCGCAAACTCACGCTAGCCGAACGAGTCTCGACTAGGTCCCGTTCCTCGGCTTCGACACCGCGGCGTGGCCATCCAGGAAGTATCTCGAAG
Source organism: uncultured Acidimicrobiaceae bacterium (assembly GCA_963703105.1). GTDB lineage: Bacteria > Actinomycetota > Acidimicrobiia > Acidimicrobiales > RAAP-2 > RAAP-2. The sequence continues at coordinate 2,275,187 of OY969792.1, read as the reverse complement.
GTCGATCTTTCTCGCGGGTGAGACCGATTCGTGTCGACTGCAGCGTCGCCGGAGCGTGCGCGCTCTTGCGAGCACGGTGAAACGTCAGATAGCGTCCCTCACCACCGCAGCAGTCCATTCCGTTGTCGGCCCCGGTGATGCCGAGTCCTCGCGTCAAGTTGCCCGGGCCGCGTAGCGCCACGGTCTCCATCTGGTCATCGGAGGTCGTTAGGTAGAGTTCGGCGGCGCGTAACAGGACCGCGCTGGCCGTCCCCCGGGGACCGGTCACCACGTTCATGCACCAGTGCATCCCGTAGATCAGATAGACGTAGAGGAATCCGGCCGGTCCGAACATGATCTCGCTGCGCTTGGTCGGTCCCCGAAAGGCGTGCGACGCCGGATCGTCGATGCCGCCGTACGCCTCGGTTTCGACGACGAGGGCCCGCGACTCACGTCCGTCGTCGTGCAACACGAGCCACGATCCCACCAGGTCGTAGGCGACCGCGTCGGAGGGCCGATCGAAGAATCGCCGTTGGAGCGGTGCTCTGAGTCTCTCGATCGTCACGGGCGGCGCTTGGTCACGAAGGGGCGAGGCGACACGGGTTCCAACGTATCGACCTCGGCCTCATCTGAAACGACAGATTGGATCAGGGAGTGACGCCGACGGGCGCCGGCAGACTCTCTTGGTGAAAGGTCAGTTTGTTGGCCGGCATCGGGCGACTGATGAAGTATCCCTGGGCGAGGTCGCAGCCCAGCTCGCTCAACAGCTCCAAGGTGGCGACGTCTTCGATACCTTCGGCCACCACGCGCAGCTCCATGTCGTGTCCCAGCTGGATCGTGGCGCGGACCAGCTCGAGGTCACGTTCCTTGCCGTCGCCACTCAGGCCGGTGATGAACTCGCGGTCGAGCTTCAACTCGCCGACCGCCAGGGAACTCAGGTAGGCCAGCGACGTGAAGCCGGCACCGAAGTCGTCGATCGACACCACGATTCCCATGGTCTTCAACTTTTCGATGACCGCCTTGGATCGAGCGAAATCCGTGATGATGCTGGTCTCGGTGATCTCGATGACCAGGGCGCTACCCGGCAAGTCGTTCTGGCGAAGGAGCTTCGCGACGAGTTCGGTGAACCCCTCTTCGAGGAGGTTCGTCGTCGTGATGTTGACCGACATGACCAGGGTTCGACCGGTTGATCGCCACGCCGCGCACTGCGCCAAGGATTCGGAGAGCACCCACGCCGTCAGTTCTTGCATCAGGCCGGCGTCCTCGGCGAGCGGCAGGAACTTCAGCGGCGGCACCAGTCCGAGCGTGGCGTGGGGCCAACGAATGAGCGCCTCCACGGCGAGGATCTCTCCCGTTCGAAGGTCCAGCTGCGGCTGATAGTGCAGGACGAAGTTGCCCTCGTCGACCGCGATGCGTAGCTCCTCGACCAGATTCAGTTTCTGTTCGCCGCCGTCGATCTCTTGGTCGTAGAAGACGTAGGGGATGTGGCCCAGCTTGGCGCGGTACATCGCCGTGTCGGCACACCACGTCAGACCGATGGCCTCGGTGGCGTCGGTCGGGGCGAGCGCGATGCCGATGCTGGCTCCGACGCTGGCCTTCATCTTCTGCAAGATGAAAGGTTCGCAGATCTCTTTCAAGATGCTCGGCGCAGACGGCTTCGGCCACGCCGGAGTCGGCGTCGACCAGGACCACCGCTAGCTCGTCACCGCCCAAGCGGAAGACCGAACCGGTCGCCGGCACGGCCCGGCTGATCCTGGGACCCAGTTGGCGCAGCAACTCATCGCCCGCCGGGTGTCCGAAGGAGTCGTTGATCTCCTTGAAGCGGTTGAGGTCGATGAAGAGGAACGCCAGATTGCGAGAGTTGGTCCAGGGATTGGCGTAGTCCGCGAAGAAGGTCTCCAGGACGTGGAAGAGGTAGCGGCGGTTGCCGAGTCCGGTCAGTTCGTCGGTCTGGGCCTGTCGGTGGCGCTCTTCGGTGAGGATCCGCAGGTCCCGGGCCGAGAGCGTGAGGCGCAGACCGGCGACCAAGAGCGTCGCCGCGGCCAACCAGAGCGCGACCCAGGTGATCGTGTGGACGTAGCCGAGCAACAGGATGCCGAGCGCCGCGATAGCGGCGACGCTCGGCAGCGCGACGCCGGCGACTCGCTGGGCCCGCAGCGGATCGAGCGTTCGGGGCTTCAGCCACACGGACATCGACATGCACAGGATGGACGCGGGCCAGGCGACGGCGTTGAAATCGGTCCCGATCCGCGACGCGAAGACCGTGGACGACGAAAAGAGGTTCGCCGTGTCGCCCATGACGTTCAACGTGATGCCCGCGGCGAACAAGAACCACGGCATCGTCGTGCGACCGGACAGCAACACCGTGCCACCGATGACCAACGACAGCAGTAGGAGGTCGCCGATCGGATAGGCCAGGTTGGTGGCGGCCGTGGCGACGCTGCCGCCGGCGGCGTGCAAGATGCTGTGGAAGGCGAAGGCGGCACAGATCGCCGCCGCCCCGAATCCCGCCACCACGCCGTCGAGCCAGTTGGGACGAGAGAGTCGACCCATCGCCGTTCGCAGTAATTGCACCGTCGCGACGTAGGCCAGCGGATAAAAGCCGAGGTAGAAGACGTCCGCGATCGACGGCACCGCAGGCGTCTTGCCGCCGAGGGACTCGATGGTCAAGAACACGTCGCCGAGCGACCACGAAGCAGGCCTAGCCCCAAAGCGAGTGGAGCGACTCGGCCCGGATTCTTGTCGAGTCCACGAATGATGCAGATGACCGACGCGGTGAGTTCGATCGCGCACACGACCCAGCCGTCGAGCCAGGTCCAGTGTCTGGGCCGGCGTGCGCACGAGGACCGAGATCGAGATAGGCCAGAACCATCAGGCCGAGGATCGAAAAAGCGGTCCAGGCGAACGGCGAGAGGTCCTGGACCCTCGACGAGAACTCCGGCCCTTCGACGTGCGGCGGTGCCGGTACCCGGCGACTTTCTCGACTTGCTCGCGTCGTCTCGGCGCACGTAACGGAAGTGACTCGGGCGGATTTCGTCTTCGGTGTCGTCTACCATTCTCCGACCTCCTGGCACTCTTCGTTCGGAAGTACCGTACGATAGACCGTGTACAACTCGCGGCCAACGTAATTACAACGGTAGTCCTCCTTATACGAAAAATTGAACATCCCCGCTCCGCCAAGAGCCAGTGTTCTTCTAGGAATCGCCGTCGCGGCCGCCGATTTAGAGGCGGATAAGCGCAGCCGTCCCAGTACGCGACGAGGTGAGGACGCACCTTCCCACGGACCTCGACGCTCACTTTTGCGGGGAGGACCGAACCGAGGTGAAAGAGTCGAACCTCGGGATTCGCCGCGCTCACCGTTTCGTACAGGACGCGTCTCGATCGGCGCTCGTGGAGGCGTCGAGGAAAGTGAGCCCACCGGAGCAGCACCGGTTATGGCGCACGCGCAGAAATAAGGTGCCACCGCGCGTCGCCACGAACTCGCGCGCCTGGTCGCTGACCTCGATCTCCGTAGCGTCGATTCTAAGTGAGTGCTGAACCCACGAGGACGGCGCTCGAGCCGGGAAGCCGTTCGCCGCTTGTACGGTAACTTCAAAGGTCGAATGAACACTGGAGGCGCCATGTCGTTGGAATCGTTTCCCCGTTACCCGCTCATGTTCGGCCCGTCCCCGATCCATCGACTCGACCGCCTGAGCGAGTACCTCGAAGGCGCCACCGTCTGGGCCAAGCGCGACGACGTGAACTCCGCCCTCGCCTTCGGGGGCAACAAGACGCGCAAGCTCGAGTACCTGGTCGCCGACGCGCTGGCGAGCGGCTGCGACACGCTCGTGTCCATCGGCGGGGTGCAGTCCAACCACACCCGACAGGTGGCCGCGGCGGCGGCCAAGACCGGCCTCAAGTGCGTCCTCATCCAAGAAAGTTGGGTCGACTGGCCCGACGTGACCTACGACCGGGTGGGCAACATCCTGCTCAGCCGTTTGATGGGCGCCGACGTCCGCCTCGTGCAGGCCGGCTTCGACATCGGATTCAAGGAGAGCTGGGAGAAGGCCATCCTCGAGATCGAAGACGCGCGGCGGCAAGCCCTACGCCATTCCGGCTGGCGCGTCCGACCATCCCCTCGGAGGACTCGGCTTCGCCGGCTGGGCGCAGGAGGTCAAGCAACAGGAGACCGAACTGGGCGTCGTCTTCGACTACGTCTTCGTCTCTTCGGTCACCGGCGGAACGCAGGCCGGCATGGTCGCCGGATTCGCGCAGCACGCCGACGGCCACACGGTCATCGGCATCGACGCGTCGGCCAAACCGGAAGAGACGTGGGAGCAGATCGCTCGTATCGCTCGCGCCACCGCCAAACTCATCGGCGTCGAACGCGAGATCCCCGACGAGGAGATCATCCTCGACGACCGCTTCCACGCCGGTACCTACGGCATCCCCGACGAGCGCACCGTCGAAGCGATGCGCCTCGGCGCGTCGCTCGAGGCGATGATCACCGACCCGGTCTACGAGGGCAAGTCCCTGGCGGGACTGATCCATATGGTGCAGGACCGTGAGATCCCACCCGACGCCAACGTGCTCTTCGCTCACCTGGGCGGTCAACCGGCGCTCAACGCGTACGCCGGACTGTTCAAGTGACGCCATGAGTCGCTTCACTCGTCATCAGCGTTCCCGACACCCTGGTGCGCGGCACCCTGGGCGAGCTTCCGAGCGACGTGGAGGTCGTGGAGTGGGACATGTCCGGACCGGCGCCGCGCGGGCGCATCGACATCGTGATTCCGCCGTACCTGCAGTCGTGGGAGGGCCTCGCGAATCTCGAAGGCCTCGACGTGGGACTCGTGCAGTGCCTCACGCTCGGATACGACGGCGTCGCCGAGTTCCTGCCGAAGAACATGACGCTCGCCAACGCCGCCTCGGTGCACGAGACGTCGACGGCCGAGATGACCCTGGCGTTGATCCTGGCCTCGCAGCGTTACATCCCCGACTTCGTGCGCGCGGCCGAGGCCGGCACGTGGGCGCCCGCGTGGCACCCGAGCCTCGCCGATCGTACGGTGCTCCTCGTCGGATACGGCGGCGTCGGTCGCGCCATCGAGTCGAGGCTCCTGCCCTTCGAGACGACGGTCCTGCGTCTCGCTCGTCACGAACGCACCGACGAGCGCGGAACCGTGTACGGCCCGGACTCGCTGTCCGAGCTCTTGCCGGTGTCCGACATCGTGGTCGTCGCGGTCCTCCTCGATGAGAGCACCCATCACCTGGTGGACGCCGAGTTCCTCTCTCGAATGCCCGACGGAAGCCTGTTCGTGAACATTGCGCGCGGTGGCGTCGCCGACACCGACGCGCTGCTCGCCGAAGCGCGAAGCGGACGCATCCGCCTCGCCCTCGACGTGACCGACCCGGAGCCGTTGCCCGATGGACACCCGCTCTTCGGTCTCGCGAACGTTCTGATCTCGCCGCACGTGGCCGGCATGACTTCCGCGGCGCTCCCGCGCATCAAGCGGCTCATCGACGAACAGATCGAACGCATGCGTCGAGGCGAGGATCCGTTGAACGTGGTGCTGCGTACCTAGGACACTGCCTCCACGGTGACCAGATAGACGTCGCACAGGTTCCAACCAGTGCGTCCGCCCGGGATCAGTTGCCCGAGTTCGTGCAGCGCCGAGTAGCTGTCACTCTCCTCGACGACGCTCGACAAACTCGATGCCGCGTTCACGGGCGCGACGCACCGTCTCGTTGTTCGACCAGCCACCAGCAATGCCCTGCACGAAGTCTCGCCCATCCGTGGCGCGCGCGACGGCAACAATGTCGCGTTCGTAAGCACCGAACGCTCCGGCCATCCGCCACGCGAACTCCTGGCATCGACCACCGACGCCGGAACCTCGAACCTGCACGGTCGCCTCACCGACCCCGACGACACAGAAAGGTACTGTGGACCAGGGTTTCCGAGGTCACCCGCGCCGTCATCAGATCGACGATTTCCTGGACGTCACCGTGCAACGACGCTCCGAGATCGAAGACGCGATAGCCGCGTCGTGTCGCCTCGTCGGCGACCGCGACCAGCACCTGCGACGGCTCGGCGATCACCCGGTTCTCGTGGACCGTCGTCACCGGGCGGACCATGAGCTCTGCCCGGTCCTCGCTCGCGTCGAGGATTCGTGACGCGAGCCGAGTGTCACTACGTCCAATCGACGCCGAGCAGGTCGAGCACTTCGTCGCGCGTGGGCTCGTAGTCGAAGGTGAGCCCCGACGCCACCCAGCGCTCGCCGGAGACCACGTTGTCGACCATTACCAACGACAGCGAACGAGGAGTCCGGACGCTGCGAAGGATCGCGCCACCGGCGATTGCTCGAACTCGCCGCGCGAAGTCTGGTTGAGCGTCGTGATGTCCGCGCCGGACTGCGAGGGCCGCGGCGAAGAGTTCGTGGAGGTCCTCGAGATCAAGCGGCGACGCCGGCAACGCGCACAGGCTCGACGCGCCACCCGAGATCAAGAAGATCGTGCAGTGGGCGCCGGACGATCGCTCGAGAACTCCACCAGTCGTTCGACCGGCCAACAGACTGCCCAGACCCGGCAACGGATGCTCGCCGATGACGAACTCCACGTCGGAGTCCATGGAGAACGCCGGGCCCTCGTCCACGATGACGAGTTGACGTCGCACGCGATCTCCCAGCACGTCGCGCGCGGCCGCGGACATTTCGCGCGCGGCCTTGCCGATGGCGACGACGTCGACCTCCTGGTCAAGCACGTGCGATTCGCGCAACTGCGTTTCGATCAATGTTCGCAGATCCAGGCCGTTCGACCACGCGTCACTAATGGCGAGCGCGTCGTTCAAAAGATTGGCGGTCACGTCAACCCGATCTCATCAGGAGAGTCTCTCCGACCTGTGCGAATCCTACGGACGATCGATGGCGCCGACACGTCTTCACGGTCCCTAGGAGGTGGCGAAGACCTCTCGCGTGACCACACTCTCGCGCGCCTGGCTGTGACGCCACGTCGCGAGCAACGCGATGGACAGGTTGGCGAGTCCGGCGAAGGCCGTCGCGGTGAGCGCGGCCCAAAGGTGCACGCCGGTGTAATAGAGGATCCAGAGGGTGCAGCCGATGGCCCCGACGAACCATGAGGTCGCCGACACGCCCGACGCGTCTTCGTGACGGACCAGCTCGATCAGTTGCGGGGCGCGGTTGATCGGTCATGGCGACGCCCGTACCGAACACGCCCCCGGCCCATCCCCACAGCACCGTCGGCGCGACGCAACACAGCACGAAGTAGCCGAGCGCCCGCAACGGGACGGCCCACCGCCGCCACGGGGCGAGGCGATAGAGAATCGAGAGCTGGATCGGCAAGATGAGCGCACTGCCCAAGACGACCTCGGCCGAACGCGCCGCGAAACCGTAGGTTATCCAGAAACAACCCATGTAAACGAAGAGAACCCAGGTCGCCAGCGAGACGCCTTCGACGCCCCGGGCGCGCACCCGACGCAGCTGATACGAGGTTCCGACGACACCGCTCGCGACGGCCAACCACCCCATGGAGATCGGTGATGGAGTGCCAAGTCATCTTTCAAGTTTAGTTGTGGCTTTTTCTATCGACGGCGATTTGCGGCAGAAATGACGGCTTCGAGTGATGCGTCGAGGATCGACGAACTCATGCCGACGCCCCACCACGTCGTACCGTCGTCACCTTCGGCTTCGACGTAGGCGACGGCCGACGCGGCCGACCCCGAGGTCAACGCGTGTTCGGAGTAGTCGCGAACTTTGAACTTGACGTCCATCTCGGTGCGCAGGCCGTCCATGAGGGCGTCGATCGGACCGTTGCCCTCGCCCTTCACGGTGACGTGATGTCCGTTGACGACCAGTTGGGCGAAGATGCGAGTGCTGGCCTGGTCGGCCGAGACCTCGCTGGAGAGCAGTTGGATCGTCGGGTTCTCGGGCTGGTAGGTCGTCGTGAAGACGTCCCAGATCTCGGCCGGGGAGATCTCGGTGCCGGTCGCCTCGGTGAGCTCTTGGACCTGCTTGGAGAACTCCACCTGCATCGCGCGCGGCAGGTCCAGGCCGTGCTCGGCGCTCAAGAGGTAGGCCACGCCGCCCTTGCCCGACTGGGAGTTCACCCGGATGATCGCTTCGTAGGTGCGACCGGTGTGCTTGGGGTCGATGGGCAGATAGGGCACCTCCCAGACGTCGTAGGTGTCGCCGATCGCCAACATGCCTTTTTTGATGGCGTCCTGGTGCGAACCGGAGAAGGCGGTGTACACCAGTTCGCCCACGTAGGGGTGGCGCATGTGCACCGGCAGGCGATTCGCGTACTCGGCGACGTGACGCGCCTTGTCGATATCGCGGATGTCCAGTTCCGGGTCGACGCCCTGGGAGAAGAGGTTGAGCGCCAGGTTCACCACGTCCACGTTGCCCGTGCGCTCGCCGTTGCCGAAGAGCGTGCCCTCGACCCGGTCGGCCCCGGCGAGGACGCCGAGCTCGGCGGCGGCCACGCCGGTGCCCCGGTCGTTGTGCGGGTGCAGCGAGAGCACGACGCTGTCGCGGCGCTCCACGTGACGCAGGAACCACTCGATGGCGTCGGCGTAGAGATTGGGCGTGTACATCTCGACCGTCGCCGGGAGGTTCAAGATCAGAGGTCGATCGGGTGACGGATCGATCACGTCGATGACCGCGTTGCAGACCTCGAGGGCGTAGTCCAGTTCCGTTCCGGTGAAGCTCTCGGGCGAGTACTCGTAGTAGAACTCGGTCGTCGGCGAGGTCGACTCGAGTGTGCGACAGAACGCGGCCGCGTCGGTCGCGATCTTTTGAATACCGGCCCGGTCGAGTCCGAAGACGACGCGTCGTTGCAGGGTCGAGACCGAGTTGTAGAAGTGGATGATGGTGCGACGGGCCCCGTGAACCGATTCGTACGTGCGCCGGATCAGGTCCTCGCGGCACTGCGTGAGGACCTGGATCGTGACGTCCTCGGGAATCAGGTCCTCTTCGATGATGTGGCGCACGAAGTCGAAGTCGGGTTGGGAGGCCGAGGGGAAACCGACCTCGATCTCCTTGAATCCCATCTCGACGAGCTGGACGAACATGGCGTTCTTTCGCTCGAGGTCCATCGGGTCGATCAGGGCCTGATTCCCGTCGCGCAGGTCGACGCTGCACCAACGAGGGGCCTTGGTGAATCGACGATCGGGCCAGGTGCGGTCCGGCAGGTCGACCGGAATCGTCGGAATGTACTTGGCGTAGGCCATCGGGCTGGGCTGCTGGTTGTCCTTCACCTGGTTGGTCCTCTCTCGCGGTAGTTCGAGAAACAAAAATCCCCCGCCGCAGCGGGGGTCGGGGCGAGCGCGTGCTCACCCCTATCGAAGCAGCAGGTCCTTCTGGCCGGATCTCACGTCGTCATTCTACCGCAGTCGGCGTAAATGTCCAGAGAGAGTCGCCGCTATCCTCATTGGTCATGAGCGTACTGAGAACCCTCCTCAAACTCCTCTTCGTCGTCATCGTCGCGGCCAGTATCGCGGGCGTCGTCATGTTGGTGAAGCGGCCCAACGACGACAACACCATTTCGGTTGACGAGTGGCCCGACGTACCGCGCAATCCCGCCGCTGAGTAGTTCGCCGTCTACACACCTAAGGAGAAATCATGACTGACATGCAATATCGCCGACTCGGCCGTTCGGGACTCAAGGTCAGCCTGCTGTCATTTGGCAGTTGGGTCACCTTCGCCAACGCCGACCAGATCGAGACGGGAAAGCAGGCCGCCGAGTGTCTGGATGCCGCGAAAGAGGCGGGCGTCAACTTCTTCGACAACGCCGAGGCGTACGCCGGAGGCGAGTCCGAGCGCGTCATGGGCGAAGCCTTCCGCGAGCTGGGCTGGAAGCGACACGAGTACGTGGTCTCCACCAAGCTCTTCTGGGGACTGCACAGCGTTCCCAACATGCGCAACACCCTGAACCGCAAGTACCTCGCCCAGGCGATCGACGGCTCACTCGAACGCTTGGGCCTCGACTTCGTCGACCTCGTCTTCTGCCACCGGGCCGACCCCAAGACGCCCATCGAGGAGACCGTCTGGGCCATGAGCGACATGATCACCCAGGGCAAGGCGCTCTACTGGGGCACCTCGGAGTGGAACGCCGACGAGATCCGCGCCGCCTACGACATCGCCGATCGCCACCACCTCCACAAGCCCCTGATGGAGCAGCCGGAGTACAACATCCTGCGCCGCGACAAAGTGGACAAGGAGTTCCTGCGTCTGTACGAGGACATCGGCCTCGGCACGACCATCTGGTCGCCACTGGCGTCAGGTCTGCTGACTGGCAAGTACCTCAAGGGCGTACCCGAGGGTTCGCGCGCGACCCTCCCGGGCTACGAATGGTTGAAGGGCCTGCTCACCGACGAAGGGCGCAACAAGAAGGTGGCCGACCTCAAGGTGATCGCCGACGAACTCGACGTCACCCTGGCCCAGTTCTCGCTCGCCTGGTGCGCCATGAACCCTCACGTGTCGACGGTCATCACCGGCGCCTCGAACGCCGCCCAGGTGCGAGAGAACATGACCGCCCTCGACGTCATGCCGCTCTTGACGCCCGAGATCATGGAGCGCGTCGACCTCATCAGCTACTTCTAGACCGGCCATGACCGACACACGAATAGGGATCATCGGCGGACTCTCCTGGGAGTCGACGGCCTCGTACTATCGCTACTTCAACGAACTCTTCGTCGGGGTCAACGAGTGGTCCCAACCCCAGCTCATCATCGACTCGGTCGACTTCGGGGCCATCGTGCCACTGCAACGCGACGGCAATTGGGAGGCCACCGGGGAGATTTTGGCGGCCTCGGCCCAACGCCTCGAGCGCGCGGGCGCGACGGTGCTCGGCATCGGCGCCAACACCATGCACCGCAACTACGGCGACGTTCAGAACGCCGTCACGATTCCCGTCGTGGACGTGCGCGACGCCGTGGCCAAAGAGTCCCTCGGCCACGGCCACCACACCATGGCCTTGCTCGGGACAAAGTACCTGATCGATGGGGAGTTCTACTCGGACCGGCTCCACGAACTCGGCGTGACCTGCGTGAAACCGACCGAGGAACAGACGGAACGCCTGCAGTTCATCATCTTCTCGGAGTTGACCCGGGGCGTGGTGACGAAGGGTTCGCGGGCCTATCTGCGAGAGGTCGCTTCCTCGTGCCTCGAGCGAGGCGCGAGCATCGTCGGACTCTGTTGCACCGAGTTCGGAATGCTGATGAGCGAGGACGAGTCCTTCCCCGTCATCGACTCGACCAAGGCGCACGTCCGGGCCCTGCTGGCGGCGTAAGTTCTCCGGCTTTAGGCCGAGGGGCTTCGACGTGTTCGTCGATCTCTTCGAGGTAGGTGTTCAGCTGCGCGAGAGTTGCCTACTTCGTTCGTCCCGTCACTGGAAGTTCCACGGCGACGGTGAGGCCGCCACCGGGCGTGTCCTCAAAGAGGAGGCGACCGCCCAGCAACTGCGTGAAACCCGAGGCCACGGTGAGGTTCAGTCCCGCGTTGAGCTGCTCTCCGCTCAGCCGGTCGAACGGCGCGAGGACCGCCTGACGAAGCGCGACGGGCATGCCCGGGCCGCGATCGACCACCAGCAGTTCGACGAAGTCGCCCACGACGCCTGCTTTGATGGTGACCGGTTTGTCGGCCGGTCCGAATCGGCAGGCGTTGCTCACGACGTTGGCGAGGACCCGTTGAGCCAACACCGGATCGGTGGTGACCGCCGGCAGGTCGCTCGCTACGTCGAAGTCAACCGCGCGACCTCGCGTGTCAACGTTGGCGATGACACTCGCCAACAGGTCCTTGATCATCACCGATTCGGGACGGACCGACACCTCTCCCGCCTCGAGCCTTCCGGCGTCGATGAGGTTGACGACCAGACGAGTGAGCTGACGGACCTGCGCGTCGATGCCGCTCAAGGACGGCGCTGCGCTCGTCGGGCGAGCGTCGTTCGTGGCTTCCGCCGAGGAGCGCGACGCTGGCCTGCACTTTCTCGAGCGGACCAAGCAGCTCCTTGGACGCCGTGCGAAATAACGCCAGGCGCAACGACTCCGCCTCGGCGATCTCCCGCAGCTGGGTCGCGTCACGCGCGATGATCTGACTACGCAACCCGGCGGCGATTCGACGCGCGAAGGCGCTCACCAACTGATGGTCTTGCTCGCTCAGTGTCGCTCCGCTCACGTACAGACGATGCTCGTCGTCGATCTCGAAGTTGGCACCGGCCTGGAAGTCCTCAATGGCGAGTCCGCTCACCAGGTCACTCACCCAGACGCCGTCGCGCAGCACCATGAGGGCCACGCTCGAGGCGGCGAAGACGGCGCGCAGGGCTTCGAGCATCGGCTGAAGGTCCTCGTGCGACGTGGCCACGCTGGCGGCCGCTCCGGCGAGGATCTGGGCCTCCACGCGGGCGCGGTCGGCCTCGTGCGTGCTCTGCGCGAAACGACTTACGATCACGCTCGCCGCCACGGCGAAGACCAAGAAGGCGACGATGGCGACCACGTCGTCGGGGCGCGCGACATCCAGGGTATGGAGCGGCTTGACGAAGTAGTAGTTCTCGAAGCCCGACGCCAGCACGGCCCCCAGCACTCCCACGATGGCGCCGGCCCACGTGGTGAGGGCCAGGATCGCGACGAGATAGACCAGGAACACCGTCGACAGCGACAGGCTGGAACGGATCTGTGTCATGACGATCGTCAGCAGCGGCATGAGGAGAAGCGTGACGACGGTCGCGATGACCTTGCGCCGTCCGCGTCACGCGCTCGGTCTGTCGGGGACGATGGACGTGCGGCGGTCGTTCTCCCCCGACACTGATGATGTGGACGTCGAGGTCTCGAGCGTGACGCAGCACTTTCTCCACGACGCCGTTCGCCGGGCGCCACCATGGGCGCGGCCGACTCGCCCCGAGGACGATCTGGGTACCCCGCTCACTGCGGGCGAAAGCGACGAGCGCCGTGGCGGTGTCGTCGTCGACGACCTCTTGGAACTTGCCTTCGAACTCCTCGACGAGTTCGCGAGCGATGGACGTGTCGGCGGGGACGTGACGGATCTCATCGGCCTTCACGACGTGCACGGCGAAGAGTTCGGCGCCCGTCCTCGACGCGATCCGCGCGGCGCGGCGCAAGAGGTCCGCGTCGGTCGCGGTGCCGGTGATCCCGACGATCAGGCGCTCGCGGGTCTCCCAGGTCTGAGCGATGGCGTGATCGTCGAGGTAGCGCTGCAACGAGTCCTCGACCCGGTCGGCCAACCACAACAGCGCCAACTCGCGAAGCGCGCTGAGGTTGCCCACGCGAAAGTAGTTCGACAGTGAAGCGTCGATCTTGTCGGCGGCGTAGATATTGCCGTGCGCCATGCGACGCCGCAGGGCCTCGGGCGTCACGTCCACGATCTCGATCTGCTCGGCGCGGCGCACGATGGCGTCGGGAATGGTCTCTTGCTGGTGAATACCGGTGATCTTCTCCACCACGTCGTTCACCGACTCCAGGTGTTGGATGTTGACCGTGGTGATCACGTCAATACCGGCGTCGAGCAACGAGTCCACGTCCTGCCAGCGTTTTTCGTGGGTGCTTCCTTCGACGTTGGTGTGAGCCAGTTCGTCGACGAGGGCCACGGCCGGGTGGCGCGCCAAGACGGCCTCTAAGTCCATCTCTTCCAACAGGGCCCCGCGGTACTCGAGCTTCTTGCGAGGAATGACTTCGAGGTCTCGCAGTTGGGCCTCGGTGAGCACTCGACCGTGCGTCTCGACGTAGGCGACCACGACGTCGGTGCCGCGTTCTCGACGGCGCCAACCCTCGTCGAGCATCCGGTAGGTCTTGCCCACGCCCGGCGCCGAACCCAAGTAGACCCGTAGGACCCCGCGGCGCATTGAACCAGTATCGCTTAACGACATTCGGCTCCGGCGAATCGATCAACGCGACACGAGAGCCCTGACGAATCACGGCGATGAGTGAGAGAAAGTTGAGTCGAGATCACGGCCTTAGCTCTCACGCATCTCGCCGACGAGGTAGGCGGCGAACACGTCCGCCACCGCGACGGCGACTATGCGTTGCTCGAGCGAGACGGGCGACACCGGGCGTCGGGGTGATGACGAATCGACCGACCACCCGGCCCCGCCACTTCGCGAGGATCTCGGCTTCGGGACCCGGCAGTCCAATCTCACGAACCGGCCACCGCAGGCCGACGAGCGCGACGTCGCCGTTGGACTGGATCTGGGCCAGCGGCGGATCAGAGAGGGTCGGGTCGAAACGACACGCTCGCAACGAGAGCAGTTGAACGAGCGACTCGATTCGTCCTGTTCGATCATCGAGGCCACCGGCGCCGAGTCCGCGGCGAGGACGGCGACGCCGTGAATCATCGCCACGTAGGCCGTCGAGCTGTTGGCCGATTGCCAGTGCTGGCGGCTGCGTTCCGCGACCTCGGTCACCAACACCCCGACCACGAAGATGGCGATCGTCGTCTCGAGGTCCGGTCGATGACTGATGGCGAAGCGGTCGTAGGGTCGGGTGAGAAAGAAGTCGAACCACAGCGCCGCGGATGCACTCGCGACCACGCCGGCCAGGCGGTTACCGATCACGGCGACGGCGACGATGACGATGACCAGCACCAGGGCCGCCGCGGTGCTCGCGAAGGTGCCGCGGAAGGGGACGAGCAGCGCGGCAACCACCAACGGCGCCACGACGCCCGACCCGACCGCCAATCGACTGCGATTACGGAGAATGCGTCCTATCATCGCGACCTCCTTTCTCACCTCGCGAGCGCGGGAAGAACGCTCGAGCGCTCCGCCGTCAACAGATTTTTAACGACGGGCGAATTGATCGATCACTTCTCCAGCTTCGCGAGGCCCTCATTCAGTTGCAGCACGTCGATGTAACTCGAACCCATGAACCCCCACTGCGCCGGGTGCGTCTGCTGGCGGATGAGTGTCTTGCAGGGCCTTCGGCGATACGCCCGTCGCCTTGGAGACCATTGGGATCTGCACCGTGGCGTCCAGGGCCGAGATGTCGGGGTCATAGCCGCTTCCCGACGTCGTCACGAGGTCGATGGTCGGATTCACGCCGAGATTGTGCCAGTAGGCCACCAGCGCTTTGGTGTTGGCCTCGAGGACCTTCGAGCGCGGGCCGAGGTTGGTGGCGGCCGACTCGCCGTTGTGACCGTTGGCGACCAGCGGGTTGTCACCGCCGGAGCTCGTGGCGGTGGCGGCATAGGGGCCGGTGTCATCGGGACGACCGTGGAACCACTTCGGGACTGGACCAGTTCTGGCCGATCAAGAGTGACCCGTTCTTCGTGACTGAGCCGTTGGCCTGGAACGGGAAGAGCACCTGAGCCACGCCGGTGCCGGCGAAGGCGTAGACGAAACCGAAGAAGACCAGGCAGAAGACTGCCATGACCAGTGAACGGCGAAGGTGAACGAGCATCAGCGTATTCCTTTTAGTAGGCGTGGAGAGCGACGAGAATCAGGTCGATCAGTTTGATGAAGATGAACGGCACGATGACGCCACCGACGCCGTAGATCCAGACGTTGCGGCGAAGGATCGAGGCCGAACCGGTGGGACGGAACTTGACCCCGCGCAGCGCCAAGGGGATCAGCGCCACGATCACCAGGGCGTTGAAGATGACGGCCGAGAGCACGGCGCTCTGGGCGCTGTGCAGGTGCATGATGTTGAGCGCCTCGAGCGGCCGGTTGTGGTTGAAGACGTAGGTCCCGGCGAAGAGCGCCGGAATGATCGCGAAGTACTTGGCCACGTCGTTGGCGATCGAGAACGTCGTCAAAGACCCTCGCGTGATCAAGAGCTGCTTACCGATCTCGACGACGTCGATCAACTTGGTCGGATTGGAGTCGAGGTCCACCATGTTGCCGGCCTCTTTGGCCGCGGTCGTCCCGGTGTTCATGGCCACGCCGACGTCGGCTTGGGCCAAGGCGGGCGCGTCGTTGGTGCCGTCGCCGGTCATGGCGACGAGACGTGCCACCCTCCTGCTCCTTCTGATCAACGCCATCTTGGCCTCGGGCGTGGCTTCGGCGAGGAAGTCGTCGACGCCGGCCTCTTGGGCGATCGCGGCCGCGGTCAACGGGTTGTCGCCGGTGATCATCACGGTGCGGATGCCCATCTGACGCATCTCGGCGAACTTCTCGCGGATCCCCTGCTTCACGACGTCCTTCAGTTCGATGACGCCGAGGATGTCGGTGCCGTCGGCGACCACCAGCGGCGTCGAGCCGGCGCGCGACAGTCCGCTCGACGATCTCGTCCAGGTCGGCCGGCGACGTGCCGCCCGAGTCGACGACCCAACGCTTCACGGAATCGGCGGCGCCCTTTCGGATCTGACGCGGTGCCGATGTCGAGTCCGGACATCCTCGTCGTCGCGGTAAACGGTACGAAGACGTGATCGGTCCCGAGTTGACGTTCGCGAATGCCGAACTCCTCTTTGGCGAGCACGACGACGGAACGGCCCTCCGGCGTCTCGTCAGCGAGCGAGGCCAGTTGGGCCACGTCGGCGAGCTCCGCCTCGGTGTGGCCGCCGACGGGGTAGAAGTTCGAGGCCATGCGGTTGCCGAGCGTGATGGTCCCGGTCTTATCCAAGCAGGAGAACCTGGACGTCACCGGCGGCCTCGACGGCCCGTCCGCTCATGGCCAGGACGTTCTTCTGGACGAGGCGGTCCATGCCGGCGATGCCGATGGCCGAAAGCAGCGCGCCGATCGTGGTCGGGATGAGACAGACCAACAGTGAGACGAGGATGACGACCGATACCGAGGCGCTGGCGTAGTTGCCGAAGGGCACCAGCGTGACCACGACCGGGATGAAGACGATGGTGAGGACCGCCAACAAGATGGTCAGCGCGATCTCGTTCGGGGTCTTTTGACGGTTGGCTCCTTCGACCAAGGTGATCATTCGGTCGATGAACGTCTGACCTCGTTCGGCGGTGATGCGCACCACGATGCGGTCCGAGAGCACCTTGGTACCCCCAGTCACGGCGGAGCGGTCGCCGCCGGACTCTCGGATGACCGGCGCCGACTCACCGGTGATCGCCGACTCGTCGACCGAGGCGATGCCCTCGATGATCTCGCCGTCGGAGGGAATCACGTCGTTGGCCTCGCAGACCACCAGGTCGCCCTTGACCAGTAACGCGGCCGCCACGAGCTCTTCGGTTCCGTCCGGGAGCGAGTCGACGGGCCTCGGTCTCCGAGCGCATCTTGCGCAAGGTGTCGGCCTGCGCCTTCCCGCGCCCCTCGGCCATCGCCTCGGCGAAGTTGGCGAAGAGGACCGTCAGGACCAGCCAGACGGTGATCGACCAGGTGAAGATGCCCGGGTGGGCCATGGCCTCGATGAAGGTGATGACCGAGCCGACCAGCACGAGGAACATGACGGGGTTCTTCACCTGCGTACGCGGGTCCATCTTGCGGAAGGAGTCGCGGAAGGCCTGCGCCAGGATCTCGCGGTCGAAGAGACCGCGAGACTTGGCGACGCCGCCTCGGGGAGCCTCGGGGGCCGGTGCGGTAGTGACAGTGCTCATTAGAAGAACCTCAGGTGACTTAGCTGCTCGACGATGGGTCCGAGCGAGATGGCGGGAAAGAAGGTCAGTCCACCGATGATCAAGATGACACCGATGACCAGACCGACGAACATTCCGTTATCGGTGCGGAAGGTCCCGAGGGACTCTGGAACCACGCCCTTCGCGGCCAGCGCGCCGCCGATAGCGAGGCAGGGAATCATGATCGCGAATCGGCCCAGCAGCATGTCGATGGCCCCGATGACGTTATAAAAGGGGCTGTTGCCGGTGAGTCCCCCGAAGGCCGATCCGTTGTTATTGCCCTGCGAAGTCAGGCCGTAGAGGATCTCGGTGAATCCATGGGGGCCTCGCGTTCAGTGGCCCGATGCGACCCACGGCGAGTGATACGGCGATCGCGGTAAAGATCAGCACGATCACGGGCATCACCAGGGCCGCCAGCCCCGCGAGTTTCACCTCTCGGGCTTGGATCTTTTTACCCAGATACTCCGGTGTTCGCCCGATCATCAGTCCACCGATGAACACCGCGATGATGGCGTACACCAGCATCGTGTAGAGACCGCTGCCCGTACCGCCGGGCGTGACCTCGCCGAGCATCATGCCGGTCAAGAGTCCCAGTCCGCCGACCGGCGTGAAGGAGTCGTAGGCACCGTCGGCCGATCCGGTCGAGGTCATCGTAGAGGAAACGCCGAAGAGCGCGGTCGTGGTGTCGCCGAAGCGCACCTCCTTTCCTTCCATGTTGCCGACGGTCGAGTGCACGCCCGCCGCGGCGACGGCCGGGTTGTTGCCGTGTTCGGCGTTCGCGGTGAAGCCCACCCAGACGCCGAAGAGCAGCACCATTGCCGCCAACAGCGTGGCACCGTGGCGGACGCTGCCGACCATCTTGCCGAAGGTGTAGGTGAGCGCGAAGGGAATCGACAGCAGCAAGAAGATCGAGAGGAAGTTGGTGAGGCCCGTCGGGTTCTCGAAGGTGGTCGACGAGTTCTGGTCGAGGAATCCACCACCGTTGGTCCCGAGCTGTTTGATGGCTTCCATGAAGCCGATCGGACCGCGCGGGATGGTCTGGATGACGCCGTTCAGCGCGTCGTGGAAGGAGACGGTGCCGGCGAGGGTCTCCACCGCACCTTCTCCGACGAAGATGATGCCGGCGATGAAGGCGATCGGCAACAGGATGTAGAACATGCAGCGCGTGATGTCGACCCAGAAGTTGCCGATGGTCGGCGAGTTACGTCGAGCGAATCCCCGCACCATGGCGATCGCCACGGCGATGCCGACCGCCGGAGAGACGAACTGCTGCACCGTCAAGGCGCCGATCTGGGAGAAGTACGACATCGTCGTCTCGCCGCCGTAGTTCTGCCAGTTGGTGTTCGTCACGAACGACGACGCCGTGTTGAAGCTCAAGGCTGAGCCGACACCGTTGAGGTGCTGGGGATTCAAGGGCAACGAACCTTGGATTCGAATGATCACATAGGTGAAGGCGATGGAGACGGCGGAGAAGATGACCATCGCGCCGGCGTAGCGCTTCCAGGTCTGTTCTTGTTCGGGGACTCGTGCCGAGCATCCGGTAGATCGGGCGTTCGACGAAGCCGAGGAAGTGCACCCGTCCGTCGAAGACCGCCGCCATGTACGAACCGAGGAAACGCCAGGCGAGTCCCAGGCACACCACGAGGGTGAGAACGGTGAGGAAGAAACCCATTTAGAACTTCTCTGGCTTGAACATGGCGAAGCCGATGTATCCGAACATCACGACGGACAGGGCCAGGAGGATGATTTGAGAAAAACTCATACCCGGTCCAATGCCCATATGAGTCCGAGCATCGCCACGGCGAAGCCGATAATGCCGAGTGCTGAATATAGATCTGCCATGGATCCAGTGTCACGGGCGAATCCTTAACAGAACCTTCAAAACTTCTTACCCGTCTTAATAATCCCTTCATTTCACGTACCGACCGAGGATCGAAGGGGTCGACAATACTGAAGTCGTGCGAAGACATCTCGTCGGATCAATCGTTGGAGTGGCGAGCGTGCTTGTGCTCGGATTCGCGATGCTGCCGATTCGTTCGCACATCAGCGTCTCGACCGCGGCGCTGGTGCTGGTCATCCCGGTCGTGGTCGGCTCGGCCATCGGCGGTATCAAGGCCGGAGTCTCCAGCGTGATCGCTGGTTTCCTGGTGTACGACTACGGCTTCATCCCGCCGTACAAGACATTGGACGTCGGAACGCCGCAGAACTGGGCCGCCTTGGCCGTCTACGTCATCGTGATGCTCCTGGTGGCGAGTGTCGTGGCGAGCCTCGACAGCTCGAGAGTCGAAGCCCAACGCGGCGGCGAGGCGGCGCACCATCTTTCGGAGCTCTCCGAACACCTGGTCGGCGACCACCCGGTCGACGAACTGCTCGACACCATCGTGTCCGCGGTACATTCCGTCTTCGCGATTCCCGGCGTTTCGTTGCTCGTCCTTGACGAAGGCGTCCTCAAGGTCGTCGCGACGGCCGGCGAACCGCTGTCGACGAGGAGCTCGCCCGACTCGATCCGCACTCCGGTCAACCCATCAGTATCGGCACGGATACCGAATCGTCGGGCGAGTTGCGCACCATCGCGCTTTCGGCCTCCGGTCGCGCCGTGGGCATGCTCGCTCTACGCGCGCTGCCGACGTCGAAGAACGACCGAGCGGTACTCAACACCTTCGCCAATGACGCCGCGTTGGCGCTCGAGCGTGCACAACTACGCGAACAAGCGCTGCGCTCGAAACTGCTCGAAGAGGTGGACCGCTTTCGTCAGAGCCTGATGGGTGCGGTGTCCCACGACCTACGCACACCACTGGCGACAATAAAAGTCGCCTCCTCCACCCTGTCCAATCGGTCCGCGTCGCTCTCCAGTGATCAACAGGCCGAGCTCTACAGCCTGATCGAGGTCGAGTCGGACCGCCTTACGAGACTGGTGTCGAACCTTCTGGACATCACGCGGATCGAAGCCGGCGTCTTCACGGTGCACGCCACGCCCACGTCGGTCCAGGAGTTGGTACGCGAGGCGGTGAACGCCATGGAACCGACTTTGGGAACGCACCGAGTCGACTCGATCGTGCCGACGGCCCTGCCGCCGGTCAACGTAGACCCGTTGTTGATCGGACAGGTATTGATCAACCTCCTCGACAACGCCAACCGGCACTCGCCCGCCGACGGCGTCATCACCGTCGAGGCGCGGCGCGAGGACGCTCAGGTGGTACTCTCGGTCGCCGACCAGGGACCAGGCATCGCGCCGAGTCAACGACAGGTCGTCTTCGAGCGATTCGCGCAGCTGGACAAGGGTGGTCGGGCCGGCCTGGGTCTCACCATCGCCAAGACCTTCGTCGAGGCCCACGGCGAAGAGATCTGGTACGAGGAGGCCCCGAACCACGGCGCCAAGTTCGTCTTCTCCCTCCCGATGGCCGGCGAGAACGTGACGCTACGGTAACCGCGATGGCGAAAATCCTGGTGATCGACGACGACCCGTCACTCAATCGAGCGTTGCGCCTCGGTCTTCAGGCGGGCGGCCATGACGTCACGACCGCCGCCAACGGCGAACAGGGAATCTCGCAGACCGCGCTGACCGCGCCGGACGTCGTCGTGCTGGACATGGGACTCCCGGACATGGACGGCATCGAAGTCTGTCGGACCATCCGGGGTTGGAGCGACGTGCCCATCATCATCCTCTCGGCCACCGGGGCCGAGAATCGCAAAATCGCCGCGCTCGACGCCGGGGCGAACGACTACGTGACGAAGCCGTTCAGCATGCCCGAACTCGAAGCGAGAATCCGGGTCGTGACGCGCGGACGAGGCCTCGAGCGTGACGATCCGGCCGAAGTCGATCTGACGTGCGGTGAGCTCCACATCGATCTCGTCCATCACGACGTCACGCTCCAAGACGTGAACGTGGCGCTCACCACCAAGGAGTTCGAGGTCCTGGCCTTCCTCGCTCGTCACGCCGGCAAGACCTGCACGCACCAAATGATCCTCGGCGCCGTGTGGGGTACGGGCTACGGCGCCGAAGCCCAGTACGTCCACGCCTACGTCCACCGACTACGACAGAAGTTGAACGACGAGTCGGCCGAACTGATCATCACGGTGCCCGGCGTCGGCTACTCCCTCCACTGCCCCGACTGATCGTCTCGCCTCAGCGCAGCGTGATCAGGTGGATGTCTTGGATACCGTCGGTGTCGCGCAGTCGATCGATGACTTCGGTCGGCGTCGGGATCTCGGTCGAGAGGACCATCAGGGCGGTCTTGGTCCGTTGGTCCGGTCCCACGGCCATCGAACTAATGGACACGCCGGCCTCGCCCAGCGCCACACCGACCATGCCGATCATGCCCGGACGGTCGTCATTGTGCACGACGAGCATCGACGCGGCGGGCGGAATCTCGACGCTGTGACCGTCGACGCCGACGATGCGCGTCTCGAGCCGGGTGCCGATGGTGACCAGCGTGCCCGAGACCATGTGATCACCGGATCGAACGGAGATTTGATTCACGTACTCCGGTGACTCCACGGTCGAGAGCTCGCTGAACGTGAGATTGTGGTCTTCGGCCAGCTGCGGCGCGTTGACGAAGGACACCCCGTCGTGGCCGGTCGCCGTGAGGAGACCTTTCAGCGCGCAGAGCGTGAGGATCTTGGTTCCCGATCCGGCGAGCTCGCCCAGGTAGTTGACCTCGAGGTCGGCCGGCTTGCCGTCCAAGAGTCCGCCGATGAATCGACCCAGGACTTCGGCCAGACCCATGAACGGTCGAACGGCGTTCGAGACCTCGCCGGCCGCGACGTTGACGGCGTAGGGCACGAAGTCGCCGGCCAGGGCGAGTTGCACCTGTTCGGCGATCGTGATCCCGGCCTTGTCCTGGGCCTCGAAGGTGGAGGCGCCGAGGTGAGGGACGACGACGACCGAAGGCAGTTCGAAGAGCGGCGACTCCGTCGTCGGCTCCTTCTCGAACACGTCCAGGGCCGCGCCCTGCACGTGTCCGCTGCGGATCGCTTCGGCCAGGTCGGCTTCGTTGACGATGCCGCCCCGAGCGACGTTGATGATACGGACGCCCGGCTTGGTCTTGGCTAGCGCCGCGGCGTCCAAGAGGTTCGTCGTCTCCTTCGTCTTCGGCAGGTGGATCGTGATGAAGTCGCTCTGCGCCAGCAGCGTGTCGAGGTCGACCAGTTCGACCCCCATGTGTCGCGCTCGTTCCTCGGAGATGAACGGATCGAAGGCGATCAGCCGCATGCCGAAGGCGGACGCGCGCTGCGCGACGAGCGCGCCGATTTTGCCGAGCCCTACGACGCCGAGGGTCTTGCCGTGGAGTTCGACACCCTCCCACTTGCTGCGCTCCCACTTGCCGGCCTTCAGCGCAGAGTGCGCCTGGGGGATGTTGCGGGCCTGGGCCAACAAGAGGGCCATGGTCTGTTCGGCCGCGGAGAGGATGTTGCTGACCGGCGCGTTGACGACCATGACGCCGAGTTCGGTCGCCTTGGCGACGTCGACATTGTCGAGTCCGATGCCGGCGCGACCGACGACGACGAGATCGCTGGCCGCCTCGAGGGTCGGAGCGTCCACCTTGGTGGCCGAGCGAATGATGAGGGCGTGGGCGCCCGCCAGCGCGTCGATCAACTCCGACGGTGTGAGCCCCAATCGGATGTCCACGTCGTGTCCCGCGTCGCGCAGCTCTTGAAGACCGGAGTCGGCAATCTCTTCGGTTACCAATACACGAGCCACGAGGTCACCTTTCGCTGAGTCCTCTCACACTACGGGAAAACGAGCGAATCTCAGCCCGCGGCGACAAAGTTGGCCAGGCGCTCGAGCCCTTCGGCGAGGTCGGCGTCGCCCAGCGCGGAGCTGAGCCGGAAGTAGCCCGGCGTGCCGAAAGCCTCGCCGGGGACGACCGCGATCTTGATCGTTTCCAGCAGTATCTCCGCCAACTCCGCCGAAGACTGCGCTACCCGCCCTCCCAAGGATCGACCCAGGAGTCCGGTTACGTTCGGATAGCAGTAGAAGGCTCCTTCGGGCTCGACACAACGAACGCCGTCGATGGCGTTGAGCATCGACGTCATGACCGTGCGACGGCGATCGAACGCCGCGCGCATTTCATGGACCGCGCTCAGATCTCCGTTGAGTGCGGCGATCGCCGCGCGCTGGGAGATGTTCGAGATGTTGGACGTGGTCTGACTCTGGTAGTTCACCGCGGCGTCCATGACGTCGGGTGCGCTGATCATCCATCCGACGCGCCACCCCGTCATGGCGTAGGTCTTGGCGACTCCGTTCACCACGATCCAGCGATCACCCAGCTCCGGCGCCACGACCGGCATCGAGGCGAACTCGGCGTCGCCGTAGACCAGGTGTTCGTAGATCTCGTCACACAGCACCCAGATATCGTGCTCGGCGGCCCATCGACCGATCGCGGCGACGTCGTGCGGAGCCACCACGGCGCCCGAGGGGTTCGACGGTGACGTGAAAATCAGCATCGTCGTCTTGGACGTTCTCGCGCGCTCGAGCTCGTCGACGCTGACGCGAAAGCCGTTCGCCTCCGACGTCATGACCGGCACGGCGGTGCCGCCGGCCAGGTAGACGGCCTCGGGATAGGTCGTCCAGTACGGCGCAGGGATCAGTACTTCGTCGCCGGGGTTCAACTTGGTCATGAGGGCCGTGATGATCGCGTGCTTGCCCCCGTTGGTGACCAGCACCTGGCCGGCGGTGGTGTGAAGGCCCGAGTCGCGCATGGACTTGGCGGCGATCGCCTCGCGCAGTTCCCACAGCCCGGCCGTGGGCGTGTACTTGTAGTTGGCCGGGTCGTAACAGGCCTTGGCGGCCGCTTCGACGATGTGGACGGGAGTGGCGAAGTCCGGTTCGCCGGCGCCGTAGCCGATCACCGGTTCTCCGGCGGCTTTCAGAGCCTTAGCTTTGGCGTCTACGGCCAACGTCGCGCTGGGGGCCAAGCCGCCTAGAAGGTGACTCACTCTCGAACTCATCGGACGCTCCGTTCAATATCCGTAAGAATAAGTCTATGAGTTCTTCCGAAACGATCAAGATTCCCGCCGAGATGCTCCCCCGTGATGGACGATTCGGATCGGGTCCGTCGAAGGTGCGCGCCGAGCAACTGGACGCACTCGTCGCCGACGGCACGACCTACATGGGCACGTCGCATCGTCAGTCGACCGTGCGCAACAAGGTCGCCGAAGTTCGCGAGGGACTTGGCGCGCTTTTCTCGTTGCCCGACGGTTATGAGGTACTGCTCGGCAACGGCGGCACGACCGCCTTCTGGGACGCCGCTACGTTCCATCTGATTGCCGATCAGTCCCAGCACCTGAGCTTCGGTGAGTTCTCATCAAAGTTCGCGGCCTGCGTTACCGAAGCGCCGCATCTCAAGGATCCACAGATAATCAAGAGCGAGGTGGGTTCGCACCCGAGCGCCGTCACCGACGACGGCGTCGACACCTACGCCCTGACCCACAACGAGACGTCGACCGGGGTCATGATGACGATCGAGCGCCCCGCCGGCGCGAAAGGCCTCGTCATCGTCGATGCGACGTCGGGCGCGGGTGGTCTCATGGTCGACGCCTCGCAGTTCGACTGCTATTACTTCGCGCCCCAGAAATCGTTCTCCTCCGATGGTGGACTATGGCTCGCCGTGTGTTCGCCGGCCGCGATCGAACGAATCGAGGCACTCGCCGCATCGGGACGCTGGACGCCGGCCTCGCTCGATCTGAAGATCGCGCTCGACAACTCCCGATTGAATCAGACCTACAACACCCCAGCCCTCGCCACGATCCACCTACTCGCCTCGCAGATCAAGTGGATGAACGACAACGGCGGACTGACTTTCTCGGCGGGTCGTTCCCAAACATCGGCCGAGATCCTCTACACCTGGGCCGAGGCGTCGCCCTTCGCACGACCCTTCGTCGAAAACGCAGCCTTTCGCAGCAACGTCGTCGGAACGATTGATTTCAGTGATGAGATTGACGCGTCGCGTATTGCGAAGACTCTTCGGGCCAACGGAATCGTCGATACCGATCCCTATCGCAAACTCGGTCGCAACCAATTGCGAATCGCTATGTTCCCCAGCATCGACTCCGAAGACGTCGCGTCACTATGCGCCTGCATCAACTACATAGTCGGAAACCTATAAATTCTCAATTCGCATGATTCACGGCGGTGTGCGCGAGTTCACGTCGGCCCTGCGACTATTGGTGCCATCGGCCGACGCGTTATTGAGTGGTGGTTATGTCGGATTTGTTGGGGGTCAAAGACCTTGAAAGTATGGAACCTTCAAGGAATCGGCGGAGCACCAAGCCATGGTCAATCACATGGATAGCCTCGCCTCCGATCAAGGGACAATTCGACCCGAGCCACTAAAAACAGCCTTGGAGCCCCCCAGTGCTTTAGCCGCGACCAGCCCCACTCCGGCCATCCAAATGCCCTCCCAAACGTCAGTGCCCGACTCGATACGCGCGACGCCAATGCTGGCGCGTTGCGTGAAATCATGTCCTCCTTGCTGTACGACCCCGCCCAGAGCAGACAGGATCGCGCGTGCCAACGTTGCCGTGTCGTCCTCCGTCCGCCCTTCAACCATGACGACGAAGTCGTCACTGCCTATGCGCGCGACCGGCGTCTCGGGTCCCACCGCCTGGACCAGCCGCTTCGCCACCGCCCGAAGGACCGCATCACCTGCCGCAAAACCCCAGCTGTCGTTGAGGTCCTTGAAACCATCGAGGTCCACCAAGAAAATCGTTACGCCTTCTACGGCTTCCTTAATCGTCTGATTGAGACCATCGCGGTTGAGTAGGCCCGTCAGCGGGTCGCGTGTATCAGCTGTTGCCTTCGGATCCGACATAACCACCACTCAATCACACGGAGAGCCATGGGAGCACTCGCCAGTCGGAGATTGTGTAGGTCCCCGAGTTCAAGGGGTGCTCGCGACACTAAGTGACGGCAGGTGTTGACTCCGAGCGAGTGCAAAACTTGGACGATGTCTAGTGAACCTGATCCAGATGTTCTGTATCGCAAGGTTCCCTTTGAATGGACCGCCGAGCACACCGTCGTCGACGGAAAACCAATGGCGGGAATCTCCTGGATCACGTCCGATTCTGACGAGCTGTTCGTTGACGTTGTCGCCAAGTGTCTTGCGGCGTCACTCGACACATCTGACCAAGTCGCCGTGCAGTTGATGGGACCAAGCGATGCCGCTCAAACTCTGTTGGAGTCTGCCCCTAAATGGCAGGTCAGCCGAGAAGTTGATTGGTGGCGATTGATTTGTTATCACGATGAACCAGTTGGATTCGTCCTGCCCGTCACATTCGATGCCATGGTCCGAGCTGGCGTGTCCGAAGGCACAATATTTCACATGGGCGTGACCCCTGTCTCGCGAGGGCGAGGTTTCGGTCGACTCCTGCTCAGAGAGGCAGTACGGATTCTCATCGACGGAGGCGTTCGACGCATCTTCTGTGACACTGATGCGACGAATGAGCCGATGATCCATTTGTTTGAGTCGGAAGGCTGGGGGCGACTACCGATTCGCGAAGTGCCACTGCCCCTCGGTTTCACGCCGGGAGACACAGCAAAGATCAGTGATCAACTGGAGTGCCCCTCGGATTGATTCTCGATATTCGAACGCCCGTGAAGAGACCGAGGAAGCTTCGAGTGTCACGACGATCTTTCCTCCCATGGGACAATTCGGCAGTCGGAGAATGTGTACGTCGGCCCGGGCAACCTAGTCAATGTCATCTGGAAGATGCCGTTCAATTGAGTATGTTGTGGGCCCGTCCGTTCGCTCCGGCCCGGATTGAACATCCACCACCTCGTTCAGTACACTTCACAAGAACCTGCGCGTCGCTGGAATGCGAACATAAATGAATGGATTGGCCTACTTGTCAGAGAGCACTCCGTCATTTCCTACCGAGGAATACATAGCGGGTCGCGAACGCGGCCGAATCGCCGGTCTGAAGGGAATACTCAAGGTCCGTGTTAAGAGGATCTCGGCCGGAGCGATTCTTGGAGGTGTCTTTGCAGCGACGATGATTGCCAGCCCCGCGACCACGGGACATCGTTCGTTCTCATACCTCATTGCTGTGTCAATATTCGCCTGCTTCCTTGCATTGGGATGCTTCGGCGTTTGGACAGCGGTGCTCTCGTATCGTCGAAGCATGCATCACCTGCGAGACGACATCGTGCGCTCGGTCATGGCGCCCGATGACGCAGCGCAGGAACCAGGTCGACTTCAGAAGTGGTGGATGCGAGGCGAGGCCAGTAGCGACAATCCTTGGGAACGGTCCGCCGCGGATCGCGGCAACAACCCAAATCGTAAATATTGAATCAACGTCTGCTCTACGGATATATTGATCGATGCAAGGACTCCGGAAGTGATTTCGAGAAATACATCCAGATGCCTCGTCGCCGTGAAAAAAGTGAGTGTTCTCATAGAATCCCCGCTTCACTTCCATGATGAAATGCGCCAGTCGGAGAATGTGTAAGTCGGCCCTTTGAACCCAACGACGACCTCGTATGGCCGCGTTCGCGCACTGACAGAATTGTCGCATGACTCTCGCTGACGTGGAGAAGTTACTGGGAGAACTGGAGGGAGTACGCCGAACGGAGCGTCCGGGACACTTCCCCGAGTGGCGTTACCGCGGGAGATTGGTTGCACGTCAATTAGACAGTGATCACTTAGTGATTCGCACTGACTTCGACTTTCGTCGGTCACTAATGCAATCTGACACCGCTACTTTCAGTGTGCCCAATCGATATGTGAAGCACATGATGGTGGTCGCCGATTTTGTACTGGGTGACGCGAACGCAATCGAAGACGCCCTTGACAATGCTTGGCAACTTCAACGAAGTGCAGGTTAGAGCAACGAGTCGGATATTGACCTCCAGACCGCGATCCACCAGTCGGAGAATGTGTAGGCAGCCTTCGACACCAGCAGTTTGCAACTAGCTCGTCATTTCAAGATGGCGCATGCTGTAATTCCGAGGTATGGATTCTTCCCGAGTGCCACCGGTCGTCTTGCGCCACTTTCGTTCCGACGACGTTTTGACTCATCTGAGGGGTGAAGACAACGCGATCTCAAAGTGGTTAAGCGGTGGAGTTAGCACCGAGGAATCGGTGATGCACTGGATTCGCTCGAATGAAGAAAACTGGGCGAGCGATGGTCCCCGCTTCGCGTTCGCTATTCAAACGCCTGATGGAGAGCTGGTCGGGATGTGTGAGATCAACGTCGACTATCTGCATTTTGCAGGTCTTGATCCGGGCGACGCCAACGTCTCGTATGGCCTGTACCCGCGATTTCGCGGTCGCGGCCATGCCACGTCTGCGCTCCTTACCGTCCGAGACTTTATGGTTGCAAAGGGCGTTATACGAGCGGTAATCCGGATCGAACCAGAGAATGTCGCTTCAATTCGACTGGCAAATCGCGCGGGCTATACCCAAACGGGCGTCGTAATCAACGGTGTCGGCACCGAGTACCTCGTGTTTGTCGACGATCTCACGAAAGTTAGCGATCGCGAATGAGGGGCTACTGGATGGCCCAAGTGTGATTTCTCCAGCTCGGAGAATGGTCGAAGTCGGCCCGTCGCCGCTCACCTTTTCGCAGTGGTGACTCGCCAAGTCACTCTTCAAAGTCAGACAGAACGGGTGACCCACGGGGTCTAGGAACTCTCTGAACTTGGCCCTTGGTTGGATGTCGGCCTTTCGAGCGCCGATGCTAGGTACGTGCCGTTCTCCGTCGTCGAGATCCGGTCGACGGAACGATGGACTCAATGAGACAGAATCGCGGAAACGATGATGCGCACAGGAGGTTTTCAATGTCGGCACAGCTTGGCAATATCACATTCGATTGCGTTGACGCGCTGGTCCTAGGGACGTTTTGGTCGCATGTCCTCGGGATTGCGCTGGACGACGGCGGCAGCGCCGGGTACTGCTCCATAGGCCGCGGCGACGCAAATCGAACGAAGCCAGCCTGGTTCTTCGAGAAGGTCCCCGAGTCGAAAACGTCAAAGAATCGTGTGCACCTTGACCTGATCGATTCTGACGAAGGCGCCGTGCAGAGAATTGTGATGTTGGGCGCAACGATTGTGGCAGAGCACGCAGTTGAAGGTGGAGACCATCAGTGGACGGTCCTGCGGGACCCCGAAGGCAATGAGTTCTGTGTCTCGTCCACAAGTTACGTTGGGTGAGTCGTTACTTCTGGACCATGCGACTGCGCTGAGTCGGAGCCGCACACTCTCGACACAGCACGACCGAGGAGTTGGAGTCACCGCCTGAGGGGTCGAGACGCATAACTCGAATTGCTCCACTGGAGTGGCAATCGCGCGCGTGCCAACAAGTACGGCGACCGCATCGACACGGCCCGGTAGCGGCAGTTCGAACTGGTCGCACGGGCACCTTGATATTGCCCATCTGATTCAGCGCACTTGATTCCACTCTCGCTATCCTAATTTGCGAAGGTTTCGGAGTGAGACATTCGTTGCACAGAAGGCAAATTCGCGGCACTATCGACTGCAATATGCGCATGACCGTCTGAATTCACAACGTTCCAGGCGGCGGAGGGTAGAAGGAGGGCCATGGCCAATCAAAGGGAATGGAGTGCTTCTTTTGCGTCGGCGCCCGTGAGCTCGATGAAGATCTATGACGAGATCATGGTCCCGCGATTGTTCGATCCGTGGGCCGAACTCCTGCTCGACACAGTGCAACTTCGGAACGGGCAAACGGTGCTCGATGTCGCCTGTGGTCCGGGAACCGTAACTCAACTGGCCGCCCAGCGCGTCGGCCTCTCCGGCCGAGTCACCGGTTGCGACCTAAGTCCGGCGATGCTCGAAATTGCGCGCGCGAAGAAGTCGCCAGATGCCAGCGCACCAATCGAGTACGTGGAATGCGCGGCCGAGTCGCTTCGCGTCCCCGACAACGCCTACGACCTGGTGACTTGTCAGCAGGGTCTTCAGTTCTTTCCCGACCGACCGGCGGCGCTCGCCGAGATGCGAAGAGCCTTGCGTCCCGGAGGACAGCTCGGCATCGCCACGTGGTGCGCCATTGGCGACTGTCCACCGTTCGCGGCCCTAGCGAGGGCGTTGGGATGGGTGCTCGGCGCCGAATCTGCAGACGCCTACGAGTCCGGTCCTTGGGGATTTAGTGACGCGGATTCGTTGGTTCAGCTGGTCATTGACGGCGGATTCACGGAGGTGGAGGTGCACAAATATGAGTTGCCGTTGGTCTTCGAAGGCGGCCCCGATCAGCTCCTACAAACGCTGCGAGCAGCCTCGGTGGCGACGGCTCTCGCCGAGCTTCCGGAGGCCGATTTTGCGACATTCGCCGCGGCCGTGGAAGAGGCCACCCGACCAATCACTGTCGACGGCATCGTTCGCTCACACGCGAGTTCTCACATACTGACCGCGCACGTCAGCGACAAGTGAGAATGGACAAGTGATCGCCGACAGACTCCTCGCGCGTATTCGTCAAGCAGTATCTCGGTTTGGAGGTCGTCGCTGTCAGACCACAGGTGCTTAGTGCTTCGCTTTCGGCTCCGCGGTACCCGTCTTGCCAGGGACGAATGGAGTGACCCACATCTTCCCTTCGGCGGCGTCGACCGAACCTCTCACGTGTACAACCAACCTTGATCCCGGGAGACGAACGCTGAGGGTACTGGCGAGGAAGAGGGTATAGCCCGCCGGACCGTTCTCCGAGTACTGGTACCAATCAGAGGCGACGTCACGATCACTCGCCAGGACGACGGTCGGAGGTCTCGGCACAGGGACAACCCCACTCCAGTCCCAACCACCGAGCATCCCGTTCGCCAAGTGGGCAGCCGTTATCGATCGACCGGACTTCCCGATAGCAACGACGTTCGGGTAGCCGCGGAGTGAACAGGCGTGCGTCGAGACGTTGCGGTACATGAGAATTCCGCCATCGGTACCCCCGGCACCCGCCTGGTTCTCCGAGGTGACAGCCAACTGACTGAGCGAACAGGCCGGTATCGATGAGACGCCAAGCGCGTTAGCGCTTTGGGAGTGATAAGAGATCATCGAAGCAAGGGTCGCCCCGATCAGCACTGCCGCCAGTAGGACGACGCCATTTCGGAGTCGGCGTCGACGTCCTATTCGACATGCCGGTGTGCGAACGCCGTAATTCACTTGTATCCCAAATACGGAGAAGTGCCACTGTGGCGGCGTGCGTTCACGATTTGCTTCAAATTCCAATCTCGTCGCTACTTCGGTCGTTGCCAGACAGAGACGTGCTTATCACTACTCGCCGTGAACTGTTGGCGATCCCAATCACCGAAGCGCGCCTCGAGCCGTAGGCCGGCGAGTTGCGCCATGAGGTCGCACTCGCTCGGCCAGGCGAAGCGGAAATGTCCGACCTCGCTTCGGTACCTTCCGTCGTCGTCCAGAGAGAAATGGTGCGACGCGCAACGCTGGGTGGCGATGTCGTACGTGTCGAATCCGACGTGCTGGACGGAATCGTCAAACATCACGGCCGTCTCCCCCGGCGCCAACCTTTGAAGGGCCGGTACCCACAGTTCGATCACGAACCGGCCTCCCGGCGCGAGGTGTCTCGCCGCGTTGGCGAAGCACTCGACCTGCTCGGGCTGAGTTTGCAGATTGGCGAGCGAGTTGAAGACGAGGTACACGAGGGCGAACGATCCCGGAACCCTGGTGGTCGTCATGTCGCCCACGACCACCGGAATCTCCTCTTCCGTGACCTTCTGTCGAAGTTGACGCACCATCGGCTCCGAGAGGTCAATCCCCGATACGGACACGCCACGCTCTCGCAGGGGCACGGCGACACGCCCCGTGCCGATGGCGAACTCGAGCGCGGGGCCGCCGGACGCCAGTTCGGCGAGCAGATTCACCGTCGGCTCGAGCACCTCGGGCGCGAACATGTCGGCGGACGTGTCGTCGTAGCGGGACGCTTCTGCCTCATCCCATACTTCGCTCGTGCCCACGGACCAATGTTGTCAGGTCTGACGTTCGACCAAATTACAGTGAGCATCGTTGGCGAACGAGTGAAGTGGAGAGAATCATGTTCGAACGATTCACTGATCGGGCTCGCCGGGTACTCGTCTACGCCCAAGACGAATCCCGAGAACTCAACCAGGCCTACATCGGCACGGAACATATTTTGTTGGGTCTTATTCGTGAAGGCGACGGCGTGGCGGCGAGAGCGTTGGACGCCGTGGGGGTTACCTACGACGCCACGCGTGAGAGGGTCAAGGAGTTAACTGAGCGCGTCGATGACGCGTCAGGTGCGCCACCCTTCACGCCACGGGCGAAGAAGGTGATGGAGATGTCGCTGCGCGAAGCGATGCGGCTCGGCCACACCTACGTCGGCGTCGAGCATTTGTTGCTCGGCCTGGTGCGATATGGACAGGGGACGGCGGTGAGGGTTCTCAACGACCTCGGTGTGGAGATGTCCCTTATTCAGGCGCAGGTAATGCAGTTGCTGTCGAGCACCAGTACCGGAGACGTCGCCGAGCTTCGACAACGGGTTCAATACGACGACGCCATCTTTCGTGGTGTCGTGCGCGCGGTCGGGCAACAACTAAGACCCGACTTGGACGACGCCGATCTTGATCACTGGGCAACCACGATTTCTGAGAATCTCTTCGATCAGCTGCGAGAGAGTTGGGCTGAAGCGGAACCGTCTCACTGAACGACGGCGTCTCGAGGCCACATGTAACCATCCGACGCCACCCGTTCTCAATGTTCTGACTCCATGAATGATCTGGTTCGTCGCTACTACCTCGAGTCGTGTCGCATGACAATCGTCACGTAATCGTCATTCGTGATCGGGCGGAAATATTTCGTTTGGATACAAACGACAATGAGATGAAGTGACCTTTGACCCCGGAATTACAGGGTTTTCCGGAAATGCCAATTTTAAGATTGGTGTTACACGATTGGTAAATCGGAAGGAAAATCATGAGGATTCGACAGAGTTCACACAGCACAAGTACGTCAACGTCAACCGGCCGCAAGATGCTTGCCGTAGGGGCCATCGGTCTGGTGACCACCCTCGGCATCGCCATCCCCGCCGGCGCCGTCAACGCGACGCAGGCACCCACAACTCACGAATCGTTGGTGAGTCACGCGACGGCCACGAAGAGGGTCACCACCATCAAGCACGTCGCCTTCAAGGGGACTTACACCGGCACGATTGCGCTGCTCTGGACCAGCACGGGCGTCACCGCGACCTCCGTCGCCGGCCACGGTGTCGGAACCGACGGCGCCAGCACCATCAAGGGTGCCGGTTCCGGTTCGGCCGCGAGCACCTGTGACCCCTTTGCCGGATCGGGCAGTCTGGTCGGCGCGAGCGGCTTGAAACTGAGCGTCTCGACTTCGTCAAAGACCCAGGCCTGCGCGGTCAACAGCGCGGCCCCCTCACCGGTCACGGTGAACGGCGTGGCGAAGATCTTGAGTGGCACCGGCAAGTTCAAGGGTGCCTCGGGCACAATGAGCTTCAAGGGTTCGTTCTCGGTTCAGTCATCCACCGCCGGTTCGAGTGAGAACGATTCGTTCAACGCCACGCTCTCAGGAGTAGTCACCATCAAGACGGTCACCGTGGTGCCCGTCAAGAAGTAATCGCAAAGAAGCGAGAGGAGAGTCAAATGAAGAGAATCATGTCACTCGTTGCCGTGGGGGCTATGGCCCTGGGCAGCGTCATTACGTTCGGGATCGGATCAGCTTCGGCGGCCGTCACGACACCCACCGTGGTGTTGAGCGGCGCCAAGGGCATGTTCCCCGGCTCCACCGCGGCCGCCCCGGCGACCATCGTGGCGACGACCAGCGTGGCCGGTGCAGTCACGTTCACTCTGGGCGGCACCACCATCAGCGGTTGCACGTCGGTCGCGACGGCCACCGTCGCTCCCTTCACCGCGTTGTGCGCGTGGGTTCCCACCGCCGCCGGACCGGTCGCGTTGGGCGCCTCGTTCGTACCCACGGACACGACCGACAACGCCAACGCCACGGCGGCGACGTACAACGTCGTCATCGCCGCGCCGATCCAAGGCAACGCCGCCGGACCGATCTCGTTCATCGTGGACACGGTGGGCAGTTCGAACAACTGCGGGATCCAGTCATCCTTCGTAGTCGGCGACGGCATCGTCTTTCGAGTAGCCGCCAACTACGCCGGGGGCGCCGCACTGACGTCACTCAACGTCAGTAGCGCAACCCTCACCATCACCGGATACGCGACCTCGATCCCCTTGGCCTACGCCAATCACGGAGGCCTCGGCATGTGGACCGGACTATTGCAGACGGGAACCGCCGCGGGCAACTACAGCCCCACCGGTACCATCCCCTACACCATCACCATGAAGACCATCGCCGTTCCGGCGGTGACCAAGAAGGTCACGGTCGTCAGCCACAAGCGAGTCCGGGTCCGCGGTAAGTACGTGACTCGCTCGATCCGCACGGTGAAGACCGTGGTCGTGACCAAGGCAGTCGCCGGCGCCACCGGGACGTTCAGTCCCAACTTCACAATGTCGGTCCTGACGCTGCTCGCGGCACCCGTCACCTTGAAGTAACCGTCACCACGATGTACGCAGTGCGCAGTGTCAGACGTCCCGAGTGAATGAAGTCGGTTCACTCGGGACTCGTGGCATCACGGCAGTAACCGAGGTCCAAAGACACTCGCCAAAGACCCCAGAACAGCGGGCGGCGAGAAGAGAGAGGAAACAATGAAAGCGTCCCCACAAAAGAGGTCCCGCGGATCGGTCGCCGCCCGTCTCGCCGCGGCTATCGCCATGCCGCTGGCATTGTTGGCCACGGCCAGCGGTGCCGCCACGGCCCCACCGGCCAATCCAATTCAACTGACCACCCCGAGTGGACTCACCGGTACGGCACTCCCCTACAGCGGGGTCACCGCCACGACCTTCACGGCTTCGACCACCTACGCGAAGCTCACCACGAGTCCCGACGCCGGCGTCTCCGGTACACCGTTCACGGTGAAGGGATCTGGGTTAACTCCCAGTACCGCGCTGCAGTTGGTGTGGGGCACCAATACCGCCACGTGGAGCGTGGACGCCGAACCCAACACCGTCAACTACTTGGGGTCGATCTACTCAGCGACCACCGCCGGCTCTCTCCTCAACGGCAGCAACTCGTTGTACGTGAACCTGGCGACAGTGACGACCGACGCCAGCGGCGCGTTCAGCTTCTCGACCAAAGCGCCGACCGACTTCGGCGGCAACCACGACATCTGGGCGGTCGCCGGGGCCGTCGGCGTCGCCAACGGTTCCTTCGACCTGTTGCGCACCGTCACGATCTCGCCGAAGAGCGGGCCGGTCGGCACGCCGATCACCGTCACGTACACGTCCATGGACGCGAATCCCTACGGCGGCGGTGGATCGATCCTCTGGGACAATCACTACGCCGGCGAGATCATGGGCAACTGGACCCGCGGCACCGCCAAGGTGACCATCCGGGCGGCCGGTGCCGTCGGCACCCACTTCGTCGAGGTCAACGACGCCATCAGCTTCGGTTACATGAACCCCATCCAGTCGCCGATCACCGATGACAACGGTGGCGTGCGCGCCTTCAAGGTGACACCGGGCAACGCCTTGCCGAAGCCGTCGATCACGTGGCCCGCCAGTGTGACGCCGAACGTGAGCGCGAACCAGTTGACGACCATGTACAACAGCGCGCTCGGAGCGAAGGTCGTCCAGCCCACCGCCCTCGACCCCGCGAGTTCGGCCGTCGCCTCGCTGTCGCACACCAGTGGACCGTTGGCGACGAAGACCACGCTGCAGGTGACCGGTCTGCCCGCGGCCGCCGCCGGCCCGGTCGAGATAGACATGGTCTCGGTGACCGGGAGCCGCGTCAACTGCACCGGCACCTGCTGGGGATATCAGTACACGTCGCTCGGCACCGCGACCGTGGCGAACGGCGCGTTGGACCAGAGCGTGACGATTCCCAACAAACCGGGAGTCAACACCCTCGGCGGCTGGCACGCCATCGTGGTCATCAAGGGAGCCATGGCCACCGACCTGGCCGGCAACCGGGCGCCCGGAGTAGGCAGCCTGGTGGAATCGCAGGTCCCCTTCTACGTAAAAGAGAGCATCATGCCCTTCTACAACAAGGCGGGCAAGCTCCAATCAATGGGTGTCGCGACCGCGAACGACACGGTTGCGCTCGCCAACGGCGTGGGTGGTCAGGTCGGCAAGGGCACGTACACCTTCAAAGAGGGCCAGGAGTTCACCATCAGCGTCCTGGGCGTCGGTTGGACGCAGCTCGACAACACCCTGGCGGTCGACTACGACAACAGCTATATCGGTTACGGCTGCGGGTTCCACTCGAACGGCTACATGGCCGTTCACCTGACCGCCACCGGCGGACCCGGCATCCACATCATCGACCTCTACCCGCTGTTGTACTCGCTGTCGCCGAACATGAGCACCTACTACGGCATGGTGCCGCTGCTCTCCGGCAATCACGACGACCCCGGTCTAGCCCTCGGTTACCAGGTCCCGTCGATCCACTTCGCCATTCGTATCGTGAAGTAACGGCCCAACAAGACGCGACCTACGGCCGCGCCCCGCGAACTTCGCGGGACGCGGCCGTTGTGCGTAACACCGTCGCCGCCCAAGCGGGCAACCACCAACTCCGCTCACCGAGCAAGGTCATGACGCTGGGCAACAAGAACCCGCGCACGATCGTCGCGTCGACGAGCACGCCCAGCGCGAGTCCGATACCGAGCTCCTGGAGTCCCGCGATGTGACCGAAGACCAGTCCGCTCAAGGCGGCGACCATGATGAGCGCGGCACTCGTGACCACGCCGCCGGTGTTGGACAGCCCTTCAACGATGGCCTCGGAGTTGTTCGAACCGCTGAGCCAGGACTCACGGACGCGCGTGACGATGAAGACCTCGTAGTCCATCGAGAGGCCGAACAACATCGCGAAGAGGAAGACGGGAACCCACCCCTCGATCTGGCTCACGTGGTAGGTGCCGAGAATTGATGACCCGACACCGAAGCGAAAGACGACGACCAGCAGTCCGTAGGCGACAGCGACCGACACCAGACTGAGCAGCGTGGCGACGAGCGGCAACACCAGTGATTGGAAGGCGCGGGCCAGGACGAGGTACGCCAGTAGGAAGGCCAACGCGAGGATCCAGGGAAACGATCCGTACACGACGTTGAGGAAGTCGACCCCCTGGGCCGGGGCGCCGCCGACGTAGACCTGGGTGCCCCCGGGAAAGTGCATCGACGGAATCGTCGCGTCGCGCAGGACGGCGACCAGGTGTTGCGATCCGGCGCTCCCGAAGTACTCACGACTGACTACGAGGATCTGTTCGTAGCGCCGTGTCCGGTCGACGAAGGGCACCGTGTGACCGATGGCGACGATGGAGACCTCCGGATTCTTCAAGATCACCTTCGCCAGGGCCAGGCGGGCGCGCGACGCCGTTCCCGTCGCGGCGCCGTCGCGATGACCGGTATCGACGATGATCTGGATCGGCGTGATGCCACCGGGCCCGAGCCGGCTGCTCGCCAGCGTGAGCGCTCGAGCGGCCTCGATATTGGACGGAATCGCCGTGGTGGAGGCGGGCGTCAGTTGCAGCCAGAAGATCGAGGACGCGGCGGCGGCCAGCATCACGACCGTCGTGGCGAGAACGAGCAACGGCCGTCGGATGACCCGGCGGGTCATCCGCGCCCACAGCCCTGAGGACACGTCGCGACGGGCCATGAGACCTCGTATGCCCGCGGGCCGCACACCCCGTCTCCCGAGGAGTGACAGCAGCGCCGGCTGCAGACTGAGCGCGGACGCCAGCGAGAAGACGGGGACCACCAAACCGGCCGCACCGAGGGATCGCACGAATGGCACCGGCACGATGAGCAAGGTGGCCAGACCGATGGCGACGGCGAAACCGGAGAACGCGACCGTTCTTCCGGCGCTACGCATAGTCGCGACGATGGCGTCGTCCACGCTCACGTCTTCGCGGTTGATTTCCGTCCGGAACCGGTGAACCATGAGCAACGAATAGTCGATGGCGAGGGCCAGGCCGATGAGCCCGACGACGTTGGGTACGTAGAGGACCATGAGGAAGCGATGCGCGAGTAAATACACCACGCCCAGGGTGCCCGCGGTCGTCGCTGCGGCGACCAGAAACGGGATGACGACGGCCCAGCAGACTCCCAGCGCCGCGATAAGGAGCAGGAACGCCAAGACGAAGGCCAGGACCTCTCCCCGATGGAGGTCACTGGTCAACACGGGTGTGATGTCGTGCTGCAGGGCCGGTGGCCCGGTGACGAGCGCCTTCGAGAGACCGGCGCCGTGCAGCGCGTGGCGCAACGTCCCCGTGACGGTCGCCGCCAGATCCAGATTCATCGACGTATTGATGTTTGCGTACAGCAGACCACCGATGGCGCGTTCGTCACTGACCGTCCCGGTCGGTACTTTGGTGGCGGCTACCGTGATCTTCGCCGCCAAAGCGGAGATTTCTTTGGTGGTCACGTTCTGGAACGGCATGACGACCGTAAAGGTTCCTTCGATGTTCTCGTGGAAGTCTCGGATCAGAATCGCGTTGGCCCGGGCCGAGCTCGTGCCGGGCACCGTAAGCGATGTCGTGAGCAGACCGGAGAGACGAGTGGCTGAGAGTCCGCCGATGATGATGATCGCGGCCCATACCGAAATGACAACCACTCGCCGCTTGATGACCAGGCGACACCACCGCTCTAACACCATCGAATCGTACCGTTCGCATGTGAATTGACCTTGAGGTCCAAGGTCACACCGTCATTGGATATACCGCACATCGAAGAATCCTGCGCCTTCACGGGCGAGCTAAAACTGCGACACCATCTCGTGTTAACTGGACTTGTAAATTGAGTTCATGTGCAGATTGCGGCGACCGCAGGCGGCACCGTCACAGTCGCGACCGCGTCGCCTTCGCCACCTCCTGGTCGCATCGGTACTGGTGTCGAGTCTCGCGTCACTCTCGACGATGACAGCTCCCGCGACGTCGGCGTCGACGGCCTCTCCTTCGAAGGTGACGACACTGACGGAGCCGTCCGTAGCGAAAGGCGGATTCATGCAGTCATCGTCATGTGTAAAGGGACCCGTCTGTGTATCGCTGGGCTGGAACCATCACGGCAACGATGGATACATTTGGGCCGCCCGATGGCAAAATCACGAGTGGAGAAGAATCTCCGGACCAATTGACAGCTCGGGGGGCGATGACCTGACGATCTCGTGTACGTCATCAATCTGGTGCATGGCGACGGGAGCGAACAACCTTGCTCCGGTCGATAGTCCCATCGCGGATGAGCTCATCGGCACGCGGTGGACGTCGCTACCCGTTCCCACGGTTAAAGGTTCAACCAATTTTTCCTTATTCAAGTTGGACTGCCGGTCACCGACGTGGTGCGTGGCGGTGGGAATTTACGTCGCGAATAGGCCCGACTTCATGGACGCGACATATCTCGTCTCCGAAGTGTGGAACGGATCGAAGTGGCGTATCGTACCGATCAAGAGTCCCCGCACAAACGTTCATCCGACCGATCCTGGATCTACGGCTGGCGGTCTGCACCCCACGGCGGCGCCGCAACAGATCTCCTGTGTCTCGAAGAGATTCTGTTTCGTGGTCGGGTTCTTCACCGGCGTCTTCGTGGACGAGTGGAACGGGCAACGGTGGTCAAGGAGCGCGGCTCCGAATCGGCCGATTGGCAAGGGGTACGACCCCGGGTTTACGGGCGGAACTTGCGTGTCGACGACGTTCTGCGTGGCGACGGGCGGGTATCACGTTTCCAATGCCGCGTGGCGGCCCCTCGTCGAAATGTGGAACGGCGAGGAGTGGCGGATCGCTACCCTGCCGCCACTCCCGCAAAAGTACAACGGCAAACCGGGGTTCAGACTTTCGAACGTATTCTGCTCCTCCTCGAAGCTCTGCGTGGCCTACGGCGATACGGCACTCACAACTGCGGGGCTGAGCAACTTGATATGGAACGGACGCACATGGCGATACGTGGCGGCAGAACGGAGGAACGGTTTTACGATCATCTGTCAGACCAAAACTGAGTGCATTCTGGTCGACTGATTCTTCGTTCAGTCGGTGTCGCCCCCGGAGACGTCCGAGACCTTCTGCTTGCCCGCCGACACGAAGGGCATCATCGCGCGCAGTTTCTTGCCGATGTCCTCGATCGGATGCTTCTTCCCGGCGTCGCGCAGTTCGCGGTAGCGCGGTCGCCCGATCTCGTTCTCCAGGATCCACTCGGCGGCGAAGGTCCCGTCTTGGATCTCGGTGAGGATCTGCTTCATCTCCTTCTTCACCGATTCGTTGATCACGCGGGGTCCGCGGGTCAGGTCGCCGTACTCAGCGGTGTCCGAGACGCTGAAGCGCATGCCGGTGATCCCCTCTTCGTACATCAGGTCGACGATCAGCTTCAGTTCGTGCAGGCACTCGAAGTAGGCGCTCTCGGGCTGGTAGCCCGGCCTCGACGAGGGTCTCGTACCCGGCGCGTACCAGCGCCGTCACGCCCCCGCAGAGCACGGCCTGCTCGCCGAAGAGGTCGGTCTCGGTCTCCTCGGTGAACGTGGTCTCGAGTACGCCCGCGCGCGTCGCGCCGATGCCGTGCGCGTAGGCGAGCGCGATGTCGTGGGCGTGACCGGTGGCGTCTTGTTGCACGGCGACCAACGAGGGCACGCCGCCGCCCTCCAGGTAGGTCCGACGCACGAGGTGGCCGGGACCCTTGGGCGCGACCATGGCCACGTCGACGTCGGCCGGCGGCTTGATCAGGTCGAAGCGGATGTTGAAGCCGTGGGCGAAGAGCAGACACTTGCCGGTCGTCAGGTGCGGCGCGATCTCGGCGTCGTAGGTGCGCTTCTGCTCGGTGTCGGGCACCAGCACCATGATGACGTCGGCCTCGGCGCAGGCGTCGGCGATCGAGAGGACGCGAAGTCCAGAGTCCTCGGCCTTGGTGATCGACGACGAGTCCGATGCGCAGGCCGACGCGCACGTCGTACCCACTGTCGTGCAGGTTGAGGGCGTGCGCGTGGCCCTGGGAGCCGTAGCCGAGAATCGCGATCTTCTTGGACTTCAACAGTTCGGGTTTGGCGTCGGCTTCGTAGTACATCGTGGTCATGGGGAGTCCTTCATTCGGTTATTGGTGGTTCTTCGGTCAGCTCAGTCTAGGGAGCGCCACGCGACCGGTTCGGTGGAGCTCGACCTCGGCGAAGTCTTCGAGGGCGCGTTCCAGTTCGTCGCACGCGTCCGGCGTGCCGGCGAGCATCACCGTCACCGACGTCGGACCGACGTCGACGATCGAGGCGCCGGCGCGCGTGACCGTGTCGAGCATGGCCGGTCGATGCTTGTCGTCCAGCGGCAGCGTCGCCAGCAACAGTTCGCGCTCGACGGCGTCTCGCGGGGCGAGGTCGGTGATCGCCACGACGTTGACGAGCTTGTCCAGCTGCTGGACGATCTGCTCGAGCGGCGCCGATTCGGCGTCGACCACGATGGTGACCCGCGAGAACCGCGCGTGACTCTCCGCCGGCGCGACGGCCAGGGAGTAGATGTTGAATCCACGGCGCGCGAAGAGTCCGGCGATCCGCGCCAGCACCCCGGCCTTGTTCTCGACCAGCACCGAGAGGATGTGGTGGCGCACCGGCGTGCGCGAGACTTCGCCGAGGTACGGTTCGGGACTCACGGGGTGCCCCGCTGGAGCGGGTGCACCAGGATGTCGTCGTTGCTGGCGCCCGACGCGACCATCGGAAAGACCTTCTCTTCGGCGTCGGTGCGAAAGTCGATGACCACCGGCACGTCGTTGATCGAATTGGCCTCGTCGATGACCTCGTGCATCTCGGCGAGCGTGCGCGCGCGAAGGCCGACGCAGCCCATCGCCTCGGCCCACTTCACGTAGTCCGGGAGGTCGGCGCTGAGGTAGACCTCGGAGTAGCGCTCTTCGTAGAACATCTCTTGCCACTGGCGAACCATCCCCAGGTAGGCGTTGTTGAGGATCGCCACCTTGATCGGGATTCCCTCGGAGCGCGCCGTCGTCAACTCCTGGGCCGTCATCTGGAAACAGCCGTCGCCGTCGATGCACCAGACCGTGCGGTCGGGCCGTCCGACCTTCGCGCCGATGGCGGCCGGTACGCCGAAGCCCATCGTCCCGGCTCCCCCGGAGTTGATCCAGGTGCCCGGCTCTTCGAACTTCCAGTGTTGGCTGGCCCACATCTGGTGCTGCCCGACGCCGGCCGCGACGATGGTGCCCGGGGCGGCCTTGGCGGCGATCGCCTCGATGACGTGCTGGGGACGAAGCGGACCCTCGGCCGTCGGTTCGTCGTAGACCAGCGGGTACCGGTCGCGCCAGTCGTTGATGGTCTTCCACCAGACGTCGAGGTTGCGGGGCATGGCCTGGGCGGCGTCAAGTGCCGTGAGCACGGCGCCCACGTTGCTCTGGATCGCCACGTCGGCGTGACGCACCTTGTTGAACTCGGCGCGATCGATGTCGACGTGGATGACCTTGGCGCCGGCGGCGAAGGTCGGGATCTTGCCGGTCACGCGGTCGTCGAAGCGGGCCCCCAGCGAGATCAGGAGGTCACACTTTTGAATGGCCGTGACCGCCGTGTACATGCCGTGCATCCCGGGCATACCCAGGTGCTGCTCGTGCGAATCGGGGAAGGCCCCGCGGGCCATCAGCGTGGTCACGACCGGCATGCCGGTGCGCTCGGCAAAGACGAGCAGTTCACTCGCGGCCCGCGACTTCAGCGTGCCGCCACCAACGTAGAGGATCGGCCGCTCCGACTCGGCGATCAGGGCCACCGCACGCGCGACCGCCGCCTCGTCCAACACGACCTCGGGGCGATAGCCCGGCAGGTCGTACTCCTCGACGCTCGCCGGGTACCACCAGTCCATCATCGACTGAGTAACGTCCTTGGGCACGTCGATCAACACCGGGCCCGGTCGTCCGGTCGTGGCCAGGTGGAACGCCGCCGCCACCGCGCGCGGGATCTCCTGGGCCGACTGGATGAGGAAGTTGTGCTTGGTGATGCCCATGGTGATGCCCGTGATGTCGCACTCCTGGAAGGCGTCGCTGCCGATGGCGGCGGTCGCGACCTG
The DNA here is from genome assembly GCA_963703105.1 of uncultured Acidimicrobiaceae bacterium. GTDB lineage: Bacteria > Actinomycetota > Acidimicrobiia > Acidimicrobiales > RAAP-2 > RAAP-2. Next base: position 2,231,688 of record OY969792.1, on the reverse strand, counting down.
GCCGGTGATCACCACCAGCGGCGTCGAGTCCATGTGGGCGTTGCCGATCGGCGTGACGATGTTCGTCGCGCCCGGACCGCTGGTCACCATGGCGACGCCCGGTCGCCCGGTCGCCAGGGCGTAGCCCTCGGCCATGTGACCGGCGCCCTGTTCGTGTCGCACCAGGATGTGGCGGATCGAGGAGTCCAGGAGCGGGTCGTAGACCGGGAGGATGGCGCCACCGGGCAGCCCGAAGATGGTGTCGACGCCCTCTTGTTCGAGGCTCCTGATGAGGGCCTGCGCTCCTGTGAGTTGCACGATGTTCCTTTGTTCTTAGATAAGCAAAAAGGCCTCCCTTGTTTGGGAGGCCTCCGGAGTCTGTGTGGACGTGACTACCGGCGCCGCGCGCCTACTACCACCAAAATAATGTCGTTACGGGTCGTCACGCACTTTATCTTGACACACGGGGCACGACAGCACAAGACGCCTACCGAGTGGTAACGGCTCCCTTTTCCGCGCCCTGGACCATGCGAGCGAACTTTTCGAGCACCCCGGTGGTGTAGCGCGGGACGAACGGCGCGACGTGCTTCGCGCGTTCGGTGAGTTCGAGGCGGATCGACGTCGAGGTCGATCGACAGGGTCTCCACGTCGATCGTGATCACGTCACCGTCGCGAACGAGCGCGATCGGACCGCCGTCGAGCGCCTCCGGCGCCACGTGACCGACGCAGAAACCGTGCGTCCCGCCGCTGAAGCGTCCGTCGGTGATCAAGCGCGCAGTCGCTCCCTCGCCCGACGCCCTTCATCGCGCCGGTGACCATGAGCATCTCGCGCATTCCCGGACCGGACTTGGGACCCTCGTAGCGGATGACCAATACTGTCTCGGGCTCGATCTCATCGCCCAGGATCGCCGCCAAGGCCGACTCCTCGCCGTCGAAGACGCGCGCGCGGCCGCGGAACTGCAGCTGGTCGATACCGGCCACCTTCACGACCGCGCCCTTCGGCGCGAGCGATCCGCGCAAGACGGCGATGCCCCCGCGGTCATGGAGGGGGCGAGTGAGATCGTGCACCACCTCTCCGTCGGGCGTCGCCGGGTGGTACTCGGCCAGGCTCTCGGCCATGGTCTTGCCGGTCACGGTCATGACGTCACCGTGTAGTAGCCCGTGCTCGAGGAGGTGTTGGAGGACCACCGGCACGCCGCCGACCCGGTCGAGGTCGCTCATGTGAAAGCGGCCGTGCGGCTTCATGTCGGCGATGTGCGGAACCCGGGCGGCCACCGCGTTGAAGTCGTCGAGTTCGAGTTCGACCCGCGCCTCGTGGGCGATGGCGAGAAGGTGCGAGCACGGCGTTGGTCGATCCGCCGAGGGCCATCACGACGGCGATGGCGTTTTCGAAGGCCGGCTTCGTCATCACCTGACGCGCGTTGATGCCGCGGTCGAGGAGGTTCAACACCGCCAGCCCCGAGTCGTAGGCGTACTGGTCGCGGCGCGGGTCGATCGAGGGCACCGAGGCGCTGCCGAGTAGCGACATGCCCAGCGCCTCGCCCACGCTGGCCATGGTGTTGGCGGTGAACATCCCGGCGCAACTCCCCTCGCCGGGACAGGCCGCGCACTCGATCGCCGTGAGCTCGTCGTCGCTCATCGCCCCGACGGCGTTGGCGCCGACGGCCTCGAAGACCGACGTGATGTCGAGCGCACGGCCGTCGAGTTCCCCGGGCATGATGGTGCCGCCGTAGAGGAAGACGCTCGGCACGTTCAGGCGGGCGGCGGCCATCAGCATGCCCGGCAGCGACTTGTCGCATCCGGCCAGGGTCACCATGGCGTCGAAGCTCTCGGCGTGCATGACGCACTCCACCGAGTCGGCGATGACCTCGCGCGAGACGAGCGAGGCCCGCATGCCCTCGTGGCCCATCGAGATGCCGTCCGAGACGGCGATCGTCACGAACTCAAAGGGCACGCCGCCGGCGTCGCGCACCGCGACCTTGGTGCGCTTGGCCAGTCGGTCCAGCGGCAGGTTGCACGGCGTGACCTCGTTCCAACTCGACGCGACGCCGATCTGGGGCTTGGTCATGTCCTCGTCGTCCAGGCCCATGGCGCGCAGCATCGCGCGCGCCGGGGCGCGGCTCTTGCCGAGGGTGACGTCGGTACTTCGGGGCGTGGGGTGGTTCGTCATGGAGGAAGTCTAGGAAACGACGCCGTGCGTCGGCGACGAATTAGGAACGCGCGTAGACGCTGACGGTCTCACCGGTCGCGAGCAACTCGACCCAGGTCTGGCCGGGGCGCAGCGCGATGACCTTACCCGAGGTCGAACGGTACGCCGTATCCAGCCGGATGTTGCGGCGGAACCACGTACCCTTTTGCAGGCGTCCGTCGGAGAAGATCTCGACAGGACCGTGTCCCACCATCTGGGCGTAGGAACCCTCGACCCCAACTCCGCCTTTGTAGTCCACGCTCATCACGATCACGTTGGTGGGGGCGACGCGCACGCCGGTCGCCGTGACGTCGGGCGCCCCGAAGATCGAGCGCAACCAGGTGCCGGTCTTGCCGTCCCACTGATAGGAGGTCGCGAAGCCCGAGAGGAAGTTGACCGTGAAGGAACCGACCGGCGCGCCCACCGCGCGGGCCTTCCGCGAGACGTAGGTAAAGAGCGCCGGCGGCGGGTGGACCTTCCCGCCCTCCTTCATCAGCAGTTGCGCGTTGGCGAACAGGTTGTGGGGCGGCGGTCGCGTGGAGTCGCGGAACATCGCCGCCCCGGCGTTCGACTGGTCGATCAGTTTCACCGGTGCGGTCTCGATGCTCGATATCGCGTACTGGGCACCGCCGGAGAAGGCGAAGATGCCGCCGATCGGAAAGACGATCTCGCGGTCCGTTCGCCGCACCGAGCGCACCGGTCCCACGACCGTGGGAAGGTTCGAATTGAAGATGGCGGCCAGCCGGGTAATGCCGCCTTCGACGATCTCCTCGTAGACGACGTCGGCTTCGTTGACGCCGTACTGCGGATGCGCCTGGGGCGTGTTATCCATCTTGATCGTGAGCGCCGAGCGCCGCTGGGTGACCGCCGTCGGATCGGGCAGACCGGTGAGTGCCGCGACGCGACGGTGATGGTGCGGATGCGGCACCGTCGTCGTGGTCGTCGTTGTGGTCGACGTCGTGGTCGTGGTATCGGCGGCGCTCGCGCTGGCCGCTCCCGCGCTCATCAGCGCTATCGCCACAACGACGAGGGGGGCGCGGCGCATACGAGAAACCTACTGCCTCGCACGACGACGATGGCGCCAGCGCCGATCAGCTCAGCGACGCGCCTGAAGTTCGGCGATGACCTCTTTACCGTTCGCCTGACCGCTGGTGAGCTTCATGACCTGGCCGATGAAGAACTGGGCCAGCTTCTCGTCGCCCGACCGGTAGCGCGACCACTCGTCGGGATGGTCGTCTATGAGTTGGGCCACGACCTCGCCCAGCGCGCCAGAGTCCAGCCGTTCGAATCCCTTATCTGCCGCAACCGACGTCGGCTCTCCCCCGTGTGCGAGGATCTCGGCGAGCACCGTCTTGGACTGGGTCGCGGATAGGTCTCTTCGCTGTTCCATCAGCAACGTCGACACGTACGACTCGACGCTCAGGTTGTCCGACGCCTTCGAGGTCGGCGGCGATCTCGTTCGCGGCGCGTGCGAAGGCTAGGTCGGCGTCGACGCCGGCGTCGAGCGCGGCCACCACGTAGGCGTCGAGGCCGAAATCGATCACGACTTCGAGGGCGTCGAGCAGGGCGGGGGTCGGATCTTGCAGTCGCCCCGTGAGTACTGCGCGGCGCTCGGCGGGCATCGGCTTCAGTCCGTCGCGCACGCGGTCTTGCCACGCCTGGTCCGGCGCGAGATCGACCAGGTCGGGCTCGCGGAAGTAGCGGTAGTCGTCGGCCTCTTCTTTCACCCGCATCGTCGAGGTCGTCCCGAGGTTCTCGTCCCAGTGACGGGTCTCCTGGCGAACCGTGGCGCCTCCTTCGATCAACTCGACCTGTCGGCGCGCCTCGAAGTCGATGGCGCGCACGAGGCTGCGCAACGAGTTCAGGTTTTTGATCTCACAGCGGGTGCCGAACGGCTCACCGGTTCGTCGCACCGAGACGTTGGCGTCGATGCGCATCGAACCCTCTTCCATCCGTCCGTCCGAGGCGCCGGTGGCGATCAAGATGCCGCGCAGCTCCGCGGCGTAGGTGCGGGCCTGGGCCGAAGAGCGGATGTCCGGTCCCGACACGATCTCGACCAACGGCACGCCCGAGCGGTTGTAGTCGACCAGGGAACGATCGGCGCCGTGGATGCGTCCGCTGCCGCCCAGGTGGGTCGACTTTCCGGTGTCCTCTTCGAGGTGAGCCCGTTCGATCGAAACCCGCGAACCGTCGGGCAGGTCGAGGTAGCCGCCGGCGTTGATCGGCAGGTCGTACTGACTGATCTGAAAGTCCTTGGGCATGTCGGGATAGAAGTAGTTCTTGCGGTGAAAGGTCGACGGCGAGATCGTGCTGTGCAGGGCGGTGCCGATGGCCATGGCCAACTCGACGGCGCGCACGTTGAGGACGGGCAGCGATCCGGGTAGTCCGAGGCAGACCGGACAGACGTTGGTGTTCGGCGCGGCGCCGAAGGCGTTGGCGCAGCCGCAGAACATCTTGGTGGTGGTCTTGAGTTCGGTGTGGACCTCGAGCCCGACCACCATCTCCCATCCGTCAGCGCAGACGTCACGGTCGTCCGTCGGCGATCTCGAGGACGCGCGCCCCCGCGAAGAGCTGGGCCTCGCTCCGTCCGGGGCCGAGCAGCTGCACGCCGATCGGCAGACCCGGCCTCGCCGGTGCCGAAGGGCACCGAGATCGCCGGCTCGCCGGAGAGGTTGCTCGGGATGGTGAAGACGTCCGACAGGTACATCGCCATCGGGTCGGCCGTCTTCGAACCGAACTCGAAGGCGACCGACGGCGTCGTCGCCCCGAGCAGCAGGTCGGCCTCTTGGTACGCGCGACGAAAGGCGTCGATGGTGAGCGTGCGCACCTTCAGGGCCTGTCCGTAGTACGCGTCGTAGTAGCCCGCCGAGAGCGCGTAGGTGCCGAGCATGATGCGCCGCTTCACCTCTTCGCCGAAGCCGGCCGTGCGCGTCGCCTCCATCATCGCCGTGACGTCGTCGGCGTTCACGCGTAGTCCGTAGCGCACGCCGTCGAAGCGCGCCAGGTTGCTCGACGCCTCGGCCGGCGCTATTAGGTAGTAGGCGCTGAGTCCCAGTCGGAACTCGGGCACCGAGAGCTCGACGATCGTGGCGCCGGCCTCGCGCAGGACCTCGGCCGCGCGTTCGACCGCGGCCACGACCTCATCGTCGGCGCCGTCGATCAGTTCGCGCACTACGCCGACGCGCTTGCCGGCGACGCCGTCTTCGACGTGGGCGACCAGCGACGGCGACGGCTCCGGAAGCGAGGTCGAGTCCCGGGGGTCGTGCCCGGCGATCACCTCGAGCGCCAGGGCGGCGTCGGCGACGGACTTGGTGAGCGGACCGATCTGGTCCAGCGAACTGGCGAAGGCGATGAGCCCGTAGCGCGAGACCAGACCGTAGGAGGGCTTGACGCCGATCAGCCCGCAGAGCGCCGCCGGCTGACGGATCGAGCCGCCGGTGTCGCTGCCCAGGGCGAGCGGCGTCATGTCGGCCGCGACGGCGGCGGCCGATCCGCCCGACGAGCCGCCCGGGACCCGCGACGGGTGGAGCGGGTTTCGCGTCGGACCGAAGGCCGAGTTCTCGGTCGACGATCCCATGGCGAACTCGTCCAGGTTGGTCTTGCCGACGGGCACCGCCCCGGCGCCGAGGAGTCGGTCGACCACCGTCGCGTTATACGGCGGACGCCACCCTTCGAGGATCTTGGACGAACAGGTCGTCGGGACGTGTCGATCTGACACAGGTTGTCCTTCAGAGCGACCGGCACGCCGGCCAGGGCCCCGACGTTCTCACCGCGTCGCTACGCGCTCGTCGATCGCGCTGGCCGCCGCGCGGGCGCCCTCCTCGTCGACGTAGAGAAAGACGTTGAGCTCATCGTTGCGCGAACGGATCCGGACCAACGACTCCTCCAGGACCGCGAGCGCGCTGGTGTCGCCGCGTTGCACGTCGAGCGCCGTTTGACGGACGCCCCTCACGGAGCCTCGCCCAGGATGCGCGGCACGGCGAAGCGGCCGTCTTCGGCGTCGGGCGCCATGGCCATGACGACGTCGTGGTCGAGGCACGGCACGAGCTGCGTCGTCGCGCACCACGTTGATGAGACCGAAGGGGTGCGCGGTCGCCACGACGCCCTCGAGGTCCAGCGCGTTCATGTCGCTGGCGTGATCGAGGACCTGGCCGAGCTGTTCGGTGAACATGTCGAGTTCCGCGTCGCTCATTGTGAGACGGGCCAGCTTGGCGACGTGGGCGACGTCCTCGCGACGAAGCGCCGGCATTACCTCAGAGACCTTCGCGAGGAACTCGATCGTCGCGCGCTCCACCAGCTCTTGGTCGTTGTCCAGGGTCGCGACGTGATACGACTCTTCGAGCCAGATCCGCTCGACCGGTCCCGAAGACTTCTCGACGATCTCGTCGCCGTTGTCGGGCGCCACGGTGTGGTCCTCGCGACTCGAGAGCAGGAGACTCGGCGCGGTGATGGAGCTCAGGTTGGCGTCGACGAGTCCGACGCCGTCGATGACGCTCTGGAGCGCCTTGAGCGGCCAGCCGTCGTACTTCGCTTCGGTGACGGCCTCTTTCTTGATGTCCGACCCGCCGTCGGTCGCCAGCACTTCGAGGCCGGAGTCGATGAGGTCGCGCAGCCCCTGTTCCATCTCCGCGCCCGGGCCCTTCAACATCGGATTGATGAAGACGCACCCGGCCACGTCGGGGCGCTCTTCGGCGATCAGGGCCGTGAGTCCCCCGCCGACCGAGAGTCCGACGACGCCGACCTTCTCGCATCGCTGGGCCAGTTCGTCGTACGCGCTAAGCGCGGTCTCGACGAAGTCGGGCCAGCGACGTGGCACGAGGTCCTCGAGCGACGTGCCGTGACCGGGCAGACGTGGCAGCTCGACGCTGTAGCCGGCCTCGGCGCAGCGCTCGGCGAGGGGGCGCATGGAGTAGGGATTGCCGGTGAAACCGTGCAGCACTAGCACGCCCATCGAACTTCCGGGCGAGGAAAACGGTTCACAGCCGGGCATGATGTCGTCGGTCATAGGCCACGAGCCTACCGGTCACCTCGCGACATCTTCTTCGCACGTTCACGCGGGATCGATCGAATGAAGAGCGACGAGATGAGTCCGAGCGCTCCGACGCACGCGCCGATGACGAAGGGCAGATGGAAGGTGGCGAGCAGGGCCGGACCGGGCTCGGCGTGGATCAGTCCGCGGCGCCGAGCCAGCGCCTGTTGCACCGTTTCGAGCACCTGAATGCCGGCCACCTCGCCCACCTGCATGGCGAGCATCTGGGCGGCCGACATCACCCCGAACTCGTTGGTCTTCACCTCATTGGCCATCACCGAACTCGACGACGGCATCGCCACGCCCATACCGAGTCCCGAAAGTGCGAGGGCGATCGCCACCATCCACGTACCGGAACTCGGTTGCAACAGCGCGAACAGACCGAGCGACGCGGTGAGGAACGTGGCGCCGGCGATCGCGCTCACGCGTTCACCGATGCGCACCGCCACGTACCCGGCCAAGGGTGAACAGACCGCGAAGGTGATGGGACGGGCGATGGCCAGGGCGCCGACGTGCGGGATCGAGTAGCCGTAGCCCTCTTCCATGAGGAGCGGAAAGAGGAAGAACGCGCCGAAGTACGCGAAGTTCGCCGCGGCCCGCAGCACCATCGGCATCACGAAGTTTCTTCGTCGGAAGTACTGGGGCGGGATCAACGGATGTTCGGCCGTTCGGATTCGGTGGACGAAGGCCGCGGTCATCACCACCGACAGCACGAACGTCCCGAGACACCAGACGCTGGTCCAACCGACGCTGGGACCGATGGAGAGGCCGAGCATGAGCGTCGTCACGGCGATCGAGAGCGACCAACTGCCGATCCAGTCCATCTCCTTGAACTCGCGTCGAGCCCGCGTCTTCTGCTCGGCCTCTTCGTGATCGAGTCCCCGACGACGCGGCAGCACGATCGAGACGACGCCGAAGGCGACGACGATGAGCACCAGTTGGAACCAGAAGAGGGCGCGCCAGCCGAAGGCGGCGATGACCGGCGCCCCGAGCGAGACCCCGATGACCGGCCCCCCGGCGCCCACCAGGCTCCACCACCCCATCGCCTTCACGCGTTCCTCGCGCGAGAAGACCGAGTTGATTAGGGCGCCGGACGCCGTGCCGGTCGCCGCACCCTGCACGCCGTCGAGGGTCCGGGCGAACAACAACATGTCGACGTTGTGCGCCAACGCGGTCAACAGGGCCGAGACCATCGCGCCCAACAACCCGAACAGGTAGAGGCGCCGGTGACCGTAGATGTCGCCGGTCTTGCCGAGGATCGGCGCGGCCAGCCCGTAGGCCAGGAGCGGACCGACCATCGTCCAGGTCAACACCGTGACGCTGGTGTGGAACTGCGCGGCCACGGTGGGCAACGCCACGATGAACACGGTGAAGGTGAAGTTCAACGCGAAGAGTCCGGCCAACAGCGACCACAACACCCACCACTGGTAGCGCGAGGACCCCTGGGCGCGCGCCTGGACGCGGTGGCGCAGCAGCGAGAACCAGTTGAGGTCACTCCCGGCCTCGGTACCGAGCGTGCCGAAGGCGCCGGAGCCGGGATCGGTGCGCGCGTTGAGCAGACCGTCGGCGTCTTCGCGATCGACGTGCGCTCCCGGGCGCTCCTCGCTCACTGCAACAGCGTGGGCAGTTGTTCGTGCAGTTCGGCGACCGACCACCGATCGTTCTTCTCGAGCGTCGCGGTCATCGTCCAGTTCTGGAACTTGCGCACGGTGCCGCCCTGCACGAAGAAGACCTGACCGGTGATGTCGCAGTCCTCCATCGCCAGGCACGCCACCAACGGCGAGATGTTCGCGGGGTCCCAGGTGTCGAAGACCGACGCGTCCGACGGCGCCACCACGTGGTCCGACAGACCCGGCGTCGACTCGGTCATGCGGGTGCGCGCCGCGGGCGCGATCGCGTTGGCCCGCACGCCGTAGCGGCCGAGTTCTTCGGCGATGATGACGGTGAAGGCGGCGATGCCGGCCTTGGCGGCGCCGTAGTTCGACTGGCCGATGTTGCCGAGCAGGCCCGACGTCGAGGACGTGTTGATGACGGCGGCCTTTACCGGGTTGCCCGCCTTGGCCTCCTCGCGCCAGTAGTTGGCGGCATGACGTGTCGGCACGAAGTGTCCCTTCAGGTGGACGTTGATCACCGAGTCCCAGTCCTCTTCGCTCAGATTCACCAGCACGCGGTCGCGCAGGATGCCGGCGTTGTTCACCAGCACGTGCAGCGCGCCGAAGGTGTCCAACGCGCACTGCACCAGTCGCTGGCCGCCCTCCCACTCGGCGACGTTGTCGTGATTGGCCACGGCCTCGCCCCCCATCGCGGTGATCTCGGCCACCACCTCGTCAGCCGCCGAGGCGGCCTGACTGGAACCGTCCAAGGCGCCGCCGAGGTCGTTCACGACGACCTTGGCGCCCTCGTGGGCGAAGAGCAGCGCGTGCTCTCGCCCGATGCCGCGACCGGCTCCGGTGATGATTGCTACGCGACCGTCCAGCGCACCCATGGTGACCCCTTCGAAGAATGTGGTGCCACGATTGTACCGACGATGACGAGCTAGGAAGTCCGGCCCCGGCGCCAGAAGTACGGTGGTCGGGCGTGCGCGTGGTAGTGGTCGGGGATGTTGCGCATGTGATCGTCGTAGGACCAGTTGCCGTCGCCGAACTCGGCGTCGGCGACGGTTCGCAGCGCCGTCCGGAGCCGCTCCATCACGTCCCAGGGTGGCGCGGCGTCGTGCTTGAGCCACACCACCATCGGCACCAGGCAGATCTCGCAGTCGGCGATCCAGCAGTCGTCGTCCTCGAAGTACCGCGTGGTGATGACCGCCGCCTCGCAGAGGTCGCACCCTCGGCTCATTTCGTAACGGTCAATTTCACCGAGGAGAGTTTCTTCACCATCGTGCCGGCGACCGGACTCTCCGACACGACCTTCGTCCACGTCGGCGCCGTGGCGGAGGCGCCCGGTCCGGTGGTGGAGTAGTAGAGATCGGCCGCGGCCATCGCCGCGTGCACCTGGGTCTGGTCCTTGCCCACGACGTCGGGCACCGCCACCAGGGTCTGCGTGGCGACCGTCGTCGTGGTCACCGACGTCGGAACCGTCGTGGTGGTGGTCGACGTGGCCGGACCGGTGCTTCGCTCGAGCACGACGGTCGAGTGGACGACGGCCGACGTGATCGATCGGCCGGCGGTGTTGACGACGCGGGCGATGCGACCCAGCGCGGTGGTGGCGCTCGAGACCATCTGGCCCGCCGGACACCTCACGACCAGGTGCAGTTGGGTCAGTTGAGGTTCGGCCTGACGGCAGGTCTCCCCGATGAGGTGAGCGGGCAGTCGCACCGTCTGGACGCCGTCCGAGACGGTCACCGTGATCACCTGACCGCTCTTGGCCTCGGTGTTGAACACGGGACTCTGGGAGATGATCGTGCCGGCGTGGGTCGAGGAGAACGCGTGCTTGATGGCCACCACGAATCCGTCGGCCTTCACGGTCGTGCGAAGACTGTTGATCGGTGCGCTACTGGTGAAGCTGGGGTTCTGATACTCGGTGAGATTGACGCCCACGAAGTTCGGAACCGAGTTGCTGGACGTAAAGAAGCCGACCTTCCAGGCGATGCCCCCGCCGATCGCGACGACCAGCAGTACTAGTGCCGCCACGAGAAACATCAGACGACGAGACGGCGGGAGCCGCGCGTAGTCCAGGTCGTCCAAGTCGTTGCGGCCCCGGCCGCGACCGACCGGGCTCGCCGTCACCCACTCGTCCGCCGGGCGGGCGTGACGCGGCGCGCCGGTTCGCCCGAGCGACGAGACGACCGCGGTCGCCCCCGTGATCTGATCGGGTGACGGCGGTCGAAAGCCCACAGATTTGCGTGGTTCGGATGGTCGGTACTGGCTGAGGAGTGGAATCTCTCCGCCCACCGGCGCGATCACCAGTGGCGCGAAGTCACTCACGACCGCTCCGAGACGGCTGGCGAACTGTTCGGCGTCGAGTCGTTGGCGCGGGTCCGACACCGCGGCCTGGGCGAGAACCATGTCGAGGGTGCCGAGCTCCGGACGCATCGGCAGGGTCGCGTTGATGCGCGCGCGTAGCACGGCCTCGGGCGTCACGCCATCGAAGGGCGTGATGCCGGTGACCGCTTCGTAGAGGATGAGGGCGAGGGCGTAGACGTCACTGCGGGGATTGGCCGGGTCGCCGATGGCCTGTTCGGGAGAGAGGAAGCGCACGTCGTCGAGGGTGACGCGCTCGCGGTACTCCGTGCCGATCCCCGCCAAGGCGATGTCGCTCACGCGCACGCGCCCTTCGTCGTCGAGCAGAATTTTCGACGGCGAGAGCGCGCCGTGGACCATGCCGTTCTCGTGGACGTAGGCCAAGGCGCTGCCGACGTCGCGTCCGAGTCGGGCGCCGTCATCCACGCTCAGCGTGCGTCCCGACGACAGCACGTCTTCGAGCGAGCCGCCGCCGAGGTACTCACAGATCATGAAGATCGAACCGGACTCTTGTCCGCCGTCGAAGACGCGCGCCAGGTGGGTGTGGCTCAGCGTAGCGGCTTTGATGATCCGCTCGCGAAAGGCGCGTCGCACGTCCTCGTGACCGGCCAGCCTCGGCAACAGCACCTTCACCACCACCGAGCGCTGGAGCGACTGGTCGTCGGCGAGGTAGACCTCAGCCGTGTCGCCGATCCCCAGGAGCTCCTGGATCCGGTACCGGCTGACCAGAAGGTGTCCGTTGGCGAAGGTGGGAGCAGGCATAGTCCCTAATAACCATACCGATTTGTGCTCAGGTGAGTCGGGTGCGCCACGTTCCCGTGGCGAGAAGGATTTCGAACTCGCCGGCCGGGACCATGGGGATGTCGAGGTCGTGGGCCTTGGAGATTTTGGACGCGCCGGGCGCCTCGCCGACCACCACGCAGTACGTCTTTTTCGAGACCGACCCCGGTGACGTCCCGCCGCGCGCGACGATCGCCTCCTCCGCGCCGTCACGCGTGTAGCCCTCGACCGATCCCGTCACCACCACGGCGCGGTCGCGCAACGTCTGTTCGAGCGTCGAGGCGACCCGGGGCTCGATCATCGAAAGACCTTCGGCTTCGAAGCGACGGGCCCGTTCCCGGTTCTCCTCTTCCGACAGGTACGCCACCACCGAGGCCGCGATGACCGGACCCACGCCGGCGACGTCGGCGAGCGCCTCGAGGGACGCGTCCTCGAGCGCCTGGTAACTGTGAAAGGCCGCCGCCAACTCGCGCGCGGCCACCGGTCCGACGTGACGGATACCGAGCGCCACGAGCAGACGACTGAGCGGCACCGTCTTGGAACCTTGAATGGCGTTGACGAGCGAGGTGGCCGAGAGTTCGCCCAGTCCCTCCAGGACCGCGAGGTCACTCACGCGCAGCGAGAACAGGTCGGCCACGTCACTGATCAGTCCCACGCTCAGCAGCTGGGCCACGCGCTGTTCACCCAGGCCTTCGATATCGAGGGCGCCGCGCGAGGCGAAGTGCACGATCTGTTGGAGCTGTTGGGCGGGGCAGGCCGGGTTGACGCAGTAGGTGTCGCTCTCGTCGCCCACGCGCTCCAGCACGCTGCCGCAGGCGGGACAGGTCGAGGGGAACTTCCACGGCGCCTTTCGTCGTCGACCCGGTTCGCTCACCGCGCTCACGACTTCGGGGATCACGTCGCCGGCCTTGCGCACGATCACCAGATCGCCGGGACGCACGTCTTTCACCCTCACCTGATCTTGGTTGTGCAAGGTGGCCATCGAGACCGTCGAGCCGGCGACGACGACGGGCTCGAGCACGGCGAAGGGCGTGACCCGGCCGGTGCGTCCGACCGACACCTCGATCGAGAGCAGTCGGGTCGTCCGCTCTTCGGGGGGTAGCTTGCGCGCGATGGCCCATCGCGGCGCGCGACTGGTGAAGCCCAGCCGAGACCGTTGCGCCAGGTCGTCGACCTTCACCACGATGCCGTCGATCTGGTAGCGCAGTTCGTGACGGTGCTCTTCGAACCAGTCGCAGCGCGCGATCATCGCGCTGGCGCCGACTTGGGTCGTCGTCTCCGGCGCGGTCAGAAAGCCCCAGGAGGCCAACTGGGCGATCGTCTCGACGTAGCGGGTGAACGGCGACGGACCGCCGAGCTCGACCAGCTGGTACGAGAGAAACGACAGCGGGCGACTCGCGGTGATCGACGGGTCCTTCTGGCGCAGGCTGCCCGCGGCGGCGTTGCGGGGATTGGCGAACTCCTTCTGGCCGGCTTCGCGTTGACGGTGGTTCATCTCGACGAAGTCGGACTTCGCGAGGAAGACCTCACCGCGCACTTCGACGCGCGAGCGCACGTTGCCCGACAACGACTGCGGCACGTTGGCGATCCGGCGCACGTTCTCCGTCACGTCTTCGCCGACGCGTCCGTCGCCACGCGTCGCGGCCCGCGCGAGCGCGCCGTTGACGTACTCGATCGACAGCGCCAGTCCGTCGATCTTCGGTTCCACCACGAACACGAGCGTTTCGGGGTCGGCGTCGAGTGTCTTGGCCGCGCGATCGCTCCACGCGCGCAGCTCGCTCACGTCAAAGACGTTGTCGAGGCTCAGCATCGGTTCGGCGTGGGTCACCGGCGTGAACAACGTCGACGGCGGAGCGCCGACCTTGTGGGTGACGGAGTCCTCGACGTTCAGTTCGGGATGGTCGGCCTCGATCGCGCGAAGCTCGCGGACCAGCGCGTCATAGTCGGCGTCGGGAATGGTGGGCGCGTCGAGCACGTGGTAGGCCTCGTTGTGCGTGGCGATCTCGGCGCGCAGTCGCGCGGCGCGCTCGGCCGGCTTCACGACACTGCGACGATCGCGGCACCTTCGACGATCGTGGGCTCACTGACGCGGTAGAAGACGACCGACTGCCCGGCGGCCACCGGTCGCGCCGGCGCGTCCAGTTCGAGTCGCCAGCGCGGAGCGCGGCGCAGCGTGGCGCTCTGGGCCGCGCCGTGCGCGCTCCACTGCGCCAGGACCACCGATCCGTCGACGAGCTCTCCGTGAGAGAAGGTCAGTGACGAGGCGTCGAGGGCGATCTCGTCGACGAGGATGTCCTCCAGTCGTCCGACCTCCACGCGACCGGCCTCGAGGTCGACCTTGGAGACGAAGCGGCGCTCGCCGTCGCGGGCCGGCAACACGCCGCGACGCTGACCGACGGTCATCAACTCCGCGGCGTTGGTCGAGCCGATCTCCTCGCCGCTGACGCGGTCGAAGATCCGGGCCGGGGTCAGGTCGATGCGTTGGCGCAGGAAGACCTCGCGGCCCTTGGAGGCTTCGATGAAGCAGACGTCCTGGCTGTCGGGCTTGTCCCAGGTCCGCAGTCCGAGCCGTTCGGCGTGCGCGCGAACGTCGCGCTTGTTCATGGCGCCGATCGGCAACAGCAGCGTAGCCAGTTGATCCTCGGTGAGGTAGCCGAGCACGTAGCTCTGGTCCTTCTGGTCGTCGGCGCCGCGGATGAGGAGGTGTTGACCGTCGCGCGCGATCACCTGGGCGTGATGGCCGGTCGCCACGGCGTCGAAGCCGAGCCGGCGCGCACGCTCGAAGAGCAGGTCGAACTTGATGTGCCGGTTGCACTCGATGCAGGGGTTCGGGGAGTGTCCCGCGGCGTAACCGGCGACGAAGGGCGCGACCACGTGTCGTTCGAACTCTTCGGTGTAGTTGAAGACGTGGTGGTCGACGCCGAGCATCTGGGCGACGCGGCGCGCGTCGTCGACGTCGGCGACCGAGCAACAGCCCGAGTCCGAGACGCCGCCCCAGAGCTTCAAGGTGGCGCCCACGACCTCGTGACCCTGCTCGATCAAAAGACCGGCGGCGACCGACGAATCGACACCGCCACTCATGGCGACTAGGACTTTCACCGCTCCTAGTCTGCCAGCCGCGACGGCCGCTATGCCTCGCTGCGCAACCGGTAGACCACCTCGGAGAGGATCGCGATGACCGCGTCGACCTCTTGGTCGGTGGTCTCGGCCCCCATGGACAGTCGTAGCGATCCTCGGGCGCGTTCGCGCGAGACCCCCATCGCGGCCAACACGTGACTGGGGCTCGCCGCCCCGCTCGAACAGCTCGCGGCCGCCGACGCGCAGACGCCCTCTTGGTCCAACAAGAAGAGCAGCTCGTCACTGGCCAGGTCCTCGAACGTGATGTGCACGGTCCCCGGAACGCGCAGCGCCCCGAGGCCCGTCACCACGCAGCCGGGAATGAGGCTCACGGCCGCCACCAGTTTCTCTTGCAGGTCGAGGACCCGATCGGTGACCCCGGCCAGTTCGTTCTTCGTCACGCGCACCGCGGCGGCGAGGCCCACGGCGGCGGCCACGTCGACCGTGCCGCCGCGACGTCCCCGCTCCTGTCCCCCACCGGGAATGACGGCCTCGAGGCCGATGTCGCCGCGCAGGATCAGCGCGCCGCAGTTCACCGGTCCCCCGATCTTGTGGGCGCAGATCGAGATCATGTCGGTGGTCGCGGTCACCACCGCGAGCGGCACCCAGCCGGCCGCGGCGATCGCGTCGGTGTGCGTGACGACGCCGCCGGGAATGATCGACTTCGACAGGGCGCTGACGCCGTCGAGCGGCTGGCGCACGCCGGTCTCGTTGTTGGCCGCCATCACGCTCACCAGCGCCGTGTTGTCGCTCAGCTGACTGAGGAGCGAGTCGAGGTCGACGACACCTTCTTCGTCGACCTCGATGTAGCGCACGACGACGTCGTCGTAGTCGCGCGCCATCTTCTCGGCGGCGTCGCTGACCGCGTGGTGCTCGACGCGGCTGATCAGAATCTCCGAGCGCTCGTGCGTTCGGCGATGGTGACTGGTCACCCCGGCGATCGCCAGGTCACAGGACTCCGTGCCGCCACCGGTGAAGATCACGCCGCCCGGCTTGGCCCCCACGAACGCGGCGACCTCGTCGCGCGCCTCTTCGACCGCCCGTCGCGCGTCGCGCGCCGCCTTATGGCTGCCCGAGGGGTTGCCGACGACGCCGTGTTGCCACGGCGCCATGGCGTCGGCCACTTCGTCGCGACGAGGCGCCGACGCCGCGTGGTCGAAGTAGTACTGGCTCACGCCACGTAGAAGGACTTGACGTTGGTGAACTCGCGCACGCCGAACTCGCCCAGTTCGCGACCGAAGCCGGAGTCCTTCGTCCCGCCGAAGGGCAGTTCGGGCATCGAGGCGACGATGGAGTTCGCGAAGACCATGCCGACGTTGAGACCGGCGATCGCCGCGTCGATCTCCTTCTGGTCCGTCGCGTGGATCGCGCCGCCGAGTCCCCACGGGGTGTCGTTGGCGAAGGCGATCGCGGCATCGAGGTCCTCGACCACTTCGACCACGGCCACCGGGCCGAAGAGCTCTTCGGAGCCGGCGCGCGAGCCGGCCGGCACGTTGGTCAGCACCGTCGCCGGAAAGTAGTACCCGCGCCGCTCGAGCGGTGCGCCTCCGGTGCGCGCCACGGCGCCCTGGGCGACCGAGTCCGCGACCTGGGCCGTCAGTTCGTCGAGCTGCGAGCGGCTCACGACGGGGCCGAGCACCGTCGCGGGGTCCATGGGATCGCCCGTCGGCACCGCGGCCATCGCCGCGACGAAACGTTCGATGAACTCGTCGGCGCGCTAGCGCACGACGATGAAGCGCTTGGAGGCGATGCAGGACTGTCCGTTGTTCTGGAGACGCGCGGTGACGGCGAGGGGCACGGTCTTGTCCATGTCGGCCGAGGCGGCCACGATGAAGGGGTCCGAGCCGCCCAGTTCCAGCACCGACTTCTTCAGGTGCTGACCGGCGACCTCGGCCACCGAGCGACCGGCGCGGTCCGATCCAGTGAGCGTCACCGCGGCGATGCGCGGGTCGGCGATGATGCCCGGCACCTGGTCGTGACTGATGAAAAGCGTGGTGACCACGCCCTTGGGAAAGCCCGATCGCGTGAAGAGGTCCTCGATGAACTTCGCGCAGCCCGGCACGTTGGAGGCGTGCTTCAGGACCATCACGTTGCCGGCCATGACCGTCGGCGCGGCGACGCGGATGAACTGCCAGAGCGGATAGTTCCACGGCATGACCGCCAGCACGGCCCCGATCGGGTCGTAGCGGATGCCGCTGCGTGAGCCGCTGGTGGAGACGATCTCGTCTTTCAACATCACTTCGGCGTGCTCGGCGTAGTAGCGCATGGTGAAGGCGCACTTGGCGACTTCGCCCTTGGCCGACGTGAAGGTCTTGCCCATCTCGCTGGTCAAGAGCTCGGCGACGACCGGGATCTCGCTCTCGAGCATCTCGGCCGCGCGGATCATCAGATGCGCGCGCTCGGCCACCGGCGTCGCGCGCCAGGTCTCGAAGGCACTGGCCGCGTGGGCCAGAGCGTGCTCGACGTCGGCGTCACTGTGGGCGTCAAACTCGGCGACGAACTCTTCGGTGGCGGGATTAATTGCGGTGAATGACATCTCCCTAGTCTGCCAGCATTCCCAGCGGTTCAGTCGGGGTCAGCGCTATCTCACGCCAGTAGTTCGGGCGCCGGAGCGTGACGACTGCGAGCACGAACGCCAACAACACCGCGTCGGTGACGGTGACCGACCGCACGCCCCAGGCCCTGGCGAAGGTGGCCTGCACCAGGGCGCCCAAGGGATAGAACATCGAGAGCGAGAGGTTGTAGAGCGAGAGGATTCGCGAGCGTTCACTGGTCGGCGCGTGCAACTGGACCGCGGTGTTAAGACCGGTGAGCGTGCCGACGTAGGCGCCACCGAGGACGACCAGCGCCGCCACGGCGAACGCCAGCGTCGGCGCGAGGCCGTAGAGCGCGAGGGCGACGGCCACGGTCGCCAGTGATCCGCGCAGCACCGCGATGCGCGAAGTGCGCCGGGCCAACGCGGGCAGGGTGACCGCGCCGATGACCGCGCCGACGCCCTGGGCCGTCACCAGCCACGACACGCCGAGTCGTCCCGAGTGCAGCGTCTGGATGGCCATCGCCGGCACCAGCGCGATGAAGGGACTGGCGATCACGGCGACGGTCCCGATGCCGATGATCGGGTAGCGACAGCCCTTCACGGACCACGCGCGTCGGGCGCCGTGCATCGTCTCGGCCCAGAGGCGAATGGGCGTGGTGGGCTTGGGCCGGGGAGCGCAGCGCACGAACGAGAAGATGACGACGACGAAGACGAACGACGCGGCGTTGATGGCGAAGCAGATTCCCGGTGATCCGAAGGCCAGCGTCACCCCGGCCAGCAGCGGGCCGATGATGCGACCCAGGTTGAACTGCGCCGACGACAACGAGACCGCGGCGAAGACCTCGTCGCGTTCGACGAGGTCGGGCAACAGCGACTGCCACGCGGCCCACGACGCCGACTAGCACAGTCCCTCGACGATGGCGAGGTAGCAGGCCAGCTGCGGCGTCAGGTGGTGGGTCAACTCGGCGGTGGCGAGCGCGCTGGCCGTCAGGGCCATCACGAAGTTGTTCGCCTGGATCCAGCGCTGGCGAATCACGCGGTCGGCGATCACCCCGCCGAGCGGCGCGCCGATCAACGCCGGGGTCCACGCGCACACGGTCAACAGTCCTAGCCACTGCGCGTTGTGCGTGGTCTCCGTGAGGTAGACGCCGAGCGCCACGGTCTGCATCCAGGTCCCCGTCGAGGAGACGAACGATGAGGTGAGGGAGAGCGCGAAGCTCCGGTGACGAAGCGGCGCGAACGACGCGGAAGCCATCTCTTGACGCTAACGCTCGACGTTGACGGCGAGCGGGCGGCGGACTACTGGTCGCGCTGCTTTCGGCGCGGGCGAAGGGCGAACCACCAGACCGAGATGATCGAGGCCAGCGCGCCAAGGACGCCGATCGTGGACTTCGACGCCCTTGCCCTTCTGGTTTTCAGCCATGATACCATCGTAACGAGCAAAACGCCGGGGACAACGTCCCCGGCGTTTCAGTACAACTGATCGGTTAGGCCGCTTGGTGCGCCTCGATGGCGAGCTCGATCGCGATCTTGTTGCCGACGACCAGGCCGCCGTTCTCCAGCGTGCCGTTGAAGTTGATCCCGAAGTCGCGACGGTCGAACTCGGCGCGAGCCTCGAATCCGGTGACCGAGACGCCCGGGGTCATCGAAGGACCGGTCCCCAGGTACTCGAGGTCGAAGGTGATCGACTTCGTGATGCCCTTGATGGTGAGGTCCGCAACGACCTCGTAGTCGTCGCCCTTGGCGCTGACCTTGGTCGACTTGAGCGTCAGGGTCGGGTAGGTCTCGAACTCGAAGAAGTCCGGGCTCTTGAGGTGCCCGTCACGCATCTCGTTGTCCGTCGTGATGCTGGCGGCCTGGACCGTCGCTTCGACGCTCGAGGTCTCGGGCGTGTCTGCCGATGGTGATCACACCGGTGAAGTCGGTGAATCGACCGCGAACCTTGGAGGCCACGAGGTGACGAGCGACGAATCCGACCGTCGAGTGGACGGCGTCGACGTTGTAGGTGCCGGCAGCGGGCAGGCTGCTGGTGGCAACTTCGGTGGTAGTTGAATTAGTCATTTCGTTTCTCCTAATATCTGGGCACTTACTGTGCTGCTACCAGTATACTTGCTTATGCAACTACTTGTCAAGCAATAATTGTTAAGAAAGACTATATGGTATAATCCAGATATGAGTTTCCAAGCAAATTCCTGCCCTTCCGGGGACGAAAAGGTCCAATTGTTCGGCCTGTTACTGGAAACGAACGCCCGACTCTCGCGGAGTCTCGGCCTGGAACTCGAGGCCGAGTGCGAACTCCCCCTCGCGTGGTTCGACGTCTTCTTGCAGCTGCGACGCTCTCCGGACGGACGACTCAAGATGAACGAGATCGCCGACGCGATCGTCCACTCGAGTGGGGGCACCACCCGGCTGGTCGACCGGATCGAAGAGGCCGGACTCGTCGAGCGCCAGAACTGCCCGAGCGACCGTCGGGCGATCCACGTCGCGATCACCGACGCCGGCAACGCGAAGCTGGACGAGGCGCTCGACGTCCACCTGGAGTACCTGGACGAGAGCCTGGCCAAGCAACTCGACCGAGACTGAACGCGCGACCCTGGCGTCGCTGCTCACGAAGCTCAATACCGTCCGTTAGTCCTTGGCGACCCAGGCCCTCGCGTCGCGTCGTCGTCGAGTTCCAGCACGGTCCCGTCGCCCCAGCCCGGACCGGTGATCACTTCGACAGCCAGAACCTCGCTGGCCAACGTCGCGAACCCGTCGGCGAGATCGTCGATGCCCGAGACGTGCAGCACGATCCGGTCGGACACGTCCAGACCGGAGTTCTTGCGAAGGTCCTGCACCTGGCGAATGACGTCGCGCAGAACGCCTCGACGACGAAGTTCGTCGTCGAGGGTGAGATCGAGGGCGATGACCTCGCCGCCGTCGCGCGACACCGCGTAGCCCTCTTGACCCTTCACCCGTAGCTCGATGTCCTCGGCGCCGAGTTCGAACGTGCCCGACGACAGCGCGACGCTGAGCGATCCGCCCGATTCGAGGGTCGCGGCCGCGGCCACCGAATCCAGCGCGGCGAGAGCGGGCTTCAACTCCTTCACCGCCTCGCCGAGGCGCGGACCTACGGTGCGGAAGTTCGGCACCAGTTCGAAGGTCAATACGTTGGCGAGGTCGGTCGCGTACTCCAAGTGGTCCACGTTGAGTTCGTCTTCGACCACGCCGGCCGGCGGCGACGCCGACTGTGACGGCAAGAAGACCAACGCTCGTGCCAGCGGCTGACGCACCTTGACCCCGGCCTCGGCGCGCGCCGCGCGGCCGAGCGACGTGAGCCGTCGGGCCACCGCCATCGACTCTTCGAGTGCGACGTTGCGGCGCTGCGGTTCGCCCAGCGGCCAGTCGGTGAGATGAACCGAATCGGTCGAGGCGACTTCGAACAGTTCGGAGTACAGTCGCTCCGCGATGAAAGGACAAAATGGCGCGAGAAGAAACGTCACGCGCTGCAGGACGTCGAGCAGAGTGGCCTGAGCGGCCAGTGAATCGGAGCGCGGTGCGTTGGGGTCGGTGCGCCAGAATCGTCGACGGGTTCGCCGCACGTACCAGTTGGATAGATCGTCGATCAGTTCACTCAGCGCGTTGGTCGCGCCGAGCGGCTCGTAGCCGTCGAGAG
Source organism: uncultured Acidimicrobiaceae bacterium (assembly GCA_963703105.1). GTDB lineage: Bacteria > Actinomycetota > Acidimicrobiia > Acidimicrobiales > RAAP-2 > RAAP-2. The sequence continues at coordinate 2,210,445 of OY969792.1, read as the reverse complement.
CGCTGGTGACCGCCACCGTGACGCACTCGAGACGCGAGAGGATCCACTGGTCGATCGCCGCGCGATTCTCGGGCGCGGGGATCTCCGGGTCGGTGGGGTCGAAGTTGTTGATCGAGGCGTAGAGCGTAAAGAAACTGAAGGTGTTCCAGAGCGTGGCGAGCGTCTCGCGCAGCGACGCGTCGATGGCTCCGAGACTGGTGCGCGTAGAACTCCACGGCGATCCCTGAGAGAACATCCACCAGCGCAACGGGTCGGCGCCGCGGGTGTCCAACACCTCCCACGGGTCGATCACGTTGCCGACGGACTTGCTCATCTTGCTGGCCGTCCTCGTCCACGATGTGGCCGAGGCAGAGCACGTGCTGGTACGGCGTGGCCCCGAAGACCAGGGTGTTGACCGCGAGCAGGGTGTAGAACCATCCGCGCGTCTGATCGATCGCCTCGACGATGAGCTGCGCCGGGAACTGCATCGCCTCGGCGCTGCCTTCGACGTGGGGGTAGCCCACCTGGGCCGCGGGCATGGACCCGGCGTCGAACCACGCGTCGATGACTGGCTCCACCCGACGGGCCTCTTTGGCACAGGTCCGACACGGCACCACGACCTCGTCGATCCCCGGCCGATGCGGGTCGAGGTCACCGAGGTCGCGTCCGGCGAGCGCGGAGAGCTCGGCGATCGATCCCACGCACGTGAAGTGATCGTCGGGACAGCGCCAGATCGGCAATGGCGTCCCCCAGAAGCGGTCACGCGACAGCGCCCAGTCCACGTTGTTGTCCAGCCAATTGCCGAAGCGGCCGTCGCGGATGTGCTCCGGGTGCCAATCGATGGTGGCGTTCTCGGCGAGCAGCTTCTCCCGGAACGTGCTGGTCGCCACGTACCAACTCGGTTTGCCCCAGTAGATGAGGACCGTGCCGCAACGCCAGCAGTGCGGCAGGGAGTGGTTCGTAGTCGTACCGGCGGATCAAGAGGCCGCGACGCTCCAGTTCGTCGTTGATGGCGTGGTTCGCGGCGCGCACGTCTTGGCCCTCGAGCCAGGCGATCTCCGCGGTGAACTTGCCGTCGGGTCCCACGGGATTGACGGTGGGCAGTCCGTGCTCGCGCGCGACCTGACGGTCGATCTCACCGAAGGCCGGGGCCTGGTGCACCAGTCCGGTGCCTTCTTCGGTCGTGACGTAGTCGGCCAGTACGACGTAACAGGCGTCCACGTCGTCCGGCAGTGCGGCGTCGCTGAAGGGTCGTTCGTAGTGCACGCCGGCCAGGGCGTCCCCGGAGAACGTCGCGCTCGCCACCGCGTCGGCGCCGAAGACCGACTCGACGAGCTCGGCGGCCACGACCGTGCCGTCGACCACGGCGTAGGTGACCGTCGGGGTTGACGGCGACCGCGACGTTCGAGAGCAGTGTCCACGGCGTCGTCGTCCACACCGCGAGGTGCGTCGCGCCGTCGAGATCGTGGCCTCGGCGTCGGTGAGGCGGAGGCGGACGTACGCGCTCTCGTCGACTTCGTCGGTGTAGACCTCGGGCTGTCCCAGCTCGTGGCTCGAGAGCGACGTGCCGCAGCGCGGACAGTACGGGAATGACCTTGAGGTCTTCGTACAACAGGCCGTGCTCGAAGAGCTGCTGCAGGTGCCACCAGACCGACTCGACGTACTCGCGGTGGAACGTGTAGTACGCGTGCTCCATGTCGGTCCAGTAGCCGATGCGCTCGGTCAATCGCTCGAACTCGCCGACGAAGGTGAGGACCGATTCGCGGCAGAGCCGCGTGAACTCCTCGATGCCGACCTCCTCGACGATCGCCTTCTTCCCCGAGATGCCGAGTTGCTTCTCGACCTGGACCTCGACCGGTAGGCCGTGGGTGTCCCAGCCCGCCCGGCGCGCCACGAAGCGGCCCTGCATGGTTTGGTAACGACAGAAGAGGTCCTTGTAGACGCGCGCCCACACGTGATGCAGTCCCGGCACACCGTTGGCCGTGGGTGGCCCCTCGTAGAAGACCCAGGGCTCGGCGCCCTCGCGGTGCTTCATGGAGCGCGCGAAGACGTCATTCGTGCGCCAGCGGGCCAGTTCGGCTTCTTCGAGAGCCACAAAATCCAGTTCGGCGCTGACGGGGCGAAACACGTTTTCTCCTTGAATAGGTTGACAACATCGTACTTAACCAGGAACGATGTCTGAACCGACCCGTACGATGTCGACGTGCTTCCCATCACCGTCGTTGCCGAATCCGTTGACACGAGCGGCGCGCTCGCCATGGTGCACGCGGCGAGCGACGAACTCCAACAGCGCTACGGCGGCGAAGGGGACAACAAGCACCTCATGGTCGACGAGTTACGCCCTCCACTCGGACTCTTCCTCGTCGCGCGCCACGACCGAGACCTCGTCGGCGGCGTCGGCCTTCGATCCGATCAGTGATCCCGACCTGCACTTCGCGGAAGTCAAGCGACTGTGGGTGCGACCGGACCTGCGCCGCGAGGGCATTGGTCTGGCCCTGATGCACGAGATCGAAATCCACGCCAAGGAACTCGGGTACGTGACGCTCTTCCTCGAAACCGGCCCGGCCCAACCCGAAGCCCTGGCGCTCTACCGCTCACACGGGTGGACGGAGATCGAGAAGTATCCGGCCGGAGTCTTCAGTCACCCGCCGGCGCACCGGTTCTCGAAGGATCTCTAGGCGAACTGCTCATCGAGCCAGTCCGGCGTCAGTTCTTCGAGCGTCTCCAACACGAGGTCGGCCAGCAAGAACTCGACCTCGCCGCGGTCCTCGGGCGTCGGTACCGCGACCAGGCGCATGCTGGCGGCGCGCGCGGCGATGACCCCGGTGGTGGAGTCTTCGAAGACCAGGCAGCGCGACGGTTCGATGCCCAGAGAGGACGCCGCGGTGAGGAAGACACCGGGATGCGGCTTCCCATAGGGCTCGAACTCCGCGGAGTGAATCGACGCGAAGCGCGTCGTCAGGTCAAAGTGTTCCAGACAGCGATGGATCAACGCCAGCGGAGTGGAACTGGCCAGCGCCACCGGTCCGCGATCACTGGTGAGGTCGATCGCGCGCAGCGCACCCGGGAGCAGCCGCCCCTCGGACTCGACGAGCGATCCGACGCGTTCGAGCAACATCTCGACCACTTCGTCGACACTCGGCCCGCTCCAGGGATAGCGCGCGTACCAGTAGTCGACGACGTCGTTGACGTACACGCCCTTGGTCGATCGGTTCGAACTCTCGACGAGCGGAACGCCGAGGCCGCCGAAGATCTCGACTTCGGCCTTGTGCCACAAGACCTCGGAGTCGATCAAGAGGCCGTCCATGTCGAACAGCGAGGCCGTAATACTCACCCGGCAACTCTGGCACACGAGCCACCGTAGGGTTGATTCGTGACGACCGTTCGACCTTTAGAGCTCAGTGACGTTGAGCACGTCGTCACGCGCGTCGGCGATCGTTTGGCGCGCGACGCCGAGATTCAGCCGCTGGTAAATCCGGCGATCTCGACGCAGCTGCTCGCCGATTCACTCCGCGTCGCCACCGATCAGACGTGGGTCGCCGATAACGACGGCGTCATCGTCGGCCACCTCTACGGCGCGATGTTGGAGAGTGAGACCTACGGCAACGGCGTGTGGATCGGTCCGGACGGTGTCTCCTTCGACACCACCGATATTCTGAGCGACCTCTACAGCGCGGCCGGGCGCGCGCTGGATCGAGCACGGAGCCCTCGAACACTACGTGTGGACCATCGACGACATCGCCTCCACCCAGCCGTGGTACGAGATGGGATTCGCGCGCATGCACATGCGCGGCGTCTTGCGTCTCGAAGGACCGCTCGATCACGCACTACCCGAGGGCTACGCGCTTCGCCGCGGCAGCGTCGACGACCTCGAGATCGCGGTGGCCCTGGACGACGAACTCGACGCGGTCCAGCGCGTCGGGCCCGAGCTTCTCCATCGGCCTCGATCACACGCTCCAAACGCGACGACCTCTTGGAGACGCTCGAGGACCCCGAGGTGCACCACTACATCGTGCGAGTTCGGCGAGGACGCCGTCGCCCAGTGCATCACCTTTCCCGCTACCGCCACGTCGCGGGTCCTTCGACCACACGCTGCACCTGAGCGCCGTGACCGTCGACGCCGAACACCGGCACCTGCGGCGTCGGCACGGCCATGGTCGACGCCGCGCTTCGCGACGCGCTCAACGCCGGCTTCGAATTCGTGGAGACGAATTGGCGCGTGACCAATCGACGAGCCAGGAACTTCTGGCTGGACTACGGGTTCGCGCCGACCTACGTGCGACTGCACCGCACGATCGGACTCGGCTAACCCAGGTCCGCCTCGATGGCACCCACGAGGAGCGGGTCCTCCGGCGTCACCGTGGGCGAGAATCGCTGCACCGAGCCGTCGGGTCCGATGAGGAACTTCTCGAAGTTCCATCGAATGTCACCGGAGTAGCCCTCGGCGTCGGCCGTCTGATTCAACTCGGCGTAGATCGGACTCTGGTCTTCGCCGTTGACGTCGATCTTCTCGAAGAGCGGGAAGGTCACGCCGTAGGTCGTCGAGCAGAAGGTCTGGATCTCCTCGGCGGTGCCCGGCTCTTGACCCGCGAACTGGTTGCACGGAAATCCGACCACGGTGAAGCCGCGGTCCGCGTAGGTCTTTTGCAGCTGCTCGAGTCCTTCGTACTGCGGCGTCAGACCGCACTTCGAGGCGACGTTGACGACGAGGACGGTCTTGCCGGCGTACGGCGCCAGCGAACTCGGCTCGCCCGTCGAGGGTGTGCAGGGGAATGTCGTAGATGGTCATTGCGAGACACTAACGGACGCTCCGCGAATACGACGCGTCGTAGGCTGCTCGGGTGCGCTGCGTCGTCATCAACGAGGGCCAACTCGAGATTCAAGAGCGAGAGACCCCGAACCCCGGCCCGCTCGACGTCATCGTCGCGGTCCGCGGCGCCGGCATCAACGCGGCCGACCTCATGCAGCGCGACGGCCACTACCCCGCTCCCGAGGGCTGGCCCGCGGACGTGCCCGGCATGGAACTGGCCGGCGTGGTGAGCGCCGTCGGCGAGCGCGTGCACGAACCGCTCTTGGGACGACGGGTCTGCGCGATTGTCGGTGGTGGGGCGCAGGCGACGCACTGCCTCGTGCCGAGTGAGCACCTGCTCTTCGTACCCGATCACGTCAGTTGGGATCAGGCGGGAGGTTTCCCCGAGGCCTTCACCACGGCCCACGACGCGCTCGTAACCCAGGGCCACCTTCTCGCCGGCGAACGCGTCCTCATCTCCGGATCGACGGGCGGCGTCGGTGTGGCCGCGGTGCAGATCGCCCACGCGCTCGGCGCTCAGGTGATCGCCGTGACGCGAACGAGCGAGCACCACGAAGCGCTTCGCCAGTGCGGCGCCGACGAGACCGTCACGCTCGATCAAGTCGGCGAGGTCGCACGCGTGGACGTCGTGCTCGAGTTGGTCGGCGCGGCCCACCTCAGCGTCGCCCAGGGACTCCTCAACCCGTTCGCCCGCGTCGTCGTCATCGGCGTCTCGGGCGGCGGCACCCGCGTCGAGGTCGATCTTCGGATGTTCATGGGAACGCGTTCGACGCTGACCGGCTCGACCATGCGTGGACGGTCGCGCCAGGAGAAGGGCGAGGTCGCCGATCGGGTCAACCACACGCTGGTTCCACGTTGGCGCACCGGTGAAGTGCACGTCCCGGTGGCCCGGAGTTTCGCGTTGGAGGAGGTCGCCGAGGCCTACGAGTACTTCGCCCGACCGGGCAAGTTCGGCAAGGTCGTCTTGCGGATCGAAGAGTGAGCCCCGTTAGTTTGACGTGGTGAGTACTCCGGTCCCGCGACCGCACCCCAGTCGATGCGATCCGTCGCGGGCCGGACTACGACGCCATCATCACGGCCCACGAGGCGGCAACCATCGCCGGCGAGCCGACGTACCGCGATCCCTCGTCCGGCCTGATGGTCTTGACGGCGGCCACGCACCTAGCGCGCGGGACCTGTTGCGAGAGTGGCTGTCGTCACTGCCCCTACGTCGAGGCCGGGTAGACCTCGGTCGCGGCTTCGTCGTGTTGACCGAGGTGGTCTCGGTCGATGTTCACCAGCGCGAAGAACAGAATCGCGGCGATGAAGAGCATGAGGGCACCGAAGCGGAAGGACTCGTCGTAGCCGTGGACGTGGGACGTCGCGATCAACAAGCAGCTTGGCCCGGGCCGTCGTCACCGGGTGGGAACGTAACGCCGCCACCATGAAGGCGGTGCCACTGGAGACCACGATGGTGTTGGCGATGGCCGTGCCGAAGGAACCGCCGATCTGCTGGGACGTCGTCAGGACCGCCGAGGCGGCCCCGGTGTCGTCGGGTCGCACATTGAAGAGCGCCGTCGAGGCGATCGACACGAAGGCGACGCCCAGTCCCAGACTGGTGACGATCATGGCCGGCATGACGCTCGAGACGTACGAGCTGTCGACCTTGATGAAGGAGAGGTAGAGAAGTCCGAGCGGCCGCCATCAGGTTGCCGATGGTCGCCAGCGGGCGAGGTCCGAACTTCGGCAGCCACTGACTGGTCATGCCCGCCGCGAGGATGATGCCGAAGGAGAACGGCATGAACAGCAGACCGGTCTTCACGGCCGAGTACTGCTCGACGTACTGGAAGTAGAAGGTCATGAAGAGGAACATCCCGAAGAGTCCGAGTCCCGACGAACAGCTGCGCGAGGAACGCACCAGCGCGCACCCGATCGGTGATCAGCCGCAGCGGCAACAACGGCTCCTTGATGCGCCGTTCGATCACGAAGAAGACCAACAGCAAGAACGCCCCGAGCACCAAATACGGCCAGGCACTCGTCGAGCCCCAGCCGTCGGTCGAGGCCTGGGAGACGCCGAAGACGACGCTCAACATGCCCGCCGTCGCGGTGAGCGCTCCGGGGACGTCGTAGTGCGGATGCCCCTCGACTTTGGACTCGCGGACGTTCGGCACGGCCAGGGAGAACGCGATGATGGCCATGGGCGTATTGACGAAGAGGCACCAGCGCCACGAGAGATACTGCGTCAGGAGTCCCCCAGCGATCAGTCCGATGGCGCCGCCCACCCCGGACAAGGCGCCGTAGACCGCGAAAGCCTTAGCCCGTTCCTTGGAGTCCGTGAAGGTCACCGAGATGAGCGACAGTGCCGCCGGTGCGAGGAGCGCGCCGAAGAGTCCCTGCAGCGCTCGCGCGCCGAAGAGCCACTGTTGGTTCTGGGCGAAGCCACCGAGCAGCGACGCGCCGGCGAAGCCGAGTAGCCCGATGAGGAACGAGCGCTTGCGGCCCATGTAGTCGCCGATGCGCCCGCCCAGCAACAAGAAGCCGCCGAAGGTGAGGGTGTAGGCGGTGATGGCCCACTGATAGTTCTTCTGAGCGATGGCCAGGCCGCCGAGGGCCTTGGGCAGTGACGGCGTGCGGCAGCGCGATGTTCACGATTGAGGCGTCGAGGATCACCATCAACTGCGCGATGCCGATGACGACGAGCGCGAACCACCGTCGCGGATCGGGCGTATCGGCGTGCACCACGTGACTGATTGAAGCGTCCGACATTAATCCCCCCGAGCAGTGTTTAAGAAACGAGTCCTGGACACGACCACTGCGCCCGTCGGGCCGTCGCCGATTACAGGAGCGAGCGTAGTGGACTGAAGGCCACGCCGAGGGACTCGGCCACCGGTCCGTACGTCACGGCGCCCTCGACGACGTTGACGCCTTCGGCCAGCGCGTCGTCGGCGACCACCGCCTCGCGCCATCCGTGTCGCGCGAGTTCCATGGCGTAGGGCAACGTGGCGTTGGCGAGCGCGTAGGTCGACGTGAAGGGAAACGCGCCCGGGCATGTTGGCCACGCAGTAGAAGATCGAGCCGTTCACCTCGAAGACCGGGTCCGAGTGCGTGGTCGGATGGGTCGCTTCGAAGCACCCGCCTTGGTCGACCGAGATGTCGACCAGCACCGAACCGGGGCGCATGCGCGCGACCAGGTCGTTGCTCACCAGCTTGGGCGCCTTGGCGCCCACCACCAACACGGCGCCGATGACGATGTCGGCGTCGAGACAGGCGTCTTCGATCGCGAGCGTCGAGGACGCGATGGTCTGGACGCGTCCGTCGAAGTGAATGTCGACCTGGCGCAGTCGTTCGAGGTTGCGGTCGAGGATCTTCACGTTGGCGTGCAGCCCGGCGGCCATCGTCGCGGCGGCCAGACCCGAGACGCCCGCGCCGATCACGACGACGTTGGCCGGCGCGACGCCGGGCACGCCGCTGATCAGTGTCCCGTGTCCCCCGCCCGGACGCATGAGGTGATGCGCGGCCATCAGCGGCGCCATCCGTCCGGCCACCTCGCTCATCGGCGTGAGCAGTGGCAGCGAATTGTCGCGCAGACGAACCGTTTCGTAGGCGATTGCGACGTTGTTGGCCGCGACCAGCGCGTCGGTGCATTCGCGCGAGGCCGCGAGGTGCAGGTAGGTGAAGAGCACCTGGTTCTTGTGCGGCACCCAGGCGGTGGTACTCCGGCGGCGATCGGCTCTTTCACCTTCATGAGCAGTTCGCTCTCGGACCAGACGTCGTCGGCCGATTCGACGATGGTCGCGCCGTTGGCCACGTAGTCGGCGTCGGCGATCGACGAGCCGACGCCGGCGCCGCGTTCGATCAGGACTCGGTGGCCGGCCCCGGTCAGCTCTCGCGCGCCCGCGGGCGTCAGCGCCACGCGGTACTCGTCGGTCTTGATTTCCTTCGGTACGCCGATGATCATCGTTGATCATCCTTTCTGGTTTCTGTCGCCCCAACCACGGTACTCACTGAGCGGTACCGTCCTTCGAGGAGATTCACGACTCGATGTTGTGCATCACGTGCTTGATGCGCGTGTAGTCCTCGAAGCCGTACATCGAGAGGTCCTTGCCGTAGCCGGAGCGCTTGAAGCCACCGTGGGGCATCTCGGCGACCAGCGGAATGTGCGTGTTGACCCACACGCAGCCGAAGTCGAGGTCCCGGGTGAAGCGCATGGCGCGGCCGTGGTCGCTCGTCCACACCGAGGACGCCAGTCCGTAGTCGACGCCGTTGGCCCAGGCGAGCGCCTCGGCCTCGTCGCTGAACTTCTGCACCGTGATCACCGGACCGAAGATCTCGCTCTGGATCATCTCGTCGTCCTGGTGCAGGTCGGCGACGACCGTCGGCTCGATGAAGTAGCCGGCGTCGCCGACCTGGTGTCCGCCGGCGGCGAGCGACGCGTGCCCCGGCGCGCGGCCGAGGAAACCGGTGACGCGCTGGAACTGATTGACGTTGTTGACCGGCCCGAAGAGCGCGTCGTCGTTGTCGGGCGGACCGATGACGGTGTTGCGCGCCTGTTCGGCCAGCGCGTCGACGAAGTCGCCGTAGACCTTGGGACCGGCGAGCACCCGTGTGGCCGCGGTGCAGTCCTGGCCGGCGTTGAAGTAGCCGGCGACCGCGATGTTCTCCGCGGCCGAGGCGATGTCGACGTCGTCGAAGACGATGACCGGCGCCTTGCCACCCAGTTCGAGGTGGACGCGCTTCAGGGTCTGGGAGGCGCTCGAGGCGACCTCCATGCCGGCGCGCACCGAACCGGTGACCGACACCATCGCCGGTATCGAGTGCTCCACCAGCGCGCGACCGGTGTCGCGGTCACCGCACACGACGTTGAAGACGCCCGGGGGCAGGACCTCGGCCATCAACTGGGCCATCAAGCACCGTCGAGGCCGGCGTCGAGTCGCCGGGCTTGAGGACCATCGTGTTGCCCGCGGCGATCGCCGGCGCCCACTTCCACACCGCCATCATCATCGGGTAGTTCCACGGCGTGACCGCGCCGCACACGCCGACGGGTTCGCGTCGCACGTAACTCGTCATGCCCTCCATGTACTCGCGCGGCTCCGCGGCCCTCCAAGAGACGCGCCGCGCCGGCGAAGAATCGAATCTGGTCGATCATCGGGGGGATCTCTTCGCTCATCGTGAGCGCGATGATCTTGCCGCAGTTCTCGGCCTCGACGGCCACGAGCTCTTCGGCGTGCGCTTCGAGGAGGTCGGCGATCTGTTGGAGGGCCCGACTGCGCTGGGACGGCGTCGTGCGCTTCCAACTTTGGAAGGCCGCGCTGGCCGACCTGCAGGGCGTGCGTCGACGTCGGCGGCGTTGGAGACGGGCATCTCGGCGAACGGCTCGCCGGTCGCCGGGTTGATCAGTTCGACGTACTTCTTGCTCTTGGGAGCGACCGACTCGCCCCCGACAAAATTGTCCAAACGACGCATGATTCCCTCCCAGTTACGGGCGCCGTCACGGCGCAGCCCTGAGCCACTCTGCCAGAGATTGCCCGGGGCCCGCAACCGAAACCGAAGATATAAGTCCCCTGGAGGAAAAATAACGACGCTTTCCGTCGCCGTGGCCCCCTATACTGTCTCTATCCGCAGCGAGGGGCCTTCGGGCTACTGCGCCGGGAGTGACCAATGCCAGCGACCAAACCAATTCGTCAGACCAAGAAGAGCCAAGAGCGCTCGAACGCCGAACTGGTCTCGTCCGCGCCGAGTGGTCTCGACTCGATCGATCGACAGATCATCAGCCACCTCCAACGTGACGGCCGACGCGCCTACGGCGCCATCGCCGCCGAGGTCGGACTCTCCGAAGCCGGGCGTGCGCCGTCGCGTGCAGCGCCTCAAGGACTCCGGGCGTCATGCAGATCGTCGCCATCACCGATCCGCTGCAACTCGGCTACGGTCGCGAAGCGCTCATCGGCATTCGCGTGCACGGCGACGTGCGCCTGGTGGCCGACAAGATCGCTTCCATCGACGAGGCGAACTACGTCGTCATGACGGCCGGCAGCTTCGACATCATCGCCGAAGTCATCGCCGTCGACGACGACGCGCTCGTCCACCTCTTGAACGACTCGATTCGGAGCATTCCCGGGGTGACCGAAGTTGAAACATTTCTGTATTTGAAACTTTCAAAGCAGACCTACGTATGGGGGACCAAGTGACGTTGAACACGATTAGCGACGGCATCGAATTCAAGGACGAGCAACACGCGAGTCATAACTACTCCGAGCGCGCTCGGCGCCACCTCTGGCTGCAGATGTCGCGCATGGGGGCCTACGACGAGCACAACGAGGTACCGATCATGGTGCGCGGTGAGGGCACGCGCGTCTACGACGCCAACGGCACCGAGTACTTCGACGGTCTGTCGGGGCTCTTCACCAACATGCTCGGTCACGGTCGGGCTGACATTGGCGCGGCGGCGGCCGAGCAGATGACCAAGATGGCCTTCTTCCCGCTGTGGACCTACGCCCACCCCAAGGCCATCGAACTGGCCGAGAAGATCGCCAGCCTCGCTCCCGGGGACCTCAACCGCGTGTTCTTCACCTCCGGTGGCGCCGAGGCCAACGAGAGCGCCTGGAAGCTCGCGCGTCAGTACCACAAGATGCGCGGCGACACCGACCGCTACAAGGTCATCAGTCGCGACGTCGCCTATCACGGCACCACGCTGGGCGCGCTCACCATCACGTCCCTCGAGGGATACCGCCAGCCGTTCGAGCCGCTGGTCCCCGGCGCGGTCAAGGTCCCCGCGGTCAACTTCTACCGCGCCGAGCAGTACGGCGACGACTTCGAGGCCTTCGGTCTCTGGCAGGCCCACCAGATCGAAGAGGCGATCCTGCGCGAGGGTCCCGAGACGGTCGCCGCGGTCTTCTTGGAGCCGGTGCAGAACGCCGGGGGTTGCTTCACTCCCCCGCCGAACTACTGGAAGTCGGTGCGCGAGATCTGCGACCGCTACGGCGTGATCCTCGTCTCGGACGACGTCATCTGCGCCTTCGGTCGACTGGGCGACCTGGTTCGGCGGTCAGAAGTACGACTACGTGCCCGACATCATCACCTGCGCCAAAGGCATCACCGCCGGGTACGCCCCCCTCGGCGCGATGATCGTCTCGGATCGACTCGCCGAGCCCTTCCAGCACGGCGACGCCTCGTTCGTCCACGGCTTCACCTGGTCCGGCCACCCGGTCTCGTGCGCCGTGGCCCTCAAGAGCATCGAGATCATGGAGAACGAACGGGTGCTCGAGAACGTGCGGGCCAATCAGGACTACTTCCGGGACGCCTCTTGGGCTTGCGCGACATCCCGATCGTCGGTGACGTCCGCGGCGCCGGCTACTTCTGGGGCGTGGAGCTGGTGAAGAATCAGTCCACCAAGGAGACCTGGGCCGGCGAAGACGCCGAGCGACTGCTCCGTGGTTACGTGTCGCCCGAGATGTTCCGACGTGGTCTGATCTGTCGCTCGGACGACCGGGGCGACCCCGTCGTCCAGCTCGCGCCGCCGTTGATCTCGACGCGGGCCGACATCGACTTCATGGTGGGCACCATGCGCGAGGTCTTCTCCGGAGCCGTCAAGTTCATCTGATCGTGCCGCCATCGCAGTCGCTGTGGTGGTCATCACTGGATCCACCGGTCACGGCCCGTCGCGCCGCTCCAACACCACCTGGACGTCGACGTGGCGATCGTCGGTGGCGGGTTCACCGGTCTGTGGACCGCGCGTGAGCTCCTGCGCCGAGACCGCGACCTGCGTATCGCGGTCCTCGAGAAAGAGGTCTGCGGCTTCGGCGCGTCGGGGCGCAACGGCGGGTGGGCCTCGGGACTCTTTCCCATGTCGGACGCCAGCGTCGTCCGGCGTTACGGCCAGGAGTCCTTCGACCATCAACGTCGCGTACTCCAAGCGGCCGTCGTCGAACTCGGCTCGTCGGCGCGAGCCGACGGCATCGACGCGCACTTCGAGCGGGGCGGCACGATGAAGTTCGCCCGCAGCGATATCCAGGTCGCGCGGCTCGCCGAGGAGATCTCGACGTCGCGCGAGATGGGCGTCGGCGAGGCGGACCTCGCCTGGATCGACGAACGCGATCTCCACGAGCACGGCCGGGTGGCGGGCGCGCTCGGAGCGATGTACTCGCCGCACTGCGCCCGGATCGACCCCGCGCGACTGGTTCGGGGACTGAGCGACGTCGATGAGGGATTGGGCGCGATGGTCTTCGAGAACACCGCGGTGACACGGATCATCCCAGGCCGCTACGACCGCCGAGCCGAGGTCGTGACGATCGGAGCCAACGTGCACGCCGACTTCGTGGTGCGAGCCACCGAGGGATTCACGCCTAACCTGCCACACGAACGTCGCACCGTCGTGCCGCTGTACTCCTTGATGGTCGCCACCGAACCGCTCTCGTCCGACTTTTGGGACGAGGTTGGTTTCGCCCACTACGAGACCTTCTCCGACGATCGGCACCTCATCATCTACGGACAGCGCACCAGCGACGACCGGATCGCCTTTGGGGGCCGCGGCGCGCCGTATCACTTCGGATCCTCCGTCGAACCCAGATTCGACACGGATCAGAAGGTCTTCGACAAGCTCGAAGCGACGTTGCGCGAGCTCTTCCCGACGATGGACGCCTCGATCACCCACGCCTGGGGTGGACCGCTGGCGATGCCCCGGGACCACGCGCCGTACGTGCGCGTCGACTACGACACTGGCCTCGCGTCGGCCGGCGGCTACACCGGCGACGGCGTCGTGCTCAGTCACGTCGCCGCGACCGCGCTGGCCGACCTGATCACCCGGCCGGACGCCGAGAGCGACTTCACTCGCCTGCCGTTCGTGCAACGCGCCGGTCGCCGCTGGGAGTTCGAGCCCCTTCGCTGGATCGGCATCAACGCCGGACTCGCTCTCGCCGTCTGGGCCGACCGCGTCGAGGCGAAGCACGCGCGGGTGAGCCGAGCGAGTCGTTGGCTCGATCGCCTCGTCGACTAGCCCTAGCGCAGAATGTTGACCGCGCGAGACGCGATCACGGCAATGGTGACGAAAGAGACGATCGACTCACCGGCGAACAGTGCCTTCATCCGGAGTGAAAGTGGCATGGCGTCGGCCGGCGCGAAGCTCGTGCCGTTCGCCAACGAGGTGAAGAGGTAGTCGCCGAAAGTCGGGCGCCACCGCACGGGCGCCAAGTCGGGATTCTCCATTTGGGGGAACTGGAGATCGGGCATCAGTTTCTCGCTCGAGGCACGGCGATGTGGTCCTCCCCGATCGACCTCCCAGAACCAGAGACCGTAGACGATGACGTTGGTCAGCCACACCGAGACCGCCGAGTAGATCAACCGTCGACCTTGCGACACGTGACCGGCCAACAGATGATGCACGAGGAGTACCAGCGAGGTGACGTTAGCCAGGGTGACTAACGCGATGAGACCCACCGTGACGTCGCGAATCCACCGGCTCTCGTCGGGGCGGCGATGTTTCCGCGCCGACAGTGGGGCGAGCGGTAACGCCACCAGAACCGGCACGAGCCAGTGCGGTCCCACGACGAGCCGACTGGGGAGGGCTATGTAGAGCCCGATGCACGCGACCAAGGCGAGTGACGCGGGCCAGCGAGGCTCTCCCTTGACGCGGTTCTCGGCGGTCAACTCGCCTGCGCCGTTCCCTGGATCAACGACGCCAGGTTGTCGGGTAAGAGCAGCGTCGCGACGGTCGTCGAGGCGAACAGCTGGCGAATCGAGCCGACCTTGAGGGAGCTGATGTCGCTGGCCAACGGAGCCTCGATTTTCGTGGGTCGGTTGTAAGAGAGGACCTGGACGGTGATCTTGCTCATGTCGTGTCGTGATCGACAGGTCATCGTCGCTCCGGTAACCTCGCCACCGCTTCCCGTAGTGATCGTGATGTCGAGCGATCCCAACACCGTCTTCTTCGGAGTTCCGAGTACGTTGCTCAAGGCGACGTCACGGCTCGAGAAGTCGTACGTGGTCGAGTAGCCGCTCTTCGTGGCCGTCTCGTGGTTGAAGCTCTTGATCAGATTCAGGTCCGGGGCCGGCTGCGTCAGCTCCAGCGCGATCCCGAAGAACGACGGTGAGTGTTGCTTGACCTCGAGCCACTTACCCGACGAGACGTCGGCGGCCTCGGCGTAGAGGTGGTCGCCGACCAGTCGGAGGTCGACCGAGGTCTGGGAGAACAGCAACGGGAACTGTACGATCGCCTCGGCTCGCGAGGTGTCGAAGTTGGCGTTGATCGTCGCCGAGACGGTGTAGGCTTGACCGTTCGACACGTTCACCAGCAGGCTCGCCGATCGCGGTGGGACTCCGTTCAAGACCAGCGGATCCTTGGGAATGCCCGAGGGATTCGGGTCGGTGGCGGCGAGCACGACCCCCATGAACGTGAGGGCGAAGGCAAAGAAGGCGAGCGCGATTCCCGACGACTTCTTGAACGCGGCCATGCCACACCTTACCGTTCGGAGTTTTGGGCTCTTCGTCCGCTCAGGCCAGTGGCTCTTGCAGTATCTCCAACAGCAACTCGAGTGATATGTTGCGGCCGCTCGCGATGAAGCCGATGCGCGACGTCGCGTCGTCGACGAGGTCATTCGTGATCGCCGCGTAGGACGCCGACGCCGATCCTTCAATCACGATGCCGTTGTTCTCCGCCGCTTCGCGCACGGCGCGACGAATGTCGATCTCCGGCACCAAGACCAGGGGGATGTCGTGCGACGCAATGAGATCGTTGGTCACCGACCCGTCGTCGCCGCCGCCCGCGAGTCCGTCGGCGATCGTCGGACGGTGCTCCACTTCGGCCATGGTCGCCCCGCGCAAGACGTGATACAGCGCGGCGCTCTCTTTCGGTTGCACGCCGGTGATGCGTACGTCCGAGCGTCCGTGCGCGTCGCGCGAGATGAGCGCGCCGGAGAGCAGTCCACCGCCCCCCACCGAGATGACGAGGTGCTCGATTTCGGGAGCCTGGAGCAGTATCTCGTCGAAGGCGGTCGACTGTCCGGCGATCACGTCGGAGTTGTTAAAGGGCGAGATGAAGCGAATCGAGCGCTCGTCGGCCAATTCCATCCCGTAGGCCTGCGCTTCGTCGAAGGACGAACCGTACTGAATCAACTCGATCATGTAATTGCCAAGTTTTTTGACCTTGGCGGCCGAGGCATTGGCGGGCACCACGACCGTCGCGGGGACGCCCAGCACGGACGAGGCGTAGGCGATGCCGAGGCCGTGGTTTCCGGCCGAGGCCGTGATGACGGCGCCGCCGGGATCGTCACGCCGCGAGGCGTCGACGGCGGCCAGCGCACCGCGCACCTTGAACGAGCCGGTGGGCTGGAGGCTCTCCATCTTCACCAGGACCGGTCGGCCGCGCAGCGACAGGGTGATCGTGGGCGTGGCGATGAGGTGGTCGGCGACGACGCGTCGCGCCGCTTCGATTTGCTCGACGCTCGGAGGCAAGACCTGGCGAATCATCGTTGACATCCTACTGTGCTCCATTTATCGCTTTTCTGCCGTCCGATAAGGTCATCGAGTGCACACGATTCTCAGTGTCGTCGTCGTGGCTATCCTCGCGTTTCTCGGAACGATGTTCGACAATTTCTTCGCTTTCGCCGCACAACTGATCGTCACCGAGAAGAAACGCTTTCGTCGCGTGAGCTACGCCCAGGCCCTGGGTGTGGCCACGCTGCTCGTCCTCGCCGGCGGCATCGGATCGCTGCTCACACCGATTCCTCTGCCGTGGGTCGGACTACTTTGTCTCGCGCCGTGGGCACTGGCGTGGTACGCGTGGCGTCACCGCGATCGCCAACCGCACGAGGTCTTTCGTCGCGGAGCGCTTACCACCTTCGTGGTGACGCTGGCCCTGGGCGGCGACAACCTCGCCGTGTGGATCCCCCTGCTTCGGGCCGACGGAGTCGCCCACGCCTTCGTGACCGTCATCATCTTCGCCGTCATGGAACTGGTGTTCGTCGCCAGCGCTCAGTGGATCAGCGCTCGCCCCGGTCTCGTCGCGTGGGGCACGAAATACGCCCCGAAGTTTCTGCCGTGGCTCTACTTCGGTCTCGGGGCCTTGATCCTGTACGAGTGCGGTTCGCTGTAACAGACGTCGCTACGGTTCTCAAAAGATGAAGGGCACGAGCATCTTGGTCGAGCGGCGGTACGCCGGATAGGTGTCGGGAAACGCTTGGGCGAGGTACCGTTCTTCGACGGTCGCGCTGTAGATGAAGTAGAACCCGGCCAGCGCTACGGGGATCAGCCACGACCAACTCAGGGCGATCGCCGAGCCCACACCGGCGGCCAAGATGCCCGTGTAGATGGGGTGACGGACCAGATGATACGGGCCGCTGGTCACCAACTCCGGTGCCTCCTTCTGCGACATCGGCATTCCCCAATTGCGCCCGATGTGAAGGCGGGCCCACACGGCGAATCCCAGTCCGGCCACGAAAAGGACGATTCCGATTCCCGCGAGTAACGGGTCCGAATGGGAAGTGTGATGCCGGAAGTCTCCCGCGCGGACCAAGACAAGCACCACCACGAATATGAGCGCTCGCACCCGCAGTTGGCGGTTCCACAACTGTCGTCCCTTTTTCATGGAGAACGCGGCAACGAGCCAGTAGATCCAAAAGGCCGCCCAACCGACGGCGAAGAATACCTCAACAGCGTGCACAACTCATCCTTCCACAGGCTCTCGACAGCCCGTGAGTAGCGTGAGACGGTGGCCCAGAGCACTCCTCAGCAGACCCTGCGACGCCTCACGATCATCGTGGCGATCCAATGGATGGGTGCCACGTTGGGGCTTCCGCTCCTGCCCCTCTTCCTCGAACACCGCGGCGGCGTGCCGACGATCATCGGCTTCATCATGGCGTCGTTCTTCGTCGCCGGCGTCGTCACGCAGTTCTTCATGGGTCGCCTGGCCGACCGATTCGGTCGCCGTCCGGTTCTCATTTACAGCCTCATCGCCTACGGCGTCGCCAGCACGGCCTATCTGTTGCCGGTGTCGGCCCCGTGGTTCGCTCTGGCGCGCGCCGTCCAAGGCGCCTCGGCCGGCGCCATCGAAGTGGCGTCGATGTCGGCGGTCGCGGCGCTCTTTTCCGAAAGCGAGCGCGGTCGAGCGATCTCGCGCATCATCGCCGCCCAACTTCTCGGCCTGGCCCTCGGCCCGATCGCCGGCGTCGTGGTCTCGGTGAACAGCCTCGGCTGGGCCTTCTTCGCGGCCGGCATGATCAGCTTCGTGGCGGCGATCGTCGCCTACCGCACGAATCTCGGCGACCGCGGCTTCGATCCCGACGCCACTGCCCAAACTGCAGTGGAACAGCCAGCTCACCGGCGCCCTCGTCGCCGCGAGCGCCAGCGGTCTCGTCATCGGCGTGTACGAGGCCTGTTGGAGCCTGTTGATGCACGCCCACCACGCCTCCACGCTGCAGATCCGCCTCAGTTGGACGATCTTCTGTCTCCCCTTCGTGGCCCTGAGCGGCGTCGGAGGTTGGCTGGCCGATCACGCCAATCGCCGCTTCATCGCGCTCGGCGGACTGCTCAACGGAGCCCTCTTCCTCTCGATCTACCCCCACATCCACAACAACGACCTCATCTTGTTTATGGGTTCGCTGGAGTCCATCGGCGCGGCGCTCTCAGCGCCGTCGATCTCGTCACTGATGAGCCAAGGGGCGGTCCATCGAGAGCTCAGTCGGCGCCAGGGCCTCTACGCGACATCGAACACCGCGGCACTCGCCGTGGCGGCGGGAACGTCGGGATTCTTGTTCACCATCAATTCGGCGCTCCCCTTCACGCTGCTGGCGGTCGTCTCGGCCGCGCTGGGACTGACGACGTTGTGGTGGTGGCGCAACGTGACGGGCAACATCACCGAGACCGCGTCAACGACGTGAAGCGGGGGCGGCCCACGCCGCCCCCGCTCCATCGTTCGTGCGTTGGAAGGGCTCTTAGCTCTTCCAGATCTCGTCCCAGCGCGCCGATCCGGCGTCCGGGCTGAGGCAGCGGGTCGTACCGTCGCCGGCCGTTCCCGACACCCAGTTCTGCACGTTGGACCTCGCGGCCCAGGCGTTCACCGTGGTGTCGAGCATGACGTAGGGAACCTCGATCGCGAAGCGCCGGTTCACCGTCTGCCACGCCGTCTTCTGCGCCGGCGAGCCCACGCGCGCCGCCATCGCCGACAGCAGCGCCGTCTCCACGACGGGGTCGGCCTGGTGGGCGAAGTTCACCGCGCCGGCGATCTGGGTCCCGGCCGGGAGTCCCGGCATGCCCAGGCCGCCCACGGCTGGCGAGGTCGTCGCCGGCTGTGAGTCGAACCACACGTAGTTGAGCGACTGGTCCGTACCCCCGAACTGGTTCCAACCCGCACAGTCGTACTCGCCGTAGATCACGTTGTTGATCAGCGTGCTCTGGACGAGCGAACGTGGCGTGATGGTGACGCCGATCTTCGAGAACTCCTGCTGGAAGAAGTCGAAGGCCTTGGTCGCGGTGGCGCTGCCGGCCACGATGTCCATGACGAAGGCCACCTGGGACACGTTGTTCTTGGCCTTGTAGGCGTCGATGAGGGCCTTGGCCTTCGTCGGGTTGTAGGCCGGGTAGCCGGGGTTCTTGTAGAACGGCGAAGTCTTGCGGAAGATGCCGTCGGCCAGGGCGCCCACGCTGTCGTCGATGACCCGGAAGTAGGTGCTCCGGTTGACCGCCATCGCCAGGGCCTGACGCACGCTCTGGTCGTTCACGACCGGCTTCATGGTCGTGTCCCACTGCAGCGACGACGGGTTGACGGCGCCCATGGTGCCGATCCAGTCGGCCTCTTGGACCTGGAGCGGTGGGGCCTGACCCTTCAAGATGTAGGACAGGGAGCCGGGCACGGTGGGCGCGAACTCGCCGGCCCAGGCGAAGTACTGGTTCATCGTTCCCGTCGTGTTCATGATCAAGAAGTTCAGCCCCGGGTCGCGCGGCGAGTGGATGTCGGTCACGTGACTCACGCCCTTCATGTGCTTGAAGGCGTTGATCTGCGGACCGCTCTGCTGGAGGATCATGTCGACGTTGCCGGCCTGGAGCGCCTGGTTACGGGCCTCGGGGTCGACGATCGTCTTGAAGTGGATGTTGCTCAGGTACGGCAACTGTCGACCGTGGGCGTCGGACTTCCAGTAGTTGGGATTCTTGGTCAGCTGGGACTCGACGTTGACCTGCCAGGACTTCACCTTGAACGGACCGGTGCCGATCGGGTTGCCCGTGTAGGTGGGCACGAAGGATGACGGGTGCGCCATGTAGGAGATCTGCTGCTCGGCCAGGGAGACCGGGAAGGCCGAGAACGGGATCACCATGTTGTACTGCACGGTGTAACTGTCCACTTTCGTCACTGAACCGATGATTGGCTTAATGGCCAGTCCGACCGTGGGGTCGGCGTTGGCGGCCACCCAGTTGGCCACGCAGATGTCGGCGTCGAACGCGTCGCCGTTGGTGAAGTTGACGCCCTGGCGAAGGGCGATCGTCCACACCGTGTAGTTGGCGTTGGGGGTGGCCGAGAGCGCCAACATGGGCAGGGCGACCTTGCCGTTCGCCGACATCACGAAGAGGGGGTCGTACAGGGCGTTGGCGACGCAGAAGCCTGAGGCGTCCATCTTGCCTTGTGAGCCGTTGAAAATGTGGTAGTTCGGAACGTCGGAGAGAGTCCCGACGGTCAGCGTCCCCCCACGCTTCGGCTTTCCGTTGTTCACGCCGATTGCCGCGGCGCTGGCCGACGTGGCGAGAAGATCGTCAACGATCGATCCGGCCAGTGCGACACCGCCGATTGTGGCAGCTGAGTGAGTTAGGAACGATCGACGATCGAACGTGGATGACATCTTTGTCCTGCTTTCCCCCTGGAACTCCGGCCTTGTGCTGGCGCTCCTCTGGTGGCAACTTAGCAAGAACCCGTCAGAAAAGAAGGGCACAGAGGAAATCTCCTCGGAGTGAATTCCCAGGGCCCGACGGGCAGGGCGACGCCGATCGGACCCTGGGAAACTTAGGCGTGACCGTGCGAGTGACGGCCACCGAAGGTGTGCAACGCGAAGCGATTCCGAAGCTGTCTGTGAATATCGTCGTGAGAGTCACAGAATGAGGCGCGGCGAGAGTGCGAAGCCGCAGGCGTGGCGAGGACGGTCGTACCGGTGCCATATATACGGCGCGCGCCCGCACCGAATACTCGATCGACACGGCGACTGCGGACGGGGTGACCGGTCTCCACCGAATCACGGACTTTCGGACGCGACGAGGCATCGCACTCAACTTTGGAGTTCGATCCGATTCGGTTAAAGGAGTCGACCGTCACAGTGCGGATCATGGTGAAACCTGCCCTTTTGTCTCGAATCGCCCTGACCGAGATGGTTCCATCTTGTGAGGCCGACTTGTGAGAGACCTGTGAAAGTCCTGCGAGGCAGATTAAATGACGATATACGGCAGTTACTAGGTAAGAAGTGGTGACTCCACCCAGTGATGTTCAGTTTTCCAACGCTCCCTGGCGAGCGGAACCACTATTTAACAAATGACGAGCGACAGGAATCGGTGCGCACGTGCGAACAGGGCCCAGGCGGAAGGGGGACGCCGCCAGGGCCCTGTCAGGAATATCGCGGTATTGCATCAGGGCCCGGATGGTAGGGAGGGACCACCCGGGCCCTGAGGATGTGACACCTATTACTTAGGTGATCGATTGTTGCGGACGGCTCCTCTCGTCGTTGTTCCGATTTCGTTCTCACCGACCGGCGCCGTGACCGCGAAGGCCCCGACGCCCATCAGCCCCGGACCGGCCATGCGGCCCGCCCGATCGGCGGGCACGATGGTGATCGACCCGGCCGCGCTCGAATCGGCGGGGTTCACCACGACCAGCACGTTCTCACCGAGTGACAGGTTCGACGATGAATCGCTCGCTCGCCGATCCGTGACGCTGGTCGAGGAGTTGATCGCGTACGTCAACGAGGTCCCGTCGAAATTCACCAAGGTGATCGAAGAGGGTGTGAGGGCGGTCACGTCACCCCCGACGCCGGACTCGTGCGCCCGCATGAGCGGAGCCGTCGTGGCCGCGTCTTTCGAACTGCGCGCCATGAGCGCGGCCGCCGGCCTCGACGGGTGCGTCGCCGCGCTGGCCACGCCGACGCCGCTGACGAGCACCGTCGCCGCGATCGCGGAAGAGAGTCCCACGTGTCGTAGGACTCTCTTCCGGGACTTTTGGTTCATGGGACTCTCTCTTCCTGTCTCGGTTGGGGGATTTCGAGACAGGGACATCTTCCCTAACGAGTGTGTGGATGCCATTGGGACGGCCTAAGAAGGAACTAAATCTCGAGGTTCGTCACGAACTTGTCACGAAGTCCTCATTCACCAATCGATTTCGTGCATACTGGGCGCGTACGACTAGCACCTCACGGGGTCGTATCAGGTGCACACCATCTATTAGGGAGGACCACACGAGTGGCGACAGGCATTGATATTCACGACGGATCTTCGGGCGACGAAGCCTTCAAGGTCGAACGACGGGGCATTGACTACGTCCCCGAAAACGAGCGCTGGGCCACTCCGCGCAACATCGCCGCCCTCTGGGCCGGGACCTCGATCAACGTCGAATACTTCATCTACGGCGCCATCTTGATGGGCTTCGGCTTCAGTTTCTACACGGCGCTGGCGATCATCATCGGGGGCAACGTCTCCTATTTCCTATTGGGACTGGCATCACTACAGGGTCCGGAGACGGGCACCACGGCCTTCATGATCTCCCGGGCGCCTTTTGGCACCCGAGGTTCACGACTGCTCAGTTTCTTCAACTGGATCACCCAGCTGGGATTCGAGACCGAGGGACTAATCCTGATCGTCGGTGCCGCGCTCGTGCTCACGCAGATGGCCGGGATCCACACCTCGAGTGGCCTGAAGGTCGCTTACATCATCCTCGCCGCGGCGATCCAGGCGGTTATGCCGTACCTGGGCCACGCGACGATGGTGAAAGTGCTTCGCGCGCTGATCATTCCCTTCGGAGCGATATTCGTTCTCTTGGCGTTCTACGACTTCAAACACGGTTCGGCGAGCTTCAAGGGAACGTTTCAGAACTGGCAATTGATCACCGCGGGATTGGCCTTCACCTTCGCGCTCTCGGGTCTGGGTTGGACGGAGTGCGGTAACGACTACACGCGTTACGTGGCACGCGACGCAAGTAAGGGATCGATCGTGGGTTGGATGTTCCTCGGCACGGCGATTCCCGAGATCTTCATGATGGTTCTCGGAGCGGCCACCTACACGTTCGTCTCCTCGGGCGCAGAGTTCAGTGCTTGGAACGGCTCGAATCCGTTCGAGGCACTGCACATCCAGCACACCGTCCCGAGTTGGGTCGTGGCGCTGTTTTTGATCTTCGCGATCGTGCAGCTCTTCGGCATCAACTCACTCGACCTTTACTCCTCGGGCGTATCGCTCCAGGCCATGGGCGTCAAGCTGAAGCGCTATCAAGCCGTCGTCCTCGACAGCATTCTCGCGTGCGGGCTCACGATCTGGGCCGTATTCCAGTCCACCTTCTCGCTCTACATGAAGGAGTTCGTCGGCGTCATCATCGTGTGGATTGCTCCGTGGCTCGGGATCTACTTGATGGACTGGATCCTTCGCAAGTACCGCTACAGCGCGTCAGAACTACAACGCAATGACAAGGACGGGATCTACTACGTCGGTAGAAGCGGCGTGAATTGGAACTCCATCATCGCTTTCGTGATCGGCATGGTCTGTTCGACGATCGCCTTTTCCAAGGCGCCACCGCCGGTGAACTTTCCGTTCCACTGGATGACGCCGATCTCCAATCACTACGGCGGCGCGTGCGCCGGCAAACTCGTCCACGGCGTCTGCACCGCCGGCTGGTACGGCGGCGCCGACTTCTCAGTTCCGACCGGCATCATCGTCGCCGCCCTTGTCTACTTGGTCCTCGAAAAGGTCACCGGCAACGTGTCACGACAGGTGGCGCGACAACAAGAGCTGGAACCGACGTCGTAGAACTTCGTCGCGCCCCCGAGCGTCGGCTCGGGGGCGGTCGGGGTCGGAGTTACCCCAACCAGTCTTCGACGAGACCGCCCGATCCGTCGGGTCGAAAGACGGGGATGGATCCGAGCGCTCGGACCATCTGCGCGTCGTCGCCGAGCGAAGTGCGCCAGATCGACGCCTCGGTGACCAGCGTGCCGATGACCACGATCTCGGCGCCGACCCCGCGTAGGAGTCGCAGCGCCGTGCCGGTCGAGGCGCCCGTCGAGATCACGTCGTCCACGATGGCCACGCGCTTACCGGCCACGTCCTTGATACGGGCGCGGTCGAAGAGCAGTCGCTGCTCGACGTCGGTGGTGATGGAGCGAACGCTCTCGCTCACCGCGTCGGCGAGATGGATCTTGGGGGTCTTGTGCAGGATGACGTACTGATCAAGTCCGAGGTGGCGCGTCACTTCCACGACCACGGGGATGCCCATCGTCGCCACCGTGGCGACGATGTCGACGTCGTAGGGCCGAATGATCTCGGCGAGTTCGGCGCCCGCGCGCGACATGAACTCCACGCCCATGTCGACCGTGATGAGCAGCGCCAGGGTCAACTGGTCGTTCAGTGAGACGAGTGGGAGGTCCACGTGTTGGGAGCCGATGTCAACGGAGTACGTGCGTTCGCCCACGCTGAGCGAGCATACTTATGCGATGAGTTCATCCCATTCGCCGCTCGACCGCGACCTCGCCCAACGAATGCTCGTCACGGCCTACGACGAAGCCGTGCTCGGACTGAGTGAGGGCGGCATCCCGATCGGCGCGGCGCTGTACCTGCGCGACGGCACCTTGATCAGCTCGGGGCACAACCGACGGGTCCAGGAGCGCGACGCCTCGGTGCACGCCGAGACCGACGCCTTTCGCAAGGGCGGTCGTCGGCGTGACTATCCGGACACCGTCATGGTCACCACGCTCTCCCCGTGCTGGTACTGCTCGGGACTGGTGCGACAGTTCAATATCGGTGCCGTAGTGATCGGTGAAGCGACGACCTTCCACGGCGGGCACGACTGGCTCGCCGAACTGGGCGTCGAGATCGTCCTTCTCGATGACCCGGCGTGCACGGAGTTACTCGAGCACCTTCATCGTCGAACACCCGGACCTCTGGAACGAGGACATCGGGCTCTGATCAGTGGACCGGTGGACCGAAGAGTCGATCGCCGGCGTCACCCAGTCCCGGTGTGATGTAGCCCACCGAGTTGAGTTCGGCGTCGAGTGCGGCCGCCACGATGGCGACGTCGGGGTGCTTTGAAAAGACGTAGTCGACACCGGGCTGGGCCGCGATGAGACACAGCGCCGTCACGTCGCCGGCGCCGCGGGCCCGCAACATGTCCAGGACGCAGACCATCGAACCCCCGGTCGCCAACATCGGGTCACAGAGCACGACGTGCACTCCGGTGAGCGACTCGGGCAGGCCGTCTAAGTACACGTCGGGCATCAAGGTCTCTTCGTTCCGGCGGAGTCCCACGAGACAGACGCGATGGTGCGGCAGGACCTCTTGGACCGCGGGACTCATGCCGAGCCCGGCGCGAAGTATGGGGACGATCAGGTACTCGGTGTCGATGCGTTGCGCCGGTGCACCCTTCAGGACCGGCGTGTCGACGGTGGTCGGAGTGGTCGGCGTGTCGCGAAACGCCTCGTAGGCGACGAATCGTGAGATCTCGCCGGCCAATCGCAAGAAGTCCGCATTGGAGGTCGCCACATCGCGGAGGCGTCGAACCTTGTCGGCGACGATGGGATGACTGATGACGTGGAGTGATGGCACGAGGAAACACTACGCCGAGCGATGCGCTCACGTCGCCGTGGCTCACGCGACGACTATGTTCCGCAAATGAACCACAGGGCTCGAACCACGTCGGGAATGACCGAGTGCGCGTAACCGTCGCAGTACGGTTCGCCGATGAGTCCGTCCATCATCCAGTGGTGACCCGGAAGTCGTCTGAAGATTGGAAATCGGCCTCCGTCTTGTAACTCGACTGCGGCCCGTTCGCTGACGTGGGATGAGGGCTCCATCGTGCCGAGCGCCCAGTACGTCTTCGTAGTGACGTCGTACGCGTACCAGAGCCCAGCGGGATCAAAGCCGGTGATGGCCGAGGCGGGTATGTGTCGAACTCTCTCAAACGTCAATATCAGTGTCACCTTGACCTCGGCGGAGGCCGTGAGATTGATGGCGCGCGGAGCGGACGCGCCGCTCGGCGTCGCGGGGACGAGTCCCGTCAGGCTCAGCGCGAGCAGGACAGCCACGGTGTTCGAGGTTCGAATCCGGCATCGTCGTACGAGGCCCACGAGGCCAATGTTACGAGAGCCCTTCAGTCGGGTTGCCGCGATTTTTGGGTCGCGGACCACAAGTAATATTGATCAATGGCTTCCTTCCTCTCATCGCGTTCCGAACGCGTCCGAGAGCGAGAGGAGCCTTCGGCCAATCCCCTGGGAGGAGTCCGCTCGAAGTACCCCGGTCCGCGCCACGAGATCTCGCGCGACCAGAACCTGGCGTGGTGGCGCCGAGTACTTCCGGTGATCCAGTCACACCGGGTGACGTTCATAACGGCGATCGTCTTGTCATTCGTGAGCCTCGTATTCCAGGTGCTCGTGCCGAACATGCTGAGTAACGACATCGACCACACGTTCGTGCACCACGTGTCCTCGCTGCACGGCGACGTCATCGCGCTCGTGATCGTGGGGCTGTTGGCGGGGGCGGCCGGCATCATCTCTCGCCAGTTCCTCTACAACACCGCCTACAACGTGGAGGCGGACCTCCGCTCGCTCATCTACCAGCACCTGACCTGGCTGTCGTTCAGTTTCTACGACCGGGTCCAGTCCGGTCAGCTCATCAGCCGCGCGAACAGCGACATCCGCAGCGTGCAGATGTACTCGATCTTCGCGCCGCTCATCATCGTGCAGTGCTTCATCGGCGTGGTCGCCTTCGGTTTCATGCTCAGCATCAACTGGGCGTTGGCTCTGATCTCGATGGTCGTGATGCCGATTCTCTACGTGGTCGGGATCAAGATGCGCCGGGTCATGTTCCCGATCTCCTGGATCACCCAGGCCCGCCTGGCCGAGGTCGCGACCATCGTCGATGAGAACGTGAACGGCGTTCGCGTCGTGAAGTCCTTCGCGCAGGAGGAGGCGGAGATCGACCGCCTCGCCGACGCGGCCGAGGGTGTCGCCTGGGCCTACATCAAGGACGCGAACATTCGAGCGATCTGGTCGCCCTGGGTCCAGAACCTGCCCCAGTTGGGTCTGGCCCTGGTACTGCTCTGCGGAGGTTGGATGGTCCTGCACGGCGACCTGGCCTATCCCCAGATCCTCGCCTTCAGTCTGTATCTCTTGATGCTTCAGGCACCGTTCATGATGCTCGGCCAGCTCGTCATGATGGGACAGCGCGCCAAGGCCAGCGCCGGTCGGATCTTCGAGATCCTCGACGAGAACGCCGAGATCGTGGACCGTCCGGGCGCCTACGACCTCCTAAACGTTCGTGGCGCCATCGATTTCAATCACGTGACCTTCACCTACGACAACGGGGCCGAGATCCTTCGCGACTTCGACGCCCACCTCTCGCCCGGTGAGACGGTGGCGATCGTCGGGCGCACCGGATCGGGCAAGTCCACCGTGGCGCGACTGCTCGATCGCTTCTACGACGTGACCGACGGCGCCATCACCATCGACGGACACGACCTTCGCGACGTGACGCTCACCTCGCTGCGCGAGAACGTCGGCGTCGTGCTCGACGAGCCGTTCCTCTTCTCCATCTCCATCCGCGACAACATCGCCTACGGACGGCCCGACGCCTCCCTCGAGGAGATTCAGGCGGCGGCGCTCGCCGCCAACGCCGACGAGTTCATCGTGCGCCTACCCGACGGATACGACACCGTCGTCGGCGAGCGCGGCTATACCCTCTCCGGCGGTCAGCGCCAGCGCATCGCCATCGCCCGAACGCTGCTGCTCAATCCCCCGATCCTTATCCTCGACGACGCCACCAGCGCGATCGACGTGCACGTGGAGTCCGGCATCTACGAGGCCCTGCGCGGTCTCTTGACCCAGCGCACCACGATCGTCATCGCGCACCGCATCTCGACCATCGCGCTCGCCAGTCGGGTCTTGGTGCTCGACGAGGGTCGCGTGATCGCGAGTGGCACGCACGAGGAGTTACTCGAAAGCGAGCCGCTGTACTCCGAGATTCTCGCCCAGACGACGTCGAGCGAGGGGTCCTAATGGGTTGGGGTGGTCCGGGAGGCGGGGCGATGTTCGGGCCCAGCGCGTCCTCGTCGAGCGGACAGGCGGGACTTCCCTTCGGCGGCATTCCCGAAGAGCTGATGGAGGAGGCGACGAAGCTGCTCGCGAGCGAGCCCGTTCGCCCGAAGTCCCACGTCCACTTCACGCAGCGACCGAGCGAGAAGGAACGCGAGCGTCTGACCCTTCCCCAACTGCTGCGCGTCTACCCCAAGTGGGTCGTCGCCGGTTCGGCGCTGGTCATCGTCATCAGCCTCACCTTGCAGGCCGGACCGCTCCTCACCGAGTACGCCATCAGTCACGGGATGGAGCGTCACCGGAGCCTGAGCGTGATCGTGGTGTGCGCGGTGCTGTACCTCGCCCTCGCGTTCGTCAGCGTCTACTTCCAACGTCAGCAGGTCAACGTCACCGGCAAGCTCTCCTCACGCGTCATGCACGACCTGCGCATTCGAGTCTTCACGCAGTTCCAGCGACTGAGCCTCGATTTCTTCACCGAAGAGAAGGCCGGCGTCTTGATGAGCCGGATGACGAGCGACATCGAGAACCTGCAACAGCTGATTCAAGACGGCATCAGCCAGTTCGCGCTCCAGGGACTCACGATGGTCGTCATCACCGTCATCTTGTTCCTCACGAACGTCGTACTGGCGGCGTGGACCGTGCTGCTCGTCGTGCCCCTCCTCATCGTCTTCTCGATCTGGTACCACCACGCGTCGGAGAAGGGCTACCTCCTCGCGCGCGACCGAATCGCGACGGTCTTGGCCGACCTCTCGGAGTCGCTCTACGGGATCCGTGTCGTGACGGCGAACAATCGCCAGCGCCGCAACATCCGCAACCACCGACACGTGGTGGGCGCCTATCGCGACGCCAACGCCTACACCGGTCGCGTCAACGCCATCTACGGCCCGTCCACGCTCATGATCGGCATCTTGGGCCAGGCCATGCTGCTCGGCATCGGCGGCCACATGGTCTTGAACCACCAGCTCAACGTGGCCCAACTCATCGTGTTCTTCCTCTACCTCAATCGATTCTTCGCCCCGATCCAACTGCTCGTCCAGCAGTACACGACGCTGCAGCAGGGACGCTCATCGATCATCCGGCTGCGCGAACTGCTCGACACCGCGCCGAGTGTCGACGAGGTGCCGGACGCGCCCGACCTGCCCGTCATCGAGGGGCGCATCACCTTCGAGCACGTCGACTTCGAGTACCTGAGCGACGAGCCGGTGTTGCACGACGTCAACCTGGAGATCTCCCCCGGCGAGTCCGTCGCCTTCGTCGGTCCGACCGGCGCCGGCAAGTCGACCATGGCCAAACTGGCGAACCGCTTCTATGACCCCACGTCGGGGCGGGTGCTGCTCGACGGGATCGACATCAAGACCGTCACCCTGCGCTCGCTGCGCTCCCAGCTCGGCGTCGTACCCCAGGAGCCCTTCCTCTTTGCGGGATCCATCCGCACCAACTTGAGCTTCGGCCACCCCGAAGCGACCGAAGAAGAGATCAACACCGCGGTCGACGTCGTCGGGCTGCGCGAACTGGTCGACCGCCTGCCCCAAGGACTCGACACGCCCGTGCACGAGCGGGGCCAGACGCTTTCGGCCGGCGAACGCCAACAGCTCGCGCTGGCGCGGGCCTTTCTCGCGCGACCGCGCGTGCTGATCTTGGACGAAGCGACGTCCTCACTCGACCTGCAAAGCGAGACGGTCATCGAGCGCGCCCTCGATCGACTCCTCGAGGGCCGTTCGGCGATTCTCATCGCGCACCGCCTCACGACCGCCCAGCGCGCGGACCGCATCGTCGTCATCGACGACGGCGGCATCGTCGAGATGGGAACACCCGCGGAACTGCTGGCTCGCGGCGGCGCCTACGCCACGATGTACGACGCGTGGCTCGCCTCGGGCGGCCGCGACGCCACC
Organism: uncultured Acidimicrobiaceae bacterium; assembly: GCA_963703105.1. Classification (GTDB taxonomy): domain Bacteria; phylum Actinomycetota; class Acidimicrobiia; order Acidimicrobiales; family RAAP-2; genus RAAP-2. Next base: position 2,180,545 of record OY969792.1, on the reverse strand, counting down.
CGCGCCGACGCCGCGGACCTCTAAGCCATTCCCTTGACGGCGTCGATCAGCGTCGCCGCGCTCTGGTCGCCGAGCGGAATCGGGTGCACTTGCAGGTGGGTGACGCCGGCCTCGCGAAACGCCGCGACGCGCTCTTTCACGTAACTCGGCCGGACCGCACAGCGTCGTGAGCTCCAAGAACTCGTCGGGTATCGCGGCCTCGGCCTCTTTCTTCTTGCCCTCGAGGTAGAGGTCCTGGATCGATCGCGGCCTCCTTCTCGAAGCCGTAGCGCACCACGAGCTCGTTGTAGAAGTTCTTGCCCTTCGCGCCCATGCCGCCGACGTAGAGCGCGATCACCGGACGCGCGAACTCGCGCAGCGCCGTGACGTCCTCTCCTTCGCCGATCGCGAGCAGTCCACCGGCCGAGATCATCAGCTCCCCGCGCGACGGGTCGCGCTTGGCTCGACCGGCCGCGAGCGACGCACCCCAGACGTCGTGCGCGCGCTCGGGGATGAAGAAGACCGGCAGCCAGCCGTCGGCGATCGTCGCGGTCATCTCGACGTTCTTCTCGCCCAGCGACGCGATCCAGATCGGGAATCTCGCTGCGCACGGGGTGCGTCAGGATCTTGAGCGCCTTGCCGAGACCGGTGCCCTGGTCGCTCGGCAACGGCAGCGTGAAGTTCTTGCCCTGGTGCACGAGCGGCGCCTCGCGCTTCCAGACGTTGCGACAGATCTCGACGATCTCGCGGGTGCGCCCGAGCGGATTGGCGTAGGGCACGCCGTAGAAACCCTCGATGACCTGGGGTCCCGAGGCGCCGAGGCCCAGGTGGAATCGACCGTCGGAGAGCGCGTCGATCCCGGCCGCGGTCATGGCGATCAGCGAGGGCGTGCGCGAGTAGATGTTCATGATCCCCGAGCCGATCTGGACGCGTCTCGGTCAGCGCCGCGAGGTAGCCCATCAGGGAAGGGCTGTCGAATCCGTAGACCTCGGCGACCCACACGAGGTCGAGGCCGGCCTTTTCCATCTCGGCGACGCTGCGCGCGGCCTCCTTGAAGCCGCCGGAGTACGCCAGGATCGTCGAGATCTGCAGCGGCGGTCGAGTGGTCGTGGTCATGGTCGTCACAGTACCAAGCGCCCATTGGCTGGCCCGAATGTTCGCCGAACGCTGACCTACGCTGGTACGCGTAAGCAATCTCGCTTTCACAAAGATCAAAGGCTGGTGACAACGTGGTCACGCGTCCGACTGAGGCGTCCCCTCACGAATTCAATCCGTGGCTGCATGTCACGTCGCTCATCGAGACGGCCGGGCACCTGCTCGGTCTGAACGAGGGACTGATCAAGCGAATCGTGACCCCGGAGCGAATCCTCGAAGTCGCGGTTCCCATTCGCATGGACTCCGGCGAGATCGAGATGTACCACGGCTGGCGCATCCAGCACAGCACGGCGCGCGGACCCGGCAAGGGCGGCATCCGCTTTCACCCCAGTGTGAACGTCGATGAGATCGCGGCGCTCAGCGCCGACATGTCGATCAAGTGCGCGGTCGTCAACATCCCCTACGGCGGGGCCAAGGGCGGCATCCGCGTCGACCCCACCGCGCTCAGCCGCGGCGAACTCGAACGTCTGACGCGTCGCTACGCCTTCTCCATCGCGCCGATGATCGGACCGGACCGCGACATCCCCGCGCCCGACATCAACACCGACACCCAGGTCATGAGTTGGATCATGGACACCGTGTCGATGCTGGCCGGACACAATATTCCCGGCGTCGTCACCGGCAAGCCGCTCGCCATCGGCGGCACGCTCGGTCACGCCGGCGCGACGTCGCTCGGCGTGACGATCTGCACCAGCGCGATCCTGCAGCGCATGGGTCGACTCGCCAGCGAACAGCGCGTCGTCATCCAGGGCTACGGCAAGGTCGGCGCGCCGCTTGGTGAAGCTCTTGAGCGACCGCGGCATGAAGGTCGTCGGCGTCGCCGACATCCGCGGCGCGATCCACGTGCCCGAGGGCATCGATCCCACGCGTCATGGCCAATCACTTCAAAGAGGCCGGCACGATCGTCGGCTACCCGGACAGCTGAAGCCGTCGCGGCCGACCTGCTCTTCACCTTGCCGAGTGACATCGCCATCCCCGCGGCCCTCGGCGGCGTCATCGACCAGGACATCGCCAAGACCATGTCCGCGTCGATCGTCGTCGAAGCGGCCAACGGTCCGACGACCGGCGAAGGCGCCGAGGTGCTCGCCAGTCGTGGCATCGCGGTCGTCCCCGACGTCCTCGCCAACGCCGGCGGCGTCGTGGCGTCCTACTTCGAGTGGGCCCAGGACCTCCAGGGCTACCTCTGGGAGCCGGAACTCTTCCACGACCGCCTGGAAAAGACGTTGCGCGAAGCCTTCAACTACATCTGGACGCGACACCTGCAACTCGGCGTCACCCTGCGCGAGACGGCGATCGCCGTCGGCGTCGAGCGCATCGCCGAAGCGACCGAACTGCGCGGACTCTTTCCCTGAGAACTCCGTCGTGTACGTCGGCCTTGTCGGGGCCGTACTCGTATGCGAGTCTTACGAGATGACGCCGAGCGAACCAACGCGCGACGAACTCGAGGAGATCATCTCGTCACTGCGCGATGAGATCGATCGACTGAAGGAAGAGATCCGTCGCATCCGTCGCGAGACCAACGAGGCGCCGCCGCACTACCTCTAGTCAGGTCGTGGTCGTGGTGGGCGTGCACGTGAGTTGATTGCGCGCCGCCAGGTCCTGGGCCGCGGCGGCCACCAGCGTCGACTTGGCCAGAGCGCCGTTGGCGACGGCGTTCACGATGGCCGTCGAGATTTTCGCGGCCAGCGCCAGTGACGCCGTCACGGACGTCGGGGAACCGAAAAGGATAAGGTCGTCGCCCGCCGCGAGGGCGATCACCGACGCCGCCGGCTCGGCGAGGTGGAGCGCACTGATCGCGCCGGCCGACAGCGAGTCCGTGACGATGAGTCCCTTGAACCCGAGGGTGTTGCGAAGATACTGCACGACGACCGGTGAGAGACCGGCCGGCAGTGACGAGAGCCCCGGCACGCGCGCGTTCGACATCATCACCGCGGTGGCGCCGTTGGCGATGGCTTGGCGAAACGGAACGAGTCCGGTCGTCTGCAGCTTCGCCCACGAGAGCGTGGCGGCCGGCCCGTAGTCCGTGTTGCGTGTCGAGTAGCCCAGCCCGGGGAAGTGCTTCACGACCGTCATGCACACCGGCCGCTTGGAGACCCTTCATGAACGCGGTGCCGTCGGTCGCCGCGATGGACGCCACGCCGCTGAACGAGCGGTAGCCGTCGGGATTGGCCGCGCCGGGATACTGCGCGCGCCCGTCGACGTCCAGCACCGGCGCGAGGTCGGTGTTGACGCCCGGCTGTCGCCAGCGCGGTGCCCACCCGCCGGGCGATCGCGGTGATCTGGTTGGCGCTGGAGATTCTTCCCCATCGTCTGGGCCCACGGGAACGAACCGACGAGGTTGGTGAGTCGTTCGACGCCGCCGCCCTCTTCGTCGGTCATCACCATCCAGGCGTAGTGACCGGGGCGTTCGCGCTGCAGGGTCGCGAGGATCTGGGGCATCGACGCCGGGGCCGTCGACCCGAAGAGGAGTATTCCGCCGTAGCCGGCGCGCGCGGCCGGGGCCAACGCGCCGATGTTCGTCGCCTCGACCGGGATCGCGATCGTCTCGTTCGCCAACTGCGACGTCGTCCACGTCGAGACGATCTGACTCGCGCAGGCCAGGTTCGTGGTCGCAGTTCTACGCTCACTGGCGCCGGCCACGCCGACGAGCACTCCGGTGAGCAACACCAGGCCGATGAGGATTCGCAGTCGTCGCACGTTCAAAGGCTACGAGGGCCGTGCAGGTATTACCGACCGCTACGCTGTCGAGCGTCGAAACGAGTGCCGATGCCACCACTGATGCCCGCGGCCTTCATCGGTCACGGCAACCCCATGAACGCGATCGAACACAACCGCTACACCGAGAGTTGGACGCGCGTTCGGCGCCTCGATCGAGAAGCCCAAAGCGATCCTCGTGATCTCGGCGCACTGGTACGTCAACATCACCGCGGTCACCGCCATGACGATGCCGCGCACGATCCACGACTTCTACGGCTTCCCGCAAGAACTCTTCGCCGTCGAGTATCCGGCCCCCGGCGATCCCTTCATCGCCGAACGGATCGTCGACGTCGTGGAACCGACCTACGTCGGGCTCGACGAGGACAGCTGGGGCATCGATCACGGGACCTGGTCGGTCCTGGCGCACATGTTCCCCAAGGCGGACGTGCCCGTCGTGCAACTCTCGATCAACGCCGAACTTCCCTTCGACTACCACTTCGCTCTGGGGGCGAAGCTGCACGCGCTGCGCAGTGAGGGCGTCCTGATCGTCGGCAGTGGCAACGTCGTGCACAATCTGCGTCTCGTCGACTTCAACTCCCCCGGCGTCGGCACCGACTGGGCCCATCGATTCGACGACGACATGCGCGAGATCATGACCAGCGACGCGGCCGAACTCGGACGGGCCAGTGCCACGACGACTACCGCCTGGCCGTCCCGACCCCCGACCACTTCTTGCCCCTGGCCTACGTCGCGGGACTGTCGGCCGCGGCCAACACGCCGACGCGCACGTTGATCGACGGCTACGAGTTGGGTTCGTTGTCGATGACCGCGTACGAGTTGCCGGCCGCCTAGATCACTTTCGACGCGAGAGCCGCACGGCTCGCACCAGCGACCCCGCAAGCGCGAGCGTCGCGAGCACGGGCAAGACGACGATCGCGGCGGCGTTGAAGTGACCGCGCTCGCTGAGTAAGGCGATGACGCCGATGATCACCAGGGCGGCCACGAAGAGTTCGGGGGTGTCGCCGACCAAGAAGTCCCACCAGAACCGACCGAAGCCCCGGATGAGCCGAAACACGACGTTGGGACGCTCGTTCACGCGCTGGCCCCCTGGGTCTGGGCGCTGGTCTCGCGCCGCATGGAGAGGACGAACAGCTAGGTCACGACGGCGTAGATCGCCGCGAGACCGAGCAGCATCGTGTCGCCGCCCGGCCAACGGACCTTCAGACCTTCGCCGGTCCAGAACGTCCCGTAGGTCACCAGGAGCACGCCGACCGACATCTTCAAGAGGTTCTCGGGCACGCTCGAGAGCTGTTTGGCGACGATGACGCCGCAGAGGCCGACGAGCACCACGGCAATGCCGCGCCACGATCGAGGCCAGGCCTAGCTGGTGGGCCGACGTGCCGAGCGTGATGACCAGGATGACGACCTCGAGACCTTCGAGAAAGACCCCCTTGAAGGCCATGACGAAGGCGATGCGATCACGTCCAATCGACGTACCGGCCGCTCGCAACGTGGCGACCGACTCCTCGTAGACGGCGTCCTCGTCGTGCTTCGCCTTCAGACCGGAGGCGCGCAGTATCGACTTTCGCAGCCACTGCATTCCGAAGATCAGTAGTACTGCGCCGACGATGAGTCGCAAGACACTCAAGGGAACGTGCACCAGCGCCGGACCGAAGGCCGCGACGAGGGCCGCCCAGCACCAACAGCGCCGCGCCCGTCCCTTCGAACGCGGAACGCCAGCCGCGCGTGTGACCGACGGCCAGCACGATCGTGAGGGCCTCCACCATCTCCACGCACGACGCCAAGAACACGGCGCCGACGAGCACCACCGTCCCCGATGTCACTGATGTCGCTACGAACACAAGGCTTTCCCTCTTTTTGGCATCGATTTCCGCAGTGCGTGAACGACTCTTCGCGACTGCAACGGTCCACCCGGCACCACCCGCGGACAGTGAAACTCACGTAGTGCCCGGCTAAATCATCTCAAATATTAGTCGCCGGAGAACGCCGCGCCGGTCCTCGCGACCGTCAAGGTGACGTTTCGCGGCGACGAAGTTCGTCCTCGACCGCGGCTGGGTCAACTCCGCGTGAACGCAGCAACACGAGAGTGTGAAACCACAGGTCGGCCGCCTCGTCGATCACTCGTTGGTCACTTTCGCTCAGCGCGGCGACGACCAGCTCGGTGGCCTCTTCGCCGACTTTCTGCGCTACGCGTCCGGTCCCGTCGCGGAGCAGGTCCACGACGTACGAGCCTTCGGGGGCGTCTCGTTCGCGGCGAAGGATCTTGCGCCAGAGCCACGGCGTGAAACACGACGTCGCTCCATCGTGACAGGCCGGCCCGTCGGCCGAGACGCGCACGAACACCGCGTCGTCGTCGCAGTCGTGCGCGATCTCGACGACGTGCATCGTGTTGCCCGACGTCTCGCCTTTGCGCCACAGCTTTTGACGGGACCGCGAGTAGAAGTGCACCAGTCCGCTCGAGCGCGTCAGCGCCAGCGCTTCTTCGTCCATCCAGCCCAACATCAAGACGCGTCCGGTGGCGTCGTCTTGCACGATGGCCGCGCGTAGTTCATCACTCATATCACGTTCCCTCATTGGTCGAAGTTGAACACCCAGTGCTTGGATCTCTCGACGAAGACCCGGGAGGCCGGCCGGGTTCTCGTGCACGATCGAGGCGACCAGCGCCGCGTCGGTGACGCGCAAAGCCTCGGCCACGTGCGCGGCGCTACCGGCGCCGCCCGAGGCGATGACCGGTACCGACACGGCGTCACGGACGGCGGCCGTCAACGCTGAGGTCGAATCCCTCGCGGCGCCCGTCGTGCGAGATCGACGTCAGCAGTATCTCGCCGGCCCCGCGCGACGCCGCTTCGATCGCCCACGGAATCGTCTCGGTCGTGGTCACCACGCGGCCGCCGTGGGTGTGCACCACGCCGTCGCCGGCGTCGATCGCGACCACCACCGCCTGGCTGCCGTAGCGCCGGGCGATCGCGCTGATCAAACCGGGATCGGCGAGCGCGGCCGAGTTCAAGGACACGCGGTCCGCCCCGGACTCGATGATGCGAATGGCGTCCTCCACGACGCGCACCCCGCCGCCCACGGTGAAGGGGATCTCCAGCACGTCGGCGACGTCGGCGACGACGATCGTCATCGTCGCGCTCTCCTCGGGTGTCGCGGCGATATCCAAGAAGACCAGCTCGTCGGCGCCGCCGTCGCTGTAGAACTTGGCCAGTTCGACCGGATCACCCACGTCACGAAGTCCGACGAAGTTGACGCCCTTGACGACGCGACCGTGCGCCACGTCGAGACAGGGGATCAGGCGGGCGAGAGGCATCGTTCGAGAAACGCCAGGCCGGCGGTCCCGCTCTTTTCCGGGTGGAACTGGACGCCGAGGAACGCGCCTCGTTCGACGGCGACGGTCACGCCTTCCGACGTCGCCACGGCGTCCGCACAGTGCGCGGCGTACGAGTGGGCGAAGTAGTACGCCTCGCCCCACGGCTCGACGTTCGCCCATCCCAGGCGAGGGACGCGACCCTCGCTCATCAGATGAACCGAACCGCTTAACAGTCCGATGCCGTCGACGCCCCCGTCCTCGTCGCTGTGCTCCAGCGCCAACTGCATCCCGAGACAGATGCCGAGTATCGACGCGCCGGTCTCGAATCGATCCCGCAGGGCCGTGGCGGCGCCGGTCGAATCGAGGTGTTCCATCGCGCTGCGCGCCGAACCGACGCCCGGCAGTATCACCAGGTCACCCTCGCTGATTACGGCGGGATCGCTGCTGACCACGCTCGTCGCTCCGAGATGCGTGAGCGCGGCTCTCACCGAACGCGTATTGCCGGCGCCGTAGTCGACGACGACGACGTCACTCACAGCGATCCCTTTGTCGAGCGCACGAGGGATCCGTCGCGAGTGAGGGCCTGGGCCAGGGCCCGACCGACGGCCTTGAACGCCGCCTCGGCGACGTGGTGGTCGTTCGCCCCGGTCGCGGTGACGTGCAGCGTGATCCTCGCGTTCTGGGCGAGGGACTGGAAGGCGTGGGCCGCCATACCCGGGTCGGGCGTGATCGAAATGGTGGCCGTGGCTCGACCGGAGAGGTCGACGACGGCGTGGGCCAGTGCTTCATCCATCGGCACGCGGGCCTCGCCGTAGCGGGTGAGGCCCCGGCGATCACCGAGCGCCTCGTCGAGGGCCTCCCCGAAGGTGATCATCATGTCCTCCACCATGTGGTGTTCCCCGGTCTCGAGATCGCCGACCCCTTCGAGGCGCAGGTCCAGGCCGCCGTGGAAGGCCAACTGTTGGAGCATGTGGTCGTAGAAGCCCAGCCCGGTGTTGACGTAGACCCGGCCTTCGCCGGGCACGCGCAGTCGGATGTTGAGCAGGGTCTCGGCCGTCGCGCGACGGCGACGGACCGAGGGAGGGGTCCGCGCCGCGCCATCGCGAACGCAACGCAGCGCGTCGAGCAAGACGTTGTCGTCAAGTTCGTCTTTCACGCTGATGCGCAGTCCCCCTTCGTAGGCGCGCACCACCACGCCGTAGGCCATCAGCTGGTCGACCAGCTCTTGCGGACTCTCCATCGGGATGAAGAGGAAGTTGGTGTACGACTTCACCGGCGCCAGTCCGAGCGAGGTCAGCTCCCCGGCGAGGCGTTCTCGCTCGGCGATCTGCGCCGAGACGTCGATCGGCGTCGCGATCGCCGCCAGCGCGAGGGCCGCCGACAGTGAAGAGACCGAGAGCGGCGCCTGGCGCGACGTGATGATGTCGATTAACTCCGGGCTGGCGATCGCGTAGCCGACGCGCGCGCCGGCCAGTCCGTAGGCCTTGGAGAACGTTCGCAACACGATGGCGCCGGAGTTGACCCGGTCCAGCGCGTCGACGCCGGCGTAGTCGGCGTAGGCCTCGTCGATGATCAGCTGACCCGCGACGTCGGGGACCTCCGGCAACTCACCCGTCGGGTTGTTCGGTCGACAGACGAAGACCAGGTCCGCCTTGGTCGGATCGTCCACGATGGTGGCCCCGGCCATCGCGGCGGCGAAGGGGTACATCGAATAGGAGAACGCCGGCACCGTGGCGACCGTTCCCCCTTCCGCGAAGAGGCGCGCCAGCAAGACGATGAACTCGTCACTGCCGGCGCCCAGCGCGACCTGATCGAGACCGACGCCGTGGCGCTCGGCGATGGCGCGGCGCAACGAAATGTATCGGCCGCGGTCGTACTCGTTGACGTCCGCGAGCGCGCGGGCCAGGGCCGCGGGGCGGGCGCTGGGAGGCGGCGTCGCCGCGACGTTGCCGTCGAAGCGAATGATGTCGCGTGGGTCGATGCCGACCATCTCCGCGATCTACCTCGTTCGACGGTGGCCACTGGTAACTCGCCAGAGCCTCGGGTTTCATCGACGCGCCGTGGCTTTGTGAGCGGGCATCTCTTCGAGATCGGCCAGCGCCTCAATGGTGGACGCCAGTCGGTCCAGTCCTTCCTTCGTTACGCGCTGGACCGTGACGGTCTTCATGAACGCTTCGAGACCGAGACCGCCGGTCGACTTGGCCCAGCCGCCCGTCGGCAGGACGTGATTGCCACCGGTGGCGTAGTCGCCGGCCGGCACCGGCGAGTAGGGACCGACGAAGACCGCTCCGGCGTTGCGAATGCGGTCGGCCAGCGACTCGGCTCGAACGCCCAACAGCGCGACGTGCTCGGCGGCGTACTCTTCGACTTCGGCGAGAGCGGCCTCGACGTCGTCGCCGACCCACACCACGTGGGCTCGCGAATCGGGACCGTGCTCCATCTGGGCGTCGAGTTCTTGTTGGACGATGGACGGGTCGTAGCCGACGTCCGCGACCACCACGACCTCACTCGGTCCGGCCGGGAGGTCGATCGCCACGTCGCGGCTGACGAGGAGCTTGGCGGTGTTGACCGCGCCGCCGCCGGGACCGAAGATCTTGTCGACCGGAGCGATCGACTCCGTGCCGTAGGCCAGGGCGGCAATGGCTTGCGCGCCGCCGATCGCCCACACCTCATCGATGCCGAGCAGGGCGGCGGCGGCGGCCACGGTCGCCGATCCCTTCGGCGGCGTACAGACGACGATGCGCTCGACGCCGGCGACCTGGGCCGGCACGCCGGCCATGATGAGCGACGACACCAGTCCGGTGGGTACGTAGATGCCGATCGATCGAAGGGGCGTCCATCGTCGTTCGAGGGTGACCCCGGGCGACACCTCCAGCGTCAGGTCGGCCGGTCGTTGCGCGGCGTGCCAGGTGCGCACGTTCTCGGCCGCGGCCAGCACCGCCGAGGTGGGGATGTCCCCGTAGGCGACGGCGCGCTGCGGGACTCGAAGCGGTCGTGCCGTCGAACTTCTTCGACCACTCGACGAGCGCGGCGTCGCCGCGGCTTCGCACGTCACTCACGATCTCTTCGATGGTGACCGGTTTGTCGGTCGTGACGGGCTTACTCACGGCACCATCCGTTCGACGGGCAGCGTCAGAATGGAGCTCGCCCCGCACGACGCCAGGCGCGGCAACAGCGACCATATCTGGGCGGCCGGTACCAACGCGTGCACCGCCACGACCCCCGGGGTGGCCAGGTCCATGATGGTGGGCGATCCCGAGGTGGGCAAGAGCGCGGTCACCTCGGCCAGCCGGGTCTTGGCGACGTTGCACAATAGGTACCGGTTGGCCCGGGCGTTGATCACGGATCCTAGGACCATCGTCAATGTCCGTCGAGCCTCGTGATCGGTCGAGCCGACTCGCCCGACCAGTACCGCTTCGGATTCGAAGAGGGTGCCGATCGAACGGAGTCCGTTCGTGCGCAGCGTGCTCCCGGTCGACACGAGGTCGATGATCGCGTCGGCCAATCCCAGCCGCGGTGAGATCTCGACCGACCCGGTAACCTGCACCAGTTCGGCGCTGACGCCGCGTTCGGCGAGGGCGCGAGCGGCGATGCGCGGGTGCGACGTGGCGATTCGTCGACCGGCGAGGTCCTCGAGTGACTGGGCGTCGTCTTCCATCGAGACGGCCGCCTGGAGCGAACAGGCGCCGTAGCCCAAGCGCAGTAGCACTTCGACTTTGCACTCGCGCTCAGAGATCAAGTCGAGCCCCGTGATGCCGCAGTCCACCACGCCGTCTTGGACGTACTCGGGCACGTCCTCGGCGCGCACGAAGAGCAGGTCGATATCGGCGTTGCGACAGTGCGATTGCAAGACCCGCTCGCCCGGCTCCTGAGGCGAGACGCCGCTGGCCTCCAAGAGGGACCACGACGGTTCGCGTAGCCGTCCCTTGGACGGCAACGCCAACGACAGGCGACGAGTCATCGCCGGCTCCGCTTCAGAATCGCGGCGTAACCACCTTCGCCGTAGTGGAGCCACTGCGCGACGCGCGTGATCGTCGCGGTCGACGCCCCGGTTCGCCGCGAGATCTCTTGGTAGGAGACGCCGTCGTTCACCAGACGCGCGACCTGCAGCCGTTGGCCCATGGCGTCGATCTCGGTGGTCGTGCAGAGGTCGCGTAAGAAGGCCGCCGTGACGGTCTTGTCGCGCAGCGCCGCGAACGCTTCGACCAGTTCATCGAATCGTGCGGCGGTCTCGGGATTGGTTTCGGCGGAGGTTACTTTGCCACTTGTCATTTCACTATGCTAACATGCTAACACGCTGCTATGCAAGTCCTCCCCGCCCTCGACCTCCTCGGCGATGACGCCGTGCGCCTCGAACAGGGCGACTTCGATCGCGTGCTCTTTCGCCAGCCCGTCGAGGAGTTCATGGCGCGAATCGTGGCGACCGAGCCGCCCCTCATCCACGTCGTCGATCTCCAAGGCGCGCGCGACGGGGCGCTGCGCCTCGACGTGATCCGACGATGCGTCGCCGTGTCGGGTGGTATTCCCGTACAGGTCTCGGGCGGCGTCCGATCCCTCGACGCCGTTCGGGCCGCACTCGACGCCGGGGCGACGAGGGTCATCGTGGGCACGGCCGCGTGGGAGGTTCCCGAGGCGCTCGAACTTTTCGCGCAGACGTTCGGAGAACAGCTCCTGGTGGCCCTGGACGTTCGCGACGGTCAACTCGCCACTCGAGGCTGGACCGAGTCGAGCGGCGTCGGCGTCGACGAGGCGCTGGATCGCTGCCGCGACGCCGGCGTCGTGCGCTTGCACGTGACGGCCATCGAGCGTGACGGCACCCTGCGGGGACCCGACCTCGCCTTGTACCGAAGGGCCTGCGCGAGCGGAATCGCGGTGGTGGCGGCCGGCGGCGTACGTGACGACCGCGACCTCGACGCGTTAGCCGAAGATCGGATGTGAGGCCGCGGTGATGGGGTTGGGCTACCTGCCGCGACTCGGGCTCCAACTCGAGTCCGTAGCCCGCCGCCATTAGGACAGCGAGATGACGACCTTGCCACGTGACTGGTGGTCGGCGACGCCGCGCAGCGTAGCAAGGGCTTCTAGCGATTCTTCGATTCCGTAGCGATGGGTGATGAGGAACGACGGTTGGAGATAGCCCGCGTTTACCTGCTCGACCACGTCGGTGAAGGACTGGCTGGTGTAGGCAAAACTCCCTTGGATCACGATGTCGTTGTTCACGAGGTCGTCGGGTGCCAGCTCGATGCGCGTGCCGTGAGCCGGCAGACCCAGCAGGATCACCATGGCGCCGCGAGCGGCCAACGCCAGGGCCGTCGTCGCTGACGCCCCCGTGCCCGCCGCTTCGATCACCAAATCGAACTGACCCTCGGGCACGTCGGTCACGAAGGCGTCGGCGCCCGCCGCCATCGCGAGGGGCTCTTGGGCGATGCGACGTCCCGCGACCACTACCCGCGCCGGACGAAAGCGCCGGACCATATACGCGGCCAGGAGGGCAATGGTGCCGTCACCGACGACCACCACCTGGAGATTCTCACGTAACGGGAATCGGGTGAGCGCTCGCCACACGACGGCCATCGGTTCGACGAGCACGGCGTCGTCCAGGTCGACCGAGGCCTCGACCCGATGGACGAGACGACGCGGCACGGCGATGAGTTCGGCGATCGCGCCGGGGCGCGTGAAGCCGATCTCGTCGTAGGTCGTGCAGCGATTGGTCGCACCGATCAGACACTCGCGAACAGACGCCGCACGGGATGACCCCTTCCACGACGACCCGTTCACCAGAGCGCGCCACGCCGGGCACGTCGCCGGCGAGCTCGCCGACCCATTCGTGACCGAGGATGAGCGGATAGCGGACGTAGGCCGGATCGATACTGCCGTCGATCAACTCCAGGTCGGTGCCGCACACCCCCGCGAGTCTCGGGGCGACGAGTACCTCGTCGGGGCCGACGATCGGATCGCCCACCGAGTCGAGGGCGGCGTCGTGGGGAGCGCGCACGAGAAGCGCGCGCATCAACTTCGACCTTGGCGGACGCCACCGAGCAGGAACGTCATTCGATCGGCGTGTTCCTTCACGATCGCGCCGAGGCGTTGCACCTCGCGTAACGAGACGTCGACCTTCAGTCCGGTGATGCTCAGCGCACCCGCGCACCGGCCCTGGTGATCGAAGAAGGCCGCGCCGACGCAGAACACGCCCTCGGCCTCCTCTTCGTCGTCGGTGGCGTAGCCCTCCACGCGAACTCGTTCGAGATCGTCGAGCAGCGCCCGGATGTTGGTCAGGGTCTTCGAGGTGTGAACCGCCATTCCCGCATCGCCGATGAGATCGCGCACCTGCTGTTCGGTCATCTCGGCGAGGATCGCCTTGCCGGCCGCGGTGGCGTGGGGCTCTTCACGCTGACCGAACGGGGCGTGAAAACGAATCGAACCTTCTCCGTCGATTCGTTCCAGGAAGACGGGATAGCCGTTCTCGTTCATGGCGAGACGGGCCGTCAGGCCGGTAACGCTCGAGAGGTCACGCAAGGTGGGGAGACCGAGTTCGGCGATCGAGGTCTGTTGGCCGACGAGGTCGCCGAGTCGAAGGAGGTTGAGGCCGAGCACGTATCGCGGTCCGGGGTCGACCGCGCGCAAGCAGGCCGGCCGCACTGAGCGTCCTCGCCAGCGAGAGAGCCGTGCTCTTCGCGACCTTCAGGTGCCCGGCGATCTCGGTGACGCCGAGTCCCGCGCCGCCGGCGCTCCCGACGAGGTCGAGCAGCGACGCGGCGCGAGCGACCGATTGAACTTCATAACGTTTGTCTTGATCAGTGTTGTTTGGCACAGGACAACACAATACGGTCTAGCCGACATCTTTCGCAAGTATCGACTTGACCCCTCGTGAAATACGTGCTTGTATGGCGTCATCAATACCGACAAGCGTTTTGTTGTGCCGAACAGAGGTAAATCGTATCGGCGAACGCGGTTACGCCGCACGGCCGCGCGTCGCCGCGCCTTCGAGCGCAGATTCGATGATCGACCGCTCGTCCTCACCACGCCCGGATCGGTCAATTGGATCACCGGAGGACTCTCGGATCCGATCGACCTCACGGCCGCCAGCGACCCCGTGTGGATCGTCGAAGCGAAGAACGGACGAGCACTCGTCACCAGTGAGATCGAAGCCCCCCGACTGCAGCGCGACTTCGACCTCGAATCGCGCTCGGTTGGGACGTCATCACCGTGCCGTGGTTCGACGCCGGCGCTCCTCTTCGCGCGGCGGCATCGTTCTGCGGCGTCGCGCCCGAAGGACTGCTCAGCGATACCGACGGCTTCGGAACGAACGTCACGTCGGCGATCGTTCGCGCGCGCCTGGTATTGAGTGATCCCGAACGAGAGGACCTGCGTGAACTAGGCGCCCTCGCCGCACGCGCGCTCGAGGTCGGCATCGAGTCCTGGCGGCCCGGCGATTCGACGGACTTCGAGATCGCCTCGGTAATCAGTGGCGAGCTGGAGCGACACGGCGCCAAGGCCGTCTGCCTCATCGTGGGCGGTGACGATCGACTGCGGAGCCTTCGCCATCCACTCGCGATTGGCGACGTCGTCGACGACGCCCTCATGGCGGTCGTCGTCGCGCGGCGCGGCGGACTGCACGTGGCCGCCACGCGCAGCGCCGTCGACGAGCGATGATGACCCGATCCTCGAACTCACCGAGCAAACTGGAACCGGTTCATCACGCCGTCGTGAGCGCGTCGACGCCCGGGACACAGCTGGGGTGACGCCGTGGAAGCGCTGGCCAAGGGCTACGAGAACATCGGGCAGCCCGGCGCGTGGCGCGAACATTATCAGGGGGGTCCGATCGCCTTCGAACAACGAGAGTTCGAACTCGCGCCCGGGACAGAGCGATTCGCCGTTCTGGGACCTCGAGTGTCGACCTCAATACTGCGATCGCGTGGAATCCCAGTCTGCGCGGCGGGGCGAAGATCGAAGAGACGTACCTTGTAGGGAATCGAGGGATTTGAGTTGATCACCAACTCCGGCGCGTGGGCGACGACGTCGAGAGGATGGCCTGCAACACAGCCAGGTGAAGGTGGTCCGATGAGAGGGAGAACAGCGATGATTAGGGGTACAGGAAGTCCTCGGGGCACGGCGGCTCTGCAGCGCCACTTCGCCACGCCCGTCGACGAAGTGCGAGCGAGCGACCAACGCTTCCCCGACGGGGCTCATTTTCGCATCGAGATACCGAGCGTCGAGAATCCCGCGGCGCTTCGCGCCGTCGTCGAAGAGGCACGCGCCCACAAGACGCCCATCCACCGCACCTCCCAGGGCAGCGGCGCGATGCTGCTGACTCGAGCCGAACTCGCCGAGATGGCGGTCATCGGCGCCGACGAAGGTCTCGAAGTGAACCTCTTCGTCGGACCTCGCGAGGAGTACGGCATCGGCGGGTCCGTGCGCAGTCCCGAAGGCATGGTGCTCGCCGGTCGGCTTCGGGGACTCGACCAACTGCGCTACGCCCTCGAGGACATCCTGCGCGCCGTCGACGCCGGCATTCGGGGATTCCTGATCGCCGACAGCGGTCTCTTGCAGCTGGTGAACGCCATGGTCCGCGACGGCGAACTGCCGACGTCGATCGTGTGGAAGATCTCGGCGGTCCTGGCCCCGTCCAATCCCGTCTCGTTCAAACAGCTCGATCGACATGGGCGGCACGACGGTCAACGTCCCCAGCGACATGAGCCTCGCTCGAGATGGCCGAGATCCGCGCCGCGAGCGCGCGCGCCGATCGACCTCTATCTCGAAGCGCCCGACGCCCTCGGTGGCATGGTGCGCGGAAACGAACTCGCCGAGATCGCCACGGTCGCGGCGCCGCTCTACGCGAAGTTCGGACTGCGAAACGCCCGCATGGTCTACCCCGCGGGCGAACAGAACATGAGCGACGTCGTCGCTAACGTCCGAGAAAAGGTGCGTCGCGCCGCGTTGGCGCTCGAGTTCCTCGACGCCTCGGCGGTCGACCTCATCGATCTCCAAGCCCGGCGCCGAAGGAATCGGAGTCCCCGAGCCATGACCTTGCGAAGCGACCGTTGGGTGCGAGGCGACGACGAAGTCGCCCTCGACAGTCGCGTCGCTTTGA
The DNA here is from genome assembly GCA_963703105.1 of uncultured Acidimicrobiaceae bacterium. Classification (GTDB taxonomy): domain Bacteria; phylum Actinomycetota; class Acidimicrobiia; order Acidimicrobiales; family RAAP-2; genus RAAP-2. Next base: position 2,164,295 of record OY969792.1, on the reverse strand, counting down.
AGATGGGTGGCGCGTCGGTGGACGCGGCCGGAGGGCGACCGATCATCGGCCTCGCCAACTCCTCCAGTGATCTCAATCCCTGCAACCAGCCGCTCGCCGACTACATCGCACCGCTGCGCGAGGGCATCGAGAGCGGCCGGCGGCATCGCCGTCGAGTTCCCGGTGATCTCACTCGGCGAGGACCTGCATGAAGCCGTCTTCGATGCTGTATCGCAACCTCCTCGCGATGGAAGTCGAGGAGTCGGTGCGCAGCCAACCGACTCGACGGCATCGTCATCCTGGCCGCCTGTGACAAGTCGATCCCCGGCGCGCTGATGGGCGCCTTCAGCACGAACGTGCCGTGTCTGCTCGTGGTCTCGGGTCCGCGTCCCGTGGCGACGTTCCAGGGACGACGCATCGGCACCGGCACCGATCTGTGGCGCCTGTGGGACGAGCGACGTCGCGGCGAACTCAGCGACGAAGAGTGGGCCGACTTGGAAGCGGCGCTCACGCTCGGCAAGGGAACGTGCAACACGATGGGCACCGCCTCGTCGATGGGCGCGATCTGCGAAGCGCTCGGACTGGCCTGGCCCGGTTCGACGTCGATCCCGGCCGGCGATCCGCGTCACCTCGACGATCGCGCGCCGGGTAGGCGAACGCATCGTGGCGCTCGTGCAATCCGGTGACGCCGATCATCGACTCAAGTGACCCAAGAGTCCGTCGACAACGCGTTGACCGTCTTGGGCGCCATCGGCGGATCGACCAACGCCGTCATCCACCTCACCGCGATGGCTCGGCGACTCGGGACTCGCACCTCGATCTCGACGCGGTCGACCGCGTCGGTCGCAGCGTTCCCGGTGCATCGTCGACGTCGAGCCTTCGGGTACGGCGCTGATGGAAGACCTCGACGACGTCGGCGGTGTCCCCACCGTCTTCGGCGCCCTCGGCGAACTCCTTCACGGCGACGCGCGTCCTCGCCGACGGACGGACGATGGCCGACGTGCAGGCGCAGGCCCTCGCGCCGAAGGGCGCCGGTACGCGAACGACAGCGATCCGGTCGACGCCGCGGGCGCCTTTCGCGTCGTGCGCGGCAATCTCGCGCCCGACGGGGCGCTCATCAAACGCTCGGCCGCGACGGCGTCGCTGCTGCGCCACACCGGGCCGGCGTTCGTGATGCGCGACGCCGACGAAGTGACGCAGCGAACAGGCGCCGACTCGACGCGCCGCAGCGAACGCGGTACTGGTGCTCGAGCGGGGCCGGACCGGTCGGCGGACCGGGCATGCCCGAGTGGGGAATGATTCCGATTCCCGACTCCCCTGCTCGACGCAGGGCGTCACCGACATGGTGCGCGTCACCGACGCGCGCATGAGCGGCACCAGTTTCGGCACGGTGTTCTTGCACGCCGCCCCCGAGGGCGCCGTCGGCGGCCCGATCGGGCTCGTGCGCGACGGCGACCTCATCACCGTGGACGCCGACGCCGGCCTCATCGACGTGGCGATCTCGAGCGACGAGATGGCCGCGCGACGCGAGCCATCGTGACCAGATTCCCGCCGTGACAGCGGGGTTATGTTGAACTTTATCGACGACACGTCACCCAGGCTCCGGCCGGCTGTGACTTCGATTTCTTGGCACTCGAGCCGGGGCAACGGCCCTTCCTCGAAGAGCCGGTAGTGGGCAGATCTTGAGGAGGAACATCCAAAAGAACCGGAGTTCAGAGAGGGCTTCGTTGAAGAAGGGGGAAGTGCGACTTTGAAAAAGATACGAATGAGGAGTTTCGGCGCGGTCGCCGCAACGCTTGTTCTCGCCGGTACGTTCTACGCGTCGGGACCAGCGTCGGCGAGTGCCAAGACGACTTTGACCCTATGGCAAAACTACGGAACCGAGCAGAACGCCGTGGCGACGAAGAACCTGATTGCGGCCTTCGAGACAGCTGAATCCCAACATCACGATCAAGGACGTGGCCCAACCGGGAACGAACTACTTCCAGTTGCTCCAGTCGGCCGCGATCTCGAAGCAACGGACCGGACCTGGCGGTCATGTGGACGGGCATCTACGACCTCCAGTACTCGAGCTATCTCGTGAACTTGAAGGGCAACGTGCCGGCCGCGGACCTGGCGAAGATGGAGGGCATGCAGTGGGAGGCGCCGAACTTCAACGTCGCCAAGGGTGCCTACGTCATGCCGCTGGAGACCCAGTTCTACATCGGCTTCTACAACAAGCACCTGTTCACGGAGGCGGGCATCACGTCGGTGCCGACCGACTGGAGCCAGCTGTTGGCCGACTGCGCGAAGTTGAAGGCGAAGGGCATCCAGCCGATCGTCTACGGCAACGGCGGCCAGGCGATCAGCACCGAGTTCTACCCCTGGTACGACATGAGCTACCTCATGATCGGGGCGCACTCGCTGGCCAGTTGGAAGGGTCTCTACGACGGAGCGATCCCGTGGACGTCCTCGACCAACGTCACGCAGCTGAAGAAGTGGGCCACGTTGGAGAAGGACGGCTACACCAACTCCGACGTCTTGACCAACACCGCCAACATCACGCAGTTCGAGCACGGGCAAGGCGGCCATGATGGTCGACGGCACGTGGGACACGGCGCAGTACACCAAGACCATGGGCACCAACGTCGCGGCCTTCGTCCCGCCGTACTCCGTGACCCCGATCAAGGGCGTCGTCGAGTACCCGGGTGACGGCTTCTCGGTGACCAAGTACTCGAAGAACAAGAAGGACGCCTTCAAGTTCCTCGACTTCTTGACCACCACCCAGGCCGGCAACATCATCAACGCGGCCGGTCTCATTCCCGACATCTCGGGTCTGAAGACCACCAACCCGGTGAACCAGGAGATGTTGAACTTCGTCACGGTGGACCACATGACGCCGTACCCGATGATGGACAACTACGTCCAGGTCAACGTCGGCAACGCCGCGGACAGTGAGCTGCCGTCGGTGCTCGCGAACCAGACGGCGCCGCTCAAGGCGCTCGCAGAACATGGCGCAGGCGTGGCAGACTCCTTCCCGCCGCGCAGCGAAGCTCCAAGGACTTCGCGGGTTAAGCAGGATCAGGTCGCGTCCCCGTCCACGCCTTGGCGGAGTGGACGGGGACGCGCACTGATTTGAAAGGGACACCGACGTGATCAATGACCACCGTCACCACCCCAACGGCCCCGGCGTTCGCGCCCAAGGTGCGACGCATGACGCTGAAGCGTCGCCGTCAACTCGCCGGCGTCGTCTTCGCCCTGCCGGCGATCGCCCTGGTGGTCGGCTTCATCGGCATTCCCATCGGCCAGGCGGTCTACTACTCCTTCACCCAGTGGAACGGTCTCACCTCGACCTGGATCGGTACCTCGACCTGGACCCAGGCGTTCCACAACACCAATCTCTGGACCGCGCTTCGCAACAACGGCCTGCTTGCTGCTCTCGGTACCCTTCGCCCTGGCGCTCCCCTTGGGCATCGCGGTGCTGTTGCACCAACGCGTCGCGGGTTGGCGCATCTTTCGCTCCATCTACTTCTTGCCGACCGCCATCTCCTGGGTCGTCCTCGGCCTCGTCGCCGAGCGCTTCTTCGCCTACCAGGGAACACTGAACTCGATCATCCACTTCTTGGGCTTCTCGCACCTCAGCACGAACATGCTGGGCTATCAGTCCGAGGCCCTTATCGCGCTCGGCATCACGTTCGTCTTCACGATGATCGGCACCAACACCATGCTCTTCCTCACGGGACTGGCGACGCTCGATCCCAGCCTCGAAGAGGCCGCGCGCATCGACGGCGCCGGTCGGTGGCGGATCTTTCGCAGCATCACCCTGCCGCACCTCAGTCGCTTCATCCAACTGGCCTTCGTGATGACGGTGATCGCGCTCTTCTCCGCGCTCTTCAGTCTCATCTTCGTGATGACCGGCGGCGGTCCGGGCTACGCCACCACCACGATGGAGTTCCTCATCTACGAGACCGGTTTCAACCAGGGTGACTTCGGCACGGCCGCGCTCTACGGCTTGATCCTCTTCGTGATCACCGGCATCGTCGGCGTCGTGCAACTGCGACTCATCGGATCGAACGAATGACCGACCCTGGCGACACCCCCCACACGATTCCGAGGACCGCGACACGCCGACCACCGGTGAAGCGACCGCCGCGCAAGGTCGGTCGCTGGGTCCTCTTCGCCGCCATGATCGTCGTGGCGGTCATCATGCTCTACCCGTTCTGGGTCATGATCGTCACCAGCCTGAAGTCCGAGTCGCAGTTCCTCTCCGGTGGTGGCTTCTCGTGGCTCAGCTGGTCGAGTCTGTCGAGCGTCATTCCCGATCGGCCAGGAGGTCCTCAGTTCGACCATCGTCTGTTCGGCGTCGATCCTGATCATCCTGGCGGTCGGGCTCCCGGCCGGCTTCGCGTTCTCCAAACTGCGCTTTCGGCATGTCGACCGGCGTCTTCCTCATCATCGTGAGCGCGATGATGGTGCCCTTGCAGGCGATCCTCATGCCCGAGTTCGTCAACGTCACCAAGCTCGGACCTCACCGGCGGCTACACCGGGGCGATCCTGGTCTACGCCGCGCTGGGCACGCCGTTCTCGGTCTTCCTCTTCACCACGTACTTTCGCGGCGTGCCCGATGAGCTCATCGAGGCGGGCATCGTCGACGGGCTCGGCTACTTCGGCGCGCTGTGGCGACTCGTCCTGCCCATCGCGGTCCCGGCCATCGCCACGGTCACCGTCCTGCAGTTCATCCAGATCTGGGACGACCTGCTGGTCGGACTGCTCTTCATCCAGAACACGTCGGACCGACCGATCACCGTCGGACTGGCCGTCCTAGCGGCCGGACGCACGACGTCGATCCCCGAGCTGATGGCCGGCTCGATCATCAGTGCCCTTCCGGCGATGCTCGTCTACCTCGGCTTCCAGCGCTACCTCGTCAAGGGCCTCACCATGGGCATCGACCGATGAGCCGATTCGACATACCGATCAAGGAGTACGTCACTGATGGCAGAGATCACCTTCGACGGCGTCACCAAGATCTTCGGCGACGATATTCGGGCCGTCGACGAACTGTCGCTGCACGTGGCCGACGGCGAGTTCATGGTCCTGGTGGGACCGTCGGGTTGCGGCAAGACCACGGCGCTGCGCATGTTGGCCGGTCTCGAAGACATCACGTCGGGCTCGCTCTCGATCGGCGGCTACGTCGTCAACAACGTCTTGCCGAAGGACCGTGACGTGGCGATGGTCTTCCAGAACTACGCCCTCTATCCCCACATGACGGTCGCCGAGAACATGGGCTTCGCGCTCAAGATCCGCGGCCAGTCCAAGGCGGAGATCGCGAAGAAGGTCGGCGAAGCGGCGGCGATCCTGCGACTGACCGAGTACCTCGATCGCCGTCCGAAGGCGCTCTCCGGCGGTCAGCGCCAGCGCGTCGCCATGGGACGCGCGATCGTGCGCAGTCCGCAGGCCTTCTTGATGGACGAGCCGCTGTCGAACCTCGACGCGCAACTGCGCGTCGAGATGCGTCTGGAGATCGCGCGAATCCAGCGCCTGCTCGGCGTCGCCACGGTCTACGTGACCCACGACCAGATCGAGGCCATGACGATGGGCGATCGCGTGGCCGTCATGCGCGGCGGCAAACTCCAGCAGTGCGACACGCCCCAGGACCTCTACGACCACCCCGCAGAACGACTTCGTCGCCGGCTTCATGGGTTCGCCGCCGATGAACCTCCTGCGCGTCGGTCTGGAAGCGGCCGACGACGGCCTCACTCTGGTCCTCGGCGCGCAGCGTCTCGCCGTCCCGTCGCGGTACGCGACGTCCCACGACCTGCCGCGCGTCGACGGACCGGGCGTCGTCTTCGGCGTGCGACCCGAAGACGTCGAAGTGCGTGGACGGGGCGAGCGCCGATTCTCTCACCACGAGGGTCGAACGGCGCGAGGCCTTGGGCGCGGAGATCCTCGTGCACCTTTCCCTGGTCGACGTCGAAGGCGACAACGCCATCGTCGTGAACGACAGCGGTGCCGTGGTCGCTCGCCCGACCACGCTGGTGGCCAAGATGGGACCGCGCTCGGGCGTCAGCGTCGGCGATCACCTCCATGTGCGCCTCAACCCCGATCACTTCCACTTCTTCGACGCGGACTCCGGGCTCAGTCTCCGAAAGACCAAGTGATGACCGACACTTCCGGCGACTTCGACATCCGCTACCGGCGACGGGACTCGACCACGGGGAGATGGGAGAGACATGGCTGAAGTAGTCAGTACCAATCCCGCGACCGGGGAACGCCGGGCCCTGGGATTCGACGAGGACGGTCCGGCCGAGGTGGTCGCGGCGACCGAGATCGCCGCCAGCGCCGTCGACTACTACGCCAATCGTCCTCTAACGTGGCGCGCCGGACTGCTTCGGGCGATCGCCGAAGAGCTCGAGGCCGACGCGGCGAATCTGGTCGCGCTCGCGATGGCCGAGACCGCTCTGCCGTCGCCACGCTTAGAAGGTGAACTTCGAAGGACCGCCTTCCAGTTTCGATTCTTCGCCGACGTGGTGAGCGAAGGATCGTTTCTCGACGCGACCATCGACCACGCCACGGACACCCCCATGGGACCGCTCCCCGACCTTCGCCGGGTGCGCACCCCCATCGGTGTCGTCGGCGTCTTCGGTAGCTCGAACTTTCCGTTCGCCTTCTCGGTCCCCGGCGGCGACACCGCGTCGGCCCTGGCGGCCGGTTGTCCCGTCGTGATCAAGGCGCACCCGGCCCACCCGGCCACCAGCGCCGCGACGTTCGACGCGCTGAAGCGCGCCGTGAAGCGATGTGACGCACCCAAGGAGATCGTGCACCTGATCTTCGGACTCGACGCTGGCACGGCCCTCGTCGAGGCCCCGAACACCTCCGCCATCGGGTTTACCGGGTCGGTCGGGGCCGGGCTGGCGCTCTGGGAGAGGGCCAACGCTCGGGCCGTGCCGATCCCCTTCTTCGGCGAACTCGGATCGGCGAACCCGCTCGTGGTGACCGCGAGCGCGGCCGAGGAACGCGGTGGCGAAATCGGGACGGGCCTCGCCGGGTCCATGACCCTCGGCGTCGGTCAGTTCTGCACCAAGCCGGGACTGGTGTTCGTGCCGAGCGGTGAACCCGGTGACGCCCTGGTCGCCGCGACCGTCGAGTCTCTGTCCTCGCTCGGGTCCTTCACCATGCTGTCTTCGTCGATCGCCGAACACTTCCGTCGCGGCGCCGAGGCGATCGCCGCCATCAGCGACGTGCGTGCGCTCGTGCAACCGGACGCGGGCAGCGACGCGCACGCCTCCGCGCAGCTCTACGAAGTGGACGCCGCGCGTTTCGTCGGTCGCGACGCCTACGCCTTGCGCGAGGAGTGCTTCGGACCGCTGGCGCTCGTCGTGCGCTACCACTCGTACGAAGAACTGCGCGACGCACTGCTCGCGAGTGAGCCGGCGCTCACCTTCAGTCTCTTCTGCGCCGAGAACGACCGCGACGCACCGTGGCTGATGGAGCTCGGTTCACGCCGGAGCGGTCGCGTGGTGGTCAACGGTTATCCCACCGGGGTCGGGGTGAGCTGGTCCATGCAACACGGCGGACCCTGGCCCTCGACGACGTCGAGCGCCGGTACGTCGGTCGGGGCCGCGGCGATAGAGCGATGGCTGCGTCCGGTGACCTACCAATCGACCCCCGACGAACTTCTGCCGCCGTCCCTTCGCGAATCCAATCCCCTGTCCCTCCCACGACGGGTCGACGGCGTGGTGCAGCTCGGGACCTGACGACACCGCGCATCGGGTCTGCGACGCGCGACACGAGGTATCGTTCTTGCCATTGGGCAGCGAATTCGTTCGCGGGGAGACGGTAATGGTCGCGAACAAGACCGGCAGAAATCGGCGCATCCGGGGCGGCCTCGTGACGTCGGCGACGCTCGGATACGTACTCGCACTCGCATCGGGGCAGTCCTCGGCCGGAGCCGCGAGCCGACTAGCCGTCACCACGACCAGCTCCGGGAGCGGCGGCGTCCTGCTCGTACTCGGTGGCGCGGTCTTGGTGCTCGGCGGTCTCGGTTTCTTCGTCTTCACCTGGACCCGTCGCAAGAGTCGTCCGAATCAGTGCGCCGCGCAGCGAGAGGCGCTCGAGCAGGCCGAGCGGGCCGTGAAGTACTGGGAGGGAGCGCGCGACCACTTGGAGGCGGTGGAGCGAGAGCGAACGCTCATCGACGCCCCGAGTGACGAACCGGCGCACGCGACGTTGGTGGCCAAGGCGGTCGAGGGACTGAAGAACGCGATGCGACAGCGCGACGAGTGTCAGATGGATCTGATCCGGTGCATGGCTTCGGGCGTCACGGTGCCGGTCACCCCCGCGTCGCCCATCGAAGCCCAGCCCTTCTTCATCCCGGGGACCGACGGGACGACACCGAACTCGCCGAACACGACCGATCACTAGGTCGATCGACCGTGACAATCAGCACTTCGCTCGTGATACCGGCGTTCAACGAGTCTCGTCGATTGGCGGCCGGTTTCGAACGGCTCCGTCCGGTCCTGGAGGTCATGGGACCGGAAGAGACCGAAATCGTCCTGGTGGACGACGGGTCCACGGACAACACGATGCAGATCGCCCACGACGTGTACGGTCATCTGCCCCACGTTTTGATCGTCCAACAGCCGCAGAACCGCGGCAAGGGCGCGGCGGTTCGCCTCGGCATCTCGGTCGCGAGCGCCCCGTTGGTCATCACCACCGACGCCGACCTGTCGATTCGCCCCGTGCACCTGCCCGAGTTCGTCGTCGCCCTGCACGACAGCCCGCTCGTCCCGGGATCGCGCGAACAAGACACCGTCGACGGGTACGACACGTTCGTGCGCAACCTGGCCAGTCGAACCTTCAACCGCCTCGTTCGCCACTACACCGGGACGAAGCTGCGCGACACCCAGTGCGGATGCAAGGGCTTCCAACTCGGTCCGGCCCGGATCCTGGGGCTCCTGGGCTTCTACGACCGCTTCGCCTACGACGCCGAGACGCTGTACCTGGCCGGCCGGTTGGGCCTCGCCGTGCAGCCGCTCGCCGTCACCTGGGACGACATCGCGGGCTCCACGGTCCACGTGGTTCGAGACTCGCTGCAGATGATTCGCGACCTGCGGACCCTGTCACGTCGCCGATACGAGAATCCCGTCGTCGAGCTCGCCGCCGACGTCGACGCGCGTTCCGTTAACGAAGCGGCGCGGGCGTCGCGCGTGCAGGGCCTCGTCGTGGCGCGCGGCGAGGAGAACGCGCTGGTGGTATTACCGCGAGACGGTGCCGTGGCGGGGGTAGGGATCGCCGCGGCGCTGGGTGGACCGCTCCGCACCGCGAGTCTCACCGAGTTACGTGGTCGCACCTACGATGCGATCACAGCGGCGCCATAACTACTTCGCAGGTGGCGAGGGCTAGACGCGACCTTCGAGGGTCGAGAGGAAACGATTGAGCGAATCCAGGGTCGCCTTCACCGCGGAGACCAGGTCGTCTTCGGAACGCGCGATGCCGAAGCGATCGGCGTCGTTGGCGAGCGAACGCAGGGTGACGATGACGGGCCAGTCGCGGCCGTTGGTCACGTTGGTCACGGTCATGAGCGAATACGGCACGTCGTACCCGAGGTCGCGCAGCGCGGCGAGCGTCGCTTCCGCGCCGCCGATGAGCGGGCCGCTGCCGGCTCGACCGATGCCGGTACGTCCCTCGACCGACAGCTGCACCTCGCAGAACCCGTCGGTTGTGTCGTAGTCGGCGCGGATCAGTGCGACGCGCGGACCATCACCGCGCTGGCTGTCGATGAGGGCCCGGTTGGCGTCTTCGACGACCACGGCCGCCTCGGGATAGTAGAGGCTGGCGATCTGGTTGGCCGCGCTTCGCGTGGCGAGTGGGTCCTTGGAGTTGGCCACCAGCGTCACCACGTTGACGTCTCCGCTGGAGTGTTTGGTGATGCCGACGTTGAGAACGCCGGGCAGCGATCGCAACTCCAGTTCGAAGTCCTCTTCGGTGCGTGACATCATGAGATGCGAATGCCCTTCTTCTCGTACAGGCGTCCATCGGCCATGCGCAGCAGCTCGCCCGGGTCGGTCGAGTCGCGCGGTGACGACGCGGTGCCGATCGTGAACTCCACGGGATTGCCGAGCGCGACGAGGTGTCCCTTCAGCCGCTCGGTGAAGCCCGAGGACTCGTGTCCCTCGGCGTTGCTCAGAATGACGGCGAACTCGTCACCGCCGATGCGCGCCGCGGTGTCGCCCTGGCGAACGGCCTGGCGCAGGGCGAACCCGAACTGACGAAGGAGGTGGTTGCCGAACTCGTGACCGGACTTGTCGTTCACGGCCTTGAAGTTGTTGAGGTCGACCAGTACCAGGGTGAAGGCCCAGCCGTAGCGGGCGCTGCGTGCGGCGGCCACTTCGAGGGCCTCGTCGAAGCTGCGTCGATTGGCGATGTTCGTCAGTGGGTCGTGCGCGGCGCTGAAGCGCGCGAGGTGCAGCGACATCGCCAGCTGGCACGCCGTGCGCACGGCGTCGCACTCGGCCGACGGCACGGTGTCCGGTTCGCAGTACACGCCCGGTGAGGCGTTGAGGTGCGCCGCCATGTCCGGTGTGACCGACTCCCCACCCAGTCGGAACATCTGCGTGCCGAAGGTCTCGTTGACTAAGACGACGGCGACGTCGCTGAGAGCGTGTCGCGTCGCGAACAGTTCGAGGATCGAGTAGATGAAGCCGACGCCGAGCTCGCGTTCCGAGAGTTCGTTCAGCATCGTCTGGAAGAGCCATGGCTCGTAGCCTTCGCCCGAGAAGTCCGGTTCGCTCTCGCGCGCGTGTATCGACGTCAGCGTCGCCGTGGCCTCGTCGTCGTCTTCGGTCTCGTTGCGCATGGACTCGGCCGTCGATCCGTTCTTGGAGCTCACAGTTGCAAGTCTGCCAGTTCGACCGGGGTCTGTCTCAACGGACCTCAGGATCGAAGCGGCTACGGCACCTTCGCGCAGCATTTCGGAGAGCTCGGCGGCCGGCACCGGGCGGGAGATCAGGTAGCCCTGGCCGCGGTAGCAGCCCAGTTCCAGCAGTTTCTGGATGATCGTGTCGGACTCGATACCCTCGGCGATGACGCCCAGGTTGAGCGCCGCGCCCAGTCGAATGATCGACTCCACGATGGCCCGGTCGTAGTTGTCCGTGGTGATGCCGCGCACGAAGCTCATGTCGAGCTTCAAAAGGTTGACCGGGAGGTTCTTCAGCCCGGTCATCGAGGCGAAGCCGGTACCGAAGTCGTCCAGGGCGATCTCGACGCCGAGCGACTGGAAACTCTTCAGGATCTTGGCGATGCGCTCCGGCTCGTCCAACACGGCGTACTCGGTGATCTCGATACAGAGACGGTTACCGGGGACGTTGTTCTCACGCAGGCAGCGCTCGACGAACTCGACGAGGTCACCCATCTTGAAGTCGGCCGGCGACATGTTGATGCGCACGATGAAGGGCAGGTCCGGGTACTCGTTCTGCCAGATGGCCAACTGGCGACAGGCCTCGGCGAAGACCCAGCGGCCCAGTTCGGTCACCAGACCGGTCTCCTCGGCGACCGTGATGAACTCCGAGGCCGCGAGGAGTCCTCGCGTCGGGTGTTCCCAGCGAACGAGCGCCTCGGCGGCCAGCACCTCACCGGTGCGCAGGTCGACCTCGGGCTGGAAGTGCAGTCGCAGACCACCCATCTCGATGGCCTCGCGCAGCATCAACTCGGTGCGGGAGCGGTCGTTCACCTCTTCGCGCAGTTCGCGGTCGAAGACCACGGCCTGGTTGCGGCCCCGGGCCTTGGCGGCGTACATGGCGACGTCGGCCCAGCCGAGCAGGTCGAGTCCGCTCTGCTCGCCGGGCTCGGCCATGGCGATGCCGATGCTGGCGGTGTGGGTGACCTCTTGGCCGGCGATGGCGACCGGTTGGGCGATCACGTCGAGCATCCGGTAGGCCGTGGCCAGGATCTCCATCTCGCTCTTGGCCTTGTCGACGATGAAGACGAACTCGTCGCCGCCGAGTCGCGCGGCGAAGTCGTTGGTGCGGATGCTGGTGCGGATCCGGTCGGCGATGGTGACGAGGAGCCGGTCGCCGCTGCCGTGACCCAGGTAGTCGTTCATGATCTTGAACCGGTCGAGGTCGATGACCATCACCGCGGTCTGGCGCTTGGCGTCCAGACGCGATCTTCAACTCTTGGATCAGGGCCCGGCGATTCGGCAGTCCCGTCAGCTCGTCGTGGTTCGCGTTGATAGCGCGTGCGCTCCTCGGCGTCGATCCGTCCCTGCAGCTGCACCAGCATCGAGGCGACCGCCTGGAGGGCGTTGATCTCGGGCGGGTTCCAGTTGTGCAGGTTGAAGTGAAGGAATCCGAGGACGCCCCACGTCGAGTCACCGAGCAACAGCGGCACGCAGGCGCCGGCGGCCGGGCTGACGCCCGCGCCCTCCATCGTTCGCTCGCGGTAGTCGTCGGTGATGTCCTCGGTGCCCGTCAGATACGGAGCGCGCAGGTCGCGCAGCGCCATGAAGATCGGGTCGGCGTCGAAGGAGATCTCACCCAGGGGGTCAGGGTCGGGGATCTCTTCGCGCGGGGGCCACTCCGACTCGAGAATCGTCAGTCCCCGCACGAGGTCGTTTCGTCGGATGAAGGCGACGTCGGCGTTGAGGAATTCGGCAAGGACCTGACAGACCCAGTCCAGGACCTCGTGGCGATTGGTCGCCGACGCCGACATGAGTTTTTCTGCCACTTGAGCGACTAATTCGTCGAGTCGGCGCTGGTGCAACAAGAGGCCTTCGCGCGTCGCGAGCGTGGCGACGTGGCTGAGCAGGCTCCCGAAGGCCTTGGTGAGCGAACGTTCGCGACCGGACCACGTGCGCCCGTGACGGGCCACGACCAACGCGCCCACGACGTCGCCGTCTTGGACCGCGATGGAGTCCACGAGGACGCCCCACTCGACGCCGAGCACCGTGCACGAGAACGATCCGAACGGAACGTCGCCCGTCAGTTGCAGTCGAACCCGTTCGCTAATGCTGTCAAAGGCGCGCTCGGCGTCGGTGCCAACGAGCGGCTCGAGCTCGAAGCCGGGGATGGGCTTGGCGAGATTCGTCACCACCGCGACGATTTGTGTACCGGGCACCACCTGCAACAAGGTCTCGACGACCAGACGCGTCTCTTCGCCGGCGCGGTCCAGATACGAGTGGTTGAGACTTCTCATTGGGGGATCTACCTTCGCCGACATATCAAGGCCTGGATCAGGGGCTGAACCTCGCGATCCGACCCCCGTTGTGCGGTTTCATTACCAGTCAAAGATTATTACACAAGCCATCTAAGAAGTAAACCCCAAGATTTTCACCACTTTTCATCTCTTTTCGACGGAAAAGGGCTCGATCGGCGAGATCGTCCGTCTCCCGGCTCAACACGTGGTTCAACGGGAGCCGCACGCTGTGGACCGACGGGGGCGGCGCCTGGAAGACCCGGAATACCATGACGGCCGTCTCGCCGTCGCTGAGTCCCCAGAACTCTTGGAAGCGCTCCGACAGCGTGAACATCTCGTCCAAGTAACGGTCGCCCGCGATTCCCAACATGTCGATTTCGTCAACGGCGTAAAGAAAAACCGGCGACGCCGGCTGCACGGCCAGGCCGTGCATCTCCGCGCTCAACCAGAATCTCTCCATGGCCGCTCCCCCGCGCAGGTACCACATCGGGTCGGCGCGAGGCACGGTGATCATCGCCAGCGCCGAACTCGTCATCACCGACGCCTGCATGCGCATGCCCAGCGCCGAACCGGCGCGCCAGTCCGAGAGGTGACCCATGACGTCGGATCGACCGAGTATCTCCAACGCGGCGTAGCCGCCGGGATCGAGCTCGAGCGTGCGCACGTCCAGTCCCTCGTCCAGCGAGTCACGGCCGGGCCAGCGAATCTCCGACAACATCTCTTCGTGCACCGTGGGTAACAAGAACCGCAGTCGGTCCGACGCGGCGAGCAGTTCGGCCCCGGCGCTCAGGCGATCTCGCTCGGTGGCGACGTGCAGCTGCGCGCCCTTCACGCTCGACAGCCGCGCATCAAGCTCGAGAGCGTTTCCGGATCGATGGGCGCGGGCTGTCCGATGCGACGATTCGACGAGCGACTGTGCAGATACTCGCGCAGCGGCGTGATGGCCACGTCGTCCGAGTGGCCCAGGCGCATGGAGGCGACGTGGTGGGACGGTCGACCTTCGGGAAAGAGTTTCACCGGGCCGAGCCTCTTCAGGGCCGACGCCTGGACCCGAGCGTTGAAGACGGCCGCGCCGATACCCACGTAGGTCGCGCGATGGGCGACGTCCATCGTCGAGGTTCGTTCGGGAACCATGAAGAAGCGGATCTCTTCGTCGTCGGCCTCGAAGCGCCACGGCTGCACGTTGCCGCCCGACGGGGCGCGGCGAGCGGCGTCCACGATCATCTCGATCGGATCGTCACTGACGAGCGGCGGGTCCTCCGGCGGGGGCGTAAAGAGGTCGGCCTCCGCCTCGAGGTTCACCTCCACCGGTCCCAGGCCCTCGAGGATCTCTTCGACGTCGAAGCGCACTCGTCCGGACGGCAACTCCCCGGCCAGACCGATCCGACGCACCGCCGCCGCGACGGTCGCCGCCCCGAGGGTGATCTCGCTACCGAGTTGGGGCCAGCCGGTGATCGTCTGCCCGACCTCTAAGAGCGAGGCCGCCCCGCGTGAGGACGCCTCGCGAGCGCCGATCAAGCGGATGACGTAGGGACCCTTTTGCGCCGTGGTCAGATTCGCCAACTTCGAAGAGTCCATATCACCGAGCAGCCCGTGGAAGATGGGTCGATCGGGCTCGAGGTCGAAGCGTTCGACGTCGAGCACGCCTCGGTCACTGGTCTCCATGATCACCGGTATGTGACGCTCGCGGGCCGCCTCGCGTACGAGGAACTTCATGTCCAGTGAGTCGCACTCTTCGATCACGAGGTCGAGTCCGTCGAGGAACTCACCGAGGTTCTCGGGTCGAACCCCGGTCGGTTCGACGATCACTCGCAGGTAGGGATCGATTTCGGCGATACGTCGAGCCGCGACGATGGCCTTGTTCACGCCCAGGTCGAGCACGCTCGCCGGGATGCGGTTTAGGTTCGACAGTTCCAGGGTGTCGAAGTCGGCGAGGCGGATCTCGCCCGCCAGGCCCTCCATGGCGATGACGTGCGCGATGGTGTGGCCCGCGCTGAGTCCGACGACGCCGATGCGAAGGGTGCGCTGGCGAGCCTGTTCGGCGCGGGTCATCTTGTTGCGGTTGCGGTCGAGTCGAAGCGTCGAGAACGACCGGGGCGCCAGCAGTCGCACCACGGCGCGACGCCACGGGTAGTAGACCCAGCGCGAACCTTCGTCGAGCAACGCTTTGGACACGGGAGGGATGATCTCGCCGAGCTGCTCACGTTGTTCGGCGAATCGGTCGATGATCTGCAGAGCCGAGTCTTCGCGAAGGATCCGCAGGACCTCGCGCTGCGCGCGTTCGCCCACGTCCAAGATGAGCGGTCGGCTGGCCCGGTTGCGCGTGGAGGCCGGCTCCACCGGTCCATCGCCGGCGCGCGAAGGACCCCGCAAGAGCTGCTCGGCCTCGCGCCGATAGGCCTGCTGATTTACCGGGGTCGCGAGTTCGTAGGTACGTCCGCGGTGCCACGAGACCGCGACCGTGCGGTAGCGCTCGTCCGGGAACGGCACCCACTGCGTGCCCACCTGCAACGCTCCCGTCACGTCACCGACCGGCATCAACGTGTCCGACACCGCGGCGATCGCGAACTCGGCGCCCAGCCAGTTCATGCCGTGGGTGACCGAACGCGAGATGGCGCTCAAGAGACGTGCACCGACGACCGTCGCGCCCTTGGACCACGCGCCCTTCACCTCCAGCGCGCCGAGGCGGATCTCTTGCTCGATCAGATCGTGAATGAGGCCGATCTCCGGTGAGGTGGCCATCTCTTCGATGATCGCGGCCTGAAAGCTGCCTTCCAGGGGTCCGTGGAAACGCACGCCGGCGACGGGGGCGCCTTCGGCGTCGAATCCGAGGATGAACAACGGAACGCCGTTGCCCTCTTCGAGCTCCTGGCGTCGCAACGTTCCCTCAAATCCGCGACTCCGGAAGATTCCCTCGGCCTCATTGAGATAGACCTTCCAGAGATCGGGCCGCTCGAGGGGATGGTGACCTTCGAATCGCACCCCAGACTCTTGGTCGACGAAACTCGAGCCGTAGCGATACCGACGACCGATTGAGTTACCCACTGACCACCTTTTCCGTTCCGCGCTCGATGGCCGACAGCCGTCAATTTGCCGCCATTTCCCTTTAAACCATAGTGAAACGGTGCTCGTTTTTGGTGGACCGGGTAGCGTCCTTTTTCCTCGGTCGGGGGATCGAACGAGCGCCGTACCCCGGCGGCGCAGCGGCGCGACCCGACGCGAGTCGCCGACAGATTTCCTTGGGGTACAACTGGATTTCACACGCCGCGTCCATAGAATGGTCAACGTGTCGACCACCCGTCGTCTCGATGACCGCGTTTCGCAACACGGTGCGGAAGTACGAAGTACTCATTGTCATGGTTTTGTCACAGATTTGGCCGCTAACACGGATGGAGAGAATTGACCAAGATCCTGGTCGTTGATGACGACTCCGAAATGACCAAGCTCCTCGACACGTTCCTCACGGGAGAAGGTCACGAAGTCCTGGTCGCCGTCGATGGAGGTGCCGCGGTTCGCGCCACCTCCTCCATGGAACCGGACCTGGTCCTACTGGACATCGTGCTCGGCACCGAAGACGGTCGAGACGTTCTGCGCGAACTTCGACTCATCAGCGACGTGCCGGTGATTTTCCTGACCGGGCGGGGTCTCGAATCCGAACGCATCGCCGGACTCAAGCTCGGCGCCGACGACTACATCGTGAAGCCCTTCTCTTTGGGCGAGGTTTCGGCGCGAATCGAATCGGTCCTGCGTCGTTCGGGCGCCAACATGGCCCAGTTGCACATTGACGCGCCGACCTTGCACTTCGGGGACCTCCTGATCAACGAGAACACGCACGAGGTTCATCTGCGCGGGACGCTGCTGGAGCTCACGTCCAAAGAGTTCGCGCTCCTGGCCTTCTTGGCGCGCTCGCCGCGCCAGGTCTTCTCGCGCGAACAACTGCTCGAACACGTGTGGGAGTCCTCCAGCGAGTGGCAGAACGAGGCCACGGTAACCGAACACATTCGCCGGCTGCGCGCGAAACTCGAGGCCGACCCCGATCACCCGCGCTGGATAACCACCGTGCGCGGCGTCGGTTACCGCTTCGAGCCCGAATCGATCACCGCGTAACGAACTCTTAGGGGCGACGCGCCAGGAGTTCGTGCACGCGGTCTACCAGTTCGCTCGGTTTGAAAGGTTTGGCGAGGAAATCACTCACTCCTGAATTGAGATCTTCGAGAATGCTCCGCTTGGCCGTGCCCGACACCAGCAACACGGCGAGCCCCGGATCCTTCGCCTGCAACGACTTCGCCAGGTCGCGGCCGGACATCTCGCCCATCACGACGTCACTCACGAGGAGATCGAAGGTGCCCTCGAACTCCTCAACCACGCGCAGCGCCCCTTCGGCCGAGTCCGCCTCCACGACCCGGTAGCCGTTCCTCTCGAGAATTCGACTCATGAAGCGACGCAGTTCCTCGTCGTCGTCGACGATCAAAATGGTGGCCGAGCCGCGCGGTCGTTCCGGCACCACCAGTCGTGAACGCTCGTCCACCTCGTCGGTCACGGTGGGAAAGGTGATCTCGAAGGTGGTCCCGTCGCCGAGCCGCGAGTGGCACACAATCGCTCCGTGGCTCTCCTCGGCGAGCCGCCGGGCCGCGGACAGACCCATTCCGGTTCCCTTGAACGGACCTTTCGTGGTAAAGAGTGGCTCGAAACAGCGTTCGCGCGTCTCGTCGTCCATGCCGACGCCGTTGTCGGTGAAGGTCACTCGGACGTACTCACCTTCGCTCAGACCGAGCGAGGTCGCGGCGCTCGCGTCAAGGCTCACCCCGGTGACCGCGATGTTCAACACCCCTTCGCGCGCCATGGCGTCGCGTGCGTTGATCGCCAGATTGAGAATCATCTGCTCGAACTGATCGGCGTCCACGAGCACGTTGCCGGCGTGCAGGTCCAGCGCGAAGTGAACGTCGATAGTGCTGCCCAGGATTCGTTCGAGGACCTCGGCGCTGGACTGAATGGCCGAGGCCGGATTGAAGACCATGAGTTCGGGATCCCTGGTGCGCCCGATCGCTTGCAGTTGCGTCGTCAACATTGAAGCCCGAGAGGCGGTGGATTGAATCTCCTTCACCATCGCGAGGGCCCGTTCATTGTCATCCAGATCGCTCGAGAGGATCTCCGCGTAGCCCGAGATCAGCGTGATCAGATTGTTGAAGTCGTGCGCGATTCGACTCGCGACCTGACCTCGGATCTCCATCGTGTACGCGTGGCGCAACTCGGCCTTCAATTCGCGATGATTCGTGACGTCGTCGATCAGCGTGAGGATTCCCGGCGCCTCGCTACCCGTCGGTGGCAAGAGCGCCGCCGACGCACTCAAGACGCGCAGCTTGCCGGCGATTTCGACGTCGACGAAATCGCGGCCGTCGACCGGGCCGCCGCGGAGCACCTCGGACCAAAGTTGGCGCAACTCAGGCAGCGTCGCTTCCGGAAAGCTCGATTCGTCGTCGGCCGACCCGTCGCCGAATTCCGGCCACGCGAACACGTCACTGGCCGCGCGGTTCCACCAGCGAACCCGACCTTCGAGATCGGATTCGACGATGCCGACCGGAGCGGTCTCGATCAAGACGCTAAGGCGCGCCTCGCTCGACTCCACGCTTCGACCCAGTTCGACCGCGCCGAGTGCGCTCGAGGCCATCTGGGCGAGCAGCACCAGCACCTCTTGGTCCTCGTCGTCAAAGGCGGAACCCCGACGAACGGCGACCACACCTCGGGCGCGGTCGCGTCGCTCCAGGATCGGCGCAACAAGCCAGCCGTTCTCCACTCGTGTGTCGCTTCCTACCTCCCACGTCGTTGGATACTCTGACGACTGATGGGTCGGTACCTCGGAGACCGTCTTCTTGCCACGGCGCGCGACGGCTCGTAGCGGTGCGGTCGGACCCGTATCCAGGGTCACGACGGACTCCTCCGCGTCGAACACCCTGCGCAAGCTCCCGGCCAGGCTCTTCAGTATGTCCTGCTCGCTCCGCAGGGTGGTGACGGTGATAGAAGCGGCGATCAGTTGGTGAAGCTGAATCGCGATGCGTTGCGACTGGCGAACCGCCTCGCGAGACGTCAAGCCCTCGTTCTCGAGACCCTCACCGTGCAGGTCCTGCGACGGGACCTTTCGTGCGCTCATCGTCACGTCTCAGTTCTGAGACAGCGAAGTAAACCGACGACCGCGATCTCGCCGATTGCCCGCGAGCGGTTCTCGGTACGTTGAACTTGTGACGGGACAACGCGGCG
This sequence comes from uncultured Acidimicrobiaceae bacterium, assembly GCA_963703105.1. Taxonomy (GTDB): domain Bacteria; phylum Actinomycetota; class Acidimicrobiia; order Acidimicrobiales; family RAAP-2; genus RAAP-2. Next base: position 2,144,891 of record OY969792.1, on the reverse strand, counting down.
AAGGCGACCTCGAATCAAAGAGGCTTCCCCGAGAAGATGGAGAAGTCCTCCAGATACCGGTCTATCTCGGTGGCCTCGTGGGGCCGAGAGAACAGGTAGCCCTGTCCGACCCCGACCTCTTCCAGCTGAAGTCGCTGGCGCTGTTCGGCGTCTTCGATTCCGGAGGCCACGATCTGCAAACTGCTCTTCTTGGCCAATTCGACCAGGTTGTGCACGAGGTCCGCTCCCGCCGGGGAGTCCGAGAGCGACGCCACAAACTGTCGGTCGAGCTTGACGACCGTGATGGGCAGGTTTTCAACATCGCTCAGAAGCGATTGCCCGGGCTCAAAGTCGTCGACCGACAGCCGAACGCCCAGCTCGATGAGTTCGTTGAGTCGACCGGACGAGTTTCCCGTCACGGTGTGCAAGGCGAACTCCAATACCAAAAGCCCCGCGGGAAATCGGCTCGCGGTGAGGACCTCTTCCACCTCATCGACGAAGCCGCTCGACGCGAATTGCAGGGCTGAAATATTGACCGACACGGTGAATCGAAAACCCTTGTCGTGCCACTCAGCTCCCTGGGCACAGGCGGTGGCCAGGGCCCAGCGGCCGACCGCCAATATCAGTCCGCTGGATTCGAGTTCGGGGACGAAGGCGTCGGGACTCAGTACGCCGCGCTGCGGGTGGCGCCACCGTATGAGGGCTTCCACGCCCACGAACGCGTTGGAGCGCAGGTCAATCTCCGGTTGGTAGACCAAGAAGAACTGTTCTTGGTCGAGCGCCGTGGTCAGTTCACCGGCGAGATCGACATTTGTGCCTGATTCTCCGGTGGGCTCAGATTGATTGGCCATTACTCGTCGCTTTTTTCGGGCCCAGAACAGTAGGCGTCGGTACAAGTTCTTCGGTGCCGACGATACTAGGTGGGTGAAAAACCCAGTGAATTGGTTAACCGATGAGTGACGCCGAGAGGCGTTGCAATGACTTTGTGATCCGACGGCCCGTTTTCTCAGACTTCCAGAGACTTCGGAGAGTGATCATTTCTTCCACGTTGAGAGCATCTTTTCCGTCCTCAGCTTCATTGCCAGCCACTCCGTTTCAGTTGACATCAACATTCGAAAAGTGGACACCTCATAATTCGATGTGAAAAAACAACACCTTCAAAACCGAACCAGTGACCGAATGTCCGGAGCCAGAATCAGCGTAAAACCCTTTAAACATATGGGGTTTCGCGAGTGGAATCGAGGATCCGAGCTGAACGCAAGGCTACGCAGAAACAATGAAAAAACTACGGCTTGACAAAACTGTTGCGTTTTGCCATACTTTTCCTCGCAGGGGCTAGAGGAGAAAACTAATGAATCGGTTCCCATCTGGTTCTGCGAAATTCAGTTTTGGACGTACCGAGGCGAAGCGCGCGCAGAATTCAATGAAAATTGGCGGCATACTGCGACGTGCAGTGGTCGCCCTTGGCTCACTTGCCCTCGTAGGTTCTATCTTCAGCATCTACGCGACACCCTCGAATGCGTCTGGTTCTGCGGCCACCACTCCGACGTTCAATGAGTGCCCCGGAATTGGACATTCGCCAAGTTGCGAATTCCTGATCATCCTGAACTCCGACGGCACGACGACCATCGTTCAAGATAAGTCGGTCGGCACGTTCGACGGTTCTGACGACACACTCGTCGGAGTCCTCAACAACAGCGGCGCGCCGGTGTCGACCGTGGGACTCAGCTCTTCGGTCGGAATCTTCGGGTTCGACGGTGACGGGATCTGCTCGACCACGCACTCGCATCTGACCTACACGTGGACGCCAAATACGTTCCAGTCAGCTGACGGTTCGGGATGCCCTTACGGCGGTTCCGGTTCCACCGGATACGAAGGACCGACGGTCAGCTTTAGCCACTATTCGAGTTCGAATCACTATCAGACCGGAGAAGTGGACTTCGCCGGCGGCTTGGCCAATGGTGCATCGACGTTCTTCGGTCTTGAGGGCGATCTGTCGAAGGCTTGCTTCACGGCCCCGACGACGACCACGACGACGTCGACCAGTACGACGACCACGTCGTCACCCACAACCTCTTCGACCGTAGCGTCGACCACCTCGACGACCCAAGCTTCGACGACCACGACAACCGTCGCTTCGACCACCTCGACCGTGGCTTCGACCACCTCGACCGTGGCTTCGACCACGACGACGCAGCCAAGCACGCCGAGTTTGCCGCCACCGCCGCCGCCCAGTGGTTCAACAACGACAACGGCCGCTCCGACGACCACGACGACGGTTGCAACCACGACGTCGGCTCCGCCGATCTCAACGACATTGCCTCAGTCGGCGCCGCCTACGTCGCCTCCGACGACCGGATCGTCGCCGAGCATCCCCCCGGCCACCGTTCCCTCCGGTGCTCCTGGAACAGGTGCTGGTGGTGCGGCGACGTCAACCGACAATGGAGTTCTGTTGACGGCCAGTGGAATGGCTCTCTTTGCCGGACTTGCTGGACTGGTCCTCATTGCTCGCCGTCGGCGTCGGGCCTAACCCGAAAGGGAACTCTGACTAAGTCAAACTAGATTGGGCGATGTGAAGTCGCGTAAAGAGAAACGGCTCCCACAGAAGATGTGGTGGGCCGTTTCTCTTGCTCTAGTGGCCGCGGGGATCTTGGGAATTATCTTTGTCCCTCAGAGCCAGCCGAAGGGCCCGACCCTCACTTCATCGTTAGGTGTCGTCTCCCTGCCCTCAAATCGGGGTCGTTATCTCTTCGCCCACCACATCCACCACGACCACGACCATTTCGGTTACGCCGGCACTCTCGGCCCCGACGACAACTTCGACCCTCAAGCCGGCGGCCAGTTTGGCTCCTCCAGTGACTCAGACGGTGGCATTGGCGTCTCGTTCAGCGCACAAGAAGTCGCCACCCCCGACGTACGTCGCTCGGCCGATTCGGCGGTCGCGGCCGGTGCATCTCTCCATACCGATCATCGGAGTCTCGGTACCGTTGTCGGTGCTGACGCTCAACAAGAACGGAACCGTCAACGTCCCCACGAGCTTCTCCGAACCGGGTTGGTACAACGGTGACCGATCACCGGGCCAAAAGGGTTCGGCGGTCATTCTCGGTCACGTCGACAACTACCACGGTCCGGCGGTCTTCTTCCATCTCGATAAGTTGAACCTCGGCAATCGAGTGGACGTCACGCTCGCCGACGGGCGCAAGTTGGTCTTCGCGGTCATCGGCATACGCATGTACAAGAAGACCAATTTCCCTGACGCGCTCGTCTACGGATCGCGCACCTACCCCGCCCTTCAACTCGTCACCTGTGGGGGGATCTTCGATCCCAGCACGGGTCACTATCTCTCCAACATCGTCGTCTTCACCGCACTCATCAAGTCATAACCTCCTTCCCGAACGCATCGGTTGGCGACCGTCGAGACTTCAACGTGCGCGTCGTGAATGAGACGTCCGAGCGCGATCGATCCACTTCATCGGTTCCGACATCATCGAATATTGCCGCCATCGCCGCGGTGCCACAACGTGGCGACAAACTCCGCGCAAATTCCACACAAGTGAGTGGAAAACGAATAATCAGATGGCACACTCATGTTGCCTCGCATCACGCGAGGGCACTTCTCAGAAATCTCTGAGGTGGACCACCAGCATGCCCTTGCGTGATGGTCCACGTCCCGAATGAATTTCAACCACCTTCCGCGTACGCGCTGCAATGGGTATATCCCCTGATAACGGTGCAGTAATCGCGCAACGAGAAGAATTGCGTCGTTTCGCGCGTTGCGCACGCGACAGTGACGATGTACACGAACATCGACGACGACGCTGACGAATGCAACGAACGCGTCGTGGCTTCGCAATGGATCGGAGTTGACCGCGGTCGAGCACATCACAGCCGACGGCGATGTGTCGATCAATGTTCCGCGAGCTCCAGGTCCTTCGACCTTTTCAACGATCGAGGATCTCCGACTATGACGATGCAGAGTGCGTCTCAGTTGAATTGAGCAGATATTGAGAGACCGTAGGGAGCACTTTGGATTTGATTTTCGACAATTGATCCATGACCAACGTCACGCAAGGGCAAAATCTCTTGGAGACCCGCAAAGGCTCCCTCCGCGCGCGTCGAGGCCCGCGTCGCTCGGTGCTGATCGGCTCGATTGGTTCCCTGGTCGTGGGAATCGTCCTGAGCACGACGGCGCTTCCCGCCATGGCGAACATCGTGAAGCCCTCCGCCACGTTCGGCGCGGGTACGACCACGACCGTGGCGACCACGACGACCGAAGTGGCAACGACCACGACCACGATCGCGCCCCGCACAAAGCGGCCCGCGACGCACCACGTGACCCGTCACTCGCGCGTCGTGGCTTCGTCGACCACCCAGAGGTCGCGCTCCGACTCGAACGGCTCCACCAGCCCGACGACCACGGTGCCAACTCCGACGACCGTCGTAACCCCGACGACGGTCGCCCCCACGACGACCACGACGGTGAAGGCCCCCACCAGGGCTCCGGCACCGTCGATCTCCAATCCCTCGGCCAACATCGATCCGAGCCCCGACTTCTTGGCCCCCGGGGCGTGCACTTTCGTGGCCGGCGCGTGGAGCTGTGCTAATCCGTGCGTCGTCGGAACCGCCACCGCGCTTTCGTGGCCCGGCTACACCAACGGCGTGGCCTGCACCAACTACGTCCTGGCGGCGATCAACAACGCCCGCGCCATCGAGGGCGTGCGACCGATGGTCCTGCCCAACGACTGGTTCAGCCTCACGATGGCGGAACAGCTCTTCGTCGTCGCCGACCTCGAGCGCACGGCGCGGGGACTCCCCCCGTATCTCGGGATCAACGCCGCGCTCACGGCGGACGCCCAACACGCGGCCGCGGCTAACGCCGACCCGTCGGTCGCCGCCGGATTTCCCATGGCCAACGACGCGCAAGGTTCGGCCGGCTTCGGGGGCGCGTGGTCGGGCGGCTTCACCGTGCTCGCCGCGGACTACATCTGGATGTACGACGACGCGTGGGGTGGTAGCGCCGCCAAGACCTCGAACATCGCGTGTACCTCGCCCGGTGCCGCCGGCTGCTGGGCCCACCGCGACGAACTGCTGGGCTCGGACCCCGGGTACAACCAGGGCGTCGGCCTCGGCTGCACCAACTGCGAGATGGGCACCGGCTTCGCGACGCCGGGCGGCCACGCTTCGTACGTCGACCTCATCGAGATCCCCAAGGGATCGCCGCCGCCCATGACGTTCACGTGGGCGAACGACGTACTGCCCAACCTGTCGTAGCGACGGACGTCGCCACGGAGCCAGCGGGTTAACTCACTCCGCGGCAGCCCCCGAGACCGTCGGACTCGGCGGGACCGGCGGAGACGGGCGCAAGTGGAAGTAGGCCATGAAGGCCAGCGAGGCCAGCGCGAAGATGGCGAACGCCACGAAGACCGGCACGAGGGCCACGTGACGCAGTTCGTTTCGGCTGCCGCTGCCCGGCGTGAGCAGCACGGCGACGAAGCCGATCAGCCCGATCGTCGTGATCACCAACCAGGCGACCTTGTTCCACTGACGCACGTGTCGACCGGGCAGGAAGGGTAAGGGCAGCATGCCGAAGGCGAGACTGGCGAAGCCGCCGAGGAAGGTGACGTTGAGCGCCGGGTCCAGGATCAGCCAGAAGGGTGACGGGTGGCTCCCCGTGGCGGCGTGAAAGACCGGCACGGTGAGAAAGAAGGCCGCGGTGCTCACGATGAGGACGCACACCGAGGCGATCGCGTGCAGTCGGCCCCAATCCTTCTCGTCGGTGTGCGGGCGCAAGACGAACACCGCGATCAGTCCGTAGCAGTACCCCGGCGAGAGGCCGATGGCCCGGGAGGCGCTCACGCAGATGATGGCGATGATCATGCCGCCGACCAAGACGTGCATGTGGATCTTCCGCTTCTCCCGAAGTCCACCGAAGATCATCGGCAGCTGCGAGGTCAGCGTGACGATCGCCGACGCCGATGCACTGGCCCAGATAGAGCCAGAGCGTCGTGCGATTGAATCCGAAGCCCTTGTCAAGGAACGAGTTGATCAGTCCGGCGAAGCCGATGAAGCCGAGGAAGAGCAGCGTGCCGATCACCATCCGACGAGACGTCGACTTGTCCTTCTCGCGGTCGATGAACAGCCGCGGGAAGCGACGTCTCGCCCGTGCCTGGATGCGCTCTCGATTCTCGGCGTAGGTCGAGTCCAGCCACTCGCTGGGGAACCCGGCGGCAATGAGCCGACTCACCAACAAGAAGCCAATGCTGAAACCGCCCGAGGCGACGATGTGATTCCCGAGCTGCGTCGGGTTCGGCATCGCGACGCTGAACTCGGAAAGGTGATTACGCGTGGACGTCACTGAAAACGGCGTCGACAACAGCCAGGGGCGCGCGGTCGTACACGAGACTTCCAGGTGGTGCGTGCCGAGGACAGCGTCGCCCGGTATCACCAATCGCGTTCTCGGCAGCCTGGACGCCGAACTCGTCACCGTGTCAACGAGTTGGTCGTCGAAGAACACGTTGACGTTCGCGCAGTGTGATGTGAACGTCGGGTCACGAAGGGTGATGGCGATCCCCGGCGGTCCCGATGACGGCGTCGATCGCAACGACGAGACGACGTTCAACGAGCGATCTGCTTTCGCTGACGGACTGCCGTTATTACTCACGGTCTGGCCGGTGAAGGTCTGCGACGTCGACGTTCCGTCGGCGCCCACCGCGGTGACCGATGCCGTATACGAGCCGGCTTTGGCGTACACGTGCGTGGTCGTGGCCGTGGTTGTCGACGCCGTCGTTCCATCGCCAAAGTTCCAGTCGTAGCGCGTGATCGGTGCACTCGATGACGATCCGGACGCAGCAAAGTGGGCCGGTTGGCCCGCCGGGGCCGGGACGACGGAGAGGTGCACGACCGGCGCCTGTCCCGGGGCGATCGCGATTCCAAAACTGGCCGAGCCCACTTGCACCGGGGCTTCTGATCGAGGAGTTTTCGCGGCGATGTTGATCGGAGTGACCGTGTTGCTCGCGTTCGCGACGAAGGCCGTCTTGCCGTCAGGGGCGATGGCAATGCCGTCCGGCTGCGTGATGCTGCCCACGGAGAACGCCGCCGCCGGTGTCGCCGGAGTGGTCGCGAGATTGATGGGCGTCACCGTGTCATCGGTGTTCGCCGTGTAGGCCATCGTTCCGTCCGGTGTAATGGCGATGCCCAGCGGGCCGTTGAGCACCGGAATGGCGCTCATCAGTCGCGGCCGCCCAGAACTCAAATTGATCGGGGTCACCACGTGGCCGTTGGCCACGTACGCGGTGGCGCCGCTCGGGGCGATGGCGATCGCTTCGGGGGCACTGGTGAGGTCCAGCGATGTGACCTGCCGCGAGGAGGTGTTGATCACGCTCACCGATTGACCTTCGGAGTTCGAGACGCAGACCCACTCCCCGTTGGGACTCACCGCGATGCTCCACGGACCGGCGCCGACCCTGATTGGTCGCTCCGGCGATGCCGTGGCGAGGTCGATCGGCGTGACGGTGTTGGAGTTGAAGTTGCTCACGTACGCGGTCGCGCCGTTGGGCGTTATGGCGATGGCGGCCGGACCACTCCCCACTCGAATCGGCGACCCAAGCGAGAAGGACGACGACCGAATATCAATGGGTGTCACCGTGTTGCCATTGGAATTCGTGACGTAGGCGGTGTTACCGTCCGGCGCGATGGCGATGCCCAGAGGACCATTCATGGCGGGCGGCGCCCCATGAACTTGCGTGGTGTGCGAGGTGGCGGTGTCGATGGCGGTGACCGAGTTGAGATTCAAGTTCGTCACGAAGACGATGCCCGTGTACGTATCCGCCGGAGACGCGCCGGCGCTCGAACTCGAGAGGATCATCGGCAGTGGACCGATGAGAAGCGTCACCACCGGGATCCAGAGCACGCGCCGAATGCGACGTCGACCTACCGAGGCGACGGGGATCTTCATCGCAATCGCCGTTAGGACGCTTTGAGAGTCGCCACGACGCGACGATTCTCTGCTCGACCCTTCGCGGTGGTGTTGGTGGCTACGAGAACGATGCTGTACCCGGAGACGATGGTGATCGTCACGCCGGTGACCTTCAGCGCCTGGAGGTCCTGGGACAAGAGCGCGGAGATCGCCTGCGCCCGATTTTGATTCAGCGTGACGTTGAACGCCGCCGTGAACACGTTGTCCGTGTAGCCAGTCAGGTCGACCGTCTTGTAGTGGAACTTCTTAATCGTCATCGCCATGTTTTGAGTCTCGGTCTTCAATTTCGCTGACAGTCCGTACGAACCCTCAGCGAACGGTTCGATGGTGATCGTTCGAAGGGGAGGCGGAGCCGGCGGTGGACTCGAAACGATGTGAACGGGCGCGAGCGTGGTCGTGGTCGTCGTGGTCGTGGTCGTCGTGGTGGTGGTCGTTGTTGTCGTGGTGGTCGTCGACGTGGTCGTTACTGGTGGCCTTGGTAGGGGCGCTGGAATCGTCGTAGTGGTGGTGGTCGTAGTCGTGGTCGTCGTGGTCGTCGTGGTCGGACAGTCGTCGTCGTCGTCCGTGGTGGGCGAACGTCCATCATGCGCGAGAACCGCATCGCCGTCAGGATCGCAGTCGTCCTTCGCGGTGGCGATGCTCGCGTGACCACTCGTTCGCACGGTGGCGTTTGACGCGAGGGCCGGCATGGCGAGAACGATGAAGGCGCTTACCGTGAGGGCGCACAGCACAGTTCGCGCGCGCGAGACGTACTGTCGTCTAGGTCTTATCCCCGTAGATACGCCTTGCGACGATCGCCCTTGCATTTTGTCCGTTTCCTACGGGCATATCGTCTGGACCCGTACCCCCACCTGAGCGGAATTCACAAATCTACCAAGATTCATCCGGGCGCGCTCTGGGCGTTGGGAGGCTCTCCCCTGATCAAGTCGTGACTAAGTCCCCGCCTCGGCGCGCATCGTCACCGCCGAGGAACCCGTGATGAGGCGTTCGCGGTCGAACATTTTGGACACGACGCGCCACGCTGCGACGTCGATGGCGGCCAACCCGAGGGCGATCACGATCGCCACCGAGACCGTGGGCTTGAAGACCTGGAGTGACATGAGCAAGGGGAACACCAGTGCCGGCAGGCTCGCCAACGTACCGAGTTGTTGGGCCACCCGCACGTCCGACGACCGCGCCGAGATGGCGGTGCCGACCCAGACCGACCAGGCGGCGAGCAGCGGCGCGAAGAGCAACTCGGCGAGGAACCACGACGGTTGCCACACGGCGTGCGCCACGACGGTCGACGCCCCGAGGCGAATGGCCACCACCAACACGATGAAGAACACGTAGGCCACGCCCACCGTGGGGATGGTGGCGGCGAGCGACTTGCCGAGGAGGAACTCTTCGCGACTGATCGGAGTCGTCAGCAGCGGCTCCAGCGTGCCCTGATCGCGCTCGCCGATGACGGAGTAGGCGGCGATCGTCGCCGGCAACACCACCGGTATCACGAGCAGCAAGAGCAGCGTGATCCCTACCTGGGTTCGCACCACCGAGGGCGCCGTCGTGCTCGAGATACTGAAGAGCGATATGACCGGCAGCGCGGTGAAGATCAAGGGCAACGTACCCATGGTGTAGATGATGAATCGGTTCCGCCGGTACTCTCGGAACTCCTTGCGCATCACGGCCCGAATCCTGATCCAACTTTCGTTCATTGCTCACCACCATGGCCAGCGGCCCCGACCAGCTCGAGATAGACCTCTTCCAGGGAGTGATGACCCTCGGCTAAGGAGAGAACGTCGGCTCCCGCGGCGACCAGAGCTCGGGTGATAGCCGGTGCGGCGACGCGAACGTCGCCCACCATGATGACGTAGCCACCCGCCTCGTCCTTGGTCCAACTGGACACGGCGTCGAGCGAGGAGAATAGGCGATCGGGGTCGGGCAACGGCGCAACGGTCGTCACGAGGATCGACTTGTGGAACATCCTTTGGCGAAGGTCGTCGATGCGGCCAACGGTGCGCAGCGTGGTATTCAAGATCGCCACGCGGTCGCAGAGCTTCTCCGCCTCGTCCAGTCGATGGGTCGTGAGAAACACCGTGACGCCCTTGGCGCGAAGCGCGTTGATCAGATTCTGGACCTCGAGTGAGGCCACGGGATCGAGCCCGGCGGTCGGCTCGTCCAAGAAGACAATCTCCGGATCGTTGAGGAGCGCTCTGGCTAGTCCGACGCGTTGGCGAAGTCCTTTGGACAAGCTGCCACAGAGGTCGTTGGCTCGCGACGAGAGGTTGACGGCCTCCAGGGCACGATCGATTCTGGGCTGGGCGTCTTTGTATCCGTAGAGCCCGGCGAAGAACACGAGGTTCTCCGTGACGCTGAGCCGAAGGTACAGGCCGGGCACTTCGGTCATCACGGCGATCCGCTGGCGAATCTCAATGTCGTGTTTTCCGTCGAGAGGAATGCCGGCGACCTCGGCCGTTCCCGACGTCGGGGCGACCAGGGTGCTCAGCGTACGCACGGTGGAGGTCTTTCCCGCGCCGTTGGGACCGAGGAACCCGAAGACTTCACCCCGTCGGACGCTGAAAGTGACGTCCTCGAAGGCCACTCGGTGACCGAACTGCTTCGTCAGGTGACTGACCACGATGACCGCATCACTCGGCACGTCAGGCGGCGCCGGTTCCGCAAAATTACCGGTCCGCGACACGATCGCTTCGGCGATCTCTCGGGGTGTCTGTGACCCGTAGACCTCGGGCGGCACGGTGACTCTCGCGACGCTGTTCTCGAGTGAGCGCACGTCGTCGGCGGCAATTTCTCGACCGCTGACCTCGACTTGCTTCTTCGTCCCACCGAGGCTGTAGGCGACGGCGAGGTAGAGACCGACCACCCCGACGAAGAGGACCTCACCGGTCGTCTTCTTGACACCGACTAGGGCGCCGAGGGCGCCACCCAACGCGATCGCCGTGATCAGCCAGCCCTGCCACGTAACGGGCCGGACACCGAAGCCGTAGCGGCGCCGCGCAAACCACTGGCGCTCAGCCACGGTTGAGGAGTGACGCATGGGTGCTGACGATCTGCGTCATGGCTCAATCATAAGAGACCACCGAGAGCTCAACGATCGAGGACGTTCCCACTCACCGGTTCACGAAGCGCGACGACGAGCCTTGCGACGGGCGCGCGCGATCATTCGAAGCGTGAGGAAGGTGACGACGATCACCAGGTTGGCGTTGACCGCGGGCACCCAACGGACTTGATCGTCTTTGACGACGTAGACGCCCGCGGGCATCACGACCCCGCCGAAGCCCCCGCCGGAGCCCGACAGTTCCACTTTTGGGGTGACGTCGTCGAATTCCGGCTCGACGTCAGCGGCGGGGGCGTCCGTGGGTGAACCCGTTGGGCCTTCGCCTCCACCTCCGCCCCCCGCGACTAGGGCCACCGGGATCACCAGCGAACCGTCCTTTTCGTAGGCCGTGCCGAAGGCGCGGCTCACCGACAGATTTTGACCCACCCGGGCTAACAGTTCTTGAACGTCCACGTCTCACCGACCCTTTTTACTTGTCAACTCTTCGAATGTAGGCGCCGCTCGCTACGCGAGGCGAACCGCATCACCGAGTTGTATCCGCGATCGGTTATTTGTCCAGTTCGGCCAGGACCTCGCCGATGATCTTGGTCATCTTGTGCGCCGGCAGCGGCTCTCCCCCTTCGGCCTCCGCCACCTCTTCGGAGAATGCCTCGACCGAGTGCGTGCCCCCGATCAGCACGTGTCGAAGCGCCTCGCCGCTCGCTTCCGTGTCGTTGACGTCCTTGAGCGCGCTCTTGACGTCGTGATCGGGCGACTCGGCGACGGCGTGCACCACGTTCATCGCCTCTTCGCGCCCACTGGCGGTCGACACCGCGGGAGCCCGGTCGGGGTTCTGTTGCAGGTCCCACTCGGCGAGGGCTTCGTTGTAGCCGCCTTCGCCGGGGTGCAGCAACCGAGTCGTTGGTACCTCGACACCATCCGTGGCGGCGTCGGCACCATCTGCCGGGTCGTCACTTTCGTGATGTCGGCCCTCGGGAATCGGCACCAACAGACTCCCGTCGTCGTTCCTGATGATCTCCATGACATCGCTCCTTTCGGACACGACACTGTGTCCTTCACGCCAACCTAAAGGTCAATTCGCGATTGAGATTCATCAACGTCGAGTGATCCACAATGTCTCCTCATCGTTCGGTTCGGGAAAGATTTCACATAGCGATTCTCAAGGAGAAGGTACCGACGTGAAGCTCACCGTGGCGATCGATCGCACCATTGGACGAACGATCTACCGATGGCACGTGTGGCTGTATCGACTCACCCGGGGGATCATTGGTCACAAGAGCCCGGTCGGACCAATGTTGCTCTTAGAAACGCGTGGTCGAAAGAGCGGACTCACCCGTTCAGTGACGCTCCTCTACTACGTGAAAGATGACGTCTACTACGTCGTTGCGTCGAACGGCGGGCGACCGGAACACCCCGAGTGGCTCCTCAACGTCCGCGAGAATCCGATGGTCATCGTGCAGGCGGGCGCCCGACGATTCGAAGCCAAGGCCAGAGCCATCCCCTCGAGCGACGATCCGACGATCTGGAAGGAGCTCGTTGGTCACTACGGCGGCTGGGGCGACTATCAGCAACTGACCGATCGCACGATTTCGTTTGTCGAACTCGTCCCGAATGCGAGCGAGATCTAGATCAGGTTCGAATGCCCGCGATCACGAGGTCGAACATGGGATCGACGCGCGACTGATCGGGCGCCTGTTCGTTGGCGATGACGATGCCGTGCATGAATCGGAGTAAGTCGACGATCTCCACGTCCGGACGCACCTCGCCGGCGTCCTGTGCGCGACGAAGGAGCACGGCACCGGCCGCTCGCATGTCGACGCAGGCGATCTGGATCTCGGTGCCTTCGGTGTGCTTGGCGTTCATGACGGCGGCGCCCATGCTTCGTCCGTGCGCTCCGAAATCCATCTGCAAGCGCAGCCATTCGATCAAGGCGTCCAGCGGCGCCGGAGCGGACTTCAGTTCTTCGGCGCACTGACGAAGCTCTAAGGCCTCGTCCAGGAACGCCGCTTCGAGAAGTTCTTGACGGGTAGGGAAATGACGGTAGAGCGTCCCAATGCCGACACCGGCGTTGCGGGCGATGTCTTCGAGCACGATGTCGCCACCTCGTTCGGCGACCGCGGCACGTGCGGCGGCCAAAATGACCTCGTAGTTGTGCTGAGCATCTGCCCGGCGAGGACCCTTCCTCACCACCGTTTCGCTCATCACCGCTCCTCTGAAAGATCCGCCTCAAAGTTTTTGAAGAAATACTTGCAACCGGAGGCAACCTCCGTATAGTATGTGGAGGCACCCTCATGTTAGGTCTTCCGGAGACCAAATGCAACGCCTTCGGGCAGCGAGGTTGTCGAACTACCAATTCTCCGGAGTTTTAAGCCTCTATCTCAAAAAAGGAACCATCGTGCCTCTGACCTCTCACGCCCAAAAACGAGCTTCAACCATCGCCTTAGCCATCATCGTCACCTGTCAGTTGATGGTCGTCCTCGACGCCACCGTCGTCAACATCGCTCTCGTGCCGATCAAGCACTCCCTGCACTTCAGCTCGGCCGGACTCTCGTGGGTCATCGACGCGTACAGCCTGGCCTTCGGAGGACTCTTGCTCCTCGGCGGTCGAGCAGGTGACGTCTTCGGCCGACGTCGGATGCTCATCATCGGACTCACCATATTCACCGGCGCATCACTACTTGGGGGCATGGCGACGACGTCCACGATGTTGCTTCTCACCCGCGCCGTCCAAGGAGTCGGCGCCGCGCTCGCGGCCCCCAGCACACTCAGTCTGATCAGCGCCACCTTCGAAGAAGGCCCCGCCCGCAACAAAGCGCTGGGCATCTTCACCGCCGTCTCGGCCGGCGGCGGATCACTCGGACTCATCCTGGGTGGCGCCCTGACCTCGTGGGTGTCGTGGCGTTGGGTGATGTTCATCAACGTGCCCATCGGCATCGCCATCATCCTCTTGGCCCCGCGCTTCGTTCCCGAACCTCCGCGCAACGGCGGTCGCCTCGACGTTGCCGGCGCCGCCTTAGTCACCGGAGGTCTGGGCAGCCTGATCTACGGTTTCATCCGACTCGCCGAACACGGCACCCGGTCGGTCACGCTCGGATCCTTCGTCCTCAGTGCCGTGTTACTGGTGTCTTTCGTGCGAGTGGAACGGCGTCGAGCGCAGCCGCTACTGCCGATGCGTCTGTTGACCGATCGGCTGCGCGGTCCGGCCTACTTCACCATGATGCTGGTGCCGTCGGTCATGTACGGCGTCTTCTTCTTCATCAGTCAGTACCTCGAGAGCGACCTGCACTTCAGCGCCATCGACGCGGGATTCGCGTTCCTGCCCATGACCGGCCTGATCTTCATGAGTTCGCGGATCACGCCACGACTCGATCGGACGCATCGGTGCCCGACCGATTCTCCTGTTCGGTCTCGTCACGCTCGGCGTCGCGACGCTCTGGATCTCCAAGGCCACGCCGAACGAGGGATACTTCGCCAGCCTCTTCGGACCTCTGATGCTGTTCGGAATCGGGGCCGGATCCTGTTTCTTGCCGCTCAGCGTCACGATTCTCGCGGGGGTCCCGCGGGCCGACGCCGGCGCGGCGTCGGGAATGCTCCAGACGATGCAGCAGACCGGTGCGGCCGTCGGCGTGGCCGCCCTCACCAGCATCGCCGCGGCCCACGGACGTTCGGACGCGCTGTTGACGGGCGCGGGGATCATCACCGTGGCGTTCCTGGTCGCCTACTTCGCCATCCGACCGGCGCAGCACGTGGTCTCCACCGCCGAAGAGACGGCCGAGGAGATGGTCTCTCTGGCGATGGTCGAATAACGTCGCTGACTCCACCGCGGTATCGGCGTTCTACAAAGTCCCTCCCCATCGGGAGGGACTTTGTAACGAAAGGCGCGCTCCCCGATACCGTAAGGGAGGCAATACCGGACGCGTTGACAGGCGTCTTGAGCGAAGGAGTGAAATGAGCGAAAAGTACGTGAAGGACCCGGAGGCGATCTCTCGATTGACCCCCCATCAGTATTCCGTGACGCAAGAGAGCGCCACCGAACCGGCGTTCCGCAACGAGTTCTGGGACCACCACGAGGCGGGCCTCTACGTCGACATCGTCTCCGGCGAACCACTGTTCACGTCGACCAAGAAGTTCGACAGCGGATGCGGGTGGCCCAGCTTCACGGCGCCCGTCGAGAGCGCGAACGTCGTCGAGATCAAGGACCGCAGCTTCGGCATGACGCGCACCGAAGTGCGCTCGACGAACGGCGACAGTCACCTGGGTCACGTGTTCGACGATGGACCCAAGGACGAGGGTGGTCTTCGCTACTGCATCAACTCCGCGGCGTTACGATTCGTTCCCTACGACGAGCTCGAGGCGTCGGGCTACGGCGAGTACAAGCATCTCTTCGACAACGCTCCGTCCAAAGAGGAGGCGTCACAGTGACCAACGACACCGAGACCGCGATCCTCGCCGGCGGCTGCTTCTGGGGTATGCAGGACCTCATTCGCAAGCGCCCCGGCGTTATCACGACGCGCGTGGGCTACACCGGCGGCACCGTGGCGAACGCCACCTACCGCCATCACGAAGGACACGCCGAAGCGATCGAGATCGTCTTTGACCCTTCGGTCATCTCGTACCGTGACATCCTGGCCTTCTTCTTCCAGATTCACGACCCGACCACGAAGGATCGACAGGGCAACGACGTTGGCTCGAGCTATCGCTCGGCGATCTTCTATCTCAACGACGAACAGCGTCAGGTCGCCGAGGACGTGATCGCCGACGTCAACGCATCGGGGCTATGGCCCGGCAAGGCGGTGACCGAAGTCACCGCGGCCGGAGAGTTCTGGCAGGCGGAGGCGGAGCACCAGGACTACCTCGAGCACTACCCCAACGGCTACACCTGCCACTTCCCGCGTCCGAACTGGGTCCTGCCGCATCGCAGCGATAGCGTGAAATCCTGAGCGACGTCATCGCGTAACGAAGAACGGCACTCGCGACATTTCAAAGAGCGACGTCCAACTGCACGTTCACGGTATCGCCGACATCGATACCCTCGGCCTTGCGCACCACAGTCTTGAGCGGCACGACGTAGAGCCCGTCTTTGGGAAAAAGCGACGTCGTCCAGCGCGTGAATCCGATCCTCGCCTCGACCGGAATCATCCCCCAGCCGTAGGTGACCAGTGACGACATGGACTCGAGTTCCGCGCTCTCCTCGTCCGGCACCGTGACGAAATAGTACGGCGAGGGACCTCGCCACTCCCACACTTCGGCGCTGAACTCGATTTCCATCCGGTCACCATATCCGTACCGCGTTCGCGCGACGACGAGTCAAGAGACGAGCGACACGGACGCGCTTAGGAGATCGCGAACTCCGCAATATCGGCGGCCGTACTGTGGCTAATCTCCGGACAGGCGGGCGGAAAGATCTCGATGCCGTGACAGGTTCCCAGGACCGTCCGACCTCGGGCCGCCACGCCGGCGGAGAGCAGCAATCGGTAGAAGGCGATGCCTTCATCGCGCAGGGGATCGCACTCGTTCACACTGATCACCGTGGGTGGAAATCCAGTCACGTCCTCCTTCGTCGCGAATCCGGGCCACGCCAACGGATCGCTGGCCTTGAAGGCTTCAATCCCGTACCCCATCGCTCCCCGGTTGCTATTGACGTTGATCAGGATGCCGTTGTTCTCGATCGACGACGGATACCGGGCGTCGGGCCAACTTCCGGCGATGTACGGACACAGTGCGTACAGACCCTTGATGAGACCGAGGTCGCCGTCGCGCTTCAGCCGGAGACCCGTGGCGAGCGTGAGATTGCCTCCCCCGCTCTCGCCACTGACGATGACGCGCGCCGGATCGATGCCGTACTTCGCGGCGTTGGTGACGGTCCATCGGAGTCCCGACACGCAGTCGTTGAGTCCGCCCGGGAAAGGCGCCACCTCGGGTACCGCCGACGGCACCAGCGAGTTGCGAAACTCCACCATCACTACGACGACGCCTTTGGACGCAATAATCCTTCCCCACGCCCGGTAGTTGCCGAAGAAACTCGACAGCGACGCCATGGCGCCACCGTGGATGTAATAGACGCACGGCAGGGTCTCGTTCGTATCCGGACGAATGATCTGCACTTTGATCGCATTGCCGTCGGGCGACGAGACGATATCCTCCGTCGCGAAACGAAGACCTTTCGACGGAGCAACCTCCTCGCTGTCGCCCATCTCCATCATTTCCGCCTCGGCCGCGTACTCCGCCAACCCCTGCGGTGAGGCCGCTTCGGCGAGCATCTGCTCACGACTCTCGGCGTCCACGGGCTCGGTGCTCGGCATCATGCTGAGCAGCCCTCTGATACGAGGATCTAATCGAGTATCTGACTGCAAGTCGTACGGCACTGAGCCTCCTCTGGCCACGTTCTCGCCAGATTAACGCCGGACCGTCACGTCCGAAGAGTGCCGACGTGGGGCCCGTGCCGGCAGCACTAACGCAACGGACTCGAGCCCGCCAGCGAGAGAAGCTCGCGTGAGACGAAGAGCGATGCGGGCTGGCCGGAGGTCCCGCTCGCGATCGTCCCCTGTTCAGTGAGAACACCGATCGAGACGAGTCGGTGGAGCGTCGCGAGCGACGCCTTGCGAGAGATTCCAAGTTCTTCGGACAGTATCCGTGACGTGAGGACGAGATGGCGAGGGAGGAGATCGAGTGTTCCGTACACCGCGGCGTCGCTTCGGGGTTGGCGCCCGGCTGCCAAAAGCTGATCGCGCCATAGCTGCTTGATATACACGACGTTCGCCACGAGGGCCCGCTGGGCTCTGCCGCCGCTCGCCACCGCGTCGGCGAACCACGCGATCCACCTACGGTGGTCGTCCAGCCGGAAGAGCGCCAGTCCCGAGGAGTAGCCCGCGACGTCGCCGGCGATCGCCACGCTGACGGGCGGGGGTACCAGGAGAGAGAGTCGTCGAATCAGCAGCCATGAGATCAGCATTCGACCGACGCGGCCGTTGCCGTCGCCGAACGGATGAATGATCTCGAACTGCGCGTGGGCGACCGCGGCTTGGGTGATGGGTTCGACGTCGCGGCGATTCACGTACGACACGAGGTCGTCGAGGAGCACGGGAAGTTCGCTCGGCGGCGGCGTCACGAGATGTGCGTCAAGGGGACTCGTCCCGCCGATCCAGCCCTGTTCGTCTCTGACCACGCCGACGTAGCGCTCGGGAGTCGGACTCCCGGTCATCAGCGTGCGCTGCCAATCGCACAGCGTCTCGATGGTGAGCGCCGCACTCGTTCCGGCCCCAACGATGGCGTCGGACACCGCGGTGAGATTGTGGGCCACCCACTGCGCGGCGTCGCTTCCGCGTCGGCCCAGGTGCTCTTCGGCCAGGACGACGTCGACGATCGGCGCCCTGACACCTTCGATGTACGAAGAGGCCACGCCTTCAGAACGCAACAACAGACGGGCCAGTGGTTCGTAGTCCGCGTCCAATGCTTCCGCCGCGTACGCAACCTCGGTGGCGGCGTGGGCGACCTTGGTGGCCGTCGCGACGTCGAGCGTGAAGTCGCGTTCGGTGAGACGCGCCGGCACGAAGGCATGAATTCGGCGGCCATTCCAAATGGTTTCAACTTCCGTTCCCGCGAGCTCCACTTTCGATCCCTCCATACGTTACCGATAAGAGTGTACCGGTAACTTATTGACTCAATTCGGCCCCTATCAAGGACTTTCGATTCGCGACGAGCGCCAAGATCCCCGGGCAGTGCAGGCCATCAGCGAGTGCGTTCCAGGACGATCGATGTGTTGCGCGCGGTCACGATCGATGTCATTGTGACGAGTGACCATGTGACTCTGCGTCACCGAAGAGAGAGGTGTGGTGGGTGCGATGGACACGACGACGACCTACGTAGGGGACCGACGCGTCCTCGACGCCGATAGCCACGTGATGGAGTTGGCGGACTTTCTCGACGAGTTCATCGACCCAGAGTTCAAGGACCAGCTGCGCGACGTCACCGGTGACCGCCTCGCCGGCGTCCTCGCTGATGCCGTGGCCAAATCCGATGCCCGCCACTCGGACGCCGACAAAGCGAAACTCGCCGAGGAGCGCCTCTTGGAGGACAAAGGGTGGCACGCCATGGGAGCCTTCGATCCAACGGAGAGAAGTCGGGTGCTCGACCTCTTCGGCTTCGAGGGTCAGCTCGTGTTCGCCACCTTCGCCACCGCGCGCTTCGCCGGCAAAGACGAGGACCGACTTTACGCGGGCAGTTCGGCGCAGAACCAGGCCGTATCCAACTTCTGCTCCCAGGACACGCGCCTGTTCCCGGTCGCGTACGTGCCGCTCGTCGACCCCGATCGGGCCGCCAGACTGGCCGTCGAAGCGATCGACACCGGGTGCTCCGCCGTGATGGTTCCCTCCACGGCCGCGGGCACGAGGTCACCAACCCATCCTGACCTGGACGGGTTTTGGGACGTCCTCAGTGAAGCCGGCGTTCCGTTCGTACTGCACGTGGGCGGGGGAGGCAGACTTCTCGACCCGACCTTTCACAACAACGCCATGCCGGTCTCCGACCACCTGGGAGGTGGCGAGAACGTGCGGTCCAAGGACTACCTCGCCATCCCCCACTCGCCACAGTTGTTTCTCGGAACGCTGATTTACGACGGTCTGTTCGACCGCTTCCCGAAGCTCCGCGGAGGTTGCATCGAGCAAGGTGCCGGTTGGGTGGTGTCATGGATGCGCCACCTCGATTACGGGGTCCGGGCCTTTCGCCGCACGGAAGAGCCGCTCCGGCGCCTCGAACTAACCCCCTCGGACTACGTGCGCCGGAATCTCAAGTTCACGCCGTTCCCCGGGGAACCGGTTGACTGGATGATCGAGCAGACTGGTTCCGAACTCTTCATGTTCTCGACCGATTACCCGCACCCCGAAGGTGGCAAGGATCCGTTGCAGAAATTCGACGACGCTCTCGCCGGCTCTAGCGATGAGGTTCGATCGAAGTTCTTCTACGACAACATGAACGAACTTCTCCACGGGGCACGGGTTGCCTGAGGCACGAATACTTCGCGGCGATAACGGTTAGGACTGCGCAGTCTGTGGATCCAGTGCGCCAATAACGACGTAGTCGACCGCAAACCTTATTGAAGGCCTCAATGATGACTTCCGCTTCTAGTTCGTGACTCACTTGTTCCCTCGATTACTCGCGCATTGTTGAATCCGGCAACATTCGCGTTGTGTCGCTCTTCGACACGCTGACGTTCATCGTCGTTTCGCCTGGCATGACTCTCGAGTAACAATTGGTCGTGATCATCAAGCTTTTCGAGATGAATTCTTGGCTCCAAACCCACCGAAGCAAGAATCCGCTGCACCGATTCGAATCCCGGATCTATTCGTCCTAACTCGATTCGAGCAATCGTTGACTGGGCAACTCCAGAACGTGCCGCTAGTTCGCGCTGAGTAAGGTTCAATCGCACGCGTGCCAACGCGATCAGTCCGCCCGCAACTGTCTTTGATGTTCCAGAAGTGCGCACGGGAATATGATAGCAGATACGCTATCAAACACCCCCGGTGTCAACGCGACTTGCCATTATCGATCAGGCGGTGAATCTCTAGCCCAGCTTGGTCAGCACATTGCGGGTGATCCGTTCAATCTGCGCATCGCGCTCGCCCAGACCGTGCGCCCAATCAGTTGACCCGGACGTCACGACCGTCGCTCCCGCATCGTTCGTGTAAGCACCCAACACCGCGTGGCCGTGTCGAATCCGCTCCATCACCGCGGGATCGCGCGTCCCAAACACGCGTGAAGCGATGTACTGCAACTCGCTGGGCTCACCCGGTTGTGGTGGACGCGGAGCGGTTTCGTGGGTGAAGTGCTGCGTCGGGCACGTGCCCAAGATCTCGAAGGTGGCGGGCGTTCCGTCTTCTCCCGTTGCGTACGGAAGCCCGTCGCGGTACGTGAACGCGCACCCGTCGCATTCGTAGCCCACGACGGTCGCGTTCGCTCCGAGTACCTCGCCGTAGCTGAGTCCCGTGCCGTCGAATATCCAGTGACTCGCGCGGTGCACGGTATAGCCCCCCAGGCCGGCCGTCACGTTGCGACCAATCCGGTGATAGCCACCACGGGTGAAGGTGACCCCGGTCATGGCGTTCTCGGGTCGACCAACGATGACGTCGGACCACAAGGTCGTCACCTCCGACTGGCGGGTCGTCCCCATAAACGGGTCGTCCTTAAAGAATCCCTTGTAGCCCACCATGACGTCGCGGTCGCTGCCCTCAAAACGGACCTGCCACATGGCCGTATTGCCCGAGAAGAAAGCCGCGTTTCCCCCGTTAGCGACGAAACCCTCGACGGTGTCGCGCATTCCCTTGGACCAGTACTCATCGTGACCGACCGACAGGTACAGACTCGAGCCGTCCAACACTTCGGGATGATCTTCGAGGTCAGCGTTCGTACAGACGCCAATCTCAAAGCCCTCACGCTCGGCCCACGCGATGAACGGGTGCTCCCAGTCGGGCCACCCCGCGGATCCCGCCCAGCTCGACAGATGATTCAGTTGCACGTACCCCACGTGAGCCGCGTTCTGGGGATCGGGGGCACCGGTGCCGGTGACGCGCCGGCCCTTCCCCAATGGTTTGTGAAGATAGCCCGCCGCCATCGGTCGCTGCATGGCGACGTGCGTTCCGCCGTTATAGAGGTTCGTCCCGCCGAAGTCGTTGTACGCGTGCCACGTGTTGGTAGCTAACGCGAGGACGATCCGTTGTGGAGATCCGGGACGCACCACGAAGAAGGCGTAATCGCGACGCACCTTCTCGCCGACCTCAATCTCCATGACGACTTCGTAGTAGCCCGAACGCCATGAAGGCTCCACGTCTACCGTGAGTGCGGGCGGCCAGCCGCAGCCAGCCGACGACGCAGTAGCCGGAGTCTCGTGATCTCCGGTCGCCACCGACGCCAAGGCGAGCACCACCTCTCGTTTACCTCCCACGCGCGCGATCTCGATCCGCACCGGACGGGCACCTGAAGACGACATGTGGAGACCGACCTTTTCTCCAGGACGAGCAGACTGCGGCCAGCAATATCCAGCGACAGTTTCACGAACCATGTTGCGACTGTAACTTGGCCGCTCGTCAATGGAGGGGTCCGGGAACCTCGAACTCACGCCGATCGATACACCGAACCCTGCAAAGAAGTTTGCACTTGTTAGCTTTGCCCTCTGACTGAAGGCAGCCACGACAAGTTCGGTCTGCCGCCGGACGGAACTACCTTTGACCTGGATACGAATGTGATGTTACACTGTAATTAAGTAATCATATTGGGGAGTCAACTATGAAGTCACATGAATCAGCAGGTCGAAAAACGAGCAGCGCACGAGGAGAACGGCATTCTGGACCGGCGATCCATTCATCCGAAGAGATTTCGGGCTGGATCATCGGCCGTTTGCCGGAGAGTTGGTTCGATGGGGCGCCGACGGTGACCATCGATCATGACGAAATATTGATCATCGGCCGGTTGACTGCACCAGATTTAGGCACTCAGGACGAATCCGGGGCCAAGGCTGCCGCAGAGGCCGGCCGGGTCACCAGGTTCCGTGAAGAGACGCGCGAAGAGCGAATGGCGATAGCTAGAGAAGGTCAGCATCACTTCGGAAGAATCATCAGCTGGGGAGCAGAAATCGGAGACACCAAACACGTCTTCACCAACTTGTCGATACCCGTGATGACCCGACTTCGCCAGTCCGAGCGAACGGTTCTCGACACGCTTGTTGATAGCGGCGTGGCTCGCAGCCGTTCCGATGCGTTGGCTTGGTGTGTCCGATTGGTTGGAACCAACGCCGACGAATGGCTGCTCAAGCTCCGCACAGCAATGGAGTCGGTGGAAACTATTCGACAGCAAGGTCCGCTGGCCTGAGGTAGATGAGCACGCGAGATGTACGAGTGCCATGAGTATCGGGCTTGGCCCACGATGAATTGTGACCCCGTGTTGCGACAGAGACCCTGAATCTGTTTGCGTCACGCGGTCACCCACTGCCATCTTGCCCACCACGTCTGGCCAGAACGGAACGTGTGGACCGACAGTCCTGATGTCAATTGGAGCGACCTAAGCCGTCGCCCACATCGAGCAGTAATGTCACGCCAATGGAAGAGTCTCCGGAACTCGTCAACTTCATGGAGCAGTGCCTCACCATGTTCGGGGATTCCTCCATTGGCAACAGCGTTGACATGCTCGCCCGGAGTCCTGGAACACTAACGATTGGCACCGCTCCGGGAGAGTGGTGGATGGGTTACGAAGTGAACGAGGCGGCAACACGGTTGCAATACGAGGAGTTCAACCAAATTGGCTCGCATTCCTACAACATCCAGGAAATTCATGCTTTCCGGGAAGGTAGCGTCGGCTGGATCGCGGCACGGGCCGAACTTTCAATAGGAACGTTGGATCCAATACCGCTGCGATTCACGGCGGTGGTTCACCGGGAGGGAATCTACTGGCGGTTCGTTCAAATGCATATCTCTGAGCCCGTTTCAAATCGTGAGATTGAGCAGAGTCTCGGTCGACCGATGACAACGACCATCGACGACATATTGCTATTGGTCCAAGACCACGACGTTCCGGCGACGGCGGTTGCCGCCGACGGCTCGGTTACGATCGCGTTCACCGACATCGCCGATTCGACAGAGTTGATGGGCACGCTCGGGGAAGAGCGATGGCTAGAACTCCTCGCATGGCACGACCACGTGGCTCGATCTCAGGTCGAGGTATTCGGTGGCACTGTTGTAAAGGGACAAGGTGACGGCTTCATGCTCGCGTTTGCGTCACCGGGTTCGGCGGCAGCGTGCGCAATGGCAATGCAGCGGGTGCTGAGTCAGGGTTGGGAGGACGTGCCACTGTCCGTTCGGATGGGTCTGCACTGCGGCACGGCCAAATCCGAAGACGGCGACTACTACGGCAGGACCGTGGTGATTGCTGCGAGAATTTCGGGGCACGCCAGTGGCGGCGAGATTTTGGTGTCTCAGGAAGTTCAGGAGAGGCTCGCAGGATCCTTGCCACTTGATCAGGCGAGGGAGCTTTCCTTGAAGGGTCTGACCGGCGAGTGGCAAGTTTTTTCCATTCGCTGGAGATAGAAGTTCGTCATCGGAGTTCTGACACGAACCGACCCCCGTTGCCTGGCCCAGGAGTGCGTACGACTCTCATCTATCTCGCCCGCAGACGAATCTGAGGAATGGTTGGATTCGCGGCCACGATTCGCGCAGGTTCCACGAGCGTTTGTTGATCTCGTCGCGTCGCCTCCAGGTAGTCCCTGGTCCAGACCAGTCGCACCGCGGTCGCGGCGGCGGGACCATCTGCACTGCGCAGGTCGTCCCGAACGGCTTCCAGTAAGTGACGATCGGACGTCTCGTTCTTTGACGCCGCAGTCGGAACAGCTCCGTTGCCAACGAGTGCCGCGCCGAGGCTCTCGTACCATCTCCGAATGAGCGTCACCTCGTAGGACAGTTCGTCACGAGCTGAGGACCGATCGCCGTGGGGTCGGCGATCGTCTTTCTCCCATAGAGCCAGAACCGCGTCGCCGGTTTGACGCAGATTCGCCGCGCCCGTGACCAACGCGGCGACCTCGGGAAGGGGAACCGGTTTCGAACTTCGCTCCGCCAGGTAGGTACGAAGCGCGTCATCGAGCCGTCGGGACGCCGCCGATGCCGCAGTCCTCTCCTTGGCCGGGGACTGCGAAGGGGAAGCGTCGCCGTCGCTACGATCGGTGCTGAAGTTCACGGCAGCCTCGAGGTACGTCGCGCTAAGGACGTACGCCTCACGTAATGCCGAGCTGAGAGATGGTGCGGCGCCGCGGGGCCAAAACAGAAGGCCCACGCCCATGCTGACGGCGCAGCCGATCGCCACATCTTCGACCCGATAGAGTCCAACCCGCCAACCGGCGGGTTGCAGCAGGTTGAAGAGAATGACGAGCGTAAGCGTGAACCCCGCCTGTCCGGCAGCGAAGGAGATCGCGGTAGGGGCGAATCCCGCCACGAGGAGAGCCACGGGCAGTAGAAACCATAAGACCGAGACGTTCGTGCCGACGAGTACCAGCAACCCGGCGCCGACGACAAATCCGACAACCGTTCCGATGATCGCCCGCAAAGCGTTCTGGCCCGTGTTCAGTGCGTTTGAACGCAACACCGAGAGGGCGCCGAGGATTACCCAGAAAGAATGCTGTACACCCGTCTTTTCAGCAACGAACACAGCGAGAGCCAGACCAACCGCACCTCGGACACTGTTGTGAAGCCAGACCGAATGGGGATCGAAGTGCGCCGCCGCGCGTTCCCGCGCCGACGCAATACGACCGAAGGAGCGTCCAGGTTGGACGCCGAACGTTGCGTCGAGCCAACTTCGTCGATCGGCCGCCGCCGCCAGGTCAATGTTGGAGCCAATCAGATATGCCGAGGATCCGAGTTCTTGCGCCCGGAAACTCGGCTCCAGGGAAGTCACGAACTCCTCGATCCTTCGATCCGAGGTCTCTTCATGTGCGTCATTCGTTGCGGACTCGACTGGGTTGTATTCGAAACTAGGGACGTGGAGGGTGATTTCACTCTGCATGTCATCGAGGGCGGCGCGAAGTTTCTCCAAAGCGACGTCGAGATCCGCTGACGAGGACAGTGGCCGATCGAGCAGGTCGGCGCCCGACTCGAGAACGGCGGCTGACAAGGAGTGAATATGACAGGAGACGGGCATGGCGGGCGTCGTGACGGCGGGTGGAGAGAGTGCGACCACTTGAGCGCCCAACCAGTGAAGTTCGTCAACGAGACGAACGACGGCCCGTGACGAGATGCTGAGCCCGGCGGGCCTCCACGGCGCAGCGAGGAAACTCCGGTGGAGAGCCTCGACTGCGTCGTCAGCGACTTGCGTGACCTCTTCGTGATTCTTTCGGGAATACGAGTCAGCTCCGAGCCAGTTGGAGACATCCTCTCGGAGAACCGCGGCCACCGCCCGGCACGCGTTGGCGGCAGCCTTTCGCAAGTTGTTAGGAACTTTTGCGGGCCACAGCAACCACACTGCGAAGAAGGCCACGATCGAGGCCATGGCCCACCCCGCGAGGCGGTCCGGTATCACCGACGGCGGACCTGGCACTGCCGTGGAGAGGATAAAGACCAAGAGGAGCGCCGTCGTCGCGCTGGCGAGCACGGAACTGATGACGCCCGAGAAGATCACGACGAAGGCCACCACAGCCATACAGAACACGGAGAGCCAAAGGGTTTGCGAGGTCAGTGTGCCGAGGCATACGAAGATCGCACCGGTGACGGAGAACGCAGCCTGCGCTTGAAGGCGGCCCCGCATCGACCCAGAGAAGTCAACCAACATCAGAAGGGCAATCGATCCAAATGCCGTGAACGTTGCCATTTGCAGATTGTCGAGAACCTTGAAACTGAGAGCGAAGAGACCGGGCATGATGATCGCCGTACGCGCCGCACGACGAAGCGCCACCAAATTCGGGTCGTGTTGTCGGATCCAGGTACTGACGGTGCTCCAACGCATGCGATGGCGGGGACCAACGTTGCTCGTCACTTGAGGTTCATCGGTCGCGTCTGTTCGAGGCGATGTCGACGAAGCCATCAGGTCAACGTAGCGAATTTTCGTACAGTCGCGGTCAAGACGGGTCGGTTAATACGACACAAAGCCCGGTCGAAGTGGTCTTCAAGTCGGCAGCGACGGCTCCGAATAACGCGATTGGCCCAGGCTGTGCCTGGGCCAATCGATAGTGGTGGCGGGGGCAAGATTTGAACTTGCGACCTTCGGGTTATGAGCCCGACGAGCTACCAGACTGCTCCACCCCGCGATGCAGAGACCAGTTTATCGCAAAATCACCAAGTCACAATTGCCGCTGCCGCCCAGTCGACGAACCGCTCGGCATCTGCTTCGATTATCGCGCAGAGACGTTACGAATCAAATCGGTTCTTGAGAGCGTTTCACCGTGACGTCGCGGAGAGTTCGTTGGACGCCGCGCCGGTGCCGTTCTTATTCACCGCTCGCACGACGAAGTAATACGTCGTGCCACGTGTCAAACCAGTGACCGTCACTCGGGTGTAGTTGATGGGCGTCGAATTGATCGGCGTCGTCGACTCGCCACCGGCGGAGGTGCCGATGTAGATGTAGTAGCCCGTGATGGCGCTCCCCCCGTTGTTGGACGGCGCGGTGTAGGAGAGCGTGATCTGTCGCCGACCCGGTTGCGCTGAGTTGAGGCTCGGCGCACCGGGCACGGCACTCGCCACCGGCGTCGCCGGGATCTGGTTCGATGAGGTCGAGTTGCCGACGCCATTGACGGCTTCGACCTCGAAGTAGTACGTCGAGCCGTTTGTGAGTCCGGTCACCGTGTAACTGGTACCGGTGCCCGGCACGAACGTGGGCGAACCCGACGGAATCGGCGTTGGGCTCGTGCTGTCGTAGACGTCGTAGCCGGTGATCGGACTGCCGCCGTTGCTCGATGGCGCGCTCCACTGAAGCGCCACCGAGGTGTTCCCCGGCGTCGCCGAATTGAGCGTGGGCGCACTCGGCGCGGAGTTGGCGACCGGCGTCGCCGAGAGCTGGTTCGAGGAGTTCGAGTTACCGACGCTGTTAACGGCCTCGACCTCGAAGTAGTACTTCGTGCCGTTCGCGAGGCCGGTCACCGTGTCACTCGTGCCGGTCACGAACGTGGGCGAACCGGCCGGAATCGGTGTCGGGCTCGTGCTGAAGTAGACGTCGTAGCCGGTGATCGGGCTGCCACCGTTGCTCGACGGCGCGCTCCACGTGAGTGAGACCGCGCCGCTGCTCGGCGTCGCCGACGTCAGGTTCGGCGCGCCCGGTGCGGTCGGCGGCGTGCTCACGGTCGAGAAGGCCGCGATGCTGCTCGGCGAACCCCCGGGTGTGCCGAGCCCCGTCGGACCGTTGTAGCCGTTCACGCTGGCGGCGGCGTTGCAGAAGTACTGCGGGCTCGACGGACAACTTCCGTCATTGCCCGTCGTGACGGGATAGAGCGAACTCTGATTGGCGTACAGACTCGACGCCGGCACGCCCTGGCCGCCGGGGCTGTTGCCGGCCAGCGCGTACATCGAAGAGATGATCGGCGTCGCCACGCTCGTGCCGCCGAAGGCGCCCCAGGTGAATCCCGTGCCGTAGGTGTCGTAGACCCACACGCCGGTGTTGGGGTCGGCGACCGCCGAGACGTCGGTCACCATGCGACGGGGGCATCCCGTGTCGCTCTGCCAGGTGGGCTTGGATTCGTACGAACTGCACCCGGCGCCGGCGCCGCTCCACACCGATTCACTCGCGTTGCGCGTCCCGCCGTCACTGCTCTGATACAGGCTCGTGCCGCCGACGGCGGTGACGAACGGTGACGCGGCCGGGAACTCGGTGCCGAAGCCGCTGTCGCCGGAGGCGACCACGATCGCGACGCCGGGGTGGTTGAAGTAACTGAGCGAGTCGTTCACTTCACTCGAGTACTCGGATCCGCCGTAGCTGTTGGAGACGACGTTGGCCCCCATGGCGACGGCCGTGTTGACGCCGGTGCCGAGACTGGCCATCGTCGCCGACGAAGCCTCGACCAGCAGGATCTGGCAGTTCGGACAGATCGCGCTCACCATCTCGACGTCGAGCGAGATCTCCTCGCCCCAGCCGCTGTTACCCGTCGGCAGGGGCGAGGTCGCGCCGTTCTGATTGACGACTTCGAACGTGCAGGTCTTCGTCGTGGACGACACCGTCCCGGTCGGACAGGCGCTCAAATTGAAGAACGATCGGTAGGACGCGAGGTTGCTCGTCACGTTGGGATCGCTGTAGGCGTCCACGATCGCCACGATCTGTCCCGCACCCCCTCCGTGCGCGGCCGCGGCGGCGGCCACGTTGTAGGCCGAGTCGAGGTAGCACGGGTCGTACGCGCCGGTACCGGACGCGCTGACCGACGACGGCACGTTGGTGTCGCTCGAGGTGCATCCGGTCGGTGACGGTTGCACCGGCGCGGCGGCGAGGGCGTTCGAACCGAGGTCGGTCACAACTTGGGCGTTGCAGTGCACACTCCCCGGTGCGACGGCGTAGGAACAGACGTTGACGTCGTTCTCGCCGTTGGCCCCTTGGTGATGCCAGAAACCGTTGACCCACGTGGGCGTCGCGTACGCACCGCCGTTCGAACCGTCGGCCAGCGCCGGTGTCGCCACGACGCCGAAGGACGCCAGTACGACGACGAGGGCACCGAGTGCTCGTCGAGACTTCCGTCCCGGAATCGAGCTGTGGTCGTAAGAACGAATCATGAAGTCCCCCCGCGAGTCGGCCGTAGTCCACCCGATGGTATTACCTGGCACGACAAGGATTTGGGGTCCCCGACACAATTTTGGAGCGATTTTCGGGCGGTCGCTCGGCCACGGTGTTGAGGAGCCGGACTACTTCTTGGCCAGCGCGCTCTGGGCCAACTGCAGCTGGGTCTCCATGGCGTTCACTTCGGCCTGGTAGGCGCCGAGGTGGCCGTTCTTGAGATCGGTCTCGGCCAAGGCGTAGTCGGCGGCGGCGGCCTTGAGGTAGACGTCGGCCTTCTGACCGACCTTCGTGCCGCCACCTGTCTTACCGGGCGACGAGCCACCGATCGACACGTTGGAGTTGAAGACCGCCGACACCGCCTGCGCCAGCGTTGGCTGAAAGGACACGTCCTGATTGAAGACCGCGAAGATGTAGCGCAGTTGAGGTATCGGGTTCGACGTACTGATCACGTACAGCGGACGGATATAGAGGATGCTCTGGTCCAGTGGCACCATCACGTTGTTGCCCAGAAGTACCTGGGACCCATTCTTGTTGAGCAGGCTTATGGCACTGGAACCCGCGGCGTTCTGCTGCATCTCGGAATCGGCCTGCACGGGCCCGGTGACGGACTGACCACGCGGCGTCACGTACACGTGCAGTTGGCCGTAATCCGAGGGATCGCTGGTGGCCATCATGAACGCAGTGAGGCCCTGGACCGTGGCGGAGTTACCCGCGGGCACGAAGGCGATGTTCTCCAAGAGCTGCTGGTGATTGGCCTGGGGCAGTGAACCCACCTGGTACGTCGGGCTCATCGGGGCCAGCGACGACGACACGACGTTGCCCGCGTTGTTGGTGACCTGAGTCAGGGCGAGCGACTGTTCCGGCGAGCCCGAACCGGTTGACGGCGAGATCTCCCAGCGGTCCGATGCCACGAAAAAAGCACTGGCGGTCGAGATGTGGTACTTCGCCAACGTCGCGGCCTGGACCGAGAAGAGATTCGATGGGTAGCGAAGGTGGGTGCGGATCGACTCGGGCATCTGGCTCATCGGGTGGAACATCGTCGGGAACGCCGCGCGATAGGCCTTCAGGATCGGGTCGTTCGGGTCGTTGGCGTAGAACGTCATCGCGCCCGTGTAAGCGTTGACCACGACCTTGACGGCGTTGCGCACGTAGTTGAAACTGCCCGGGAGTCCTCCCTGGTTGACGTTCAGGTTCGAGGCGTTCTCGCTGTAGGGATACTGATCGGTGGTGGTGTAGCCGTCCAGCACGTACTGCACCTCGCCGTTGGCGATCACGGCGTACGGGTTGGCGTCGAAGGATAGGAACGGCGCGGCCTTCTGGGCCATCTGCTGGACGTCGCGCACGAAGAGGACCCGGCTCTTCGACGTGATCTGATTCGAGATGAGGAAGTTGAAGTCGCCGAGGCGTAGCGCCAGCGCCATGCGACTGAAGATGCTGCCGACCGGTACGCCGCCGGTGCTGTCGTAGTGCGTCTCGACCGGCTGTCCGGCGTTCGCGCCGGAGTTCACCTGGTAGTCGAGCTCCGGCTGCTTGGTGTCAGCGACCACCCAACCGGGATCCTTGATGCCGAAGTAGATGTCCGGCTGCGTGAGGACTGGCATGCCGTTGGTCGACTCCGGAGGCACGTTCGAGACGACGAAGTTGGGGTTGCCCGTTGTGTAGTCGACGGCGTTGGCCGGCAGGACCGCCGCACCGATGCCGTGGGTGTACTGCAGGTGTTGGTTCACCCACGACTGCGACGGAAGGTTCGAGGGGTTGAGTTGTCGCGCGCCAATCAAGACCGGCGTGAGTTTGCCGTTGATGAAGTATCGGTCCACGGCCAGGGTGGAGAACGTGTAGTACGCGTGAATCGACTGGCGGCGTGTCACGTTGGCCAACGCGATGTTAGAAGCGGGGTCCCACAGACGGATGTTGTCCAGCGTTTGGCTATCGGTCTTGATCGTCGAGTCTGTGATCGACGTCGACGCGGCGAAGTTGGAGTACTTCACCTTGTCCAGTCCGAAGGCGGCGCGCGTCGCTTCGATGTTGCGCTGGATGTAGGGCGACTCGAGCGTGTCCTGGTTCGGACTGACCTTGAGGGCCTGGAGGATCGTCGGGTAGAGCACGCCGATGACCAGGGCCACGAAGAGCCACAGGCCGACCGCGACCGCGGGCAGTGACCACCCGCGCATGCGGACGTTGGCGAGCAGGATCAGCGCCGCGGCCATGGAGAGGAAGAACAGGATCGTCAGGGCGGGCATCCGCGCGTGCACGTCGGTGTAGCCGGCGCCCTGCACGAAGCCGTTGGTCGAGTTGACCAACTCCCACTTCGCGATGACGTAGCCGGCGGCCTTCATCAGCGCGATGCCCGCGCCGATGACCGACAGGTGCGCCTTCACCCGGGGCGAGACACGCGGCGTCACCCTCGTCGCGCGGATGCCGCCGTTGAGGTAGTGGAAGCCGGTCGTGACGATCAGGGCGACGATCAGCGCCACCAACAGCCAGGTCACCACGAAGGAGACGAAAGGCAGGGTGAAGACGTAGAAGCTCACGTCCTTGTGGAAGAGGGCGTCCTTGACGTGGAAGGGCTGGCTGTTGGCGAAGAGGAGGTACTTGTTCCATTGCCCGGTGGCGTCGAGCCCGGCGATCAGGCCCATCACCAGCGCGATCGCCGCGTAGATGCGCTTGGCGTAGGGGCGGACCACGTTCTGGAATCGGCGCACGATCTCGTCCTCGGGGTCGAAGGAGAGGTCGCGCGCTCCGAAGCGGTCCGTCAGGAGCAGGTTGCCCCACATGATGAAGAAGAAGATCGCCCCGAAGGTCAGGCCCAGCCCGACCTTCACCATCAGCAGCGTCGAGAAGACCTTGCCCAGCCCGACCGAGTGGAACCACATCTCGTCGGTCCAGAGCACCGCCAGGTTGCGCAAGGACAGGAAGCCGATGAGAATGACGACGAAGGCCAGACCGAACCAGAATCTTCGAGAGAACCGACCGAGCCGGCGCGCACGTGGCGGGATATCAGTCGGACTACGCACGTGACGAGCCTAGGTCGTATTTCAAACGGGAAGAACGGCGCAGGCGCACCCGGCGTGCAGCGGGGGGAAGGGCGAACCACTGGGAAAGTTCTCTCCGGCCGGCCGTTCCCCCGACGCCGCGTCCATCGCGCACGCGTCGCACGGTGCGTCGTTGGGCGCGACGAAGAAGCGAACGTGTCGGCCCCGCGAGGCCGCCACCACGCCGATCTCGAAGGCCCGTCGCGCGGCGTCGGTGCAGAGCCGTTCGACGCGCGCGCCGCGCCACTCCTTGTACGCGGCGTTCGCGCGGTCCGGTCCGTCACCACTGCCGTCGGTGAGGATCCTCTTTCGCAGCGCCAAGACGATCGTCACCGCCAGGTCGGCCGCGCAGTCCTGTATGGCCGCCGGCGGCGGCGTTCCCCCGCTGACGCCGGCCTCGTCCTTAGCGAACTGAACACCGGCCGCGGCGGCGGCACGAAGCGCGTCGATCGCGGCGTCGGCGTAGCGCGCGCGCTGCTCGTGCTCGTCTTCGAGCTCGGTGGTGATCATCGCCTTCACGTCGCGCAGGCGCTCCAGCATGATGTTCTGATCGTCCTGGAGCGCACGCTTTACCTTGCGCGTCAGGGCCGCGAGGGAGGCCGCGAGGGCCGCGTCACGACGTTCGAACAGTTCGCCAGTCGCCGTCGGCGCCTTGGCCGGGGCCGGGGCGGCCCGTTTGGGCATGGGCGCGGCCCCGCGCTCTTCCAGCGTCGCCTTTCGCAGGCGCGCGAAGATCTCGTTCACGACGTCGGTCCCCGACCCGTCGTCGTCGATCATGGAGACCTCGGTGATGTCGGCGACGCTGGTGGCGTCGTCCTTGGGTGTGCGTCGGCGCGGTTTCGGTTCGGTCGCCACGTCGATCGCCACGTCGGTCGCCTCTCGCAGTCGCGGTTCGGCGACTTGACGCAGTGGCGTGCCGGCGAGCACCTCTTCCTCGGTCGGTTCGGGCACGTTCGGTCGTAGTCGCAACGCTTCGAGAGCCGCGTTGCGCGCCACTTCGTCCGAGTTGTTGATGCCGGAGAGGACGTCTTCGACCTGGTCTTGGACCGACGTGACGAACGTCGCCAGGACGTCGCGCGCCGCGCGCAGCTGTTCGATCTGGATCTGCAGGGCCTTGCGCTTGACGGACAGGTCGTTGAGGACCGCCTTGCGGGCCTCGTAGGACTGTTCGACGATGGCCCGACCCTGCTCGCGCGCCCCCTCGACGAGCGCCTCGCCGTTCACCTTGGCCGACTCGACCAGTCGTTCCGCGGCCGACCGGGCGTCGAGTTCGATCTGTCCGGCCGTGCTCTCGGCCTCGGAGACCAGCGCCGCGGCCCGCTCCTGGGCCTCGATCAAATGGGCCGAACTTCGTTGCTGGCTCTCGGTGAAGACCTGGGTGCTTCGTTCTTGGGCCTCGGCGGTCACCCGCCCGGCCTCTTCGTGGGCCGATTCGCAAGATGGCCGCACTCTGGGCGCCGAGGGCCCCGGCCAACGTGGCCTCGTCGAAGGTCGGGTTGGCCGCGCGGTGTTGGGCGTCGCTGAGTTGGTCCTGGAGCTCTCGTATCCGGGCCTCGAGGTGGCCCATCTCGCGCGCCACCGACTCCAACTGGATCCGGACCTCGTTGGGGTCGTAGCCCCCTTTTCGCACGGTGGTGAAGTTCATTCGGGCAATCTCGGCTGAGGATTGGCGCGTAGTTGAGAGAATCCGGCGTTCGTCCATTCCCTCCAGACTACGGCGTCGGCCTTGGCCGAAATGGCTTAACGAGGCGGCGTAAGGGGCTGTGGGAGCCGCTCCGCCGAGGGAGCGAAGATCCCGCAGCGCCTGGGCGAGGGTGGTCACGCCGATGATTCGCAGCCCCGGTTGGGCGGCCGATTTGGCCGTGGCGACTTCGACCTGGGGGACGATGAAGTACTTCGCGCCGGCGCGTTGCACCGCGACGGTTTTCTCGGCCACGCCCCCCACGTCACCGACGTTGCCGTGGACGTCGATCGTGCCGGTCGCGGCGATGGGTTGATTGCCCGAGATCGACCGGCGACTCAGTTTGTCGATGAGCGCGAGCGTCATCGCAAGCCCGGCCGAGGGTCCGCCGATGTTCGCCGTGTCGATGCTGACCCGCGCCGGCAGTCGGTAGCTGACCCCGTCTTCGACCGACACCCCCAGGTACGACGGGCCGACGCCCGTCACGCCCGCGCAGCCCGATGACCCGATGCTCGCCGGCGCCTTCGCGGTCTTCAACGTCACGCTCGACGGCGCCCGGTAGGTGATCACACCGGTCGAAGAGATTCGCGCGCGTCTGATGGAGAGGTGGACACTGGTACCGGCGCGAATCGAGTGCATTGCCTCGATCAGCGAGCACGCCGACGTGACCGGCGTGACGTTCACACCGACGATCTCGTCGGCGACGTGAAGGCCGGCGCCGCGCGCCGGCGACGGCGAGACGACCGAGTTCACGATGGCGCCCGTAGGCGTCGACGGCGTCGTCCAGCCCAGCGCGTCGAAGGCGGTGACCTCGGCCGCCTGCTTCGAGTCGCTCATCTCCAGATAGCCCTGCGCCTGGAGTTCATCAGTCGGAACACCGGGTTCCACGAGCTGGTCCGAGCTGATGAACTGCACGTGACTCTGAAAGTGCATGAAGATCCATTGCGAAGGCGTTGAGCGACTGCAGATCGACGTCGGTGAACATGATCTTGCCGTGGTGTGTCTCGCTGGCCACGCCGTCGATCTTCACGAGCGGCGCGACCGGCGTCGCGTTGCCCGGCGTGAGGGCGTAGTCGTTCGTGGGCACTTTATCGAGCACCACCAGGGTCACCAGGACCAGCACGAGGACGACGAAGAGCGCCGTGGTGCCCCGACGGCGCTTGGCAGGTGATGAGATGGGGGCGTGCACAGTGATGAATCAACGCTAGCGGAGAGCATTGACGAGTCACTGTTGCGCGCCGGCTTCGGGCTGGGTGACGACTACGTCGAGGTCCTACGGACCAACCTGCACGGCGCCGTACCCCGTCACCGGATACTTGCGCTGCGCGGCGTCGTGCGCCAGGGCCTCGTCACCTCCGATGATTGGCGTTCGGCGTTACGTGACGGCGACGTCACCGTCCGGCGCGAGGCGCTGAATCAGATCGCCCACGTGGAGATCGACGACGACGTTCTCACGGCGCTCATGTCCTGTCTCGATGACGAGGACGCGTTGGTCGTCGACGGCGCCGTCTTCGCCCTCGGTGAACATCTCTACGTGGCGAGCCGTCGAACGGATGTGCCTCATCGCGACGGGCCACGACGACGCGCGATGTCGAGAGTCCGCCGTCGCGGCGCTCGGAGCGATCGGCGACGACCGGGCCCGACCGGCGATCCTCGCCGCGCTCGACGACAAACCACCGGTGCGCCGTCGCGCCATCGTCGCCCTGTCAAACTTCGAAGGACCGGACATCGACGAGGCCCTGTTGCGCGCCAGCGAAGACCGGGACTGGCAGGTCCGCGCGGCGGTCAACCAACTCGGTCGCGACGACGACTAACGGTCGGCGTCTCGATAGAGCGAGTGCAGTGAGGCCATCTCTTCGAGACAGAGCCGGAGTCCGCGAATGACCACCGTGTCGGGATCTTCGGCGACGGAGACCTCGACGCCGGTGTTGGTCGCGATCAGTTC
This sequence comes from uncultured Acidimicrobiaceae bacterium, assembly GCA_963703105.1. Taxonomy (GTDB): domain Bacteria; phylum Actinomycetota; class Acidimicrobiia; order Acidimicrobiales; family RAAP-2; genus RAAP-2. Next base: position 2,109,005 of record OY969792.1, on the reverse strand, counting down.
GGCGAAGTCGCTCAAGAGGGCGTGGCCTCCGGTGAGGGTCAGTCCTCGGGCGCTGACGTCCTGGGAGAGATCCGGTGGCGCGTCGCCGAGACACTCCTGGATCATGCGCACCGTGGTCGTGACGACGTCGGCCACCGCGTCGTTCACGAGGTCGGCGTCCACGTCGATCTCGACGAGGTCACCGCGGTCGACCGTTCGCGCCAGCACGACTTCGGAACGGCCCTTGGTGCGACCGAGCGCCGAGGCCAGCGAGAACTTCAGACTCTCGAGCACCGACGGCGCCACCACGACGCCGAGTTGAATGCGCAGCGACGACGCGATCGCCGCGTCGAGGTCGTTGCCGCCGAGGCGCCGGGCGCTGCCCGTCACGATGCCGCCGAGCGAGATGACCGCGGCCTCCGACGCCCCGGCCCCGAGGACCGTCACGGCCGAACCGACGGGGTCCTGCACCGGCAGGCCCATGCCGATCGCCGCCGCGATCGGCGCTTCGATCAGCGTCGCCTCGCGCGCGCCGGCCTGGATCGCCGCTTGACGAAGCGCTCTTCGTTCGATCGACGTCGCCAGCGACGGCACGCTCATCACGACGCGGGCCCGGCTCATCTTGGACACGCCGGCACGCTCGAAGAGCCCGGCGATGAGGCGTGAGGTCACGTCGAAGTCGACCGTGGCGCCCTGGGCGAGCGGTCGAAAGACGACGACGTGACGCGGCGTGCGCGCGACCATGTCGAGCGCCCCGTGGCCCACCTCGACGACGCGACCGGAGTTGGTGTCGATCGCGACCATCGTCGGTTCGTCGAAGACGATGCCGCGTTCGGTGGTGGCGAGACGCGTGTTCGAGGTTCCGATGTCGAGCGCGACGTCCAATGCCATGGCTAAGGATGTTAGGGCGACCCCAACTAGCCAATGGCTGGTAACTAGCCTTCACTGGGTGGAGAGTCGGGGACCTGGGGATTGGTGGCGTCGTCGACGCGCCCACGCGAAGCCCCCTCCGAGGGGCGAACGCGAGTGGGTCCACCCGAGTGAATTGCCGAGTTTCGAGAAGCTTCGCACCCACCAGATCTGGCCCATAAAGTCGCCCGCGGCCCGCGCCGTCGCCATGATGATGGCGGTCGCGCTGGTCGTCGGATCGGCCGGGCTGTACCTCACGCAGTCGAGTGACCCGCCGGCGACGCCGCACCTGGCGCAGTCGATCAGCCAACTCCCGTCGAACTCCCGTACCGCGGCGGCCGACACCGTGGACCTCTCGATCGCCACGCCCGGCCACGTGGACGTCGTCGCCGCCATGGTGCTCCCGCACAACCTCGCGGTCACCACCACGCAGATCCCGGCCGACGCTCACATCACCGGCTCGACCCCGGGCGACGTCAACTTCCCCGTGCACTGGGTGGGACGCGACCAGGTGATGGGATTCTCGATCGTGCGCCTCGGTCGCCACGTCCCCGCCTTGAAGTTCGCGCCGTTGCCCGCCAGCAAATGGGTGGTCGCGGTGTCGCCGATACTGCGGAGCTCGACCCAGACGCCCCGAGTACGCAGTGGGCGAACACCATCCTCGGCGATCCCAAGAGTGACGCCACGGGCGTCATCAGCTACCTCTCGACCAGGTCCGACGCGAACCTCAGCAGCTTCGTCGACGCCATCGCCGTCAACTCGAGCGGCCAGGTCGTCGCGGTCCTCTCCACCGACCACCTCTGGTACTCGGCGCAGTTCGTCGCGCGCATCGCCTACATCGTCGCGACCGGACGCGGCTGTCACGCCAGCCTCGGCATCGTCGGCCTGAACGCCCAGGGCGGCGGCGTGACGGTCTCTCGGGTCATACCCAAGAGCCCGGCGCAGTGGCAGCTGAAGAAGGGTGACGTCATCACCGCGCTGAACGGCAAGCAGACCGAGACCTTCGACGCCCTCGACACGGCGCTCTACCTGACGCCGGCCTTCACCGTGGCCCACGTCACGTTCATGCGCAACGCCACCGTGCACCACGCCGACATGACGCTCGCCTGCGCGCTTTAAATTGTCCCCATGAGTGACAACCCCTTCGGCGGCATGTTCGGCGACATCTTCTCCATGCTCGGCCAACAGGGTCCCGACGCCTGGTTCACGACCGCCACGCAGCTCGCGCTCAACATCGCGCGCGGCGAGGACGGCGACCCCAACGCCCTGCCCATCGAGCGCCAGCGACTCGAAGAGCTCGCGCCGCTCGTCGCGCGTCACGTCGACTCGCTGCTCGGCGTCTCGATCGACGCCTCGGTCGTCGCGGTGAACCGCTCGGCGCTCACGATCGCGGCCTTGACGCAGTGGCGCCCCCTCATGGAACCGATGGTCTCGAGCTCCAGCGCCACGATCGGCGAGAGCCTCGACCTCGGCGACAACCAGATGATGGCCCAGATGGCCGCCGCGCTCGGACCGCTGTTCTCGGGCTTCCAGATGGGCTCGGTCGCCGGTCACTTCTCCGAGCGCGCGTGGTCGCTCGCCGCGCTGCCGCTGCCGCGCGTCGACGACCGAGCGTCAGATCGTCGTGAACAACCTCGCCAGTTTCGCCGAGGCCTGGTCGCTCGAGCGCGACGAGGTCTACGTCTTCGCCCTGGCCCAGGAGTTCCTCGCCTCACTCGTGCTGACCCAGCCCGGGACCGGCGACGCCCTGCGCGCGCTGTTGATCGACACCGTTCGCGAGTCCACCAAGGCCCAGGGCGACCTGCTCACGCGACTGCAGTCGATGATCAATCCCGACGACATCGCCGGATTCATGGAGAACCCCGAGTCGCTGCTCGACGGCATCGAGATGCCCGAAGAGACCGACGCCACGCGCGCCATCAACGCGGCCGCCAGCGTGCTGCTGGCCTTCTTCGACGCGGCCGCCCACCAGATCACCGAGGCGATACTCGGTCCGCGACCGGCGCTGGTCGAGGCCTACCGGCGACACCGTCGAAGTGACGCGCGCGGCGAGGACGCGGCCGCGGCGCTCTTCGGCATCTCGACCCAGGGCGAACACCACGATCAGGCGGCGCGAGTTCGTCGCCGACGCTCGCCGAAGGAACACACGCTGCGCGTCTTCGACGCGCTGTTGCGCGTGGACGGACTGCCGAGCGCGGCCGAACTGGTGGACCCGAACGCGTGGTACGAGCGAGTGACGAACTCGCCGCTGGCCTAACTCTCTTCGTCGTACCCGAGGTTCCACTCGACGAGCAGGTTCTCGCGCTCGGCGTCGCGGTTCACGCGCTCGCGGTTGCGTCGGAACTGGGGGTCGTGCGGCGGTAGGAATCGCAGCCGGGCGTCAACGCGGTCGACGAAGGCCTGGATCTGCTCTTCGTCACCGAAGACCATGCGGCACTCCCAGTGGGGCGCCACGGGACCGAGGTAGATGACCTGGACGTGGCCGACCGGGTCGACGACCTCGGTGGTCTCCGGGGTTGGGACCTGGCTCACGGTGCTCCTTTGGCGTTGCGATTGCTGCGAAACACCATTCTATTGGCTGGCCTCCGCGGGCTTCTTCGAGCCCTTGTCTTTGAAAGGGCTTACAGCCGTCTGTGAGGAGTATGGTAACCATCGGCTTGTGAACAATTGAGCCGTTCGTGATCAGTTCGTCACACAAAGTGTCGCTACTGTGAGCATATAGAAGCGACACAATGGGGGTGAGCATGAGTACCGAATGGATGGCAGACGGGAAGTGCCGCGAGTACCCGGCGGGGACGTTCTTCCCACGAGATGGCGTCGGCGTGATCATCGCGCAACGAATCTGTGCCACCTGTCCGGTCGCGAGCCAGTGCCTCGAGTACGCGCTCGAGAATCACGTGGACCACGGCATCTGGGGCGGCTGCTCCGAACGCGAGCGCCGTCGCATCCTTCGCGAGCGTCGCCGTCGCCGCGTCTTTAACTCTGACGCTTCGTAGTACGCCACTCGCGTGCTCGAGTGTGTCATCAATCTCTCCGAGGGCCGCGACCTCGATGCTCCTAGACGAACTGGACGACGCGGCCGGTCCCTCACTGCGCGACCTGCACGCCGACGCGTTCCACAATCGCTCGCGTCTTCACGCTGATCAACGATCCCGAGCCGTTGATCGCGCGACGTTCGCGCGCTGATCGGCGCGTCCTTCGAACTCCTGGACCTGCGCACCCACGAAGGCGTCCATCCCGCGTTTCGGCGTCGTCGACGTCGTGCCCTTCGTGGCCCTGGACCCGCGAAAAGCCTTCTCGCGCCGCTCGATGCTGCGCGACGAGACGGCCCGGTGGATCAGCGAGACCTTCGACGTTCCCGTCTTCCTCTACGGGCCGGTCGGCGACACCGTCCGCACGCTGCCCGAGGTCCGAAAGCACGCGCCTTCGCCGAGCTCTCGCCGGACTTCGGACCGGCCGCGCCGTCGCCGAGCGCTCGGCGCCGTCGCCGTCGGCGCGCGACCGATACTCGTCGCCTGGAACATCTGGCTCACGGGCGTGTCGAGGGACGAGACGCGCGCCATCGCCAAGGCGGTCCGACGACGCGAAGTGCGCGCCCTCGCCTTTCGCGCGGGCGAACACATGCAGGTCAGCTGCAACCTGATCGACCCGATGGTCGTCGGCCCGGGAGTCGTCTACGACGAGGTCGCGGCGCTGCTGCCCGACGGGGGCGAGATCGTTCGCGCGGAACTCGTGGGACTCGTGCCGCGCGCGGTGCTCGAAGCCGAAGCGCCGAGCCGGTGGGGCCAACTCGGGCTAAGTGAGGCTCAGACGATCGAGAGTCGGCTGTAGGTCAGCTGGCCTGGGCGCGGCGCTCGATGGCGCGCGCCCGGCGCAGGCGACGACGCTCGCGTTCGCTCATGCCGCCCCAGATGCCGAACTTCTCGCCGTTGTCAAGGGCGTACTCCAGGCAGTCCTCGCGCGCGACGCAGCCGCGGCAGACCTCTTTGGCCTCGCGGGTCGAGGCCCCGCGCTCGGGGAAGAAGAGATCGGGGTCGACGCCCATGCAGTTCGCCCGTGCCTGCCAACCACGATCTTCCATGCCGCTCATCAATTCCACGATTTCCACGGTTGATTCCTTCCCCCCAGTGGCTTTCACCACCGATGTAATTACAACCATGTCATTGTGACGGTAAACGTGACAAAAAGCAAATGGGAATGTGTAATTCCCTGATGAGAGGGGGGAACGACGTCGCGCTATCCGGCGCGACGGTGCTTTACGAAATCATCGAGGGCGTAGGAGCCGAGATCGTCCACGTCGGTGTAGAAAAGCCGTCCCCCGTTGACCTTGGCGATCTGTTCGACGAACGGGAACTGGCTGCGCTCGATGTCGAGGGCGAAGGTGTTGATGGTGATATCGGCCTTGGTGCAGCGAAGGACCTCGGCCATGGTCTTTTCCAGCGTCTCGCGCACCGGCGGCCAGGCGAAGAAGGGCTCGCCGTTGGCGAGCAGATGGGCCGTCGGCTCCCCGTCGGTCACGACCACGATCTGGCGCTCTCCGCGCTCGTTGCGCATGAGGTGGCGACTGAGCGCCAGGGCGTGCTGGAGGTTGGTGCCGTAGGCGTAGTCGATGGTGAGCGCGGGGACGTCCTCGATCTTGAGCTGCTGGGCCGTCTCGCCGAAGCCCACGACCGCCACGAAGTCCCGCGGGAACTTCGAGCGGATCAGCGAGGTGAGCGCCAGCACCATCTTCTTGGCCGGCACCAGGTTGCTGCGCATGGCCATGGAGAGCGAGAGGTCGATCGCGAAGACGGTCGCCGAGTGTCGCGTCGACTCGAACTCCTCGACCTCGAAGTCGTCGGCGTGCAGCTTGACCGGCGTGCCCGGACCCTGGCGCAGGACGGCGTTGCGCAGCGTCTTCGGCAGGTTCAACGCGAAAGGTTCGCCGGGCTCCCAGGGCTTGGAGGTCTCCTCGCGGTCTCCCCCGCGCGAGACGCTCGCCACGCGGTGCAGGCCCGAGGGTCGGCGAGTCGCGCAGCTGGGCGAAGAGGTCGCGCAGCGCCTGCTGACCGATCTGGCGCACGCCCTTGGGGGTCAGGTGCAGTTGGCGACCCTGTCGATCGACGAAGCCCTGGTCCTTCAGACCCTGCAGCGCCTTTTGCAAGCGCACGACGTGGCGCGCGGCGTCGTCGCCGAGATTGCGCCGTACCGCCTCGACGTCCACTTCGGGCAGTCCCTGGGCGGCGTTGGCCCGGCCGAGGAACTCCTCCAGGCCCTTCAGCTGGCCCAGCTGTTCGGCCACCGAGGCCGCGTCGGCGAAGGGCGAACCGTCGTCGCCGCGCATCCGGTGCGCGCGGTTCCAGTCGATGTCCGGCGTCGCCATGCGCAGGTTCGACACCAGTCGATTCAGCGAGAAGTTGAGCTCCATGTTCTCCATCATCCCGGCGAACATCGAGCGCAGCTCGCTCTGTTGATCGGGTGAGAGGGAGTTGAACATCGCTTCGGCCGCGGCGGCGCGTTCGGCCATCATGCGCACCACGTCCTCGAGGCTCTCGGCGCCGGGGAAGAAGTCGCCGAACTTCTCCATGAAGTCCTCGAAGGTCGGATCGAGATCTTCGCCGCGCCGGTCCTGTTCGATCATCGTGGAGAGCGCGTCCATCATGTCGCGCATCCGGGCCAGCTCTTCGGAGTCGGGCCGACCCATCATCTCCTTGCTCTTCTCGAAGTACGTGTTGAGGACGTCACGTTCCAGCTCGGCCATCAGTTCTTCGAACTGCTCGCGCGCCTCGGAGGAGACGAACTCGTAGTTCTGATACTCGCCCAGTCGCTCGCCGATGCGGTCGCTCATCAGGTCGCGCTGCATCTTCTTCTGATCGACCAGGTCGCGCGTGACCTCCTTGCGCCGATCGTCGTCGGAGGCCTCGGCCTCGGCGAGCAGGGACTCGAGCTCGCCCTCCTCGGTCGCTTCGATGTCGTCCAACCAGTCGCGGTAGCGCTGCATCTCGCCGTCGGGGTCGGCCTGCTGCTCGAGTTCGCGGCGTTTCGCGCGCGCCTGCTCGAGCAGGTCGCGCAGTCCTTCGATGCGCTCCCCGTCGGTCGTGGTGTAGCCCTCGCGCAGCAGTCGGTCCATCGCCTCTTCGAGGTCGCCGTTCTCCATGAAGTCATCGGCCAGCATCCGCAGCATCTCTTCGACGTCGAGGTCGTTGAAGTCGTCGTCCTCGCCGAAGCGGCGGTAGCCGTAGCGAACGGGCACTAACGATTCCTCGAGCGATAGAGCGCTCGCGCGCCCGAGGCGTCCTTGGCCAGTCGCTTGGTGAGATAGAGACCCTCGAGGATGAACTCGACGGCCGAGGCCAGCTCGCCGTCGTTCGCCCCGGGTCCGGCGATCCGCCGCGCCGGCTCGTCGCAGCGCCGGCATGGCGGCCATGACCGCGAGGTAGTCGCGATCGGGCAGGTCGTCGCCGGTGTGGACCAGCGCCTCGGTGTTGAACGCCTCGACGATCGCCGGACCCTCTTCCAGCACCACGTGTTCGGCGAAGCACTGGCGAACCGCGAGCGAGACCAGGGCCGCGATGACCTGGTCGGAGTCGCTGTCGTCCATCGTGTCGAACTCGATCTTGCCCTGGGTCGACTGCACCATCGCGCTGAGGTCACTCACGCGCGGCACGACCGCGCCGTCGTGGGTGCGCAACGTCCGGCGCAGCGCGTTGGCCACGACGATCTCGTAGTTGGCGATCGAGAGCCGCACCGACACGCCCGGAGCTCTGGGAGATCACGTGACTCTTGCGCGCGACGTGACTGACGCGCGCGACGATGTCGTCGATGAACCAGGGAACGGTGATCGGCACCGGGGACGCCGGGAGCTTCGCCTCTTGGTGCATGATGGCGATCTCGGTCGTCAACTCGTAGGGGTAGTGCGTGCGGATCTGTGAGCCGAAGCGGTCCTTCAGCGGCGTGATCAGACGACCGCGGTTCGTGTAGTCCTCGGGGTTCGCGGTCGCCACGCACCATCACGTCGAGGTCGAGGCGCACGAGGTGTCCGCGGATCTGCACGTCGCGCTCTTCGAGCACGTTGAGCAGACCGACCTGGATCCGTTCGGCGAGGTCGGGGAGCTCGTTGATCGCGAAGATGCCGCGGTTGGACTTGGGCACCAGGCCGTAGGAGAGGGCCTTCGGGTCATCCAGGTACAGGCCTCCGGCGACTTTGATCGGATCGACCTCGCCGATCAGGTCGGCCATCGACGTGTCGGGCGAAGCCAGCTTCTCGGCGAAGCGCTGTGAACGGTGCAGCCAGGCGATCGGCGTGTCGTCGCCCTTCGCGTCGACGAGGTCGATGGCGTAGGCCGAGATGGGCGCGAAGGGGTCGTCGCGGATCTCGGACCCCTCGACGATCGGGAGCCACTCGTCCAAGAGGTCGACGAGCGAACGGATCATGCGGGTCTTCGCCTGTCCGCGCTCGCCCAGCAAGATGATGTCGTGACCGGCCAAGAGAGCCGTCTCGAGTTGGGGCAGCACGGTGTCCTCGTAGCCGAGGACGTCCGACGTGAGCGAAATCCCGTCGGCGAGGCGCTGCTCAAGGTTCGCGCGAATCTCCTCGCGCACCGATTTCGGTCGGTAGTTCGACGCGCGAAGCGCGCCCAGCGTCGTGGGAAGGTCAGAGGGGGCGTGGGGGGTGCTCATGGAGCCACTTTACGGGCTGAGAAAGTCCTGTCGTGCTCGCCGATTAGTCGCTCGCGGCACCTGGCACCAAGCGAGGCAAGCGACGCAACCCACCGGACTAACGACGGGCGATGAAGGCACCCACGTCCTTCGTGACGGACAGCACGCCATCGTGTTCGGCCATCTGACCCGCGATTATGCGGCGCAGTTGTGCCACCTGCTCGCTCGTCGCCTCTTCACCGGGTGGCGTCGAACAGATGTAGGCAATGACGTCGTCAATATCAGTGCAGAGCAGCCGATCATCGTACGAGTGCCACGTCACGTGGCCAAAGCTTTCGGCCAACTGACCCCCACCATTCTGGGCGCCGAAGACCTCATGGTGCCGAAGGACCCGCGTCGGACCGAAGACGGACGCCTCGATTCGAAAGAGTTCGCGAAGGTGAGCCGGACCAACGGTTGACGCCATCAGTACGCCCCCGCGACGAAGGACCCGGGCGAACTCACGCACGGCCTCGCGAGGATCGGGTACGTGGTACAGCATCTGATTGGCGATGACGACGTCGAATGATGAATCGTCGAATGGGAGGTGTTGCGCGTCGACGGCGAGTCCCTTGACGTCGCGGATCGTGCGCCGCACCAACGGCAGGGCTTCCGCGACCATGCCGGCGGAGAGATCCGTCAGGGTGAGCGAGAAGTCACTCTCCTCGCCGGTCCACCCGATGGTCCAAAGGAGGCCGGTGCCACATCCGACCTCGAGTGCGTCGCCACCCTTGGGTATCTCCACGAGGCCCCGCAGCCACATCTGCCACGGGATACTCTGCGTCGCGTACTTGGCGTGCAGCTGTGTCCGGGCACGAAGATTTTCACCATTCACGTACTGGACGTCGCGCAGGTACGCCTGGTCGCGATTCACGAACTTGTCCGGCGACGCCATTAGAACTCGAGGTACATGACGTCGAGTCCCACGCGGCCCTGCGTGGCCGAGTCGAACGCGCCCGGAATCGTGCCAACGGTGACGAAACCCAACGTCTTGTAGAGCTGGATGGCGTTCACATTGGTCGTGACCACGGCGTTGAACTGCATGCCGACGTAGCCGTGATCCTTGGCCCAAGCGATCGCGTACTCGCACATCGCGCGTCCGACGCCGGATCCGCGCGCCGCGGCGTCCACCATGAAGCTGGCCGTCGCGACGTGCGACCCGCGCGCCGGGCGATTGGGACCGAACTTCGCGGTACCCACGATTACGCTGTCTCGAAGCGCGACGACGGTCTCCCCCGGTGGTCCCTCGACCCACAACGCGCGCGCGGCCTCGGACGTGAGGTCCTCGGGATAGGCGTAGGTCTCACCTTCGGCGACCACGGCGCGGAAGATCTCGAAGACCCGATCCCACTCGCGCGCTTCGAGTGGCCGGATGACGAGTGAAAGGTCAGACATAGCCCACGCGCCCGTCCGCGTTGGTGAACCACCCCGTCGACGACCGGTTTCCGGCGGCGCACACGACCTCTCGAACGATCCTCGAACCCGGTCGGTACGCCAGGTGCGCAGCGCGCGGCGCGTCGAGGATGACCACGTCGGCCCGCGCGCCGACGCCCAGGTGGCCCACGTCCTCGCGACGCAGCGCCCTCGCTCCCCCGCGGGTGGCCGACCACAGCGCGTCGTCGAAGTCCATGTGCATATCGCGTACGGCGATCGCCAACACGAAACCCATGCTCGTCACGTACGACGTGCCGGGATTGCAATCGGTGGCCAGGGCGACGACCGCCCCTCGCTCGTGCAGCCGGCGCGCCGACGAATAGTCCGCCCGCGTCGAGAAGTCGGCCCCGGGTAAGAGCGTCGCGACCGTCGTCGACCCAGCGAGTCGATCGATGTCGTCGTCGCTGAGATACGTGCAGTGATCCACGCTCGCGGCGTCCAGTTCGACCGCCAGCGCGACGCCCCCGGTCTCGCCCGAGTTGGTTCCCGTGCACCCGCAGCGCCAGGCCGGCCGCCCGGGCGCTCTCCAGGACCGCGCGCGATTCATCGACGTCGAAGGCACCCCGGTCACAGAACACGTCGGCCCACTTCGACCTCGGGGCACAGGCCTCGAGCATCGATCCGCGTACCAAGTCGACGTACCCGTCGCGGTCGCCCGACGTACTCCACCGGCACGACGTGGGCGCCCAGAAATGTCACTTCGTCGCTGAACTCGTTGGCGAGGTCGATGAGTCGTGACTCGCCGTCGAGGTTCGACGCGTAACCGGACTTGATCTCGACGGTCGTCACCCCACCGTGCGCGCAGAGCCCGCAGTCGTTTCTCGGTCGCCGTGACGCAGTTCGTCGCTCGACGCCGCGCGCGTCGAGGCGACCGTCGCCGCAATACCGCCCCCGTCGTACGGCGTGCCGTTCATGCGCGCTTCGAACTCCTCGGAGCGCTCGCCGGCGAAGACCAGGTGGGTGTGTGAGTCGACGAAGCCGGGGATGACCGCCGAGTCCTGGGCGTCGATCATCTCGTCGGCCGCGGGAGCGTCGGCGTTCGCTCCGACCCAGAGAACTCGTTCGTCGTCGATGACCAACGCGGCGTCGTGGAGTCGACCGGTGACCCCCGCGCCGAGGGTCGGGATCGTTGGTCGTCAGCTCACTGATATTCCGGATGACCCGGGTGGTCATCACTGCTCGCGCATCGGAATGCGGACGCCTCGCTCCTCGGCGGTCCGCTCGGCGATCTCGTAGCCGGCGTCGACGTGGCGAATGACACCCATGCCCGGATCGTTCGTCAGGACCTTGGCCAACTTCTGGGCCGAGAGCTCCGTGCCGTCGGCGACGCAGACCTGACCGGCGTGTATCGAGCGCCCGATGCCGACGCCGCCGCCGTGATGGATCGAGACCCACGTGGCCCCCGACGCGGTATTGACCAACGCGTTCAGCAACGGCCAGTCGGCGATGGCGTCGGAGCCGTCGAGCATCGACTCCGTCTCGCGATACGGCGAGGCGACCGATCCGCTGTCGAGGTGGTCGCGGCCGATGACGATCGGCGCCGACACCTCGCCGGCGGCCACGAGGTCGTTGAAGGCGAGCCCGGCCTTGTCGCGCTCGCCGTAGCCGAGCCAGCAGATCCGCGCCGGCAGACCCTGGAAGGCCACGCGCTCTTGGGCCTTGGTGATCCATCGTCGCAGCGCCTCGTTCTCGGGGAAGAGGTCGAGCACCGCTTGATCGGTGCGCGCGATGTCCTTGGGCTCGCCCGACAACGCCGCCCAGCGAAACGGTCCCTTGCCTTCGCAAAAGAGTGGTCGTAGGTACTCCGGCACGAAGCCGGGGAACGAGAACGCGCGCTCGTACCCGCCGAGTTGGGCCTCGCCGCGAATCGAGTTGCCGTAGTCGAAGACCTCGGCGCCGCGGTCCTGGAAGCCGACCATCGCCTCCACCTGCTTGGCCATCGACTGGCGGGCCCGGTCGGTGAACTCCTCGGGCTTCTTCTCGGCGTAGTCGTGCCAGTCGGCCAGGTCGATGCCCTCGGGCAGGTAGCTCAGGGGATCGTGCGCCGAGGTCTGGTCGGTCACGATGTCGACCTCGACGCCGCGGCGAAGCAGTTCCGCGAAGACCGTCGCGGCGTTGCCGACCAGTCCGACGCTCAGCGCCACCTCGTCGCGCTTCGCCGCCTCCACGCGCGCGACGGCGTCATCGAGGTCGGCCGTCCACTCATCGAGGTAGCGCTGGTCGACTCGACGTTGCAGGCGCGACGGATCGACGTCGACGCAGAGACAGACCCCGTCGTTCATGGTGACGGCGAGCGGCTGGGCCCCGCCCATCCCGCCGCAGCCGCCGGTCAGGGTCAGCGTGCCCTTGAGCGAGCCACCGAAGTGTCGCTCGGCCACCGCCGAGAAGGTCTCGTAGGTGCCCTGCAGGATTCCCTGGGTGCCGATGTAGATCCACGAACCGGCGGTCATCTGCCCGTACATCGTGAGACCGAGCGCCTCGAAGCGTCGGAACTCCGGCCAGGTGGCCCAGTCGCCGACCAGGTTCGAGTTGGCGATCAAGACGCGCGGCGCCCACTCGTGGGTCGAGAAGACGCCGACCGGTTGCCCGGACTGGACCAGCATGGTCTCGTCGCCCTTTAGGGTGCGCAGCGTCCGCACCAGCGCGTCGAAGCTGCGCCAGTCGCGCGCCGCGCGGCCGGTCCCGCCGTAGACGACGAGGTCGTCGGGACGTTCGGCCACCTCGGGGTCGAGGTTGTTCTGGAGCATGCGCAGGGCGCCCTCTTGGGGCCAGCCCAGCGTCGAGAGCGTCGTACCGCGGTCCGCTCGAACCGGTCGCGCGCCTTCCATATCAGTCGACCTTCACCGCTAGAACAGTGCCACGTGCGAGACCGCGATGTCCAGCAGTTCTCCGCGAGCGCACCAGTTCTCCCACCGCGGCGATCTCCGGCGAGAGCCAGCGGTCGTGACCCGGGTCCGCCGGAGACGGCGTTCACGCGCTGCGCGACCGCGGCCGTCGCCGGTGACGGCGTCAGCGGCTCGCGCAGGGCGAGGGCGCGCGCGGCGGTGAGCAGTTCGATGGCGATCACGTCGGCGAAGGCGTCCAACGACTTGCGGAGCTTTGCGCGCGGCGTGCCAACCCATCGAGACGTGGTCCTCTTGCATGCCCGAAGACGGAATCGAGTCGACGCTCGCCGGCGTGGCGAGACGTTTCATCTCCGACACGAGCGCGGCCTGCGCGTACTGGGCGATCATCAGACCCGAGTCGACCCCGGCCTGGCCGGCGAGGAACGGCGGCAGGCCGAAACTGCGCGAGACGTCCAGCATCCGATCGGTACGGCGCTCGGACATCGAGGCGACGTCGGCCACGGCGATGGCCAGGAAGTCGAGCGCGTAGCCGACCGGGGCGCCGTGAAAGTTTCCGTTGGAGGCGAGGGTGCCGTCGGCCAGCACCGACGGGTTGTCGATACCCGACGCCAGTTCGACGTCGGCGACGCGCGTGGCGAAGCCGAAGGTGTCGCGCGCCGCGCCGTGCACCTGCGGCGCGCAGCGCAACGAGTACGCGTCCTGCACCTGGGTGGGATCATCGAGGTGCGAGCTGACGATGACCGAGTCGGCCAACAGGGCCAACAGATTGGCCGCGCTCACCATCTGGCCGGCGTGGGGGCGAAGGGCGTGGATCTCGGCGAGGAAGACCTGGTCGGTCCCGCGCAGGGCCTGGATCGACATCGCGGCCGCGACGTCCACCAGTTGCATCAGGGCCAGGCCGTCGTCCAGCGCGAGGATCAGCTGACCCAGCATGCCGTCGGTGCCGTTGATGAGCGCCAGTCCCTCTTTCTCGGCCAGCACCACCGGCGCGAGGCCGCTCGCGCGCAGCGCCTCGGCCGCGGCGACGCGCTGACCCCCGCGATCGCGCACGTCGCCCTCGCCCATCAACGCCAGCGCCACGTGCGCCAGCGGCGCGAGGTCGCCGGAGCATCCGAGGGACCCGAACTCGTGCACGATCGGCGTGATGCCGGCGTTCAACAACGCGGCGTAGGCCTCGGCGGTCGACGGCCGCACCCCCGAGACGCCGCTGCAGAGATTGGTGAGTCGCGACACCATCATCGCGCGCACGACCTCGGTCTCGACCTCCGGCCCCGACGCCGGCCGCGTGCGAGCGGATCAGCGAGCGTTGCAGGTCACGCCGCTCTTCGGGCGAGATGAACGTGGTGGCCAGCGAACCGAAGCCGGTCGACAGTCCGTAGACCGGCGTGCCGCTCTCGACCAGCGCGTCGATGGCCGAGCGTTGACGCGTCGAGGCGCTGTACGCACCTCGTCGCTCAGCGTGACGGTCTCGAATCCCCGAGCCACCGAGACGAGTTGCGCGCGCGTGAGAGACTCGACGCCGACCTCTACGGCCATTGCATTCTCCTTCGCACGCCGGCGAGCGCTTCGAGGACCAACAGCGCGGCCAAACGGACGGTGCGCTGATCGGCGCTGTCTCGCTCGACGTCGATCTCGGTGATGTCGATGGCGACGACGCCGTGCTGGACCGACACCGCCCGGACGAATCGACGCATCTCGTCGGCGCTGAGTCCACCGGGGGCCGCCGCCGGGCAGGCCGGCACGGCCATGCGGTCGGCGGCGTCCATGTCGATGTCGACGTAGACGTGTCGTCCCCCGGCGCCGGCGATCGCCACGGCGCGACGGGCGGCCTCTTCGACCGGTTCGTGGTGCAAGACGTCGCGCGAGATCACGGTGACGCCGGCGTCGTGGGCGCGACGCGCGTAGGCCGGCGAGTTCGAGAAGTCCGCCAGGCCGACCTGGACGACGTGGTGGCCGTCGAGTCCCTCCTCGAGCAGTTGTCGAACCGGCGAGCCGTTGGACACGCCGTCGCGCATGTCGAGGTGCGCGTCGAGGGTCACCAGGCCGAAGTTCGAGTAGTCGCCGCCGCTGAGGGCCCGTAGCGCGTACCACGTCGCCGCGTTGTCGCCGCCCAGGATCAGGCGAAGGGCGATGTCCGGGTCCCATCCCGACATGGCGACCGCGACCCGCTCGCGCACCGCCGTCGGCGTCGGGGGCGCTCGACGTCACCGAAATCCACCAGCGCCACGGACTCGGCGATGTCGAGCGCCTCGCTGAAGGACCACGTGGAGTAGCGCTCGAGCGCGGCGCGGATGGCGGCCGGCGTACTCGTCGCCGACCGTTCGGATAACCGACGTGGCGTAGGTCGAGATACCGATCAGACCGACGTTGCGCCGGCCCTCGACGGGGCGATCGTGCAGCAACGTGGCGGCGCTGGGCCAATTCGGGTCTCGCATCGTCGCCACGGTGCCATGTTAGGCATACCCCACCCGACGAGGAATTACACCGAATGAACTCCGCCTACTTTTTTGTGACCGAGGTGAGAGTGGCGTGAGACGGGGTTGTCGCTCGCGCGGGACACGGCTGGGCGCGGGTTCGATCAACGATCGACGACGCGCACGCCGCTGTCGCCCGACTCTTCAGACTCTTCGTGGATGTACGTCGGCACCGGCGTCGCTTCGAGGTGGCTCGGCACGTCGTCCACGTAGCGCGGCGACGGCGTGGCGGTGTACTCGCCTTCGCGAAGTGCGCGCCACGACGTTCGGCGTCTTGCGGCGTCCGCCGCCGTGGAGCGCCTGGATCTCGTGACAGATTCGGTAGGTGATCGGGAACGCCAGGAGCGGCACGATCACCGTCAGGTAGCGCATCGCCACCAGGACGGTGTTGAGCGACAGGTTGAAGAACTTGGCCAGGACGTCGGTCGAACTGGCGATGAAGAGCATGCCCAAGAAGCTGAGCATCGTGACCCCGAAGGCCGTGCGCGTCGGTCGGTTGCTGGGTCGATCGAGCAGGTGGTGAATCTCGTTGTCCTTGGTGAACTTGCGCTCCAGAATCGGCCAGACGAAGACCAGGTTGAAGATGAGACCGGGCAGCAGCACGGCCGGCACGAGGACCTCGAAGGGGATCGTATGGCCGAAACTATGGAACGTCCACGACGGCCATATGCGCAGCGCGCCGTCGAGGAATCCCATGTACCAGTCGGGCTGCACGGCGTACGAGATACGCGCCGCGTCGTACGGTCCGAACTGCCAGATCGGGTTGACCTGGGCGAAGGCGCCGAGCAGGGCGGTGATACCGCCGACGATGAACAAGAAGCCGGTGGTCTTGGCGATGAAGACCGGGTACATCGGCGAGCCGACGACGTTCTTCTCGGTGCGACCGCCGCCCGGGAACTGCGTGTGCTTCTGGCGCACGAGCAAGAACAGGTGCGCGCTCACCAGTCCGATGATGATGAGCGGCAGTATCAGACAGTGCAGGATGAAGAAGCGCGGGATGATCGCCGTGCCGGGGAAGTTCCCGCCGAACATCCAGAACGCGAGGTAGGTGCCCACCAGCGGTATCGACAGGATGATCGAGTAGGCGATGCGGATGCCGGTGCCCGAGACGAGGTCGTCGGGAAGCGAGTAGCCGAGGAAGCCGTTCAGGATGGCCAGGATCAGCAGCGTCGAGCCGACGATCCAGTTCAGTTCGCGCGGCTTGCGGAAGGCGCCGGTGAAGAAGACGCGCGCCATGTGGATGACGATCGCCCCGACGAAGATGTCGCAGGCCCAGTGGTGCATCTGTCGCATCAACAGACCGCCGCGCACAGCGAAGGAGAGGTTGACCGTCGAGGCGAAGGCCTGGGTCATCTTTTGGCCGTCGAGCGGTCCGTAGACGCCGTGATACGTCACGATGGCCGAACTCGGGATGAAGTACAGCGTCAAGAAGACCCCGGTGACGAGCAAGATCAAGAACGAGTAGAGCGCGATCTCCCCGAGCATGAACGACCAGTGATCGGGGAAGATCTTGTCCATGAACGTGCGCCCGCCGCGCGCGAGGCCCAGGCGATCGTCCAGCTCGTCCAAGGACTTGCCGATGCGTCCGTAGGGGCCGAGGGCCTGCTTCTTCGCGCGCTTGGTGTTGATGACGTCGCTCACGCGCGCTCCCAGAATCCCGGTCCGACGGCTTCGTGATAGTCACCCTGGGCGCGCAAGAATCCCGAGGAGTCGACGTAGAGCGGCAGCTGGGGCAGGGGCCGCGGCGCCGGACCGAACTGCGGTACCGCGCCGTTGGTGACGTTGAACATCGACTGGTGACACGGGCACACCAGCAGCTGCAGCTCTTGTTCGTAGAGTCCGACCGGACAGCCCAGGTGGGTACAGACCTTGGAGTAGGCGACGTAGCCGTGCGGCGCCCAGGTCTCGCGACCCTTCATGGTGGTGAAGGCCTCGTTGGAGACGCGAATCAACACCGTCTGGTCCACGGCCTGGCCGCGGTCGGAGTTCTCGGTGCCCTCGGGAAAGACCGTCTCGATCGATCCCACCGCGAGGTCGCCCACCTCGACCCGTCGTCCGGACTGATCCACCACGTACGAACCGGTCCGCCAGTCGGTGTGCTGGAGCGTCGTCTTGGGCAGCGGCCCGAGACTGCGGAGCAGCGGGAACATGGCCACGACGCCGAAGATCCCCATCCCGCCCACCGAGTCCCCCGAGGAGCTTGCGACGCTGGAGAACGCCACCGCCGCGTTCGACGATCGCGGCGGCGAAGGCCTGGCGATCGGCCTCGGAGTTGGCGAGCGTGTGTCGTTCTTCGACGAAGGGTCCGCGCGGCATGAGGTACTTGCCCCAGGCGACGATGCCCACGCCGAGGAAGAGGAGCCCGCCGCCGAGCGTGGCGCCGAGTTTCCACGGCTGCGCGTTGATCCAGTAGCAGGCGCCGAATCCGGCGAGACACAGCGTCGCCCACGACGAAGCAGACGCTGATGACCCGTTCGACGAGTTGGGGATTGCGCGCGGCGGGCTGCAGGCGCGGGATCGTTCGAGGACAGTCCGGACAACGACACCGGAGTGCGGTGTTCGTCACTCATCGCGTTCCCCCACCCAGAAACCGAACAGCGCCAGGACGCCCACGCCGAGAGCCAGACCGACGAATCCTTCGGCGACCGGTCCGAGACCACCGAGTCCGAAGCCGCCGGGGTTGTTGGGGTGTTGGATCTCGGTCGTCACGTACTTCACGATGTCGTTCACCTGCGCGTCGCTGAGGTTGCCGGTGAAGCGCGGCATGTTGGCGGGGCCGGTGCGAATCGCTTCGGCTACTTCGATCGAGGGAATCTTGCGCAGCGACGGCGAGAAGGTGCTCATGGCGAGTGCGTCGCCGTCGCCCTCGATCGTGTGACACGACGCGCAGTTGAGCGCGAAGAGCGCGGCGCCGTCGGCCACGTTGGCGTTCTTCAGGTGGGGATACGGAATGTCGGGGAAGCTCGGCGACAGCGAGTTCACCCACGCCGACGACCGCGAGCGCCTGATCGTGCGTCAGACGCGGGACGCGACGGTTGGCTTCGATCGAACGGGGGTTCGCGGCCGGCATGCGTCCCGAGTCGACCCAGAAGTTGATCGTCGCCGGTCCGAGACCCACGAGGTCGGGAAAGGCGCCGGCCGTCCCGTTGGCCGGGACGCCGTTGGCCTGGGTGCCGTGACACGAGGCGCAGTTCTGTTGGAAGAGGGCGTCTCCTAGCGTGACCAACGCGGCCGACGGCGCACGGTAGGTGATCGAGGTGTTGCCGTAGGCGATGATGACGCCGTCGGCGTTCTTCTTCACGAAGGTCGAGTTCGGTGTGCCGGCGTTCTTGCGCGAGGTCTGGTACGGCGTCATCTTGTACGACGCCTGGGCGCCACCGACGAAGAGCACGAGCGGACCGAGGCCCACGAGGGCGATGATCGAACCGGCCAGGCAGCGCTTGATGAGTGGTGACGTCACGCCATCGCCTATTTCAACAAGAACAGGGCCGAGTACAGCCCGATCCATACGACGTCGACGAAGTGCCAGTAGTAACTCACGCCCTGGAACGTGGACAGCTCACCGGGGTCGCCTTCGGTGCCGCGCATGCGAAAGAGCAGGAAGGCCATGGCCACGAGGCCCAGGATCACGTGCAGCCCGTGGAGACCCGTGGTGATGAAGAAGACCGAACCGTAGGAGTTGGTGTACCAACGCGTCGTGAGGTGGGTCCACTCGTAGGCCTGGTTGGACACGAACAGAGTGCCCATGACCATCGTCGCGATGATCCAACGTCGGGCCTCGGCACGGCGGCGATGTTCGATGAGCCACACCGCCCACTGCATGGTGAAGGACGAGGCGATCAGGATGAGGGTGAAGATGCCCGACTGCAGGACGTCGAGGTGCGTGCCGACGGGGGGCCACGAGCGCCAGGTGGGCGCGAATAGTAAATAATGCGGCGAAGAGTCCCGAGAAGAACATCAGCTCGCTGCCGAGCCAAATCATCACGCCGATAGCCAGCATCGGCGGACGATCGTGGACGATCTTCTCTTGCTTCGCCAGGCTATTGGGGGAAATCGCCTGACTCACGGCTACATTTCTAGCGGAAATCGAGACCCCGGTGCGTCAGGTCGGACGATTTGCTCAGCGCAATGTGTCGGGAAGCGGCTCGACCGCCACGAGGGCGAGGCGTCGCGTCGGGCGCGTCATCGCGACGTACAAGGTACGCAGTCCGCGGGGCGTGCTGGACGCCGCACCGCGAGCTCCCCGGCTAGCGATCTGACTCGGTTCGACGACGACGACCCCGTCGAACTCCAGTCCGTTCGCCCCTTCGGCCGAGAGCACGATCAGGTCGGCCCCCAGGCCCTTGGACTCCTGGTCGCGCGGATCGGTGGCGTCCAGACCGTGGGTGCGCAGTATCGACAAGATCTCCTCGACGCGTTCGCCCGACACGATCACCGCGAGGCGACCGGGCGCGACGGCCTCGACCTCGCGGCGGGTGACCTCGGCGAGAGTCTCGGCGAACTCCTCGTTACCAACCTGGAGCACGCGGGGCGACGTGTCCGGCTCGACGCACGGGTCGCGGCGGCGTGAGATCGGGAGCGGCCGCCCTCAAGGTGGGCGCCGCGAAGTCGAGGACCTCTTCGGGGGTGCGATAACTGACCGTGAGATCGACGCGCGTCGGCACGCGGCGGGGCTCGAGCACCTCCAAGACGGCGTTCCACGACGCCGAGGACGACGCGGTCGTCGCCTGTCCCATGTCGCCGACGATCGTCATCGAGCCGGTGAGGTCGCGGCGCTTCAAGACGCGAAGTTCCATCGGCGAGAGGTCCTGGGCTTCGTCGATCACGATGTGCCCGTAGGTGACGAACTCCGCCTCGTCGAGTTCGTTACTCAGCACCGGCGCGTTGCGTTGGGCCTCGCGCAGCGCCGCGGCGCGCACGTCGCCGGCGTAGGCGTCGAGGTCGATACCGTCGAGGATGCCGTTGTCGCCCGGTTTGACCACGGGGCGCGGGCGCCGCAGCGGTCCGAGCAGGACGCGGGCCTCGTCGATCAACGCCGCGTCCGCCTTCGTCCACTGAACCTCGTCGAGCGTGCTCGAACGCGGCCGGTGCAAGAGCGCCAACTCCTCGTCACTCACGAAACCCGCTCCGGCGGCGCGCAGCAGTGCCGGTGCCCCGAAGAGGTCGTGCAGAAGTTCTTGTCCCGAGAGTCGCGGCCAGATGCGCTCGAGCGCCCACTTGAACTGGGGTGTGTCGCGAATGAGATCGGCCAACTCGCCCACGGCGTTGACTTCGTCGACGCCTTCGCGCACGAAGCGTTCGTAGTACTCATTCGCCAGCCGGTTGGCCAACTCACGACCGACGGCCGAACGGCGTTGGTTGTGGTTGCCCGGGCGACGACGCGCGCGCTCCACTGTCTCTTGGGTGTAGCGGGCCCGCAATACGACGATGGCGCGACCGATGGGGATCTCGACGTCATCTTTTAACGGTCGCTGGCGCGTGCGCAGGGCGCGTGCCAACAGCCGCGCCATGCGCAGGTCGCCCTTTAGCTCGTCGACCGGTTCGGAGTCGCGTCCGCGGATCTCGACGTTGGTCACGAGTCCGGAGATTGTCGAGAGCGTCACGCCGGACTCGCCCAGCGACGGCAGGACGTTCTCGATGTAGTTCAAGAACAATGGGTTCGGTCCCACGACCAGCACGCCCTGTCGTTCGAGCGTCGCGCGGTGCGTGAAGAGCAGGTAGGCCGCGCGGTGCAGCGCTACGGCCGTCTTGCCGGTCCCCGGTCCACCCTGCACCAACAAGACGCCGGCCAACGGATTGCGAATGATGCGGTCCTGTTCGCCTTGAATGGTCGCGACGATGTCGCCCATGCGACCGGTACGCGCGCGTCCGAGTGCGGCGAGCAGTGCCCCCGGTCCGCCGAGCGCGAGACCGCCATCGACGAGACCCTCTTCGGTCGCCGCGCGAACGTCGTCTTCGGGCAACGCCAGTTCACCGTTGGCGTCGGCGAAGTACTCGTCTTCGACGCCGGTCACGTCGTGGCCGTGAATGGCGACGTGGCGTCGACGCGCCAGACCGAGTGGTTCGACGCCGGTCGCACGGTAGAACGCCTCGGCGACCGGCGCGCGCCAGTCGATCACGAGAGGATTGAGTTCTTCGTCCGAGACCGCCAGTCGACCGACGTGGTACTCGTCGCTTTGGCCACACGCGTCGGGCGCGTAGTCGATTCGACCGAAGAAGAGGGGCTGGTCGCCGATGGCCAGTTGGTCCAGGCGATGGAGCGCGGTGCCCATGACGACGTCTCGTTCGACGAGGTCGCCGGCGCCACGCATGTTCGCCACCGCGGCGCTGTCGCGAAGGGACCGAGCCTCGTCGCGCATGTGATCAAGGGCACTGAGAGCAAGATCGAGGAAGACCTGTTCCTCTTTGATCTCACGCTCGTGGGCCATCCGCGTCCTCTTTCCATTTCTCAAAATTGAGAAATATCAAGTCCTAGGTCACCCGAGCATCCCCAGTTCAAACTGGCCACCGAGCGCTCTCACGTAGATTGAGGAGAAAGAAGGAGTGACGTGAGCGAGCCAGTTTTTCTCCGGGCCTGTCGCGGCGAGGGTGTCGCGCACGTGCCGGTGTGGTTCATGCGCCAGGCCGGACGATCACTGCCCGAGTACCGAGAACTCCGCGGCACCGGTTCGATCCTGGACGCTATCGCCGACCCGGCCATCGCCTGTGAGGTCACGATGCAGCCGGTACACCGCTACGGCGTCGACGCGGCGATCCTCTTCAGCGACATCATCGTGCCGTTTCACGCCATTGGCTTCGGCGTCGACGTGGAGCCGGGTCGGGGTCCCGTCATCGCCCAACCCTTCACTGGCGCCGCGGACTTGGATCGTCTCCGCGACCTCACCGACGTCGACGTCGCGCACGTTACCGAGACCGTCGACCGGGTAGTGAAGGAACTCGAAGCGACCGACACACCGCTCATCGGCTTCGCCGGCGCGCCGTTCACCGTGGCCAGCTACCTCGTCGAAGGCGGACCGACCCGGGAGTTCGCGCTGATCAAGACGATGATGCACACCGAGCCGCTGCTCTTCGACCTGCTCCTCGAGCGACTCTCGGACATCACGGTCTCGTTCCTGCGCGCCCAGGTGGCCCACGGCGCGCGCGCCGTGCAGCTCTTCGACTCCTGGGCCGGAGCTCTCACGCGCGACGAGTACCGACGATTCGCACTGCCCGCGACCGAACGGGTCCTCGCGAGCGTCGCCGACCTCGGGGTCCCGACCATTCTCTTCGGTGTCGGAACCGGCGAACTGCTCGATCTCATGAGCTCGGCCAACAGTTCGGTGATGGGCATCGATTGGCACGTCGACCTCGACGAAGGACGCCGGCGCGTCGGGGGACGACCGGTGCAGGGCAACCTCGACCCGACGCGCTGCCTGGGCGGGGTCGACGCCGCCGTCGCCGGCGCGCGCGAGGTGCTGGCTCGAGCCGGCGCCGCCGCCGGTCATATCTTCAACCTCGGACACGGTGTGTTGCCCTCGACCGATCCGGCGGTACTCGAAGCGGTGGTTCGCGTCGTGCACGAAGAGGGTATGGCGGGCGTCCGATGACGATCGGCGTGCTCGTCATGGCCTACGGGACGCCGACGACGCCGCAGGACGTCGAGGCGTACTACACCCGAATTCGCCACGGACGACCTCCGTCGCCCGAGCAACTCGCTGACCTGCAGCGTCGGTACAACGCCATCGGCGGCACGTCGCCGCTCGCGCAACGAAGCGCCGACCAGGTGGCCGGGCTCGCCGCGGCGCTCGAGCGCCATCGGCCCGGAGACTTCGACGTTCGCTTCGGCTCCAAGTACGAGCCGCCGCTGCTCGAGACGACCGCCGAATCGTTTCGCGACGAGGGCTTCGACGCGGTCGTCGGACTGGTCCTCGCGCCCGCACTCGTCGTCGATGTCGACCGACCAGTACATGTCGCGCGCCCGAGAGGCGCTCGGCGACGACGTCCGATTCCTCGACATCGGCGCGTGGTGGGAGTTCCCGGGTTTCCTCGAGATCATCGCCGAACGCGTGCAACGACGCGCTCTCGACGATCCCCGACCGAACGACGCGGCACGACCGAGGTGATCTTCTCGGCCCACTCGCTGCCCGAGAAGATCCTCGAGACGCGGCGACACCTACCCCGAGCAACTTGCGCGAGAGCGCCGAGCGCGCCGCCGCGCTCGCCGGTGTCGACCGCTGGGACATCGCCTGGCAGTCGGCCGGGCGCACGCCCGACCCCTGGATCGGGCCCGACATCTTGCAGGTGCTGCGCGAGAAGCGCGTCTCGTGGCGTGACCGACGTCGTGTCGTGTCCCATCGGCTTCGTCAGCGATCACCTGGAGGTGCTCTTCGACATCGATATCGAGGCCCAGGGCGTCGCGCGTGAGGTGGGTCTCAACCTGGTTCGCACCGCGTCGCTCAACGACGATCCGGCGTTCATGACGCTGTTGGCGGACGTCGTACTGGACGCGCGTCGCGTGAGTCGCGAGTCGATCGTCGTCGTCGGCGGCGGCATCAGCGGACTGAGCGCCGCGTGGGAGCTCTCGGGCGGAGCGCAGGGACCGAACGACGCGACGCCGCGCGATCGAACTGATCGAAGTTCGGCGCCGTCGTCGGGGGCTCACTCGCGACCACCGAGTTCGCGGTCGAACGATCGACCTCGGCGCCGACGGCTTCCTCGCCCGTCGGCCCGAAGCCGTCGACCTGGTGCGCGAACTGGGGTGCGACGACCAACTCGAGGCCATCGACGCGAGTGGCGCGTCGCTCTGGTTGCGCGGCGCCTCGACGAACTGCCCACGGGACTGGTACTTGGAATACCCACGTCATCAGGTCAGTTGAAGACCGTCCGGGGCCTTTCGTGGCGGGCCCGGCTCGAAGCCCAGCGTGACGAACATCGCGCCGGTACGAATGCGAGTCGGTGACGACGCGACCATCGGTGACATCGTGCGCACCAAGCTCGGTCGGGAGCTCTGTTACCAGTTCGTCGAACCGATGTTGGGCGGCATCCAGGCCGGTCGCGTCGACGACCTGTCGGCCCAGTCCGTCTTCCCCGCGTTGCTCGACGCGGCGCGTAAGGGCGGGTCGCTCATGCGCGCGATGCGCGCCAGTGGTCCGGCGACCCCGGGCCCGTCGGCGCCGTCTTCAAACACCGGTCCGACGTTCGTTTCGCTTCTGGCGGGCGTCGGGCTCGCTCCCCCTCGAGATCGCTCGCCAACTTCGCCAACGTGGCGTCGTCGTGCGCACGGGTGTCGCGGTCACCGCGCTGCGGCGCACCCCGTCGGGCAACTACCCCTGGGAGATCGACACCTACGCCACCACCACACCGGCCGACGCCGTGGTGGTGGCGACACCAGCCGACGTCACCGCCCGTCTGCTCGGCGCGCACGACGTCGCACTGGCCCAGCTCGAGCGCGTGCGCAAGCGCCGGCGCGGCGATGATCACCTTCAGCGTCGCGCGCCACGCTGACCCTCCCCGCGGGCACCGGCATCCTCGTGCCACTCGACACGTCGTGGTCGGGCGACGGTTCGATGATGACCACGGCGGTCACCTTCCTCGATCGCAAGTGGCCCCACCTGCGCCGCGATGGCGACGTGTTGTTGCGCGCGCACGTCGGGCGCATCGACGATGCGCGCTGGAGCGAGATGAGTGACGAACAACTGGTCGCGCGAGTGAGTGCGGAGTTGCGGATCCTGCTCCCCACGTTCGACGACGCCGATCGACGCATTCGTCCAGCGCTGGCCCGAACGCATTGCCGCAGTACTGCCTCGGTCACGAAAGTCTGGTGGCCAACGCGCGGGCCGCCGCCGCCACGCTCGGCGTGACGCTGTGCGGCAACGCCTACGACGGCGTGGGCATCCCGGCGAGCGTCGGCTCCGGTCGACGGGCCGGTCGCGAAGCGCTCGAGATGGTGCAGCTGCAGTTACCGCTGAACGCTCTAGAGGTAGTAGCCGGAGTGGATGTAGATGCAGGGCACGCCCTCGCTGACGTACATCGCGTGATTCTTCGGGTCGTCGTCGAGCGCCAGGCGGATGTCGAATCCCTCCTTGACGAGGTCGCGCAGCG
This sequence comes from uncultured Acidimicrobiaceae bacterium, assembly GCA_963703105.1. Lineage (GTDB taxonomy): Bacteria > Actinomycetota > Acidimicrobiia > Acidimicrobiales > RAAP-2 > RAAP-2. The sequence goes on along the minus strand of OY969792.1, from coordinate 2,083,606 downwards.
CGCCGCGTTTGAACTCGTCGACGCCCGAGTAGTCCCCGTACTCGCGCATGATGAGGAGGTCCCAGCGCAGTCCGTAGCGCTCCAGCCAACCGACCGTGTGCGGCTGGACCCGGCGGGGCCGTCCCGTCAAGAGCACCACCTTCAGCGACGAGTCCAGGAGTTCGAGGAGTCGTTCGATCTCTTCGATGATCGGGTCGTCGCCGCACGCGTCGAAGAACCTCTTCCAGTCACCCCAGTCGAGGTAGTGCTGGCGGCCGGCCGCGTCGGCCAGAACCCCGTCGATATCGAAGATGACGGCCGGACCGGACCCCGACGAGTCATCTCGCCAGTGCCAGTTTTCGCGTACGTCGTCCGAACTCATGTCTCTGGTCAGGCTAACGGCGCCACCCCGAACGATGTCTGCGAGACTGGTAGCCGTGGGCTGTACCGAGCGTCAAACGCTGCCAATTCCTTTCGGCCATCACGTCTACGTGGTGAGCGACCTCTCACTCTCACCCACGACCGACCGCGAACAGCCGTCCGGTGCGCGAACTCGATCAGCCTCCTGGGCGACATCGACGACGCCGCCCTCGTCGTCGTGGCCGGCAACCTCTTCCACCCCGAACCCACCTCGGACCTCGTCAAGTTCATTGACGCCACGCTGGCGGCGCTGCCGTCGCTTCGCGACGAGATCGTCGCCTTCACGTCCAACGTTCGCCACCGCTTCATCGTGCTGCCGGGAAGCGACGACGCAGAACTGCAGCACAACCGTCCGGCGCGTGAACGGCTGGAACAGCTGGGCATCTGCCTGGCCAGCGACCTGATCTTGCAGGTCGCCACGGCCAGCGGCGTTCGCGACCTCGCGGTCGCCGCCGGCAGCTGCGCCATCGACACGCAGCGCGCCGACGTCAACGATCGCAGCGACGCCGACCGCCTCGAAGACCCACACGCGCTGCCGCGCTTCGTGGCGTCGCGCGTGCTGTACCGCCGGCTCGGCGGCTGGGTCTGGTTCCCGGTGATCACGTTGCTGGTCTTCGACGTCTTGACCTCGCTCAACGCGATCTTCTATCACTTCACTCGTCACCACGTGCACGTGCGTACCCCTCACACCGGCAGTTTCTGGAGCAACCTCGTTACTCAACCTGCTGATCGTGGCGGTGGTCGAGGCGATCGTGGTCTGTTGCGCGGGACTCATCGTGCGCCGACGATTCGACCGCGACGCCCGTCGTGCGGCACCGACCGAACTCAGTGAACCGCTCTCGCTCACGCTCGTCGACGACGTCGACGCGCTGGAGTTCGCACGACGCAACGCCGAACGCGGCGGGGCCGGGGCCGTCGTCGGCGGTGCGCCGCGGCCGGCGCTCGCCTTCCTCGACCGGGGCGTGTGCGCCGCGCCCGGACCCTCGAGCACCGTGATCGTCGAACGGCGAGGTCGGTTCGGTCTCCCGCCGGTCTTCACCTCGGTCGACCGACTGGGCGTGGTCGAGATCGAGGCGGCCAGCGCGGTGCAGGTTCGTCTCTACGCCGGTGAGACGCGTCACGGACCGCGAGCGACTCCTCGAAGAACTCGTCGCCAACACCTACGTGCAACCGGCGCCGTCGAGCGCGACGTCGACGGTTGGCTCGTGGCCCACCGGCAACCCCTTCCCCGTGACCGTCGAGCGCCTGAAGGAGCAGCGTCGTCAGCGAACGGTCCGGCGCTGGGCCAGCGGACTGCTCTTCCTCGACGGACTGGTCAACGTCATCGTCACCGCGACGCCGCCGCTGCGCAGCCGTCTCCACGAGGTCCAGATCGATTCTTCCCCCTCGGCGTGGCCCAGTCGGCGGCCGCGTTCACCGCCGTCGCCGGTATCGCGATGATCATGATGGCCCGGGGCATTCGACGCGGACAGCGTCGGGCGTGGTTCGTCGCCTGCGTGGTGCTGGCCGTCACGGTCTTCGCTCACGTACTTGCGCGGTGGCACGTTCATCGCGTCGCTCATCGCCGCGACCATCTTGACGCTGCTCATCGTCGAACGCCGCTACTTCCAAGCGACCACCGACCGATCGAGTGCCCGCGCGGCGATGCCGCGGCTCGGGCTCATCGCGTTGGTCTCGGTCATCGCCGCGACGGTCGGCATCGAAGTCTCATCCGGTCGCCACCACCTCCCCGCCTTCGGCGTCGTGTTGATGGCCTGCATCGAGCGATTCGTCGGGTCAGAACAACATCGCCCTGCCGGACACGGCGGCCGACTTCGTCGATCCCTCCCTCTTCGCCGTCGGGGTCTCGCTGTTCGTCTCGTCGCTGTATCTCTTGACGCGACCGGTCGTGGACCGACGACTCTCGATGACCGGCCGCGGCACCGAGCGACGACTGGCCGAGTTGCGCGCGCGAGAGATCGTGCGGCGACACGGTCGAGGGACCCTGGACTACTTCGCCCTGCGCGACGACAAGCAGTTCTTCTTCTTCCGAGACTCCCTCGTCGCCTACGCCGTCTACGGCGGCGTCGCGCTGGTGTCGCCCGATCCCATCGGACCCGAGGCCGAACGCTCCGAAGCGTTCAGCACCTTCCGCGCCTACGCCGAGGGCCGCGGCTGGACGATCGGGGTCATCGGCGCCAGTGAGGAGTGGCTCCCGCTCTACGGAACGGCCGGTACTGCACCACCTCTACATGGGTGACGAGGCCATCGTGGACTGTCCCACCTTCAGCCTGGCCGGCGGCAAGATGAAGGGCCTTCGCCAGGCGACGACGCGACTCGCGCGCCACGGGTACACGGTCGAGTTCCTCGATCCCGTCGAACATCGATCCCAGTCGCGTCACCGACATCCTCGAGTTGATCTCGATGCTGCGGCGCGGCGAAGCGGAGCGCGGCTTCTCGATGATGCTCGGCCGACTTTTCAATCCCAAGGACAAGGGGCTGCTCCTCACCATCGTGCACGGTCCGGACGGAAAGCCGGCCGCCGTCTGTCAGTTCGTGCCGTCGCCGGCGATCAACGGATACTCACTCGATCTCATGCGTCGAGATCCCGGTGATCACCCCAACGGACTGATCGACTTCGCGCTCTGCTCCACGATCGACCACCTGCGCGACACGGGCGCGCGCGGTCTCAGCCTGAACTTCGCGGCCTTTCGCTCCGTGCTCGACGGGGAGCGAGGAGAGGGAACGTTCACCCGTGTCGAGCGATGGGCCATCAAACGGCTCTCGGGGATCTTCCCGCTCGAGTCCCTCTGGACCTTCAACGCCAAGTACGACCCCACGTGGCTGCCGCGCTACCTCATCTACCCGGCGGCCGAGAGCTTCGTCCCCGTGGCGGCGGCCGTACTGCGCGCCGAATCTCTCACCGAACTGCCGGTCCTCGGACGGTTCCTCGTGAGCGACCCGTCCAATCGACCGGGCACCGTGGTGCCGGCCGAAGTCCTCGCCGCGGCCAAGAAGGTCGACGAACGCGTCTCGCACTAACGCGACGTGACGCTGCGTTCGAACGAACTGAGCACCTGCGGATCTTGCGCGAGTCGTACTCGACGCGCTCGTGATGGATACAGTGTGGCTGACTATCACAAGAAGGGAGTCCTATGCCGGAGTTTCCGACCATTACGCACGTTGCTCTGACGGTGAGCGACTTAGAGCGAAGTGTGCCGTGGTACCAACGCCTCTTCGACGCCGAGCCGGTGCTCAACGAGGACACCGGGCCCTTCCGTCACGTCGTCTGGTTCCTCGGCGGGCAGACGCTGGTGGGTCTGCACGGCTTTCCCGACCTGGCCGACGATTCGGCCTTCAACGAGCGACGAATCGGACTCGACCACCTCGCGTTCCAGTGTCGCGAACCGCGAGGAGTTGGGGAAGTGGCAGGACTGGCTCGAGGAACTGGGAATCGCCCACGGCGGGATCGTGGACGCCCGCTACGGCTCCGGCCTCTCGTTCCGCGACCCCGACAACATCGCGCTGGAGTTCTTCGCCCCTCCGTCGTAGTCGAACACTCTGCGTCGTCCGTTGACGACGTCACAACCTCCACCTAATGTCGTCGCGTGACGGAGTTCATCGACGCCGACCTCCAAGGCGCGCGCTTCGAGCGCGTCAGATTGAACGGCCGCAGCGTTTCAGAGTGTGGACCTCTCCGACGCCCAGTTCCGCAGCGTGGATCTCAGTCGCGTCGTGATGCGCGGCGTCGACCTGATCGACGTCGCCATCCACGGCGAAATCGAGAATCTCATGATCAACGGCGTCGACGTCGTGCCACTGATTGAGGCGGAACTCGACCGTCGCCACCCTGATCGCGCGTCGATGCGACCCGAAGACGCCGACGGCTACCGAGCGGCGTGGGCCACGTCTGGAGCGACTGTGGGAGGGCACCATCGCGCGAGCCCGTCGAATGAGCACCGAACAGCTCAACCAATCGGTCAACGGGGAGTGGTCGTTCATCGAGACGATCCGGCACCTCTTGTACGCGACCGACTGCTGGGTGCGACGAGCGCTACTCGGCGATCCCGCCCCGTGGGACCCACTCGATTGGCCACCGGATGAGTTCCCCGACGCCCCGGAGTTCTCGCGAGCCATTGACGCGCAACCCTCGCTCGACACCGTCCTCGAACTGCGGGCGAGTCGAACGGCCACGGTGCGCGACTTCCTCGATGGGCTCACCGACGAGTTGCTCGACGCCGACACGACGCCGGTGGAGAGTCCGGGCTGGCCGCCGCCCAAGAGTTTCCCGGTTCGTTCCTGCTTGCGATGCATCCTCAATGAGGAGTGGATGCATCGGCTCTACGCCGAACGTGATTTCGAGATCATCGAAGGCGAGTAAGGGAAGATCCCGAACTCGTGATTGCTCACGAGCGACCGGACTCGGCGGGTGATCCGTACGCGGGTTATTCGGGGTGCGCGTCGGGTGGATCTTCGCCGACCAGGCCGTCGATCGACTCTCGAATCAAGTCGGCGTGGCCCACGTGCCGGGCGTACTCCTCGATGAGGTCCACGAACGTGCGGCGCAAACTGGGCGCTCGGCCGTCGGGCCACTTCACGACCACCAGTTGATCCAATCCGCCATTCGCCAGGGCCTCGGTGATCGACGACCTCGAGCGATCGACGTTGCTCTGCCAGAGTTCGTAGAGCGAGTCGGGGGTGTCTTGCGGGGCCCACGTCCAATCCCAGTTCGGAGTCGCCTCCCAGTCAACCGCGTTGAACGGTGACGCGGGCTCTCGACCGAAGAGTCGGACCGAGAAGTAGTAATCCTCGACCATGGCGAGGTGCTTGAGCAGGCCGCCGAGGGTGACGGTGGACGAGCCGACGGTTTGCTGCAGACCCACGGCGTCGAGACCTCCGGCCTTCCACGCGAAGGTCGCTCGTTGTCGATCGAGTGAACCCGCCAGCGTGGCGGCCTCGTCGCCGGCGACCGGAGGCTCCGGCCACACGTCCAGTCCGCTGTACACAATCGCCCTAGCCGACCGACGCAGAGACCGACGGACCGGTTTGTCGCATCAACTCACGGCCTCGGCTCCGAAGTTGACCTCCGTGGTGGGGACCGCTCCACCCCGGCGCCCCGGAGCCTCTTGATACTCCCAGTAGAGATTCGTGTGGGCGATGACCTTGTCGGGCGTCGGAGCCCCGTATTGGCTGAGGTCCTCGGTGGTGTGCGCGTCGGCGACCAGCGTCACGTCGTACCCGCGGGTGAATCCGCCGTGCATCGTCGAACGGATGCAGGCGTCGGTCTGGGCCCCGGTGATCACGATCCGTCCAACGCCTCGTTCGGCGAGCAGGTCCTCGAGATTCGTGTCCTCGAAGGAGTCGCCGTACAACTTGGGGACCAGTGGCTCGGATTCGCTGCGTTCCAACTCGGCCACGTAACGCCACTTCTCGCTGTCGATCGGTAGTTCGTCACTGGAGTGCTGCACCCAAATGACCGGCACGTCTTCGCTCCGCGCCTTCTCAACCAGGGTGTTGATGTTCGCGATCACGCCGTCACGGTCGTGCGCGTTCTCGACCACTCCGTTCTGGACATCAATCACGAGCAGTGCGGTATTCGGTCGATCCTTGAGCGTCGTCACGGTGCTCTCCTCCTCGAGTGAATTTTCGATTCCCAGAGTACGACGCCCCCTGTGACATCACAAGAGGCGTTCGTACCATTTACGCCGGAGTTTGAGGGTCGACGCGGGGCCGATCGCCCGTCGCACAGCCGTCGCGTGGTCGTCACGTCCCGGGCCGGCGAGCTTCGCCTAATGTCGCGCCATGGACGCCGGGTTCGCAGAACGGTTCGCCTCGGAATGGTGCGACGCGTGGAACGGTCACGATCTCGACGCCATCCTCGGTCACTTCTGCGACGACGTCGTCTTCACGTCACCAATAGCTCGACAACAGGTCGAGGGATCCGACGGTGTCATCCGCGGCAAGAGCGAACTCCGGGCGTACTGGGGCGAAGGACTTCGTCGGAACCCCGGACTGCACTTCGAGATCGAGAGCCTCTACCTCGGCGTGGACACGCTCGTCATCAACTATCGCAACCACACCGGTGGAATGGTCAACGAGGTGCTCACCTTCGAGGGACCGCTCGTCATCGAGGGTCACGCGACGTACCTAGCCTGACGTCGTCGGGGTTCCGCACTTCGCCTGGTAGGCCGCGCTCCCGGGCTGCAGGGCCTGTCCCGAGTTGGGACTCACCATCAGACACGACTCGTCCACCGCCACGAACTGATTGGCCGGGATGGCCTTGAGCTGGTCGACCTCGGTGTAGGTCCAGCGGGTGTCGGCCGTTCCCTGGAAGTACCAGTTGCTCCCGTTGTCGGCCAGGATCAGTCCGTAGGTCTTCATGGTCGCGAGCACCGTCTGGCAGAAGGCCGAGCACTGCGACGCCGGCAAGCTGAACGAGGCGTTCAGTCGGAACCGTGCCCCCATCGGCGGGCACGACGAATCGTTCTGTCCCGCCTCGTGGCGTGCGGGCCAGAGGTACGACTCCTGCGTGCAGTCCGCGGTGAAACGGATCGCGTGGTTCATGGCGTGCGAGGCCACCTCGTTGAAGTTGACCAGGCCGGGCAGGATGGGCAGCCCGGCGGCGTCGGCGGACGTGAAACTGGCCGGCCGCAGCGAGTTCGAACGCAGGTTCCACGTGGCCCCCGAACCGGCCGTCGATCGACCGGCGGGGTGGTAGTAGGTGTCGTAGGTCTCGAAGAGCGTGCACGGCGCCGACGAGGCCGAACGGTACGGGTCGACCATCAACGCGTGACGATCCGATCCCCCTTCGACGGGCGTCGAGGCCGTCAACGGGTACGGACGCCGGTTGCTCTCCGAGGCGTACTGAAACGTCACGTGCGTGAACACGGTGTTCTTGCGAACGACGACCCACGGGATGCCGTAGGGCGCGTGCGGGTTGCCCGACGGTCCGTAGTCCGGGTGCAGGTACGTCGTGGACGACGACATCGACGCGAGCCAGGTGGCGCTGTTCGCGTCGACCGGCAGCGACGTGATGGGCGTATTCCACACGTTGTCCGCCGGGAAGGCCGGGCAGTTGGTCCCGGGGAAGGTAGGTCCGACAGTCCGAGCCAGGGCCCTCGTCAAGAGAGGGGTCGATCGTGTCGTGGCGCTCGATGTCAAGGGCAAGCTGACCAACGCGAGACCCGTGAGGATGAAGGAAATGGCACACAATCGCATTCGTCGTGAGCGTTCCCGACGCTGTTTGCGAGCCATTACGACGGTCTACATCGTGATCACAGAAAGTCGGGCGCGATTGTCAAAGAGTTGTTCGGCGGACTCCGGAGATCGGGTGGTCCGTCGGGACCACGCCGAAACCCGCCTTCGTAGACTGCACGAATGTCGCGCTTCGACCTGGTGATCTTTGACTGCGACGGAGTCCTCGTGGACAGCGAGCGTCTCGCCGTGCGCACCGAATCGCAGATACTCACCGAGCTGGGGTGGCCCTTATCCGAGGCGGAGGTCGTCGATCGGTTCGTCGGCCGCTCATCGGTCTATATGCAAGCGGTCATCGAGGAGAAGCTTGGGCGACCCGTTGATTGGCGCGGTGAATTCGAACGTCGGGTACGCGAAGCGTGCGAACGAGAACTCGTGCCGGTAGAGGGTGTTATTGCCGCCCTCGATGAGATCACCGTGCCCACCTGCGTCGCCTCAAGTAGCAGTCACCGCATGCTGGACTTCAAACTTGCCCTGACAGGTTTGGCCGGACGCTTCGCGGGCCGTGTTTTCAGTGCCGACGACGTCGCGCACGGCAAACCCGATCCCGCGGTGTTTCTCTTTGCGGCCCAGTCGATGGGCGTTCCGTCCAATCGCTGCGCGGTAATCGAAGACAGCGTCTCAGGAGTCGAGGCCGGCCTCGCCGCGGGAATGGTGGTATTCGCGTTCAGCGGTGGGGTGACGAACGCCGAACGTCTCGAACGAGATGGCGTCGTGCTCTTTGACTCGATGCACCTATTACCGCACTTGATAGAAATCGCGTAACCGCTCTGGTCGGACATCGCAATCGCATCTGCGCTTCGAGCCATCGTCTGAAGTCGTGTTGGTCGACCTACGCCCACTTGTCAACTCCCGCGACCGTTGGGCGGTTGTGAAGGTGCGGGACATAATCAAAGAGATTGAAGCTGATGGCTGAGTCGCCAACGTGGAAGTCACCGTCAATACCACCACCCGCAGAAGCCCGGTTGCGTGACAGTACCGGACACTTGTCCGACGAAGTTCCGAAGGGCACGCTCGCTAGCATCAGGAGACAAGCCGGATTACGGAGGCGACAGCAATGACCGAATATACGATCGTGATTGAAGATGCCGATTCAAACTTTGCGGCGTACGTGATCGGACTCGACGGTGTCATAACCACGGGAAAATCCATTGACGAAGTGATCGAGAACATGCGTGAAGCAATCCCGTTTCACCTAGAAGGCCTGCGTCTCAGCGGCAGCGAGTTGCTTGAACCGCTACCCATTGTGAAGACAATTCAGGTGGTTTCGTAATTCGGAACTCCCGAGTGCTCACGTTTCATCGACTGGCGATTTCATTCAGTTAAGTCGCGCTCGAATCGCCGCGGCCAATCGGATAGGTGCCAGTTCGTCGTAAGCGAGGAACAGTGATGGCTCGACGAGTTCCAACTCCATGATGGCCCACCCTTCAGCCATCTTCACCAGGTCAACTCGCGCATAAAGGAGCCCGCGAAAGCGATCCTCGTCCAGCACGGCCTCACCGAAGCTGACAGCGTCCGGCTCCGCGACGGCTACCGACATCTGCTTGCGACGGAAGAGTGCGTCGCGATCGGTTGCCGCGGTATTGAGCATCGCGGCCTTCGTCATTGCGTGCGAGAAGCTCCCGTCAATGAAGACCAGCGCGCGCTCTCCTTCGTGATCGATTGACGAGACGTAGGGCTGGATCATCACGTCTTGACCGTCGGTGTGCAGTTGTCGCACGTGCGCGAGGGCGCGATCGCGTTCGTCGTGGCCGTACTTGTCGGCGCCGATCGAACCACGACCGACCGTCGGTTTGACGACGAACGGACCAGGCGGAAACATTGGCTCTTCGCCGACGTCACAGAACAGGGTCGGCACGATCCGGTGCGACCGTCGCTCCAGGTCGCCAAGGTAGTGCTTGTCCGTCGAGTATTCGATGACCGGAAGGGGATTCAGTAGTCGTTCGATTCCTCGGGCCCAACTCATGTATCCCTCGAGGTCGTCCGTGTAATCCCAGGTCGACCGGATGACCGTGAGATCGAAGTCCGACCAACTCACCGACGGGTCATTCCAGACGCACATCGAGCCCTCGAGACCGACGCCCGCCAGGGCGTCGATCAGTATCTCGGCGTCGGGATCGAACTGCACGTCGTCGAAGTCCGACGTGGCGATCGCGATACGCCTCACGGCGTGAAGAGCACCGTCGCGTGCTGGGCCAGTGTCACCAGCGGCCCGGGCCAGACGCCGAATACCAGCGTGACCGCCACGCCGAAGGCGATGACAGCGCCCGTGAGGCGCGGCACCTCGACCCGGGTTCCTTCGACGCCGTCATCGGAGTACAGCGCCATGGCCCAGCGCAGGTAGAAGAAGGCGGCGATCGCGGCGCTGATCAACGCGATCAGGGCCAGCGCTCCCCCGCCGGCGTCGACGACCGCGGCCAGCACGGCGAACTTCGCGTAGAAGCCGGTCGTCAGCGGCGCACCGAGTTGGCTGAGCAGGAGCACCGCCAGGGCGGCGCCGAGCCAGGGTTGGCGCCGCGCCAGTCCCAGGTAGCGCTCGATCGAGTGGTGGTCGTCACCGACGCCGCCGATCAAGGTCACGATGGCGAAGGACGCCACGACGATCGGCGCGTAGGTGATCACGTAGAAGAGCGTCGCCGCGGTGCCCCGGATCGTCCCGGCCCAGACGCCCAGCAAGATGAACCCGGCGTGGTTGATCGACGAGTAGGCCAGCATCCGCTTCACGTTGCGCTGCACGACGGCCAACGACGCGCCCACCACGGTCGTCAAGACGATGAGGACCCACAGGATCGGACGCCACGTGTCGAGCTGCGTGCCCAAGGCCGAGATGAGGACGCGGATCAAAGCGGCGAAGGCGCCGACCTTGACGATCGAGGCCATGAGGCCGGTCACCGGCGTCGGCGCGCCCTCGTAGACGTCGGGCGACCAGAGGTGGAAGGGCACCGCGGCGATCTTGAAGGCGAAGCCGACGAGCAACAGCGCGCCGCCGGCGTAGAGCAGTCCGGGGTGCAGCAGCACGTTGGTGCCCAAGAAGTACGAGATCGTCGAGAGGTTCGTCGAGCCGGTCGCGCCGTAGACCAGGGCCGCGCCGTAGATGAAGATCGCCGAGGCGAATCCGCCGAGCAAGAAGTACTTGAGCGCGGCCTCCGAAGACGTCGCGCGATGCCGGTCGAAGGCGACCAGTACGTACAGTCCGATTGAGAGGATTTCGAGTCCCAGGAAGATGACGATGAGGTCGTTGGCCTGGGTCATCAACAGCGCGCCGGCGCTCGAGGCCAGCGCGAGGATGTGGAACTCCACGCCAGAGACCCGTTCGCGCACGGCCCAGTCGTGGGCCACCAGCGCGGTCATGATCACCGCAGAGCGCGATCACGCCCGAGGCCACGACCGAGAAGTCGTCCAGGACGATGGCGTGGGCGATCGTCACCGAGGCGCCCGCCCGGGCCACGCAGCGCCACTGGAAGTAGTTGGCCACGAGGCTCGCCGCCGCCGCCGCGACGACCGTCGAGGTCGCGACGACCAGGGGCACCTTGCCGCGCGCCAGGGCCGAGGCGACCACCAGGACCAGCGCCGCGCCGAAGAAGATGAGAACCGGCAGGATCGCCAGGTAGTGGATCGAGGGGATCACCAGGTTCACTTGTTCACCCCTGCGGGCGCGACGTGGTGGATCAGCTGCTGCGACCGAGGGCGTGATGCGATCGAGGACCGGCTTGGGAAAGACACCCAGCACGACGATCAAGACCACGACGGGCACCAGCACCCACTGCTCGTGGGGGCTGGCGTCGGCGATCTCGGCGTTGGCCCCGACGGCGCGGCCGTGAAAGACCCGCTGGTAGGCCCAGAGCAGATAGAGCGCGGAGGCCAGCACGCCGAAGGTGGCCACGACGGCCCACCAGGTGTGGGTGGCGAAGGTGCCGATGAGGATCAGGTACTCACTCACGAATCCCGAGAGACCGGGCAGACCGATCGAGGCCAGCATCACCACCGTGAAGAGCGCGGCCAGGATGGGCGCCGGTCCCTGCAGGCCCGAGAAGTCCTTTATCAGGATCGATCCGCGACGCTTCTCGATGAAGCCGATGATCAAGAAGAAGCCGATGGTGATCACGCCGTGGTTGAACATCAACAACACGGCACCGACGGTGGCGATCGTCGATCCGGACATGACACCCAAGGTGATGAAGCCCATCTGGGCGAGCGAGGAGTACGCCACGAAGCGCTTCAGGTCCGGCGTCGTGCAGGCCAACATCGAGCCGTAGAGGATGCCGATCACCGCCAGGGTCAAGACGACCGGACGCATGGTCACCAGAGCCAGCGGGAACAGTCCCACCGCGAAGCGAAGTAGCCCGTAGGTGCCCAGCTTGGCCAGCAGCGCCGACATCTCGATCGACCCGGCCGTCGGCGCCTCGGCGTAGGTGATCGGCGACCAGGTGTGGAGCGGCCAGATCGGCGCCTTCACCGCGAAGGCGATGGCGAAGGCGACGAAGAGCCACACCGCGGTGCCGTGGGACATGGCCGTCGCCGACAGCGCGCTGTAGGAGAAGGTCAGGGCCGAACCGGGGAGCTGGTGCTGGTGGGCGAAGCCGAGGTACAAGACGCCGACGAAGAGGAACGCCGAACCGGTGAAGGTGTAGATGAAGAACTTGAGCGCGGCCTTGGCGCGCTCGCGCCCGCCCCACTGGCTGATGATGAAGTAACAGGGGATCAACGTGAGTTCGAAGAAGATGAAGAACTCGAGCACGTCGTGGGCCACGAAGCTGCCCATGGTGAAACAGGTGAGCAGCAGCATCCACGCGACGAAGGCCGGCTCCTGACGTCGGTCGCGTGCGCCGAGCAGCGCCAACAACACGGTGAGCGCGGTGAGCACGACCATCAACAACGAGATGCCGTCGATCGCCACGTCGTAGGCCAGACCGAAGGGGGCGGCCAAGACGTGACGCGTGGCGAAGTCGAAGGTCTGGGCCTTGGCGAGGTGGTCGTTGTAGAGAAAGGCCACCACCAGCGAGAGCGCCAGTTCGACGACCGAGGCCCCGATGGCGACGACGTAGGCCATCCCCTCGCGCTTTCTCGTGAGCGCGGCCCCGATCGCCCCGGCGAGCGGGACGACGAGCAAGAGGGTGAGCCACCACGACGAGTGCATACCTAGCCGACCCTCGCCACGAGGAAGACGATGATGACCGCGACGCCGAGGACGGTCGCCAGGGCGTAGTGGCGCACGAAGCCGGACTGGACCTTGCGTAGGCCCTCGCCGCTACGCCGTACGCTCACGGCGAGCCCGGTGACGGCGCCGTCGATGACCTTGGGTTCGATGACGTCGTCGCTGAACTGAGCCGCCTCGGTCAGGGGCTGACCGATCGTGGCGTCATAGAAATCGTCCCAGTGCCAGACGTGCTCGAGGAAGGGCGACTCGTAGCGCGACGACTCCGAGATGTCGCGCCAGATCGTGAACGCCGCGAGTAGACCGATGACCGCCGCGGCCACGTCAACCAGGCGCCAGCCCGTACTGGGCGATGGTGTCGGCGTGGCCGCCGGCCGCCACGTAGCCGAAGGTCGGCGCGAGGAATCCGGCCAGCGAGTCGTGGTGGATCCACGGCAGGTCCAAGACGCCACCGACGACCGAGAGCGCGGCCAGCACGATGAGCGGCATCGTCATCACCCAGGGCGATTCGTGCGGGTCGTGACCGTGCGTGTCCTCGCGGAATCGTTCGGTGCCCGCGGAACGTCAGCACGAACAGTCGGCTCATGTAGTACGCGGTGAGGATCGCGGTCAAGACGCCGAGGACCCACAGGGCCTTGTTGTGCTCGAAGACGTTGGTGAGGACGTCACCCTTCGACCAGAATCCGGCGAAGGGCGGGATCCCGGAGATGGTCAACCAGCCGATGAGGAAGGTCGGGAACGTGAGGGGCAGGAACCGCTGGAGGCCCCCCATCTTGCGCATGTCCTGCTCGCCGTTGAGCGAGTGGATGACCGAGCCGGAGCCGAGGAAGAGCAGGGCCTTGAAGAAGGCGTGGCTGATCATCAAGAAAGATCGCGGCCGAGTAGGCGCCCACGCCGACGGCGAGCACCATGTAGCCGATCTGGGAGACCGTGGAGAAGGCCAGCACCTTCTTGATGTCCTTCTGGGAGGTCGCGATCGTGGCGGCCACGAAGGCCGTGACCCCGCCGATGACGGCGATGGTCATCCGACCGGAGTGCGACAGCGCCAGCACCGGCGACATGCGCACGAGCAGGTAGACGCCGGCCGTCACCATGGTCGCCGCGTGGATCAACGCCGACACCGGGGTGGGACCTTCCATGGCGTCGGGCAACCAGTTGAAGAGCGGGATCTGCGCGCTCTTGCCGGTCGCCGCGAGGAGCAGCGTCAGCACGACCAGCGTGGCGATCGTCGGCGTGAGGGTGCCGGCGCGCGTGAAGATCGTGAGGTAGGTCAGCGTGTGCAGGTGCGAGAAGAGCAGGAACATCGCCACCAACATCCCGACGTCGCCGACGCGATTGTAGATGAAGGCCTTCTTGCCGGCCGAGGCCGCCGAGTCGCGGTCGAAGTAGTAGCTCACCAGCCAGTAGGAGCACAGCCCGACGCCTTCCCAGCCGACGAAGGTCAGCACCAGGTTGTTCGCCAGGACCAGCAACAACATCGAGAAGACGAAGAGGTTCAGGTACAAGAAGAACTTGCGGAAGTCCCGTTCGCCGTGCATGTACCCGATCGAGTACAGGTGGATGAGCGCCGAGATGCCGGTCACGAACAGACACATGGTGATCGAGAGCGGGTCGACCAGCAACGCGGCCGGCACGTGCAACGTGCCGACGGTGATCCACGAGAAGAGGTTGACCGTCACCTCGCGCGAGGAGTGGCTGAGGAGCAGCACGAAGCAGATGACCGACAGCACGAAGCTGACGGCGACCACCCCGGTGCCGACCACGCCGACCTGTCGTTCGCTCATGGCGCGTCCGTTGAGCAGCACGATGACAAAGCCGCACAACGGCAGGAGGAGAATCAAGGTGGCGACGGTGGCCATCTCAGCCCTTCAACTCAGAGAGCTCATCGACCGAGGTCGACGAGCGCCGGCGAAAGACGGCGACCACGATGCCCGAGGCCGACCGTGACCTCGGCGGCCGCCACCACCATCACGAAAAAGACGATGGCCTGCCCGCTGATGTCGATGAGCGTGCGCGCGAACGTGACGAAGGTGAGATTGACCGCGTTCAGCATCAGCTCGATGCACATGAACATGATCAGCGCCGAGCGACGGGTCAGCAGTCCGAAGGCGCCGATGCCGAAGAGCCCGGCGGCCAGGATGAGGTACCACGCGGCGGGGACGTTCACGCGTCCTCCTCACTCGAGGTGGGGCGCTCTCGACGAGCCAGGAGGACGGCTCCGACCACGGCGATGATCAGCAGGGCCGCGGTCGCCTCGAAGGCGAACAGGTACGTGGTGAAGACCGCGGTTCCCAAGTGCGCGCACGTTGCCGCCACCGGACGAGAGCTTGGTAGTGACCGAGGCGGCGCCGCTCACCCAGTGGGACCGGGCCATCAGCGCGATCAGCCCGCCGACGGTGATCGCGACGCCGACCGCCGCGAAGGCCCGCTGACCGACGAGCGGTTCGAAGTGGATGTGCTCGCGACGATCGACGCCGAGGAACATGATGACGAACAAGAACAGGACGACGATGGCCCCGGCGTAGACGATGATCTGCACCGCGGCGAGGAAGTCGGCCGACTGCGCGACGAAGGCGACGGCCACGCCGATGAGCGTCATGATCAAGCACAGCGCCGCGTGCACCGGATTCTTCACCGAGATGACGCCGACGGCGCCGACGAGGATCAGCAGCGCCGACGTGACGAAGACCAGCACGCTGGGGACGGAGTAGGCGGTCGCGATCACGGCTTGGCCTTGCGGCGGCGCTTGGGCATCTTCGCGCGCAACTCGTTCAGCTTGCCCTGGAGGCCTCGGAACTGCAGCGGCACGTCCTCGGGTTCGAAGTGCTTGGGGAAGATGTTGCGAATCTGCTTCGAGCCGGTCGCCTCGTCGTCGCGCACGCCGGACTGGCCGGCCTCGGCCGCGCGCACGCCGGCGCCGAGGTCGGCGGTCCACTGCACCACGCCCTCGTAGGCGGCGTCACCGTTCGGCGAGGTCGCGCGCATCCACCCGCCGGTCATCGCGGCCTCCCCCTCGCGCCAGTCCTCCCAGGGCAGTCGCTGCGGGAAGCCCTGGTCGTCGACGAGAGCTCGGCCTTGGTGTAGATCGCGTCGGATCGGTTGGTGAAGGAGAACTCGAACATCTTGGACTCGGTGATCGCCTGGGTCGGGCAGGCCTCGACGCAGAGGTCGCAGTGGATGCAGCGCAGGTAGTTGATCTCGTAGATGTAGCCGTAGCGCTCGCCCGGGCTGACCGGGTGGTCCGGCGGGTTGTCGAGGCCGCGCACGTAGATGCAGTTGACCGGACAGACCCCGGCGCACAGCTCGCAGCCGATGCACTTCTCCATGCCGTCCTCGTAGCGGTTCAACACGTGACGACCGTGCTGACGGGGCTGCTTGGGGCGCTTGGCCTTCGGGTAGCTCGTCGTCACCGTCGGCCGCGTGAGGTGCTGGAAGGTCAGCTTGAATCCGCCGAAGAAGTCGAGGGCGACGGGGCATCAGTCGCCTCCTCGTCGGTGCTCGAGCGAAGGACCTCACCGGGCAGCGGTCGACCGCCGACGATCGGCAGCACCGAGTCGGCGCCGACCTCGCGGGTCTGATCCCGAGGAGAAGGCGCGTGCCAGCACCGAGTACGAGATCAGGACGAGCGCGCCCATCATGAAGCCCCAACCCGGGGCGACGAGGAAGCCGGCCACGATCAGCATCCAGCCGAGGCTGAGCGGGATCAACCGCTTCCAGCCGAGGTCCATGAGCTGGTCGTAGCGAAAGCGCGGCAGCGACGCCCGGAACCAGATGTAACAGAAGGCGAAGCCGACCGTCTTGAGGAGGAACCAGGCGATCGGGAAGAGCCACTTCAGGTGAGCCACGTTGGGCGCCCAGCCGGCCGGTCCCCCGAGGAAGAGCGTCACGATGATGGCCGACATGGTGATCGTGTTCATGTACTCGGCCAAGAAGAAGATGGCGAAGCGGAACGAGGAGTACTCGGTGTGGAACCCGCCGACCAGTTCGCTCTCGGCCTCGACGACGTCGAAGGGCGGACGGTTCAGCTCCGCGGTGATGGCGATGACGAAGACGACGAAGGGCACGACGCCGAGGCGGATCAGGTTCCAGTGCCAGATGCCGTCGGCCTGCGAGGTCACGATGTTGTGCACCGACAGCGACCCGGTCACCAGCACGACCGTCACGATGGTCATGCCCAGGGCCGCTTCGTAGCTGATCATCTGGGCGCTGGCGCGTACCGACGAGAGCAGCGGGTACTTCGAACCGGACGACCAGCCGGCCAGCATGACGCCGTAGACCGAGATGCCCGACATGGCCAGCAGTAACAAGATGCCCATCGGTGGATTGGCGACCTGCAGCAGGACCTTGTGACCGGCGATGGTCATCGTCCCGCCGATCGGCACCAGGCCGAAGGTGATGATGGCCGGCACGAGCACCAGGAACGGCGCCAACTTGAAGACCGTGCGGTCGGCCTCGGAGGGAATGAGGTCTTCCTTCAGTATCAGTTTCAACCCGTCGGCCAGCGTCTGGAGCAGGCCGAACGGTCCCCAGCGCTGGGGTCCGATCCGACTCTGCATATCCGAGATCGCTTTGCGCTCGAACCAGATCATCAGGATCACCGAGGTCATCAAGAGCCCGAGACCCAACAGCATCTTGACCACGACGATGACGATGATGGCCAGGCCCACGTGTCCGCTGTTCGTGAAGAGCGGATCGGTCGTGGCGAGCCAGTTCACTCGGTCTCCAAGCGGACCTGGGCGATGACGTCTGCCGCCGTCGAGGATCGGCCGCACGACGTCGTGGCCCTCGGCGTCGAGCGAACCGAAGGCGATCTCGATCGACGCCGCGCGGCACCGCGTCATCGAGCGCGACCGGCAGTGCGAATCGAGCCGCGCGCACCGCTCACGCCGACCATGTCGCCCGTGGCGACGCCCAGTCGGTCGAGGTCGAAGTGATTGAGGTGCAGAACGCTCACGGCCTTCAGTGTGGCCAAGGACGGCGAGCCCTGCACGGCGACGCCGTTGTCGTACAGTCGGCGACTGAGATTGACCCGCAGCGAGTAGGCGTCGGCGAGCGGGACCTCGAACTTGACGCTCGTCGACCCAGGTCGGCGAGCGTCGCCGGCGCGGTCGAGGTTGTCGTGGCGACGTCGGCCAGCGAGGTGCTCCCCGCGTTGGCCCCGAGACCGACCGCTTCGGTAGATCGGATGCCGGGAAAGGCCATCGGGTCCAGTGGTCGTCGCGCGGAACGCTCGGCGAGGTCGCCGACGACGACCCCGTCGCTGGTCGAGTCATTCAGGACCGACAACGCCGGGTAACCCGTCGTCTCTTCGATGGTCTTGGCGGCCTGTTCCACGGACGAGAGCCCGATGCTCTGGCCGAGCTCTTCGGCCAGTTCCGAGGCGATGGCCACGTCGGGCCAGGCCGATCCGGGAGCGACGATCTTCGGCGCGACGGCGGTGACCCGTCCTTCGATGTTCGTCACGGTGCCGAGTCGTTCGTGTTGCACCGCGGCCGGCAGTACGACGTCGGCGTAGGCGAGCGACGCGCCGCCGTGACCGGTGACGACGACGACGTCGGCGCGCTCCAGCGCTTCGCGCGCGGCGACCACGTCGAGCACGTTGCCCAGCAGGCAGCCGCCCAGCATCAAGAGGGCGGTCTGCTCACCGGCGCGCATGGCCTCGAGTTGGGCCAGCGGTGTCACGTCCGCCGCGTTCCGCGTCGAATCCCCGACCCGGTCGCAGCCTCGGCCCCAGACCCATGTCGAGCGCGCCCATGAGGTTGGCGCGGCGCAGCGCCGGCAGGAACGTCGCGCGCGAGAACTCTGTCGCCAGCACCTCGAACGGCGCGCTCCATGACCTCGGCCGACTCGGCGATGTTCGGTCGACCGACGACGAAGACCACGCCTTCGCCGTCACCGATGAGGTCTCGCGCGCCGGTCGAGCTCGCCCTGCGTCGAAGACGCCGCCCTGCGGGAGGACGCCGTCGACGAGCGCCTGGGCGACGAGATGGGCCTCGCCCGGTCGGACTGGTAACGAGACGTCGGCCACCGATCGCAAGGCGCTGGCGCCGAAGGCCAGCTCGACGATCGTGCGCTGATAGCGCACCGCGCTCTCGCGAAGTCGAAGGAACAGGATCGGCAGTTCTTCTCGAAGGTCGCCGGTCAGCGTGACCACGACGCGCGCTTTCGCCGCGTCGTCGATCGTCGCGCGCGGCAGCGCCTGTAAGAGCGCCGGATCCAGACCCGTCGCCGTACTGGGCGTCGATGTGCTCGGTGCGCAGTACGCCGCGCAGCAGCCGCTCCCAGGCGAAGGCGCCTTCATTGGTGAGGGCCGCGCCGCCGATGGCGCCTAGCGCAGCCGGCGTCCGCGGCCCGCCGCAATAGCCCGGCCGCCTCCTCCAGGGCTTCGCCCCAACCCACCGCGACCAGGTGGCCGTTTCTCCGCACGAGCGGTTCGGTGATACGGGTGGCGGCGTGCAGGGGATCGAGCGACGTTTCGTTGGCGTCGATCGACTCGAGCGTGAAACGTCCCTTGTCGCAGAGCCACCCGTGGTTGACCGGCTCGCTGTCCACCCCCAGGACGCGCGTCAGGCGGTTGCCCGAGGACTGCACCGCGACCCGACAGCCGACGGCGCACGTCGTGCAGGTGCTCTCGATCTGCTCGAGGTCCCACGGTCGAGCGTTGAAGCGATAGGGCTTGGCGGTCAGTGCACCGACGGGACAGATCTGCACGGTGTTGCCGGAGAAGACCGAGTCGAAGGGTTGCGTCGGCGACGTAGCCACTTCGATCAGGTCGCCGCGGCCGGCGAAGGCGATCTGCGCGTCACCGGCGACGTCGGCGGCGAAGCGGGTGCAGCGCGCGCACTGGATGCAGCGCTCCCGGTCCAAGAGGACCAATGCGCCGATCTCGACCGGCTTGACGAAGTGGCGCTTCTCCTCGATGAAGCGCGTCTCGCCCGAACCGTGCGCCAGGGTCTGATCCTGCAACGGGCATTCGCCGCCCTTGTCGCAGACCGGGCAGTCGAGCGGGTGATTGGCCAAGAGGAACTCCAACACCCCGTCCTGAGCCTTCTTCACTTTCTCGGAGTCGGTGACGACGTTCATGCCGTCGTTGACCTTCAGGTAACAGGCCGGTTGCAGCGTCGCACCCCGCGGGGAGTCGACTTCGACAAGACACATGCGACAGATCCCCACCGGCTCCATTCGTGGGTGGTAGCAAAAGCGCGGAACGTAGGTTCCCGCCGCGCTCGGCTGCTTCGATGAGCAGCTCGCCCGGGGTCGCTTCGATCGACCTACCGTTCACCGTGATCGTGACGGTGGAGCGGATCACGTCAGTCATGAGGGCACCCGCCGTTGGTCACGTGCTCGACGAAGTCGTCGCGGAACATCTGGATCGCCGAGTGCACCGACGATGGAATAGAGGGGCCCAGCACGCAGATCGTCGTCTGCTGCGGCGGCCAGGTGAGACCGGG
The DNA here is from genome assembly GCA_963703105.1 of uncultured Acidimicrobiaceae bacterium. Classification (GTDB taxonomy): domain Bacteria; phylum Actinomycetota; class Acidimicrobiia; order Acidimicrobiales; family RAAP-2; genus RAAP-2. The sequence continues at coordinate 2,063,368 of OY969792.1, read as the reverse complement.
GGCGATGTTGTCGCAGAGGTCGAGGAGGAGGTCGATGTCCTCCATGCGCCCGCCGCCGTGTTCCACGCGGTACATGGCGCGCTCGATCCAACCGGAACCCTCGCGACAGGGTGTGCACTGTCCGCAGGACTCGCGCGAGAAGAACTTGGTGATCCGCCACGCCGCGCGCACCACGCACGTCGTCTCGTCGAGGACCACGATTGAACCGGAGCCGAGCATCGAACCTTTCTCGGCGACCTCGTCCTGTCCGAGGGGCAGGTCCAAGAGGTCGGGTCCGAACCACGGGGCCGACACGCCGCCGGGGATGATGGCCTTGATCTTTTTGTCGTCGATCACGCCGCCACCGAGTTCGGGGTCGTAGATCAGGTCCCGGAACGTGTTCTTCACCATCTCGATCTCGAAGACCCCGGGGTTGTTCACCCGGCCGGCCAGCGCGAAGAGTCGGGTACCGGTCGAGCGACCGCCGCCCAGGGCGGCGAAGGCCGCGCCGCCGTGGTTGATGATCCACGGCAGGTTCGACATCGTCTCGACGTTGTTGACGACGGTGGGCTCACCGTAGAGGCCGGCGACGGCCGGAAAGAACGGCGGTTTGATCCGGGGAAAACCACGCTTGCCCTCCAGGGCTTCGATCAACGCGGTCTCTTCGCCGCAGATGTAGGCACCGGCGCCGGGATGGACGACCACGTCGATCGAAAAGCCCGAACCGAAGATGTCGGCGCCCAGCGCGCCGTGTTCGTAGGCGTCGTTGACGGCTTGTTGGACGCGCTCGAGACCGAGGGCGAACTCGCCACGAATGAATATGTAGACGGCCGAGACCTGCAGGGCGTAGGCGGCGATGATGACGCCCTCGACCAGCTGGTGGGGGTCGCGCTCGACCAACAGGTGGTCCTTGAAGGTGGCCGGTTCGGACTCGTCACCGTTCACGACCAGATACGAGATCGGCGCCTTGCGTAACATCGACCACTTGCGACCGGCCGGGAACCCGGCGCCGCCGCGACCGAGCAGCGAGGCCTGATCGACCTCGCTGGCGACGTCCTCGGGAAACATCGTCAGCGCCTTGCGCAGTCCGACGTACCCGCCGGTCGCCAGGTAACGCGCGAGCGTGTGCGAGTCGGCGAACTCCGCGCGCGACAGGACGATCCGGGGAGCGCTCAGCGTTGCCACTACTTCGTCTCCTGGCGCGCTTCGCGCTGCGCCGAAGCGACCGCACGTTCGGCCGCCACCTCGGTGCGCACCGCGCGCAGACCGCCGGAACGACGCACTCGGATCAGCGTGCCGTGGCGGGGCACGTCGTGGTCCAGCTTGCCCGCGCGCAACTCGGCCACCACCGCGTCGAAGGCGTCCGGCGTGGTCGTTCGCACGTAGCGGTGGTTCACCTGCACGCACGGCGCGAAGTCACAGTCGGCCAGGCACTCGGTCTCTTCCAGCGTAAACAGACCGTCTTCGGAGGTCGCGCCGACGGCGCAGCCGAGCGTGGTACTGGCGTGTTCGAGCAGCTCGTCGCCGCCGGCGAGCAGACAGGCGATGTTCGTGCACACACCCACGACGTAGCGACCGACCGGCTCGAGGTGGAACATGTCGTAGAAGAGGGCGGTGCCGCGCACGTCGGCCGGGGTCGTCGACGTGAGTTCGGCCACCTCGGCGATTCCCTCGTCACTTACGTAGCCGTCCTGTTCTTGGGCCAGGTGCAGCAGGGGCAGCATGGCCGAGCGCGGTCTCGGGTAGAGCGCCAACACCTCTTCGGCGCGCTGGCGGATGTCGATGCGAAAGTGGCTCACCGATCGACCTCGCCCATGACCGGGTCGATGGTGGAGATGACCGTGATCGTGTCGGACATCGATCCGCCGCGCATGAGCAACGAGACGGCCTGGAGATTGACGAAGCTCGGGGCCCGCACGTGCAGGCGGTACGGCTTGGCCGTGCCGTCGGACACGATGTAACAGCCCAGCTCACCGCGCGGTGATTCGACGGCCGAGTAGATCTCACCGGCCGGCACCTGGAAGCCCTCGGTGAAGAGCTTGAAGTGGTGGATCAGGGCCTCCATGGACTCTCCGATGCGCGCGCGCGGCGGTGGCGTGACCTTGGGGTCCTGACTGCGGTAGTCACCGCACGGCATCATTTCGATGCACTGGCGAACGATGCGGATCGACTCGCGGATCTCGTTCAGCCGGATGGCGTAGCGGTCGAAGTTGTCGCCGAAGGTGCCCACGATGACGTCGAACTCGACCTGGTCGTAGGCGAGGTACGGCATCGCGCGGCGCAGGTCCCAGGCCACCCCGGTCGAACGGAGCAGCGGCCCGGTGACGCCGAGCGCCAGCGCCTCTTCGGCCGTCAGCGGCGCCACGCCGATCATCCGATTGCGGAAGATCGGCTGACCGGTCAACAGTTCGTCGTACTCGAAGGTGCGCGCGTGAATGGTGTCACAGATCACCAGCACGTCGTCCTGCCACCCGTCGGGCAGGTCGGCCGCCACGCCGCCCGGTCGCACGTAGTTCAGGTTGAGTCGCAGCCCCGCCGTCTTCTCGAAGAAGGCCAGGATCAACTCGCGCTCGCGCAGTCCGTAGATCATCATCGACGAGGCCCCGAGGTCCATGCCGTTGGTGGCCATCCACACCAGGTGCGACGAGATACGGTTCAACTCGCTCATCAACATGCGGATCCACACCGCGCGATCGGGAACCTCGATGTCCAGCAGTTTCTCGACGGCCATCGAGTAACAGAGCTCGTTGATCACCGGGCTGAGGTAGTCCATGCGCGTCACGTTGGTCGCGCCCTGGATGTAGCTCAGCTCCTCACCGGTCTTCTCCATGCCGGTGTGCAGGTAGCCGATCACCGGCTTGGTGCGCAGCACGAACTCCCCGTCGAGCTCGAGCATCAGGCGAAGCACGCCGTGGGTCGAAGGGTGCGACGGGCCCATGTTGATGATCATGGTTTCGTCGTCGCGACGGTCCAGGTCGATCGAGGTGGGGTCGAGGGTCAGCCCGTCGAGACGAAGGACGGCCCCGACCTCGCGGCTCGAGTTCGTCGACGTTGGTCGAGTTCCGGCGCTGCAGCTCCTGGGCGCCCTCGGACGTCTCGGCGCTGAGGATGTCCAGGCGTTCGGCGGCGCGCACGTTGGACTCGCTCATCGCGGCCCCGGTGACTCTTTGAACTGCACGGGGACCCGTCCGGCGCCGTAGTCCTTGCGCAGGGGATGGCCCTCCCACTCTTCGGGCATCAAGATTCGCGTCAGGTCGGGGTGGTTGGTGAAGAGGATGCCGAAGAGGTCGAAGGCCTCTCGTTCCATGGCTTCGGTCCCGGGATAGAGCGCGAACAGGGAGTCGACCTCGGCCGCGTCGTCGCCGGCCTGGACGCGCACGCGCACTCGTTGCTTCTTCGAGAGGCTGAGCAGGTTCACCACCACTTCGAATCGCGTGGCCACGATCCCCTCGGGCAGCCAGCGATCGAAGTGCTCGAGGTAGTCCACGCCGCAGAGATCGACGCACATTTCGAAGCCGTCGTCGCGAAAGGACGCAACCAGCTCGAAGTACTGATCCCGCGTGGGATAACAGCACAGGTCCGCGGCGAGTCCTTCGCTGGTTACTACGCCCGGGGGGGCCGTGGACGACAGGGAGGTCACTTCGGGGTGCCTACCCTCACAGCGACGGGGACCTCGGGGGTCCAGAGTTCGGGCGAGCCGTCGAGGTGAACGGGACGACCCTCGTGACGGCGCTTCATGATCTCGCCGGTGCGAATCTGCTCGTGCAACGTGAGGATCGCGTGCATCAAGGTCTCGGGGCTCGGCGGACAGCCGGGCGCGTAGACGTCGACCGGCACGATCTGGTCGACCCCCTGGACGATGGCGTAGTTGTTGAACAGTCCCCCGGTCGACGCGCACACGCCCATCGAGATGACCCACTTGGGCTCCATCATCTGGTCGTAGACCTGGCGCAGGACGGGCGCCATCTTCTGGCTGACGCGACCGGCGACGATCATGAGGTCGGCCTGGCGCGGTGAGTTGCGAAAGACCTCCATGCCGTAGCGCGCGAGGTCGAAGTCGGCGCCGCCGGTCGCCATCATCTCGATGGCGCAGCAGGCCAGACCGAAGGACGCCGGCCACACCGAGGCGCGACGCGCCCAGCGCACGATGTCCTCCAACGGTCCGGTCAGGAAGTTGTGTTGCAGGTCTTCGAGCGCCACGACTAGGCCGCCTGATCGGAGTCGGAGTTGATGCGCAGGATCGTCGAAGAACTGGTGCGCGACGGCATGCCCGGAGACCAGGTGCTTGACCGGTCCCCACGAGAGCGCGCCCTCGGAGACCAAGAAGAGCAGGGCGCCGAAGACGGTGGCGGAAAAGACCAGTACCTCGACCAGTCCGAAGAGCCCGAGTTGGCGAAAGACCACGGCGAAGGGGTACATGAAGACGACCTCGATGTCGAAGATCACGAAGATCATCGCCACCAGGTAGAACCGAACGGGGAAGCGCTGTGGCGGCTCGATTTCGGGGACAATCCCGCACTCGTAGGGTGCCAACTTCGCGTCGGAGGGTCGCTTTCGAGGCGCCAGCATGCGCTGACATCACAAGCGAACCCGCACCGAAGAGCACTCCGAGAATCAGGAGCCCCAGTATTGGTAAGTACTGGTCCACGGACATCATTTCTACCAGACCCCATGGACCCCTTCGGCCGATGGGCGTCGACGTGAACCTCGTAGGCTGTACCGGTGACGAGCCTGCGTGAAGTCGTGTCGACAACCAGACGCGTCTACGACGTCGTCATCGTCGGCGCCGGACCGAGCGGCTCGGCCTGCGCGTACTGGTTGGCCGAGGCCGGCTGGTCGGTCTGTCTCATCGAGAAGAAACATTTCCCGCGCGAGAAGACCTGCGGCGACGGGCTGACCCCGCGCTCGGTCTACCAACTCCAACAGATGGGTCTCGAGGACGCCGTCGCCGCCCACGGACACAAGTTCAACGGACTGCGGGCCTTCGGCTTCGGCGCCTCGCTCGAGATGAACTGGCCCGAACACCCCGTCTTTCCCGGGCTACGGCTACACGATCACGCGCTTCAACCTCGACGGCCTGGTCGCCGAGCGCGCCGAAGAGCTCGGCGCCGACGCTGCTCAACGGCGTCGAGGCCGTGGCGCTCTTCGAGCCGACCGACGCGGCGCGACGGCAGCGCTGAAGGGCGCCGCCGGCGTGCGTCGTCAAGGACAAGGACGACGACGGTCGCCGAGATCCGTGGCCGCTACCTCGTCGTGGGCGACGGGCAGAACTCGCGACTCGGACGAGAGCTCGGCACGGTGCGCAACAAGTCCTGGCCGATGGGCATGGCGCTGCGCGGCTACTACACCAGCGATCGTCACGACGAACCGTGGATCGACTCGCACCTCGACATCCGCGACCCCAAGGGCGACGTCGTTCCGGGCTACGGCTGGATCTTCCCGCTCGGTGACGGTCGCGTCAACGTCGGCGTCGGACTGCTCTCGACCGGCGGCGCGTGGAAGGGCGTCAACACCACCAAGCTCCAGGAGTACTTCGTCTCCCAGACGGCCGACGCGTGGGGACTCAACGACGAGACCTGCTGCGGACCGCCGACCGGCGGACGACTCCCGATGGGCCTCGCGCTCGGACCGCGCAGCGGTCCCAACACGCTCACCATCGGTGACGCCGCGGGCACCGTGAATCCGTTCAACGGCGAAGGCATCGCCTACGGCTACGAGACCGGGCGCATCGCCGCCGCGGTCGTCGCCGAGGCGCTGCTCGCGAACGACGCCTCGCTCCTCGGTCTCTACGACGAGCGACTCGACGCGGCCTACGGCGACTACTTCAAGGTCGCGCGCGCCTTCGTGCGGATCATCTCGGAGCCGAAGATCCTCTCGGCCTGCGTCGGCGTCGGGCTGCGCATCGAGCCGCTGATGAACGAGCTGCTCGCCATCATGGCGAACCTGATGCGCAACGACAAGAAGGGTCCGGCCGAGATCGGCTATCGCGCGCTCCTGCGACTCGCCGACGTCATCCCCGAAGCGCGCCTACGCCATGTTGCTGGGCGACGAAAAGGCCACAGCGATGCTCGGGCGTCGAGCACGCGGCCGTCGGGACTACACCGGCTTGGACGTCGGTGACACGATGCGCGACAACAGCGTGCTGGTGAGGCTCGAGACGAACGTCTCGGACTTCGGCCACTGGTTCGACGAGCACGCCGAGGGTCACCTCGTAGTGACCGCCGGTGATCACGACCATCACGAGGTGCGGGCTGCCCGGACACGTTCGGCAGCGTCATCGCGGCTTCGCCACCGCGCGACCAACCCCGCAGGAACGTGCACCGGTCGATAGTTCGTCGCCGACGTCGGTCGTCGGGACCTTCACGCCGAGCACCGCGCGCACCAGCGCGACGTTCGACGTCACGAAACACGAGCCGAAGTTGCTTTCGCGACATCTCGGCGGTGTCGCGCTGCACCATCGTCGTCGTGCGGTAGTACTGCGCCGTCGAGACGACCTCGATACCGCCGAAGGACGGTGACTCGAAGATCGTGCGAGGAGACCTGATAGTCCGGCTGTTGTCCGGCCGCGCCGTAGACGCGGTCGCGCTGCGGCGAGACGCCGAGACACTTGGCAAGTCCGTCGAGACCGTGGTCGAAGACCGAGCTCGCTTCTTCGGTTTGCGTCGTCGGCGTCGTCGACGGCTGTTCGACCTTGCCCGCGGGCGGGAAGAGATAGGACGAGCGCCGAGGTATCGGGCGCCGCCGCCGGGAACCAACCCGTCGGAAGGTCCCGCAAGGTGAGGTTGACGTGCGCGCGCGTCGGCGATTTCGTTCGAGCCCGACGAGTTGCGATAGAGCCACGATCCGATGCCGCCGGCGAGCGCGGCGACCAAGACGACGACCGCGACGCTGTAGACGCCGGCGCGGCGGCGCTGGCGCGCCACCGCGCCACCGTGCTCGACGACGATCGCGCGCAGCGCCTCGAAGTCGGCCCGGCTGGGGTTGCGCCAGCAGTAGCGAACGCCGCCGGCCGTGGCGAAGAGCGCCATGCTGCGTGCGAAGACGCACGATCTGAATGTTGGACAGTTCGCTCCACGGCGTCTGCCACGCCACCGCCGGATCGCCGGCCAACTGCGTGAGGGCGTTCGTCGTCGACGAGGAGCGTGACCGGCGTCGACCGCGCCGTTGGGCACGAAGCTCGGCCGAACCGACCACCCCTCGCTGCGCAGTGGCGTACTCATGATCGCGCCGCGACCTCCGCGGCCTCGGCCGCCTTCTCGACCGTCGTCGGCGAGATCGTCGTCGCTGTGCGCGAGCGAGACGAAGAGGATCTCGTAGGCGCCGGGCGCCAGCGCGACGCCGCGATCGAGCATCGCGTGGAAGAACGCTCGGTAGAGTCCGTTGTCACACAGCACCTTCGCCTCGTCGAAGTTGGTCGGGCGCCTCGAAGGGATCGCGCGAGAGATAGAGCCCCATCAGCGGACCCTGCGTGGGACAGCGTGCCACGAGCCCGCTCGAGGCGATCGCCGCTTCCAGGTTCGCGGCGAACGCGCCCACCCGTTGCGAGAGGTCCTCGTAGTCCTGGGGCGTCACGAGATTCAAGACGGTCGTGCCCGCGGCGGTCGCGAGCGGATTGCCCGACAACGTGCCGGCTTGATAGACCGGACCGAGCGGCGCGAGTGACGACATGAACTCGCGCGATCCCCCGAAGGCGCCGACGGGCAGTCCGCCGCCGATGACCTTGCCGAAGCACCAGAGGTCGGGCGTCACGTCGAAGTACTCCTCGGCGCCGGCGAAGGCGAGGCGAAACCCGGTGATCACCTCGTCGAAGATCAGCAGTGCGCCCGACGCGAGTGCATTCGGCTCGCAGCCCTCGTAGGAACGGCATCGCTCGGGGCGACGAGATTCATGTTCGCGGCCACCGGCTCGACGAGCACCGCCGCGACGGTTTCGTCGAGCGTCGGCACCTCGTTGTAGGGGGCGACGATGGTGTCGCTCGACGGCGCCGGCGGTGACGCCGGCCGAACCCGGGAGCCCCATCTGGGCGACCCCGCTCCCGCCCGCCACCAACAAAGCGTCGGAGTGTCCGTGGTAGCAGCCGTCGAACTTCACGATCTTGTCGCGTCCGGTGACGCCCCGGGCGAGGCGTACGGCGCTCATCAGCGCTTCGGTGCCCGACGAGACCAGTCGCACCTGTTCGAGTCCGGCCACGCGGCTGGTCATGCTCTCGGCGAGCAGCGACCTCGCCGGGCGTCGGGGCGCCGAAGGTCGTCCCCTCGCCGACCGCCTCGCGCAGCGCGCTCACGACCGCGGGGTGCGCGTGGCCGAGCAGCGACGCGCCGTAGGACTGGACGAAGTCGAGATAGCGCGTACCCTCCACGTCTTCGACGTAGGCGCCCGCGCCGCGCGCGACGGTGTAGGGAGTGCCGCCGACCGAGCGAAACGATCGCACCGGCGAGTCGACGCCGCCCGGGAGGACCGTTTGGGCCCGGGCGAACCACGCCTCGTTCAAAGAGGTCAACGCGCGAGCTCCGTGGCGATCTCGCGAGCGAAGTACGTCAAGACGAAGTCCGCGCCGGCGCGCCGCACGGCCGTCAGCTGCTCGAGGGCGACGGCGGGACCGTCGATCCATCCGTGCGCCGCGGCGGCCTTCACCATGGCGTACTCACCACTGACGTGATAGGCGCACAGCGGCACGTCGAGTTCGCGACGAAGGTCGCTCAACACGTCGAGATAGGACATGGCCGGCTTCACCATGACGATGTCCGCGCCCTGCTCGACGTCGGCGCGGGCCTCGCGCAGGGCCTCGCGCCGGTTGCGGTAGTCCTGTTGGTAGCCCTGGCGATCGCCACCCGTCGATGATCTCGACGCCGACCGCGTCGCGGAACGGTCCGTAGAGGCCACTGGCGTACTTCGCGGCGTAGGCCAAGATGATCGTCTCGTCGAAGCCGGCGTCGTCGAGGGCGCCGCGGATGGCTCCGACCTGGCCGTCCATCATGCCGCTCGGCGCGACGACCGACGCACCGGCGTCGGCCTGGGCCACCGCGACGCGTCCGTAGAGTTCGAGGGTCGCGTCGTTGTCGACCGTGCCGTCGGCTCGCAGCACCCCGCAGTGGCCGTGGCTCGGTGTACTCGTCGAGACAGAGATCGGCCATCAAGACCAGTTCGTCACCGAAGTCGTCGCGCAGCGCCCGCAGCGCCACCTGCGCGATACCCCGCGGATCCCAGGCGCCGCTGCCGAACTCGTCCTTCGTCGACGGCACGCCGAAGAGGATGACCCCGCCGACCCCGACCCGCGACCAACTCCTTGACCTCTTTGCGCAGTGAGTCGATCGTGTGCTGGAACTGACCGGGCAGCGAGGAGATCTCGCGCGCTTCGCTGCAGTCCTTCGGCGACGAAGAGCGGCGCGACGAAGTCGTCCGGGGCCAGCGCGGTCTCGGCGACCAGGCGACGCAGGGCCGGGGTGCGTCGAAGCCGGCGTGGTCGTTCGGTAGGAAACACGCCCACAGCCTAGGACAGCGTCGATGTCGACGCTTCGGGCTAGGAGAGCTCCGCCAGCCGAGTTCGCAGGTCCGGTCCCCATCCTTCGAGTACTCGCGGATGATCGTCGCGCACGACGGCGCCGGTCGAGGCGCCGGGAACGACGACCCACGCGGCGGTACGCACGAACTCGCGCGCGACCGCCCAGGCCGAGGGCGCACCGATGAACACGACGTCGGCGTCGCGGAGCGACTCGATCTCGGCCGGGTCCAGTTTCACGACCGACGGTCTCGTAGCACGACGATCAGCTCAACCTCGAGTCCCTTCGCGCGCAGTGCAGCGCCCAGCTCTTCGCGCATCGAGGCTCGCGCCGAGGAGCAGCACCGGACCTCGGGTGATGCGCGGCGCGAGCGAGACGGACGGGCCCTCGCCCTGGGCATGAACGTCCAGGTTTCGAGTCGTCAAAGCAGTCGTGGTCGTCGGTCCGACGCTGAAGACCTCGACGTCGGGCGCCGACGCGCGTAGGGCCGTCGCGACGTAATCGGCGCTTCGCTCACTCGTCACGACCAACGAGCGGAACCTTCCGTTCGACGGCGACGACGTCGAGGGCCGCGCGCACTGCATCGAGATCGAAGTACCTCGTCGTCGTCAGCGGAACCTCGACCACCGTCGACTCCGGCGGGAGCCACGACGTCAGCGACTCGTTCTTGCCCACCTCTCGGGTCACCACGACGTTCACGATGAACGTGCCAACCGGCGAACGCGCCGCCACCCTTCTCATCGCGAAGTTCGATCGCCAACGCACGACCGAGCTCGTCCGGGTCGTCGCCCCGACGGACCGAGCGCGCACTGCGCGCGCCGTCGACGCTCAACATGACCCCACTTAGGGTTATCGTGTCGCCCGACCACCGTGGCGTAGGCGCCGCAGGCCACTGAGCACCCGGCACCGAGTTCGCGGAGAAAGGCTCGTTCCGCCAGCAGCGCCGTCAAGGCGTCTCGCTGGTTGAGCGGCGCCAGGAGCTGTCGCCGTGATGTCGTCGTCGTCGCACACTTCGAGCGCCAGTGCTCCCTGACCGACCTGCGGTACGAACCACTCGGTATCGAGTCGTTCGGCGACCAGCTCGTTCGCCCCCAGACGTTCCACCGCCGCCGCGGCCACCACCACCGCGTCGACGTCGCGGGCCATCGGCGGCGGCGAAGCGCGTCTCCATATTGCCGCGAAGACCGACGACCCGAAGGTCCGGTCGTCGCTCGAGGAGGAGCGCCCGACGGCGCGGCGAACCGGTGGCGACCGTGGCACCCGGTCCCAGACCGGCCAGTGATCGTCCGATCAGGACGTCAGCGGCGTCCAGTCGTTGCGGCACGCACGTCAGGATCAGGCCGTCGGGGGTCGTGCTCGGTAGGTCCTTGGCGCTGTGAATCGCCACGTCGGCGTCGCCGTTCAAGACCGCCCGCTGCACCTCGACGGCGAAGACGCCCTGGGCGCCGAGTTCATCGAGGGACACGTCCGCGCTCTTGATCGCCTCGGGTCTCGAGCGGCACCATCACCGACTCCACGCCCAGCTCGCGCAGGCGCCACTGCACGAACGACGCCTGGACGAGGGCCAGCGGCGATCGACGGGTCGCCAGTCGCAGTTCGCTCATAGATCGAAGAGCGTGCGCGTGGCCTCGCTCAGTCGCGTCCCTTGATCGGTTCCGGCCGCCTCTTTCAGTACCACCGTCGGGCGATGCGCAATCTTCGCGACGACCGAGCGCAAAATCGAGGCCACTTTGTCGCGCTGCTCCGGGGTCAGGCCCTCCAGGTCGCTTTCGCGTCGGGCCATCTCACCGGCCACCACCTCGTCGAAGTAGTTCACGCAGATCGCTCACGATCGCCGCGGCGCCGCGAGCCCGCTGGTCGCTCAGGTACTTGTCAACGTCCTCGGCGACGATCCGTTGCGCGTCCTCGACGGCGTCTCGACGATCGCCCAGGGCCTGGCCCACCCGCTCGCGAAGGTCGTCGATGTCGATGCGTCGAACGTTGGCCAGTCCGGCGACGTCACTGGCGATCGCGCGCGGGAGACCGAGGTCGACGAAGAGCACGTCCTGACGGCAACGCTCGAGGTCGACTCGCGTGATCGACCGGCGCGGCGACCTCGACGGCGGCCACCACGAGGCGCGCCGTCGAGATGAGGGACGAAACGTCCCCGAGCGTGCCCACGACCACCCGCGGGTCCGCGAGTTCGTCGCGGAGCCGCTCCGCTCTTGCGACGGTTCGATTGCAAATCGTCATCCGACGAAGCTTCGCCGGACGCTCCAGCAACGCTCGCGCGATGCCGCCGGCCAACTGACCGGCCCCGATGATGACGACGTCCGATTCCGCGAGGTTCACGCCCAGGTCGTCGGTCGCCATCACGACCGACGCCTGCGCGAAACTCGTGCTCCCTCGCGCGATGGGTGTCTCGTTGCGCACTCGCCGGCCCGACGCGATCGCGCGTTGGAAGAGTTCGGTGATCTCCGCTCCGGCGGTCTGCTCCTCGATCGCCAAATCGAGCGCGCGTCGCAGCTGGCCCAGCACTTCGAACTCACCGGGCACGACCGACTTGAGACCGGACGCGACACTGAAGAGATGGGTGGCCACGTCGCGGTCGAAGTTCACCGTGAGATGATCGGCGAAGGCCGCTCGGCGTCAGTCCCGGTCGCTTCGGCGAGCGTGTGGGTGATCTCTTCGATCGCGCCGTGGAACCGATCGATCACCGCCACGACCTCGGTGCGCAGACACGTCGACACGAAGACCGCCTCGTGAATGTTGCGCTGGATCATCAAGGTCCGAAGAACCTTGCTCCAACTCGTGTTCGGGAACGCTCGCGCGTTCGAGGAGATCGAGGGAGGCGTGCTCGTGGTCGATGCCGACGGAGATCAGTGCCACGCGACCTCGATCCTCACACCGCGCCGCGCATCGGCGAAGGCGTCGAAATGCCGAGCGAGTGCAGTAGTCCTCCGCCCAGCGGCCCCGTGCCGTTGTTGAGGTGGTACATGAGAATCTGCAACTCGATCGAGAAGTCGACGTAGTGCACGGCGGTGCCGATCGGCACGTTGAGGACCTGCGGCGCAAAATTCAGCAGCGCGTGGATTCCGGCGCTCACCAATCGGTCGGCCACCGCCTGGGCCGCCTCGGGCGGCACGCAGATGACGGCCACCGTGGCCGGCACGATGGGATCGTCGAGTGACTTCACCACGTGGCCGGCGATCGTCGTGCCGACCACGTCGGGGTCGTTGTCGTAGAGCGCGGCCAGCTGGGCGCCGCGAATCAAAAAATTCGTCGAGTTGACCAGTGCGCGACCGAGGTTGCCGATGCCGACCACGACCACGTCGTACTGCCGGTCGTGCCCGAGCGCTTCGGCGATGCGGTCGTTCAACACTTTGACGTCGTAACCGGCGCCGCGCGTGCCGAAAGAGCCGAGTCCGGCGAGGTCGCGCCGGACCGTCGTCGCGGTGACGCCGGCCAGTTCACCGATCTGTTGGGAGTCGATGCGATTGAGCCCGCGCACCGTCCAACTCTCGGCGATTCGTTGGTAGACCGGGAGGCGCGCGATGGTCGGTTCGGAGAGTTTCCTCGGTCGAAGACGCGGGGTCGCCATGTCGTTACGTTACTTGGACCGTTAGCGACCCATTTGTCGACTGCGTTCCGCGGCGGCGGCCACGGCGTCGATGAACGCCGAACGAACGGCGCGACTCTCCAGCGTGCGCAGCCCGGCCGCCGTCGTGCCCCCCGGGGAGGTCACTTGATGACGAAGTTCTTCCGGCGACTCCCCGGTCGATACCAGCAGCGCAGCCGCACCTTCGAAGGTGCCGACGACGAGCTGACGCGCGACGTCGCGCGAGAGTCCCTGGTGCACCCCGGCCTCGATCAACGCCTCGACGACCAAGTACAGATAGGCCGGCATCGGACCGGAGAGTCCGGTGACCGCGTCGATGTTGCGCTCGGTGACCCGAACGACCGTGCCGACGGCTCCGAGGATCGACTCGGCCCAGTCGAGGTCCTCCTTGGTAACGTGGGCGCCCCCGGCGATCGCGCTCACGCCCTTTCGCACCAGCACCGGAGTGTTGGGCATCGATCGGATCACCGCGATCTCGACGGGCAGCGTCGCCTCGATGCGCTGCGTCGACAGACCGGCGACCACGGACAGCAGCCGCGTGGCGCCCATGGCGCCGGCTAGGCGCGCGACGGCCTCGGCGTGTTCGGGCTTGACGCAGATCACCACGCCGGTGGCGTCGTCCACGTGTTCGATCTCGAGCGACGCTAGTACCGCGACCCCGGGGAGTCGTTCGTTCAATACCGCGCGCTGCTCCGAGGAGGTCTCGACGATCGCCATCTCACTGGGCGCCGACCAGTTCGCGTCCACCAGTCCCTCGGCGAGCGCCGAACCCATCCGTCCACCACCAATAATGATCAGTTTGTACGCCACGAATTCACGCTACCTCGTCGTTACGTGGACTTCTTTCGACGGCGGTAGAGCGACGGGAGGCCCATCGTCATGGCCGTCGGATAGATCTCCTCCACGTAGGTGAGCGTCGCGCCGACGACCTCGTCGAGTCGCTCCCGGGTGAGCTCACCCATCGGAATCTGCGCCATGAGATAGATGCCGTCCTCCGGTCCGATGGCCAGGTGCAGTTCGCGCAGGTCCGCGTTCTTCACCAGCAGGTAGCGATACAACGTCTCGCGATTCTCCTCCGGCGCCGGCGTCACCTCGGTCTCCACGTGGACCGTTCGCTGTCGCAACGAGAGCCAGAGCGTGATGACGTCCTTCTCCTCGCCCTGCAGACGAATCAGCCAGTGAAAGTGACCCCGGTCGTCGGGGAGTGCCTGATGTTCGATCCCCAACAGGGCGCTGGCGTGCCACTGTCGCGCCCACGACTGAACGGTCTCGTCGAGGTGCTGGGCCGAGTCCGCGTCACCGAGGGGAGCGCGCGTCACGTCAGCAGCGAACGAGCCCCGAGAGCGCCAACTCCTCAGTCAGGTCGGCCAGGGACCGGGCGGCCGAACGCCAGGTGTAGCGCCGAGCCAGGAGCACCGCGGCGTTGGACATCGTCGTGGCGTTCTGGGGATCGAGCGCGACCTCGACGGCGTCGGCCCAGATCTCGGGGTCGCGTTCGCCCAGTAAGAAACCGGTCACCTCGGGCTCGATCAGCGTCATCAGCCCTCCGACGTCACTGGCCACGACCGGCGTGCCGCAGGCCGAGGACTCCAGCGCCACCAGTCCGAAGCTCTCGGTGCGCGACGGCACCAGCATGACGTCCGACGCGCGCATCCACGTCGAGAGAAGTTGGTGCGACTGGGGAGCGACGAAGCTCACGTGTTCGATAACGCCCGCCTCTTCCACGCGACGGTGCAGTTGCGCGAGCGTGTCACGTCCGTCGGGCCCGGACGGTCCGCCGACGATTGCGAGCATCGCCTTGCGGCCGCGCGCGCGCAGTTCGATCAAGGTCTCAAGGGCCAGATCGACACCTTTCAACGCCTGGAGGCGACCGACGAAGAGCAGCATCGCGTCCTCGCCCGTGATCCCGAGGGCCCGCCGGGCCTGGGGACGGTAGCCCGGCGCGAAGAAGGCGTGTTCCACGCCGAGGGGCACGATGTGCACGCGCGACGGTTCGGCGTTGTAGAACTGCACGAACTGCTCGGCCTCCACCTCACAGCTCGCGAGTACGGCGTCGGCGCACGCGAAGATGGCCGCCTCCTGGAACGCGCGGTCCTCGGACTCGCCCTCGTAGTGCTCGGCCTTCACGCGCTCGAGCGTGTGGAAGGTCATGATCAACGGAATGCTGAGCTCGTGCTTCAGTCGGTGACCGGCCAGGCCGCTCAACCAGTAGTTCGCGTGGATGGCGTAGGGGGTCCCGTGACAGCGAAAGAGCGTCGCCACCGAGTCCGTGAACTCCGCGACGTAGTCGGTGAGTCCCTCGCGGTCGAGCGGCGCGGCCGGACCGGCCGTCACGTAGTGGACGCGGAATCCCGGCTCGACGTTCACCGTGTCGCGTACCTGCGCGTTGTCGCGTCGGGTGTAGACGTCGACATCGTGTCCCAGCCGGGCCAGGGCGCTCGAGAGCTCGCGCACGTAGACGTTCATTCCCCCACCGTCGCCCGTTCCCGGCTGGGCCAGGGGCGAGGTGTGATACGAAAGGACCGCGAGTCGAGCCACGGGGGCATCCTACCGGCGTAAACCCTGATTCAAAGGGGGGAATTGCCTAGGAGGACGAAGGCGAGAGCACGATGTAGGCCACGTCACGGGCGTCGACGAGGCCGAAATCCCGGGAATCGGTGGAGGCTGCGGCGTTGTCGCCGCGCAGATCGAGGCGGCGTCCGACTCGCCCGACGCAGCGTTTCAAGAGCCACCGCGTCGCGTCGCGCGGGTCCCGCACGACCACCACGTCACCGGTGCGCACGGGCCGCCAGCGTCGCAGCGCCGTGAGGCGTTCGCCCGGCAGATAGGTCGGCGCCATCGACGAGCCCTCGACGGTCACGCGCCGAAGGAAGAACTCTAAGAGCCGGTCCATTTCAGTGAACGATAGACGAGGGACGTCGCTAGCCTTCGGAAAAGAAATAGGGTTTGTGCCGACACCACAACGAACGACCATCGAAAGGCGAAGCCATGACGCTTCTGACACGTATTAATGCACTACTGGACGCCTCGACCATCCCGCTCGTCGCGTCCGCGCACTGCGACCTCCCGTGTGGCGTGTACGACCCGGCGCAAGCCAAGCTCGAAGCACAGTCGGTGAAGGCCTGCATGGAGAAGTACAACGCGTCGAGCGACGAGGACTTCAAGGTCCGCGCGACGTTCATCAAAGAGGAGCGGGCCGAACTGGTGAAGCACCACCTCTGGGTGCTCTGGACCGATTACTTCAAGGTCGACCACCTGAAGGCCTACCCGAACCTGCACGACCTCTTCTGGATGGCCACCAAGAGCGCCGGCGAGGCGAAGAAGACCAATGACGTGAACGTCGCCGACCGACTCCTCAGTGAGATCGACGCCATCGCCGAGCTCTTCTGGGCTACGAAGAAGTAACACGGCGACCGGTTAGTCCGGGATCCGAGCCGTCGCGGTAAACGCGGTTGACTTCAGGCGAGTTCGGGGTGGGCCGAACAGTTGGCCAGCAACGGATTCGCCACGAGGTCGCCCTCATCGATCGGTGCCTGACAGACCTGGCAGGTCCGGTAGGTACCGCTGCGCAACCGTTCGAGCGCTCGATCGACGTCGTTCAAGGTCGATTCAATGGCGCGGACGCTCTCGTTGGCGAAGTCGGACACGACGACAACTTACCGGGCCGACGGTCGGCGTCGGTTTCACTCCTCTCGTAGCACCAGCGCGGTTGAGGTCCTAGCTGCCATCTGTCCCGGGATCGCCGCCACGGCGTTCGCGAGGGCGAAGGCGCCCACCACGATCAAGGCGATCACCAGGGTCGGCACGCTCGCCACCGGCACCGCGTCGATCTCGTGCGCGAAAAGATTCCACAGGGTGCGACCCAGCACGATGCCGATCGGTACGCCGATGACCACACCGATCGCCACGGCGATACTCGCTTGCCACGCCACGGCTGACGCCAGTTGGCGTCGGACGAAGCCGAGCGTCTTGAGGAGCGCGAGTTCACGGCGCCGGCGTCGAACCGAGGCGACCAAAGTGAGCGCTAGGGCGACCACAGCACCCACGGCGAGTCCGCCACCAAGGATGGCCGGGGTCGTGCCCATCGCGCGGTAGTTCACGATCTCGGCCGGCCGCAAGTGCGCGACCAGGCCGCCCGCTGCTCCTCCGTCGTTGCGCACGCGGTTCAACTTGTAAATGATCTCTTTGATGCTGCGAAGGGCCGACGCCGTATTCGTCCCGGGCCGCAATCGAATCAGCACGGCTTGAGGGCCGGGAATGGGACTGCGTTGTTCGTTCAAGAGCGTGGCCGGGATATCGCTCGTCGCGACGAGCGCGCCGGTACCCATCTCGAGACCCTTGGTGATGGGAGTCATCGTCGCCGTGCCCACGATCGTCAACGTCGTGGCCTTCGTCTTGCCGTTGAAGAAGGTGACCGTGTCACCGACTCGCTTGTGAAGCACCGCCAATGTCGCGTCCCCCACGACTATCTGATTCGCCGCCGTAAGTCCGTGCCCGGAAAGTATCGGGGGGCCGACCGGAGACCGCGGTGCCTCGGTCATCATCGGCACCGCGTGACCGTCCAATGAACCGACGGCGAAGTTAGCGCCCGACCAAGCCTCGACGTATTGGTCGTGATCAAACATCGTGGCCACCTGCGGCGCGGGCATGTCCTCCTGCCCGGCGAAGCCCGAGAGGAGGGCGTAGTTCCAGTTCCATCCGTAGAGGGATGGGTGCGAGACGAGGTTGTTGAGGCTGGCGCCAAAGGTCACGGTGGTGACGAGCACCGCCACGGCCAAGACCGCACCGAGAATCGCGGAGCGAACGGGGGCGGCGCTCGGTCCGCGGCCGGACTTCAAAGCGAATCGCAGTCCCGTGGTGATCGAGAGCGGGATACCGGCGGTTACGGCCCAGCGCGTCACCGAAGAATCGGATTCGCGTCCCTCGGCCTGACGACCCAGTCGGGAGCGGCGCAACTCGCGACCCGCGAGGACGACGGCGATGACCGCGATCACCACGAACAGCGAGAGGACGCCTAAACCGAGCACTGTCCAGTCGTAAGAGACACCCGAGTACGGATAGACGAATCGCACCGGACCGAGGGGCGCGAGGGGTGACAACGCGATGGCCAACGCGACGGCGAGCAGGGCACCGAGGGCCGCGCCAAGGATCACACCGATCAGTTCGGTGCACATCGCCATCCATCTATTCGCGCCGAGGGCCTGGAGCGTGCGGGTCTCTTCCGCTCCGGTGCGCAGCATTCGGCCGATGGTCAGACCAGCGATCAAGAGCACGGCGATACCGGCGATCAGTCCGAACACCCCGAGGGCGATCGCTTCGGGCTTTATCTCCTGTTGGGCTTTGGCAATGACCTGCGCGACACTATTGCCCCCACCGAACCCGAACTTCGAGACCGGATCGATATTGGCGACCTCGGTCCTCACCCGAGTCGCCGCGGACGGGCCCCCGCGTATCTTGATAGCCGTGCCCGAGTAGTACGCGCAACAAGTCTCTAACTCACTGTTGAGTTTCGGTGACAGCAACACGAGGCCCGAACCGAGATCGTCGATTTCGTCTTGAACCACCGTGCTGTTGATGACGACCTCTCCCACGATGGTGATCTTGGGAAACAGGAACGGTGGACCGTTGTAGCTCGAGTTCGTCGCCTCCTTGTCGGTATAGAAGGGGACGCTTATCACCGACCCCACGTGAATGCCCAATTCTCGAGCGGCCTGCACGTTCACGACCGCCTCGTCGGGGTGGCGCGGATCGAAAAGACGACCCTTGATCAAGGTCATCCTGTCAAGCGTGGAGTACTCCGGTCCGCCGATGACCGAGGGCGGCGTCTCTCCGGCGGTCAGGTGCGAATGCACTCCTTTGACGGCCCCCAAATTGATGTTGCCGTCGTATCCGACGGACACCGCTACCTTCTCAACCTGTGGGAGGTGAGCGATTTCTTTGTTCACCTTTGGATCGAATCCGCTGTTGAGTCCCAATGCGGGGTCATCGAATGCAGTCGCGATCAATGTCGACGAGGGATTGGTGCTCCTCACATACGTAAGAAATGAGGAGTCGGTCCGCCGGGCTCCGGCGAGCGACGCCATCGAGAGTCCGCCTACCAAAGCGATCAGGAGCGTGAGGCTGACGTAGCCGCCCCATCGGCGACGAAATGTCGTTCGAAAATGATAGGAGGCAACACGAAGAATGTGACCCACGCCGTCTACTTCCTCACTGAACTGTGATCCGAATGCTGACATCACCACGGTTCACCCTCAAGGTGGTTGGCAACACTTCGATTTCTCGTACCAACACCTCGGCCAAGCAGAGTTAGTAGGCTCGCGTGAGCCGAAAGTCGAGCGTGACGATTCGTTTGAGGGCCGCTAGCTCATCGGGAAGAGCAGGGGACTTTTAATCCCAAGGTGCCGGGATCGAGACCCGGGCGGCCCACTACAGTCCTGGTCAGGGGGTTGAAATTTAACCTTTCTGGCTCCAATGTAGCCAATGATGTAGCCAATGCGTTGGACGTTTCTCGAAAATCGGCCGCTGACTCGTCATACAAAATCGTTCGCATCGCTTCGGCGGCCCTGGCGCGAGAGCGCGGCATGAGGTGCCCGTAGACGTCCTTCGTGACACGAATTGAGGCGTGGCCGAGCTGTTCGGCGACAACCTCCAAGGGCACCTCCATGGCGATGAGTAAGGAGGCGCACGAATGGCGCAGTTCGTGGATCGACCAATGGCCAAGACCTGCTTCCTTGCAGATCTTGGGAACCGTGCGACCGAACGCCTCCGGGTCGAGAGCAGTCCCAATATTGGACGTGAAGATCAGCTCATGCTCGTTGCCCCACCGCTTTCCGACGACGAGTTCCTCTGCCTCCTGGCGCATACGGTGGCGCTCGAGCATTTCAACGACTGGCCGAGATAGATGGAGCACCCGCCTACTGCCCACTGTTTTGAGGTCCACCAACTGCACGCCCGATTTGTCGCGAATGAGCTGACGGCGAACATGAAGCACGACGGTGCCTTCAGTTGCCTCGATGTCATTCCAACTGAGTCCCAGTATCTCGCCGCGTCGAAGGCCAAGGGATAGTGCAATCACGTAAGCCCCCTCGTGGCGATGTCCCTCCACAGCGCGCAGGAAGATCTTCGCCTGTTCAGGAGTCAGACTCCGCCCTTCACCGTGATCGAGTTTCGGTCCCTCGGCGATCGAAGCCACGTTGCGGGTCAATATTCCGTCTTGCTCCGCCATGCGTAACGCTCGCCGCAGCGTCGCTCTGGCCATCCTTTTTGTTGCCGGCGAGTAACCCCTCGCTTCCAGATCCTGGAGCATCCGACTGACATCAGATGGAGCGAGTTTGTTCAGTCGAATCTTGCCAACTGATGGATTGATGTAATCCCTTACCGCTCGTGCGTAGAGCTCTTCGGTCCTCGTGGTGATTGTGCCCGGAATTCGTTCCGTCACCCAGGTATTCAAGTATTGAGCGACAGTGAGCCGGTCCGGTGCCGGGACCAATCCTTGGGCGATCGTCGGCTGAAGATCTCGAAGGCGCTTGACGACTTCCCCACGAGTTGACGCACTGACAACTTTTCTCGACCTCTTGCCGCCGTTCCATCCGAGATCAATGGCTCCAATCCAGACGCCGTCGTCACGTTGATAGATGGAGCCTTCGCCCTTCCCTCTTCGACTACTCACGCGATCCCCCTTTTACAATGACCGACGCAACGAACACAACTCGAGTGCACTACGACGCATCATCGAGGTACCGCACGTACTCTCCCAGGTCGCTGTAACGAATCCGACGCGATCCGCCGATCTTCACCGACTTCAACTCACCTGAGTACAACAGTTCGTAGACCTTTGAGCGACCAATTCCGAGAAACTCAGCAACCTCAACGACGGTGAACAGCTGAAGGTCTTTCCTAAACAACGGTCGGGCCATATCGACGATGCCTAATGATTCCGCTTGCCCACAGTCGTCCAGAATCCGTTCACAAAAAGTCTTGTTCGAATCCGGCTCGCTCTTGTCAGCGCTTCGCCTCATGTTGCTCCTTACAGAAGAGCGATGTCTTCGCCCTCTATATAAGGAGCCACTCGAAAACGGCCTTTTCGAACAAATCTTTGGAGAAGATTTCCAAATATTTCTGGCAGCCCTTATTTTTCAACGATTGTGAGAATCACTCAGGGTGCCCGATCGGACGACTTGGCGCTTCGCGCACGTCGTCCTCGGGCACATGGATTTGCCATTAAAAGGAGACAGAAAACAAATGGGGATGAACCTTGCTATACGTCCAACAAGAGGGCGGAGTGGATTAACGATCGCGAAGGACCAGAATTAGCGTATGAACCCAAAGCCGCGGCAGAATCGATTACGTGAATTCGGTGCTGCCTTGGCCTTGGTACTTACATCATTGGCAGTACTGAACAACGGTTCTATGGCTTCGGTCGCGAACGCGAGTCAGAACCGGTCAACGTTAAATCTCCAACCTCGAACAACTGGAGATTCGGTCTGCCAGATCGACTTAGATCGATCGAACGCAGCAATTCGAACACCGAACCCTGTACGACTTGGGAGGCGGTTTTCGCTCGCTGGTGCGACCTTCGCGCCAGTCCCGTTGAGCTACAAACCAGTCGTTACTCCTCTGAAGGCGTGGCGGGACTTTCACGATCACTTGCAGTCCACGGCGACCTACAGGATCTTCCTGACGCGTATGCACCAAGACAACCCGCCAGGAACCAATCCTGCCTTCGAACCTCAAATCGTCTGGCTCGTCATCGCTCGTCACGGCGCATTCTTGCCGCCGCCTGCACCGGGTACTAACTACCCTCGACCTCACTGTGCGTTCGGATTTTCGTACTGGGCGGTTAACGCCACCTCTGGCAAGTCGATTTATGGCGCTGCAGGATGAAACATCAGCATTGATGATCAATCGTCATTGGTTGAATGGTGACCGCATGCGTCGGGCCCGTTACATTCGGTTTGAGGGCAACTGGTGGCATGATTCTCTTGTGCGTCGCCTGCCTGTCCTTGCTGTGAGTCTCTTGGCACTGTTGGCCGTCACCGTCGCTGAAGTTGGAGTTGCCTCAGGTGCCATTTCGCAGAAGAATACGATCATCCTGAGCGGTGACGCCGTCGGATCAATTCGCTTCGGGGAGTCTCAGACCCTCGCGGCGACCTCTCTCGAGAAGCTGATCGGTAAGTCCGATGGCGGCGTGCGCAAAGTCAACGAAGGAGCCTGCATCATCTCCGCTGCGATTTATTGGCCGAACTTCGCAGCCTTCTTCTATCACGGCAGGTTCGATGGGTACCAAACTGGCAACTACGCGACTGGCAAGTCCGAACCGCAGTTCAATGGCGTAACACCTCAAGGACTTCGCGTCGGCTACACGCTCGCGCGAGCCGAAACGCTCTACGGATCCGCAATCTCGACCAGTAGCGCGCAATTGGGTGTGTACGCAGTGGTCACCAAGACCGGAACCATTCGTGGCTATCTGTCAACAGAACCAAATCAAGCGCCGGCGACAAAAGTGAAACTTCTTAGTATCAGCGCCGGTTCGGTTGGTTGTCCTGCAATGTCGCCCGGATGACCGTTCAGATCGGCAGTACTCTCTGACGATTCGACTCACGACGCCAGTCCTATAACTTCAAGTTGGGTTCAGCCTCCAACGTAAGGTTGCAGCCCTATTGCGTCGGGCCTCCGAAGTGAACCCTCACACCAGCGTCGCCATTGCCTCTGGGAAACTCCATGCCTGCGCGGATCATGGTCCCCGGCGACGCGCTGTCGCGTGCCGGCAGTGGCCCTTGGACCTTCTCGGGCCGTGCCAGTACACCACAACTTTTTGGTCGACTAGTCCGAGCTGGCGGCCCAAAGCAGTGCAAGGCCAACTGCCACGCTGCCGATAAGCACACCGAGATCTTCCTTCGATCCTCCAGGTAAAAATTCCTTTAGCCGCTCAGCAATTTCGCGAGCAGAAGATGGAGTCGTGCCGAAACTCGTCGTCAGGCTTGCCTGACCTGCAACCAGTTGTTGCACTCGCTGATGAGATAGATCAAGTAAGTCACCAGCGTCACGCCTGGAAAGATGTGCCTCGTTCACCAAGGCGAAAGCAGCTTGAGTTAGAAGCTCGTTAGAAAATTTCGCCGTAGTTTCAGCAATAACCCTTGCGGAGCGAGCTTCATCGACCACAAGTTGCACTTGAGTTGGAAGAAGCGCAGGACCATGCACGATCTCAGGGCGCAGATTTTCGATGCTCACATCGAGCCAGAGAGCGAGCGCATCGATCAGGTACTCCCGGGCTTTACCGAGCGTTGAACCATTCGTATGTACTTGCGGTATCTCTTCGACACTCGCTAGCCATACTCCATC
Source organism: uncultured Acidimicrobiaceae bacterium (assembly GCA_963703105.1). Lineage (GTDB taxonomy): Bacteria > Actinomycetota > Acidimicrobiia > Acidimicrobiales > RAAP-2 > RAAP-2. Next base: position 2,039,950 of record OY969792.1, on the reverse strand, counting down.
AGGATCTATTTCGTAGCGAGCGTGATACTTACCATCACGAGAACGATTCGCAGCTCCGCCTACCTCAACATTGCTCTTGCTCATCGTCATGACCTCCACCATCCCTCTCCTAAACACGGCTCCAAGTTTCGATGTATTGCTCCGAGTGTTCCTTTCGGAATATCGCCAGAATGAATTGGAATTACAGTCCGACAATCACCGCAGCGAACTACGAGATGCGAGCCGCTCTGACGAACGTCTTCGCAACCCTTTGTCTTTAGCAGCGCTCTCAACTCTCGAGTCTTCACTCTATCAGTCTATAGAACTAGACTGAACATAACAATCTCGGTTACCCAATTTTTTCGAGTCCCCAAGCCGTCGGCGCCGTGCTCACTCGCAAGGTGGAATGACGAGTGCCGCTATCTCTCGCCACCTGAAGTCCAACCGACCTTGACCTCAGCCACGACGCCGTCCGAACCGCGAATATAGACGGGCCCAGAAAATTCATTTCCGAGACTATGTAGCCAATGGTGTAGCCAGAGACTCAGATTCGAGTGGATTTCAGCGGACGTCGGTGGAAGCGTTGCGCCCTCTGACCAGGTGATCTGAACAACGATGGATGCGCTTGGATGGTCTGGCCCAATTCCCAAGGTGCCGGGATCGAGACCCGGGCGGCCCACCAAGACTGTGTAAAAATTCGGCAGTTACTTGTCGAAACAACTCCGGCAGATGCTTTACACAACTTCGGCTAAGGCTTGACACACCTTCAGGACCTTCTTGACACCGCAGCCGCCGCTGTCCTTTGCTGGCTCAACGCGAACGGGAGGTGGCCCAATGCTCTGGCCGCTCGAGAAGCGAGACGTCCCCGTCGGCGTTCGACAGCATAAGCGCCAGTGGCTAGGGTCGCGTGGGTGGACGGCGCACTGGTACTCCAGACCGAACTCCTCGCGTCGCTAAGCGACGCGGCGTTGAGCGCCGCCGTCACCGCCGGAGCAGGCGAAGCCAGCGTGCGGGTCGAGGAGATTCGTACTCAAACACTGGTGCTTCGCGACGGCGTCGTCGAGACAACGCTTGACCAGGTGGAGTCCGGACTCGGCGTCCGTGTGATAGCCGATGGATCGAGTGGGTTTGCGGCGTCGGTTGAACTTGGCCGCGACAGCGCCGCGCTCGTCGCGCGGCAGGCGGTCGAGGGTGCCCGACTCGTGGCGCCGGCACACAACGCTCGCTTCGAAATGGTCGACGAGCCCGGACACGGTGAGGTTGAGTACTCCTCGTCGTTCCGCACCGACCCGACAACCGTCGACATGACCCGCAAGATCGACCTTCTTGAGGATTGGAGCCAAAAACTACTAGCGGCGACAGGTGTGACGCACGTGACCGCGCGACTTCTCGCGGTGAGCGAGTTCAAGCACTACGCGGACTCGTCCGGCACCGTTGCGCGGCAGCGCCGAGTTCGCATACACCCGGTCTTCGAAGTGGTGGCGGTCAGCGACGACGGTGACTTCGAGACCATGCGGACCCTCGCTCCTCCGGTCGGGCGGGGCTGGGAGTACCTCGAGGGCGACGGCTGGGACTGGCCGGGCGAGCTCGCAGCGCTGCCCGAGCGATTGACCCAAAAGTTGGCCAGCCCCTCGGTCAAGCAAGGCCGATACGACCTGGTCATCGATCCCACCAACCTCTGGCTCACCATTCACGAGTCGATCGGACACGCCACCGAGCTCGACCGGGCGCTCGGATACGAGGCCGCCTACGCTGGCACCTCATTTGCAACACCCGATCGGCTCGGAAGCCTGCAGTACGGGTCAGGGGCGATGCACGTTACCGGCGACCGCACCGTTGAGCACGGCCTCGCCACGATCGCCATCGACGACGAAGGGGTCGAAGCTCAGCACTTCGACCTCATTCGTGATGGTGTGCTGGTTGGATACCAGCTCGACCGTTCGGTCGCGGCGATCGCCGGGGCGAGCCGGTCCAACGGCTGCGCTTTCGCCGACTCGCCACTTCACGTCCCTATCCAACGCATGGCCAACGTGTCCCTACAGCCGACCCCCGACGGTCCCAGCACCGAGGACCTCATAGGCGGGGTGCGGCGCGGTCTCTTCGTCGAGGGCGACAACAGCTGGTCGATTGACATGCAGCGATACAACTTCCAGTTCACCGGACAACGGTTCTGGCTGATCGAAGACGGCCGCATCACCGGGCAGGTCCGCGACGCCGCCTACCAGGCAACGACGACGGAATTCTGGGGATCGATGGAGGCGGTCGGGGGCCCGCCGACCTACCTTCTGTGCGGGGCGTTCAACTGCGGCAAGGCTCAGCCGGGCCAGGTGGCCGCGGTAAGCCACGGTGCACCCTCGGCACTCTTTCGATCGGTCAACGTCCTCAACGCGAGAGCGGAGTCCGGCCGGTGAGCGTCGAGCCGACCCTCACGCCGGCCCCCGAGGTCGTCGAGCGCGCGCTCGCCGCGAGTCGTGCCGACGGATGCGTTGTCATCGTGCGGGAAGCATCGAGTGTGAACGCGCGCTTCGCGGTCAATACAGCGACGTCCAACGGACGCATCCGATCACGCGAGGTGACCGTGGTGAGCATGGTGGACGGTTCCCAGGGGGTGGCGGCCGCGTCAGTCGCGCGCTCGGGATCGGTCGACGTCGTCGACCTGGTCGCCGCGTCAGAGGCAATGGCGAGGTCGGCACCGCCGGCACCCGACGCCGCGGCGCTGCTGAGCGGGGGAGCCGACGCGGACTTCGCCGTGGGACCGCCCGAGACATCCCACGACGAGCTCGTCGCGGTCGTCGACGGACTCGCCCGAGCCTTTCCCGAGGCCGCGCGGATGAAGGTGACGCTGGCCGGGTACGCCGTGCATACGGTCACCACCACCTACCTCGGCACCTCGGCCGGGCCGCGCCGCCGATTCGTCCAGCGCACCGGTGAGTTGCAACTCAACGGACGCACCGAGGGCGGACGGAGTTCAGCGTGGACCAGCGCCGCTGGCCCGCAACTGGCCTCCCTCGACGTCGACGCCCGGGTTGCCGAGGTCCACCGGCGTTTGGAGTGGGCACGTACGACGCGCGAGCTCGAGGCCGGGCGCTACGAGACCATCTTGCCGCCGCTCGCTGTCGCCGATCTCATGACGTACCTCTACTGGACGATGTCAGCGCGCGACGCGCGCGACGGGCGTACCGTGTTCTCAGCGCCGGGCGGCGCGACGAAGGTCGGACATCGGGTCAGCGACCTAGGGTTCACGCTCTTCTCGGATCCGGCGGCGCCGGGCTTGGAGTGCGAGCCTTTCGTGGCAGTGAGCGCGTCGAGCGAAGTCGCCTCGGTCTTCGACAACGCCGCGCCGCTCGACCGGACCAACTGGATCGACGGCGGGGTCCTGTCGCGGCTCTTGACGCCGCGCGCGGACGCGCAGCGTGAGGGCACCCAATTCGCCGCGCCAGTCGACAATCTCATCTTGGAGCTGCCCGGTTCCGCGGGCACGACCGATGACCTCGTCGCGCGCACCGAGCGCGGTCTCCTCGTAACCAGCCTGTGGTACATCCGCGAGGTCGACCCCGCGACCCTGTTGCTCACCGGGTTAACACGCGACGGCGTGTACCTGATCGAGGACGGCCACGTCGTCGGCGCGCTCAACAACTTCCGCTTCAACGAGAGTCCGCTCGACGTGCTCGAACGTTCGCTCGAGGCGAGCACCACGACGCGCACGGTCGGCCGGGAGTTTGGCGAGTACTTCAATCGCACCGCCATGCCCGCGCTGCGCGTAGCCGGGTTCAACATGAGTTCGGTGAGCCCCGCGAGCTGATCGACGCTCGGAGAGTCGTTCACACGAGTTCGGCGAGCCCTTGGTTCACCCATGCCACGAGTTCATCCGACTGTAAGAATGGCGCGCTATCGGTTCGGGCCCGAGCGAGCACCACTTCCCCGGTAGCCCCCGGTCAGCTCGGCTGGGGCACGATGCGGATATAGGGCTTGGGCTCCTTCCATTCGCCGAAGATCTCCTTGGCCTCGTCGTTGGAGACCGAACCGGCAATGATGACGTCGTCACCCTGCTTCCAGTTGACCGGGGTGGCCACGCGGTGCTTGGCCGTGAGCTGCATCGAATCGATGACGCGCAGCACCTCGTCAAAGTTCCGTCCCGTGGTCATCGGGTAGACGAGGATCAGCTTCACCTTCTTGTCTGGGCCGATGACGAATACGTTGCGCACGGTCTGGTTGTCCGCCGCGGTGCGCGACTTGGCGTCTCCGGACGTACTGGCCGGCAGCATCCCGTACAGCGTCGAAACGTTGAAGTCGGCGTCGCCAATGATCGGGTAATTCGGTCGGCTGCCCTGCGTCTCCTCGATGTCGTTGGCCCACCGCTCGTGGTCGTCGGTGGCGTCCACGGACAGGCCGATGACCTTCACGTTGCGCTTCTCGAACTCGGGGCCGAGCTTGGCCATGTACCCGAGTTCGGTCGTGCACACCGGAGTGAAGTCCTTCGGATGCGAGAAGAGCACCGCCCAGGAGTCGCCAATCCACTCGTGGAACCGGATTTTTCCCTGCGTCGTGTCGGCCTCGAAATCCGGCGCGATTTCATTGATGGTTAGTCCCATGGTTGTCCTTTTTGTCTGGTCGAATGCAATGCGCGATGCGGGACCTCGGTGGAACTCCGAGCGCTTCGTTCAGCGACCGGCTCCCTCGTACCGTCGTGGCCCACTGCTCAGTAAAGCAGCCCGACCGTGAGATTTCCAGCGCGGTTTTGGGGACGATCGCGATCGCGTCTCAGTCCTTCACAACGGTCCTCACAGTAAAATGCGATGGTGCCGGAGCTCCCAGAAATGCAGGCGCTCTCCGAGCGACTCTCGGAGTCGCTCGTTGGTCTCCGATTACGAGAAGCCCGAATGCTCGGCTTCTCTTCGCTCAAGACCGTGTCACCCGAACCCGCTGAACTCCTGGGTCACACGCTGATGTCCGTGACGCGCCGAGCCAAGTACTTAGTTTTCACGTTCGACCATGGCCCACGAATCGTTCTTCACCTCTCCCAAGCCGGGAGGGTCGATATCGAAGAGCCACCAAAGGTGACGAGGCCGAAAGGGGCCGTCGCGCGATTCACCTTCGACGCTGAGCCGCGGGACCGGGCCATCCTCATCCGTGAGTTCGGTACCCACCGCAAGGCGGCGTGGTGGGTCCTGGGCGCCGATGACGATGGCCCTCTCGAGGGCTTAGGTCCCGAGCCCTTTAGCGCTGAATTCGACCAGCTAATCCGCACTAGTACGAGCAACCGGCGCCTGCACTCGGATTTGCGCGATCAGCACGTCATGTCGGGAATCGGTCGCGGCTGGGGCGACGACATCTTGCACCGAGCTCGACTCTCCCCCTTTGCCGCCCTGGGTTCGCTGAACGCTCTAGAGCGAGAGCGTCTGATTGAGGCGGTCGACGAAGTCCTAAGCCAGGCTCTCGCGTCGGAGCGTACGCGCAAAGGTGGGCTTTCCGAGTCAAGCCTCAGCGGTCGATTCGCGGTGCACGGCCGCTTTGGTGAACCGTGTCCACTCCCCTGCGGCGACACGCTGGCACGCGTCTCCTTCGAGTCCTACGAAATGACCTACTGCCCGAACTGCCAGACGAAAGGCAAGATTCTCGCAGACCGCCGACTTTCTCGCCTCCTTAAGTAGTTCTCTGGGCTAGATCAAGAATCACCAGGGAAAGCGCTGGCAGGGGCGTCCGTCTAATCGATGGGCGGCCGGCCCCTCTTCGGAATCGGACCGGCCTTCTTCGGCATACGACCGGCATCGAGAAGAGACCGACGCATCAGGATCTCAATCTGGGCGTTGAGACTACGCAAGTCGTCGGCCGCCCACTTCGCCAACGCGTCGTGGACGGCCGGATCGATTCGCAGCAGTATCGGCTTGCGATCGCCCACGGATTAGTAGAGCGACCCGGTGTTGACGATGGGCGACGCCGGTTGGTCGCTGCATAACACGACCATGAGGTTGCTCACCATGGCGGCCTTGCGTTCCTCGTCGAGGTCGACGATGCCTCGTTCGGTCAAACGGCCGAGCGCGAGCTCCACCATCCCCACCGCACCGTCGACGATGAGCGACCGCGCGGCGACAACAGCGCTCGCCTGTTGACGTCGCAACATGGCTTGCGCAATCTCTGGGGCGTAGGCCAGGTGGCTGATACGCACCTCGACGATCTCCAGTCCGGCGATGGCCACGCGTTGGGCGACCTCTTCGGCGAGCTCCCCGGCCACGACGTCGGTCGAGCCGCGAAGGGACACGCCGTCCTCGGTGGGGTTGTCATAGGGGTGGGTGGTCGCCACGTGGCGCAGCGCCGACTCGGCCTGGACGCGGATGAAGTTGTGATAGTCATCGACGGCGAAGAGCGCGCGCGAGGTGTCGGTGACCTGCCATACGACGATGGACGCGATCTCCACGGGATTGCCGTCGGCGTCGTTCACCTTCAGGTGACTCGTCTCGAAGTTGCGGACCCGGATGCTGACGTCGCGGTGCTTGGTGAGCGGCCTGATCCAAGAGAGACCGGTCTTGTGCACGGTGCCGACGTAGCTGCCGAAGAACTGCACCACCCTCGTCTGGCCCGGCTGCACGATGACCAGCGAGCCCAAGACGACGACGGCGACCACGATAGGGATGGCGATGAACCCCTTGGACTTTCCGTTGGAGAGCACTATCGCTACGGCGATGCACACGGCGATCGCCAGGACGCCGTACCAGCCGTTGATGGTCCAGGCCTCGTGCTCGCGAATCTGCACGCGCGTCCCGGACGGCCCTACGGGCGTGGCGTCTTGTTGAATCAGCGGGTCTGTTTGGCTCATCATCCCTCCTTGAGAGTGGACTTATTAAATCGATATCTAAGTGATATCACATTAACGCGCACATTGCAAGACGATCGCCGTCGTTGTTTTCTGAGTCAGGTCAGACGAGATGCGCCCAGGGGTGAATTCCAGGGTTCGCTTCCACGGCAACGCGATGATGGTCAGATATTGACCGACTTCACGACTTCACCGCCCGACCCTCGAACGTGTAGCCGAACGGCCTCGGCTCGCCGTCTAAGTAATAGGTATCGAGATGCTCGATCCGAAAGCCGGCCTTCTCGATGAACTCCGAAATCGGCCTGGTGAGGTGACACCCGCCGGCGATCTTCTTATTCAGTGGCTCGAGTCGTCGTTGCCACCGGGCCGTCTTCGCGTCGGGCGCGTGACCGTGTTCCACGAAGTGGAAGGTGCCTCCCGGTTTCAGTACGCGGCGCATCTCTTCGAGTGCCTTCTCGAGACCGGGGATCGTGCACAACGTCCAGGTCGAAAGTACGGCGTCGAACGATTCGGAAGGGAGGTCCAGGTGCTCACCGGTCAACCCCGCGAGCTCTACGGGTACCTTCGAGTGCGCGACACGGTCCTCGGCCAATCGCATGCACAGTCGCGACGGCTCCACAGCGAAGACCTTGCTGATCTCGGCCGGGTAGTAAGGAACGTTCAGTCCCGTGCCGAAGCCCACCTCGACGACGTCGCCCGCCAGTCCTGCGCAGACCCGCTCTCGGACGACGTTGGTGTCCTTGCGCTTCATAAAACGGTCTTGGAGTCGCGGCAAGATCTGATCTGCGTAGATGCCCATGAAAGCCCTCCTTCATTCGATCCGGTCGGACGAGCCCCCAGCTACTTAGCGGGTGCGGCCATGACGAAACAGGCCGACGGATCGAAAGAGACCCTCACGTTAGCGTTGCGTTCGAAGCGCCGAACGGAAAAGACTTTCGTCAGAGTCAACTGATCGTCCACCTTCACGACGTGTTCGTAGCCGCGTCCGTTGAAGGCGACGTCGATCACCTCGGCGCACACCCCCTCGCCACCGCCGGGTGCACCGAGCAAGACCCCGGAGGCACGCACGAAGAAGTGAAGCGTTGGATCGGTCTCGTGACAGTCAACGCCCAACGCCGTGAAGGAGTGCGACGAGTCGAAGGGCAGCGTCACGTCGAAGAAATCGTTGTCGATGGCCTTCAGCGCCACGACCGGACACTCCCCCGCCACACCGGTAAAGCGCGTCACGAACGCGTTCTTCGGATGGCGGTAGATGTTCTCCGGAGTGTCGAACTGCACGAGCGAACCGTGGTTCAAGACGCCGACCCGATCAGCCAAGGCGAAAGCCTCACTCTGATCGTGGGTGATGTAGATCGCCGTCGCGCCGGCCTCGCGCGTAAGGGTCGCGATCTCGATCCGAAGCTGTTCACGACGGTCGGCGTCGAGATTCGACAGCGGTTCGTCGAAGAGAATGAGCCCTACGTCTGCGGCCAAGGCTCGGGCGAGGGCGACGCGCTGTTGCTCGCCGCCGGAGAGTTCGTTGGGGTAGCGCCCGGCCAGGTGCTCGATACCGACGCGCTCGAGGAGATCGTCCACCCGTTGATCCTTGGTCTCCTTGAGTCGTGAGGACGACGCCAGCGGGAAGGCAATGTTCTTGCGCACGGTGAGATGGGGCCAGAGTGCGTAGTCCTGGAAGACCATGGCGGTCCTTCGCTTCTCCGGCTGCACGAAGGTCCGCGGTCCCGCGACGCAGACGTCGTTGATGGTGATGACGCCGCTAGACGGTCGTTCGATGCCTGCAACGCATCGGAGCAGCGTCGTCTTACCCGATCCCGAGGGACCCAGCAGCACGACGAAGGAACCCGGTTCGATGGTGAGGTCGACGCCGTCCAGCGCCACTTTCTCGCCGAACTCCTTACGCAGTTGTTGGAGCACCACGCCGACCGGCTGAGGTAGCTGAGAGTCGGACATCAGTTCACCACGCTGAAGCCGGTTCGGCGCCAACCCTCGGGTGTGACGAGACGATAGAGGGCGAGCGCGAGCAGTATGACGCCGAACATCTCGACCAGGGTCAAGACCGTCATGGCCGTCGCGGTTCCAGACTGATAGTTCCCGAGATAGGACTGAATCGTCACCGAGGCCGGTTCCTGGCTCGGCGGGTACAAGATCTGGGAGATCGCCAACTCCGAGATGGTCTTGGTGAAGGTCAACAGCCATCCCCAGACGAGGACGCGCGACATGAGCGGCATGTTCGTCGTTCGCCAGGTACGGAATCGGTTCGCCCCGTGGACGCGCGCGGCCTCGGAGAGTGAGGGCTGGATCTGGCTCACCGGACCGGCCATGAACCGCGTCTGGCCGGGCAACGCCGACGCCACCAGACCCAACATCAGGAGCGGCAATGTTTTGTAGATGTCGACCACGTGGTGGGTGATGAAGCTCAGGTTGTAGAAGAAGATGTAGCCGACGCCCAGGACGACCCCCGGGACGGCCACCGAACCCAATAGGAAGATGTCGGTGATCCGTTGACTCCAGCCGCCGTGGGTGGCGACGAGGCGCCGGGCCAGGATAATCGCCATCACGCCGGTGCCCGAAGCGACCACCAGACCCAGTTGGTTCGAGAGCAGGAGCGGTGAACCGAGTCCGTTGTTCTCGATGGAGGGATGGATGACCTGGTTGTAGTAGGTCAGCGTGAAGTGCACCCCCGCGCCCGACGCGTCCCCCAGGTTCTGGACGAACGAGCCGACCACGGCCCCGAGTATGGGCACCCCGAGAGCGATGAACACGATCAGACCCACTCCGCCCGACGCGAGGTAGCGGGAGCGTCGGCCGAACTCGCGGCGCCGCGGAGCGCGCGTGCGCCCCGACAACACGGCGTAGGACTTGGAACGTCGCATCACCACCGACTGCAAGGCGATCGGCGGGATGGTCGAGACGATGAGAACCGCGGCGATGACCGCGGCGACCGAGAAGTTCGCCGGAAAGTTCGAGATCGCCGAGAAGAGGGTGTAGGTGGCCAGGGGGAAGTGCGAGTGGTACCCGAGGGTGAAGGCCACGCCGAAGTCACTCATGGTCTCGGCGAAACTGATGGCGATCGCGCTCAAGAGGGCCGGCGCGATGATCGGGAGCACCGTGGCGAACGTCCGCGCGCGTCCGGCCCCGTGGATCCGCGCCGCGTCTTCGTACTCCGGACCGAGTCCTTGCAGTCCGGCCGAGACGATGAAGTAGGCGAAGGGCAGCGCGGAGGACGTCAGCACGATGACGATGCCCAGCGGACCGAAGAACTCGCCGTAGAGCCAGCTGGTGTTGAGACCGATCGCGTGCGCCGCGCCGTACGGCTGCAGGAGGTCCGTCCAGCCGAGCGTCATCATCCAGGTCGGCATGAGCAACAACAGCCACATCGACACGGACCAGAGTCGGCGCGCGCCGATGTTGGTGCGATGAACGAGCCACGCCAGGGTCGTCGCGGTCGATACCGCGAGGAACGAGACCAGGGTCGACACCCAGAGCGAGTTGACGATGCCCTGTCCGGTGATGCCCTGGAACGCCTGGCGAATGAACGTCAGCGTGAACCACTGCGGACCCTGCTGGAACACGCGCGGGCTCACCGCCAGAATCAAGAAGCAGCCGACCGGCGCGACGATCAAGAGGAACAGCACGGCCCAAATCGCCGTGCCACCGAGGGAGAGGTGCTTCGAGGTCCAGCGCGGGGACTCGGGGGTGACGGGCGACGCGGGTACCGCGGGTGACGCGGCGCTATTCAGTACGTCGACCACGCCATCTCCCCTCGCGCAGCGTCGTCGCCGAGTGCGTAGAGGACACTCGGCGACGGCGCTGTGACTTCACGGGATGGGATGAAGCCGGGGAGTTAGATCTGGACGATGTTCTTGTCGAACCAAGCGTTGACCGTGGGCTCGAGCGGACCCCAGACGTAGGGGCTGATGGTGATGGCGTTAGTGCTCGAGAGCGGCGGGATGATCTTGTTCGCCGGGTTCTCGCCGTTCAACACCGGCCAGAAGAGCGAGTCGCCCTGGGGGTCACCCGTCTGCATCACCTTTTGACCGGCCGAGGACATGACCCAGTCGACGAACTTCGTGGCGTCGGCGCGCACGATGCTGGGCTGCTTGCCGTCGATGCCGATGACACTCGGCAGGGCGACCGAGTAGTTCAGGTACTTCACGCGGATGCTCGGGAAGGACCCGTTCAGTTCGTCGCCGTAGCAGGCCGAACTCTGGACGACGGCCATGTTGATCGAGCCCTGCTCCATGGCGCCGAGCGTCGGGCCGTTCGTCGAGCTGACCAGTAGGCCGTTCTTCTGGAGTGAGCTGAAGAACTTCTTACCGGCCGCGACGGCCTTGCCCGTGAATCCGCTCTTGTACTTGCCGGTCTGGTCCATCACGCCGGCAATGAGCGGGAAGGTCGGTCCGGACTGCGAACGGGTCGTTCATGCCGAGTTGGCCCGAGTACTTCGACGACGTCGAGCTGCGCCCACGTGCTCGGCAGCTGGGCTGGCCGTTACCTTGGCCGAGTTGTAGCAGAGCGCGCCGGTCACGGTAAGGCCCGTCGGCGTGAAGCTCTTGTCCGCCGGGACGTTGGCCTTGCCGAGCGCGTTGAACGAGACGTTGGGCACGCTGTTCTTTTCCAGCTTCCCCTCGTTGTCCAACTGGGCGAAGGCCGTCGCCCCGTCGACCCAGAGTACGCCCCACTTGGGGTTGTTCCCCTCGGCCTGGATCTGCTCCAGCAGCGGCCCGGTCGAGTTGTCGTTCAGCGTGACCGTGAAACCGGGTTTGGTCGCGTTGTACGCGGCCACCGCGGCGTGGTCGTAACCCTGCGCCGAATAGAGGACGAATCCGGGATTCGAAGAGGCGTGTGCTTGCCCCGTGAGCAGGACCAGTGAAGCGACGGTCACTGCCGCGAGGACCGTTGCGAACCGCATGCGGAACGCGTTTATCGTGTGAGTGTTGGTTTGCATGGTGACTGTTTAACGTCGGCAAGTGAAATTAACTTGACGTCATTTCAACCTGCATGCAACAGTTCGTCACACTTGTTTTCACTTCACCCACGCGCTGAGTCGCGAATCAATCCGACCAATTTTCACGTGATGGTCGCGTTACGTCGGTCAGCGTAAGCGCCGATGCCCGGCACACGACAACGGTTGGTCGTCGTGTGCCGGCAACGAATTAGTGAATGAGAACCTTGAGCGCGTCGTGCTCGGCGGCGTTGCCGAAGACGTCGTAGGCCTTCAGTATCTCGTCGAAGGAGAACTCGTGAGTCACGAAACTCTCCACCGGCAACTGCTTTTGCGTGACGAGCTTCAGCAACATGGCCAGCGTGTTCGTGTTCACGAGGCCCATCGAGATGTCGATGTTCTTGATCCAGAGTTCGTTCAGCGCCAGCTCGACCGGCTTGCCGTGCACGCCGATGTTGGCGACGCTTCCGCCGGGGCGAACGATTTCGGTCGCCATGGTGAACGTCTGCGGAACGCCCACCGCCTCGATCGCGACGTCGACGCCCTGACCGTCGGTGAGCGCGAGGACCTGCTCTTTCCAGTCCGCGTCACCGGAGTTGACGGTGTCGGTGGCGCCGAAGTCCGACGCGCGCTTGAGCCGACCTGTCGTCGAGGTCGATCGCGATGACCTTCGAAGGACCGTAGAGTCGAGCGGTCATGACCGCGGAGAGTCCGACCGGTCCGGCACCGATGACGGCGACCACGTCGCCCGGGTTCACGTCGCCGTACTGCACGCCGATCTCGAAGCCGGTCGGCAGGATGTCCGAAAGCAAGATGCCTTCGGACTCCGTCAGAATCGCGGGCATCTTGTAGACCGAGTTCTCCGCGAACGGGACGCGGACCAACTCGGCCTGCGTGCCGTCGATCATGTAGCCGAAGATCCAACCGATGCCGGCGATGCCTTCGGGGTCGAGACAGTGGCCGAAGAGGCCCTCTCGACAGTTGGAACATCGTCCGCACGAGCTCACGCACGACAAGATCACCTTGTCGCCGACGGCCAGTTGGGTCACGCCGGCGCCGATCTCGGTGATCACGCCGATGCCTTCGTGCCCGAGGATTCGACCGACTTCGACCTCGGGTACGTCGCCCTTGAGAATGTGCAGGTCGGTGCCGCAAATCGTGGTGGCGACCATCTTGACGATGACGTCGGTCGGCTTCTGGATCACCGGGTCGGGTACCTCTTCCCAGCTCTTCTTGCCGGGGCCCTTGTAGACGAGTGCTTTCATGATTCATTCTCCTTATGGTTTGTGATGAGTGAACGCGGTCAAGTGCCCTGGGTCAACGTCAGCGAGACAACCAGAACGGTGACGCGCCGCGATCGATCATTCGATTGACGCGAGGCAGCGCCACTGGCGTGGGACACGGCGGCCGGGTGCGCGTCGCCGTGGCGTTGATCTCAATATTGGCGGGCATAATTCCACCGTAGGTGTCGCCGCTTTTGGCGTATCAGGGTAAAAGGTCCCGATTCCGCGCCATACGAGGCTCCTCGTCGGCACCCGGTATCGCGGTGACGGGCGAAAATGACCTTTATCCCTAATCGAGATTCTTCGCGGGCGAAGAAGATAGAGGTATGGCAATGACCCGTGCGAACACCCAAGCGGTCTCGTCGCTCGACGACGCGGTGACCTCATGACCTTGCTCGAGCACGTCAACCGCGAACAGTTTCTCGCGTGGCGATTTCCGGAGGAGTTGATCGCCGAGGTCGGGGTGCCGACCGGCCCCACGCTTCGACTGCGGCCAATCCGCGGCGATGACGCGGAGAAGCTCGTCGCCTTCCACGCTCATCTTTCGTTCGATTCCATCTACCGCCGCTACTTTTCGATGCATCCCACGCTCTCCGAGGACGAAGTGCGGCACTTTACGCAGGTTGACTTCGTCGATCGACTGGCCCTGGTGATTGAAGACGGGGAGGAACTGGTCGCGGTCGGACGCTACGACCGCTATCCAGAGTCCCCCACGGCCGAGGTGGCCTTCGTGGTGCGCGACGACTACCAGCACTTGGGTCTCGGTCACCGACTGCTCAGCGCTCTCGCCGAAGCCGCCCGAGCGAGAGGGATTACTACGCTCCGCGCCGAGACGATGCTCGCGAATCACGACATGATCTCGGTCTTTCGTCACTCCGGCTTCCCGATGACGACCACTTCTGACTTCGGCGAGGTCAGTGTGTGCCTTTCCATTGAAGATTCGTAAGATTCCTTGTCCCAGCGGAACAGCGTTCGTCTTCCGTCGCGATTTGACCCACCCCTGTTACGCTGCCTGCAGGACGTCAAGACCTCGCATCCTTCTCACCTGACATTCAGTCAGGGACGCAATGAAGGAGTGAAATGGGTCTCCCAGGAATGGTGCTCAGCGCGAGCCGCTGCGGTCGGCGCAATTATGTACTGGGCCATCACCTATCAAAGTACGGGCTTTCGTCTCTCGACCATAGGGGTCATTCTGATGATCGCCGGGGGCGTTTGGATTTGCCGTGTCCGCCATCGTCTTCGCGGTGTCGAGAGGTCCGGAACGAACGCCTCATCACTCGTTGGATCGTCAAGTGGTCGACACGGCCGGCAATACGAGTTCGGTCCACGAAGACACCAAATAGCGGCGCTCAATTCGTGACGGTTCGACTGGCCCAGAAAGGTAGGGGCGTATGTACATCGGAGGCGGAACGGTCGTCCTGATTCTCATCATCATCCTCATCGTGTTTATGGTGCGGCGATGAAGCGCTGGCGACAGACGGAGTGGGTCCGCGTGCGACCGCGACGGTCCTACGTGTACAAGGCGCCCACCGCAGAGACGAGCTCACTCGGCGAGACGAGTGACGGCGCGGATAAAGGATAAGCCTACGAACAGGATTAAGACAGCAAAGGGCACGCGCGAGGCGACCGCCGCTAAAACGAGTGGCGACAACCTACTTGTGGCCGGGTCGGCGATCCGACGAAGGCCACGTATGAAGCAGGCCGTCGAGAAAGTGAGTGACGCTCTTAAGGACTAACTCCGAAAGACGCTCGACGAGCACTGCATAGTTCTCGCCGGCAAGGGTCAAGCCCCCCTTGATCCTTGTCGGCGACGTTAGGACGATCAATCGAGTGACGACCACGAACGTGAGAGACGAGTTGAAAAGTGGTTGGTCGTGGCTCCCTCCGCGTGACGGCAATTGCGCCTTTCGGGTGGAGAGCACGCCACTGTCGTGAACGCTGATCGCCTCCTTGACATCTTCACGCTGATGGAGCGATTCGAACGCGAGGGTTCGTACGGAACCGTGCTCTGTGCGGTAGCGGCTGAGTTCATGAAGCTGGACGGCGCCGGAATTGCGCTCACGAACAGTAGTGACAATTTAACATCGATGTGTACGAGCAGTGTCGCGGCCAACGCTCTCATGAATCTCGAAATGACACTGGGCGAAGGTCCGGCGTTCGACGCAAGTCGGGGTGACGCCAATGAAGAGACCGACCTAGTGGGGGCGACCGGTCCCATTTGGAGTGCGTACCGACCCGAAGCGGTGGCCCTGGGCGCGAGAGCAGTATTCGGATACCCGATTCGGCTGGGTGCCATCCGCTTCGGAGCGCTCAGCCTCTTTCGCAACAGTCCCGGGCCATTGCAACCGGGACAGTCCTCGGACGCCTATCTCATGGCCTCGGTCATCGGCCGAGCCGTATTGGCGACCCAGGCAGGCGGACCCGTCAACGGTCTAGTCGGAGAATTCAACGGGATGACAACCCTTGACTTTCGAGTCCATCAAGCAGCCGGCATGCTGGCCGTTCAGGCATCGATGTCGGTCAAGGATGCACTCGTTTTCTTGCGGGCGCACGCCTTCGCGCTCGGCTGCCAGCTCTCAGATCTCGCGGAACGCGTCGTATCTCGTACGACGAGCTTTGCGCCAGAATCCCAAAACTGGGTCAACGAACTGAAGATTGGGAATGACCGGAAATAGAATTCAGGCGTCAAGTGCGTCGACGTTTCCGTGCCGCAAATTGACGTGTTCCGGCGTATAGGCAGGTGGGATAGGTGAACAGGGAATCGCTCCTAATAGCGACACTGGTGGAATTGGCAGACAACCTGGTCGACGATTATGACGTGATTGATGTGCTCACCGTTTTGAGCCATCGCTGCGTGGAGGCGATCGACGTCGACGCCGCAGGCGTCATGCTCGCGTCGCCCGTTGGCGAGTTGCAGTTCGTGGCTTCGTCGAGCGAATCGATGACGGTCCTCGAACTCTTCCAGATCCAATCGAATGAAGGACCGTGCGTCGACTGTTTTCGCGACGGCATCGCAATCACCAATCATTCGCTGAGCGAGGCCGACGGTCGATGGCCGTTGTTTACGCCGCTGGCCATGGCCCAGGGCTTTCGCGCCGTTGACAGTTTGCCGATGCGTCTACGTGGTCGAACAATCGGAGCGCTGAACCTCTTTCGAACGCATCAAGGTGCGCTCAGCGACGACGACGTGATCGTGGCTCAGGGTCTCGCCGACGTCGCGACGATCGCCATTCTTCAACACCGTTCGTCAATCGACGCGAGCGCATTGAATGCCCAGTTGAACAACGCCCTCAATAGCCGAGTCATCATCGAACAGGCGAAGGGGATGATCTGCCAGTCGACGGGCTGCAACATGGACGAAGCGTTCAACCGACTGCGGGCCCACGCACGAAACCACAACGAGGGTCTCACCAATCTCGCCACCCGCATCGTGAGCAAGACGACTATCCCCTCCAACCTCGACCAATGGGCGAGGCGCGCGCCCGCGTAGCCACGAGGCCGGGTCGAGGTGACCGAGCGGTGCTCTCCGAAGCGCGACCCGGGTGCCTGACGCGACCCAAAGTAACTGGGCGATAATGCCGACGATTTAATCGATTTCATTGAGTATTTCGACAGGCGTGACTTGGGATCCACTCTGATACTTCGCGACACGTCGTTCGGCTGATGGTCACCAGCTGGAGACAGCTCCATGAAGCATTGGGTACCTAAACACACAAATACTCTTGATCAGGAATTATGAGATTATAATAGGAGACTCTCGACAGATATCTCTCGATAGTGTACTCTCGACGCGTGGAACCAGACGAAACAACTGCGGAGGTCGACTCTGCGTCTCAGCTTCGCGACGTAAACGACCCTAAAACCCTTCGAGCGCTCACCCATCCAGTTCGACTCGCGCTGCTCGAAGCGTTGGCGCTCGAAGGTCCGCTCACCGCGACCGCAGCCGGTGAACTCATCGGTGAGTCACCGACCACCTGCTCGTTCCATTTTCGCCAATTGGCGAAGTACGGCTTTGTCGAAGAGGCCGAGGCCGGTCCCGGCCGAAATCGACCGTGGCGGATTATCAACGTCGGGATGCGATTCAGCGACGTGACGGAAGATGCGGAAACGAGTGTGGCCGCAAAAAGTCTCGAACGTATGGTGTTCGATCGCGCGATGACTCGTCTCTCGTGTTATTTGAGCACCAAGACCAGTTTCCCCAGAGTCTGGCAAGAGGCATCGCAGAACATCGAAACGATCCTCTGGGTGACGCCCGATGAACTGGACTCCGTCACACGTGAGATTCTCAGTATTTTTAATCGATTCCTCGACCGGGTCTCCGATCCCTCGGTTCGGGCCGAGGGGGCACTCCCCGTCGAAGCCCTCATGTTCACCTACCCAGTCAGACTGCCTGGAGCGCCACAATGACGATGCGCGACCTCGCCAAGTCCCGGGACGCGCGGGTCTACCTCGTCGGCCAGAGCTTCTCGCTCTTTGGTGACACCGCCATGTTCCTTGCCCTCGGCATCTGGGTAAAAGAACTAACGCACTCCAACGCCGACGCCGGTCTGACGTTTCTGTTTTTCCCTTTGGCCGCGCTGTTCTCGCCACTCGCCGGAATGGTCGTTGACCGCGTGCGCCGTCGACCCACGCTCGTCTGCGTCAACTTCGTCAGCGCCGCACTCGTGATGCTCTTGCTCTTCGTGCACAACTCGTCGGACATTTGGATCATCTACCTGACCATGTTCCTCTACAGCTTCGCCGGCAACTTCATCGGCTCGGCCCAGTCCGCCTTCTTGACCACCCTGTTGCCGCCGGAACAACTCGGCGACGCGAACGGATTGTTGCGAACCGTTCGAGAGGGGCTTCGACTGGTAGCCCCCCTTGTGGGCGCCGGCCTATTCGTCGTGGTCGGTGGTCACTGGATCGCCGCGTTGGACTCGGCCACTTTCGTCATCGCGGGACTGTCGGTCCTCGCCCTGCACGTCCGCGAGGAGAAGCCCGTGCGATCACCGCAACACTTCCTGGCCGAGATCTCCGCCGGGTTCCACCACGTGGCGCGCACACCCATCCTTCGACGCATGGCGATCTCGTTGGCGGTCGCGCTCAGCGTGGTCGGTTTCCTCGAGACGGCGATCTTCGCCATCACTAGCAACGAGCTACACCGCAGTCCCAGCTTCATCGGCGTCTTGATGGCCGTCCAGGGTGTCGGGGCACTCATCGGCGGACCACTGTCGGCTCCCACGATGCGACGAGTCGGCGAACGCTGGCTCTGCGGCATCGGTCTGATCGGCATCGTGGTGGGCTCGCTCCTTCTGGAAGGTGGTTCGCTCCTCTTCGTGGTGATGGGCGGCGTGGTCTTCGGCGTGGCGTTGCCGCCGCTCCTGGTGGGCGCCTACACGCTGCTACAGCTTCGAACGCCCAGCGATCTTCAGGGACGGGCCTTCTCGGCCTTTGACCTCATCGCGTCTCTCCCGCAGACGATGTCGATCGCCCTGGGCGCCATCCTCGTAACGGTGCTCGGCTACCGAGGTGAGCTGACGATCATCGCCGGGGTCGTTGCGCTGAGCGCGCTCATCCTGCTCTGGCCGATCGCCGGGGAGCCCAACTTCGGACCGCTCGTCGCCACTGAGGATCTCGAGGTCGCCTCGGTCGACTAGTGGCGCGCCTTACTTAGGACTCACCCGTAAAGCGAGGAGTTGCAGGACTTGGTGCCGGTTTTCGTCGCGTCGGCCGCACCGGACGGGAAGAACGAGTCGACGGCGTGCCAGAACGAGCAGGCCCGGCTGTCGAGGATGGCGTTCGTCGAAGCCGACGAGATGGTCAACGCCCCGGGGCACGCGTCCGCCGTGGCCTTCCAGAAGGTCTTGCCGTTCTTCACGACGCTGATCTTCAATAGCACGGAGTCTTCCTGACACCCGCCGTTCGATCCCAAGTCCTTCAGGCCGAGAATCGCGGAATGCAGCCTTAGTGCTTCGTCGTGCGTCAGGACCACTCTGGAAGGGTCGCTGGACCCGAATATCAGTGAGGTCTTCCCGTAGCCCGTGACCGTCACCACGCCGTCGGTCGGCATCTGAACGTGGAGGATCGGAAGATAGATCACCTGCACAGCGACGGCCAACTCGTACTTCCCGTTCTTCGACACTGTCGTCGCGTAAGTGACACCACAAAAGGTGGTGTGGCGACTGACGCAGGTGAGCGACACCGTCATGTCGTGCACCGGATTGACGCCAGGACCGCCGGAAGAGCCCGTACCCATCACGGTCGCGCCTTTGGGAAGGTGCGCGCGAACGTATTGATACACCGGAACCGATGACGGAAGCAGATAGAAGCGGCGCGCCACGCGAACGTCCGCCGCCTGGAATATCGGTCCGGTCAATTCGATTGGCGTCGGAAGCACAGCGACTTCGCGGGCCTCCAGCGGCAATGGCTGCGCCTCCAGCAGGTGTCGCGCGTAGGCGTTGCCGGCGAGGACAATTGAGGGTGACAGCGTTGTGATGGTGGTCGGAGCGGCGACGGCGTTAATTGAGGGAGTGCTGAGACAGACTGCGCCGAGGACAAGGAACATGGTCGCGACTCGACCAACTGCGTGCCCTCCGCGAAGTCCGCGCGACTTCGAGCTCACGCATCTCGACGTATCGAGAGGTGATCCCGCGAAAGGCTTCATACCCAATACTGTCCGGCGCGCACCGCATCTTTCGTGCACGAGTCGACCACCGCTCGATCGGGCCCTTGTCACGACATTGACCAGTTATGTCAGCCCTGCGTGTCCTCGCAGAACTGGCTGCTCGACTTCGTCCCAGCCGCGGTTCCGGGCGCGAAGAAGGAGTTGACGACGTGCCAGAACGCACACGACCGATCGTCGAGCGCCTGCGATGACGTGGCCGATGTGATCTGAAGCACGCCGGGACACTCGTCGGCCGTCGCGCCCCAGAGCACCTTGCCGTCCTTCGCGATGGTGATCTTGAGCAGCTGTGAGTCTTCCGCGCAGAACCCGGTATTGCCGTAATCCTTCAGCTGCGCCACGACCGTGGCCAACGTGAGCGCCTGGTGATGGGTCAATACGACCGAAGTGGGATTGCTGGAGGGGTTCATCAACGAGATGGTGCCGTAGCCGGTGACGGTCACCACGCCGTCCGTCGGCATCGTGGCGTGGATGATTGGCAGGTAGACCACCTGCACGTCGATTCGTAGTTCCTGCTCGCCGTTCTTCGCCTCGGTCGTCTGGTAGTAGACGCCGCAGAAGGTGACGTGAGAGCTGACGCAGGTGAGCGAGAGACCGAGGTTGTACGTGGGCAGGGCGTTTCGTGAAGTGCCTGAGCCGGTCTCCGTCACCGTCTCCCCTCGGGGCAAATGAGAACGCACGAACTGATCGACCGACACCGACATCGGCAAGAGGTAGAAGTGATGGTCCTGGCGAACGAGGGGCGACTCCCCTATGTCGCCGTTGGGCGGCAACGGCGTGGGGAGGGCGGCGACTCTGCGAGCCTGCGGGGGAATCGGCTGGGCCGCGATCAGATGCCGCGCGTAGGCGTTGCCGGCCAGGACGACCGTCGTCGGGAGAGTGGACGTCGTGGTGGTGGTCGGCGCGGCGAAAGCGCTCGTCGCAGAAAGTCCGAGACAGGTGACGCTGAGCACGACAAGAATCTTGGCGACGCCGCTCGCCGACGGTCTCGGAAAATGCCTCACACCCAATACTGTCCAGTGTGTCTCAATTCTTTCGTTCGGCCCCATCGACCGAGGTATTTACCTCTCGTTTAGGGTGGGGCAGGGTCGATGACCCATCATCAACTCCGAAAAACCCGACGAGGGGCCCGACCTGGAGGAACGCCATCAAGAAGCTCTTCGTATTCGACCTCGACGGCACGCTCGCGCCGAGTAAGTCGCCCCTGGGCGCCGACGTCGCCGCTCTGTTGCACGACCTGTTGGGCGTCATGAAGGTCGCCGTCATCTCCGGTGGCGACTGGTCGCAGTTCCAGAAGCAACTACTCGCCAACCTCCCCGACGACGAACGATTGAAGGACCTCTATCTCTTGCCGACCTGCGGCACCCAGTTCTACGAGTACGTCGGTCATTGGTCGAAGGTCTACTCCGAGGACCTCAGTGCCGACGAACGCGCGCGGATCATCAAGGCGCTCCAAGACGCCTACGAACAGTCGGGCACCAAGGTCGACAAGATCTGGGGTCGAGGCGATCGAAGACCGCGGCAGCCAGATCACGCTTTCGGTGCTCGGTCAAGAGGCGCCGCTTGGAAGAGAAGGCGAAGTGGGACCCGGACTTCGCCAAGCGCACGAAGATCATCGCGATCCTCCAGCCGATGCTGCCCGAGTTCGCGATCCACATGGGCGGCACGACCTCGATCGACGTGACCAAACCGGGCATCGACAAGGCCTACGGCATCGCCAAGCTGCGCGATCAACTCGGGATTCCCGTCAAGGAGATGCTCTTCGCCGGTGACGCCATCTTCCCCGGCGGCAACGACTACCCGGCGCAAGAGGCGGGCGTCGACAGCATCATCGTGCGCGACCCCTGGGAGACGGCGCGCGTGATTCAAACGGTGATCGCCTGCCTCGGCGACGACAACGTGCAGATCACGTCGCCGGGAAAGCCGTCGTGAGCGGCTTCGACCATGCGCCCGCTGGACCTGGTGATCGAGCCGGAGCCGGGTAACGCCAACGAGGCCGGCGGCATCTTGAATCCCGCGGGGGCCCGCGGGCCCGACGGCCATCTCTACCTCTTCCCGCAGGCTCGTGGCGAAGGGAAACTACTCGCGCATCGGCATCGCGCGGGTGCAGTTCGACTCGAAGGGCGAGCCGAGCGGCATCGAACGACTCGGCATCGCCCTCGAGCCCGAGATGCCCTACGAACTGCGACCGGACGGCGGCGGGTGCGAAGACCCCCGCGTCACCTTCGTCGAACCGTTGAAGCGCTACGTCATGACCTACACGGCGTTCTCGCCCGTTCGGACCGCGCATCGCGCTGGCGTTCTCCCAGGACCTGCTGCACTGGGATCGGCTCGGTCTCGCGACCTTCGAGCCCTACGAGGGAATCCACTTCGACGGCGTGGACAACAAGGACGCCGCCATGTTCCCGTTCGCCGTGCCCAACCCTTCGGATCGACCGGAGCTGGCCATCCTCCACCGGCCCCTCTTCCCGGGCACGTTGCCCGAAGACACCATGATGATGGACGCGGACCGCGACGTCGACCTACACCGCGAGAGCATCTGGATCTCCTACACGCCGGCGAGTCCTGAGCGACGTGCCGTATCCGCTGCGCGCATTTCACGTCCCATCACCGTCTGGCGGCGCCGGTCTCGAACTGGGAGTCGCTCAAGATCGGCAGCGGGGCTCCACCGGTCATGACCAAGCACGGGTGGCTGTTCATCTATCACGGCGTCACGCGACGTGCGCCACCGGCAGCGACGCGCACCAGATCACCTACTCGGCCGGCGTGATGATCCTCTCCAAGGACCACCCCCAAGAACTCCTCTATCGCTCGACCCACCCGGTGCTCGTCGCCTCGGCCCTCGATGGGCCCGCGCGGCACGCCCTCCAACGTCGTCTTCCCGACCGGCGATCGACCGACGCGACGACATCGGCCAGCCCGACCGGCTCGACGTCTACTACGGGATCAACGACTTTCGCATCGGCGTCGCCCGTCTCGACGTACCCGACGACCCTGCCGCACACCGGCGTGGCCGACCCCCCGAGCCCGACCCGTTGAACGTCGTTCACCCGTTCGACACTCCGCCCAGTGGGTCGTCACGGGAATTCGATTGCGTGGAGCGAAGTGGTCAGACTGAAATGGTGGAGACGTCACGACATCTCCCACGACCTACCACCGAGGACTCTCCCATGACCGCTCTCCCCCTTCGCCAACGACTCGCCTGGTTGGCGCTCGAAGCACCACGCCGACACCATTCGCGCCACGAACCTGCGAACTCTCTTCGCCGAGGACCCGAGGCGCGGCGAGCGCCTGCGCGCCGAGGCCGAGGGAATCCACCTCGACTATTCGAAGCAGCGCATCACCGACGAGACGCTCCGACTGCTCATCGATCTGGCCAACGAGTCCGGCCTCGGCGAGCGCCGGGACCAGATGTTCCGGGGCGAGCACATCAACGTCTCGGAGGATCGGGCGGTCCTCCACGTCGCGCTGCGAATGCCCAAGACCGCGTCGCTGCGTCGTCGACGGCGTCGACGTCGTGGCCGAGGTCCACGCCGTATTGGACCAGATGAGTGCCTTCGCCACCCGCGTGCGTTCCGGCGAGTGGAAGGGCCACACCGGCAAGGCGATCAAGAACGTCGTCAACATCGGCATCGGCGGCTCCGACCTCGGCCCGGTCATGGCCTACGAGGCGCTGCGTTACTACTCGCGACGCGACCTCACGTTCCGCTTCGTGTCCAACGTCGACTCGACCGACTTGGTCGAGGCCCTGCGCGACCTCTCGGCCGACGAGACGCTCTTCATCATCTCCTCCAAGACCTTCGGCACCCTCGAGACGCTCACCAACGCCACCTCCGCGCGCCGGTGGCTGATCGAACAGCTCGGCGACGAAGCGGCCGTGGCGAAGCACTTCGTCGCGGTGTCGACGAACGCCGAGAAGGTCGCGGCCTTCGGCATCGACCCGGCGAACATGTTCGTGTTCTGGGACTGGGTCGGCGGTCGCTACTCGATGGAGTCGGCCATCGGTCTTTCGACGATGATCGCGATCGGACCGCGAGCACTACGTCGAGCTGCTCGACGGCTTCCACGCGATGGACGAGCACTTCCGAACGGCGCCGTTCGAAGAGAACCTGCCGGTGCTGATGGGGCTGCTCGCGCTGTGGAACCGCGACTTCTTCGGCTGCGCCAGCGTCGGCGTCATGCCCTACGAGCAGTACCTGAAGCGACTGCCGGCCTACCTCCAACAACTCACCATGGAGTCCAACGGCAAGCACGTCACCCTGGACGGCACGACGGTCGACTACGACACCGGCGCGCTCTACTGGGGCGAACCGGGCACCAACGGACAGCACAGCTTCTACCAGCTGATCCACCAGGGCACCACCGTCATCCCGGTCGACCTCATCGGATTCGCCAAGAGCCTCAATCCGCTGGGCGAGCACCACGACATCCTCTCGTCGAACGTCTTCGCCCAGGCCCAGGCGCTGGCCTTCGGCAAGACCGCCGACGAGGTACGCGCCGAGGGAACGCCCGAGCACGTCGTGGCCCATCGCGTGATGGAAGGCAATCGACCGACCAACGTGCTGTTGGCCGAGGTCCTCACGCCGCGGCTCCTCGGATCGCTCATCGCGCTCTACGAGCACTCCGTCTTCACCCAGGGAGCCGTCTGGGGTATCGACTCCTTCGACCAGTGGGGCGTGGAACTGGGCAAGAGTCTTGGCCGTCGCCATCATCCCCGAACTGGAGTCGGAGAGCGAACCGACACTCGACGCACGACTCCTCGACCAATGAACTGATCACGCTGTACCGACGACTGAAGAGGAATGAGGACACCCATGGCGACTGACCGACCGATGCAACTGGGGATGGTGGGACTCGGACGGATGGGGGCGAACCTCGTGCAGCGACTGGTGCGCGACGGGCACCGCTGCGTCGTCTATGACGTCAACGCCGCCGCCATCGAGAAGCTGGCGGGCGACCGCGTCGTGGGCGCGACATCGCTGGAGGACCTGGTCGCGCAAGCTCGACGGACCACGCGCGGTGTGGCTCATGTTGCCGGCCGCGATAACCCAGGACACGCTCAATGAACTCCTCGCAGTACCTGGACCGCGACGACGTGGTCATCGACGGCGGCAACTCCTACTACCGCGACGACATGGCGCGCGCCACGCAGCTCGCCCAGAGCGGCGTGCACTACGTCGACTGCGGCACGAGCGGCGGCGTCTGGGGACTGGAGCGCGGCTACAGCCTCATGATCGGCGGCGAGGACGACGTCATCGCGCGACTCGATCCGATCTTCCGAACGATCGCGCCGGGCGAGGACGGCACCGCCCCGACGCCCGGACGCACGCGCACCGACGGCACCGCCCCGATGGGCTACCTGCACTGCGGTCCGAACGGCGCCGGGCACTTCGTCAAGATGGTGCACAACGGCATCGAGTACGGGATGATGGCGGCGATCGCCGAAGGCCTGAGCATCTTGAAGCACGCCAACGTCGGCGAGACGACCGTCGTGGCCGACGCCGAGACGACGCCGCTGCGCGACCCCCAGTACTACTCCTTCGACTTCGATCTGCCGGAAGTCGCCGAGGTCTGGCGCCACGGCTCGGTCGTCGGATCGTGGCTCGTCGACCTCACCGCCGACGCCCTGGCCCGGTCGCCCGAACTCTCCGATTTCAGTGGTCGGGTGTCGGACTCCGGTGAGGGTCGCTGGACCGTCGAGGCCGCCATCGACGAGTCCGTACCGGCGCCGGTCATCAGCGCGGCCCTCTGGCAACGCTTCGAGTCGCGGGGTCAGGGCGAGTTCACCGCCAAGGTGCTCTCGGCGATGCGCGCCGAGTTCGGGGGACACGTGGAGAAGAGTTCCTAACGTGCGCCACGAGCTGCGCGAGTTCGCCGACGCCGACGACGTCGCGACGGCGGCCGCCGACTACGTGGCGGACCGGGCACGCGCACGCAGTCGAAGCAAAAGGACGATTCGACTTCGCCGTGAGCGGCGGTCGTACGCCGTGGGCGATGTTCGAGAAGCTGGCGCAGCTCGACGTCGCGTGGTCCGAGGTCGTCGTCTACCAGGTCGACGAACGGATCGCGCCGGCGGGCGACGCCACGCGCAATCTCACCAACCTCGAGCGCAGCCTCGGGGCGTCTCGGCCGACGATTGTGGCGATGCCGGTGAACGACGAGGACCTCGACGAGGCCGCCGCCGACTACGCCCGCCTGCTGCCCGAGCGCTTCGACCTCGTCCACCTCGGTCTCGGTCCCGACGGCCACACGGCCTCCCTGATCCCCGGCGACCCGGTGTTGGAGGTTCGCGATCACCTGGTCGCGGTCACCGGGGTCTATCAGGGCGAGCAACGCATGACCCTGACCTACGACGCGCTCTCGCGCGCCGACCAGCTGCTCTGGCTCGTGACCGGCAGCGACAAGCGCGCGGCCGCTGGCGGCGTTGTTGCGTGGCGACACGTCGATCCCGGCCGGTTCGGTGGAAGCGCCTTCGTCACTGGTGATGGCCGACCAGGCGGCGCTGGCCTCATGAGCGTCGAGGAGGAGAAGCGCCTCGCCGCCGAGACGGCCGCCGAGCGTATCGAACCCGACAGCCGGGTCGGTCTCGGCACCGGCACGACGGTCGCCTACCTCCTGGAGGCGATCGCGCGACGTGGCGTGCGAGCGCGCTACGTGGCGACGTCGCCGCGGACCGAGGAGTCGGCCCGCTCCTTGGGACTGATCGTCGAACCGTTCGACGCCCTCGACGAACTGGACCTGGCGATCGACGGCGCCGATCAGATCGCGCCCGACGGGTGGCTGGTCAAGGGCCGCGGGGGCGCACACCTGCGCGAGAAGATCGTCGGCCGCCGCCGCGCGGCGCTTCGTGGTCATCGCCGACTCCTCGAAGCCGGTCACGTCACTACACGCACCGGTGCCGCTGGAGCTTCGTCCCTTCGGACTTGCGGCCACCCTTCGCGAGCTCGGCGACGTGGTGCTCCGGGACGTCGGGCCCACACCGGACGGCGGCGTGCTGGCCGACTACCACGGGGTGGTCGACAGTCCCCGCGAGCTCGCCGAACGCTTCGACTCCACGCCCGGCGTGAGTGCCCACGGGCTCTTCGCGCCAGACTTGGTGAGTGAGATCATCGTGGCCACCGCTAAGACGGTGACCATCACAGCCCCCGGAGGTTAACCATGACGAGTACCCACCGATCCATGCGCACCGAAGTACCGCCGGACCACATCTTCGTGATGTTCGGCGCCACCGGCGACCTCGCCAAGCGCAAGATCCTGCCTGGTCTCTTCCACCTCGCCGTCGCCGGACTGCTCCCCAAGAACTACCGGATCATCGGCTGTTCGCGCCAGGCGTCCGCGCTTTCGGACGAGGAATTCCGCAAGCGCGCCTACGACGCGGTGTGCCAGTTCGGGTCGAACAAACCCGAGGGCACGCAGTGGGAGGAGTTCGAGAAGAACCTCTCCTTCGCCTGGGCCGAAGAGGACGGCACGGGCGAGCTCGTCGACGCCGTCGCGCGCGCCGAGAAGGAGATGGGCGGTGACGTCCAGCGCCTGTTCCACCTCGCCGTGCCACCGGGCGTGTTGCTCGGCATCATCGAGATGCTGGGGGCCACCGGACTCAACACCAGCACCAAGATCATCTGCGAGAAACCCTTCGGGACGGACCTGGCGTCGGCACGCCTGCTCAACAACACCATCGCTGAGTGCTTCGACGAGGCGCACGTCTTTCGCATCGATCACTTCCTCGGCAAGGAGTCGATCGACAACATCCTGGCCCTGCGCTTCGCCAACGGACTCTTCGAGCCGATCTGGAATCGCACCTACGTGAGTTACGTCCAGATCGACGTGCCCGAGACCCTTTCGATCGAAGGTCGCGGCGCGTTCTTCGAAGAGACCGGGACCTTCCGCGACATGGTCGTCACGCACCTTTTGCAGGTGCTGGCCTTCGTCGCCATGGAACAGCCGATCTCGTTGGACGCCAAACCGCTGCGCGACGAGATCAGCAAGGTCTTCGAATCCATCACGCCGATCAACCCCGAACACGTCGTCCGCGGTCAATATGACGGGTACCTCAAGGAACCGGGTGTCGCGCCGGACTCCGAGACCGAGACCTTCGTGGCGCTACGCGCCGACATCGAGAACACGCGCTGGAAGGGCGTGCCCTTCTTCCTGCGAACCGGGAAGTGCATGGCCCAGAGCCGACAGGTCGTGACCATCGGGTTCAAAGAGCCGGTCATGCGGATGTTCCCCGTGGATCACATGGAGGGCCAGCGTCACGGCAACGAGCTCGTGGCCGACTTCGCCGACCCCGGATCGATTCAAATCCATTTCCTGGCCAAGCAGCCCGGTCCGGAGATGCGCCTGGCGCCGGCCGTGATGACCTTTCGCTACGCCGACTCGTTCCAAACGGCCAACAACCTCGAGGCCTACGAGCACCTGATCCTCGAAGCGATGCTCGGTAACCAGGCCTTCTTCACCCGCTCCGACGGCATCGAACGGCAGTGGGAGATTGCCGCGCCGGTCTTGGAGGACCCGCCCGAGGTGGAACTCTACGAACCCGGTTCGTGGGGTCCGGTCTCGATCGACCGCATCGTCGCCCCAGACCGGTGGTCGCTGCCTCGATGAGCTCGAAGGTTCGGCTACTGCTCTCGGACGTCGACGGCACGCTGGTGCCGCACGACAAGGTCCTCACCGAACGATCACTGCGCGCGGTACGCCAGCTGCACGACGCCGGCATCATGTTCGCGCTCACCAGCAGTCGTCCCGCGAGGGGCATGAAGATGTTCATCGCGCCCCTCGTACTGACCACGCCGCTCGCGGCGTTCAACGGCGGCATGATCGTCGATCCACGGTTGAACGTCCTCGAGGAGCGAACCATCGACGACGCCGTCGTCCCGGTGATCATCTCGGTCCTCGAAGACAACGGTGTGCTGGCGTGGGTCTACCGCGGCCAGGAGTGGTACGTTCGCGACGCGAACGGGCCTCACGTGCGCCACGAGGCCGA
The DNA here is from genome assembly GCA_963703105.1 of uncultured Acidimicrobiaceae bacterium. Classification (GTDB taxonomy): domain Bacteria; phylum Actinomycetota; class Acidimicrobiia; order Acidimicrobiales; family RAAP-2; genus RAAP-2. The sequence goes on along the minus strand of OY969792.1, from coordinate 2,011,285 downwards.
GGTCTGTCAGTTCGAGCCGCTGGTGGTCGATGGTTTTGACGCGGTCAGTGACGGCGTCACCAAGATCGTGGGCGCGAGCGACGACACCGAGGCCCTGATAACGGCCCGGACCACCGTTCAGGCCAAGGTCGGCGAACGCGTGTCGGCAACCAACTCTCAGTCGTACTACCTAGATGTCACCAATCCGCGGGCCAACAAGGGCGTCGTGGTCGACTACCTCTCGAAGCGACTCGGCGTCCCGGTCGACGCCATGGCCACGATCGGCGACGCGCACAATGACGTCTCCATGTTCGAACGTTCCGGGCTCTCCATCGCCATGGGTAACGCCGCCGACGACGTGAAAGCGGCCGCGCAGCACGTCACCGCGTCGAACGAAGAAGAAGGATTCGCGATGGCCGTCGAACGGTTCATCTTGTCGTGATGACGATGGAAGCAGCGGGATCGAAGTCACAACAACACTGAAAGCGTTTTGAATTCACAACGCGAATGCACGTCGTCGAATACGACGCGCGAATCGGAACGTTCACAATCAAAACGAGTGGCGTCACCATCCACCTCTTTAAGGTCGAGGCACGGGACAATTGAATGGTCGAAATGTCACTGTGTCGGACTTCTTCGAAGGAGGGTGAATGAGAATCTTCAAGAGGTTGTTGGGTTTGTCGACGTCGAAAACACAGAACACCAGTCTGCTAGAGCCCACGTCCTTGGCCGCGTTCGGTCAGCTGAGCAGCGCCCAACAAGGGATGCTCGCCGAGGCGCTCGTCGCCGCGGCCAACGAGCGTCGCAAGTTGGACAAGGCTTCCTAACTCGCGGCCACCATCGCCTTACTCGTCGGACGTCGACGTCATCGTTCGACGTCGATTCGGTGGAACCATCGGGGGCGGCGTTCGCCGCGGTGGCAAGGTCCCTAGCAAGCGTTGGGTGACCGCGGCGATCTCATCGACCGCCTCGGTGATCGCGCTCGTCGTCAACAGCGGTCCCGACGAGACCGCGGCCACCTTTCTGACGTACTGCAGGGCGGCGGCGTGGATCTCCTCGTGGGTGGCGGGCGGCTCGAGTCCTCGCAACATCGTGATGTTTCGACACATCGCCCCACCGTAGGCGGCGACGGCGTGGAACTCCAAACCGAGGGGGACTCGAAGAGTTACGAGTCCCCACCGGTGGTCGTGTAGACCAAGCCGTTGTTGCGAACCGTGTTGGCGTACCACGAGAAACTCGTCTTGGGCAGTCGGGTGCCGGTCGGAAAGTCGACCCACACGATGCCGAAACGTCTCGAGTAGCCGTAGGCCCATTCGAAGTTGTCGAGCAGACTCCAGACGAAGTAGCCCTGCACGTTCACCTCGGCCACGATCGCGTCGTGCACCGCCGAGATGTGCTCCTCGAGGTACGACACGCGGTCGTGGTCGAGAACGTGACCGTTGGGGTCGACGTAGTCGTCGAAGGCCGCACCATTTTCCGTGATGTAGATCGGGAGTTCGGTGTAGTCGGTCTTCACCCGCACCAGTAACTCCGTGAGCCCCGAGGCGTCCACTTCCCATCCCATCGACGTCGTATCGGTGCCGGGGGTCTCGAGTGAGAGCACCCGAAGGTCCGGGAACTGTTCGCCCACCGGCACGCCGTAACCCGCGGCGCGGGCCTCTTTGACCCGCGTCGAGTCCATGATGGTGCCCGGGAAGTAGTAGTTGACCCCGAGGAAGTCGAGGGGTTGCGAGATCACCTCCAGGTCACCGTCGAGCACCACCGAGAATCCGGGCAGGTTGTCCTTGTAGTGATCGAGCATGTCGTCGGGATAGTGGCCCCGGAAGATCGGATCCAGGAACATCCGATTCAGGTTGCCGTCCGCGCGACGCGCGGCGGCGAGGTCGAGTTCGTGCGTGGTGCCGGGACGCGAGACGCCCAGATTCAGGGTAATGCCCACTTTGGCGTCGGGAATCGCCGAGCGCAAGATCGGCACCGCGGTGCCGTGGGCCAGCAACAGGTGGTGCGTCGCCGCGATGGCCTTACCGATGTCCTTGACGCCGGGGGCGTGACGGCCCGCGCCGTAGCCCAGCCACGCCGAGCACCAGGGCTCATTCAGCGTGATCCAGCGTTCAACGGAGTCGCCCAAGGAGCGCGCCACGATATCGACGTACTCGCCGAACCGTTCGGACGTGTCGCGCACGCACCAGCCGCCGTCGTCTTCGATCGGCTGCGGGAGGTCCCAGTGGTACAGCGTCAACGTCGGCTCGATGTCTCGCGCCAATAACCCGTCGACCAGTCGACGGTAGAAGTCCAGGCCCGCCTGATTGGCCGGACCCTTACCGTCCGGCTGCACCCGGGGCCAGGCGACCGAGAACCGGTAGGAGCCGACTCCCAGCTTCTTCATGAGGTCGAGATCTTCGTCCGTGCGGTGATAGTGGTCACAGGCGACGTCGCCGGTGTCGCCGTTCCACACCTCTCCCGGACGGTGACTGAAGGTGTCCCAGATCGAGGGTCCGCGGCCGTCGACGTCGACGGCGCCCTCGATCTGGTAGGAGGCGGTAGCGGTTCCCCAAAGGAAACCGGGAGGGAAGGAGCGTGGGGGGCTCTCGTTGTGGGGGCTAGTCGAACTCATGGTGTGGGTCTCCTGATAGTAATTGGGCGAGTTTCAGCGATCGGCGACTGCGCGCGGCCGCGCTGATAGCAAAATCGACGCGGCCGCACGTAATCTGGTGTTCCCTCCGCGAGCGGGCTAGCAGGGTTGGAGAACTCCTAGCCCGCGCGCGGAGAGGATCGGTTAGCCGGCCTTGAGTTGCATCAAGATGTACGGCAACTCCGGGTCGCTCGGCGACGGGTCCGCGTACGGATTGGCCGCGGTCACGAAACCGGTGAAGTTCGCCGTGCTGTACTCGTCCCAGTCGGCGCCGTAAAGCAGCGGCACGACGGGTAACGTGGTCGCCTCGATCTTCTCGAGGGGCAACGTGGCCGCCTTCACGGCCGCCGTGTTCGACGGGTCCGTAGCCGACAGCTCGGCCAGCAACGACTGCACCTGACCGTTGTGGTACCGACCGTAGTCGGCGTTCGCCGACTTGCCGATCGCCGCGGAGTTCTTGTAGTCGAACCAGTTGTCGAACTGCGTGTACGGGTCGGTGCCGCCGTTGCCCCAGTGAACGATCGAGTCAAAGGTGCCGGCCGCCGAGTCGCTGTACCACTGGGAGGCCTGGACGCCGTAGACGGTGGCGTCGATGCCCTCGGACTTCAGTTCCGACGACATGAGCTGGATGTCCGCGTAGTAGTCGGAGTACGAGATCGGGTCCTCAATCGAGAACTTGACGACCTTGCCGTGCAACGCGTAGTAGCCCTGGTGGTTCTTCTTGAACCCGGCCTTGGTCAGAATCGACTTCACGGTCTTGGGCTGGTTCGTCGACTTGATGTCGTTCTTGTACTGCGAACCAAGGTACGACGCCTGGCTGGGCAGGATGAGCGCGCTCAGCGACGTGGCCGGAGCCTCGTAGCCGGTCTCACCCTTGACGCTCAACGCGCTGCGGTTGACGCCCGCGCTGATGGCCTGACGGACGGCGACGTTGGTGAATGGCCACTTGGTCACGTTGAACTCCAGTGTCACGGTCGAACCCGGGGCAAAGTAGATGTGGTTGGTGGCCTTGTTCGTGTCGACGAAGATCTTGTTGACGTTCGCGATGTCGTTACCGGCCCAGTCCAGTTGTCCACTGGCCAACGCGGTCGCGGCGTCGGTGTTGGACGCGTACGACGGGACGTTGATCTGTGCCGCGGCGGGCGTACCACCCCAGTAGTTCGGGTTGGCCTTGTAAGTCACCAGCGTCGAGCTGTAGTTGGACAGCGTGTACGGACCGGTGCCCACGGGCGCCGTCACCGTCGCGGTCGCGGGGGGTGAGTTCACCGTCCCGAAGTTCGCCGGCAACATCAACTGCGTGCCCGCGATGGCCACGATGTTCGAGTACTCGGGAGTCGCGTAGTTCAGCACCACCGTGTCGCCCGACACCGTCGCCGGCGTGGACAACGTGGGGAGTCCCCAGATGTTCGCCGCGGGGGTCGAGCTCACGAGGTTGAACGTGGCGGCCACGTCAGCCGGGGTGAAGGCCGAACCGTCACTCCACTTGACGCCCGTGCGGATGGTGAAGGTCAGGGTCTTTCCCCCGTTGGACCACGCGTACTTCGTAGCGAGCCACGGATACGAGACGCCCGCTTTGAGCGAGTCGAACTCGAAGAGTGGTTCGTAGATCAGCGAGCGCACGCTCATCTGCGTCGCGAACGAGGCCGAGTCCAATGGATTGAAGTTATCGGTGAAGGTCACACCGGTGTTGTTCTCCAATGTCAAAGTAGAACTCGCCCCCGAAGCGGCGGTGAGACCCGCGCTCATGACAATGCCAAGTGTCAAACACGACATCGCCGTGAAGACAACAGCAGCTCTTTTAAACATATTTTTCCTTTATATTGATAGTGTCCAGCCGGCTTCCGCCGACGTTTTGTTTGAACCGTGTGGGTCCCTACTTAACAAACGCGAGGCCGGTTGGACCTTCGCGATATTGCCGACCGCCAGAACGTCGAAACGACCGTTCTCGCGGCTCTCTAATCGAAGTGGGTCATGTCGTCGCGGTCTCCCCCTCCCTCCGGCGCGTCGATAGCGCCACTCCGACTGCGGCCTCGTGGTCGGCGTAGAGCCAACACTTCGAGGTATGGTCCTCGCCGACGATGAACTCGGGCGGCTCTTCGAGACGACAGCGGTCCATAACGTGCGGACAACGCGGACTGAACCGGCAGCCCTTCTCGGCCACCGCCGTCTGGGCGTGCTCGCCGGTAGGCGGCGTGTCCCTGGTCGGGTCCGACGGGTCGGGGACCGAGGCGATGAGCAACTGGGTGTACGGGTGCGTGGGCTCGTCCACGAGCGCCGTGCCGCGTGACTGTTCGACCACCTGGCCGGCGTACATGACGATGATCGAGTCGGCGATGTAGCGCGCCGAGGCGATGTCGTGCGTGATGTAGAGGATCGCGAGCCGGTCGTTGTCGCACAGGCCGCGCAACAGGTTGAGTACTCCCAGCCGCACCGAGACGTCCAGCATGGAGATCGGTTCGTCGGCGAGCAACACCTTGGGTTCGATGCACAGAGCGCCCGGGCGATCGAGACGCGTTGCAGCTGTCCGCCCGAGAGTTCGTGCGGGTAACTCTCGAGAAAACGGCTGGGTGGCTCGAGCGAGACGCGGCGCAGGGCCGCTTCGGCGAGTCCCGGCGCGTCGCTCTTCGAGGCTCCGTGAATGAGCAGCGGGCGCAGCAGGTTGTGGCTCATTCGATGGACCGGGTTCATCGACGCGAAGGGGTCCTGCAACACCAGCTGGACCTGGGAGGCGTAGGCGAGCGTTCGCTTGGACTTGATCGCGATCGGCGTCCCCTGCAGCACGAGGTCGCCCGACGTCGGCGTCACGATACGCGCCAGCATCCGCGCGAGGACCGATTTTCCCGATCCACTCTCGCCCACGACGGCCACGACCTTGCCCGGCGACCAGGTCCAGGCTGACGTCGTCGACCGCTCGCACGACGCGCTTGGCGTTCATCAGTCGTCCGGGCGTGCGCACGGTGAAATGACGCGTGAGGTGTCGCGCCGAGAGTTGCACCGGAGTCCGGGTCTCGTCGGTCACGGCAACACCTCCTTCGCCGGCGAATCCGATGCGCGAGGGCTCGACCGGCTCAACTCGACCGGCACGGCGACGCCCGGGTCGCCGACGTGCAGCCAGCAGGCCACCGATCGCCCGGACTGCTCGATCTCGACGAGCGGCGGCGTCTCGTTGGTGCAGCGCGCCATGGCGTAGGGGCACCGGGGATGAAAACTGCAGCCGGTCGGCAGGTGCGCCGAGGTCGGGGGGAGACCCGGGTATCCCCGAGAGTTCGGTTCGCGCGCCGTGCATAGGAGGGAACGAGTTCAGCAGCCCCAGCGTGTACGGGTGACGAGGAGCCTCGTACAGTTCTCGGGCCGAGGCGCGCTCCACCAAGACGCCGGCGTACATGACCGCGATCTCGTCGGCCAGCTCGGTGAGCAGTGAGAGGTCGTGGGTGATGAAGATCATCGCGAAGCCGAAGCTGCGCGCGCAGTTCGAACAGCTCGCTGATGATCTCTCGCTGCGTGACCACGTCGAGCGCCGTCGTGGGCTCGTCCATGATGACCAGTTGGGGATCGAGGGTGAGCGCGAGCGCGATCATGATGCGCTGGCGCTGGCCGCCCGAGAGTTCGTGGGGGAAGCGATCGAGCCGGTCCTCGCTCAAGACCCACCATGGCGAGCAGTTCGGCGGCCCGCGCTCGTCGTTCGACCTTCGACATGTCGCTGACGATGGGCCTTGAGGACCTGCTCGAACTGCGCACCCACGCGAACGACCGGGTTCAGCGCGCTGAGGGCGCTCTGGAGGACGATGGAGATGCTGGACCAACGAACGCTCGCGCAGTTCGCGCTCGCTCGCCGTCACGAGGTCGATCACGCGTTCGCCGTCTCGCCGGGACCCAGGTTGAAGCGTGCCTCGCCGCCCCGCGATGACGCCGGGGGCACGCAGCAGTCGAGTGATCCCGTAGACCAACGTCGACTTGCCGCTCCCGCTCTCACCGGCGATGCCGAGGACCTTCGATCGATCGACGTGCACGTCGACGTCTGTCGACTGCGCGCACCGCGCTCTCGCCCCAGCCGTAGTCCACGCTGAAGTCACGGACGTCGAGGATGCGTTCGCCCATAGCGTTCTCGTTGGGGAGCGGGGTCGAGACGACCCGGGGCGAGACGATCGCCGTGGGCACCGGCGTGTCGGACACCACGTCGCGACCTCGGTCGATTCGGTGGTCACGGCGTCGACCGAGTTCGTGGAGGTGGGTGCGAGTCGCGGGACCCTCGACGCTGAGCGGATGACGGGCGTCAGTCCGAGTCGCTGGCGGCGCGGCAGACCGAGCCGGCGACGCTGACGACCGCTCAGACCGCCGGCGCGAAGGCGCGGGTTGATGAACTCATCGATGCCGAAGTTCAACAGGGCCAGGCTGGTTCCCACCAGCGCGATGCAGATGCCCGGCGGCACGAACCAGTACCACTCTCCGGAGAGCGGCGCGTTGTTGGCCTGGGCCCAGAAGAGCATGGTGCCCCAGTTCCACACCGAGGTACTGGTGAGACCGATGTAGGCCAGGGTGACGTAGGCGCCGATGGAGTAGAGAATCGTGAAGAGGAACGACGCGGCCAGGATCGGCAGGAGATTCGGCGCGATCTCGGAGAACATGATGCGAAGGCGCTTCTCGCCGATGATGCGCGAAGATTCGACGAAGTCGCGATTGCGCAGCGACATGGTCTGTGCGCGGAGCACCCGCGCTCCCCACGCCCAGCCGGTCAGGGCGATGATCAGCCCGATGACGAGCGAGTTCGAACGACTGTTCACCGGCAGGTAGCTGTCGATCACGATGAGCAGCGGCAGTCCCGGCAGGGCGAGGAAGACGTTCGACGTGAGCGAGAGGCCGTCGTCGGTGACTCCGCCGAGGTAGCCCGCCGAGATGCCGATGATCATGGACAGCATGGTGGCGGCCACCCCCGCGACGAGGGCGACGACCATCGTGGCCCGGGCACCAACGAGCGTCTGGGAGAAGATGTCTTGACCCAGGCTCGTCGTCCCGAACCAGTGGTGCACCGACGGCGTGAGGAGCGGCGCGAAGGACGTGTTGTTGGGGTTATACGGTGCGAGATACGGACCGAAGATCGTCAACAACATGAAGAAGCCGAGGATGGCCAATCCGATGATGACCTTCGGTGAGCGGGGAATGCGCAGCGTCTTCATAGCGCCACGTCAGAACGCGTTCGGGGATCGAGCCAGAGGTAGACGAGGTCGGCCAAGAAATTCGCCGCCAGCACGGCCAACGTGATGACCAGGAAGATGCCCTGGATGAGCGGATAGTCCTCATTCTGGACCGCGTTCAACAACAGGTCACCGACGCCCGGGTAGTTGAAGACCAGCTCGACCAGGAGGGCCCCGGAGACGACGAGGCCGATCGCCAGCGAGAGGTTGGCGATGCTCGGCAACACCGCGTTTCGTGCGGCGGTCCATGATCACTTTGCGCTTGGGCAGCCCCATGGCGATCGACATGAGCACGAAGTCCTCGGCCACCATCGTGATCATCATGTTGCGCATGCCGAGCATCCAGCCGGCGACGGAACTCAACACGATGGAGATCACCGGGAGTTCTCCGTATCGAAGAACGCTCGCCACGAAGGCCCAATCCCAACCGGGGTGCGACGTTTTGACTGTAAGCTGCCGAGGACCGGGAACCAATGGAGGTTGCGGGCGAAGACGAGGAGCATGACGGTGGCCAAGAAGAAGTACGGCGTCGCCTGAAAGAACGTCGCGGTGGGAATCAACGAGTCCAACCGCGATCCCCGGGTCCAGCCGAGCAACGCGCCGCAGAGGCGTGCCCGACGAAGAAACTGAGAATCGTCGACACGCCGATCAGGCCAATCGTCCACGGCAGCGAGGTCGCGGATGATCGAACTCACCGACTCGCCGAGCGTGATCGATATGCCGAGGTTGCCGTGGAAGAGCTGACCGATGTACGTGAAGTACTGCGACAGCAGGCTCTGGTTCAGTCCGCCACCGAAAGAGAGTCGAATGGCCCGGATCTCGGCGGACGTGACCTGTCCGGTCAGCTTGCCGATCATGGTCTGGATGGGATTCCCGGGCATGAAGTGCGGCAGCAAGAAGTTGACGGTGATGGCCACCCACGCCGTCAGCGCGTAGAGCGCGAGGCGGCGGCCGATCAGTCGCATGCTCAGTTCACCGCCATGGTCGGTGCGGCGACCGTCTTGTAGATCTCGGTCGGTGATTCGGACTCCGCGGCGCACCCACAACTCTCGCGCACGACCAGTTCGGTCGGCAGGACAATGGTGCGCACGGCGAGTTCGGAGTCATCGAGGGTCGCCACCAATGCGTCGACGGCCACTTCACCCAAGAGACTGCCCGACTGACGAATCGTCGTCAACGGGGGCTTGAAGTATCGCGTCAAGGTAATGTCGTCAAACCCGGTCACCAGGATGTCCTCGGGCACGCGAAGTCCGGCGGCGTGCAGCGCGTAGATGACGCCGACGGCGGTTTGATCGTTGGCGCACGCGAAGGCCTCCGGCAGCGGGTCGCCGAGCGCGAGTCGAGCGCGCATCGCGCCTTCGCCGCCCGCCGAGGTCCAGTCGGACTTGAGGATGTCGACGTCGGCGAGTGTCAACCCGCCCTCTTCGATGGCGATCTTGAACGAGACTTCGCGCGCGACGCTGTCGGGACTGCCTTGGTGGCCCGAGACGAATCCCACGCGCTTCACGTGATGGACGTCGATGAAGTGCCGGGCCAGGCTGCGCATCGCCTGCTCGTTGTCGACGCGCACCGTGATGGCCGAGGACGAGTCACCCGCACCGGCGAGGAGGACCACGGGAATGCGACGGGCCAGGTCGGCGACGTCGTCTTCGGTCATCACGCGGTCAAGCATGATGAGACCATCAACGGTGCCCGTCAGGTTCATCAACGGCGTCATGCCGGCCGGATGATTCTCTCCGGCGCCGCAGAGCAAGAGAGAGTATCCGTGCGCCGCCGCCCTCGCTTCGGCACCTCGAATGACGATGTCCGTATAGAGCAGGCTCGCCTCTTCCACCGCGAGGACGTTGTTGTCGAGCGCGGTCTGCATGAAGACCAGTCCGAGGATCCAGTGCTTGCCACTCGATAGACCGCGCGCGACGGAGTTCGGAACGAATTCCAGCTCCCGCATCGCGGCCAAGACCTTGTCGCGGGTGGCGGGACGGACCGACGCGAGTGAGTTGAGTGCGCGGCTGACGGTGGCGATCGAAACGCCGGCGCGCTGCGCGACGTCATAAATCGTTGGTTGCGAATCAACCACGCATTCCCCTCGGTCCCCCAACATCGACAACACAATGCTGCCTCTGTAACCGCTTACAAAATACACAGGCGGGTACCCCTCTGTCAAGTCAGCAAAACCCTTATTTCGCAAGGAAAAACTTGAAGTTCGTCAAAAAAGAAAGCGTTTACAACGCTTTTCCTCCGATAGGAATTTTGACAATTTTCTCGCTCACCGCAGCCATCCAACTCCGGTGACTGGGTGCGAACACTTCACGCGACTGTCACTCGAATCGTGGATAACACCGACGTATTTGGAGAATCTCACGGCCCAAGGTACTTTTGCAACGCGCGTCGGTGACCTCCCGTGACTGGCCAGCCCGCCAGTGGTCAATTCGACGTGGTTCGATAGATTGGAGATATCACATCAGGGAATTCCCACGTCGCCTTATTCAACGAGACACCGGCACTCATGTTCAGATTCCTTGATTTCGACTGCCTCGTGGTGACGTCGTTTCGGACGCTACGGATTATGAAAGGTTCGGCGTTAACGAGATGAGCATGACCGGCGAACTCTTAGACGGACGGTACCGACTCGGTACACTGCTCGGTCGCGGTGGCATGTCGGACGTCTTTCGAGCCGTGGACGAAGTGAACCGCACCGACGTGGCGATCAAGATCGTGCGCTCACCGGACCGCGAATACGCCCAACGTCTCGCCCAAGAAGCCCAGGCGCTCCGACGCTTCTCACACCCCGGACTGGTCCAGCTGTTCGAGACCGGGGTCAACGGCGACATGGCGTATCTGGTAATGGAGTTCGTCGACGGCCCTAGCCTCGATCAAGTACTGCGCCAAGGCCCCCTCACCACGACCGAGACGGCGGCCATCGGCGCATCGCTCGCCGACGCGCTCGCTTACGCGCACGCCCAGGGCGTGGTGCACCGCGACGTCAAACCGGCCAACATCCTGATCGGCGCTGACGGGCTGGCTCGACTGACGGACTTCGGCATCGCGCGTCTGGTGGACACTTCGACGTTGACGCTCACTGGGACGATGCTCGGCACGGCCACGTACATGGCGCCGGAGCAGCTAGAGAATCACGCCGTGGGACCGAGCGCCGACGTCTGGTCGCTGGGCATCGTACTGCTCGAGTGCCTCACCGGCGACCGCGTCTACGCCGGCACGCCGAGCGAGGTCCTCGCCCTGCGGTTAGCCGGACCGGTGAAGTTGCCCGATGGGCTCCCGGTGCCGTGGCGGCTTCTCCTCACCGGAATGCTCGCGACCGCTCCCGAGGATCGACTGAGTGCCCTCGACGTGTCATCGATGATTGCCGCGCCGGCGTTTCGAGTTCCTTGGGTGCCCGTCGTGATGTCGAGCGACGTTACGACGATCGTGAGCGACACTCGGCGATCGCGAGGGGGCCAAGACGGCGAAACATCCATCATCGCTCCTCGCGCGGCTCCGTCGGCGCCACGCGCGGCTCCTGTCAATCCGAATCGAGTTCGCAACACTCGGATTGTCGCGGGGATCGTGCTGGCCCTCATCCTCGGGGGCGTCGGACTCGCGTTCGCGCTGGGATCGAATGGCCCCAAGGACACGACCACGACGACGATGCGCACGACGACGACGGTCCCGCCGACGACGACCACGACGTTGCCCTCCATATCGCACTCCCTCACCAAGATGGTGAATGACGTGGTGGCCGGGCAGAGCGCGCACGCGATTGGTCCGCAGAGCGCGCAACTGATCTCGAGTGGCGCGCAACAGGCGGTCACCGACCTAGCTTCGGGCAACGCCGCGCAGGCCGCCACCGACCTCCAGAATGTCGCCGCGACGATCGTGACCGGTCTCGCGAACTCGTACATAACTCCGGCCTACGGGGCCACCCTTCAGGCCGATCTCAAGACACTCGCCAACGCTCTGGGACTCAGTGCGGCCGCCAATCCTTCGTCTTCCACCACCACGACCTCGACGCAGCCGAGTGGCCCCGGGAACGGCAACGGGAACGGCAACGGCAATAACGGGAACGGCAACGGGAACGGATTCGGCAACTGATGTACTTGGTGGTTAGGGACGAACGGCGTTACGGACTGAACTGATTCAACAGTTCGGGAGCAACGTCGATCATTACCCAGGAGCAGCGATGTTGATCATGAACTCTGTCATCGTCGATGCGGGTCACGAGGACACGGGTCATCCGGAACGGCCGGAACGATTGGCCGCCGCGCTGGCCGGGGTCGTCGATCTGCACCTCGGCGACGACCTGGTGGTCGCTCCGTCCCGCAGCGCGACCCGGAGCGAGCTGGCGCGCGTGCACGACGCCGACTACCTCGACGCGCTCGGTGCCTTCTGTTACGAAGGCGGCGGCGCCCTCGACGCCGACACCTACGCCACGTTCGACTCGTGGTCCATCGCTCAGCTCGCCGCGGGCGCCGGCCTCTCCGTGATCGACGAGATGCAGCGACGTGACGTAGCGGTCGGATTCATTGCCGTTCGTCCCCCGGGACATCACGCGCTGCGCGATCACGCCATGGGTTTTTGCCTGTTGAACAACGTGGCGATCGCGGCCGCGGCGTTGCGTGCGCGCGGCGAGCGCGTCGCGATCATCGACTGGGACGTCCACCACGGCAACGGCACCCAGGCGATCTTCTGGAACGATCCCAACGTCCTGTTCGTCTCGGCTCACCAGTGGCCGCTCTATCCCGGCAGCGGCGGGGCGAGGGAGATCGGGGGGCCGGACGCCCTCGGTCTCACCGTGAACATCCCGCTACCACCCGGCGCCACCGGTGACGTACTCCTGAGAGGATTCGACGAGGTCGCAGCGCCGATCGTCGACGAGTTCGCGCCGACCTGGGTCCTCGTCTCGGCCGGCTACGACGCTCACCGGGCGGATCCGCTGGCAAATCTGGAGCTCTCCAGCGGCGACTTCGCCCACATTGCCGCCAGAGTGGCGGAGAGTTCATCGGCGGGTCGAACGGCGTTGTTCCTCGAAGGTGGGTATAACCTCGAGGCGCTTCGTGACTCGGTCGCGGCCACGCTGTCGACGCTGCTCGGCGGCGACTACGTCGCCGAGCCCTCGACGAACGGCGGTGACGGTTTTGACGGCGTCGAAAGAACACGAAGCGAGCGCCGCCTCGCGCTCCAATTGGCCCACGACGTGAGACGAGCAGAATCCGATCCTCCGTCCGCGTAACGGGGTGTCGACGACTGATACCGACCAGGTCCTGAGTACTCTTCGGGAGTGATCGTTTTCCTTCACGGTGTACCCGAGACCTCCGCTCTCTGGGACAAGGTGCGCGCCGAGTTCGACGAGGAGACGGTCGCACTGTCGCTTCCGGGATTCGGCTGCGCCCGACCCGCGGGCTTCGGAGCCACCAAGGATGATTACGCCGAGTGGCTAGTCGACGAGTTAGAGAAGTTCGACGCTCCCGTCGATCTGGTCGGTCACGACTGGGGAGCGCTCCTCACATACCGAATCGCGACGACCCGCGGGGACCTCCTTCGGTCCTGGACCGCCGACGTCGCCAACGGCGTCCACCCGCACGCCAAGTGGCATCAGTTCGCGAAGGTTTGGCAGACGCCCGGCGAAGGTGAGGCGTACTTCAAGACCGTTCACGAGACGCCGATCGAGAGCATGGCCGAGGCCTTCATGAGCTTCCACCTCGACCACGACGACGCGCTCACGTTGGCTTCGTGGTCCGACGACACGATGGGCACGTGCATTCTCGATCTCTACCGTTCCGCCGTGCCTAACGTCCACTATTCGTGGGGCGAACAGTTCGGACCGACCTCGGCACCCGGATCAATACTCTTCGCGCAGTTGGACTCCTTCGGCAACGAGTCGATGTCGCACGACGTGGCCAAGACGTTCGGCGCTCGAGAGGCGACCCTGTCGGGTGTCGGGCATTGGTGGGCGCTCGAGAATCCGAGCGAGGCGGCCCGAGTCATCAAGGAGTTCATCTGCTCGTTGGACTGAGGTCCAAAAATTCGGCGTTAGTGGACGCGGCGCACCAGTACGAAGGCCACGGCCAAAGCGATCATTGCGACTGACAACGAGCGAAGGGCTCGTTCGGACGGCACCAGCAAGAAGTCTCGATCGATCGGTCGGACGGTGCCGTCGGCGAATCTGACCTCGCCCTCGATCGACGTCACTCGACGACGGATCATCCGCACGGGATTGGAAAGGCTGCGCTGCGCTGCGGAGAGCAGCGCCGCGGCAGCGGCCAGCACGACGGCCGACCACGAGATCGTCGAGGTCTGGGCGAACGCCGACGTCAACACCGGGAACGCGCCCCAGGACAAGGCGAATCCGAGGTCGGTGTGAACGAGTCCTCCGAACAGTTCCAGATCGTAGGCGAGCACGAAGAACGCGCCCACCACCATGAAGCCCAACAGACCGAACCCGACGCGCGTGATTCCGATCGCGCCCAGGGCCACGGCGCCACCGAGTCCGACCGCGGCGGCCCCGCTCAGCATCCACGAGGGCAGGGCGGTGCCGAGCGGCCGTCCGCGCAGTTCGTCGAGCGCGTGCGCCGCGATGCCCACCGCGAGGAAGAACGCGAGCAGCGTCGCAATCAGGGTGGTCCAGTTCACGCGCGGCGCGATCATCGCGCCGAGAACGACGTAGGAGAGGTGCCACGCGGTGTAGGGCGGATGCAGCACCGCGCGCACGTCGCGCCACGCACCGCGACGACCGGTCGCGTAGAACGCCGGACCCTCGACGCTCTTAGTCACTACTTCCTTTGGTGGCCCACATGACGAGGCCCCCGCCGAGGGACATCGGCTTCGCGTGGACGTCGACCATCCCGGCGGCCTGCCAGTACTCGATGGTCGCTTCCAGCGGGTGTCGGGCGTAGTGCCCCTCGATGTTGGGGCCGAGGAATCGTCCGACTTCGTACCACTCTCGTCCCCCGGTCAGGAGTCCGCCCACCGGCAACACCATTCGGGTGTAGCACCACCACAGCGGACGCCAGAAACGTGAGGGCGGGACGAAGAAATCCATGCCGGCGAGCACGCCGCCGGGTTTCAGGACTCGGGCGAGTTCCGCGACCGTCGCCGCGGGATCCTTGACGTACCGCAGGAGATAGGTGAACGTCACGTCGTCGAAGCTGTCGTCGGCGAAGGGCAGGTCCTCGGCGCGGCCCTGCACGAGGCGCACACCGCCTTCGCCCCGCCGCGAGAGTTTCCGTCGGGCGAACTCCAGCATGTTGGCGTTGAGGTCGATGCCGGTAATCTCGGCGCCCGTGGCCGCGCGCAGCGCCAACGCGACGCCCGCGGTGCCGGTCGCCACGTCGAGGACCGAATCGCCCGGAGCGGCCTTCACCTTCTCCACGACCGCCGAACGCCAGCGGCGGTCCTGACCCATCGACAGGAGATAACCGAGGCGGTCGTAGCGCTGCAGGAAGGCCGTTGAACAACTTGGTCGCAAATCGATTGGGGTCGGTTCCGGTTCCTATTGACATCACCATCCTTCGTGTCCCTCGAAGATTACGCCTTCGGGCTTTGCAGACAGGCGGCGCCCGAGGCGGGCGGGCGGCGACACAGAACTCCTTTTAGAGGACGGATCGGCCTCGCGCGATTCGTCGGCGCGTGTCGCGCTCGATGACGTTCCACGGGAACTCGCGCAGCACCCGCGGGAGGTGGCGGTTGAGGACACCGGCCCTCGCAACGATCGTTTCGAAGCGCCGCTGACGACGCGGTGACCACGACAGACCGAGCTCTTCTCGAAAGGGTGACGGCAAGAAACCAACCGTCAGGAATCGGTGTGCGGGACCCAGCGTGCGCGCGAGCGGCGTCGGCAGAAAATCCAACGAGGCCAGTCCTCGCAGATACGCGCGCGTGGCGTCGTCCATGCGCACGTCGCGCAACGATGTCGCCCAGTACTCCTCGAAGGTCGTTCGGTCCTTTGGCCACCGTGACTCACTCACCTGCAGGGTGGTCGCGAATCGGGAACAGTGTCCGAGGAGCGTCTCGTAGACGCCGTCGTCCACGGGTCCGATGAAGGCGGTCACGGCGTCGATGACACCCCGGAACATGCACGCCGCGACCCACAGCTGGAGGTCGGGATCGAGCGCGTCGTAGGCGACGGCACTTTCGTGATCGGACCGGACGAGTCGGTGCTGGCCGTTCACTTCTCGGCGCAAGGCCGCGCGCTCGCGTTCCGTACCGAAGAGCGCCACCATGATGTAGGCCAGCGTCGTTCGCGTGCGCTTAATCGGATGCTTCCGAAGCGAGCCGCTTTCGACCGTGCTCTCGACGATGGCGTGTCCGATGGGGAGTCGTGATAGTTGCATGATCACGTTGGCGCCGGCCGGTGCGAGGGCGAGTCCACTGATCAGCAGACGGCGAACGTCGGTCGAGATCGCGCCGTCCGATGACAAAGGCGGCCCGTCGAATTCACTCGTCAATGATTCTCAATCCTCCGGAGTTGGATGGACTAATCGTACCGGCGCCGGTTTTCGTACCTGGAAGATCCTTACGTCACGCGACCACGACCCGATCGACAGACTTCCATCTTGCGATACTCTCGCCCTAGACAAAGCTCGTCGTCAACCAGAGAGAAAGTCTGCCACTCGACCTTGATCAAGGCACAGGAGTCCCTCTACACCGATCGTTACGAGTTGAGCATGCTCGATGGCGCTCTCACCTCCGGTCTGATCAACGCCAAAGCGACCTTCGAGGTCTTTACCCGATCTCTGGCCAACGGGTATCGCTACGGCGTCGTCGGCGGCACCGGACGACTTCTCGAAGCGCTCGAGTCGTTCTCATTCAACGAAGAGACGATTTCGTGGCTGGTCGAACAGCGCATCGTGAGCACCGATTTGGCGATGTTCCTGTCGACGTACCGGTTCGAGGGCGATGTCTATGGATACCTGGAAGGCGAAGTGTTCACTTCCCTTTCACCGATTCTGCGGGTCGAAGGTCGATTCTGCGATCTGGTGCTGGAAACCCTCGCGCTCTCGATCATCAACTACGACTCGCGGTGTCGCGACCAAGGCCTCGCGCGTCGTGCGCGCAGCCGCAGGACATCGCCTCATCGAGATGGGATCACGTCGAACCAACGAGGTCGCCGCCGTGGCCGCGGCGCGGGCGGCCTACGTCGCCGGATTCGACGCCACGAGCAATCTGGCGGCCGGCAAGATCTACGGCGTGCCAACGGCCGGCACCGTGGCCCACGCGTTCGTGTTGGCCCACCGCAGTGAACGCGAAGCGTTCGAAGCGCAGGTCGCCGCCCAGGGGCCCGGTACGACGTTGCTCGTCGATACCTTCGACACCGAGGCCGGCACGGAACTGGCGCTCGACGTCGCCGGAACCCAACTAGGCGCCATCCGCATCGACTCCGGTGACTTGGCCAATTCGGCGCGCCGATCGCGCAAGTTGCTGGATCAGCGGGGGGCGACCAACGTGAAGATCACGGTGACCGGTGATCTCGACGAGTTCGCCATCGCCGAATTAATCGCGAACGATGCTCCGGTCGACTCCTTCGGCGTCGGCACGAAACTCGTTACCGGCTACATGCCCCCGGGCTTCGTCTTCAAGTTGGTCGCCATCGAAGACGGCGCGACGATGCGGCCCGTGGCGAAGCGATCGATCGGCAAGCTGTCGAGCGGCGGCGCCAAGGACGCCTACCGACTACTCCGTGACAGTGTCGCGGTCACGGAACTGTTGGTTACCCGCGACGCCGGCGTTGCCGGACCTACCGAATCGAGTCGTTCGCTCACGCATCTCCTGGTGGAGCGGGGGATCACGGTGGTCGATTCGTCCCTCGACGAGGCTCGAGCCCGGGCGAGAGCAGCGATCGGCGAACTGCCTCGAAGTGCGTTCGTGCTCAGCTCGGGCGTCCCCGTGCTCACGACCGAATTCGTGCCGCCACTCACGCCCGCGCACACCGACCGATGACGCGGTGTCCGTGACTGAGTTACCTCGAGCGCGAGCCATCATCGTCGTGGACCCTCAGCCCGATTTCTTCGAAGGCGGTCCGCTCCCGGTGACGGGAGCGACGCGGACCGCCGAAGAGATTGCGCGGTACTTACGACGAACGAGGAGGCGAGTACGCCCTGAGAGTCGTCACGCAGGACTGGCACCTCGATCCCGGTGACCACTGGTCCAACGAGCCGAACTACGTCACCACCTGGCCGGTGCACTGCGCTGCGAACACCAGCGGTGCGCGGATTCATCCGACGTTGGCGGACCAGCCGTGGGACGTGGTCATTCATAAGGGTCTCCACGAGGGCGCCTACTCCGGTTTCGAAGGTACGAGCGGCGGCGGTTCGACGTTGGCGGACGAACTGTCGGCGGCCGGCGTTGTCGAGGTGACCATTGTCGGCTTCGCGACCGATCACTGCGTGAAGGCGACGGCGCTTGACGCGCGAGACCTCGGCTTGGAGGTCAACGTGGCGCTCGATCTCTGCGCGGGAGTGGACCCCGAGACCACTCGTCAGGCCATCTCGGCCATGGAACGCGCCGGTGTCACCGTTGGTGCGTCCGGAGACCTCTAACAGAGGTCTGTTCTTACGGCAGCGATTCGATGAGTCGAGCCAGTTCGTCTCGACGGTAGCCGTGTCCCCTGGCGAAATCGATGAGTTCGCGTGCCCGCGTCACCACGGCGCCGACCTCGGGCGTGCCCGACACCGTGATACCTCGACCGCGGCGGAACTCCAACAGCCCTTCGTCACGCAGCATGCGAAGCGCGCGAAGAACTGTGTTGGAGTTGACGTTGAGCACGGCCGCGAGGTCTCTCGCCGGAGGAAGCCGCTCGCCACGTCGGGCCTCGCCGTCGGCAATGGCCCGCCGCAGTTCCGCGGCGACTTGATCATGGAGGGCCACCGATTCTTGGGGGGTCAACTTGACACTCAACATGGTGCTAGGTATAGTAGCACCAAAGCGGAGTTCACTAACCCGGAGATTGACCATGAGCCCAGTCCTTACCCCAGTTGCGTCAGAGAGTTCGCCCGTCGTGACCGGGGTCTCCTTCGAGCACCGAGAGGCAGAGCAGTTACTCATCGAAGAGGCGCGGCGCCACCAGCGTCGTCGCCAGCGCGTTATTGCCGCGGTCGTCTCGACGATCGTCGCCGCGGCCGGTGTCACCTACGCCGTAACCAGCGGGGCGTCGAGTCCGCGACCACGCCCTGTCTCCGGTCAGCCCGTCTCGTTGGCGGCCTTCCCGATCTGTACGGCCAACCACCTGCACGTGTCCCTTTCGGGACAGCCCAATGGCGCGGCCGGAACGATCTACTACACGTTGAAGCTCGTGAACAACGGACCGCAGTGCACCGTCGCGCCGGTCGTGGCGCGGGGCTTCAACACGACGAGCTCCAGTTACGCGGGTCCGTGGTCGCGCACCTACGTCACCAGCCAGACCAAGACCGTCCTGACCTCGGGTCGTGCCGCGTACGTGCCGCTCGGCATCGGACAGAGCGTGAACTGGCCGGTGGCGCTCTGTCGACCGGCCAACGTGAACGCCATTCGCGTCGCCCTCGCCGGGAATCACTCCGTCATCGGCGCCGTGGCGCTTCGCACCTCGGTCTGCACGATCACCCAAAGCATGCACACCCAGTCCGCGTCGTTGAACCCCAGCGGTCGTGTAGCGATTCTTCAGTCGTCGAGGCGTCCGACGCTCGAGAGGATCCGCTCGGCGTGGCGCAGCAACGGCGCGTCGATCATCCGTCCCTCGTAGCGAAAGACACCGTGTTCATTGAGCGCGGCCCGAAGGACTCCCGACGCCCACGCGACCTCCGCGTCGCTGGGCCGATAGGCCGAGCGCACCACCTCGACCTGCGAAGGATGGATGCAGGCGGTCGCCGAAAAGCCCGACGCGGCGGCGTCGAGCGCCTCTCCGCGAAGTCCTTCGGTGTCAGCGATGTCGAGGTGGATGGCGTCGATCGCCGCGCGGTTGTGCGCTCGGGCACTGAGGAGAACCCGCGAACGAGCGAAGCGGGCGAAGTCGCGGTAGTGACCGCCTTCATCTCGGCTCGTGCGTCCACCGAGCGAGGCGAGGAGATCCTCGGCGCCCCACATGAGGGCCACGGTCGAGTCGGCCGCCGCGATTTCTGACGAGGCCAGGACACCCTTCGCCGTCTCGCACAACGCGATGACGCTGCGGCCCGCCAGCGCCTCGACGTGGCGGCCAGACTCGGTCTTGGCCAGCATCACTAGCGAATACGGCGTTTGGTCGAGGGTTTCGAGGTCGAGGGCGAAGTCCTTCGAGTCGACCGCGTTGACCCGCAGAATCGTTCGTTGCGGGTCGAGCAGGTTCGCGATCACCGCCGCTCGAGCCGCGGCGCGGTCCCCGTCGTTGACCCCGTCTTCGAGGTCGAGAATCACCATGTCGGCCGCCGCGGCGGCCTTGGCGAACCGATCGGGGCGATCGGCGGGACAGAAGAGCAACGCCGGACCGAGGGGCGACCAACTCACGGTGATGGCCTCGTGAGCACCATGGTCGAACGCTTCGCCACGGCGACCACCTCACCGTGTTGGTTGCGCGCCGTGTGCTCGAAGGTCACGATGCCCGCGCCGGGCCGGCTGGCCGAGAGGCGCTTCTCGAGCACGACGGTCTCGGCGTACAAGGTGTCGCCGTGGAAGACGGGCTTGGGAAAGACGACGTCGGAGAAGCCGAGATTGGCGACGATGGTGCCCTGTGTCAACTGAGCGACCGAAAGTCCCACCAGCGTCGACAACGTGAAGAGGCTGTTGACCAGTCGCTGACCGAAGGGCTGCTGCGCGGCCCACGCCCCATCGAGGTGCAACGCCTGGGGGTTCATCGTCAAGGTCGAGAAGAGCACGTTGTCCGCCTCGCTCACCGTACGTCCGGGCGCGTGGCGATAGAGGGCGCCGACTTCGAGCTCTTCGTACCAGAGTCCCCGCTGCTCGTACACCGGCCGCTCACCGTCGCTCATAGCGCCAGCCTCATCTCTGGCCCCGTGGCCGCGCGCACTTCGTCAACGCTGACCCCGGGCGCCGTCTCGCGAAGGATCAGGCCGTCTTCGATCGATGTCGATGACCGCGAGGTCGGTGATGATGCGGTGCACGCAGCGCTTGCCGGTCAAGGGCAGCGAACACTCCCGAACGATTTTGTGTCTCGCCCTCTCTGGTGACGTGTTCCATCATGACGATCACTCGCTTGGCGCCATGAACTAAGTCCATGGCGCCGCCCATGCCCTTGACCGTCTTGCCCGGGACGATCCAGTTGGCCAGGTCGCCTTACTTGGGAGACCTCCATCGCGCCGAGGACGGCGACGTCGATATGGCCGCCGCGGATCATGGCGAACGACGTCGCCGAATCGAAGAACGACGCGCCGGGCAAGGTGGTCACCGTCTCCTTGCCGGCGTTGATCAAGTCGGGGTCGACGTGTTCTTCGTCCGGGTACGGGCCGACACCGAGGATCCCGTTCTCCGAATGCAGCACGACCGTGATGTTGTCGCTCAGATAGTTCGGCACCAGGGTGGGCATGCCGATGCCCAGGTTCACGTAGTCGCCGTCCTTCAATTCGGCGGCGACCCGGGCGGCGAGCTCCTCGCGCGAGAGCGTCATCGAGTGACTTCCTCCGCCCTCGGTGACGGTGACGGTTCGTCGCTCGATGCGCTTTTCGGGATTCTCCGCGAGGAGGACGCGCTGGACGAAGATTCCCGGCGTGTGGACCTGACGCGGATCGATCTCGCCCGGTCCGACGAGTTCTTCCACTTCGGCGATCGTGATGCGGCCGGCCTGCGCGCAGAGGGGGTTGAAGTTCTGCGCGGCCTTTTCGTAGATGAGGTTGCCGTGCCGGTCCCCGACGCGCGCGTGCACGAGAGCGAAGTCACAGGTGATGGCCTGCTCCATCACGAACTCCACGCCGTCGAAGAGGCGAACCTCCTTGGGCGCCGACGCGAGCGCGATTGAACCGTCGGGCGCGTAGCGAAGGGGCAGTCCCCCGTCGACCACCTGCGTTCCAACGCCCGCGCGCGTGTAAAAAGCGGGGATGCCGGCGCCGCCGGCGCGTAGACGCTCGGCCAACGTGCCCTGGGGCACCAGTTCGACCTCGAGTTCACCGGAGAGGTACTGACGGGCGAACTCGCGATTCTCTCCCACGTAGGACCCGGTCGTGCGGCGAATGCGTTTTTGCTGCAAGAGCATGCCGAGTCCGTATTCGTCGACGCCGCAGTTATTACTCACCGTCACCAGGTCACGGACGCCACTGGCGAGAACCGCCTCGATCAAGATTGACGGTAGGCCGCAGAGGCCGAATCCACCGACGGCCAGCGACGATCCACTCGCGATGTCGGCGACCGCGTCGGAGGCACTGGCGACCACCTTATCCATCCGATCACCGCCTTCTCATCGCGTCAGGACGAACACATCGCCGGCCGTCACTGCGTTTCACGAACTGATCTCCGTCGACGCCGTCAGCGGAACCATTCGCGCCACCACCTCGTCCACCACCACCGAATCGCCTTCTCGCACCAGAATATCCACGGTGCCGTCTCGCGGAGCCACGAGCACGTGCTCCATCTTCATCGCCGACACCACGACCAGTGCCTCGCCGGCCAGAACATTGGCACCGGACATGGCACGAACTTGGACGACGGTGCCCGGCATGGGGCTTCGAAGGTCGTTGGACGCCGCGGCCGAACTACGAGCACGATTCGCAACGTCTTCTTCGGCGAACGACCACGTGACGCCACCCACATTCACCCAGGTCAACGCATCTTCGATCCGATGTCGGACGAGATGCGACTCGCCGTTCAGGGTGACGACCTCATTGCCGTCATAGTCACGCAGCGACGCGGCAATCTTTGCGCCACTGTTGAGCGAAACGAGGGCCGCGTCCAGGGTCCCCGAGACATTCAGGACGCTGACGACGCCACCGTCACCGACCGCCCGCAGCACCAGCGGGTGGATTCGTCCTCCACTTCGCCAACCGCGCAGCGTGTTCCAGGGATCAGTGTTGGCTGCGACCGGCGTAAGACGTTTCAACCACGTGAGGGCGTACAGGACGAAGGCTTCGATCGGCGGTTCCGTCGCCACCAGCGACGCGACTTCTCGTTCGATGAGTCCCGTATCGAGGTCTCCCGCGAGGACGCCCGGATCCGCGACGAGGCGACCTAAGAATCCGAGGTTGGTCGTGACCCCGAAGACCACGGTCTCGGCGAGCGCTCCTCGGAGCCGATCGAAGGCGGTCGCACGGTCGGGTCCCCAAGCCACGACCTTGGCCAGCATTGGGTCGTAGTCGGTCGCCACGTCGAGTCCCTCCAGCAGGGCGCTATCCACGCGAATACCGTCGCCGGAGGGCTCGTGCACCTCCAATACCCGCCCACTCGTTGGAAGAAAGCCGCGCGCCGGACTCTCGGCGTAGACCCGCGCTTCGACGCTGTGACCGTCAACACGCGCGCTCATCACGTCGTCACCGAGAGCTTCGTCCGCCGCAACTCGAAGTTGCTGCTCAACGAGGTCCAGTCCGGTCACCATTTCGGTGACCGGATGTTCGACCTGCAACCTCGTGTTCATCTCCATGAAGAAGAACTCGTCCGGAGTCGCGGCCGCGACGATGAACTCGACGGTTCCCACGCCCGAGTAGTCGACGCTTCGCGCGGCGGCGACCGCCGCCGCACCGAGACGCTCTCTCGTGGCCTCATCAATGAGGGGCGACGGCGCCTCTTCGACGACCTTCTGGTGACGACGTTGCAAAGAGCACTCACGCTCGCCGAGCTGCACGACGGCACCGAAGCGATCGGCCAGGACCTGCACTTCGATGTGACGGGGTCGCTCCACGAATCGCTCGAGAAACAACGTGTCGTTGCCGAACGCGGACGTCGCCTCTCGACGAGCACTCGCCAGTGCCCCGGGGAGGTCGGCTTCGCGTTCCACGAACTGCATACCCTTGCCGCCACCTCCCGCCGATGGCTTCACCAGTACCGGGAATCCAATCTCCGACGCCGCGTCGCGAAGTTCCCGGTCCGTCATGCCCTCTTTGACGCGACCCGGCACGACGGGCACGCCCGAGGCGGCGACGTGGCGCTTCGCTTGGATCTTGTCCCCCATCACGCGGATGGCCTCCGGCGGAGGGCCGATGAAGACCACGCCGCTGGCGGCGCAGGCGTCGGCGAACTCCGCGTTCTCCGAGAGAAAGCCGTAGCCCGGATGAACGGCGTCGGCGTCCGAACGCGCGCAGGCCTCCAACACTCGCTCGATGTTCAAGTAGCTCTCGCGCGCGGGCGTCGCGCCGAGGTACAGCGCCTCGTCGGCGTCGAGCACGTGGCGAGCGCCGCGGTCGGCGTCGCTGTAGACGGCGATTGACCTGATGCCGAGGCGACGAAGCGTGCGTATGACGCGCACCGCGATCTCGCCTCGATTGGCGACGAGGACCGTCTCGAACATGGTCACATCCGAAAGACGCCGTAGGCGACGTCCTCCAGCGGCGCGTTCGCGCAGACCGAGAGCGCGAGGCCGAGTACCGAGCGCGTCTCCAGCGGGTCGATGATGCCGTCGTCCCAGAGCCGCGCCGTCGAGTAATACGCGTTACCTTCGTCCTCGTAGCGCTCACGAATCGGTGCCCGGAACGCCTCTTCCTCTTCGGCACTCCACGTGGCGCCGGAACCTTCGATCTGCGTCCGTTTCACCGTCGCCAACACGGCGGCCGCCTGGTCGCCGCCCATCACCGAGATTCGCGCGTTCGGCCACATCCACAAAAACCGCGGTGAGTACGCCCGTCCGCACATCGAGTAGTTACCGGCGCCGAAGGAGCCGCCGATGATCACGGTCAACTTGGGAACCCGGGCGCAGGCGACCGCGTTCACCATCTTCGCGCCGTGTTTGGCGATGCCGCCGGCCTCGTACTCGCGTCCTACCATGAAGCCGGTGATGTTCTGCAAGAACACCAGCGGGATCTTGCGCTGATCGCACAGCTCGATGAAGTGCGCACCCTTCAGCGCCGACTCCGAGAAGAGCACGCCGTTGTTCGCGACGATCCCGACGGGGTGTCCCCACAGATGAGCGAATCCGGTCACCAACGTGGCGCCGTACTCGGCCTTGAACTCGTGGAAGAGGCTCGCGTCCACCAGCCGAGCGATGATCTCACGGACGTCGTAGGCGGTGCGCGGATCAGACGGCACGACGCCGTAGAGGTCACGCGGATCGACGGCCGGGTCCGCGCTCGCCTGCACGGTCCACGGAGTGTCGCTCCTCGCCGCGAGCGTCGACACGATCGACCTCACGATCGATAACGCGTGTGCGTCATCGTTGGCGAGGTGGTCGACCACGCCCGACGTGCGCGCGTGCAGCAGTCCCCCACCCAGGTCTTCGTCCGTGACGATCTCGCCGGTGGCGGCCTTCACCAGCGGCGGGCCGCCCAAGAAGATGGTCCCCTGATCGCGCACGATGACGCACTCGTCGGACATGGCAGGCACGTACGCCCCACCGGCCGTGCACGAGCCGAGTACCGCGGCGATCTGGGCGATGCCCATCGAACTCATGCGCGCCTGGTTGAAGAAGATTCGACCGAAGTGATCGCGGTCGGGAAAGACCTCGTCCTGGCGGGGAAGAAACGCCCCACCGGAGTCGACGAGGTAGAGACAGGGCAGACGGTTCGCCAGCGCGACCTCTTGGGCCCGCAGGTGCTTCTTCACCGTCATCGGGTAGTACGTGCCGCCCTTCACCGTCGCGTCGTTGGCGACGATGACGCACTCGCGACCGCTGACGCGACCCACGCCCGTGATGATGCCCGCCCCCGGCGCCTCGTCGTCGTACAACTGATAGGCCGCGAGCGGCGACAGCTCCAGGAAGGGACTGCCCCGGTCGAGCAGCATGTCGACCCGATCACGCGGCAGGAGTTTGCCGCGCTGAACGTGGCGTTCCCGTGAGGACTCGGGGCCGCGGGAGTAGTGATCCAGGCGTGCCTTGAGCTCTTCGACGAGGAAGAGCTGCGCCGCGGTGTTGCGCGCAAAGGAGTCTCCGTGACGATCGACGGCACTGGAAAGTCGCTCCACGTGATCCCCCAATTTGAGTTAGGTATGATTAACTGAAATAGTGTACCAATGAAGTGACGTTTCGTCCAGAGGGAGGTGCGTCGATGAAAGAGGTGACCCGGCGCAGTCGCATGAAGGCCGAAAGACGGCAGCAGCTAGTTCGCGCCGCCTCGCGGCTCTTCGCCGAGCGGGGCTTTCGCAACGTCTCGATGGAAGATCTCGCCGCCGAGGCCGGCGTGAGCGGCCCGGCCGTCTACCGGCACTTCGCCAGTAAGGAGGCCCTGCTCGCCGACCTCCTCATCGACGTCAGTGAACAGTTGCTCGAACAAGGGGGCCGGCGAGCGAGCGGCGCGTCACCGACGACGTCACTGAGTTCGCTCATCGCATTTCACACCGAATTCGCGCTGAGAGACCGCGACCTGATCCGTATCCAGGACCACGATTTCGCCAGCCTGGCGCCCGAGGACGCCCGAACCGTGAGTCGACTTCAGCGCGCCTATCTCGAGGTCTGGGTCGGTGTGCTTCGATCCATCGATACAACACTCACGGAGAGTGTCGCGCGCACCAAGATCCAAGCGGTCTTCGGGCTACTCAATTCGACACCGCACAGCGCGTCACATCGCGATACCGAGACGACGCGATCGATACTGGAAGCGATGGCGGCCGACGCGCTCGGTCTCGCCACCACTCCTTGAGCGATAATTCCTGCGCGGCTCCGGGTCGCGACTACCGGAGCATCGCGGTAGCGCGGTACACGTCGGTGACGTAGGGCAGTACCACCGTCTCGGGGAGTTGGTCGACCACTTTCTGGACGCTGCGCATCACCTCGGACTGTTCTTCGTCATCCATGACGGCGATGTAACTCGTGGTGAGGACTCGCTGCAGCAGTCCGTCGTGGTCGAGGACCTGATCATGATTGAACTTTCGTCGTTCAATGTTCACGAAAGGTCCCGACGCCAACACAGGACAGAAATCCTGACCGACTTCGTAGGGTTGGTGCGTCGGCCAGTTCATCGCCTCTCCGAGTTCGGCTACCCACTCCACAGATTCGTCACGTTCGTTCCACAAGACTCCGAGGCGCCCTCCCTCGACGAGCACGCGGTGGATCTCTTCCAATGCCATACTGGCGTCGAACCAGTGGAAGGCCTGAGCGACCACCACGCAGTCGACCGTGGCGCTCTCCAAAGGAATGGCGACGTCTCGACCATCCAGGACGGTGACCGAAGGAAGACGCTGGCTCAACACCGCCCGCATGCTCGGCGTCGGTTCCACCGCGGTGATCCGGGCACAAAACGGCAGGAGCTGTCCGGTGAATATTCCGGTGCCCGCTCCGAGATCGAGGACGTGCGCGTCGTCTTCGATGCCCAGGGAGTCAACGAGGAACGTCACGGCGTCGCGGGGGTAGTCCGGCCGGGCCGACTGGTATCGCTCGCCGTCGCCGAAACCAGAGAATGCATCGTCGAACGAACGTTCCGCCAATCCGGCCATCCCCAATAAGTCGTTCACCCACAATCTAAAGGCCGTGCTGGTCTGCACAACCGACGCTCCTCGTCCTTCGGATCTAGAGCTTGGTCAGGGAATACGGAAATGGGGGACATTGTGGTCTTCCAGGCTTCTCTCGACGTCGCGAAGGACTGCGGGGACGCCGTCGCTGATCTGGTCAAGAGGGTTATCGAATTTGCCTGGCGATCAACTTTTCTCGTCTAAGGAATGATGCGGGTTACCGACAACATCGGCATGAACCCACAAGCTCTGCTGAATCGAAGAGAACAGGCACGGGAAAAGTACGCGTTCAATCCCAAACGGCCAACCCCGAAGCGGGATCGAAGAATTCCAGCCGTATCGGATCGATTGAGAACTTGAACGTGTCACCCTGACGCACGGTGTAGCGGGGTTCAATTCGGGCGACGCAGTCCAGCGTGAGCTCCACGCTCTCCTCGTCTGTCGACTTCGACCCAGTCGCCGTGTTGGAGTCCTCCGCCCGAACTATTGGCGCGTCGTTGATGAAGTGGACCAGCAGTTCAGAACCAAGAGCTTCGACGACCTCAACCTCTCCGACGAACATGACACCGGGTCGATCGTCACTGGGGGCGCGCAAGTCCTCCGGGCGGACGCCCACGACGATCGGTCGACCCGCAAAACGCTTCAGGCCGCCGTGTAACGCCACGACATCACTCGTGAGGGTGAGTTTCTGAGTGCCCATCGCAACTTCGGTCAAGTCCGAATTCAGAGATCCTTCGAAGAGGTTCATGGCCGGTGAGCCTATGAATCCCGCTACGAACAGATTGCTGGGGCGGTCATAGAGCACTTGTGGTGCATCGCACTGTTGGAGGATTCCCGAGCGAAGTACAGCGACCCGATGACCGAGCGTCATCGCTTCCGTCTGGTCGTGCGTGACGTACAGCGTGGCCACGCCGATCCTCTTCTGGACCCTCGCGATCTCTGCGCGCATCTGAACTCGCAGCTTGGCGTCCAAGTTTGAAAGCGGTTCATCCATCAAGAAGACACTGGGCTCTCGCACGATGGCTCGCCCCATCGCCACCCGTTGACGTTGGCCACCAGAGAGTTGGCTGGGCTTTCGGTCCAGCCAGTCCGAGATCCCGAGAACGTTGGCTGCACTCTTCACACGACTCGCGATCTCCGCCTTCGGGACCTTCTTCATCTTCAGCGCGAAGCCGATGTTCTGGGCCACGTTCATTTGCGGGTACAGCGCGTAACTCTGGAAGACCATGGCGATGTCGCGGTCGCGCGACGGCACGTCGTTCACGACTTCGTCTCCGATGCGAATGTCGCCGGACGTGATGTTCTCGAGTCCGGCGATCATGCGGAGCACCGTCGTCTTGCCGCAGCCCGATGGTCCCACCACCACCATGAGCTCTCCGTCATCAACATGGAGGTCAAGCCCGTGCACAGCCTGAAACCCGTTCGGATAGACCTTGGTCACGCCCTCGAGGCTGATTGATGCCATCTTCTTCTCCTCAGCTCACTGGTCGCGAGTCCGTGATATTTGAATGCGTTGATACGGACGAATATGCCGCCGATCGCTCACTCACAATCGTGGCCAGTCCGGTTCAGTCGGAGGACCGACCACCCCTCGACTAAGGGAAGAGTCACTTCGAGTGCCCGGCCCTGTCGATGCGGCACGATTACCGACCCGATTGCGACGAAATGCTCATCCTGCGCTCCCAGCACCGCGGCGTACGGCGTCCAGGCGTTAGGGTGGTCGACCAAGACTCGAATTGTGATGCTCGAAGCGGTCCCCCGCGTCGTCGGCTCCGACCACTTGCCGTTGGCGCTTCCCGTCAGGTCCACCACGCCGACGGTCACCATGTCGACGGCGTGAATGACTCGTGCGAAAAGGCATCCCCCAACCGGTTCGGGGCGTACCGGAACGTCGGTCACGATACTGACGACACCGTTCTCGTCGTCAATTTCATACCAACTCGTGTCCTCACCGTCCAGGAAGAGGTCTCGGCAACGAAGCGCGAAGTGACGCCACGCGATGACTTGATCACGTTCGTCAGCACCAAGGACCTCGTGATTGGGGTAGTACGGGTCGCAGAGCGCCGCTCCCTTGTCGCCGTAGATAAGCACGCTCGCTCCGAGTTGCGTCGCGACGGCTTCGGTCAGGACGTCGGTGCGCAAGGAGTGCTCTCGAGCACCACTAGCGACCGGCCCGCTTTCGCTGTCAAGTCCCCACACCGGTGGATAACAGGCGACGGATCCCCGGATCGACTCGTTTCGCCCCGAGCCGGGGCCACGCAGTCCGGCAACGCCCGAACTTCGATCGAGCAAAGCTTCGAAGTGACGCCACTCGTCGTTCGGGGGCCAGATCTCGCAGTAACGGAATCGCGGTCCGGGCGGGAGCAGTGCGCCGGACGGAACACCGTTCACTTGATTGAAACTGACGAGCGTCTCGGGCCACGCGGTTCGTACGAATCGTAGGAACGCTTCGTACGCCGATCGCATGTCAATCGCGTTCCCGTCGAAGTCAAAGGCAACGCGCGGGTAACCGTACGTGTCGACGTGAAAACCGTTGAAACCGATCGCCTCGGCGGCACTGCCGTACGACTCGACGAAGTGACGTTGCCACGCCTCGTTTCCGGGGTTGGCCAGCACGATTTGGTCCATGAATCGGATCGCCACGCCGTTGTCCTCGTACATCAACATCTCGGGGTGGAGGTTGGCAAAACTGTGACCAACGGCGTAGATGGGCACGTAGGCGTGGGCTACCGCACCGTGCTCGTGCAGTCCCTCGGCCAGGTTTCGCAGCGCGTCCAGTGAGACGGGCCGGTTCGAGGGATCGCGCCAACCGCTCGCCGGACCGAGCGGCTCGGTGTAGCTCGCCATCCAGTCGTAGACCTGGACCACGGTCGAGCGAAGCGAACGGTTCCACTCGAGGACTGCAGGGATGTCGTCGTCGGTGAAGGACGTCGCGAACCCGTGGACGGGTCGCTCGCCGGGGTGGTGTCCAACCGTCGTAATCGTCTCGTTGAGAAGGCGTCCGGCGGCGTCCAGTACTTGCACGGCGTAGGTACCGGCGGGCAGGTTCGGGAACGTCCAGTGTCGGTCATGGTGCGCTTCAATCGCCACACCCGACGCGAGCAGTGCGCGTACGCGAACGGCTCCCGATGGCACGTCTTCAACCGCAATCACTTCGAGGAGTGAGTGAAACGCGCGCAACTCGCGGAACTTCTGGCTTCGCGAACCATTTCGCAGACTCGAAGTCTCGTCAGCACCCATCAGAAGAGCCTTCTTCGAGTTCACTGCGCAATCTAACGAATTGCACCGAGGGACACTCCTGATCGGAACCAACGAAGAGATATCAAGAATACGGCGACGACCGGCAGTGTGGCGATCACTGACGCCGCAAAGAACGGTCCCCACGCCACCGTATGCACTCCGATGAAGTCGGCCAAACCGACGGGCAGTGTGTAGTGCTGCGACGATTGGATCATCGTGAGGGCCACAGGGAATTCATCCCACGAGGCGCTGAAGATGAACATGGATACGACGGCTATTGCCGGTAGAGCCAATGGCACGATGAGTCGAGTCAACACACCCAGGGTTCGCGCGCCATCGAGTCGAAATGACTCTTCGTACTCCTTGGGGATCGCCTCAAAGAATCCGCGCAAGAGAAAGATGGTGAAGGGCAGGTTCGACGCGACGTATAAGAGGATCAAACCCGTGAGTGAGTCCAAAAGGTGCAGTCGGTCCATCAGCAGGAACTGCGGAATGAGTAGGAGCAGATTTGGAACAGCGAGGCTCGCGAGGAAGAAATAGAAGATGGTCTGCTTAAGTGGAAACTGATACCTCGCAAAGGCGAACGCGGCGAGTGAGGCGAAGACCACAGTGATCACCACAGTGGCGATGGCAACGATGAGGCTGTTCACGAAGTAGCGACTGAAGCTGTTCTCGCTCCACGCTTGGACGTAATTCTGCACCGTCGGATGCGTGGGGATGAGCACAGTGGCACCGAGCAAGCCCCCGTTTGGTTGAAACGAGAGCGACACCATGTAGAGCAAGGGTCCTAGCGATGTAACCGAGAGGATGATGGCGACAATGAGGCGCGACTTGTTACGCCGACGCGCGCCGAAGAGTCCGGGGCCGGCCGCCACCTTGGGCGGCTTCGACGGTGATGGCTTTGACGATGGCGCGTCAGGTTCCAGTAGCGCCGTACCACTGTCCCTAGACATCGTGCTGCTTCAGGATGTGAATCTCCGCTGCGCTGAAACCGAAGAGTATGACCGCTAAGAGAGACGCGAGGGCAGCCGCGTAACCGAAGGCGAAGTTGGAGAAGGCCTGTTGGTACATGTAGGTCATCAGTGACTGCGTCGAGTTATACGGACCTCCCTTGGTGATCTCGAAGATCTGCGTGAAGACCTGCGCCGCTCCGATGACTAGGAGCACCGTGACGAAAGTGACGGCGCCTCGGATCGAAGGCAGGACGACGTTGCGCCAGACCCGGAACTCACTCGCGCCGTCGATGCGTGCGGACTCGACGAGCTGACGAGGAATGCCGTCGAGAGCGGCGAGGAAGATGATGAAAGACCAGCCGACGCCCTTCCAGATGGAGAGAATCCATATCACGCCATTCGCGGTCCACGTCTGTGCGGTCCAGTCGATACTTACGGTATGACCGACGAAGAGGCCCACGACGGCATTCATGACTCCGCCCTGAGACGCGAATATGTAGGAGAAGACCCAACTCACGACGACCCACGACGTGACGACGGGGATATAAATGCAGGCTCTCCAGAACATCGACCCGGGCATGTGGTCGGTCAACACCGCCGCGGCGAAGAGGCCGATCGCCATTTGGATCGGCACGGTGATGACGATGAAGAGAAAGGAGTTGAAAGCCGCGGTTCGAATGACAGGATCGTGGAATATCGCCGTATAGTTCGACCAGCCCATGAACGGATTGGACGCGCCAGGGAAAATGTGCCAGTTGTAGAAGCTGATGTCGAACTGGCGGTAGATCGGGTAAATCGTAAAGACCCCGTAGATGACGAGGGCCGGGACGAGCAGTAGATACGGCGTCGCGAACCTGCGCATCCGGTGACCGCGAGCACTGCGCCTCGAGGCGGTACCCGGCGACTTGGTCGCCGGGTGCCGCTCAAGGTTTGCTGCGGTGCTCACTTCTCGATTCTTATTTCAGCGCCGCGTTCGCCGCCGTCGTTGCGGCCGCCAGACCTGCGGCTACGGTGACCTTTCCAGCGAGCATCAGAGCCAGCTGGTTGGAGAAGGCCGTGTCGAGGGCCGCGTAGCCCTGGGTGACCGGACGGGCACGGGCGGTCAACAACTGCTGAGCGAAGACTCCCAATGCCGGGTTGATCTTTCGTTCGTTGGCGTTGTTCGTCTTGTACGCCGTCATGTCGCCAGCGCTCGCCATCGCCAACTGCGCTAGTGGCTGCTGGAGGAACCTGACGAACTTGATCGTGTCGGCCATGTTCGGGGCGTCCTTGGGAATGACCAGGTCTTCGCCTCCGACCACCGAGATCGATCCACCGGGACCTACCGGGAGCGTCGCCGTGCCGTAGCCAGTGAAGTTCTCGGCTTTGTAGCTGGTCGGAGCCCACGGCCCGTCGAAGTACATCGCGTACTGGCCCTTGGGGAAGCCCGTCTCACCACTGATCGAACCGGAACCTCCGGCCATGTCACTGCCGATTACCCCGGTTGTCTCGTCGGTCACGAGCTGCTGAAGGCACGTGGCCATGGTCGAACTGTCCATGTAGCCCGACGCCGTCGTCAGTGCCTTGTTGGTGAAGTTGGCGCCGCACGTCCACATGAACGGTCCAACGTTCCAGATGTCTGTACTGTCCACGCCGAGACCATGTTGTCCGAGCGAAGGAATCGTTAGCGTCTGAGCGTCCGTCATCATCTGAGCGTACGTGGTCGGCGGCGTCAGATTCGCTGCCGCGAAGTCAGCCTTGTTATAGAAGAACACCTGGGTATTCGTGTCGTCCGGAATCCCCCAGTAGTTGCCCTTGTACAGGTTCGTGGACAACGGTCCCGGATCGGCCTGCGCCTTCACGTTCTTGAACCACTTCTGCTTCGACGTCTCCAGCAGCACGCCTTCGGAAGCCAATTGCGGCACCCAGGCAATGTCGGAGCGCATCAGGTTCGGCGGATCTCCCGCCGCAGCCGTGGCGATGAACTTGTTCAGCATGCCGTTGTAAGGCACGTTCTCGTCAATCACTTTGATGCCTGGGTTCGCAGCCTCGAACGCTGGGATCACCACGCCGTCCAAGATTGGAATCTCTGTCACGTCGTTATAGGCGTTCATGAAGTGCAACGTGACGGTCTTGTGATGGACTGCCGCGGACGCTCCCATACTCGATATGCCGATAAAGGCGCCGGAAGCTACGAGCGCGGAGAACGCAACGCAAAGTCGAGTTGTCGTGCCAATCCTTCCCCTTTTCCCTTGCTTAATACTCATCTCTGATTCCCTTCATGTATTTTCTATGTGGACCATGTGGCCCTGGTGTTCTTGTGCTTCGTCTTGCTGCCGGGCTAACCCCCCTTGACTTCTCCTTCCCCTCGCCATGATTGAGTGCATGAAAGCGATGGGACGCTGCCACACCCTTCTTGCTCCATTTCACGATTCGATTCGCGGATCACGGTTCGCCAATCTCTGTGGACACTGAACGCGATTCCGAAACCTGGAGAAGACCCTTTGCGACTTGTTCCTTGATCTCGATTGACAGAACGACGTACATCGCGTGCGACCACGTGAGATCGATCGCGGGGTGACCCCACCGTTCGATCCATTCGTCGAAGTGTTGGGGGTCCCGTCGGTCACCACCGAACTGTTCGCCGAGCAATCCTTGGTCATCAAAGTGCGAGGCGATCCACGCCAGACAGCGCTTCGCCTTCTCGATGTCTCCGGTGGCGACGGCATGCCAACCCAGAGACGCCGTAAGCACTGGCCACGCCCCACTGCCGAAGTACACATCGGTGGAGTACCGTCGTATTCCGCCGTCGAACGTCAATCGATCTTCGATCGTAGCGACGGTCTCGATGAATGTCCGGTCACCCACTTCGACCACCTGGAACGGTGCGAACAGCCACAGTTCACTCGCGTCGACATCGTTGTTCTCACTGGATTTCACGTAGACGCCGTTGACCGCGGCGTCGTGGAGTCGACTCTTTGTTCGGATGGCTGACTCACGAAGGCCGGGGTCGTCCAACAGATCCGCCGCGGCCATCAGGCCGCCATAGACGCACGCCAAGGTCGAAGTGTGAACGGCGCTTCCGTTCTCTTCCCATACGTCGTAGCACGGTGAAAGCGCAAACGTCTCTAAGTAGCGAGCGGCTCGGGCGACTGAACTGCGGAGTGCCTGCGGCAATGTCCTTTGGTTCGATTCGATTAGGTGTTGTCCGAGTGACCACAGCCACGTGCCATAACCGTCGACTTGAAAATTCGGCCAATCGTCAATGACCGCGGTTCCATCGAGGGCGAAACGCGCCGGTGGCATTATCAAGGGATCGAGAGTTTCGCCGCGCAACATCTTTTCGATCACGTCGTCAATAATTCCGCTGATACCGCCAATGGCATCATTCACCCACGCGTGATACCGAGCCGACGCTTCGTGTTCGCCGGCGCGGTCGAGCGCATACGCGCTGAATGAACCGTCGCGAAGCCAGCAGAAGTGGTACTGGGCGAAATCTGGTGACGCCACAATTGCCCCGGTGGCCGACTGATTCCGCAATATCGCATCAATGCTTTCTTGGACTGACGCGTCGTGACCAACTCGCTTTGACGCGCTGGCGGATGTCATTGGATTTGCATCCTTCGAACTCATGAGCTCACCCGACGCCCGTTGATGTGACCGTCGGCGATTGAATTGAACAGAGTTGACGATGCGCGGAGAAGTGATCGGGAGCCACGCCGCGTGAAATTCAGCGCGACGGGCTCCCGTTGATCAATCGCCTTAGGAGCCTCGTATGAGGGACGCACGGGTTGGGGTTCGGCGTCAAGCTGATTGCGAATCATGCCCCTCCATCAATCGGCTACCACACGGTGCCTGGACTTACTTACTTCAGTGAAGATACTACGTACACTCTTCCAGCGGCGTCAATAGCACCAAGTTCAGGTACTCCTTGAAGTCGTTGATGACCATTTAACCTAATCACAAGGCAATTATCTCGTGGAAGTGTAGGGGTGGAGAAGAAGTTCACATGAGAATCTCGTGTGCTTACGTAGGTATCTTGAGAAACGAGAACGATAATTGGTCGCAGTATGGCCTTCTCAATTGGTACGTGCCGTTGGCCCCTGGCAGGTGATTTTCGGGTTTATCGTTGAGAACCTTTGACATCGACGTGAGAACCAAGCCTGAGAATGACGGCTATCGGGATTCCTTCGAAATCAGTTCGCGACTCGACCACTGGTCACAACCCGGCGCGGTGCCAAATTGCCAGGCTCCGAGTATCGGAACCGGGAAGGCTGAAAGACTCTCGTAGCACTAAGGTCGCCGCACCGACGGCCCATGCTTCATCGCCCCAACGCTGAATCTTCACTTCGACCTTTAAGCCGAGAGACGCGAAGGTTTGCTCGCGGACCGCTCGAACAATCGGATCGAGAAAGGTGGGCCCAAGTTCTGTACCTTCACCACAAATTATGAGTAGTTCCGGACTGAGAAGCGTCATCACGTTCGCAACGGAGATTCCCAGTTTGTTGCCAGCGGCCTCGACAATTTCGCGGGCCGTTGGATCGCCGGAGTTCACCAGGGAGATCATTTGATCGCGAGATACCTCGTGGCGAAGTCGGTCTCCAATCTCGCGACGCATTGAATCCTCGCCCACCACGGCCTCAAGACATCCCGATCGACCACACTCACAAACCGGTCCACCCGGCTCAACGATGATGTGTCCGAATTCGCCGCTAGATCCGTACGCTCCCCGATAGAGCGAACGATCGATCACGATGCCGAGCCCAATTCCACGACCGATACTCAAAGTCACGAAGTTCTTCGCGCCGCGAGCATCGCCCGACCACTTCTCAGCAACCGCAAGGGTGTTGACGTCATTGTCGATCCAAACGGGCAACCGCAATAGTCGTCGCAGCTTGCTTTCAATTTCCACGTTGTGCCACTGAAGAAGATGCGACGAAACGCAAACGCCCGCGTTGGAATCGATCACGCCCGACATTCCAATGCCCAGTCCGAGAACCTTGGAGCGAGGTACTTTTGCTTCACGAAGTACTTCACGCACTTCGCCGACGATCGCGTGAATCGCGCCGTCGGGATCTCCCACTAGCGACACCGGGAACTCTCGAGTCGCGACGATCTCCGCCTCAAGATCGCAAATGACAGTTGTGAGGCCGTCGCCACGAAGTTTGATGCCTATGACGTAGCCAGCCGTTGCGTCGATACTCAGAAGAACGGGAGGTCGACCGCCATTGGACGGTGCAAGCGCCACCTCCACCAAGATTCCACGCTCGATCAATTGATCGACAATTGTGCCCACCGTTGGTGCGCTCAATTGGCTCTGTCGCGCAAGCTCCGCGCGAGATATTGAGCGCGCACTCCGAACAAGTTCGATGAGCAAACTGACGTTGAGCTCGCGCATCAAAGTCCGGGAACCACGTTGCGCATTCCTTTGCGCCACCGGACCCTCTCGATCGATCGCGACCGACGTCTCGTTCGAGGTGCGCTCCAACTGAGATCGATTGTTGAGCCTGCGAGACATACCTCTCCGAAAATGAGACACCATAAAGTCTTAGGACTTACTTAATCAGGTGAATATACTATCTGAATCAACCAGAAATCGGTTACCGAACAATGGGCGCAGTTCTCGAGACTTCAAACCAACTTAATACTAACAATCAATAAGTAACTTTGACCCCTTAAATGCCTGATCCGATTGAGGGATGAATCAATTTTGGTCCGATTCAACCAACGTCGGCGCGCACTCGCGACCGAGCCAAGCCCGAAGATTCAGATAGGATCGCAAAACAATTCATCGCAGTGCTGCTTGATGGCACAATTTGGTGGGGTAACCCCAATTGTTGTTGATCCTTGGAAGGACGAGAAGGAAAGATGATTAATAGAATTCACAGACGAGAGCACGCGAGAGATGAGGAGATCAACGGTTTCACCTTGATCGAAATCCTCATCGTCATCGTTGTTCTCGGTATTTTGGCTGCGGTCGTGATCTTCGCTCTTGGTGGCATCACCGGTAAGAGTGCTGTCGCGGCCTGCCAGGCTGACGGATCGACTGTTTCAACGGCAATATCCGACTTCAATAATCAGAACCCGGGTTCGACTTTGACGGCGTCTAACTACTTAGCCGACTTGACCACGAAGGACGCGGACAACAACAACCAAGGGCCATACCTCCAGTCGTGGCCTTCGAACTCCCCGCACTATGCATTCAGTTACACGACCTCGTTGCAGCTCGCCGTTCCGTCTAGTGGTACGCCCGGCAACTACGTCGGGCCTTCGTCGTGCGCGAACGTAAGTTGATTTAGCTGCAATGACTGTGTGTTGAAGTGCCCGGCCAGTGTGCCGGGCAGTTCAATGTATAAGCCAGTTGCGTAAAGAAATGACTTGATGGCAGCGATGTAAGAGCCTGCGAGATCGAGCCCACGACCGAGGGACTATGAGGTGGGAGTAAGCGACTTTCGTCAACACCCATATTCAAGTCGTTTTATGCCCAGGAGAGGAAGCCCGACGTGATGCAGAGGCCGAACGCGTCGATCACCAGAAACCCAACGATGAGGGCGATGGCGATGAAGCGCGTCCCTCGACCTCGAACGTGATACGAGGGTGAGGGCATGTACCAATTTGGCAAAAGCGACGGCGGACGCGAATCCTCTCCACCCCAGGCCACGGCATCTTCGGGCAGCTCCGTAATCGGTGCGGCCGCCAGCGCGAGTGCGGTCAACTCTTCATCCGAAATGGGCTCGTCCGCGGCTGAAATCTTGATGGTTCCGTCGTCCACATCACCTCCTATCACTCACTTCGAGCGTACGGGAGATTCTGTCCCACCGGACTTCAGTGTCGTTACAGCCGACCGAGGTCTCTAGTTCACATTCCAGGCCGTTCGCGACGTTTAGCCGATATTGAAGGTCTTGGCTAGGTTGCCCAAGTTGCCCAGACCTCCGGCGGGGCTGTTGCCCTGTTCCGGAATGTAGGGCTGCAGCGCGTGGGCCAGTCCCGGCAGCGTCATCGTCTGCAGGTGGACCTTGCCCGGTCCCGTGAGCTTCGCGAGGAAGAGGGCCTCGGCGCCGAAGAACATGTTCTTGATGCCCTTCACCATCTGGATGTCCATGGTGACCTTGGCTTCGAAAAGTCCGATATGTCCCGGGTGAACGAGGATCGATTCGCCGGCGCCGAGTTCGTACGTGACGATCTCGCCGGAGAGTTCGATCCAGGCCGTTCCCGCCCCGGCGATGCGCTGAAGGATGAAGCCGTTGCCGGAGAAGACGCCGACGCCGAGCTTCTGTTGGAATCCGATGTTGAGCGTCACGCCGTCGGTGCTCGCCAGATATCCGTGACGCGACACCATGTACTCGTTGTCAGCGTCGACGTGGATCGGCATGATCCGACCGGGCAGCTTCGTGGCGAAGGCGACGGTCGCATTGTCGGCCGAGGCGGTGTACTGGGACATGAAGATCGTCCCGCCCGCGACGGCGCGCTTCAGCACGCCCACGAAACCGGAACCACCGGCGCCGGCGGTCTGGGTCGTCATCACCACGGTCGGCGACATCCATGACAGTTCGCCGCCTTGGGAGATCACCGACTGACCGGATTTCAGCTGTACTTCGAGCACCGGCAGGGTGTCGCCGATCACGCGATGCAAGATCCCTGTGCCATCACTGTCGGCGAATGCGGGCAGCCCGCCATCAACTTCTTCGGTCATGGCGATCCTTTCGATTTGGTCCCCTCATACTGGCATGAAATCAATTGCGTCAACAGACCCAAAGTGCTCGTTCACCGTCACCAAATCACAGAACTTCGCACGTGCGGGATTGGGTCGAATCGACGTCCAATACCCGACCAAAGTCCCGAAATAAGAGGAGTAAAGTGTGATTCGGCCCCCTTTGCGGAACTCTCACCCGTCGCGGGACTAAGTCGAGTTGTACTGAAGGAGAACGCTGCGTGGAGCCGACGAACGACCAGGACCCGAGTTACTACCACAAGGTAGTGGACTGCCAGTGGGCCTGTCCCGCGCACACCAACGTCCCCGGCTACATCCGGATGATCGCCCAGGGGCAGTTCGACGACGCCTACATGTTGAACCGCGAATCCAACGTCTTCCCGGGCATCCTCGGTCGCACCTGCGACCGCCCCTGCGAACCGGCCTGTCGTCGCGACCGCGTCGATGGCCAGCCCGTCGCCATCTGTCGTCTCAAGCGCGTCGCGTCGGACCTTAAGGGTGACATCTCGGACCGACTGCCCGTCATCCCGAGCGAGAAGAACGGCAAGCGCATCGCCTGCATCGGTTCGCGGGCCGTCGTCGCTCACCGTCGCCAACGACCTCTTGCCGCTCGGCTACGAGGTCGTGATGTTCGAGCAGTTCGACAAGCCCGGTGGCCTGATGCGCACGAACATTCCCGTCGTTCCGTCTTCCCGACCAAGTGCTCGAAGAAGAGACGCCAGGTGATCCTCGACATGGGCGTCGAGGTCCGCTACAACACGCCGGTCACCAGCCTGCGCGCGCTGCTCGACGAGGGCTTCGACTCGATCTTCGTCGGCGTCGGCGCGCCGCGCGGCAAGGAGCTGGACATCCCCGGTCGCCACGACGAGGTCGACTCGCACATCTTCATCGGCATCGACTGGCTCGAGTCGGTCGCCTTCGGTCACGTCGACTCGATCGGCTCGCGTGTCCTGATCATCGGCGTCGGCAACACCGCCATGGACTGCTGTCGTTCGTCGCGGCGACTCGGGGGCACCGACATCAAGGTCATGGCGCGACGACCGCGCGAGTACTTCAAGGCCTCGCCGTGGGAGCTCGACGACGCCGAAGAAGAGGGCGTCGAGATCATCGTGAACCACGCGCCCAAGCGCTTCGTCATCGAGGACGGCAAGCTCGTCGGGATGGAGTTCGACGTCCTCGAGTGGGACGACGGCGCGAAGCAGTCCACGGTGTTGAGTTCGGTGATCATCCCCTGTGACGACGTGATCCTCGCCATCGGTCAGGAGAACGCCTTCCCCTGGATCGAGCGCGACCTCGGCATGGAGTTCGGCGAGTGGGATATGCCGGTCGTCGACGAGATCGACGATGCAGTCGACGCTCCCGGGCGTCTTCTTCGGCGGCGACGCCGCGTGGGGACCGAAGAACATCATCTGGGCCGTCGCCCACGGCCACGAGGCCGCGATCTCGATCCACAACCTCTGCTCGGACGTCGACCTGTTCGATCGCCCGGCCCAAGGCATGAACCTCGTGAGCCAGAAGATGGGCATGAGCGAGTGGAGCTACCACAACGACTACAACCCGTCGCCGCGCCAGAAGATGTCCCACGTCGAGCTGACCAAGCGATTCGAGTCACTGGACCTCGAGGTCGAACTGGGCTTCAGCGCTCGAACAGACCGTGCGCGAGGTGCAGCGCTGTCTCAACTGCGACGTGGAGACCGCCTTCAACGCGCCGGCCTGCATCGAGTGCGACGCGTGCATCGACATCTGCCCGGTCCAGTGCCTGACCATCACCAGCAACGGCGACGAGGCCGACCTCCGTTCGCGGCTCTCCGCGCCGGCCCCCAACCTCGACCAGGACCTCTACGTCTCGGCGCCGCTCCCCCAGACCGGGCGGGTCATGGTGAAAGACGAGAACGTCTGCGTGCACTGCGGACTGTGCGCCGAGCGCTGTCCCGACCGCGGCCTGGGACATGGAGCTCTTCGACCTCCAGATCCCCTACGCCGCGAGCGCGAACTTCATCCGCATCGGCGCCATGTCGCCGAGCGGCGCGAGTCGGAGTTAGTCATGGCGATCGACGAAGCACGCGACCAGCGCACGCAGGTCAACGACTTCTCCATCAAGCTGGCCAACGTCAACGGCACCGGATCGGCCAGCGCCAACAGCCTCTTGATGCAGGCGATCTTTCGCATGGGCATCCCGGTCTCGGGCAAGAACCTCTTCCCCTCGAACATCCAGGGCCTGCCGACGTGGTACGAGATCCGGGTCAACAAGACCGGCTACACCGCGCGCGCCCTCGACTACGACCTGGTGGTCGCGATGAACTCCCAGACCTACGCCCAGGACATCGCCGACGTGCGCCACGGCGGCTACGTCATCTACGACTCCTCGTGGCCGCTCGATCCCGACCTCACGCGCGAGGACGTCACGTTCCTCGGCATCCCGCTGGCCAAGATGT
Source organism: uncultured Acidimicrobiaceae bacterium (assembly GCA_963703105.1). Lineage (GTDB taxonomy): Bacteria > Actinomycetota > Acidimicrobiia > Acidimicrobiales > RAAP-2 > RAAP-2. The sequence goes on along the minus strand of OY969792.1, from coordinate 1,969,688 downwards.
GCCTCGAGAACTTCAAGGCGCCGCGCGAGCGGATCCTGATGAAGAACATCGCCTACGCCGGTGCCGTCGTCGCGCTTGGTCGGCATCGACGTCGACGCTCGTGGCCGATCTCCTCGGCCGAGACCTTCGCCCGCAACGAAGCGCTGCGCGACTCGAACCAGCGCGCCCTGCGACTCGGCTACGACTACGCGATGGAGAACCTGCGCGTGCCCGCTGCCGTTCTACGTCGAGCCCATGGACGCCAACGGCAGCGCCATCCTGATCAACGGCAACCTGGCCACGGCCCTCGGGTGCCTCTACGCCGGCGCCACCGTCGCCGGCTGGTACCCGATCACCCCGGCGACCGCGGTCATGGACAACTTCATCCAGCTGTGCGCCCGGTACCGCCGCGAGATCGTGGTGAGCGAGGACCCGAACGTCCCCGACGCGACGCACAACAACTACCTGATCATCCAGGCCGAGGACGAGATCGCCTCGATCGGCATGGTGCTCGGCGCGGGCTGGAGCGGCGCGCGGGCCTTCACCTCGACCTCCGGTCCGGGCATCTCGCTTGATGAACGAACTGCTCGGGCTGGCGTACTACACCGAGATCCCGGCCGTGATCATCGACGTGCAGCGCACCGGCCCCTCGACCGGCATGCCGACGCGCACCCAACAGGCCGACATCATGATGTGCGCCTACGCCAGCCACGGCGACACCAAGCACATCGTCCTCTTCCCGGCCAACCCCTACGAGTGCTTCGAGTTCGCCGTGCAGTCCTTCGACCTGGCCGAGAAGTTCCAGACGCCGGTCTTCTTGCTCTCGGACCTCGACATCGGGATGAACGACTGGGTCGTGCCCGAGCTTCAGTGGGACGACGACTACGTCTGGGACCGCGGGCCGGTGCTCTCCGACGAGGACCTCTCACGCATGTCGGAGTTCTTCCGCTACAACTCGGCCAACGACGACTTCGTCGCGGCGCGCACGCTGCCCGGTTCGGACGAAAAGGGCGCGTACTTCATCCGCGGCTCGGGCCACGACCAGTTCGGGCGCTACACCGAGAACCCGCCGCAGTACCAAGAGGTCGTCGACCGCCTGAAGACTGAAGCACGCGGCCGCGGCCGCCCACGTGCCCGCGCCGGTCATCGAGCGCCGCGACGGCGCCACGATCGGCGTCATCACCATCGGCAGCTGTGACCTCGCGGTGCGCGAAGCGCTCGACCAACTGGCCGACGCCGGCATCGCGGCGGACTTCCTGCGCGTGCGGGGCTTCCCCTTCGTCGACGAGGTCCGCGACTTCGTCGAATCGCACGAGCACTGCTTCGTCGTCGAACAGAATCGCGACGCGCAGCTGCGCTCACTCATCGCCATCGAGACGGGCCTCAGCACCGAGACGATGTACCCCGTCCTCGCCTACGGCGGCTTTCCCCTGAGCGCCCAGCAGGTCGTCGAAGGCGTTCTAGCGAAGTTGGAGGACTAACCATGCCGTCGATCACCAAGCCCCTCATCCCGCTCTCGCCGCTGCCCAAGAACGACCTCGGACTCACGATCCGCGACTACGAGGGCCAGATGTCGACGCTCTGTGCCGGGTGCGGTCACGACTCGGTCACCGCGGCGATCGTGCACGCCTTCTGGGAACTGTCGACCCCGCCGCACATGATCGCCAAACTGAGCGGCATCGGCTGCTCGTCCAAGACGCCGACGTACTTCGTGCGCGGCGCACACGGCTTCAACTCGGCCCACGGGCGGATGGTCCCCATCGCGACCGGCGCGATCGCCGCAAATCGCGAACTCACCTACATCGGCATCTCCGGGGACGGCGACTCGCTCTCCATCGGCCTCGGTCACCTCATGCACGGCATCCGTCGCAACGTGAAGATGGTCTACATCATCGAGAACAACGGCGTCTACGGCCTCACCAAGGGCCAGATGTCGGCCTCGGCCGACATCGGATCGCGACCGAAGAAGGGCGAGGCCAACACGCTCGCGCCGATCGATCCGGTGACGACGGCTCTCAGTCTCGGCGCGACGTTCATCGCGCGCAGCTTCTCCGGCGACAAAGAACAGCTGGTGCCGATCATGAAGGCGGCGATCGCCCACAACGGCTTTGCGCTGATCGACGTGATCTCACCCTGCGTGACGTTCAACGACCACGAGGGATCGACCAAGAGCTACAAGTTCATGCGCGATCACGAGGTGAAAGAGGTCGAGACCGACTTCGTGCCCATCCGCGCGGAGATCCGCGCCAAGATCCCCGCCGACGGCGCGATCGAAGTCGCCATGCACGACGGCAGCGTGGTGCACTTCCGTTCCGTCCCCGAGGGCTACGACCCCCACGATCGCCTGAAGGTCGAGGAGTACATCCACGACCGTGAGAGCCGTGGCGAGATCGTGACCGGACTGCTGTACGTCGACGAGAGCGCCAAAGAACTCCACGAGATGAATGGGACGCCCGCCAAGGGCCTCGCCAAACTTCCCTACTCGTCACTCTGCCCCGGCTCCGCAGCCCTGGCATTAATGCAAGAGGACTTCCGATGAGAAGTCGACGAGATCGTTGACCGAGAACACTCCGTCCGAAGTCAAATGACCGATGACCACGCGATGGAAGACGAGGGAGGCGAAAGCGCTTGCTTCGCCCAACTGATCTGTCCCGAATGCGGTGTCATGCTTGGCACCGAGCACAAACAGGATTGCCTTTGGGTGGAACCCGAACTCAGGTGATTTGCAATCTGTCGCGCTTAACGGAATCCAACAGTGGCTTCACGGCGAGAAGTGATCCGAGCGGTGCGAGAATAAGTTGCCAGGTCAGAAGGGAAAACCATCGTGTACCTGAGAATCCCCAGGCGCTAATGCTTCGTATGACCGGGTGAAAAGCGACAACAATCAAAATCAACCAAGCGAAGTATGACCAGCGAAGCCGGCCGCGAACTACGTCCAGTACGAGCACGGAAACAGCGACCGCCATGAAGTAATAACCCCACAGATTGACCTCGAAAATAAGTCTGAACGACAGTGATGTGGCGATCAGGGATATAAGAGGCACCGGATCAGTTATTTTTGTTCCAAGTCGATGCTGCGCCCACCAAGCAAGCGCCATCGCCGCCGCGATAGGCAGGTATCTTGAGCCGAAGATGAGCAGTGGTCCTGATATATGCGACTCATCCATCATCGTTACCGACGTCCAAGTCGTTCCGGTGCCCGTTAGTGCCGCCCTGAGAGCCGCCTTCGGCGCGAATGCCGCCAATGGCGCTACGACCACGACGATTGAGCATAAGGTCGCCGTCAAGAACCGGACGAGCTTTTGTGGTGGCGCGATAACAATCAGAGGGGCCAAGGCGAGCAACGCGAACGGTTGCGACGTGAAGGCTAGTCCGAACAAGATTCCGCACCAAATCCATGACTCGCGTCTCACGCAGGCGACGCCGCCCAGAATCAAGCCCATCGCTAACAGATCCTGGGGGTGAAAATATTCGTGAAGACACATGAACACCGGTGGCACGATCGCCAAGAGGACCAGCCCGAATGGTTCCCATCCGGTGTGTCCACGACCCGATGTCCGAAGCACGGCCACCATCCCAAGAAGTATCGCCATCCAGCACACGTACCCCACCAGCAGCGTTGGACCCTGAGCCCCCGAATGAAGTGACCAGTAGTACATTGATGCAGCCGCCTTTGCACAATGTGCGCCAAAGTCCGCCGCAGTTGGAAACGGCACCTGGTGGCCGATCCGCAGCATCGCGGTCAATGCACCTGAAACATACGGGTAAAGCGGCCCGGTGTACGCAAGACCGTACTGATTGCCCGGCGCGTAGGCGCAGGCCAACTGGCCATGCGCTATCGCCCATGTCGTGTTGATTGAATCAGAAGCGTCGCCACTAGTGACACCGCCGATCAATTGGGTGCCACCGACGAAGACGAGCGTGGCGAAAGCCCACCCAATCGCGTTCCAACTTCTGGACAGGGGCCGATTCATTATCGAAGCCCAAGGATGTAGATCGCGATCTTCGACGTCTTCTGAGATTGCGACCAATTTGCTCAAATTCCCTTCGGTCAACTGGAGTATCGAAGCGCGAGTGACCATTCGGACGTACGAAGAACGCTAGTTTGACCTGACACGGCTGAACTAACAATGCCAGTAAAAATCGAATCGAAGAGTTCCCATCCGTCCCGCGACGTGGATTTCGACCGAATTCTCGAGGTATTCGTCGTCGTGCGGGTCCCTCAAGTCGTTAATCAATGGCTGATGGCGCCAGTCTTTTACATCGCTCGGCAATACATATTTGAGTTGAATTGACTTGACTCGCTCCGACACACCCGCTAACTTGTTCCTATTCTCTACTAAATCAATGGAAATTGATGTATTTAAAGGACCCCCCTATGAAGACCGTGAACTTGAAACGAATCGCCGGAATTACCTTGGCCCTCTTGCCCGTAGCGCTGCTGGCCACGAACGCGGAGGCGGCGACGCCCCAGACGGTCAACGTCGTGGGCTACTCCATCGTCTCGAAGGCCTACACGGCCCTGGAGACTGCGTTCTCGCACACGGCAGCCGGCCAAAACGTTACCTTCACCAACTCCTTCGGCGCCTCTACGACCCAGGCCGAAGACGTCGTCGCCGGTCAGCCCGCCGACGTCGTCAACTTCTCGGTGCAACCGGACCTGGCGCTGTTGATCAACGCGGGACTCGTGTCTCGCAAGTGGCATCGGTGAAGGCCGTCAAGGCTCAAAAGGGCATCGTGACGGACTCCGTCGTGGCCATCGTCGTTCGCCCGGGAAATCCTCTGGGCATCCACTCGTGGAACGACCTACTGAACAGCGGCGTCAAGATCGTGACGCCCGACCCGATCAGTTCGGGCAGCGCGCGCTGGAACCTGCTCGCCGCCTACGAGTCCCAGATCGACCAGGGATCGAATGCGACGGCGGCCAACACGTACATCAACGCACTGATCAAGAACGTGATCTCCGAACCTTCCAGTGGTTCTAAGGCGCTGTCGGCCTTCATCGCGGGCACCGGGAACGTGCTCCTCGCCTACGAGAGTGACGCGTTGAACGCCTTCGTGACGGGACAGAAGCTGCAGATCGTCCAGCCGGCCCAGAACCTGCTGATCCAAAACCCCGCCGCGCTGACGACGACGGGCTCGAAGAATCCCGCCGCCGTCGCGTTCTACGACTTCATCTTCTCGAAGGCCGGCCAAGAGATCTGGCTCCAGCAACACTTCCGTCCGACGCTCGCCTCGCTGGCGGCCGTGAGCAAGACGACCTTTTATACACCGGTCACGCTGAACACGATTCACTGCGCTCGGCGGATGGACAAAGGTCACGCCGAAGTTCTTCTCACCGACCGGCATCATCACCCAAGCAGAGAGCGCGAATGGATACACCAGCTAGACCGACCCAGCTCCGAGCATGGAGCGCCGCCAGCCCGAAAGGGCTGGCGGCGTTTTTCGTCGCGTCTGCGCTGGTGCTTCGGGCCTCTACGGAGGCACGTCGCTCATCGTCGGCTACCTCTCGATCATCGTCCTCATTCCGATCGCCGCCGTCGTGGCGCACGGATTCTCCTTCATCAGTCCACACCGAGGGCTGGGGCGCGGCGTTCTGGCACTGGCACCTGAGCGCTGGCTTCGGCATCTTCTGGCACGACATCACCCAGCCGGCGGCGATCAGCGCGATCCGACTGTCGTTGTGGCTCTCGCTCTCCGTGGCGGCGATCAACGCCGTCATGGGCGTGGCGATCGCCTGGGTGCTGGTACGCGACAAGTTCCCCGGCAAGTGGTTCCTCGAGGCCTTCATCGACCTGCCCTTCGCGCTCCCGACGATCGTCGTCGGCGTCGTCCTGCTCTTCCTCTACGGCACCGCCAGTCCGCTCAAGATCGACCTCTTCGAGACCTGGATGGGCCTCTTGGTCGCGCTCTTGTTCGTCACGCTGCCGTTCTCGGTACGCGCCGTCCAACCGGTCCTGGCTTCGCTCGACGGTGAATCCGAGGCGGCGGCGAAGTCACTCGGCGCCGGGGGCATTCGAACGTTCCTGTGGGTCGTCCTGCCGTCGCTCTGGCCGGCGGTCCTGGGTGGTTTCGGACTGGCCTTTGCCAGAGCCATTGGCGAGTTCGGTTCGATTTCGTTGATCGCCGGCGGCATCGGTCGCACGACGGCTGCCTCGTCCTACATCTACAACCTGACCCAGGGCTTTCTCTGGACCAACGCCGCCTCCGTCTCGACCGCCCTGCTGGTCCTGAGCCTGCTGATCCTGATCGCCACCAACGTGTTCGCCCGTCGCATCCAACATCGGCTCGCGCCATGAACCACACCACGAGAAAATGGTCGCTGCGACTCGTCGTCACCCTCTACCTCGGACTCCTCGTGGGTCTTCCCGTCGGCTATCTCTTCATCAAGGCGTTCAGCCACGGCTTTCATGCGTTCTGGAGTCGAAGTCACCAAGCCCAACGCCCTCGCCGCCTTGAAGCTTTCGGCCGAAGTGGCGCTGATCGCGGTGCCGGTGAACACCGTCGATCGGCATCGGCGCGGCGCTGATCCTGGCTCGACGCAGGTTCTTCGGGAGGACGCGCGCTCACGTGGCCTTCGATATCCCGGTCGCGGTCTCGCCCATCATCATCGGCGTCGCTCTAGTGCTAGCCTATTCGAGGATCGGCTGGTTCGGCAGTTGGCTCACGTCGCGCGGCATCCAAATCCTGTTCTCACCGATCGGCATCGTGATGGCAACGATGGCCGTGTCGTTGCCCTATGTCCTGCGCTCCGTGCTGCCCGTACTGATCGAAGTGGGCAAGGACCAGGAGGACGCCGCGCGAACCCTCGGTGCCGGCGCCCTTCGGACCTTCTGGCAGGTGACGCTCCCGTCGATCCGCTGGGGCGTCCTCTACGGCGTCACGCTCACGATCGCGCGCACCCTCGGAGAGTTTGGCGCCGTCCTGGTCGTCTCGGGCAACATCACCGGGCAAGACCCAGACGCTGCCGATCTACATCTACGACGCGTGGGATCAGAACTACGACACGATCGGCGCGTTCGCGGGGGCCCTGGTCCTCGCCTCTATCTCCGTCGTGGCTCTGGTCATTCTCTCGACCCTTCGGGCGCGCGAGAGGAAGTTGCATGTCGATCTCGCTTAGCCACCTCACCAAGCACTACGGCGACAATGCCGTCGTCGACGACGTGAACGTCGAGATCCCCCAAGGTTCGCTCACGGCGGTCCTGGGGCCCTCGGGTTCGGGCAAGTCCACCCTGCTGAAACTGATCGCCGGACTGGAGAACCCCGACGAGGGGCGCGTCGTCATCGAGGGTGATGACGTCACCGCGTCGACCCGCGTCACCGCGATATCGGGTTCTGCTTCCAGCACTACGCGCCCTTTCGACACATGAACGTGGCACGCAACATCGGATTCGGACTACGCGTACGCAAGCAGTCCAAAGACGTCATTGACACCAAGGTTGCCGAGCTGATCGAGCTGGTGCGGCTCGACGGCAAGGCGAAGTCCTACCCGGCCCAACTCTCCGGCGGCGAGCGCCAGCGCATGGCTCTGGCGAGGGCCCTGGCCATCGAACCCCGAGTGCTCTTGCTCGACGAGCCGTTCGGAGCATTGGACGCGCAGGTGCGTACCGAGCTTCGGCAATGGGTCAAAGAGCTTCACCAACAGATCAAAGTGACCACGATCCTGGTGACGCACGACCAGGACGAGGCCATGGAAGTGGCCGACCAGTTGTTGATCATGCACGAAGGCCGCATCGAACAGGCCGGAGAGCCGACCGAGTTGTACGAGCACCCGGCGACCGAGTTCGTGCACGGCTTCCTCGGACCGACGACGACCTTCAAGGGTGTCTCGGTGCGGCCACACGACCTCGAACTCCTGCCTTCGTCGGTAGGCGCCATCGAGGGGACCGTCAAGGCGATTATGGAGCTCGGCTTCGAAATTCAGGTCACCGTCGCTTTGAGCGACGGCTCGCAGTCGTGGGTGCAGATGAGTCGCAACGAATTCCGAACTCTGAACGTCGAGGTCGGATCACCGGTGTCGATTCGCGAACGAGACTGACCGTCGTCATCTGGGGAGCCGCCCAGTACCTTTCGATGGGCGCAGAAACGACGGGTGTCCGCCAGCTCGAGTTTCGATAGTCTTCGGCTTCATGAGCTACTCCGATTCCATTGACATTGAATCGACTCCAGAGAGGGTTTTCGCGGTAATCGCCGACCTGCCGACGATGGGACAACTCTCGCCCGAGAACGACGGCGGCGAGTGGCTCAACGGCGCCACCGGACCGCGCGTAGGGGCGACATTCAAAGGCGTCAACTCTCGGGCCGGGGACAAGTGGTCGACCATGGCGAAAGTAAAGATCTTCGAGCCGCCACACCGGTTCACTTTCGATGTCTCCTGGCATCGAATCCCGATCGCCCGTTGGGAGTACAGCGTTGATATCGCTCCCGGGGGATGTCGAGTAACGGAGACGTGGACGGACCGACGACCTGCGTTACTCCGGAAACAAGGAAATGCTGATGGCTTCGATCGCGCAGAATTCACCAAGGAATCGATTCGCCAAACCCTCGAGAAGTTGAAGGTACATTGCGAACCACGGAGTCGGTCGGACGTTGATGATATTGACCAGCCATAAGTCCGAATGACTTGATGACCGAAAAAGGATCAAAGGCAAATGAAGTAGCTCCATCGAAGTTGTTCCGCGCATTGGAGCGACCTCTGTCAAGGGTGTCGTGTGTCGCGGGCTGGATCCTTGCGTCGTCGCTTTTTGGACTACTCACTCGATTGGCCGGAGGTGTAACAACGGCCGACTCATACGTTTCCGTGAACTCCACCTTGGCGGTTGCCCATGGTTATCTCTCGTGCGCCTATCCACCGCAAAACACGCTCGCTAACAATCCGCTCGCCCCACCGCTCTATCCACTTCTGTCCGGTGGACTGTCGGCGCTGTTTCGCGTCGGACATTCGGTCCCCTTTCCACACGCGGCCCAATTGGGTCCTCACTGTTCGCACGCCTTCGCGGTCATCGGCAAGTGGATAGTGCCCACTGGAGCGAACTTCACCGTTGAGGTTTTGGGCTACGTCGGTTGGGTCGTTCTGGCGTTCGGCGTCGTCACGTTACTTCGAGCCACGGGCCGAGGTCGATGTCTCTGGGAGCCCGTGTGCTTGGCGGCCGTGGCGTGCGCTCCACCCGTCATCATGTGCCTGAACGAGTACTTCCATCCTCAAGACTTGATTACCGTAGGTCTCTCGCTGGCGGCGTTGGCCAGCATCGTTCAAAAGCGCTGGTTGTCCGCTGGAATTCTCTTCGGACTGGCGTTCACGTCGCAACAGTTCGCTCTTCTGTTCGTGACGCCACTGTTGTTCCTAGTCCCGCGTGGCGCGCTCAGTCGACTGATGACCACGTTCATCACTGCCGTCGCGGTCGTTGATGTTCCGGTGTTGATCATCTCTTCAGGGCGGTCGCTCAAAGCGAGTCTTGTCGGCACGGGAGCGAGTACAAAGAGTGCGACCCTGCTTGTACAGTTCCATCTATCGGGCGACGTGCTATACGCCCTGTCGCGTGGACTGCCACTCATCGCCTCGGTGGCGATGGCTCTGTGGGTGCGTCGGCACTGTGGCGCGTCATCGTTGGCTCCGGTCACGATGATGTCCGTCGTCGCCGTGTCGTTGATACTGCGCCTGGCGTTCGAAATTAACCTATGGGGTTATTACTTCATGGCGTTGACCGTCGTCCTCATTATGACTCAAGTCATTCGAGGAGCGGTCAACTGGTGGTTGGTTTCGTGGCTCACCGTTGTTACGTATGCAGCAATCGACGGAGGTCTCGCCAACAGACCGGCGCTCGAAGCGCTTCCCGTTTCGTTCTGGCAGATCATCCTCGTGCTGTGGGCCCTGGCGCTTTCGCTGGAACCCCTGAGAACCCTCGCTCGTAGCCGAAAGGATCTAGGGACGGCTACCGCCTAAGAGAGTGCGACTCGCCACCCTCGAACCTCTTCACAAAGCGTCACACGGTCGTCGTAAGGTGAATCTGTGAGTAAATCCTCTGGATTCTCGAATGCTGGTGGAACGAAACGAATTATTGACGCTGCGCAGTCCCCCGGTTGGAGCATCGGCGAGGGTCGTAACGGTCAGATAATGGCTACATCCGACTCGGGAGAAATCGGCAGTCCGTGGGTTGTGATGGCGACGAAGTCGGGTCGAGGCATGAAGGTGTCGCTCTATCGCCCTGGCGACGATGTCGAAGTCGAAGGTGACGTGGTTGGAGAAATCGTCGGCAATCCTCGTGAAATGGGACGTCAATTTCGAACGATTCTGGAAGATACTTCACTGAGCAACGGTCTTTGAACCCATTGCAAGTTTCTCGCTTCGGCGCATCATTCTTATTCTTCGAAAGAGCCCGTAAACTTTTCCCTACGGATAACGCGCAGAAAGAGTAGGACCGACTTCGTGTTCACACTCCTAACAGTCGGGTGCGGCGTCTTCGGATTGATAGTCGGATCTTTTCTCAATGTGGTCATTTACCGCGTACCTCTTCATATGTCGATCGTCTCGCCGAGGTCCGCCTGTCCTTCATGCCACACTCCAATCCTGGAACGCGACAACGTGCCGGTATTTTCATGGATACTTCTTCGAGGAAAATGCCGAACTTGTCGCGCTCCGATTTCCGTGCGTTACCCGATCGTCGAATTATCATGCGCGGCACTTTTCGCGGGCGTCGGCGCACGGGAAGGATTCAATTGGGACGTCCCTCCACTTTTGTTGTTCGTCGCTGGATTACTGGCTCTCGCCAGCATTGATCTGGAACGGTTGATTCTTCCCAAGAGCATTGTCTATACGACGTTTGTTCTCGTTCTCGCGGGGCTCATCCTTGACGCCGGCGTAACGCACGCATGGCATCGACTCTTAATTGCCGGAGTCTGCTCGCTGAGCTGGTTCCTACTCTTTTTCGTCCTCAATTTTCTCGGCCCGAGGTATTTGGGCTTCGGTGACGTACGGCTTGCCGCGGTACTCGGTCTGGCCCTTGGATGGCTGGGGATCCGATATGTGATTCTCGGCTTCTTCGCAGCAAATCTGATCGGCTCCATCATTGGCGTCACGTTGATTGCCATGAAGAGAATGCGTCGCGACCAGCCGGTGCCTTTCGGCGTCTTCCTGTCACTCGGCGCCGCACTCGCCATCTACGCCGGCCCCGAGATTTTGATCCCGTTTCAGCGATTTAATTGACGCGAATGAGACAGTTAACCAGTTCATTGAGCGCCCGGCTGCAGCGTCCCCTCCGCTCCGAGTGGCTGATTGTCGGTTGGGTTGCGGCGTCAGCCGTGGTCATTGGATTGGTTTATCTTTTCGGTGGTCCGACGTACAACGATGCCGACGTTACGGTTTTTACTACGTGGTCCATCGGACACGGTCACATGGCCTGCGCCTACCTCCCTTCAGGAGTGTTGGGGTACCCTCCTACGGCGCCGGTGTATCCGATCTTCGCGGCCGCGGCCTCGGCGCTTTTTCACATTGGTCATAGCCTCCCGTTCCCAAACTCGCTGCAATTGGGCAATCACTGTGTCACCGCGACTGCCTCCATTACCCAATGGGCCCTTCATTCGGGCGCCGTCGATCCCACCCTGCGAATTGGTTTCGTGGGTTGGATTGTTCTAGCAGTAGGCGCGATCATGATATTTCGTGCTTCTGGTCGAGGACGATGTGGCTGGGAACTGGTCGGGCTTGTGTTGCTCGCGTGTCTTCCACCAGTATCCATGTGTCTCGCCGAATACTTCCACCCGCAGGATCTCGTCGCAATGGGGCTAATTCTGATGGGACTCGCGAATGCCCTTCAGGGAAGATGGATTTGGACTGGGATCCTGATCGGCGCAGCGCTTTCAACGCAACAGTTTGCGATTCTGGTGTTCGTTCCTCTCCTGGCGATTGTGCCAAGGCCTCGATTGCCGCACTTCATTGGGGGGGCAATCGCTGCGGCGGCGGTGATCGACCTCCCTCCGGCGATTCTCTCGTCCGGACGGGCCATCGTCGGAGAGCTCGTGGGGACCGGCGCATCGTCGTATCTCAATACCGTTCTCGACCTCTTGCACCTCCACGGTTCGGCCTTGTACGTGCTCTCGCGGGGAACACCGATTGTGCTCGCATTGGTACTCGCGTGGTGGGCGACAGAGCAACTCGGGCCCGACGTACGAAAGCCCGTGCCTCTGCTTTCTGTGATGGCGACCGCCCTGACGTTTCGTCTGGTCTTCGAAGTCAATTTTTGGGGCTATTACATGATGGCTGTGGCGGTTATGCTCGCGACCCTTGACGTCGTCCGAGGCCGATTCAGAGTTTCCCTGTTGATTTGGCTCTTTCTCGTGGTCCTGGTGTCGCTCAAAGGCGGCCTCGTAAACGGGCCGAGGTTCCCCTCATGGCTTCCCAATTGGATCTGGCAGGTCGTGTTCGTGCCAAGCGCCTTGGCGCTGGCGTCCAGTCCTTTGATCTCATTAGTGAGACGGCGCCATAGTGCGAGGCCTCTTGAACCCGCTCCAACCTAAACTCGCCTTCAACTACCAGCCGTTTTCATCGTTGGTCTTCGCGTAGCGCTTTAGTACACGATCTCCATTCGAAGTCCCTCGCTGTCCCACTCAGGTTCGATGGGGATGCGTTTGGCGGCGTGTCCCCAGACGCGCCGCGCCGTCCAGAGGAGGGCGAAGGCGTCGTACACGTGCTTCTGAGGAGCCGCGACAACACCATCCTCCAAGTAGCGCTCACTCCCACGAATCTTGTCTTCGAGGACCACACGTCGTTCTTCTCTGCCCTCCCACTTCACCTTGGAACGCTTTAAGGGTGTGTCTTTATGCAGTTGGAAGAAACTGAGCTCGGGGTGACCTTCGTACACGACGCGTTGCCGATAGGGCGACATCTCCTTCGCCACTTCTCGATAGCGGGGCAGCATCGTGCGGGTGACCGCATCTAGTCTGTCTTCGCTGGAGTCCACGGTGCCGTCGAATACCGCGCGACTCGGGGCGTTGTGCACAGCAGTCCCGCGTCGACGAAGGAGCGCGCGCGCCTGAAGGTCACACGTCCTCGCCCCTTTTTCTGGCGTATCGAGGAAGCCAATCGGGACGTTTACGACGATGATGGCGAACGCCGGGCGTTCGCTCAAGACTTCATAAAAGGAGTCGTAGACCTTGGGAACTTCGGGTGCGAATGTCGAGCCGGCCAGTTTCGCGCTGGCGACCAGCCACTTGTCATTGAACGGCGTAACTCCGGCGACCACCGAGTACGGCAGGTCGGGGCCGCGATGAGAAGTCACGGTGTCATTTATACAGGAATGCGGCTCTTATCCAATTGCTCTAGCGTGCGTATAAGTTCCTTGGGGTGAGCGGTGATCGCCATAGCGTCTTCATAACTGACAACGTTTTCGACGATGAGCTCCGCCAGACTGTTCTCCAGTGTTTGCATGCCTTCTTTGGTGTTGGTGAACATAACGTTTTGGAGCTGGTTGGAGCGTCCTTCACGAATCAGGTTGCGGACCGGGTTAGTGGCGATTAAGACTTCGAAAGCGGCCACCATGCCGCCGCCGATTTTGGGCACCAATCGCTGGGCGATGACGCAACTCAGTGAGGCGGCCAACTGAACCCGGGTCTGCTCTTGACGCCATGCCGGGAACACGTCAATAATGCGGTCAATGGCCTGCGGAGCGTCGTTGGTGTGAAGGGTCGCAAAAACGAGGTGACCGGTTTCGGCCATGGTCAGAGCGATCTGAATCGAGTCAATGTCGCGCATCTCGCCGATCAAGAGGACGTCTGGGTCTTCGCGCAGCGCCGAACGGAGGGCTCGGTCGAATGACGGACTATCCAGGCCCACTTCGCGCTGGTTGACGGCCGACGTCTTGTGATGGTGGACGTATTCCACCGGGTCTTCGATGGTCAAAATGTGACAGGCGCGGTTTTCGTTGATCGAATTGACGATGGAGGCAAGCGTGGTGGACTTGCCCGAGCCCGTCGGTCCCGTAACGAGGACGAAACCTCGAGGTTGCTGGGCCACCCAGTTGGCTGCATAGGGCAGTCCGAGTTCCTCGAAACTGGGTATTCGTGCAGGAATCACACGGAGAGCGAGTGCGGTCTGCCCGCGCTGGGTAAAGATACTGCCTCGGATTCGAGCTTTGTCACCCCACGAGAAGGCGAAGTCGACGTCAAGCTGTTCCTCGAAGATCATCCTCTGGCCATCGGTAAGGAGTGGCAGGGCGATGTCGTTGATTTGTTCTCCGGTGAGAATCTGCACATTTTCCACCGGCCTCAGTTTTCCGTCTACGCGAATTCGTGGTGGCGACCCACCGGAAAGGAGCAGGTCAGATCCACCTTGGTCCCACAATGACTGCAACCAAGGTTCTATATCGAGCTTCGTCTGATCGCTCACTTTGAGCCTTCCCTTCAAATGGCTAGATGAGCTGAAGTGCCCGGCACAGAGGCCGGGCACTTCCACTCAACTAGCAAATTACTTGTTTACGAAACGGTTGCGCAGGATGCCGGGCCCGTGTAAGCACCAGCCGTGCCACCGAACGGAATGGCGATCTGCAACCCACCAGCCGTCGTGTAACTGAACTGATAGTGCGGCGAGTTAGAAGGCCACGATTGCACATACGGACCTTGGTTCTGGTTGTCGGCGTCCTTGGTGGTCAAGTCAGCCAGGTAGTTGGCGGTCGTCAACGGTGTCTGCGGGTTCTGCGCGTTATACGCCGCAATTGCCGTCGAAACGGTCGCTCCGTCAGCCTGGCAGGCAGCGACAGCACTCTTACCGGTGATGCCACCAAGAGCGAAGATCACGACCGCAGCCAAGATACCGAGAACAACAATGACGATGAGGAGTTCGATCAAGGTGAAACCGTTGATCTCTCCAGCATCCCTCTGGCGCTTAAGCCTTTGGTAGGTCGAAATCATACTTTGACTCCCTTTTTGTCTAATGGGTTTGCCGACACTCGGAAGAACCCGATAATTTGAACCGTTTGAAGAGATTTTCCTACGGCTGAGGCAAATTGTACATGAAATCTGTAGTTTCTTAAGGCAACAAACGGACAAATCCTTGTGGTTTTCCAGGTTCAAGAATTGATGTTCGAGTCGGTAAGTCGAGTTCTGTATGTAAGTTCAAAAAGCGCTGAACAAGTCTCTGACCAGTACTTATAACGAGAGCATGTGCCCAGAGAATCTGACAGGCTCCGGCGGACCCGGCGAGGTCACGTTCAATCTCACTGAGGATATTCACAATTATTAACTCGACTATTTGTTCAAAGTGCGCCACGTCCTGGAATTGGATTCATCATCCCAAGGGGCCCAATAAGTTATCAGCGAAATGTTACGAATCACTGACCAAAAACGCAGCTTAAATGTGTGGCTCTCCCGCAGAGGAAAGGACGATATGCAAAATTTTTTCTGTACTTGAACTGGGCCTACGGCTGAGTGTACGTCACGGTCCATGAACCGGTGTGGTTTCCATTGCCGGTCGCGTCCACGTTGATGGAGTTCGTTGCCGTGACCGACACTGACGTTGTTATTGAACACGTTGTATTGCCTGAACCACCGGTGATCGTGCACGAAAGGGCCGTGGGTGTCGCCACTCCGACGGAGATGATGTCAACGGTCGCAACGTGGTTCGTCCCACTTGACGAGTTGATGGTGAAGGTCAAGCTCGTCAACGTCGTACCTGTACCCGGTGTGTAGGTATTGACCGTCGACGTGCTCGAAGGAGTCGAATTGGCGTTGATGAGGTAATAGTTGTTGCCGGTCGGTATCGAACCATTCGTTGAGCCCGCATACGTTCCGGAGGCCGTTGTGGTGGTCGTGGCCGTCGTCGTGGTCGTCGTCCCCGCGCTCGCCCCGACGTTGAAGCTCTGCGTCACCTGAATCGCGGGGGCGTAGGTACTGTTTCCGAGGTCGTTGAAGTCCAGGGTGCAGGCTCCGATCCCGACCATGCTCACCACGGTTCCGATCACGGTGCAGGTGCTCGTCGTCGCCGATGACACCACCACGGAGTCACCGGAAGTGGCGGTGGCGGTGGCGTTGTAGGTGGGACCTCCGACGGTGGCGTTGTTCGGCGCGGTCGAGGTGACGGTGATGGTGTTCAAGCTCTGGCCGACGGAACCGGCCGCGCCCGACCAGGTCCACTGCAACTCGGTGGCCCCAAAGCCGCAGTAGCCCGGTCCGGCGCACGTAGAGGACAGAGTCGTTGCGCCGGGCAGGTAGTCGTCGAAGGCCACCACGGCGTACAGCAGGGGGTGCGCCGAACAGTTATTGCCGTCGGTCACCGCTTGACCCGTCGTCGCCGGCGGGGTCGTGGGACTCACGCACGTATAGAAGCTGACGGTGCGAGTATTGGCGCTGTTGAGTTTCTGCACCGTGCCGCACCAGACGGTGACGTTAAAGCCATTGAAGTTACTGAGCTGCGAGAGATACCCGGACGCCGGTGCCCAGCAGTAGCCCAGGTTTGGGTTGGTCTCAGAATAAAGAGGGGTGTAGCGGATGCTTTGGATCGCCACCTGGGTGACACTCGTGGCCGCGTACTCCAACGAGCTGGCCGATTGAAACTGGGTGGTGTTGTTGAGGTCGTTCATGGCCCAGTCCGCTAAAGCGCCCACGATCAGGCTGATCGAGATGATGTAGACCAGCGCGAGAATCAAGACGCTGCCCCGCTCGTCGCCTTCTCTCGATTCGATATGAGTCTGAAGTCGAGCCGACAGCCCGCGACGCCGGATTTCTCGCTTCTCGGGTTCGACCATACGGTTCGTTGCCACTAGGGAAGCACCTCAATGCCGATGGTGCCCCAGAACGCTGTCGCGGAGACTGCTCCGGTGATCGATGCGGCGCCGGGGGCCCCGATGTACACCGTGGGCACGTAACCGGTGGCGCCCGATCCGGTCGCCAGGGTTCCGACCGAGAAGAATCCGGCGATGGCGTTCCAGCTCGGCTCCGTTCCACCGTTCGACAGCGCTCCGAACAGGAACTCCGCGGAACTCGTCGGCGTCGCGGACAACAGCCAGACCGGTGAAGTCGATGAACCGCCGCTGTTCGACTGCTGGAGGCTGAAGGATGCACTGTTGTCGCCCGTGATTTGAATCACTTGGATCGTAGCGTTTGTCGTCGTGTTGCTAAAACCGTTCTCCGTGATGGCGCCAGGGTTGCCCGAACCCTTTGCGGAGTAGGCGCACATGGAGAAGCGGTTCGTGCCGGAGTTGTACCACTGAACCGATGTAAGAGCATTGACTGTATTGACGGAACCGCCGGACGGCGCGGTGCACGTCACATTGTTGTGAGTGCTCACGTACGACACCAAGATGAGAATCGGCTGACCCGCCGGAGGCGTGATCGACGTACTCGAGACCGTCGTCGTCCCCGTGCCCGACGTATAGGTCGTGCCGAAGAGCGTCACCGTCGTCTGAACCGAGGAGACGACGTTGTAGTTGGTGTCCAGAGCTTTCGTCGCGGTCACGAGGCAGGTACCGGCGGTCGTGGAGGTGAGCGTGTAGGGACCACTGCCGTTCAAGGTGCACGTCGCCGTCCCGTTCGCCACGGCGTAGGTGACCGCACCGGTGCCCGATCCGCCCGAGGTGGAGAGCGTGAGCGGAGTTTGGAACGAGCCCGCGTT
This sequence comes from uncultured Acidimicrobiaceae bacterium, assembly GCA_963703105.1. Taxonomy (GTDB): domain Bacteria; phylum Actinomycetota; class Acidimicrobiia; order Acidimicrobiales; family RAAP-2; genus RAAP-2. The sequence goes on along the minus strand of OY969792.1, from coordinate 1,952,113 downwards.
CGAGGTGACCGTGAGCGTCGCCTGATTGGCCTTGGCCATGGTAATCGTCGTCGGGGACGAGGAGGCCGCGAAGTAGTCGCTGTTAGATGCGATCGATGCCGTGACAATGCAGGTTCCTGTCGAAGTGGCGATCAGGGTGTACGGCCCGGAGCCTTGGATTGCGCAACCTGACGCCGATCCGCCAGAGTCGATCGCGTACGTCACGGCGCCACCGTCGGATCCTGCGGAGTACGTGAGCGTGAGCCCCGTGAACGGACCCGAAAGCGAAGTTATCGACAGCGTCGGGGTGGCCTTGGCGACGTTGAAGCTCTGCTGGACCTGCGCCGCGGCGTTGTAGTTGCCGTTGCCGGTCTGGTTGGCGTCGATGATGCAGGTACCGACGCCAATGCCGTAGTTCACGGTGCTGCCGGTGATCGTGCAGCCCGAGGTCGACGAAACGTCGATGGTGAAGGTGACCGCGTTGCCCGAGGCACCTCCAGAGGCGGTCACGGTGTAGCTCTGACCATTGGACCCGCTGTACACCGCGCTCGAGGGAGCGGTCGAGGTGAAGGCGATCGTCTGGGTGGCCTTGGCGACGTTGAAGCTCTGCTGGACCTGCGCCGCGGCGTTGTAGTTGCCGTTGCCGGCCTGGTTGGCGTCGATGACGCAGGTGCCCGCGGCGAGGCCGTACTTGACCACGCCGCCGGTGAACGTACAACCCGAGGTCGACGCGGCGTCGATGGTGAAGGTGACCGCGTTGCCGGAACCGCCACCGGTCGCGGTGACGGTGTAGCTCTGGCCATTGGACCCGCTGTAGGTCGCGCTGGCCGGGGCCGTCGAGGTGTAACTGATCGTCTGAGTGGCCTTGCCGATAGTGAAGGACTGTTGGACCTGAGCGGCGGCGAGGTAGTCGACGTTGCCGGCCTGGTTGGCGTCGATGATGCAGGTGCCGAGGGCGAGGCCGTACTTGACCGCGCCACCGGTGAACGTGCAGCCCGAGGTCGACGCGGCGTCGATGGTGAAGGTGACCGTGTTGCCCGAGCCACCGCCGGTGGCCGTCGGCGTGTAGCTCTGGGAGTTCGAGCCGCTGTAGGTCGCGCTGGCCGGGGCCGTCGAGGTGAAGGCGATCGTCTGGGTGGCCTGAGCGATGGTGAAGCTCTGTTGATCCTGCGCCGCGGCGTTGTAGTTGCCGTTGCCGGCCTGGTTGGCGTCAACGATACAGGTCCCAACGCCGATGCCGTACTTGACCGCGCCGCCGGTGAACGTACAACCCGAGGTCGACGCGGCGTCGATAGTGAAGGTGACCGCGTTGCCCGAGCCACCGCCCGTGGCGGTCGGGGTGTAGCTCTGCCCGTTCGAGCCGCTGTAGGTCGCGGCCGAGGGAGCCGTCGAGGTGTAGGCGATCGTCTGGTTGGCCTTGGCGACGTTGAAGGACTGTTGGACCTGGCCGGCGGCCAAGTAGTTACCGTTCCCGGCCTGGTTGGCGTCGACGATGCAGGTGCCGGCAGCGAGGCCGTACTTGACCGCGCCACCGGTGAACGTGCAGCCCGAGGTCGACGCGGCGTCGATGGTGAAGGTGACCGTGTTGCCCGAGCCACCGCCCGTGGCCGTCGGCGTGTAGCTCTGCGAGTTGGACCCGCTGTAGGTAGCGCCCGCCGGAGCCGTCGAAGTGAAGGCGATCGTCTGAGTGGCCTTGGCGACGGTGAAGGTCTGTTGGACCTGAGCGGCGGCCAAGTAGTCCGCGTTGCCGGCCTGGTTGGCGTCGATGACGCAGGTGCCGGCGGCGATGCCGTACTTCACGACGCCGGCGGTGATCGTGCAGCCCGAGGTCGACGACCCGTCGATGGTGAAGGTGACCGCGTTGCCCGAGCCACCGCCGCTGGCGGTCGGGGTGTAGCTCTGGCCGTTGGAGCCACTGTAGGTGGCGCTCGCGGGAGCCGTGGAGGTGAAGGAGATCGTCTGGGTGGCCTGGGCGACGCTGAAGGTCTGTTGGACCTGACCGGCGGCGTTGTAGTTGCCGTTGCCGGCCTGGTTGGCGTCGACGACGCAGGTTCCGACGCCGATGCCGTACTTCACCGTGCTGCCCGTGATCGTGCAGCCCGAGGTCGACGCCGCGTCGATGGTGAAGGTGACCGCGTTGCCCGAGCCGCCGCCGGTGGCGGTCACGGTGTAACTCTGTCCGTTGGATCCGCTGTAGGTCGCGCTCGAGGGAGCCGTCGAGGTGAAGGCGATGGTCTGGGTGGCCTTCCCGAGGTTCACGGTCGTCTGAGCCGACGAGATGACGTTGTAGTTGGCGTCAGCGGCCTTAGTAGCGGTCACGAGGCAGGTGCCGGCCGACGTGGACGACAGCGTGTAGGGACCGGAGCCGTTGACGGTGCAACCGGTGGCCGTGCCATTGACCACCGCGTACGTGACCGCGCCGGTACCGGATCCACCAGAAGTCGTCAGCGTGAGCGGGGTGAAGTACGTACCCGAGATGGAGGTGACGGTGAGCGTCGCCTGGTTGGCCGGGGCCAAGGTCACCGTGGTCTGCGCAGACGAGGTGACGTTGTAGTTGGCGTCGGTCGCCTTGGTCGCGGTCACTAGGCACGTGCCGGCCGAGCTAGAGGTCAAGGAGTAAGGCCCGGAGCCGCTCACGGTGCAACCGGTGGCCGATCCGTTGACCACCGTATAGGTGACCGCGCCGGTGCCCGATCCACCGGACGTCGTCAGAGTGAGCGCCGTGAGGTACGTGCCCGAGATGGAGGTGACGTTGAGCGTCCCTTGGTTGGCCTTGGCGATGCTGAAGGACTGTTGGACCTGGGGCGCGGCCAGGTAGTCGGCGTTGCCGGCCTGGTTGGCGTCGATGATGCAGGTCCCGGCGCCGATGCCGTAACTGACGAGGTTGCCCGTGACCGAGCAGCCGGAGGTCGACGCGCCGTCGATGGTCAGGACCACCGGGTTGCCCGAGGCACCTCCGGTATCAGTCAATGTGTAGCTCTGGCCGTTAGAGCCGCTGTAGATCGAACCCGAGGGAGCCGTCGAGGTTATGGCGACGGTCTGCGGTATGGCGACGACGGTGATCGGAATGGAGTTGGAGATCACCGACGCTCCGGTCGCGTTTATCTGCAGGGTTCCGACCACGCTGCCCGTGAGGGTGTCCGAAGCCACACCGTTCACGGCAGTTTCAGTTGCGAGACCGGACACCGCCCCGCTTCCGCTCACCTGGGCGAAGGTGAGGCCTCCGTTGTACGAGGTGGCCACGTTGCTCCAGGCATCCAAGGCGGTCGCGGTCGCCGTGCAGTTGGCGTTCCACTGAATATTGGACGAGCAGCCCGTGAGGACGATCTGGTCGATGGGACCGGGCGCGGTCACCGAGAAGTTCGAACTCGTGTCTGGCGACAGGCCGGCGGAGGTGGCGGTCATGCTGTACTGCGTTCCCAGCACCCCGCCAAAGTCGCAGCTGTCGACGTTGACGACTCCCGAGACCGCCGTAAGTTCTCCACAGGATGAGAGGGTGCCGGTGAGGGGAGTCGTCGCGAGCGCGATAGTCGCGGACGATATAAGGACCACGTTGCCCGCGGAGTCCTCCACTTTCACGACCGGCTGTGTTGTCAAGAGAGAGCCCGCGACGCCGCCGACGGGCTGGGTGGTGAAGTCGAGTTGGGTGGGCACCCCCGCCACGGTCGGAGAGATGGGGTTGCTCGTGACCATCACCGATCCTTGAGTCGCGGTCAGGGTGTAGTTGGTGCCGACGACGCCGGCGAAGTTGCACGTCGCCACGTTGACCACGCCCTGATACGGCGTCAGGTTCGAGCAAAGCGTGAGGCTCCCGCCCGACGCGCTAAGAGATATCGCCGTGGTTGAGGCCGTGACGACGTAGCCATTCGAGTCATAGATCGTAACGACCGGCTCGGTGGGCAGGGTCGATCCCGACGCGCCGGCGGCCGGTTGCGTCGTGAACTGCATGGTCGCCGCCACGCCGGTGATGTTGAAACTCGAACTGCTTTGCGATGGCAGTCCCGAGCTCGAAGCCTGCAGGGTGAAGCCAGTCCCGTAGTTGCTGACCTCACAGCCCGAAAAGGTAGCCACGCCTTTGCTCGTCGTCGACGAGCAACCGGAGAGCGCCGCATTCGTGGGCGAACTGGTGAACGGTGGGTTTGGGTTGAGTTGCAGCGTGACGGTGGCATTTGACGTTGTCACCACGTTGCCGAAGGCGTCTTCGATGTCGACGACCGGTTGCGTGGAGAACGCGGTAGCGGCGCTCGCCGCCGCGACGCCACTGGGTTGGGTGGCGAAGACCAATTGACTCGCCGTTCCGGCCCCGCTGACAGTGAACGTGGTACTCGTAGCGGGCAAAAGTCCCGTGCCCGACGCCGACATCGTGTACGGGATGTTTAATGTTTCGTTGGATACCGGGTCGTAGTAGGTGCCGCCCGCGAAGGTGCACGACGACGGAACCGTCGCTACTCCGCCGGTCACCGTCACCGTCGAGCACGGGCTCCCGCTCGGCCACTGGCCGCCGCTGGTCGTCAGGCTGATCGTCCCGGTCGGCCAGGACGTATCGAGCGATCCGCCGAACCACACCTGAATCACGGGCTCCTGGCTCATCGCCGATCCCGAGGGCCCGCCAGTGGGCTGGGTCGTGAATACCAGATACGGGGTCGTCGAACCGGTGACCGTGACCGGGGGATTGGTGGTCGACGTGAGGTTCCCGTCGGTCGCCGTGAGGGTGTAGCTCCCGGCTTGGTTCAACTGACAGCCCGTGAAGGTGACGATGCCGGCCGATTCGCTGCCGGCGCATCCCGAAAGAGCGCCGCTCGTACCTGACTGGATTGAGATGATGACCGGTGAGAGGTCGGTCGTCACGGCGTTGCCGTTGCTGTCTTCGACCTCGATGACCGGCTGTTGGGCGAAGGGCGTACTCGTCACGGCACTTGACGACGGTGCCGTGGTGAAGACCAGTTGAGACGCCGCACCGGCTCCGGACTGCGTGGTCGCTCCGGCCAGCGGGTAGTCGACGACGAAGCTGTTCGAGTACGTCACACCATTGTGCGTAACGGCGACCGTGATCTCTTCGGGCTGACCCGTGAAGCACGTCGCGCCAAAACTCGGCAATCCGGGGCCGGGGCCGGGGTTCCAGTACTGCACATTTGTCAGTTGGACCGTATAGCCCGAAGGTACGCCACTGGAGGGATCGATTGTCACGTGCTGTTGGTAATACGTCAATGTTTGACAGCTGGTGAAGAGCTTCAACTGGGAGTCGATACTGGAGATCGCCTGTTGGGATACCGCGCTCAACAAGATGTCCGACGTCGCCAGTTGACGATGCTGGGCCGAGGCCGAGATCGACGTCGAGAACGCGATCAACAGGGCGACGGAGGCAAGACCCAACACGATCAGGGCTAAGAGGACCTCAATGAGCGTGTCACCGGCCTCACTGAACCGAGAACCCCCTCGACGAGGAGCCGCCGCGCGAGCGCGGGCCGACTTCCAGTTACCCGTCGAGCGGTGACGTCTCACGGCAACAACATCCCGAAGGTGATGGCTTCGAGACCTCCGCCGTAGAGGGTGGCCGAGAAGGTGCTCGGGGCGGCGGCCCAAACCATGGCGGTCCCCGTCTTGGTGCCGCCGGTCTCGGTCGATCCGCCGGTGCACTCGATCGAGTCACCGTTGCTGCCCGACACGTAGAACAGCCCGGGCGTGTTGGCGATTCCGTTCTGGCCGTTGTTCTGGCACGCGTTGCCTACGGGCTGTATTTGGCCACTTTCGCCATCGTTGATGACCGTCAAGGGGACGTTGGAAGACCAGACGATCGACTCGTTCTTGTCAGTCGACTCCGCATCAGTACTGACCGCTTCCCAGCCCGTCGCCGGAACGCCGAGTGCACTCACGACGGAGATGTTTTTAAAGGTAACCGTTGAGGTTCCGCCCTCGACTCGTTGATAGAGCGCCGGCTTGCCGGGGATACCCGTATAGAAGGGCACGCCACCGATGTTGTTCCCGAGGAACGCCTGGGGATAGGTCGGGAGGTACCACGGCAGGATCGTGGAGCCGGAAATCGACATGCAAAAATACATGGTGTACTGATCGACTAGCGAGACCGACATCTCCAGGCATCCACCATTTTCTGCCGCGAGCAGCGCCGCACCCGTTACCTTGCTGAAGTCAACGAAGCAGAGCGTCGACGCGAGGGCACCGGTTCCGGGCTGGGCGAAGCCGCACGAGGTAAATGAGTTCGAGTTGACCGGCGTGCCGTTATTGGTGGTGGACGTACTCGCTACCGGGCTGCCCACCAACGTGTACGGATAGTTGCCCGATGGATCGGTAACCGGAAAGGTGATGTTACTGACGTTCTGGGCGCTGACCCATTGAGTTGATTGATTGGTGCAGCCTGATTGACCGGAGACGCAGTTGACCGTCGGAACGGCTTGCGTGCCCGAGACGTCGAAGGCCAACGTCTCTTCTGATTGGGGAGTCGTATTGCCTTCGCCGGTGCAGTACGCCCGAACGAGAGAGTACGATGCTGGCGTTGTCGACGTGGCCGCGACGGGCACACTGAGATACGAGATCACGGTTTGGTAACCGCCGTCGGGAGCCAGATTGGATTCGAGCCCGAGCAGCTGCGTGACACCGGCACTCGCGCCGCACTCCGGATTGCTCAACGGTTGCGTCGTGACTTGTTGTGCGCCTTGAATGTCACGTTCGAAGTTCGCCGAAACGGCCTGCGCGTCAGCGGTGTGACTCAATCGGCTGGAGACTCCGGACTGCAAAGAGAAGACCGCGATCAATCCGGCGGACAGTGCGCCGACCACGAGTGGAAGAATCGTGACGACGATGAGCAGTTCGACAAGCGTGAAGCCATCGTCCGGTTCGCGCCGGTGACAGCGGCCGGACCAAACCGTGGCCCGTCGTCGTTCCCCCGTCAGCGATGTCTCCTCGGTTCGCGTGCTGAATCGATCTGTCATTGGGCCTTCGTCGGTGGTCCGGGAGTCAACGAAACCCGTCCAAAATCCAGACAGTTCCTTGGCCCCCGCTGGGGATTACCCGTGGACAATTTTCCAGAACCCACGGCAATACGGCCACAACTCTGAATAAACAGCCCGACAATATTCATTAATTTATATTCTAAGATCGCCCTTCAATCCATTTGTGGCATTTGGACTGACTTTTAATCAGTCCTTTCCTTGCCAACCATGGTGACGGTGATCATTCAGTGAGCATTCGTATGCCGAGTTATCGACGAGAGCAACGAAATTCGCAGTCTGGGGCCAGCGAATCCAGTGCGCGAATGAACAACACCGATAACGCTACGTCCGGGTATTCGACTTTCACCGATTCGAATTCGAAATGGCGATCTAGCCGACTTTGACCTGGTTGTAGATGCCGTACATGGCTGAAATCAGGGCCACGGCCACGAAACCTACGACGACGCCCATGAAGATGATGATTGCCGGCTCAAACAGCGCCGTGGCCCGCTCCAACTTGGTCTCCAGCTCTCGCCCGTAATACGCAGCGGCGACTTCCAACTGCTGGTCCAAAGTGCCGGTTTCCTCACCGACGCGAAACATCTGTCGTGCCGCGGCTGGGAACAGCCCGCTTTGAGCGATCGGCTCGGCCAGTCCCTGGCCCTGCATCATGGCCTCTCGGATCTTCTCCAAGGCGTTGCGATAGACCGCGTTATTCGACGACTCCGCCGTAACGGCCATCGATCGTGGCAGATCGACACCGGCGCGGAGCATGGAGGCCAAAACGCGGCACGTTCGTTCGATGATCGCCGTTTCCGTGAGGTCGCCGACGACGGGAAGCTTCAACTTGAACGCGTCAAGTTTGGCCTTGCCCCCGGGCGATCGCTGCATCGCCATGAGCCCGCCAACAACGATGATGACGATTCCGAGGATCGCGTACCACCACTGGCCCATGAATGACGTGGTGTTGAGGAGCATCCGGGTGACCAGTGGCAACTTGGCGTGGAGGGACTTGAAGAAGACCTCGAAGCGAGGCATGACGAATACGGCAAGCACCAGCACGGTGACCACTGACATCGCCGCAACGACGGCTGGATAAATAAGCGCCGCAGTGACTTTTCCTCGGGCTTTCTGGTCGCGGTCGATGTAGTCGGCGAGCTGGTTAAGGACGTTGTCAAGGTTTCCGGTCAGTTCGGCCGATTCGAGGATGCCGACGTAGAAGCTTGGGAAGGCTGCGGGATGGGCCGCGGCAGCGGCGGCGAACGTGTCGCCCGCGCGCAGGCTGTCGACCATGTCGTTCAAGACGCCTTTGAGCATCTTGTTCTGGGTCTCCTCGACGATGACCTCGAGCGCCTCCATAATCGGGATGCCGGCGCGCATGAACACGGCCAACTGGCGGGTGAAGTTCATTACGTCCTGACGAGGGACCTTCTTCTTGGTGATCTCGAAGTTCATCAGGCCCTGCCTGGTTTCGACCTCCGTGGGCTGGAGTCCCCGGGCGAGCAGCGCCACGTGGGCGGCACCGGCCGAGGAGGCCATCTCGGTGCCGGTGACTCGCTTTCCGGCATCGTCCAAGGCGATGTACCTGAATTTGAAGAGTGACTTGTCTTTGACTTTGCTCATAGTGTGTACACGCTCCGGATTACTTCGGAAATGGACGTGATGTCCTGGTTGACGAGGTTGATGGCCTCTTGGCGAAGGGTGCGCATGCCCTGTTTCACGGCCATATTGCGCAACTCTTCCTGCGTCGCCCAGCCCACGACTAGGCGCCGGATCTCGGGGGTCATGACGAGAAGTTCATAGATCCCGATTCGGTCCTTGTAGCCCGTGTGGGTGCAGAAGTTACAGCCCGTGCCCTGGAAGAACTCGGTCTTCGCCGGTCCACCGCTCTCCTCGTAGAAGACCATCTCTTCGTCCGAAGGCGTATACGGCGACTTGCACGAGGGGCACACTCGTCGAAGCAGGCGCTGACCGACGACAGCCAGGACCGACGAGGCGATGAGGAAGGACTCAATGCCCATGTCCAAGAATCGGTGGAGGGCCGAGACCGAGTCGGTGGCGTGGAGTGACGAGACGACGAAGTGTCCGGTAAGCGCCGACTGGACGGCCACGCGGGTCGTCTCCACGTCGCGGATCTCGCCGACGAGGATCACGTCGGGGTCCTGGCGAAGGATCGACCGGAGGCCGGTGGCGAAGGTCAAGCCGGCCTGTTCGTTCGTCTGAATCTGGTTGATCGAAGGAAAGACGTACTCGACCGGGTCCTCGATAGTCATCACGTTGAGCGTCGGGTTGTTGACCTCGCTCAGCGTCGCGTACAGCGTCGTCGTCTTGCCGCTCCCGGTCGGCCCGGCGCAGAGCACCATGCCGAATGGCGCCCGGACGATCTTCGAATAGGCCTCGTGGGTGTCGAGCGGCATGCCGAGGTCGTTGAGGCGCAAGACCGAACGCGTCTTGTCCAGGAGTCGCATGACGCAACTCTCACCCATGATGGTTGCCGTGGTCGCCACGCGGACGTCGACCTCTTTTCCGTCGATGTTGATCGTGAGCTGACCGTCCTGGGGCCGCCTTCGTTCGACGATGTTCATGTTGGCCATGATCTTGATGCGACTCACGAGACCGGGGCCGATCGCGGCAGGCAGCTGGAGGATCTCCTTCAGCGCACCGTCGATGCGAAAACGCACGCGCACGATGTCGTCGGCCGGTTCGATGTGAACGTCCGAGGCGCGGTCGCGCATGGCCTGCGTGAGAATGCGGTCCACGACTTGGACGACTGGCGCATCGTCGGCCACGATCTCCGGTTCGGCGTTATCGACATTTCGCTTTCGCGATCCTTCCACGGACTCAAAGACCTGAACGAGTTGTGCGACCGAACCCAACGCGCGGTAGTTGCTGTCGATAGCCCAGCGCACGTCGCTCAGTGGCGCGATCAACAACTTGACCGACTTGCCGCTCGCTCGAGCCAGAGTGTTGCGCAACTCCTCGCTCGGTTCGGCGACCGCGATGTAGAGATTGTCATCGACCATCCGAACCGGGAAGGCCACGTACTGTCGGGCGACGTCCTCAGACAGGTAGGTGATCATGGTCGGGTCGACGTTGTCGCGTCGGAGGTTCGCCACGTCGAATCCGAAAAACGAGGCGAGGGCGTGGGCCAGCGCTTGTTCGCTGAGAGCGCCGGTGCTCACGAGTACTTCGCCCAGTAGTCCACCCGAGTCGCGTTGCATCTCGAGGGCCTTTTGCAACTGCGCCTCAGTGATCAGATTGCTGCCGACGAGTTGATCACCCAGTCGCAAATTCGGACGTTCTGGCGTGGAGCCGTTCGAAGAGGGAGTCGAGGGTGAAGGACTCTGAACCGCCGAGCCAGACTGAACGTTCTCGTCTTCTTCGCGACCATCAATGACCGTCGTCACGCTACCGCCGGCACCTCTGGCCGGGCGAACGTCGACAGTGTTGTCGTCTTTGCTCTTCTTTTTGAACGCCACGCGTCACTCCAAATGTTCTGAGAACAAACCTTTTCTGGACCACAATCTATCCCGAATATCGGAAATTTACCCTCATAGAGCTTCAAATACCATCACCATAAGAAAAACTCTTTGGCACGGAGTCGTGAGATTATTGTCACTCGACGACCCCTGATTTCTTCTGTTTCGTGTTGAATCAACGATGCGACAACTGACGTCGTCGTGATGCTCCAGGTCACCGGTGACATTTCACGACGACTGCGGTCTGTAACACGTCGATACCGATTGCACGAGTCACGGCGACGTGTCGACATCACTGCGTAACAAAGAGGTCTCTCACAACCACTGCACAACAAAACGGGAGCCGACCCCCCGGTGCACCCCGGCTCCGAACGACGATTTCAAGTCGATGGGACCAATCCTGCTCAGACCGCCAGGATCCATTTGCGCGCACGCTTCGCCATTCTCGGCAAAGCGCCGAGATCGCTGTGTTCAATGTCCACCTTTAAGCGTAAGAGAACGTGAGCAAAAAATCGTGGATGCTGACCCGGGATCGCCCGACGTTTCTTGAACTTTTGGGCACCGGGCGAAAGAGTCGGCTCAACCTGCGACGAAGGCGTTCGCAACGAAATTGTCATGTCTCAGGGGCTAGCGAGCATTTACGTTGTTGGCGTATCGTCATCGCCAAGACGATTGGAGGTCACAATGGATGTCGCATCATTTGTCGCCGCCGTATTTAACAACGAATTGCCATTTCGCGTCGAGGCGTACGACGGCAGTGTCGCCCTGCCGAGCGTCAACTCGGTCGGGAACGACCTCACCTTGAAAATTCTGCGTCGTGAAGCCCTCACGCGCGTTCTCACCCACCCCGGGGAACTCGGGGTCGCGCGCGCCTACGTCGCGGGCGATCTCGACATCGACGGGGAGCTCGACGCACTGTTCGACCTTAAGGTGCCGCCGATGCGCCGCTTGTTGAAAATTGAGAACCTTCGTGCGCTTTTGTCCGTGGTTGGTCTCGAGACGCTTCGCCCGATTCCCCCGCCGAAGATCGAAGCCAAGCAACACGGTGCCTTGCACAGTCGCTCGCGGGACCGTCAGGCGATCTCTCACCACTACGACGTCTCGAACACCTTTTACGAATTGGTGCTCGGGCCGTCGATGACGTACTCGTGCGCCGTGTTCCGATCACCCGACGACACGCTCGAGCAGGCGCAACGCCGCAAGGTTGACCTCGTGGCGCGCAAGCTCGAACTCGGACCCGGTTCTCGTCTGCTCGACGTCGGCTGCGGCTGGGGCGCCATGGCGATTCACGCGGCGCGCGAGTACGGCGCCTCCGTCGTCGGCATCACCTTGTCCGAACAACAGCGTCGATACGCTAGGGAAAAGGCGCGACGTGAAGGTGTGAGCGACCTCGTGGAGTTTCGGCTGCAAGATTTTCGCGACGTCCTCGACGGACCCTTCGACGCGATCTGTTCGATCGGCATGTCCGAACACGTCGGACGAAGTTCCCTGCCGACCTACGCCCAACAACTCTTCAATCTTCTGCGCCCAGGCGGTCGGTTTCTTAACCACGCCATCGGACGACCGGTCTCCTACGATGACGACCCCGATCCTTCCAAGATGTCCGAGCTTTCTCGCCAGGTGCAGATCGCGCTCGGCATGCGCGGACCGTCCAAGATCGGAAGTCCTTTCATGGAGCGCTACGTCTTTCCCGACGGCGAGCTCCACGAAGTCGGCACCATGGTGTCGATGTTCCAAGCCCACGGATTCGAGGTCCGTCACCTCGAGAGTCTTCGCGAGCACTACGCGCTGACTTTGCATCATTGGGTAGCCAACTTGGTAAAGCGATTCGACGAGGCGGTCGAAGAGGTCGGCGAGGAGCGGGCACGGGTCTGGCGTCTCTATATGTCGGGATCGGCCTTCGGTTTCGAGCGACACCACCTCGAGATCCATCAGATTCTCTGCGCGAAACCGGTGAACGGCCAAAGCGACTGGGAACTCCGGTCCGACTTCGAGCCGCGATTTTAGAGAACTACGACGTTCGCAAGCGCTCGGTCGGCGCGTACGTCCACTCGACGAGGGACCAGGAGAATCCGATCTGGAAGATGATCTCGCCCTGGAGGAGATAGGTGATGTGCCAGTCCGGCAGCGACGCGTCGGCGAACAAGGGGACGACCAGACCTAGGACCGTGCGCGGGGTCCGCTTTTGGCGCAGTAATTGAAGGGCCACCTCCAGTTCTAGAAGCGACCCGAGCACGCCGGCGGTCATATGGGTTCAGTTGAGGAAGGCACCCTGGTTAAAGGGCGTCGCGAGCAGAACGAAGAGCAAAGCGGCAATCGCCCGTAGACCGACCCAGGTGAACGTGGGAACTCCAAAGACCTTGAAGTGCGTGGACGTCCGCCAAAGTCCCGAAAACGCCGCGACGTAGCCACCCTTTAATAAGGGAATGGTTTAACAAGGGAACGTTCTCGTGATAGTCGCCGTAGAACGAGATCCCGTCATTTTCGGCGGTCGGGCCGTGATTGAGGATGAGACACCAGGTCAGGGCCAAGAAAAAGAGCAGTTGCGTCGAGAGAAGGAAGTGACGGATCTGCGAACGTGCTCGAGGACGATTAGGCCTTGAATCGGGCGATCGAAGCTTCCAGTTCCACCAGGGCCTCCGCCCGTCCCACGTAGTTCTCCACTTTCATCCATTTTCCCTCGTCCAAATCCTTGTAGACCGTGAAGAAATGGCTAATCCGGTCCAGGATGGGCTTGGGAACGTCGGTGATGTCGGTGGCTGACTTCCAACGCGGGTCGTAGTCCGGGACGCAAATCAGTTTCGCGTCCTCCCCGTGTTCGTCGGTCATGTTGCACATGCCCAGAATCTTGGACTCGATCAGGCAACCGGGAAACGTGGGGTATTCGGTCAGTACCAGGGCGTCGAGGGGATCGCCGTCACCGCCCAAGGTGTCGGGGATGAATCCGTACTCGGCCGGGTAGCCCATGGAGACGAGCAGGTGGCGGTCGAGCTTGATCGTGTGGTTCTCGTGGTCGTATTCGTACTTGTTCTTGCTGTCGCGAGGGATTTCGACGATCACGTTCACGGTGTCCACGGCGTCTCCTTATTACTAGGGCGTTTTCTCTTCATCAAAGTTCTCGCCAATCGTACTCACCCCGTGGCCGAACCGGCCCCGAAGGCTAGGGCGGAGCGGGCGTAGACTTTGCCGTCGCGAAGCCCCGCTTCGCCAACGGAGGAGACTCGGATGGAACGAATAGGCGTGGTCGGATGTGGACTGATGGGTTCGGGCATCGCCGAGATCTGTGCTCGCGCCGGAGCTGACGTTGTGGTCATCGAGCGAGACGCCGACGCGCTCGCCCAAGGTCAGGCGCGGATCGAACGGTCTCTCGATCGGGCGGTCGCCTCGGGAAAGCTGCCCGAAGATGACGCCAATCGAGCGAGGGGGTTCCTCAGCTTCAGCGAAGACTTCGCGAGGCTCGCCGACCGGGAAATGGTGATCGAGGCGGTCGCGGAGGACGAGAACCTGAAGATTGACGTCTTCGCCAGGATTGATTCGGTGGTGACCGACCCGGGGGCAATTTTGGCGACGAACACCTCGTCGATACCGATCATCAAGCTGGCCATGGCGACCAAGCGACCGGAACAGGTCATCGGGATGCACTTCTTCAATCCGGTGCCGGTTCTCAGACTCGTGGAAGTCATCTCGTCGCTGCTCACGAGTGCCGACACGACCGAGCGCGTCCACGCCTACGCCACCGATTCCCTGAATAAGCGGGTGATCTCCTCCAAGGACCGGGCCGGCTTCGTGGTCAACGCCCTCCTGATCCCCTATCTGTTGTCGGCGATCCGGATGCTGGAGTCCGGTTTCGCCAGCGCCGACGATATCGACACCGGCATGGTCGTCGGCTGCGCCCATCCCCTGGGGCCGTTAGCGCTGACCGACTTGATAGGCCTCGACACCACGCTCGCCGTCGCCGAGTCGCTCTACGAGGAGTTCAAAGAGCCCCACCTCGCTCCACCGCCGCTGCTGTCGCGCATGACCCAGGCGGGACTTCTGGGACGAAAGTCGGGTCAGGGCTTCTACGCCTACAAGTCCTAGGAATCAACGGCCCGCGCGCAGCACGATTCCGTTCGGCGTCACGGAATCGTCGGATACTCTTCGCCCTGTGGAGGTCCCTGAAATTCCTCACGTCGTCCAAGTCGTACTGGACACGACCGATCCACGCGCCAGCGCCGAGTTCTGGCGCCAGTTCCTCGGACTGAGGTATCGCCCCGGACACGAGCCGCCCGCACCAGGGGAAGACGACCTCGCCGGACGCGACTGGCTCAACCTGCTGACGACGAGCGGTGATCCGTGCCTGGCGTTTCAGCGAGTGGAGGAGTTGCCGAGGTCAACCTGGCCCAGTTCGACCATCCCACAACAGATGCACCTCGATCTCTCCGTACCCAGCTTCGAGGAACTCATGAGCGCCAAGTCGCGGGTTCTCGAACTCGGCGGCGAAGTGCGCTTCGACCGATCGGACTCGTTGGAGGAGCCGCTACTGGTGTTCACTGATGTCGACGGACATCCCTTTTGTGTCTTGGTTAGGGACTACGACTGAGTGAAGCCGTCAGCAGACCGACGCCGTCAGGTAACGGCGTTGCGCACCGCGAATCGCGGGTTCCGATACGCGTCGGTCGCCATGACGTCGGCCAATCGCTCGACGGCGTCGAAGACGTCGACGAAGCGTAGGTAGAGCGGCGTGAAACCGAAGCGGCAGATGTCTGGGGCCCGAAAGTCGCCGATGACGTCTTTTTCTATCAAGGCCTGGATGACGCCGTATCCCTCGGGGTGGCGAAGCGCCACCTGACTGCCGCGCCGGGCGTGATCGAGCGGTGTCACGACCTCAAAGACACCCGGTAGGCGTTCCTCGACCAGTTGGATGAACAGGTCGGTCAGGGCCAGGCTCTTGACGCGCACCTGGTCCATCGACGTGCGGTCCCATATATCGAGGGCACCGTCGAGCGCGGCGAGAGCGACGATCGAGGGTGACGAAGTGACGAAGGCCTGCATGCCCTCGGCCGGTTCGTAGGTCAGTTCGAAATCGAAGGGCCGAGCGTGGCCGAGCCACCCCGGCAGAGGATTGCGGAGCTTTCCCTGCCACGACTTTCGTACGTAGAGAAAGGCCGGGGACGCCGGGGCCGCCGTTCAGGTACTTGTACCCGCAGCCGGCCGCGAAGTCGACGTCGGCGCTGGTCACGTCCAGGGGTACGGCGCCGGCCGAGTGGGCGAAGTCCCAGAGCATCAGCGCCCCGGCCGCGTGCACCCTTTCGGTGATACCGGCCAGGTCGAGCGACTCGCCGGTGCGGTAGTCGACCTGCGTGAGTTCGACGAGGGCCACGTCGTCATTGAGATACTCATCCAACCGGTCCCGGTCGATGGTCTTCATGGTCACCGGCCGCCCGGCGCGCTCGCACATCGCTTCGATGATGTAGATGTCGGAGTGGAAGTTCGCGGCGTCGGTCAACACGACGTGTCGTTCCGGTCGGTGCTCGAGGGCCGCTCCGATCAACTTGGCGATAAGGAAGGTCAACGTGTCGGCGACCAGCACCTCTCCGGGTTGAGCCCCGATCAGTGGCGCGATACGGTCGCCCAGCCTCGTCGGCTCCCCCATCCAGCCGGCGTCGCTCCAACTGCGCACCAGTCCCCGACCCCACTCGTCGTCGATCACTTCGAGCACCCGTCGGCGAACGGACGCCGAGACCGGCCCGAGGGAGTTGCCGTCGAGGTAGATCTCGTCGTCGCTCAGTGTGAACTCCTGACGAAGTGGCGCGAGGACGTCAGCCTCGTCCATCCGTTGGCAGTCTTCGCGAGTGATCACAGGATCGACCGAACTTCCCACAACGCCGGGTAGAGGCGCTGTGACAACGTCGTATCGAGGTAGGCCATGCCTTCGCTGCCGCCGGTGCCGGGGCGTCGACCGATCTGTCGACCGGCCATCAGCATGTGTTGATGGCGCCACACCGCCAGTCGCCCGTCGTGATCCATCAAGAGTTCCGCGACGGTGTGCAGGGCGTTCAGAGCCGGGTCGTCGTGCGACCGATACAGCGCGCGAAGGACGTCCAGTAGATCGTCGTTGGCCGCGCCCGTGGTCAGTCGCAGGGCGTGCTCGAAGCCCGACCAGACCGAGGGGATCTCGCTCATCTCCTTGAGCCAGGCGCGCTGGTCGTCGTCGAAGATCTCGAAGGTGAGCATCGCCCTCTTGCCGGCGCCGCTCAGGAACTCGATCGCGCGGAACTGAAAGGACTGGAACCCCGAGGCCGGATCCAGCGGGTCGCGAAACTGGAGAAAGCCCTCAGGCGACATGGAGTCCAGAAGTTGCAGGTGCGTCAGGAGAAGGTCTTCGATCGAGACGATCCGGCGCAGGTGCGAGACAGCGAGCCAGGGACGGTTGTCGTGCAGCACCGAGGCCGCGCGGCGCAACTCGTCGACGATGACCTTGAACCAGAGCTCGTAGGACTGGTGGACGACGATGAAGAGCAGTTCGTCGGGAGCGTCCTCGGTGAGCGGAATCTGCAGTTTCAATAGGTCGTTGATGCGAAGGTACGTCGAGTAGTCGGTGCCTTTAGCCACGGGTCCACACTACGACCGTGGCCCGCACACGCCCGGCGTCACGAACGAGTGATGGGCTTGTAACGAATACGGTGCGGCTGGTCGGCGTCGGTGCCGAGGCGCTTGTGACGTTCGGCTTCGTAGTCCGAGAAGTTCCCCTCGAACCAACGCACGACGGCGTCACCTTCGAAGGCGAGCACGTGGGTGGCGATCCGGTCCAGGAACCAGCGGTCGTGGCTGATCACGACGGCACAGCCCGGGAAGCGTCAGCAGTCCGTCTTCGAGCGCGCGCAGCGTGTCGACGTCGAGGTCGTTGGTCGGTTCGTCCAGCAGCAGCACGTTGCCACCGCTGCGCAACACCTTGGCCAACTGGACGCGGTTGCGCTCGCCCCCCGAGATCTCGCCCACCTTCTTCTGCTGATCACTGCCCTTGAAGCCGAAGCTCGCGACGTAGGCGCGAGCGTGGATCTCGCGGCTGCCGACCACCATCTGTTCCTGGCCCTCGCTGATCTCGTCGAAGACCGTCGCGTCGGGATTGAGGTTGTCGCGCGACTGATCGACGTAGGCGAAGGCGACGGTGCTGCCCACCTCGAAGGACCCGGCGTCGGGCTTCTCTTGTCCGAGCATCATCTTGAAAAGCGTGGTCTTGCCGGCGCCGTTCGCCCCGATGACCCCGACGATGCCGCCCGGCGGGAGCAGGAAGGTCAGGTCCTCGATCAAGAGCCGGTCGTCAAATCCCTTGACGACGTCGAGGGCGTTGACGACGACGTCACCGAGTCGAGGGCCGGGAGGGATGGCGATCTCGAGTCGGTCGGCGCGTCGTTCGCTCGACTCGGACTCGGCCACCAACTCGTTGAAGGCGCTGAGGCGAGCCTTGCCCTTGCTCTGGCGCGCCCGCGGCGACATTCGGATCCACTCGAGCTCGCGTTCGAGCGCCGCCTGGCGGACCTTGTCGGACTTCTCTTCTTGGGCCAGCCGGGCCTGCTTCTGCTCGAGCCACGAGGAGTAGTTGCCCTCCCACGGAATGCCGTGTCCCCGGTCCAGCTCGAGGATCCACGACGCGGCGTTGTCCAAGAAGTACCGGTCGTGGGTGATCGCGACCACGGTGCCGCTGTAGTCCTGAAGCGTCCGCTCGAGCCACGCCACCGACTCGGCGTCCAGGTGGTTGGTCGGTTCGTCCAGCAACAAGAGGTCGGGCTTCGACAGCAGAAGACGACAGAGCGCCACGCGACGACGTTCACCACCGGAGAGCACGGTCACGTCGGCGTCAGGCGGCGGCAGGCGCAAGCGCGTCCATGGCGATCTCGAGGGTTCGCTCGAGGTCCCACGCGTTGGCCGCGTCGATCTTCGTTTGGAGATCGGACTGCTCAGCGAGGAGAGCGTCGAAGTCGGCGTCGGGGTCGGCCATGGCGGCGCAGACCTCGTTGAAGCGGATCAAGAGGTCTCGCTGCTCGGCGATGCCGTCGGCCACGTTGCCCACGACGTCCTTGGTGGGATCGAGCTGCGGCTCTTGGGAGAGATAACCGACGCTGAAACCCGGCGTGAGTCGGGCCTCTCCGCTGAAGCCGTCGTCCAGTCCGGCCATGATCCGCAGCAGCGACGACTTGCCCGATCCGTTGGCGCCGATCACGCCGATCTTGGCGCCGGGATAGAACGAGAGATTGATGCCGCGAAGAACTTCGCGGTCCGGCGGGTAGAACCGGCGGAGGTCTCGCATGGTGAAGATGAACTGAGCAACCATGTCCTCCAGTGTGGCCGATATCGTCGGCAACGAGAGAATGACCCGTCACCGGATGTAAGAGGTCACTATTACAATCGGAAAATGTCTGGGAGCTCCGTCGACGTCATCTCGACGAATCGCCACGCACCGGATTGGCTGATCCTCTGTATCGCGTGCATCGCGCAGTTCATGGTCGTCTTGGACGTCTCGATCGTGAACGTCGCCTTGCCGCGCATGGGCCACGACCTGCACTTCACCTCCAACAGCGCGCAGTGGGTCGTCAACGCGTACGTTCTCACCTTCGCCGGATTCCTGTTGTTGGGCGGTCGGGCCGCCGACTTCTTTGGTCGTCGGAAGGTCTACATCACCGGCATCATCCTCTTCACGCTGGCCAGCATCGGCGCCGGCGCCGCGCAGACCGGCGCGCAGATGATCGCCATCCGCGCCGTACAGGGCGTGGGCGGCGCCATCCTCTCGCCGGCCACGCTCACGATCATCGTCACGACCTTCGCCGGGCCGCGTCTGCCCAAGGCAATCGGCGCGTGGAGCGCAGTCGCCGGGGCCGGCGGGGCGGTCGGCGGACTCCTGGGCGGAATCCTGACCGGGTACGCGTCGTGGCGGTGGGTCTTCTTCATCAACGTGCCCTTCGGCATCATCGCCGGCGTTGTCGCCGCGATGTACCTGCGCGAGATGCGCAACCGCGGACGCCACCACGAAGCTCGACGTCACCGGCTCGGTGCTCGTGACCGGCGGCCTGGCCTCGGCGATCTACGCCGTGGTGAACACGACGACGCACGCCTGGACCTCGTCGACGACGCTCGGCTGGCTGTTCTTGGGGCTCGTGTTGCTCGCGACTTTCATCTTCTGGGAGGCGAAGGTGGCCTCGCATCCGCTCGTCCCGTTCAAGATCTTCCGGTCGCGACCGCTCACGACGGCGAACCTCATGATGCTCCTCATTGGTGGGGCCTTCTTCGCCATGTGGTACTTCCTGACCTACTACTTCCAGAGCGTGCTCGGTTACGGCCCCGTGAGGGCCGGATTCGCGTTCTTGCCGATGGCGCTGGCCATCATCATCGGTGCCCAGATCTCGTCGCGGCTCCTGTCGAGGACGGGAGTGCGCCCGTTGCTCCAGATCGGCGCCACCCTGGCCACCCTCGGATTCCTCTGGATCTCGCTTATCAAGCCGGCCGACTCCTACATCGGCCACATCTTGGTTCCCTCCTTTATCTGCGCCTTCGCGATGGGCCTGCTCTTCGCGCCGCTCGCGACGGCCGCCACGTCGGGAGTTGACCGCGCCGACGCCGGTCTCGCCTCGGGACTACTCAACACCTCGCGACAGGTCGGCGGATCGCTCGTCGCTGGCGATTCTCGCCACCGTGGCGACCGACGTGACGCACCGCGCACTCGCGACACGTCTTCCGAGGCCGCGGCACTCACGTCGGGCTATCAACGCGCCTTCGAGATCTCGGCGGTCGTGACCCTCATCGCGCTGTGCGTGTCGTTCGCGCTACCGCGCAACACCGGTCGTACGGTCGGTGACGGCGACCGCGCCGTCGCCCCAGGTCTCGCCAAATATTCCCGTCGAACCTGCCTAAGTTCGCGCCCCGATTCGGGGCTAGTCTCACGGATGACAATTATCCGAAAGTGTGATGACGCCGTGTCGGGGGCGCATCGAGGCCGAGGACAGTGCCCTTGAGTGGGGACTGATAAAGCGATAAAGGGAGAAATACATGGGGAGAATTCGTCGCCTCACGACGGTGCTGGGAGCTAGCGCGCTAGTCCTCGGCACTGTGACAGTGAGTGTGGCTGCGACAACGGTGTCGGCTTCTGCCGCGTCGAAGTTCAAGGCCTGCGTCGTCACCGACACTGGTGGAATCAACGACAAGTCGTTCAACGCATCGGCGTGCGCCGGCCTGAAGGACGCCGCCGCTAAAGACAGCAGTATTTCGTACACGTATCTTTCGTCGACCTCGTCGTCGGACTACGCGCCGAACATTACCAAGTTCATCACCGAGGGATGCGGCATCATCGTCACCGTCGGATTCTTGATGGACGCCGCCACGGCCGCCGCCGCTAACGCCCACCCGAGCCAGAAGTTCGCGATCGTGGACGACGCGCCGACGGTGAAGGCCGGCACGCACGTGGACGCGCTGCAGTACGAGACGGACCAGGCGGGCTTCCTCGGTGGGATTCTCGCCGCCGGATGCCTCGAAGACCGGTACCGTCGCGACCTACGGAGGACAGAACTTCTCCGCGGTCACGCTGTACATGAACGGCTTCGTCGCCGGTGTGCGTTACTACGACAAGACGTACTCCAAGCACGTCAAGGTCCTGGGTTGGAACCCGCCAAAGACCGCCTGTTCGCTCGCGGCCTGCCCCGGTACGGGAACCTTCGTCGGTAACTTCACCGACCAGACCGCCGGCAAGTCCGACACCACCACGTTCTTCTCGGAGGGTGCGGACATCGTCTTCCCCGTCGCGGGTTCGGTCGGTCTTGGATCGGTCGCCGCCGCGAAGCTCGCGGGCGCCGGCCACGACATCATGTGGGTCGACTCCAACGGCTGCGTCTCGGACGCACGCGGACTGCAAGTACTTCATCGGGACCGTCGCCAAGGGCGTTGAGCCTTCGGTGGAGGCCGCGGTGTTGTCCGCCGCGAAGGGCAGCTTCAAGGCTGGCGCGTACATCGGCACGCTGAAGAACGACGGCACCGCGCTCGAGTACGGCGGCATCAAGGTCTCCGCGACGTTGAAGGCTGAGATTGCCAAGGCCAAGGCCGGCATCATCGCGGGAACGATTTCGGTCAACCCGAATAGTTACCCGAAGGTGGCGTAGTTTCGCACTGCACTTAATCGATCAAAGAGAAAGCCCCGGACCACCTGGTCCGGGGCTTTCTCGTGAGTACGATATGAATTCATGCGCTTGAACTCCGAGGAATGACCAAGCGCTTCGGAGAACTCACCGCCAACGACCAGATCAGTTTGACGGTCGAACCCGGTCAGATTCACTCGCTGCTCGGTGAGAACGGTGCCGGCAAGTCGACCCTGATGAACGTCCTCTTCGGACTCCTTCGACCCGACGAGGGCGAGATCCTGATCGACGGCGAAGTGGTCGCCATTCACCGACTCCGGCGAGGCGGTGCGGCGCGGCATCGGCATGGTCCACCAACACTTCATGTTGGTGCCCGTCTTCTCGGTGACCGAGAACGTGGTGCTGGGATTCGAACCGATGAAGTCCTTCGACCGGGTCGACTACAAAAAGGCGACCGACGACATTCACCGACTCTCCAAGCAGTTCAACCTGGACGTCGATCCCGACGCCATCATCGAGAACCTGCCGGTCGGGCTCCAGCAACGCGTCGAGATCCTGAAGGCGCTGAGCCACGACGCCGAACTTCTCATCCTCGACGAACCCACGGCGGTCTTGACGCCCCAGGAGATCGACTCCCTGATGGAGATCATGCGGTCGCTCGCCGCGGCCGGAAAGTCGATCCTTTTCATCACCCACAAACTGAAGGAAGTAAAGGCCATCGCGGACGTCATCACGGTCATCCGTCAAGGAAAGGTCGTCGGCACCGCCGAGCCCACCGCCTCTGAGTCCGAGCTGGCCTCGCTGATGGTGGGCCGCGACGTCAAGTTGACCGTCGAAAAGTCGTCCTACGACCCGGGCGACGAGGTCTTCGAGATTCGTGATCTGGTCGTGCTGGACGACCGCGGCCTCATCGCCGTCAACGGCGTCTCGCTCGACGTGCGCGCGGGCGAAGTGCTCGCCCTCGCGGGAGTCCAGGGCAACGGTCAGACCGAACTCGTGGAGGCGATCGTCGGAATGCGCCCGGCCGTCTCGGGCACTATCACCCTGCACGGCCAGGACATCACGAACCTGTCGCCCCGAAAGGCCCTCGACGCCGGTATCGGTCACATCCCCGAAGACCGGCAGCGTGACGGACTGGTACTCACGATGTCCGTCGCCGACAACCTGGTCCTCAACACTCCCCGACGCGCACCCTTCGCGAGCCACGGTACGCGCAACCTGGGCGCCGTGAATGAACACGCCGTAAAGCTTGTAAAGGACTTCGACATCCGGACGTCCTCGATCAAGGCCCCCACGAGTTCTCTGTCGGGAGGCAACCAGCAAAAGGTGATCGTCGCGCGCGAGCTTTCGCGTTCGCTGGAGTTCCTGGTCGCGTCGCAGCCGACCCGAGGACTCGACGTCGGATCCATTGAGTACGTGCATCGCCAGATCGTCGAACACCGCAACCAGGGAAACGGATCTCTCATCGTCTCCTCGGAACTGGACGAAGTCTACGCGCTCGGCGACCGCATCGCCGTGATGTTCGAAGGGAGAATCGTCGGAATGGTGGAGCCGACGGCGAGCCGCGAGTCCATCGGACTCCTGATGGCCGGCCACACCCTCGAGGAGTCCAGTGTCTGACGACGCCGTGACCCCGCGTCGCGTCTGGTGGTCGCGCTTCACGTCGAGCAGTCCCATCGTCGTTACGGCGTACGCCTTCCTCCTGGGCATCGCCTTCGGGGTCGTCATCATCGCCACGACGACGCCCGCGGTGCTCGACGCGTGGCGGGGTGTCTTCCACGGCTGGAACGGCTTCCCTCACGCGCTCGACATCACCTTCAATAATGTCGGCGCGGCGTACCGCGACATGTTCACGGGATCAGTAGTCGACCCCCAGGGCTTCTGGCACTCCCTCACCACCGGCAAGGGTTGGCCCAACACGTTGACGCCACTCTCGGAGACGTTGACCTACGCCACGCCGCTCGTCATCGCCAGCATTGGCGTGGGCATCGCCTTTCAGACCGGCCTCTTCAACATTGGCGCGAACGGCCAAGCGGTGATTGGGGGCATCGCCGGAACGGCCTTCGGCTCTATGTTGCACATGCCGACGATCATCCACCTCCCGCTCACGTTGCTCATGGGCATCGGCGGCGGCATGCTGGTGGGCTCCATACCGGGACTATTGAAGGCCTACACCGGCGCCCACGAAGTGATCGTGACGCTGATGTTCAACTACGTGACGTACTCCATCCTCTTGTTCATGGTGCTCTCAACCCCCTTCCAGCAACCCGGCCAGGAGAACGACATCGGACGGACTCTCGATCCCACGGCCATCCTGGCGCCGCTCTTCGGCACCAAGTCGGGGCTGCGCGTCAGCTACGGCATCTTCGTGGCGGCGCTCGTCGTGGTCTTCGCGTGGTGGCTCCTCGATCGTTCGTCGTTGGGCTTCGACTTTCGCGTCACCGGGGCCAACCCGTCGGCGGCGCGCGCGTCCGGCATCAACGCCAAGCGAGTGATCGTGCTGGCGTTTTTGATCTCCGGAGGACTGGCCGGTCTCGCGGGCGTCGTCCAGGTAGCGAGCACGACGCACTACATCGACGGTGGGTTCCTCATCGGCAGCGCCGGCATCGGCTTCACCGCGATCACCGTGGCCCTGCTGGGACGGAACCGTCCTATGGGCATTGTCTGGGCCGCGCTGCTCTTTGCCGCGTTGGGGGTGGGCGGACGCAACATGCAGTCGTTGACAGGCATACCGCTGGACCTGGCCACCGTCATTCAGTCCGCGATCGTGCTCTTCGTGGCGACGCCGGTCCTGGTGAAGGAGATCTTCCGGCTGCGCCACGTGACGTCCACTTCGCTGCAACTCGCGACGACGGGGTGGGGATCGTGAGCCTCCTCGACGCCCGCGCGACGGCGCCGCCCACGCCGCTGATCAAGAACCGACGAACGCCAGTCATTGCCGTCCTCATGGCCCTCGTCGGTCTCTTCACCGTGTGGGTCTTCGGGTTCGGCAGCGGCACGAGGGCGAAGTCGTCGCTGACCTTCGACCCGATCAACCTGGCGAACGCGCCGGTGAAGCTCGGTTCGCTCACCATGCCGGTGCGCTGGACCGACATCGTGCTCGGTCTGTTGATGATCGCGCTCGGCGCCGAGGTCTTCATTCGTCGGCCTCGGCGCGCCGTCATGCTTCGTTTCGGGATCGTGGCGATCCTGTTTTTGTTGGCGCTCTTGTTCTGGGCCGCTCGCAATCCCGGTCCTTCGGTGATCTCGTCGGTCAACCTCACCTCGATCTTGGTCGGCAGTTCGGCCACGGTCATGGTCCTTATCTTCGGCTCGCTCTCGGGCGTGATGTGCGAACGCTCCGGCGTCGTCAATATCGCGATCGAGGGTCAGCTCATCGCCGGCGCCTTTTTGGGGAGCATGATCGCCTCGACGACCAACAACTTCTTCTACGCGGCGGTCGGCGGCGTATTCATCGGCGGCCTCATCGGGCTGGTCTTGGCCTTCTTCGCGCTGCGCTATCAATCGGATCAGATCATCGTGGGCATCGTGCTGGTGACCATGCTCGGCAGTCTCTCGTCGTACCTCAACCTGGAGATCTTCACGCCCTTCCCCCAGTTCAACACGGGCAACATCGCACCGAACCTGCCGATCCCCCTGCTCTCGAAGATCCCCATCCTCGGACCGGTCTTCTTCAACCAGTCGGGTTTCTTCTACGTCATGATCATCCTCGTGGCGGTCGTGAGCTTCGCGCTTTTCAAGACCCGCTACGGACTGCACGTGCGCGCGGTCGGTGAGCACCCTCGCGCCGCGGCGACCGTCGGCATCAGCGTGGTGCGGGTGCGCTACATCAACGTTGTCTTGGGCGGGGCCATCGCCGGACTGGGCGGGGTGGCCTTTATGGCGACCCAGGGTCAGTTCCAGGTCGGCTACACCTCGGGCTACGGCTACATCGCGTTGGCCGCGCTCATCTTCGGCCGCTGGCGCCCCTCGGGCGCCGTCGTGGCCTCGGTGATCTTTGGCCTCTCGGTCTACCTCTCCTACAACCTCGTCACCTACCAAGTGCCGGTCTCGATCTACATCTTGCAGACCTTCCCGTACCTCATCACGATCGCGGTCGTGGCCGGGCTCATCGGTCGCGTCCGGGCTCCGGCCGCCGACGGCCAGCCGTACATTCGCGACTAATTCTCGGACGAGCCCAAGTCTCCGACGACCCGAGCCGACGCGGCCATAGCCAGCGTCAGCGCGTCGAGCGGCACTGCGCCGTCGAGCCGGGCGCCCAGGTACGCACCGGCGGCGGCGTCACCGGCCCCCGTCGTGTCAAAGACCACGTCACTCAGTGAGGCCACTTCGTAGTCGACGCCATCGGCCCACGCCCGAGCGCCCTTGTCACCTCGGGTGACGACGACCTCGTCGAAGTCCCGGGCCAGTCGTTCAATCCCCGCCGCGACGTCGGACGTATCGCTCAAGACCAAGGCCTCTTCTTCATTGGCGAAGAGAAAGCGCGCGCCGCGCGACGCCTCCAGGAACGCCGCGGGTGTCATCTCGATAAGCGGAGCGACCGAGCAGACGTCGACCGACGTCGAGCGCCCGAGCTCGAGCGCGCGCGACAGAGCCGCGCGCCCGACGTCCACCGTCAGGGGATCGAGCAAGGTGTAGCCCGATACGTGAAGGTGATCGAAGGGTCGTTCGAGTCGCCGAAGCACGTGCTCGAGTCCGAGCAGCGAACTCGCGCCGCGGTCGGTCAGCATGGCTCGTTGACCTTCGCTACTTACCACCGCGACGACGATGCCCGTCGCTGCGTTCACGCGCTCGAGGGCCACCTCGATTCCCGCACCGCGCAGCGTGTCCTCGAAGAGTTTTCCGGCGAGGTCCACCGCCGGAGGCCCCGACGTAGGTCACGTTGTGTCCCGTACGCGCGAGCGCCACCGCCATATTGGCCGCGGCGCCCCCGCGGCTCATCCTCACTCGTGACGGCGTGTCACTGGTGGGCGCGATGTCCGTCAGCGGCCTCGCCACGACGTCGAGCATCACGTCGCCGACCACCATGACGTCGCGAGCGATCACGCTCGTTCCTTGGCGATGGCCGCGCAGATCCTTCCCGCTAGTCCCGCGTTCGACACCACCAGCTCCCGGTTCACCGCGACGCTGGCGCCGGCGGTGTAACGAGCGAACTCGGCCAGCAGAACCGGGGTCACCTCCTTACCGCTCACGCCGAGCGCCCGGGCTCGTTCGAGCGCACTCGAGAGTGCGCGGTCGTGCAGTTCGACGGAGAGCTCGCTGCTTGTGGTCGATCGGATTGGCCACGAGGAAACCCGTCGACGAAAGTTCGCGGTGCGCGAGGAAGGCCAGCGGCCGCTTCGGACTCGTCGGCGACGGACCAGTCCAAGGAGAATCCGCTTTCGGCTCTGGTAGAAGCCGGGGAACCGGTTCGTTCGAAATCCGACGACCGGGACGCCCAGGGTGTCGAGGCGTTCGAGGGTCGCGCCGATATCGAGGATGGACTTCACGCCGGAAGCGACGACCAGCACCTGGTTGCGCGAGAGCGCCGTGAGGTCGGCCGATTCGTCGAAGCTGTCACGGACGTCACGGTGCACGCCGCCGAGGCCCCCGGTCGCCATCACCTCGATGCCCACCCGGCTCGCGATGCTGATCGTACCGGCGACCGTGGTCGCGCCGTCGCCCCGCGTGGCGAGCGCCAGGCCCAGGTCGCGGGCCGACAACTTGGCCGCGTGCCGTTCGGGGTCGGCCAGGGTGCGCAGCTGCACCTCGTTGAGGCCGACGACGACGCGGCCGTCGAGCACGCCGATCGTCGCCGGGATCGAACCCGACTCACGCACCGCCGATTCGCACTCTTCGGCCACCTCGAGATTCACCGGGGACGGGAAGTCCGTGGACGACGATTGTCGTCTCGAGCGCGACGACGTTGCGACCCTTTTCGAGTGCGTTGGCGACTTCGTCGCTGATTACGACTGCGGAGTTTCGAAAGTTTGTCACGCAAGGCGAAGTGTACTGTTTGGACGTGAGATTCGCCGCCGGCCATTCCGTGGAATGAACTGCGTGAACAGGCCCGTCACGCCACCACGACGTCGTACGCGCCGTACTCCCACGTCCACGTCGGCGCCTGCGCCCTCACGATTGACGGACGAATCGTCGTGGGGTCCAACGTCGAGAACGCGAGCTACGGACTGACGCTGTGCGCCGAGTGTTCCTTGGTGAGTGACCTCGCGCGCCTCGGCGGCGGACGTCTGCGCGCGGTGTCGATCGTCGCGGGCGACGGCGAGCCGATCGCCCCGTGCGGCCGATGTCGACAGCTGCTCTACGAGCACGGCGGCGACGACCTCTTGGTCGACGCCGGCGACGGCGAAGACCCGAGGCCCCTTCGCGATCTCCTGCCCGACGCGTTCGGCCCGGAGGAGCTTCGGCATCCGGAGGAGTGAGTGAGCTACTTCTCCGCGGTGGACGTCATCACGACCAAACGTGATGACGGAGTGCTGAGCGACGACGCCATCACCTGGGTGCTCGACGCCTACGAACGCGGTGAGGTGGCCGAAGAACAGATGTCGGCGCTGTTGATGGCGATCTTCTTCAACGGACTCAGTGACCGAGAGTTGAACACCTGGACCGACCGCATGATCGAGTCCGGCGAGCGACTCGATCTAGGCGGTCTCTCTCGACCGACCGTCGATAAGCATTCGACCGGTGGTGTCGGTGACAAGATCTCGCTGATCCTCGCCCCGCTCGTCGCGGCCTGTGGTGCCGCCGTCCCCCAGCTCTCCGGGCGCGGACTCGGACACACCGGAGGGACCCTCGACAAACTCGAGTCGATTCCGGGATGGCGCGCCTTCCTCTCCAACGACGAGATCCGCGATCAACTCGACTCGGTCGGCGCGGTCATCTGTGCCGCGGGCGAAGGGCTGGCGCCGGTCGATCGCAAGCTGTACTCCTTGCGCGACGTCACCGCGACCGTCGCGTCGATTCCACTTATCTCGTCGTCGATCATGTCCAAGAAGATCGCCGAAGGGACGCACGCCCTGGTGCTCGACGTGAAGGTCGGTCGAGGCGCGTTCATGAAGAGTGTGGAACAGGCCCGCGAACTCGCGACCACGATGGTTCGGCTGGGCGCCGATCACGGCGTGGCCACCATCGCGCAGCTCACCTCGATGAACGCGCCACTCGGGCGCGCCGTCGGCAACGCCCTCGAAGTGAGTGAGTCGGTGGACGTGCTGCAAGGACGAGGGCCGAGTGACGTGCGGGAGTTGACGCTCGCGCTCGCGCGAATCATGGTCGAACTCGTTGGTCTCGACGTCGATCCCGAGACGAAACTCGACGACGGTTCGGGCTACGAGGTCTATCAACGCATGATCCGCGCACAGGGCGGCGACCCCGACGCGTCCCTCCCGGAAGCGGAGTGTCGCGACGACGTGGTGAGTTTCGACGACGGCGTCGTCCAGTCCGTCGACGCGCTGGCGGTCGGTATCGCCGCGTGGCGACTCGGGGCCGGACGGGCCCGCAAAGAGGATCCGGTGAGTGCGGCGGCTGGCGTCGTGTGTCTGGTTCGTGAAGGCGAGGCGATCACCAAGGGCCAGCCGATGTTTGAACTCCACGCCGACGATGAGGTCCATCTTCAACAGGGGCGCGACGCCATCGCCGACGCCGTGGTCGTAGGTGAACGCAGCGTGAACGCCGAACCGTTGCTGCTGGAACGTATCACCAACTAGTGCACAGGCCTGTTGACTAACCTCATTTCATGGCAGTTGCTCTTTCGCGTGACGTGATCCAGCGAGCGCCGAAGGTCCTGTTGCACGATCATCTCGACGGCGGGCTGCGTCCGACGACGGTACTGGAGCTCGCTCACGAGACGCACTACAGCGGGCTGCCGACCAACGACGCCGACGACCTGCGCAAGTGGTTCATCGCCGACACGCCCGGGAGTGACCTCGTGCGCTACCTCGAGGGATTCGCCCACACCACGGCGGTCATGCAGACGAAGGACCACCTGGAGCGCGTCGCCTTCGAAGCGGCCCTCGACCTAGCGCGTGACGGGGTCGTCTACGCGGAGGTCCGATTCGCGCCCGAACTGCACCTGGAAAACGGCCTCACGCTGCACGAAGTGGTGCAGGCGGTGTTGGAGGGATTCGCCCGCGGCACGCACGACGCCGAGCTCGAAGGTCACGAAATCGTCGTGCGTGCGATCCTCTCGGCGATGCGTCAGGCCAACCTCAGCGAGACGATCGCGGAACTGGCCGTCGAGTTCCGCGACCGCGGCGTGTGCGGCTTCGACATCGCCGGGCCCGAGGACGGGTTCCCGCCGACGCATCACTTGCGCGCCTTTCACCTCGTGCAGCGCGAAGACTTTCACATGACCATTCACGCCGGTGAAGCCTTCGGCCTACCGTCGATCTGGGAGGCCGTGCAGTTCTGCAACGCCGAGCGGCTTGGTCACGGCGTGCGGATCGCCGACGACATCATCGAGAAGGACGGCGACTACCACCTCGGCCGACTGGCGAACTTCGTGCGCGACCGGCGGATCCCCTTGGAGGTCTGCCCCACTTCGAACGTGCATACGGGTGCCGCGAGCTCCATCGCCACGCACCCGATCGAACTGCTGCGCCAGCTACGCTTCCGCGTCACGCTCAATACCGACAACCGGCTGATGAGCGGGATCTCGATGAGCAGTGAGTTCGAGACGTGCGCCGCGACGTTCGGCTGGACCCTCGCCGACATGGAGTGGCTCACGCTGAACGCCGCCAAGAGTTCCTTCTACCAGTTCGACCAGCGACTGGCGATGATCAATACGGTCATCAAGCCCGGTTACGCCGCGTTGCGATCAGAGACGAAGTAGCGATTCCAGATCACCGCGCACGGCCGCCACGAGCGATTCGCCGTGACGCCGCTGATCGGTGAGCGACGTCGCGTCGCTGGGCGGTGAGGTGATCTCGATGTACGCCTTCAGCTTCGGTTCGGTCCCCGACGGTCGCACCACGACCCGGCCGGACTCGCCGAGTTGCAAGAGCACGCCGTCGGTCGGTCCGAGTCCCTCGTAACCGAGAGCGAGGTCGTAATGCGCGCTGACCCCGATCCCGCCCAACGTCGTCGGTGGTCGCTCGCGTAGGGACTGCACGGCGTCGACGATCGCGCGCAGTCCGGTGGGCCCCTCCGCTCGCAGCGACAGTTGAAAGATGGAGTGGACCCCGAAGCGCGCCTCGATCTCGTTCAAGCGGTCCATCAACGTCTCAGCGCGACCGCGAAGTTCGTTGGCGAGTTGCGCGAGCGCGAGAGCGGCCGAGAGACCGTCCTTGTCGGCGACCTCGGGATCGACGGCGAAGCCGAGGGCCTCTTCGTAACCCAGTCGCAGGACCCCGTCGCCCGCCGCGCGGGCGAGCCACTTGAATCCGGTGAGGGTCATCGCGAATCGCACGCCGGCGTCGCGGGCCATGTCGCGCAGCAACGTCGAGGACACGATCGTCGTGGCGACGACGTCGCGGGGGTCCTGCATGGTGGGCAACATCGCCGAGGCCAAGAGCCAGCCGATCTGGTCGCCGCGTAGAACGTGCCAACCCGACGGCGTCGCGCACGGCCGCGCCGAGTCGGTCGGCGTCCGGGTCGTTGGCGATGACCAGATCGGAGCTCACTTCGTCCGCGCGGGCCATGGCCAGGTCGAGCGCTCCCGGCTCTTCGGGGTTGGGGAACGGCAACGTCGGAAAGGCCCCGTCTGGTTCGAACTGCGCCGCGACCGGCGTCACGGTGGAGTAGCCGGCTCGGGCGAAGAGATCCATCATGGTCGCCCCGCCCACGCCGTGGAGCGGCGTGTACGTGATCGCCAGGTCGCTGTCGGTGACGGCGAAGCGTTGTGTCATGTGGGCGCGGTACTGATCGAGGACGCCCTGGGATATCCAGCGGTGGTGCGTACTCGGTGCGTTCCCCCAACGGCGGCGTCGCGGCGGCGTTGGCGAATCGCTCCACGATCTCGTCGTTGGGAGGGATGATCTGTGAACCGTCGCTCGAGTACAGCTTGTAGCCGTTGTCCTGCGGGGGATTGTGGCTCGCGGTCACCATGATGCCGGCCGCGGCTCCGAGGGCCTTGACGCAGTAGGCGACCAGCGGCGTCGGCAGTGGCCCCGGCATCTCGTAGACCTTGACGCCGGCCCCCAAGAGCACCGAGACCACTTCGTGGTTGAACGACTCGGAGCCGTGACGGCCGTCACGTCCCACGACGACGCCGCGCGCGGGATCGGCGCCGATCTCTCCCAGCCAGGCGATCACGCCCTGGGTCGCTCGACGCACGGTGTAGCGATTCATCCCGGCTGGCCCGGCCATCTCGGGTCCGCGCAGTCCCGCGGTGCCGAACGTGAGGGGTACGTCGAAGCGACGGTGGAGCTCGACTTCGTCACCGTGGTCCAACAGCGACTGCAGCGTTTCGCGGTCGTCGACGTCGGGGTCCCCGACGATCCATTCGAGTACCCGTTCGCGCAGCGCTTCGTTCACAGGACGGGGACGACGCGAGTCAACAACGTACCGAGCGACGCGGCGGCGCTCTCGCCGGCTTCGAGGACCTCGAGGTGGTTCAGATGACCGGGCATCACGCCGGCGGCGTGATTCGAGACGAGGCTCAGTCCCAGGACCTCGGCTCCGAGGTGGCGCGCGGCGATTGCCTCGAGCACCGTCGACATGCCCGCGAGCGTCGCGCCCATGGTGCGCGCCATCACGATCTCGGCCGGGGTCTCGTAGTGCGGTCCGCGGAATCCGGCGTACACGCCCTCGGCCAGCTGGGGTTCGGCCTTTTTGACCGCGGCGCGCAGTCGCGCGCTGTAGAGATCGGTGAGGTCGACGAAGCGCGAGCCGTAGCCCTTCGGCGGCGCCACCCCTTCGAGCGGCGAGGTGGCGGTCAGGTTGATGTGGTCGCGGATGACGACCACGGTCCCCGGCGTCCACGACGGGTCGATGCCCCCGGCGGCGTTCGTCAGCACGACCGTCGTCGCGCCGGCCGCGATGACCGTGCGAACCGGGTGCACGACCTGGTCGGCCGTGTTCCCCTCGTACAGATGAACGCGTCCGGCCACCAGCGCGACGCGGCGGTCGCCGATGGTGAGCGAGAGGATCTGGCCGCTGTGGCCCGCGACGGTCGGAAGTACGAAGCCCGTCAGCGAGGAGGTCGAGACGACGTTGGTAGGGGTGCCCAGGGCGACGGCGCCCTCACGCCAGCCCGAACCGAGCACGATGGCGATGTCGTAGTTGTCGTAGCTGCTCTCCTCGCGAAGTTCGTCGGCCGCGCGGCGCGCCAGTTTGTACGGATTCGTCATCACTGTCCGATCGTGTGCCACACGGTGGACGTCTCGACGAAGGCACGCAGTCGTCGAAGCGAGGTGTCGCTCTCATTCTCGTGCGGACGATAGACCCGCTTGATCGAGCCGGCGCCCAGGGCCGCGAGTTCGTCGGCGGCGCCGACCTCGACGCCGGAGAGATCGAGGCCGTCGACGTCTTCGTGGGCGGCGAGCACCGGCGCCAGTTCCGAGGTCAGTCCGGTCACGATATTCATCACGCCCCCGGGGAAGTCCGAGGACGACGTCATCTCACCCAGCAGCACGGCGGGCGTGGGACGCGCTTCGCTGGCCAGGGCGACGACGGTATTGCCGGCGCAGATCGGCGCGAGGACGGCGTCGACGAATCCGAGGAGCGACGACTCCTGCACGCTGATCACCCCGACCACGCCGCTGGCCACGGGAATCGAGAAGTTGAAGAACGGCCCGGCCACCGGATTCGTCCCGCCCAGCACCTGGGCGATCTTGTCGGTCCAGCCGGCGTACCAGACCATGCGGTCGATCGAGGCCGAGACGGTCTTCTGACTCGCCTTGGCGTTCACGCCTTCGGCGAGCGCGACGTGTTCGGCGAGCTCGTCGCGACGCGACTCGGCCATCTCGGCCAGTCGGTAGATCACCTGACCGCGGTTATAGGCGGTCGCGTTCCACCACTTCGCCTGAGCGCCGCGCGCGGCCGTGACCGCGTCGCGCACGTCCTTGCGTGAGCCCTGGGCCACGTTGGCCAAGAAGGCGCCCTTGGCCGAGGTGACCTCGTAACTCCGTCCCGACTCCGAACGCGGAAAGGCACCGTTGATCAGGAGTTTGTAGGTCTTGCGGACATCGAGCCGGGCGTCAGACATTGAGGTACGCCTCCAGCCCGTGGCGTCCACCCTCTCGACCGAACCCCGACTCGCGCATGCCCCCGAATGGACTCGTCGGGTCGAAGCGGTTGTAGGTATTGGCCCAGATGACCCCGGCGCGGAGTCGTTCGGCGACCCAGAGGGTGCGACTCCCCTTCTCGCTCCACACCCCGCAGGCCAGACCGTAGTTGGTGTTGTTGGCCTTGGTCACTGCCTCTTCGGGCGTGCGGAAGGTCA
The DNA here is from genome assembly GCA_963703105.1 of uncultured Acidimicrobiaceae bacterium. Lineage (GTDB taxonomy): Bacteria > Actinomycetota > Acidimicrobiia > Acidimicrobiales > RAAP-2 > RAAP-2. Next base: position 1,918,230 of record OY969792.1, on the reverse strand, counting down.
GCACCGAGAGAACCGGGCCGAAGATCTCCTCGCGCGCGATGCGGTGCGACTGAGCGACGTCGGCGAAGACCGTGGGCGCGAACCAGTAACCCTTCGAGGGCAACGCACACGAACTCGTGTAACGGGTCGCCCCTTCGCTCTCGCCGAAGTCGGTCAGTTCGCGGATGCGCAGTAGCTGTGCCGCCGAGTTGATCGCGCCGACGTCGGTGTTCTTATCGAGCGGATCACCGACGCGAAGCTGTTCCACGCGACGCACCAATCGTCGCAGCACTTCGTCCGCGACCGACTCTTGGACGAGGAGGCGAGAGCCAGCGCAACAGACGTGGCCCTGGTTGAAGAAGATGCCGTCGATGATGCCCTCGATCATCTCGTCGATCGGCGCGTCGTCGAAGACGATGTTCGCCCCTTTGCCCCCGAGCTCGAGCGTCAGGTGCTTGTGGCTGGAGGCGGTGCGCTGTTGGATCATCCGGCCGACCTCGGTCGATCCGGTGAAGGCGATCTTGTCGACGTCCGGGTGCTCCACCAGCGCGGCCCCCGTCGAGCCGTCGCCGGTGATGATGTTGACGACGCCCGGCGGCAGTTCGGCCTGCTCCAGAATCTCGGCCAAGATGAGCGCGCTGAGTGGCGTGGTCTCGGCCGGCTTGAGCACGCAGGTGTTGCCGGCGGCCAACGCCGGCGCCAGTTTCCACGCGGCCATCAACAGCGGAAAGTTCCAAGGGATGATCTGGCCGGCCACGCCCAACGGCTTCGGATCCACGCCGAAGCCGGCGTGATCGAGTTTGTCGGCCCAGCCGGCGTAGTAGAAGAAGTGCGCGGCGGCCAACGGGATGTCGACGTCGCGTGACTCGCGGATCGGCTTCCCGTTGTCGAGGGTCTCGACGACCGCTAGTTCGCGCGAACGTTCCTGGATCAGTCGAGCGATGCGAAAGAGGTACTTCGAGCGCTGCGCGCCGGTCGTCTTGGACCAGACCTTGTCGTAGGCGCGACGCGCCGAGGACACGGCGCGATCAACGTCCACGGGGCTCGCCTGGGCGACCATGGCGAGTGACTCTTCGTTGGCGGGATTGACGGTCGCGAACTGCCGGTGGGCGTCGCTGTCGCTGAATTCGCCATTGATGAAGAGCCCATAACTCGGCTTCAGCTTGGCGATGGCGGCCGATTCCGGGGCCGGGTCGTACTCCAACGAACCCAATTGGGAGTTGGCGAGTTGTCGGTCGCTCACGTCAGTCCCCGCTGAATTCGTCGGCGCGCACGTAGGCCCCGCGCTGCTGCTTCAGCCGTTGCATCAAGAGGTCGTTCAGAAGCGACGACGCGCCGATGCGGAACATCTTGGGCGTCAGCCAGGTGGAGCCCACGGTCTCGTTCACCAAGACGAGGTAGCGAATCGCGTCCTTGGACGTCCGGATCCCGCCGGCGACCTTCACGCCGACGGTGCGGCCGGCGGTCTCGGCGAAGTCGCGGACCGCCTCGAGCATGACGAGGGCGTTCGGGAGCGTGGCGTTCACCGTGACCTTGCCCGTCGAGGTCTTGATGAAGTCGGCTCCGCCGAGCATCGCGACCCAGCTCGCGCGACGCACGTTGTCGTAGGTGACCAGCTCGCCGGTTTCGAGGATCACCTTGAGGTGCGCGTCGCCGCAGGCCGCCTTCACGGCCACGACTTCGTCGAAGACCTGACCGAGGCGACCGGAGAGAAAGGCTCCGCGATCGATCACCATGTCGATCTCGTCGGCGCCGGCGGCGACCGCCTCGCGCACATCCATCAGCTTCACCGCCAGCGACGCCCGACCGGATGGGAACGAGGTGGCGACCGAAGCCACCGCCACCGGGGACGCACCGAGTACCGACCGAGCGTGCGCCACCAGGTCGGGGTAGACACAGACGGCCGCCACGGAGGGGACCGTGAGGTCGCGGGCGTCGGGTCGCATCGCTTTGGTGCACAGTGAGGTCACCCGACCGGGCGTGTCCGCGCCCTCCAAGGTCGTCAGATCGACCATCGAAATTGCCATATCGATGGCCGCGAGTTTGGTGGACTTCTTAATCGATCGGGTCGAGAGTTTCGCGGCCCGCGCTTCGGCGCCCACGGCGTCCACGCCTGAAAGACTGGCGATCAGAGCCTTTAGCTGGGCCTCGTTCTCGATGGCCGGCACCGCGATGGTGGCGGCGATCTGGACGCTGCGATCCTCGGCGGTGACCAGTCGTAGAGGGGTGGTACTCACTTGGTCAACGCTAGCAACGCCACGCCTCGCCGACCCAGCCGACGAACGGTCAGGCAAACAGTGGTAACTGGTTGGCGTCGAGGCGTTCGCGAAGCGACGGCGCATCGGCGTCCTTCGGGCTCACGACGGCCTCGCCGCTGACGGACCAGGGAACGTTGATCTCGTCGTCGAAGGGATCGATCTCGAGTTCGAGCGGCGCGTTGAAGGGCGACGACAACAGGTACGTCAACGCACCGACTTCGCTGGTCACACAGAATCCGTGGGCCACGCCCACGGGCACGTAGACCGATCGCTCCTCGCCCGCGGCCAGGTGGACGACCTCGTAGCGTCCGAAGGTCGGTGAGCCGACGCGTATGTCGACGATCACGTCGTCCAACTCGCCGTGCGCGCAGGTGACCACCTTGGCCTGACCTTCGGGCGCCATCGAATAGTGCAGCCCCCGCACCACGTTCCTCTTGGAGATCGAGAGGTTCGCCTGTTGCGTTCGAAACTCGATGCCCGGCCGCCCGGAAGTCCTCGTCCTTGAACCACTCGCGAAAGGATCCGCGGTCGTCTCCCCACACCGGGGACTCCAGCACGAAGAGGCCGGGAATCGAGAGTTCGATCAGCTTCACGACTCGAACCTTTAACGGTCGCCACCACGCCTCGTTGTCGTGGTACCACTTCACGGTGAGGGCCAGGCCCTCGTCGAAACTCATCTGAGGTTTGTACCCCAGCTCGTCCTGAATCTTGCTCCAGTCGACCGAGTAGCGACGATCGTGACCGAGGCGATCCGTGGTCAGCTCGATCATCGAGTCGCTGTAGCCGCAGAGGTCGAGGAGCCGCGTGGTCAGCTCTTCATTCGTGAGTTCCGTGCCGCCGCCGATGTTGTAGATCTCCCCGGCGCGACCGCGCTCGAGCACCGCGAGGATCCCTCGACAGTGGTCGTCCACGAAGAGCCAGTCGCGAATGTTCTGCCCGTCGCCGTAGAGCGGGACCTTCTCGCCGTCGAAGAGGTTCGTGACGAAGAGCGGGATCACCTTCTCGGGGAACTGACGCGGTCCGTAGTTGTTCGAGCATCGCGTCACCATGACCGGAAGGCCGTAGGTCCGGTGATAGGCCAGCGCGGCGAGGTCGGAACCGGCTTTGCTCGACGAGTACGGCGAGTTGGGCTCGAGGATGTGGTCTTCGCGCCACGACCCCTCGCCGATCGATCCGTAGACCTCGTCGGTCGAGACGTGCACGAAGCGCTGCACGTCGTTTTCGCGCGCGCTCTCCAACAGTTGATGCGTACCGACCACGTTGGTCTCGTAGAACGCCCGCGCCCCGGTGATCGAACGGTCGACGTGACTCTCGGCGGCCAGGTGGACGACGGCGTGCGCGCCACGCACGACGTCGTTCGTCACGTCTTCGTCGGTGATCGATCCCTCGACGAAGCTGACGCGGGAGTCGCGCAACACCTCGACCATGTTCTCGCGCCGACCGGAGTAGGTCAGTGCGTCGAGCAAGACGATGTCGTCGTAGTCGAGTCGCTCGGCGTTCTCGAGAACGACTTCGGCGAATCGCGATCCGATGAACCCCGCGGCTCCAGTTATCACAACGCGCATGGCGATACCTCGACCTTTAAGAAGGGGTTGTCAAGACTTCTATACTAATTCAGTGAAGGGAATCATTCTGGCTGGTGGTAGCGGCACACGCCTTCACCCGATAACCCGTGCGGTGTCCAAGCAGTTACTGCCCATCTACGACAAGCCGATGATTTACTACCCGCTGAGCACGTTGATGCTGACCGGACTTCGTGAAATTCTTCTCATTACGACGCCGCACGACCAAGACGCCTTTCGACGACTGCTCGGCGACGGCTCGCAACTGGGCATCGCCATCTCCTACGTCGTGCAGGATCAACCGAACGGCCTGGCCGAAGCGCTCATCCTGGGCGAGGAGTTCCTCGACGGCGACAGCTGCGCGTTGATCCTCGGGGACAACCTCTTCTACGGTCCCGGACTCGGCACGCACCTGCAGCAGAACACGTCGATCAAGGGCGCCTTGATCTTCGCCTATCAGGTGAGTGACCCCTCGACCTACGGCGTGGTGGAGTTCGACGACGACAACAACGGTGCTCTCCATCGAAGAGAAGCCGCTGAAGCCCAAGAGCACCTACGCCGTCCCGGGCATCTACTTCTACGACGCCAAAGCACCCGCCCTGGCGCGCGAACTCAAACCCAGTGACCGCGGCGAACTCGAGATCACGGCGCTCAACAACGCGTACCTCGAACGGGGCGAACTTCGCGTGGAGGTACTCTCGCGCGCGACCACCTGGCTCGATACCGGCACGCACGAGTCGCTCTACGAAGCCGGCGGCCTGATCCGCACGCTCCAGCACCGGACCGGACTGCGCATCGGCGACGTCGAACAGATCGGCCGCGACCAGGGCTGGCTCCAGGACTCGTAGACGCCGCGGCGCCCGTCGACGCCGGAACACGCGGCGAGTCGCGCGCGACCAAGGGACGTGGAACTTTTCCGGCGCCATCGGACACTATTTAGTTGTGCGCACCTACGACGAACTCGACGACGCGGACCTGTGGGAACTCTCGAAGAGTGACGGTGAGGCCTTCGGCGAGATCTTCCGGCGCCACGCGAAGGCGGTCTTCGCGATCTGTTACTGGCGGACCGGTGACGCCGCGATGGCCGAAGACGTCACCAGCGTCGTCTTCCTGGAAGCCTGGCGCCGGCGCGACTTGGTCGTACTGGAGCAGCGCTCGGCGCTCCCGTGGCTCCTCGGCGTGGCGAATCACACGTCACGAAACGCCACGCGCTCGCTTCGTCGATACACCCATGCCCTGAAACGACTCGACGGCCGTCGCGTCGTCCCGAGTGACGACACCGTCGTTGATCGAATCGACGCGGAGACGTCATGGCACGTCGTGAGCGACGTCGTGAATGGTCTTTCGGAGTCCGAGCGCGAGAATCGTGCTCCTGGTCTTTTGGAGTGGTCTCAGTTACGAAGCCACGGCGGTGGCGCTCGGCGTTCCGGTGGGGACGATTCGCTCTCGAGTATCTCGCACACGACGAAAGCTGCAACTACGACTCGGCGACCACCGAGTCACCAAGGAGACATCATGAACGAAGATCTATTGACCCCGGGCGTTCCCTCTTTGAGCGATGAGTGGATCGCGCAACGAACGCAGCACCTGATCGAAGAGGTGACCTCCCCGTCACCCCGTCGAAGGCGGCGACTCGTCATCGGCAGCGCCGGAGGCGGAACCGTGGCAATATCGGCCGTACTCGTCGGACTGTTGGGACCGTGGGCGACACCGGCGTTCGCCGGCTGGTCCGCGCAGCCGACGACGCCGTCGTCGGGTCAACTGACCGCCGCCGAAGCCAGCGTGCGCGCACACTCGCAACCAACCTGGCGAGTCAACCAGGGTCGACGCAGTCCCCGACGCTGGCGCCGCTGGCGTTGAGCGACGTCCGTGGGCCGTATTCGCTTGCTCGTCTACGGCACGACGAACCCAGCGCTCTGTGTTGTCGGCGACACGCTTGCCTCGCTGGACGAGGACGGCGCGTCAATCGGTATGAGTAGCGGACCACAGAGCCCGGGCGGCAACACGGTCGTGCACCAATCCACCACGTCGCAGTTCACGAACCCTGCGCCGGCGACGGTCCCGGGACCCGGAGGCGCGGTCGTGGAGATCGACAACGCCACCGTGCGCAACGGCAGACTCGTTCTCCGTTAGTGAAGGAGCCGTCGGGTCGGATGTCACGGGCGCGACGTTGGAACTCAGCGACGGCACGAGTGTCGTGGCCACCGTCGTCAACGGCCTCTTCGCCGCGTGGTGGCCGACCTCGGCGACGGTGTCGTCGATTCAGGTTACGACCACCTCTGGCGTCAACTAGTTCCGCGAGTTCACGGGACCGTCAATGAGGGCCCGAGGGAATCGTCGACGGCCGCCCGGTGAATCGATGACTGAGAGTTCGGTAGCGCTTGATCGACCACCAGGTCGACCAGATCATGAAGAGTTCGGCGGACGCTGACAGCCCGGCGACGAACGCGTTGTGACTGAGAGCGACGATCAGAATCACGGCGAGTTCGAGCATGACGACAATGAGGCTGATGACGGCGTAGTAGCCGTACTGCACGGCCGCTTCAACGATGCGCGACGAGGCCTCAACGTTCGTCCGCCAAAAGACATTGAGGACGTCGCGCTTCTCTTTCCACGAACAGCTGCGGTAGACGTCGAGTTTCACGTCAGCGCCTCACCGGGTGTAGCCGAGGAACGCCGCCTCGGTGCCGTGGATGAGTTGCTTGTGCACGCCCAACGTCGTTCGATTGAGAGTGGCCAGACTTTCGGCGACCACCAGAGCGTGAGCCAGCACGTCGGATTCACCCGCGACCGCGTCGACGATTCCAAACCGCAGGGCGTCGGGACCGGAGAATCGCCGGGCCGTCGTCGCGGCCACGATCGCCGTAGCGCGGGGCAGGCGGTTCGCCAATATCGACCACAGTCGCTCGTCCAGGGCCAGCCCGATCTCGGCTTCGTTCATGCACCAGTAGCCCCGGTCCTCGCGCATGACGCGGTAGTCGAAAGCGCACGAGATCAGCGCGCCGCCGGCGAAGGCGTGCCCGTTGATCGCGGCCACGGTGTAGGCCGGGAAGACCAGCAAGCGACCAATGGTCTGTTCCAATCGGTGCAGCGTCGCGATGAACTCTTCGCGGTCATTCGGCGAACCGCGCGAGGTCGAGTCCGTTGCTGAAGAACTTTCCCGGTGCCGGTCAGAACCACCGACAGCGGTCCCTCCACGGCTTCAAGTTCGTCGAGGAGACTCGTTCAGTCGAGCGAGGGAGTCGAGATTGATCCGGTTCTCCTCATCGTTCCAAGTCAGTACCGCGACCGAGCCCTCGCGAGTCAGTGTGATGTCCATGAGGGGAGCCTATTGCCAGGGAGTTCTCCGGTTGTAAGTTGAAGCCATGGCCGAGAACATTTCCGCAGTACCCGAACCCGACGTCTCCGAAGAGAATCCCGTCTCCGAGCACTGGATATGGACCGGAGACCACCGACCCGCGGTACCGCGCGCGCTCGTGGAGCACATGACCAGCAACTGGGCGAGCGAGACGCCGATCTACGAGGTGCACCCCGCCGCGACGCACTGCGCGCGGCGTCGGGCGCGCATCGCCGAGAAGTTCTCGGGCCGCACCATCGTGGTGGCGACCGGCAACTACAAAGTGCGCGCCAACGACACCGACTACCGTTTCCGCGCCGGCACCGACTTCTTCTACCTGACCGGGTGTGACGAGCCGGACGCCGTGCTCGTCATCGCACCCGGCGCTGACGGACCGCGCTCGACGCTCTATCTCGCGGATCGACGCGACCAGCGAACCCACGAGTTCTTCACCAACGCGCGCTACGGCGAACTGTGGGTCGGGGCCCGTCGCGGCGTCACCGAGGCCGCCCGCTACTACGAGATCGACACGGCGCCGCTCGAAGCACTTGAGCCCGGCCTCGCAGCGCTGTCGACCACCGAGATCGTGAGTGTTCGCGGGTTCGACCAGAGAGTCGACGACCTCCTCGAACCCAATAAGGACGACCAGGTCCTGGCGACCGCCCTCAGCGAGCAGCGTCTGGTGAAGGACGACTTCGAGATCGCCCAGCTCGAGCTGGCGGTCTCCTACACCATCAAGGGATTCGAAGACGTCGTGCGGGCCCTGCCCGCGGCCGAAGGTCGGGGCGAGCGCGTCATCGAAGGTGTCTTCCATATGCGCGCGCGCGTCGAAGGCAACGACACCGGCTACGACACCATCGCCGCCAGCGGCTCGAACGCCACGGTGTTGCACTGGACGAGGAACACGGGCGCCGTGCGGCGTGGCGACCTCCTCTTGCTCGACGCCGGCGTCGAGTGCCACAATCTCTACACCGCCGACGTCACGCGCACCATGCCCATCAGCGGCACGTACTCCTCGGCCCAGCGACGCGTCTACGAACTCGTGGTCGCCGCCCAGCAGGCCGGTATCGACGAGGTGAGGCCCGGCGCGACCTTCAAGGCTCCGCACGAAGCGGCGATGAAGATCCTGGCCCAGGGACTGTACGACCTCGGCATCCTGAAAGAGGAGCCCGAGGTGGCGCTTCGCCCCGAGCGACAGCTGCACCGGCGCTATACCCTCCACGGCACTAGTCACATGCTCGGACTCGACGTCCACGACTGCGCCAACGCGCGCGAGGAGATGTACCGCGACGGCGTGCTCGAAGAGGGCTACGTCTTGACGGTCGAGCCGGGTCTGTACTTCCAGGCCAACGACCTCACGGTGCCCGAAGAGTACCGCGGTATCGGCGTGCGCATCGAAGACGACGTACTGGTCACCGCCACGGGATCGAGGAACCTCTCGGAGGCGCTGCCGCGCGACCCCGACGCCGTCGAGGCGTGGATGGCCGGTCTCTGGAACGAGGCGAGCCCCAACCTCGGGCTGTAGTAGCTTAGGTCAGGATGCGCAGTGGGAGGTGCCGCGGTCCGCGTACCTGACCGGGCGCCCACGTGACGGCGCCGTCGTCGGCCAGTTCGAACTTCGGGAAGCGCTTGATGAACTCTTCGATGGCGACGCGCAGCTCCAGGCGCGCGAGGTTCGACCCGACGCAGCGGTGGATCCCCAGGCCGAAGGCAGCGTGACGGTTCGCGGCGCGGTCGATGATGAACTTGTCGGCGTCTTCGAAGGCGTTCGGGTCGCGATTCGCCGCGGGAAATCCCAGGAGGACCCAGTCGTCCTTCTTCATCGGACAGCCGAAGAACTCGTAGTCCTGGGCGACCAGACGGGCCATCGTCACCGGGGCGTAGAAACGCAGGAACTCCTCGACCGCGACGGGCATCAACTCGGGCTCGTTCACCAGTCGCGCTAGGTCCTCGGGGTGACGCGCCAAGTGCCAGATCGCCGAGCCGATCGCCGACCACGTCGTGTCGATGCCGGCGACCAGGATCAACACCATCGTTCCGGCCACGTGCTGGCGCTCGAGCTTCTGTCCGGCCACCTCGACGTTCAAGAGGTAACTCGTCAGGTCGTCGCGAGGGTTCTCGAGGTGGTCGTCAATCTGCTTGTCGAAGTACTCGCTCATCGGCTGGAACATCGGACCCCGAACCTCGGGAGGAAGGTCGATCAGGTCGAGCACCAGATGGACGATGTCGCGGAAGATCTCCTCGTCCTCGGGCGGGAAGCCCAGCATCGAGGCGATGACGCCGGGCGGGATGAACTGGGCGTAGTCGGTTCCCCCGTCGACGAGCTCGTGTCCGACCATCTGGTCGAGGTGCTTGTTGCACAGCGCGCGAATCTGGGGCTCGAGGGCGTTGACCGGTCCCGGGGCGAAGGCCGGCAGGATGACTCGACGGGCGATCGCGTGGAACGGCGGATCGGACGTGATCGGCGGCGCGCCGCCGATCGGCGCGGGAATGAAGTTCGGCGGGTACTTGTTGTGCACCACCACGACCATGCGGCTCGTGAAGTGTTCGGTGTCATTGGCGATCGAGGAGACCATCTCGTGCGTCGTGGGGAACCACCCGCCGCCGTAACGATCGGTGTGCGCGACCGGGCAACGCTCGCGCAGGTCCTCCCAGATGGGATACGGGTCGTTCACCCACCGCGGGTCGGTGTGGTCCCAGTCCGAGGCGAAGTCGTCGACCGGCACCTTCACTGACTCGTCGACGACGTCGCTCATCAGTCTCTACGGCAGAATTCGGATCGGCAGGTTGCGGGGCCCGCGGATCTGTCCGGGCGCCCAGGTCACCGCGTCGGGCTCGGCCAGTTCGAACCGGGGGTAGCGCTTGATGAACTCCTCGAGGGCGACGCGCATCTCCAGGCGGGCCAGGTTCGACCCGGCGCAGCGGTGGATGCCCAGCCCGAAGGCGACGTGACGGTTCTCCGCGCGGTCGATGATGAACTTGTCGGCGTCCTTGAAGGCGACGGGGTCGCGGTTGGCGGCCGGGAAGCCCAACAGGATCCAGTCGTCTTCCTTCATGGGACAGCCCTGGTACTCCATGTCGTGCTTCACCAAGCGCGCCATGGTGACCGGGGCGTAGAAGCGGAGGAACTCCTCGATGGCGACGGGCATGAGGTCGGGCTCGTTGACGAGTCGCGCGAGGTCGTCGGGGTTCTGGGCCAGGTGCCAGATCGCCGAGCCGATGGCCGACCACGTGGTGTCGATACCGGCGACGAGGATCAAGACCATCGTCCCGAAGACGTGCTCCAGCGCCAGGTTCTGGCCGTCGAGCTCGACGTTCAAGAGATACGACGTGAGGTCGTCGCGGGGGTTGTCCAGGTGGTCTTCCATCTGGGCGACGAAGTAGGCCTCCACCGGTTCGAACTCGATGATGCGCTCTTCTTCGGGGTGATCGATGCCCTCCATGATGATGTGGACCATCTCGAAGAAGTGCTCGATGTCCTCTTCGGGGAAGCCCAGCATGCCCGCGGATCACGCCCGGCGGGATGTACTGCGCGTACTTGGTGCCGGCGTTGACGACGTCCTCGCCGGCCAAGCCGTCGAGCAGGCTCGAGCACAGCTCTCGGATCATCGGCTCGAGGGCGTTGATCGGGCCCGGCGCGAAGGCCGGCAGGATGAGCCGGCGCGCGATGGCGTGGAACGGCGGGTCCGACGTGATGGGCGGCGCGACGCCGATGGGCGCGGGCAGGTCCAGCTCGGTCGGACGGCCGTTGCCGATGACCACGGTGCGACTGGTGAAGTGGTCGGTGTCCTTGGCGATCTCCGAGACGCCGGCGTGGGTCGCGGGGAACCAGCCGCCGCCGTAGCGATCGGTGTGCGCGACCGGACACCGTTGACGAAGGTCTTCCCAGATCGGATAAGGATCGGCGACCCACTGCGGATCGGAGTGGTCCCAGTCGGTGGCGAAGTCTTGAACGAGAGGGCTGTCGGTCATGGTTACTCCTCGATGAAGATCGCGTGCTCGGGACAGTTCGCCTGGGCCAGGCGCGCCAGTTCGATTGTGTCGTTACTCAACGTGCCGTCGCCGATGACGACGCCATTTCCCAGATCGTCGAATTCGAAGATTCCCGGGGCGATAGAGAAACAGCGCCCCTGACCCTGACAGATCTCCGGGTCGATACGTACCTTCACGGGTCCCCCTTTTCCCTACTGGGACTGACATTACTACCCGGTAATAACATTATGTATGGCTTGCAGCCGTCCGCCGTTCTCGAGGCGCCAACCTAGCGAACGGCACGGCCGTCGCCGACTACACCGTCTCAATTTCTTCGCGACTGATGCCCAGAAAATAGAGCACCGCGTCCAAATAAGGAACGGTCAGGTGGGTGTCGGCGTGTTCTTGGACGACGGGCTTGGCGTTAAAGGCGATGCCCAGGCCGGCCGACGAGAGCATGTCGATGTCGTTGGCGCCGTCGCCGACCGCCACCGTCTGTTCTAACGGAACGCCCACCTCGTCGGCGAAGCGGCGCAGCGCGTTCGCTTTGCCCGCCCGATCGACGATCTCGCCCACCAGTAGCCCCGTTAATTTCTCGTCAACAATCTCCAATCGATTGGCGGCGAGGTGTTCAACTTTCAGATCGGACATCAACGGCGCGAGCACCTCTTCGAATCCCCCCGACACGACGGCCGCGACGTAGCCGAGACGCTGCAACGTGCGGAGCAGAGTTCGCGCGCCCGGTGCCAAGCGAAGTCGGGCGCGCACGTCATCGAGGACAGTGGCGGGAAGTCCGGCCAGGAGCGCGACCCGACGACGTAGCGCTTCGGCGAAGTCGATCTCGCCGGACATGGCCAACTCGGTGATCGCCGAGACCTCCGCAGCGCATCCGCACTCCTCGGCCAAAAGGTCGATGACTTCATCCTGGAGCAACGTCGAGTCCGCGTCCATGACGACCAGGTGCTTCGCGCGCCGGTGGAGTCCGGCCCGCTGCACGGCCAGGTCGAGACCGGTGGCGGCGGCCACGTCCACCAGCGCCTCGCGGAGCAGGCCGTGGTCCGGGCCGTGCACGACGAGTTCGTAGCAGTCGACGGGATAACTCGCGAGGTGCACGATGCGTTCGCACGTGGAACCGGACGCGGCGATCGCCGCAAAGACTCCTTGCAACTGCGTCGCGCCGATTCGCGGCGCGAGGAACGTGACGAGGAGTCGTCGACCGTGGCTCAGATCGCTCGGCGTCACCTCTTCGACCGTGGCGGTGATGCCGCCACTGACGATGTTGCGACTCGCCAGTGCCTCTTCGACGGAGGTTCGCGACACGGCGTTGCGCGAGCTCACTTCGGCACAGAGCACCAAGGCGCCCCGAATCGTTATCTGCGCCACGTCGGTAATCTCGATGCCGCGCGTCTCGAGCGACGTCAAGGCGGCGAATAGTTCCGCCCCGACTCCCACGCGGTCCGGGCCACTCACCGTCACCAAGAAAGTCGTAGAACTCACCACCGAAGCGTAGAGGTTGGCGAATCCTCCTCAAGAATCGGAGTGGTCTTCGCCCGAACGCATCTCGCGAACTTCGGCGACGTGCGTGTCGGTTCGGGCATCGAAACTCCAGAGCCGCGGCAACGCCAGCGCGACGGCCCCAACCGACCCGGTGCAGGCGAGTCCGCCGAAGGTCAGTGAGAAGCGCAGCGTCGTCCAGGCCGCCATGACGCCGGCGCGGAACTGACCGGCCGTCGGACCGAGTGAGTACGAGATCATCTCGATCCCGGCCATGCGGCCGCGCATCTCGGGAGGAATGGATTCGTTCCACATGGTGGTGCGAAAGATGCCGCTAATCGCGTCCGCGCCGCCGCCGATGGCGAGTCCGAGCAAGACAAGCCAGAGCGAGGTCGAGTAGCCGAAGAGAGCGATCCCGAGCCCCCACAGGGCGGCGGAGAACACGATCGCGCGACCGTAGCGATGGACTCTGCGCGACCAGCCCGACGTCAACGTCGCGATGAGAGCCCCGGCCGGGAGACCGCAGTACAGCAAGGAGAGGGCGTAGGTCTCGTGGAACCGCGCGGCCACGAAAGGCAACATCACGACCGGAAAGGCGAGGATCATGGCCAACAGGTCGATGATGTAGGTGCCCACGATGTCGGGACGCGACATGGCGTAGCGCAACCCCGAACGAAGTGCGGCGACGTCGCCGTCTTCGTTGGACATGGTGGCCGCGGTGGCGCGCAGCGTGTAGAGCAGGACGAGCGAAAGTGTGAACGTGACCAGATTGGCGAGGTAGACCGACGCCGGACCGAACGCGACCGCGGCTAGTCCCCCGAGGGCCGGACCGATGATCGACGCGGTCGTCATGCGAATGTTCGCGAGCGCCGACGCCGCTCGTTGCATCTCGTGCGGTACGAACATTTGGTTGAGCGCCTCGATACTCGGACGCTGCAGACTGCCCGCACCCGAGGCGACGAACGCGTCGACGTAGAGAATCCACGCCTGCGGGTGCGGCAATAGTGCGTTGACGAAAAGGACGGCCGTCGAGATCATCAGGACCTGTTCCATCGAAATGATCAACCGTCGACGATTGAGGCGGTCGGCGAGCACTCCGCCGTAAAGGCCGAAGACGACCAACGGCAAGAGTTCTGCCAAACCAATCGATCCGACGTCGAGCGGTGAATGCGTGAGGAGCCGCAGTTGATAGGGCACGGCGACGTAGGTGGCCTGACTTCCGAGGGCCGTGATGAAGCCCGCGATGTAGAGGCGGCGGTACTGCGTCGACACGCGAAGCGGCGTCAGATCTACGCCAAGATTTCGACTACTCACCCGGAGGTCCCGATTGCCATCCGTTCTCTCGCGTGTAGTGGCGCAGGACCTTCGCCGGCACTCCGCCGAGCACGACGTGGTCCGGGAATACACCTCGCACCACCGCCCCGGCCGCGACGACGGTGTTCTCTCCGAGCTCGGTGCCCGGAAGAATAACGACGTTGGCCCCGAGCCAGCTACCCGAACCGATGCGAACGGCCGACTCGGTCGGCCGTTGCCAACCGATCGGCTGGTCGGGATCTTCGTAGGAGTGATTCTCGTCGGTGATGTACACGCACGGTCCGGTTTGGATCTCGTCGCCCAAGACGATCGACCAGTGACCGATGATGTGCGACCCACGGCCGATGATGCACTTTCGGCCGACCGTCACGACCGGTGAACTCAGCATCGTCTGCTCGCCGCTGATCCCCGCCGTCAGGGCGACGTTCGGGCCGATGAGCGTACCGTCGCCGATCGAGAGATAGCGCTCGTTGTAGATAACTCCTTGGGGCGCCATAAGTGCCGCGCCTTGGCCGAAATACTGGAACTGCTTCGCGTACGGATCACTCGGTCCGACCGTCGCCACCTCGTTGATATACCGACGCCAGGCGCGCACTCCTGCGCCCAGGAACTGTCGGAAACGAATTCGGCTGTTCACCGGTGTCACGCTACTTGCACGTGGCCGTTCGTTTCGTCGGCGATGAGAGACCCGACCCGTCCACTCGAGTCACGATTGAATCTGGAGGGAAGGTCTAATCGAGCGAGATTGGTGAGTCGATGTCGAGCTCTGCACCTGTGCCCACGACATCCGGCAAGAGGGCGTTGGCCATGTGCTCTCGCACACGACCGTCGATCTCGGCCATGGTCTGTGGGTTCTCGCGAAGGAAGACCTTCACGTTCTCCCGACCTTGACCCATCTGCTCACCTTCGTAGGTGAACCACGCGCCGGCCTTCTTCACGAAGCCCAACTCAACCGCAACGTCCAAGATCGAACCTTCGCGGCTGATGCCCTGTCCGTACATGATGTCGAACTCGGCCTGCTTGAACGGTGCGGCACACTTGTTCTTCACGACCTTCACGCGCGTGCGGTTGCCGACGACTTCAACGCCGTCCTTGATCGATTCGATACGCCGGATGTCGAGGCGGATAGACGCGTAGAACTTGAGGGCCCGTCCGCCAGGGGTAATTTCTGGGGATCCGTAGCTGATACCTATCTTTTCGCGAAGCTGATTGATGAAGATCGCGATGGTGTTGGACTTCGAAAGTCCGCCGGTCAACTTGCGCAGCGCTTGACTCATGAGACGCGCTTGGAGTCCCACGTGCGTGTCACCCATGTCACCCTCGATCTCGGCGCGCGGGGTCAACGCGGCGACCGAGTCGATGACGATGACGTCGAGCGCACCCGAGCGAATCAGCATGTCAGTGATCTCGAGGGCCTGCTCACCGGTGTCGGGCTGGGATATGAGGAGGTCGTCGACGTTGACGCCGATGGCGCGCGCGTAGACCGGGTCCATGGCGTGCTCGGCGTCGATGTAGGCACAGACACCTCCGTTGCGCTGCGCTTCTGCCACGACGTGCATCGCCAGGGTGGACTTGCCCGAAGACTCGGGGCCGTAAAGCTCGACGATGCGACCGCGCGGTAGCCCGCCGATGCCGAGCGCCATGTCGAGGGCCAGGGCACCGGTTGGGATCGACTCGATGTTCATGTGCATGTTCTCGCCCATGCGCATGATCGAGCCCTTACCGAACTGCTTCTCGATCTGGCCGAGCGCGGCGTCGAGGGCCTTCTCGCGGTCATCGGTTGCCATTACTATCTCCTTGTTCTTCGTCATCGGAGGAACGCTATGACCCTCTAGTGACATCGGTCGGTCTCCACCCGTAATCACACTATACGAACAAGTGTTCGTAAACGGGAATTCCCGACGACCTCTTAATCATGCACCTTAAAGGACCAAAAATACAGTGATTCCAACGATTATCTGGTCAATCGACCAGTGCTTGGTAGACGAGCTGCTGCAGCTCTCGACGGATCGGATACGTCCCGCTGGGGAGCAGTTGGGTGTAGAAACCGACCGTCAGATCCTCTTCGGGATCGACCCAGAAGGCCGTCGACGCGGCGCCGCCCCACGCGAAGGTCCCCTCGCTCGTGAGCGATTGGTTCTTCACCGGATCGATGACCACCGAGAAGCCGAGCCCAAAGCCAATGCCGGCGTAACTGGTCTCGGAGAACGAGTCCGTCGCGAACTCCTCGAGGTCGACGTCGTTCGGGAGGTGGTTGCGGGTCATCAATTCCAGCGTTCGATTGGAGATCAGTCGCACGCCGTCTAACTCCCCGCCGCGCAACAGCATGGTCATGAACCGCTGATAATCGCTGGCCGTCGAGACCAATCCACCGCCGCCGCCGTGAATGCGAGGTTCGTGCGTCGCTTGCTTCGCGAGCTCTTCGTACGGGAAAGAGTCGCCGCCGTGGGGCACGTAGAGCATGGCCAGGCGGTCCCACTTCTCTTCCGGGCAGTACCAGTCGGTGTCGGTCATGGCGAGCGGCCCGAGGACCCGGTCCTGGAGGAACGACTCGAAGCTCTGGCCGCTCCAGATCTCGATGAGCCGACCCAGCACGTCGACCGAGACCGAGTAGTTCCATCCACTCCCCGGTTGGAAGACCAGGGGGCTCGTGCCCCAGTCGTGGACGGCCGTCGCCAAGTCGGCGCCGGGTGCGAAACCGAAGTCGTACCCTTTGATGCGGTAGATCTCGTCGGTCGGATGGGCGTAGTGGAAGCCGTAAGTCAGACCGCTCGTCTGGCTCAGCAGATGATGCACGCGAACCGGTTCGACCGCCGGCACCGTTTGCGGCTTGGCCGCGGTGCCGCCGGCCCAGACGCGGGGCTCCTTCAACGCGTCGATCCACTGACCGACGTCGTCGTTCAGATCGAAGCGACCTTCTTCGTAGAGCATCATCACGGCGATCGAGGTGATCGGTTTGGTCATCGAGTAGATGCGCCAGATCGTGTCATCGGTGACCTCAAGGCTCTTCTCGCGGTCGCGGTAGCCGCCCTTCGCGCTCCACACCAGTTCACCGCCTCGCGCCACCGTTACGAGCCACCCGGGCAGGCGTCGGTCCTCGACGTACGCGTCGAAGTGCGGCGTGATGCGCTCGAGCCTCTCGGGATCGAAGCCCATGGCGGCCGGATCCACACGAATCTCCAATGACGACATGAGGACCTCCCGGGACTTACAGCGACATTAAACGAGAACGCGTGTTCCTACGTCCCGGCGATGAGCGCTCGGCGCAGCACGTCGAGGGCACTTATGGCGCTGTAGGCGCGCACCCGCGGCCGGTCCCCCGGCAGCCGCAGCGCGGTGTGTTGCAACGTTTGGCCAATGGAGAGTCCCACGAACACCGTGCCGGCGGGTTGGCCGTCTTGCTCTTCCGGACCGGCCACGCCGGTGACGCTCAACCCGACATCGGCGTGGAGCAGTTCGCGCACGCCGCGGGCCATCGCTTCGGCGGCCTCGGCACTCACCACCGGGCCAACGGGCACCTTCAGCAGGTCGAACTTCACTTCGGAGGCGTAACTCACGACGCCTCCGCGAAACCACTTCGAGGCTCCCGCCACGCCCACCAGTCGTGAGGCGATGAGCCCGCCGGTCACCGATTCGGCGACCGCCAGGGTGAGACCTCGCTCGAGCAGTTGTTCGGCGACGACGTCTTCCATCGTCTGATCGTCGACCCCGAAGATGATGTCGCCGAGTCGTTCGATGATCAGTGCTCGAACGAGTTCCTCTTCGTGGACTAAAAGCGACGTCGCGTGGGCGGCGTCGTCGCCGCGGGCGGTGAGGCGCACTTTGATGCCTTCGATGCCCGAGGCCAGGAACGCGATGGTGACGCGGTCGTCGTCGATGAGTTCGTCGAAGCGCGGCGCCACGGCTTCGGCGAGGGCCGATTCGCTCGCGCCCCACGTGCGTAGGACCCGACTGGTGATCACCGACGTCGCGCCCGTGGCCACCTGGCGCGCCACCAAGTCGGGCAGTATCGCTCGTTCGAACATGTCGGTCATCTCGTAGGGCACGCCCGGCACGGCGTAGACGACCTTCTGGCCGACGGCGCAGATCAGTCCCGGGGCCGTGCCGCGCGTCTGGGGGATGATCGTCGCGCCGCGCGGCACGTCGGCCTGCAAAAGGTTGTTGTCGGGCATCGCGCGCCCACGAGAAGCGAACATGGCGCGAATCTTCTCGACGATCTCCTCGTGCCGCTCGAGGGGCACGTTCATCACTTCGGCCAACGCGGCGCGCGTGATGTCGTCCTGGGTCGGTCCGAGGCCTCCGCACACGATGACCGCGTCGCTGCGCGCCAGCGCGGTGCGAAAGGCCAAGAGCATCCGTTCGTGATTGTCGCCGACGTGCTGGTGGAACTGCGAGGCGATGCCGTGGGCGGCGAGTTGCTCACCGAGCCACTGCGAGTTCGTATCGGCGATCTGTCCCAGCAACAACTCCGTGCCCACCGCGACGATCTCAACGCGCACGCAGACCGACCTTCTTACCCTCGGCGTAGTACTGCCAGCCGGTATACAGCGTCAGCACGACCGCGATCCAGATCACCGTGACGCCGATCCAGGTGTGACGCGCCGTCACCGGGATGACGCAAAAGGCGATCGCCCAGTCCTGGGTGAAGGTCTTCCACTTCGCGAGCTTGCTCGCCGGGATCGAGACGCCGCGCCGCGCCGCGCGAGCGCGAAAGACGCTCATCCAGATCTCGCGCAACGTGATGAGGACGGCCGGGATGATGAAGCCCTTGAGGCCGTGGGGCCGCGCGAGGATCAGGGCGTAGAGCGATCCCAGGACGATGACCTTGTCGGCCAGCGGGTCGAGGAACGCGCCCGAGGTCGTCGTGCCGTGACGGCGCGCGACGATGCCGTCGAAGTAGTCCGACATCGCGGCGAGGAATCCCACCAGCGCCGTCCACCACGAGATTCGGTCGAAGATGATGAGGTAGATGAAGACCGGCGCGACGAGCAGGCGCGAGGCGGTGAGCATGTTGGCCGGCGTGAGGAGAGCGGACTCGCCGTAGGTGGGCTCGCTCGTCATACCGGTACCGCCTCCAGATCCGTCCCGTGGCTCGCCACGATCTCGCACTCGACCAGCGCCCCCACCGTCAGTGACTGGTCCACCATCACAATGCCATCAATCTCGGGACACTCGCGAACGCTGCGCCCCACGCCGGGGGCGTCGATGAGGAGTTGTTGTCGGGAACCCACCAGCGCGTCACGGCGGCGCGCGGTGATGTCGTCCTGGAGTTCACTGACCTCGCGCAGGCGCTCGAGGGCCAGCTCGTGGGGGACCTGGGCGCCCAGGGTGTTGGCCAGCGTGCCCTCTTCGGAGGAGAACGTGAAGAATCCGGCCCAGTCGAGCTGGGCCCCTTCGATGAACTCGAGGAGTCGGCGCTGGTCGTCCTCGGTCTCGCCGGGATAGCCGAGGATGAACGACGATCGGAACGTCGCGTCCGGGTCGCTCGCGCGGATGGCGGCGATGCGCTCGAGGAATCGGGTCGCGTCGCCCCAGCGGCGCATCGCGCGCAGTAACGGCCGCGAGGCGTGTTGCAGCGAGAGGTCGAAGTACGGCACGCCGCTCTCGAATATCGCGTCGATCAGTCCGCCGGTCAGTCCCGACGGATACAGGTACAGCAGTCGCACGCGATCGACCTCGCGACTCAATCGTCCGGGTCAATTCGATTAGTGGTTGCGTGCCCCCCTCGTCGAGCACCTCGACCGGTTCGCCGCGTCCGGCGCGGCGCCGATCGTGTCCCCAACTGGCGAGGTCCTGGGCGATGAGGACGAGCTCGCGCACGCCGCCTTCGGCGAGGGCGCGCGCCTCGGCCAGGATCTCCTCGGTGGAGCGACTCCGCTGGTCGCCGCGAAACGACGGGATGGCGCAGAATCCGCATCGCCGGTCGCACCCCTCGGCGATCTTCACGTACGCCCACGGCGTCGCGGACTTCGGTCGCGGGAGGTTCAAGAGGTCGAAGGACGGCAGCGGTCGACTGCGCAGGGCGACCGGCGTCGACGGCGTCGCGGTCAGACTCTCGCCGAATCCGGCGACCAGGTCCACCTCGGGCAACGCGCTGGCCAGTTCGTTGCCGTAGCGCTCGGCCATGCAGCCCGTGACCACCAGACGAGCACTAGCGCGCTTGACGTCGGCCAGGGCCAGGACGGTCTCGATCGACTCCTCGCGGGCCGCTTCGATGAAGGCGCAGGTATTGGCGACCACGAGGTCGGCCTTGGCCGCCGACGTCGCCACGCGGTAGCCCTGGGACTCCAGGAGTCCCGCCAGTTTGTCGGAGTCCACGTGATTCTTGGGGCACCCGAGCGTCTCGATCCAGTACCGCACCACGTCTCCTCAGTTGACGACAACACCGAGCGCACTGCGCTCGGTGGTAATGGCGGAGAGGGAGGGATTTGAACCCTCGGGCCCACTTTCGCAGGCCGCATTCTTAGCAGGAATGTGGTTTAAACCGAACTCACCCACCTCTCCCAGCCAAGCCATCCTACTAAAGGCCGTGTGCTCGAAGGAAAATTGTTTCTCGTGCGCGGCGATGGTCGACGCCGGCATCAGAAACGTGACGAAACCCAGCGTTACACTGAAATCCACCACGACGTCGCAACACCAAAGGGGAGACCAATGCGCAACCTACGATTCACGCTGGCGGGACTCGTGACCCTCGCCACCATCGGCACGGTGTCACTCTCGGCGGGCGTCAGCGCCAACGCGGCGCCGTTGCCTTCGCTCGCGTCGTGCAAGACCTCGATCGACGCGCATCGGAGTACACCAAGGGCAAGCTCACGGTCGCCACCGCACCCCGGCCTACACGCCGTGGTTCGTCAATAACACTCCCTCGAACGGGAAAGGCTACGAGTCGGGCGTCACCTACGCGATCGCCAAACGAGCTCGGCGTCAAGAAGTCCAACGTCGTGTGGGTCCAAGAACCGTTCAACGCGAGCTTCGAGCCCGGCACCAAGCACTTCGACTTCGACATCAACGAGATCTCCTACACCAGCGCCCGCGCCCAGGTCGTCACGTTCTCCAACAGCTACTACGACGTCCAACAGTCCATCATCGCGTTGAAGGGCAGCAAGATCGTGAAGGATCACACTCCGGCCGAACTCAAGAACTATCAGTACGGCGATCAGATCGGCACGACGGGACTCACCTACATCGATCAGGTGATCAAGCCCACCAAGAGCGCGCGAGTGTACAACTCGCTGGCCAACGCGGCGTCGGCGTTGGAGACCCATCAGATCGACGCCATCGTGCTCGACACCCCGGACGGTCAGTACATGGCGTCGTCGGGATCGGGCGAAGTGATCAACGCGAAGAAACAGAACATCGCGGTGCAGGTCGGCCAGTTCCCCAGCGTGGGAGAACACTACGGCCTTCTCTTTCAAAAGGGCAACAAACTGGTGGGTTGCGTGAACGCGGCGATAGCGGCCATGAAATCGAATGGCACGCTCGCCGCCTTGCAGACCAAGTGGCTCAGCATTTACACGAGCGTGCCCGTTATCGAGCCGTAGCACTTCGTGGTCGACGACACCGACGTGACGCAGTCGGAGGAGACGCCTTCATTCTTCGCACCTCGCCGCAAGCAGTTGCTCCTGGGCCGTCGCGCCGTCGTGGCGAGCACCGTCTCCACGGTCCTGATCATCGGTGGCCTCATCCTCGCGTTCTACCTAGCCCCGGGCGGAGCGATCGTGCGCCGCGACTTCTTCAACCCGCACGACATGTGGGAGTCGCTGATCGGCAACCACGCTCACTCACTGAGTTCGGTCGGCCTAGGACTACTCATCAATATTCGGATCTTCCTTATCGCCGAGGTCTTCATCCTCACCTTCGGACTGACGCTGGCCTGGACGCGCATGACCAAGTCACCGGTGCTGATGCCGTTTCGCATCCTCGCGGTGATCTACTCGGACATCTTTCGGGGGATCCCCGTCCTCTTGGTCTTCCTCCTCATCGGTTACGGGGTGCCGGGCCTGCAACTGGGCTTCATCTCCAATCAGTCGCCGGCGGTCTATAGCTGCGTGGCGCTCATCCTCACCTACAGCGCCTACGTCGCCGAGGTCTTTCGAGCCGGCATCTTCTCGGTGCCGCACGGCCAGATCCTGGCCGCGCGTTCACTCGGCCTCACCAACGCGACCACCATGCGGCGCGTGATCCTTCCCCAAGCCGTGCGCACCGTCGTTCCCCCACTCTTGAACGACTTCATCTCGTTGCAGAAGGACACGTCACTGCTCTCGATCCTCGGCGTCATCGAGGCCGTCCAGGCCGGCACCATCTTTCAAGAGTCACAGTTCAACTCCAGCGGACTGGTGGTGGCCTCGCTGCTGTTCCTGGCCATGACCGTCCCCCTGACGCGCGTCACCGACGGTCTCATCGCGCGAGACCGAAATCGACGATTGGCCTCGACGTGACCGACGTGATCCTGGAGCTGGAAGCCGTCATCAAACGCTTCGGTGACAACGAGGTCTTGCGAGGGATCACCCTGAATCTTCACCGCCACGAAGTCGTCTGTCTGATCGGGGCGTCGGGTTCGGGCAAATCGACCTTGCTGCGATGCGTCAATCTCCTGGAGACGATCGACGGCGGGACCATCACCCTCTTCGGACAGTCCCTCACCGACCTTCGCATCGACCCTGACCAGGTTCGACGTCACACCGGCATGGTCTTTCAATCCTTCAATCTCTTCCCGCACCTGACCGTGTTGGAGAACGTGCTCATCGGGCCGGTTCGAGCGCTCAAACGAAAACGTGGTGACGTCCAGGACGAGGCCCTGGCGCTCCTGGAACGCATCGGCCTTCGGGGTCGCGCCGACGAGTACCCGGACCGCCTCTCGGGTGGTCAACAACAACGCGTGGCGATCGTCCGCTCACTGGCCATGCGACCGGCGCTGCTCTTGCTGGACGAGGTGACCAGCGCGCTCGACCCGTCGTTGGTCGGTGAGGTGCTCGATCTCTTGCGCGACCTCGCGCGTACGGGCACGACGATGTTGATCGCCACGCACGAGATGAACTTCGCCCGCGACGTCGCCCAACAGGTCGTCTATCTCGACGGCGGGGTCTTAGTGGAGAAAGGAACGCCCGATCAGATCTTCTCGAACCCGCAACACGAGTCGACGCGGCTGTTCCTGGAACGTGTTCGCTAGGAGGCTCGGACTCGAAGCTCCGGGAACTTCATGACTTCGTCCAACAGTTCACGGTCGCGGTCCCACGTGAGGACCTCGCGCACGTTCTCCAGGGCCACCCACACCAGTTCGTCCACCTCTTCGTTCGGCACGAACTCACCGTCGTTCGCCGCCATGAGGTAGTAGGCCACGATCTTCGGCTTTCCCTTGCGGTGCGTGTAGTTCGTGGTGCCGGCGAAGCGAATGACCTGACACGACATGCCGGTCTCTTCGAAGACTTCGCGCAGCGCGCCCTGCTCGAAGGTCTCGCCTTCGTCGATCTTGCCCTTGGGAAAGGTCCAGTCTCCGCGAGCCTCGCGATAGATGCACGCGACTTCGACGCGACCGCCGGGAACGAAGCGCCGCATGATGCCACCGGCCGCGCGAATGAGGTCAATCGGTGCATCTTTCGGGACGATCAACTCACCGCTCAAGAGATACACGTCGCTAACGGTAGATGACCCGGACACGGAACCTCTGGTATTACGACGCCGAGTTCGCAAAGATTTCACTTTACGTAGGCTACGTGACATGATTGACGCCACCATTCCATTGGGGTGGCGTCTCACCGTTTACTTACTGGCCGGAATCGGTGCCGGTATCGCCAACGGCGTCGCCGGCGGTGGGACCTTTGTCACATTCCCGACGCTTGTTCGCGACCGGCGCGCACGGCGTTGACCGCGAACGTCACCACGACGGTCGGCGTCGTGCCGAGCTACCTCGGGGGCATACGGGGATTTCGTTTCCAACTGCGCGGTCATCGCGACCTCATTCGTTCACTCGTGCCGTCGTGTCTGCTCGGCACCGCCACGGGCTGTGCGCTCCTCCTGCTCGGGTCCCCGCACCTCTTCGCGCTGGTGGTGCCCTGGCTCATCGGTTCGGGCACGCTTGTTGTTCGCGCTGGCGCCGCTCATCACCAACCGTTTGGCCCACGTCGACCACGCGCACCGCGCTCGTCGGTGGGGACTGTACATCGGGGTCTTCGTGGTGGCGATCTACGGCGGCTACTTCGGCGCCGGCATGGGGATCCTCCTGCTGGCCGTGATGGCCCTCAGCCTGCCCTTCGAGATCCAAGAACTCCAGGGCCTGCGCAGCGTGCTCTCGTTGATCATCAACGCCCTGGCGGCGTTGATCTTCGTCTTGCGCGGTCACCTCATCGTCGACGCCGTGTACATGTTCTTGATCGGCACGCTGGTCGGCGGGTGGCTGGGGGCCCTGTTGATCCTGCGACTCTCGCCGAACGTGGTGCGCGTCGTCATCATCGTGGTCGGCGTCGTCACCACCATTCGACTGGCGATCGCGGCGTAGAACGGATTGGCGACCTCATCAATAAGATTTGTGGGATGAAGTGGTTCTTCTCCTTCCCCAACCCGGTCAACGACGCGGCCGCGCGAACCGTCGCCCTCGGCGTCGTGACCATGTCCGTCGTCGCGCTGGCGACCAACACCGCGTGGCTCCTGATCCCCCTGACCTACGGATTCGTGGCGCGCGTCGCGGCCGGACCGAAGATCTCGCCGCTCGGCCAGTTCGCCGTGCGCGTGGCCGCCCCGCGGCTGACGAGGTGGCAAAAGTCCGTTCCCGGACCGCCGAAGCGATTCGCGCAGGCCATGGGTCTGGCCTTCACGCGGCGCCGCGACGATCGTCTGGCTCACGGCCGGGTGGGGCGACGCGCGCTGGATCCTCCTTCCCCTCATCGCGGCGGCGTCGCTCGAAGGGTTCGTCGGGCTACTGCCTGGGCTGCACGGTCTTTGGATGGCTGATGCGCCGCGGCGTCATCCCCGAAAGGGTCTGCCTCGAGTGCGCCGACCTCTCACGTCGTTACGACGCCGTAACGAACAATCGGTCGTAAGAATCGTCTAACTTCTTCCACAACATTGCCCGGTGCCACCTCGGGGGTGTCGCAGCTTTCCTAGGCTGAGGCCATGCGCCGCGCACATCCACTTCGCGCGCTGGCCCGTCCTGGCCGCCGGCGTCGCGCTCGTCGGCCTCGCGCTTCCCACGACCGGCGCGCTCGCCTCCGAAGCGCGCGTCGTCGTCGCCGGCTCGGCACCCATTCCGGCGAGCGACACCGTCGTCCACCACGCGATCACGACCACCTTCGACGTGACGCTCGCGCCGCGCAGCTCCGACGGCCCTCACCAGCTACATCGCCAGCCTCTCCAATACCGCCTCGCCCGAACTTTCATCACTACCTCACGACCGCCCAGTTCGCGCAGTCGTTACGGCGCGTCCGCGTCGAGCGTCGACGCGGTGCGCAGCTACTTCCGCGGCTTCGGGCTGCGCGCCGGCGCGCTCAGCGAGGGCCGACTCGTGTTGCACGTGCGCGGTACGACGACGCAGATCGCGCGCGCCTTCCGACGCGCCGCGTCGAGACGCTGCGTGACGCCAACGGTGCGCTCGGCGCGCAACTGGCGAGCCAAGGGAACGGTGCCCGCCGCCGATCGCCCACGACATCGCCGGCGTCGCGGGGACTCTCCTCGGTGGTGCAGCCCTCGACGCAACCTGGTGCATTCGCACGCGAGTCCACACCGCGCTTCCCACGACGTGTCCGGACGACGGCGGCGAGGTGTCGACGACACCGAACTCCAACGGCGGCTACACGCCCTTCCAGTTCGCGCAGCTCTACGGTCTGACGCGCTGTGGGCGAACAACGACGACCGGCTCGGGCCAGACCATCGCGCGTCTACGAGCTGAGCGCTACGACCCGGGCGACCTGGCGACCTTCCTGAACTGCTACGGACTCAACCCCACCGTCACGCCGGTCAACGTCGACGGCGGACCGACCGGCGCCTACGACGACGAGCCGACGCTCGACGTCGAAGAGCTCGCGGCCATGGCGCCCGGCGCGGCCATCGAGATCTACCAGGGCCCGAACAACAGCAACGGTCCGATCGACATCTACCAACAGATCGCCGACGACAACACCGCCACGGTCGTCTCGACGTCGTGGGGCACCTGTGAGGCCGACCCCAGCGGCGACCCGTCGGCCGAACAGCCGATCTTCGAGCAGATGGCGGCCCAGGGTCAGACCGTCGTCTCGGCGGCCGGAGACGACGGGTCCTCGGACTGCAACGGCATCACCAATAACAACCTCGCCGTCGACGACCCGGCCTCCCAGCCCTACGTGACCGGCGTCGGCGGCCTCACCGTGAACGACATCAACCCCCTGAGTCAGACCGTGTGGAACACGCCCGTGAAGTCCGGCAACCCGCGGCGCGGGCGGCGGCGGCGTTTCCACCCTCTGGTCGCGCCCGTCGTGGCAGGTCGCGCCGGGCATCGCCCGCCGGCGCGACGATGCGCATGGTGCCCGACCTCTCCGCCGACGCCGACCCCGACACCGGGTTCATCCAGTACTTCACCGGCTCCGGCCAGGGAGTCTGCCACCAGAACTGCGCCGCCGGCTGGAACTCCGTGGGCGGAACGTCCATCGGCGTCGCCGATGGTGAGCTGCGCTCGTCGCGGTGGCGGCCCAGGCCTGCGGCACGGGCCGACTGGGCTTCATCAATCCCTCGCTCTACGCGATGGCCTCGACCGGCTTCGTCGACGTCACGACCGGCTCCAACGACCTCTACAACGTCGGCGAGTACAGCGCCGGTCCCGGGCTACGACATGGCCTCGGGCCTGGGCAGTCCCAACGGCGCGGGATTCTTCGCCGGCCTGTGCCCGCCGAAGTTCGACGTCACCAAGAGCTCGTTCGCGCTCTCGAAGTCCAGCGCCGTGGTGGACGTGCCGGTCACCGTCACCGCGACGTTGCACAACACCAACAACGACCCGCTCACTAACGCGCTGGTCAACGTCACCGCCACCAACGTGCGCGGCGACGGCCAGGTCCTTATCGACGGGGACCGCTCCAGTGAGTCGACCAACGGCAGCGCGAGTTACACCGTGACGACCGACGCCAACGGCGTCGCGCAGTTCACCGTCTCGGGGAGCGAACCGGGTCCGATCGACGTCGTCGTGAACTACGAGTCCCAGACCATCGACGCGGCGACGGTGCAGGTCACCGCCGGGTCCAAGGTCACCACCAACGTTCCCGGTCGTGCGACGATCGCCAGGCTCTCGTCGCTCGTCGGCGGCTTGATATCGTGGTGCGCGCGCCGTCGTAACGGCGGCAGCGCGATCACGTCGTATCAGTACTCGCTCAACGGCGGGACGCACGTGGACCGCGTTGGCGAAAGGCACCACGTCGATCACGCGTGGGACATCTCGCGAAGGGCAAGAGCGTATCGAGTCACCGTGCGAGCGATCAACGCGAACGGTCCGGGCGCGGCGTCGACGGCGAAGACAATCGTCACACGAACGTAACCGTCAACGCCTGATCAGGGCGTCGTTGAACGAGTTGAAAAATGCCTCACACCTAGACTTCAACATATTGAAGTGCACGACGAATTGGGTTAATTCCCATGAGGACACGAGTGAAACTTCGACGCGCAGTGCTCTTAGCCATCGTGGTGCTCGCCAGCATCACCCTCGCGGCCACCGGGTCGCGGGGCGCGACGTCCTCCGGCACCGGCCGGACTGCCCCTCTATCAGTTCATCGACTCCGGGACCGGACCGCTGCCCTGGAACGCGCAGTCGCTCGAAGGTTCGATCGATCGCACGACGATGATCGGCGCGCCGCACGCCGCCAGCGACGCCACCGAAGGCGTGTTGGCCTACCGGACGAATCACGAACAGCTCGCGATCCTCACCGAGACGAGCACCGGCACGAAGTCCTGGACCAACTTCTCCACCCCGAAGAACAGCCTGCCCACGCCCACGGCCGACCCGATCCCGTTCTTCGATCCCGCCGGCAACGTTGACCTGCTCTACGTCGACGACGTGGACGCACGTCATCCTGCTGAGTCCGAACGATCCGGTCACGCCGCTCTGGCGCCACCTGCACGCGCAGGGCGCGTGGCGACCGTTCGTCGCGACCGACCTCTCGGCCCTGAGCGGCGACCACGGCGGCCAACGGTCTGCCGAGCATTCTGGTCAACGGACTCTCGGCGACGGTCGCGTATCGCACGACGAAGAGCACGATCGAGATAATGCAGTTCGGTTGGTCGAGCGGACACCCGGTACCCTTCATGACCGCGGCGCCCGGCAGCGTCACCGTCACGGCCCCGCCGCCACCGCCCACGACGACGACGACTAAACCGGTGACGACCACCACCAAACCGGTGACGACGACCACGAAACCGGTCACCACGACGACGCTGCCCGGCGGAACGACGACCACCACCAAACCGGTGACGACCACCACCAAACCGGTGACGACCACCACCAAACCGGTCACCACGACGACCCTTCCCGCCTCGAGCGTGGCCGTGGCGAGCGACCCGATCGTCATCCCGGGGCCGGTCGCCGACATTCGTGACGACGTCGAACGTCGGCGACCTGCTCGTCTATACCAATAACGGCGCCACGCTCAACTCGTGGTCCGTGCTCGACGTCATCCACGTTGACCCTGGCCCCGAAGGTCGCGGGCACGCTGGCGATGGCCTACGACGCTTCGAGCGTCGACATCGCGGCGCTCTCGAGCAACGGCAACGTCGAACTGTTCGCGTCGCCGATCACCTCGACCCCGACCACCGCCACCACTTTCACGGCGCTGACCACGAGCGTGATGAGCGCACCGGTGTGGTCGGCCACGAACGTGACCAGCGTCGCCGCCGGCGCGCCGCCGCTGAGTGGCTCGATCTTCGTGAGCGCCACGCCCACGCAAGTCACCATCGACGGTCAGGCCGCCAACTGGGGCGACCTCTTCTCGTTCACCAACACTCCGGGCTCAGCCGACCTGGACCGCCACCGACGTGTCGGCGACCGGCGGCAGCGCCGCGCGAACCGTCGGCGACGCCGTCACCGGCATCCAGGTCGGCACGACGCTGACGCTGTACGCCGCCGGCGTGAACTCTCCGCCGCCCCAGGGCGTCGGCGTCTACGCCATTCCCTCGGCGAAGTGGACCCAGGCCATCACCGACGGTTGGCCGATCGTCAGTGAGACCGGCGGGCTCGGCACGCAGAGCTCGCCCTGGGTCGGCTTCACGTCGACGTCCAGCGTGGCCAACTCGCCCGACTTTCTTGATGGGTCAGAGCATCTACAACTCGCACAAGCGCGTCACCTGGCTCTCGTTCTGGACGGTCAGTGGGCCGCTGAAGGCCGAGCCGCAAGACGACCACGAACTACTACAACCACGGCTTCGCCGCCGGCGCCTGGGTGGCGCACGCAGATCGATCAGTACCGCTCGCTCGGCGTCGGTCTGAAGCCGGACTGGGTCATCTTCGACCCCGAGGGCTATCCCGACAACCACTCGGGCCTCGACGCGCCGGGCGGATCGTCGAACGGCCACGCTCGCGAAATACGCCACCTACTGGAGCGCGATGTTGAAGGGCTGGGCCAACGGCATCGCGTCGGTCGACCCGTCGCTCAACGCCGGCGTCTACGCGTCGCAGTCCGAGTATCGCAACTACAACCTGGTCACCCAGTCGATGCCGGTCTTCGTCGCCGTCGCCTTCGGCAACGGCGGTCCGATACCGATCGGCGGCGCGACCGGTTCGAACATTCGCGGCTACATCTCCTTCAGCGCCAGCTGCACACCGACCTCCACCCTGGCCTCAGAAGAGGCGACGCTCCTCAACCCGCCGTGGTCGGGACAGTTCAACACGCTGCAGTTCAACGCCGGCGTCTACTGCCCACCGGCCGCGCCGTAGTCTGGGCCAATGAGCGACACCACCGAACCGTCCGACACCAGCGAACCGAATGAGCCCCACGAGCCAAAGGAGTCGAGCGAGACCTCGGACGCCTTCGGCGAGAAGGTCCAGGACCTGCGCAATCGGCTCAAGCACCTGACCCAGCCATTCGTCGACTCGCTGGACTACGCGCCTGCGCGACCAGATCGACCGCCGGGTCGATGACCGGGTGGACGACCGGGTTCAGACATTGGTCGACGAGGCCCTCGCCGCCCGACTCTCGGTGATCGAACGCGCCATCGCCGACATCGACCGCGCCCTGAAAGAACTTCAGGGAAAGTAACGCTACGGGTTTTTCTCCGTCGGCTGCCCGCGCCGTCGTTCGCGGTCGCGCCGGATAGCCCAGCGCATCGTCAACACGACGAGCACCAGCGTCGCCGCAATGAAGAAAGAGAAGACGGCGATGAACACGTCGTCACGCTACGACGTGTCACACCGACGCGCAAAAGTTGATGCATGACCACGCTGCTCGATTCCTCTCCCCTGAGTGTGGTGGAGGCGTTGCGCGGCGACCGGTCGAAGCGACCTCTGATCGACATCGCCAGCGCCGGCGGACTTCGTTCGCTCCTGGAAGACGGGATCTTCGACGATCGTCGGCGCGCCTCGTCTCGACGCAACCGATCATCGTTCGAACCTCGTCGCTGCACCGGCCCTTCGACACCACGGACCTCGGCCGCGTCGGCGTCCGGTCGGATTCGCGGCATCTTGATCGGCCAGCTGTTGCGGCTCTTGAGCGTCGGGATGTCGATCGATCACGCCTTCGACGACGCCGTCGCGGCGTGGCGCGGCGATGTGGGCGACCACGAACTGATCCAACGGCTCGACGCACTCGATGACGACGAGCGCGCTCGACTGGCGACCGACCTCGACGCCCACTTCGTGACCTTGACGCGCGCGCTCGGCGAGATTCCCGCGCGTTGGATGCCGCGCAGTTCGGTTCGCGCGATCCAACGACTCGCCGGCGGCAACGTCGTGCTGCGCGACGTCGTGGACCTCATGATCGGCACCTCGACGAGTGACGTGGCGTCGATCGCCCTCTTCGACGTCACCACCTCCCCACTCGGCGAGGGCGCCGAACGATCGATGCGCTATCACGCACTCATGCAGACGCTGCGGACATCGGTGATGCCGCTGCGTACGTGTACGTTCTCGAGCGCCACCGGCGAGATCTGGATTCGCGACGTCGACTACGAACTCCTGGCGCGAAGTGTCGACGACGTACTCGCGACTGTCGCGCAACCAGTGGAGTACTCGATGACGCTGTTGCATCGCCGACTGACCAAGATCGATCTCAACGAACTTGTCGCCGCCGCACCAAGCGAACCGGTGCAGCTGACCGACGAACACCGGGCCGTCGCTGTCGCTCGCGCTTTCGCGCCGTCGCCGTCCCGGGACATCGTCGACTCGACGCCTGGGGTGTGGAGCGCGCCGGACGGAGCGGGTCGTCTTCCGGTGGTCGCCCAGCACCGCTCGACGGGTACTCGGCAACGCGTCGCTTCGCCGATTGGCGACCCAACCGCTCTCCGTGCGCGACGCCGTGCGCGACGAGTTGGGCGACCAGATGTTGCGCGCCGCGTCGGGCTATTCGAGAAGCGGCTCGCTCTCGCACTGGCTGGCCTCGGCGCCTCATCCGGTCATCGGCCTGGTCACCGCCGAAGCCGTGAACTGGGCGACGCAGCTCCAGGAGATCTCTGCGTGGCTCGAGACCCCTTGGGCGGTCGCGACGAGCGACGCCTACTACGACGTCGCCTCGGCGCGCACGACGCTGCGCGCTCGACGGGACCTGATCGTTACCCGACGAGGCGACGCGAACGGTCGTCCGCGTGCGCAGCGGCTCGCCGGGCAAGAGCGCGGGACCCGGACTGCGCGCCGATCTCACGATCGAAGCACTGGCCGACCGCGAGGGAATAGCGCCGGTGCGCTATATCGGCGTGTGGCCCGACGCCGGCGTCTGTCTCTCGGTGGACGGCACGATGACCGACCTACGAAGTGGCGCGCGTGATCTGGTGCGCACCGCCGTGGCGCAGCGACGTCAGAGCACGCTCACTAGCGGCGTAGGTATCTGATCCAAGGGCGCCCGAGTAGCTGGATGGGCCATGCCCATGAGAACTTCCCTTAGAAATATCGCGATTATCGCCCACGTGGACCACGGAAAAACCACGCTGGTGGACAAAATGCTCCGTCAAACCGGGTCCTTCACGGCCCACGAGGAGCTGACCGACCGGGTCATGGACTCCGGCGACCTCGAGCGCGAAAAGGGCATCACCATCCTGGCCAAGAACACCGCGGTCAAGTGGAACGACCTCACCATCAACATCATCGACACGCCTGGTCACGCCGACTTCGGCGGCGAGGTCGAGCGCGGACTGGCGATGGTCGACGCGGTCATCTTGTTGGTCGACGCCGCCGAGGGCCCGCTCCCCCAGACGCGCTTCGTCCTGCGCAAGACCCTCGAGAAGCGCCTGCCGGTCGTGCTCGTCATCAACAAGGTCGACCGCCCCGACGCGCGTATCAAAGAGGTCGTCGAAGAGGTGGAGAACCTCTTCCTGGACCTCGACGCCGACGAACACCAGATCTCCTTCCCCATCCTCTACGCCAGCGCGCGCCAGGGCTGGGCCTCGACTCGACGTGAACGACACCTCGGGCGACCTCACGCCGCTCTTCCAGACCATCGCCGACTACGTCCCGGCGCCGGAGTACGAAGAGGGCCACGGACTCCAGGCGCTGGTCTGCAACCTCGACGCCTCCCCGTACCTCGGACGTCTGGCGCTCTGTCGGGTCATCAACGGGAACCTCGAGCGCGGACAGCGCGTGGCGTGGTGTCGTATCGACGGCACCATCGAACACGCCAAGATCACCGAGCTCTTCATCACCGAAGCCCTCGAGCGGATCCCCGCCCAGAGCGCCGGACCCGGCGACATCGTCGCGGTCGCCGGCTTTGAGGACATCACCATCGGCGAGACCCTGGCCGACCCGGAGAACCCCATCGCGCTCGAGCCTCTGCACGTGGACGAGCCGAGCCTCTCGATGACGATCGGCATCAACACCTCTCCCCTGGCCGGCACCGAGGGCAAGCTGCTCACCGCACGAATGGTGAAAGACCGACTGGACCGCGAACTCGTTGGCAACGTCGCGCTGCGCGTGCTCAACACCGAGCGACCCGACGCCTGGGAGGTCCAGGGGCGCGGCGAGCTGCAGCTGGCCGTGCTCATCGAGACCATGCGCCGCGAAGGCTTCGAACTCACCGTTGGCAAGCCCCAGGTCGTGACGCGCATCGTCGACGGCAAGCTGCACGAACCGGTCGAACACGTCACCATCGACGTGCCCGAGGAGTTCGTGGGCAACGTGACCACGCTGCTCGCCACGCGCAAGGGCACGATGACCGACATGGTCAATCACGGCACCGGTTGGGTGCGCCTCGAGTGGCGCATCCCCGCGCGCGGGCTGGTGGGGATCCGCACCGAGTTCATGACCGAGACCCGCGGCGCCGGCATCATGCACTCGAACTATCGACGGCTACGCCCCCTGGTTCGGCGACATCCGACTGCGCCAGAACGGCGTGCTGGTCGCCGATCGACGCGGTGACACGACGGGCAACGCGTTGCTCGACCTCGAACAGCGCGGCGTGCTCTTCGTGGGACCGGGCGTCGAGGTCTACGAGGGGATGATCGTGGGCGAGAACTCACGCTCGGACGAGATGAACGTGAACCCCACCAAAGAGAAGAAGCTGACCAACATGCGCGCGTCGGGCAGCGACAACACCGAACGAATCGCTCCACCCACCATCTTCTCGCTGGAGCAGGCGCTCGAGTTCATCGCCGACGACGAAGCCGTGGAGGTCACGCCGCAGTCGGTTCGTCTCCGCAAAGCGGTCCTCGACGTGGCGGCGCGACACCGCCTTCATAAGAAGAAGTAGCCGTCCAGTAAGGTCGTCCCCGGAGGGATGACAGAGCGGACGAATGTACCGGTCTTGAAAACCGGCGTGGGCTTGCCCACCGTGGGTTCAAATCCCACTCCCTCCGCCATGTCCCGCAATTGCCAAACCGCGAAAACTCGGTCTGGTTCTCGCTCAAGCTCCAAGACTCAAGCACAGACATTGCCGGGTCATTCTGAACCGAGTCGACTCAACAGTTCGCTCCATCGCTCGACCATTCGTCGAGTCGAACGATTGACCCGCTCCACGCGACTGGAGCGTTCGTATCGATCGAGCACCGCACGCCGAACTATCTCCTCGCGCGACACGCCCTCGGCCTTGGAGAGCGACGTGAGTGCTCTCTCAAGTGCTGCATCAGTGGGGACGGTGAGTGCGATGTATCGATTCTTCCACTTCGACTTCAGCCCGGCACGCGACAATGCCCCGGCTCATCGGCCGGGACATTGTCGTCGAATTAAGGTTTTCTAGCTGACCGCGATGCCTTCGTACGGCTGGGGCAGGTTCCAGAGCGTCTCGATCTGGGTCAACGTACCGTTGGCGTTGACCGCGAAGGCGTCGAGCGCGCCGCTGCCACCGCTTTCGACGTAAAGGAACGCGCCGTCGGGTGACGCCGCCGAGTCCGTGGTCCCGGGGTGGGTGATCGCGGCCGTGGCGTTCAACAGCGTCGGCACACCGCCGGCCGTCTCGCCGAAGGAGCTGACGTTGCCACTGCCCGCGTTCGAACCGAAGAAGTAGCCCTGCGCGGTGGAGATCCAGCACAGCGCGGCCTGGCCGTCACTCACGCTTCCCACCAACGTCAGCGCGCCGCCGCTGCCGATCGCGTACGTGCTCACCGAGCTCGTACCTGCTTCGGTCGCCACGACACGACCCTGCGAGTCGAACGTGAAGGAGAACGGATTGGCGTTCGCGGCGGCGGTGATCGTCGCGTTGGTGGACAGATCGCCGTCATTGCCGACCGAGAAGACCTCGTAGGTATTGGCCGAGGTCTTGGTCGTCGCGATGAGGAACTGGCCGTTCGGGCTGTAGCCG
The DNA here is from genome assembly GCA_963703105.1 of uncultured Acidimicrobiaceae bacterium. GTDB lineage: Bacteria > Actinomycetota > Acidimicrobiia > Acidimicrobiales > RAAP-2 > RAAP-2. Next base: position 1,883,432 of record OY969792.1, on the reverse strand, counting down.
ACCTGACCGGCGCCGGCCAAGAAGTACGGCGGCGTCGTGTTCGAGAGACCGAGGCTACGAGTCTCGCCGTTGAGGGCGACGAGACGGCCCCACTGCAGTTGGTACTCACTGACGGATCCCGCGCCACCGGCGTTCAACACCGCGACAAGGTTGTCGTGCGACGCGATCGAGACTGGGAAGAATCCGCCGCTCGGGACCTGCTGGATGAGTCGAAGGTAGGGACCGAAGACCGCGAAGAGCGACACCGTGTTGCTGCCGGGATTCGTAGCGATCAGTTCGCGACCGTGGTCGACGAGCGTGAGTCCGCCCTGACTGGCCAACGGGTCGGCCTTCGACGTGATGGCCGCGGCGCCCGCGCCGCCGGTCGAATACGTCGCGACGTATGAAATGGATCCATCGGTACCACGGGTGTAACTGAGGACGGTGTTGTTCAGGGCGTCGGACTCGACGAAGACGGCGTGTCCCGACGGCTCCTGGTCTCTGGCCGACGTCGCGCCGGCGAATGAGTTCGTTGCGAGGAATCCGGTCACGAGGATGAGCGCCCCCGCGCCGAGCGTACGAGTTAAGCGATGAGTTTTCATGGTTTCTCCTTGTCGGTGGCAGAGCTGCCACATGAACAGTCCGCCGGACTGGAATCGCGTTACACGGTGAATCGACGACGGGTACTCTTGCCTCGTGGACGACGCCGAGCTCTTGGAGAGTCTGCTCGGGGGCAACGAGTCGTCCTTCACCGAACTGGTGCGGCGTTATCACGCCACGTTGGTGAAAGTGGCGCGTTACTACGTGGCCAGTGCCGCCAGCGCCGAAGACGTGGCCCAGGACACCTGGATTGCCGTCCTCAAGGGAATCGAGAAGTTCGAAGGCCGCAGTTCCTTTAAAACCTGGTTGCTGCGGATCTGCGCCAACCGGGCCCGAACCTCCGGCGTCCGAGAACACCGTTCGATCCCGGTCGACCCGAACGAGTCCGGTCCCAGCGTGGCGGCGCACCGCTTCGACGAGGGCGGCTTCTGGAGTGACCCGCCGGTCCCATTCACTGACGCGATCGACGCCCGACTCGACAACGCGGCCTTACTCCAAGCGGTTCGCGCTGCGATCGACGCGTTGGGCGAACCCCAACAGGCCGTCGTAACGCTTCGCGACGTCGAAGGACTATCTACGCAGGAGGTGGCCACACTGCTCGGACTGAGCGAGGCGAACGTGCGAGTGATACTGCACCGCGGTCGGGCTCGGGTTCGAGAGATCGTCGAAGAGGCCGTGAAGGGTCGAAGATATGAAGTTACTGCCGTCACCTCTGGTATGTCGCGACGCCGTCGAACTGGTGTCTGACTATCTCGACGGCACCCTTTCGCGTCGAGCAGCGACGCCGGCTCGAAAAGCACCTGGCCGGTTGCGACGCCTGCACCGCCTACCTCGATCAGATGCGCGCGACCATCGCCGCCAGCGGTCGCGTCGGTCCCGAGGACCTGCCGAGTGACGTGGTCGAAGGTCTCGTCAACCTCTATCGCGAATTCCGCTCCGACGACTGAAAGGTCCGACATGTCCTCCGACGCCCCCATCACCGTCTACGGCGCGAGTTGGTGCCCGGACTGTCGCCGCGCCAAGCAGTTCCTCGCCTCGCACCGCATCTCCTACGAGTGGATCGACCTCGAAGAGTTCCCGGAACGCACGGCCGAGGTCGAAGCGCGCAACGACGGGAAGCGGATCATTCCGACCATCGTCTTTCCCGACGGCGGATTCCTCGCCGAACCGTCGAACGACGAGCTGGCCGACCGCATCGGACTCTCCCGCGTGGCGGCGATGAAGGAGTACGACCTCGTCATCGTGGGCGGCGGACCGACGGGACTCACGACGTCGATCTACGGCGCGCGCGAGAACGCCAAGGTGTTGATCGTGGAGAAGTCGGCGCCCGGCGGGCAGGCCGGCGTCACCGAACGCTTCGACAACTACCCCGGGTTCCCCGACGGCGTCGGCGGCGCCGAACTGGCCGAGCGCATGACCCAACAGGCGCAGCGCTACGGCGTCGAGATACTCCAGGCCGTGGCCGCCACGCGCATCGAACGCGACGGCCCGATGATGCGCGTCGACCTCTCGACGGGCGATTTCGTCCTCGCGCCGGCCGTGCTCGTGGCCAGTGGATCGACCTACCGACGCACCGACGCCGACGGCGAGGCCGATCTCATCGGTGCCGGCATCCACTTCTGCGCGACCTGCGACGGACCGTTCTATCGCGGCGCAAAGGATCTCACCGTCGTCGGCGGCGGGAACAGTGGTCTGGAGGAGGGACTGTTCCTCACGCAGTTCGCCGATCACGTCACCGTCGTCCAGGGCATGTCGAACTTGACGGCGAACAAACTCCTGCAGGACAAGGTCCTGAACCATCCCAAGATGTCGGTGCTCCTCGACACGTCGGTGAAGTCCTTCAACGCCAACGAGTCCGGCAAGCTCGAGTCGATCACCGTCACCTGCAACGGCTCCGAAGCGAAGCACGAGACGGCCGGCGGCCTTCATCTTCATCGGGCTCGATCCCAATACGAGCTTCCTCGAGAACTCGTTGGACGTCGACGAACGCGGCTTCATCGTGACCGATCACGATGTTCCGCACGAGCGTGGACGGCATCTTCGCCGCCGGCGACGTGCGTTCGGGGTCCACCAAACAGATTGCGTCGGCGGTCGGCGAGGGCGCGGCGGTCGCCATTCAGATTCGCTACTACCTCGACTCACTGAGTCGCGTGCCGGTCCATAGTTGATATTTGATGTAGTCGCGCGCTCACGCGGGCCATTGGTCACAACATTTCGCAACGCGACGTCAAAGACCCAACCTTTTTCCGACGTGACGACATCTCATCGTCACTCGTGCGCCTATTCACAGTCAATTCTGAACTAAAAAATCTCCAACGACAGTAACGTTGACGGGGCGTCGCACGTTTTCAGAGTGGTCGACCTGCGCCGTGAAGTGGCCTCATACATATGCTTACCGAACGGAGCGTCAGGACATGACGAGGGAGAGCTACGACGCGTCAGTCCTCGGCGAGTTCTTCTGGAACTCGACCGACCTGATGTCCATCCTGAGCAGCGACGGCACGTGGCAGATCGTCAACTCGGCGTGGCCCGAGCACATGGGCTGGTCGCTCGAAGACCTGCAGAGTGGTCCCTTCATCGATCTGATCCATCCCGACGACGTCGCGTCCACTCGTGCGTGAGTTCGAGCGTTTGGTCGCCGCCCCCGACGCCACCCTGGTGGAGTTCCGCAATCGCCAGCGCCGTCGAGACGGCACGTATCGATGGATCGAGTGGAGCTGTCAAGGTCGACACGGCTTGGTCTTCTCCGCCGGGCGCGACATCACGAGCCAGGTCGAGGCCCAGATCGAACCTGGCCGGCACCCTCGAGACGAAGCGCCGCCATCCTCGACGCGGTCGTCGACTCGATCATCACGGTCGACGAACGATTCACCGTCCTCGACGTCAGCCCCGGCACCGATCGCATCTACGGGGTCTCCTCGGAAGAGCGGCGGGGGAAGAACTCACTCACCATCGTCCTGCCCGAAGACCGTGATCACGTCGCCTCCGAACTGCGCCGGCTCTTCAACGGTGAGGACGGCTCGCTTACCAGTTACCGCTTCCGAGCCCTCCACGTCGACGGCGACATGTTGAACATCGAAACGCGCGGACGACTAATCCGCGACGAGTCGGGCAACCCGTGCCGTGCTGGTCTCGCGCGACGTGACCGAGACCGTCGCCGCCGAGGCGGTGCTGAAGGAGGCGAAGGAAGCGGCCGAACGGGCCAACGCCGCCAAGAGCGAGTTCATGTCGCGCATGAGCCACGAACTGCGAACGCCGCTCAACTCGGTCCTCGGCTTCGCCCAGATCCTGGAGATGGAGTTGACCTCGCCCGACGAACTCGAGATGGTCGGCTACATCCACAACTCCGGCAAGTACCTGCTGGAGCTCATCAACGAGGTCCTCGACATCTCGCGCATCGAGTCGGGCCACATCACCGTCATGATCGAGCCCATCGTGCTGAAGGACCTCGAGAGCGAGTGCATCGAGACTCGTGACGCCCCAGGCCAACGATCTCGGCATCACGATCTCCTCGCGGGCCGACTACGACTTCCACGTGCTCGGCGACCAACAGCGTCTGAAGCAGGTTCTGCTGAACCTCTTGTCCAACGCGATCAAGTACAACCGTCCGAACGGCGCGGTGACGATCGCGTGCGAGCCGCGAGCGCAGCAAGGTCCGACTCTCGGTGACCGACACCGGCCCCGGCATCAGTTCTGATCTGCGCGAACGCCTCTTCACGCCCTTCGACCGACTGGACGCCGAGACCTCCGGTATCGAAGGGACCGGTCTGGGACTGGCGCTCTCCAAGGGCCTCGATCGAAGCGATCGGCGGCACCCTCGGGGTCGACAGCGAGGTCGGCCGGGGTTCGACGTTCTGGATCGAACTCCCGATCGCCGAGTGTCCGCAAGTCGCTCGGCACCGGCAGCGAGCCGCCGCTGGCGCTCAGGCGCCGCCAACTCCGCGAAGTCGACCGTGCTCTACATCGAAGACGACGTGGCCAACGTGCAGCTGGTCGAGCGCCTCCTCATGCAACGACCGAACATCAACCTGATCACGTCGCTGCTGGGCGGTCGTGGGTGTCGAACTGGCCCAGCAGTACCGCCCGGACCTGATCCTGCTCGACGTGCACCTGACCGACATCCACGGCTTCGAAGTGCTGGAGCGGCTCCAGGGCGATTCGCGAACCATCGACATTCCCGTGGTCGTACTCTCGGCCGACGCGACGACCTGGCAGCGGCGACGATTCCGAAACGCCGGTGTCAACGAGTACCTCTCCAAGCCGCTCGACCTCCAACAGCTGCTCGACGTCATCGACCAGCACCTGGGCGCCGGCGCGGCGTCCCAGGCCATCGCCCAGACGCCTGGAGCGACTCACCACGTCCTGAGCCTTCGTTTCTGCCGTCGATTCAGACGTGATGCGAGAACGAATCTCCTTGATCCACTCGTCGGCCGAACGGCGCGCCTCGACGACCTCTTCGCGTCGATCGGTGGCGTCGTCACCGGTGACCGGATAGGAGCCGAGGAACTTCACGCGCGCCAGGTGCGCCTGGAGGTCCGCCAGGCAGTCGGCGACGACGTCGTCGGCGACGTGGCCCTCGAACTCGATCACGAAGCAGTAGTCGCCCAGCCCCCGTTTCGTCGGACGACTCTCCAGCTTCGTGAGGTTGATGTCGCGCGCGGCGAAGCGACCGAGGATGGCGTAGAGCGATCCGGGCCGGTCGGCGTCTTGGAAGCACACGATGGTCGTGCGGTCGTGTCCCGTCGGCAGCCGCGACGCGCTCACGCCCGACGACGACGAACCGGGTGGCGTTGTCGGGATGATCTTCGATGTCGGTGGCCAGTGCTACGAGTCCGAAGAGTTGGCCGGCCAGCGTCGAGGCGACGGCGGCCCACGGTTCGGTCGATTCGGCGACCTCGCGCGCCGCCTGGGACGTCGACGTGGTCTGTGTCGACGTCGACGTCGAGGGTGTGCAGGTAGCTCCGACACTGGGCCAGCGCGTGCACGTAACTGCGCACGCTGGTCAGGTCCTCGAGTGGCGACGCCGGGTCGCGCGAGCAGGTGGAGTCGAATCGGGATGACGATCTCTCGTACGATCACCAGATCGTGGTCGAAGACCAGACCGTCGATCGTGGCCGACACCGTCCCTTCGATCGCGTTCTCGAGCGGTACCAGCCCCTGGTCGAGGGTGGAATCGGCGACCGACGCGAGAAGGTCGGCCAGCGAATCGCACGCGACCGGCGTCGACGTTCTCCATGGTGGAGACGGCCTCGTGCGAGAACGAGCCCTCGGGTCCGAGATAACCGATGCGCAGCGTTGCCATCACGCGAGGTTAGTTCGACGGTCCCCAGGGCTCACCGCGTGCGAGTCGGCGAAGGTCGTTTGAGGTCGTACGATATACGGGGATCAATTTCGAAAGGCCGTGCAATGGGGCACCCGATGTTTGAGTACGACGCCACGCTGGCGGACGAAGTTTTCGACTACTGCCGGGACCGCCTTTCGATGGACCCGGTGCCCCTTGACTACGGCAGCCTGAACGCGACACCCCCGGGCGACATGAAGGGCTTCATCCGCGCAGAGGGTCACGACGCCGACGAGATCCTCGAGTTCTTCAAGAACGACCTGGCGCCGTCGGTCGTCTCCATCGACTCGCCCGGCTTCCTCGCCTTCATCCCCAACGCCCCGACCAAGAACTCGCTGCTCTTCGACATGGTCGTCGCCTGTTCCGGTCTCAACGGCACCAGCTGGCTCGAGTCGAGCGGCGTGGTGCGCGCCGAGAACCTGGCGCTCGCGTACCTCGCCGAGTTAGCCGGCATGCCCGAAGGCTCGGGCGGCGCCTTCGTCTCCGGCGGTTCGTTGGGCAACCTGTCGAGCCTGACGGTCGGGCGCGACGTCGGGCGGGCCAAGCGCCCGCACCTGGCCGGTCACGAGGTGCGCTACGCCATCTCCTCCGACGCCCACTCGAGCGTCGGCAAGGCGCTGCACGTGCTCGGCGTCGAGCCCCTCATCGTGACGACCGACGACCACCGCTTCACCCGGGCCGCCTTCGAAGACGGCGATGGCGAACGACCCGAACCCCGACAGCGTGATCGGCGTGGTGGCGACGTCGGGAACGACGAACGCCGGCATCGTCGACGACCTCGAGGGCCTCGGCAGCTACGCGCGCGAACACGACCTGTGGTTCCACGTCGACGGCGCCTACGGCGGCGCCGCGCTGTTCTCACCGAGCGAGCGACACCTGCTCGCCGGGCTTCGCCACGCCGACAGCTTCATCGTCGACCCGCACAAGTGGCTCTTCGGTCCCCTCGACTGCTGCGCGCTGATCTACCGCAACCCGACGGTCGCGCGCAAGGTCCTGGCCCAACAGGCCGGCTACCTCGACATCCTGCACTCGAGCGACGACGAGCACTACGAGTGGAACCCCTCGGACTTCGCGATCCACCTGTCGCGTCGGGCCCGGGGACTCCCCTTCTGGTTCTCGCTGGTCACCAACGGCACCGCGGCCTACGAGAGCGCCGTGCAGTGCGCCGTCGACATCGCGCACCGCACGCGAAAAGAAGATCGAGGGGCTCGACTACGTCGAGATGGTCCGACCGATCAGCCTGTCGATCGTCCTCTTTCGACGAAAGGGCTGGACCGCCGAGGACTACACCGATGGAGCCATCAACTCCTGCGCGATCAGATCGCCTTCGTCACGCCCACCAAGTGGGAGGGCGAGACGGTCGGTCGTCTGGCGTTCCTGCACCCCAACACCACCGACGAACTGGTGGACCAGATCCTCGAGTCGATGCGCGACTAGCGCCGCAGCAACGGATCGCTCGGGGTGGCGCGTCGCGTCGCCGCGCAGGGACTTTCGACGCCAGGCGATGCCGCCCAGCGCCTCGAGGACGATCGCGGTTGCCCAGGTAGGCCGTGATCTCGGCGTGGTCGTAGGGCGGCGAGACCTCGACGACGTCCACGCCGCCGATCGGCGTCTCCATCGCGATGCGGCGCACGGCGTCGAGCAGTTGACGACTGGTGAGCCCGCCCGGTTCGGGCGTGCCGGTGCCCGGGGCCGAACCGGGATCGACCACGTCGACGTCGACCGAGAGAAAGACCGCGTCGCAGTCGTCCATGGCGATCGACGATCGCCTCGTCCAGCACGTCGTCGAGACCGCGCGCCACGATCTCGCTCATCTCGAATGAGCGCATCCCCTGCTCGGCCATCCAGTCCAGCGTCGCCGGTTCGGGCCAGTAGCCGCGCAGTCCGATCTGCAAGAAGCGATCGCCGCGGCAGGCGCCCGACTCGATCAGCCGACGCATGGGAGTGCCGTGACCGTAGAGCGATCCCATCTGCGAATCGCCGGTGTCGGCGTGGGCGTCGAAGTGGATGACCGAGACCCGTCCCCAACCGACGTGTCGGGCGACGCCGGTCACGTCGGGCAGGGCGATCGTGTGATCGCCCCCGAGCACGATCGGGATGACGCCGGCCCGCGGCGACCGCGGTCACTCGCTCCTCGAGGCGACGCAGCGACTTCTCGGTGTCGCCCGAGGGCATCTCCACGTCCCCGAGGTCGACGACGCGCGAGCTCGATCAGCGCGTCGACGCCCGAGCGCCAGGCTCGGGCGCATCCCGTCGTGGGGCAGATAGTCGGTGACGCGCATCGCCTGGGGACCGAAGCGACACCCCGGTCGATGCGAGGTCCCGCCGTCGAACGGCGCGCCGATGATCGCCGCGCCCGAGCTGACCACTGCGACGCCACGTCCGGGTCGGCCGCGGGCACGCCGAGGAACGTGGCGTCCGCGCCGTAGAGGTTCCCTATGCGCACGAATCCACCGGTGCAACGAGACCGGTCACGGTCGCGCTACGCATACGTCTTGTGAATGTCGGCCGACAGTTCGTCGAGGTGATTGACGAAGAGTGACACGTGACCGTCGCCGGCGAAGAAGTGCGTACTCGCCGTGGGCAGGTTCGTCGACAGCCACTCGCCGTGCGTGCGCGGCACCATGAGGTCGTGGTCGCCGAACCAGACGGCGACCGGCACGGTGATCGTCGTGGGGTCGAATCCCCACTCCTTCATCATCGCCTGGTCGTCATCGAAGTAACCCCGCCATCCGAACTCGAAGCCCTGGCGCAGCGAGGCGACGAAGTCCTCGCGCGCGCGCCTCGGGCTCGAAGACCGCCTGGTCCGGCTCCGAGAGCAGTCCGCCGAAGAGTTCGACGACGTTGTCCGTCGTCGCGGCGGCCGAACGCGTCGCCGTCCGTCGCCATGTACGGCCTCGTACTCCGGACCGCCCGCTTGGGCCAGCGCGAACTCTTCGACGTTCTCCGGTCCCATCCCTTCGGTCCAGTCGAAGTCCAGGTTCGTCGGCACGACACCGGCGAGCGACCACGCCGCCAGACATCGCGGCGCGTCGAGCGCGGCGCAGGCCAGGGCGTGCGGGTCCGCCGCCGGACCAACCGACGACGACGTAGTCGCTGCGCCCGAGCGAGTCCAACGCCGTGCGGGCGTCGCGCACGACCGACGCGACGTCGCGACCCTCGAGTCGCGACGACTTGCCGTAGCCCGCGCGCGAGGTCGTGACCACGAAGAGGCTGCCGTCCTCGGCCAGCGGCGCGAGCATCTTCACCAGGTTCGCCGAACCGGGCGTGCCGTGATGGAAGAGGACCGTGTGACCGGACGGCTCCCCGAGGGTCGCCACTTCGAGGGTCCGTCCGTCGGGCGTGTCGATCGAGGACTTCGTTGTAGTTCATTCGTCATTCCGATCGCCGTGTCAACTCTCCACCATACGCTGAGCGCGATGTCGTCGTCTCGCTCGATCCCGGTCTCGCGACTGATCCACGCGACCGCCGTCGCGGATCTTCGATCTCCTCGCCGATCCGCGCCAACACGTCCTCCTCGACGGCTCCGGATCGGTCGCCTCGGTGAAGCACGCCCCCGAACGACTGGCGCTCGGCTCGACCTTTTCGATGCACATGAAGATGGGGCTGGGCTACGTGACGCGCAACCGCGTCGTCGAGTTCGAGGAGAACCGTCGCATCGCCTGGCACCACTTCGCGCTGTTCGTGTGGCGCTACGACCTGGAAGCGGTCGACGGTGGCACGATGGTCACCGAGTCGTTCAACTACGACCGACCGTGGGCCTTCGTGATCATCGCCCTGGGCTTTCCCGAACGAAATCGCGCGGCCATGGAGGCCACGCTGGACGACTCGAGGCGGTCGTTACCGCGTGACCGAGAGCGTCGCGCCGACGTTCAGGAGTTCGACCCAGGTCTGACCGGGCGTCAGCAGCGCGGTCTTGCCGTTCGCCGTCTTGTACTGGATGACGTCGGCCTTGGAGGGTCCGCGCGACCAGGTGCCCATGGTCTCTTTGCCGTCGACGAAGAACGCCGCGGTCCCCGATCCCTGCAGGTTCGGCGTAGGAGGCCTCGGTGCCGATGCCGTTCACGTAGTTCACCCACATGACGATCACGTTCTTGGGTGACTCGCGAACGCCCGGTCCCGGTCACGTCGGCCATGCCGAAGAGCGTCCGGTCCCACGACGTCGTCGCCGTGTCCCAGGTCCAGGTCACCGGGTACATGCTCGGGAAGGGCACGACGAAGCTCACGACCGCCAGGCCGCCCGCCTTCTGGGTCTCGGGCCGGTACGAGAAGAGCGGCGGCGGCGGCACCGGGGTACCCCCGAAGGCGAAGAGCTGCGGGCGCGACGGCGAAGAGATTGTGCGGCGCGTAGAGGTTGGGGTCGCGGAACATCGCGGTCCCGGCGCTCGATTCGTCGATGAGCTTCACCGGCGCCGTCGAGATGCTGGCCACCGCGTAGGGGGCGCCGCCGGAGTAGGCGAAGATGCCCCCGAGCGGCCACACGACCTGCGTGTCGGTCGGTCGCACCGAGCGGACCGGTCCGACCTTGGCGGGGGCGTGCGAGTTGAAGATGGCCGCCAAACGGGTGATGCCGCCGTTCACGATCTCTTCGTAGACGACGTCGGCCTGGTCGATGCCCCACTGGGGCAGCGCCTGGGGCGTGTTCTCGATCTTGACCGTCAAGCGCCGGTCGCTTCAACGAGAGTCCCGAGGGATCGGGCAGGCCGGTCAAGGGCGCGGTCGGGTAGTGCGGGCGTGGTCGTGGTCGTCGTGGTGGACGTCGGCGGCGTCGTCGGGGTGTTCTTGTGAAAGCGGAAGTAGGCCAGTCCCCCGATCGGCAACCAGCACGACCACGACCACGACCGCGCAGAGTGTCCTTCGCATGCTTCAAACCCTAGTGAACGACGCCTCCGACTACGGTGCCACCTGGTCGTTGGGGAGTCGTTTGAAGATCACCGTGTGGGGCAACATCGTCTCTTTGGACTGAGGTGTTCCGATCCTTCGACGCGCTGCCAGCCCACCGATTCGTAGAAGCCGAGCGCGCGTGTCGCGTCCGTTGGCCCAGAGTTGCTCGACGCCGTGCGCGCGAAGATCCTCTTCGGCGACGGCCAGCACGCGCGCGCCGTAGCCGCGCCCCTGCACGTCGAAGTCGGTCGCCATGTAGCGCAGCTGATACGTGACCAGCGAGGTGTTCATCGGGGGCGCCGAGGGAAAGAACGACGCGCTCACGACCAGACGAGGGCCGAGGAACCCGCCGTAGTGAATCGAAGTGTCCTCGGGGTCGCGCGGATCCGGGTGGTAGATCGCGGGGTCGTCGTCGCGCAGTACCCGGCGACGAAGTTCGTGGAGCTGGTCGGCCGGCGACGCGCACGACGCGCAGTTCCTCAGTCAAGTCGCTTCACCATGGTGACCAGCGTCAAGCGAGTGGTCGCGGTCCATCTGGAAACTCTCGCCGGTCGGGCGAAAGCCGACCTTCTCGTAGAAGGCGCGGGCTCGCGGCACCGAGGTCGTCACGTGCAGGTAGATCTCATTGACGCCGTGGACCTTGGCCCAGCTCGCCGATGGCCCGCACCAACAGTTCCGCCGTCCCACTTCCCCGTTCGCTCGGCGTGACGTACATGCCGTAGAGCCAGCGGGTCCCCGGGTAGGCGTCGTTGAAGCCCCCCGAGACCATGCCGACCACGGCGCCGTCCCGATCGGCCAGGTAGTACAGGCGAGTGGAGGCGGAGTTCTTCCACTGCGCGTCGGACCAGCGCACCGACTCTTCGTAGGTCGAGCCGTAGGCGTCGGGGGTATCACCGAGCGCCTCGAGGCGAATCGCGCGCAGGTCCTCCCAGTCGTCGAGGCCGCAGAGGCGGATGGTCAGGGTCGACTCACGCGTCATCGGTCATGCGCGCGGCGACGTTGCGTTCGGCCGGGGTGCCCTGGGCCAGGTTGTCGCGCACCGCGTCGTGGTCCACCTCGGGCCGGTTCTGTGAGAGCTTGGCCTTGCCCTGGATCGCCACGACGTCGATCTCTATGCCGACGATGGCCCGCACTTGGCGATCGACGTACTCGCGCGGTGCGTCCTCGACGCGCCACTCGGGGGTTCGTCCAGCCTCGAACTGACTGGTGAGTACTCGCACCTGTCGCTGGAGCCATTCGGGGTCGTCGTGCACGCGCAGACGCCCTCGGACTTCGGCCGCGACGTAGTTCCAGGTCGGCACGACGCCGGGGTTCTCGAAGCGACTCGGGTAGTTCGACGGCGACACGTAGGCGCTGGCCACGAGGAAGAGCCCGAGCACCTCGTCTCCGTCACTCAGTGAACGCCACCACGAATTGGCTTTGGCGACGTGCGAGAGGATCGTTCGTCGATCGTCACTGACGACCACCGGGACGAAGACGCTCTGGAGGCCGTCGGGCGTGGCGACGACGAGCATGCCGGCGCCGGCTTCGCGCACGATGGCCCACGCGGCCTCTTCGCTGATGGCGTGCTTCGGGGGTACGTACACGTCACCAGTCTTTCATGCGACGACGCGACGACGTCCGAGAGCCCGGTCTCACGTCCCTTCCAGGGACGCACGCGACGCGACGTCACGGCGCGGCAGTCGCGCCGAGTAGATGCTGTAACCGTCGATCTGGCGAACGAGGAACGTCGCGATCACCGTGGCGGCCATCATCGGGATCGCCAGCGAGAAGCCACTGTGCGTCAGCTCGAAGACGATCACCAGCCCGGCCAGCGGCGCCTGCATCGACGGCCCCGATCATGGCGGCCGCGCCCGACGAGCGCGAACGCCCCGACGGGCGTGCCGGGCCACAGGTGGATCCACAGCGCGCCGAAGAAGGCGCCGAAGAGCGCGCCGGTCGCGAGAAACGGCGTGAAGACGCCCGCCGGCCGCCCCGCTCCCGAGCATCATCGCGGTGACCAGTGGCTTCAGCGCGAAGAGCGCGAAAAAAAGTCCGATGCCGCCGACGCCGAGGAGCGCTTGGTGGGCCATGTCCTTGCCGTTGCCGAACAGCTGCGGGTACCAGATTCCGATGACGCCCAGGATCGCGAAGGCGACCGGCATCACCCACAAGATGTGCGGTCCCTTCGCGCGGAAGTGCGAGGCCCATCCGATCAGGCGAACGTAGAAGACCGCGAGGAGACCGATGATGACCCCGGCCAACAGCGACCAGACCATCAGCGATCCGCTGAAGCGGTAGCTCGGGATGTCGGCGAACGTGGCACCGGTCGGGAGATACAGCCAGGCCACCATCGTGGCGATGAGCGACGTCGCGAGCGCGGGCATAACGACCGGCAACGCGAAGCTCCCGTAGAGGACCTCGGCCGTGAAGATCGCGCCGCCGAGCGGCACGTTGTACACGCAGGCCAGACCGGCGCCGCCGCCGCAGGCGACCAGTAGGCGCTTCTGCGGCGGGCTCAAATTGAACCAGTGGGCGACCACGCTGCCCGACGCGCCACCCATCAACTTGGGCGCGGCCTCTCGTCCGATTGACGCCCCGAGTCCGATCACCACCTCGGAGACGATCGACGTGAGAAAGCTCCGACGAAGCGAGAGTTCGCCGTCGCCGTTCCAGATGGCGTCGTCGATATCGGAGTTCTCACGCTGGAGATAGCGCCTGATCAGGTACCACGAGACCGCCCCGATGACGCTGCCGATCATGAGGACCACGATTCGTCGACTCGAACTCACCGCCTCGACCGCGTTCTGGAAGTAGCCGGAGTGATAGTGGAACCCGGCGCGCTCGACCTCGGCGAGCAGCCACATCAAGAGATCGCCGAACAGGCCCGTAGCCACACCGACCAGCACGACGGCCAGCCAGAACTGCGGCGTCAGTCGCGCGTCGCCGTCGTGGGTGACGTTCGGTTGCTCCATCGCGCCGCGGCCCGACGGAACTCTGCGCTTGATCATTGGCGGAGGATCGCGAAGGCGTTCACTCTCGGTGTTGCGCTTTCGCACCATGGACCTCTCCACGCAGTGGCTACGTCCATGGTAGTGGCGGGGTAAATCCAACTATCTCTGTCGAAAAAGTTGATCGCTCTCTGAGGAACCGCCGACGACGTCGATCAGTGCAGGGCCAACATCCAGGGCGGTGGACCGATCTCGATGCGCGCGAACGGTGAGGCCACCCGACCGAATCGCTCGTCACCCGTGGCCCACGCTCGCCACGCGTCGGAGATCTCCTCTTGGGTTCTCGCCACGAAGTTCCACCACATGAACAGTCGTTCGTCGAAGGGAACGCCGCCGATCAACATCGCCCGGCTCGGACCTTGCGAATCGAATCGGCACTCGTCGCGTCCCACTCCGAGGTAGGCCAGGGCCCCGGGCCGCACGACGCGGTCGTCGACGACGACGGCACCGTTCGCCACGATCACGGCGTACTCGCTCGTCGGCTCGAGCGCGACGGTGGCGGGACCGCCGTGAAAGTCGAGTTCGACTCCGACGTGATCACTGTCTCGGCGGGCCCGAGAGCTGACACCGTCGAAGCTGCCCACCAGCACCGTCGCGGTGAGATTCGTCAGACTCGGCCCTCGGCAGATCGTCGAAATGTTCGAACGCGGCGGCGCCGTCACGGGTCACCGCAGGTTGCGCGACCCACAGCTGCATGCCGTGCATCTCACCCGAACGAAGTCCGGGGTTCTCCTCGGAGTGCGCCACGCCGTGGCCCGACGTCATGAGATTCAATTGGCCGGCTCGAATGAGCTGCTCGGAGCCGAGGCTGTCCCGGTGCAGGAACTCGCCGCTGAAGAGCCAGGTCACGGTCTGGAGTCCCAGGTGCGGATGCGGCGCCACGTCGATCGACCGATCCGGGCTGAGCGACAGCGGTCCCATGTGATCCACGAAACACCACGCCCCGACGGTCCGCCGTCCCTTGGTCGGCAGGGCCCGGCGAACTCGAATATCGGCGACCTGGGCTTCGCGGCTCTCGATGATTTCGACTCTGTTCTCATTCACCATTCGTGCCTCCTTCCGACGACGAATCGGTCAGCGCATTTCGAACCGGTGACCTACGCGTCGTACGCGGCTTGCAACTGCTCGCACTCGATCTTGCTCATCGTCATCATGGCGTCTCGAACGCGACCGGCCTTCTCGGCGTCGGGGTCGCCCATGAGTTCGGAGAGCAGCGTGGGAATGATCTGCCACGAGAGTCCGAATCGATCCTTCAGCCAGCCGCACTGGCTCGGTTCGCCGCCGTCGACGAGCGCCGACCAGTAGTAGTCGACCTCGGCCTGGTCCCGACACGACACCATCAGTGAGAAGGCCTCGTTGAGCGAAAACATCGGGCCGCCGTTCAGAATGGAGAACGTCAAGTTCTCGAGGCGAATCGTCCCCACGACAAAACCACCATTCGCCGCCGAGGGGTCCATCCGAGTGACGTTGATGATCTCGGAGTTCGCGAAGACGCTGGCGTAGAACTCGAGCGCCTGTTCCGCGTTGTCATCGAACCAGAGGAAGGGAGAGACGTCCACCATGGCTTCATAGTAACGAGACCGGGCATCGATTTCTCCGTGCAAATTGTTCGAATTTTGACCGAGCGGGACGGGAACCGTCGTCGTCTCGATGCCCTGTTCCGGAATTCTGACCCGCCATATACTGCGATTAATGCTTGCCATTCTCTTCTGGGTCGTGATCATCGGGTTCTCGTTCGTGCTCGAACTGCACTCCAACGCCTTCATCGCCGTCTTCATCGGATTCGGCGCGGCGATCTCCTTCGTCCTGGCGTTGGCCGGCCTCCCCTTCACCTTCCAGGCCGGCGCCTGGCTGGCGGTATCGGCCGTCTCGCTGGTGACGCTGCGACCATTCGCGATGCGCAAGTTTCATCACCACCGGTTCGAGATCGACATGTCCCAGCCCACCAACACCGCGATGACCGACATGCGGGGCACCGTGGAGATGCCGGTGGGCGACGCCACGCATCCGGGACGCGTGAAGATTCAGGGGGAGTCGTGGAAGGCCGTCACCGACTGGCCGGCGCAACTTCCCGACGGCACACCGATCGTGGTGAAGAAGGCCTACGGCACGACGCTCTGGGTCGACCCGGTCTAAAGCTTCACGTGACGGCGCCGTGAGGCGGTCATCACCGACTGAACCTACTTACGACTGCGTGCTCGGCACGTCGGCCATCACACTCTTCAAGGCCTGAGCGGCGCCCAGGAGCGCCGCGCTCTCGGCCGGGATGATCAGCTTGGTGTTGGGACTCTCGGCGAACTTCGACAGCGTGTCGAGCTGCAAGATCGCCACCAACGTCGGGTCGGGCGCCTGCGCCTTGATCGCCGCGTACACCGACGCGATGGCCTGGGCGCGTCCTTCGGCCTCCAGGATCAGGGCCTGGCGTCGACCCTGGGCTCGCAAGATGTCGGACTGCTGCGCACCTTCGGCCTCTTTGATGGCCGCCTGGCGCTGACCGTCGGCGACGTTCACCGCGGACTGCTGCTGACCTTCGGACTCCAGAATCCGGGCGCGCTTCTCTTGGTCGGCCTGCTTCTGCAGGGCCATCGCCTGGAGGATCTGTTCGGGCGGCGTGATCTCGAGGACCTCGACCCGGTTGATGCGCACGCCCCACTTGTCCGTGGCCTCTTCCATCTGGGTCTGGAGCATGGTGCCGATGCGCTCGCGCTGGGAGAACGCCTCGTCCAGGGTGATGCTGCCGAAGACGGCCCGCACCGACGTGCGCGCCAGGTTGTCGACGCTGACGAGGTAGTCCGAGTTGGTGAAGAGCGCCAGTCGCACGTCCACCACCTGGCTGAAGATGGTCGCGTTGACGATCACCGCCACGTTGTCGCGCGTGATGACCTGTTGGCGGTCCCCGGTGCGCGGGGTCTCGCGGACGTCGACGATCTTCATGACCTCGATGAAGGGAATGATGAAGGTCAGGCCGGGATTCTTGATGTCCTTGAACTCGCCGAAGCGGGTGATGACGCCGACGAACCCCTGCTGGACGATTCGAACGGCCTTCAGAATCGCCGCCAAGACGAGCAGCACCACGATCCCCGCCACAACTGCTAACACAATGCCAACCATCGGAGTCCCTTCATTACGACCGAGGACGAATCATTTCGCCCTAATCAGCCGGTTATTCGCAGTGTACAAGTCCCTCTCTCGGCGTCATCGGTCGCCGCGCGGGGCCGAGCGGGTCAACCAAAGGTGAAGTCGAAGGCCTGAACCCCCGGCGTGAACTTCAGGACCATCGTGCCGTTGGTCGACGCCGGACCGTGAAAGAGCGTGTAGAGCCGAGGGACGCCGCTGACGTGAATCGTGGTGGGCGCCGTGCCGTTGCCCGCGTAGTCGGTCACGGTTCCCGTTCCCCCTATGACGAGGTAGACGTACTGGGCCATGTAGTTGATCTCCAGTTTGGAGTCCTTCACCGACGTCGCCTCTTCGGCGTGTTCGTTCCACACGCCCGAGAGCGCCCACGTGTCCGACGAGAGGAACTTCGGGAAGTGGTACTCGGCCGCGACGTTCTCGGGCGGTTGGACGTCGGAGTCCATGTAGGTCAGTCCGTACTTGTAACCGATGTAGGACTCGGGACTGGTCTCGACGAACGGCGTCAGATTCGGCACCGACGTCGGTGGCGGGAGCTTCAGTCCCGGGTGCGCCGCCACGAGGAGCTGGCGGATAAGAGTCTCAGTCAGCGAGTAGTTCCCCTCGCCGAAGTCCACGTGGCGAACGACGCCTTTGGCGTCGATGAGATACTCGGCCGGCCAGTACTCGTTGCTATAGGCGTTCCAGGTTCCGTAGTTGTTGTCCACGGCGATCGGGTACTTGACGCCCAGCGTCTGGGCCTGGGCCTTCACGTTGCTCACCACGTGCTCGAACGCGAACTCCGGCGTGTGCACGCCGACGATCTCGAGGCCGTACGGGGCGTAGCGCTTGTACCACGCCTCGACGTGCGGCAACGATCGTTGACAGTTGATGCACGAGTAGGTCCAGAAGTCCACCAGGACGACCTTGCCCCGAAGCGCCTTCAGGGTGAGCGGCTGGTCCTGGGGCGTGTTAAGCCAGGTGGTGACGTTGGTGAAGTTCGGGGCGAGTCCGCAGGTCACCAGGCCGGGCGAGGCCGAGGGACACGAGATCAGCGAACCGGACACGCTGTTCGACGCCGACGTGCCCTTCAAGGCGTTGAGTTGCTTGCGAATGCTCGTTGACCCCTCAATTTTCTTCTGCAGCACGCTGGTGTAGCCGGGCACGTCCTTTTGCAAGAAGTCAAAGGTGTTGGTGGCGATACCGATCGCCATCAAGAGCAACACTACGCCGCCGATCTGTCGGATCATGGGGGCGCGCGTGCGAACAGCACGCACCCGATGGACCAGCCCACCCCCGGCGAGGGCGATGAAGAGCAACGGCACCACCGCGCCGATGGCGAAGGCGAGCGTGACCAAGACGGTCTCGAAAGTGCACGTCGCGTGTGGCGCCGAGCACGGTGATCGCCGCCAGCACCGGCCCGGCGCACGGCACGAACACCAGGCCCAAGGCCAACCCGATGACGAAACCGCCACTCGAACTGCTCGGTTGGCGCCCGACCAATCGCGCGAAGGGACGCTCGAGCCACTCGCCGAGAACGGGAACGACGAAGCCGAGCCCGACGAGGCCCAAGAGCACGATCCCCGTCCACATCAACGTGCTCTGGGGAAGGTGCAGCCCGGAGAGGATCTCGGAACCCGCGAGTACCAGGAGGCTGAAACTCAAGACCAGACCGAGCACGATCGCCACCGAGCGACGCCACGAACCCTTGGGATTCGCGGCCGCGTCGGGCGCGGCCGCCCCGGCCACGAACACGATGGGGAGGACCGGCAAGATGCAGGGCGAGATGCCGGCGATCAGCCCGGCGGCGAAGGCGACAACAATAAGCGTCACGGTTGGTGCGACATTGCGAGGTGACCCAACCAACGCAGTCGAAGACCCATTATTCGAACTCTAAGTGACCGCGGGCCCCGACTCTCCATAAGAAGCAGTCTTGAGAGTCGCCGAGGCGTTACAACGGTCAGCTTTAATGAATTCTTACAATGTCCGCACCGGCGATCTTGACGATGGAATCAGGGACTTTTGTCGTCGCGCGTCATACTCAAAGATCGTAGGGCCCTCTTCTACACTCAGGTCATGCGCGCCGACATCGTCGTCTACGACGGACTGGACGAGTTGGACGCCCTCGGCCCGTACGAGATTCTGCGTCGAGCGGAGTACCTGAGCATCGACTTCTCGGTACGTCTGGTTGCCCACACCGGCCAACAGACGATCTGCGGCGCCCACGGTCTCACCTTCGCCACCGACGGGACCTTCACGCCCGGTGAGGCGGACATCGTCATCGTGTCGGGCGGTGGCTGGAACGCGCGCTCCAAACAGGGCGCGTGGGCCGAGTACCAGCACGGCGAGTTGGCACCGCTCCTCGTCGAAGCCGCCAAGAGCGCGACGGTGATCGCCGGCGTGTGTACCGGAACCATGTTGTGGGCCCACGCCGGGGTCATTACCGGGCGGCGCGCCAACACGCATCACACGGCGCTCGAAGAGCTCGCCGAGTTGGGCGTCAAGGTCGTCCCCGACCGCGTGGTGGACGACGGCGACCTGGTCACGAGCGGTGGGGTCACGAGCGGACTCGACCTCGCGCTGTGGCTGGTGGCGCGCGAACTGAGCGACCTCCTCGCGCAACAGATCGCCAAGAACATCGAGTACAAGTGGTTCCGACCGAATCGCAACATCAGCGCGTAGGTACTCGCCGTCGACTGCTACCGAAAGTGAATCTCCTGGGCCGGCCCACGAAGCTGTCGCCACTCGGGGGCGAGCACGGCGTAGACCAGTTCGTCGGTCCACTCCTCCTTGACGTACTCGTTCTCAAGGAAGTGGCCCTCTCGTCGCATACCCAATCGCTCGAGCACGCGGGCCGAGGGGTCGTTGCGGGCGTCCAGGCGGGCACTCACGCGATGCGCACCGAGCCCCGAGAACGCCAACTCGATGATCATCGCCGTGCCCTCGGTGGCGTAGCCGTGTCCGGTGTAGGCCGGGTCGAACACGTAGCCCACTTCGTAGTGCGCGTGGGTCGCGCTGATGTAGCCCATCGCCAACTCACCGATGAGGACGCCTTCGCCCTTCACTTCGACGCCGAAGTTGATCCACCCGCCTTCGGCCGGCAGGTCCACCATGCTGCGTCGCGCGAGGTGTTCTTGCGCCGCCGGGCGGTCGAACGGCCCGAAGTAGAGGTAACGCACCACGTCGAGGTCGGAGAAGAGCGCGTGATGGCGTTCCACGTCGTCGGGTGTGAGAGCGCGTATGATCAGGCGCTCGGTGGTGAGAGGGTAGACCAGCTGCATTACGTTCCTCGATCGCTTGGTCCGTCGGGCGGCAGCACCAGGTCCGCCGCCTCGTCCACGACGATCTCGAAGAATCGAGTGGCGTTGCGCACCGTTCCCTTGTAGTGACCGAAGAGCTCGAAACTGATGCAGCCAAAGATCTGCGCCCAGACCATCAAGGAGAGAACGCGTAACGACTCCGCCAGACCGGGCATGACCTCGTCCATCGTGCGCGACTCGAGCACTCCTTTCAGCTCTGACGAATCGTCCGTTCCGCCGCCTGCAGCGTTGGCCTGGCGCCAGGCGTCGGTGATCACCCCCACCAGCACCATGGCCACCCGCGCGGCCGGCTCGACCGTGAACTGCGGCGCTTGGTAGCCCGGAACAGGCGAACCGTAGAGCAAGGCGTACTCGTGGGGATTGGACCTCGCCCATTTGCGGATGGCCGCGGCGGCCGCGTGCAGCTGGCGTCGCGGGTCGTCGCCGGCCGCGCGAGCGGCCGCACGCTCGGTGAAGGCACCGAGATCGTTGTAGGCGTCGACGATTAGGGCGGTTAAGAGGTCGTCCCTGGTCGGAAAGTACCGGTAGAGGGCCGAGGAAACGACGCCCATCTCGCGAGCGACCTCGCGCAACGACAGGCCCGGCGCACCTTTCTCGGCCAGGAGACGTCGAGAGGTCGACTTGATCCGCCCGACCTGGAGGAGTCGGGCCTCGGCCCTGGTCGTTCTAACCTCAGTCATACGACCAGTATCACAGGTCGGTAGGCCCGGTGCACGAAATTCGAGAGCAGTGCTCTTGCAATTCGCCGTCCGGTGTGCCACACTGGTTGGGAGAGCAGTGCTCTCTGCACTGCGGAGGAATCGTGGGTACCTATTTAATCGTCGGCGCCGGAGCGATCGGTACGGTCGTTGCTGAAGATCTCGCCGCACAGGGGCACGGAGTACGGATTCTCTCGCGTCACGGCACCGGACCCGATCACCCGCTGGTCGAACGAGTGGCGGGCGACGCGTCCGACGCGGAGACCGTGGCCCGAAACGCGAAGAACACCGACGCCATCTTCAACTGCGCGAACCCGGCCTACCATCGCTGGCCGACCGACTGGCCGCCCATCGCGAACGCCATCCTCGCGGCCGCCGAGGCGAACGGATCGAATCTGGTCACCCTGAACAACCTCTACGCCTACGGGCGCCCGACCGGTCCGATGACGCCGCACGATCCCCTCAGCGCCGACTACGAGAAGGCGCAGGTGCGCGCCACGATGTGGCGTGACGCCCGGCGTGCGAACGACGACGGTCGCATCCGAGCCACCGAAGTGCGTGCTTCGGACTTCATCGGTCCGCGCTCACAGAGCGTCCTCGGCATGCTCATCCCGCGCATCTTGGCCGGCAAGAGCTGTCAGGTGATCGGCAATCCCGATGCCCCTCATAGCTGGAACTACACGGCGGACGTCGCGCGCACGCTCATCACCTGCGCGCAGGACGACCGTTCCTGGGGTCGCGCATGGCACGCGCCGGCCAATCCCCCGCGTTCCGTTCGTCAAGCCGTCAACGATATCGCCGGCGTGGTGGGCGCCACGAAAGTCAAGATCACGAAGGTGCCGAAGATCGCCCTGCGCGTGCTCGGCCTGTTCAATACCGACATCCGTGAGTTACCGACCACGCTGTACCAGTTCGAGGTCCCCTTCGTCATCGATGACTCCGAGACCCGAAGTATCTTCGAACTCGTACCGACACCTTGGGACGACGTGTTGAAGTCATCGATCACGTTCTACGAGAAGAGCTGAACCCATCATCGAGACGCCTCCGAGTCCGTGCGCCGCTACTTGAGGTCCTTGAACATCGAGGTCGCCAGGACTTCGTAGCCCATTGAGTCGTAGAGCGATCGCGCCGTGAGGTTCGGTCCGAAGACGTTGAGGGCCACGCGCGTTCCACCGTGCTCTCGAGTCCACTCCTCCGCGGCCTCCATCGCCGCGCGACCCAGGCCACGACCCCGAAAGTCCTTTGCGATTTCGATGTCGAAGATGTACCAGGTATCGCCCTCGCCCGAGAAGGGACGACCCATCCACAATGTGCCGACGACGACCTCGTCGTCGATGACGTTCATCACGTGCTGACCGTCAGCGAGACGTCCGCCGGGGAAGAGCTCCGCGAATTGAGAGTCGGACATCCGACGCGCCACGTCCGAACTCTCGCCGGCCTTGATCCGCTCGTTGATGTACTGCTCTTTCTGGCTCGGCATCCACGACGCCAGCTCCTGGGATGTCTTGGATTCCAATTTGACCATCCGACGAATCTAGCGGCCGGTGGCGGCCGAAGGTGGCCGGTGGCGACGGAGCGATTCAAGAACGGCGGTGTTAGCGTCGGCCTCGTTGAGGGGGCCAAATGACGTTATCGAGTAGTGCACTGTGTGAGTCCTCGGCGATGGAACTCGCCGGCGCCCTCGGGACCGGTGAGACGACGTCCGTGGAGATCGTGGCCGCGCTCTTAGAACGCATCACCGCAATCGACGCGCCCGGTACCGAGACCGAACTTCGCAGCGTGCTCGCCCTCGCGCCGGACGCCCTGGAAAACGCTCAGCGCCTCGACGACGAGCGATCACACGGGTCGCTGCGCGGTCCTTTGCACGGCGTCCCCATCCTCGTGAAGGACAACATCGAAGTGGTGGGGCTACCCGGCAGCGCCGGATCGACCGCGCTGATAGGTCGACCGGTCCCCCACGACGCCGCGCTGATCACGAGAGTACGAGAGGCCGGACTGGTGATTCTCGGGGCTACGAATCTCTCGCAGTGGGCCAACATGCGATCGCCGTTTTCTACGAGCGGGTGGTCGGCCGTCGGAGGACTCACCGCCAATCCCTACCGACTGGACCGCTGTGCCGGCGGCTCCTCGTCCGGATCCGGTGCGGCACTCGCCGCCCGGTTGGCCCCGTTGGCGATCGGCACGGAGACCGACGGCTCGATCACCTGTCCCGCGTCGCTCAACGGCGTCGTCGGGATCAAACCGGCCGTGGGGACCGTGCCGGGCGAAGGGATCGTACCCATTTCGTCAAGTCAGGACAGCGCCGGACCCATGGCCCGGACGGTGCGTGACGTGGCCGCCCTCTACGAGATCCTCACCGGGCTGGATCACGTCGCCAATCGCGTCGAGCGCGGTCTGGCCGACGTACGGATCGCCGTCGCCGTGAATCTCACGACCGGTCATCCGGCGACGGATCGGCTGTTCCTCGACGTCGTCCAGACCGCCCGCGATGCCGGGATCGCAACCTCCGAGGTGACGGTTGCCCAAGCCGACGCTTCGGTCGACGCCGACGAGTTAACCGTGTTGTTGTGCGAAATGTTCGACGACCTGTCCGCGTTCTTGTCACGCCGAGGCGGTGACGGACCGTTGACGCTGGCGGAGTGCATTGAGTTCGAAAATGCGCACCGGGACGTCGAACTTCCGTTCTTCGGTCACGAGTTCTTCGATCAGTCACTGGCGTCCGGCGGTCGGGCCGGAGAGAAGTACGCCGAAGCGCGAGCCCGGAACCTCGACTGGGCGGTGGACCAGTGTCTGACGCCCGCCCTGAGCGAGGTCGACTGCTACATCGCGCCGTGCTACAGCCCGGCCTGGAAGAACGACCTCGTGGGGGGCGGTAGCGGGAGCGCCCATTGGTCGCAGATCACCCAGGCCCCGGCGATCGCCGGTTGGCCGATCGCCACGGTGCCGATGGGGGTCGTCGATGGACTGCCGGTCGGACTCTCCATCGTCGGTCGTCCCGGCAATGAGGCGACCATGCTCGCCGTCGCGTCCGGCTTCGAGAGCCTGCTCAAACTGGCCCAGGGTGGCGACCTCATGCCCAAGTTGATCCAGCCTCAACGAGGCTGACGAGTCTGGCGACGGCGTCGGCGCGCGCGCTCGAATGGAGTCGCCACGACGAGTGTTGACGTCACGGCGTTTTGCTACGTTGACGGCATGTCAACTCAACTGCGCGGCCTTCGCACCGTCATCTACCCCACGACCGACCTCGCTGGCTCCAAGGCGTGGTGGGCCAGTTATCTCGGCATCGATCCGTACTTCGATGAACCGTTCTACGTCGGCTTCGAGGTGGCGGGTTTCGAACTGGGCCTCGTGCCCACGGACGAGACCGGAGCGAGCCCGACCACGTACTGGGGCGTCGACGACGTGGCCCTGGCCGTGACGGACGCCGAAGCGAACGGCGCGGTGCTACTCGAAGCGCCCCAGGACGTGGGCGACGGCATCATCGTGGCCTCGGTCCAGAACCCGAGCGGGCACGTCATCGGTCTGATCTTCAATCCGCACTTCGCCGTCAAATAGTCGAGCGCTACTCCGCGACTATTTGCGGGCCAAGACCTCTTCGTGCACCACGACGAAGATCCCTTCGGCGCTGTCGGACCAGGCGCGAAAAGCGTCGCTGATCTCACTGAGCTCTTCACTCGTGGTCAGACCGTATTCGAGACCCTGTCGGGCGAACTCGCTGTACAGGACTCGGTCGGCCCACAGGTCGGCCCACCATTCGCGCTCTTCGACGGTCTCGTAGGTCCACTCGGACGTCGAGGGCTCCAGTGACGTGTACCCGGCGGCCTCCACCCAGCCGGTGAGGTACCGCCCGGCGTCGGCTTCGGCGTCGTTCTGGCGCGTGATTTGGTGATAGAGCTCCATCCATCGATCGAGTGTCCCGTTCGGTGGCGACCACGTGAACTCTCCGTAGTCCGCGTCGCGAATCGCCAGCCATCCTCCGACTCGAAGGACCCGTCGCATCTCTTTGAGGGCCCGGCCGGGATCGCTGAGGTGCTGGAGCACTTGATGCGCGTAGACGACATCGAACGAAGAGTCTTCGAAGTCGAGGTTGTAGACGTCGCCGACCTCGAACGAGAGGTTCGACAATGCCCGCGCCTCGGCCGCCTCGCGGGCGCGCCCGATCACCTCGTTCGAACGGTCGATGCCGACGACGGGGCCGGGGGCCACTATCTCGGCCAGGTCCATGGTGATTGTTCCCGGTCCGCATCCGACGTCGAGCAAGGCGTAGCCGTCCTCCAGATGAGGTAGCAAGAAGCCGGCCGAATTCTGCGCCGTGCGCCAGGTGTGGCTGCGCAGTACCGACTCGTGATACCCGTGCGTGTAGCGGTCCTGTTGAGCCATTACCTCAAGATACATTCGAACGCCCCGTGCCGCCACGGGCCCTCGCCCGGCCGGTGCCGACGTCGCCGGTACGATGCTCCGATGAGCCCGGAACCGCACGTCGTCGGCATTTTTCGCTCCACCCGCACGGACCATTCGGACGATCAGTACGAGGAGTGGTCGGGTCGAATGGATCGTTTGGTGGCCACCATGCCCGGGTACCTCGGTCACGCCAGCTACCGGGACCAGGCAACCGGCCGCGGCGTCACGATCTCCTACTTCCGGTCCATGGCGGATTTAGTGGCGTGGAAGAACGTCCCCGAGCACCGCGAAGCGCAGGCCCTCGGTCGAGAGTCCTTCTATACGGAGTACGAGATTGAGGTGGCCGAGATCGTGCGCCACTATGAGTGGACGTCGTCGGACTGCCCATGACCGAACTTCGGGCGTCGAGTCGACGGCGTATGACATCATGCATTCGATGAGCAACGAGGCCGCGAGCGACATTCAATCCTGTTCGCAGTGCGCGTTCACCTGGGCCGCGCTGACCCGGGCCCGGTGTGCGACTCGCGTGAGTGACGCGGTGGAAGCGTTCGTCGACGTCATCCGAAGAGCCGGAGAGCGCGCGGGCACCAGACCGAGCGAAGGGCGGTGGTCGATCCTCGAGTACGGCGGACACCTTCGAGACGTCCTTTTGAGCGTCCGAGAGAGAATCGTGCTGGCGTCGATTCTCGACGTTCCGGTGGGCACGCCCATCTTTCGCGACGAGCGCGTCGACCTCGGTTTCTACGCGCAGGACACCGCATCCGACGTCGCGGTGGAGCTGCAGGTAGCCACCTATCTCTTCTTGAAGACCGTGGCGACGTTACCTCCGAACTTCGAGGAGCGGGGTCTGATCTACAGCAGTCGAACGCCGCTCGAGATCACGATCGCCGGTGCCACGTTGAACGCGCTGCACGAGTGCGAGCATCACCTGGGCGACGCCACCGAGAATCTCCGGCTACTCGCATCGCCACACGAAGGATCGTCGTGACGTCGTCCAGGGCTCCGGTATTGGAAGGCCGGGTCCGTCGATGAAAATTGCGGTGGCGGCGGTCCAGATGTCCTCGGGCTCCGATACCTCGCGTAACCTCGACGACGCCGAGCGGCTGGTCACCGAGGCGGCCGACCGGGGAGCGCGCTACGTGCAGCTACCGGAGTACTTCAACTTCCTCGGTCCCTTCTCCGGTTTCGCGGGCGCCGCCGAATCGATTCCCGGCCCGACCACCACCCGGATGGCCCGCCTCGCCAAATCCCGGGACCTGACGCTGCACCTCGGAAGTCTCTTGGAAGAGTCACCGGAGAAGGAGAGATTCTTCAACACCAGTGTCGTTCTCTCTCCGGGTGGAGAGATCATCGCCACCTATCGCAAGATCCACCTCTTCGACGTCAACGTGCCCGGCGCCATCGTGCACCGCGAGTCCGACATCATCGCTCCCGGAGACGAAATGGTCGTGGCTCACGTCGAGGGGTTGGCTCTGGGACTTTCCATCTGTTTCGACGTGCGCTTCCCCGAGCTGTATCGCGATCTCGCTCTCGCCGGAGCCGAAGTGCTCGCCATCCCGGCCGCCTTCAACGCCGTGACGGGTCGAGCTCACTGGGACCTCTTAGTGCGCGCCCGCGCCATCGAGAACCACGCCTTCGTCGTCGCCGCGGCGCAAGTGGGCACGACCGCCGAAGGAATTGCGACGTACGGACACTCGCTCATTGTCGATCCGTGGGGCGAGGTGCTGGCGGAGTCCATCGGTGGGCAACCGGAAGTGCTGGTGGCCACGTTGGACCTGGCTGAGGTGGCACGGCGGCGAGCCCAGATCGCCGTGATGGACTTTCGTCGGCCTGACGTCTATGAACGGTCGGTGCTCACCAGCGAGTGATCACGCCTACCGGACCAGGTCACTTTCGAGTTCGGCGACGCTGACCGAGCCCGGCGCCCGTCCCTCCCGGGCCATCTCGTTCGTCCGGCGCACCAAAAGAGCGTTCACCGGCGTGTCGATGCCGTAGCGACGTCCGAGCGCGACGATCTCGCCGTTGAGATAGTCGGTCTCAACGCCACCGGTTCCGCGAAGCACGCTCTGCCACGACGAGCTCCCGGCTCGCCGGATCGATCCGATGGGGTGGTAGTTGACGAGTTGCGAGCGCTCACGGGCCAGTGACGTCGCGCGCGCCACGTCGACCCCGTGGGCCGCGAGGCAGGCCACAGCCTCGTCGCCGACGCGTTTCGACAACTCTTCGGTTCCGGCCTTCGGACCGCAGAGCACTTCGAGGGCGTTCAAGACGTTGGAGAGCAACTTGCCCCACTTCAGCGTCTCGATCTCTGCCGTCGCCATCGAGGCATACCCGGAGTCGCTCAATACCTCGGACATCCGCAGAGCGCTCTCGTCGACCGCCCCCGGCCATCGACCAAGGTCAAGGACGCCGAAGATCGGTGACGAGAAGACCTCGACGCGACCCGGTTCCAGGTACGACGCCGGCGACATGACGCACACGCCGTAGGTGTTCGTGAACTGCCGCGACACCATTCGCTCATTCGCCACGCCATTTTGCGCACAGAACACCGGGAGGTCCGGCGGCGCGACGGCCACGAGTTCGCCGAGGACGGCCGCGGTGTCCTGGCTCTTCACGCAGAGGACGATCACGTCGTCGGGTTCTATCCGCAACGACGAGACGCCGTCGACGACGTCGACCTTCGATCGCCGAGTGTGATCGGGAGTCGCGACTTCGACGCCGTCTTTGGCGATGGCCTCGAAGTTTCTTCCCCGCGCCACAAGCACGACCGGGTGCCCGCGCTCAAAGAGTTGCGCGGCGATGGGTGCGCCGATGGCTCCGGCTCCGATGACGACGACTGGCACGAAGTGATACTTGCACGGCGGACGCGTCGGACCGAGGCGAACGTATCCGCGCCACCGCTCCCACCTCCGGACCTCGGACTGCGATGGGTCCGGACCCCCTGGCAATCGACGGTCCTAGAGTCGAGTGCTGTGAGGTGGCCCAGCGCCGAGGTCGAAGTGAGCGCGACGTTCGTGGCGGCGCTCGTGGAAAGCCAGCACCCGGACCTCGTCCACGGCGACATCCGAGAGATGCCACCGGGATTCGACAACACGATCTGGCGCCTCGGCGACGAACTGGTCGCCCGGCTGCCTCGGCGCCTGATCGCGGTGAAGTTGATCGAGAACGAGCAACGCTGGCTACCGGAGCTGGCCCCGCAACTGCCCCTCGTCATTCCCACGCCCCTGCGGGTGGGGCGACCCAGAGAGCTGTTTCCTTGGCCCTGGACGATTGCCAAGTGGATTGAAGGAACGCCGGGCAACGAGGTCGATCCCGTGACGTTGGGTCGCGCGGCGACCCCGCTCGGTGGATTCTTTCGGGCTCTTCATCACGAGGCCCCGTCGGACGCCCCCACGAATGAGTTCCGGGGCGTTCCCCTTCGTTTCCACGAGTACAGCTTCCAAGGTCGACTCCTTGATCTGGGCACGGCGGTCAATCGCGACGAAGTACTCCGGATTTGGTCTATGTCGTTGGCCGCCGACGCGTGGGTCGGAGCCCCCCAGTGGATCCACGGCGATCCCCATCCGGCCAATCTGATCTTCCACGACGAACGCCTCGTGGGCGTGATCGATTTCGGCGATCTGTGCGCCGGGGACCCGGCGACCGACTTGGCGGGCGGCTTCCTCGCCCTGCCGTTCGAGTCGATTGCTGATTTCT
Source organism: uncultured Acidimicrobiaceae bacterium (assembly GCA_963703105.1). GTDB lineage: Bacteria > Actinomycetota > Acidimicrobiia > Acidimicrobiales > RAAP-2 > RAAP-2. The sequence continues at coordinate 1,854,412 of OY969792.1, read as the reverse complement.
TCGACGCCTACGGGACTGTCGATGAGGCGACGCTGCGACGAACCCTCGGGTGGGCCGTCCACTTCGGGCTCATGTTCGTGCTCCTCGGCCAGTCCGAGGAGCCGACCTACGGGCCGATGGGACGTCGGGCACTCGAGAACGCGAGCGCCTTTTTCAACACGCTCGCTGGGTAACGCCTCTTACAGCGTGTGTCCTATTTGGACCCACCGGTTCGCCTTGACCAACTGAGAGAAGTGACTCAGCGGTGCTTGCTCACCGTCCGACTTCTCAGACGACGCTTCATCTGAGTGCTCGGTTCCGACCCAGGGCCCTCATCACATCTTCGTGATGGTTGTGCGGGTGACGATCGGCTCTTCCCGCGCGCTTCGCGGTGCAGATCCGTGGCGGATCAGGCTGTGGAGAGAAGCGCAACGCGCATTGGAACCAACGGAGTCACCGCGGAGTGCTCTCTAGGTCGCCAGCGGGAGAGGTTGATGGCCGCGTTCAAGTCCCGGTCGATGACCAGGCCGCAGGCCCCACACACGTAGGTCCGTGTCGATAGGTCGAGAACATTTCTGACCTCGCCACAGCCCGAGCACGTCTTGGAACTCGGGAAGAATCTGTCCGCCACTCGAACCTCGACCCTCGTGCCATCGGGCCTTGTAGAGGAGCTGGCGGGAGAGTTCGCCCATCGCGGCGTCCGAGATGGACCTCGCCAGGTGTCGGTTCCTCACCATTCCTGCGACGTTCAGGTCCTCGATCACGAGGATCTGGCATCGGTCGACCAAGGACCCGGAGGCTTGGTGGACGAGGTGCCGCCTGGTGTTGACGACTTTGCGGTGGGTTTTCGCGAGCCGGGACTTCGCTCGTTGGCGACCCTTGGACCCCGGTGTGGTTCTGGCCAGGGCCCGGTTGGCCACCTTCAGCTTGCTTAGGGCTTGCTTCAGTGTTGTCACCCCCTCGAAGCTCTCGAAGGGAACACCGTTGGCGTCGGCGGCGACGCAGAGGGAGATGATCCCTCGGTCGACCCCGACGGGAACGACGTGGCGATTGGTGCGGCTGCGCTCGGCTTGGTGGAGCTGCGCGGCCACTCCAGTGAGTGACACCGCCCAACCGCCGGCGCGCTGAGTCAGCGTGGCCGAATAGACGTGGAACCGACCAGAGTCGATCATTCGGCGCACCTTGCGGGTTGGCCCGAAAAGCTTCACCGGTCCGAACTTCGGCAGTCGCAGGTGCGAAGAATCGGTGAAGCGGATGGGTTGACTCGAAGGTGCCTTGCCTGGTGTGGCGCGGTTGCGCAGCCGGAAGCTCGGCGTCACTTTTCCTTTGGCTTGGAAGCGGGGGAACCCGACAGCAGCACCACTGCGCTCTCCCCGCCTCGACGCAGAGAAGTTCTCGAGCGCCTGGGCCGCGTCAACGCTCGCGCACTCGAAAATGTCATTTGGCAACTCGTGCCGCCAGGCGAGGCCCCGAGTCCCGTCGTCGTTCACCAATGAGTCCTCGAGCTCCCCGTTCTTCCAGGCGTTGAACTCGTTGATGAACGAGAACCCCGACCAAGACAAGGAAAGTGTCGATGGTTCACATGTATCACCACTTGCCGAGAGAACTTCTCGCTCGGCCGATCGGGCGTCCAGATTGACCTTGACCCGTGCCAGGTGGTGGTTGACCGTGAAGCGGCGAGCGCCCGCACACTTGGCGAAAAGGATTCTCTGTTGCGCGTTCGGATCGAGGGCGAACCGGAACGTGACGGCTCGCGAGAGGACTTCGCCGGTGTGCGAGAAGATCGGGTTCGTCGGTCGTGGGGCCACGGCGCCCAGTATGGGGATGAGGTGTGACACGGGTCACGAAACCGGTACCTGTCAAGCCGAATGAGACACCGATCAGTCAGATGGCGATAGCGACCTCCTCCTCAGGCTGGTTGATCCACGCCACCTCGGGAACTCTCGGAGCTTCGGGTGGTGAGCGGAACCGGTCGGGACGATTCGCGTAGGCCGTGTCGAGGACGCGTTGACGTTTCTCGCGCACGGCTCCGGCGAGACCGAAGTGCACGTCAGCCGGAGTGTGCAGCGCGATGCCCGAGTGGCGGTGCACGTGGTTGTAGTACTCGAAGAAGTCATCGCAAAATGACCTCGCCGCGGCGATGTTGGCGAAGCGTGAGGGAAACGTTGGTGAGTACTTCAACGTCTTGAACTGCGACTCCGAATACGGGTTGTCGTTGGACTGGTGCGGCCGGGAGTGACTCTGCACGACGCCGAGGTCGCAGAGTAACTGGCTCACGGTGCGCGACGTCATCGAACTTCCCCGATCGGCGTGCAACGTGAGTTGCCCGGCCTCGACCCCTTCGCGGTAGATCGAATCAGCGATGAGTTGCTCGGCGAGGGTGGCTAACTCGCGCGGGGCGACCAACCAACCCACGACGTAACGCGAGAAGACGTCGAGGATCGTGTAGAGATGAAACCACGTCCACTTGTAAGGACCGGCCAGTTTGGTGATGTCCCAGCTCCAGACCTCGTTCGGTCGCGTGGCGACGAGTTCGGGCTTCATCAACGCCGGCCGTCGGGCCTGGGCCCGTCGTTCGCGCACCTGGTGGCGACTGCGCAACACCCGATACATGGTCGAGATCGAGGCCAAATAGACGCCCTCGTCCAACAAGGTGGCCCAGACCTGGGCCGGCGCCTTGTCACAGAAACGCTCTTCGTTCAACGTCGCGACGAGCACTTCGGTCTCGAGCTCACTCAAGGCGCGCGACGAACGACGCGGGGCCGGTGGTCCGTAGCGGGGGCCGCGACGACGCCGGTAATGACTGGCCCGCGAACGACCAAGCACTTCGCAGGCCCGTTTCTTGCCGACGATCGGCGTGAGTTCCTCGACGGCGGCGTCCAGGATCGTCGTCACGACTCCTCGGTGGCCGCGCTCTTGGAGATCTCCTCCAAGAGCGCGTGCACTTTTCCCTGCACGTTGATCACCGCCTCGGCCTGGGCCAATTTGACGCGCAGTCGTTCGTTCTCCTGGCGCAGTCTCGTCACTTCCGAGAGGCTTGGGCCACCCCGACCACCGTCGGTGCGCCCGAGTGCCATCTTGAGGAGTCCCTGGCGGTGTTGGCGACGCCAGTCGGCGACGATGCTCGAGTAGAGGCCCTCACGACGCAGGATCGCGCCCTTCTCACCCGACTCCGAACAGCCGTCGTATTCGGCCAGAATGGCGAGTTTGTATTCGGGACTAAATGATCGTCGCACTGGATTCCTGAGCGGTCGTCCGCTCCCGTCACTGGCGACCCCGTCATCGACGTGCCACGTGGCGGCCTTGTAGATAGCAGCTCCCTTTCCCATAATGATTCACCTCTTCTGCCCTCAACACTCAGAAGGAAAAACCTTGGGTGTCTCGCTCATTATGGACAGAGAGGGAACGATCAGTGAAGGGGATGCACAGGATGAGCGATTGGCCGAGTACGACAACTGCGTGGGCGACTGAGTTGAATCGTGCAACGGGCGCGAGGATGAGTTCGGGGCACAATGAGGGGTATGGAACTTCGGACCGAACGCCTCGTGCTTCGAGAGTTCCGCCTCGACGACGAAGTCGCAGTTCACCGGTATGGATCAGACGAAGAGGTCACCCGCTATCTCACGTGGGGACCAAACTCGCCGACCGACACCACGACGTATCTCACGAAGGTCGTTCGCGAGGCGGCCCGAGAGCCTCGAACTTCGTTCACCCTCGCCGTCGCGACCCTCGAGGGTGAACTGATCGGCGTCGCCAACCTCGCGACTACCGGCACGCAGTCGCCAGGCGAACTTGGCTACGTCCTGGCTAGGGACCAGTGGGGACATGGCTACGCCACCGAAGTAGCCCGTCGACTCATCGTCTTCGGGTTCGAAGAGCTGGGACTACGCCGGATCACGGCGACCTGTCATCCCGACAACTTCGCGTCGGCGCGAGTCTTGGAGAAGGCGGGAATGCTCTTCGAAACGACAACGCAAGACCACCTCGGAGGTCGTGGGGGGTGGCGAGTCTTCGCCGTTGCGGCCAGCGACGAAGGCGTTGTCCATTCGGACTGAAGAGCCCCGCCGCGTCCGTTCAACGGGTTCGTCCTTTGCGGTGCCGCAGAATATACGAGTTCAGCACAGCGCCCGAAGGAGCTCGCTGATGGAGGCGACGTGCAGCCATCCGGTGGCTGAGGTCACGGTGTTCTCGAAGCAGCGCGCCAGGCGTCGCCGTCGCACGAGGTGGCCGTGGGCCACCTCGACCCGCCAGGCATGGCGGATGGGGCGAAAGACTTTGGCGCCGCGCTCGTCGCGCGCTGGCTCGTCCCATCCGACTGGACGAACCTCGCAGTTGAACTTCGCTGACAGCCGCGTGGCGCCAGACCGCGCCGTGCCGCGGTCCACGAGCACGAGTTCTAGCCGTTCATCAGCACCCGTGAGGACTAGGTCGTCGAGTATCTGCTCGACGGCGCTGGCCTCGGACGTCGAAGCGGGAACGACTCTCACGCACAGCGGCAGACCCGTCACGTCCACGCAGACGATGCGCTTGGCACCGTTGGTCCGGCCGTAGGGGCCGCCCTGGTTGTGGAAGGTGGCGCCACCGTTCGAGGCTCCTCGAGCAAGGTGCGTGTCTATGACCACCATCGAGGGCCGCGGGTCCTTTCGACCTAGGGCGATGCGCGTCGAGGCGTGCAGTGCGACAAGAACACGGGTCCACGTTCCGTTCCTCGACCACCGACGAAACTGAGACCAGATTCTGGTCCATGGTCCGAACTCCTCAGGCAGGAAGCGCCATTGGCACCCGGTGTGCGAGATGTAGAGCATTGCGTCCACGACGTGGCGCAGGTCGGCTCCGTGTTTCGGGCCTCGCTTGGAGGGAACCAGCAGGAGCGGTTCGAGGAGCTTCCACTGAGAATCGGTCAGGTCACTTGAATAGGCCACGACTTCATGGTGTCGGTGGTGGCTCTTGACGCACTCGCCAAATAGAACACACACTCTTAGGGCCTAGACGACACGTCGTCGAGGAATCCTCGGACGTCGCGCGAATGGGAGAGGACCGTGACTCGTTCGGGGCCGACGGACTCCCGAGCTTCGCGTGGTACGTCGTCGTGATATTTGGCGTGCGTGCTCCACGACCACAGGATGATATTGCGCATCGGATCGCGCCAGAGCGCGTTACGCCACGATTCGCGATTCCCGTTCCATAGTCGCTCGCGTTTCAGAATTCGCAGCATCGTTCGTTTGATGACCCGAGTCATCACGACCCGCCTCGGAAGATCGATGAACACGATCATGGTGGCCCGCGGCCACACGATGTCACGCACTTGGCTGTAGTTGCCGTCGACGATCCAGCGCGGCTGCGCGACGAACGATTCGACCTGGGATCGAAACTCTTCGAGCGCCAGGGGCGTCCAATTCGGCTGTTGGTACAGCCCGTCGAGCTCGAGACGGGCTACGCCCAACCTCGTGGCGAGAGCGACCGACAACGTCGACTTGCCGCTTCCCGAACTGCCCTGCACGACCACCCGCTGCCACCGCAGCTTCGTTGCGTCACGATCTTCGGGCACCGCCGAAGCCTACAAATCGACCGCTGCGGGCGACCGTTGCGTGGCGAGAAAATACGGCCCGGCGAGTTACACTCCACGTGGGGTCTAAACGATGGCCGCTGACGAGCGGTCTGGTGGCGGGAGATATCGGCGACTATGGGACTTCTGACTCCGTTCGTTGCGTCAACGTCCGTGGGCGGATGGGTGGAACTCTTCATCTTCCTCGGACTGCTGTTTCTGAACTACTGGGCGACCATGCGCATTATCACGCAGGCCGGTTATTCCGCCCTCTGGATCGTCCTCCCCCTCGCACCGCTGGTTCTCACGATCATCTGCTACATAATCTTCTGGAACGACATCCACGAGATCTTTTTCGGCGGGAGTTTTGGTTTCGGGGGCGTTGGCAACGTCAGCCTGTTCTGGCATCTGGACGAAGTCAGCATCTTCCTCAATTGGCTCTTCTACATGGTGTTCGCCTTCTCACGATGGCCCGTGTCGGAGGGACGACACGTGCCCGGTGCCGGCCTGACGACTACGCAAATGACCGGCCCGAACCCAGCTCCCGCGACGGGATCCGCGGCGGCGCCATCCCTTCTCCCCGCACCACGTCCGGTGCTCTCGTCGGCCGCCGGACCGGGTGGCGCGCCCAGTACGCCGGTGTTCAAACGTCCGTCGGCGCAGTTTTGCGCGTGGTGCGGCGAGTCACTACCGGGGAACCGTGCCCTGTTTCACGACTGTGGTCCGAAGGACAGGCCGGAGACACATTGCAAGAACTGTGGCACGGCGTTCGCGGCGGGAACCTCGCAGTGCAGTTCGTGCGGCGCCGCCTGACGATCTAGCGATCCACGCGGCTTCGCGGATCTCACGACTGGTCGATCTCTCCCCAGGCAAATCAGTCGAACGCCGAATGGGCCAACCAGTAATCCACCAATGCCCGATCGCCCGTCACGCTCACCCCTCCTTGATCAACTTCCCGTCTCCTCAGAATCGCGAGGAGCAGGTGGACCGGTGAGCCGACGAGCTCGGCGTCAAAGTGACCTTCGTGGTGCGACACGCTGAAGCCCTCCTCACCAAGCGTGATCGACCAGAGCCTTCCCGATTCGCTATCACGAAACGCCAGAATCTCTCCGCGACCGCGAAGCAACGACAGCTCCGGTGAGTACTTCCCAACTTTTTCTATGTTGGACAGGTACTCATCGATGGCGTCAAGGGCGACGGTGGACGAGGCCTCTGGTTCGACGTGAGCGGCGATCTCGAGGTCCATACGGTGGACCATGGTCTCGTGTAGTTGTCGACGGGACCAGAATCGCACGTGCTGATCCAACCCCCACGCCCACATCTCATCGTCCGGATCGGCGACCCGCAAGGTCTCCACGAGCCGTCGACCGCCCTCTTCGATCCACCCCGGACTCACGACGTCGCGATTCTCGAGCGACGCTCGCGCGATCCGTTTGGGCGAACGCAGCCGAACCAATTCCTCGGCCCAACGGTGGATGACGCCCAGATGCTCGCCCAGGTCGATCACCGTCCATCCGGGACACGTCGGGATCGCCTCGTCGAGTGCCAATGACGACATCACGGTGGCGAAGCGAGCGACCTCGATCGCCAAGGCATCGCAGTTTTCAGTGTGATCCACGTTCCCCTCCACGCCAGTTCCGTCGCGCCGCATATTGCCATCGCCACGCGCGACATCGTAGTGGCGTGTCAACGTGCCGACTCGGTGCCCATCGAAGCAAGGCCCGAGTGGTGGCGGCGTCAGTGGTTGATGAGGCGAGCCAACTCTGCCGCGGACGCGCTCGCCAGCCAACTGCCGGAGTATTCATTCTTGTTGGTCACGTCGGTCATCGCGAACTCCGGGCAACTCCTTCGAGGTTCGTCCTCACCCAGTTCGATCTCGGCGAGCACGAGACCCGAATGTCGTCCCTTGAACTCATCGATGGCGTAGGTCACGTCGTCGGACGTTAACGACCATCGACTCTTCGAAATGATTGACGCCGGCGCAACCGTGAGCACGTGAAAATCACTGTCGCTCAAATAGATGTTGGTGACCTTGACGAACTCCGGATCTTTCGGGTTGCGACGAACCTTTTGACACAACTTGTAGACCACCTCGTCACCGTCTTGGATCATGCGCAGTCGCAGTGACGTTCCGGTCCAGTAGTGGTCGACGATGATTCGTTCATTCGTGACGCCGAGCGGCGGCTCCTTCAAGAGCCATCGTTGTTCGCGTTCGAGGTGCGCGTAGCGGCCTTCACCGGGGCGACGAGTGGTCACGAGAAAAGTCTAAAGAGGCAAATCGGTCCCCGACGAACTGCGACGGGGAAAGTTTGTCGCTCGGAACTCTCAACAAATTGTCAATCACCTCGGCGCTACACTCCGGTCGGTGAAGCACGCCTCGCAGTCCACGCTCGTTGAGTTGTCAGAACTTCTCGACCATCTTCGCTCCATCGAGGGACTCGTCGAGAAACGACCCGGAGTGTTCTATCGGCGCTCGAAGGCGTTTTTGCACTTCCACGAGGACCCCGCGGGAATCTTCGTGGACCTTCGACTGCGTAGTGACGATCCCTTCATACGACTTCGCGTGACGTCCGGGGCGGAGCGGTCCGATCTCATCGCAAAGATCGAGCGGTCACTCGGCTCTACGTAGCGGGCGATGACGAGGTCTCCACCGGTGCGCAGATGAGCACCACCGAATCCGGCGATTCGGGATCGAAGCGCTCGTCGTAGATCTCGAGGTGGTTTCCGTCGCGTAGCTGCACTCCCGAGGACGGGAGGTACTCCGTGTAGAACCACTGTGTGGTTCGTGGAAGCGCGTTCAATGATCCGACGTGTTCGCACGCGAGGAACGTTCCGCCCGCGAGGTCCACGACCTCGAGGCCGTCCGACCGGCCGTTGTTGTCATCGAGGCGAATCGCCGCGAGGTAGTTCATCTTCGAACTCCCCTCGACGTCGCTCATCACCCCGACCGCCCAATGCGAATCCTGGAGGGCCGGTCCCACCGACGTCATCAGGCGCTCCCACAGCTTCGGGATCACTACGTGAGCGTCCGCGCCCGGCTGGAGATCGCTGGTGAACTCACCGGAGACCCCGACGAGGGTGGTGGCCGGTACGCCAATGGTGCTCACGCGGGGCGTCGTCATCTCGCCGAGATTAGTGGAGAGAGAGTTGCCACCGTGAGGCGACGAAGGACCGCGTTCAGTGGGGGTGTGAGTGCTCGGCCCCGCGGTAGGTTCCGAAGGACCATTGGTTCCCTTCGGGGTCCGTCACGGAGAACTCGCGCGATCCGTAGTCGGTATCGTTCAGGGCCCGCACGAGCGTCGCCCCCGCGGCCACGGCCCGGTCGTGCAGGGCGTCGGGATTGTCGGTCACCACGTAGACGCCGAAGCCGCCGGGTTTCAGTTCTCCTTCGCCCTCGTCGAGTGCCTGGTCACCCAACATGATGCCGCCACCGAGCGGCCACAGGATCTCGCAGTGGTCGACGCGGTCTCCCTCGCCGTAGAGGGCCGAGATGGTGAATCCGAACGCTTCGACGTAGAAGTCGATGAGGGCGCGAGCGTTCCTCGCCTTGAAGGCTGGCCACACGTAGGTGGTCGAGGGACTAAATGACATCGTGGACACTCCTGGCTCCTGGGTCGAGGTAGGCGGACGTTCGGTGGCGGGCCGACACGGTTGGCGACGTCACGGCGCCGCGCCCGACCCGGGCGGCTCGCGAAGGATGATCCCATTGCCATCCGGGTCGTCGAACGAGACGAATCGACCCCACGGCTGCTCATCGATGTCGCCCTCGATGACGAAGCCTTTCGAGGCAATCTCGGCGATGGTGGCTTCCATATCGTGAACCTCGAGCACGAGTCCCTTGAGTGATCCGGGGACCATTGTGGGAAACCAGGTGACGAGGGTGAGCGAGGTGTCCGTTCCGGGAGGAGCGACCTGCACCCATCGCATGGTGTCATCCATCTTGGTGTCTCCGAGCAACTCCATGCCCAGCACGTTCAGGTAGAACTCCTTCGCTCGATCTTGATCGCTCACCGGGACGGACACGACTTGGACTTTCGAAATGGTCATGCCCGAATCCAACTACAACGAACTAACGGTGTCAACCGTTCGACGCGTGCGGGGTCACGCGTGCAGCTTCACGATCCGTTCGATCGTGTTCCAGTTGCGCGTCGTCGCGGAGCACGACAACGCCTTCTCAATCATCCGGTTCACGTTGCCTCCTCGACCGTCCACCAACCGGGTCACCGAGATGAGGTCCGTGCCGTCCGCGGCGAAGATGTACGCGTCCCCTCGGGGAGAGACGATCGGTAGCGCCACACCTTCCACCGACGTTTCCGTAAACGTCACGTAACGATCGCCGACGTCGGCGATCGGCGGGCTTCGAAAGGGCCGTGAACGTATGGATCGTTGAAGCGCCGTCACGCGTCGGACGAAGACGGGTTCGAAGCGGCCCATGGTTCGCTCGATTCCCTCTTGGGTCGAGTTAATGAGACGCGAGAGCGAGTCCCCGTGCCAACCGAACGAGACGTTGCCCGTGGCGAGGTGCGAACGTGGATCGATCGCTCCAGCTTCGGAGAAAATGTCGAGGAGAATGTCGCGATGGAGACCGGCTCGACCGATCATCACGTTGCGAATGAAGGCGACGTGACGCGTTCCACTCTCAGACATCTCGCCCCCGGTCGACTACGAGGATCACCACGGCTCATCGCCGAAGCGCGAAGGACTGACGAGCGGCGTCGGCGATCTCGGCGGAGGTCCGCTTGAAGAATCGGATGGCTTGGGCGGTCTCGCTCAGTGCCGTTCGTCCGTGGACGACCTCCCACGCGTGAATCGTCAGGGGTCGCGCGCGGATCGCCCCGTCGAGTCGAGTCAGCTCGTCGGGTTGGAGGGAACTCCACTTGACGTAGCGCGAGACGAACTTCTCCACCGGTCGCAGATCACGAACGCCGGCCGCGAAGAGCGATAGACCGAGTGACCACAACCGCGGTCCGCGCCCGGCGTTGGTCCAGTCGACGATCGCCAGTGAGCCGTCGTCGCGTTCGATGGCGTTGAGCGGCACCATGTCGGGATGGACGAAGCAGTGCGGCAGGTCCTCGCAGTGGTCAATCTTCGCGATCTCCGCCGCCAGCGCCTTGAAGGCCGCTTTGTCCGTCGGGGCGACCGACGGCGCGTGGTCGGCCAGCATCGTTTGCAGCGCCCGAATCTCGTCACTCGGGGTCCCGGACGCAACGAGATGATGCCAGCCCCCACCGGGTCCGACCTCGGCACCTTCACGCGAGTGCAGCGCACCCAGCAGTCCCCCGAGGTACGCGAACGTTCGACTACCGGCGCGCGGTCGTTCTCCGGGGATGAACTCCGTGACCAGTACACCCTGGTCCTCGTGGACCGAGACCGGTGCGGGTGCCGCGACTCGTTCGGCCGGGAATCCCCCGTCGGCCAGGCGCACGAGGACCGCGGCGTCTCGGCGCACGGCCTCCAAGGGGCGCGTCTTGGGGAACACGCGGACCACCCAACTGGGGCCGTCGTGTCGATCGACGCGTATGACGCCGAGATCCAGTTCCCTCATCGCCGCGACGTCGATGCCGTACGTGACATTGAGGTGAGTGGCGAGAGTCGCGACGCCGGTGACCACGAACGGTGGTTTGGTTTTCGTCATGCGACTCGCTCAGAACGCCTCGAGTGCTGAGACTACACAACGGAGACGGCGCCGGCACGACCGAGACGTGGTTACGCCGGTCCGAGGAGGTCCCATTTGTTGCCGTACAGATCTTGAAAGACCGCCACCCGTCCGTAGGCTTCGGATCTTGGCGCCGTCAGGAACTCCACCCCGGCCTCGGCCATGCGCCCATAGGACGCGGTGAAGTCATCGACACGCAAGAACAGTCCCACGCGTCCGGCGAACTGTCGGCCGATCAACGACGTCTGCTCCTCGCCTCGAGCCTGCGCGAGCAAGATGCCGGCCCCCGACCCGCTTGGTCGCACGACCACCCATCGCTTCGGCTGACCGTCACCGTCCAGGGACGCCGAGTCCTCTTCCAGAGAACATCCGAGTACGTCGACGAAGAACGCGATGGCTTCGTCGTACTCCCTTACGATGACGCTGACGAGCTCGAGTCCCATGAGGAGAGACTACGGGCCATCTCGCCAGGGGTCGGGCGCGGTTCACTATCGTGACACCATGACTTCCGATTGGGCCCGACCCGTCGTCCACTGGTCCATCGTGGCGGTGGACCCCGAGCGCCAGCGATCCTTTTACGCCGCGTTGTTCAACTGGGAGATCGGCGCCGGGCCGATCATGACCATCCCGGCCGGCATCGGCGGACCGGAACCCGGACCGGCCGGACACATCCAGGCCGGCTCGAGTCCCGACGTCTCGATCTATGTCCAAGTGGGCGATTTGCGGTCGACCATCGATAAGGCCCTCACGCTGGGAGGCAAAGAGACGATTCCTCCCTTCGATTTGGAGAACGGTCAGACGCTGGCGGCCATCGAAGATCCCGAGGGCAACTTCGTCATGTTGGTGCAGCAGTAAGTCCCTAGCCGGGCAACTCCTTGAAGTACTCGGTCTCAATAGATGCCGTGTCCAACAGGTCGTTGAACGCGACGGCCACCGGAGACGTCGCGGCCTCCTTAGCGGCTCGACGGGCGTCGTTCATCGATCGCCACCAGGTGATCGCCCCCCAGGTGCCGTCGAGGCCACTAGCGACCGTACGACGAATCAGACCCTCTTGTTGGTATACGAAGTGCTGTTGAAAGTCGGCGTTGCTTTCCAAAAACACCTCGGTGGAGACGCCGCTCGCCAACCGAAACTTCGAGACTTCAATCATGAGTGGCAGGTTACAGGCGGAAGAACGACCATGAAGTAGTTAGAGTCACGCTTGAAAATTGGTGAACTGCCAGACATCGTCATGGTCGAGCACGCGACCCGACCATTGATCGAACCAATCGCTTCTCGTCGCCACCGGGTCCCAGTCGAGCGGACCCGACCAGATCGTGCCGACGTAGGGTCGGGCGACGTGCAACACGTCGCGCCACGGTAGCTCGTCGGGCACGCGCACCCCTTCGTTCGGCGATCGCAGGAGCCAGTCAACGGCGCCGAGTATCGACGCCGCCACCTGCACGGTGGTCGCGTTCTGACCCGGGGCCGCGTCACGGGCCTCTTCGATTGACGTGAGCATCCCCGTCCACCACGACTTATACGGGTGGCCCATCAGAAGAACACCGAGTTCATCGCGACCGGCGATGATCTCGTTACTCATGATTCGCTGACTGTCGGGGTACTCGTACTGGTTGCCCTCGAGTTCGACGAAGCTGGCCCACGCGACGTCGCTCGGACAGTACGCGTAGTGCACGGTTGGGCGGTAGACGGGGGTGTCCCCTTCCCACACCGTCAGATGGTCGTTGATCGTGAAGGCCTCGCCATGGCGGATGACCATGCCGACGATCTGACTCGAGGGAACCCGGGAGCGAACGAGGGTCTTGTGCGCCATCTGGGCGAGGCAGATCTGATTGCGAGGACCGTCGCCCTCGTGCGTGCGCGCGAACGCGGGCAGGACCTTCTCGTGAGTTCCCCACCCCATCTCCGCCGGTGCGACGCCCTCTTCGTAGAAACCGTCGACGCTCCAGGTATTGACGAACTCACCCGGCAGCTTCGGTCGATCGCTGACCTGCGTGTCGCGTTCGGCGATGTGAATCACTTTGACGCCGAGTAGTTGGGCGAGCACGTTGAACTGCTCCGCGGCCAGAGCAGCCTCAATCTTCGAACGGCGATCGCCGAGTAGTCCGTCGCGTACGGTCGCTTCACCGATCTCGAAGAGAGCCTGTTTGGTGAAGTGACTGACCAGACCCGGATTGGCTCCGTGTTCGACCACGGCCGAGGGGCCGTCGTTGCGACCCCACCGAGCGAGTTGCCGGCGCAGGGCCATGTGTCGCCAATAGAGAGTGCGCTCCTGCGGCGACGTCGTCGCGGGGTCGACGTAGGGATCCCAGACTTCGACCGACGTGTTCAGATACCTGACGCCGTTATCCCGACACCAATCCAGGAGGTCCTCGAGACCGATGTTCCACGCCAGGTCGATGAGTAGATCACCGTCGCCCAGGTGCGCGGAGAGGGTTTCAGCGAGGTTGTCCGTCGTGATCTCGAGTTGCCGATACTGGACACCTTTGACGATTGAGGAGGCGATTCTTACGCGATTGTCTCGACTCTCAATTACCGTCATGGAGCTCGGATCGAAGTCGTAGTGCTCCAACAACAGCGGCAATAAGCATTGCACGACCGACCCGCACCCCAGAACTACAACTCGATGAGGCATCTTGAAATCGGCCAATTTGAACTCTTTCATTGAAATACGTGCGAACACGGTGAATCGCGCAGTGTTTTATTCTAATGAGGTCAGAAAGAACCAAAATATCGATTCAGCTACATCCCAACGTCACCGCTCAGCCAGAAGCCACTCGTGAACGTGGCGACTCGCCATTCGACTCAGACGAGGTTCTTCCTCATCCCAATGGCCATGATTTGGTAGCCCAGCGACTCGTACAAACCGCGCGCGACGGCGTTCGGGCCAAAGACGTTCAGCTCGAGGATCGTTCCGCCCTGGCTCTTCACGTAGTCCTCCGCGGCTCGCATCGTGCTCCGCCCAAAGCCTTTCCCTCGAAACTCTTCGTCGATCATGATGTCGTACACGTACCACAGGCCAGCGGTGTGCTTCTCTCTCGTCGCGAGCCAGAGAGATCCCACTTTGACCTCTTCGTCCATCACGTGAAAGACACGTTGATCCTCGTTCGGTACGCCGTTGTCGAAGAGTGCCTTCGCGTTCTGCTCGATGTTCAGCGACGCCTCTTCAGCGGACAACCCGGCACCCAGTAGTTGGCTGCGGTAGTCCGCCCACATCAACGCGAGCCATTCTTCGAGGTCGTGGTCGGGTAATTCAACAAGGCGAATCATCTCGTCACTCCTCAGTCGCGCGACGCCGGCGGCATCACTAACCCCCGGAATCGGTTCCGACGACAAAACGATAGACATTTGTATAGCGTCGGTTGTTGAAAGCGCTCACCGCACTGAATTGAGTCCCCGAACGAGGGGGACGTTCTCTCCTTGCTCTGATGGTTAGATGAAGAGGCTCTCCAGCCGACTGACGGCTACGTCGGTTGCTGGAGCCCAACTACGATCGCACAATGGAAATCCGTACGTTCGTGAGAGATGACATTGAGGCAACCGTCGAACTATGGCGATGCTCGGGACTGCTCAATCAGAACAACGATCCGCGTCGAGACATTGAGCGGAAACTAGATGACTCGCCATGGGGATTCTTGGTAATGGTTGAAGCAGACGAGATCATTGGCTCGATTATGATCGGCTATGACGGTCATCGTGACTGGGTGAACTATCTCGCCTGCCACCTTGAACACCGTCGCAAAGGAGTAGCAACTGCTCTGATGAACAGGGCTCATGAGGTTCTACTCGAGCGCGGATGCCCGAAAATCAATCTCCAGGTGCGCGCTGGTAATACCTCCGCGACAAAGTTCTACGAAAGCATCGGATACGCAGAAGATCAGGCGCACTCGTACGGATTTCGGCTCTTGGCTGATGACTGATAAGTCGCCCGTCGAACCCGAGCTTCTTCCCTCGCACCGAAAGCGATTCGTGACGTTTCTTTAGATTAGACAGCGATCCTTGCGGTGCCGACTACATCGAGGGGCTCCGGGATTGCTTCGCCAGCCTCAATCATGAGTTCGAGATGACTCTCTATTGCTACTTTCATGTTCTTGACCACTTCGTCAATGGTCCTGCCCGTTGTCGTGCAGCCGTCGAAGTCGAGAACATAGGCGCTCAAGTTCGAGCCGGCATCTTCGATAACAATCGTGTACTCCCTCACCCTCGAACTCCCTTCAATTTCGCCTGTTTCCAAATGCTACTCAGTGTCTTTGGGGCCATCTCGTCGCCAAGATGGCCGGGCACAGTAACTGTTCCGCTCTTTGTTTGATGCTGAAAGTGTCGGTGACTTCCGCCCTGGCGAACCTGCTTCCAGCCATCAGCTTGTATGGCGTTGATGACATCTCGCACCTTCACGAGACACAACGGTCGCGGCGACTTCAGCCTTCTATGGAATACCTGTAAACATTCGTGTCGCGCAGTTCGAACCCGAGGCGTGCGTACAGGCGGTTGGCCGCTTCGCGCGACGGTCTCGTCGTAAGGTCGATCGAACGCACGTCGTGCCGTCGAGCCTCTTCGATCGCCGCCTTCGTCAATGCTTCGCCGACGCCTGCACCGCGAGCTGATGCGTCAACGACGACGTCTTCGATCCACGCCCGCACGCCCGTAGGAATGGGAAACACCACGAGGGTCAACGAGCCGACGATTCGCCCTTCGTCGCGGGCGATGAACAGTGTGATCGCGGTCGACGTCGACCAGTGCCCTAACGGCGTCCGATGTCAGCGGCGCGGCGTTCGTCGACAGTTGCGGCAACAGTGCGTTCAGGCCGTCCACCAACGCCTCGGTTGCTTCGTCCGCGATCTCCACGCGCACGTTCATAGGTCTCCCCTCCACACCGGCCGACGCAGGTCGTCGTAGAAGACGTCGCGGTGCTCGCCGTCGATGGCGGCGAAGATTGGATCGGCCCATCGTTCCGCGCCAATGATCGGTGACGGCAAGCTTGTCGCGCGTGAACCAACCGGCGTCGGTGACCTCGAGCGGGTGGATCTTCATCTCCCCACCGACGGCGCGACAGAAAAACAGCAACGAGTACAACGGAATCCGCGACGAGCCGAGACGCATCCCGTCCAGCACGCCGATCAGGCGCACGGGCTCCGCTTCGATCCCCGTCTCTTCCAGGACCTCTTTCACCACGACTTCGGCGGCCGAGTAGCCGACGTCGCACCATCCGGTCGGGTACAGCCACACGCCGGAGTCGGCGCGTTGTATCAAGAGCAGCTCGCCGTGGTCGTTGGTCACGGCCGCCCCGACCGCGACCTTGGGTGTCTGGTAGCCCGCGACCCCCGAGCCGACTTCCTTCATCCACTCCGCGATATAGCCACCGGCGTCGAGCACGTCGTCGAGTCCCTCTTCGGCGGCCGCTTTGATGTCGCCGGCGATCTTCAGGACCTCTTCGAAGCGCTCGCGCTCGTACTGGCTCTCGGTGAAACCCAGACCGGTGCGCGCGACGCCGGCCAACGACTCGGCCCAGCGCAGAAGCGTCTTCTCGGGAATCGGTTCCACCTACAGGACGCTAGCAACGCGTCCTAGGCCAACGTGGCGTCGAGTACTTCGTCGAGCGTGCCCACGAGTCCCGTGTAGAACGCGCCGAACTCGGCGTAGAGCGTCGAGGCCTCGTCGTAGCGCATCGTGTACACGCACTCTTTGAGATCGTCGACGTGCACCCCGAAGAGCGTGACGCCCCACTCCCAGTCGTCCAGTCCCGTCGAACCGGTGATGACCTGGAGGATGCGGCCCTTGAACTCGCGACCGAGCGCGCCGTGCTGACGCATGAGTCTCTCGCGTTCGTCGTAGGAA
Source organism: uncultured Acidimicrobiaceae bacterium (assembly GCA_963703105.1). Lineage (GTDB taxonomy): Bacteria > Actinomycetota > Acidimicrobiia > Acidimicrobiales > RAAP-2 > RAAP-2. The sequence goes on along the minus strand of OY969792.1, from coordinate 1,837,397 downwards.
AGCGCGTACCAGTTATTGGTCTCGTCACGGCGCTTCGACATGGGATAGAAGCAGAAGGCGCGCTTGCCCTCGGGCGGCAGCGCGGGAAAGAGGCGATCCTGCAGCATCTTCTCGGGCATGCCCGCCGCGTACTCGCTGACTTCGGTGACCGAGACGTAGCTCTCGGCCACCAAGAATCCGGCCGCCTGAATCTTCGATTGGAGCTGGCGCAGCGTCCAGAGGTCCTCGCCGAGAACCATGAAGCAGACGTCGGCCTTGGCGCCCATGATGGCGACGCTCACCACCTGCAGGCCGATCGCCCGGGCGTCGTCGACGGCCTTGCGCAGTGCGCCGGCGTCCACGTCGGCGCCGGGGTGACAGAAGAGGTGCAGTACGTTGAGCCCGCGAGAGGGTGCGAGCGGTTCGGGGGTCATGGCCCAATGCTACGGCCAGCGCGAGGAAGCCGATCCTGGTCGCGCCATTGAAAAACCGTGGGGCCCGAGGGCCCCACGGTTCATCGAATTCAGAAGCGGACGCTTTAGTAGTCGTCCATCCCGCCGCCGGGCATGGCCGCGACCTTCTCTTCGGGCTTGTCGACGATCACGCACTCGGTGGTCAAGAACAGTGCCGCGATCGAGGCCGCGTTCTGCAGCGCCGAGCGAGTCACCTTGGCCGCGTCGATGACGCCGGCCTTGATGAGGTCCTCGTACTCACCGGTCGCCGCGTTGAGTCCTTCGGTCGCCTTCTTGAGATTGCGAACCTTGTCGACGATGACGCCGCCTTCGAGACCGGCGTTGACCGCGATCTGGTTGAGGGGCGACTCGACGGCCTTGGCCACCATGCGCGCACCGGTCGCCTCGTCGCCGAGCAGTTTGTCGGCCGCTTCGAGGATCCGAACCTGACTGCGAAGCAAAGCCACGCCACCGCCGGGCACGACGCCCTCTTCGATGGCCGCCTTCGTCGTCGAGACCGCGTCTTCGATGCGGTGCTTCTTCTCTTTCAGTTCGACCTCGGTGGCCGCGCCGACCTTGATGACGGCCACGCCGCCGGAGAGCTTGGCCAAGCGCTCCTGGAGCTTCTCGCGGTCGTAGTCCGAGTCGGTGTTGTCGATCTCGGCCTTGATCTGATTGATCCGGCCCTTGATGTCGTCCTCGGAACCGGCACCCTCCACGATGGTCGTCTCGTCCTTGGTCACGACGATCTTGCGGGCGCTGCCCAGCATCTCGACGTCGGCGGACTCGAGCTTGAGACCGATCTCTTCGGAGATGACGGTCGCGCCCGTCAGGATGGCGATGTCTTGGAGCATGGCCTTGCGACGCTCGCCAAATCCGGGGGCCTTCACGGCGACCGACTTGAACGTGCCGCGGATCTTGTTGACCACGAGGGTCGCCAGCGCCTCGCCCTCGATGTCCTCGGCGATGATCAACAGGGGACGACCCGACTGCATGACCTTCTCCAGCACCGGCAGGATGTCGCGGACGGACGTGATCTTGTTCGAGACCAAGAGGATGTAGGCGTTCTCCAGAACTGCCTCCATGCGCTCGGTGTCGGTGGCGAAGTACGGAGCGATGAAGCCCTTGTCGAAGCGCATACCTTCGACCAGGTCCATCTCCATGCCGAAGGACTGGCTCTCTTCGACCGTGATGACGCCGTCCTTGCCCACCTTGTCGATGGCGTCGGCGATCATCGCGCCGATCTCGTCATCGGCCGCGGAGATCGACGCCACCTGGGCGATCTGCTCCTTGGTGTCGGCCGGCTTGGCCAGGTCCTGAATCGACGACACGGCGGCCTCGACCCCGGTCTCGATACCCTTCTTCAACGACATCGGATTGGCCCCGGCGGCCACGTTCTTGAGTCCCTCGCGCACCATCGCCCAGGCGAGCACGGTCGCGGTCGTGGTGCCGTCACCGGCCACCTCGTCCGTCTTCTTGGCGACCTCTTTCACCAGTTCAGCGCCGATGCGCTCGAACGGGTCTTCGAGGTCGATGTCCTTCGCGATCGAGACACCGTCGTTGGTGATCGTGGGGGCGCCCCACTTCTTGTCCAAGACGACGTTGCGGCCCTTGGGTCCGAGCGTGACGCGCACGGCGTCGGCCAGCTTGTTCATGCCGCGCTCAAGCGCCCGGCGAGCCTCTTCATCGAATGCGATCAGTTTCGCCACTGTGATTCCTCCTAAAGCGGGGCACCCTTTTGGTGCAACGCAATATTAGCAGTCTAGGGTGGCGAGTGCTAACGGCGGTCAGCCGCCGGCGACGGCCGGCACGAGCGACACGGTCTGGCCCGCCTCGAGCGGCGTGTCCAGTCCCTCCAGGAATCGGACGTCCTCGTCGGCCACGAAAACGTTGACGAAACGGCGCAACGCCCCGCGGTCGTCGAGGACGCGAAAGGCGATTCCCGGATAGGCGGCGTCCACGGCGACGATGGCTTCGCGCACCGTGGCGGCCTCGACCGGTACCTCGCCGGCTCCCCCGACGAGGGTGCGCAGTTGGCTCGGGAGCCGGACGGTGACGCTCATGACGCGGCCACCAGTTGGTGGAAGCGCAGCGCCTCTTCGGCCGCGGCCAGCGACGGCGTGATCGTAGAACTCACGGTCGCGGTGTCGACGATGGCGTCGAGGGTCTTGAGGCCGTGGCCCGAGATGATCGCCACGATCGACTTGTCGCGGTCGATCGTGCCGCGGTCGATCATCTGGCGCAGCGAGGCGATCGTGACACCGCCGGCCGTCTCGGCGAAGATGCCTTCGGTCTCGGCGAGCAGTCCGATGCACTCGAGGATCTCGGTATCGGGCACCGAACCGCAGTCGCCGCCGTGCGCGCGCAGTTCGTCGAGCACGTACGGACCGTCGGCCGGGTTGCCGATGGCCAGGGACCGCGCGATGGTGTTGGGTCGTTGCGGCGTGACGACCTCGGCCCCGGAAGCGAACGCGGTGGCGATCGGAGAGCAGCCGGTCGCCTGGGCGCCGAAGAGCACCGGCGCGTCGCCCTCGACGATGCCCAACTCCACGAACTGCTTGAACCCCTTGGCGACCTTGGTGAACTGGCTGCCCGAGGCCAACGGCACGACCACCTGGTCCGGCGTGCGCCACCCGAGCTGTTCGCAGATCTCGAAGGCCAGCGTCTTGGAGCCCTCGGCGTAGTACGGCCGGAGGTTCACGTTGAGGAAGGCCCAGTCGTCGTGCTCGGCGACCAGTTCGACGCACAGTCGATTGACGTCGTCGTAGTTGCCCTCGACGCCCAAGACCGTGCCCCCGAAGATCGCCGCCATGGCGATCTTCGACTTCTCGAGGTCGGCCGGGATGATGGTCACGCTCGGCCACCCGATGAACGCGGCGTGCGCCGCGACCGACGTCGCCAGGTTGCCGGTCGACGCGCAGGCCGCGGTCGTGAAGCCGAGGCGACGGGCGCTGGAGAGCGCCACCGACACCACGCGGTCCTTGAAGGAACCGGTGGGGTTGCGGGTGTCGTCCTTCAGCCACAGTTCGCGCACGCCCAGCACCTCGGCCAGTCGGGTCGAGCGGCGAAGCGGCGTCCAACCGGCCCCGAGGTCGACCGGCTCGTCTCCCGGATCGGGCAGCAGCGCGCCGTAACGCCAGATGGAGTTCGGACCTCGGGCGATCGACTCGCGGGTCAGCACCCGGCGGGCCGCGTCGAGGTCGTAGTCGACCTCTAGGGGACCGAAGCAGAAATCACACGAGTACCGCGCCTCACTGGGATAGGTGGCCCCGCACTCTCGACATAGAAGACCTGTAGCGAAACTCATAACTCCCTTTTCATCGTTCGGCCTTTGGCACCTGGTGTGATGAGCGGGTAGCTCGGGTATCACACTGGTTGTCGCGACTTCAACGGGGCCGTCCCTCAGTCGCTCTTGATGACCCCCCAAGTCTCGCCCAAGCGCGCACGTCTTGTCAAGTGCGGTCTCGGCGTGCGGCCCATAACCTCTTACGGATGAGTAGCCCCGACGTCCCGTGGACGCTCACCCGGGACGAGTTCGATCTCGAACGCGTCATCAAGGCGAAGACGACGACCACCGTCGCGGTCATCGTCCCGGCGCGAAACGAGTCGGCCACCGTCGGCACGGTCCTCGACGCCGTCCTCGCCCACCCCGAACTGGTCGACGAACTGGTGGTGGTGAACGACGATTCGGTCGACGACACCTCGACGGTGGCGGATCACCACGGCGCCCGGGTCGTTCGTTTCGAAGGACCCAGCGGCAAGGGCGAGGCCATGCGGGCCGGGCTCGCCGCGACCTCTTCGGAGCTGGTGGTGTTCCTCGACGCCGACGTCATCAACACCACCTCGGAGTTCGTGGCCCGGCTCATCCAGCCGCTCCTCGAACGCTCCGAAACCCAGTTGGTGAAGGGATATTACGAGCGGCCGCTGCACAATATGCCGACCGGCGGCGGGCGGGTGAACGAACTGGCCGCGCGGCCCATCCTCTCGCTGCTCTATCCCGGGCTCGGAGAAATACGCCAGCCCCTCGCCGGCGAGACCGCCGGGCGCCGCAGCGCGTTCGAGGCCATCACCCTGGAGAAGGCCTACGGCGTCGAGATCGCTCTCCTGATCGACATCGCCCGGCAGTTCGGTGTGCGCAGTTTGGCGCAGGTCGACCTCGGCGTGCGACGTCATCGCAACCGCCCGCTCGAAGAACTACGACCGATGTCGATGGACGTGTTGCGCGCGGCGTTGAAGCGCTACTCGGTGCACCTGCCGCCTCAGGCGTAACTAGCCCTTGTTGGCGGAGTTGTGTCCGAGGATGACGATGACGTCGTCGCTTGACGCACCGGGCACGGGTCGCAGACCATTGAGCGCTCGCACTGAGTGAAGACCGACGTGGATCTTGTGGGCGATCTGGATCGCGGCCCACTTGAAGTTGGGATTGAAGTACACGATCGTCGAGGTCTCTTTGGGACCGTTGACACCCGGTAGGCAGTTCCAACCCTGCGTCAACAGTTCCTGGGAGTAGCCCCGAGCCAAGTTCGGGACCGTCGTGCCGTTGGCCACCTGCACGCGCACCGATGACTTCGCGACGGTGTGGTGATGAATGGTCGTCGTGGTCTGCGATGGTGGAATCGTGGTCGGACTCGAGGTCGCCGGGCTGACGTAACGAAGCATCAGGAACGATGCGGCGACGAATAGTACGACGATGATCAGCACGACGCTTAACGCGGGTTGGTAGTGAGATCCTGGCGGGTTGGACCCGTGGTGCGGCTGGGACGAATCACTCATTCGTCTCAGCCTACATATTGAGCCAAGTCAGTTTTCACTAACCTTGGACTTCCAAGCCGGTGTGGCGCAGTCTGGCAGCGCAGGCGATTTGTAATCGTCAGGTCGGGGGTTCGAATCCCTCCACCGGCTCCGCAGAAAATTTTTTGTCTCGCGATCGACGCACTACGTCGCTCGACTTGAAGAAATCCGAACCAAGGAACCGCGGTCGCGATTCAGAAGGGGTTAACTCTGCGATCCCAAGATTCCTAATGGGAATGACACTCAGACCCCGAACACTTCGACTCGGGAGTAAGCATTGCTCGTTTGACCTGCAATCGCTCCTTCACCCGCAGAAGATATGGAGACCCCACGATCCCTGAGAGCGTTGAGTTGGCGGCGCAAGTAGTTGGCAACGTTCGCGGCACGCGAACGACTCACAGCTACGTTCAGTGATTTAAGTCCGGTGGCCGCCGTATAACCAAAGAGCGTAACCGAACGGTATTGCCTAGTTTTGATCGTGTGAGCGACTCGATCAATCTGACTCTTCAATGCCGCAGAGAGCGATGAGGAATTCGTTTTGAAAGTTCCAATTGCACCAAATAATGTCGAGAGCTTGTGTCCGCTCCACTGTGCATATAGAAGAGTCGAGCCTGCGATAGTCACTTGTGCACCAACAAGATATTTTGAACCAGAGCCATTAGCGCTCGTATTCCAATTGGTCAAAACATATCCAGCGCGTATTAGACCGGCTTGACCTGGCACGGTAAAGGTCGATCCCGGCGAACCCGTGATCGATGCGACAGTGCCGTCTCCACCATTGGCATTGAATGAGAAAGTGTCGGTGACAGCAAGTGTCCATTGAGCGTACAAAACCAAGTCCTCTTTGAACGAGAATTGGGATCCATCCGCATATGAAGTGCCACTCCCGTCGCGCGAAGTATTCCATCCTGAAAACGAACGGGAGGTGTTCGCAAACGTAGGCAGAAGATTCGCAAAGCGTATAAGTGGAGTTGCAACACTTTCCGACACATAGGCATTAACCGAATCCGACGCACTGTCATTTTCGTTGAACGTCACCACGTGGACGACCGGCACGATCGCAACGAGGGACCACTGGGCGTAAAGGCTCAAGTCCGACGAAAAGGAGTATTGGGAGCCGTTTGCGTAGGAGACGCCAGATCCATTAGCCGTCGTATTCCAGCCCAAAAAGCTGTATCCGGGATTGGTGAATGTGGGTTGAAGGCTGGCGAAGTTCGTCAATTGGGTTGGCGAACTTTCCGACAACGACGCAAGTACCGAATCCGACGCACTGTCATTTTCGTTGAACGTCACCACGTGGACGACCGGCACGATCGCGACGAGGGACCACTGGGCGTAAAGGCTCAAGTCCGACGAAAAGGAGTATTGGGAGCCGTTTGCGTAGGAGATGCCAGATCCATTAGCCGTCGTATTCCAGCCCAAAAAGCTGTATCCGGGATTGGTGAATGTGGGTTGAAGGCTGGCGAAGTTCGTCAATTGGGTTGGCGAACTTTCCGACAACGACGCAAGTACCGAATCCGACGCACTGTCATTTTCGTTGAACGTCACCACGTGGACGACCGGCACGATCGCGACGAGGGACCACTGGGCGTAAAGGCTCAAGTCCGACGAAAAGGAGTATTGGGAGCCGTTTGCGTAGGAGACGCCAGATCCATTAGCCGTCGTATTCCAGCCCAAAAAGCTGTATCCGGGATTGGTGAATGTGGGTTGAAGGCTGGCGAAGTTCGTCAATTGGGTTAGCGAACTTTCCGACAACGACGCAAGTACCGAATCCGACGCACTGTCATTTTCGTTGAACGTCACCACGTGGACAACCGGAATCGCAATCCATTGCGCATAAAGATCAATATCTGCATTAAAAACGTAGGTCGACCCGTCGGCATATGTCATTCCGCTACCGTCAGCTGACGTGTTCCAGCCTTGAAATGAGTATCCAACATCCGTGAAGCTGGGACTCAAGTTCTGAAGCAGAGTAAGTGACTGCGGTGAGTTTCCAGTCTCGAAAGCCATCACGGAATCAGTTCCATTCGCATTCTCAGCAAACGTCACAGTATGAACTTCTGCGAAGGCGTTTGCTGGCGTCGAAATGGCGAAGGTCATTAAAACCAGAAACAGAACGCTTGCAACTTTGAACACTGATGTAATCAGCGAGTTAGATCCGATAGTCATGAATGCAACCGGCCGCAAGACGCGACGAGACTCTTATTGGACAGGAAGTGCATAGGGAATCCTTCTTTGAAGATGGTCGTTTCCCTTGCGTGGCAAGACTAGACATCAAACGGTTGTGATTCGTAGGGCAAAAGGTCCCTAATTGAATCGAGCTACGAATGTCGACTTCGTTGACGCGCTACTTCGAATGCCGCCACCGACACAGCGACGCCGGCGTTCAATGAACTGATCTTGCCCAACTGGGGTATGGACACAACGGCCGCGCATCGCTTGCGCGCGAGTACGGAAAGTCCCTTTTCTTCTCCCCCGACGACGAGGGCGACGGGCGTCGATCCGAGATCGAGGTCGTAGAGCGAGTCCGAGGACTCCCCGGCGAGGCCGACCGTCAGCACGCCGGCCTTGTTGAGGACGTCGAGGGCCGCCGGAATGCCTCCGACGTCACAGAAGGTGAGGTACTCGATCGCTCCGGCGGCGGTCTTGGTGACCGACGGGGAGATGCGCGCCGAGCGGTGCCGAGGGACGACGACGCCGGTGACGCCCGCGCCGTCAGCACTCCGCAGCATGGCACCCAGGTTGCGTGGGTCGGTGACGCCGTCGCAGACGAGCAAGAAGGGACGGCGGTGTTCGAGCAACACTTCAAGACTCTCGGTCTCGAGCCGCGCGGCGACGGCCATGACGCCCTGGTGTCCTTCCGTGCGGGCTTCACGATCCAGTCGAGCCATCGAGATCACCTGGACCGGCACGCGCTGGCGCTGGGCCTCGAACTCGATCGCGTCGAGGGTCTCGCTGGCGTCCTGCGCGTCAGCGATGTAGATCTTTTGGATCTGACGACGACGGGCCTTGAGAAGTTCGAGCACGGCGTGACGACCTTCCACTTGCTCGCCCCCGAGGCCTTCCTTCTCGCGCGAACTCGGCGAGCGCCTCGGACCACCGACCTGACCACCGGTCATCGGCCGACCGCCCTGTCGCGACGAGCGCGGAGGGCCTCGCCGCGGTGCGGGACGCGCGCTCACGACAATTCTTCTAAGAGCGCGACGGCACTGGCGCCGATGCCTTCGACGCGGCCGAGGGCTCCGAGACCGTCGGCCGTCGTGGCCTTCACCGTCACGAGCGCACCGACCACCGCGGAAAGTTCTCCGGACATCAGGGTCATGTAGTCCGACAGCTTGGGACGCTCGGCGACGATCGTGACGTCGGCCGAAATGGCTCGCAGGCCGGCGCTCGCCACTAACGCCACGGTCTCTTCGAGCAGTCGACGAGAGGACGCGCCTTCGAACTGCGGATCGGTATCGGGAAAGTGTCGCCCCAGGTCGCCGAGATTGGCCGCGCCGAGCAGGGCGTCACAAAGCGCGTGGGTCGCGACGTCGGCGTCGGAGTGACCGGCGAGTCCCGGGATGCCCGGAATCTTTACGAGGCCGAGCCAGAGCGAGCGCGAGGCGTCGTCACTGACGCGATGGACGTCAATGCCGTGACCAATTCTCATCGGCGCAGCTCAATCGAGGCGGCCCGGGCGAGGTCGCCCGGCACGGTGATCTTCACGTTGTCGAGTTCCCCGGCCACCACCACCACTCGACCGCCCGCCGCTTCTACGAGCGCGGCGTCGTCGGTCGCCTCGCCGCCGTGAGCGTGGGCACGAACCAGCGCGTCGCGCGCGAAGGCCTGGGGCGTCTGCACGGTCACCAGCTCCTCGCGCTCCACGGTCTCGTCAACGACCATCAGCGGGCCATCGAGGCGGACGTGTTTGACGGTGTCCGAGATGGGCAGACCCGGGATCGCCCCGTCGGCGCCGGCCACGACCGCGTCAACGACCGAAGAGAAGAGCGACGACGACGCCAGTGGCCGCGCCGCGTCGTGCACGACGATGACGTCGGCGTCACCGCACTCCGCTAGCCCGGCGCGTACCGAGGCCGCGCGCGTCGCTCCACCGACCACCACGACGTCGGCGCCTTCCCCGTTGCCCTGATAGTTGACGGGCACGACCAGGACGACGCGTTCGGCGACCGAGCGGGCCGCGCGCACGCTGTGGGCGGTCACGGTGTCGTGATTCAAGACGGCGAACTGCTTGGGTCCGCCGTAGCGCTGGCCCTGGCCGGCGGCAACGACGACGGCCGCGACCGACATGACTACGGGAGGACCGAGGCGAGCTTCTCTTCCGCCGCTTCCGTGTCCACGTTCAAGGCGAACGTCAGCTCGGAGACGAGGATCTGGCGGGCCCGGGTCAGCATGCGCTTCTCGCCGGCCGACAGACCCTTGTCCTTGTCTCGGATCGAGAGGTTTCGTACCACTTCGGCGACCTGATAGATGTCGCCGGAGCGGAGCTTCTCCGAGTGGTTCTTGAAGCGACGCGACCAGTTGGTCGGCATGCGGGCTTCCTTCTTGCGAAGCACCGCGAAGACCTCTTCGACCTCTTCGTCGTTGATGACGTCGCGGAGACCCACCGACTCGGCGTTGGCGACGGGCACCATCAGCACCAGGTCGGTGTAGGCGACCTTGAGCTTCAGATAGTCCTGTTTCACGTCAAAAGCGGTCATTTTCTCGATTTTTTCCACGGTGCAGGCGCCGTGGTGGGGGTAGACGAGACGATCACCCTTTTTGTACTTGCGAACGGTCATGAACGAGGTTCTCCTCAATGAAAATCTGCCTGAAAGGCGTTAGGGGGATTAGTTATTCTACCAGATTTTGGTCAATTCGTGCCCGATTGGGCCGCAACGATGGCCTCGGCGAGGGTGCGACAGCGAATAACTTCCACGCCCGTCACGTCCTCCAACTCCCCCTCACTCGGCACGACCGCGAGCGTCGCGCCGAGACGCTGGGCCTCTCGGACCCGGCGAGAGAGGCCGGTGACGGCGCGGAGCTCACCGGCCAGACCGACCTCGCCCATCACCGCCACCGTGCGAGGGACGGCGAAGTTGAGGACCGCCGACGCGACGGCCAGGGCGAGGGCCACGTCGACACCCGGTTCATTGGCCGGCAGGCCCCCGGCGGTCGCGGCGAAAACGTCGCAAGCGCTGGTGTCGATGGCGCAACGCGACTCGAGGACCGCCAATAGCAGCGCCAGTCGCTGCGAAGAGACTTGGTGGGCGACGCGACGCGGCGATCCGGAGCCGGTCGCGACCAGCGCCTGCATCTCGATGAGGAACGAACGCGAGCCGTCGTTCGTGACCGTGAACACGACGCCGGGCACGCCGAGGGCGGGACCGCGCAGGACCGTGGCGTCGACCATCTCTCGCAGTCCGTCGGGCACCATCTCGAGCAGCCCGACTTCACCGGTCGCTCCGAAACGATGTTTGAGTGCGCGAAGCAGTCGCAGGGTGCCGTGGCGGTCACCCTCGATCCGAATCACCGTATCGACCAGATGCTCCAACGTGCGCGGCCCGGCCAACTCCCCGTCCTTGGTGACGTGGCCCACGATGAGGAGCGCCGCGCCGGTCTCTTTGGCGACGGAGCACAGTCGTTCGGCCGCACGGCGGATCTGTGAGACCGAGCCGGCCACGGCGCCCACAACGTCGTCGCTCATCGCCGAGATGGAGTCCACGACGCAGAGCGTCGGTCGGCGATCGCGAAGGAGTTGTTCGGCGGCTTCGACGTTGGTCGTCGCGGCCACGTCGAGGCCCGCGGGTACGTCACCGAGTCGACGGGCCCGTTGGGCCACCTGGGCGACCGACTCCTCGGCCGCGACCAACAGCACCGGCGTGGCGCGCTCGGCCAAGGCGCGCAGCGACATCAGGGCCAGCGTCGACTTTCCGACGCCGGGCTCGCCGAAGAGCAGCGTCGTCGATCCGGCGATGAATCCGCCGCCCAGCACGCGGTCCAGTTCGGCGACGCCGGTCGAGTGCACCGCGGCCGTGGTCGCGGCGACGTCGCGCAGGGACGTCGTCGTGGTGGTCGCGCGAGGGGCGCGGGTCATTCGTTCTTCGTCGAGCGTGTTCCATTCGCCGCAGCCCGAACAACGGCCACTCCAACGAGGTGACGTCGTGCCGCATTCGCGACAGACGTGCACGGAATGGGTCTTCACCCTCGTGAGGCTAGGAGTGCGCTGTGACCTCAGGCGTTGTCGGAGAGGTCTTCGAAGTCGACCGAGGGCGGCAGGCCCTCGACGCCTTCGAAGGTCAGATACGGTCCGTCGGGGCCCTCGGCGATGTCGCCGACGATGGTCTGACCGGCGTGGAACTCCTTGAAGAGGATCTTCTCGCTCAGGGCGTCCTCGACGTACTGTTGCACCGCGCGGCGCAGCGGTCGGGCGCCGAGCTCGGGGTCGTAGCCCTTTTCGGCGAGGAAGCCCTGGGCCGCGGCCGAGAGCTCGAGGCCGAGTCCCTGGACGGCCAGCTGGTCGCGCAGACGCGCGATGAACATGTCGGCGATCATGATGACTTCTTCCCGGCTCAACTCGTGGAAGACGATGGTGTCGTCGATGCGGTTGAGGAACTCCGGGCGGAAGTGCAGTTTCAGGGCCGCGTGGACCTTCTCCTTCATCCGCTCGTGGTCCGCGACGTCCGAGGCCCGGCCGAAGCCGATGGCCGCCTTGCGCAGGTCGGCCGTGCCGAGGTTCGAGGTCATGATCAGGATCGTGTTCTTGAAGTCCACGGCGCGACCCTGGGCGTCGGTGAGTCGACCGTCCTCGAGGATCTGCAGGAGCGTGTTGAAGACGTCGGGGTGGGCCTTTTCCACCTCGTCGAAGAGCACCACGGAGAAGGGCTTGCGTCGCACGGCCTCGGTGAGCTGACCGCCTTCGTCGTAGCCGATGTAGCCCGGGGGCGAACCGACCAGGCGGCTGACCGAGTGCTTCTCCATGTACTCGGACATGTCGAGCTGGATCAGCGCGTCCTCGTCGTCGAAGAGGAACTCGGCCAGGGTCTTGGCGAGCTCGGTCTTGCCGACGCCCGTCGGTCCCAGGAAGATGAACGAACCGCCGGGCCGCTTGGGGTCCTTCAGGCCGGCGCGGGTGCGTCGAATGGCGCGGCTGATCGAGATCACGGCCTCGTCCTGTCCGACGATGCGCTTGTGGAGCTCGTCTTCCATGCGCAGCAGCTTGGTGGTCTCCTCTTCGGTGAGGCGATAGACCGGGATGCCGGTCCACACCGCCAGCACCTCGGCGATGGTGTCCTCGTCGACGAGGTCGAAGACCACGCCGCCCGACGCCTGGATCGTCAGCTCGAGTTCGTCGCGCTTGGCGATCAGTTCGCGTTCTTGTTCGTCGAGGGCCTTGGCCTGTTCGAGGGCGCCGCTCGCCATGGCGCTCTCCTTGTCGGCGCGCACGCGCATGATGTCCTCGTCGAACTTCTTCTGCTGCGGCGGCGTGTCCATGCGGCGGATACGCAGGCGACTGCCGGCCTCGTCGATGAGGTCGATCGCCTTGTCGGGCAAGAAGCGGTCCGAGATGTAGCGGTCGGCCAGGTTCGCCGCGGCGATCAAGGCCTGGTCGGTGATCTTGACCGCGTGGAACTCCTCGTAGACCTCGCGCAGGCCCTTCAAGATGTCGATGGTCATGGCGACCGACGGCTGCTCGACCTTGACCGGCTGGAAGCGGCGCTCGAGCGCGGCGTCCTTTTCGATGTGCTTGCGGTACTCGTCGATCGTCGTGGCGCCGATGGTCTGCAGTTCACCGCGCGCCAGCATCGGCTTCAGGATCGAGGCGGCGTCGATCGCGCCCTCGGCGGCGCCGGCTCCGACGAGCGTGTGGATCTCGTCGATGAACAAGATGATGTCGCCGCGCGTGCGGATCTCCTTCAGGACCTTCTTCAAGCGCTCCTCGAAGTCACCGCGGTAGCGGCTGCCGGCGACGAGCGCGCCGAGGTCCAGCGTGTAGAGCTGCTTGTCGGCCAACGTGACCGGCACCTGGTTGGCGACGATCTTCTGGGCCAGGCCCTCGACGATGGCGGTCTTGCCCACGCCGGGCTCGCCGATCAACACCGGGTTGTTCTTGGTTCGACGCGACAGCACCTGCATCACGCGCTCGACTTCCTTCTCGCGTCCCACCAGCGGGTCGAGCTTGCCTTCGCGGGCGAACTGGGTGAGGTTGCGACCGAACTGGTCGAGGACGGCCGAGCCGCCGGCGCCCTCGGGGTCGCTCTTTTGGCCGCCGGACGAACTCTGTCCGCTCCGGCCTCCTTGCCGGCCTGGCCGGACATCATCTGAATCACCTGGGTGCGGACCCGCGCCATGTCGGCGCCGAGGTCGCTGAGGACCTGGGCCGCGACGCCGTCGCCCTCGCGCACCAACCCGAGCAGCATGTGCTCGGTGCCGATGTAGGAGTGGCCCAGTTGCAGGGCTTCGCGCAGCGAGAGTTCGAGGACCTTCTTCGCGCGCGGCGTGAACGGCGGCGATCCCGGCGAGGGATTGGTGTTGGCGCCGATGGCCTCTTCCACCTTCTCGCGCACGACGTCGAAGGTGACCCCCAGGGCGTCCAGCGCCTTGGCCGCGACGCCCTCGCCCTCGCGGATCAGTCCGAGCAGGATGTGCTCGGTGCCGATGAACGCGTGGTTGAGGTCACGTGCTTCTTCCTGCGCGAGCACGAGTACTCGGCGGGCACGGTCAGTAAATCGTTCGAACAATTCTCTTCCTTTGTGCGTCTATAGATAAAAGTGTACCGGTGAGGTGTGGCGTTTCAGTCTCACCCCTCGGACCACAGAGAATGGCCAACGGGCCCTCAATTAGTGTGGGAGCGTGAACCCTCACGAGCGACTGCGACTGGCGTCGGTCGAACGCGACCTCACGAGTTTGGAGTCTTTACTCGCCGAATCGGTCATCTTCGGCGACCCGTACCTCGATTCGGTCACCACGCACCTTATTTACGCCGGCGGCAAGCGCCTGCGCCCCCTGCTGGCGGTCGCCTCGGCGACCAGCGGCGACGCGCCCGGCCACCCCCGAGGACCTGCTCGGCGGCGTGGCCCTCGAGTTGATGCACCTGGCGTCGCTCTACCACGACGACGTCATGGACGAGGCCGAGGTGCGCCGCAACGTCGACAGCGTCAACGCGCGCTACGGCAACCTCATCGCCATCGTCGCCGGGGACTACCTCATGGCCCGCTCGGCGGCGATCGCGGCCGACCTCGGCACCGACGTCGCCGGCCTGTTGGCGCGCACCCTGGCGGCGCTGACCCGGGGCCAGGTCTCCGAGGTGCGCACGGCCTTCTCCGTCGAGCGCACCGAGGAGGACTACTTCGCCGCCATCGAGGGCAAGACCGCCGCGCTGATGGCGTCGAGCTGTCGCGTGGGGGCGCTCACGGCCCGACTGCCCGTCGAAGAGCGCGAGGCGCTGACCGAGTTCGGCCGCTGCTTCGGCATGATCTACCAGTTGCGCGACGACATCTTGGACGTCATCGCCACGGAGAACGAGCTGGGCAAACCGGCCGGTCAGGACCTCGCCGAGGGCATCTACAACCTGCCGACGATCTTCGCGCTGCGCGACAGCCTGGTCGGCGAGGAACTGCGCGGCGTGCTCGGGGCGATCCTCGACGACGAGGACCGCGAGCGCGCGCGCAAGCTGGTCGTCGCCACCGACGGCATCGAGCGCACCATCGTCTCGGCCCAGACCTACCTCGCCTAGGCGCACGACGCGTTGAAGCGGCCTCCCGAGCGTCGCGCTGCGCGACGGCTTCGCCTCGCTCATCGAGTCACTGCTCGAGGACCTGCCGAGTTATTAGTCGGCGAGCGGCTTGAGCGTCGGAAAGGCGATCACCTCTCGGATGTTCGACTCGTCGGCGATCAGCATCGCCAGTCGGTCGATGCCGAGACCCAGCCCGGCCGTCGGTGGCAGTCCCCACTCCAGGGCCTTGATGTAGTCCTCGTCGATGTGCATCGTCTCCGGTTCGCCCTCGGCGGCGAGTCGCGCCTGATCCTCGAAGCGGGCGCGCTGGTCGATGGGGTCGACCAGTTCGGAGAATCCGTTGGAGAGTTCGCGACCGACGGCGTAGGACTCGAAGCGCTCGACGAGGTCGGGGTCGCTCTGGTGGCGGCGCGCCAACGGCGAGATCTCGACCGGGAAGTCCGTCACGAAGATGGGATTCCACAGTGACGTCTCGCAGGTCGACTTCGAATAGTTCGGCCAGGCACCGTCCCGCGCCCCAGGCGCGGTGCACCTCGACGCCGCGTTCTCGGAGCAACGCCGCCAGGTGCTCGCGCGGCGTGTGGACCGATACGTCCTCGCCGACCGCCTCGCTCGTGAGTTCGGCCATGGTGCGACGGGGCCAGGGCGTGGCGAAGGAGAACGGCCGGCCCTGGTACTCGACCTCGGTCGTGCCGAGCACGTCCATGGCCACGCCCGGCGGTCAGCTCCTCGGTGAAGTTCATCATGTCCTCGTAGTTCCAGTAGGCCGCGTAGATCTCGAGCATCGTGAACTCGGGGTTGTGGCGCGGACTGACGCCCTCGTTGCGAAAGACCCGGCCGATCTCGAAGACGCGCTCGAAGCCGCCGACCACCAGTCGCTTCAGCCACAGCTCGGGCGCGATGCGCAAGAAGAAGTCCGTGTCGAGGGCGTTGTGGTGCGTGGCGAAGGGCCGCGCGTCCGAGCCCGAGGCGATCGCGTTGAGGATCGGCGTCTCGACCTCCATGAAGTCCTGGCCGCCCAACAGCGTTCGCGCACCGCGCGCATCACGTCGTTGCGCCGCTTGAGCGTCGTGCGCGACATCGGGTTCGCCCAGAGGTCGGCCTCGCGGTGGCGATAGCGCAGGTCGAAGTCGGCGATGCCGGCCCACTTGTCGCCGAAGTTGCGCTGGGCCGTCGGCCAGCGTCACCCACGTCGCCACCTTCACCGAGAGTTCGCCGCGCTTGGTGCGCACGACCTCGCCGCCCACGCCCACCCAGTCGCCCAGGTGCAGCTTGGTGAACTCGTCGAAGTCGGCGGTCACCGACTCGAGCGCGAAGAGCTGGATCTCCCCGCTCGAGTCACGCATCGTGGCGAAGGCCAGCTTGCCCTGGCGTCGCAGCGAGCATCAGGCGTCCCGCGACGTTGACCGAGTCGCCCGACTCCTCGCCGTCGGCCAGGTGGTCGTAGCTGGCCTGCAGTGCCGCGGCGAACGCGTTGTGGGCAAATGAATACGGCACTGTCACGTATTGCTCTCCCGAATGATTCCGTTCATGCACGATACGCAATCCGTGGAGGGTAAGCCACGGTTCGACGTGCTGCACGTGTTTGGTGTGCGGCGCGATGAGTCCGGCGAGACCGCCGGTCGCGATGACCGTCGCCTCGCCGAGCTCTTCGAGGATGCGTTCGACCATGCCGTCGACCTGGGCGGCGAAGCCGTAGAGGACACCGGACTGGATCGACTCGACCATCGAGCGACCGATGACCGATCGGGGTCGCACCAGCTCGACCGAGCGCAGCGCCGCGGCGTGCGCGTAGAGCGCGTCGAGCGAGATGGCCACGCCCGGGGAGATGGCGCCGCCCAGGTACTCGCCCTTCGCGCTGATGACGTCGAAGACCGTCGCGGTCCCCAGGTCGACCACGATCGAGGCCCCGGGATAGAGGTCGTAGGCGCCCACGGCGTCGGCGATGCGGTCCGGCCCGACCTCGCGCGGGTTGTCGTAGAGGATCGGCATGCCCGATTTGGTCCCCGGACCGATCACCGTGAAGTCCAGCGCCGAGAACCAGCGATTGGCCATGCGGCGCAGCTGGGTGTTGGCCATCGGCGAGGACGAGGAGATGGCGATCGCCGTCACGGCGGTGCGCAGGTCCAGGCCCTCGAGGTCGAGCAGCTGCGTCAGGACCATCGCGTGTTCGTCGGGCGTGCGGTCGGCGACCGTCGAGATCCGCCAGTGAAACGCCAGCCCCCGCTCGTCGGTGGCGCGCGCGAAGCCCATGGCGTCGGGCGTCTCGGGGGCCTCCGGTCCGAAGAGACCGATGACGGTCTCGGTGTTCCCCACATCCATAGCCAGCAGCATCACTGTTCTCCTTTGAGGACGACCGGTCCGTTGTCGATGAGTCGCACGCCGTCGACGATGCGCCGCGACGAGGGCGCGCGCCTGGCCCGAGTCGGTCGTCGAGCGACGGGGCGAAGGTCACGGGGTCGACGACCTCGGCGTACACGACGTCCAGGTCGGCGCGCCAGCGTCTCGCGCAGGCGGCGTCGGTGCTCGCTGGCCGGGGCCGGCGCTTCGGCGACGGCGCGCGACGGCGCGCGAGAGCGCGAGGGCTCGACGGCGCGCGTCGGCGTCGAGTCGGACGTTGCGGCTCGAGAGCGCGAGACCGTCGTCGTCGCGCACGATCGGGCACCCGACGACCTCGGCGTCGAAGGAGAGGTCGCGCACCATCTGACGGATCACCGCCAGTTGCTGGAAGTCCTTCTCGCCGAAGTAGACCCGACACGGCCCGGTGACGATCAGCAGTTTGGCGACGACGCTGGCCACGCCGTCGAAGTGACCCGGGTCGCGCCGCGCCTTCGAGGACGTCGCCCAGCCCCCGCACCGAGACGGTCGTGGGCGTCGCGTCGGGATAGTCCGGCCACATCGCGGCGAGCGTCGGCTCGACGAGGCAGTCGACGCCGTGGGCCTCGGCCGATGGCCCGGTCGACCTCGGGCGTGCGGGGATAGCGCGCGAGGTCGCTCGAGTCGTCGAACTGTCGTGGATTCACGAACGAGCGTCGCGATCGACGACGTCACCGTGCTCTCGCGGCCGCGTCGAACAGTGACGTGTGGCCGGCGTGCAGGGCGCCCATCGTCGGCACCAGGCCGACGCGACGACCGGCCCGGCGCTGGGCGTCCGCGAAGGAGCGCCACTCCTCGACGTCGCTGATCAGGCGCATCAGGCCGGGGTTTGTGAGCGGCGCAGTTCCGAGAGTTCGAAGGCGGCGTTGGCCAGCGCCACGTAGGTCGAGCGCTCGGACTCCGGCATCGCCGCCAGGTGCGCGTCGATCGTCGCCATGTCACCCCTCGAGGCCGGCCCGGTCAAGGCGTCGTCGGGACCGAAGCGCGCGACGTCGACGAGCGACTGCTGGGCCAGGGGCAAGAAGTCCTCCAACGTGAGTCCGATCGACTCGGCGAGCGCTCGAACCTGACCCATCAGCGCCACCAGGTGATTGGACGCGACCACGGCGGCCGCGTGATAGATCGTTCGCTGATCGTCGCGCAGCGTGATGACGCGACCCGCCAAGCGACGCGCACGACGCTCGCGCACCAGGTCATCGCCGGCCACGCAGTACGTGGCGCCGATCAGGCGCTCGGCTTCGCTTCCCGTCGGCAGCGCCATCAGGGGGTGCAGCGATCCGACGCGAGGGTGAGGCGCGAGGACGTCGAGGTTCCGCGAACCGGCGACGTGCGCGACCACGCGGTCCTCGCGCGCCGGGATCGTCGCGGCGACGCCCGCGATGGCGTCGTCGGGCACGCACAGGAGTATCAGCGCCGCCTCGCCCAGCGACGTCGACGTCGTCGTGATGGATGACGTTCCACTTCGTGGCCGACGCGTCGCAAGGCGGTGGCGAACGACGAGCCCGCACGACCGGCTCCGACGATTGTGATATTCATCACTGCTCCTGTCCGTTCCAGCCCCTCGCGGGTGCCGTTCGGTTATTAGCGCAACGAATCGAGTGTACCGAGTCGCGTGACCGCTCCGACGGCGGCGTCCAACTGGTTCTCGATTCACCAGCCCCGGAGCCAGTTCGTGCAGGGGTACGAGCACGAAGGAGCGCTCGTACATGCGCGGGTGGGGCACGGTTAGTTCGGGGTCGTCGCTGCGCTCGTCGCCCACGAGCAGTACGTCGACGTCGAGCGTGCGCGGTCCCCAGCGCACGTCGCGCACTCGCCCGCGCGCGTTCTCGGCTCGGCGGGCGCGCTCGAGCAGTTCGCTCGCCGTGGCGTCGGTCGTCGAGTTCGATCACCAGGTTCCAGAAGGCGTCCTGGGCCACGCCGCCCGACCGGTTCGGTCTCGTAGACCGACGAGAGGCGGTATTCGTCGTTCGCCGACCACGACGGCGACGCCGGCCGCTAGGTGTTCGGCGCCGGTCGCCGAGGTTCGAGCCCAACGAGAGGTAGGCCCGACGCACTACGGACGTTGCACGGTGCAGCGCACGCCGACCGACGCGACGTCTTCGACGACCGGCGGGCGGACCTTGCGCACCGACGACCGTGACCGAGACGATCTCCTCGTCGAGCGCGAGCACCTCGTAGGCGACGCGGTAGGCCAACGTCTCGAGCAAGCAGGTAGCGACCCTCGGTCGCCGTGCGACACGGTGCAGGCGTCAGCACCTCGGCGTAGTTCGTGGTCTCGGCGATGTCGTCGTTGATGGCGGCCTCTTCGAAGGGCCGCACCAGTTCGAGGTCGAAGACGAGCGGCTGGGCCCGTTCGCGTTCTTCGGCCGAGCACGCCGACGACCGCGCTGCAGCGAAGTTCGCGCAGCTCGATGACGTCGTTCACGCGCTCACCTCGGGCAGGTCGAAGAGCACGGTTCGTCCGTCCGGTCCGATCGAGCGCTTGAAGAGGCGTTCGACGTAGGCGATGGCCAGCGGCACGGTCGGGACGCGCTGGCTCCACACCAGGTAGCCGGCGATGACGCCGAGGAGGCGGTCCGAGACTTCGTCACTGTGCAACAGGACCATGGTCTTGTTCGACATCGAGTTGGCCAGGTCCAGGTAGCAGGCCTCGAGAACCTCGCGCTGCTGCGGTCCTCCGCGCAGGGCGTAGTGACTGGCCGTGAGGCCGTGCTCGAAGTAGGCGCTGAGGTTCTGCATCACCGGCAGGATCGAGATCACCCGACCGAAGCCCTGGTGCTTCAGCCAGAGCAACTCTTCGTCGCGTCGCACGCGTCGGTGAACGGTGGTGGAGCCGCCGGGACGTTCCGAGACCGCGAGAATCCCCTTGTAGACCCAGGTGAAACTTCGCGGCTCGATACCCGCAGCCCACTTGCCCCTCACGCGACCACCTCCTCGACGGGACGGACGAGCAGCTCACGGAGCTGAACGGCGGCCGTGGCGTCGTGTACTCGTACCATACTGACACCTTGCAAGAGGGCCCACGCCTCGGTGGCGATCGAGCCCTCCAATCGCTGGTCCACGTCGAGCGGTTCGCCCCCGAGGTCCCCGAGGAAGCGCTTGCGACTCGTGCCGATGAGCACGCCCGGCGTGGTACCGGTTGGCGATCTCCACGAAGTGCGACACGTGGGCCAGCAGCGCGATATTGTGCTCGGTCGTCTTGCCGAATCCGATGCCGGGATCGAGCCACAGAGTTGTCGACGCCCGGCCCTTCGCGCGCGCTCGGCCATCGTCGGCGAGGAACTCCCCGATCTCATCGACCACGTCGTCGTAGGTCGGGTTGACGTTGCATCGTCGCCGAATCACCCTGTCGGTGCATGGCGACGTAGCCCACGCCCAGTTCGCCGGCCACGTCGACCAACGTGCTCGACACGTCGTTGAGGACGCTCGCGCCGGCGGCGATCGGCCGCGCGCGCGACCGACCTCCTTTTGCGTGTCGACCGAGACCGGTCCGTAGCGCGCAGAGCCGTTCGATCACCGGCACCACGCGCGGCGATCTCTTCGTCGGCCGCGACGGGCGTCGCGCCCGGTCGCGTCGACTCGCCGCCCACGTCGACGATGTCGCAGCCGGCCTCGAAGTGCGCGCGTCCCCGCGCCACGGCGTCGGTCGGTCGGCCAGTGTGCGCGAGTCGCGGAAAGAACGAGTCCGGCGTCACGTTCACGATGCCCATGACGCTGGGGCTCAGCGCCATGCAGACCGGCGTTGGTGGATGAACTGCAGCGCCTCGGCGCGACTGGCCGCGTCGGAGCGGAACGATCCGCGCACGGCCGAGGTGACGGTCGTCGCGCCGGCCTTCTTCACCCCGCGCATCGACATGCAGAAGTGCTCGGCCTCGATGACCACGATCGAGCCCCGGGGGTGCAGCTCGCGTTCCATCGTCTCGACGATCTCGGTGGTCATGCGTTCTTGCACCTGGAGCCGGCGCGCGTAGCCCTCGACCATCCGCGCCAGCTTCGAGAGTCCGGTGATGTTGCCCTCGGGACCGGGCAGGTAGGCCACGTGGGCGAATCCGACGAAGGGCACGAGGTGGTGCTCGCAGAGCGACGTGAAGGGGATGTCGCGCACCATCACCATCTCGTCGTGACCGGCTTCGAAGGTGACGCGCAGGTGCTCGCCGGGATCGTCCTCGATGCCCTTCGAACAGCTCGACGTACATGTCGGCCACCCGACGCGGGGTCTCGACGAGCCCCGCGCGGTCGGGGTCCTCTCCGATGGCCTCGAGCAGCTCGCGCACGAGACGCTGCACGCGCGGCTGATCGACCACGCTCTAGGCCTCGCCGGTGAAGGTGTAAATCGCGTCGAGGTTGCGGTAGCGCTCGTTGACGTCGAGGCCGTAGCCCACGACGAAGTCCGAGGGGATCGTGAAGCCGACGTACTTCAACGACTGTTCGACGCGCTGCTCGCCCTCTTTCAAGAGCAGCGCGCAGACCTCCAGGCTCCGGGGGCTGCGCGCGCCGAGGTACTGGCGCAGGTAGTTGAGCGTGAGTCCGGAGTCGACGACGTCTTCGACGATCAGAACGTCACGGTCCGAGCAGGTCGACGTCGAGGTCCTTGACGATGCGCACGACGCCGCTGGTCTTGGTCGCCGCACCGTAGGAGGAGACCGCCATGAAGTCGACCTCGACCGGGAGTTCGATGGCGCGCATGAGGTCGGACATGAAGTTGATCGCGCCCTTCAAGACGCCCACGAGCAGCGGCGGGCTCTCGGCGTAGTCGTCGGTGATCTGGCGACCCAGTTCCAGGACGCGATCGTGGACCTCTTTGGCCGAGACGACGACCTCACCGAGGTCGTGTTGCGCCCACAGCGCGGTGAAGTCGTGGGAAGAGTGGCTACCCATGCTCGGCCAGCGTACTGGCTTGGCGCTACTCCAACGACAGGTGTTGACCTCGTCGCGACAGTCGACGTCCGCCGCTCAGCTCCGTCGCGACGACCTCGCCGTCGACGACGAGCGATCGCGCGCTCGACCTCGTCGGCGCTGGGCGGATGGGTTCCGTCACCCTGATCGCGTCGAGCGCAGTTGGGCCCGTAACCACCGTCGAAGTCGCGCGCGCGGCCACGCGCGCAGCTCGCGACAGTCGGCGTCTTCGAGCGTCACCGCGTCATCGTCGAGGGCGAGTTCGTCCAACCAGCGGCGCTCGTCGTACAGGAGTGCGGCCTGTCGGGCCAGGATCGGCACGACGTCGCGACCGGCGACGTCATCGAGCATCGCCATCAGTTCGTGACGCACGCGGTTACGGCGAAAGGCCGCGTCATCGTTCGTCTCGTCGTGGAGCGCGACGAACGCAGAGCGTCGCCACGTACTCGTGCAGCGTGACCCTCCGTAGATCGCGCAGCGGCTTCGTCGGATCGTTGACCATCGGTGACAGCCCGTCCAGGCCGGCGCCGCGCAGCATGTTGAGCAGCACCGTCTCGGCGAGGTCGTCCATCGTGTGACCGGTGAGGACCCCATCGGGCAGTGCCTTTCGACGAGCCGAACGGGCGCGGGCTTCGAAGTTACGCGCCCGTTTCGAGATCGACGTCGTGAAGAACGAAGTCGACGTCCAGTTGCCGACAGACGTCTCGCACGTAGCCGCGTCCTCGCCGCTCGAGGGCCGGGCGTGATGATCGACGTGGTGCACCGTGACGTCGAGCCCGGCCTCGAGGGCGAGGAGGAGGAGACCGAGGGAGTCCGGTCCCCCGGAGACCGCGAGATCGACCTTCGTCCCCGAGTCGGTGAAGTGGCACTGCGCCAGTAGTCCGGAAGTCATTTTCAAGAGGTTAGGCAAGCCCGGTACGCGAGTGGCGATCGCGGATTCGATGACGAGGTACTCCTTCACCCGTAGGCTTTCGGAGGTGAGCACCTCGTACCTTGTCGTCCGTCACCGGATCCACATAGAGGTCCTTAACCAGGGGCGATTCAACCTCAGAGGGTGTGGGCAGACCGACAGTTCGAACAAAGTGCGCGCGACGTGCCGCTCGAACTAACCCTCGCTCCGACGGTCCACGGCGAGCTCAGCGTCTACCCGATCGAGTTCGCTCGCCACTTCGGCGTCCGGGCGTTCGTCACCGGGCGCTCGCGGCGGCGTGAGCCCGGCCCCGTACGAGTCACTGAACCTGGGCGACCACGTCGACGACGATCCCGCGCGGGTCGCGGAGAATCGGCGACGCGTGGCCGAGGCGATCGGCGTCGACGTCGGTCGCCTCGTCATCATCAACCAGGTCCACGGCCGCGACGTGGTGAACGCCAATCAGGCGACGGCCGACAGCTCCGGGGACGTCATCGTCGACTTCGGCGACGGCTTCGCGGTCGCGGTGTTGGTCGCCGACTGCCTGCCCATTCTCTTGGTCGACGAGGACTCCCCGACCCTCGCCGTCGTGCACGCCGGATGGCGGGGACTCTCGACCAACGTGCTCGAGAGCGCGCTGGAGAACTTCGAGCATCACGACGCGGTGCACGCCTTTCTCGGACCGTGCATCTCCGCGGCGTCCTACCAAGTCGGCCCCGAGGTGGCCGAGCACTTCACCACGGTCCCCGGCGCGGTGACGCCCGACTCCGGCGATCGCTCTCGGCTCGACCTGCGACGACGTGGCGATCGCCCAGCTCCTCGCGCTGAAGGTGACGGAGGGCCACATCACCGTCGCCAGCCAATCGACCGACGGTGGAGACGACCTTCTTCAGTGACCGCGCGGCGCGCCCGTGCGGTCGATTCGCGCTGGTCGCACGACGGGTCGTCGCGTGAGAGAACGCGCCGAACTGTTTCGCTACGTCGGCCTCGACGTCTCGGCCGACACGCTGACGGGGACCTACGAACTCGACGGTCGGACCTTCGTCGAATCGGTCACCTTCGAAGGCGTGAAGTCCCTCGAAGCGCCGGCCGTGGTCGCCCTGGCCCAGCTCTGGTATCTCGTGGCCGGCCTCTCGTACTACAAGGCCGGGGCGGCCCGTCGCATCGACGTGGGCACGACGCCGCTGGGGACCCAGGGTCGGCGGCTCCTGAAGGCCGCGCTCTCCGACGGACTGGGCGAGTTCGCCTATCGCAATCAGATTCCCCTCAGTGACGTCACCATCGAGGGGCGCGTCGGCGTCGAACCGTTCGAGCCCTTCCTCGACCCGAGTCGCGTGCTCACACCGTTCGGCGGCGGCATCGACTCGGTGGTGACGACCGAGCGGTTGCGCGGCGCCGTCGATCAGGCACTCTTCATCGTCAGTCCCTCGACCGGTCGCTTCACGCCGCTCGAAGAGACCGCTGCGGTCACCGGGCTCGACGTCGTTCGCGCGTCGCGCACCCTCGACCCCCAGATCGTGCGCGGCGACGAAGCCTTCTTCCACGGCCACGTGCCGGTCACGGCGATGGTGACCCTGCTCGCCGCGGTGGCGGCCGTCGCTTCGGGGCGCGGCGGTGTCGCCATGAGCAACGAACACTCGTCGTCGGTGGCGAACCTGCGCTGGTACAACTCCGACATCAACCACCAGTGGAGCAAGTCCTGGAACGCCGAGAAACTGATCGCCAACGCCATCGCCGAGCGAGTCGGCGAGGAACTCGTGGTGGCCAGCTACTTGCGCGACCGCAGCGAACTGTGGGTCGCCCAAGTGTTCAGTGAACTCACGCAGTACCATCACGTTTTTCGGAGCTGCAATCGTGCCTTCGCTCAAGACCCGGGCCAGCGGGCACCGCAGTGGTGCGGCGAATGCGACAAGTGCCTCTTCGTCAACCTGGTCCTCGCCCCGTTCCTGTCGCGCTCGGCCCTGCGGGCCATCTTCTCGGGTGAGCCGTTGAGTGACCCGGCGCGCTCCGCCCAACTCAGGACGCTCGTGGGACTCGGCGCCGAACACAAACCGTTCGAATGCGTGGGCGACCCCGACGAGAGCGCGGTCGCCCTGACCGAAGTGAGCCACCGCGAGGATGGCGCGACGTAACCGCCCTGGTCGTACTGGCGCACGAGCTACGCACCGAGCAACGGCTCGCCGACCTGCTCGAACCACAAGGAACCAGCCGTGTCCCGGCCCACTGGCTTCGCTGACCTCGCCGGCAAACGGGTGGGGATCTTCGGCTACGGCGTCGAGGGCCGCGCCACGCGGCGCCGGGTGCAGGGTATGGCCGAGGACGTCGTGCTGGTCGACGACGCGTCGGGCGTGGACCCGGACGTGATCGCCTCCCACGAGGGCGGACTCCGAGGCGCTCCTCGAGTGCGACGTCGTCTTGAAGAGTCCGGGGATACCGCGGCGACGCGCCGACGTCCTCGAACTCGAAGCGCACGGCGTCACCGTCACGTCGGCGCTCAACCTCTGGCTCCACGACGTCGATCGCTCGCGGGTGGTGGCGATCACCGGCACCAAGGGAAAGTCGACCACGACGGCCCTCATGACCTTCTTCTTGCGGTGCCTGGGGGAGACCGCCGTAGGCCTCGGCAACTTCGGCCAGCCACCCTACGACCCCGACGTCGACGTCTCGCACGGATGGCTCGTCCTCGAGGTCTCGAGTTTCCAGTGCGTCGACATTGACGTCGCCCCGAGCCTGGTCATCGTGACCTCGCTCGGCGCGGACCATCTCGATTGGCACGGCACGCTCGAGGACTACCGGCGCGACAAGCTCTCACTCACCCGAGCGACCGGAGAACACCGCACCCTGGTGCCGGACACCACGACCTTTCACGATCAGGCCGACGAGATCGGCGGCGAGGTGTCGTTCATCGCCCCCGACGAGACGGGTCTCGCCGCCGCCCTCGGGCTCTTGGGAGCGCACAGCAACTCGAACGTCGCCCTCGCGCTCCACGGCGTCGCCCGTCTCACGCAACGCAGCGTCGAGGAGGTGCGCTCGCGGGTACTCGCCTCCGCGAGCGCCTTTGAACCGCTTCGCGGTCGCCTCACCTTGGTGGTGAGTGAGGTCCGTTGACGGGGTGATTCGGCGATACGTGGACGACGGTCTGGCCACCTCGGCCCTGCCGGCCGTGGCCGCCCTCGAGGTCTTCCGCGACGATCCGGTCGCGCTCATCGCCGGCGGCTTCGATCGAGGTGTCGACTACGCGCCGCTGGCTGAGGCCATCGCCGCGCGGACGCCCTTTGACGGTGCTGATCGTCACGGGCGAGGCCGGTCGACGCATTGGCGAAGCCGTCGCTCGACGCTCGAGCGACGTTCCGAGGATCGAGGTGCCCTCGATGCACGACGCGGTGACCGAGGCGCGACGAGCGCTCGATGACGGAGGGGTCGTGCTGCTGTCGCCCGCCGCGCCGAGCTTCGATCAGTACAAGAACTGGGAAGAGCGGTCGGAGGACTTCACGAGAGTCGTCCACGAACTGACCGGAGAGTAACGAAGGCCCGTCGCCGCATCGATTTTCACCGCGGATGGAGCCTGGGAGGAGATTCGAACTCCTGACCTACGCATTACGAATGCGTTGCTCTACCGACTGAGCTACCCAGGCGCAAGCAGCAACTTTACTTCATCGGTTTCGACCGGCGACCTCGACGGCGGTTAGAACTCCATCAACGAGAGCATGAGATCGTTCAGCAAGCAGCGTCTCGTCGACGTTCGACGAGAGTCGTCGCGACGCCTCGGACACGACGCCGATCGCGCGGATCGACGCGCCGACGCGGTACTGATCACGCGCCTCACCGAGCTCGCTCCCCTCGAGACTCTCGACCATCCGGTCGCGGTACACGTTGGTCAGCGCGGTGAGTCCGAAGCGCAGCTCGTCGATGCGAAACCGTCGCTGCTCGCGCTTGAACTGCGCTTCGATGTCGCGTCGATTCGAGACCGAACGCTGACCCATCTGCCGCGACTCCTGCACGCGCACTTCCATCTCTTCGTCCTGCATCCGCTGCAAGGGCGCCATCGCGTCCTCCAGCGCTCGCGCGATCTCCGTGGCCAGCGCGGCCGACGTCGGCCGGCGTCCCGTTCAGTCGATCGGGAACGGAGCGCCACTGCGCGATGCGTTGGGCCAGCTCGTCGTCGCGCCCGAGGATCCGCGCGCGCCGCAGGTTGCCGTTGGCCGCGCTCGCCGCGGCGCGGGCGGCGAGCGCCGTCGCGCCCTCTCGGATCAGCACCTCGGCGATGCCGTCTTCGCCCAGACCCTTCAGTTTCAGTTCCACGCATCGAGAGGCGATGGTGTCGAGCGCCGGTGGCACGTCTTCGGCGGTGAGAAGAAAGATCGTGCGCGTGGGCGTCTCTTCCAGCGACTTCAACAGGGCCGGCGCGCTCGGTGAGGCGCCCGGTCGTGGTCAGTTCCACGTCTTCGATGATGACGATCTGGTAGCCCGAGCCGAGAGGCCGTCGTCGACTGACCCGGTCCGCTTCGCGCAACTCGTCGATGCGCCACGACAGCCCGGCGCGCTCGGCGAAGTAGACGTCGGCGTCACTCTCGCTCAAGACCAAGCGACAGACGTCGCAGTGCGCCGCAGCCGTTCTCGGGACACTGCAGCGCGGCCGCGAAGGCGAGCGCCGTGTCGTGCAAACTCGATCCGACCGGCCCGCTGATCAGATAGGCGTGCACCGGTGCCTTGACGTACTGGCGCATCGCGGCGACGGCCGACTCTTGTCCCACGAGGGCATCGAAGACGTCGGTCATCTCACCATGGTAAAGAGGCGAGTCGTTCGTCGACCAACGCGGCGACCTCGGCCTCGCTGCGCGAACCGTCGATCACGCACCACCGATTCGCCCCACTTGGCGGCGATCGCCAGGTAGCCCTCGCGCACCCGCTGGTGGAACGCCAGGTCGGCCGATTCGAAGCGGTCGCCGCGCGTCCGGGGTCCGGCGTTCGTTGGCGACGTCGAGCGGCGTGTCGATCAGAACCGTCAGGTCCGGCACGGCACTCCCCGATGGCCAGTTCGGTCGCCGCTTCGAGCCGGGCGAGGTCGACGCCGCGGCCGTAGCCCTGGTAGGCCAGCGTCGAGGCGAAGTAGCGGTCGCTGACGACCGATCGACCCGCCGGCGAGCGCCGGCTCGATGACCGTGCGCACGTGATGCGACCGGTCGGCCAGCATCAACAGGGCCTCGGTGATCGGCGTCATCGGGGTGGCCGCGTCGAGGACCCAGCGGCGTAGGTCGACGCCGAGGGGCGTGTCGCCCGGCTCGAAGGTAAAGTGCGCGTCGCGCAGCTCCGCGACGCGACGCGCCTGGGTGCTCTTGCCGCTGGCGTCGATCCCTTCGAAGACGACGAAGAGGCCGCGACCGCATCACGTCCTCCGGGTGCGTGGCCGCGATCAGGGCGGCGTTGGACTTCGCGCCTTGGGCGACCGCCGCGCGCTTGGCCGTGCCGGTCGCCTTCTTGGCCGGCCTTCTTGGCCGACTTCTTCGGCCGTGTCTTCTTGGTCGGCCTTCTTCGTCGGCCTTGGGCCGCCTTGCGCGGGCGGCTCGACGGTTCGGCGTTGCGCCGTTCGGCGAGTAGTTCGCCGGCGCGGTCGAGCGAGATGGTCTCGGGCGTGTCGCCGAGTCGAAGGGTGGCGTTGGTCTCGCCGTCGGTGACGTACAGCCCGAAGCGACCGGTGCGCACGACGACGTGGCGCTTGGTGACCGGGTCCTCGCCGAGGTCCTTCAACGGTCCGGCGGCGGCGCGGCGGCCGCGCTGCTTGGGCTGGGCCAGCAGCGCCAGCGCGCCGGCCAGGTCGATCGTGAAGATCTGCTCCTCGTCCTCGAGCGAGCGCGTCTCCTTGCCCCACGTGATGTAGGGGCCGTAGCGACCGTTCTGGGCGATGATCTCGCTCGCCCTCGGGGTGTTCACCGACGACGCGCGGCAGCGACAGCAGCCGCTTCGCGTCGGCCAGGGTGAGGGTCTCGGGCGACATGGTGGTGAGCAGGAGGCGGTCTTGGGCTTGTCCTTCGGGTCGGTCAGCTCGCCGACCTGGACGTAGGGGCCGTAGCGCCCGGCCTTCAAGAAGATCGGCAGGCCGGTCTCGTCGTCGAGCCCGAGCTCGCGGTCGTTGCTCGGCGCCGAGAGCAGTTCGAGCGCCTTGTTCGACGCGTGAGCGAGTCGGGCTCGGTGGCTTCGGGGATCGAGACGCGATCCTCGCCGTGCACGAGGTAGGGCCCGTAGCGACCGGAGCGCACGCTCGACCGCCACGCCGTCGTCGGCCACGCCGAGCGGTATCGAGTTGATGGCGGCGAAGTCGAACTCGTGCGGCTCGTGCGTCATGTGTTCGAGTCCGAGCTTGGCCAGCTCGGTCGTCGCCGCGGGGTCGCCGAAGTAGAACTTGCGCAGCCACGGCTCGAGGTCCTGGTTGCCCTGGGCGATCTCGTCGAGCTCGTCTTCCATGGCGGCCGTGAACTGGTAGTCGACGAGTTCGGCGAAGTACTGCTGGAGCAGGTTGACGACGGCGAAGGCGCGAAAGGCCGGCACCAGGGACTTGCCCTTCTTCCAGACGTAGCCGCGACGGTCGATCGTCTTCATCACCGACGCGTAGGTCGACGGTCGACCGATCCCGAGGTCCTCGAGCTTCTTGATCAACGTCGCCTCGGAGTAGCGGTCCGGCGGCTGCGTGTCGTGCCCCTTGGCCTCGGCCGATAGCCACCGGCACCACCTCGCCCTCGGCGAGCGACGGCAAGATGCGCTCCTGGTCGGCCAGTTCGGCCTCGGGGTCGTCGGTCCCTTCGACGTAGGCCCGACGGAATCCCGGGAACTCGATGCGCAGTCCGGTCGCGCTGACAGTCCCACGTTCACGTCGCGCTCGAATCCGGCGACGCCGCGCAACGTGGACTCCAAGCGGACCTTGTCCTGGGTCAGGCGGGCGTCGACCATCTGCGAGGCCAGGGTGCGCTTCCAGATCAGGTCGTAGACGGCCAGTTCGTCTCCCCCGAGTTGGGCCTGACGCCTCGTCGAGCGAGCGGAACGACTCCCCGGCCGGCCGGATCGCCTCGTGGGCCTCTTGGGCGTTCTTCACCTTGCGGTCGTAGCGCCGCGGGGCGTCGGCCACGTAGTCGTCGCCGAACATCGCCGCCGCCGTCACGCGCGCCGCGCGGATCGCCTCGTCCGACAGGGTCGTCGAGTCGGTGCGCATGTAGGTGATCCAGCCCTGTTCGTAGAGTCGCTGGGCCGCGCGCATCGTTCGTTCCGGGTCGAAGCGAAGTTTGCGGCTCGCCTCGATCTGCAGCGACGACGTCATGAACGGAGGCTGGGGGCGCTGCGTGCGAGGGGTCGAGGCGACCGACGTCACCGTGACCGTCGCGCCGGGCAAGCGCTCGGCGATCGACGTGGCCGACGCCTGGCGCGAGGACCCGGACCTGGGCCCTGGCGTCGAGCACCCCGGCGGCGTCGAAGTTCTTGCCCGTCGCGAGTGACGAACCGTCCACCGACTCGAGCGTCGCGTCAAAGGCGCTGCCCTGGGCGTCGAGGTTCGCCGTGACGTCAAACCAGGTCGCCGAGGTGAAGTCCATGCGTTCGCGCTCGCGCTCGCACACCAGTCGGATGGCCACCGACTGGACGCGGCCGGCCGAACGGGCCTTGTCGACCGCGCGCCATAGGACCGGCGACACTTCGTAGCCCACGAGGCGATCGAGGAAGCGGCGACCCTCCTGGGCGTCGACCAGGCGCAGGTCGAGGTCGCGGGTCTCCTCGACCGCCTTGGCGATGGCCGCGGGCGTGATCTCGTGAAAGACCATGCGCTTCACGGGCACCTTGGGATTGAGGACCTCCTGGAGGTGCCAGGCGATGGCCTCACCCTCGCGGTCCTCGTCGGTGGCGAGGTAGAGCTCGTCGACCTGTTTCAGGGCGGCCTTCAGTTCGGCGACGATCTTCTTGCGGTCGCTCGAGATGACGTAGACCGGCTTGAAGTGATCGTGCACGTTGATGCCCGAGACGCGCCCACTTCTCGCCCTTCACCGAGGCCGGGATGTCCGCGGCGCTCTGCGGGAGGTCGCGGATGTGACCGATCGAGGGCTTCACGATGTAGTCGGGACCGAGCATGTCCTGGATGCGCGTCGCTTTCGCGATCGATTCGACGATGACGAGGGCCCGGGCCATGCTCCTCCTTCCCTAGCCGTTTCGCGGCGGCGCACTCGCCACCGCTCCTTGCGCTCTACAAGATAGACAGGTCTTCGACCCTACCGGCGTCATGCTCGACGCCCGCGACCCATCGGTCGCGTCAATCGCCGGGCGCGCACTGGCGATTCGAACTCTGCGTGATCAGGCGTCGCCGGCCGGCGCGGCCACGATCTCGTACTGGGGATTGAGGATCACCGCTTCGCGTCGCAAGGAGGTGACCGTGCCGCGAACGAGCAGTCGCGTGCCGCGCTCGATGCCGGGGATGTTGGAGCGACCCTGGAACACCAGGGTCACCGAACCGGTGTTGTCGGCGATCACGCAGCGCAGTTCGTGGCCGCCGCTCTCGTGGTTGATCGCCATGGAGCGCACGCGCCCGGCGATCTCGGCGAACTGACGCTCGACCAGTCCGCCGATCGGCTCGGAGTCGGCCGATCGTTCGGCCAGCTTGACGTCGGCCATCAGGTGCGCGCTGTCGCGCAGGCCGCCGCGTACCACTTCGTCGCTGCGCGGGGCCTCTTGCATGGCCCCTTCGGAGAGCTTGCGCACCGCGCGGTAGGGCACGATCGTGGCCGCCGTGCGAGGAACGTGCATGACCGCCCCGGCGATGGCGTCGGCGCTGCGGTCGTGCAGGAATCGCTGCAGCCGCGAGACGTAGCCCCGACGCGGCAGGATGACCATGCAGAAGACCTCGGGGTCGCGCACCACGTCGGCCACCAGTTCCAGGGCCGCGCGGTCGACGCGACGGTCGTCGCACTCGACGATCTCGAGCGTGATGCCGGCCGACGCCGTACCCGCCGCGCCCCACTTCTCTTGCAGGCGCGCGGTGACGATCGGGTCGATGTCGAAGTGGACCGCGCGAATGGAGTACGCGTTGAGCGAGAGGCAGTAGAGCAGCGAGCGCTCGGTCACCAGGTCGTAGGTGTCGACGAAGACCACCACGCGGTTCATCCGGATGTTCATGGTCGCGGCCTTGCCGCTCACCGCCTCGAAGGCCCGTTCCTCTCGCACGTACTGCTTGTTGAGACGGATGAGCGCGTAGTACATCAGCGGTCCGACGACGGCAATGATCCAGGCGCCCTCTTTGAACTTGACGATCAGAAAGATCAGCACCACGATCGAGGTGACCGTCGCCGAGAGCCCGTTGACGAAGACCCCGAAGCGCCACTTGCCCGTCTTCTCGCGCAGGTGTCGCGCCACCATGCCCGCGCCGGCCAGGGTGAAGCCGGTGAAGACGCCGATGGCGTACAGCGCGACGAGCGCGTTGACGCTGGCGTCGAAGACGATGATGAGCGTCAAGGCGACGACACCCAACACGATGATGCCATTGGAGAAGGCGAGTCGATGTCCTCGCTTCGTCAGCTGACGTGGGAGATATTTGTCGGTGGCGACATAGTTGGCGAGGAACGGGAAACCGTTGAACGACGTGTTGCCCCCGGTGTAGAGGATCAGGATCGTGGCCACGAGCGCGACGTAGTAGATGATGTGGCCCACCCCGTGAGCGCCGAAGACGTCGAGCACCTCTTGGCTGACGACCGTGGGATACCCCGCGTCGTAGGGAATGGCGTGCGTCCACATCGCCAGGAACGTGATGCCGAGGAGCAGGAAGGCCAGGATGCTCGACATCGTGACGAGCGTCTTGCGGGCGTTCGGCGACTCGGGACGGCGAAAACTCGCGACGCCGTTGGAGATGGCTTCGAGCCCGGTCAGGGACGATCCACCGTTCGCGTAGGCCCGCAGCAGCGAGATGAAGGCGAGACCCATCAAGACGCCGGTGCCCTTGGAGCCGAGGTGGTGTTGAATGAGGTCGCGTTGCATCGGCAACGGGATGTGATTCAACGTTCCGACGATCTTCTTGTAGAAACCGAAGACGATCATCGACGTCATCATCAGTATGTAGAAGTACGTCGGGAAGGCGAAGTAACTGCCGGCCTCCTTGAGGCCCCGCAGGTTGCCGTAGATAAGGATCAGCACGACGCCGACGGTGATGAGCAACGGATAGGGGTGCGAGCGAATTGACGGCAGCATGCTCGCCAGCACCGCCGTCCCGGCCGAGCACTGGACGGCGACCGTGACCGTGTAGTCGATGAGCAGCGCCACGGCGGCGATCTGGGCGATTTTCGGACCGAAGTTGTCGCGAGCCACGACGTACGATCCACCGGCGGTCGTGTAGTACTTGATGACGTCCATGTAGCTGGTCGTGACGAAGAAGAGCACGCCGATGATGACGAACATGATCGGCACGACGAGGGCGAACGCGGCGATCCCGATGTAGGGCGTCATCTGGGTGAGGATCTCTTCGGTGCCGTACGCCGAGGACGAGATGCAGTCCGGGGCCAAGACGCCGAGCGCGATCGCACGGTTGAGCCGTTCGCCGCTCAGCTGTTCGGTCACGAAGGGCTTGCCCAGGAAGATCCGTTTGATCCGGTAGCCCAGGGTCTCGGGGTAGACGTCGGTGAGATTCGCGTGGGACGTCAGAATCAGCGAACTATTGGAAATCTGCTTATCGGCGTCTGACACTCATTCGATACTAAACGAGGCCTTCGAACGCTTTCGGCGACCTGAGAGGCCGTAGTCGTTACGATGACCAGGTGCATATCGTCGTCATCGGCTGTGGTCGGGTGGGATCAGAGCTCGCGATGCAACTCTCCGAAGAGGGCCACTCGGTGGTCGTGGTCGACAAGAATCGCGACGCCTTCCGGCGGCTGCACCACTTCCACGGCAAGACCATCGTCGGTTCGGGATTCGACCGCGACGTGCTCTTTCAGGCCGACGCCCGTCGCGCCAACGCGCTGGCCGCGGTCACCAGCGGCGACAACACGAACATCCTCTGCGCGCGGATCGCGCGCGACAACTACGAGATCAAGAACGTGGTGGCCCGCATCTACGACCCCGCGCGCGCCGATATCTACATGAAACTCGGCATCCCGACGGTGGCCACCTCGCTCTGGACCACCCAGCAGGTGAAGCGTTGGCTGCTCCCGGCCGACGACTCGGTCGAGTGGACGGCCAGCTCCGGCACGATGCACCTCGTGGAGCGCATCGTGCCCGACGTACTCGCCGGCAAGCCGATCAGCTTCTACGACCACGGCGACAGCATCCGGGTGGTGGGACTCATCCGCGGCGGACAGGGCCGCGTCAACGTTGAAGGGCTGTTCGCCCAAGAGGACGACGTGCTCGAGTTCCTCGTCACCACCGAGGGGCTCGACGAGCTGAAGGCCCTCATCGAGAGCGGTCAGCGATGAGGGTGATGATCGCCGGCGGCGGCTCGGTGGGCACGTCGATCGCGCTGGACATGATCGACCGCCACCACGAGGTCACGCTGCTCGAACAGGTCTCGACTACGGCCGAGCGGCTGAAGGCGATGCTGCCCGGCGTCAACGTGATGGCGGCCGACGCGTGCGAGTACGCGAACCTCGCCGCGGCCGACCTGCGGAGCGTCGACGTGGTCATCGCCGCCACCGGTGACGACGAGGACAACCTCGTCATCAGCTGGCTCTCCAAACAGGAGTTCGGCGTACCGCGCGTCATCAGTCGCATCAACAACGCGCGAAACGAGTGGCTCTTCAACGAGAGCTGGGGCGTGGACGTCTCGGTGTCGACCCCGGCCCTGATCACGTCACTGGTGGACGAGGCCGTCGAGGTCGGCGCGATCATCAACCTCATGGACCTGGCCCAGGGACGAATGCGCCTCATCGAGGTGACGCTGGCGGACAACGCGCCCGCGGTGACCAACCACCTCACGCTCGACGAACTGCGCCTGCCCGACTCGGTGCGCGTGGTGGCGGTGGTGCGCAGCTCGCAGCCGTTGGTGCCCTCGCCTTCGATGCACTTCCTCGAACACGATCACGTGATACTGATCACGCGCGCCGACGCCGCACAGGAGTGCGCCTCGGCCTTCGTCGCGTGACCCAAGGACCGCGCAATTATCACCGGACCTAGATTGGATAGGTGCGAGCGGCCTTCTTCGACCTAGACAAGACGGTGATCGCCAAGTCCTCGCTGGTGGCCTTCGGCCCCGAATTCCACGCCCGCGGACTGCTGCACCGGCGCACGCTCGTCTGGGGTGTGCTCAGTCAGATGATGTTCATGCGCTTCGGCGCCGACGAAGAGAAACTCGAGAAGATCCGCGAGTCGGTGTTGCAGATCACCAAGGGCTGGGACCACCTAGAGGTGAAGAAGCTCGTGGCCGAGACCATCAACGAGGTCATCGAGCCGTTGATCTACGAAGAGGCGCTCGAACTCATCGACTATCACATGGCCCAGGGCGACGAGGTGTGGCTGGTCTCCATGTCCCCGGCCGAGATCGTCGAGCCCTTCGCCGAACTCCTGGGCATCACAGGCTCCATCTCGTCACGCGCGAAGATTGACGAGCACGGCAAGTTCACCGGCGAGATGGAGTTCTTCGCGCAAGGGGAGAACAAGGCGATCGCCATCCGCGAACTAGCCCAGAAGCGCGACATCGACCTCAACGAGTCCTTCGCCTACTCCGACTCCGAGACCGACATCCCGATGCTCGAATCGGTCGGGCACGCCTACGCCGTCAACGCCGATCGCCACCTGGCCCGGGCCGCGCACGAGAGCCAGTGGCCCTTGCTCAGTTTCACGCACCCGGTTCGGGCGCACGACCGAGCGAAGTCGCACACGCCGTTTCTCCTCAGCGCCATCGTGATCGGCGCGGCGGCCGTCTTGGGCCGGACCTACCAACGCCGCTAGAGCGTCAGGAGGTCGCGCGCGCCGGTGTCGGACGAGGGGTGGCGCAGTTTGCTCATCGCCCGGGCCTCGATCTGACGGATCCGCTCGCGGGTCAGGTTCATCTCGGCGCCCACGTCTTCGAGGGTGCGGATCTCCCCGGCTCCGTCGAGACCGAAGCGCATGCGCAGGATCTTCTGCTCGCGCTCATCGAGCGGCTGCAGCAGCTTCTCGATCGCCGCCGGCATCATCTTCACCGCGGCCACGTCGAAGGGTGACTCGGCCGAGCGGTCTTCGACAACGTCGCCCAGTTCGGCGTCCCCGTCTTCGCGCAGGGGCTCGGAAAGGGAGATCGGCTCGGAACGGAACCGCAGGGCCTCGATCAACTTGTCCTCGGGCATCTCGCACTCGTCGCAAAGTTCCTTGATGGTCGGGGGGCGACCGAACTTGAGTTCGAGGCGCGACTGCGCCTTCTGGACTCGGGCCAGTGTGTCCCCGGCGTGCACCGGGAGTCGGATGGTCCGCCCGGTGTTGGCGATGCCGCGGGTGATGGCCTGGCGGATCCACCAGGTGGCGTAAGTCGAGAACTTGAATCCCTTGCGCCAGTCGAACTTCTCGACGGCGTGCATCAGACCGAGGTTGCCCTCTTGGATGAGGTCCAGGAGCGGCAGGCCCGACGCCTGGTACTTCTTGGCGATGGAGACCACCAGTCGCAGGTTCGACTGGACGAAGTCGCGTTCGGCCTGGTCACCGCGGTGAACGGAGCGCTTCAGGGCCAGCTTCTTGCTGGGCGTGAGTTTGATCT
The DNA here is from genome assembly GCA_963703105.1 of uncultured Acidimicrobiaceae bacterium. Lineage (GTDB taxonomy): Bacteria > Actinomycetota > Acidimicrobiia > Acidimicrobiales > RAAP-2 > RAAP-2. The sequence goes on along the minus strand of OY969792.1, from coordinate 1,800,597 downwards.
TCTTGTCGGTCTCGGAGGCCTCGAGCTCGGCCTTGGCCTCGCGACCCTCTTCGATGGTCTGGGCCAGGCGCACTTCATCGTCCTTGGTCAAGAGGGTGTACTGACCGATATCGGAGAGGTAGAGACGTACGAGGTCCTCGTCATCCCTATCAACGCGATCTTTTGCCATGGTTCTCCCTTGGTCCCCGACACCGGAGAATTCCGGTACTACTAGTTATACGGACCTTGGCAACCAACCTACCGGGAGAGGCCCAAACTTTCAGCGTTTCCGGCCCCGTCGAGGGTCTCCGAGAGCTCCCGGGCCCGGGCCAGCCACCCGGCGTCCTCGATCGGCGCCTGGCCCTTCGCGACCTCCCCGGTCGCGCGGATCTCTCGCACGCAGACCATCGAGGCATGATTCGTCAGTTCCGTGAGCGTCGCGTCGCTCGTCGCCGTTCGGGCGTCCAACAGCGTCACCAGGAGTCGCGGCCCCACGACCATGGCCATGGCGTAGAGCGCCAGCGCGCCCGAGGCGTCGCCCTCGACGGCACGACGCAGCACGTGCTCGAGCACGGCGAGCGGCGCCACGTCCGGAACGCCCAGGTGCTCGCGCATCTCGAGCGCCAGTTCGCCGTAGGCGCGGGCCGTCTCGTAGGCCCGAACCACGTAGGCGTCGTTGGAGAAGCCCGGCGCGCTCTCGCCGAGGACAATATAAATAGCGTCGTAGCAGGCGAGGAGATGTTCGGCCATTCCGCGATCGGTCGACGTCACAGGGTCTCTTGGCGAAACGCGTTGGTGATGGGCATGCGTCGATCCCGGCCGAAGGCCTTTTTGGAGATCCGCACCCCCGGGGCCATCTGGCGGCGTTTGTACTCGCTGCGATCGACCAGTCGGGTGATCTGCAATACCAAGGCCGGGTCGTGGCCGAGGGCGATCATGGTCTCGGCCGTGGCGTCGTCTTCCACGTAGAGCTCGAGCAACGGGTCGAGCACGTCGTAGGGCGGCAGCGACTGGTCGTCGCGTTGGTCCGGTCGAAGTTCGGCCGACGGCGCCTTGGTCAAGACCTGGGCCGGGATCGGCTCGGGGTCGCCGTCCTTGGCGGCGATGTCGTTGCGGTAGCGACAGAGTTCGTAGACGATGGTCTTGGGCACGTCCTTGATCACCGCGAATCCCCCGACCGAGTCGCCGTAGAGCGTGGAGTAGCCCGTGGCGATCTCGGACTTGTTGCCCGTCGTCAACACGATCGCCCCGGTGTCGTTCGAGACGGCCATCAACAGCACGCCGCGGATGCGCGACTGCAGGTTCTCGTCAGTGATGCCTTGGGGCACGCCGTCCAAGACGTCGTCGAGGGCCGCGCCGAGGGCGCTGTGGGCGCCCTCGATCGGGATGGTGGTGATATCGATGTCGAGTCGTGAGGCCAGCTCTTCGGCGTCGGCGACGGAGTGCTCCGACGAGTAACGCGAGGGCATGGCGAAACCGCGCACCGCGCGAGCGCCCACGGCGTCAACGGCGATGGCGGCGACCAACGAGGAGTCGACGCCGCCCGAGAGGGCGATCACCGCCGTCCGAAAACCGTTCTTGCGAAGGTAGTCGCGCGTCCCCATCACCAACGCCTGGTAGATCTCCTCGACCTCGCTCAGGGGTTCGGCGATCGCGGTTCACGTGCAGCGCCGTGAGGCGTTCGTCGTCGCGGGCGTAGCCGATGCCGAGCGGCACGCCCTGCGTGGAGGCCCGCGCGTCGATCTCGCAGACCAGCAACTCCTCGCTGAAGGCCGCGGCGCGCGCGATCACGTCGCCCTGCGCGTTCACCACGACGCTCTGGCCGTCGTAGACCAGTTCGTCCTGGCCGCCCACGAGGTTCACGTAGGCGATGGGACAGTTGGTCTCCAGAGCGCGCTCGCGCAGAACCGCCTCGCGTTCTTCACGCCGTCCGCGCGCGTACGGCGACGCGTTCGCCACCACCAGCATCGTCGCGCCCTGGCGCGCGAGCTCGGCGGCCGGGCCGTTGGCGGTCCAGACGTCTTCGCAGATCAAGAGGCCGACGGCGACGCCACGGACGTTGATGATGGTGTGGGGTCCGACGCCCGGGTGGAAGTAGCGCTGTTCGTCAAAGACGTCGTAGTTCGGCAGCAACCGCTTGGTGGCGATGGCCACGACGCCGTCGTCGCTCAGCGCGACCAGGGCGTTGGCGATATGGGGCGACCCCAGCTCGCCGAAGGCCGGGCGCGCGACGTCGCGTCCGTCGCTCGAGGGCGCCAGGGCGACCTCTTCCAGACCTTCGCTCACGACCGTGCCGACCAGGACCGGCGGCACGTTGTCCAGCAGGGCCATCTCGATCAGCGCCACCCGGGAGGCCTCGATGAAGCCCTCTTTCAACAGAAGGTCCTCGGGCGGATAACCCATCAAGGACAGCTCGGGGGTCAGGACCAGGTCGGCGCCGGCCGAGGCGGCCTGGGTGCGGAAACGTCCGAGTGTTTCGACGTTCTGTGCGAATCCGCCCACGACCGCGTTCATTTGGGCCATGGCGAGTCTGATCACAGGCACGAACTGGAGCCTAATGGGGTGCCGAGCCGAGAAACTCTGGCCAACGTTCACACGCGGTTAACAAAACCGGGGGTGCACGCGGACGTCGCTGCACCAAACTGGATGGGAACGCACGGGGTGCGTCACGACATCGATGAGGAGCGATTGTGAACTATCAGGCCGAATACATTTGGATTGACGGAAGCGAACCCACGCGCAAGTTGCGCAGCAAGACCAAGATCGTGGCGGAGGGTCAGAAGCCACCCGTATGGGGCTTCGACGGTTCGAGCACGAACCAGGCGACCGGTCACTTCTCGGACTGCGTCTTGAAGCCGGTCTTCACCGTGCCCAACCCGTTGCGGGGATCGAACGACCTGCTGGTGATGTGCGAGGTGCTGAACGCCGACATGACGCCGCACGTCACCAACGAACGCGCCGCCACGGCGGCCGTCGCCAAGCGCTTCGCCAGCTTCGAGCCGAAGTTCGGCATCGAACAGGAGTACACGTTCTTCCAGGACGGTCGCCCGTACGGCTGGCCCGACGAAGGCTTCCCCGCGCCGCAGGGCCCGTACTACTGCGGCGTCGGCGGCGACAAGATGCCCGGACGCGACATCGTCGAGGCCCACACCTTGGCCTGCATGCGCGCCGGCATCGGCATCGAGGGCACCAACGCCGAAGTGATGATGGGCCAGTGGGAGTTCCAGGTCGGCGTGCTTGGCCCCGTGGAGATCGGCGACCAGCTCTGGCTCGCGCGCTGGCTCCTCGAGCGCATCGCCGAGGAGTACGGCGTCGACGTCAGCTTCGACGCCAAGCCCGTGAAGGGTGACTGGAACGGCGCCGGGGCGCACACCAACTTCTCGACCAAGCAGATGCGCGCCGCCGGCGGCTACGCCGCCGTCGTGGCGGCCGCCGAGGCCCTGGCAACCCGCGTGAAGGAGCACATCGCCAACTACGGCGACGGCATCGAGGAGCGACTCACCGGAGCGCACGAGACGGCCCACTGGTCGAAGTTCACCTACGGCGTGTCGGACCGCGGGGCGTCGGTGCGCATCCCCGGCCACGTGGCCCGGGAGAAGAAGGGCTACATCGAGGACCGACGACCGAACGCCAACGTCGACCCGTACGTCGTCGCTCGACTGATCACCGAGACGGTGTGCGGCGCGGCGAGCGCCAAGGGCAGCGTCCGCGCGAGCTCAAAAAGGTAGCGGCCAAGAAGACGTCCGCGACCAAAGTGGTCGCCAAGCGAGCGCCGGCGAAGAAGGCGGCCGCTCGGCGCTAAGATTCGCAACGAAACCCGCCGCCACCGTGCGGCGGGTTTCGTTCTTGACGACGAGAAGTGGGACTGGCGGGAAGGTGCGAGAATGGTCCCTATGCAAAGCCAGGCCCAGTACGTACTGCGCACCGTGGAAGAGCGCGGCATCCGCTTCGTCCAACTGTGGTTCACCGACGTGCTCGGGCGCCACAAGGCCTTCCACGTCACCCCGGCCGAACTGGAGGACGCCCTCGACCAGGGCATGACCTTCGACGGCAGCTCCATCGACGGCTTCTCGCGCACCCAGGAGTCCGACGTCTTGGCGCGACCGGACCTCACGACCTTCCAACTCCTGCCCTGGTACGAAGAGGGCGCCGGGGTGGCGCGGGTCTTTTGCGACATCGTCAACATCGACGGCACGCCCTTCGACGGCTGCCCCCGCCAGCAACTGCGACGGTCCTCGCCGAGAGCGCGCGCCCAGGGCTACACGTTCTTCGTCGCGCCCGAGATCGAGTACTTCTACTTCGAGGGCCTCGACACGTCGATCGCGCGCCGGTACCGATCGACCGCGGCAGCTACTTCGACCTGCTGCCCGACGACACGGCGAGCCAGCTGCGACGTCGCACCGTACTGACCCTCGAAGAGATGGGCATCGGCGTCGAGCACGCGCAGCACGAAGACGCCCCCGGACAACACGAGATCGACCTGCGCTACACCGACGCCCTCACCATGGGCGACACCGTGATGTCGGTGCGCCACGTGGTGAAGGAGCTGGCCCGCCAGGCCGACGTCTCGGCGAGCTTCATGCCCAAACCGTTCGCCCACGTCCAGGGATCGGGCATGCACACGCACCTCTCGCTCTGGCGCGACGAGCACAACGCCTTCATCGGTGACGGGCCCGTATGGCCTCAGTGACGTCGGCCACCAAGTTCATCGCCGGGCTGGTGCGACACGCGCCCGAGATCACCGCGGTGACGAACCAGTGGGTCAACTCCTACAAGCGCCTGGTGCCCGGCGCCGAGGCACCGGTCGAGGCCAAGTGGGCGCGCTACGACGCCGCGGCCCTCGTGCGCGTCCCGTCGGTCAAGCCCGGTCGGGTCGACTCGACGCGCGTCGAGTACCGCTCGCCCGGACCCGGCCGCCAACCCGTATCTGGCCTTCGCGGTCATCCTCGCGGCGGGACTGCGCGGCGTGGACGGCGACTACGAGCTGCCGACCGAGGGCGAGCGCACGGCGCCGCTGCCCCAGTCACTGGCCGAAGCGTTGGACCTCATGGAGTGCTCCAAGTTGTTGCACGAGACGCTGGGCGAACACCAGGTGGAGTGGTTCTTGCGCAACAAGCGCGCCGAGTGGGACGCGTACCGCGGGCAGGTCACCCCCTTCGAACTCGAGCGCTACCTCCCGCTGCTGTGAAGATCGACGTCGTACTCTGCGTGCCCTCGTGCGAAGGGCCGGTGCGAAAGGCCTTCGACGTCACGGGGGTGACGCCGGCCGTGGCGGTGACGGGACGGCTCAATGAGGTCACCGCGCTCGAACCGACCGACGGCTTCGCCGGCGCGGTCATCAACGCCGCCGCCTTCCCGTTCACCGAGGCCATGAACCTCTGTCGACAGCTCCGCGCGCGCGGTCGCGGCGTCGGTCCGATCATCTTGCTCCTCGACCACTACCAACTCGACGAACTCACCTTCCGCGAGGACCTCTTCGACGACTTCGTGGTCGGCCCCTTCGACGTCAGCGAGCTGGCGACCCGGCTGCGACACCGTCTGCGCCGGGCCGGCAACGAGAGCGTCGCGCCGCGCATCGACCACGGCGGACTGTCGATGAACTTAGAGACCTATCAGGCCTCGATCGCCGGGCGAGTCATGGACCTCACCTACATGGAGTACGAGCTGCTGCGCTTCCTCGCCACCAACCCGAATCGGGTCTTCACCCGCGAGACGCTGCTCAGTCGCGTCTGGGGCTACGAGTACTACGGCGGGGCCCGCACCGTCGACGTGCACGTGCGCCGACTTCGCGCCAAGTTGGGTGAGGAGTACGCCCACCTGATCCAGACGGTGCGCTCGGTCGGATACAAGTTCGGCACGTCGCCGAACGAGTACTCGGTCTAGTCGAGGGGCGCGTAGGCCCAGAGCTCCACTTCGGCGAGCGCGCCGAGAGGAAGCTGAGCAACGGCGATAGCCGAACGCGTAGGACGCGGAGGTTGGAACGCTTCAATCCACACCTCGTTGCACGCGGCGAACACGGCCATGTCGGTGAGGAACAGCGTCGCCTTCACGACCTGATCGAACGTGGCGCCGGCTTCGGCGAGCACGGCGCGCGCGTTGATCGAGCGCCTGGCGCAGTTGTTCGGGCGCGCCGCCGTCGACCATCGTCGGCGTGTCCTGTCCCGGGACGAACGCCCAGTTGTCCCGAGATCACTACGAGGTCGCCGGCGCGACGCCACGGGGAGTACGGGACCGAACGCTGTCGGGCACGAGGCTGACTTAACTGAAGGAGTTGCCGCAACCGCAGGTGCGCGTCGCGTTGGGATTCGTGATGTGAAATCCGGCGCCCTGCAGCGAGTCGGAGTACTCCAGCGTCGAACCGTTGAGCAGTTCCGCGCTCGAGGCGTCCACGACGACCTTGACCCCGGCGAACTCACGCACGATGTCGTCATCGGCGAACTCCGAATCGAAGTACATGTCGTAGTTGAATCCCGAGCAGCCGCCTGGCTTGACCGACACGCGCAGCGCCAACACTTCGTCGACGCCCTCGGCGGCGATCAGTTCGGCGACCTTCTCGGCGGCGCCATCGGTCAAGTTGATCGGGTTGGGATCCTTCTTGGTCAAGTTCACGCTGGTGATGGTGCATGTTCGACATGGCGCTCCTTCGAGAGTTCCCGTACCATGATAGTGAGGGAATTCCCCATTGAACACCTCACTTCATTCGCCGGTAGCGTCGCTACGTGCAATCCTCCGATCGACTGCGAGAACGCCTGAGCTCAGGTGCTGGACCCCGAACTCGGGGCCTCCATCGTCGAACTCGGCATGGTCGGGGAGATCGCGGTTGCGGATCGTCGTGCCGTGGTCCACGTTTCGCTCACGACGGTCGGGTGTCCCTTGCGCGCGCAGATCGAACGCGACGTGAAAGAGGCCGCGCTCTCGCTCGACGACATCGACGCGGTCGAACTGGTCATGGGCGTCCTGGACGCCCCGGCCAAGGCCGCGCTCATGAAGCGCGCGCGGACCATCGCGCAAGCGAAGCGCGCCGTCGACTTCGATCCCCACGCACACGCCGGTCCTCATGATCGCCTCGGGCAAGGGCGGCGTCGGCAAGTCGTCGATCACCGCCAACCTCGCGGTCGCCCTCGCCGCGACCGGTCGATGCGTCGGCGTGCTGGACGCCGACATCTGGGGATTCTCGCTGAGTCGACTGCTTGGGCATCCAGGGCGACGTCGAAGCGAGTCGGCGGCAAGATGCAACCGCTCGAGCGACCGGTGGGCACCGGATCCATCAAGTTGCTGTCGATGGGCCTGCTCGCCGACGAGGATCAGGCCCTCTTGTGGCGCGGACTGATGGTGCAAAAGGCCGTCGCCCAGTTCATCGAGGACGCCGACTGGTCGGGCATCGACTACCTCTTGATCGACACGCCACCGGGGACCGGCGACATCGCGATGACCCTCGCCCGGCTGTTGCCCCAGATGGGCCAGTTGGTGGTGACGACGCCGACGATCGCCGCGCAACGCGTCGCCGCGCGCGCGGCGGACTTCGCGCGCAAGTCGAACATCCGAGTGCTGGGCGTCATCGAGAACATGAGCGGCTTCACCTGCAGCTGTGGCGAACGACACAACGTTTTCGGTGAGGGCGGCGGTCGCTCACTCAGCGAAGAGTTGAACGTGCCCCTCCTGGCCGAGATCGAACTCGACGCGGCCATCGCCGAAGGTGGCGATCACGGTGAGCCGGCGGTGCTGCACGAGACCGACGGCGGCGTGTTTCATCAACTGGCCCGTCGGATCCTCGACGACGTCGCCCCACCCTTTGGGGCCGTCGGATGTTCGGCGCGCATGCTCGACTCCATCAACCAGAGCCGTGGCCGGGACTCAGTCGTCGTAGCCCTCGTCGCCCGGGATCAGAATCCGCACCTCGCCGCCACTGGTCACGAATCGCGGCTCGACGCGCACGACGTCGGTGAGGGATCGCGCGTACTCGAGCACCTCGAGCGACGACCGCCAAGTGCGCGATCGCCTCGAGGTTGCGGATCGTCGGGAAGATCATCTCGAGTTCGCCCCGCGCGTGCGCCTCCAAAGCGTCGACGGGCCGTATCCACTGATCGGCGACGGTTTCACCGGCGTCGTGCGTGGCCACCTGGCTGCCCGGAGCCAGCGCCACGAAGAATCGGGTGTCGAATCGCCGCGGCGGTCCTACCGGTGTCACCCAGTGCGCGACGTACTCCAGACCTCGTAGGTCGAGCAGGAGTCCTTCTCGCTCCATCATCTCGACGAAATCCAGCGTGCCGGCGTTCACCTCGCGGCGACTCTGGGCGAAGCGACGGACCGTTTCATCGTCGCCAAGTCGGACCGGTTCACCGACTTCGTCACAGGCGATGAGCAGTCCGGCCTCTTCGAAGAGCTCTCGCAAACACGCGACGTAGTACGCGAGACCGCCACTCTCCACGGAAAGTCGTCGCGACGCCTCTTCGTCGGTGAGACCGAGCGTGCGACGCTGCGCCGCCGGGCTGGCGTCGGCGTCGTCGACGCGCCCTCCGGGAAAGACGTACGCGCCACCAACGAAATCACTGGTGAGGTTGCGACGGAGCATAAGAATTTCGTAACCATTGGGAGCGTCACGAACGGTGATCACGGTCGCGGCCGGACGAGGACTGAAATTTTCGGCCATAGTGAAAACTACTCAGCGTCGGGCCTGCAATTGAGCGCCGCGCCTGGTCCACTAAGTTTGTTGTCCTAAGCGACCGAGGAGCACCGTGGCCAAATCCCCCGCATCGAAGAAGAACATCGCGTCCAATCGCCCCGCGACACAGGCGGCGAGGCGGGCCCCGGCGAAGGCTCCGGTGAAGTCCTCGAGCGGACGACCGGCCGGACTCTTCACGTGGCTGGCGATCGGCCTCGTGGTGGTCATCGTGGCCACGCTCGTACTGGTGAAGGTGTTGAGCGGTTCTCCGGCGGCCAAAGGCAACGGATCGTTCTCGCCCGTCGACGCGACGACCATGGCGCAGATCACCGGCGTTCCGATGTCGGTCTTCAACACCGTCGGCGTGACGTCCCAGGTCGTGCAGGTATCGCCACCGATCGCGGTGAAGGGCCAGCCTCCTCTGACGGCGCAGACGAGTTCGGGCACGACGGTTCCCGAAGTGTTCTACATGGGCGCCGAGTACTGCCCGTACTGCGCGGCGCAACGCTGGTCCACGATCATCGCCCTGAGCCGCTTCGGCCAGTGGTCGGGACTAGGCAACATGGCCAGCTACGCCCACGACACGTATCCCAACACGCCGACGTTCACCTTCGTGCGGGCGTCGTATAAGTCGAAGTACATCGTCTTCAAGGGCGTCGAGGAGTACGCCAACTACCTGAACGCCGCCGGTACGAACTACCAGCCCCTCCAGACGCCGACCAGCGCGCAGCTGGCCCTGGTCGAGAAGTACGACACGGGAAAGTACATCCACGGTCTCACCAAATCCGACGGCAACCCGATCCCATTCATCAGCTTCGACAACAAGTTCTTGGTCTCGGGAGCGAGTTACTCGCCCGACACCCTGACGAACCTCACCCGAGCCAACATCGCCACGGGCCTGAGCGATCCGACCAGCCCGGTCACCGACGCCATCATCGCGTCGGCCAACTACCAGACCGCGGCGATCTGTTCGCTGACTAATAACCAGCCCTCCAACGTGTGCACCAGCTCCGGGGTGATGGCCGCGAAGACGGCGATGAAGATTAAGTGAATCGAACGCTAGGGCGGGTTCCCGCGTGGGCGGTGCCCACGACGTTCGTCTTGAGCCTGATCGGTCTGGCTGTCTCCACGTATCTCACAATCACGCACTTCGAACCACAGGCGCTGTACTGCACCGGCAACGGAATAATCAACTGCGCGGCCGTCACCACGTCAGCCCAGTCACGACTGCTCGGCATCCCGGTGGCGTTCCTCGGCCTGGGTACGTATCTCGTGATGACGGTGCTCAACTCACCGTGGGGTTGGCGAGTCAAGAACTACTGGCTCCACGTTGCGCGATTCGCGGTCTCGATCGTCTCGATGGGTTTCGTGCTGTGGCTCCTCTACGCCGAGCTCATCATCATCGATCACATCTGCCTGTACTGCACGGGGGTGCACATCGTGACCTTCGCGCTGCTCATCGTGCTCACCCGCGTGAGCCCGGCCCAGCTCGGATGGGTGCGGTCAGGTGCGGAGTAATCCCCTTCGTTCGAACTCGTTGAGGCCGCCCCAGATCCCGTAGGACTCGTGCCGGGCGAGCGCCGCTTCCAGACACTCCTCGCGAACACCACAGCTCGCGCAGATGCGCTTGGCCACCAACTCACGTTCCAACCGATCCTCTTTGCGCTCGGCGCTGTCGGCCGGATAAAACAGCGCGCCTTCACTATTTCGACAGGCGGCGGCGTCAGTCCAATCCAAAGGCGTAATCGCCATAAGTCACTCCCCCTCGGTTTGACCTAGAACCGCAGGATAACCACTCACCGCCGAACGGGCAAGAGGAATTTTCTCACCCCTTCACACCCACCAGGAGCCATTTTCTTGCTCCGCTACGCTGACCCCATGGCCACTGTTCTTCTGGCGAGCGACCTCGCCTCCCTGCGCAAGGACCTGCGCGCCACACTCGAGGGGCCAGACCTCTACATCGAAGAGGTCGCCAGCGGCCCCGAGGTGATCGCCCGCGTCGAAGAAGGCGGGGTCGACCTCGTGGTGGTCGACCTGCAGATCGGCACCATGGGCGGCATGGCCATCTGCATGGAACTGCGACACGAGGAGTCCTACGGGGCGGCCGAACCGGTCGCCGTGCTGATGTTGCTCGATCGTCGCCCCGACGTGTTCCTCGCTCGGCGTAGTGGCGCGGAGGGCTTTCTGGTCAAGCCGCTCGATCCTCAGCGGCTGCGCAGCGCGGTGCGCGCCCTGTTGCGCGGCGAGGAGTACGAGGACGAATCCCTTCGCCCGGCGACCGTTCGCGTCGGGAGTGCCGACGTTCAATGAGCTCACAGCCCCCGTCGGGACTGTCTCGGCTTCGTAAGCGCATCGTCGGACGAGAGGAGTCGCGCTCCAAGTCGCCCGAGTTGATCGCCATCCACGAACGCGTCGATCAACTCAGCGAACTCGAACTTCGCGACGTCATGACGCCGCGCACGGACGTCGACTTCCTCACCACGCCCGTCACCCCCGAGCAGATCGCCGAAGCCATCCGCGACACCGGCCACTCCGGATTCCCCGTAGTCAACGGTGACCTCGACGAGGTCGAGGGGGTCCTCTTCGTCAACGACCTCTTTCGCAGTACCACGACCAAACGGGCGATCGGTGTCTCGTTGCCGTCGGCCAGTGAGATCGCGCGCAAGATTCGACGGCCCTTCATGTTGCCCGAAACGATGGACCTGCTCGAGAGTCTCAGCGAGATGCGAGAGAAGCGTCGGACGTTCGCGCTGGTCCTGGACGAACACGGCGGCGTGGCCGGCGTGGTGTCGATCCGCGACATCCTCGAGCAGCTGGTGGGAGACCTCAACGACGAGTTCGACGAGGACGAGGAACCGACGATCGTGCGAATCCGACAAGACCGCTGGCTGGTCGACGGACAGACCCACGTCGACGAAGTGGAGGAGGCCCTCGGCATTTCGATCCCCGAAGGCGAGTACGTCACCATCGCCGGGTTCATCCTCGATCTCGCCGGGGAGATTCCTCAGGCCGGCACGACCTACACCTACGAGGACTGGACCTTTCGAGTGCAGTCGGTCGAACGTCGTCGAATCAGTGAGATCGTCATCGAGTATCACAAACCGGCGGCGCCGGAGATTCCCTCGATCATGTGACGTTGTCCGATTCATTGGCCACCGAGTAGGATTATCGGGCTGCGAGGCAACTCGCTGCGGGCTGTAGCGCAGCTTGGTAGCGCGCTGCGTTCGGGACGCAGAGGTCCCGGGTTCAAATCCCGGCAGCCCGACCACCGACGAAGTACCAGGTGACACGCAGTGCAGGCCCCCATCGTCTAGCGGCCTAGGACACCACCCTTTCAAGGTGGCGGCACGGGTTCGAATCCCGTTGGGGGTGCTTCGTAATTCCTGGTGAGAAGATATTTTCGCCTAGCGAGCATCTGCATCAAAAGTGCCATATTTACGCAAAAAGGGCGCCGTTAATGCCCAAGTAATGCCCATTCAATGCCCAAAATCACCTGGAAATGGACGTAGCAAACCGCCAAATACTTGTCGCTACTCGATTTTGGCTGCATCCGAGCCACCACCGATCTCAGGTGGTGTCATCAATACCTCATTCAGCATCGTTCACCTAAGTCGGACTCACGTAGCCGTCGAGCGTAGAACCTCTCTGATCGGCCTCAGCCAATTCTTGATCGACCCCAACCTCTACCACGGAAAATCCGGTGCGATCGCCGTCCCCGTTCACGACGTCGGGTCCTCTCGCTCCGGGTTTGTCACTCGTTACGATCGCCGCGTGCACGGCTGACGGGTTGGAACCGCGAGAGAGGCCGTATATGGCCACGTCGCCGGGCGACGCGACGTAGCCACTCGACAGGGGGTGCCACAGACCATTAGCGACACCCCACTCGTAGAAACTCGCAACGGCGCCGTTGATCTCACTTTTGCTGTAGCCGTAGACGAAGTGCACGCCGGCGATCCTCCATACCCACGCTGCGAAGTCCGCGCACCACTCTTCGGAGGTTTCGCCACCCGGACAGTTCGTCGTACCAGCGTCCCAGTACGCACTGAACTTGTTGCAGTATGAATCGACTGGTTGTGTGCTGTAGCCGACCTGGCTGTCAGCAATGGCGACAATGCGTTGTCGCAGACTCAAGTCGGCGAGGGTCGATGGGCTCGGTAACCCGTACTGATTACTGGTACCTATCGCTCCGTGAAACGCGAACGTCAGGACGACGAGTGCGGAGACCACCACGACGATGAATCGCCGTCGACGTCGTCGGAAGCGCCGCCGACGTGCTCGACCGGCACTCGAACGACGCCACGCCTCATCTGTCCGGGGCTGTTCCACAGACGAAAGATCATCTCGGGCCCGCGCCATCTCTCACACCGCGCGCCGACGGACTATCCACACGCTGATCGAGATGAGTACCGCTGCGAGGACGAGAAGCCACCCGCCCTCGATCCACTGGAAGATCCAAAAACGGCTTGGGGGTTGGTAGCTCGTCACCTGGACGTAGCCGCGCTTGACGAGGTACTGCCACGCAGCGAGTGAATGAAGGTTCGGGCCTCCCCCTTCTTTCCCAGCGACCTGCGCTGGCGCGCCCTGAAGTACTTGGTAGAGCGTTGTCTGGCTGACCGTCCGGCCAACCTTGGTTGCCCAATGCTGGTTCACAATCCAAGCAGTACTGGGTACGCTCAGTGACTTGGTCACGAGCGGCGCTAAGTAGTGATCTTGCAACCAGACCCCGGTCGTGATGGCAAGTCCGGCGTAAGCGACGAGGGTGACCACGATCGCAGGTACAACCCTGCGGATCAGCATGCCAGCGAGGGCACCGATTGCGAAGGCGACCAGCGTCCACGCGGCGAAGGCGACACCGCGTAAGTCGAACAGGCTCGGAGATAGCGAGGTCAACTCGGAGAGTCCCCGGGCTTGGTTGCCAGTGCCGAAGTACGGCTGGTAGTACCAAGAGAACAACACGCTGATGGCACCAGCCAAAGTGGTCACCAATACCGCGAGCCCCGCCAACTTGGCGAGAGTCCAACGCCACCGTCCAAACCCCTGCGTCCAGGCGTAACGGTACGTGCCGGTCTCCATCTCACGAGCCAGCAATGGCGCTCCGACGAACGCGCCTATCAGTGCAGGCATCAGCTGCAGCATCCATCCATTCGTCAGAAAGCCACCAAAGTCATTGAAGGCGCCTGTCAACTGGAGACAGGCAGCTGAGCCAATGGGGCGGCAGGACAATTCGATCGCATAGGAATGGTGAAGTTGCATGCCGAGTATCAACGTGTACGTCGCAATCGCAACCAAAGCAGCAGCCAAGCCGATCAACGCGACCCGGTGCTGGCGCCAGATCACCCAAGCGATTCGCCGCCAAGGCACCGGCGGTGGGTTCGCGTCTTCTACATCTCGATCCACCACGGTCAGTGTCGTCATTGCGGTCACCTCATCACCCCCGAGCCCGTGCTGTTCTGGTTGTTGGACGCACGGGGAGCGCCGAGAAGTCGGGTTCGCGCAAATAGGCAAGCGCGAGTTCCTCGAGGCCAACCGGATGCGACTCCCAGCCACTAGGGACACAATCTTCTGCCGTAGTTTGGACGATCAGTTGCGTCTGAACTTCGCCTCGGCGGGCGTGAACCACCCGGTATTCGCCGTCAGTCAAATCTTCGTCGGCTGCGCCGGTGAGGACGCGGTGGCTCGCGAGCAGATCATCGACCTCGCCGGCCACTTGAACTCTTCCTTTCGACATCAAGATGAGGTAATCCGCGACCCGCTCAAGTTCGGCGAGCACATGAGATGACAGCAGAACTGACACGCCTTCGTCGACCGCCGCCGCGAGCACCGTAGCCATGAAATCGTGCCGGGCAATCGGGTCGAGCATTGCCACGGGTTCATCGAGGATGAGTAGCGACGGATGCCGGGACAGCGCCAGCGTCAACGCGAGTTGCGCCTGCTGGCCTCCGGATAACTTTCCTGCCTTGCGTGTAAGTGGGATTCCCAACGCGCCGAGCCGCGTCTCGGCGTAAGCCCAGTCAAAGTGCAAGTTCAGATTTCGTGTGAGGTGCATCATGTCGGTAGCAGACAGGTTCCTGTACAGCGGTGTGTCCTGAGCGACGTAAGCGATTCCGTTCAATGCAGCGCGGGAGCCCGGCGCTCGGCCACCGAGCACGGAAAGGCTACCTTCGGTCGGCGTCAAAAGGCCTACCGCGAGGTTCAACAATGTGCTCTTGCCGGCGCCATTGGGACCGACCAACGCAACCACGTGACCGGCAGGGATCATGAAGGTGCATTCACGTAACGCTTGTGTGCTGCCGTAGTTCTTGCATAGGTTGCTGGCCTCGATGACGTTCATGCAACCCCCTCCGTTTCGTCGTCGGCACCGCGGGTACTCGCAACACCGCGACGCTCATAGAAATCTCGAAGCTCACTGGCGACCAGTGCCGCGATTCCGCTGTCATCGAGCCCTGCAGTGTCGGCTTTGACCAACCAACCTCGCAATGAACGCCGTAGGCCGGTCAGCTCGGGGAGCGTCACCGGGCTGAGAGTGGTCAAGATGAAGGTGCCCTGCCCTGGCCGCCCCACGATGAGACCTTTGGTCTCAAGTTCACGGTAAGACTTGGACACCGTGTTTGGATTAATGGCAAGAGAGGCAACCACATCTCTAACCTTTGGCAGTTGATCGCCCGGTTTGAGATAACCGAGTCGCAGCGCGTGCTCGACCTGATGAACGAGTTGAAGATACGTCGGCACTCCCGAGGCGGGGTCGAGTCTGAACTCGATCGGCGACATTGAACCACTGCTTCTAGCCGGGGAGGATTCCAGCTCGTTGCCGATGCCGCTATCCTGTTGTCCTATTTCCATAAGACAAGATTAGAGCACAGACATCCCTCGGTGTCAATATGAGCTCAGGTCCGCTTTACGACCGACAAGTTCGTGGGCGCCGCTCACAAACTCATGATCCGGGGAAGCCACTACAAAGAGGACGGAAGTGGTTAATGCCCGTACAATGCCCGTCAATGAATTTAGTCCTTACTCTGTCAGAATTTGGCTCTAATGAGGGATTTCACACGTCGCTCACTGTAAATAGGTCCACCCTTCCAGGGTGGCGTAACGGGTTCGAAACCGGTTAACGATGCTTCGCAATTCCTAGTGACGTCCAATTGCCGCGTTGTCGCCCATGACCTTCAAGGAAGTTCGCACATTCTCCCCGGTCAATCACCTTCCGGAGCGAGAAGGGGCCGGAGGCCGCCCATTGAATGAGAGGTCAAGCAAGACCTAGCGAGGTTACGTCGCCGCGGTCCCGCGTGCGACGCTCGCTGTTCCCACAGGTCGCTTCTTGGATTCAGGTTCAAGAAATCCCGGTCCGGGCCTTGCCTTCACCATGTCAGGCGCCAAAGTTATGTTGCAGACGTCGCAACGAAGCTCCATCCGGATCTCGCTAAGACACGCGCCGTGTTCGTAGATTATTGGCGGGCCATTTGGCGCAGACCAACGGTCCCCCCAACTCGTCAGAGCAACAATGGCCGGCACAAAATCGCGGCCCATTTCGGTGAGCACGTACTCGTTTTGACGCTTGTGATCTTCGTTTGGACGCACTTCCATTAGTCCGGCCTTTACAAATCCATCCAGGCGCGAAGCCAGGATGTTCGGAGCGATGCCGAGTCGCCGCTCGAACTCGGAGAACCGGGTTTGACCCGCGAAAGCGGCGTTCCTGAGAATAAGCAGGCTCCAACGTTCGCCCACGAGTTCTAGCGCTCTCGCAGCGGAACAGTTCTGAGATTCGTACAGTCGACCAAGCATGACTCCAGACTATCGTCACTTGCGTCATACAAGTCATTTCAAAATATCTCGATTTTAACTTGCATCACGCAAGTTCGAGTGATACCTTCACTAGCGTGATGCAATGAAACCTGCCGATTTCGTATTCTCGAACGGCCCGCACCCTAAAGGGGGAAGTATGACGATCAAAGAGAGTGCAGTCGAAGTGAGCGGGGCAAATGAAGACATCGGTGACGCAGCGACGCCTGAAGCCAGCGGCACTCGAAGCTTCACCACCTCGTTCACGGTGGACCAATCCCCCGGTGAAGCGTTCGCCGCGATCAACAATGTTCGCGCGTGGTGGTCGGGAGAAATCGACGGAGTGACCGACCAGCTCGGTGCTGAGTTCACGTATCGATACGAGGACGTTCACTTTTCGAAGCAGCTGATCACCGAACTGGTCTCAGATCAGAAGGTCGTCTGGCACGTAGAAGACAGCTTCTTGAGTTTTGTGAGGGACACCACCGAATGGAACGAAACGGAGATCACCTTCGAAGTCTCTAGGAAAGGCGCTCAGACCGAAGTCCGCTTCACCCACCAGGGCTTGGTTCCGACGATCGAGTGTTTCAATGACTGCTCGAACGCGTGGGGTTTCTACGTCAATGAAAGCTTGCGCAGTTTGATCACGACGGGGAAGGGGCGGCCAAACGAATAACTCTGCACGTGTCACCGAAGTCCGGGATCCGCCTCGATCACGTGGAACGTCTATCTAGCAATCCGGAGACGTTTGATGAGTGTCAGGCCGCCAGGAAACGTGCCGGGTAATCCGCCAAGATGCAATTTGATGACAGCTGCTCCTTGTGTCCTGGAGATCATGACTTCCGCTCCGAACAGTCAGGGAGAGCCGATTCCCACCTGGATTAATTCAGGTCGGTCAAGCAATACGTCGGAATTGGGATTGTCCTCGATCTCAAGCCCGTGCAACAGGTGATATCAGGATTCGAGCAAAGGCGATTTGCGTTCGTGACCTCGTCAGTCATTAGGCGCCACGGGATCGAATCCCGTTGGGGGTGCTCTGAAAATTTTGGGTAAGACCCCTTATTTGTATGGGCTCACTTGTTACCTCGAGCAACCACGAGTGACCACGAAATTCCTCTCCTTCCAGTTTCGAAGAGGCCGTAGCACACGTCAATGAGACCGCGCATTCAGAACGACCACTCGCAGCACTTCGCGAGCGAGACGGCTCTCACCTCACAACGCTTCCTTCGGCATCGAGGTCCGACGACTCACGGTGACTCCGTTGGCGGGAACAGGCTTTCTTCTTGCTCCAGTAAATCGCCAATCCTCGCGCGACGTCTCTGCCACGGGAGGCTGTTTGGCAAAATCCTGCCCGTCGGTGAGAATCACGCGTAACCGGACGGCAATTGCGACGACGCCGAGAGAGGCGAGGCATAGCGACGCGATCCATACTTCTCCGAGGTGCGCGGCGAGCAGGCTGGTGACGATGGCGGGGCCGACAATCAGCATCAATGAGGTGGCGAATCCTCCAATCGAATTCGCGCGTCCGCGGATCCGGTCATCGGCCAGAGTGTTGATTAGCGGGTTCCTTGTGGGAGCCAAGAGCGTCTCCCCCGCGGCGAACAGGCCGACGAAGGCAAACAAGATTGCGATCCGCCCGCCCGAGCCGTCAATGACTTCTGCGAGTCCGAGAAGCACCCAGCACGCCGCGAAAATCAAGCCGGTGGCGGCCAGAGCGGAGCTTCGCCGGCGCCGACGGACGAGCCGCAACATGGGCATCTGGATGGACACGATGACTCCGGTGTTGATGGTGAAGGACAGCGCGATCGCGTGGAACGAGATGTGTTCCGCCACCGACGCGAAGGCCGGCACCCCAGAATCGAACGACGCGGGACCGATGTAGGCGAGCAACAGCGAGGCCAGAATCATCAAGCGGAGCCCGCGGTGGCTAAGGACGTAGCGGTACCCGACGCGAGTCTCATTGACGACCTTGGTTCGACGCGGGTTCGGCAGCACGGGCATCAGGGCCGCGAAAAGAAGACAAGTGAGGCCGTTAGCGAGAAAGAGGACCTGGAACGTCCCGGGATGATGCGCTCTAACGAGGACCGCGGCGACCGCGGCGCCGATGCCAAGTCCCATGTTCTGGGTCGCAAAGTTCACGGCGAAAGCGCGCTGTTGCAGCGCGGGTTCCGACGTCAGACCATTGAGCATCGTCGATATTGCGCCGAACATCGGTGCCCATGTCGCCCCGTAAATGAGGACGACCGGCCAAGCTGTAAGCGTGTTGTGAGCCCAGGCGAGCCCGACCTCGGCGGCGACCTGACCAAGCAGGATCATGCCAAGCACTAACCGGGCGCCCACTCGGTCGAGGAGTGCACCGCACACCAACACGACAATTACGCCGGTCGCCGCCCCGGCCGCCAGCATTCCTCCGACCACGGACAATGCGATCCCCCGCGCCTCGTGAAGATAGATGATCATGAACGGCAATACCAAGCCGGTGCCGAGCATCGAAACGAAGTTCCCGGTGAGGAAAAGCCGAGTTTTACCAGAGAGTCGCTGACTCATTTCAGTATCTCTGTGCTTGAGATTCCTGCTTGGTGACAAGTCTGTGGCACGGTGTTACTCCTTTGGATTGACGCTTTTCGTGTCGCGCGAGCGTGTTGTCCTACGGTCGCGGGCCCGGCTCGCATTGCATCTCTCCCAATACCGACACCGGATCGGAGGAAAACTGTTCGGTCCGAAGTGACAAGTTTCCAGGCTCGGCGGTGTCCGTATTTGTAGTGGGATCAGAAGGAGCCCGACTTCGAGGTGATGAGAGAGTGGAGCAGTGAGCACAGAAATTCTCCGACGCGCCCAGTCCGGGGACGAGCAGGCGTTTGCACAGTTGACCGACGTTTACCGACAAGAGATTCAGCTGCACTGCTACCGGATCTTGGGTTCGACGCAAGACGCGGAGGACGCCCTCCAGGAGACGTTTCTCGGCGCATGGCGAGCGCTGGCGAAGTTCGAGGAACGGGCCTCTCTCAGAACCTGGCTCTACCGCATCGCTACGAACCATTGCCTGAACATGCTGCGCGCCGCTAACCGACGACCCGAATTTGTTTCATCTCGCAAGAGCGCTCCTCCTGAGCGAAATCGAGCGGGTGAAGTTGTATGGCTCGAGCCGTATCCGGACATTCTCCTTGACGGGCTGCCTGACGACAGCCCCGGACCCGACGCTCGGTACGAGTCGAGGGAGTCGGTGTCGCTGGCATTCATTACTGTCCTCCAGCTACTTCCCCCTCGGCAGCGAGTTGCGCTGGTACTTCGCGACGTCCTCGGTTTCAGAGCCAGCGAAGCGGCCGAGATGATCGAAGCAACTGAAGCGTCAGTGGAAAGTGCACTGAAACGCGCTCGGGTGGCATTGCACGATCGTCTCGTCGGCACGGAGGATCGCGAACTTCCCCCCGCACCCAACTCCGTAGCTGAACAAGAGATCGTCGCCCGCGTCACCGCCGCATTCGAAAGCGGAAACGTGGACGAGCTCCTCGCGCTCCTCACCGAAGACGTCTCGGTTACCATGCCGCCGGTGGTCGGGGAGTGCAAGGGTCCCGAGGACGCGGGCCGCTACTTCCGCACGACGTCGTTCCGCCCGGGGCGCTCGACTCGGATTGTGCCGACCCGAGCGAATGGCCAACCCGTACTCGCGACGTACGTGCGCGACCCCCAAACTGGTCTGTACCACGCGACCGGTATCGCCGTGTTGACATTGTCTGGCGATCGCATCTCGGCGGTGACAATATTCGGCAAGGACGTCCTGCCGTCGTTTGCGCTTCCGCGGGTCTTGTATTCGTGACTAGGCGTTGATTCGACTCGGTTCCGACAAAGGCTCTCCGAACGCGGTGATTATTTCCCTGAGTCGCGACAGAGCGCGGAAGGCGTCAATGCCCATAGGACGCCCGAACGTGAATTCTCAACTGTGCACGTGGTTGGAAATACCTTCTGGTCAGCACTTACACAACTCACTCGTTTCAATAGTCTCCACCCTTTCAAGGTGGCGGCACGGGTTCGAATCCCGTTGGGGGTGCTTCGTACATCCTGGTCATGTCATGTTTCTGGTTACCGACGACGAGCGTCGAAAGTGCCATGTTTTCGCAAAACGGCGCCGTTAATGCCCAGGTAATGCCCATTCAATGCCCAAAATTACGTGGAAATAGTCGTTGGAAATCGGGCTTGGAGGTATTGGTCGGGAGATTCTCTGACCGCCGCGCCCTAAACGTCGAGCCAGACCGGGCCGTCCAGATTCTGTTCACTCTCACCAGCTTTGAAACGCTCGACTCATTGGCCGCGAACGATCCGTCGTTAACTGAGATTGAAGGCGAAGTTCTCACTTTGGCCGAGTCAATTTGGAAGTGAGGCCTTCACATTGAGTTGGAACTGCCTTTGGCATTTGCGCTGTCAGTTCGGGTCGTACGATATTGCAATGTCCTGGAAGGAAGTGTCGATTAGCGATGTGGGAGAGGAAATCAGCGCCTGTCTCGCCAAAGGAGACCTAAATTCGGCCACTCGTCTGGCGTTTCATTTCTTGGAGCGGTATGACAAATCTGATTGGGAAACTCGTGGCCGGATCACGGCCGAGCCGCCGCCAGCCACGGGCAGCGATCGATACGACGCCCTCCTAGCGGGGATCGTCGAGCTTGCCTGTGCTTCGCACGGCGTACTCGCCCCGACTTGGGTCAACGCGGAGCGCTACTTTCTGAGCCAATGGTGGTTCGTCTCGGGCATGACGTCGCTACACGCTGACGCGCTCGTGCACAGTCCGATCTCACTCGCTCGACGGGGAGTCTTTGTAACGCAGGGCGCATTGGAGTACGTGTAGTGACACTCCTCGGTCGGCGAGAACTCCTCCACGCCCTCGAGGAGCTCGACCAAGAACTCGGCGTTCTCAATGTTCGCGGCGAGGTGTTCATCGTCGGCGGTGCGGCCATGGCGATCGCGTATGACACACGCAGAGCGACCGCCGACGTCGACGCGGTGTTCGCGCCGACAAGTGAAGTATTGACCGCGGCATCTCGCGTGGCAGAAAAGCTCCACCTCGAACCGGACTGGCTCAATGATGGAGCGAAGGCGTTCATGCCAGGCGAAGATGACAATCGGATAGGAGTCTACGAAGGGCAACACCTCAGCGTCGCAGCGGCGTCGCCCCAGTACCTTCTCGCCATGAAACTGATGGCCTCGCGCGTTGAACGGGACCAAGACGACATTCGCGAATTGTACAAACTCTGTGGATTTACGACCGCCGAGCAGGGACTGGAACTTCTGACGTCGTACTATCCGGAACACCTCATATTGCCTCGGGTTCAATTTTTGCTCCAAGAGATGTTCCCAGAGGCGCACGATAAACACCGTGACACTGGCATGTCGCGTTAGCACGAGTCAACTTCCGCGGCACCGCTCAGTTGTTCGGCTTCTGAATTAGGAATCTTGGGTGAAGTTGCTCGAGTGTTCCCGTGAATCACGCGTCAGAATTAATGATTATGTACTCGATCAAGGCCACCATGAGACTTCTGGATCGGATGGGTAGTTCCATCGGCCGTGCGCCAGCGAATCCATCGACAATGTTGGGCAATTGGTTTGCCAAACCCCTATTCTGGCGACCCCAATACGCGCTCTTCGTCAGTGAGTCGACCTATCTGCCGGTTCTTGCTCCCTTGGCACCTGCTTTCAGGCTGGCCGTCCGTATTCCGGATGATCTCGCAGTAACACTTCAATCTCATGGCGCGCCGGATTCATTCATCGAAGACGAACTCGACGCCATGGACGACGTCGTCGTAACAAGAACTGACAGTCGCCAGGTAGTCGGAGTCATGAATGAGTTCGCCTCGATGGCGACCAGAATGCGAGATCTCCATCCTGATTGGGATTCTCTGCAAATCGCAATGTGTCTCGCCGAAGTTGCTGTCGGAATCTACGGTGCGCGCCACATTTTTCCTGAGGTAGCCCTTCGCGAACTAATTGATGCTCACGCCCATCAGTCGTTCGACAAATAGCAATTCTCACTCGGAAAGAGTTAATGCCCATTCGACGCCCATCATCGAATTCACGGCCGATTGAACGCGGGCAAATCGCGTTTCATCAGGAACTACAAGCATCTGTTGTCCTTTGGGCAACGGACCGAGCAAAGAACTTCCCACCGCCGATCTCGGGAGGTGTCCACTGTCCTTCCGCACGAGCTTCACTGTCCAAAACTCGCATTCTTAGCTTGGCAGCCCGAGACGAGCATGCCTTGCTACAGCACCATGGTGTGTGCATCTAGGGACAACCGCACGTATCACGCTCCATTACACGTTGGAGGCTGTCTCAATTGGTCAGGGAATGAAACCTGTCGGAATGAATACTTCCTTGCTCGAGCAAGGCGTTGCAAGATGCCAAGAGATTCGGACTTGTCCCGATACCGGCCACCACAAGTCGTCGGAAACCGATCGCTGCCAACCGGTATACGCCAGCCACTGACGAAAGTTCGGCAACCGCATCTTCGGTTCCTAAGGGCGGAGCCGATTCGACCAACCAATTGGAGAATTCCAGGTATTTGTCGAGCAAATCGTTAGATCGATCCACGAATGAGTCGTCGGGACTGCCTGCTAGCAAATCCAGTGATATCTGCAACTGAGCAGCGGCCGCATTGAGTGCCGAAAGGTGTACCCCGGCCGCCTGGGTCCAAGGCCGTTGCCCAGTTCGCGCCCCCTCGCTTCTTGACACGAGTCAAACCTCACCAATCCATTGTTTGATCCCTAACATTTCACAATTTGTTCACCGTCAGGTAACCCGAGGAACACCCTACCTTTAGGTTCGGATGGCAGCATCACTCATAGGCGCCGATGCTTGGAGGGCTGTGACCGAAGTTGGCAGTGTAGACGTGAAGAAGGGGTTGGCCGAGCTGTCGGCGGACTTGGAAGTCAATGTTGGCGGACGAGAAGTTTCAGCCCAAACGAAGTCAGTCAGCCAGTTGCTCGATGACGCCCCGGTGAGCAAGTTTCACCACAAAGCCGTGATTATTTCGGGAATGGGATTCTTCACCGACGCGTACGACCTTTTCGTCATTGGGACCGTGGCGGCAATCCTCAAGACCCAGTGGCACCTCTCAACTATCGAAACCAGTTGGGTCACGGGAGCCGCGATTCTTGGAGCGTTCTTCGGTGCCTTCGTTTTTGGGCGAATTGCTGACATTGTTGGTCGCAAGAAGATCTACATCACCGTTGCGGTCATTATGGTCGTTGGCGCACTCGCATCCTCGCTTGCACCGGGTTTCCTCTTCTTGGTAATTTCTCGTTTTGTCCTTGGGCTGGGAATCGGGGGGGACTATCCGGTTTCGGCAGTCTTGATGAGTGAGTACTCGAATACCAAAGATCGAGGCCGCCTTGTAGGACTCGTGTTCTCTATGCAGGCAGTGGGACTCGTTGTTGGTCCCCTCGTCGGCCTGGTGTTGTTGGAGTCAGGTTTGAGTTCGAGCCTCACTTGGCGCTTATTGTTGGGCGCGGGAGCAATCCCTGCGGCGGCCGTAATTTATCTCCGGTCAAGAATGCCGGAATCACCACGCTTCCAGGACCGTGTGCGGGGTGACGCGACGAGGGCGGCTTCCGAGCTCGAAGCATTCGCAAGTGGAGCGATTGACACCTCAGAAGCAACACACTCCACGTCGCACCTCTCGGGTCTGCGCGAGTTCGTTACGAGTCCGCGCATGCTTCTTCTCATGCTGGGAACGGCAGGATCGTGGTTCCTCTTCGACTATGCGTATTACGGCAATACCCTCTCCCTGCCGAGCATCCTGATGGAGGTGTCGCCCAACGCTGACCTGGCGATGAAGTTGCTGTTGACATTAGCGATCTTCATTGTCTTTGCCGTTCCTGGGTATCTATTCGCAGTCTGGAAGATGGACCGAGTCGGCCATCGACGCCTTCAGTTCATTGGGTTCGCCGTAATGGCAGGTTGTTTCCTTCTACTTGGCGCAGTGCCAATTCTCACCACAGAGGTTGCGCCGTTCATCGGAATATTTGGACTCAGTTACTTCTTTACAGAGTTCGGACCGAATACGACGACCTTCGTGCTCCCATCAGAGTTGTATCCGGTCAATATGCGGACGACGGGACACGGCATCGCCGCAGGAATCGGAAAACTCGGGGCCTTTGTGGGCGTGTTCCTCGTACCACAACTCGAGTCACACTTTGGACTTCGAGTATTGCTGCTGGTGGCTGGTGCGGCAGCGATTCTTGGGTTCTTGGTGACCAAAGTGCTTCCCGAACCGTCGGGTCGCTCATTGGAGGAGCTATCGGGAGAAGATGAAGTTACCCGAGCGGCGACTCCGTCGATCGACGCGTGTGCCAGTATTTGAACTGAAAGCGTCACATTGCGCCGGGAGTGGGTCTTCCTCGGCACTTTCTTGCTAATGCAGGACCGATTGAGACGCTCGCTTTCGGTTGCTTGGATTCCCGTCACGTGCTAAATAACATTTAGCGGCGGATGACGACTTGATCCACACCGCCTCTTAACCAGACGAGAGGAAAATTCATGCGCAATTCTCACCTAAGAAAGGCCGCGCTCATTGCCAGCGCGTCCGCGCTACTCGGGCTTGGAATCGGGCTCGGCGTGCCCGCCATGGCCTCCAGTCCCGCAGCGAGGCCCGCCTTCGACTCCAACGGGGCTCCGTTCCGACACATGGACCACGTCTTCGTGATCATGATGGAAAACACGTCGTATTCAGCCCTGCTCAGCGCGTCGAATCCGAACACGACTTTTATCCAAAGTCTTGCGAGCACCTACGGCCTCGCCACCGACTACTACGGCGTGACGCACACGAGCCTGCCGAATTATGTCGCCGTGACGAGCGGGAGCACTTGGGGTTCAAACTCCGACGACGAAGCCCAAGCTGACCAGGGGTACTTCAATCACCTGAGCCTTTTCGATCAGCTCAATCAAGCCGGTGTCAGCTGGAAGGGATACATGGAGTCGATGCCGTCGGCCGGTTACAAGGGCAACTACGGCGATTGCTCCGACCCGAGCCTTGACCCGAACTGCACCGGAAACGACACCGGCACGGCTCTGTACGTCCGCAAGCACAACCCCTTCATGCAGTATCCGGACATTTTCAACAACCCGCAGCTCGCTGCCAACGTAGTCCCGCTCACCCAGCTGAGCACGGACCTAGCAGACGGCAACGTGCCCCAGTTCTCGTGGATCACCCCCAACATCTGCAACGACATGCACGGGGGTGCCCCGTCATGCCCATACCCGAATTCGCCGACGGACTCCAACCAGGCGACCCTCTATCAAGATGGTGACAACTTCTTGAACACTTGGGTTTCCGCGATCATGAATTCCCGGGCCTGGACGGGGAACTCGGCAATCTTCATTATGTGGGACGAGGGTGGCTACTCGGACAACTCTCCGTATGGTCCCGAAGACAACACCGGGTGCTGTGACTCGCCAGTGCTACCTGCCACTGCACCAAACCCGACGTCAGGTAGTGGCGGCGATCTCGTCGGCGGGACCTTGTACGGCGGTGGCCACGTGCCAATGATTGTGGTCGCCCGGCATGGCGCAAGAGGGTTGACCGATTCGACGCCTACCAACCACTACTCCCTCTTGCAGACGATCGAGCAGAACTGGCATCTCCCGTTCTTGGGCAATGCGAGCGACACGCTCCAGGTTCAATCGCTCGCACCACTGCTCAACAGAGATAGGTGAGTCTCGGAGGCGGCGCTCTCGCGATCTGACAGGTTATTTCGCTCGACCGGTGCGCCCAAAGGTTGATCGGTGAGGAAGAAATGATTCAGCGTGCGAATTTGAAAGACTGGGAACGGAGAAACTCGTGCGCAGCCGGCACGGCCATGTTCCGTACGTTTGCGTTTCACCAGCCCGCCAGGGTGGACTTGACGAGGACCTGCGCCATCCACGCGAGGAGGTCGACAGCCTCTTCGCGCGATAGTTCGGCTACATCGGCGGTCCAAACGATGGCATCGGATCCAAACAATGGGATGAGCGCGTTCGCGAGGCGTTCCCGAGCAGCTTGGGGAACGTCGCTAGGTAGGTCTTCGAGGAGCGCCGCAATCCAACGACCGCGGTTGGTCAGTCCACGGCGAGGTTTGTGATGTTCCCACTCCGGCGCGAGCGAAAGTCGGAGCACCGTGCGCAGCTCTCTTTCATGCTCAAAGGCCCACGCGGCGGTCGCCCGCACGAGTTCCGCAGACCGGTCGATTACTCCGTCCGGTGAGGCGCCCGATGGCGGAGCCCAGTCCGCGTCGCTGAGTGGATTGTCAGCCAGCGACATCGTCGCGTGGAGCACCACCGACTCGTTGTTCGGGAAGTACCGGTAGGCGGTTGCCCGCGACACACCCGCGCGCTCGGCCAGGTTAGGCACTGTCAACTGGCCACCGGTGCGTAGCAACTCCCGGGCGGCTTCCTTCAACAGGCGGAGGGTACGTTCTTTGGGGCCGGACGACTCTTCGGCGCGATCTGGAATATTTATGGCTCATCTCCTTGACAGTTCCAAGTCCCATGCATATAATACTCGTTATCTCGTTATGAGACATACACTCTCATTACGAGATAGTCAGTCTTAATTTGGATCGTAACCGCAAAGGAGAGCCACCATGTCCACTACTACCCAATCCACTAGGACGGCCCCGTCACTGGTTGGCATCCAACATCTTGGTCTCACGGTGAGCGACGTCGCCGCGAGCGAAGCATGGTACGCCAAGGTGCTGGGCCTGGTACGAGCATTCGTCGAACCGCACGCGAGCGGAGACGGCTACGCGGTGGTGATGACGCGCCCGAACTCGGCGCTGTTCTTCGGCCTTGATCACCATCCCGACGCCGACCAGAAGCGGTTCAGCCCGCTTCGCACAGGACTCGACCACGTGGCCTTCGGGCTCGACAGCCGAGAAGCGATCGACGAGTGGATTTTTTACCTCGACACGCTGGGCGTCGAGCACGAGGCGCTCGTTGAGGTCGTCGAGCCCGTGCCGCACGCCATGGTGGTGCTCCACGACCCCGACGGAATCCCGGTTGAGCTGTTTTGGGTCGGCATCTGAGATGGCCAACCAGCCGCAATTGCCGCCTCGGGCCGGAACTCGTCCGCGTACCAGCGCCGAGTTGCCTCATCGTCAACTGGATCAACAACCCAGTGACAGCCAGTACGTCGACGCCCTTTACGCCGAGGCACGGACCTGGCCCAACGTGATCGCTGGTCCGTCGGCGATCTCCGTTGAAGGCGCCCGAGCCTTGATCTTAGATTCCAACGTCACGGGCGGTCCACCCGAGGCGTTCGTCATCAATCGGGAGTTCTGCCACGTGCACACTCAAGGGGACCTCAGCCTGCACGCGTCCGTACCGCCTTCGCTCGCCGCGGCCGCCGAGCGTATGGGATGGGCCGAACCCCACTACTTGGTGGCGGCGGGCTTGGCGCACGTAACCCTCGTCATGATCTACGCCCCCCGCGACCAAGCCGAGCACGACGTCGTCCTTGGACTGATTCGCGCCTCGTACGAATTCGCCCTCACGGGGAACGCCGATGGCGCGGCCGAATTCACTAGTACTCACTGAAGCAAAGGAGAAACCATGTCCATGATTGTCGTAACACCCAGTGACGGTGAGCCGTCAGGCGTCGGCCCCATCCGCTGTCGCATTATCGAGGACGGCTCGCACACCTCGCACCGGCTGGGCCTCATCGAAGCATCGGTTCCGCCGGGCCCCGCCGCACCACCCCAGCATCGGCACCGCGACCACGACGAAAGCTTCATCGTGACGAAAGGAAAGCTGAGGTTCACCTCCGGAACCACCAGCGTCGATGTCGAAGCAGGATCGTGTGTTACCGTCCCCGCGGGAACGTCCCACACCTTCTCGAATCCGTTTGACTCGTCGGCGACCTTCATCTGCACCCTCACGCCCGACCTCTATGTCGAGTACTTCCGAGACCTGAGCAAGCTCCCGGTCAACGAGCAGGGGCTACCCGATCTTGCTGATGTCGGTCGGACAATGGCGTCGTACGCCACCGAAGTGATCCTCTGACACGGGCAGAAGGTTGAGAAACTCTACGTGGAGAACGTCACTACGGTGTTCACTTGTTTCACAGGTCAGAATTGGCTCCTATGTACTCAATCAAGGCCACCAAGAGGCTGTTGGATCGAATGCGAGAGCCGATCGACACACCGGTTGGAAATCCCTCGACGAAAATGGGCAATTGGTTTGCCAAACCACTTTTCTGGCGACCGCAGTATGCCCTATTCGTAAGCGAGTCCACGTTTCTGCCGGTTTTCGCGCCGTTGGCTCCTGCTTCCAGTCTCGCTAAACGGTTCCCAGACGACCTGGCGGTGACGCTTAGGGCTCACGGTGTTTCCGAGACATTCATTGAGTGGGAACTCGCCGCCATGGATGAATTCGTAGTGTCGAAGACGGACAGCCGCCAGGTGGTCGGAGTGTTAAATGAATTCGCTGCTATGGCCAACAGAATGCGAGAACTTCATTCCGATTTCAGTCCCCTGCGTCTCGCAATGCAACTGGCTGAAGTCCCCGTCGGGATCTATCGCTCGGAGCATAGATATCCGGACGTTGCCCTTCATGCGTTGGTGGAGAGTGAGGCGGGCGATTCGTCGAACGAAACGTAGTACTTATCGCTCCATCCCTCGATCGCGGTCGCGAGCAAGGATTACTTCCTTGGCAATGTCACGCCATGTCCCTACAGTCTTCTTCAATTCATGGAAATCCACGTCGCTGATTGGAAACTCCCGACGTGGAAGAACGGTCAGCCGGTTCGTCATCTCTGTGAAAATCTGAAGATCGAATCCTTGATCTTTACGAATAGCTTCTCGAAAGAGATCGTTCATGTCGAAGATCTGAGACAGAGCGGCCAGGTCGATGAAATCCCTAGGCTCCGCGCGACCGAATATGGCAAGAACCTTGTCCACCGCAAGTTCCTTATTGGATAAGACCGAAGTATGTTCGCCCTCGTGCAGTGGAAAGAGGCGGTAATCAATCCCGAAATCAACTTCCGTTTCCTCACCGAGTCCCCTGACTTGGAGTCGCGCGAACCGCTCAGATTGGCGATCAATGTTCACTTCCAATCCCCACTCGGTGAGTGCCTCAATGATGACCGGAAGCTTCTCTGCTAACTGCAGGCTTGACGACCCAAAGAAATCGAGATCTCTCGTTCTCCGATCGACCAATCCTTGGCTAATAATTGCTGCGCCTCCGGCCAGTGCAAAGTCGGAGCCA
Organism: uncultured Acidimicrobiaceae bacterium; assembly: GCA_963703105.1. Taxonomy (GTDB): domain Bacteria; phylum Actinomycetota; class Acidimicrobiia; order Acidimicrobiales; family RAAP-2; genus RAAP-2. The sequence goes on along the minus strand of OY969792.1, from coordinate 1,770,953 downwards.
TCAAGCGCCCGACCAACGATGACGACGATTTGTTCTTGGAGACGACTCAGCAAGACACGACGTCGATGTGGTGTAAAGCAAACCATTCTTGCCAGGCACCGCGAACATATGCAGGAAGAAAGATTTCACCCCAGACCGCGGTCAATTCGTCCAGCCTCACGTAGTGTCGTACGTCTTCCTCGGTTCCCTCAACAAGTACCAATTCATACACGCGACGTCGATCGGCTGCGTTGTCCAAGTCGAAAGTCAAATCTGGACCAGACCAATGAATACGATTGGGAAGCCGAATGACTCCCGACGGCTTGACGCAAGTTGCGGTCGCAAAGTCATCCGGAATTGCGACCGGGCGTGATGCCGGTCCAAGATCTGAAGAGCGAGAAGAAGCCATGGTCATAGCCTATGAAACAACTGTCGGCGTTTCGCATGGTGAACTCATTAGTAGATGCCCATTGGATGCCAGATAGGCGCAATCCAGAAGACGCTCTGACTCAAAACACAATTGGACCAGGAATTACCTTCGACGCAAATAACTCCGGAATCCACCCTTTCAGGGAGTCGGCCTGGGTCCGAATCCCGTTGGGGGTGCTTCGTAATTCCTTGTGAAGGCCTCTTTTTTACGAATAAGCATCAATGTCGAAAGTGCCGGTTGTAAGGACCGATGTCCGATGTCTTCTCGTAACGCTTTTTCCACTCGCGCGTCAGTAACTGTGGACGATCGTCCGACGTGACTAGACCACTGCGTACCGCGCAGGAAGGAATCAGGACATGAAGAGAACACTTGCCCGCCTCGCATTGCCAGGAGCACTCGCCGTTGGCTCACTCGGCCTCGCGATCGCGAGCGCGCCGGCTGGCGCGACCGAGCACGCCCACGCCACCATGGACCACTCGTGGAGCGGGAAGATTGCCAAGATAAACGCCAAGATGGGTACGACCAGTTCCTTCAGCTTCAAAAAGGGCACCGAGACGTACGTTGTGCACTGGGACGCGATGACTCACTTCGTCATGGGTACGTCGAAGAACATCAAGGTCGGCGCGCTGGTGACCGTGACCGGCACCGTGAAGGGCATGATCATCACGGCCACCAAACTCGACGCGTAAACCTACGCCGGGAATCGCAACGCGAACGTCGCAAAATCTCTCCGACGCATCGTTGGCGAGAGTGCTGTAGCGGCGCGTCGCACCGCGTGGGATCTGTCACGTCCTAGTACTGAATGCCTCGGATGAGTGCACGCAGTCCGTTGATGAATTGTTCGCGAGTCGTGTAGGTGGCGAGTTGGATGACGAGTTCATCCGCGTTGTCGGACGAATTACTCCACCGGGATCGGGAGGACTCGAGCGCAGCGAATCCGACGGTATAGGTGTGAATCGCGGCGTAAGCACGCCGAGCGGTGTCATCGTCTGGAAGGGCGCTTCGTAAGACATCCATCATGGCATTCATGCGGGAGATAGCCGCTGGAGTCACCACGGGATGACGGAGATAGACGTGCATGGCGGCGGGTTGCGCGACAAGGAACCGTCGAAGTTTGTCCGCTGCCAACGTAATCCATTCTTCCCAATCGACGTGAATCGCTGAAGGGCGCCACGCGCGTGCCAGCAGATGGTCCACCACCTCGTCAAGAATGTCGTCCTTGTCGCGGACATGTCGATACAGCGACATCGGCGACACACCAAGCTCCAAAGCGAGGCTTCGCATCGTCATGTCCTCGTACGCGCCGGCGCGCACGATCCTGGTGGCGGCGGTGACGATTTGATCCCGTGAGATTGTGCCCCATGCAGCACGGTTGCTAGCCATCGTTGGATCCTTTAATCCTTAATGCACAGTGGTCACGACAGGACCGTGGTTCCTCTACATGATACGACACTTTCGCGTACACGTACGCAAGTCTGGTATCGTGGACACACATCGACGGGACGCCGGTCCCAATCCAAACGAGGTGTGGTGGAAGTACCCAGAGACGGACTTGCAGTGGACGCTGACACGTCACGACCGACTGTCCCCGCGCTGGAGCGCTGGTCGGGAGGCGTACGAACCTCTCGATTTGGACTCGTCATCATGGCGCTCGTCGTTGGCGTTGGTGGGGGCTTCGGAGCCGTCGGCTTCAGATGGCTCATTGGCGCCACCACATGGCTGGTCACGGGTCATAAACAGTTCGGCGCACAAGGACACATCGCCAGCACCCACCTTCCCTGGTTTGGCTATTGGTTTTTGCTACTCGTACCGGTCGTCGGGGGCGTTCTCTACGGGCCCCTCATCTATCGCTTCGCCCGTGAGGCCCGGGGGCACGGAGTCCCCGAGGTGATGATTGCGGTCTCAGAAAACGGTGGTCGGATTCGACCGCAGGTCACCGTCGTGAAGGCCATCGCATCGGCCGTGTGCATCGGCTTCGGTGGATCGGTCGGACGCGAAGGTCCCATCGTGCAGATCGGCTCGGCGCTGGCCTCCAGTCTCGGTCAAGTCGTCCGCGTCTCAGAGTCACGACTGCGCATACTCGTCGCCTGCGGTGCGGCTGCGGGGATCTCCGCCACTTTCAACGCGCCCATGACAGGTGTGTTCTTCGGATTTGAACTGATCTTGCGTGAGTTTTCATTCGATGCACTGTTCGCACTCATCCTTTCGTCGGTCATCGCTGACATCATCGGTCAGGCGTTCTTCGGCTCCGGTCCGATCTTCAGCCAGATGCCCCACGACCTCGTGATCGGCAGCGCTACGAACTACTTGTTGGTCGCAGCCCTCGGCCTCATCGCGGCCCTCATGGGCGTCGGATTCAAATCCGTGCTCTACAAGACTGAGGACATCTGCGACTCGTTGTGGAAGAGCCGGCCCGAATGGCTACAGCCCGTCGTTGGTGGCCTCGTTCTGGGCGCGATGTTGCTTGCTCTCCCGCAGACGTACGGCGTCGGTTACCCGGTGATGAACAGGGCCGTGGCCGGTCAGTACATCCTCTGGTTCCTCATCATCCTCGTGGTCGGGAAGATGGTCGCGACGAGCCTTACGATCGGCATCGGAGGTTCGGGCGGGGTGTTCGCCCCCTCGTTATTCATCGGTGCAGCCTTTGGGACGGCGTTCGGAGTGATTGCCAAGCATCTGTTCGGCCCCGGCGTGGGCTCACCCGCCATTTACGGCGTCCTCGCCATGGGCGCCGTGTTCGCCGGAGCAACGCAGGCGCCGCTCACGTCAATCGCCAGCGTGCTCGAGATGACCGGCAATTTCACCCTGAGCTTGCCGGTGATGCTCGCCGTGGGAATCTCGGTCGCAGTCTCCAAGCGCCTCACCTACGGCACCATCTACACGACGAAACTCTTGCGCCGCGGTACGGACATCGATCGTCCGAAGCCATCGTCGTTACTTCAGGTCCTCACCGTTGCAGACGTTATGCAACCGCTCAACGTGGACACCGGTGACGTGGTGCCGACGACCACGCATGATTTGGAAGGAGTCGAGAATGAAACAGGCACTTCGTCGACCTTTGAAAGTATCGGTGAGATTGTGAGCAGCTCATGGCCACAGACACTGTTTGGCGACGAAACCCTCGAACAGGCGATTCGCCAACTCGTGGTATTCGGTCCCACGAATGGACTCCCCGTCGTTCGCGAGCACCGAGTAATTGGGTGGGTGACGTATCACGATGTGCTTCACTCATTGGCGCAGCGCATGTCGGAGGTAGAAACACAAACTGTGTCAGCGAGCCTCGCCGCGGAATGGGCGATTCCCGATGCCTCGACTCAAGTTCGCGTACCACCGACGCCGCTTGAGGGTTACCGACTGGTCGAGATACGGGTCAACAAAGCACGAACCGGCACCCGGCGCGTCATAGAAGACCTGGCTCTTCCTCTGGGAGCATTTGCCCTCGCCATCCAAAGAGACGGCACGACCATCGTCGCGAAGACTGCGACTGAACTTGAGACTGGCGACCACCTTCTCTGCCTTATGCCGACGTCCAGCAACTGAAGCCTCTCGAAGACTCGCTCACGATCTCGCTCTACCCACGCGGTCCGCTTCCCTTCGGTCGTGGGACATTCGCCCCGAGGTGCCACAAGACGTCGTCGTTCGTCGAGACAACGATTGGAACCCGAGCGTCGTCAGCGGAGACGAGCAGTGTGCCGATAAGTATGGGATAGAGGCGGCGCCAAATGTCTCCGACTAGGAGCAACAAGGGTGCCGAATTCTCCGTCTGGGCCGTACTCCAAACCACTGCGAGCTCGGACAGCGTGCCGACACCACCGTCGAGGACGACGACCGCCCTGGTGCTGAGAATGTGGGTCGCGCGAGTGGCGAAATCCTCGCACCACCAAAGCTCGTCATGCGACTCATCAGGCGCCAAGCCCGTCCAGGACGAGATTGGAAGGCCGATGGTATCGCCACCGACGGACTTCGCACCTCGAGCCGCCGCCGCCATCAGTCCGCGATAACCGCCGGTGACAACCGTCCATCGGGACTGAGCCAAACTCCTACCCAGGTCGAAGGCGCCATGCCAGCGAGGATCGTCCTCTCCGATCTGCGCTGAGCCAATGACGGTCACGAGACGATTACCCGTCGGTGTGGTGTCGTTCACGATCGCCGCGTTCCGCGACCCTTCGCACTCTTAGAGGTTCGTGAATTGGCACCTGACGCGGCGAAGGTTCGCACATGGGCCAGCGCGGCGTCAAGGGCAACTTCCAGACACCGCGTATCGCGGTCGACTTCGGCAAGCAAGAGTCCACCCTGGAGGCTCGCCAGCACGCTCGTTGCAAGCGCCTCCGTATCTGTGTCGAAGCGAAGTACTCCTTGCTCAACCATATGAGCGAGGCCGTCGGCGATGAGCCGGCGCCACGACGAGAATGCCTCGACGAGTTGGGTTCGGGCGTCTTCGTCAACGTCGATCAACCCACTCGCCAACGTCGCCAATGGACATCCACTTCGACACGACCGTGCCGCCTGGCGCATCACGATCATGTCACGCCAACGTTTCAGTTCGTTGAAACTGTCGAGCGATTCGAATGTTGGCCGGTGGTTACCAAGGACCCGCTCCCGTTGGCACTGAATAACCGCATGCACGAGTTGACTCTTGTCGTTGAAGTAGTGGTAGAGCTGAGACTTGCTTGTACCGGTCGCAGCTCGAACATCGTCGAGGCTCACCTCGCCGACACCTCGCTCGAAGATCAAGTCCGTTGTGGCGTCGATAATGCGCTGACGGGTTTCTTGACCTTTGCGCGTGCGAGGTGAACTCAGAGAATCGATCAGTGACATGGCACAATCATGTCCCACCGACTGGACTGGGCGGACCATTCCGAACGAGCGAGCGACGACCTTGGATTCCCAGTGAGCCGTGGTCCACTCGACCACCGGGACTTGACTGTCTACTGACGATGGCATAGATTGGACTCATTAGTCCAATCTAGCCCAAGGAAGAGTCCGTGACCGTTAGCAAGCCCCACCCCTCACTCCAATCACAGCTTGACGAAATCATTGAGCAGATTCCTGAATCCATCAGGTCTCGCATCAAAGAGGACACGTCCGACCTTGATGCGTCGGGCGTCGCGCGGGGTCTGGCCGTCGGAGACGCGGCACCGAACTTCACCTTGCCCGACGCGCTCGGACGTCCGGTAACGCTGTCCGATTTACTGGAGAAGGGGCCGGTCGCACTGACCTTCTATCGCGGCGAATGGTGCCCCTTTTGCAATCTCCAACTGCGCAGCTTGCAGGAGGCGCTGCCCCTATTTCTTGAACACGACGCAACGCTGGTCGCCATTAGTCCCCAGGCCCCTGACCACGCACTTTCGCTCACTGAGAAACACGGCCTCGCCTACGCCGTGTTGAGCGACGTCGATCAGTCCGTTATCCGCGCCTATCGTGTGCAGTTCACCCTAAGCGGGGACTTAGAAGATCTTCAGGTGAACGCCTTCCAGAACGACCCCGTCACTCAAAACGCTGACCACAGCCGTTCTCTTCCGGTGCCGGCGACATTTGTCATTGACCGAAGGGGCGTCGTGCGCGCCGCGTTCGTCTCGGCGGACTGGCGCTACCGTCCCGAGCCGACTGACATCATCGCAGCACTGGAATCGCTCCAATGAGCGACGCTTTGGTGGGCCGAACGGCATTGGTCACTGGTGCCGGTCGGGGCATCGGTCGAGCCATCGCACTCGGCCTGGCGGCTGACGGCGCCCGGGTCGCTCTTCTCGCTCGATCGGTCGACCAGCTTGCTGAAGTGGCTGCGGCCGTGAGCGCCGCTGGCGGCACCGCCCTCGTGGTGCCCGCTGACGTCGGTGATCCGCAGGGCGTGAACCAGGCGGCCGCTCTGGTGCTGGCCGAGTTCGGTGCGGTCGACATCCTGATCAACGACGCGGCAGTCGTGGCACCGCTCGGACCGACCGTGAGCGTCGACGCAGATGCGTGGGCTTTGGCCTTTGCCGTCAACGTTGCTGGGCCGATGCGACTGACCCAGGCCGTGCTTCCCGGCATGATTGAACGCGGTTGGGGACGGATCGCGAACGTTTCGAGCGGAATCGCCGCCCATCCGACGGCAATGATCGGGATGAACGCCTACGCTGCGTCGAAGTCGGCACTTGAGGCCCATACGTTCAATCTTGCGGCGGAGTTGGCCGGCACTGGGGTGACGGCGAACGTCTATCGACCCGGATCGGTCGATACCGCGATGCAGGGTTGGATCCGTAATCAGCCGGCCGAGGAGATTGGGGTCGCGCTTCACGAGCGCTTCACCGAGTCCTACGAACGTGGTGCATTACTTACTCCGGAGCAGTCCGCCCAATCGCTGCTCGAACGGCTGGCGGGCGACGAGAACGGGGTTGGTCTGGAGTGTCAATGACCCGTCGTGAGCGCCCGCTCTCCGAAACCCAATCTCCCGGAGCAGACGGCGAGTTCCAAGGCCCGATGGGCCCCAATAGAAAGTGAGAACATTTATGTCAGTTCAGTTCGGACTCCTCGCCCTTCTCGAAGCCAAGCCCGGCAAGGGACATGACCTCGGTGCGTTCCTTGAAAGCGGGCGAGCATTGGCGATTGCAGAAGAGGACACCGTGACCTGGTACGCCTTCAAAATCAGCGAGAACGAATATGGCATCTTCGACTCGTTCCAGACCGAGGAGGGACGCCAAGCCCATCTAAATGGTGAAATTCCCACCGCCCTGGGCCAAGTTGCCGGCGATCTATTGGCGAAGGATCCCTCGATTCAAACGGTTGATATCATCGCCGTGAAGTAGAGCGGCCCACGCGTAAAAGCCGCACCTCTGAGTGGCGATCGCGCGATCCCTGTGTGCGATTGGTTGAACTGATCGACGTGAGTCGATTCATCCTTGAGGAAGCTCCAATTGGAGTACCGAGATTCCGCTCATGTCGAGCCACACTCGATTGCAATTCTGCATCACCCGTAAGAGCACGGCCTCGCACGACGTGCAACGCAAGATGATGCCCGGGGAGTGAACGTAGGCGTCAAGCTCCCCCAGCTGTCGCACCGCACCGCAATGTGCGCAAGTGGTGGCAGCGATTGTCACTTCCGGATAGAAGACGTTCGCCAGGATTCCAGCGGCCACATTGCCGTCCAACGCTGTCGTATCCACGTCAACCTCCATTCGTCGGACCGAATCGTTCGGTCTTCACATTGTTTGGTTGCACGCCAAGCGCAACCAGCGCGTCCGCCATGGCCTCCACGAATGGCGTGGGCCCGCACACGAACGACAGTAAGTCACCTGATGGCTCGTTCGTGAACTGGGACAACAGATCGCGGTCGATTCGGCCCCGACGCCCCGACCATGCGGGTGACGGCTCCCTCGACAACGTGACTATCACGTCTCGGCTATCGCCCGACAGTGCATCAAACTCGTCGCGATAGAGGATGTCGCCTTCGGTACGAGCCGAGTAGATGAGGTGCATGCGGGCCGTCGAACGAAGCTCGGCATTGAAGCGCAGCATCGACATGAGCGGCACGACACCGGAGCCGCCGCCAAGGAGTAGGACGGGCCGAGACTCGCTACCGTCCCAGACGAAGTACCCGCCAATCGGGCCACGCAACTCGAACTGATCGCCAACTGCGAGGCCAGTGAGATACGGCGAGACCTCACCGTCGTCGAAGCGCACGATGGTCAGTTCAATCTCGTCCGAACTCGGCGGCGACGCGATGGAGTAGCTGCGCTCGGCCGAGTATCCATCTTCCGCGGTAAGGCGAACGTCCACGTGTTGGCCGGCGCGGTGGCCCGGCCACCCCGGGACATCCAATATCAGACTCACGGAGTTGGGTGTCTCGCTGATCGTCTTGGTCACCGTGGCAACGATCCAGTTCAGCACCCTCAGTCGCCTTGATATCGCTGCTCGCGCCAGGGGTCACCGTAGTTGTTGTAGCCGAGCGACTCCCAAAAGCCAGGCCGGTCGTGGTTGAGGAGCTGAAGACCTCGTACCCACTTGGCGCTCTTCCAAAAGTACAAGTGCGGAACGAGCAGTCGTGCTGGCCCACCGTGCTCGGGCGCGAGATCCTCACCATCAAATTGGAAGGCCACCCAAGCCTTGTTATCGCGCACGTCGGCCATCGGCAGGTTCGTCGTGTAGTCGGGATCTGCAAACGCGAGGACGAAATTCGCCTCGGTGTCGATTCCGACGAGGAGTGTGTCGACCGACACGCCGGTCCACTTCGTTCCCAGCTTTGTCCATTTTGTTACGCAGTGGATATCAGAGGTGATGTCCTCGCGCGGAAGGGCCAGGAATTCGTCCCACGTCCATCGAGCGAGTCGTGCGCCAGCTTGATCTGTGATTGTGAAATCCCACAGATCAAGTGACACCCTTGGTGTGCGTCCCGCCGTAAGCACAGGAAAGTCGTCGACAACGTACTGACCAGGTGGAACTTGCCCCGAACCGGATTGACGGGCACGTCCGTGGAAGCCCTTATTCACGATTGGCATACGGTCACCCATCGACGAAGTTCAGTGGAAGATTTAGCACAGTGCCGACCGCCATGTCGTCCGCCAAGTGCATTGCGACCTCGTATTCCAGGCAAGAAACTGCGAACGGCTGCGAACGATGGTTCATCTGCTGATGGCAAGAGCCAGAACGGTATTGACCGCAGTTTCGAACGGGCGGGTACTCCGTTGCACCTGGGCGAGCAGAAGTCCTCCTTGGATCGTGGCGAGCAGAGTAGTGGCGAGGTCATCCGGGTCGATGTCGGACGGGAGCTGCCCGTCGGCATCAAGGGATCTGAGTGCATCGCCGATGACGGCCGCCCACCTATCGAACGCTGCAGCGATAAGCGCTCGGGCCTCGGGGTCACTCTCGGCGAGTTGACCACCGAGCGAGCCGAGCGGGCAGCCCCCAATTGCTTTGGTGCGCTTCGCTGCGGTGATCACAAAGTAGCGCCAGGCTTCGACTCCGTTCGCGCTGCTGAGCACGTGCCCCTGGTGATGGACGATGGTTTCGGCTTGGTAGTCGATGACCGCCTGCACGAGTTCGTTCTTGTCGGGGAAGTAGTGGTACATCTGAGAGCCGCTGACTTCCGCCGCCAACTTGACGTCTTCCAAGGTCGTGCCTGCCACCCCGCGCTCGTGGATCAGGGCGGCGGCCGCCTCCACGATTCGGGCCCGGGTGCGTGCTCCCTTGGCGGTGAGCCTCGGCCGGTCACTGGTCTCGTTATCCATGCACCAATGGTAACAAGATTGTGAGTTTGACAACCCAGTCCGGCTATGTAATAGTGAGTCGCACAACCCAGTTTCATAAGAGAGGGCGTTGCAACAAATGACTGACCTAAAGGGCAAGACAGCGCCGGTAACGGGCAGGGAATCTGAATGAGCGAACCCTCAGAAAAGACGGCGCTCATCACCGGCGCCAACATTGGAATCGGCAAGGATGTGGCCCGGCAACTGGCATTACGTCCTGAGTTCGCGCGGATCTACCTGGCGTGCCGGAACCAAGATCGAGCGACGCAGGCAAAGGCCGATCTCGTAGCCGTCACCGGCCGACACATCTTCGACATCCTTCTCATAGACGTCGCCGATCTTGGTTCGGTCCGCGCCGGCCTAGAGGCCATCAACGGATCCCTCGACGCGTTGGTCATGAACGCTGGTGTAATCGGCGACAAGACCATGATGGAACTGACCGCTGACGGGGTCACCCAACTGTTCGCAACGAACGTTCTCGGTCACGCCGTTCTCCTCGACGGGCTCCTGAGTCAGAACCGTCTTGGCGAGGTTGCAGTATTCGCCGCTAGCGAAGCAGCCAGGGGAATTCCGAAACTGGGTTTCAAACGGCCGTCCTTCGTCTCAACCTCCGCCGACGAACTCGCTACCGTCATCGACGGCAGCTACTTCGCCGGCAGAAAATACGATCAGAACCTCGCCTTCGGTCAGGTAAAATACATCGGGGCCTTATGGATGGCCCACCTGGCGCGCCAATACCCCGAGCTCCGATTTATCACTGTGAGCCCCGGCAACACCACGGGTACCGAGGCCGCCGCCGGCGCAGCGCCGCCGCTACGCTTTGCGGCCAAACACATCATGCCCCACCTCGGTATTTCCCACGATCTTGAAGTGGGCTCGAAGCGACTCGTCGACGGAGTCACCGACCCGAATCTTTCGAGTGGCGTGTTCTACGCCAGCGCGGCCGGCAAGTTGAAGGGTCCCTTGGTCAACCAAGCCGAGATCTTCCCTGACTTGGCCAACCCATCTTTTCAGGACCACGCCAACGAGGCCATCCACCGCTTCCTTACCCAATGACGTTCACGCAGTAGCGGTGCATTCGGCGCGACCCGTAATACTTCAGCTGGCACCGGGACCTGTCGGAATCTTTGCCGCCGTAGGCTCAGGGGAATGGCGACGGCGCGATTTGGTTTAACGGCGCTGGACTGCTCTGACCCTTCGGTCCTCGCTGACTTCTGGGCTGCGCTCCTCGGCGGCGAAGTCACACACAGCAACGACGAGTTCTGCGCTGTCGAGGCAGAAAGAGGCATGTTGGTCGCCGTCAAAGTGGAGAACTACATGCCGCCCACGTGGCCGGACCCAGCGGTACCGAAACAGATGCATCTGCACTTAAAAGTCGACGACCTGGACGCAGCAGAAACCGACGCTGTGCATTTGGGTGCTCGGGTGACGACTGAGCAAACCAATCCCGAGCATTGGCGAATCCTTCTCGACCCGGCGGGTCATCCGTTCTGCTTGGCAATACATCTTCTCGACTGACGCGGGCCAAGTTTGCCAAGGCCTGACAGCATTTGTTGGAAGTGCTCGCCAATGTCGCCGATACGCATGACCCGACGCCTTGAAGGCACTCGCGTGAGTTGTTAACGGAATGTGTTAACGCCCATTCGAAGCCCAAGATCTAATTCCGAGAGAATATTGAGCGGAGGATCTGCCTTTCATCGGGAGCTACTGACTCTTTTGGACGTTCTATTTGCCACACTTTCAGGGTGGCGGCACGAGTTCGAATCCCGTTGTGGGTGCTAGGGGTTTTCGTGTTAACTCCCGCGACCACGAGTTACCACTGCGATGCGTCCAATCCAGAACGAATGATGGAATATCCGAATTCTCAGTTGAGATTTCATTCCAGGATCGGGACGGAGTCCGGGCGGCTCTAGCGGACTCCCTACAAGCGCGGGCGAAGAATATCTATCACGAGGTCGAGGTGCCGCCGCCAGTCAAATTCTGACGCTGGACCCATCGTGGAACACACCGCGCACATCAGCATCCCGATGTCGATCGCCTCTATGTCAGGCCGTATGGTCCCGGCGCGCCGAGCACCCTCTACCATCGCTCCCAGGGCGGCAATAAGCTCGGCGAGTTCGACCGGGGCCTGTGTCCATACCTCTTCGCCGACATTGGCGATCGCGAATTGCATGCCGACGTCCTGGGCCGTCGCCGCGGCGCTGCGACGCAAGAACGCCTCGAGCACCTCGAATTGCTCTACGTCGTTGGCGATGGAAGCGCGAGCGTCGTCGGCCATCTGCTCGAACTTTTGTCGCACAAGTTCAGTGAGCAACGCGTCTTTGGTGGGGAAGTGCCGGTAGACCGTGCCCACCCCTACGCCCGCGCGGCGGGCCACGTCGTCCATCTGCGTTTCCACGCCCGTTTCGGCGAACGCGGCGCGCGCGCTCTCGAGAATTCGCTCACGATTGCGGCGAGCGTCGGCACGCAGCGGGCGATCCTCGTCGTCAACTCGAAGTGTCTCGTTGATACTCACAGGTTTATCTCCGGCTCCCTTGACAAACGGAATCAAGGTTCAGTATAGTCGACGTTCTAAGCGGAACCGGAGGTCCTTTTCCATGCCCATGATAACAAGCCAGCATTCGAAACATTTCTACTCGCCTCGCGCGAAGAATCTCGCGCTGCTGTTGCTCGCGGTGACGCAGTTCGTGGTGGTGATCGACGCCTCCATCGTGAACGTAGCGCTGCCGTCGCTCGGACGGGCATTGGCCTTTTCCACCACGAATCTCTCCTGGGTAGTGAATGCCTACGCGCTCACCTTCGGTGGCTTCCTAATGTTGGGCGGCCGATTGGCCGATCTTCTCGGACGCCGGAGGATGTTCATGCTGGGACTCGCGGTCTTCGCGATCGCCTCGTTCGCCGGTGGCATCGCACAAAGCTCCGGTTGGCTGATTGGCGCTCGCGCGGTCCAGGGTGTCGGGGCTGCCATCGTCTCGCCCGCCGCGCTCTCGATACTCACCACCACCTTCGCCGAAGGTTCTGAGCGCAATCGAGCACTTGGCGTCTGGGGTGCCACCGTGGGTGCGGGAGGCGCTGCCGGCGTACTGCTCGGCGGAATCCTGACCAGCGGACTGAGCTGGCGGTGGGTGTTCTTCGTAACCGTTCCGATCGCGATCGTTGCGGCGGGGCTCGCTCCGTGGACGCTCGCCGAAAGTCACGCCGATAACGACGTGCGCACGTTCGACTTCCCGGGTGCCATCACGGTCACGGCTGGCCTTTCGCTGTTGGTGTACGCCATTGTCGACGCCGTCAATGTCGGGTGGGGTTCTTCGAGGACGTTGCTCGAAATTACCGTCGCGGCGGCACTGCTGATTGCGTTCCTTTTCGTCGAGCGCCGTCAGCGTGATGCGCTTATGCCGTTCTCGATTTTCCGGTTGCGGACTTTACGTGGCGCCGACGCCGTCGGACTGCTCATCGGCATGGGACTGTTCTCCATGTTCTTCTTCATCACCTTGTATCTCCAAGACGTCCTCCACTACTCGGCGATCAGGACTGGAGTCTCGTATCTTCCGCTGGCTGTCGGAATCGTTGTCGCCGCGGGCATCGCATCACAGTTAGTAACTCGGATCGGGTTCAAACCGACGCTGGTCAGTGGGATGCTAGTGATTACGGGTGGCCTCGTCTGGTTTTCACGAGTTCCACCGACTGGCTCGTACGTCTCGAATGTCCTCGGGCCGTCGTTGCTGGCCGGCGTGGGCTTTGGCTTCGCGTTTGTCGCAGTGACGATCGCTGCGGTCACCGGGACCGAACCGCACGAAGCGGGTTTGGCGTCCGGTCTGATCAATACGGCACAGCAGATTGGCGGGGCGCTCGGTCTCGCAATTCTCGCGACCATCGCTAACAGCCAGACCCAGAACCTCGTCCACTCTGGGATTCACAGCGCCTCCATTTCTCTGACGAAAGGCTTCGATCGAGCGTTCCTGGTCGCTGGCGGCTTCACGCTCATTGGAGCGATTTTGGCCTTGCTTATGATCTCGTCGCGTGACAGTCACGAGCACTCGGTGGCTGCTCGTAAGGATGACCTGGTTCTCGCTGCCACCGTCGTCTGAGGGCTGACGGCTCACTCGACGACTTGCTCGATCGTGGTGGTCCTATCGAACCTTCCTGCATTCGTTCCGAGGCGCAGTACGCAGATTCGATCTGAGACGGCGAAGACAACTTGGAGGTTACGCGGACTACTCCATTTCCGCGATGCGCTTTATCGCTCGAAGACGACGGTCCCATTCCGCAGCGAGACCGTCGAGCCACCGCGCGGTCTCGGTGATGGCTTCGGTGCGTACCTCGAAATATCGTTCACGACCGCGGCGTTCTCCCTTCACGAGCCCCGCCTGCGCGAGGACCGCGAGGTGCTGCACCACAGCTTGACGCGTGACCGGCAACGCCGACGAGAGCTGCGTCGCGGTCGCAATTCCTCGTTCAGCGAGCCGGTCGAGGAGCGCGCGACGTGTCGGGTCATCGAGCGCTCCGAGGACATCCTCAATGACCCTCACTCTGCCGACATGATTGGCGTCGAGTCACGGCCTTCCGCGAACGCCGCCACTTTCGCAAGGATGTCTGGCCAGCCCTTGCTGTGACTCTCGTGCGAGATCCAGTCCCGACCGGACGGCACGACGAGGGTGGCGAACCCGCTCTCGACGACGGTGAGTCTTGTCTCGCGTTCTGAAATCGCGGTAATCGTAAATTCGACCAAGGTCGCGCTCGCGTCGGTCGCCAGAGTGTCGGGGTAGCCTTCGGCCCACCAATACGAGAGCCGGCGCGGACGGTCGACCTCGACGAAGACAGTTCGGTAGCGACCGTTCGAGCCGTGGTCGAGCGTCATCTCACCGCCGGGGCGAAGGTCGATCGCAATGGGGCTTCCGGTGCCAAACCAGGCGCCGACATCAGCAGGGGTAGTGAGTACGTCCCACACTCGCTCAGCGGACGCCGCGATTGTGATGTCGCATTCAATTCGGTCGGTTTGCGTGTTCATCATCATTTTCTCCTCTATGTGCAAGTTGCTACTTGCGTACTGTATACGCAAGTTGCCACTTGCGCAAGCGACGTTCGAAGAGGCTCGAACTGTGACCTCGTCGCTCGACCCGAGTGGCATTTGGAGTGGTGTGTCAGCCGGGCGCTGATCAGGGATTTTAAGGGGAAAGTTCCTGCAGAAGGACCTTCACTTCGCTGTCAATAGGACACCGTCAGGGTCTGGTTCAATCGGCGACCGCGTAGAGCTTCCAACTCCCCGGTACCCCTTTCAGCAGGTGCTCGCCTCGATCACGGAACTCCATGCCTGAGCCCACAACGAGGTCCTTGACCGTGCTCGAGACAAGAAACTCGCTGGGGGAGGCCAATGAACCGACGCGAGCGGCGATGTGAACCGCTAGGCCGCTGAGGTCCTCGCCTCTCATCTCGCACTCACCCGTGTGAAGACCCATGCGTAGCTCGATACCGAGGGCTCGGGTGGCGTCGATGATGGCCTCTCCACAATGAATGGCTCGAGCCGGACCATCGAATGAAGCCACGAAGCCATCTCCCGTCGTGTTGACCTCCCGACCTCGGAAGATTCGCAGCTGCTCGCGAACGATTTGATCATGGCGATCGAGCAACGACCGCCACCGTTGATCACCCAGCGAGGCTGCTCGTTCGGTCGATCCAACGATGTCGGTGAAGAGCACCGACACCAGCACCCGGTCGATATCGGTTACCGGTCTCGTGCCGGTCAAGAACTCGGCCACCTCGTTGAAGATCAACTCCCGCTGGCTGTAGATCAACATGTCTTGGCCCGGCAACGCGACGAACTGGGACCCCGCGATGTGTTCGGCGACATAGCGACCATGTGAAACGGGCATGAAATTTGGATTGTCGGCGCTCAGGACCAGCGTGGGCGCCTGAATGAGCGGGAGCACCGAACGGACATCGAGGTTCCGCAGGAGGTAGTCGTACTGTGCGGCCGCGGTTCTCGGCGTGACCGATGCCCGAAAGAGCCGAGCGAGGGCGTCGCGGCGAAGTGGGTCTTCCGCACCGGCGACACCAGCCACCGAGAGGAACTCCGGCGTACCCCAGTTCGTTCGAATGAACTCGATGATGAAATCGAGCACGTCTGGTGTGAATCCGATCGGATAGTCGTCCGTGATCAGATAGCGCGCCGAGGTATTGCACAGCACCAGCGAATCGACCCGCTCCGGATGTGCGGCGGCGTAGAGGATCGTGATCGGGCCACCATCGGTCGTCGCGAGAATCGACGTGCGCTCCGACCCGACCGCGTCGAGCACGCTCTCGATGTCGTCGGTCCACTCCTCCCACGTTGGAATGGCGTTACGGGGGACGCCGTCAGATGCTCCAGTGCCTCGTCGATCGAGAAGGATCAAGCGGCGTAACGACGCCAGCCGTTTGAAGAAGTCGGCAATGTCGGGGTCGTCCCACGCCATCTCCACGTGGCTGCCGAGTCCGTTGAAGAAAAGGAGATCGGATGGACCTTCTCCGAGAACCTGGTAGGCAACGTCAGCATCCCCGACGGCCACGTACTGGGTGTCCGGACGGTCCATGAAGCCCGCAGTCTAACCCCACGTTGTGCGGCGTTAAAAAAGAAAAGTCGCCGTGTAAAGCGATCGATTGAGAGGCTCGACAGAGTTCAGTTGGCTCGGCACCACGGGCGGTGCCTCGGATCGGTGAGCCCGCAATTTTCAGACCGGAATCAGCTAGTCACGGAAAAAATCTGCCACCGATCGGGAAATCCCTTCAGCTCGTGAGAACCGCGATCGGTGAAAGCGATTCCCGATCCGGAAACCAGGTCAACAACAGTTCGGGAAACGAATACTTCGTCCGGACCTGCGAGGGCTGATACTCGCTGCGCGAGGACTACGGCAATCCCGGCAACGTCGTCACCGCGAAGCTCAATCTCCCCGGTGTGGATACCTGCCCGCACTTTCAAACCGATTTGATCAACTGCTTCGCGAATCGCAATGGCGCATCGGATAGCGCGAGCCGGGCCGTCGAACGTGGCCAGGAAGCCGTCCCCGGTGAACTTGATCTCGCGACCGCGAAACAGGCTGAGTTGTGCGCGCACTACACGATCGTGCGCGTCGAGAAGGTTCCTCCATTTCTCGTCACCGAGAGAGAGGTTCCTGCTCGTCGACTCCACGACATCAGTGAACAGTACGGCCGCGAGTACTCGGTCAGGTTCTGCGGCCTCTCGCACTCCGGTGACGAACTCCCTGATCTCGGCCGTGATGTCGTCTCCGTTCGCCCACGGCGCGTGATCGTTGCCGGCCAGCTCAACGTAACGTGCTCCCGAGATCTGCTGTGCGAGAAAGCGGGCGTTCTCAACATGACAAACCTGATCGTCGACACGATGGAGAATCAGCGTGGGAGCGCTGATTGCCGGGGCCACCAAGCGAACATCAATGTCGAAGGCCATGCGCATGAAATCTTCCGCAGCGCTCGGAGTTGCCGCGTTGATCTGGAGCCGCCCGGCCCACTCGCGGGCGAAACGATCGCCGGCGAGGCTCGGCGCGATGTAGTCAAGGAATCCACCAGTGCCCCATCGCGTGGACAACTGTTTCATGTACTCCTCGAAGTCCTCGACCGTACTCTCGCCCCAGGGCCAGTCGTCGGTGATTCGTTCCTTCACCTCGGCACCGGCGAGGACCAGACCCAGGGTCCGTTCAGGGTGCGCGGCGGCGAAAAGCATCGAGAGTGGACCTCCTTCCGACTCGCCCATGACGATTGCCCGATCCGAACCGACGGCGTCCAACACTGCTCGCACGTCATCCATCCGCTCTTCCAAGGTGCCCACCTTCACCCTGTCGGAGAGACCCATGCCGCGCTTATCAAACCAGATCAGTCGCGTAAATGCGCTGAGCTGCTCACAAAACCTCCGGTAGGCAGGAAGTTCCCAGTCCACGCCCAGGTGGGTAATGGCGCCCTGGACATAGATGAGGTCAACCGGATTGCCCTCACCCAGCACTTGATAGGCAACATGAACCTCGCCGCTCTTCGCGTAGCGGATTCGGGGGTCATTCACGACCACCAATACTTCTGCAAATGCAACGCGCAATCAATACGGTCGAGAGAAAATCCTACGAAGATCGACCTTCGGGCGTGCGCCGATTCTCGCTACGCCCAGAACTCGTCGACCTCGTGCTGATCCTTGGAGATCCCCCAGAACTCAACTGCTTTCCCGTTAGCGAGGTGCCAGACGTGGACGTCATCAGAGTCCAGACTCTTACCGTTGCGGCTCGCGGACTCCTTGGCCAGCACGACCACATGGTCGTCCGAGGCGAGCACATCGTGAACACCGACAGTGAACGTGCCGTCCGTATGCTCCATGAGTTTTCCAAAGAAGGCGAACGTCTCTTCTTGTCCGTTATAGGTCCCGGAAATCAAGTTACGGCCACTGATGTTCCAGCGGATGTCCGGTGCAAAAATATTGGCAATCGTCTCCATGTCGCCTTTAGAAAATGCTTCGTAACCGCTGCGGACTAGTTCTCCGTTTTCCTGAGCGCCCATAGGCACCGCCTTTCTCCTCCACCAACGTGGCAAAGTTGTCTACAGGTTTACTTCGCAGCGCGGCGACGTGCTCATGGTCCCTTCACGACATTGTCTCGGTTCGGAATCTTGAGCCCGAACTGTTTGTCTGCGGCTCTCATCCCTCAGAGTCCAGTACGGGGAAGAATCCCCAACGTCCATTAATCCCGCTCCTCGAATTGCGATCCCTGCCAGGAGCATCGTGCCAACACAACGACTTGATGACTCGATTTTGAGCTACAACGTTGGGGGAGCTGTGTACAAAAGTGCCACTTTCCTCCGGTTGAGCACCAATTGAACACCGTGGAGATGCCGGTACTTTTTGACCAGATCATGGGCAATTCGTAGAAATTGTAACGATTTTGTCATAGATGCCACGAAAAATTGTCTTGAAGAAAGTGCCAGCGTCACTTACTTTGGGAGGCGGAGCCACCATGCAATGGCTTGGAAATCGACCCCAGTATGAATCCGTTCACGTAGCTGAAGGAGACATGTCATGAAGAAATATCTGCGTTCACTGCCTGCAGTGGCGTTGTCGTTGGGACTCATCTTCGCGATTGGCAGTGCGGCCTCAGCCCACGGACACGAGTCTCCGTGTGTCAAAGGAACTGGCTACGGCTATGGCTACGGCTACGGCCACGGCGTCTGCAAGGGCCACCACAAGCATCACCACCACAAGCATCATGGCGACGGTGACGGCGTAGGTGAAGGCAAGGGCAAGGG
Organism: uncultured Acidimicrobiaceae bacterium; assembly: GCA_963703105.1. Lineage (GTDB taxonomy): Bacteria > Actinomycetota > Acidimicrobiia > Acidimicrobiales > RAAP-2 > RAAP-2. Next base: position 1,752,053 of record OY969792.1, on the reverse strand, counting down.
CGAAGGTCACGGCAATGGCAATGGCGGTGACAAGGGCGGCGGTAAAGGTCGTGGTGACAGTGACGGCAACGGCAATAGCAGCGGCGGCACCAACGTCATCGTCAGTAGCCAGAGCGGCAGCGGTCAGGGCGGCAGCGGCCAGGGCGGCGGCGGCGGATCTGATCACGGCAAGGGCCACGGCCAAGGCCAAGGCGGCGGCAACGGCTTCGGTAGCGGTCAGGGCGGCGGCGGTCAAGGTGGCGGCGGCCAGGGCGGCGGCGGCGGTCAAGGTGGCGGCGGCCAGGGCGGCGGTGGCGGATCTGGTCACGGTGAGGGTCACGGCCACGGCCGCTAGTCGTAATCTCGACTCAACACGAAGAATTCCTAATTTGACGGCCGGTTGACGTCCGATTCAAGCGGAAAAGTGCTGATCGCCGGCGACAATCGAAAGCACGCGTACCTAAACGCGAAACATCCTGGTTCGGTCGCGTCGTTAACAGGGTGAGTCATTTGAACTCCCGCGATGCTTGACTCACTCGTCTTCCTTTCTCCTGTGAAGAAATTCTTACGAATTCCACACAGTTATTCAGGACCTTTTCATAGTCTCGCCAATTGAATGGAACAGGGGGTAGGTAAGCAAAGGAGTAACCACATGAATGACGACAACCCTTCGGGCACTTTCGCCTCGGTGGCCGAACCACCGGTCTTCGAGATTGGGACTTTCGTAGTCCCATCCTGGCTCAGGCTCGCCGCGCGACTCTTCGCTACCTCGCTCGACGAAAAGTTGGCGGCCGGACAGCACCCCGCGACCAGCCACCTGCTCGCCGTTCGGTCCCAGCAGCTCGTGTCCCCTCGTTACCGCCGCGGCATCGCCGACTCCTGGCTCCATCTCCTCATTGAGGTTCGCCGTCCGTACAACCGACTCGCCCCAATGGTGCCGCTTTTACGAAGCGATGTCTTGGAAGCCGAGGATCAGATCCGCTCTCTCGCTGAAGTGCTCGTCAGCCCCCTGCCAACCGTTCGTGGCGTGGCGATGTCGATCCTGACGTTGCGAGATGGCGCGGGCCCCTTGTTCAATCGAAACAGCCACATCAGAGTGATCGACGCGGTCAAGGAGATACTCGGCTTGCTGGACCCGCTCGCACCGGTGAACGCTGCGTAGAGAAGCGGTGCTCGCTTGAGCGGGCCGAAGGCTCGCGCACGGGGCAGCGGCGTTCAGTTGCCGTTTCCAAATGGGAAATCGACCAAGAAGTACGGAACTCTTCGCCTGGTGTCCCGGATCAGTCGGTGAAACCAATCTCACCATGAGATCCGTCGCAGAACGGCTTGTTGCCCGAGGCACCGCACCGACAGAGCGTCACCCGATTGTGAACCTCGTACGTCTCCCCGTCGGCGCTGGTGATCGGTATCCCGCCACGGACCCAAATTGGTCCGGCCACTCCCTGCGAGGGGTCCTCAATGAGCCCGATGGATGGTTCAAATGCGGGTTCGATGGCCACGTCAGTTTCCTTGTCCCACACGACCAAGCGGCCGGAGGGGCAGAGCCCCGCCTGGCGGATAGTAAGGCGAGCGGCTTCGGGACCCTCCTGCTTCACCAGGTGCCACGCGTCTCCGTTGGGGTCGCAGAACCTACCGGACGCACAGAGGGAGGTCTGATCGGTCATGTTGACGGTCGGACCTCTCCGCAGTCGCGCTTCCTTCAGATACGGACGTCGACTGGCCGTCTCGGAACCGTCAAAGCCCACTCGCGCGTGCGATCCATCACAGAACGGCTTCGCGTCGGATTGTCCGCACCGGCACAGTTTGTACGAATCCTTCGCTTCGAACTGATCGCTCTCTCGCCAGTCGACCGAGTCGCCGGCGTCGTCGGTGACGATCGTCTGTCGTGCCAGGGGCACCGATCCCTCAACGAGATACGGACCATTTTCGGTGATGCTGATCTTCATCCCATTCGCAGATTCCATGAACCGCCCCTCCACTCTTCCTCTCACTGATACGTGAGACGAGACCCTCTCATTCTCTATGCATTCGTCTCTCGGCGCAATGGTGCGAGGGCCTCACTCCAGGCGATCACTTCGCCGAGCAGTGTGTCGAGCGCCGGCCGTTGAAACTCGCCCGGGACGAGGTCCGTGAAGTTGACGAAGTCGCTGCGCATTGACAGGGCCACGTTGGTGCGCACGTCGGCCATCTTCAGCTCGCCGGCGATCAATCGAAGATGTTCCGCGGCCCTCGCCCCACCGACGACCCCGTAAGAGACCACGCCCATGGCCTTGTTGTTCCATTCGGCGAAGAGATAGTCAATCGCGTTCTTGAGCACACCGGACGTCGAGTGGTTGTACTCGGGCGTCACGAAGACGAAACCATCAAAGCGAGCGATGATCGCCGCCCAGTCCCTGGTGTGTTGGTTCTGATACTGGCCCATGGCCGGTGGCATGGGTTCGTCCAGGTGCGGCAGCGGATAGTCCAACAGATCGATGAGTTCGAAGTTGGCGCCGGAGCGGTCTTTGGCCACCTCGTACACCCACTTCGCGACCGCTTCCCCGTGTCGCCCCGGACGGGTACTGCCGAGAATGATGCCAATGCGCGTCATCGACACTCCTTACCGGTTAGGGGTGAACCTGGATGCCGAGCCCGAGATCCAGACGCATCGACTCGAGGATCCAGATCGCGGTACTCACGACGAACGAGTCGATGTCGACGGCCGCGATGCGTCCGGCGTACTTCGCCGCCAGCGGCGCGCAGGCTCGACGAGCCACTTCGTCGAGGTGACCGGAGACCGACGCCCACATGTTGGGCCAGTAGCTCTGGTAGTACTCCGTGGGGTCGAACGTGGTGAAGACCTCGCGAAGGTTCTCGACGATCTCTCCCACGAACTGCTGGTGCAGGGCGACGTCGTCGCGCGAACCGAGCCTTCCCATGTGTCCGCTGATGAGGTGCGTCCACTGGTAGTTGAGGGCGATCTCGGGCGCGGCGATGTAGCCGGGGACGTCGACCGCGAGGTTGAGGCTGTAGATCGGTACCCAACCCACGTTGATCACGTCGACGAGCATCAACGTGTCGTGGTCGGGCAGATAGATGTAGCTGTTGTCCGGCGAGTGGTTGGAGCCGTGCCAGCCGAGTTCGATGCGCTCTCCACCGATCTCCAAGATCCGGCTGTCCTGGAAAGTCTCTTCGGGCGCGGGCCGGTTCGGGTCGTTGTCGCGCAGCATGAGTCGGCGCGTCTCCTCGTGGCCGATACGGACCACGGCCTTGTCGAACAACGACGACGCACCGAGGTGGTCGGCGTGATGGTGCGAGTGAATGAGGTGCGTCACCCGGTTGCTCACACCATTGGCATTGGCGATCTCGTCGATGGCTCGTTGGATGTTGTGGCCGATGGTCGCCGGAGCGTCGAACAAAACGACGCCGTCTGGCGTGGTCAAGAACCCGCACTGGTAGACGCCGTCGGTCACCCAGTAGAGGTTGCGCTCAACGCGACCGACGTAGTATCCCTGTTCGTTCACCGCCGGCCCGAGCGACGACTCGGGAATCGGCGCGTACGCCGGCAGGGTGTCGGCCCTTACGGCCTTCGTGTCGATGGACATGATTCACTCCTCTTTTCGCTGAATTGGGTGTCAATATGACGCGTGACGTCGAGAGTTCGATTTGTGGAGTTCCCATCTCGTGCGGAACTAGCTGAGACCACACCGCTCCTTTCTCCGGGAGAAATGCCCTCACGATCGCGCCAACCTTTAGGACGATATCCTATTTCGCTTGCGTGGGCAAGCAATTATTATGTGGCTCGTGCTGGAAAACGAAGCTCATCGACCTGTGCGCGGATTGGGCGAGGGAGCCCCGATCGCTGGCCCACGTCGATCCGCCGACTCGCCCTCTCTGAGATGAAGGCTCTAGCGTCGCACTCGCGGTTCGTCGGACGCGTCTTCGAGACGAGCAGCCACTTGACACAGTACTTTCGCGGCTCTCTCGACGTCGCGCGCATCGATGTGATCAAAGAAGTGACAGCGAACACTGGCGAGGTGCACCGGCCACGCCAACTTCAATTTGGCCATGCCCCGGGGAGTGACCTTCGCGACGTTGCCACGCGCGTCAGATGCACTCGTCGTCTTCGACACGAGTCCACGCGATTGAAGGTCGTCGACCAAGCGCGTCATTCGGCTCGCCGAAAGCTCGGTGGCGCTCGCCAAGTCGGCCATCCTCAACTGTCGATTTGGGGATTCGGAGAGGTGCATGATCGTGGTGTACTCGCTCGCCGTCATGCCGACACCCCTTATGAGGTCGCCGTCGAGGAGTCGAGGGAGAACCTTGAGAATACGCATCTCGGCGCGCCACAGAGCCTCTTCGCTGGCAGAAAGCGGTTCGACCGGGGGCACCTTTATCATTTTACTTGCTTCGCCAAGCAACACTTTGCACCGGCACGGGAAATACCGATCGCCGGTTCAATAGTCTCATCAAATCAAAGAAAGGTAGGTGCGGAAAATGACGCAGGACATTCCAGAGGCGGGCCGTGTCGCGGTAGTGGTCGGGGCCGGCGGGGAGCTTGGTCGAGCGACGGCCGTCAAGCTCGCCAACCGAGGCATGACGGTGGTGGCGGTCGATCGAAATGAGGCCGGACTGGCCGCGCTCCCCGATGGCATCGCCCGAGAAGTAGCCGACGCCACGGATCCACAGGCGGTGGCGCCGATGATCGAGCGCATCGTGAACCGCTTCGGTGTTCCCGACGCGTTGGTAAACACCCTCGGTGCATTCGCCACCGCTGACGCCCTAACGACGACACCGGACCAGTTCCACCTCATGATCGACGTCAACCTCGCTCCGGCCCTGTGGCTGAGCCAGGCGGTGGCTCCGCACATGCAAAGTAAGGGCTCCGGAGCGATCGTGCACATCGCGTCGCGACCCGGTCTCGAACCGACGGCCGGCATGGCGGGGTACGGGGTCGCGAAGGCGGCTCTCGTCCACCTGACCCGCATCCTCGACCTCGAGCTGCGCCCCCTCGGTATCCGCGTGAACGCCGTCGCCCCTCAACTCATCAATACCGTGAAGAACCAGTCCTTCATCCCGAAGGAGGTGATGTCGCACGCCGTCTCCCCCGAGGCGATCGCCGACGTCGTGGTGTTCCTGGTGAGTGACGCTGCCGCACCGGTGAGCGGCGCGATACTTCCCGCGTATGGCGCCTAGGCCCGCTCTCGGTTCGCCGGTGGCGGCCAGGTCGAAATCGAACAGGTCTCGACGGTCCGCGCCACTGGAGCGTGCGCGAACGCACCTTCGTGAAGCGGACCCCGACAACGCCACGGAGTTCTCACATTCGGCGTCGAGAACTTCGTGAGTGGTTTCAAACATATGTCCGGCGGCAAAGGTAGCTCGAGTGAACTCCTGCTGGACGCCCTCGTTGGCGCCGAAGCGCCAACGAGGGCCAGTATCAGTTCGCTAACGAGTGGGCTTCGCCAAGGATTAGTTGGCAGAACAGCGTCTGGATACGGGGAGCGATGATGTTCCGCCCTTGAAACTCCGCGGCGAAGAGCTCATCTTTGATCAACTCGGCGTAGTGGTCACGTTGCTGTTCCAATCCGGCGAGACGATTAACGACCGTCGTGTAAGTGTTGTCGCCGGTGCTCGTACTCTCGATCGCGGCGGAGTCGGCCTTGAGGGTGTCGGTGCCGAACTCGCCCACGGACGAGTTCAACTGCTTGTAGCACGCGCCGAGCGCTTCTACTTGGGGTGAGTTGAGCTCTCCGTGGACCTTGGTCAAGACTTCGGTGATGACCCGACCGTCGGGAATGTAGTCGTCGCTCAGTCCCGTCAGGTACATCAGCGTGGGCTGGATGTCCGTCTCGTCAGTCCAGGTACCGGTGGTACCACTGCCGGGAACGGTGACCTGGCCGCTGTTCGCGCCGGCCGAGTTGGGTCCGGCGTTCGCCGTCGATCCGTCGAGTCCCAGGTTCGCGACGCCCGGACCCACCAGCCCGATGTAGTTCGTGTTGATCTCCGCGGCGTAGTCCCCGTGGTTCCAGGCGTAGGCGGTGTCTTGTTGAACACAGTCCGAGCCCGACGGTCCGGTGATGTTCGTACAGGTCTTCGAGCCGGTCTGCACGTAGTAGTCGGGCTTGGCGAACATGGCGAACGTGGGCGTGCGCAACGGGTCGGCGTCGACCATGTGCAGGATCGCTTCCTCGGTTGGATCAGCGAGGTAGTTGGTGATCTTTTCGGTGGCGTTACCCGAATAGGGATTGTTCGCCGTCAGCGAGGCCACGTCGTGTTCCAGAGAGCGAACGGGCGCGGCGGTGGGTCCGGGATTGCCCGTCACGTAGAACTCGGGTGCCGTGTCGTTCTCCAGAGAGAACGGTGTCGTGTCGGTCGTCTCGGAGGCCAACAGGCCGTTGACGTTGGCCGCGAGCTCACCGAAGGAGCCGGTCGGATAGGTGCACGGGACGTCGGCGGTCACCGTGGTGCCGCTCACCGTGGCGCCGTCACAGGTCGTCGGGGTGGGCTGGATCGTCCGACCCACGTTGGCGCCGGCCTCGTGGTCACCTTCGTCCGAGGAGATGATGAACTCGGTGTTGGCCGGGGTGATGCCGTCGGCCGCGAGACGCGTGAGGAACTCCCCGAAGGCCAGGTTGTAGTACTGCGCCTGGGCAACGTAACAGGGGCTGCCGCTGCCCAGGGCGGAAGGAGCGCCACTGCAGGCGCTGCTAAGAACCGGGATGTGCTCGTTGCCGTGGATGTCGGCAATGTAGCCGTAGGTCACCGGCACGCCGGCCTCCTGCATGTCGGCGACGTAGGCCAACGTCTGCGCGGCGTTAATACCGCCGAAGCCAGGAAATCCGGGGGTGCCGGCCGGGAGGTACTGGCCGTTCATCTGGTTGCCGTTGAGGTCGACCAGGTTGCCCGCACCGTTCGTGACCTGATACCCGTTCACGCTCAAGTTGGAGACGCCGCCGCTGAGCTGGGGGGTGAGGTAACGACTGCCGAAGAGCGCGTCGTACCCGCTGTAGCCACCGGGCTCGGTGGGCAGGACATCGGGTACGGCCGTCGGGGTCTTCGTGGAGTCACCGTATTTCACGGCCGACGCTGAGGTGCAAAAGGCGTTGCCCTGGGCGCAGTGCACCGCGAGGCCGACGTACTGAGCGGTCTCGAGATCCCCGTACGAATCGGGGTCCGCGGTGAGTTGGGCGTCTTCCTTCGAGCCCGTCCCGAACACTTTCGGTATGTCCACCGTCGGGTTCTCAAGGACCATATTGGCCGTCGCGACGTCACCTACGTTGCAGCCGGCCCGCGTGAAGGGCACCCACGGGGCCGGCGTGATCTGGTTCGGCGTGGGGGCGGGCGAGGTCGTCGCGGGCGGGGTGGCCGAGTAGACCATCGAGGGGTTCGTGTCGTGTCCCGTGGTCGCCGTGGGGTACGCCGTGTCGAACTCCGGGTCCGTCCAGTAGGCGAAGGAGTCCTGCGGGTCGGTCGTGCCATTGGTGTTGTAGCTCTGGTACGAGTTGCTCACGCCCATGCCTTGTCGGTCACCGTAGAGGCCGGTGTAGGTCGTCAAGGAGTCGTTGGCCGTGTGCGCGATCAGCGGCGTGTGGTCGTTGGAAAGTAGCGTGCCGTTGCCTTCGATGAAGTTGAGCAGGTTCGGCATCATCTGCAGGTCCGACGGGACGTTGGGATTGTCGCGGAAGAAGTGCACGTTGTCAAACGTCAGTTCGATCACGTGCTTCACCCCGTTGCCGAGATCGCACGACGATGAGGCGTCGTGCGCGAGCGTGCGCACGGCACCCGCGTTCGCCGCCGTGCTGACTACGCCACCGGCGATCACTGACGTGACGCCCGCGACCATCAACAATGTCGCCACGATACGACCGGTTACTTTGGTGATTCGCATAGAAGCCCTCCCTTGCCTGAACGATTCATTCGCAATGTAGCGAAGTTCTCTGGGAGTTGGGTGACGACTGACCAACCGCGATGAAAAACTCTCGTGATTGGTTTTCACCAATCTCGCGACGGCCGATGGGGCATCAGAAATGACTTCTGACCTCGGCTTATGATGACGGGACGTGTGAGACCGAGATTCGCGACGCGATCCCGTGAGTGGATTCGAAGCGTGGTCTCGGCGCGTCGCGGGCTTCCACCCGCCAATTGGCCCGTCGAACCAATGGCGATAGAATTGACTATTCGCGAACTTGGCGTCGCGACACGAAGACGGACCTCAAACTGTCCAATGGAGTGAAGCCAGAGAAGTCGGGGGTGTCGCCGAATGAGATTTGGCCGTCGAAGAATCTTCCGCCGTCGAATGAGGCTCAACCTTCGTACTCTGATCGCGTTAGCGCTACTCGCTTTGATCGTGATACTTATTCTGAAGGAATTAAAGGTCATCTAGACACGAACTCGGCGTCGCCCGAGGAGTCTCGCGGGATCAACGAGACGGGCGGAACTTGTCTACAGTCGAGGCGTGACCGGCATCCCCGAGCGCGACCTGGAGAAGATCCGCAAGTACGCCCGACGTGCCGTTCCCGCTGATTTCTGGGACCAAATCAGAATGGAAGTCGACGTTCGGGGCAAAACGGTGACAATCGTCGAATGTAGACCACCTTGGAGAGAAGAATACGGGCCCGAGTGGACGCGAAAGGGCGTAGCTCGGATGAAGTTCGACGTCATGAACAATGAATGGACGCTTTACTGGTCAGACCGTAACGGACGTTGGCACCTATTCGACCTCATCGCACCCGGATCGATCGACGAAATCATCGATGAGGTCGAGCATGATCAGACGAATATTTTCTGGGGTTGAAGAACTACGATCCCTCGCTCGTGGTCTGACTCTCGAGATACGTTGAGAGTCGCACTCAACGCCGCGATCGTCAAGAGACCTGGAAACCCTCGGGCGGACCTTCTTGCTCGCCCAGGAGCGGTTCGAAGACGGCAACGTAGTGTTTGAAGCGCGTCGTCCACGATTCGGTCTCTCGGTTGAATTGCAGCTGATCGAGACAGCTCTCCCAGCCAGCCGCGTTGCGAGCCGCTTCGGATGCACCCAACTCCGCCATCAGCACGAAGGTTGTGCCACCACCCGGTGTGGCGGTCAGCTCGAAGGTGATCGCGTCCTCGCCCCACGTGAAACTCACTCGATGTGGTGACTGCCACTCGGTCACGGTGCCCGGCAAGGGCCCGATGTCGTGTCCGTCAAAGTGATGGGTGAGGTGAGACCCGCCAGCCCGCCGTCTCGAAACTTCTTAAGGCATATATGTGTCAAGGCGCATTCAAGCACCAGGAACCCACCGGACAGTGGCCGGAGATCTCCACCGAATTGCCGGGAATCAGCTACGAACCGTCAAGCAGTTCCGTGAGGTACTCCGCGAATGGTTCGTACATCCACGAGCCGTCGTAGCGCACGCCGTTGACGAAGAACGTCGGCGTGCCGTTCGCGCCGCTCCGGATGGCGCTTTCGAAATCCGCCTCCACCCGTTGACGTGGTCCCCCGTCGGCGATCTCCTTCGTCGCCTCTGTCGACGTCGGCGCCGACGGCTGCGATGTAACGCAAGAGCGCCGCGTCACTGAGGTCGCGCTGATGTTCGAACAAGGTGTCGTGCATCTCCCAGAATTTGCCTTGCAGCCCGACCGCCTCGGCCACTTCCGCCGCCGCTTCGGCGTGTGGGTGCACCTCGGCGAGCGGCAAGTTTCGAAAAACGAGGCGCATCGAGTCCGCGAACTCGCTAAGCAACTTTTCCACGATGGGATAGGCCTGACCGCAGTAGGGGCACTGATAATCGCCGTACTCGACGACCGTCAGTTTCGCGTCGAGAGGTCCGCGCGAATGGTCCTCCGGTCCAACGGGAATCGAAAGTAGCGCTCGCTCACTCATGGCAGTTCCTCCACCGCTCGGAGGGCGCCGTCGGCGCCGGGATTCACGCCGACGGGCGACACCTCACGCCACGCCACCTTGCCGTCGCGGTCAATGACGAAGAGGGCGCGCTCCGACGTGCCGTCGTCCTCTCGGTACACTCCGTACGCCTTCGCCACGGCTCCTTTGGGATTGCTGTCCGCCAAAAGCGGAAAGGCCACCTTGCGCTGATCCTTGAAGACTTCGTGGCACCAGGGACCGTCGACCGAGATCCCGAGGAGCTGCGCACCGCGCGCGTGAAACAATCGACTCGCGGCGCTGAACACCGAGAGCTCGTCGCTGCAGACGGGGCTCCAGTCGGCCGGATAAAAGATCAGGACGACCGGGCCATCGAACTCCGAGAGCGCCACCTTTTGATCGGGTGTCGCGAGCAGCCCGAACTCCGGCGCGTCCGCTCCAACTTCCAACGCCATCTCGGCTCCTCTCCAAAAACCACTCGCTATTTCACTTTGAATTGAGGGCGAGTATAAGACTCGTACGCACCTCCCGCGCCGGTCATATGACGCGCTGACTCACCGGCCAGCCCTCGGCTGAATCGGACGTCGCCGAGACGAAAATAGCGCCAAATACGCTATTTTCCGGCATTTTGGCACCATTAGCACTCACCAGTCGAGACTGCCAGAATTCGCGAAAGTACCGATATGCTTGACGTCCCGAACTTCGGTTCGGCTTCCCTTCCGGATCCTCCCCGAGTCCGGGTTGGAAGGAATCCGCCTGGTGACCACCTTCGGTCACCCAGGTGGATTCGATCACTGGAAAGGGAATTGCAATGACCAACAAGAACGTCACCTTGCCGCTTCTCCCATTGAAGTCCGGCGTCATCCTGCCCGGCATGGTCTTCTCCATGGCCCTCGAATCGAACGAGGCGCGCGTCGCCGTCGAGGCCGCCCGATCCGCCGGCGGTCACCTACTCCTGGTGCCCCACATCGAGGGCCGTTACGCGAACGTCGGCGTCATCGCCGAGGTGATGGAAGAGGGTTCGCTGCCCGGTGGCCTCGAGGCCATCGTCATCCGCGGTGACCAGCGCGCCACGATCGGCACCGGCGTTCCCGGGACGGGCGACGCCCTGTGGGTGGAGGCCGAACCCCTCGACGACGGTGAGTCGACCCCGAACGTGATCGAGCTGGCGCGCGAGTACCGCGCAGTCTTGGAGAACATCCTGCTCAGTCGCGGGGCGCGTCAAATCGCGGCGCAACTGCGCGAGATCACCGAGCCCGGCCGTCTCGCCGACGTCGCCGGTTACTCCCCCGACCTCTCGCTCGCCCAAAAGGTAGAGGTCCTCGAGACCATCGACGTCGAAGCCCGACTTCGCCTGGTGCTCGGCTGGGCGCGCGACACGCTGGCCGACCTCACGCTTGCGCGACCGCATCAAGAACGACGTCGAAGAGGGTATGGAAAAGACGCAACGCGAGTTCCTCCTGCGGCGACAACTCGACGCCATCAAGAAAGAGTTGGGCCAGCTCGGCGAGGACGACGTCGACCCCGACGACTACCGCGCCAAGATCGCCGACCGCGACCTGCCCGAGCACGTGCGCACGGCCATCCTGCGAGAGATCGACAAGCTGGAACGCACCAACGACCAGAGCCCCGAGACCGGGTGGATTCGCACGTGGCTCGACACCATCCTGGAGATTCCGTGGGGCGTCGAGTCCGAGGACCGTCTGGACGTCCTCGAAGCCCAGCGAATCCTGAACGCCGATCACGACGGACTCGAAGACGTGAAAGACCGGATCCTCGAGCACCTCGCGGTGAGCAAACTGCAGGCGGAGCGGGGTCTGACGCCGGTCGACGGACGGGGCTCGGGCGCCATCCTCGCCCTCGTCGGACCCCCGGGCGTCGGCAAGACCTCGCTCGGTCAGTCGATCGCCAACGCCCTCCAGCGCAAGTACGTTCGAGTCGCGCTGGGTGGCGTTCGCGACGAGGCCGAGATTCGCGGCCACCGTCGTACCTACGTCGGCGCCCAGCCCGGTCGCCTCGTGCGGGCGCTGCGCGAGGCCGGCACCATGAACCCGGTCATCGTGCTCGACGAAGTCGACAAGATCGGATCCGACTACCGTGGCGACCCGTCCTCGGCGTTGCTCGAAGTCCTCGACCCGGCGCAGAACCACACGTTCCGCGACCACTACCTCGAGGTCGACCTCGACCTCTCGCGAGTGATGTTCGTCGCGACGGCCAACGTGATCGACACCATCCCCGGGCCGCTGCTCGACCGCATGGAGGTCATCCGACTCGACGGCTACACCGAATCGGAGAAGGTGTCGATCGCTCGTCACCACCTCCTCGGGCGTCAACTCGCCCGGGCGGCGCTGCGCGATGACGAAGTCACGATCGACGACGAGGCGTTGCAGACCATCGTGGCCGACTACACCCGCGAAGCGGGCGTGCGCAACCTGGAGCGAGAGATCGGACGACTGCTGCGCAAGGCGGCAACGAAACTCGCCGCCGGCGAGCGGGAAGCGCCGATTCACGTGAGCGCGTCCGACGTGCGCGAGTGGCTCGGACGTCCCCACTTCTACTTCGAATCGGCCGACCGCACTAGCGTGCCCGGGGTGGCGACCGGGCTCGCCGTGACCGGCGCCGGCGGTGACGTGTTGTTCGTCGAAGCCAGCGTGTCCGAAGGTCCCGAGGGCCTGACGCTCACCGGTCAACTGGGTGACGTCATGAAGGAGTCGGCCGAGATCGCCATGTCCTACGTGCGTAGCCACGCCGACGAGCTGAGCATCGATCCGAAGCTCTTCACCGGAAAGCGATTCCACTTCCACGTGCCGGCGGGCGCCGTGCCCAAGGACGGACCGTCGGCCGGCGTCACCATGACGACGGCCCTGGTCAGCCTGTTACGCGGCGAACCGGTCCGGCCGGTCGTCGGCATGACCGGCGAGGTCACGCTGCAAGGTCGAGTTCTCCCCATCGGCGGGGTAAAGCAGAAGGTCTTGGCGGCGCACCGCGCCGGGCTGACCGAGGTCATCCTGCCGGAGCGGAACGGGCCCGACCTCGAAGACGTCCCCGAAGAGGTCCGTAACGCCATGACGTTCCATCTTGCCGGCACCATCGCCGACGTGCTGGCTCCGGCCCTAGGGAGTGAAACGCTCCCCAGTGCCAACGGCGTTTTCACCGCCGCGGCGTAATGCGCTGACCGCGGTGACGCGGTTATAACGCAACGAGTGATTGCAGCTGACTGGCGACCGCGTCCAACGGCGCGGTGCCACCTTCCGCCCGACAGAGTATGAGGGCCCCTTCGACGCTGGCGACGGCGATGGTGGCGATCCCCAGCGCGTGCTCTCTCGCCACGCCGGTCGTCGTGAGCTGTTCGGCCAGCAACGCCGCCCATGCATGAAACGCCGCGCGAGCTTCGGCCAACAGTTCTTCGTCACTGGCGGGGACGTCGATCGTCACGCCGGCCACCGCACAACCGGCCGCTCCGTCGGTCGCCTCGACGACGTGTTGAAAGAGGGCGACGAAGTGTTCGAGTACCTCGGGGGCCGACGTGGCCGGGGACGATCGCATGTGAGCAACGACTTGATCCGACGTCCACCGGATGGCGTCCTTGGCCAGCTCTCGCTTTCCCCCGGGGAAGTGAAAGTAGATCGATCCGCGAGGAGCCCCGCTGTCGGCGAGCACGTCGGAGAACGACGTGGCGTTCATGCCCTGAGAGCCGATCAATTCGGCGGCGCTTTGCACCATCTTCTTGCGGCTGTCGTTGGTCACACTCTCCCCATTGACTATGACGAGCGTCATAGTGTACGCTCAGCCCGCTGACTATGACAGTCATCATACGGGACTCAGGAGATTTGAAATGCCAATGATTGACGTGTATTCGACCGAAGGAACCTTTGTGGACAAGCACGCCCTCGCCAGTGACCTCGCCAACGCCGTGATGCGCTGGGAGAAGGTCCCGCCCATCTCGCTCTTCAAGAACAACACGGCGGCGTTCGTTCACGACCTTCCCGACGGGGCGATTTCGAACGCCGCCGGGGATGCGAACTACGTGCGCGTCCAAGTCCTCACGCCGGTTGGCGTATTGGACCGCGAGAAGCAGCTCGGAGTCGTGAGAGAACTCACCGACATCGTCGCCGCCGCCGCTGGCGATCCGACGTTGGTTGATCGCACGTGGGTCCTGATCACCGAGTCACCCGAGGGTGGGTGGGGCATCAACGGACACGCGAACACGAGCGCCGACATCGTCGAGGCTGCGCGAAAAGAACTATCGCAGTCGGCCAGCTGAACTAACTTCACGCCTCGTCAAGTCCACGCACGGTGGAGGGGCCCGAACGACCTCATCGAACTACGAGGCCACCAACTCACGTTCGTCGAGGAAGGCCCACCAGGCTTCACCAACCGAACGAGTCGCCTCACGGGCGACTTCCTCTTCGGGCGCGAGCTGTTCCAGCGCCTCAAGAGTCCACTTCGCGTGATCGCCTTCCACCGTTCCGTGCGCCCACCAAAAGGCCAACGCGTCGGGGGAGGCACCGTAGTGCGTAGCGAGACCCGCGGCCTTGGAGTCGGCAATTCCAGCGCCTTGACTTTCGTAGGCCCAGAGGCCGGCGAGCGCCGCCGACGGACCCAGTAACAGAACCTCGGCGTAGGCGTCGACCAACTGCTGCATGGCCGGCGAGATCGGTGCACTCGAGGCTTGGTAGAACCCCGCGAACTTCTCGAAGAGTTCCAGATGACTCGGCCTCGCCACTTCGTCGGCGAGATTCCTCAGGACGGATTCGCGCGCGGCGCCTTCGGGCAACTCCTGCGCCAAGCGTTCGAGGAACCGCGGGAGCATCTGCTCGAAGAACCGATACTGCTCGGCGTAGAGCCGCAACTCATTGAGCGAGAGATCACCCGCCTCCCATCGTCGATAGAAAGGGTGGTTGAGTAACTGGCGATCACGAAGCGAGAGCTCGAGAACGGTTTCGAAGTATTTGGTCATTCGCTGAACGTAGCACCAACATTGTCACGACCGAGCCTTCGTGCTCTACGACCAGCCTCGCGTCCACCGACGTCGAAAGCCCTGACGACTCAGCTCCACTTGATCACCAGACGACCGTGCCACTCGCCTCGTCGAGGTTGGCGATGCCTCGCAGAAATGACCGTACGTTCTGGCCCAGTTCGATCTGGTCGTAGCCGCCCTCTTGCACGACGACCGTGGGTACGCCGAGACCCGCCAGCGCTCGCCCCATGGGGTGGTAGGCGTCCTTCGTCAATCCGAGATCGCTGATCGGGTCGTTCTCGTAGGTGTCCACGCCGAGGGAGATCACGACACCGACCACGTCCTTTTGGGCGACGAGGTCCAGCACCCGCCGGAGGTGTTCGAGGTACTCGCGGTCCGAGCATCCCTTCGCCAGTTCCACGTTGTGGTTCCAACCCGCGCCCCGGCCGGAGCCCCGCTCGTCGCCGTAGCCCAGAAAGTACGGAAAGGCCCGGTCAGGAGCCCCGTGCAGTGAGACGTAGAACACGTCGTCACGGTGATAGAAGATCGATTGCGTGCCGTTGCCGTGGTGGTAGTCCACGTCGATGATGGCCACGGGTCCGTCCAGGCGCCGGGCCAACTCGGCGCCAACGATGGCGGCGTTGTTGAAGTAGCAGTACCCGCCGATCATCGCGGTCGAGGCGTGATGTCCCGGAGGGCGACAGAGGCCGTAGGTGACCTCGCCCGTAGAGAGCGTGCGTTCGAGCGCCGAGAGCGCCACGTCCACCGCGCTGCGCGAGGCCAGGTAGGTACCTGCGACAATCGGGGTCATCGTGTCGAACGAGTAGTAGCCGAGTCGCGCCATCGGACTGTTCTTCGGCGCCCGACCAAACGATTCGCCCTCGCCGAACCCGGCGTGGCGGAACACGTCCGGTATGACCTCATCGAAATCACTTGAGGGACGGCTCTCTCGCCACGCCCCCTCGAGCCAGTCCACCATGGCCGGATCGTGAATCCGATCGATGCACTCCCGGTCGAAGGTACGCAGCGTTCCGCGCTCGAAGTCGGGATCCTTCGTGAGCTCCCCGGCGATGATTCTCGCCCGGCGGGCCACCTCGAAACCGTTGGTCGGCGTTCCGGAACGAATCTCCCGATCCGGGTCGTGCAGTTCATGTTTCTCTGAATAGAACCAGCGCATTCGCAACATTCCTTCGCTTGCATGGCAACGTAGCACCGGGTCGCGCGACTCGACTTCACGATCGAGGAAATCGGATTGATGCGACGATGAACGACAACTACGGTTGCGATTACGTCGACGTGTTGGCCGCGCCGTACTGGGCAAACGACCGCGATCACGGTCGAGGTAGCGATACCCCAAGGAGAAGACATGGATAGTGAGAGCACGAAGAATTTGACGATCGCCTTTCTGGGTACCGGGCAGATGGGTGCGCCCATGGCCTCGCGACTCATCGGGACCGACTTCAACGTCCGGGTTTGGAATCGATCAACGGAGCGCGTTCAGTCTCTGGTCCAACTTGGTGGTGTCGCGGCCGCGACGCCGGCCGCGGCGGCGAACGACGCCGACCTCGTCGTGACGATGTTGCCCGACGGCCCCACGATTGAGAGCGTGATCGACGGAGAGGACGGTGCGTTTTCCACGATCGGGCGCGGCGCCATCTGGCTTCAGATGGGCACCATTGGCGTCGAATGGACCGCGCGTCTCGAGGCGCGGGCGACTCGAGCGGGCGTACTCTTCGTCGATGCACCGGTGTCGGGAAGCGTCGGGCCGGCGACGGCGGGCGAGTTGATTATCCTGGCCAGCGGGCCTGTGGAGGCCCAACCCGCCGCGATGCGGGCCTTTGATACCTTGGGGCGCGACACGTTCTGGCTGGGCGCCGCCGGAGCGGGGAGCCGAGCGAAGCTGGTGCTCAATAACTGGCTGGTCGACCTGGTGGAGATGGTGGTCGAGACCCTCAAGGTCGCCGAGGCGTTCGGACTCGACCCTCGCGTCATCGTCGATATTCTCGCCGACGCCCCCATCGGATCCCCGTACGCCGTCGCCAAGGCTCGCAGCATGCTCGAAGGCGACTTCTCCACGAACTTCGCCTTGAAGCACGCGGTGAAGGACGCATTACTCACGCTGGACGCGGCGAAAAGCGTCGACGTCGACCTCTCGCTGACGGCCGGGCTCATCTCGTCTTGGCAACGCGCGATTGAAAACGGCGCCGGCGACCTGGATCTCTCGGCGGTCTATCGCTTTGCCACCGCGAGCTGAACCGCCCGAGGTGTCACGTCAGCGGGTCGGGTCGTGTTCGATCGTCACCTGATCCGCGACGTCCGCAGGCGAGCTCGGCGTCGCGTCGCGTGAACGATGACGTACACAATCAGCACCAGCGCCGAAAGTTCGTGCCATCTCTGGATGAACGGCGGCCCGGGAATCGGCAGATATATGGCGGAACCTCTGACGAAGTCCATGAAGCCCGAGACCGTGACATCGAGTGCGAGCAACCACAAAATCATGTCGGACACGGCCAGCCGTTTCCTCGCCTCACCCGATCCTCGACCAACGAACCTCGCGAGGAGCCGCCCGACCGTGTGACGCCTCTGGTACAGATGCACGAGCACGAGACCGAACACCGCGAGGCCGATGATGGTGTGATCGGTAATGCCGGAATGACCGAGATACTTCTTGGAGAGTTCGATCGCGGAGGCCACGGTGCCGGCGAAACCCACGATCAACGCGATGTGGACAGTCCACCGATTTCGAGAGATTGAGTGCCTTCGCGACCGCGGACTAGTTCGCACGGCCACTTGCGCACCTCTTTGCCCGTCGAGCCGTATTGGGGTTGGGGGTCATGAGAGGCACGATACGTCGCCTTCCGCGTCCGGTCCATAAGGGATTACCCCGAGACCTCGCTCGATCGCAATTCGGCGACGTCGTATCCGGTTCTCACTTGTGATGAGGTCGACGCACGTGTCCGCGCCTCGCGCGATCTTCGCCACACAGACGACCGGGTTTAAGGAACGTCGAGAACCAAATCCTGTCGAACGATCTCTCCCGACGGGACCGTCACCGTGATCGGACCGGCTTTGTTGCCACCCGCGAAGACACCCGACACCGTGTACGTGCCGGCCGGCACATTCACGTAGAGCAACTGTCCGGCCGTAAGCGCCATATGGTCGGCGATGACCGTCCCCACGGAGTTGGTGATCGTGATCGTTCCGGCATCTGACTTACCCACCAACGTTTTGCAGACAGGCTCCGATCGCACCATGACCGCGCCACCTTCGATGAAGAGTCCGGTGACTATCTCACTCGGACCCGGCTTCAAAATCGGCTCTCCGGGCGGTGGTCCCGGATTCACGGGGCTCTCACACAAGGGATTCACCGATACCGCGATCACGCGGGCGGGTCGTCCGGGACGGACACTTTGGGTATGAATCGTCTGAATGGTGGGTGCCTGCACGCGAGCCCCCGTGAGACGAAGCGAGCAGCCGGCGACCTTCGCTCTGCTTCGGGCGACCGACACGGTTAACCCGGTCATTCGCGGAGCGTGACACGCCACGCGTTCAGAGGCCGCGGCGACGCTGGGAGTCCCCGCGAGCGATAACGGAAGGAACGCGGCGGCGCACGTCGTCGCCAACCACCAACACAGTGATCGTCTCACCATCACACCGTAACGGCCGAATCTCGCACCGGCGTATGCAGGCACCGATAGATGTAACAGAAAGTAACGTTGAGATCGTTTGACTGCCGATACGCGTTGACTACGTCAGCGTCACTTCGTAACTGGCCTCCACGTTCGCCGAGATCGTTATCAACTCCGGATCGATGTCAACGTACCCATCCCACGATGCGCCGGACGTCGCGCTCGCCATTCTCATGTGCGACGAGCCGCGCGTGGCGTTCGCGTACGCGGCACCGAGTAGGCCCGGATCGGCGAGCGCGATGAGACTTCCCAGGTCCGCCCCCAGAGCGAGGGCGAAATCGTTGGCGGCCTCCTTGGCGTCAGCCACCGCCAAGCGTCGCACCGCGCGATGTGCCTGCAGCTCGGTGTCGGGGTCAAGGTGCCAGGTGAGTTGATAGACCGTGACACCGATTCGGATCAACTCGGCAACCGAAGAGGGAACGGCACCTGGTTCAATCAGCAGCTGACCGCCCAATTGCGCGACCCAACCGGTGTGCTCCCGGACGTGATCGGGGCCCACGTGGTCGAACGTCTCTTGCACTCGAAGTGACTGGACCTTCATCTCTCGCACGTCCGCTCCGACGTGCGCCACGGTGTCGCGTAACTGGGTGATGACGCTGTTGCCCCCGGCGAGGGCTTCGGAGCGCGCTGCGGCGTGGAACTCGTGTCCGAATTGAAGAGTCGCGTAGTCGGCGGGGAAGTCGTCGCTGGCGCTTCCCTTCACAGCAATCGTGGCGGTGGTCATACCGCAGTTTCTCACGCTGAAGGTGCCGGAAGTGTGGTGCCACGATGACGAAGTGTCAATGAGATCGCTACGGCTTTCACCATCACTGCGGAACCACAGCAAGGAGCGGAGATGTCAGGCGGCTTGGGAAGTGAGCAGCCCGTCAATCTGCGTCACGGCCTGGGTCATTCCTTCCGACATTCCCATGGCCAACATCGTCTCCATTTGCGCCTCGTCCACGAACGTGCTCTCCACAGTCATTCTCGTTCCGCCAGTCATCGGTTCGAACGTCACCCGTGCGGCCATTGGTTCGACGCCGGGTACGGGCTCCCCGTCGTCGCCGGCGAGGCCGTTCGCGAACTCGAGTCGCCGCGGCTCGTCGATAGCGAACATTCGCCACCAACCGTGCGGCGTGTCGCCTCCGGGTCCGGTCATGAAGTAGCGCGACTCTCCGCCGACGGCGAAATCATGACGCGTGAAGGTGGCCGGATACATCGGCGGACCCCACCAGCGTTCCAGTTGACGGGGATTCTCCCAGACCTCCCACACGCGCTCGGCGCCGGCGGCGAACTCCGCGGTCACCGTCAGGCTCAGCGCGACCGAGTCCGTCTTCGTTGAAATGACTGTCATTCTGCACTTCCTTTCTCGCCGAGAATCTCGGCGATCTTCGTGGCCCTACCGATCCAGATCTCTTCGAAGGCGTCGAGCAGTGCCGCCGCCCCTCGGAGCGTTGCGAGGTTCCCGTGCACGATCTGCTCTCGACCGTGACGTTGCTTCGTGACCAACGTCGCGCGCTCGAGCACGCTCACGTGTTTCTGCACGGCGGCGAAGCTCATCTGGTAGTCGTGGGCCAGGGTGGAGACCGACAGTCCCTCGCCGATCACGCGCTGGAAGATATCGCGACGGGTCGTGTCGGCGAGGGCCCGGAACACGAGGTCCACTTCACGATCGGAGAGTTGATGTACAACCATATGGTTGTACGATATCGGAGACGGAACCGCGACGCAAGCCGAATATCAAAAATGTTCGGGTGCCCGTTTCCCCGCGAGGCGCGGTTATATAGTGCGCCCAATGACCGATGTACCGGTGTCGCCGTTGGATGCTGAGTATGCGCCAACGGAAGTAGCGACCTCGCTTGCATGCTCGTGGGTACGTCACCCGTAGCGATGGTGAAACGCGGCCTCTGTGCGTCGCTTCTCCTCGCGGGCGCGTCGATCGCCGGGACGGCGGTCTCTCCGGAGGCCGGAGCCGCGATCTCGAGCCACGCGACTCACGCCACGGGTTGCGCCACCGCCACCAAGCCGTACCCCGGATACAAGGCGACGGACTGCGTGGCCCTCAGCAATAACACCGTGTTCGTCGATGACACGGTGGTCAAGGCGAACTGGTCCCTCACCGCCGACAAGTTCGGTTTCACCAACCTGTGCGCCGCGGTCACGATTCGCAACCAGAACAAGACGACGTATTTCTTCAACGACTTCAATATGACGTTGCGCCCTCCGAAGGGGAACGTGACGGTGCTGAACTTCACCGCCAAGCACTCCCTAGAGGACGGCTTTATCGCACCCGGCGGCGTCGCCAAAGGCAATATCTGTTTCGACTACTTCGGGCTCGCCGGCCAGTACGTCGCCATGTACTCACCGCGCGCCAACAGCTCCATCCGCGGCATCTGGCTCGTCAATCTCGACGGCAAGATCGTCTGACGTCAGTCGCCCGCCGAATCGTTCGGCGTTGACGAGCGTTCGTCGGAGTGACGCGCGGCGCCGTCGCGACCGCTGAGGACGGCGAGCGACGAGAAGAGCCCGGTGTCGCGGGCTCCGACCAACTCCCACGCCCGAGCGATGCCGATGAGCAACGAGGTCGCCAGGACGTTCTCGAGGATGTCGAGGGCGGTCATGTCGTGCGCGCTGACGATCAGCATGACGCCCGTGGCGAGTTCGCAGCCGAACGTCGCGAGGAGCAACACGATGAGACCCATCTGCTTTCGCAGCAGCCGTCGATTGGGGGAGCTCTCGTAGATCGACCGCACGCTGGCGGCGGTGAACGAGACGCCGACGATGCCCAACACCAACGCCGGATAGCCCACGTTGTCATCGGACACCAGAGCGAACAACGAGATGGACAGCGCACTGGTAAAGGCCAACAGTGACGCCGCCGCGCGAACCTGTTGCACCACACCCAGATGCGAGGTGGACTCGTGTCGCGGAGCCAGCGACATAGCGATGAACAAGAGTCCGGTCAGGGTCGCCGCGGCTTCGGCCACCACCGTGAAGATCTCGCGCGAGGCGCCCAGAACCATGAGTTCGGACCTTATCCGCTGACGACGCTGGGGCGCGACGGCGAGGCCTGTGACTCATCGCGCAACAGAGGCCCTCCGTAGGATGTCGTCGTGCGCATCGTTTCACTGCTTCCTTCGACGACCGAAATCGTCTGCGACTTGGGACTCGGAGACGAGTTGGTGGGCGTCACCGCCGAGTGCAACTGGCCCGATCGAGTTCAGGAGGGCCGAGAGATCGTGGTCCGATCATGTGCCGGGGCCGATATGACCCCGGGCGAGATTGACGACTTCGTGCGTCAAAGGATCGGCGCGGGACTCGACCTCTACGAACTGGACGACGATGCGCTGCGACGATGCGATCCCGATCTCATCTTGAGCCAGGACCTGTGTCGCGTCTGCGCGGTGGCGAGTGGCGACGTCGAAGCGGCGACGCGGCGACTCAACTGCCGCGCCGACGTGTTGCAGATCGACCCGCAAACGCTGTCGGAGGTTCTGAGATCGATAACGACGATCGCCACCGCGGCGACCGTGGCGCAGCGGGGCCACGACCTCGTCGCCGCGCTTCGGCATCGACTGGACGAGGTTGTAAAAGCTGTAAGTACGCAACCCCGACGCCGCGTTTTCGTCTTGGAGTGGATCGATCCGCCCTTCGGCGCTGGCCACTGGGTGCCCGACCTCGTCACCGCGGCGGGCGGCGATCCCGTACTGGCCCGCGCCGGCGAACGATCGCTCTCCACGACCTGGGAGGAGATTGCGCGTGCCCGGCCCGACGTCGTCGTGGTCGCGCCGTGCGGCTTCGGACTCGAGAGTTCGCTCAGGTCAAGCGCGCGCCGTGCTCGACGAACTTCCTCGCGACGCCGAAGTCTGGGCCATTGACGCCGACGCCGTGATGGTGCGCCCGGGGCCGCGACTCGTCGACGGCGTGGAAGCGCTGGCGTCACTGCTGCACGGCGTCGGCGTACCGCCCGCCCACCTCGTGTCACGAATTCGTTAGGCCCTCATCGATTCCGTCACTGGGACGACGTGAGGCTCTGACGCAACGACTTGGGCAGGCCCGCGACGACCTGATTGTACGAGTGGGTGACCATGCGCAGGAGCTCGTCGTCCGGAATCGTCCCGTCGAGATGCACCGTATTCCACAGCCGCTTATTGAGGTGGTAGCCGGGAGTCACCGCGGCGTAGCGAAGGCGCAGTTCGATCGCGAGGTCGGGGTCGCACTTCAACGAGATCGCTTCCGGCGAACTCTCCGGCGAGAGGATGGCGAAGATCTTGCCCGCCGACTTTCAGTACGTCGACGTCCGGCCCGAACGGCTGTTCTTCGACGACGCCCGCCAGACGCTGACGCGAACTCCGAGATCTCTTCGAGGCTCATTTGGTCATGCGACACCGATTTTCGAGATCAACCTTCGATTTCGGAGTACAGGTCGTGCGAAATAAGCTTCGCCGGGAAGTCGCCCGCGGTGCTCTTCGCGCCACGTCTTCATCGGCACGCTGTCCATCGATCGTTTCGTTCAAGGCGCCGTTGTCCGCCAGCCCTTTGAAGTGCTGAATCACGACGACGCGAACGACGTCCTTGCCCGCGACTCCACGTGAGGAGTTCGACCTTCGAGACTCCCGCCTCGACAAACGCTTTGGCCAGACTCTTGATCGTCTCGTTGAACTCCTCGAACTTATCCGGAAGCGGCTCCCAGACTGAGATCTCGTATGCCTTCGCCATCCCTCCACCTCTCACTTTGGGCTCGGCGTTACGCCAAGCGTGAACAGCAAAGAATCTATCCACCCCGTGTTACCCGTGCACCGGGCGATTCGACGAAGTCGCCGATAGCCTCCAACCATGGCCTTTCACCTCGCGCAGTGCAACATCGTGAAGCTCAAAGCTCCGCTGGACTCTCCAGTCGTCGCCGGCTTCGTGGCCGCGCTGGAACCGGTCAACGCCCTGGCCGATGCGGCACCGGGATTCGTGTGGCGCCTGAAGACCGACGAGGGCGACGCCACGAGCATTCGGGTATTCGACGATGACCACATACTCCTCAACATCAGCGTCTGGGAGTCGATAGGACGCTCTCACCGATTTCGTCTATCGAAGTGGACACAAAGACGTGCTGCGCCAACGCCGACAGTGGGCCGATCGTTTCGACGGCGTCCAGTCGGCGATGTGGTGGGTTCGCGCCGGGACCATCCCCGAACCGTCCGACGCCGTCGCCCGACTGGAGTGTCTGGAGCGCGTCGGTCCCAGTGAGTACGCCTTCACGTTCCAGTCGTCCTTCGACGCGCCCGCCGCACGACACATCGCCCTAGCGGATTTGCGACAGCGCAGTCGCCCCTCGTGCGGGCCGGACGGCGATGTCGTATTTTCCGCTAGTCCGAGTCGCGCTGGGCGCGATAGGTTCGGTGCGTGGTCGAAGATTTTGAACGCTGGTATCTCGCGGTGCAGTCCCGTGATCCGCGATTCGACGGATGGTTCTACACCGCCGTCACCTCGACGCACATCTACTGTCGACCGAGTTGTCCGGCGCAGACGCCCATGCGCAAGAACGTGCGCTTCTACCCGTCCGCCGCCGCCGCGCAGCTGGCCGGCTTTCGCGCGTGCAAGCGTTGCCGTCCCGACGCCTCGCCCGGGTCGCCCGAATGGAACTCGCGCGCCGACGTGGCCGCGCGCGCGATGCGGCTCATCGCCGACGGTCTCGTCGACCGCGAGGGCGTCAATGGCCTCGCCCAGCGACTGGGCTACAGCGTGCGTCAACTGGAGCGGGTCCTCCAGAACGAGATTGGCGCCGGTCCGATCGCCATCGCCCGAGCCGCAACGCGCGCAGACCGCACGGATCCTCATCGAGACGACCGCGCTGGCCATGACCGACGTGGCGTTCGCCGCCGGATTCTCCAGTGTCCGACAGTTCAACGACACCGTGCAGGCGGTGTACGCGTCGTCTCCGACGGGGCTGCGAGCTCGCGCCAAGAGACCCTCGCCCCGTCGCCGAGGCGTCCACCGCCATCGAGCTGCGACTGGCCTTTCGACAGCCTCTCTGTCCCGACAACCTCTTCGGTCATCTGGCGGCCACCGCCGTCCCCGGCGTGGAAGAGGTACGGGGACTGACGTATCGTCGGACGCTTCGACTCACCCACGGCCCGGGCATCGTCGAACTCACGCCGACGCCCGAGTACGTCAAGCTGTCGCGCCGTGTTGAGCGACATGCGTGACCTCACGGCGACGATCGCGCGGAGCCGATGGCTGCTCGACCTCGACGCCGATCCCGTGGCGATCGACCGCCAGTTGAGCGCCGATCCGACGACTCGCCCCCGTCGTGAACAAGTCGCCGGGGCGTCGTGTACCGCGGTGCGTCGACGGCGCGGAGATGGCGCTGCGCGCCGTCTTGGGCCAGCAGGTCTCGACCGCCGCGGCCCAGACGCACGCCGGTCGACTCGTCGCAGCGTCACGGTGAACTCGTGAGTGACCCCGGCGGTGGACTGACCCATCTCTTCCCGTTGCCGAGTGCGTTGTCGCGACGCGGAGCTGGCGATGCCCGAGAAGCGACGCGCCACCTTCGCGCGCGCTCGTGAAGGCGTTGACGAAGGGTGACCTCAACCTCGGACCGGGCAGCGACCGTGACGCGGCGATGGCCGCGCTGGCCACGATTCCCGGCGTTGGTCCGTGGACGCGCCAGGTGATCGCCATGCGCGCGCTGGGCGATCCCGACGCCTTTCCCGAGTCGGACCTCGGCGTTCGCCACGCCGCCGAAGCGCTCGGACTCCCGAGTACGCCGGCGGCACTGGTCGACCGCTCTCAACGCTGGCGGCCGTGGCGGGCGTACGCGGTGCAGTACCTCTGGTCCGTCGACGACTCACCGTATCAACGACTGGCCGCCCGCATCGTTACGACCACCGACAAGCAAAGGAAACCGATGACTGAAATCCTCACTTCCACCATCCACGAGCCCGATCGGGCCTCTCACGCTGTGGCCCGCGACGGCGTGTTGACCAACGTGTCGATGCTCGAACAGCGACACGACGTCTCCCCCACCCGACGACGCGATCACGCGACGACGCCTGGTTCAAAGACGTCGCGCTCAACTCGACGCCTACTTCGCCGGGGATCTGACGTCGTTCGACCTCGAGATGAACCTCCTCGGCACGCCGTTCCAACGAAGCGTGTGGTCACGACTCCGCGAGATCCCCTACGGCGAGACGATCTCCTACGGCGAACTGGCGCGGCGCGTCGGCAACCCCAAGGCGTCGCGCGCCGTCGGCCTCGCCAACGGCCGAAACCCCATCTCCATCATCGTGCCCTGTCACCGAGTGATCGGGGCCGACGGGTCCCTCACCGGTTACGGCGGCGGACTCGAAAGAAAGACGTGGCTGCTCGATGCACGAGACGTCGAAGCACCGTCGTCGTAGTTCGCGTTGCTACATTGCCTACCATGGCGACCGACAAGAAGTTCATCGAGGCGGTCATCGAGAAACTGCAGCCGCTCGAGATCACGGCCAAGCCGATGTTCGGCGAGTACGGCCTCTATCACCACGGCAAGAACTTCGCGCTCGTATGTGACAACACGCTCTTCGTCAAGGTCACCGCGGCCGGCGCGACGATCGCCGGGCGGGTCGGACAGGCGTCGCCCTACGACGGCGCCAAGCCGGCCTACCGGATATCGCCGGCCAAGCTCAACGACCGCGACTGGATCATCTCGCTGGTCACGACGACGAGTGACGCACTGCCGCTGCCTAAGAAAAAGAAGTAACTGGTATCGTCGCTCTCGTCGAAACCGTGCTTCGGTCGATACTCGGATACCCAAAAAGACTTCAGGTACTGGTGATTGAGGAATTCCCGGCCCATCGCTTGACAAGGTAGTGAGTAGCCACTTACAATAACGAAATGATGGTTTCGACCCGACAGACCGCCGCCGAACGCAGAGTCGCCGTCTTGAGCGCCGCGGTGACCGAGTTCGCCAAGTCCGGCTACGCCGGGACCTCCACCGACGCCATCGCCGCGCGCGCCGGCATCTCCCAGCCCTACCTCTTTCGCCTCTTCGGCACCAAGAAGGACCTCTTCATCGCCACCTACGACCAGGTCGGCGCGCGAATCGTCAAGGAGCTCTCGCGGGCGATCGAAGGTCTGGACGGCGAAGAGGCGATGCACGCG
Source organism: uncultured Acidimicrobiaceae bacterium (assembly GCA_963703105.1). GTDB lineage: Bacteria > Actinomycetota > Acidimicrobiia > Acidimicrobiales > RAAP-2 > RAAP-2. Next base: position 1,725,472 of record OY969792.1, on the reverse strand, counting down.
ATGGGCATGGCCTACCTCCAGCTGATGCAAGACACCGAGATGCTGCAGGTCCAGATGCACGGCTACGCCGCCGCGACGGGCGATCCCGATATCGCCGCGGCCTGTCGCAAGACCTTCGAGGTGCTCTGGCACATGGTCAAGGACAAGTTGGACCTGGACCAAGAGATGATCCAGGACTTCTTCGCCAACGGCATGTTGATCTCGGTGATGTCGGCCATCGACCTGCTTTCGGTGAAAGAGGCGTGGGCGCAGTCGATCTGTCCGGGGATGGAGAAGTTCGAGGCCATGAACGCCATCTCCGACGCTCGTCACGCCAACGAGGACCACTCGTCGCAGCAGGCATCGTGATGACCCCTCTATTTTTTTTCGCTTCTCAAGATAGTGACTACTCACAACTAACAAACCCCGCCATCAGGGATTCCCGGGCGGAGCAAGGGCAAGGAGCACCAATGACCACCACACTGACCCGGCCGATCGACATCGAGCCCCTCGATCCAACCGACACCCCAACGCGGTCGATCGACACCGCGGCGCCTGGGCCGTGCTCATCACCGGCCTCGCGCTCTTCATGGCCTCTCTCGACAACCTCGTCGTCACGACGGCGCTGCCCGTCATCCGCGTGCACCTTCACGCCGGACTGTCGGGCCTCGAGTGGACGGTCAACGCCTACACCCTGACCTTCGCCGTACTCCTGCTCACGCGCCGCCGCCTTCGGTGAGCGCTTCGGTCGACGGCGCACCTTCATGATCGGGCATCGCCATCTTCACCACGGCCTCGGCCCTCGCGGCGATCGCCCCGAACATCGGCTTTCTCATCGCCGCGCGGGCCGCTGCAGGGCGCCGGCGGCGCCATGATCATGCCGCTCTCGCTCACGTTGCTGAGCGCGGCCGTGAAGCCCGAACGTCGCAACGCCGCGCTCGGCATCTGGGGCGCGATCGGCGGCGCGGCCATCGCCCTCGGACCGCTCGTCGGCGGCGCGGTGACGACCGGCTGGTCGTGGCACTACATCTTCTGGCTCAACGTGCCGATCGGCATCGTCCTCGTGCCGCTGGCGTGGTGGAAGCTGGCCGAGTCGCGCGGGACCCAGAGCCGACTGGACTTCCGCGGAGCCCTCCTCGTCAGCGGTGGCCTACTCGGCGTGGTGCTCGGTCTCGTTCGCGGCAACGCCAGCGGCTGGACGAGTACGAGCGTGCTCGCCTCCTTCGTCGATCGGCGCCGTGTTGCTGGCGGCCTTCATCCGCTGGGAGCTTCGCGCCCGGGCCCCGATGCTCAACCTGCGCGATGTTCAAGAATCGTGGCTTCGCCGCGATCAACGTGACCGCGCTGCTTGTTCAGCTTCGGGATGTTCGGCACCGTGTTCTTCCTCTCGCAGTTCCTCCAGACCGTGCAGGGCTACTCGCCTCTCGGCGCCGGGCTGCGCGTGCTGCCGTGGACCGGCATGCCGATGCTGCTCGCGCCGTTCGTCGGACTTCTCGCCCAGCGCATTCGGCGGCAAGCCGCTCGTCGTCACCGGGCCTCATCCTGCAGGCGATCAGTCTGACGTGGTTGGCGCTGCTGTTGACCGCGACCACGCCGTACTCGGACATGGTCCCGGCCTTCATCGTCGCCGGCGTCGGCATGACGCTCTTCTTCGTACCCGTGGCCTCGCTCGTGCTCGGCTCGGTGCCGAAGGAGCTCGAGGGCCTCGCCTCGGGCACCAACGCCGCGTTCCGTGAACTCGGTGGCGTCTTCGGCATCGCGCTCCTGGGCGCGGTCTTCTCCTCGAGCGGCGGGTACCTCTCGGCCCAGGACTACGTCAACGGCCTGCGTCCCGCGATGTACGTCGGGGCCGTCGTCGTGGTGATCGGTGTCGTCATGGCCCTGCTGGTGCCGAGCCGGCGGCCCCTCAGCGCCCCGGCGCTAGCCTCGCTCCAGCGAATTCACGATCTCCCGCTGCACGACACGCCCGACCGACTGAGTGCCTAGTCGCGGTCCCCGGCGTGTCGCCCATGAGACGGACGTGACTAGGACTCTTCGAGTTCTTGCAGTAGGGCACGGGTATCCACGAGCGAAGACGTCAGTATCTGTCGAGCAACGTCGAGGAGTTCGAAGACCATCGGATTCGCCACGGAGTACAGGACACTCGTTCCCTCCTTGCGCGTCACTACCAGGTTCGATCGTCTCAGGAGCGCCAACTGTTGCGAGAGGTGCGACGCCTCGAGACCGACTTCCGGTACGAGGTCACTGACTGAGCGCTCACCCTCGCGCAAGACTTCGAGGACTCGGATGCGGGCCGGATGACCCAGCGTCTTGAAGAACTCGGCCTTGATTTGATAGATCGGTCTATTGGCCATCGGCGTGCCTTTCGTGGTCACAGGTCGTTGCCCGCATAGGACAGGTTGAAGCTCTTGTTCACGAGGGGAAAATCAGGGACGATCGTGTCCGCGAGTGAGACCGCCAGGGCCGGCCAGTTGAAGAACGAGGGGTCCACGACCTTAACGCGAGTCAAGACGCCTTGCTCGACTTCGACGCGATGAACGATCGCCCCGCGCCAGCCCTCGACGATGCCCGAGCCCGATCCCGATCCCGTGAGCGACGAGGCGTTCGACGGCTCCGACGCGTCGAGCTCGCCCGCTCGAGCGCAGAAGTCGTGCAAGAGGATCATCGACGCGGCCACCTCGTCGACGCGAACGTCGAAACGGGCGCGCACGTCGCCCTCCGTCAAAGACGCCGGAGCGAAGTCGACCAACGGAAGGTCCGTGGGATGTGCCCGGCGAGCGTCGTACGTCGAGCCCGAGGCTCGGGCCACGACGCCGAGAACTCCCAAGGCCTGCGCGTCATCCGGGCCGAGGACCCCGGTGCCCGTGAATCGGTCCATCACCGTGCCCTGCGCGCGAGCGAGGGCGACCAGTTCGGCGAACTGCTCGGTGATCGAGTCCAACTCTGCGAGGTCGGGCATCGCGAGCACCTTGGCCCCTCCGACCCGGACTCCTCCGCGCAGCAGACGATGGCCGCTCACCGCGCGATTCAGTCGAAGCAGTCGCTCGCGAAGCGTGAGCGCCTTCGCCTGCGCCAAACCGAATCCCACGTCATTGCATAGCGCCCCGATGTCGGCGACGTGGTTATAGAGGCGCTCGAGTTCTAAAAGTACGACGCGCAACTCCTGCGCCCGTCGCGACACCGTCACGCCGAGCGCCTCTTCGACGGCGCGACAGAACGCGAGCGAGTGGCCGACGGCGCTGTCACCGGAGACCTTCTCGGCGAGCTCGACGCCCGACACGAAGTCGCGACCCTCAAAGAGCCGCTCGACACCCTTGTGCACGAACCACAGTCGCGCCTTCATCTTGAGGATCGTCTCTCCCACCACGGAGAATCGAAAGTGGCCCGGTTCGATGAGGCCCGCGTGAACGGGCCCGACGGGGATCTCGTAGACGCCACGACCTTGGACCTCGACGAAGGGATACGGCCCGGAGTCCTCGGCCATGGGGACCGACGCCGGCGCGTCGCGGCGCATCGGGTGCCACCCTTCGGGCCAGTGTTGATGCAAGACCAGTCGACGCGGCGCCGGATGCCCGACGGGCTCGACGCCGAAGAGGTCGTGCATCTCGCGCTCAAATCTGCTCGCGGGAAACGACTGCGACGCCAGGGACGGCACCCGGGGCTTCTCGCGATCGGTGCTCAGGACGAGCTCGATCCGGCGATCCGGTGGTCCGGCGACGAAGAGATAGTTGACGCGAAGCTCCAAGCCCGAGTCAGTGGCACAGACCAGGGCGAGCCGGTACCGGCGTTCCAACATCGTCGCCACGGTGCGCGCGAGTTCGTCGAACGCGACCGGCACCGATCCCCTCACCGGTCCCGAACTCTCGAGGAGCTCGGTGAGGGCGCTCACAGGGCCACCACGTGCGCCGCCGCGTGAAGGAGTGATCCGAGTGGCCACACGGACACGCCGATGAACGCGCACACCACGAGTCCTCCAATGAGTGGCACGGCGACCAGGGCGGGCGTCACGGCGGGAGCGTCACCGCCTTTGGGGCCGAAGAGCATCTCTCGCCCGTGCGACATCACGGCACCAAAGATCACGGCCATGCACACGAGTGAGAGTCCCGCGGCCCAACCGAGACCCACGCGAAACTCCGCGCGCATCATGTTGATCTCGCTGACGAAGAGGCTGAACGGGGGAAAGCCCAGCAGTGCCACCAGACCGAAGGCGAAGATGCCCCCGAGAACGGGCCGGCGACTCAGGAGAGCCCGGACGTCCTTGATCTCACTCGTCCCTTCGACCAGGAGGATCTCGCCGGAGGCCAGGAAGAGCACGCCCTTGGCAATCCCGTGTCCCAGGATGTGCAAGAGAACGGCGGCGATCGCCAGCGTCGAGCCGGCGGCCGCTCCGAGGGCGATGAGTCCCATGTGCTCGACGCTGTGGTACGCGAGCATGCGCTTATAGTCGCGCTGGCTGAGCAGGAGCGACGCCGCGACGACCAGGGACAGCAGGCTGACGATGACGAGCAGCGTGCGCGCGAACTCCGGCCCGAGCGCGCCGTCGGCGATCACCTTGAAGCGCAGTATGGCGTAGAAGGCGACGGTGAGCACCACCCCCGACATGAGCGCCGACACCGGTGCCGGCGCCTGGCTGTGGGCGTCGGGCAGCCAGCTGTGCATCGGTGCCAGGCCGACCTTCGTGCCGAAGCCCAAGACGATCAGGGCGAAGGCCAGACGCATGACGCCCGGGTCGAGGTGGTGCGACTGGGCGATCAGCGACGTCCAGTCCAGGGCGCCGGTACCGTGCCCCGCCGCGTGCAACGAGGCCAGGTAGACGAGGACGGTACCGAGGAAGGCCAGCGCGATACCGACCGAACAGATCACGATGTACTTCCACGACGCCTCCAACGAACCACGGGTGTTGCGATGCCCGACGAGGAAGGTGGTCACGATGGTCGTCGCCTCGATCGCGACCCACATCACGCCCAGGTTGGCGGCGAGCACCGCGAGGAGCATGGTGGCGAGGAAGCCCTGGATCAGTGCCGCGTACAGCGAGGCGTGGCGGGGACTGCAGCGCTGCGCCGCGATCTCGGCCTCGAGGTAGCGAACGCCCTGGAGCGTCGCCAGCAGGGCGATGACCCCGATGACGATGACCATGAACGCACTCAGCGCGTCCGCGCGCAGCACGCCGCCGTAGCCGACGGCGGGGTGTCCGTGGACGACCTTCACGGCCAGCGTGACGCCCACGACCAAGACGGTGACGGCGGACGCGACCCCGGCCAGGCCGGTGGCGCGTCGCCACGGCACCACGCCGGAGGGCACGGCGCTCAACACCGGAACGAAGAGGATGGCCCACAACATCAGTCGTGCAACTCCGAGAACTGGTCCAGGTCCAGGGACCCGACGCGCAGCCGCATCTGGGTCGTGAGGACCTGGAGCACGACGACGACGAGCAAGACGTCGAGCGACGCCCCGAGCTCGACGATGAGCGGGACGCCCGCCGTCGCGAGAAAGGCCACGAGCGCGATGCCGTTGTCCACGAGCAAGAGGCCCACGATCTGAGACACCGCCTTACGTCGCGTCGCCAGAGCGAAGAATCCGATCAACATCGCGGCCATCCCGTACGGGATGAGGCGCCCGGACGTGTTCGACGCCAACGCGGTGACCGACCGCGACGCGGCGAAGGCCAGGAAGATCAAGACGCCCGCGCCGACGAGCGACGCCGGGACGTTGACCAGCGGCTGGGTCTCGCGACTCGCGACGTCGTGACGCACGACGCGGGTGATGAGCGCGGGAACGACGACGCCCTTGGCGAGCAGCACGAATGCGGCGACCACGACGAGTCCGTCGTCGTGTGCGTGCAGACCCAGCGTCAGTGCCACCAGGGCCAGGGCCACGCCCTGGACGGCGAGCGCTCGCACGATCGCGCGCAGTGAACGTCGCCACAGCGACACGACGGCGCAGAGCACGACGACCGCACATCCCCCTCCGAGGGCGCTGGCGTACGCGGAGTGGCTCATCGGGCGACCACGCCGCTCACCGCGCCCAGGAGGGCCAGGACGAAGGCGCCCGCTAACAGCTCGGGCAGTCGAAACAGGCGCAACTTGGCCATGAAGACCTCGGCGAAACCGATCGCCCCGGCGACCGAGGCGACCTTGACGCACGCGACGACCGTCCCGAGGGCGACCGCGCCGACCGACGTCGATGACGCAATGCCCCAGGGAAGAGCCAGGTTGACGAAGACCCCCAACAGGAGGGCGAGACGCATGGCCTCGCCGAGCGTCACGAGGGCGAGGTCCGGTCCGGAGTACTCGAGGATCATGGCCTCGTGGATCATGGTGAGTTCGAGGTGTGTCGACGGGTTGTCCACGGGCAGGCGCCCACTCTCGGCGACGATGACGATGAGCAGGGCCGCGAGGGCGAAGAGCCGCGCCGGAGAGACGACCACCCCCGGGTCAGCCAGGGTGGCGCGCACGATCACGGGAAAGTTCGAGGAGTGCGCGGAGAACGACAGGGCCAGGATCGTGACCAAGAGTGCGGGCTCGGCCAACGCGCCGATGGTGACCGCTCGGCTCGAACCCATCCCCCCGAACGCCGTGCCGGTGTCCAATCCCGCCAGCGCGAGCACCGTGGAGCCCAGCAGCAGTAGATAGACCACGACGAAGAGGTCCGACCCGCTACCCAGAGCCGGACGCGAGGTGATGAGTGGCGTCATCAGCGCCGCCACGCTGACCGTCGCCACCAGTACGACGGGAGCCAGCGGGAAGATCCACGTCGCGAGCGGGGGTCGCAGGCGCTCCTTGCGCATTAACTTTCTCACGTCTCGCAGTGGCTGGAGGACCGGGGCGCCCACGCGACCTTCGAGTCGGGCGCGGACCTTTCGCATCAGACCGAGGAGGATCAGTCCGCCGACCCCGGTCACCACCACTTGGAGGATCGAGATCCCCGCCACGGCGAGCGCGTGCCGGCTCACCGGATCACCGAGACGATGACGAAGGTCACGACGAGCGCGACCAGACCGTAGGACAGATACCGGTGCACGCTGCCGGGCTGGAGTCGGCGCGCGAACTGACCCCATCGTCGCACCGCTTTGATCACCGGGGTGTAGAGCGCGCTTTCGATTCGATCGTCAACGCGGCTCCGATAGGACATCGATTCGATGACGTAGCGAGACTCGGCGACGTGGCTGACGTCCAGGTCGCGCTCCGGGCGCAGTACGTCGTCAAAGACACGCTGCACCGGTTCGGCGAAGGATGTGGCGGTGTACTGCATTCGCGCTGTCACGAGCTCTCGTCCGCAACCCCACGCCTCGGTGACCCGAACCGCACGCCGGCGCGCCAACGAATGGCGCAGCGTCGTCACGAGGACCAGTCCGATAGCGAGCGACGCGGCCAAGACGGTCGGCGCCAGCACGCCGCGAACACCGGCCAACTGGAGCTGGAGTCCGCGCACCACGGGCTGCGAGCCGACGCCGGGCAGCGCCGCACGCACGGCTCGCTCGACGGCGGGCAGGATGGTCATGGGCGCCACTCCCGCGACGACACACATGGCTGCGAGCAGGCCCAATCCCACGCGCATGCTCACCGCGACTTCGACGGCGCCGTCCGCTCCGGTGCTCCGGGGACGACCCAGGAATCCGATCCCGGTCGCTTTGACGAAGGCCACGATCGTCAGACCGGCGGTCAGCGCCAGCGCGGCCACCGCGACGGGGATGGCGATGTCATCCGACGTATTGCCCAGATTGGCGCCGTGCAAGAGACTTTGGAAGAGCAGCCACTCGCCGACGAAGCCGTTGAACGGCGGCAGCGCACAGATCGACGCGGCCGCCACGAGGAACAGTGCTCCGGTCTGGGGCATCCGTCGCAGCAGTCCGCCCATCTCGTCGAGGTCGCGGGTCCCCGTCGCGACCTGGACCGACCCGGCGGCCAGGAAGAGTGCGCCCTTGAACATCGCGTGGTTGACCAAGATGAAGAGGGCCGCCACCAGACTCAAGGCGCCGAGCCGAGCGTGGCCCGTCGCGACGAAGAGACCCGAGGCCCCTACCGCCAGGAGGACGAGACCGATATTGTCGGTCGTGGAGTACGCCAAGAGTCTCTTCAAGTCCGTGCTGTTCGCCGCGTGCAACGAGCCGAAGAGCGCCGACAGCGCGCCGAGCGTCAGGACGATGAGCCACCACCACACCGGTCCACCGCCCAGCAGGACGTTTCCGAAGAGCACGATCCCGTAGACCCCGAGGGCGACCATCGCTCCGGACATGAGCGCCGACACCGGGCTCGGCGCTTCGGGGTGAGCCCGGGGCAGCCACACGTGGAACGGGACGACCCCCGCCTTCGAGCCGAATCCGACCAGCGCCAACAAGAAGATCGCGGCGCGCGCGCCCGGCGCGAGAGCGCGGGCGTGCGACTCGAGCGCGGCGAAGGACTGGCTGCCGGCGTGGGCGTCCAAGACCAGAAAGGCCGCCAGGATGAACGCCGCTCCGACGTGGGTGATCACGCCGTACCAGACCCCGGCACTCCGCGCGGCCGCCCGACGGCCCTGGTCGGTGAGGACGAGCGCCAGGGACCCGAGCGCCATCATCTCCCAGAGGAACATGAACGTCGAGACGCTCGCCGCGGCGGGGACGAGCAGTAGCGAGGTGACGAACATCGCGAAGCTGCTCGAGGTGATCCGTGCGGACATGCCATGGGGCGCGTAGCCGATCCAGTACAGCGTGGCCGGCACCGCCACCAGCGCGACCAGCACCACGAAGAGCGCCCCCAACGGAGTCAAGGAGATGGTTACACCGGACAGGGGAAGTAGTTGGTTCGACTGCCACTGCGCCGAATGACCGGTGGCCAGGACACCCACGGCCGCCACAGATTCGACGACACACGTCACCACGACGAGCACGGCCGTCGTGAAAACTCTCTGGCGTCGTGGCAGTAACGCTCCGCAGAGAACCGCGCCAACGCCTACCAGCGCTCCCCAAGCAAGAAGGAGACCGCTCGTCAACGATCGGTCAGTCCACGCAGGGCCTCAATGATCGCCGTGGGATCGGGCGGACAGCCCGGGATGGTCACGTCCACGTCGATGACGTCGCCCACGGCCCCGACCACGCCGTATCCTCCACGAAAGACTCCACAGTCTCGCGCGCAGTCGCCGAGCGCGATCACGACGTGAGGCCGCGGAGTCGCTTCGAGGGTCTTGCGCAACGGCCCGACCATGTTGTGCGTCACCGGCCCGGTGACGATGAGTCCGTCCGCGTGACGAGGTGAGGCGACGAGGCGCGCGCCGAACCGTTCTGCGTCGTAGACCGGGCCGAACGCCGAAGTGATCTCCAGCTCGCATCCGTTGCACGAACCGGCGTCCACGTGACGCAGCTGCAAAGACCCCACGATCTCACGTGGGCCGGCGAGGGCGTCACGGTTTCGCTGAAGCGGTTCACTCACTCGACGAGCCCCGCGCACGGTTCGCCACACGCTCGTCAGTGAGATCACTGTTTGGCCACGATCATGACTTGGAATCTAAGAATATCTTGATATTGTCATTATGACATACTCTTGCCGTCGCCGGCGAACATCTCAGTACTCGCAACGAAATGGAGGAGTAGCGATTGCAGTTCGCGACTGGTTAGAACTTCCGTCGTAGTCGAAGCTTGAGCGGGCGACCATCGGGATCAAAAATCAACCGGTACGCGGGGGCGGCCCAACGTCGGCTACCAACGGGAACGGGTTCAACTACGTGCGCTCGAATCCGACTCTGAGGTCGGATCTTCTCATCGGGACCGGAGCGCCAGTCTTCACGTTCTTTGACGGTCTTTCGCCAAAGAACAGCACCTAAGGACACATCCAAGAGCTCAGGGTCTTCGGGCGATCTTCCAAGGTGTTCCGCCCAGAGCGATAGTCGCAAGGCGCGAGCGAACTTACGGCTTCCGTCACCGAGGCCGCCCGGATCAAGTGGAAGCCGATTATCAAGTTCGCTATCAATCACGGCGCAAGATAGTTCCGAGTCATGAGTCCACGAGCGGCGGTTCAAATTATCCGAACCAACGGTCGCCCAGACGTCATCAACAACGCAAACTTTGGCGTGAACGTAAATGGGAGTATCAGCTTCGTTCTCGATGTCGTAGATCCCGACTCGATCACCACCGGCGTTTTGAACGATGGCGAGGGCTCGCGCTTGGGCGAGCCGGCTCGGGGGTCCAGACCATTTGCTGTCCTTGTCGGGATATCGAGGAACAACCGCGATGACTTGCAGCTTCGGCTGCTGGAGCAGTGCTTCCGCCAACAGTCGCGCGATTTCAACAGACCAGAAATATTGGTCTTCGATGTAGATCATGGAGCGCGCTCTCTTAATCGCCTTGGCAAAGGCTCGAGCAACGCTTCGCTCCCCATCAGGTGCGAACGAATATCTGGGACGCCGGGATGGATAGGTCCGAAGCACCTGAACGACGTGACCGCCCTGCGTCGACGGATCGTTCAGTTGCGCAGGGAGAAGTCGGGTGACACGATCCCGCGACATTGCGCGTGAGAGTAACGCCCGGAGGCGCCCTGAGTGATTGAGTGGAGTCGGATCTTCCCACCGCTCCCGAAACGTGAGATCGAGTTGGGTAATGGTTGGTCCACGGATCTCCAGTTGGACATCGTGCCAAGGCGGACGAGGACCGTATCGCGGGTCTAACTTGATAGGTTGAGAATCCCCGCCATGATTGGTGTCATCTCGACGACCATGACTGAGATCGATTCCCCCGATGAAGGCAACGTCCCGATCAAGACGGGACGGGTGACGAATCAGGACCATCTTCTGATGGTGCGATCCTCCTCGGCGCACACGCTCATCGAGCAATACCTCACCGCCCGCTTCGGTTACCTCTCTTGCGAGACGTCGATTCTGTTGCGAATTGAATCCGAAGCGGTCGCTGTGTGATCGCCAGAGCAGCCCTCGAACGTCAACACCTCGTCGGCATGCGTCGGCCAAGAGGGCCGCAATCGAAGTTCCGTCTTTGGACACCACTTCGTCCCCGTCACCGCGCCAATCGGTGAAGCGGACTTCATCGTGAGACTCGAGGTTCGAAATTGCCTCAGCAAGTCGGTGGAAATACGAGACTCCGTCGATCAGGAAGTCAACGTGGTTGCCCTCGGTCCACGCAGCAACCCCGGGACTATGCGAGTCAATTTTGGTTACACCGTTTCCCCGCTCTATCGCGGTAAGAAACCAGTCGTCATAGCGCATCACGAGCCAACGTACTATCCGTCGCGATCACAAGAATCGCTGTTATTCATCGACCACGAGAGGAAGGCGGCCAGCATGTAAGACTCGCCTACCCTTCCCGTGAACTGAAATAATTGTGCCAATCCTGCGATCGGATCCACTATGAGTGTCGTGCCATTCGCCCTTGAGGGCTTCGAGATGAATCCGTTCACGACCTCGACCGGTCGCACACGTGATGTCTATCGAACGGGCCATGGTCCGGCCGTCATCATCATCCACGAGATACCGGGCATCACGCCGTTGGTCGCGGCATTCGCACGTAAAGTGGCCGACCGAGGCATGACCGCGGTTCTCCCGAGTTTGTTGGGCACTGCCGGACGACCAATGACGGTTCCCTACGCGCTCTCATCCTTAGCTCGCGCCTGCGTCAGCAAGGAGTTCACACTCTTGGCTCTTAACAAGACGAGTCCCATTGTCGACTACCTTCGTGAGCTCGCCGTCCACGAACGTGAGGCACACGGCGGACCAGGTGTCGGCGCCGTGGGTATGTGTCTCACCGGCGGCTTCGCACTCGCGATGAGTGTCGAGCCCTCGGTCATGGCACCGGTCGTGAGCCAGCCGTCGCTTCCCCTCCCCACCAACCCCGACCATCGACGTGCGCTCGGACTCTCCGACGCGGACCTTGCGGTCGTGCAACGACGAGCCGGCGAGGGCCTCTGCGTGATGGGCCTGCGTTTCAGTGGCGACAAGAAGTCCCCGACCGAGCGCTTCGCCCGTCTTCGTGAGACGCTCGGCGACAGTTTCATGAGCGTAGAAATCGATTCTTCACCCGGAAACCCGTGGGGCTACAAGAGTTCCGCCCACTCGGTGTTGACCGAGGACTACTCGGACGAACTCACTTCGCCCACTCGCCGCGCGCTCGACGGTGTGCTCGATTTCCTCGCCTCCAGACTCGGCGTCGAACCCGATCGCTCGAGTCCCGAAGGCTAGGAATGTCAGCGAGCATCTGGGGAATGACACCGCGCCAGTCGGTCCTCTTCGAGTGTGACCGGAGAAGTCGAGAGGAGGTGGTCCGCGACTGCGTCGCGATTCTCAACGGCCAGTCGTTCGATGGTCACTTTCTGCGCGTCCTCGCGGGACCGAGCGCCGAGACCGTACTGGACGAAGGCGCGGGCGGCGTCCACGGTTACTGGCCGCGCGTGTGGGCGGCGCGGGGCCTCTTACACGTGTGGGACGACATCGCCACCGACGCAATCATCGAGGCGACGACCAACGACTCGTGGCGGGTTCGCGAGATGTCGGCCAAAGTGATCGCGCGCCATCGGGTCCGACCGGCGATCGACGCGGTCGTCACGCTGCTCGATGACGAGAACGATCGCGTACGAGCCGCCGCCGCTCGGGCCTTTCACACCGTGGCCGAGTCGTGAGGCAGGCGCCCAGCCCAGGACATTAGGGAGCCTTGAGGTCGGACAACTGACTCGCGATGAGGCTTTGGTCTTCCGGATCGGCGATGACGTCGACGAGGCGCGTCGCCAGTGCGAACCAATGGTTGAACCGTTCGACGTCACCGAGGGCGGCGTACGCCCGGGCGACGCCCTCGGCGGTTGACGCCACCAACCAGTCAGGGCTCTCGTTCTCCTGGGCGGCCGAATGGGCCCGTTGGGCGAAGAGGATCGCCAAAGCTCCATGACCGAGCACCGCGGTCGCCCGCGCGACCATCCAGTCACTCACGATCCACTGCTCCGGGCCCCCGGCGATCAACCAGTGGAACCGAGAGCCGAACGCTGCCGTCAACAGTTCGACGTCATCATCCGAATCACGCGTCGACTCCAACAGTTCCCAGCACCGATTGAACAACTGGATCGCCAACTCTCGGTCGTCCAATTGATCCACGCCGAAAGTCTAAATGTCGGCGTCAGCACCGTAGAGGTGAGCGGAGCTCCACGGTGTTCGACATTGGTTTCGTGGCGGCGCGGTATTCACCGGATAATCTCGCTGCGTGTCGCCGCTCCCGCTTACCGTGCTGATCGCCGCCGCGGCGTGCGCGTTCGCGTGGATTGCGTCGCTGGCGACCGGCGATACCTCGTGGGTCGATCGGATGTGGTCGATCGTGCCGGTGATCTACCTGTGGGTCTTCGCGGCGCGAGCCCACCTCGCCAACGCGCGACTTGGACGTGATGGCCGCGCTGGTCAGGTGTGGGGTGTTCGACTCACGTACAACTTCGCCCGCAAGGGCGGCTACCGCGGTGTCGAGGACTACCGCTGGGCGGTGCTGCGCTCGTCGATGCGACCGTGGCAGTTCCAGCTGTTCAATCTCTTCTTCATCGTGCTGTACCAGAACGCTCTGTTGGTGTTGATCACCCTGCCGGCCTGGACGGCCTACCAGCATCGATCGACCGCGTTCGGACCGATCGACGCTCTGTTGACGGTTCTCTTCCTTCTCTTCACCGTCGGAGAGTCCGTCGCCGACCAACAACAGTGGAACTTCCACCAGTGGAAGAACGGCCGAGTCGCCGCCGGTCGAACGCCGAACCCCCGATTCCTTCAGAGCGGGCTCTTTCGGTATTCGAGGCACCCGAACTATTTCTTCGAACTGGCCCAGTGGTGGGTGGTCTTCTTCTTCGGCGCGGTGGCGGCGCGGTCCATTCTGGAGTGGACCGTGCTCGGACCGCTCCTGCTGACCTTGCTCTTCGTCGGTTCGACGCGCTTCACCGAGAAGATCTCGCTCTCGCGCTACCCCGAGTACGAGCTCTTCCAACGCTCGACCTCAGCCGTGGTGCCCTGGTTCGCGCACAGCGTCGCCATCGTGCAGGCGTCCGAGAACGAGTAGCACGTCCGGGTCTGGTTCAACGGAGTTCTGCCATGCGGTGGTCCGCCCCGAGCGGGACCTCCGAGTCCGCATCGGGTACCTCCGTACACTTGAGGCGTGAAACCGCAAAAGATCATCCTCTACTACGGCTTCACGCCCCTCGTTGACCCCGAAGCCATTCGACTGTGGCAGCGAACGCTGTGCGAGAAACTCTCGCTCAAGGGACGGATACTCATCTCGCGCCACGGCATCAACGGCACGCTCGGCGGGGACCTCGAGGATCTGCGCCGCTATGTCGCCGGCGACCAAAGAGTTCGCCGGTTTCTGGGGCATCGATTTCAAGTGGTCCGAGGGTTCGGCCGACGACTTCCCGCGACTGCGGGTTCGCGTTCGTGACGAGATCGTCTCCTTTGGTGCGTCCGAGGAGTTAGTGGTCGACGACCGCGGTGTCGTGGGCGGCGGCGTCCATCTAAAGCCTCACGAGATCCATGGGTTGGTCGCGCGACGAGGAGAGGACGTCGTCTTCTTCGACGCGCGAAACGCCTTCGAAGCTGCGATCGGCCGTTTCCGCAACGCCGTCGTCCCTCGACGTCCGCGCGACGCGCGACTTCGCGTCGCTGCTCGACAGTGGCCGCTACGACCATCTGAAACGCAAGGCCGTCGTCACGTACTGCACCGGGGGCGTTCGGTGCGAAGTCCTCTCGGCGCTCATGATTCGCCGCGGATTCGAAGAGGTCTACCAAGTGGACGGCGGCATCGTGCGCTACGGCGAGACCTTCGGCGACGACGGACTCTGGGAGGGATCGCTGTATCTCTTCGACGCCCGGATGCACCACGAGTTCAGTGACCACTCGAAGGTGATCGGCGCCTGCGAACGATGTGGCGCGCCGACCAGTCAGTACCACAACTGCGCCAACCTCGCCTGTCGCAAGTTGATCCTTCTCTGCGGCGAGTGCGCCGTCGACAACGTGAGCACGAACTGCGGCCCGCATCACCGAGAGAACGTAGAGGTGAATGCGGCGTCGACGACACTGTCCTGACCGAGGCCGAAAACAGAAATCCTCCGGCGAGCAACGCCCGCCGGAGGATATCTGACAGTTGACTACGACAGCGATACGAACAGGTGGCTGTGGTGACCCTGGCTGTGGCCGTGGTCGTTACCGTGTCCCTGGTTCGACAAAGATGTTCACCGAGTTGGCGGTGACGCTACCCGCGGTGGTGCCGGGAAGGCCGACGGCGCTGATCTTGGATCCCACCATGATGGCGGTGAAGGCTGAGGCCGCGCCACCCGAGGTGTAGGTCGTGGTGCCCGGGACGACGCTCACCGTGAAGTGGAGCCGTGGAACCCGGCGAGCGTGATCACGTTGCCGGTGATACCGGTGACGGTGCCGAAGACGTGCACGAGACAGATGGTGACCTTGGTCACGGTCTGAGGCGTGGTCGAGGTGAGTTCGAGCTTGACGTGCTCGCCCATCAGGAGGTCACCGACGACGCCGGCGGTCTTGCCTTCGAAGTAGGTGGTCGTGCCGGGCACGGGGTGTAGGTCGTCGTGACCCCTTCGTCCAACAGGGTGATCGAGGTGGTGGTGAACGCGGTCACCACGCCATCGGCGTGGGTCTTAACGGGCGGCGCCCAGATGTTCACCGAGTTGGCGGTGAGGCTACCCGCGGTGGTGCCGGGAAGGCCGACGGCGCTGATCTGATCCCACCATGATGGCGGCGAAGGCTGAGGCGGCGCCACCCGAGGTGTAGGTCGTGGTCCCCGGGACGACGGTCACCGTGAAGGTGGAGCCGTGGAACGCGGCGAGCGTGATCACGTTGCCGGTGATACCGGTGACGGTGCCAAAGACGTGCACCAGGCAGATGGTGACCTTGGTCACGGTCTGAGGTGTGGTCGAGGTGAGTTCGAGCTTGACGTTCTCGCCCATCAGGAGGTCACCGACGACGCCGGCGGTCTTGCCTTCGAAGTAGGTGGTCGTGCCGGGCACGAGGGTGTAGGTGGTCGTGATGCCTTCGTCCATCAGGGTGACCGAGGTGGTGGTGAACGCGGTCACCACGCCATTGGCGTCGTTCCATCCTTGACCGTGATGGTCACCGTGGTCACGAGATCCGAAGCTGGAATGATCGCGCGAGTGCGAATCTCTGTCCCGCGAGGGCTACTCCTGCAGTACCGAGTGCGAGTGCTGCGCATACGGCCGCTGCGGTCGCCACGCGAATGACTCGACTTGACTTAGTTGTAAACATGATTTGCCCTTTCAACACATCCACCGAGCGTGGGTGCGAACACCTCCAGTATCGCGGGCCAATTTGTGAAATCTCTGTGAGGCCACTGTGGGTTCACACAACTACGCACGATGCACGCGTCATCAATTCGTAACAAACACCGTTACCATCTCGTAACAATGCTTGACCCGCGCGCGCAGTACGTCAGTAATCGTCCGCCTAACGCGCGTGTGTGTCCGACGTTGAGTGAAACAATCCGCTTTGTGTAGTTACACCCGAGGCATTACCAGGGTTCGTACCACTCGGCGGCGCGCGCCTCGACCGGCGCACTGACGTCGCGACTCGCACGCGTCGTCGCGTGCTGCGCGCGCCACAACGCGACCAACACCAGCACCATTCCGAGGACGAAGGCCCCGAGGGCGGCGTCCGTGCTGCGCAGATAGATGGCGAAGATCCGAAAGTCGAACATGAAGAATCCGAGCGCGCCGATCACGATGATCGGCGGGCGCCGGAGGGCGAAGCCGACCCCGACCGCGCACGCGGTCGAGAGGAGCCCCAACAGAACCCCGCCGAGATGATTCGGAAAGGAGAGGGCGAAGGCCCCCACGAAACTGACGAGCTCGGCCGCCACCAACGCCGTAGGAGCCGGGCGAAGCATCTGCAGACTCATCACCCCGATGGCCAGCGCCGAGAACCACACCAGCAGCGCCACTTCGGTCGACGTCGCGTGCAGATGGGCGACGACACCGACGGCCCCGAGCGTGATCGCGAGGCCGAGCACCGTGCTGAGAAACTGCAACGGCCGATCAAGGTTTCGCCAGAGTGAGGCGCTGAGTACCAGCACGACGACGCCGACGCAGAGCAGCGTCAGACCGTGATGGTGCACCCCCGTCGGACCGACGGCAACGGCGGTCGTCATCGCCGCGCCGGCCGTGCCCACCAGTCGGAGGAATCCGCCGAGCCGGCGAGCGCCGGCCTCGCCGATCTGGGCCACCACGAATCCCCCCGCGAGTCCGGCGACCGTGACCATGGCGGCCACGCTCACGTGTCCCGCGAGACCGAGACCGCTCCAATAGTGACCGAGAAAAAGTACGGTACCCAGCGCGACCACGACCAGGCCCGCATACGCGAGCACCTCGACGAACGGCGACAGCGTTGGTCGGCTCGGATCGATTGGAGAATCCTGGGAGGGCAGTGACGCGCTTGACTCCAGGGCGAAGATCTCGTCGCCCTGTTGTGAGCTCACGATTCCGGCGTCGACCCAGCGCTGGACCTTGTCGCGCCACTGGTCAGCCGGTTCGACCCAACGGCGAGCACGCTCGAGCAGTTGGTCGGCCAATCCCCGTCGTTGATCGTGGGCCACGTTTACCTCCGAAGGGAAATGTACTAGTCGACCACGCTCAGCACTTCGCCGGGCTCGTGGGTGGTCTCGGCGTAGACATACTTCCCCCCACGCAACCACGAACACCCCGCGGCCAAAAGGCAGGCCAGCACGGCCGAGTCACAGGCCGCGTGCAGTCCGTTGTGGAAGGGTTTGGTGATTATTGACGGAAAGAAACTCCGCTTCGCGAGGGCCAGCTGCGTGTGGGTGGGCAGCGCGGCGATCACCTGGGGACTCAACAGGTGCTCGAGCGGGTTGTACCCGAGGAACGAGGCGAAGAGCGTCGACACCGGGGGCAGCGCCGCCACGCGTCGCGCGTCAACGATCGGGACGCCGACCGAGGTCAGCCCGTGCAGCACCGACTCCGGAAGCGACGACGACAGCCCGATGATCATCAGCGTGAAGAA
Organism: uncultured Acidimicrobiaceae bacterium; assembly: GCA_963703105.1. Lineage (GTDB taxonomy): Bacteria > Actinomycetota > Acidimicrobiia > Acidimicrobiales > RAAP-2 > RAAP-2. The sequence goes on along the minus strand of OY969792.1, from coordinate 1,707,505 downwards.
GATGCCGATGGAGAGCACCTGGCCGGAGTTCTGGAACGTCGAGTTCATGCCCGATCCGACACCCCGATGTTGGCGCGGCAGGCTGTTCATGACGCCGGCTCGATTCGGCGCGGCGAAGGCTCCCATGGCCAGACCGTTCAAGAGGAGCAGCCCGCCGAACTCGTAGTAGTTGAAATTGACCGGCAAGAGTTCGAGCAGAAAGAACGACAGCGCGGCCACCAGCATGCCGACCGTGGCGAAGGGTCGAGAACCGAAGTGGTCCGACAGCGCGCCCGAGATCGGTCCGGCGATCAAGAAGCCCAGGGTCAGCGGCAACATCGCCACGCCGGCCCACAGCGGGGTGCGCGCGAAATCGAACCCGTGCAGCGGCAGCCAGATGCCCTGTAACCAGATGACCAGCATGAACATCAGACCGCCGCGTCCGACCGACGCGAGGAAGCTCGAGATGCTGCCCGCGCTAAAGGCCCGGATCCGAAAGAGTGAGAGGCGGAACATCGGGTCGGGAGAACGGCGCTCGACCTGGGTGAAGATGAACAGCATGGCGACCCCGCCCACGAGCGATGACAACACCAAGGGACTGAGCCAGCCCATGGTGCGGCCGCCGTACGGCTGGATCCCGTAGGTGATGCCCACCATGATGGCGATCAGGCCCAGGGCGAAGGTGATGTTGCCCGGCCAGTCGATGTTGGTATCGGCGCGACGCGGGATCTCACGCAGCTTGCGATAGGCCCACACCGTGCCGAAGAGTCCGATCGGCACCGAGACCACGAAGATGAGTCGCCACTGGATGGGCGCGAGGATTCCCCCCAGCACCAGTCCGATGAACGATCCGCTGATGCCGGCGATCTGATTGATGCCGAGGGCCATCCCCCGTTGGTCCTCCGGGAAGGCGTCGGTGAGGATGGCCGAAGAGTTAGCGATGAGAATCGCGGCGCCTACTCCCTGGAAGATCCGCATCACCACCAGATAGAGCGCCGCGGCCGTACCCGACATCCACGTGACGGAGAGGAGCAGGGAGAAGAACGTGTAGACGACGAATCCCAGGTTGTAGAGCCGCACCCGTCCGTACATGTCGCCGAGGCGACCGAAGGTCACCACGAGGACACTGGTCACGACCATGAAGCCGAGGATCATCCACAGCAGATAAAAGCTGTTGCCCGGCAACAGGGGGTCGAGGTGAATGCCGGTGAAGATGTCGGGCAGGGCGATCAGCATGATCGAGATGTCGATGGTGGCCATCAGCATGCCCAGGGTCGTGTTGGAAAGTACGACCCACTTGTAGCGGTCGTCGGCGCTCTTGGTCGGCTCGTTCTTCGCGGAGAGTTCGGTCCCGGACACCACTAACTCTCGAGCAGCACCGCGGGAACGCCGTCGAGCGAGCGCAGTATGGCCAACGCCAACGCACGCGCCGACTCGGCGTTCAGCTCAAGACCCACTCGCGAGCTCGCGCCGAGCGCGGGGTTGATCACGTCCACCATCAACGCGTGACCGGCGCCGAAGTGAACGGGGTGGTCGTAGTAGATCGTGGCGTTGGTGGCGCGGAACCAGCCCTCGGCGCCCTTCGCGCTCCCGGTCACGGAGATTCGTTCAGTTTCGTAGGTGCACACGATGACCTACTTCGCGCTCGAGAGGTACTGGCCGTAGAACTTCCAGATCTCTCCCCACGCCTCGGTCGCCACCTCGGGTCGGTAGGACGGGCGATCGACGGCGAAGAAGGCGTGCCCGGCGCCCTCGTACTCGTGGAAGGTGAACTCCTTCTTGTTTTCGATCAAGAGTCCTCGCAGCGTCTCGGTCTGTTCGGGCGACGGATACTGATCGTCGAGCCCGAAGAGGCCCAGCAGGGGACACGAGAGATTCGGCAACAGATCCACGATGGACGTCGCCTTCATGCCCGTGCTCTCGGGTGGGTCCATCACGACGAAGGCCCCGTAACAGTCGACGGCGGCCTCGAGGTCCAGGCTGCAGGCCGCCAGCACGGACTGTCGTCCCCCGGAGCAGTAGCCGATGACGCCGACGTGCTGGTTCGAGTTCGCCAACGCGCGCAGGTACTGCGCGGCCGCGCCGACGTCGCCGACCAGTTGATCGTCGGGCACCCCGCCGCGCGCGCGGGCCGCGGCCGCCGCGTCGTCCGGGACTCGCCCCGGGTGACTCGCGACTGTAGAGGTTCACGCAGATCGAGTTGTATCCGTTGGCCGCGAACTTGCGAACGATCTCCTTGGTGGCCTCGTCGTAGCCCGGGAAGTGGTGGATGACGACGACGCCTCCGACGTGCTCGCCCTCGGTCGTCGCGAGGTACGCCTCGACCGAATGGTCGTCGAAGGAGTTGAAGTGAATCGTCTCGGCACGCAGGTTTGACGTCATGGAGCACCGCTTTCGCTGGGAATTTTGTTTTCAGTGTAGTTAGGGAGGAGCGAACTAAATCAGGGAAGGACGATCTCAAAACCGAACTCGAAGACGTCCAGTCGCTCCACGAGACCCCGAAGTGCCGTCACGTCGCCGGTCACCGCAAAGTCGTCGCGAGCGATCAGTTCGTCGAAGGTCTCGGCCCCCGTGGCGAAGGACGCGAACGCCCGGATCGATGTGATCACGCCGACCGGCGCCGCGGTCCGAGCGCCTTGACGTGCGTGCAGCACACCGTTGCGAACACCGAAACTCCAGCGTTCGTCGCCCCGGTCGGCGACGACGAGTTCGACCTCCAGTTCGAAGTCGGCCGACCGAGGACCGTTGAGTCGGACACCGATGAGGTCCAGCAGCAGCGCCGGGGTCATCGAGTCGACGATGCCCGAACCCAAAGCGTTGCCGGCCCGTCCCTTCAAGACGGTCCCGTTCGAACGCAGCTCCATCGCCCCGCTGAGATAGAAGTCCCGCCACGGTCCCGACTCGCTCTGGTAGCCGAGTTGTTCGAGGGCGTCGGCCTGTAAGAGCCGCGCCGGCTCATTGTCCGGATCGGCGAAGACGACGTGGTTGACGACTTCGACGACCCATCGATAGTCGCCTTCGGCGAAGGACTCGCGAGCGCGGTCCATCACCGCCTCGGCACCCCCCATGAAGCGCACGTATCGCTTCGCCGCTTCCACCGGTGGGTGAGGATTGAGGTGCGCGGGATTGCCGTCGAACCATCCGAGGTAGCGCTGGTACACCGCCTTGGCGTTGTGCGAGAGCGTTCCGTAGTACCCCCGATTGAACGTACTCGTCTCCGAGGCCCGGGGGCAGCACGAGCTCTTCGGCGATCTCGTTCATGGTGAGTCCGTGGTTCGCCAATCGCAGGGTCTGGTCGTGCACGTAGCGGTAGGCGTCACGCTGACTCGCCAAGTACGACGACAGGTCTTCCTGCCCCCAGCGGGGCCAGTGATGACTGGCGAAGAGGACGTCACACTGGTCGGCGAACAGCTCGAGGGACTGGTCGATGTACTTGCTCCACATCAGGGCGTCGCGGACCTGCGCCCCGCGAAGCGTGTAGACGTTGTGTTGATTCGCGGTGCAGTTCTCGGCCATGCAGAGGGCACGCTCGTCGGGCACGAAAATGTTCATCTCGGCCGGGGCCTCGGTACCGGGCGTGATCTGGAAGACGAGGCGAACGCCGTCAACGATCAACTCTTCACCGGTGGCGGTGATCTCGTGCGTGGGCGCCACGAGCGAAACGCTCGGAAGACCGGGCATCCCCTTGCCGAGGCCCGTGTCGACGTGACCCTGGGCGTCTTTGGGGAGCAGCACGCCGTACATATACATGGCGCGGCGGATCATGACCGTGCCGGCCAGGACGTTCTCGCTGATCGCCGCGTCGAGGAAACCCTGGGGCGCGATCACCGGCACGCCGGCGCTCGCTCCGTCGTCATCGCCCAGTACGCCGCGGACCCCGCCGAAGTGATCGGTGTGGCTGTGGGTGTAGATCACGGCGCGCACCGGTCGTTCACCGAGGTGCTCGTTCACCAGGTCCAGGGCCGCCCGGGCGGTCTCTTCGGAGGTGAGGGGATCGATGACGATCCATCCGGTCTCGCCCGAAATGAAGGTGACGTTCGAGATGTCCATGCCTCGAACCTGGAAGATTGACGGCGTCACTTGGAAGAGTCCGGCGATGTTGTTCAGCCGTCCCTGGCGCCAAAGACTCGGATTCACCGTGCTCGGCGGCTCAATCGTGTCGGGGTCATCGAGGAACGCGTACGCGTCGAGGTCCCACAGGATTTGACCGAAGCGTCCGGGGACCTGTCGCGGAGCCCGGGCGCGACCATGCCGCGCGTCGCGCGCTCGAAGTCGCTGGCCGGGGCCAAGGCGATCGACGCCAGGACCTCGCGCTGATGTTCCTCGGTGGACGAACTCGCCGGCTTGCGCTCCGGTGTCCGCCTCCATACCTCCCCCTCGAACTCGGTCTCGTTGGTTACCTTAACTTTCGTCGACCAATGGTTTCGGTCGAGATCGCCGCGCCCCGGCGTCCTCCGGGGCCCGCCGTTTCGTATCGACGCGGGCGCGCCGGGACACCTAGATTTTCGTCATGGCACAACGCGACGTTCACTTTCCGGACCGGTTCTCTTGGGGCACCTCGACGTCGGGGTATCAGACCGAAGGAGGAGGTTCCAATACGGACTGGTGGCGCTACGAGCGTGCCGAAGGCACGCACGCTACCGAGGAGTGCGGCGACGCGTGTGACTCGTGGAACCGCTACGAGCAAGACCTCGACTTCATCGTCGAGCTGGGACTCAACTCCTACCGGTTCTCGGTCGAGTGGGCCCGGATCGAACCGCAGCGCGGGGTCATCGATTACGAAGCGCTCGCGCACTATCGCCGAATGCTCGAGCCTGTCGAGGCTCGCTCGATCCTGCCCGTCGTCACGCTGCACCATTTCACGCTGCCCCTATGGGTCGCCGACCTCGGCGGGTTCGAATGTCCCGAGATCGCGTCACTCATGGGGAACTACGCCCGGGTCGTGGGTGAAGCCCTCGGCGACCTCATCGGCATCGCCTGCACGGTGAACGAACCCAACATCGTCGCGTTGATGGGCTATCTCATCGGCGTCTTTCCTCCGGCGCAGAGCGACTGGGAGCGATTCTCCAAGGTCAACGTCGCGATGCGCGCCTGCCACGTCGCGATGCGCGACGCGTTGCGGGCCACTACCCGGGAACTACCCCATCGGCATGCCGCTCTCCATGAACGAGTACGAGGCCCTCCCGGGTGGCGAGGACCTGCTCGCGTCGATTCGCCACGAGATGGAGGACGAGTATCTTCGCTCCGTCGGTGACGACGACTACCTCGGCGTGCAGTGCTACACGAAGATCGTCATCGGACCGGACGGATTGGATCGCCCATCCCGACGGCGAACTCACGGAGATGGGGTACCTCTTCTGGCCCCAGAGCGTCGAGTTCACGATTCGCCGCGCCGCGTCGTTCATCGATATCCCGATCATCATGACGGAGAACGGTATCGGGACCGACGACGACGAGCAGCGGATCCGCTACCTCACCGGCGCCTTGGACGGGCTGAGAACGTCCTCGCCGACGGCATCGACGTGCGAGGCTATTTCCAGTGGTCCCTGCTCGACAACTTCGAGTGGGCCTTTGGCTATCGACCGAAGTTCGGCATCGTCGCCGTCGACCGCACGACGTTCGAGAGGACACCCAAGCCGTCGGCGCAGTGGTACGCCGAGGCCACGCGAACGTTTCCCATAACCCAGTAGAGCCGTCACGACCTCGACACCGAGCCGTTACACGCCGTGGGTAGAGTGACCTCGCAACGGAATCAATGAGAAGAAGGATCACCCATGACCGACGTACGACCCCGCTACCAACTCGTGGGACTGGACTGTCCCGATCCCATCGCGCTGGCCGAGTTCTACTCGCGACTCACCGGACTCGAGGTCGAGCCCCTCGGCGACTTCAGGCCCGAGGACGTCGATTGGATCGAACTCGACAACGGTCACCACCCGACGATCGCGTTTCAGAAGGTCCCGAACTACGTGGCGCCGACCTGGCCCGACGGACCGGTCCCCCAGCAACTCCACCTCGACTTTCTCGTCCCCGATTTGGACGAGGGCGAGGCCCACGCCCTGGCCGTGGGCGCCACGAAGCACGACTACCAGCCCGGTACGACGTTCCGCGTCTTCCTCGACCCGGTGGGTCATCCGTTCTGTCTGGTCCTTTCGAACGACTGACGTCGTTCCGACGCCGGCTCGGGTTGCCGGGGACCGTCGTTAGCTCATTAACCCGTTCGACGAGGTCGCGAGGACGTGACTGTCCAGGAATCGCGTCATAAGGCTGGAGCTGAGTCGCCCGTACTCCGGAACCATGTCGAAGGCGTGTCCGAGCCCGTCAAAGACGTGCAGTTCGCAGTGCGATCCGGCCTCGTTCAGCGCCTCGCACATGCGCAGGCTCTCCTTCCAGTCCACCGTGGCGTCTCGATTGCCGGTCAGGAGCAACGTCGGTGCGAACGTCGGCGCGACGTGGTTGATCGGACTCATGTCTCGAAGACGATCTTCGGAGACGTCGTCACCGAGCAGGTACCTCATGCTCTTGGGTGAACCTTTGGACCGGGCGTCGTCGCTTAAGAAATCCATCGGGGCGTAGAAGGCGATCGCGGCAGCTACGGGAAGTGGACTCGTGCCGGCGAGGAGCAACGAAAGGCAGCCTCCGGCGGAGTTGCCCGAAGCGGCCAGCTTCGAGGCGGATAGTCCGAACGACTTCGCTTCCGCGTGAAAGAAGTTGAATGCGGTCTGCGCGTCCTCGATCGCCGCCGGCCACAGCGCTTCGCCGGCCAGGCGGTACTCGCAGGCGAGCGACGTGTAGCCGGCACGACCGAGGGCGATGCCGTAGCCCGCGAGTTGGCGACGGTCTCCTTCCGACGAATCCGCCGCCGTAAATGAGCAGCACACCGCAGCCATTGGGCGTTGGGGGTCGGTACAGGTCCGCGAGGAGGTCCCGTCCTCCGCCCTGGCCTACCTTGAGTGTTTCGACTTCGACTCGATCGCTCATCGAGACTCCTTCACCTCGCGTGTCGCCGAGCCTATCGACGACGTAGCGTATCGACCGTCCCCACGGAACCGTGGCTTCAAAGTACGAGGTCGGCACCATATAGACTTACGATTCGCGTCTCGGGGTCTCGACCTTGGGAACACCGAGGACCTGTGGTGCAGCTCGGAGTGCACGCCGCCCTGTCAAGGCGGAGGTCGCGGGTTCAAATCCCGTCAGGTCCGCTCGACACCCGAAAGGGTGACGAGGAGGTCGAGTAGCTCAGTCGGTAGAGCGCGCGCCTGAAAAGCGTGAGGTCACCGGATCGACGCCGGTCTCGACCACCAGCACGGTCGCCCCACGGACTCCTCACGAGCTCTGTGGGGCGACCTTTTGGGTGGTGGCGACGAGCGCCGGCACCACGCGCTGTCGAAGGTGCCGCCCGCTCGGCGTCTCTTGCCACGATCCGGCGGCGACCAAGTTGCGTCGGAGGCGCTGGATCGCCAGCTGCTCGTCGCCGATCGACGACGGGACCAGCCCGAGCGGTTCGATGCGCGCGACGACCGTTCGATCCTTCGCAGTCGCTGCACGAAATAGGCGCTCACGCGACCGCGGTGGCGACTCGACGTTCGTCGACGACCGGTAGAAAAACTGCTCGACCTTCGGGGTCCTTCGGCGTCGTCATAGGACGAAACTATCGAGGGGCTGTCACACGGTGCGCGTGGAAGGATGCTCTGGAAGAATCGGAGAGAAAATGGACCACCTGCCCTCAGTGCAACCGCGCTTCGCTCCCCAACCGTCCGACGTCGCCTGGCCGACCCAGCGAGTGGCCGCGAGGCGAGTCGCGCGCATCAGGCCGAACTCGACGCCGTCGTCGACGAGATGTTCACGCGACGAGGACCTGGCGCTCACCAACGCCGTCGTCGTCGTGCAGGGCGGCCGGGTGCTCTGCGAGCGCTACGGCGGCGAGCAGTTCTACTTCGACCGGCCGGCCGAGCCGATCACGCGCGACAGTCAACTGCTCTCGTGGTCGATGGCGAAATCGATGCTGCACATGATCGTCGGCACCCTGGTCGACGAGGGCCGCCTGAATCCCGATCAGCTCGCGCCGGTTCCGGAGTGGAGCGACGACTCCGATCCCCGTCACCACGATCCAGGTGCGCGACCTCCTGGCCATGCGCGACGGCCTCGACTTCGTCGAGGAGTACCAGATCGGCCAGACGAGTGACGTCATCGAGATGCTCTGGGGCGAGGGCAAGGACGACATGGCCGCCTTCACCGCCGCGCTGCCGCTCGCCCATCGACCGGGGACCTTCTACAACTACTCGAGCGGCACCACCAACATCCTGAGTCGAATCGTCGCCGACCTCGTGGGCTACGGCGACGACTACCGCGACGTACCTCGAACGTCGCCTCTTCGAGCCGATCGGGATGACGAGTGCCGTGGCGACCTTCGACACCAGCGGCGTCTTCGTCGCGTCGAGCTTCGTGCACGCCCGCGCCCTCGACTTCGCCAAGTTCGGGCTGCTGTATCTGCGCGGCGGTGAGTGGGAAGGACGCCAGCTCGTCTCGCGCGAGTGGGCCGCCACTGCCCAGGTGCCGTTGAGCGTCGAAGCCTCCACCGGATCTCCTCTACTCCTGGCAGTGGTGGGTGAGCGGTGACGAGTACGGCACCTACTGGGCCAACGGCTACGAGGGGCAGATGATCTCGGTCGTGCCCGCGCTCGACGCCCTGATCCTGCGCTTCGGTCACACGCCGGAGGAGAACTACCAACCGCGCATGGCGTGGCGCGAGCGCGTGCTTGCGGTCCTCGCGAAGTAACTACATCTCTTCGTTGGTGAATCCCAGGTCGTGGGCGGTGAAGAGCGCGTCGAAGGCCAGGCCCTCGTCGGCCGCCATGGCCGCAACCGTGCCGCCGCGGTCGACGACCGCGAAGAGCATGATCACCTCGGCGCCGTAGTCGCGCACGACGTGCGCGGCTTCGAGCAGGCTCGTGCCGCGCGTGACGGTGTCCTCGGTGATCACGACGCGATCGCCCGGCTCCAGCACGCCGGCGATTCGTCCGCCCGCCCCGTGATCCTTCACTTCCTTGCGGACGCTGAAGGCGTTGAGACTCCGCCCGCGGGTGGCGGCAACACCGGCCGTGATGAACGTCGCGCCGTCGGCGCCCATCGTCAGGCCGCCGATGGCCGTGGCGTCGTCGGGCAGTCTCTCCAGGATCAAGCGTGGCGAGGTCGACCATCACCTCCGGCGCGCAGATGGTCTTCTTGGAGTCGATGAACCACGTCGACGCTCGACCGGACTTCAAGACGAAGTCGCCGCGCCGCACGGAGTGATCCAGCAGATGTTGGCGAACGCGCTCGCGGGCGTCGCTCATGACAGCACCACCTCTCCCCTTGCCCGCCCTGACCGACCCGACCACCATCGCGAGAACGCCCTGGGCGCGAGCTATCGATATCGCCGCGTCCGCGGCGTTCGCGTCGAGAGCGACCACCATACCCAGTCCGCAGTTGAAGACGCGCACCATCTCGTCGGCGTGCACGTGACCGCGGCGCTGAATCTCAAAGAAGATCTCGAGGCGTCTCGAAACTCTCCATGTCGATGAGGGCGTCGAGGTCGGGCGTCAGCATGCGCGCGACGTTGCCGACGATGCCGCCGCCCGTGATGTGCGCGCAGGCGTGGAGCGCCCGTCCGAGTTCGACGTCGAATCGCCATGACCGTCGGAGCGTAGATCACCGACGGCACGAGCAGCTCCTCGCCGAGGCTGTGGTCCGCGCCGTCCCAGGCCGGAGCACTCAGATCCCCGACGTTGTTCACCAGGACGCGCCGGGCCAAGCGAGTACCCGTTCGAGCGAAGCCCGGGCGACGCGAACCCCACCAATGACGTCCCCGTCGCGAACGCGCTCGGGACCGAGCTCCTCGCCCCGTTCGACCACGCCGACGGCGAATCCGGCGACGTCGAGGTCATCGGGCGCCATCACCCCGGCGTGTTCGGCGGTCTCGCCTCCGAGGAGGGCGGTGCGCGCGAGGCGACAACCTTCGGCGATGCCGGCGACCAGCTCTTCGAGACGCGACGGTTCCAGTTTGCCGACGGCGACGTAGTCCAGCAAGAAGAGGGGCTCGGCTCCCACGCACGCGAGGTCGTCGACCAACATCGCGACGAGGTCGATGCCGACCGTGTCGTAACGTCCGACCTGGCGAGCGACGTCCAGCTTCGTGCCGACGCCGTCGGCCGAGGCGACCAGCACCGGCGACGTGTACTTTGACGTGTCGAGGGCGAAGAGTCCGCCGAATCCGCCGATGCCGCCCACCACCTCCGGACGCGACGTGCTCGCTACGATGCCTTTGATTCGCTCCACCGCCGCGTCGCCCGCTTCGATCGACACCCCCGCTGCGGCGTAAGTCGCGCCGTTGCCGGGCTGATCGAGCAGTCGGCTCACCAGCGGCTGCCTGCGGTTCCCAACACGACCGGTGTTGGCGCGGGGTACGAGCCGGTGAGACAGGCGTCGCAGCACTCACCGTCGAGCTGGATGGCGCTGCGGAGGTTCTCCAGCGTGATGAACTCCAGCGAGTCCGATCCGATGAACTCGTTCATCTCGGCGATCGTGTGGTTCGCCGCGAGCAGGTCGACGCGCGTCGGCGTGTCGATGCCGTAGTAGCAGGGGTTCATGAAGGGCGGCGACGAGATCCGCAGGTGCACCTCTTTGGCGCCGGCGTCGCGCAGCATCTTCACGATCTCGCGCGTCGTCGTGCCGCGCACGATGGAGTCGTCCACCACGATGAGGCGCTGGCCCTCGATGTTCTCGCGCAGCGGGTTGAGCTTGCGTCGAACGGTCGCCGCCCGGAGACTCTGATCCGGGGAGATGAACGTCCGTCCGATGTAGCGGTTCTTCACGAGCCCGTAGCCGAAGGGAATCCCCGAGGCCTTGGCGAAGCCTTCGGCGGCCGGGACCCCCGAGTCGGGCACGCCCATCACGATGTCGGCGTCGACCGGGGACTGCGCGGCGAGCAACTCGCCCATGCGACGGCGCGTCGTGTGGACCTGGTGGCCCATGAGATAGGTGTCGGGACGGGCGAAGTAGACGAACTCGAAGATGCAGAGTTTCTGTTTGCCCGCGGCCGGATCGAGCAGCTGCACCGAGGAGAGCTCCTTGTTCGAGATCGTCACCATCTCGCCCGGCGCGATCTCGCGCACGAAGGTCGCGCCCACGACGTCCAGCGCCGGTGACTCCGAGGCGACGATCCAGCCCTCCGGGTCGGCCTCGCTCCCGAAGCGACCCAGGCAGAGGGGCCGAAAGCCGTAGGGGTCGCGCACGGCGTGAATCTCGCCCGCTTCGAGGACCACCATCGAGTAGGCGCCTTCGGTCCGCGCGAGGACGACGCCGAGGGCCTTGGCCAGCGAGATACCGGATTCGACCTCGCGCGCGAGCAGTTCGGCGACGAGGTCGGAGTCCGACAGCATGGACGTGAACTGGATACCCGCCTCTTCGGCGAGCGCGGTCGTGTTGGTGAGATTCCCGTTGTGGGCGATGGCGAAGCCCGACGTCCCCGCCGAGCGGATAGACCGGCTGCGCCGCGGTCCAGTTGGCCGAACCCGACGTCGAGTAACGGGTGTGGCCGATGACGATCGTCTCCGGCCAACGCGCGCAGCGTCGTCTCGGCGAAGACGTGACTGACCAGACCGTTGTCCTTCACGACCGTGATCTGGTGGTTGTTGAAGGTCGCCATGCCGGCCGACTCTTGGCCGCGGTGTTGGAGCGCGTAGAGCGCGTCGTAACAAAGGTGCGAGGCGCTGCGACCGGGGGCGACGATCCCGACGACGCCGCAGGCTTCTTTCACGCGCCCTCTCCGGTTCGGATTTTCATCTCAGAAGGCACTGAGATATTGTCGCACAACAGACCACCCCTATCGGACCTAAGTACGCTTTCGGGGTGCTTGATCTTCACACCCACTCGACCGTTCTCCGACGGATCGGACACGCCCACGCAGCTGGCCGAAAAGGCACACCATCTGGGTATATCGGCGATCGCCCTGACGGACCACGACACGACGCTCAGTCACGACGAAATGTCGGCCGCCTGCGCGCGGCTCGGCCTCGAGCTCGGTGACCGGCGTGGAGGTCTCGCTACGCGACACGGAGTTCCCGCGGGTGCGCGACGGCGTCGCCACGCCGCGCAACGTCCACGTCCTCGCCTACTTCTTGCCCCTGGACGCCGAGCACCCCCTGCAGCAGAAACTGGCGGCACTGCGCCACGACCGCGACCGTCGCAACCACGACCCTGGTGACGCTGCTCCAAGAGAAGGGTTTCGAGGACCTCACGCTGGCCTATTTGACCGAGATGACCGGCAACCTCGACTCCATCGGCCGTCCGCACTTCGCGCGGGCCATGATCGACCTCCACCCCGAACTGGTGGGCGAGCAGAACGAGGACACCTGGAATCGAATCTTCGTCGACTGGCTCGGTACCGACGGAAGCGGCCTACGTCTCCAAGACGAGCATGCCCATCGAGGAGTTCGTGGACGCCGCCCAGGGTTCGGGCACCGTCTTTTCCATCGCCCACCCCCTGGTCAACTACGTGGACGAGATCAACCCGACGTCGATCGAGACGACCATGCCCCGCGTGATGGCGTCGCTGCGCGAACGTGGATTCGCGGGCGTGGAGGCCTACTACGGCGGCACCAGCGCCGGGATTCGCGCCCTCATGGTGAAGCTCACCCGGGACGCCGGGATGATCCCGACCGGCGGATCCGACTACCACGGCACCTACAAGACCGACGTGCTGCTCGGCTTCGGGCGAACGGGTGACCTGCGCGTTCCCGACGAGGTGCTCGACGAACTGAAGGCGGCGCGCTAGACCGACCGCGGCCAGCGAGTCCTCGAGCGCGCCGCGACGGCGCGACGCGACGTCGTCGACCGAGAGTCGATGACATCGATCCGATCCGCAGGTCGCTCGCCACCCACGGTCCCCAGTCGCAGCACCGGCACACCGGCCAGCTCGGCCCGGGCGATGAAGGCCGCGACGTCGCTGGTGGCCATGACGAAGCGACCCGGGAACTCCGCGAACAGTTCGGCGTGGCCCTCGAGTTCGTCGATCTCGGCGCCGAGCGCCGTCACGGCGACCATCTCGGCCAGCGCGACCGCGAGCCCGCCGCCACCCACGTCGTGCACGGCCGTGACGTCGCTGGACTGCCCGGCGCAGATCGGCGCCACTTCACCGACCACGAAGTCGATCGCGGCGGCGAGCGTCTCGGCGTCGAAGTGCGGCACGTGACCGCCGCGACGACCTCGTCGGGTCGCCCACCGCGTGCCCCCGAGCGGGAAGCGGTAGTGCGAGTTCGCGTGACGGGTGCCCACGAGCACGACGTCGTCGCCTTCGCTGCCAGCCCCAACCGGGCGGCGGCGCGACGAGGGAGTCGATGACGCCCAAGAGCCCGACGACGGGCGTCGGATCGATGTCGCGTCCGCCGCTCTCGTTGTAGAGCGAGACGTTGCCACCGATGACGGGCAGTCCCAGTCCGCAGGCAGGCCTCGGTCATCCCGTCGATCGACTCGGAGAGCTGCCACATCACCTCGGGGTGTTCGGGGTTGCCGAAGTTCAGACAGTTCACGACGGCCTTGGCGGTCGCTCCGACGCAGGCCAGGTTGGCCACGCTCTCGGCCACCGTCAAGGCGGTGCCGGCGCGCGGATCGAGCGCGCACCAGCGCGGGTTGGAGTCGGTCGACAGCGCGATGCCGCGCTCGGACACCGGCAGACCCGGTCCGGCGAGGCGCAGCAGCGCGGCGTCGCGGCCCGGCCCGACGACGGTATTCAAGAAGAGCTGCGAGTCGTACTGGCGATAGACCCACGCCGGGTCGACCAAAAGGTCCAACAGGTCGTCGTTCGGCGAACCGACCGGTTCGTCGTCGGTTGGATCGTCGGCGATGACGGCGTCGAGGTCCACTGGTCGCGACATCGGTCGGTCGTACAGCGGTGCCTCGTCGGCCAACGAACGCGCCGGCACCTCGGCGAGGACCTCACCGTCGAAGCCCTGGCGCACGCGCAACATGCCGACGGCGCGACCGTGCGTCGTCGAGCGACGGTTCCACGACGTGGCCGACGATCGTCGCGCGAACCTCCCACTTGGCGCACAGCGCCGCCACCGCCTCCCAGTTCTCGGGCGTGATGATCGCCAGCATCCGCTCCTGACTCTCGGACGTCATGATCTCGTAAGGCGCCATCCCCGCCTCTCGAAGCGGGATCGCCGTCACGTCGACGTCCATTCCCACGCCGCCGCGCGCCGCGGTCTCGCTCGTGGCACAGACGATGCCCGCGCCCCCGAGGTCCTGGATGCCCACGACCAGTCCATCGTCGAGCAGCGCCAGGCAGGCCTCGATGAGTCGCTTCTCCTCGTAGGGGTCGCCGACCTGCACGCTCGGTCGCTTGGCGTCGTCGAGCGACTCGGCGCCGTCGGCGCCGTCGAATCCGGCCGAGGCGAGTACCGAGACGCCGCCGATCCCGTCACGGCCCGTCGAGGATCCGAGCAAGACCGCGAGGTTGCCGACGCCCGAGGCCACCCCGAGGACGAGCCGTTCGGTGGGCAGCGCGCCGCAGCACAAGCACATTCACGAGGGGATTCGAGGCGTAGCAGTCGTCAAAGGTCAGCTCGCCGCCGATCGTGGGCACGCCGACCGAGTTGCCGTAGCCCGAGATGCCCGACACCACGCCCTCGACCAGCCAGCGCTGACGCGCGTCGTTCAACTCGCCGAAGAACAGCGGATCCATCACCGCCAGCGGGCGCGCCCCCATCGTGAAGACGTCGCGCAGGATGCCGCCTACTCCGGTCGCCGCTCCCTGGTAGGGCTCGATGGCCGAGGGGTGGTTGTGACTCTCGATCCGAATCGCCACGGCGATGCCGTCGCCCGCGTCGATGACGCCGGCGTTCTCCCCCGGCCCGACGAGCACGTGCGGCGCCTCGGTCGGCAGCCGGCGTAGGTGGATGCGCGACGACTTATAGGAACAGTGCTCGCTCCACATCACGCCGTAGAGGGCCAGTTCGAGTGGATTGGGCTCGCGACCAAGCACTTCACGGATGTTGTCGAGCTCGGCGTCGGTGAGCCCGAGCGCACGGTGAAGGGGCGCGGGGCTACTCACCCCACCACCCTACGGGGCTCGACACGAGCCTCAATGCGCGAGGACGAACGGCCGGACCGTCACGCCCAGGAAGCTTTCGAAGAGCACCCGGCCGTCGGCGCTGCCGAGCAGCGTCGACATCGCGCGCTCCGGATGCGGCATGAGACCGACGACGTTGCCGCTGCGGTTCGCGACGCCGGCGATATCGTCGCGCGACCCGTTGGGATTGTCCTTGTAGCGCAGCACGATCTGACCGTTGCGCACGAGTTCGTCGTGGGTCTCGTCGTCACAGGTGTACGAGCCCGAGAAGTGATTGATGGGCACGACGAGCTCCTGACCGATCGTCGCGCCGCGAGTCAGCACCGATGACGTCGAGGCGACGACGATCGTCGTCGGTTGGCAGAGAAAGGTCAGGCCGCGGTTCTTTTGCAGGGCCCCGGGCAACAGACCGGCCTCTACCAGGACCTGGAAACCGTTGCAGATGCCGAGCACCGGGCCACCGGCGGCGGCGAAACGCTCCACCGCTCCCATCACCGGTGAGAACCTCGCCAGCGCCCCTGGTCGCAGATAGTCGCCGTGGGCGAATCCTCCGGGGAGGATGACGCCGTCGATGCCCTCCAGGTCGGTGCGCGTGTGCCATACGAATTCGGCCTCGTCTCCCAGTCGCGTCACGGCCGCGGCGGCGTCGTACTCACAGTTGGAGCCGGGGAAGACGACGACGCCGATGCGACGCGTGGTCATCGCTCGCCGATCCGGGCCGACGCGTCTTCGATCACTGGATTGGAGAGGAGTCGCACGGCGAGCGCCGTCGCCTTCTCGAGCGCGGCGGCTTCGCTCTCCGCTTCCACGTCGAAGCGGAACGACTTGCCGGCGTGGACGTTGGATCATGCCGGTGAATCCGAGGGCGGGCAAGGCGCGTTCGATGGTCGAGCCTTCGGGATCCGGATGCCCTTGCGCAACGTCACGTCGACGATGACGAAGTAGTTCATTGGCCAGCACCGTACCAGTCGTCGATCGAGTGACCGGTCACGCGTTCGTACGCGTCGACGTAGCGAGCCGCGGTCGTCGCCACGACGTCGGCGGAAACCGCCGGCGGCGGCGGCGTGCGATCCCACGACTGCGCGGTGAGCCAATCACGAAAGGGCTGCTTGTCGAACGACGGTGGCGTCTCACCGGAGCGGACTTCGTCGGCTCGGCCAGATCCGCGACGAGTCGGGGGTGATCACCTCGTCGCAGAGAACCAGCTCGCCGTCGACGACGCCGAGTTCGAACTTCGTGTCGGCGAGTATCAGCCCCTTGGTGGCCAGCGCGGCGGCGGCGCGCGAGAAAAGGTCGACGCACAGCGTCTGGGCGCGGTGCACGCGATCGGCGCCCTCCAACAGGGCGGCGCGTTCGACGCTGATGTTCACGTCGTGACCCGACGCGGCCTTGATCGACGGCGTGAACATCGGCTCGGGAAAGGGGTCGGTGAGTTGCAGTCCGGGGGCGACGATCATCTCGTGCACCGTCCCTCGTGCGACGTATTCGTCATAGGCCGACCCGGCCAGTCGGCCTCGCACGATGCACTCGAGGGGCATCATCTCGGCTCTTCGCACGAGCATCGCTCGACCGTGCCACTGCGTCTGTCCCAGGAACCCCGGTACCGAGGTCTCGATGACGGCCGGATCGCAGCTCACCAGCGAAGACGCCACGGTGTCGCCGAACTCTTGAATCCAGAAGTTGGTGATCCCGGTGAGGACGCGACCTTTCTGGGGAATCGCCTCGTTCATCACCACGTCGAAGGCGCTGAGCCGATCCGAGGCGACCATTAAGAGGTGATGCGCGTCGACCTCGAAGAGGTCGCGGACCTTCCCGGAGTAAAGCGGCGTGAGGCCGAGGTCGCTCACGTGCGCCACCACAGGGCGTCGAGGAATCGACCGCGGTGCTCGAGCAATCGGTCAGTGTCGAAGGCCTTCGCCAGGGCCTCGTCGCTCAGCGTCACCTCGTCGTCGCACTCGATGACGTCGCGAAAGTTACGACGCTCATCGAGGGCGCGGAAGGCCGCGGACTGCACGACGCGGTAGGCGTCGTCACGCGACATGCCCGAATCAACCATCGCCAGAAGGACCGATTGGGAGAAGACCAGGCCGAGTGAACCGGTCGTGAGATTCTCCAGTGCCCGTTCCGGGTGCAGGACGAGACCGTCGGCGAGACCGGTGGCCTTGCGCAACATGTACACCGTGAGCGCCAGCGCGTCCGGCAAGACCACGCGCTCGACGCTCGAGTGCGAGATGTCACGCTCGTGCCAGAGGGCCACGTCCTCCAGCCCCGACTGCAGATAGCCCCGCAGCACCCGACTGAGTCCGCAAAGGCGTTCGGAGAGGACCGGGTTGCGCTTGTGCGGCATCGACCGACGAACCCTTTTGGCCGACGGCGAAGGGCTCTTCGACCTCCCCGACCTCACTGCGAGCGAGGTGGCGCACCTCGAGCGCAAACGATTCGATGGCCGTCCCGAGTGACGCGCACGCGTACAGCACCTCGGCGTGTCGGTCGCGCGCGATCACCTGCGTCGCGGGAACCGCCACCAGTCCGAGTCGCGAACAGACGAACTCCTCCACGGCCGGATCGATGTTGGAGAACGTGCCCACCGCGCCGGACAGCTTGCCGACCGCGATGGAGGTCCGCGCGTGGCGCGCGCGTTCGACGTCGCGCTCCACCTGCAACGCGAACAGAGCGAACTTCGCACCGAAGGTCGTCGGCTCGGCGTACATGCCGTGCGTGCGTCCGGTCACCGGAAGGTCAATGGAGTCGATGGCCCGTCGAGTGAGGGCGTCGCGCAGCGCGGTGGCCTCGGTGATCACGATGTCCATCGCTTGGGTGAGGTTCGAACAGAGCGCGGTGTCGACGACGTCCGACGAGGTCAACCCGTAGTGGATCCACGCACCTTCGGGCATCCCGATGCGCGACTGCACCACGTCCACGAAGGCCGCGGTGTCGTGATTGGTGACTCGTTCGCGTTCGTCGACCTCGGCCACGAACTCGGCGTCGACGACCGGTCGGCGCTGACGCAACGTCGCGACGTCGGCGTGCGGCACCACGCCACGTTCCGCGAGGCCCTCGGCGGCGAGGA
This sequence comes from uncultured Acidimicrobiaceae bacterium, assembly GCA_963703105.1. GTDB lineage: Bacteria > Actinomycetota > Acidimicrobiia > Acidimicrobiales > RAAP-2 > RAAP-2. The sequence goes on along the minus strand of OY969792.1, from coordinate 1,689,347 downwards.
GTTCCACTTCCAGCATTGTGTCGAATCGATGTTCGTCGCTGAAGAGTTCGGCCACGTCCTCGGGGGCATACCTCGGAATCATCGATCTCCTCTAGACCACGGCGAGGGCGATGTCACTGCGCATCACCCTCCCTTCAAAGGTTATGAGCGACGCACCTTCGTAGGCGCGACGTCGCGCCTCGGCGACGGACGCCGCTACCCCGGTCACCGCGACCACCCGCCCGCCCGCGGTGACGAATCGCCCTCCGTCGTCGATCGCGGTGCCGGCGTGAAAGACCGTGACGCCCTCCACGGACTGCGCCAGCTGTCCGTCCTCGGCGAGGCCCGTGATGACGTCGCCCCGGCGGGCGGACTGCGGGTAGCCGTGCGACGCGAGGATGACCGTGACCGCGGCACCGGTCACGACTGGCGACGAGGTCTTGAGACGGCCCTCACCGACGCTCAGCAGGAGGTCGAAGAGGTCGTCGCCGTAGAGGGGGACGAGAGCCTGGGTCTCGGGGTCGCCGAATCGGGCGTTGTACTCGAGGATCATCGGACCCTTCGACGTCAACATGATCCCGGCGTAGAGGACGCCGCGGTAGTCGATGGAGCGGCGCTGCAGTTCGGCGACGGTGGGCGCCACGATGCGCTCCATGATGTCGTCGATCTGACTCGTCGACAAGGCGTCCATGGGCGCGTAGGCGCCCATTCCCCCGGTATTGGCGCCGGTATCGCCGTCCCCGACCCGCTTGAAGTCCTGCGAGGGAACGAGGGTCGTCACGTGACCGCCGTCGCAGAGCACCATCAACGAACACTCCGGTCCGTCCAGGCCCTCTTCGATCACCACGGTGCGACCGGCGCCGCCGAAGGCGCGCCCGCTCAGTTTCTCGCGAACGTCGTTCGTCGCCTCGTCGAGGTCGCTGGTGACCAACACGCCCTTGCCGGCCGCCAGTCCGTCGGTCTTGATCACGTACGGCGGCGACATCGTCGCGAGGAAGGCCAACGCCTCGTCCTCGTCGTCGAACACGCCGTACGCGGCGGTGGGCACGTTGGCACTGGCGAGGAACTCCTTCAGATACGCCTTGGAGCCCTCGAGGCGAGCGCCGTCGGCGCCGGGACCGACCACGGTCTTGCCCTGCGCGCGCAACACGTCGGCGAGACCGTCGACCACCGGTTGGTCGGGACCGATGACGAAGAGTTCGGCGTCGAGTTCGGTCGACGGGGTGTCGACGCACGCGATACCGTGGGCCGCGATGCCCGGGTTGCCGGGAGTGACCACGACGTCCGCGCTCTTCGCGAGCGCCCACGCCAACGCGTGCTCGCGCGCGCCCGAGCCGATGACGACGCAGCGTCTCACGCGGGTCGAACGAACTGCTCGCGGCCCGGGCCGACCCCCACCACCGAGATGGTGACGCCCGTGGTCTCTTCCAAGAACTTGACGTAACGCTGGGCCGCGTCCGGGAGATGCGCGTACTCGGTCGAATTGGTGATGTCGACGTTCCAGCCGGGCAGTACTTCGTAGACCGGCGTCACCTCGTGCAGCACCGATTGGTGATACGGCGGATAGTCGTAGCGCACGCCGTTGGCTTCGTAGGCGACACAGACCTTGATCTCGTCGAACGTGTCGAGGACGTCGAGCTTGGTGAGCGCGATCTCGGTGAGCGAGTTCAACCGCGACGCCTGGCGAGCCATGACGGCGTCGAACCAGCCGACGCGTCGACGGCGCCCCGTGTTCGTGCCGAACTCGTGACCGCGATCAACCAGCAGCTCTCCGATCTCACCATCGACCTCGGTCGGGAACGGTCCGGCGCCGACGCGCGTCACGTAGGCCTTGGCGATGCCGACGATGCTGGTGATGTCGCGCGGGCCGAGACCCGATCCGGTGCAGGCGCCGCCGGCCACGGGGTTCGACGACGTGACGAAGGGATAGGTGCCGTGGTCGAGGTCGAGGAACGTCGCCTGCGCGCCTTCGAGCAGTATTCGTTCGCCGCGATCGAGTGCGTCGTGCACGAGGGAGACGGTGTCGCCGATCATCGGCGCGAGACGGGGGGCGTACTCGTCGAGGTACTTCTCGGCGATCGTCTTCGCCGGTATCGCGGGTCGGTTGTAGATCTTGGTGAGGATCAGATTCTTCTCGTGCAGGACGACGTCGAGCTTCTGGCGAAAGATCTTCGCGTCCAACAGGTCCTGGACGCGAAGCCCGACGCGCGAGGACTTGTCGGCGTAGGCGGGGCCGATACCGCGCTTGGTGGTACCGAGCGCGTTCTTGCCGAGGAACCGTTCGGTAAGACGATCCAACTCCTGATGGTAGGGCATTATCAGGTGGGCGTTGCCCGACACGATCACCCGGGAGACGTCGACGTTCTTGGCACTCAACGAGTCCAGTTCGGCGAGCAGGACCGCGGGGTCCACCACCACGCCGTTGCCGATGACCGGCGTAATCGTCGGATACAGCACGCCCGAAGGAACGAGCTGGAGGGCGAACGCTTCGCCGTTGACGACGATGCGGTGACCGGCGTTATGGCCGCCTTGGTAGCGCACGGCCATATCCATGTCACGAGACATGAGGTCGGTCAACTTCCCCTTACCTTCGTCGCCCCACTGGGTTCCGACGACCACCGTTGCGGGCACTGGGCTCCTCCGAGTCGGCCTCGTTGCACAACGAGCCTAGTTGACGAAGAACGCCGCTTCGGCCTCCACGGACGCCGGCGTCGACGACCGATTAACCCTCTCGGAGTCGCCGTCGCGCCTCAATGAACTCGGCGATCGTGTTCTGTACCGGGACGAGGTCTCGGCGGTGCTGACGGTGCGCGTCCTCTACGTTCGAACGGGCCTGGTCGAGCGTGGCCGCCAGTCGTGCGCGCGCCTCGGCGAGTTCGACTTCGAGACGGAGGATCTTCTTCACGCCCTCGAGGTTGACGCCTTCGTTGGTCAACTCTTGAATTCGTCGAAGGGCCGTGAGGTCCTCGTCGGAGAAGCGCCGCGAACCACCGCTCGTTCGTTGCGGGTTCAAGAGACCGCTGCGCTCGTAGTTGCGAAGCGTCTGAGGGTGAACGCCCGCCAACTCGGCGAACACCGAGATCACGTACACCGCGTGTTGCTGTTGACGCTCAGTCACTGGCTACTCCTTCTTTCAAAGTGACGGCCAACTTCTCGACCGGCCAGCTTCTGTTCCTTGTTCAACTTCTTGGGGATCGTCGACGTTCACGGTGACCAAGAGGTCCCCGGCGGCGTTCTTGCCACTGGCCGGCACACCACGTCCGCGCACGCGCATGGTCGTCGACGGCTGTGTCCCGGCGGGGACCTTGAGGGTGACCGGTTCATCCAGTGTCGGAACCTCGACCGTGGTGCCGAGCATCGCCGCGGTGAGCGGGACGTTCACCGTCGTCGTCACGTTGCGACCGCGTCGATCGAAGCGGGCGTCGGGCGACACGTGGACGTCGACGAAGAGGTCGCCCGGCGGGCCCGCCCTGGGTGCCGGGATTGCCCTTGCCCTTGATCTTGATTCGTTGTCCGTCGTTCACGCCGGCGGGAATGCGCACGTTCACCTTGCGCGAGGACGGCTCACGGCCCGTGCCGTGACACGTCGGACAGGGCGTCACGATGCGCCCGCCTCGACCCTGGCAGACAGGGCAGACGCTGGACATCGCGAACGGTCCCTGGTCGTCGTTGAGCACCCCTCGACCGCCGCAGCGCTCGCAGGTGACGAAGCCCGTGCCCGGCGCGGCGCCACTCCCCTTGCAGGTGTGGCACGCCTCGTTGCTCGGCAGGTTGACCGAGGTCGTCACGCCCACCACGGCGTCGCGAAATCCCAGGTGCAGAGCGGTCTCTAAGTCCGCGCCGCGTTGGGCGCGCTGACGACGACCGCCGCCGAAGAGTCCGCCGAAGAGGTCGCCCAGATCGCCGAAGTCGCCGGTCTGGAAGTTGAAGCCGCCGGCACCCGGACCGCCTTGATCGCCAAAGCCGGCTGCGGCCGGTCCGAGGCGTCGAACCTCGTCGTACTCCTTGCGCTTCTCTTTGTCGCCGAGCACGTCGTAGGCGACCGAGACCTCTTTGAACTTCTCCTCGGAGCCGGGGTTGGTGTCGGGGTGCGACGACTTGGCCAGCTTGCGATAGGCGCGCGTGATCTCTTTTTCGGTCGCGCTCGACGTCAGTCCGAGAACCTTGTAGTAGTCCTTATCGAACCACTCGCGTTCGACCATCGAGTCAGCCCCGAACTTTCACCATCGCTGGACGCAGTACCGCACCCTTCCACCGGTACCCGGCGCGCAACACCTGGTCGACCACGGGACCGTCCTCGCCCTCGACGTGCGCGACCGCGTCGTGCACCTGGGGATCGAACTCGACGCCGACGGCGTCGATGCGTTCCAGTCCCTCTTCGCGACAGGGCGTCGAGCAAGAGCCCCCGGGCCTGATCCAACGCCTCGGCCTCTTCGGAGGGTGCGCTCGAAAAGTGCGCGGCGGCGAGGTCGAAGGCGTCGAGGACGGGCAGCATCTTCACCACGACTTCGCCGGCCGCGCGGTCGGCGGCGTCCATCGATGAACGCGCCACGCGCTTTCGGTAGTTCTCGAAGTCGGCCTGCAGACGCTGGAGCGCGTCGAGGTACTCGTCGCGCTCGCGCTCGACGTCGGATCGTTCGTCCACGACCTCCGTGACGGCGCTCGTCGGCCGTCACGGTGTCGTTCTCCACCACTTCGTCGCTCATGGTTAGTCAACGATTTCGGCGTCGACGATGTCGTCGTCGTTACCTTGCGGGGCCGACGGCTCGCCGGCGTTCGCCTTGGCGGCCTCTTCGTACAGACGCTGACTGAATCCCTGGCTCGTGGTGAGCAGCTTCTCGGTCGCGTCCTTGATCGCCTCGATGTCGGTACCACCCAGCGCCTCTTTCAACGCGGCCAAGCGCGGCCTCGACGTCGTCGCGCTCGGTGCCCTGGAACTTCTCGGCCTGGTCCTTCAGCAGCTTCTCGGTCTGGTACACCAGTCCGTCGGCGTTGTTGCGGATCTCGGCCTCGGCCCGTCGCTGACGGTCGTCCTCGGCGTGGGCCTCGGCGTCGCGCACCATGCGGTCGATCTCTTCCTTGGAGAGCGAGGAGCCGCCGGTGATGGTCATCGACTGGGTCGCCCCGGTCGCCTGGTCCTTGGCCGAGACGTGCACGATGCCGTTGGCGTCGATGTCGAAGGTGACTTCGATCTGGGGCATGCCGCGCGGCGCCGGCGGGATGCCGACGAGCTGGAACTTGCCCAGCGTCTGGTTGTAGGACGCCATCTCGCGCTCGCCCTGCAGGACGTGCACCTCGACCGAGGGCTGATTGTCGTCGGCCGTGGTGAAGGTCTGGGACTTCTTGGTGGGGATGGTGGTGTTGCGGTCGATGATCTTGGTCATGACGCCACCCTTGGTCTCGATGCCGAGCGACAGCGGGGTCACGTCGAGCAAGAGGATGTCCTTCACGTCGCCCTTCAAGACGCCGGCCTGGACGGCGGCGCCGATGGCCACCACCTCGTCCGGGTTCACGCTCTTGTTGGGCTCCTTGCCGGTCACCTTGGTGACCAGCTCCTGGACGGCCGGGATCCGCGTCGATCCACCGACCATGATGACGTGGTTGATCTTGTCGAGAGTCAGTCCGGCGTCCTTGATGGCCTGGTCGAAGGGCTTGCGGCAGCGATCGACCAGGTGCGAGGTCAGTTCGTTGAACTTGGCGCGGCTCAGCTTGATGTCGAGGTGCTTGGGGCCGTCGGCCGTCGCCGTGATGAACGGCAGGTTGACGGTCGTGTCCTGGACGGCCGAGAGCTCGATCTTGGCCTTCTCCGCGGCCTCCTTCAGGCGCTGCACGGCCATCTTGTCGGCCGAGAGGTCGACGCCTTCGGTGTCCTTGAAGGTCTTGATGAGCCACTCCATGACGGCGTCGTCCCAGTCGTCACCACCGAGGTGGGTGTCGCCGTGGGTCGACTTCACTTCGAAGACGCCGTCGGCGATGTCGAGGACCGACACGTCGAAGGTCCCGCCACCGAGGTCGAAGACCAACACCGTCTGCTCCTGGCCCCCCTTGTCGAGGCCGTAGGCCAGCGCGGCGGCGGTCGGCTCGTTCACGATGCGCAGCACCTCGAGTCCGGCGATCTGGCCGGCCTCTTTGGTCGCGGTGCGCTGGGCGTCGTTGAAGTACGCCGGCACGGTGATGACCGCCTGGGTGACGCTGTCACCGAGGTAGGCCTCGGCGTCGCGCTTCAGCTTTTGCAAGATGCGCGCCGAGATCTCCTGGGCGGTGTACTTCGTGCCGTCGATGTCGACGGACCAGTTCTCGCCCATGTGGCGCTTCACCGATCGGATGGTGCGCTCGGGGTTGGTGATCGCCTGACGCTTGGCCACCTCACCGACCAGCACCTCGCCGGTCTTCGAGAAGCCGACGACCGACGGGGTCGTGCGTCCACCTTCGGCGTTGGGGATGACGACGGGCTCGCCCGCCTCTAGGACACTGACGACCGAGTTGGTCGTTCCCAGGTCGATGCCGACTGCCTTTGCCATGAAAATCTCCTTGATTCGCTGTCGTCCTCCCCGGCCCATCCGGAGAGTCAGAACTCACTACAACCAGTGTACAGAGTTGAGTCTCATCTTGTCAAGAAAATATATAGGTCTTATGCTACTTTTACGAAAACTCCATGAATGACTGGGTTCACAGGGCCAGAATACTGCCGTGAGGCGCCGTGAACGCCCGAGGTACGCTGGTGCGCGTGCCTGACCTTATTCTCCTGCGCCACGGCCAATCGACCTGGAACGAGCTCAATCTCTTCACCGGCTGGACCGACGTCGACCTGACGGCCCAGGGTGAGTCCGAGGCCCGGGGCGCCGGCGAACTCCTGGCCCAGGAGCGCGACCTGGACCTGCGGGTCCTGCACACCTCGGTCCTCACCCGGGCCATTCGCACGGCCGAGATCGCACTTGCACGCCGCCGGTCGCTCCTGGCTGCCGGTGCGGCGCAACTGGCGACTCAACGAGCGCCACTACGGCGATCTCACCGGCAAGGACAAGAAGGAGACCGCCGACCAGTTCGGTCTCGACCAGGTCAAGCTCTGGCGCCGCTCCTACGACGTCCCGCCGCCGCCGCTCCCCGAGGGCGATCCCCGCAGCAGCCTCAGTGACCCGCGGTATCGCGACGTGCCGGCCGAGTTCATCCCGGCGACCGAGTGTCTGAAGGACGTCGTCGCGCGGGTGACGCCGTACTTCGCCGACGTGATCGTCGAGGACCTGCGCTCCGAGGCCGTGCGCGGTGGCGCGGTGATCGTCGTCGCGCACGGCAACTCGATCCGGGCGCTGCGCATGGTCCTGCAGAACATCCCCGAAGACGAGATCGCCGAACTCGAGATCCCGACGGGCATCCCCTATCGCGTCACGCTGGACGACGGACTCAACATCCTCGCGGCCGAGTACCTGGGTGACCCCGCGGCCGCCGCCGCGGCGGCCGACGCCGTCGCGCGCCAGGCCGGCTAGCTACAGCGCCGCGGGACCACGTTCGTTGGTGCGGATCCGCACCACGTGCTCGATGTCGGTGACCCAGGCCACGCCGTCACCGATGGTGTCGGTGCGCGCCGCCGAGACGATCGCGTCGATCAGCTTGTCGACGAGTTCGTCGGTGCAGATGATCTCGACGCGGATCTTGTCGACGAAGTCGAACTCGTACTCCTTGCCCCGGTAGATCTCGATGTGACCCCCGGCGTGACCGAAACCTCGGGCCTGCGCGACGGTCATGCCGGTGATGCCGACGTCCTTGACGGCGGTCTTCACCTCGTCGAGCTTGAAGGGCTTGACGACCGCGGTGACTAGCTTCATGGTCTCTCCTTAGACGTTGTCGGGGTGCAGGTGGCTGGGTGAGTCGATGGGCTCACCGAAGGTCGGCTCCGGGTAGGCCTCTTCTTCGTGGATCGCGACGTCGCCGATTCGCAGCGTCTCGTCGTCCTCCCGCAGTCCACCGAGGACCCACTTCACAAAGTAGAAGATGATCGCGGTCGCCGTGGCCGTCCAACAGATGATCCAGACAGCGGCCAGGAACTGTTCCCAGAGCTGATGCCAACGATGGCCGTAGAACCAGCCGTCGACGGAGAACCCGCCCGGTCCCTTGTAGTGCTTGCCCGAGACGCCGTACTCGGTCATCGACGGGTCGGCGAGGAAGCCGACCAAAAGGCCTCCGACCAGACCGGCGATGCCGTGGGTGTAGACCACGCCCAAAGCGTCGTCGACCTTGGAGAAGGGACGGACCTTGGAGAGGTAGTTCCAGGCGAACCACACGATGGTGGACGAGATCAGTCCCACGAAGATCGCGCCCGTGCCGTTCACGAAACCGGCGCTCGGCGTGATCGCGACCAGTCCGCAGAGCATGCCGTTGATGGCGCCCAGGAACGTCGGCTTCTTCTGCTTGGAGAGGAACATGTCCCAGAGCAACCAGGTGATCACCCCGACGGCGGTGGCGACGTTGGTGTTGAGCACCGCTGAGGCCGCGTCGGCCCCGGCGTAGAAAGGGTCGCCACCGTTGAAGCCGTTCCAGCCGAGCCAGATGATGCCCGCTCCGACGGCCACCATCATCAGGTTGCTGGGGAAGGCGTTCTCGCGGTCCTGCCAGCGACGCGGACCGAGGATCGCCGCGCCCACGAAGGCCGCCACGCCGGCCGAGAGGTGGATGACGTAGCCCCCGGAGTAGTCGACGGCGCCCTTCTGGGCGAAGAAGCCGCCGCCCCACAAGAGACAGGCGTTGATGCAGTAGACCCCGGTGATCCACAGCGGCACGATCAAGAGCCAGGCCTTGAACTTGAGTCGCCCCACGAACGCGCCGACGAACAACAGCGGCGTGATGGCCGCGAAGACGAACTGGAAGTAGGCCAGCGTCGCGGTCGGGAAGTGGAAGGGGATCAGGGTATTCGCGCCCGAGACGGCCTGTCCCTGTTCGGAACTCGCGGTCGCCAGCGGCGTGAAGTGACCGATGAACCCGCTCCAGAACGACCCCGTCGCGCCGAAGTGCGAGATCGGTCCGAAGGCCAGGTTGTAGCCCCAGAGCATCCAGACGATCAGCGTGATGGAGAAGCCCGAGAAGACCATCAACATCGTGTTGACGATCCACTTCTTTCGCACCAGCCCGCCGTAGAGGACGGCCAGACCCGGCAGGCTCATCAGACCGACCAACGTGGCGGCGGTGAGCTGCCAGGTATTGTCGGCCGGATTCAGCCAATGGGGATACGGGATGTTCACGGCTTCGAGCACGTCCACTCCTCGGATTACTAGGAGAGGGCGACGCTGACCTCAAGTTGATGGCACCAGTGTCCCAATCGAGGATTTCGTAACCGTTAGCAATGGGTTTCGTCCGTGTTAACTGAGTGACGATTGAGAGAACTCTCAGGTTTGCAGAGAGCGCTCGAAGACCTGGGAGATGTCCATCACCGGTCACCTCTTCGTCGCGGCCGTTGGCCTTCACGGCGTCGTCGAGCATGATCATGCAGAAGGGACAGGCCGTGGAGATGATGTCGGCGCCGGTGTCGAGCGCCTCGTTGGTGCGCTCCATGTTCACGCGTTTGCCGATGGTCTCTTCCATCCACATGCGCGCGCCACCGGCCCCGCAGCAGAAGCCCCTCTCGCGGCACCGTCCCATCTCGACGGTCCTCACGCCCGGTATCGCGTCGAGCACGTCGCGCGGTTCGTCGAAGACCCGGTTGTGGCGACCCAGGTAGCACGGGTCGTGATACGTCACGGTGCCCTCGTAGCCGACGCCGGGCACGAGTTTGCCGGTGGCGACGAGATGGCTCAGCAACTGCGCGTGGTGGATCATCTCGAAGTCGCCGCCCAGACCGGGGTACTCGTTCTTCATCGTGTTGAAGCAGTGCGGGCAGCTCGCGACGATCTTCTTTGCGCCGACGTCGTGCAGCGTGGCGATGTTGACCTTGGCCATCTCCTGGAAGAGGTACTCGTTGCCCATCCGTCGCGCCGGGTCACCGGTGCAGGACTCGCGGGGGCCGAGGACGCCGAAGCGCACGCCGGCGCGGTGCAACATGCGCGCGGTGGAGATCGCCTGCTTGCGACCGCGCTCGTCGAGCGATCCGGCGCAGCCGACCCAGTAGAGGTACTCGATGTCCTCGGGGATCGGACCGTCGATGATCGGCACTTCGAAGTCCAGCGCGTCCAGCCACTTGGTGCGCTGGGACGAGCCCAGCCCCCACGGGTCGCCCTGATTCTCCATGTTGCGCAGCAGCAGCGCGGCCTCGGTCGGGAAGCGCGACTCCATCATCACCTCGTAGCGGCGCATGTCGATGATGGCGTCGACGTGCTCGATGTCGACCGGGCACTGCTCGACGCAGCTGCCGCACGTGGTGCACGACCACAGGACGTCCGGATCGATCGTGGTCGGCACGAGCGTCGCCACGTCGGCGTTGGACCCTCCGGAAAGCAGCCGATCGGCCGAGGCGAACATGTTGTCGCGCAGCCCCATGATGAGCAGCTTCGGACTGAGGGGCTTGCCGGTCGTCCACGCCGGGCAGACCGACTGACAGCGTCCGCACTCGGTGCAGGTGGAGAAGTCCAGCATCTGCTTCCAGGTGAAGTCCTCCATCTTGCCCGCGCCGAAGACCGTGTCCTCGGTGACGTTGTCCATGTCCATGTCCGGCGTCTTGTCCAGTCCACCCAGGGCTCGTGGTCGACGCGACACGCCGACGTTGATGGGGGCGAGGAAGATGTGCAGGTGCTTGGAGTACGAGACGAAGACGAGGAATCCGGCGATCACCGAGACGTTGAGCAGCAAGAAGACCGCCTCGAGGACGGAGTTGACTCCTACTCCGAGCGGCGCCAACCAGCCGGCGACGATCTTGCTGGCGAACGCCCACGACGACGCGAACGACAGGAACTGACGCGACGGAGGGACCCGGTGCGTATCGCCGTCCACCCGCCATTGCGAGTGAACGGGAAGTGTCCCGTATCGATCTGCGCTGCCGCGATACAGCAAGAGCGTGATGATGACCATCGAGATCATGAACAGCACGGCCCACGCCGCGCCGAGGTGGCTGCCGTAGAAGCGAGACTCGCGTTCCTTACGCGACGGCGCGTTCTTGATGCGGATGATGGTGAACACCACGAGCGAGACCAACACCGCCGTGGCGAAGAAGTCCTCGGTGAAGCCCAGCCAGTTGTCGCGTCCGATCAAGGGAATGTGGAAGTCGCGATCGAACAGCGACCCGTACGCCTCGAGGATCGTCGTCATCAATATGGTGAATCCCCACATGGTGAAGAAGTGCGCCAGGCCGGGCACGGTCCACTTGAGAAGTTTTCTTCTGACCGGCGACCTCGACGACTTCGGTCTCGGAGACCTTGCGGAACCCCTGCCAGCGACGCGGAGCCGGTTGTCCGGAGCGAATCAGTTTGGAGAGCCAGTAGAAACGGCGACCGGCGATCGTGAAGAAGATGACCGTGATACCGAGTCCGATGATGATGCGAGCTAGCACTGCGGTCCTCTCGTCACGGTCGTTGGTCACTACTTCTTGAAGTTCTCCGAGTACCGACTCGGCGTGGGGCCCCGCTGACCGGTGTACTTCGAACCGAGTCCTTCGCTGCCGTAGGGGCGATCGGCCGGCGTGGTCATCTGGAAGAAGCTGATCTGGCCGATCTTCATGCCCGGATAGAGGGTGATCGGCAGGTTCGCCACGTTGGACAGCTCCAAGGTGATGTGTCCGTCCCAACCGGCGTCCACGAACCCCGCGGTCGAGTGGATGACGAGACCAAGGCGTCCGAGCGAACTCTTCCCGTCGAGTCGTCCGACGATGTCGTCGGGGATGGCGATGCGCTCGGTCGTCGAACCGAGCATGAACTCACCGGGGTGCAGGATCATCGGCGACTCCGGACCGACGTCGATCAGTTCGGTGAGGTCCTCTTGGGCCTCGCGCACGTCGATGACGCGCTGGGTGTGGTTGCGAAACACCCGAAAGTACTGATCGATGTGGAGGTCGACCGAGGACGGCTGCACGCAGTCCTCGCCCAAGGGATCGATGATGATCCGGCCCTGGGCGATGGCTTCTTTGATGGAGCGATCGGAGAGGACCATAACGGAAGTCACGATAGCCCGTTGGCGTCCTTCCCCTTGGAGCTGAGACGTAGCGATGACGACTAGGAGAGCACCTTGCGACGGAAGTTGCGCAGTCCGATGGCCAAGAAGAAGGCGCCGAAGCCGATCATCACGGGATAGACGACGTAGAGGTGCATGTGCGGGGCGTCGGTGAAGGCCGCGCGCATGCCCTCATTCACGTAGACCAGCGGATTGATCAGCACCAATGTCTGCAGCCAGTGAAAGCCGCCGATCTTCACCGGCGCCAAATGGGTCCAGGGATAGTAGGTGCCGCCCAGGAAGGTGATGGGCAGGATCACGAAGCCGAACATCAGTCCGATGTTGCGCGGCTCGAAGGACGTGCCGAGCGTGAGGCCGAGTCCGGCCATCGCGACGCAGGCGATCGGCACGAACGTGAGGATGATCAGCCAGTGCAGCGAGATGTTCGCCTCCACGCCGGCGGCGTGCACGACGGAGGCGATCGGAAAGACGATCAGCGCGGCGATGAGGCCCTGCACCGTTCCCGAGAGGACCTTCGAGATGGCGACGAGCCAGATGGGACACGGCGCCTGGACGCGGTCCTCGATCTCTCGGGTGAATCCGAACTCTTGGGCCATCGTGAGAGCGATCGACTGCACGCCTTGGAACATGACGGTGATGCCGACGACCCCGGGAACGAGCACCGTCGCGAAATCCGCGCGCCCCGAGCGCACTCGAGCCGCCGACCGCCTGGCCGATCTTGGGAAAGACGAAGAGGAAGACGAAGCAGAGGAGGAACGGCTGGATGAGCGTGCGCAAGACGAACTCGCGCTTGGTCTTCCACAGCACGACGAGGTCTCGCAAGATCAGCGCGCCCATCGCGCTGCGACTGGCCTCAAAGACGCTGCGCGTGGGATGGACCTCAAAGGTCGTGGTCGTGCTCATACCTCGCGCAACTCCTTGCCGGTCAGGTTGATGAAGACCGTCTCGAGCGTCGGTTCGGCGACCGCCAAGTCGAGAATCTCGACGTTGGCGGTCTCGGCCGACGCCACGAGTCGTGGCACCAGACGTTCGGTGCTTCGCATGTCGACGATCACGCGAGTTCTCCTGGACGCGCGTCGCCACGATGCCGTCGATGTCGCGCTTCAGGGTCTCGGCCAACCGCTCGGCGTCCGTCGAGACCTTGATGGTGACGATGGTGTCGGCGCCGGTGCTCTTCTTCAAGTTCGCCGGCGTATCGAGGGCGAGGATCTTGCCGTGGTCCATGATCGCCACGCGATCACAAAGTTGATCGGCCTCTTCCATGTAGTGCGTCGTCAACATGACGGTCTGACCGGCGGTGTTGAGTTCGGTCAGCAGGTCCCAGAGCGAGAGACGGCTCTGCGGATCGAGCCCGGCAGTCGGTTCGTCCATGAAGAGCACCGCCGGGTAGTGGAAGATCGCCCGCGCCACCATGAGCCGCTGCGCCATCCCGCCCGAGAGCGCGTAGATCGACGCCTTCGACCACCGCGAGAGCGAGAAGCGCTCGAGTAGCTCGTCGGAACGCCGTCGCGAGTCCTTCGCGTTGATGCCGAAGAGCCGACCGTGGAAGTACAGGTTCTCCCACACGGTCAGCTGGCGGTCCAGGGTGTTCTGCTGCGAGACGATGCCCGAGAGCTGTTTCACCAAGGCGGGGTGCTTCTTCACGTCGATCCCAGAGATGTACGCGGACCCGGACGTGGGTACGACCCGCGTGGTCAAGATGCCGGCCGTCGTGGTCTTGCCGGCGCCGTTGGGTCCCAACAGCCCGAAGATCTCGCCGCGATGAACCTTAAGGTTGAGCGAGTCGACGGCGGGAACGTCCATGGTCGGATACTGCTTCGTGAGATCTTCGGTTCGAATGATCTCTTCGACGTCAACCACCGCTGGTCGTCTCCGTCATTTCTCTGCGTCATCATCGGATTCACCTTACGGCGCCGCTGGCCGGCCGGACCTCAGCGAATGCCCCGCACGGTGTGGTGGTACTAACACCCCGTGACGGTGTGCGGTCAACATTCTGGCGTGACGCCTCGACGTACGAAAGGATGGACCGTCGTCGACCGCGGGGGGCATCGGGCCACTGATGAGACAGTCATACTTACGAGTTCGCGTGGTACCGATTTCGGGCGACGTTCGCGCGGCGATGGACGGTGTACCTCAGCGTGATCGTGCTCATCGGACTGACCGGTGGCCTCGCGATGGCTTCGGTCGCGGCCGCGCGCCGTACGCAGTCGTCCTACCCCACGTTTCTCGCGAGTACGCACCCCTCGACGCTGACCATGTCGGTTTTCGGGGTGTTGAACGGCGGGAAGGGTTCGACGACGCTCGCGCCGGCAGATCGCTCGACTGTCTGACGTCAAGGCGGTACGGTCGATGGATAGTGGCGACGCAGTGATTCTGAATGCGTCGGGCGCACCTCGTCTCAGCCTGGTCAACAGCGTCATCCTCGCCGGGAGCCTCGACGGCTACCTCGCCAAACAGGACCGGCTCTCGGTACTGCAGGGGCATCTGTCGAACCCCAAGAGCCTCAATCAGATCGAAGTGACGCCGGGAGCGGCGCGCCTTTGGAACGTCCACGTGGGAGAAACGGTGCCGATCGGCTTCTACGCACCTCGGCAATTTAATTTGCCGGGATTCGGCACGTCGAAGGTAAGACCCGATCTTGACGGTGCACGCCAGGGTTACCGCCATCGTCGCGATGAACAGTGAGATCGTTCAAGACGACGTGGACCGAGCGTACGGATTCGCGTTCTTGACTCCGGCCATGACCCAACGGGCCGCGACGATCGATGTCGATTGGAAGATCCCGTCTACTACGCCATCCAACTGCGCCACGGGGACCGGGGCCTCGCCCGAGTCGAATCGCAACTGGTGCGAGTCATTCCTCCGCGCTACACGGACGAGTTTCACGTGGCGTCGACCGTCACGTCAACCGTCGAACTCGCGGTGAAACCGGAGTCCGTCGCGCTGGGCGCCTTCGGCGTCATCGCCGCGCTCGTGTGTCTGATCCTCTCGGTCCAGGCGCTGTCGCGACAGTTACGACAGGGAAACGACGAGCGCCGAATTCTGCAGTCGCTGGGCGCCAGCCACTCGGACACGTTCGCCGAGAGCATGATCGGTGCTTTCGGGTCCGTCGGCGTCGGCGTCGCGCTGGCGGTGATCGTCGCCGTGGCGCTCTCGCCGCTCGCGCCGCTCGGCCCGGTGCGCGCGGTCTACCCCGATCGGGGGGCTCGCGTGGGACTGGACGGTGCTCGGTCTCGGCGCGTTCATCCTTCTGGTGGTGCTCGGAGGCTCGTCGGTCCTCATCGCGCTCGCGAATTCGCCGCAACGCCTCCGGGCGGCGACGTCCGTCGGCCCTCGCCGATCGGTAACGGTGCGTCGACTCCAACTCCTCGGCTTTCCACTTGCTCCGACGGTTGGCGCACACTTCGCCCTGGAGTCACCGCGCGGACGAGGGGAAGTGCCCGGTGCGTTCGATTCTCGTCGGCGCGGTGCTGGCGGTCACGCTCATGACCACGACGCTCACCTTCTCCAGCGGACTCCACACACTGATCTCGCGCCCGGCCCTCTACGGCTGGAATTGGAACTACATGTTGAATCCGAGCAACAACGTGCCGCCGGCCACGTTGCGGGCATTGAATCATGACCCCGACGTCGCCAAGTGGAGCGGCGCCGACTACACGGACCTCACCCTTGACGGATCAGACGGTGCCGATGTTGGAGGTCTCGGATCACGCCCAAGGTCGTGCCCCCGATCCTGTCGGGCCACGGACTCCGCAACAACCACGAGATCGTCCTCGGCAATCAGACGCTCGCACTCCTCCATAAGAAAGTCGGGCAGACGGTGTTCGTCAGCTACGGCGCTCAGACGAATGCGCCGATCTACATCCCACCGACCCCCCTGACGATCGTGGGAACGGCCACGTTCCCGGCCGTCGGCTTCGCCACGTCCGTCGCCGAGCACACGTCGATGGGAACCGGCGCGCTGATCCCCTACGGTGTCGAACCGCGTCGCTTCGCCCAGGCGCTCGCGTACAAGGATCCCAATCTCAACGGACCCGAAATGGTCTTCGTCCGGTTACGCCCCGGCGTCAGTGCGGCCGCGGGCAAACGAAACCTCGAAGCCATCGCCCGCGAGGCCAATGCCGTGTTCAACAACGATAAGCAAGCTTTCGGCAACTACGTGACCGTGCTCGGTGTCCAGCGACCGGCACAGATCGTCGACTATCGCTCGATCGGCGCCACGCCAGTGCTGCTCGCGACCGGTCTCGCGGCCGGTGCCGTGATCGCACTGGCGCTCACGCTTATTGCGTCGGTACGACGGCGCCGGCGCGACCTCGCCATCATGAAGACGTTGGGGTTTACGAGACGAATGATCGCCGCGGCGGTGGCGTGGCAGGCGACCATCGACGGACTCATCGGCGCGGTGATCGGCATACCGCTGGGCATTCTTCTGGGCCGAGAGCTCTGGACGCTCTTCGCCCGTGACATCAACGCCGTGCCACAACCGACCGTGCCGGCGTCCGCCGTCATCCTCGTGGGATTCGGCGCGCTCGTCGTCGCCATCATCGCCTCCGCGTGGCCCGGTCGCCGAGCCGCCACCACGCCGGCCGGTCTGGTCCTTCGCTCGGAGTAGGGCTTTGGCGATCCTTTGGGTCAACGAGAGCGAGCGTGGAGGTCGGCCAGCGCCGTGCGAGCGGCCCCGTAGCCACACATGCCGTGCACGCCGCCGCCCGGCGGGGTCGACGCCGAACAGAGATACAGCCCCGGCGTGCCCGTGCGGTACGAGTTCCATCGGACCGTGGGTCGAAAGAGCGTCTGGCGAAGGTTGCCGGCGCCGCCCGTGATGTCGCCGCCCAGGTAGTTCGGGTTGTGGCGCTCCCCGTCGGCCGTCGACGTCGCGACGCGCACCAGGATCAGGTCGCGAAAGCCCGGAGCGAAGCGTTCGATCTGCGCCTCGATGCGCTCGGTCATGTCGACATCAGAGCCGTTGGGCACGTGGCAGTACGCCCACAGCGTGTGCTGACCATCGGGCGCGCGCGTGTCGTCGGCCACGCTGGCCTGCACGACGATGCAGAACGGACGCTCCGAGTGACGGCCCCGTGATACGTCTTTCTCTGACGCGGCGACTTCGTCGAACGTGCCCCCGACGTGCACGGTCCCCGCGCGTCGACACGACTCCGCGCGCCAGGGCACCGGGCCGGCCAGAGCCCAGTCGAGCTTGAAGACACCCGGGCCGCGTTGGAAACGAGCGACGCCCGACTTGTAGCGAGCGCTGAGTCGCTCACCGGCGATGTCCACCAGTCCCCACGCCGACGTATCGAAGAGCGTCGCGCGAGCTGGCGGTAGGTCGCCGAGTTGGCGAATCGGTCGATCGACGTGCACCGTCACGCCTTCATCACGCATCGCCGTCATCAGCGCGTCGATGAGGTTGCCGCTGCCGCCTTTCACGACGGGCCAGCCACCGACGTGGGCGGTCACGTTGAGGAACAGTCCGAAGGCCGACGTCACCAGTGCGTCGAGCGGCAACATCGAGTGCGAACAAAGTCCGGCGACGAGCGCCTTCGCTTCGGGCGTGGCGAACCGCTTGGCCAGGTGCGTGGCGGTGGGAAGACCGTTGAGGCCGAAGCGAGCCATCGTCACCGGATTGCGCGGCGGTGAACGAAGCGGGGCGAGGACCGTCGCGGCGAGAGCGTCGGCGTCATCGACGAGCGGTGCGAACAGTCGTCGATACCGGGCACCGTCGACACCGAGCGCCGACGCCGTGTTGTCGACCGATCCGGCGACCGCGCCCGCCCGTCCGTCGTCGAGGGGATGGGCCAGGGCGACTTCCGGGGTCACCATCGTCACGGCGTCACGCACGTCGGGGAACGCGCGAAAGAACGGCGAGAGCGTCACCATCGACTGGATCGTCGAGCACACGTCGTGGCGGAATCCCGGCAGCGTCAGCTCTTCGGTGCGACAGCCGCCGCCCGGGCTCGAGGCGCCTTCGAAGACCTCGACGGAGAGTCCGGCGCGAGCGAGCGTCAACGCCGCGGCCAAGCCGTTTGGTCCCGATCCGACAACGACGGCGTCCAGCGACGGCCCCGAGCTCACAGTTCGAGCACCGTCGACTGACTCGCCACGATGACCCCCGGTTCGTCGCCGAATCGTCGGGCGATCGCATCGAGTTCGTCGTCGGTGCGGCTCTGCTTGTGGTGAAAGAGGACGACGCGGGGCACGTTCGCGCGACGAGCCAGTTCGACCGCGTACTCGGCGGCGGCGTGTCCGAAGTAGGCCTCCGCTTCCAACTCTTCGCGTCACGAGCTGTGCGTCGTGGATCAGTACGTCCGCGTCTTCGACACAGTGTCAGCGCCGCTTGGTGGTACTCGCCCAAGTCCGTCGGGACCCGGCCCGAGCGCGCTCGGACAGTGGTCGGGCATGTAGACGACCGTCGAGGATCCGTCACTGATGCGAAAGCCGTACGTGCGACCTCCCTTGTGAGGGATCTCTTCGACCAAGACGGTGAAGCCTTCGATCTCCAGCACCGAGGAGGAGAGCGAGACGAACGACCAGTCGCCGCGCAGTTCGTCGGCGCGCACGGGGAAGTGCGGCGGCGACATGCCGCGCGAGAGCATCTCCAAGGGATCGGAGCCGTCGAGCTGGTCGGGCACGAAGAGCGTGACGCGCGCGTCGAGGCGATCGGTGACGTCGCAAAACGGCAGTCCGTGGACGTGGTCCCAGTGCAGGTGCGAGAGGAGGATCGAACCTCGGAAGGGCTGACCGTTCATCAACGATCTGGCGCGACGGATGCCGGTGCCGGCGTCGAGGAGTATCGACGGCGCCTCGCCGTCGTGGGCGATCGCCACGCACGACGTATGGCCGCCGTATCGAAGGAACTCCTCGCCCGGGGCGGGTGTCGAACCTCGGACCCCGAGGAAGGTGACCCGCACGCGGCTCAGCCCGCGTTCGAATCTTCTCGGCGGTGTCCGGTGGAGAGCTCCTGGAGTGATTCGCGGTCGAGCGATTCCGCGGGCACCGAGGCCACGCGACAGTCCGTCACCGCGACGAGCGTGGACGTACGCGTGCCGCCTTCGAGGTGCGCCCGTTCGCCGAGCATCGCCCCGGGACCGTACTCGGCCACGCGCGCGCCGTCGACCTCGACGCGCAAGACACCGTCGAGGATCAGGTAGACGTCCGAGCTCTTGTCGCCCTGGGTGACCAGCACCGTTCCGCGCTTCACCTTCCTAATCTTAGGTTTGGCCGCGCCCGCCATCAGTTTGTGCGAGAGGTTTCGTTCGAGGGCCGTTTCGACGGTGGTGACGAAGGCGTCGGAGTCCTGGTCGCCCCAGGGCGTCTGCCTTGCCGAAGGACTTGCGGTACCAGTCGCCGAAGTCGATCAGTCCGGACTTGGCACTGAGCTGACCTTCGTCGTCGTAGACCCAGTGGCGCGGGAAGCGACTCGCTCCCACCAGTGCGCCCTTGGACTCACCGTTGGTGTACATCGTGAGCGACAGCGTCGTCCAGGCCAGCGGCGCCTGCCACTGCACGAAAGGCGCGCGCCGAACCCGTCGCGGCGCGGGCATACCGGTGCGCCCGCCGGCCGTCTGGGTGAAGCGGACCCAGCCGTCGCCGTAGACGGGCTTCCCCTTGATGTCGGGCAGCGCCACGGCCTCGAAGACCTTGGCTACCGGTCCGACCTTGACGGTGGTGCTGCCGATCATGCCCGCTCCGGTATAGCTCGCCGCGGTGATCTCGCCGCTGGCGTTCACCTGAATCGACGCCGCCAGTCGATTGGCGAAGCGGAATCGATCGTTGCGACGTAAGCTCGTCGAGGTCATCGATCTCGTCCGGTGGCGCGGGATCGTAGTGCGCCATCCCGACGTCGAAGGGTAAGCGGGTTCCACCCTGAATCGCTTCGGAGGGAATCCATGACAGTGAAGTGACTGAACTTTGGTATCGCATGGGACCATCGTCGCGTCGCGTCAAATTGCCAGTAAATAGTGCTACCGCACTGAGTAGTGGGGGTCTAACACCCCCTCAAAATGTGGGGCCTGCCCCCTTTTGACAATGTCCAGTAATGGCCCAAACTTTGCTCACCATGAGTGACCCCGGCGCCGACACCACGACGACCATCACCGTCTTTCTCGCCGACGACAACCTGCTCGTTCGCGAAGGCGTGCGCGCGCTCATCGACCGACAGAGCTGACCTGCAGATCGTCGGCGTCGGCTCGGACTACGACGAGACCGTGGCCGGGGCCACGGCGACGGCTCCCAACGTGCTCGTCACCGACATCCGCATGCCGCCGTCGTTCAACCGCGAGGGGATCGACGCGGCCAAAGAGGTGCGCAAGCGCCACCCCGGTACCGGCATCGTGATCCTCTCGCAGTACGACGACCCCGAGTACGCCGTGGCGTTGCTCGCCGAGGGTTCGGCCGGCTACGGCTATCTCTTGAAGGACAACCTCGCCCAGGGCAACCAGCTCATCGAAGCCATCCGCATGGTCGCGACCGGCGGCACCGCCCTCGACCCCTCCATCGTCGAGTCGCTGATGCGCCCGGTCACTTCGAACAGCGAGCTCTCCGACATCGAAGAGTCGCTCCTCGCCTTCGTCGCCGAGGGCAAACCGATCAAGGCCATCGCCGCGGCGCGGCGCACGACGCCCGAGGCCATCGACGCCCAGGTCGAGGACCTCTTTCGCAAGCTCGCCGCCGAAGTGAGCGCGGGCCACCAGGGCGCGCTCGATCGCCTGCGCAACCTCCATCGCGCCATCGTGGACCGCGAGGAGCAGGGCGAGACGCTTTCGCGACTGCTGCCCGGCGGAATCGCCGAGAAACTTCGCAACGAGGGCCGCCGCATCGGCGAAACCGAACGGCTCAACGTGACCGTCATCATGAGCGACATCCGCTCGTACTCCACGATCGCCGAGCACGCCGACCCCAGTGAGCTGGCCGGCCAACTCAACACCCACCGCGCCGCGATGAATCGCGCCATTATTGGGGAAGGGGGAACGGTCATGCAATTCGTCGGCGACGCGGTGATGGCGGTCTTCGGCGCCCCGGTGCCGAGTGACGACCACGCCGATCGCGCCGTCGTGGCGGCCGCCAGCATGCACGCTCTTCAGAACGAGATCAACGACACGCTGGGCGCTGGAAGAGCTCCCGGCCTTCGGACTCGGCATCGGCCTCTCCACCGGCGACGTCGCCGCAGCGCTGTTGGGTTCCGAAGAACGCCTGGAGTACACGCTGGTCGGCGACACGGTCAACCTGACCCAGCGACTCCAACAGCTCGCCTCGGCCGGGGAGACCGTGATCTCGGAGCCGACGAAGAACGCGCTCTCGCTCGACATCGACACCGTCGAGCTCGACGCCCAGCTCGTCAAGGGTCGCGACACCCCCGTCGTGTCCTACAAGATCCTCGCGCTCACGCGCGAGCGAACCAAGCTTCAGCACCGCCAACGAAGGAGAAACCTCATGACCACCACCGAATCCGACACGAACCCGCGCGAGGCCGCGTCGCAACCGGCGCTCGAGGTGCGCGGCGTGCGCAAGACCTTCGAGGCCGAGCTGGCGCCGGTTCGAGCCCTGCGCGGCGTCGACCTCACGGTCGAACGCGGCACGTTCGTCGCGCTCATGGGACCCTCGGGCTGCGGCAAGTCGACGTTGCTGAACCTCATCGCCGGACTCGAGGAGGTGGACGAGGGAACGATCGTCGTCGCCGGCGAGTCGATGTCCGAAGGATCCGAAGACGATCACGCGCTGATTCGACGTAAGCACATCGGCATCGTCTTCCAGTTCTTCAACCTGCTGGAAGGCATGAGCGTGCTCGAGAACGTCGCCCTGCCCGCGATCATCGCCGGACGCAACCGCAAGGCGGCCGAGTCACGCGCGCGCGACCTGTTGGACCTCCTCGGCATCGCCGACAAGGCGTCGGAGATGCCCGGCGTCCTCTCCGGTGGCCAGCGTCAACGACTCGCCATCGCGCGGGCGCTCGCCAACGAGCCCACGCTCTTGTTGGCCGACGAACCGACCGGGGCCCTCGACTCGGTCGGCGGTCAAGAGGTCATTGAACTGCTCAGCCGTCTCCACGCCGCCGGCCAAACGATCATCCTGGTGACCCACGACGCCCACGTCGCCAACGCCGCCGACACGGTGCTGCGAATGCGCGACGGTCGCATCGTCGGAGACGACGGCGCGGGCGACGACGACGGTGAGACCGTGACGACGATCGGCACACTCTGAGCACCCGCGACGAGGTGAGCACGGTGCGTTCCATCGGGCTCGACGAGGATTAGCGCGACGACGTCGTCGCGGGACCGACTGGCCTGCTTCGCGGCCGCCGCCGTCGGGCATCGTGGCGGTCGTCATCGCTCTCGTCGACGCGCCGCACGCGGGACAGGTCGCTCTGTGGGGCGTGGCCGCGGTCGCTGTCGCGAGCTGGGCCGTGGCGGCCGTCGTCCTGGTCCAGCGAACCCCGCGACTCGGCGTCACCTGTTCGCTGGTGTCACTCGGCGGCGGTCTGGCCATGCTCGTCATGCGCGTCGGTGACCGACACGGGCTCGGGGTCGACAGCGCCGCTCGACGACTGGCCGACGTCGCCGCGCTGCTCACGATGGCCGCCGTCGTCCACGTCGTGCTCGTCCCTGCCCAACGGCGTGTTGAAGACGAGGGGTCGCCAACTGAGCGTGGCCGCCTGGTACGGCGTCGCGCTCGCCCTCTGCGTCGTACTACGCCGCCGGGGCGAAGGTCCTCTCGCCGTGGCCCCTGGCGCTCGGGTGGTGCGTCGCCATCGCGTCGGCATTGCCGGCGCTTCGCGCGCGCTACGTGGACGCCTCGGCGCGGTCGCGCCAGCTGGTCCAGTCGCTCGTCGCCGGCGCGGCGCTGGCCCTCACGTTCATCGTCATCCTGATCACGCTGCACTCGCTCGTCGATTGGCCCATCGACGTCGGGCGCGCCGCTCCTCGCGCTCTCGTGTCTCGTGCCGCTCGGACTGGCCGTCGGGGCCTCCAACGTCGCCTCGCACGCCGACCGCCTGTTGGTGCATCTCATCACGACCCTGGGCACGGTCACGATCGTGGCCGGCGCGTACCTACTCGCCGTGCGCGGATTCGACAAGGCGCCGACCAACGCACACGGACCGCGACCTCTTGTGGTGGGCCATGGCCGCGGCGGCGGTCGCCGCGGTCGCCCAGTTGGCGCTGCGCGGTCGATTCTCGCGCATCGCCACCAGCTTCACCTACGGCGCGCGCGAGGCCCCTGACGAGGTCGTTCGCTCCTTCGGCACCCGAATGACGCGCGCCATCCCGATGGACGAGTTGCTGCTGCAACTCGTCGAGTCCCTGCGCAAGACGTTGTCGCTCGCCTCGGCCGAGATCTTCACCGGCAACGGCGAGGTGCTCGACCTCGTCGTCTCGGTACCCGACCGGCCGACCGCGCTCGCTGCACGTCACGCGCGACGAACGACTGGTGATCTCGCGCGCCGGCGTCTCGGGTAACGCCTGGGCGTCGGTCTGGCTGCCCTCGATCGCGACCAGCGACACGCTCGGCCCGATGCGCGTGGCACCCATCAGTCACGCCGGCGAGCTGCTCGGCATCATCGTCGTCTCGAAGATCGAAGGCGCCGTAGCGTTTCGTGAAGAGGACGACCGCGTCCTCGCGGACCTCGCGCGACAGGTCGGACTGGCCCTGCACAACGCGCAACTCGACACCGCCCTGCAGAGTTCGATGGACGAACTGCGGCGCCAGGCCGACGAGCTGCGCGCCTCGCAGAGCCCGCGTCGTCGCCAGCGGCGACGCCGAACGGCGACGCGTCGAACGCAACCTCCACGACGGGGCCCAACAGCACCTCGTCGCCTTGGCGGTCAACCTTCGTCTCACCAAGGACGTCGTCGCCGAGGACCCCGAGATGGCCGCCCAGATGCTCGACGAACTCGGCGAAGCGGTACAAGAGACGATCCGGGAACTGCGCGAACTGGCGCACGGCATCTATCCGCCGTTGCTGGTGGACAGCGGACTCGGTGAGGCCCTGAAGGCCGTGGTCAACCGCTCGCCCCTCGACATCGAGCTGATCACCGACGGCATCGGTCGCTACGGCGGCGACGTCGAAGCGGCCGTCTACTTCTGCTGCCTCGAGGCGCTGCAGAACGCCGGCAAGCACGCCCCGTCGGCGCACGTGGTCGTGCGCGTGTGGGAGGAGTCGGGCAGTCTGCTCTTCGAGGTGCGCGACGACGGACCGGGCTTCGACATTCGCACGGCGCAGCGCGGTCATGGCTACGTCAACATGATGGACCGACTCGGTGCGATCGGCGGAGCGGTTCGTTGGGAGTCCGAGATCGGACACGGCACCGCGATCCGCGGTTCGCTGCCGCTCGACTGACTCAGGTCGCGAACGCGACCTCGTTGCGCTGGTCCCACAGACGTCGCAGCGTCTTCGCGCCGAGCTGTTCCTTGTGCACGTAGGCCCGAGCGCCACTGTCCATGGCGTCCGGGGGCAGGTCACTGATGTCGTAGGTCGAGCACAGGATGACGAAGGTCTCCGGCAGTTCGGCGACGATGCGCTCGAGTGGCTTCGATGCCACCCATCTCGGGCATGTTGATATCCATCAACACGACGTCCGGGTGGATCTCGCTGGCCAGCTCAATCGCCTTCACGCCGTTTTCCGCCTCCCCGGCCAGCGTGAAGCCCTCGGACCGGCGAATGACGGCGCGCGCGGCCATGCGAAACGGTGCCTGGTCGTCGACGACCATGACCGAGAGGGGCTCTTCCATGGTCAAAGTATCTCACCTCATCACACGCGTTAGACAGTGAGGTGCCCTCCACGGAGGGGGTGTGGTTAGCCTCCCGCGTTCTCTCCGAGATATACAAGAACGGCCTTCACGCGGCGATTTAGATCGTGCTCTTCGGATAGGCCGAACTTGGCGAAGATCGAGTTCGAGTGTTTTTCGACCGCGCGTTCGGAGACACCGAGGCTCTTGGCGATCGCGCCGTTCGACTTGCCCTGGGCCATCTCACTCAAGATCTCCGTCTCGCGCGGGGTCAGCCAGTCGAGGTCACTCTTGGGGCGATGCGACCGCGCCTTCACCAGTTCATCGACGACGAGCGGGTCGATGACGGAGCCGCCTTCGGCGACGACGCGAATGGCGCGCGACAGTTCACTGGCACCGGCGACCCGCTCCTTCAGGAGATACGCACGTCCGGCCGAACCGTCTTCGAGTAGGGCCAGCGCGTACGCCGGGGCGGTGTACTGACTCAAGACGACGACCCCCACTTTCGGTCGATTCTCACGCAGCCACGCAGCGGCGCGAATTCCCTCGTCGGTCCCGGTCGGGGGCATACGGATGTCGGTCACCACCACGTCCGGTTCGTGGGTCGTGATGAGTTCGATCAGTTCGGGATAGTCACTGCCGACGCCGACCAGTTCGAACTCGGCGTCACTGCTTATGAGTCGGGTGATGCCTTCTCGTAACAGAGCGTTGTCCTCGGCCAAGACCACCCGGATAGTCACGAACAGAACGTATCATCGAAGCCCGACGGGTTGGATTGTCGCTCAGGCCACGAGACGGCGCGAGACGTCGTCCCTTGGCTCTCTAGTTTTCTCGCAGTGCTTCGGCCGGACTGACACGTGCGGCAAAGACCGCCGGCGCGATCGAGAGAGTGACACCGCCCGCGATGATCACGGCGCACACGACGCTGATCAACCCGACCGGGACTATGACCGCCGGCACCGCCCCAAGGTGCGAAGCGAAGAGACGCCACACCGCGCGACCGACAACGATGCCGAGCGGTACGCCGATGGCCAGTCCTACGACGACGACGGTCAACGCCTGCCAGCACGTGGAGACTAGGACCTGGCGTCGTACGAAGCCCAGGACCTTTAACAGCGCCACTTGACGACGCCGTCGTGCCACGCTGACGAAGAGAAGGTGCGCGAGCGTCGCGGCACCGAAGAGGGCCAACGTGACCCCAAGCAGGAGCGGGAAGTCGACGGCCTGACCAAAGTTGACGAGGTTGACCGGCACGGACAATACGTTGACGTTCTGCGAGAACTGGCGCTGGAGTCGCCGCAATGTATGACGGCCCGAGGCACCCGGCGCGATCCCCACGGACATTCCCCACCCCGAGATTCCTTTGATCAGCGTCTTCGCGCACGTGGACTTATTGGGGGCAGCCTCGCAGGCCAAGGCCAACGCCGCGTGGAGTGGAACTATCGCCCCCACGCCAAGACCACCGGCGCTGAGGGTGGGTGGCAAGGCCACCGTACCCACCACGCGGAACACGTGGCTCATAGTTTTGCCACTCTTGGTGATCAGTCTTACGCGGACATCGGAGCCGACATGCAACTTCGCCTGGGACATCGTCGTCGAACCGAGAACAATCTCCGAATCACCGCGCGGCGGGTGGCCGTTGACGAATGAGAACGCCATGGGGCCTTTGGCGACATCGGCGAAGCTGCCCACGACGGGAACTGCGCCGACGTCAAGATACTTTCCGGTATATCCCCACGTGATCTTCGTCACGGCGGGGTCAGACTTCATCGTGGCTAGGGCCGCGTTCAACTGCGGCGTCGTCAAATTGCCCAAGTCCAACTGCCAGTTCTGACCGTAGAGTGGCGGCGTGGTCACGAGATGCGTCAAACTGGCGCCGAACACTGACGTCGCCACGAGCGCGATCACAGCCACCGTGGCTCCGATCAACGCGGTCACCACCGGGACGCTGGTACGGCCTCTCCCTCGATCGAGAGCATTTCTGACTCCGACGACGACGCTCGCCGACGCCCCCGTCTTGGCCACCAGTGCCACGGCGGCGTTGGTGTGACCCGCCGGCGGTTCGCGCACGTCCTGGTTCCGTCCGCTCTGGGCGGCGCGCCACGATGGCACGATCGCCAACGCGACGACGGCAGCCACGACGACAAGCGCCCCGACGCCAAACAACACTCCGCTGAATACGAATCCGAGATTGGGCGCCGCCGCTCTCGCTTCGCCTACCGGCGTCAGGTCCGAGAGCACATAGGCGAGCGCCACGCTGCCAACCGCGCCGGCGACGCCGACGGCACCAGCTCGCAGCAAGCCAAGACCCCACAGTTGGCGAGGTCGAAGTCCCAGGGCGGAGAGCGTCGGATACGACTCGCGTTCGACCAGGCTCTGGCGCGACAGAGCTTGACCGACCAATGCGAGTCCCGCGAGAACTGCGAAGAGTACGAAAAACCACCACCCGGTCGCTTGTGGCTGGATTGATTGACCAACCGACGCCAACGCCGAATCTTCGTTTTGCAGGTAGACGAATCCTTTGTTCTGGTGATGATTGACATAGGGCTGGGCCGCCGGCATGTCATTTTGTCCGTGGAGAAACCGAACATGTTCGATCGTAAGTCGCACTACGGACCTTCCCGTGCTCCGGTCGAAAGCTCGACTCGTGAACAGTGAGTAGTTCGGTGTGCTGGAGGGAAAGTCATCTACGCTCGCTTCGACTCCCACCACGCGAAAGCGCTCCACTGGTCCGTGCGGCACGACGTAGCCGTTACCGGTTATCACTGCGCGTCCTTGGCTCTTCTTGTACAGGGGCACCGCAACGATCGAACCAATTTGGAGCCCGTACTGCTGCTGCATTGAGAAACCGACGATGGCGTCGTGCACTCCAGTCGGGAGACGACCGGACAGCAATTTGATGAAGGACGACAGGTGCGTTACCGGGAGTCCTTCGACGTTCAGGTCCTGGTTCGGGATGAACTGTCCCCGAGCGGTCCCGTTTCCATTTCCGTAATACAGATCGGTCGTCACCTTCGTCACGTAGGGGAGTTTTAGATATCCGGTCGGGAGCGGCGACGAGGAGAAGATCTCGGCGTCGTATCCGTAATGCTTGGTGAAACTGGAAAACGCCGCCGAGGTACGTTGGGCGGTCGACACTCCGGCCAGGATCGTCCCGCCGATCAAGGTGACCAGCAGTGAAAGGGCCAGCCACGATGTCCAGCGTCGAAAAAGTTCGGCGCGAAACACAACCCCGATCGAGCGCATGATCCTCCCCAAAACTCAGTCCCAGTATGACTTCTCGAGACGCAGATCGTTATGGTGCCAGCCCCTCGCGTGACCTCGTACTACCACCCGAGAAGTACTTACGTCGCCCGGCACCGCTGACCGGAAACGATACGATGGACGCCTACGCGGGCGTAGTTCAGCGGCAGAACATCAGCTTCCCAAGCTGAGAACGCGAGTTCGATTCTCGTCGCCCGCTCCAAGGAATTTGGTCTAAAGCCCTTTGATTGCGGTGGTTTCAATATGACCGTGAGTGACCAACGGTGACCGTGATTGACCCGTGTTACATGCCCGTATATGCCCGCAGTATGCCCGCAGTATGCCCGCAGTATGCCTGACGGTGTCGCCTCATTCGTCAGTAGTGAAAATCGCAGTGAGAGATGTTCGTTGAATTCGGAAAGGCAGCAATTACCAAAAAGTGTGTTCGTAGAGCAGCCGGGGAACAGGAATGCACGGTGCGCGAATTCGTGACACAAGTGGTCGGGCGCATTCTCCTCTGAACAGATCGAAGGCGACGACAGTCCGATTCACCCATCGAGATCACCTTCCATCAACACCGCGTTCGCGTCGATGGAAGGTGATCTGCCGACGTCTCTATTTGTGGGTTGTCGCTCGGACTAAAGTCCAAGTCACCGCCTGGCGGCAGTGGCTGCACGGTGGATACTTTTCGGTCTTGCTCAGCGCAATCTCCGTCTTCCCGCTGCAACTACTGCGATAGATACCAGATGTCTCGCATTTTTGTCCTGTATTTGGCATGAAATACCTTCCTTTCGTCGAGTATCGACATAGTTGTAATTACGTCAGCGTCATTTAAACGTGATTCAAGTGTTTGTAACAAGAAGCGCAACGTGGGGATTTAATTGTGCGTAACTGTCTTTAACTTGATGGTTCGAGGCATGGGCTGATAATGACTCGTGATCCGAGCAGGGGATTCTCATCGGAATGTATTCTGCAAATATTGTGCTTTGAACGTATACAGATTGACAATATTAGCAATAGTTGTCATACTGTATCTTTCAGTTTGGAGGAGTGAGATGTCAGAGCAGCGTGACAAGAGAGCCAAATTTGTCGATCTAGCAGAAGCCAGGACCTCGAGGGCTATGCACACAATCCGACTTATTGGCAATCTTGCGAGTCGATCCAACTACGAATATTCCGAAGCCGATGTTCAGAAAATCATTCGAGCATTGGAGCTCGAAGTTCGCGATCTCAGAAGTCGGTTCCAATCATCTGACTCGCGTTCGCGACCAGAATTCAAGCTATAGGTTCGCCTAGAAAGAGACGCGAAAGATCAATGTCCCTCTTCGACTCAGCATTCCTGCCAAATGAGATGAATTCACTGAATGAAGAAGGACTCTGCAGAGCACTGTTAATAGCTGAAACGGATTCGGAAGTGAAGGCGCTTTTGCAAACTGCCGGCCATTGGGATGATCCAGGCGCGTGGCGAGCAGTAGGAGACACAGAGGCAAATTATTCGATCATCGGATCCCAGGCTGCTGACCCCTTCGGCGCATTGTCCGAGAAGATTATTAACAGCATCGACGCCGTCTTGATTTCAGAGTGCAGAGTTCGAGGGATCGATCCCAGTGGGCCCAGAGCGCCGCAGAGTATGCGTGAAGCCATTGCTCGTTTCTTTGAAAATCACACCGGACCGATGCGTGAGAAGGACGGCCGAATCGACTATTGGAGGGACAGGGGCATCGATGAGACTAGCGTCGCACGGAGAATAATGATCAGCGCCACAGGTCCGCGGCTACGAGGCTCGCCTCAACCGCCGAGCATCTCAATCGCAGACGATGGTGAAGGGCAGACACCAGACGACTTCCCAGTTACCCTTCTCTCGCTTCAACGATCAAATAAGGCAACTATCCAATTTGTCCAGGGCAAATGGAACATGGGTGGGACTGGTGTTCTGCCCTTTTGTTCCGATCCCCACAAGTTCCAGTTGATAATTTCAAAGCGCAACCCTTCGCTTTTGTCTTCGAATCCGACTGGTCGCGATCACGAATGGGGCTACACAGTCGTGAGGAAACGAGCACAACGGGCCGGCGAAAGAAGGCCGGTGTTCGAATATCTTGCGCCTGTGGATGTCCCCAACAGCGACTTGAAGTCAGTTCCTTCATTCGAATCGGAGTCGATGCCCATTTTCCCTTCTGAGGCTCCAGTTAAGGCTTACGGTCGAGAAGTAAAATCAGGGACTCTAGTCAAGCTCTACGAATATAGGTGGGAGACTGCCGAAGCAAGTCGTGGGACAATCCTCCTCGGCAAGAGCCTCTTGACACAACTCCAATGTTGTCTGCCAACGATCGCCCTACCCACTCGATTGTTTGAAGGTCGGGATTTTAAATCAAGCAGTGCAGCCTTCAACATGACCGGCCTAGTGAACCGGTTGCTCAATGACCCAGAAAATCTGGAGCCCGAGGCACCGATTCGAAGCGAGTTGACAGTGGAGGGGCAGGTGTTGCCGATTCAAGTCTTCGTGTTCTCATCGGCAAAGAATGTCAAACCGGAAAACTTCATTGGGAAGAACGGAATCCTTCTGACCGTCAATGGTCAAAAGCACCACTCTTATCCCACGACGTTCTTTGCTCGCAAGAGTGTTGACCTGTCCTACATCCGCAAGCACATGGTTGCGGTCATCGATTGCACCGACATGGACCCCGCAGTGCGCGACGAGGCGTTCATGAATAGCCGCGACCGCATTCGTCGAAATGACTTCACTTCGAAACTTGAAGACGAACTCATCAGCTTCCTGCACTCAAATGATGACTTGAGAACCATCAACAATCGACGACATGAAGAGGAGATACAAGGGCAGCTTGACGACAACGGTCCCCTAGAGTCGGTGATCAATCGACTACTGTCCCAGTCACCACTTTTGGCGAGTTACTTCAAGTTGGGTTCTCGCGTACCTTCTCCATTCCCAGGCGGAGGAGCAGGTGGATCTGGGCATTCCAAGTTCGAAGGAAAGCATCATCCGACTTATTTTCGATTCCGCAAAGGCGGTGAGGCGACGACGCGTGTAGTCCCTCTCGGCCAGCGCGCAAGACTTGAGTTCGAGACTGATGCCGTAGATTCTTATTTCGATCGAAATGACGTACCGGGACGGCGTGGTGTGACATCCAACGATCAAGCATCTTTCTCAGGAAGTTGGGGGAGCCTGAAAAATGGAGCAGTGAGCTACTCGCTGCAACTCCCAGACGAAGCCGAGATTGGTGATGAGTTCACTATGCGATTCGAAATCTCGGATGACGTCGTTTCCGAACCATTCATTTGCAACGCATTAATCAAGGTTGCGTCTCCGGCGGCTCCAGGACGTAGCGGCGGACAAGGCGAGAGAGTCAATCCAAATACAAAGCGCGGCGGATCGGGAGGCCAACAGAGGATTGAAATACCACCTATCATCGCGAAGTCACATCACACGGAGGACGATTGGACCGAAACGACAGCGGTCGAAGTCCAGATGTCAGAAGGCAAAGCTAGTGAGTTCTTCTACAACAAGGACAACAAATATCTCAAGGCGGCACAGAAGTCGTCCCGCACCGACCCCCGGGTCATGGAGGCTCGATTCAAAATTGGCCTGGTTCTCATTGGACTGTCAATCATCGACTGGACCAGCCGGCAAACAGCCGAGGATGAGGGCGAGGTCGACGTCGCGGATAAGGTGCGAACGATTACCGACGCCATCGCCCCGGTTTTACTCCCCATGCTCGAAGCACTCGAAGGCATCGATCCCGACGACTTCGCGACACCCGATATTGAGTAATCGTCGAGTTCTAATTACTTGCTTACGCGAATAGTTGATGAGAAAGTTACCCCTCAGTGGCGATTAGTAGAATCTCCATGGCCAACCTGAGGGAAGCTGCACTTCATCAGGGTCGCGTTGACCCAATCTCTGCCAGATCTAGGTCAATTCATGCGACCTATCGCTATCCCGCTCGATTCAGCCCGGAATTCGCACGCGAATCCATCGCGGCATTCACGTCGCAACGTGACCTAGTAGTCGACCCGTTTTGCGGAGGCGGGACGAGCGCTGTCGAGGCGATATCGCTGGGGCGTAGAGTCATCGCAAACGACTTAAGTCCTCTGGCGGCGTTCATTACAGACGCGAAAACGACGTTGTACCAATCGGCTGATTTCGTGGCAGTCGAGAGATGGATAGAGGAATGTATATCGATGAAGGTTTGGACAGCCCACGCGATGTTGACAAACCGACCCGAAGAAGCTGTCAACCTAGGGGTTCTTAATTCCCGAGAACTGAGGCATGTAAAGGCCTTACTGCTCGCGTGGGAATCGCTTGCGGCCGAAATCGAGTCTGGCGAGAAACTTGCCCGCTTGATTCTCCTTCGCGTTGGACAACGTTCGCTGGACTTGCGCCGCCACCTTCCCAATGTTGAGGAACTTCGCAAGACGTTCATCGAGTGTGCTGAGGCAACGTGTCACGCTGTCCTCGATCTTGGACAAGATGTCAGAATATCTTGGAACATGAAGGTGCCAACCGGGGCTGCAAGGGTTGTATGCGGTGGAGCCGAGGACTTGCTAAGCACACAGTCACGCCACCGCATTGCTGCTGACTTGTTGCTATTCTCACCCCCTTACCCAGGCGTGCATGTGCTCTACCAAAAGTGGCAAGTGCTCGGACGCAGGGAGACTCCGCTGCCAAACGTGCTGGCTGGTGTCACCGGAACAACCTCCGAGAACTACTACACAATGGGCGACAGAGACGCGGAGACGGCAACGGAGCAGTACATGGACAATTACCGAGATGTCGCAATTGAATTGAAGAAAATGCTCAAGCCTGAGGGCGTCATGGTTCAGATGATCGGGTTTAGCAAACCTCTCGAGCAGCTGCCTCTTCTACTCAAAGTCCTGAGGCAATGTGGCTTCGCAGAAGTCCGTTACAAATCCCTAGCAAACGGCAGCGATGGTCGTTTGTGGAGGGGGGTCCCGAGCCTCAAATGGTATTCGGCAGTCAGGCCATCGGCGACCCATTCTTCTAAGGAACTCGTGTTGATCCACAAACACGAATGATGTCGTTGCGGTCGAGAGATCAAACGGGGTAGCAAAGTTGAAACTTGCAACAATGACGCTAAAGAACACTTGGCTTCGGCGAAGCGCGAGTTCATGAAACAAAACACTTTGCGGTTAGCCGCCTCCCCGGTAAATCCAATCGACGCAAACTTCTCCGAGGTACTCGCTATCGATCTGGACGACCGCTCGATCCGCTCCAGAGAATCTGAGTGCGCATCCTCGATGTTGTCCTCACACTTCATCGAACGTCACGGACTGATCGTGATCATCGCCATCGGCGAGTCGTTGATCGCCATTGGCATTGGCGCCAGAAAAACCGACCTGAGTGGCGACGTGATCCTGGCCGCCGTTCTCGGGTTAGTGGTGGTGATGTCGTTCTGGCTGGCGTACTTCGACTTCTTCCCACTGCGCGCGCGTACCTCCACCTGCCGATGGTCGCGGGCATCATCCTCTTCGCGTTCGCCATGCGCGCGACGCTGGTCCATGTCGGAAGTGACCTGGATACCGTTCGAGCATTCGGCCTCACCTGTGGACCGGCACTGTATCTGTGGGCGTTCGTTGGTCTCCGGTTTCGCGTGTCTCGCAGCCTCGGTCGTGGGCGCTTGGTTGCCGCCGTGGTCTGCGCGTCGATTCTACCGGCGGCCCGGGTCGTTCCCGGGTTGGCCGCCGTGGCGCTCGTCGCCGTCGTCTTCGTGGCGCTGCACGCGTACGAGCTCATTTGGTGGCGAGAGGCCCGCGCTGAGTTGCGAGCCTCAGGTGCTGAGACGCAGTGAGAGCGCTGGTTACTCCATTGCCGTGTCGGTAATCTCAGCCAATCGCCGGACGAAGACCGTGGCGCCGATCTGTTCGAATATGTCGCGCGCCTCTTTGGCCGAAGTTGCGTCGTCGTGATCCTTGCCGAGAACGATCGCGAGGTCAAGTTCACAGAGTGCCAGGTCGAGCACACTCTTCACGGCGTGCCACCGCTCGATGGCGTCTCGATAGCCGTCCGAGGACTCGGCGAAGCGCCCTTCGAGGGCCGCAATACCGGCCTCCACCGTGCGCCGTTGCGCCGCCATCGCACGACCCCGAACCCTCTGCATCGCGGCGCACACCTTTCGCAGCTCCTCGAGATCACCCTTCCACAACGCCGCGCGAGCGGCAATTCCGAGCGCGGCCGCACTGTTGATGCCCATCGGATCCAATTCGACGGCCCGATTCGCCTGTTGCAGAGCGTCATCCAGTTGACCGTTGGCGAGCGCCACGAAGGCCGCCGTCGTGAGTCTCGTCGTGAGGGTGGCGAGGTTCCTGTCGCCTGTCAAATCATGCATCGACAAGAGTTCGTCGGCTCGGGCGGAGTCACCTCTTATTGACGCAAACACGGCTTCCAGCCCCGCGAGCCATTCGCTATGCCAGGCCGGTAGCTCACGCTGGTGCAGTTCTTCCACCATGGCGAGCGCCTCATCCCACAATCCGATGTAGAGCGTGGTTTCGGCGATGTTCAACATGTTGGTTATCTCGAGTCCGCGGGTGCCAGCCTTTCGAGCCAGCTCCACAGCCTCGCGGGCAACGTCAACCATGCCATGTGGGTCGTCCGGCAACATATACAAGCTCAGCCCGGTCATGGCGCGCGCCTGTGCCGAGAGTTCTCCCGCCTCATCGGCGATGCCGGCCATGCCCCGCGCCAACATCACGGCTTCCCGGTGCCGGCCCATCGTAAAGAGAGCCAGCGACCGAGTACCCAATCCTTGAGCGAGGAGAGCTGAGTCGTCGAGTTCTTCGGCCAGTCGGAGCGCTATCTCACACCACTCGACCGCTCGCTCCACCTCGGTCCCGTAGCCAAGAACCGTGGCAGTGGAAAGCGCCAACCGCGCTCGAACTCGTGTCTCGTCCGGACTTACTATGTCGAACGCCCGTTCACTGAGTTCTAGTGACTCATTGGCGCGCCCAATGGCCATCAGCGGGGTGTGGAGCTCGGAGATGCACAGTCCCCACGAAACGAGATCGCCCCGCGCGTGATAGATGTCAATCGCTTTCTGTAGATACTCGATCGCCGCCTCATAATGCTGCCGATGGCTCGCCGCGGCGCTCGCTCGCTCCAACAGCGGCGCCAGGGCACTGTCGTCGTCCGCCAATTCAATTGCCTGGTCGAACATGACGGACGCCTGTTCCGGCGAACCCAACGAGAGCGCGCGCTGACCGGCCCGATCGAGCCACTCGAGGGCCTTCGGGAGAAGATGTTCGTTGCCGGATTCGTCGGGGCTGGCCCGATAGGCCTCCAGGTAGTGCGCCGCGATGACGCCGGCCAACTCCTCCTCACCGAGTGACTCCGCGTAACGTGCGACGGCGGCGTGCTTGGCCTGGCGATCTCGTCGAGCCAACGTACCCACCGCCACCTCACGAATCACACCTTGCACGAATCCGAATTGACCGCGTTCGGGAGAGCGCGGATCATTGTCGGCGAAGATGAATTCCTTGCGAACGAGATCGCGCAACTGAACCTCAAGTTCTTCGACCGACTCATCGCTCACGACCTGCAGACTCTCAATCGAGAACGTCGAACCGACGATGCCCGCGTCCTGCAATAAGGCGCGCTGTCGAGGAGTCAGCGAGTCCAGCCGGGAGGCTATGAGCGCGTGCAGTGTCTCGGGAATCTCCAACGTGCCCAGTTCCGCTTGGACCTCGTATCGGTCGTCGACTTGGACGATGACCCCGCGGTCAACCAGCATGCGAATTGTTTCGACCGCGTAGAGTGGTACACCCTCGGCGCGTTCCAACACGCGATCCGAGACCTCCCTCGGTAGCCCGTGAACGAATCCAACGAGGAGTTCGTTCATCGACGCAGCGGAGAGCGGTTCGAGGTGCAGCGAAGTGAAGTTATGCAGGCCGGCGCCCCACGATGGTCGGTGGTCCATAAGTTCGGGTCTCGCGAGAGTGACCACGAGGATCGAACTGCCCTTGGACCACTCGAGCATCGACTCGACGAAGTCAATGAGTCCCGCGTCAGCCCACTGCAAATCCTCAAAGATCAACACGGTCAAGTTCTGCTCGGCGATCCGCTCGAAGAACATGCGCCACGCCGAAAAGATCTCGTCGCGATTACTCGACGGTGCCTCCGCGAGGCCGAGGAGGTGTGCCAGATGGGGAAGAATCCACCCTCGCTCATCTTCGTCTGTCACGAATGTGGTGAGACACTCTTGTAGTTTGGCGAGCGAGGAGGTGGCGTCTTCGACTTCGAGTATTCCTGCGCGCATTCGAACCATTTCGCCAAGTGCCCCAAAGGTGATGCCCTCGCCGTACGCGCGACTTCGACCTTCGTGCCAAAACACGGTGTCGGCCAGTCCATCGGCGTATTTCAGAAACTCCCAAGCCAGACGACTCTTGCCAATGCCGGGGATACCCGTAACCGACACCAGTCGCGCTCGCTTCTCGCGCGCCGTCACGTGCAAGAGCTCCTTGATGAGGCGAATCTCTTCCTCGCGACCGACGAACGGGGGCTCGAGACGCTCGGCCCGTCCGAGGCCCTTTCGCTGAGCGACCACTCGCAGCGCGCGCCAGACGTTGACCGTGACAGCCTTGCCTTTCAGTTCAAGGGAGCCCACCTCTTCGAAGGCAACCGCTCCGGACGCCGCGCGCCACGTGGACTCGTCCACGAAGACCGTGCCCGGTTCGGCCACACTCTGTACGCGCGACGCGGAGTTCACCGTGTCGCCCAGTACCATGCCCTCCGAGACCTTGCCTATGGTGATCGCGACTTCACCGGTTACCACGCCACCTCGAGCGCGCAGCCCAGAGTTACCTGTAATCCCTCCGAGGTCGCTCACGCTGGCGACGACGTCCAGTCCGGCACGAACGGCTCGTTCGGCGTCGTCTTCGTTGGCGATCGGTGCACCCCATACGGCCATCACCGCGTCGCCGATGAACTTCTCAATCGTGCCGCCGTAGCTGTCGATTATTCGTTGCGCGCGGTCGAAGTACAGCGTGAGCAGCTCGCGGACGCTCTCCGGGTCTCGCTGCTCGGCGAGCGGGGTGAATCCCACCAGGTCGACGAAGAGCACCGAACAGAGACGGCGCTCCGCTACGGCCACCACCGGGCTCTCTACCGAGATCGGCGAATTCCGCGTCACGCCGCCCGATGCCGGTGCAGACGAAACCGGCGATCCGCAGTTCGCGCAGAACGGCTTGCCAGCAATCAAATCCGAGCCGCACGAAGAGCAGGGCTGGGCTACCGCGGCGCCGCAGTTCGCGCAGAACGGCTTGCTATCCGGTGTCTCGCCGTTGCATGACCAGCATTGCATCGTGCCCCCTTGGCTGGGCATCTTACGAGATTTTCGTGGCCGCAGAAAGGGACAGGCCGGTCAAGATCAAGCTCCGGACGCATGGAACAGGTGGCCAATGATGAACCCAAGGGCTGCCGCGCCGAGTCCAATGACGATCATTCGTGAGCCCTGCTTCCACCATGAGCCGACCCTGG
The DNA here is from genome assembly GCA_963703105.1 of uncultured Acidimicrobiaceae bacterium. GTDB lineage: Bacteria > Actinomycetota > Acidimicrobiia > Acidimicrobiales > RAAP-2 > RAAP-2. The sequence continues at coordinate 1,651,813 of OY969792.1, read as the reverse complement.
TAAGCGCTTGGTACGCGCCAACCGCGAACAAGACCACGGCGCTCAGAATGAGGGCCAGAACGAGCGCCGTCCCGCGAGCCAGCCAGACGAAGGGCAACAGCGGAATCAGGTGGCCGATGAGCGTGGCGACGGTGATGACCGATGCACTCCGCATCACGTCGCCGTTGCCCACGGGCTGAAGGTGCCTCTCGTCTTCGAGGATCGTCTCTACCCACCGGCTCCGGTTCGCGGTGATGGTCGCGACCACTTGATCGAGCAGTTGGCCCGAGAATCCCTTACTGCGGTAAAGATCGGTGATCTCTCGATACTCGAGGTCGCGGTCGTCCTGGACGGCTGACTCTTCCACGGCACGTTGGGCGGCGAAGTAGTCGCGGTCGGCCACCGTGGAGGTGTAGCCAACCGCGCCCATGGAGATGGACTCGGTGATGGCGGCGGCGAATCCCGCCGCGAGCAGGACCGTACGGCTCCCCCCACCGGCGATCACGCCCAGTACGATGCCCAGGATATTGACCAGCCCGTCCTGTCCGCCCAGGATGACGTTCCGCAACCAGTCCGTACCTCCGGTATGGCTGTGCGGACGACGCGCCGCGGACCATGACGTGGCCGAGAGTATTCCTGTTCGGATGCGCGGTCCCCGGCGCACGCGCGCCCGAGCGCGGTGACACGTGGATTGGAGTCGGAGGGTTCTGAGATCGAGGTTCCGTCGTTCATGGACTCATCGTATGTGAGACCTCCGCTCTCTTCCTTGGACTTCGACCTGTGGAGGCTAACGGGGTGATTCTCTTTCCCGAGCTGAGTACGCGAATTCAGTTGACGGCGTCGCGCGCTGGACATCTAACACCCTTTGATTGCACGCGTTGAGATGTAACCGCCTCGGCAGGATTAGCGATACCCACGCACATCGAGAGACTCGAGAGATCCGATTAGAGGCGACATCGAGCAGCTAGAGCGACAACTTCGGGACGTCTTCAATGAGACGGATCGTGTATGGGTCGGTCGGACGCTCGAGAATCTGGTCGGTCGTTCCCGACTCGACCACTTTCCCATTGCACAAGACGATGGCCGTCTGAGCGATGGACCGCACCAGGGCAAGGTTGTGAGTGATGAAAATCATCGAAAGGCGCTGCTCTCGCTGCAGTTTACGGAGAAGCTCGACAATGACCGCCTGCACCGACACGTCCAGTGCCGATGTGACCTCGTCGCACACAAGGACATCCGGTTCGACAATAAGTGCCCGAGCAATTGCTACGCGTTGACGCTCGCCGCCCGAGAGTTGATCGGGATATCGACCAAGGAAGTCCTCCCCCAGCGAGACGTCTCGCAGAAGCCTCTGCTGACCGATCAGCACACGCGCGCGGGTCCAGTTGAAAGAAGTGTTTGAAGCGGCTGAGCCAGGATCTGTCCAACCGTCTTTCTCGGATTCAAAGAGGTGTACGGGTTCTGGAAAATGTACTGAACCCGCCTTGATACGTCTTTCGGCCGCTTCTTGGCTCCGTGCGCCAGCGGAGCACCCGCGAAATCTATCTCGCCGATCCAGTTGAGTGCAAACCTACGATGCAGCGTGCGAGCGTCGTCTTTCCCGAGCCGGACTCGCCGACGACCGCCACACATCGCTCTGGCAATATGTCGAGGTCGACGTCGTACAAGACGCGCTGGTAACCGTATGACGCCGAGAGCTCACGAAGCCGAAGGACGGGGTCCGCTGGAGCTCGGGGTAAGAGCTCCAACGACCGCCCGTTTCAGTTCGACATACCGGATTTCAGTGGCCCGATGGCAGCGGACGATGTCGCCGTCTACGGACACCGGCAACGGCGTCTCGGTGCGACAGCGCTCCACGACATATGAACAGCGAGGAGCAAAGAAGCAGCCATTCGGTCCTCACCCCTGGACGGGGCAGATGACCGTCGATGCCGGTCAGCACTTCAGCGCGCTCGAGTGACGGTACCGCCGCCAACAATCCGCGCGAATACGGATGGAGGGGAGCGCCAAAGACACGGTGGGTCTCGCCAAGTTCGATGACGCGTCCTGCGTACATCACCGCGACCTGGGAAACGAGACCGCCCACGACGGCGAGGTCGTGGCTGACGTACCCGCGGCGACCCCGTAGGAGTTACAGAGCTTGCGGACGGTCTCAAGGACGTGCCGCTGGCTAGAGACGTCGAGGCCGGTCGTCGGTTCGTCAAGGACAATAAGCGACGGGCGGCACGCGAATGCCATCGCGATGGCGAAGCGCTGCTGCTGGCCACCCGAAAGCTGGTGCGGGAAACGCCGAGCATCTCAGAGTTGGCGTCAAGATGTACTTCCTGCAGCACTTCGACGACCCTCCTGGCAACTCCCTCACCCTCGATCGTTTCAGGGTGTGAGGTCAACGCCTCTTTGAGTTGAGTGCCGATCTTGAGAGTCGGGTTGAGCGCAGCGGCCGGGTCCTGAGGGACATACGAGACCTTCGCCCCTCGAATCGCCCGCAGCTCATGCGGACTCATCGAGAGCAGATTTGCGCCGTCCAGCAGTATCTCGCCGGAGCTGAAACGAAGTCCTCGGCGCGCGTACCCCAGAAGTGCGAGGGCAACGGTCGTCTTGCCCGAACCCGACTCCCCGACCACCCCGAGCACCTCGCCCGCGCGAACGGAGAACGATACATCGCTTACGACTTCAGAGTCGTCGCTCGTGAGCCGGATTTCAAGTCCACGCACGACGAGTCGGGCCGAAACCTTCTCCTGAGTTGCGCCCGCCTGTGCCTTCACGTCCGGACCAACAACCAGCTCATCGGCACTCATACGGTCTCACTAGACGTCGCATCGATCTCACCATCGCGTGCAATCTCCACGGGCCGACGCTCTACTCCGATTGCCACACGTGCCACGGCGTCCGTGAATGTGTTCACGCCAATTGTGAGCAGCGCTATGAGCAGCGCCGGGACGATGACGCCCCACGGATTGTTCTGCAGACCGATGCGATTCTCGTTGATCATGTAACCCCAGTTGGGAGCCGGTGGTGCTTGTCCAAAGCCGAGAAATGACAAACCCGAAATGATCACGATCGAGTAAGTCAAACGCAAACCCGCCTCAACCATGAGCGGCGAAATCAGGTTTGGAACGATCTCAGACCACATGATTTTCGCTGGCCGAACTCCTTGCAACTCGATCGACTTGACGTAGTCACGCTCGGAGATGTCGAGCGCGGAAGATCGAAGAACTCTCGCCACTTGGGGCGCGTGCGAGAAGCCGACCGCGATGACGATGAGCCAGAGTTTGGGACCGACGAGGCTCACCAGAAGCAGCGCGAACACGAGCGATGGGAAAGCGAGGATCACGTCGACCGACCGCATTATCAGTCCATCGGTCCTACCACGAATGTAGGCCGCCGAAATACCTGCGGCACTGCCAATTACAAGTCCAAAGGTCGTAGCAGCAATCGCCATCAGGAGTAGGACCCAGCCTCCGTCGAGGAGCCGCGAGAGAACGTCTCGACCGAGCGTGTCGGTCCCGAGCCAGAAATGCGCGCTTGGCTCGGCGAAGGGAAGGCTCTCGAAGGAGGTCGACGAGTCCGGCGCCACGAACGGTCCGATGACGGCGATCGCGACAACCGCGGCGGTGATGCATAGTCCCACCTTCCCTCGAGGGGTTCGGGCAGCGGTACGCAGTGCGGCGAGGCCTTGTCGACGACGCACGCGGGGTGGCCCAAGCGGCGAGTCGGGCGTTGCGCTCATCTCGCGATCCTTCGTCTCGGTGTGGCCAGGAGTGCGATCACGTCAGTGACGATGTTCACTAGAACGTAGAAGGCCGCCAGCACGATCACGATGAACTGAATTACCGGAATATCGCGGTTCGAAACGGCGTTGATAAGACCTTGCCCAATCCCCGGGTAGTTGAAGACGTTCTCGACAATGACGATTCCCCGGCAAGATATAAGAAGTTCAGCCCGATGACTTGGATCGTCGGTGCGATGGCGTTCGGCAGCGCGTGGAGTAACACATTTCTCCACGACTTCACGCCCTTCAGGTGCGCCATCTCTACGTAGTCGGACTCCAGCGCCTCGATCATCGACGCCCGCATCATTCGCAACGTGTAAGGGACAATCACGATCACGAGGGTCGCGACCGGTAGAACGAGCACGATGGGGTGGTCCCAAGCAAACGTACCTGGCGGAACAATCGACACCGCAGGTAACACGTGAGTGACCAGCGTGGCAAATAGCGTAATTAGGGCGATCGCCACGACGAACTCTGGGAGGGCGGTGACAGCCACGCCGCCACCGATGTCAAATGGTCGAACCAGCCATCCTTGCGCAGCGCGGCCACAGCGCCGACCGCCATGCCGACAATCGTCCCGATGACCCCGGCAATGACGACGAGTTGGGCGGAGTTCACCAGCTGAGGTTCGACGAGCGACCAGACACTTTGACCACTGGCGAGGGAGTTGCCGAGGTGGCCCGTGAACAGGTCCGAGAGCCAACTGCCATACTGCGCGAAGATGCCTCTTTCGAGACCGAGTTGTCTCTCCAGCGCGTGAAGGTGGGCCGGCGAGGTCGTGTGACCGAGGACTGCGTATGCGGCGTTCCCGGGCAACACTTCTGTCGCGACAAAGATAATGACCGACACAACAAAGAGCGTCACGATACCGGCGAGACCTCTGCGCGACACCAGCGCGAGCAGAGGGCGCCGGACGTACCATGGCAGGCTCTTGGGACCTATCGGGCCCTCGCCGCTGGTTGTTTCAACGGTCGCTACCGCCACGGAGCTCGTCTCGTGCTCATCGATCGCTCACGACCAGAATCGTCAATCGTTGACGCCGTTACCGTCGGGACTGGCTCCCTCGGCGTCCGGCAGAATTGCCCATACCGTTTTCGTGTCATGGGCCGTCACCCACACCAGGTCGCCAGCCACTCGCACCGCACCGCTCCCCGCGGGAGGACCGTAGAACGTAGTCACAAGATTCGTCAAGGGATCGATGGAAGCGAGAAGAACCTTCGTTCCGCGAACCCATACTCGGCCCCCACCTGTAGCGATGTCGCCACCTCCGCCCTCCATTCCTAGCGGAATATTCGAGACAAGTTCATTCGTGTCTGGATCGATCCTCGTCACCGAACCATCGCCCCAGTTCAACGTCCAGACGCCACCCTCACCGGCAGCGAGGAAGCGGGGTGTGGGGCCTGCCGGAATTGTCGCGACCACCTCATTCGTCGTTGGATCTATTCGTTGCACTGAACCTTCCAACGGGCTCTCGGGTGACCCCGAGTTAGTGATCCATACAGCGCCGAAGGCGAAATCCGCACAGTACGAGTTAGGCAACACGCGAATCGTGGCGACCACATCGTTGCGCTCCACGTCGATACGACTAAGGACGCCATCGGCACTGCTGAGAATCCACACCGAGCCCGCACCGGCGGCCAGACTCAACTCACCATCAGCGTCGCCGAGTCCCGTGGGGATTCGCGACAACGGCTTCGGTCGCGAGGTCTATTCGGTACACCGAGAGCTCCTTACAACTGGCTGCCCAAAGTGAGCCTTTGTACACGACCATTCCCCCGCATGGTCCGGGTATCCGAACGGTCGCCACAGGGGCCGGTAGATCCACCTGGAGCTTCTCAACTCGGTCTTCGTTAGTGGCCCAGACGTCCCGTCCGTCAACGGCCAGAAAATCGACGTAGCCCGGTATCGTCATCCGAGCTACCGCGTAATCGTCGATTTGCGCGATGGGTGTGGGTGTCAAAGACTCAATGTGGCCCGAACTTGGCTACGTACTCCGACACGATGGGACCGAGCTGTTCCTGGGCCCATGTCGTGATCTCACGGTCGGTAGCACTCCAGTGTCGCGGTTGGCCGAAGACTGAAGGTTCCAGAATCCCATAAAACCTGTCTTGGTAATAGATGGGAGCGTGGATCAGTGCTTTGTGTTTGAAGGTCTCGAGCTCCCATTCGAAGTTGATGAGGCCCGTCGGTTCGGTCTCAATGTCATCGATGTAGAGAGCCTCGGGACTCAGTAGTGCGGCTTGGTACAGCGGATCGGGAGCGTTCGCCGGGCCCTCGTCCACCCATTCCGATGAGAACCAAGACTCCCACGTGACGGCGTACTCCTCCTTCTCGGGACTCCACCACGCGTGGGTCGTGTTCGCTCTTCGCAGGTCGGGTTGACGGCAATACAGGATGCATCGTTGACAATCGAGTGCTTTGGCATACAGTTCCATGAACTGACCGAGTTTTTCGTCGAGCCCGACATCACTCTCCGCCCACTGCAATAGGGAATCGGGAATAGCGGTGCTAGTCATGGTTCTCTTACATCTCCTTATTGTTTCGATGATGCCGATCGACGTGCTGCAGCGCGTCCCTGTAGTGCAGCGGTTTGATCTCACGCCAGGACATCCATTCGCTCAATTCGCTGAGCTCCTCTGAGATGTCGCCGTGGACGAATCCGTAGTGATGTTCTTGACCGGTCGTCAAGAGGGTATCGAGCAGGTCTCGAGCCGTCACCTCGGCGCCGGCGTACCGGAAATTCCGCATCCATCCGCGATCGCCATCAAAACCAACGAACTCTCGTTCCGCGAACACTTCAGCACGGAAGTTCAACAGTGATCGCGCGTCGTCAGACACGTAAGCAATCGTGCACTCGCCGGGTGCCAGCGTATCGACACCCCACCCCATGGACCGTTGGCCTGCTTTCGACCGAGGGTCGAATGGAATTCGTAGGTGACGCCGCTTTCGTCGGCCAGACTGTGCGGTGATCCGCCACAGTGCCAAAGCAACGCCGTATCTCGTTCGGGATCGATGACGGCGATGCCATGATCGTCGATTTTCGTCCCGCCACGGCGGCCAGCATCCGCATCGTGAGGGTTCCCAGCACATCACCTTCATGCGCGCTCGGAATACCATCTCGCTCGGCCAGCCAGCACAGCGCCAGCAGTGGTGAGATGTTGTCAATGTCTTGCATTTGCGGCCAGTCCTGCAAGGCCACGGCGTTCGCGCCATCCTCGCGACACACGGCGCGCAATGCGAGATACAGTCGCGCGTTTCGTTGACAAACTCGGGTGGGACGTTCACCGCCCGTGCAGCACCGACCATGTCGTTCGCGACGCTCTTCGCTTCGCTCTCCGAGAATTCGCGCCCGATGTTCACCAACTCTCGGAGCTCTCGAGGCATGACGCGGGCGCCGTGAAGCCGGTCATGAAGGTCTCGCTGGTCGAATCGCAAGTTCTCGAACCCGGGTGCCAAGCCACCAATCCACGCCACTCGGGAATCGGCCAGCGCCCGACAACCCTTCAACGCGTCAATCGTCACCTGGAGACGTCGACGGAAGAACTTCTTCAACGTGCCCAAAGAACCATTTGAACGGCTTTGGCGTCCGGTAGTAGCGCCGCAGGGTGGACGTGAATATGTTCGCCGTTACCAACGAGTTGAGCTGAATGTCGCCGTCATAACGTGGCTCCGGAGTTGCCCATATACCTAGACGGAGCCCTAGGTCAGCGAACGGCAGCAGGGCGTCGGCCATGCAGCACGCGGCGGTCTGGACGATCAGTAGGTCCAAATGCTCTTCGGCAAGTTCATGAGCGACGGCGGTCGCCTGTTCGGCGTTGATCACGCCCCCTTCTCGGACGACCAATTCGAAGCCGAGTTCTTCCGCAAGCTTTGACAATCCCGTACGGGCGCGCGCAATCTGTCGATGCTCTTCGGCGTAGTAGGTGGCGATATGCACGCCGACGTAGCCGACGCGGATTGTCACGCCTATTTCCCCTTGAACCAGAACCTCTTGAAGTACTGGCCCGAGAGCGACCCGATCTTGTTCTTTTCCGGGCCGACGAGCTTTGGCGAGAACCATCGACTAGCGGTGTGTAGAAGGGGATGATGTAGCCACCCTCGGTGTAGTCGATCATGCACATCTCATGGATGATTTCCGTCTGTTTCGCGCCGGCAGGTACGGCGAGGGCCTCCCGTAGAGCTGGTTGTACCGCGGATTGGCGAAGTGACATTCGTTGAGCGCGCCCTTTACGTGGCCTGACTCGCCGTGACGAGATAGGGATTCGGACCCCACCAGTCCTGGGCGAAGTCCCACTTCAGGTAGTTCGGATCCGTAGTAGTCAGTCACCGGCGTTTGCTGGAGATTCACCTTTACGCCGGCCGCCGCGGCCTGTTCTGCGAAAACAGTAGCCGCCCCGACGGCACCGTCAAAGATCGGGCCCGTGATGAGTGTTGTCGTCATCCGTTCCAGCCCGTGCTTCTTGAGTAGAAACTTCGCCTGTTCGATGTCCTGTTCCCGCTGGGGTATCGCGTGGTCGTATTCCGGGTCTTGGATGCTGAAGATGTCGTTGCCGATAATCCGTAGCCGCCGAAGACCTGATCGAGCATCTGAGGGCGGTCGACCATGAGCCGGAACGCCTGGCGGACATCCACCTCGTTGAAGGGGGCAACGTCGGTCCGCAGCGTGAACGGCACCCAGAATCCGGCGTTGTAGATGACGTCTTCTGCCCGGCGGACTTGAGAGGTCAATACTGACGTACGTGAGCGGAGCGATGCAGTCGACCACTCCGGAGATCAGTGCGTTCACGAGGCTGGTCTCGTCCGTGTAGTCGGTGATGACGACTTCGTCAACGTACGGGAGTGGCTTTCCGTCCTCTCCGTCCGCCCAGTAGTTGGGGTACTTGACGAAGACGCTCTCCTGGCCGGGAGTGAAGGACTTGAACATGAACGGCCCGGTACCGACGGGCTTCTTCGGGTCGTAGCCGACCGAGGGGATGATGCCCGCAAATCCGTAGTTGTAAAAGGCCTACGGAAACGTCGAGTATGGCGCGTGCATGGCACCTGCAGGGTATAGGCGTCGAGATCTTGATGTTCTTCACGTCACAGAGGGTGAAGCCGGCCGACCCCATAGAGGTTGTTCGCCACGATCCTTTGCATCGTGTAGCGGACGTCTTCGGCTTCGAGGCTCTTGCCGTTGTGAAACGTGATGCCCTTCTGAAGTCGGATGGTCCAAACGGTGGCATCCTTGTAGGGCGTGATTCCTCCGCCAATGAAGGTGAAGGACTCGTTCAGGTCCTGTTCGACCAGCACGTCATAGAGTTGCGTCGCCCGGGCGAAGTCCAAGTTCTCGGCAGCGTGTCCCGCATTGAGGGTGTCGCCAGAGCCCCCGCCGGACATTCCTACCTGAAGGGTCCCGCCTCGTTTCGGCATGGCGACGGCTGCGCCGGCTGCGCCAGTCTCGGGGATCGTTCCCCTGGCTGCCGCAATAGCTCCCAAGGAATACTGGAGTAAAGCCCGCCGCGAAGTGACCTGTTGTCCTATATTCCTGTTTTTGATCTCCATTGGCATAATGTCCCCCTCTGTTGCGCTGAGCGTGCCTAGGGCCCGCAATTCGAACTGGCTAATTCGATAGTTGTGTTGTGCGTATGACGTCGTTCAAGTGGCAGGCACGAAGCACTGATCAGATTCCGTCGATCAACCAAACGGTTCGACAGCGTGGGGTGCATTTCACTTGAACTTGCGGTTCCCGCCTTGGACGCGAGGTTGCGGAGCGTTCGGATCCAAATTCACCCCCGTGGTAACCACTCGTCATCCAGCCTCCTGATCGCCGAGCGAGCCTCATATTAGGAGTATTCGGACACGAATGCAAGTGGTTTGACGTCTGTTTCTGTCCGATGTAACCTCTATATACCATGATCGGTGAAAACATACGGACATGTTGGATTATTTCACCGACAGACAATCGGTCGGGGGCTTACGTCTCAATGTCTTTTTCGGTTGACCATCAATACATCACTTTTCGACGCGGTGGGTTGGGACCCTAAATGGCTCGACACCTGGCAGTTTCCGGCACGGTTAGGGACAGACTCGTTTCACTTTCCACAAAAGAGGGTCGCTATGTCATCCTCGCAATTGATCACGGGCGATCTTTGTTCAGCCTGCTCGGACATGATGAATCGGACGACGGACCCATGCGAGAGGCCAAGGCCTCAGTGCTCGAACCGTTGGCCCCGCACTGCACCGCGGTGCTCATCGACGTCCGTTTGGCACAATCAATCGGAACCACGTGGCGCCGACCCGATGGAGTACAGCTCATCATTGGATTAGACGAGTTCGACTATGACGATGTCACATTTCCACCGCCGACATCTGTCTCCAGAGCTGCTGCGAGAGGTTCGACTCGCAGGAGCGACCGCCGCCAAGATCGTGCTTGATTACGACCCCGTTTCGTCGGACGCCGCCGCGAGATGCGATGTCGTGGCGCAGATTGCCGAGCGATGCCACGCGGAAGGTCTCCCGCTCCTGGTGAACCTTTACCCGTCCCGATCGCAGAAATGGATGACGGAGACCAGTGGCCCGTCGCCGAGGTTGCCCGACGAGTGTCCGGGACGGGAGCCGACATATTGAAGCTCCCATTAACGCTCGGGTCACAGACCGCCGAACTCGCTGCCGAGATCACGAAGGCGGCCGACGGTATTCCTTGGATCCCCTTGAGTTCGGGCGCTCCATACTCGGAGTTCCTCGAAACCCTTCACGTTGCGTTGCTCGGCGGTGCCGCCGGGTTCGCGGCGGGGCGCTCGATTTGGAGTGATCTCATCGTCGACGTTACAAACCAAACGGCCCGTCGTGAGGCTTCGCAACGGCTCGAGGGAGCAGCGTTGCTCACACGATCATTCGGAAGATCCAACCTCGCATGAAACCAGAGCAGGAACAGGAGTCACGTATGTCGAATACGACTGGACAGCTGGAGTCCGATGAATCGCGAGGACGTTCCGATCGGAGCGGAAGCGAGGCGGTGCCACTTTCGCGTTTGCGCGTCGTCGAGGAGCGCTTGAGGCAAAACGGCGAAGTACTTGTAGCGAGCTTAGCGCGCGAATCGGGGTCAGTGAGGTAACCATCCGACGCGATCTCACGACTCTCGAAGGGCGTGGCGTGGCCCAACGTTCTCATGGAGGCGCAATTCTTATTGATTCGACGTTTTCTGACCCTAGGTTCATCGAAAGCCGGCTTCACCAGCGAGCGGCGAAACGAAAGATCGCCCACCGCTGCGCTGAGCTCCTTCCGCATTCTGGCAGCCTGTTTGTCTGCGGCGGCACCACGACAAGCGAAGTCGTCAGTTGTCTCAGAGACCGAGCCGAATTGGAAATATTCACGTCGAATCTCGCGGCCGCGTCCGAAGCAATGTCTGGGGGTGCCAAGCTCTCCATCATTGGCGGTGCGGTGCAGGGTCCAACATGCTCACTCGTTGGTGAGCTGGCTCGAGCGTCTCTGTCGCTGCTCTGGGCTGAGAAGATGGTTCTCGGGGCGGATGCATTATCTGTTGACGGTGGCATTACTAGCCACGGCGGAGCTGAAGCAGACGTGGCAAGAATGATGATCAAGCGGACCAAGGCGATTTGATATGTGTGCTCGACACCTATAATGGGAGGCCCGCGCCGATCACGTGGTCATTCCCATATCCAGACTTTCGATGGTGATCACAGACGGCATTCCCACAAACGAGATGGCACGGTTGACTGACTGGGGTGAGAGTCGAGCTCGTGAGTTGAGGGCAGTTAAAACGCCGTGCGGAACACCGCAAAGCGCACTATTCACCGCCCCAAGCCGATGTCTTCTTATGAGTTCACCGTGACCGCATCGGCTCCATTGTCAAATGCAAATGCTCGATGACTCACTCGCCGTCATCGGCGCGTGTTTGGGCTTATCCGCAGGAATAACGTATTCATTCGCAGTATGGAGAGGCAGCGTTGTCCCGAATCGAGTGACTTGGTCCTTATGGACCGCCATTCCTCTCATCATTTTTGCGGCCTCCGTCACGAAAGGCGCAGGACTGCAGGCGTTGTTTTCTCTCGCTGCAGGTTTAGGTCCAGCGGTCGTTGTACTTGTCATGGTGCTGCGACCTATTGAGTCTTTTTGGAAGATCAGTTGGCTTGACGTGTGTTGTTGCGCCCTGTCGCTACTTGCGCTCGGTCTGTGGGTCATCACGCGTGACGGCAATTATGCCATCGGGTTCAGTCTTGTCGCGGACTTCTCGGCTGCGCTTCCAACCGTGGTCAAGGCTTACAAAGAACCGTCGTCTGAAAGTGCTCTCGCCTACGTGCTCTTCATGGTGGGCGCAGTTACGGTCTTGTTCGCGGCGAGGCACTGGACGGCGGCGAACACTGCGTTTCCTCTCTATGCGGCGATACTGTATTGCTTCTTGTGCCTTCTGATCGTGACTCCTCGGGCTCCGAGTTCAAGTTGATCAAACCGGTTTGCCTCTAGAAGCGGTTCGTGGAGAAGTCTCGTCATTCGATGGTTGCCTTCGACAGTTGCCACATCGCGGACCAAAAATCTTCGAGAATCGCTTCGGCATCGACATCGAGTGCGAACGGCGCGGTCCGTTTGGCTCTGTCCCAATCAGGTACCCCCGCTGGATCCACATAGGGGAGTTCTCTCTCAGTGAGCATTACCGCTTCAGGAATTGAGATACGTGCGACGTTCACGATGTCCCAGAGGACCTTGTCGCCAGAACGATCGACGTCCATGTCCATGCGATGTCGTGTTGCGCTGTAGTCGGCAATTAAGTCAGCCAGGTATTCTCCCAACGGAAATTGCAGTGCGCGTAATTTGTCGACACACTCTCTCCATGGCATCTTCACCGTTTCCACGGCCGGCCAGCCCGTGAGCACCGTGAGATTGATCGCTTTCCGAAAGACTTGTCGCCACGCCGCTATATCGGCGCGCGCATTGAGTTCACCGAACTTATGTGCATTCCACGTTTCGAGATCGGGGAAGCCTCCGCCCACACGATTTGAACTCGTTCTTGTGTCGCTTTCGGGGCCGCCTGTACGAAGGCAGCGATATCGGTCGCCGGACCCGTGGCCAATATTGTCAGTGGTTCCCGTTCGCTTGCGGCAATGAGTAAGTCCAGACCTTCGCTGTTGACGACGTCATCGATGTGCTCCATCGGCTGTTTCGCTCCCCGAAAGCATGGAACGTTCGCACTTCCGCTCAGCGCAACGATTCGCTCCGCCTCTTGGTGGTATATCTCGACGGAGTAGGGGCCGCTCGCGAGGGTGTTCTGAACGGAGATCACTCCAACGACTTCGATCTTTGTGCGTCCAAGCGCGTACGCAATCGCAAGTTGGTCATCGACTTCGTTCTTCGTGTCGCAGTCAAGGATTACTCGTACGGGCGCAGCCGCGTCATCGGACTTACTGATTGACATCGGCGATCCTCTCAAGTATGAACTTTCGCGCTTGAACTGCGGCATCGTCCGGTGAGGCTTCGATGGTTCGCCATATTCTGAGGTCGGCACTGACCGGTATCTCGGCTTGCACGAACATCTCCACTCCAAACCACTCTCGGTAATCCGCATCCCGGAGAGCACCGAAGAAGACGCTCCAGGGAAAACGATCAATGACAGGCCGCCCTCGATCAGAACCAGAAACGTGCACGTGAACGAGCCGCTTGGCGGCGATCTTCACCGCGGCATCGATGTCGCGCTCTTCGATATTCATGTGGAATGTGTCGAGGTGTACTCCCACATTTGGCTCGTCAATCAAGTCGGCCAACTCGGTTGCTTGAGCGGCGGTGTTGATGAGATCGGTTTCAAATCGATTGATCGCTTCGATACCGAGCGTGATCCCTCGATCCGCAAATTCTGACGCGACATGGCCCAGTGACTCGGCGGCCCAACGGAGCCTGTCCGTCGGGATTCTGGCGATCCGAAGACACCCCACGGGGCATAGATAACGCCCGCGAGCAAATCTGCATCAAGCGTTGCAACAACGTCGGCGCAACGCCGTAAGTGGTCAACGCCCGCGCTCCGGATTGAAGCGTCGACACTTGATACATCGTGATTCACGGATAGACCGGTCGTGCACTTCAGTTCGACGCCGACGTCGCGCGCTGTGGCGGCGAGAGAAGCTGGATTAGATAATTCGATCCCCAACAATGAGACTTCGACGCCGTCGTAGCCCAGCGAACTCGCCCTTTCAATATGAGACGCGAGATCCGTACCCCATTGCTTGGCCCACAGAGCGCTATGGACGCTCACTTTCGACGCAGCACCATCCCTTAGTGGCATGCCTGATCCGCATCAAGAAATTCCCATCCTGCATATTCCGTCGCCATAGGGTTCCCCCTCACCTGCCGCTAACAAAACACAAGGTAACACGCAAGATAACTGAATGTAAAGTGACAAAACCGCCATGTCTCAGTTGCGTTCCTGTTCGTTTTGGGGCTACCATCCGACTTATTGTGATGAATGGATAGAGCATGAATAACCGTGACTGACAGAGTCGCTCCTGAGGCGGGATATATTCCCGCGGCTCGTCACATCTTGGTGAACGACCCTCATCAAATGGTTTCGGAATTGATTGACGGCTACGTGAGTATCTGGAGCAACTTTTTCCGCCTGGACTCCGCTGGTCTCATCGTCCGGACGATTCCAAAGGAAAGTGGTCGCGTGGGCCTGGCCATCGGAAATGGACTTGGCCACGAGCCCGCAATGATGGGACTGGTCGGTCCGGGACTCTTCGATGTCAACATTCCGGGTGAACTCTTTGCGGCACCGGGACCGTTGGCAATTGCCGCCCGGAATACGTGCTGCCGACCGGGGCGCCGGTGTTCTGTTGTGTGTTTCTAATCACAGCGGAGACGTCTTAAATGCCGAAATGGCGATCGGCATGTTGGTAGACGCGGATCCCCGATGTCGCATGCTGCGACTCTGGGACGACATATCCACATCACCAATTCATGGACCAGATAGAAGAGGCGGTTCGGGTCTCCTCTTCGTTTGGAAGATCGTTGGCGCGGCGGCCGAGGCGGGAATGCCGCTCTCTGAATGTGGAGCGGATCGGCATCAAGGTCCGCGACAACCTTCGCTCACTCAGCGCGGTTTTTGGCGGAACCGAAAATCCGACAACGGGCCACGCAGTTTCGCCGGTCGCGGAAGGCACCGCGCTGGTCGGCGCCGGAGTTCATGGTGACAGTACGGGAGAAGTCGTGGCCGTGGAAAGTGCGAATTCGATCGCCGAACACTTGATCCAGCGGATTGCCAAGGATCTTGAAATCGGAGCGGGCGAGCACTGTGGACTCATCGTGAATGACGCGGGTGCCATGTCGGTATTGGAGACGACGCTCGTGACCAGAGCCGCAAAGCGATGGTTGAATCAAAGGGACATCATCGTCGACCGAACATGGTTTGGACGTTACGCTACGACGCTCGCAACCGCCGGCGTCGGAATATCAATCTGCCGCTTCGATGATGAGCTGCTGAGCCTGTGGGACGAGAAGTGCTCTTCGCCCGCCCTATGCATTACCGGACCGAGCAATGTCACCTGATGTACTGAGCGCCACTGACCTCGCGAGCGTACTGTCGCAGTCCGCGCAAGACCTTCGTGGTGCTGCGCACGATCTCGATGCGCTTGATGCTTCAATTGGCGACGGCGACCATGGTACATCGGTGGCAACACTTTTTGAGATGGCCGTGGCCGACACCGATTTGGAAGATCCAATTGCCGGCCACCTGCTCAAGAACTTTGGTCAAGCACTAATGCGTCGCTGTTCAGGAGCCTCTGGATCGCTCTACGCAGTGTTGTTCACGAATCTAGGAACGACAGTCGAGGAAGATAGCGCGATTGGACTCGGCGAGTTGGCGCGAGGATTCAGGCGAGGTCTGGACATGGTCCAACAAGTGGGAGGCGCGTCTCCTGGAGACGCCACTATTGGTCGACGCACTTGAACCTTATGTGGTCGTCTTAGAAGAGCAGTCTCACGACCTCGGGAGGCTGTCCGGGGCCCTGATGCTCGCCGCGGATGCGGCGTCGCGCGGAGCTCTATCGACTTCCACGATGGTGGCGCGGATCGGTCGTGCTCGGAATTTCGGCGAACGCTCAATTGGTCATGTGGATCCTGGCGCCAGGTCCTTCGAAGTCATTGCCAATGCGTGGAGACAGGGGAAAACGTGGCCAAGCGATTAATGGAGCTCAAAAAAGGCAAAGCGAATCCGCCTTCGCAGGATGAGGCACTGGGTCTTTGGACGGTGATGAGTCGAATTCGGGCCTTCGAGACCGAAGTGTCAAGAATTGCCGAATCAAACGAGGCCGACGGATACCTCCATACGTACATGGGTGAAGAAGCTGTCGCTGCAGGCGTAATCCCCCTACTAGAAGCGACCGATTGGATGACGTCGACTTATCGAAATCACGGTCACGCAATCGCGCGGGGTGTGCCGTTACCTGCCATAGCGGGTGAGCTCTTCGGTCGAACCACTGGCGTGTGCGGCGGTAAGGGCGGCTCGATGCACGTGGCCGATCAGAATCTCGGCATGATCGGATCGATGGGAATCGTTGCGGGTGGACTTCCGATCGCCGTGGGTGCAGCCTTCGCGTCGAACTATCTTGGCGAAAATCGAGTCGCGGTGTCATTCTTCGGCGACGGCGCTGTCCATCAGGGGGCGTGGCACGAATCACTGGAGTTTGCCTCACTGTTCAACTGTCCCGTCGTCTTCGTCTGTGAAAACAATTTGTACGCAGAAACGACGGCGGTCGACTATCACCTTCTGACCGAGAGCGTCTCGGGCATGACGGGTCCGTACCAAATCCCAACGGTCCAAGTGGACGGTATGGACGTGTTGGCCGTACGCGAAGCAGCGCAACGAGCAATCAGTCACGCGCGCGGCGGAGGCGGGCCGGTATTCATTGAAGCAATGACCTACCGATATGGCGGTCAATACGAGGGAGATACTCAGACCTACAAACCGCCCAATGAAGTCGAGTATTGGCGAAGTCGTAACCCTTTGCCGACGTTTCGAAACGACGCCGTTCACGCCCGTTGGCTCACCGACGACCGAACTCGATCAAATTGTGGAAATTTCAAAACGTGAAGTTGCAGATGCGTTTGACGATGCCAGGAACGCGCCGTTTCCTGATATTTCTGTGGGAACACGTGATGTCTATTCGGAATGGAGTGAGTGATCGATGTCCCGACTGCTCAATGTCAAGGACGCCATCAATGAAGCGTTGGCCGCCGAGATGGAACTCGACAGTCGAGTCTTCTTGATCGGCGAGGATATCGGAGGAGGAGCAGGAAGGGATGAGCAGTATCCACCTGCCCTCGACGCCTGGGGTGGGCCTTTTGGTGTGACGCAAGGTTTGCAGACGCGATTTGGACGTAATCGAGTAATCGACTCGGCGCTGGCGGAAACCGGATTCATTGGCGCGTGTATCGGTGCCGCCGTGGCTGGTCTGCGTCCGGTCGCCGAAATCATGTACATCGACTTCATCGGCACCTCGTTTGACCAGCTATTGAATCATGCTGCCAAGCCTCGCTACGTCTATGACGGAAAGGTCTCAGTGCCGATGGTTGTGCGCACGGTGTCTGGTGCGGGCTTTCGTGCTGCTGCAGAACATTCACAATCTCTCTATTCCCTCTACACACACATTCCGGGTCTGAAGGTCGTGGCACCGTCGAACGCGTACGACGCCAAAGGGCTCCATGGTTACGGCCATCCGTGATCCCGATCCGGTGATCTTCATTGAGCACAAGAGGTTGTACATGCAGGAGTGCGAGGTTCCAGAGGAGCAATACTCAATTCCTTTTGGCGAGGCGACGGTGGTTCGCGAAGGCAAAGACGTGACCATTGTCGGGAGTTCAAAAAATGGTGCATGCCGCACTTGACGCTGCCGACTTGCTGAGGGGGGATTGGGTGTCGAAGCCGAGGTGATCGACCCTCGAACGTATTCGCCTCCTCGACATCAGCACAATCGTCAACTCGGTCAACAAGACTGGTCGTTTGGTCGTTTTGACGATCCATCGCGCTGCTCACTGGCGACCGATATCGCAGCACAGGTGGCGGATCTTGCGTTCACGAGTTTGCGGGCCCCGATCAAGAGGTCACTGGAGCGCATTTGCCAATTCCGTTTTCACCGCCTTTGAGACACCTTCATTCCGCAGCCGAGCAACGTCGTCAGTGCAGTCATGGCACTTTTTTCATCCGCCGCCAGTCGCGGGTGACGGTGAAGGCATTTGGTGAAACGCCCGACTTGAATCCGATGTAATGGGCAAATGTTCATCCGGCTCGAAGACGCGAGTTGTTGAGAATCTGTCGTGAGGCGTTTGCGCTGGTAATGCGAGAGTTGGAAGACACCTAAAGGGCTCACATTTGACGAAAACGCCGGCCTCGCGATTTGGGACCATAGTTGCGGCGACCGCATTGATTGCGGTGGCCTGTTTCGTCGCGTCACCGATACCGGTCGCGGTGGGTAGCTCATCGGGGAGTCCCTGGAATATCGCGACGGAGCCATCACCAACGGGCAGTTGGTACGCAGTCGACTATGGCGATGGACAGTGGGTGGCACTCGGCCACTCGGCCGATGTCGCCGTCTCGCCCGACGGCTCGACGTGGACGGAATATCCCGTACCGGCCGGATCGTGGCAATCGGTGGCGTACGGGAACGGACGCTTCGTCGCGCTCTCAGCGACCAACGCGAGTCCCGAGGAACTTGTCTCCACGAATGGAGACAGCTGGACCTCGGCCGCTGGACCGGCCGGTCCGTGGACCGCTCTGACGTTCGGTGAGGGACGCTTTGTGGCGGTGAGTTCGGCCGGAGAGATTGCCACGTCGACGAACGGGATGCAGTGGTCTGATGTGTGGCATCACCGCAACTATGACTTCACGTCGGTCGCCTACGGAAACGGGCACTTCATTGCGGCGGACTCGGCCTTAGGCGCGGTAGCCATCTCGACCAACGGCGTGCATTGGGGTCGCCTCTTTCCGACGCCGAACACGGCGGCCAAATGGGGAGCCGTCGTCTACGGCGAGGGTGAATTCGTCGTGCTCGATGGTTCGAGCACCGGCGACTTTGCGACGTCCCTCTTCGGCAACGTCTGGACCGTTCATCAGCTCTCGCCCACCGAGGCGATCGACGGCGCCACGTTCGGCTGCGGCAGCTTCGTCGGCGTGGGACTATCCGCGACGTCGACCGCCAATCTCGTTTCGTCGACCTCCGGAACGGCGTGGACCACCACCGCTGTGCCGATTGACGCCACGTCCACCTGGACCGCCGTCGGCTACGGCGCGCACCGTTTCGTTGCGGTCGATGCCTCGGGCAACGTGGCCTGGACGCGAACAACCGCCGACTGCTCCGCCATAACACCGCTCTCGCCACAGCAGGTCTCGGGGAACATCCACAGTGGCAAGGTCTGGACGTACATGCATCCGCCTTCCAGCGCGGGCAACGCGCCGGTGAATAGCTATCGAGTCAACATTTCGATCGGGACGTTTACCAGGCACTGCGTCGCACCGGTGTACTACGAACCCAATTGCATCATCGCCGGGCTCCAGAACCATCGGGTGTACACCCTCACCGCACAGGCGCACAATCGATTCGGTTACTCGGTGCCGACCGACCCGGAGTTCGTCATCCCCGTCGCATCGTTGAGCTTGAGCGCGGTGCCGTCCGTGCCGGTCGTTTCTCAAGGTGAACCGTTGGTGGTGCAGGTCACGGGAGTTCGCGCCAACAGCCTCGGTTTCTATCCGATCACCACGATCTCCGTGCACGTTGGCCCAACGATTGCGTACTGCCATCCGAGCCCGTTTGGGCAGTGCTTAGTAACGATCTCGCATCCACCCATTGGATCGGACTCGATCTACGCGACGTACACCGGATACGGGACGTCGTATCAGTCGCCGACGTCGCACGTCACGGTCCACTCTTAACTCTGCGATCTCTGATCGGCGCGCCGATTCGGATTAGTCTCCGCAACTCACTGCGACGCTCAATGCATCGCAGATCTGCCCCATTCGCTCGTCACTAAGTCGGCCCATTCGATCAACCAACACCGAGATCGACACACTCTCGACCGAGTCGAGGTTGACCACGCACCGGCGAACAATCGGATCCTCGCCGGGCTCCAGCAACACCTCACTCGCTAAGTTGCGAACTGTGGTCGTGCAAGGGGCAATTAACGTTCGACGCAACCGCGGGATTGCGGCATCTCGCGACATAACCACAACAGGTCGTTTGGCAATATCAGGCAGTTCGCACCACCAGAGTTCACCTCGCAACGGAATCGGAGTCACGATTCAGCGGCGACTCTTCGAAACTCGGCGAGGCTGTCCCAATCATCTGGGGTGTCCACTGGGAATACGTCGTAGGCCGCATAGGCAGCATCGATTTCTCCCGATCGATTGCTTGCGACCAGGGAGCGAAGCGCCTCATCAAGCAAAGCCGCGTCGTTCGCCTGGGATCTCAGTCGACGGGCCTCGGCCAGAAGTTCACCATCCACTGTCGTACTTACCCTGACTCTTTTCATGCCATAACTATAGCATAGTTATGCTTCACCGAGTCAGATGCGGACGTCTCCTTCCTGGTCGCTAGGCCTTTATTAAGTGACCTGACGCTCCGAGTCGAAGCGCCAGTGCGGCAACCGTTAACGCTGGATTCACCGCCCCGGACGACGGAAAAACGGACGTGTCGCAAAGCCAAAGGTTGGGTATTTCATGGGAACGCCCTGAGGGGTCGACCACGCTGGTCGACGGATCCACGCCCATTCGCGCCGTCCCGCACTGGTGACCGGACGGCTTGTCCGCGAGCAACTCGGTCCGCACAAGCGGATACCCGGCACCGCGCATGCATCCTCGCAGCATCCGAATCAGCTCCTGGTGTGACGAGAGATTGGTTGCTTCATACTCCAGCACTATCTGATCGCTCGCGTTGACACTAATTCGATTACCGGGAGTGGGAAGAGCCTCAGTCTGAACGAAGAGGTCCACTGATCGACGGGTGACGAAGTCGAGAACGTCGAGCGGAATCTTCTTCGCCGCGGCTTTGACCATGGGCCCTCTGAGCTTCCCGAGCAGTTGCACGTTGCCGAGGGGATACTGATTATCCGTGCCCGCTTCGTACCAGTCGTTGAGGCCGATGGTCTTCTGGAAGACCGTGTCGTTCCTTCGGCGAGGATCCACGGCTATGAGAAAACTGGTGGTGTGGTTCATGTAGTTACGTCCCACCTGGTCCGACCCGTTCCCGAGGCCCCGCGCATGAACGTCGGACCGAGAGCGCAGTAAGAGCGCCGCCGTATTGATCGCCCCCGCGGCTACCACGAAGGTACCCGCGGTGACCGACAAGGTCCGTCCGTGGTGGCGAACGGTCGCCGTCGTGACGCGCTTCCCTCGACGATCCGTGTCCAGACGCAGTACCTGAGCATTGACCATCAACTCGATGTTTCCCGCTTTCAGCGCCGGACGCATCGCGCAGATGTCGGCATCACCCTTGGCGTCGACCATGCAGGGGAATCCGTCACAGGTGTTGCAACGAATGCAGTTACCGCCGCGCCGTAGATCGAGCATCAGAGGGAGGTGAGACGGGTGCAGGCCCTGGGCCCGTAGCCGGCGAGCCAGCTCTTCGATGACCGGCTCGTGTCGAACCGGAGGGTAGGGATACTCACTCGAACGCCACGGATCGGTCGGGTCGCCTCCCGCCTCTCCGTGCACCCAGAAGATCCGCTCCGCTTCGGCGTAGTGGGGTTCCAGGTCGGCGTAGGTCAATGGCCACCGCGACGACACGCCACCCGGATGCTCGATGTCGCCGAAGTCCGACTCTCGCAGTCGAAGAGCCGTGGCGCCGAAGAACTTGGTGTTGCCACCCACGTAGTGGTAGTTCGCCGGAATGAAAGGCTCACCGTTCTTGTCGCTCCACGGCGCGGAGTTCCTATAAATGCCTTCCAGGTGAACCTTGCGCGGGTCCCAGTTGGCTTTTTCTCGCGGTAGGAAATCACCTTGCTCGAGGACTAACACGTTCGCTCCCGTGCCGCGGAGCGAGTACGCGAGCGTCGCTCCCCCCATGCCGGAACCGATGATCGCGATGTCGCAACGAAGGTCCTCCGTGACGCCGTCCAAGATCATCGAACTCGAATCGTGGGGCGATGCAGTCATCTCACTCCACCGAGTCCGATGAGGCGAAGGGGGCGAACCTATGGTGGGTCATCACGGGGTAGTTTCCCATGCAGAGGACGAACTCGGGAGGAAGAATGGCACGGAAGAAGAGCGCTCGTTCGCAGTTGTACCGGGCGGCTCGCGATTTGGGCAATCTCAAAGCGGCCGAGAAGGGACCGGTGTCGTTTGGGAAGCGCTACGCCCGGCGCAAGGTGTACGCCAAGACCAACGGATTGACCCGGCGATTCCTGCGTTCCCTCGGTCTGAGCAAGTAGTCGGTTCTTGACCTATTGAGCACCGTACGCGTTGAGGGGCAATCCGGTTACCCCAACGTCGACGCAGAAGATTCGACCCGCTTCGGACTCTCGCTCCAACTGCTCCAACGACATGTCTTCACGCGCGGTCGTGACGTAGAGGGTCGTTCCGTTCGTCCCCCCGATGGCGCAGCTCGCCGGCTGACTGGTCGGTAGGGTGACCCGAGCGATCCACTCGCCCGCCGGAGAGTAGCGCCGCACCTCAGATCCTCCCCAGACCGTGACCCACAACGCGCCTTCGGCGTCGACGCACAACCCATCCGGGTCCCCTTCGCGCTCGTGATCGAGTTGGATGAGCGTACGCTGGCCGCCCACGCCGCCGCCGTCGTCGACGTCGAACGCGTACACGACACTCGGCCCGCTATCGGCGAAGTACATCACGCGCCGATCAGGACTCCAGCCGAGCCCGTTGGAGACGGTGAGTCCCTGGAGAACGGTCTCGGTTCCCGTCGTCTCGGCGTAGCGAAAGAGGTTGCCCGCACCTGGCTCGGCGTCGTAGGCCATCGATCCGAACCAGAAGGCGCCCCACGGATCGGCGGCGGCGTCGTTCATGCGCACTCGCGTCGCGCGTGCTTCTTCCGGTGCGTCCAACACCCGCAGTTGACCGTTCGCGTCCAGGATTCCGATGGACTGATTGGTCGCCACGATCCAGCCCTCGCTGCGATCCCTCGTCGGAGCCATCGCGCTCAGTGTGCCCGCGACCTCGTAGGTGGCGATGATGTCCACTTGGACGGAGTCGGCCGTAGCGCGGAAGAACCGGCCGGCGTCCAAATCAACCCAGTAGAGTTCGCCGCGCACCTCGTCCCAGCGGCAGCTTTCGCCGAGATAGTAGAGGTCCGTCGTGCAGGGCTCAGCGACGAACTCTTTCACAGCACCTTCTTCATGTTGCGACAACATACCGTTGTTCTTCGCGCGTCGACCAGACGTCTCACCGATACCGGTGAAAACGCCGGCCTCTCTCGATCACGGTGCGTCGTAGTGGTGTCGCGTCGAGGAGCTCGTTAATGAACGCCGCGGTGAAATGAAGTCCACGCGCCGAAAACCACGATGCTCAGGAAACCCAGCGGCACGATCGGGGCGATCCGGGGTGCGTGAAGGGCGCACAGCGCGCCGAGGCCCGCCCCGACGATGAGAGCCAGGAGAATCAGACCCGAGCGAGCTTGCAGCCGCGCGCCCTTCTTCGTGAAGTTCGCGACGAACTGGGTCAGCGTTCCTGTCAGGTACGTCGTCGAGAGTCCGCTGAGCCCGAAGCGCAGTACCGCGGAGCTCTGAATCCCGAGGGCCGTCGCGTTGAGGCCCAACAGGGCGTAGGAGATGTCGGGGGAGGGAGCGCCGCGCACCAGTTCCCACCACACGGCGAAGACGGCGATGAAGACCAGTTCCACGAACAGCGCGGTGACGATGGGGCGCGGCCACAGGTGGGTCTCGTCGTCGGGCGCGTGACCGGCCACGCGAGCACCGAGGAAGCTCCCGATGATGTAGGCGGCGAAGGCAACGCCGGTGTGCAAGGCGATCGACCCGCTGTGCTCGCTGGCCGCGATCCCCAGAAAGACCATGTTGCCCGTCATGACGCTGGTGAACACACCCCCGAGACGCAGGAGTCCGATGGCGTCGACCGAGCCGGTGACGACGGTGAGCGTGATGACCAGGGCGTCGCGCCTCTTCTCGTGCGTCCAGAATCCCTGCTCGGTGCGCATCGTGAGTTCTTTCACCATGTCGCTACGCCCTCGCGCCGCCGCCGAGGAAGGACTCGACGAAGAGGGGGTTGTTCTCGAGGTCGCGTGGCTCCCCCTCGAGGACGACGCGACCGCCGCCGAGTACGCAGGTCCAGTCCGAGATTCGTAGCGCCGCCTTGGCGCGCTGTTCCACGAGCAAGACGGTCGACCCGTGATCGGCGAAACCGCGGATGTACTCCTCGAGCAACTGCGTGGCGACGAGCGGCGCGAGGTTGGCGGTCGGCTCGTCGAGGACCAGGACCGAAGGAGAGAGCATGAGGACCCGACCCATGGCCAACATCTTGCGTTCACCCCCGGAGAGTTTCCCGGCCTTGCGCGACATCATGGTCTTGAGCCGCGGGAAGAACTCCAAGACGGCCTCGATTCGCGAGGCCACGTCGTGACGCGCGAGAAGGTACCCGCCGATCTCGAGGTTCTCTTTCACCGACAACGGCGGGAAGACGTCGTCGATCTGGGGCACGTAGCCGACCCCCAACATCGCGATGCGCTCGGGCGCGAGGTTCGTGATATCGACGTCGCCGACGGTGACCGTGCCCCCCAGGACCGGCACGACGCCCACCAGAGACTTCAGCAACGTCGACTTACCCGACCCGTTGGGGCCGACGACCGACACGACCTTGCCCGGCGTCGCCTCGACGTCGATCTCGTGGACGATCGCGCGTCCGTCGTAGCCGGCCGAGACCTTGGTCGCCTTAAGGACCTGGCCCGACGTGGAGAGCTCAACCGACAAGGTACGCCTCCACCACTTCTTTCTTGGCCCGCAGCTCCGACATCGTCCCTTCGGCCAAGACCCGGCCCTCGGCGAGCACGATGACCGGGTCGCAGAACGCGTCCATGATGGCCAGCTCGTGCTCGACCATCACTATCGTCATGCCGCTCGCCACCAGGCGCGTGAGCTGGTCGCCGATCTTGTGCGCCAGGTTCGGGTGCACGCCGGCCATCGGTTCGTCCAGCAGAAGAATCGTCGGTTGGGCCAAGAGGGCGCGCATGATCTCGACCAGACGGCGCTGGCCGCCGGAGAGGCCGCCGGCGTAACTGTCGGCGTACTGGGTGAGCCCAAAGCCTTCGAGCATCTCTTTCGCGCGCTCGATGTTCTCGGCGTCCTCGCGACCCCAAAAACGCCGTCCCCGCAACGCGCCGGCGAAGGAGTCTCCGGCCTGGCGAGGGATGGCCGAGACGAGGTTCTCCAACACGGTGAGCTTCTTGAACTCGCTGGCCAACTGGAACGTTCGGATCATGCCGGACTTCGCACGTTCGTTGGAGGGCATCGACGTGATGTCGCGGCCCTCGTAGAAGACCCTGCCACTCGTCGGAGGCAATGTGCCCGCGAGCATCGCCAGGGTCGTCGACTTGCCGGCGCCGTTAGGCCCGATGAGCCCGGTGAGTCGGCCGCGTTGAATCTCGATGGAGACCTCGGAGACCACGGTCACGCCGTGAAAGGCGCGGGTCAGTCGATCGGTGGAGAGGATGACGCCGTGATCGCTGGCGTCACCTTCGAGCCGCAGCAGTTGGCGAAAGTCCATGTGGTCCAGGTTGCCTAGGTTGATCAGTGAGTCCGACTCGGCGCTCGGAGCCGGCGCGGGTGACGTCGCCCCGCTCAGGATTCGACGGCGCTCGGGCAGGATACCGTCGGGCCGGAACCAGAGGAACCCGATGATGAGCAGTCCGATGGCCACCCACTCGAGCGCCGGCACCAGGGCCGGGTTCGAGAGCGGCGGGATGAATCGGGTGATCTCTTCGAAGCCCAATGGCACCAGAAGCGCCCCGAGGACCGCACCCTTGTGGTTGCCGGCGCCGCCCACGATGATGGCGGCGAAGAGGACGATCGTCTCGGCGTAGCCCCAGGCGCCGGGCGCCCAGAGGTTGATGAAGCCCACCAAGATGGCGCCACTCAACCCGGCGATCATGCCGCCGAGGACCAACACCGACGTGCGCTGGACGCGCACGTTCTTGCCCAGCGCGTCGGCCACGATATCGTTGTCGCGCATGGCCCGCAACGAGCGGCCCCACGGAGACTCGGTGACGCGGCGCAACAAGTAGTAGACCCCCACGCTCAACACCACCGCGACGCCGCCGTAGGCGAACTGGTAGCCGAGACCCTGCGGGTTCCAGTAGTGCGAGAACGGCGCCGGCACGATCGAGATGCCGGCCGCGCCGTTGAACAGCGGCACGTAGTTGTTCACCAGCTGATTGAGGAGTACGGCCGAGACCAAAAGCCCCACGGCCGCGAAGTCCCCCCGGAGGCGCTTGCCGACCAAGAAGACGAAGGGCAGGGCGAGGAGTCCCCCGAAGAGGGCCGCCCCGATCCACGGGAGGGGCCAGGCCAGGTGCCACCCCAGGACGTACTGCTGGAAGCCGCCGTTGGACTTCTGCCATGACCCCATGGAGAGCACGGCCGCGGCGTAGGCCCCACCGGCTTGAAAGATGATGAAACCGAAGTTCGACAGACCGGCGAAACCGAACTGCACGTTGAGGGCGAGACAGGCCATCGAGTCCACGGCTCCGTAGACGATGATCGTGGCGACGTAAAAGGCGACGGCGCTCATCAGATCGTCTTCTCGCTTCCGAAGAGACCGTAAGGACGGAACGTCAGCATGCCGAGCAAGACGACGAAGGCGATGACCTCTTTGTACTGGGGATTGAAGTAGCCCGCGCTGAGCTCGGTCGCGATACCGATGGTGAGGGCTCCGAGCATCGCGCCGTACGCCGAGCCGGGTCCGCCGAGAAACATGGCGGCGAGCAGCAACACGATGTAGAGCTGGGCGCTCGTCGCGTAGAAGACCCCGGTGTTCATGGCAAAGACGGTGCCGGCCAGGCCGCAGAGCGCCCCGGAGATCAGCCAGGTCGAGGAGATCACCCGCTGGGTGCGCACCCCCGAGTTACGAGCCAGGCTCGCGTTGGCCGACGTCGCGCGCATGGCCTTGCCGAGTCGCGTGTACTTGAGCAGCCAGTGGATGAGCCCCATGACAACGAGGCAGATTCCAATGATGATGAGTTGCAAGGTGCTGAGGTACATGCCCCAGAAGTGGAACTCTTGACCCTGCGACTGGCGATAGGAGAAGTAGCTGCCGCCGATGATCGCCTGCAGGCCGAAGGTGCCGCAGAGGTCGACGCCGAGGGCCACGATGACGATGGTGATCGGCGGCAGGTTGCGACGTTGAAAAGGCGTGAAGACGAAGCGGTTCAAGAGGTACGACGCCACGGCGCCCGTGAGGACGCCGCCGATCATCGCCACCCACGCGTTCAGGTGCGCGTGGTAGTTGAGGTAGTACGTGACGAACGCGCTGTTGATCATCACCGAGCCGTAGGCCAGGTTGAGAACGTTGGTGACCGCGAACTGCATGGTGAATCCGACGGTGGCGATCGCCAGGACCGCGGCCGAGATGAGGCCGAAGCCGAGTGACGAGAGAAAGACGGTCACGACGTCAAGACCTTCCGAGAGTGGGTGGGTGGGCTGTGGGTCGATGCTGCGAATGCAGCGTGGTCGCGGCGATCATCCGCCGCGACCACGCTGGGGGAAACTATGGAGTCGACTTGCACTCCGTGAGGCTGCAGTAGCCGAGGCTGCCGCCAACCGCCACCGTCGTGCCGTTCGCCAAGAACTGGTCGTCTTCGAACGGACCGAACGCCGTCTGGTACGAGTCGAACTGGTATGAGCCACCTACTCCGATGTAGTGAATCTTCTTACCAGCCTTCAGGTCCTTGAGACCGGCGGCGTAACTCGACACGTTGACCGCGCCTTTCACGCCCTCGGCGATCTTCAAGATGTCGGCCTTGTACTTCGACCCGGAGGTCGACTTCGCCATGTCCATGGCGAGCGCCGCCAGGTTGATGCCGTCGTACAGGTGGACCGTGCCGTTGGCCGAGAGGAGCCCCGGGAAGCTGGGCACGCCCGGGACCTTGCCGGCCTGTTCCAGCACCAACTTGTGGTACAGCGGGTACGCCGGACCAGAGGCGTTGACCGTCTGGTTGTCCGCGTCGAAGGCCGAGATGAAGTTCTGCGTCCCGATCGGTCCCGACGTGACGCCGGAGAAGAAGACCGGGTCGATCATGGCCGATGTGCCGATCGTCGGGATCATCTTGTTGCCGTTGAGCTGGTAGATCTCGGACAAGAGGGCCACGCCCGCCGCTCCGAGCGCCTCCATGAGGATGGCGTCCGGCTTCGCCTGGACGATCGCCTCGGCTTCGGTCTGGAACGTCGAGGCCGACATGTCGAGCGTCTGATTCGAGACGACCTTCATGCCCGCCTTGGCGATAGCCGCTTCGGCCGGGGCCACGAAGGTCTGGCTACCCGCGTCGTTGCCGAAGGCCAGCGCGATGTTCTTGTAGCTGTGGCGCTTGGCGATCTGCACCATCGCGACCGAGTCGGCCGCGTCGGGCGGGACCAGTCGGAAGAAGTACGGGTAGTGGACCGCGTCGAACTCGGACTGTCCCGTCATGCAGAACGACACCGTCTTGTGGGCTCCGAAGATCGGTACGACCGTGGCCGCCTCGTCCGACGTGCATCCGATCACGAGCACCAGGTTCGATGTCGTGGCGTACATTTGACGGACCGCCGGCACCGCGTCCGCGGGGTCACCGCGGGTGTCGACCGTCTTGCACTTGACCTGCTTGCTGAGCACACCGCCCGCGGCGTTGATCGCCTGGGACGCGGCGTAACACGCGGTCTCGTACTTCGGACCGAGTGCCGCGTCGGCGCCCGTGAAGGGTGCCACCGTAGCAATGGTGATCGACCCTTTGAACGACGTCGCGCCCGACGTGACCGCCGCGATCGGCAACGTCACCATGGAGGCGACGAGTGCGAGCGCGGAGGCGACGAGAACGAGTCGCTTTCTGCTGTGATCGACGAGTCCCCCTCGTCGTGTCATCCTTGAAAACTGCATCCTGCCCCCTTAACTGTTTTGGTTTATCCCTGCTTGACGCAGTCCTTCGCCGCTAGAAGTTGGTGGTGTCCACTTCCAACGGGCGCCAGGGCCAATCGGCCGGCGCGTCCTTTTCGGCGATCACGGTGTTGGAGATGGTTCCCACACCTTCGACGAAGACTTCGATCACGTCACCCGGCGTCAGCCAGACGGGAGGAGTGCGCGCGAAACCCACGCCCCCCGGCGTGCCGGTGGCGATGACGTCGCCCGGACGCAGGGTGGTGAAGCCCGAGAAGTACTCCACGGCGCGCGCGACGTTCACGATCATCATCGACGTGCGCGCGTCTTGCATGACCTCGCCGTTCAACGTCGAACGGATCGCCACGTCGGTGATGTCGACCTCGTCGACCGTCACGACCTCGGGGCCGATGGGCATCGTTCCTTCAAAGTTCTTGCCCGGCGTCCACTGAGTCGCCTTGCGCTGCCACTCACGCGCCGAGCCGTCGTTCATTGCGGCGTATCCCAGGATCGCGTCGTAGGCGTCCTCGGCCCGAATGTAACGGCCGCCCTTGCCGATGATGACGGCGACCTCGGCCTCGAAGTCAAAACGCTCCGTCAGCGCGGGGGCGACGAGATCGTCGTAGGGACCGATGACGCTGCCCATACCGCGAACGAAGGACTCGGGCCATTTCGGTACCTCGCGCCCACCCTCGATGGCGTGTTCGGCGTAGTTGACCCCCAGACAGAGAATCCGAGGGGTGTCGGGCGTGGCCGGACCGAACTGATGCTTCTCGACAGCAACGCCGGCCCGTTCGGCGGCGCCGCGGGCCGCGACGAGCCCGGCGTCGCCGGCGTAGGCGAGGCCGGACAGCGTGGACAGCGTCTCGTCGCCGGTCGCGTCACCGACGTCGACGTAGCCTTCGGTTCCCTTCACGTGGAGCCTCAGACCCCGGTCGGTTCGAACAGTCGCGAAACGCACAAACACCCCCAAAAATTGGTTTAAAAGGTCGTATTGGTACTTCTGATTGGAGAGAAACTACACGGTGCCATGGCGTCTGTCAATGCAGGGGGGACCTGTTTTTGGGCGAAAACTTTTCAATGGTTGCGATGATTGGTGGTTGTGGTTGCCGTCCATCCGAATTAGTATTTCTCCGAAGTTAAAGGGTCGTTTCGAAGTTCCGCTTGTGATTAGGAGAAACAGGCGCAAAACTTTAGGACGACTTGGAGGCATTGGTACCATTGGTTTTTGACGACAGTGAATTGAGGAGGGCCGTGCTCACACTCTCAAAGGATCAGATCCACGACGTCGCCGAGACGGTCCTTCGCGACGCCGCCCAACGAGGACTCGGCGCGGGATCGCAACTCCCTACCGAGCGCGCCCTCGCCAGCTCGTTATCGTCGTCGCGCTCGGCCGTTCGCGGCGCCCTCGCGTTGCTCGAGGCCGTGGACGTCGTCTCGCGCGAGGTGGGTCGCGGAACGTACCTCAAGTGCGATCCGCTCTCGGCGATGATCAACCTCGACAGCCCCGCGATCACATCGGTCGCCGTGCTCTATGACATCGGACCGAGTGACGTGATGGCGGCACGCCTGGCGTTCGAGCCCATGGCGATGTTCGTCGCGGTCGTGGAGGCCACCGAAACCGACTTCGAAGAGATCTCTCGGTGCGTCGACCAATGTGAGACCGCCAAGGACTACGACGAGTTCGAACACTGGGACCTGGCCTTCCACCGATCGCTAATGGAGGCGACGCACAATCCACTCATCCTGCGCATGTACAGCCTCATCGAGGCGGCGCGCAAGGGCGATCTGTGGGGCTCCATGAAGCGGCGCGGTGACACGCAGGAACGTCGTCACTGCTCCTACGTCCAGCACGCGGCGATCTACGAGGCCCTGCGCAATCGCGACGGTCGCGGTGCGCAAGAGGCGATGAGCGCCCACCTCGAGTACGTCTCGAACTTCCTGCGAGAGAACTCGCGCCGCTGATCTCGGTCGACGATGATCGACCTACTGCAAGTGTGTAGGTCTCCGCGCGGTACGCACTTAGCCAACCGCGTCCACAACGGCGCGAAAGCGAGCTTCGGCCTGGGCGCGACTGTCCGTTGACGCGAGGGCGAATGCGAGAGCGATCCGGGCCTTTTGGCCGTCGAGCGCGCCCGCCGACGTGAGTCCGCGAGTCACCAAGTCGATCTCCGAGCCTCGGAAGCCGTAGGTCGAAGCGAGTACGACGCCCGCGCCGGTGCGCGACGCAAGCACAATCGGCATCGTAAGTAGTAGTTCGGCCAGGTGCTCCACCATCGACTCCGGAACGTGACCACCACCGAATCCTTCGACGACGAGACCGTGATATCCCAGATCCTTCAGGGCCGACACCATTCGCCCGTCGTCGCCCAGCGCGCACCGAACGAGCGCGACCGGTTCGACGTCGACCTTTGGACGCGTCCCCGTGAGTGCCTCGACACGAGTGAAGAAGTGGACTCGACCCTCAATGACCGCCCCGATCGGACCGCACAGCGGTGAGGTGAAGGCTGACGGGTTCGAGCCGTGGGTCTTGCGGACAAATCGGGCCGCGTGGATCTCATCGTTCATGACCACGAGGGTCCCCATGCCCCTCGCCAGTGGCGACACCGCGACGGCGACGGCCGCTCCCACGTTCGCCGGACCGTCGGCTCCCGGTTGGGACGGATTACGCATCGCTCCGGTCACGACGACCGGACGTTCGTCATCGACGAGCAGGTCGAAAGCGAAGGCCGTCTCTTCAATATTGTCGGTGCCCTGCGTCACGACCACGCCGTCAACACCGCTGGCGAATGCCTCGCCAATCGCGTCGCTGAACTCGATCACGTCGGCGAAGGAGAAGTTGGCCGACGGCATCTGACGCAACGAGCGACTCTCGACTCGAGCGACCGACTCGATCCCGGGTACCGACAAGACGAGCGTGCCCGCCTCAACGTTGGGCACCACACCGGCCGACCCATCCTCGCGCGGCAGCGAGGCAATCGTCCCACCCAAGCCAATAAGGGCGACTCGGCCAACGTCGTTTGGGTTCTCGCGATCGTTCGTACTCATAGGTGCCATCCTGCCCCAGTGAGAGTCCTCGGAGGAGAAGGCCACTCGAAGGGATTCGTACCAAGACCCGCAAACGACTTCATCACATTGATTCTGCTCGGTCGATCCCGCGCGTCGGGTCACTGGATTGTCGTCAGAATGGTGTGGTGCCCGTTCGCCAACTGACCTGCACGATCGCGGCAGTCCTGATGATTCTCGCCTCTCTCGCCTCGACATCAGATGGAGCGACCGCGAAGAAGATCCCGGCTGCGTCGCCGTGCGGCGTGGCGGGAACCACCAACTACAGCCACGTCGTCTGGATCATGCTGGAGAACGTCGGCTACTCCGTCGTCGGTTCACCCAGTGCGCCGTACTTCAATCAGCTCGCCTCGCGGTGCGGACTGGCTACGAACGACTACGCGGCGTCGCATCCGAGCCTGCCCAACTACATCGCCTTGACGTCGGGTTCCACGCAGGGAATCAGCGACGACGGTGAGCCGAGCACGCATCCTCTCCGCGCACCGAGCATCTTCTCGGAGCTCGGATCGAACTGGCGATCGTTGGTCGAGTCCATGCCCTCAGCGTGCGATCACGTCACCAGTGGTTCCTACGCGGCGCGACACAATCCCGCCGTCTACTACACCGGCGTCGCGGCGGCGTGTCGCCGACAGGACCTACCGATGAGTCTGCCGCTGCGTCTCAGTGCGGGATTCACCATGATCGTGCCGAACATCTGTGACGACATGCACAGTTGCCCGATCTCGACGGGTGACGCGTGGTTGCGACGAATTGTCCCGTTAATCCTCGCGAGTCCGCAGTATCAATCGCGGTCGCTGGTCCTATTCATTACGTTTGACGAAGACGACTCGCTGGCGTCGAATCAGATTCCGACCCTCGTCATCGCACCGTCTACTCCCAAAGGAGAGCGGGTCGCCATCCGTTTCTCTCACTACTCACTACTGAGGACGACCGAGACGCTCCTGCAGGTCGGACTGCTCGGTCAAGCGAAAACGGCGCGATCGATGATCGCACCCTTCCACCTCTAGGGACCGAACGTCGGCGACAAAGGCCGCGACGTGTCGGTCTAACGTTGAGGCAAGCAACCACCCGAGGAGCGCTTCATGCCGGGCATGAATCCCAACAAGATCGACCTAAGCAACGCGCTCGTCGTCTCGCTCTTCCGCCACGCGCTGTTCGTCACGGGTCTCTTCCGTCTCACCGTGATCGCGGTGGTGATGATGCTGATACTGGTGCTGACGCGACGGATACTGCAGTTCAATCTCTCGCCCGACGGGATCAGCGAACCGCGAGCGCGCACCTATCTGCGCTGGGGCTTCGGCGTGATCTGGCTCATCGACGGGATTCTGCAGTTTCAAGTCTCGATGCCCCTCGGCCTCGCCAACAACGTCATCTCGCCACTCACTTCGAACACACCGTCGTGGCTCCATTCGCTCATGGTGCACGGCATCTACCTCTGGAACAGCCATCCGATCAACTTGGCCGTCGGCACGGCGTGGTTGCAAGTGGGAATCGGACTGGCAATTCTGGTCTCGAATGGGATTACCGGACGCATCGCCGGACTGGTCTCCGCCGGCTGGGCCTCACTGGTCTGGCTCATCGGCAACGGCGCCGGTGGGATCTTCGTCACCGGTGCGTCGTTCCTCTTTGGTTGGCCGGGCGCCACATTCTTCTACGCGATGGCAGGCGTGTGGTTGTTCCTCAAGCCCGAGACCTTCCGACGCCGGTTCTCGCTCGTCACGCTCAGAGTCATCGCGGTCATCGTGGCGCTCGGGGCGGTGCTGCAACTTCTCCCTTCGACGGAGTTCTGGCACGGTGGCAACACGAACGCGCTCACCGCAATGACGTCGTTCATGACCAAGATCGCCCAACCACACTGGGTGGCGTGGTTGTCGCGGGGCACCGGCACCGTCGCCGGGTCAATCGGCGGCGGATTCAATCTCATCGTGGTCCTGTGGATGTTCCTCTGCGCTGGCGGACTATGGGTCGCCGCGACGAAGAGGTGGCGTTGGCCGATCTGGACCTTCGTCGCGGGGTGTCTCTTCTTCTGGTTGACGGCCCAAGACACGTCACTCTTCGGCGGGCTCTCTACCGACTTCAACTCCCTCTTACCCTTGGCGGCACTCACGTGGTGCGCGTCACCGTCGTTACGCGACGCCCCGACCCGTGAGCGGCGGCTTCCGCGCGAACTCACCTCGAGCACCGGTGCCGTCGTGGCGACCTTCGCCGCCGCGATGGTCGTGTACTCCGCCGCGTTGATGGCGACCTCGACCTTCGCGAGCGCCGAGACAACGCTCTATCAGGCGCAGAACGGCGGAGCCTCGGCGACGTCGACCAAGGCGCCCGGCTTCACCCTCACGGATCAGTTCGATAAGACGTACTCGCTCGGTGAACACCCGGGCCACGTCACACTCCTGAGCTTCCTCGACCCGCGCTGTTGGACGGACTGCCCGTTGCTCGCCCAACAACTCAAGGCACTTCGGGCAGACCTGCCGGCCAACACGAAACTCGACATCGTGGCGGTCGCGGCCGATCCGTTCCACGAACAGCTCAGCGACCTTCGCCACTTCATCGCGATACGCGGCCTGTCGCACGTGACGAACTTCTATTACGTCACGGGGAAATTGCCGGCCGTACGCAAGGTCTGGGCGTCGTACGGAATCGGCGTGTCGATGACCAAGTCGGACGTGATGAGCATCCACTCCGATTACATGTTCATCATCAACACGAAACACCAGGTGAAATGGGTGATCCCCGACAATCCGATTGCCAGTTCGTCGGGGCGGGCCTCGGCGGTGTCCGAGTTGCGGGACTTGCTCGCTGACGAAGGCGTCCACTGATGTAGTTGTCGGCGGTCGCTCTGCCACGCTGAATGCAGCCATATATATGGCGCGACCCCGAATGGGCTACCTGAAGTACCGGAGGCACGAAAAAAATGTCTCTCCAGCGCACCGATCGGGCTCCGTGTGAAGCCGAAGACACGGTGAATTGCCGTCAAAAAAGGTGCTCCGCGAATCCAAAGAATTCTCTTATCTTTGGTGAAATCAAGCCTTCCCATCAGCGATGGCTGTGGATAATCTAGGTTCGGAGTCCCACTAGGGGCGTCCTGTCGCGAGGAGTTGAGTTATGTCAAAAGGGGGGAGACTGGCCACAGTTCTTGGGCTCTTCCTGGTTGTCGTGGGTCTCGTCGTATGGGCAGTTGCCTCTCTTCTAAATCCCGGCGTTCCAGGCGGCGTGGTCGACTTTACGAACACTCAGGCCGCGGGCCAACCAGTGCAGTTAACGGTTCAAACCGTCGGATCGATCGGCTTCGGCGCCCACCCAACCTGGGTGTCCTACCTGGTCAAGGATCCGAAGTCGGGTAAATGGATTCACGCCACGTCCTGGAAGCTACCGGCCCACACTGTCGTGAACATGACCGTCGACCAGTACGACAGCGGTAGCCCACTGCGCAACCAAGAGTGGGGACAGGTGCAAGGAACCACCGGCAACACCGCGACGCTCAACGGAACGAGTTTCAGCGTCTTCAACTCGAACACCGGTAATGGCGTGGCGCACACGTTCGCCATCCCGACGCTCAACATCAGTGTCCCCTTGGTAGGCGTCAGTGGCACGCCGTGTGGCGCGGCCCCTTGTCACTTCAACTCGCCGCACAACGTCGAGACGTTCAGCTTCAAAACGCCTGGTCCCGGTAGTTATAACTGGCAGTGCTTCGTGCCGTGTGGACTCGGCTACTTATTTGGAAACGGGGGGCCGATGTCGACTCAGAACTACATGGGCGGCGAGCTGGAAGTGGTGAACTAATCATGTCGCCAGAAAGCACCATGGGTACCGAAGAGAATCATTTTCGCCGCATCGTCATCATCTGGATCGTCCTCTCCGTAGCGCTCGACCTCGTCTTCTGGTTCGCCGTCGGTCCTCACGTCCCCCCGGGTCGGATGACCACAACCGCGAAGGACAACCAGTTCGACTTCAACGTCCTCATGGTGATCGGTCTGCCGGTCATCATCGGCGTCTGGGAGTGGTTGGGCTACGCCGCGATCAAGTGGAACGTCAAGCGCAAGGACATGCCCGAATCGGTCGGTGGACCCAGCGCCGCCGGCAACAAGCGGGCCGAGGTCTCGTGGATCGTGATCACGACGTTCGTCGTGCTGTGCCTCGCCGTCTTCGGCACCGTCGCCCTCTACGCCGGCAACGGCTCGGGCAGTGGTGAAGGTCCGAACCCGATCTTGCAGCCCCCCGGGGCCGTGAAGGCCGAGACGGCCGCCCTCGCGGGCACCGGTTCGTGGTCGCCGAACTCCAATGAGGTCCTCCCCGTCCAGGTGATCGCCCAACAGTGGAAGTTCACGTATCGCTACCCCACGTTCGGAGGCTTCGAGTCGCCGTACCTGATCCTTCCCGGTCGACACGGAGATCGCCTTCAACGTGACGTCGCTCGACGTCATCCACAGTTTCTGGGCCTACCAGCTCGAGGTGAAGGCCGACGCGAACCCGATGCAGAACAACGTCGCCTTCACCAAGACCGAGCAGACCGGCAACTTCGAGGTGCGCTGCAGCGAGCTGTGCGGCATCTGGCACGGCGCGATGTTCAACTCCGGCAAGGTGGTCTCGGAGTCGGCCTTCATGACCTGGGCGACTGCTGCCGAGTCCAAGAACGCCACCAATACCGCGAACCTGCCGCCCTTCGCCTGGACCTACGTGCCGGACGCCAACGGCGCCGCGGGCGGCTACTACCCCGACGGCAACGTCACGCCGTACAGCACCGTCGAGATCTACGGATCGAAGCAGCCCTCATGAGTACCCGTCGTAACTTAAATCAGCAGTACGTGAGCGAAGAAACGGAGATCGCGCGATGAGCATCGACGAACGACCGGCGGACGTTGAGGACACCCCTCCGGCGTTCATCGAGCCACGCAAGAGCGGCTGGGGCAGCGGCTGGTTGAGCCAGCACGTCGGCACCGCGATTGTCCTTGGCTTCCTGGGTTACATCCTCGGACACTGGCTGGGCAACTACGTGGGCCACGCCTATCCCTACATCGCCAACAGCGGTCAGAGTTCGCTGGCCGACCTCCTGGCGCTGTTGTTCATGGTCATTGGTTGGCTGCTCGGTATCGGCGCACTCAACTATCCGCTCGCCAAGATCGTGGGACGAGAGGCCAAGGGCGAGACGGAGTACACCGGCTGGACCAGGTACTTCCGCTACAACCTCGACCACAAGGTCGTCGGAATCCAGTACGTCGTCGGCGTACTGCTGTTCTTCTTCACCGGCGGGCTGCTCGCCATGGCGATCCGCACCGAGCTGTTGAACCCGACGGTGCACGTCTTCAGCGCCGACACCTATATCAAGATCGTGAGTGAGCACGGCACCATCATGATGATGATGGCGTCGTCGATCATCGTCGGCCCGCTCGGCAACTACTTCGTGCCGCTGATGATCGGGGCGCGTCGCATGGCCTTCCCGCGTATCGAAGCCTTCAGTCTCTGGACCTTCATCGCGGGCTACTTCGTCATCTTCTCGGCCCTCGCTTACGGCGGGTTCCCCACCGGCTGGACGGGCTACGCGCCGCTCCAGACCCAGGCCGGTCCGGGCATGGTCTCCTATCTCTTCGGATTCGCGGTCATCAGCGTCGGAATGATGACCGCCGGATTCAACCTGCTGGTGACCATCATCAACTACCGCGCGCCGGGGATGACCTGGAGCCGGGTGCCGGTCTTCGTGTGGTCCATCATCTCCACGGCGGCGCTGCTGACGCTGGCCTCGCCCGTGTTGACCGCGGCCGGTCTCTTCGGTCTGCTCGACAAGACGGCGCAGACGGCGTTCTACGTCACCGAGCACGGCGGGAGCTCGTACCTCTGGGAGAACCTGTTCTGGTTCTTCGGCCACCCCGAGGTCTACATCATGGCGCTGCCGGGCTTCGGCATCGTCGGTGAGATCATCCCGGTGTTCACCAGAAAACCGCTCTTCGCTTACCGCATCGCCGCGGCGGGCATGATCGGTGTGGCGCTGCTCTCCTTCTTCGTCTGGCAGCACCACCTCTTCCAGAGCGGCATCGACCCGGACATGCGGCCGCTCTTCATGCTCACGACCGAACTGATCTCGATCCCGACCGGGTTCATCTTCCTGGTGGGGATGGGCACCTTGTACAAAGCGAAGATCAGATACGAGGTGCCCATGCTCTTCTGCATGGCCGTGTACTTCAACTTCTTGATCGGTGGCGTCTCGGGCGTCTTCCTCTCCGACGTGCCGGTGAACGTCACGGTGCACGGCGGATTCTTCGTGCTCTCGCACTTCCACTACACGATCATGGGCGGACTCGTCTTCGCGTTCTTCGCCGGACTGTACTTCTGGCTACCCAAGATGACCGGGCGCACGATGAACAAGAAGCTGGGACTGTGGCACTTCTGGACCATGTTCGTCTTCTTCAACCTGACCTTCTTCCCGATGTTCATCATCGGGCTGTTGGGCCAGCCGCGACGCGTGTTCACCTACGCCAAGAACCTGCAGACCTTGAACGACTTCTCCTCGATCGCGGCCTTCTGCCTGGGGGCGTCGTTCCTCATCTTCGTGGCGAACCTGATGTGGTCCCAGTTCATCGCCCCGGAGAAGGCGCCGTCGAACCCGTGGGACTCCCTCGGCCTTGAGTGGCAGACCGCGACGCCGATTCCGCCGTACAACTTCGAGCGGATCCCGGTCATCATGACCGACCCGTATCACTACAGCGAGGTCGGCGCCCCCGCGTTGGCCGACTTCGGGACCAGTCCACCGGTTCCCACCGCCAGTGCCACCCATACCGACCCCGATCAATAGCGAGTAGAGAGTAACGACATGACGGACATGATCAAGAACTCACACGGCATGAGCGAAACTCCCGAAGAGCGGGAGTTCGAACTGCGCGCGCACATCGGTGCGATATGGAGCGGGGGCCGACTGTTCATCGGCATGTACACCTTCTTGCTGGCGTCGCTGGCCTTCGCCTACTTCTACCTGCGCTCGAGCAACAACGGGCTGCTGTGGCGACCGGATCACATCACCGCGCCGACCGCCTACGGCTGGACCATCTACGCCCTGACGCTGCTCGCCGTGATGATGGCCATCTTCGGTCAGTCCCGCCTGCGTCAAGGCGGCGTGTTCGAGTGGCAACTGGCCGTCTGGGTCGGCGTGGTGGCGGCATTGCTCGCCCTCTTCCTCCAGATCTACGAGTTCACCGCCGTGCCGTTCTACCCCGGATCGAGTGGCTACGCCTCCACGTTCATCGGCTACTCGGTGATGAACATCATCACGATCTTCATCGTGGCCTACTGGTTGGAGACGACCGTGGCGCGCTCCTATCGGATGAACAAGGAACTCGGTCCGAACTCGCATTTGTCGATGCACGCGTCGGCGCAGGCGTTCCGCGCGAACGTGGCGTCCATGACGTATTTCTTGGGATTCGTGGCGCTCGCTTCGACGCTGTTGTTCGCGATGTTTTACCTACTGTGATGACGCAACGGCGTAGGGGTCATAAGGTGTTCAACAAGGTTCGAGGTGACGTGCGAGAGTCGAGGTGGTCGTGATGCCAGGCGTTGACAGTTATATCGGCCCGCAGGTCGAGACGTTGGTGATTCTCTTGGGCACGCTGTTCGCCGTCGTCATCTGGGGATTCTTCCAGCGTCACCATTCGGAGTGACCATAGAGCCGACTCGTCGGCCGTTCTCACCGCACCGCGTCCTCTTCCACGATCTCCTCGCCTGCACCGCCCTGGTGCTGTGGGTGCTCCTCGTGCTACCGCCTACTCTCACGCTGACGAGCGAGTACGAGTTCGTCCAGTCCACGCAGTTCTGCCTCTTCGCGCTGGTGATTCCCGCTCTGCTCGTCGCCGGCGGTCCGTGGCGATGGTTCAACCTGACGTCGATGGGGGAGCCCATCGTCGACAACGACGGCCAGCCGGTCTCCGTGGTGAGGCTTGGCCCACTCGATCGCTGGGCGCAGCGCCGACTCCTGGCGAAGGGTTACCGACGCGCCGTCGTGCTGCTCCTCGTCTTCGTGGGACAGGTGATCCTGTGGCGATCGGCCACCGTGGTGGACGCGCTCATTCGCCACCCCTGGCTCTCGATCGTCGAATCGATCGCGCTCGTCGTCGGAGGCGCGTTTCTGTGGCTCGAGCTCGTGGAGGCCCCACCCTTTCGTCCGACGACCGCACGTCCCTACCGCATCGGCGTCTCGGCGATCGCCATGTGGACGGTGTGGGTGGTCGCCTATCTCATGGCCATGGGCCAGACGTCGTGGTACTCCGGCTTTCGTCACGTGTCGGACCGACTGTTCTCTCTCGCGCTGGACCAACAGGTCACCACGGCGTTGATGTGGTTCATCTCGGCGTGCGCTTTCATGCCGATCATCTTCGCGAACCTCAACCGATGGTTGCAGTCCGAGGAAGACCCTGACGAGGAGCTCTACCAGCTCGTGCGACGCGACCGCTCGCGCGGGTTCTTCGGCACGAATCCCTAGTCTTTCGAAGGTGACGGCACCTAGGCCGGATCGTCGTCCCCGGGCAGGGCCGCGAAACGCAGGATGAGCAGTCCGAGCAGCAAGATCACCACGACCCCGACGCCGACACCCAGGGAGATCATGGTGTCGCGGAAGTCGCTCGAGGAGAGAGTGCCACTCAGCGCGAGGTGCGCCGAGGAGCTCAGGATGTCTCGGACTCCGGCCAGGATTCCGATTATGAGGAAGGGCCGAACCGGGAAGACGGAGGCTCGCAGGTGACCGAAGACCGTGTGCGCGATGTCGAGCAGGATGATCACGACGAGTATTCCGTCGATGGCCGCCACGACGGATTGGGGGAATTTGTTCCAGTCGTCCAGGAAGTTGACGATCGATCGCACCAAGACGATGCTCGCTACCAGCATCAGGCTCGCCACAATCGCGTACTCGATGGCCACGATCAGCCAACGAATGACGGCGTTGGCGTCAGGCGTCGGATGGACGCCGTCGGGGTCCGATTGACTCATAAGGCACGCTACCGCAGGGCGAGTCGTCGACTCCTGGAACGTCGCGTCGCCGACGACGGCTCAAGTACCGGTGAGGTGCGGCAGCGTCGGCATTTTGAGCGCGTAGAGCTTCAGCCCGAGCGCCTGTTCCGCCTGGGCCAAGTCGCCGAGCGCCTTCACGCGGTCGGCCGCGAGTTGGCCCTCCTGATACCCGAGGTGTCGGATGGTCGAGGCGTCGCCGGGGTGAAGGAAGAGGTACTGAATGTCCTTGATGGCGGCCAGCGCGTTGTCGGTGATCCAGTGTTCGACCACGGTCAACATTCGGTCGATGTGCTTGCCGGACTTGGTGTCCTGAACCTGGAGGTTGTTGGTGAGGTCGTAGACCGGCTCGCTGGCGAACGAGCACGCGGTCTCGTCACCCGTGAGCAGCGTCGGTACCTGACCGAGGTCCGACGGGGTCAGTTTGCCGGTGACGTCCAGGTTGTAGATGTGGAACGTCTCCTTCACCGCGAAGGAGCAATCGGCGAGGTCCGTGTTCATCTGCTTGATCGAGGCGTTCTGCGAGGCCGCGTCCTGGGCCTTGGTGATGTGTCGGGGCAGGTCGATGACCACCGAGATGGCGACGATGACGATCAGCGCCAGCGCCGCGAGGACCCACGGCCGTCGATACCACACGGCCTTGGCGATGCCCAGCGACGACGTGGGCATCGACGCCGGGTCGAACGGGACCTGCTCGAAGTTAGAGAGGTCGTCAGTCATCGGTAAAGACTATCGGCGGTCTCGGCGATGGCCAGTGCGTAGGTGCGCAGGCTCGAACGATTGAGCGAGTACAGACCGGTCGAACTTTCGGTGCCGAACGGTGCCGCGTACGACACGAGATTGCCGTTGGGTCCGATGAAGTACAGCACGTTATTGTGCGACACCTCGGACTTCTTGGCCCCGACCTTGATGCGGACCCCGTAGGCGGACCAGACGCGATTGAGCGTGTCGACACTGCCCGACAAGAGCGTGACCGCCGCATCGCCGGCGAGTCCCGGCACGGTGAGGGCGCGGCTGCGCTCGGAGATCTTCGTCGCGTTGGGGTCGGTGTTCACGATCACGAAGTTGACGTGATGCCCCGGCAAGCTGAGCTGGTGCGAGGCCAGTCGAATCTCGGCGCCCACCACGGGACAGATGTCGTTGCAGATCGAGTTGTAAAACGCCAGG
Organism: uncultured Acidimicrobiaceae bacterium; assembly: GCA_963703105.1. Classification (GTDB taxonomy): domain Bacteria; phylum Actinomycetota; class Acidimicrobiia; order Acidimicrobiales; family RAAP-2; genus RAAP-2. The sequence continues at coordinate 1,609,790 of OY969792.1, read as the reverse complement.
ACGACCACCTGGCCCCGGTGCGACGTGAGGCGCCACCGTTTCCCGTTCTGCGTACGCAGCGTGAACTTGGGCGCCACCTCCTGACCGATGTCCTTCAGCCCGATGAAGACCTGGAGCGAGATCAAGGTGGGCAGGTTGGGGTTCGTGGTGGGCGTACCCGTGAAGACCGGGGCCGTGGTGGCGGGTGGTGTCGCCTTGCCGTAGGTCTCGAAGAAGTGTTGGGCCACTTCGCCCCCCAGGCCGAGGACCAGGACCGCGACGATCGTCCAAGCGACGAACTTGGGGGGCACGGTGACCCGACCGCGACGCACGGCGCCCGATCGGTCCCTGCGGACGTTGGCCAACGCGAAGATCGACGCGCGCTCTTCCTCGTTCAACTCGCTGGGTTCGCGCGAGGTTTCCTCGTTACCGGTCGTCATCTCGCTGCCCATCGTTCGAAGTCAGTTTTACCATAGGGACCTAAGAATTCGGCGCCGGACCTCGCAAAAACGCGCGGGTACAGTGGGACGGTGAGCGACACCGACAAGGTGCCGGACGAGGCGTCGGCGAAGAAAGTCACCCCTCGTCTCACGAGCGCGTCGGCGATGAAGACGCACCTCACCCTGGTCGTGGGCCTGGCCCTGTGCACCGCCGCCTTCGTCTTCGAACTCCGACGCGCCGAAGGGGGCAACGAACTGAGTTGGGCGTACGTCTTCGAGTGGCCGTTGCTCGGACTCTTCGCCGTCTACATGTGGTGGAAGCTGCTCCACCCCGGTTTCACGTTCCGGCGTGCGCGCGAGAAGCCCTCCGTCGCGCCCGAGTACGAAGGGATGCTCAAGGCGTGGCAGGGCGAGGTGGCCAAGCTCGAGATGAACCGTCGAGCCGAAGAAGCCGGCAAGACGCCCACGACCGGCGAGGGCGTGACGCGAGATGAGTGAGTCGTCGTCTCCGACGATGACGGTGACGCGGCCGCCGTCGGCCCCTCGCGTCGCCGTGATCACGGTGCTGTCGGCGCTCGCCTCGATCGTCGTCAACGCCGCCCTGGTGTGGTTGGCCAAGGCCTCTCAACCCTCGCTCGATCACTACTCACACTTTCGTCTCTGGGACTACGCCACGCTCACCGCCGTCGGCGTGTTTGCGGCGGGTGGCGCGTGGTACGTCACGACGCGAAGTTTCCCAACACCTCGACACACCTTCTTTCGCGTCGCCGTCGTCGTGATGCTGGCGCTCTGGGTGCCCGACGTCTGGCTCCTCATCAAGCACGAGCCGACGCGCGCGGTGGTCTTTCTCTTCATCATGCACGCGACGGTGGCCCTGATCACGTACAACTTCTTGGTCTTCGGCGCGCCGGTCGCGGCCCGCGCGGTGAGTAGCGAAAGCGTGCTCGCGGCACGTGCGCGGACCGCCGCACTCGAAGGGGACGTGACGGTGACCCGGGTGCCGCGCGTGGTGTGGACGTCGTTGATGATCACCGTCACCGCGGAGTTCCTGGCCGGTCTGGTGGGCATGTTGTACGTGCCGTTCAATCGACCCGACGGTTGGTTGTCGCACAAGGGCGAAGCGATCTACCTCGTTCACGCCGTGCTGGGTGGGCTGCTGGGGGTGGCCGCCCTGGCCGTCGTCTTCTACCTGTCGCGACAAAAGCCGATCCATCGCATGGACCGCGTCGCCGCGGTGAGCGGGCTCTGCGGCGTGCTGGTGGGCGCGGTCGGTGGCCTGCTGTGCGAGAGCCATCCGCTTCGACTGTTGGGCATGGCGTTGATGTTCCTCGGCGTGTCAGTGGCATTCTTCGGTTACCTGATTCCGATGATTGACGACGCGCACCCGCTGGCGTCAGGAGAAGCGTCCACGACGTAAGTCGCCGTCGGAAGTCGCCGAAACTAGGTGACGGTCTCGTCCTGGCTCAGACCGCGGAACTCCTCGACCGTCATCGAATGACGACCCCGCAGCACCTGATCCATAGCACTCGAATTCTCGTCGTTCTTGGTCACCAAACGAAGCGCCATCACCAGCGCGGGGAAGCACCAAAAGTCGCCGCACACCCACAGGATCGCCGCGCCGATCTGTTGGTCGGCGAAGGGGTTAAGTGTGGTCGGCGTCATCGAGGCCATGCCGGCCATGTGAAGCATCGAGTTCCCGATGTCGTAGAAGGGTCCCGAGGCCAAGAAGCTCAACGCCATCGCGATGATGGTCATCACCAGGTTGGTGAAGAGCAGGGCGCCCACGCGCGCGAAGGGCGAGAGCGTCGGTCGCCACGGACGCGACGGGATGAACTGAGCCCAGAACAAGACCCCCGACACGAAGAAACTACCCAGCATCAAACTGACGTGGAGGTTGGGGTCGCCCATCACCGGGTTGAAGACGCTGGGCAGCATCCACACGACCATGACCACGTTGAAAAAGACGATGGCGAAGAGCGGGGAGAACACCACCCCACCGATCCTTCGCCAGAGCGCGTGTCCGGGTCCCAGGAACACGCGACGAAGGAGTCGACGTCGCGTCGCGACGGGCAGCGCGAAGACCAGAGGAATCGCCGGCGCCCCGGCCACGTACAGCGCCGGCGCGGCGAGCATCACGGTGACGTGCTGGATCATGTGCACCCAGAAGTACTCCATCGACCAGTACTGCAGCGGCGAGACGACGCTGAGCGTGGCGACGGCGATGCCGGCGTAGGCGACCCACATCCGGTGTCGGCGAGAGCGGGCGTGCGCCGGCGTCGATCGGGCGTTGAGGACACGGAGGCCCCGTTCGTGCACCGCGACCACCACCAGGGCGACGACCGCAATCTCCGGATAGCCCCAATGGTGCGTGAGGTAGTTCACCGCTGGCCCGTCGCTTCGGCGCCCGGCGTCCGCGCGACACGTCGTTGTGAAACGCTTCATGCGACCGACCACCCCCCGCGACGCTCTCCGGCTATCTCTGGAGCGTACCAAGACCGCCATGGCCGACGAGAGCGAATTCTTGGCTCGTGACCGCACCTTCACGGCGTCAACTGTTCACAGTCCGCGAAGACCTGCTTCGGTGCACGGACCGAATGTGGCGTTCTCACAGATTGTCGACGCGTTGGTCAGCACACCGTGGATCTTGGCCCCGCTGCAAGTCGGCTCCTTGTAAGTTCGCCCCGTCCAGATTCGCGTAGGAGAGGTTGGCTCGGCGAAAGTTGTCTGATGACAGGTCGAGGTTCTTCATGTTGAAGTGCGCGAGGTCGCAACCCGCATAGTCGACGTTGGTCACGCTGACTTTGCAGTTGACTCGAGGCGACGTAAGGTGCACCCTGGTGCGTGGTCGTACCGCACGCGCTCAGTCCGATCCCGCTCAGGGCCGCGACGAGGAGCACCCGAGCAGTTTTCATCTGCCAACGCTATCGCCATGACGACCAGTGATCGCGCCGCTCGGTTACTTCCGACGACACCTTCTCGGCCGGTGCGAAGCCGCGCCAACCGCGAAATCCCCTACGGCTCGATGCGTCGAACGAGCACCAACGCGCCGCCCGCGAGGACCAGTCCAGCCCCGAGATAGAGCAGACCCTCACGCAGTTGCAACGTCCAGAATTGATCGCCAGCGATGTAGACCGAGACTTGCTCCACATCGAATCTCTTGTAACACGATCGCTCCGCCTTCACGTAGGCGCTCTCGGTTTTCGTCTTGAAGTCGGAGACGCAGGTTTGGACTCTCGGTTGCGTCGCGAGGACCTCGTTCCACGTCGGGGTGCCAACGGTCGAACGTGGGACGACGCCGTTGACCAGGAGCCACGAGTTCGCGGCGAAGGCTCCCGAGTACGTGACCGTGGCCCCATTGGACGACACGGAGATCGTCTGCCAGCTGACCGTTGACGGGACGAAGTGCGCGCGCTCTCTCGGCACCACGACAGCCACGAGGAGAAAGACGAGAACCGACGCGGCGAGAGCCCAGCCCACGCGCCGAATGACGGCGCCCAGCAACATGGTCAGCGCGAACATGAAGAGCCCGTAGGCCACCAGGACCCAGCCGGCGATGTCGAACGTCTGGGCTCCGAAGATGTTGTTACTACCAATAGTGCCGTTCCACCACGACAGCACGATGGCCGTGGGTACAAGGATCACCGTGACCGTCGCCGCTCCAACGCCCGCCTTGGCGACGAACCAGCGCGTGCGCGAGATCGATTGCGTCCAGGCCAGGCGAGCCGTGCGATTGTCAATTTCGCTCGCCAAGGCGAACACCCCGAGCAGTGCACCAACCAGCGGTGCGAATACGTAGCCAGCCACCCGGATGTAAGAGTCGAGCCAGGAGACGTTGGCCAGCACCAACGTGGGATTGCAGTTCTGAGGGATGACGGTTTGAACTCGTCGGCAACGGACACTCTGCAACTGGACGAGGTCATGGTGTTGAACGACGCCGACAAAGAGCGCACCGCCGATGATGATCAGGCCGAGCAGGACCAAGGCAATCACGACGGAGCGCTGAAATCGCCAGGCAATCCAGATCACGACACACCCGGATCTTCGAGGTCCACCGTCGCAGTCGAGGACCCGCGTCGTTTCTCTCTCAAATACGCGATGGCGATCTCGTTGAGAGAGGGCCGTTCAACTCGCCATCCGTCTCGTTCGAGTGGCATGGCCAGTCGAACGAGATACGTGACCTCTCTGGTGGACCGACGCTCCTCGAGCACGACGGCACCGCTCGGAACCGGTACACCGTCGTCGACACCGCGGCTCAAGAGCCGGTGACTTTCGAGGACGTAGTCGAGATCCTCACTCAGTACGACGCGCGACCGAGAAAGAATGATCACGTAGTCACAGATGGCCGCCACATCGTCAATCGCGTGCGTGGCCATAAGCACGCTGGCCTCATTGTCGGCGAACAGTTCAGTGATGTTCTGAAGGAGGTCCTGGCGCGCGACGGGGTCCAGCGCCGACGCGGGTTCGTCGAGCAGTACGAGTTCGGGTCTCTTGGCGAAACACACCGCCAGAGCAACCTGCGCACGTTGACCGCCGGACAGATCGCGAACGCGGCTCCCAAGATCGATGTCGAGCTGCGAAAGGTGCCTCACGGCGAACTCGCTGTCCCAGGCGGGATTGGTCCGGCGACCAAACTCCAAAATCTCGCGTACCCGCCACCACGGATACAGTGGTCGATCCTGATCCAGGTAGCCCACGCGAGCGCGAAGTTGCGCGTTCGACGTCGACATCTCCTCTCCAAAGATCGAGATCAGTCCCTCAGTGGGTCTCGCGAGTCCGGCGAGCAGTCGCAGCAGCGTGGTCTTACCCGCACCGTTCGGCCCAACCAGCGCGGCGACACGACCACGAGGCACCTCGAGCGAACACTCGTCGAGCGCGGTTCGACGACGGAAGCGCTTGGTCAACGCTTCGGTTTCGATGACCGTGTCGTCGCCGGTCACGATCGCGCCTCGGCGTCGCTCGACAAAATACCGCGCATGGTTTCGACGACTTCCTCGTCTCCCACACCGCTCGACCGCGCCTGGGCGACGCCGTCGCGCAACGTCTGTCGCCACGACTGCGCGCGGTAATCGCGCGGTGCCTCCCCGGACACCTCGACCACGAAAGTCCCCAGACCGAGACGGCCTTCGACCACACCGAGATGCTCAAGTTCGCGGTACGCGCGGTGCACCGTGTTGGGATTGATCGTGACCTGACGAACGACTTCGCGCACGGATGGCAATCGGTCGCCCGGCTGGAGCTGACCTCTTTCAAACGCGTCGGTGACCTGATCGACCAGCTGTCGAAAGGGCGCCCGGTCCGCACGGGCATCGAGGCGAAAGACGATAGAGGGCCGCTGTTCACTCATGTACTAGTACACTAGTACACCCCAATCGCCTTGTCTATCTACAAGACCAGATTGCTTGGCTCTTTCCTGATCGCCCCTTCGGCCAGGACCGTGAGAGCGAGCAACCATTCGTCGGGATTGACCGAGAGGGCGTGTTCTCCCTCGAGTTCGATCTGGCCGAAGAAGAGGGCGTACCAAATCCTGGCGAAGGCCACGGCGCTCATGCCCTCGGCGAGCAGGTGCGCGTCTTCGAGTGGTTGTACGCGGCTGACGATGAGTGCGGCAATCTCCTTCTTGGCTTCCGCGATGCCTCGCGACGCCGTGGGATTGTGGCGCGCGAAAGACATACTCTCAATCCTTTGAATCCGCGCCTCGGTTCGGGCCGGCACCTGCGCCTCGGCGATGATGACGCGGAGAGCCTGACGCAGGTCATCGGTCGTCTCCACCGCCATGAGTGGATTCGTGAAAGTTTCGGCGAGCCCACGCAGGACCTCGCGAAACCGGTGAGAGATCGCGCACGCGATCAGGTCCTCGCGGTCGTCAAAGTAGCTGTACAGAAGTGCGACCGAAATCCCGGCGGCGTAGGCCACGCGCTTGACGCGGAACTGGGTCATGCCGTTCAGTTCAATCTCTTGGGAAGCGGCCTGAAGAATCGTGTCCCGCGTCATGAACGGAGAATACAACCGGTGTGGGACCGATTTCTATTCGTGAAACCAATCACGACCGTTCAGCTGCGTGTCGACGTGGGCGAGGAATCGAGCCGCCGTCGCCCCGTCGATGGCCCGATGATCGAACGTCAGCGCCAAGAGTCCCACCGAGTGAATTGTGATCGACTCCTCACCGTCGGGACCCGTGACGACGACCGGCCGGCGCGTGACGCCGTCGGTCGCCAGGATCGCCACTTGCGGCTGGTTGATGATGGCGCCGGTCATCAGGGTTCCGTACGGTCCGGGATTGGTGATCGTAAAGGTGGCGCCGGTCAAATCGTCCGCCGTCAACTTCTTTTCGCGGGCCGCAGCGGCCACCTGGCGGATTCGTCGGGCGATGTCGAAGAGGCCGAGCTGGTTCGCCCGGCGAATGACCGGTACGACGAGTCCGTCACCGTCCAAGTCCACGGCGATACCCAAATTGAGGTCGCGGTGGATAATGAGTTCATCGTTCCCTACCGAGGCGTTGAGTTCGGGGAAGACGGCCAGGGCGTCGAGCACGGCCAGCGAGACGAACGGCAGGTACGTGAGGGTAAAGCCCTCGCGCTCCTTGAAGGCGCCGCCGTGAAGACGTCGGTAGCTTTCAACGTGTTCGTAGTCGACCTCTCGGACCATCAAGGTGTGAGCCGACGTGGCCTTGGAGAGAACCATCCGTTCGGCGGTGATCCGGCGCAACGTGGTGAAGGGCACGACTCGATCTTCCGTCTCGGGCGCACTCCCCCGGGCGTTGATCGCCGCTTCGACGTCGCCCCGCGTCAATCGGCCACCGGGACCGGTGGCGACGATGTCGCTCGCCTCGAGTTTGTGGTCGTCGAGGAGTCGACGAACCGCGGGTGAAAGTCGATGGGCGTTCTCTGCGCGGGTACTCGACGTCGTGGTCGTATCGGCTGAAACCGCGGGAGACGAGAGCGGAGTGAGGTCGTCGGGTTCGTCGTTGTCAATCACGGCCAGGACGGTTCCGACGTCCACGGTTTCACCTTCGTGGACCAGTATCTCGGAAAGCACTCCGCTCACCGGAGCGGGAATCTCGGTATCGACCTTGTCGGTCGAGACCTCGAAAAGTGGCTCTCCTTTCACGATCTCGTCGCCCACCGCTTTGAACCATTTCGTCACCGTGCCGTCGGCGACGGTCTCGCCGAGCTGGGGCATCGCGATGTTCCTCATCGCCGAGGCACCCATCGCCGAAGCCGGCGGATCACGACGTGACCACGTCCAAGTGCTTCGCCATCCAGTCGGCTCCGAGGGGGCGGTGGTGATTGATGACGTTGGCACAACCGTGGTTGCCCTCAGCTAACAAGACGAACCGGGTTTCACCACGCGCCTCATTAACCAGTCGCTCGCCGTCCTGCCACGGGAAGAGGCGGTCGCGCTTACCCATGATGACCATCAGCGGTTGGGTGATCTTCTCGGCGAAACCCTCCAGGGTCATGTCCCAGGCTCGGCGTTCCGCCGCGTCGGACGAAGAGGAGTAGGAACGCACCTCGAAGGCGTGTCGCGTGAGGGGATTCAGGTCCTTCCACGTCGCGCCCAGGTTGTACGGACCGGCGAGGGCGATCGTCGCTCGAATCGGGAGGTTCGCACTGGCGAGTCGCGCGGCGTAGAAGCCCCCGAGTGAGACGCCCCACACGCCGAGACGATCGCCGTCGACGTCGGGCAGGGACTGGAGATACGGGATGACCGTCGCCCCGACCTCTTCCCACTCCGGTCGAAGGGGCAGGGTCCATTCCGCCTCACCCTGACCCGGACCATCGAGCGCGAAGGTCGCCATACCCCGGTCGAGAAAGGCGCGCTCCACTTCACGGAACTCCTCCTTGGTCGAGTCGAGACCAGGAATCAGCAGAACCGTCGGGTGAGGTCCGTGGTCGTTCGGCCTTCGGAGGAGACCCACGAGCTGGGAGCCTTCGAAAGGAATCTCGTGACGACTCGCGGGAGGAACGAAGAGAGGCGTCGCCCGATTGAGCGCGTCCACGGCGCGAGCGTGAGCGTCCCGTCCTTGTTCGAGGTCGTGCACGAACATGAACTTGCCAAAATGGAAGTACGTGGCCGCGCGCGCATAGAACTCCCCCGCGCTTCGGTGGCGGTCCTCTTTCAGGGCCTCGTCGCCCAGGGCCAGCTGTTCCTCGGCCCCGACACACCAGGCCGCGCACCAGTCGTCCCAACGCTCGAGCGGCTTGGTGATTCGCGCGTAGTCACTGGCGTCCACGCCGTTGGCGGTAAATCGAGGTTCCCAGTTCGCCACGGCCGTCTCGAGCAGCAGGTCAGACATGAAGTCCCCCTCGGACGTCGGAATTGAAGCTGATGGTAATGGATTCGTGGCGGCCCTGAACAGGGCTGACGCGTTGAAATCTTTTCACCACGAAACGGCTTAGCGGCCTTGTTTGGCCAACGGGTCATCGTTATGGTTACGAAATCGCCCTTCGGGCGATCGACTCTGGAACAACGCACATAGGGGGACGCCGGGGCCGCGTACATACAGGGGGGATTTATGACAGGGAAACGGCGACTTTTTCGCGCGTTCGGTGTGGTGTCGATCACGCTGGCGTCACTGGCGACGATATCCACGTCGAGTGGGGCGTCGGGAAACGGGACCATTGCCAAGGGCCAACCGGTCTTGATCGGGGCGTCACTCTCACTTTCGGGTGACTTCTCGGGCGACGGCGACGCCTTTCAACAGGGCTACAAACTGTGGGCCGCGGATCAGAACAAAAAGGGCGGACTGCTCGGTCACAAGATCGAGCTGAAGATCATCTCGGACGCGTCGAGCCCGACGCAGGTGGTCACGAACTACCAGGCCCTGATCTCGACGGACCACGTGAACCTGACCTTCGGTCCGTTCTCGTCGCTCTTGACGCTTCCGGCGGCGACCGCCGTGAACCGCTACGGCTACGCCATGGTCGAAGGCGCGGGCGGGGCGCCGTCCGTCTTCAATGCCGGTCTGCACAACGTCTTTGACGCCGCGTTGCCCGTGGCGAACGGACTCGTCCCGTTCGCGCAGTGGCTCGCCTCGCTGCCAGCGAGTCAGCGACCCAAGACCATCGCCTACGCGACGTCGACCGACCCGTTCACCGAACCACAGATTCCCGTCGCCGAGAAGATCATCAAGGCGGCCGGGATCAAGACGGTGTACTACAAGACGTTCCCCGCCGAACCGTCGGACTACACGACCATCGCTGACGCCGTGGCCGCCACCAACGCGCAGGTCGTCATCTTGGGCTCCGTCGACGTGCCGACCGTCTCGGCCTTCATGCAGGCCTTCGAACAGGCGCACTACAACCCCAAGGCCTTCATCGCCACGGCCGGTCCCGACCAGGGCAAGACCTTCTTGAACGCCGTCGGAGCGGGTAACGCCAACGGCGTCATGGTGCCCAACGCCTGGTACGGCGGTTCGAGCAACGCCGAGAGCAAGACCATGGTGGCCGAGTTCATCAAGAAGTACGGTGGCACGGCCTCGGAGGTCAACGCGGACGTGGCCGAGGCCTACGCCGTGGGTCAGGTCATCACCGCGGCCGTGCAGGCGACGGGCGGCTTCAACAACGCCAAGATCATCACCTACCTCCACTCCGGCGTCACGATTCAGAGCGTTCTCGGTTCGGTGAAGTTCAACAGCCTGGGCGAGAACAACCAGCCGACCGCGTACACGTTCCAGTGGCAGGGCGCGAAGTTCGTCGAGGTGAATCCCGCGACCGACCCGGGCGCCACCAAGATCCTCTTCCCGAAGCCCGCCTGGAAGAACTAACCCTTGAACGGCACAGCGGTCCTGCATTCGGTCATCGACGGCGTCCTGACCGGTTCGGTCTACGCCTTGATGGCGACCGGTCTGACCCTCATCTTCGGAGTGATGAATATCATCAACGTGGCGCAAGGGATCTTCGTGATCCTCGGTGCCTACCTGAGCTACGCGCTCTCCGTGCATTTGGGTATCGACCTGTTCGTGGGACTGGCCATCACGATCCCCACCCTCTTTGTGGTGGGGGTCGTGGTGGAGCGTGCCTTCCTCACTCGCATCAAGGGTCCCGAGCGCGTGGTCATGTCGATTCTGGTGACCTACGCGGTCTCGCTGGTGATCGAGGGTGCGCTCAACCTGGTGTTCTCCGCCAACTACGTGGAACTTCACGCGTGGTACGTGGACCGTTCGGTGAAGTTCTTGGGGACCTACTTCGGGTACATCTATCTCTTGGGTTTCGGCCTGGCCGTAGTGCTGCTGGGGGCCCTCTACGTCATGTTGTACCGAACTCGATTCGGAGCGAGCGTCCGAGCGTCGGTGGCCGATCAGACCGCGGCGGCGCTGATCGGGATCAACGTTCGCCGCGTGTCGACCATCTGTTTCGGTCTCGGCATCGCGGTGACGGCCGCAGGCGGGATGATCTACGGCGCGACGAACGCCTTCAACGCGAGCTCGAGCTACGACCTCATCTCCCGACTCCTGGTCATCATCGTGCTCGGCGGTATGGGGAGCATCGGTGGGGCTCTCGTCGCGGGCATCATGATGATCACCATCGAGGACTTGGTGTCGGTGGTGTGGGGCCCCGTGTGGTCTAACCTCGCCTTCTTCCTCATCTTGGTCGTCGTCTTGTCCGTTCGTCCCCAAGGACTCTTCGGTAAGCAATCGGTACGGGTGGCCTAGTGCTGAGGGTGCGCAACGTCTGGTGGATCGCGGCCCTGGTCGCCCTGGTTCTCTTCCCACTGCTCGAGACGAATCCGACGTACACGACCATTGGCGTCTTCACCCTCATCTTCATGGGCTGCGCCACCTCGTGGAACATGTTCTCGGGCTACTCCGGGTACATCAATCTCGGCTCGGCGGTCTCCTACGGCGTCGGGGCCTACACCATGGCGCTGTTGTCGAACCACCTTCACGTGCCGGGGAACGGTGACCTGTTCTGGCTCATCCCGGTCAGCGGACTGGCCGCGATGATCGTCGCGGTGCCCGTGGGCCTCGTGGCCCTGCGCGTGCGACGCCACACGTTCGTGGTGATCACCATCGCCATATTCTTTGTCTTCCAACTGTCGGCGATCAATTTCTCGTTCACCGGGGGAACCTCGGGCCTTCAGCTGCCTCTGATTCCTTGGATGGAGCCCAACTACAACAAGCCCTTCTACTACGCGGCGTTGGCCATCGTCGTGTTCGCCGCCCTCTTGTCGATCGGCGTGCGACGTTCGAGATTCGGTCTACAGCTGCTCGCGATTCGAGACGACGAAGACCGCGCGGCCGGACTCGGGGTGAAGGTATTCGCCGTGAAACTGACCGGCTTTACCATGTCGGCCTTCGCGGTCGGCATGGGTGGCGCCCTCTACGCCGTGTTCCTGGGCCAGATCTATCCCCAGTTCGTCTTCGACCCGATCTTCGACATCTCCATCGCACTGATGTCCATCTTCGGGGGCCTAGGAACCCTGACCGGTCCGCTGCTCGGCGCCCTCGTCCTGGAATCGATGCAGCAGTACTTGACGATTCGATTCTCGAACGGCTCGCTCTACCTGATCATCTTCGGCGCGCTCTTCCTGGTCATCGTGCTGTTCATGCCCCAGGGCATCGTGGTGTATCTGACCGACTGGCGTTCGCGCCGGGCCGAGCGGCGCGCCGAGGGCGCTCTGGTCGCGGTGGAGGCGTCGTGACGTTGCTGAGCGCGGACAGCGTCTCCAAGGCCTTCGGCGGACTGCAGGCCCTTCACGAGTGTTCGGTGACCGTGGAGAAGGGGAGCATCAGCGGCCTCATCGGACCCAACGGTTCGGGCAAGACCACACTCTTCAACGTCATCACCGGCTACGAGAAGCCGGACTCCGGCACAGTGTCCTTCGACGGCGCCGAGATCACGCGCGCCGGTCCGAGCCGCGTGTTCGGACTCGGGGTGGGGCGCACCTTCCAGATCACCCGGATCTTCCCTCGCATCTCCGTCCTCGAGAACATGCTCGTCGCGACCCAGCGCGACGAGGGTTGGCTGCGGGGCCTGACCCGTTCGAAGTCCTCGAAGTCCGAGCTGGTCGCGGCGATGGAGTGGCTCGATTTCGTGGGCATTGGCCGACTGGCCTCTCAGCCCGCGGGGTCGCTCTCCTTCGGACAGCGCAAGCTCTTGGAACTCGCCTACGTCTTAGTCGCCGATCCCGACGTCATCTTGCTCGACGAGCCGGCCGGTGGGGTGAACCTCACGCTCATCAACGAGATCGCCGACAAGATCCGCTCGCTGAATAAGAGCGGGAAGACCTTCTTAATCGTGGAACACAACATGGAGTTCGTCATGAATCTCTGTGATCGCGTCACCGTCATGCACCAGGGAACCGACCTGGTGAGCGGGACACCGAGCGAGATTCGCAACGACCCCCGGGTGCTCGACGCGTACCTGGGCGGTAGCGACGAGGATGACGCCGAGGTGGTGCCGTGACCTCGACGGCCTTTCTGAGCTTCGACGGCATCGTCGCTGGCTACGGCGGTGGTGACGTCCTCAAGGGCGTGAACTTCACGGTGCACGAAGGCGGAGTGACCTGCATCGTCGGTCCCAACGGATCGGGCAAGTCGACGCTGCTCAAGGCGGTGAGCGGGTTGCTCCATCCCCGAAAAGGTCAGATCATCTTCAAAGGGACGTCGTTGGTGGGAAAGACGCCGCGCGAGATCCTGCAACTCGGCATCGTCCAGGTGCCGCAACAACACAGCCTCTTTCGTGAGATGAGCGTCGAGGAGAACGTGTCGCTCGGTGCGTTCCTCATTCGAGACCGGAGCGAGGTCGCGCGACGACTGAACGCGGTACGCGAGATGTTCCCCATCGTCGCCACCCGGGCCAAGGACAAGGCCGGGAGTCTCTCCGGCGGCCAGCAGCGTCTGGTGGAGTTCGCGCGCTGCTTGATGCTCGAGCCCGAACTGGTGGTGCTGGACGAGCCGTCCATGGGGCTCGACCCCAAGACCTTGCGATCGATGTTCGACACCGTCAAGACGATGAACGAGATGGGACGCACGGTGCTGCTGGTTGAACAGAACGCCCGCCAAGCCCTTAAGTTGAGCCACCACGGGGTGGTGCTGGAAAACGGTCAGGTGCGGCTCACCGGAACCGGAAAAGAGGTTTTGAGCAACCCGGAGATCGGTGCGCTGTATCTCGGTGGCACCATTAGGGCCGGAGCCGCACCCGACGGCGCGACCATGGAGGAGACCAACTGATGGCGAAGGACCTTCGCGTGGGATGGATTGGCTGCGGACGAATGGGCAGCGCGATGGCCAAGCGACTCCTGGCGGGACCGAGTGAGGTATGGGTCACGAACCGCACGCGCGCCAAGGCCGAAGCGCTCAGCGAGTTCGGCGCCGTGGTCGTCGACCATCCGATCGATCTCGCGGACCGTGACGTCGTCTTCGTGATGGTGTCGGCCGATCCGCAACTACTCGAAGTCTTGAGCGGACCCCAAGGTGTCCTGGCCAACGACGGCGTCGCGCCACGGATCGTCATCGACTGTTCGACCGTGTCGACCGGGGCGTCGGCCACCGCGCGCGAAATGTGCTCCCTGCGGGGCGTCGAGTTTCTCGCCGCCCCGGTGAGCGGCAATCCCAAGGTCGTCGCGTCCGGCAAGCTGACCCTCGCGGTGTCCGGTTCACGGATCGCGTTCGACGAGGTTCGCCCCCTCCTCGATCAACTGGGGCACGGAGTGACGTACGTCGGCGAAGGCGAAGTGGCTCGTCTGGTGAAGATCTGTCACAACATGTTCCTCGGCGTGGTCATCCAGGCAATGGCCGAGATCACCGTGCTCGCCGAGCGCGGCGGAGTCGAACGCAGCGCGTTCCTCGAGTTCTTGAACGACTCGGTCATGGGATCGACGTTCACGCGCTACAAGACGCCGGCGTTGGTGAACCTCGACTTCACGCCCACGTTCACCCCCGTGTTGCTGCGCAAGGACTTCGACCTCGGAATGACCGAAGCGATGAGCCTGGGCGTGCCCATGCCGCTGTCGGCCCTGTGCACCGAGATCGTCGCGAGCGCCGTGGGTGCCGGTTACGACGACCAAGACTTCGCGGTGCTCTTGCTCGAAGAGGCCCGACGCGCGGGACTCACCCTGGTTTCGGAGAACAAGGTCATCGACGACGGACTCGGAGGAAAGTGATGAGTGAGGATTTCGGACCGATCATGAATACCCCGGGGCACGGCGGCGTCGACTTCGAGACCCGCGTCGACTTCGACCGCCTGCGTTCGTACCGTCTCGCTCGGGCCCGGGAGGCACTCGAGCGCAGCGATCTCGGCGCCATTCTGCTCTTCGACTTCTACAACATCCGCTACGTGTCACAGACCTGGATTGGCGGCGCCCTCGGCGACAAGATGACGCGGTACTGCCTCTTGACGCGCGGCGGAGAGCCGATGCTCTGGGACTTCGGCTCCGCGGCGCGTCACCACCAGCTCTTCGCGCCGTGGCTCCAACCCGACAACTGCCGAGCCGGAATGCTCGGTCTACGCGGGGCCGTCGCGCCCGAGGCCGGGCTCTTCGAGTCGGCGGTCAAGGAGCTGGTCGGAATCTTGAGCGATCACGCACTCCTGGACCAGCCGGTCGGCATCGACATCGTCGAACTGCCGTTCCTCTTCGAGATCCAAAAGGCCGGCGTCGAGATACGCGACGCCCAGCAGTTGATGCTCGACGCGCGCCAGATCAAGAACCCGGACGAGCTGATGCTTCTCTCCCAGGCGGCGGCCATGGTCGACGGCGTCTATCAGGACATCTTCGAAGCCCTGAGGCCCGGCGTACGGGAGAACGAGATCGTCGCGCTGGCGAACAAGCGGCTCTACGAGATGGGTTCGGACCAGGTTGAGGCCGTCAACGCGGTCTCGGGCGAGCGGTGCAATCCGCATCCCCACAACTTCACCGACCGTATTATCCGCCCCGGCGAGCAAGCGTTCTTCGACATCATCCACTCGTACAACGGCTACCGGACGTGCTACTACCGCACCATGTCGGTGGGGAGTTCGACGGCGTCGCAACGTGAGGCCTACGACAAGGCGCGCGCCTGGATGGATACGGCCATCGGGCTCGTTCGCCCGGGCGTCGGCACCGACGAGATCGCGCGCGCCTGGCCGGCCGCGACGGACTTCGGCTTCGCCAACGAGATGGCCGCCTTCGGACTGCAGTTTGGTCACGGGCTCGGGCTGGGTCTGCACGAACGACCGATCATCAGTCGACTGAACAGCCTGCGCGATCCCCTCGAGTTGCAGGTCGGCATGGTCTTCGCCCTCGAGACGTACTGCCCGGCGTCCGACGGCGTCTCGGCCGCGAGGATCGAAGAGGAGATCGTCGTGACGGACAGTGGTCCGGCGATCCTCACGCACTTTCCGGCCCAAGAGCTCATGGTCGCGAACCGGTACTAGGAGGAACGAATGACCAGCACCCACGCCGCCCCCGAACTCAGTTACCTCGAACACAAGCTGGCGATGTATCGCTGTCAAGTGGCGCTTCGCCAGTTCGAACAGCGCGCCTACGACCTCTTCTTGGAGAACTACGTGAAGGGGACAAGCCACCTCTCCATCGGCCAAGAGGCGATCGCCGCCGGCGTGGCGGCGGCCATGCGCCCGACGGACTGGACGTTCGCCACCTACCGCGGTCACGCGCACACGCTGGCGCGAGGGGTGCCCATGACGCCGATCTTCGCCGAACTGATGGGCCGCACCAACGGACTAATGGCCGGTAAGGGCGGCTCGATGCACCTCACCAGCGTGGAGCACGGAATGATGGGCTCGTACGCCATCATCGGGGCGCACCTGCCGATCGCCTGCGGCGCCGCGTGGAGCGCGCAGTACCGCGGCACCGACCAGGTGGCGGTGGCGTTCTTCGGAGACGGTTCGGTCAACATCGGCGCCTTCCACGAGGCGCTCAACTTCGCGGCGATCTGGAAGTTGCCCGTCATTTTCTTCTGCGAGAACAACCTCTGGATGGAGTACACACGGACGTCCGACGTCACGGCCGTGGCGAATCCCGCGGCCGACCGCGCGGCGGCCTACGGTCTCGAGAGCATCATCGTCGACGGCAACGACGCCGACGCCGTCTACGAGGTCACGTCGTTGGCGATAGCGCGCGCTCGCGACGGCGAGGGGCCGAGCATGATCGAAGCCAAGACCTACCGGCACGGGGGACATTCGCGCGCCGACCCCGGGAAGTACCGCCCGGACGAGGAGCTGGCCGAGTGGCTCTTGAAGGACCCGATCCCTCTCTACCGCTCCCGCCTCGTGGAGATGGGCGTGAGCGAAGACGACCTGCTGGTCTTAGAGGCCGACGTGGACGCCGAGGTAGAGACGGCCACGAAAGAGGCGAAGGCCGGGGAGGTACCCGGCGAGGATCTCTTACTCAAAGACGTATGGGCGGACGGAGGTGCCTCATGGCGCAACTAACTTTTCGTGAAGCGATCGCTCGCGGCATCGCCCAAGAGATGCGTCGCGACGACTCGGTGGTCTTCCTGGGCGAGGACGTCGGCGCGGCCGGCGGTGTCTTCAAGGGCACCGTGGGACTCCTCGAAGAGTTCGGCGACGTGCGCGTCCGTGACACCCCCATCAGCGAGCAAGCCATCTTGGGCGCGGCGATGGGCGCGGCGATGACCGGGCTTCGACCGATCGCCGAGATCATGTTTTCGGACTTCTTCGCGGTGTGCTGGGACATCGTGGCCAACGAGATCGCCAAGAGTCGCTACATGACCAACGGCCAGCTGACCTTCCCGCTGGTCATCCGATCGGGCAACGGTGGTGGCTTGCGCTTCGGCGCGCAGCACTCCCAGAGCGTCGAGAACTGGGCCATGATGATCCCCGGTCTCAAGGTCGTCGTACCGTCCAACGCTGTCGACGTCATCGGTCTGATGGCCGCTTCGATCCGCGACGATGATCCCGTCGTCTTCTTGGAGGCGAAGGCGCTCTACGCCACCAAAGATGGACGTGCCCGACGGAGAGATCGTCGACACGCTCGGTTCGGCCAAGGTGCTGCGCCAGGGCTCGAACGCCACGGTGGTCGCGCTCGGCTCGATGGTGCCCAAAGCGCTCGCAAGCGGCCGACGAGCTCGCGACGAACGGGATCGAGTGCACGGTGATCGACGTACGTTCCCTGGTCCCGCTCGACACCGCCACGATCCTGCGCGAAGTCTCGGCCACGGGTCGGGTCTTCACCGTCGAAGAGAACCCTCGCCTGTGCGGCTGGGGCGCGGAACTGGCCTCGATCGTCGCCGACGAGATCTTCTACGACCTCGACGGACCGATCGTCCGCATCACCACGCCACACATCCCCTTGCCCGCGGCCGATGCGCTCGAAGACCTGGCGATTCCTTCGGTGGAGCGAATCGTGAGCACGATCCACAAATCGATGAACTCCTGAGCCTTGCATCAATTGGAGATTGGTCAGAACCGTCGAAACCCGCGAAGGGACCTTGTGCCCTAGTCGCCGCGGAGCGAACCGGAGGAGACTTCTAGGAACGCAATCGGGGAGGGCTTATGTGGAATTTCGGTTTACTGGCCTCTCTTTTGCCCCTCGACTCGCTCGGCCATTACATCGTCTGGCACGTGATCCAGATCAGCGTCGCCAACCTCGTGGTCATCATCTTGATGATCGTGACGTTCTGCGTGGCGCTCTTCGTTCCGTTCCCCGGTCGACGCCGGCGTAAGGAGAACCGATGAGCACGACCGAAATCGATCGCCAGTGGACGACGCGACTTCGCCGACGCGTCGCCGGCAAACTCCCGCCGGAGAAGCTGTTGCCCGACACGCAGCCCACCTACGTCTCCTCGTGGATCTACGTTTTCGGCGTCACCACGATGGCCGCCCTCGGTGTCGTCATCGTCACCGGCTGCCTGCTCGCGGTACGCGGACCGCAGTGGTGGCACGGTTCGTCGGTCGGTCACTTCGTCAACTCGATGCACCTCTGGAGCGTGGAGATCTTCTTCTTCGCCATGGTCATACACCTGTGGGGCAAGTACTTCATGGCCGCGTGGCGCGGGGGCCGGACGATGACGTGGATGACCGGCGTCGTCACGTTCCTGACCTCCATCGGCGCGGCGTTCACCGGCTACGTCAGCCAATCCAACTTCGACTCCCAGTGGATCTCCACCCAGGCGAAGGACGGCATCAACGCCACGGGCGCGGGCGCCTTCTTCAACGTCTTGAACCTGGGCCAGATGCTGATGTGGCACATCGTCTTGCTGCCCCTCGCGGCCGTCGTCTTGACGGTCCTGCACGTGCTGTTAGTTCGCGTGAAGGGCGTCGTGCCGCCCTTCGACGACCACGCCAAGGTGGCCAGTAATGGCTAAGGCCTTCCGCCCCGACGTCGACGCTCCCGAGTGGAAGGGCGGCCACAGCCCCTACGACATCCTCAAAGAGGGCACGATCGCGCTCGTGGTGGTGGCCCTCTTAACGATCATGCTGGCCGTGGTCTTCGGTTCGCCCGACGAGCCTTCGATCACCATCAAGGCCTGGTCCACCAACGCGCCAATGGACTTCGCCACGACGGCCCTGAGTGAACTGAACGGCACCTCGACCTCGGCGCAGTACGGCGCGCCGTATAACAACGCCTCAACCGGTCAACAGCTCGGTCCGCTCACCCTGGCCAAGTGGATCGGCGTGCGGATCCCCGTGAACACGGTCGACAACTTCGTCATCGACCCACTGCGGTCGCTCCCCAAACAGCCCGAACTGACGTCGGACCTGCAGCAGTGGAAGAGCGCCTCGCCCTCGACGCGCTCGGGCTGGGTGAAGAACTACTCCCAGGCCGCGGCCCACATGAAGATCGTCGGCGGTCAGCTGGTCGTCAACTCGACGAACGCCGGTCCGCTGCCGGTGATGATGGCCGACCTCTTGCAGATGGCCCGCACGGGCGCGCTGGACCAGGCCCTGGTCACGCAGAACGGCTTCTACACGACGAACTACACGTTGCCGCTGCTCTTCTTGGCCGACGGCACCTACCTGTCCAACATCGCCCAACACCAGCACCTCACGGGCGACCAGTGGGGCATGATGAACGAGACCGGCAACTACCCCGGTCAGGCCTGGCTCTGGCTCTACACCTTCTGGTACCAAGTCGCGCCCTTCAACGCGAGCGGTAACGGTGACATCCTCGTGTGGGGCGTCATGATGGTGCTCTCCGCGGGACTCTTGTTCACGCCCTTCATCCCGGGAATCCGCACCATCCCTCGAAAGACCCGGATCTATCGACTCATCTGGCGCGAGCACTACCGCTCTCTCCCGTAGTTCCGGTCAATTGAGAGGGCGGGTCGGGGTTCGATCAGATCCGTGGAACGGATTCAGACCGGCACTCCCGCGAGGGCCACGATGAGGCCCACCGCGCCGGCGAGCATCAGACACGCCACCACGCTGCGTCGCAGGGCGAGCAGCAAGATCAACGCTCCGGCGAGTACCGGAATCTGCCAGAGGTGGGTGAGACCGCGCCCCAGAGGAATAGCCGAACCGGCAATGGCCCCGATCACCGCCGGTCCCGCGCCGCGCAGAAACGACTGGACCGAACGATCGGCCCGGACCTGGTCGAAGTGGGGAGCTCCGACGAGGACGAAGAGGAATGACGGGCTGAACACGATCAACGCGGCGAGCAGTCCGCCACCGATGCCGCGCGCGGCGTAACCGACGGCGGCGACCGTCTGCACGACCGGACCGGGCGTCAGTTGCCCGAGGGCCACGGCGCTCAAGAACTGCGTGCTGCTCATCCAGTGATACGTGCTCACCGCGTCGTGTTGCATCAGGGGCACGATGACGAAGCCCCCGCCGTAGGAGAGTGCGCCGACCTTGAAGGCCACCCACGCCACGGCGCCCAATCCGCCGAGCGCGCCCGCGTGGCTGACGACGGCGGGGAACATGGAGCGAGCCGGCGATGGTCTCTCGCTGCCGCGACCCCGAACCACGATCTCGACTGTTCCGCACGCCACCAGCGCGATAATTAGATACGAACCGGCGAGAGCCGCCGCCACTCCCCCGACGACGACGTAAAGCGCCCAACGCGCGAGCGCACTGCGAGCGTCCACCCCCTTGTAACTCGCCGGCGCCAGCGTCCAGGCCGCCCTCAGGGCTACCGCGGGCACCGCGGCGCCGGCGCCGGCCGCCATCCCCAGGACCCACGCGGGGGCGTGACGATCGAAAAAGACCACCGACAGCGCCAGAATCAGAACGAGCCCCGGCACGATGAAGCACAGCCCGCCGACGATCGCGCCGGCCACTCCGCGCAGACGCCACGCGCAGTAGATGGCCAGTTGGGTCGACGCGGGACCAGGGAGGAGGTTGGTGGCGGCGATACCTTCATCGAATTCGCGCTCTTCGATCCATCGCCGCTTCTCCACGCACAGTCGGCGAAGCAAGATGATGTGGGCCGGTGGACCACCGAATCCGATGCAGCCGATTCGCGTCCACTCTCGGGCAATGGTGGTCAGCGGGACACGCTGCGCGGAGAGTTCCTCGTCGGTCATCGATCACGCCTCACGGCCCGTAGCCTACGAATTCCTCGGCCGACTTTTCCGTGTCGCACCTGGCGAGTAACTTGAAACTTCGGACGCCACGCGGTGCCCTCGTGTTCGAGGCGGGCCCACGGTGCGATGAGTACACAGTCAAGGGAGACGGGGCTCACGTGTTCACGGGGAAGACCACTGCCAGTCCAGGGGCGCACGACACCCGCGCTAACGGAAGTGCGACGTGAACGGTGTGCCGATCCTCGAAGCTCACCAACTGGTGAAGCGATTCGGCGACTTCGAAGCCGTCAAGGGCATCGACGTCGCAATCGACCGCGGCGAGAGCTTCGGCTTCCTGGGACCCAACGGCGCCGGCAAGACCAGCACCATGCGCATGATCTCGGCGGTGTCCCAGCCCACCGGCGGGACGATCTCCATCTTCGGCCTCGACCCGCGAACCGACGGACCCGAGATCCGCAGCCGACTCGGCGTGGTACCGCAGGAGGACTCGCTCGAACTGGAACTCTCGGTTCGCCACAACCTCGAGATGTTCGGTCGCTACTTCGACCTTCCCCGTCGCGTCGTTCGCGAACGCGCGACGGAACTATTGGAGTTCACCCAGCTCACCGAACGCGCGAACGACAAGGTCGACAACCTGTCCGGCGGGATGAAGCGTCGCCTCACCATCGCCCGGGGCCTCATCAACCGACCCGAGATCCTCATCCTCGACGAACCGACGACCGGCCTCGACCCGCAGGCCCGACACCTGCTCTGGGACCGTCTCTACCGGCTCAAGCGCGAGGGCGTCACGCTCATCATCACGACGCACTACATGGACGAGGCCGAACAGCTCTGCGATCGCCTCGTCGTCATGGACCAGGGTTCGATCGTGGCCGAAGGCGCGCCGCGAACACTCATCGAGCGATTCTCCACCCGCGAAGTGGTGGAGCTGCGATTCATGACCGACAACCACGAGGAGTACTTCGAGCGGCTCTCGCCGTTCGCCGAGCGGGTCGAGGTCCTGCCCGACCGCGTCTCGCTCTACGTCAACAACGGTGACGAGACGCTGCGCGAGGTACACGCGGCCCACATCGACGCCGTCGAGCGCGCTCGTTCGACGCAGCTCGCTCGAGGACGTCTTCTTGCACCTCACCGGCCGATCGTTGACGGAGTAACCGTGATGCACCGTCAACCAGCACCGACGTCGGCCGCTCCCGCTGGCTTCGCAGTTGGGGCTATCACGCGGAGTACTACGCCCAGACGTGGCGCGGATCGGTCGCGAGCTCGCGTGCTCTTTCCCATTCTCTTTCTCGCGTCACTCGGCATCGGCGTCGGTCACCTCGTGTCGCATCACACGGGCCTCGTCGATGGCCAGACGTACCTGCACTACATCGCTCCGAGCCTGCTCGCGACGACGACGATGCAACTGGGCGAAGGGGAGTCGCTCTGGCCGGTCCTCGCCGCCGTCAAGTGGGTTCGCACCTATCACGCCGCGGCGACCACGCCCTTGGAACCGGACGACATCCTGTTCGGCAAACTCGCGTGGGTCGCGACGCGGGCTTTCGCCACGGCGGTGTTCTACACGATCATCATCGGCTGCTTCGGCGCCCTGCAGTCGTGGTGGAGCCTCGCGCTCCCCTTCATCGGGACCCTGGTCACGCTGGCCTTCTCCGCGCCGTTGGTCGCCTACGCCGCGCGGTCGCAGTCCGACGCCTCGTTCATCACGCATCTACCGCTTCGCCTTCGTGCCGATGTTCCTCTTCTCGGCGACCTTCTATCCGCTGTCGGCGTACCCCGGCTACCTGCGACCGGTGGTGCAGTTCTTCCCGCTGTACCACGGCGTCGCGCTGGCGCGCGCCGCGGCCTTCGGCCAGGGTTCGATCGCGGCCCAGCTCGGCCACGTCGCGGTCTTGATGGCCATGACCGTCGTCGGCGTCATCTGGGGACGGCGCACGATGCGTCGCAGGTTGACCGACTGATGCTGACGCGCACGCTCCCCATGATCGGTTCGCGCCGATCGCTCCGCGTGCTCGAGCGCAACGCCATGGTCTACCGCGCGCAGTGGGTCATGCTGGTCTCGGGCTTCTTCGAGCCGCTGTTCTATCTGCTCTCGATCAGCATCGGACTCAACAAGCTGGTCGGTCCACTTGCACGTGCACGGCCAGGTCATCAGCTACGCCCTGTTCGTGGCGCCCGGGAATGCTGGCGACCTCGGCGATGAACGGCGCCATGATCGACTCGATCTTCAACACGTTCTTCAAGCTGAAGATCTCCCACTCGTACGACGCGCTCCTGCCGACGCCGCTCGACGTGACCGACATCGCGCTCGGCGAAGTCTGTGGGCGCTGGCGCGCGCCACCATGTACTCGGCGTCGTTCATCGTCTGCATGGCGGCGCTGGGCGACGCCGGGAGCGCCGTGGGTCATCCTGTGTTGGCCCGGCGCGATCCTCACGAGCCTCACCTTCAGCTGCATGGGCCTCGCGGCCTGCACGTACATGCGCACGTGGCAGGACTTCGACCTCGTGACGCTGGTCCAGCTGCCGCTCTTCCTGTTCTCCGGCACGTTCTTTCCGATCACGCTGTACCCGCACTGGCTCGGCGCGATCGTCTCCGTCTCACCCCTGTACCAGTCGGCGGCGCTGCTGCGCGGATTCTCACTCGGTCAGTTCGACTGGATCATGATCTTTCGCGCCGCCTACCTGCTCGCCATCGCGCTCGTGAGTCTGTACGTCACCGCGCGCCGCTTCCAACGAGATCCTCGCGCCGTAACCACGCGCCTTGCTATCGTCCGCCCATGGCCGACTTCGACATCATCGAACACCGCGTCCACATCGGCGACGTGACCTTGAACGTGGCCGAAGTCGGTTCCGGTCCTCCGGTGATCTTGCTCCACGGCTGGCCCGACTCGTGGCACCTGTGGCGAGCGCAGATGGACGCGCTGGCGCGAAGCGGACACCGCGTCATCGCCCCCGATCTTCGCGGCTTCGGTGAGAGCGATCAGCCCCGAGGCCGTCGACGAGTACGGTCTCGGCACGTCGATCGGCGACGTCGGGGCGATCATGGACGACTTCGAGCATCGAACGCGCCGACGGTCGTCGGTCACGACTGGGGAGCGGTGGTGGCGTGGCTCTTCGCCACCTTCGTGCCCGAGCGCGTCGAACGCTTGGTCGCGGTGTCGGTGGGCCATCCCCGAGCCTTCGCCGGCGCCGGCTTCGCGCAAAAGCAGCTCTCGTGGTACATGATGTGGTTTCAATTCCCCGGCGTCGCGGAAGCCGGCCTTCGCCGAGAACGACTGGGAGTTGTTTCGCAACTGGGCCCACGCAGGGGCCGCCCGAGGCAGTGACGACTACCTGGAGCGACAGATCGCCGACCTGTCGCGCCCCGGGACGACTCACCGCCGGATTCAACTGGTACCGGGCGAACGTGTCGCCCGCTACCTTCGCTGGCGACGGCCGGGGCATCGACCTTCCTCCGGTGGCCTGCCCCGTCATGGGCGTGTGGAGCAGTGGCGACGTGGTGCTGGGCGAGGTGCAGATGACCGGTTCGAAACGGTTCGTCTCGGGACCGTGGCGCTACGAGCGTATCGAGGGCGCCAGCCACTGGATTCCGGTGTACGCCAGTGAGCAACTGAGCGCACTCCTCGTCGAGTTCCTCTCGGACTGATACGGGCCTCCGAACGGCACGAATAAGACGGAGCCGTCCGCGGTCGTGCTAGGCCGAGTGGATGGAAATGCCATCGGTGCGCGACGCGGCGACGTTCATCCGAACGGGTGAACTCTCCTCCGAGGAGCTCACGCGAGCGTGCCTCGAGGCCATCGAGGTCCAGAACCCGGCCCTGAACGCCTTCGTGTTCGTGGACGCCGACCGGGCCATGGCGTCGGCCCAGGAAGTGGACGACATCGTGCGCGACGGACGCCTCGAGGAGCTGGGACCACTCGCGGGCGTGCCGTTCGGCGTCAAGGACTTGGAGGACTGCGCCGGCATGCCGACGACGCGCGGTTCACGGTGGTACGCCGACGGTCCGTCGAAGACCTCGGACGACTCATCCACGTCGGTCGACTGCGACGGGCCGGGGCGATCCCCCTCGGCAAGACCGCGACGCCCGAGTTCGGCGCGTGGGCCTATACCGCGAGCCCGCTGCTCGGCGTCACTCGCAACCCGTGGAACCTCGAGCGAACGCCCGGAGGCTCCAGCGGGGGATCCAGCGCCGCGGTGTCGAGCGGCATGGTGCCCTTCGCCACCGCGAGCGACGGCGGAGGTTCGATCCGTACGCCCGCGAGCTTCACCGGCTTGGTCGGTCTCAAGTGCACCTACGGCCGCATCCCCACCTTCGGCGACACCCATCTCGCGCAGAACTCGGTCGTCGGGAGCCTCACGACGACCGTCTCCGACACCGCCCTCTTGCTCGACGTGATGGCGGGTCCCGACGACCGCGACCGCACCTCGCTGCCCCCGGCGACGCACTCGTTCGTCGACGCGATGACACGACACCGACCTCTCGCGCTGTCGCGTGGCCTGGTCGAAGGACCTGGGGTTCGCGGTCGTGGACTCGCGGGTCGCCGCGCTCTGTCACGGTGCCGCCGAAGATTTCGCGTCGTCCATTGGTGCCACGCTGGTCGAATCGCCGATCGCGCTGGATGACTACATCGGGACGTACGTGGCGATCGAGGGAGTCGACAAGTTCGTCGGCGTCGACAAGGACCTCTGGGAGAATCACCTCGACGAACTCGACCCACGCTCGGCACCGGGTTGGACGTCGCTGCGCGAGCGGACGCTTCCATGGGCGGCCCGCGTCGAAGCCACCCGCCGGCGACTCGTCCACGAGATGGCCGCCCTCTTTGAAGAGGTCGACTTAATCGTGACCCCGATGTCGTCGATGCCACCGTTCGCCGCCGAGGGTCCGATGCCCACCGAGATCGAAGGCGTGGTGGTCCACGGCGGCATGTCGGTGGTCCTCGCGATGCTCGCCAACCTGGTGAACCTCCCGGCGATCAGCGTGCCGGCCGGACTCGTCGATGCACTTCCGGTGGGCTTGCAGGTCATCGCTCCTCGATTCCGAGAGGACCTTCTTCTCGCGGCGGCCGCCCGTTACGAGGCCCTTCGTCCGTGGCCGCGTCACTATTTGCCCCCCGAATTGAACGATTGACGAGCCGTTCAGGCGCGGTTCGACGGTGAAGACAGACTCAAAGATCCTGATAGACGCTGGTTTCGCAGACAATCCAAAGTACCCCTTGACAAACGTTCGATAACGATATATCGTTATAGTCAGATTTACAACAAAGGAGAAATAATGAATCACGAATTTCATGAACACAAGCACGGTGGCCCCGAGCGCGACCGTGGTCCTCGAGGAAGCGGTCGCGGTCGCGGTCGAGGCCCCGGTGGACACCGCGGTGGGCCGTTCGGTCGCGGCGACGAGATGTTCCTCGGTGGCTTCCAGCCCCGCGGACGTCAGCGGCTTCGCCGAGGTGACGTCCGAGCGGCCGTACTGGTCCTGCTCGAAGAGGCACCTCGCAACGGCTACCAGATCATCCAGGAGTTGAGCGAGCGCTCCAACGGAGCGTGGCGTCCGAGCCCGGGATCGGTCTATCCGATCCTCCAACAGCTCGAAGACGAAGGTCTCGTCGAGATCTCTGCGTCGCAGTCCGGGAAGACCTACAACCTGACCGCCACGGGCAAGGCCCTGGTGGAGAAGGACCGCGCGACGCTCGGTAAGCCGTGGGAGACCGCGGCCGCCGACGTCAGCGACGCCACGTCCGACCTGTTCGGAACGCTTCGCCAGGTGATCCTTTCGGTTCGCCAAGTGGCGATGGCCGGTTCGGACGCGCAGACCGAGAAGGCGACGGCCATCTTGGCCGACGCTCGACGCTCGATCTACCGCCTGTTGGCCGAAGACGAGTCCTAAAACCACTCGGCCCGCGCCTTCGAGAATCTGTCGAGGGCGCGGGCTTCGTCGTTTCCGACGTCCTGCACGACGACGCGTCGGGATCGACGAGGCATCCGCAATACTGGCGTGATGACCGATTCGAAGTGGCACGCCGAGACGCTCGCCATCGTGGCCGGGCGAGCACCAACGCCCGGCGGCCCCTTCAACGTCCCCCCGACCTTCGCTTCGACCTACCGCGACGGCGGCGACATCGGCTATGGCCGCTGGGGCAATCCGACGTGGAGCGCCTTCGAAGAGGCCCTCGGCGAACTCGAAGGCGGCCACTGCGTCTCGTTCGCGTCGGGACTGGCCGCGGTGTCCGCACTCCTCGCGTCATTACCCCTCGGATCGACGGTCGTCTATCCCCAGGACGGTTACAACGGCACGCGTGGTCTGCTCGAACGACTCGAAAAGGAGGGCCGGCTCCGCACCCGCGCCGTCGACGTCATCGAGACGCCCGACGTGCTCGAAGCGATGGACGGGGCCGACTTGCTCTGGCTGGAGTCCCCGACCAACCCGTTACTCGGCGTCGCGGACCTGCCGACGATACTGCGCGCGGCTCGCGACACGGGCGTCGTGGCCGTCGTCGACAACACGTTCGCCACGCCCATGTTGCAACAGCCGCTCGCCCTCGGCGCCAGTGCGGTCGTGCACTCAGCGACCAAGTACATCGGCGGTCACTCCGATCTCTTGATGGGCGCGGTCATCGTCGCCGACGAGGGCCGCCGCGACGAACTCATCGAGTGGCGCACGATCACAGGGCGCGATCCCCGGTGTGATGGAGGCCTTCCTCGCCCTTCGCGGACTGCGCACGCTCCCGGTTCGCTTCGCGCGCCAACAGCGCACAGCCGCCGAGCTCGCCGAGCGGCTCGACGACCACCGACACGTGTTGCGCGTTCGCTACCCAGGCCTGGTCACCGACCCCGGCTTCGAACGGGCCAGCTCACAGATGGGGGGCTTCGGCGCCATGCTCTCGTTCGAGGTGCACGACGCGCCGAGCGCGGATCGGATCGTTGAATCGCTCCAACTGATCGTCGGGGGTACGAGCCTCGGGGGCGTGGAGTCCACGATCGACCGCCGCGGCCGATGGAAGGGTGAGGAGAGCGTGCCCGGAGGACTGCTGCGGCTGAGCGTCGGTCTGGAGCACCCGGTGGATCTCTGGGCCGATCTCGACGACGCCCTCAACGGCGTCTTCCAGGATTCGTAGATAAAACAAGAGGCTCACGACACCCCTGGGAGAGCGTCGTGAACCCCTCGACTGAAAGCGGTTTAGCCGACCGAGACGAGTTCCGGAGTCGGGGCCACGACGGGCTCCGCTTCGATCTCAGCTGGCACGGCGTTGCGGCGACGCTGACGGAATCCGGCCAGCAGACCATCGAGGCCGATCCACGTCGAGGTGCGCCACGTGGCGAGCACGATGATCGCGCACAACGCGTAGAAACCATTCACGCCGGCGGTGCCCGACATCACGTAGGTGAAGAGGAGCAACAAGCTGGCGATCGCGGCGGTGCGAGTGAGGAAGCCGACCACGAGGCCGAGGCCGATGGCGAGTTCACCGAAGGCGACGATGACGGCGATCCAGCTGGCGTTCGGGACGACGAAGCTGTGCATGAGACTTCCCCACCAGCTGTAGGCGGGAGCGCCGTGCGCGGCGAATCCGGCCACACCGGCTCCGTTGTTGTGGAGGAAACGCCGGGTTTTCGGCGCCGAAGACCTTGGCCCAACCGGCCTGTATCCACATGATGCCGATCCACACCCGCACCGCTAACCACGCGACGGAGGCGACCTTGGACTGACCCAGCCACGTGAACACTCGCGGAGTGGAGCGTTCGGCGGGATTGCCGAAGATGGCGATGAGATTGTTCATCAGAAAACCTTCTTTCGTGTTCGGTCTTTTCAAACGACCGTGAGGCGGTGGCATCACACCCGAACGCGCAACTGGGCACACACAAATCTTCGGGACACGACACTGAGGCCTCGATGGTCCATTGAATGACCTTCAACTTCAACTTACGGGCGGTGACCAAGCATTTTCCCGCAGAATCCGAGGTCGAAAGTCCTAATTTCGGGGCACCGATTGCGTCGCGAAGCGATGCAACCTCATCGCGTTCGGCCGAGCGACCGAACGCACTCGGCCAAGGCGTCGGTCTCGGAGGTCGCGAAGAAGTACGGCGGCACCCCAGCGGCGAAGACGTCCGCGTAGGTCGGCTGCGTCGCGAGGATGACCTCACTATCCGACGTGGCCGACACTTCGGCACCGCGTTGGCGACGCCATACGAGTGTCTGCGGATTGCCACCGTCGACGATGGTGCGCCACTCCAACTCGGGATGATGTCGATCGAGTAGCAACACGACTCGCCACACGTCGCCGTGCCACGGTCGTCCTTCGAGGCCCGCCGCGTCGCGCGCCCGGTACGACTCTTGCTTGATCCGGGATGGCGGAGTACTCGTCACTCGGCACGGTGTCGTCGATCAAGACGACCCCGCCGCGAAGGTGCGCGAAGGTGTTAATTAAGTCGCGGTAGGTCTGTTCGACGGTGTGCAGGCCGTCGATGAACGCGACGTCGAAGTGTTTGGACGGACGGATCATGGCGAAGAAGGCGTCACTCGTCATCACGGCGAACTTCGATCCGCGGGGCAGGAGGACGGGATCAAACAAGGGATCGGGGTCGACACCGCAGCGCCGTCGCACTTCGACGTTGGCGAAGGTCTCCCCTTCGAACACGCCGATCTCGAGATAGGACCTCAAATGAAGCTCGCGAATGAGGTGGTTGAGGCGACGAGGCGACCAGAGTTCCGCGGGAACCAATCCGGGGCGGTACTTCAGCAAGGGCGGCAGCTCCGCGATCGAGCGCAGCCGGTTAATCCCGTCCTCACGGGGTTCTCGGAAATGTCCCCACCGGTCGAGGAACGGACGGGCGAAACCGTTGGCGATCTGTTTCCAGAGTTGACGCTGGCGCATTCGGATCCACTCGTCGACCACGCGTCGAGGCGTGTTGAGGGCTCGACGCAGCGGGCTGTGATGGGGAGACGACATTGGAGTCGAGAATACCGTCACGTACTCGACGCCTCGTTTCCTCACGCACCGCCGTCGGAGAATCGTTCACCGCGGCCCCTCCGCGTTGGCGCGAGAAGGTATAACCTGCCCAGATGACGAGCATCCTGGCGATCGATCCGGCGTGGACCGCGACTGAACCGAGCGGTGTCGCACTGTTGCATCAGGTGAAGGATCGTTGGAAGTGCGTCGGACTCGCTCCGAGCTACAGCCAGTTCATCGATCTCGCGAACGGCACGCCCGTGGACTGGGCGAAGACCCCGAGCGCCGGTCGTCCGGACGTCGACGCGTTGTTGGGTGCTGCTCGCACGCTGCTCGGCGGTGAGCCGGTCGACCTCGTGACCGTCGACATGCCCGTGTCACTCACGCCGATACGCAAGCGCCGGGAAGCCGACAGCGCCGTCTCCCAGAAGTACGGATCCAAGGGCTGCAGCACGCACTCCCCGAGTGAGGTCCGGCCCGGCGAGTTAGGGCGCCAGCTGACCGAGCGATTCAAGGAACTCGGCTACGCGGTCGCCACGATCGAGACCCCCGTGAGCAGCACTTTCGTGGTGGCGGAGGTCTATCCTCATCCAGCCCTCCTGCATCTTTTGGGCAAGGACTTCCGCTTCAAGTACAAGATCGGACGAGCGAGCGAGTACTGGCCGGAGAAGTCGCCGGCCGATCGACGGCGAAGGATCGTCAAGAACTGGCGCAAGATCCTCGACGAGCTCTCCCTCACGATCAGCAAGATCGAAATTCCGTTGCCCGCCAAAACCGAACTCGAAGATCATCCGTCGACGTCGCTCAAGCGATTCGAAGACGCCATCGACGCCCTCGTCTGTGGATGGGTCGGCATCAAGTATCTGGAGGGCGACGCCACGGCTTACGGAGACGAATCGGCCGCCATCTGGATTCCCCCGAAGTCGGCCTAGGAACGGAATCGAGCGCATTCTCGCTTCGGTAGCGTTGCGTCATGCGAACAAACTCCATTATCGTCTGCGAGGGCGACCAGACCGGTCAGGAACTACTCAACGAGGCCCTGCGCGTCCTCGAGCCGAGTGTGTTGGGATTCGACGTCGACCTCGTGCGCTTCGACCTGTCCTTGGAGAATCGTCGCGCCACCAACAACGTGGTCATCCACGACGCGGCCGCGGCCATGGTCGAAACAGGTCTGGGTCTGAAGGCCGCCACCATCACGCCGACCGAGATCGGCAGCGTCGGTTCGCCGAATCGCATTCTGCGCGAAGGCATCAACGGCAAGGTGATCGTGCGCACTGGCCGCCGGATACCGGGCGTCGCCCCGGTCGTCTCGCTGTCGCACCCCGTCGTCGTCGTGCGAATGGCCGTCGGTGACGCCTACGGTGCGGCCGAAGGACGCGACGGCGAGCCCGGGACGCGCGACGAGTCGGCCTGGCGCACCGAACGAATCGACCGCGGGACCTGCCAGTCGGTGTCCGAGTTCGCCTTCGCGACCGCGGCGTCGATGGGCGGCCTCGTGTACGGCGGTCCGAAATGGACCGTCTCGGCGATCTACGAAGGAATGCTGAAAGAGGAGATGGACCGCGCCGCGCTCCGACACCCCGACGTGACGTACCATCCGATGCTCATCGACGCGGCCTACGCCGGGTTGATGACCGAACAGTGGGATCACAGCGTCGTGATTCCTACGCTCAATCGCGACGGTGACTGTCTGAGCGACCTGGTACTCGCCATGTTCGGATCGATCGCCGGCGCCGAGTCGGTCCTCTTGGCCCTGGACGACGAACTCCATCCGACGACCGCGATGGCCGAGGCACCCCACGGTACGGCGCCCTCGCTCGAGGGAAAGAACGTGGCGAACCCGATGGCGATGCTGCTCGCGTGCGCCGCGGTGCTCGAGCACGCCGGAATCCAAGGCGACGAGCGCGCCGCCGAGGCGTCGCGGTCCCTGCGCAGCGCGACGCTCGCCACGGCCATGGACGGGATTCGCAGCTTCGATCTCGGCGGCTCGGCGTCGACCTCCGAGGTGGTCGACGAGGTCGTCGCGCGAATGCGGAATCGCTAGGCACTTACGCTTCCGCGTTGATCTCTCGAAGGACCGCCTGCGAGGGCGTGGACGAAGCGGCGGATACGGTGGATGAATCGAGAATGTCGTGATGAACAGGGATTGGACGACGTCGAGGGTCGACGCTTTCGAGGCGCCGGGGTAACGATGACACTGATTGCCACCGACCCGTCGATCGACGCGCTCGCCGACAGCGCGGTCGAGAAGGCTCGAACGCTCATTCACGACGCCGATCGACTGCGCGGCCATTCGGAAAAGGCCAATCGCCGGCGGTTCTCACGACTCTTTCGCGACCCCCGAGCCATCGAGGTCACGATCACATTGACGGACGAGGTGATGCGGATCCACTCGGTGATGAGTTCGATCAACATCTTTCGTCGGGCCGCGACCAAGGCGTCCATCGAAGGCTTCGGCGCCTTCAACGCCACGGGCCTCAAGTTCCTATCGGCCACGTCTCGTCTGGCCCCGGGCCCGGTCATCCACGCGGTCGCGCGCCAGATCCGTCGTCTCTCCCGGGACCTGATCCTCCCCTACGAAGACGCGGCGTTACAGCGTCACCTCGAGCAACGCCGACGCGACGACATCGCCATGAACATCAACGTTCTCGGCGAGGCGGTACTCGGCGAACGCGAGGCCGACGAGCGCCTCGAGCGAGTCATCGAGATGATCCGGCGCCCGAGCGTCAACTACGTGTCGGTGAAGTTGTCGTCGATCGTGAGTCAGATCATCACGATTGACCGCGAGGGATCACTCGAACGCGTGACCGCGAAGATGCGCACCCTCTACCGCGAGGCCGAGGCGCACGCGACGTTCGTCAACCTGGACATGGAGGAGTACCGCGACCTCGAGCTGACGGTGGCGGCGTTCACGCGCGTGCTCGACGAACCGGAGTTCTCGTCCATCGCCGCGGGCATCGTGCTCCAGGCCTACCTGCCCGAGTCCCACGCCGTCTTCGCCGACCTCGTGACCTGGTCGAAGAGTCGTCACTCGCAATCCGGCGGCACGATCAAGGTTCGACTGGTGAAAGGCGCCAACCTGGCGATGGAGTCGACCGAGGCGGAGCTCCATGGATGGAACGCCGCGCCGTATCGGTCCAAGGCCGAGGTCGACGCCAGCTACGCGAGACTGATCGACGTGGCGCTGCGCCCCGAGCACGCCGACGCCGTGCGCGTCGGCATCGCCAGTCACAATCTCTTCCATCTCTCCTGGGCCCTGGAGGTCGCGCGGTCACGGGGCGTCGAGAGCCAGGTCGACGTCGAGATGCTCGAGGGGATGGCCAACTCCGAATCGCTCGCCATCGCCCGGACCGGTCAGCGCGTCCTGCTCTACGCCCCGGTCACCCGCCACGACGACTTCGCCTCGGCCGTCGCCTACCTGGTGCGCCGCCTGGACGAGAACACGTCGGACGAGAACTACCTGAAGGCCGCGTTCGACATCGGCACGGACGCCGAGCGTTTCGCGGAGCAGAGCGAGCGGTTCACGGCCTCGGTACGAGAACGCCACGCGATATCGACCTCGTCACTTCGTCACGCGCCGCGTCCCGCGTCGACGTCCTTGGGTTTCGCCAACGTCGCCAACTTCGATCCCACCTCGACGACGGCCTTCGACGAGATCATCGGGGCCTTCGCGCGCGTGCGGGCCACGCCGGAACTCCAGATTCCTTTGGTCATCGACGACCACGAGATCATCACCGGCGAGTTCGAAGTCGGCCACGATCCCAGCGCGGAGGCGGCGCCGTGGTATCGCTACTCGGTCGCCGACGCCACCCAGATCGACGAGGCCGTCGAGTGCGCGTCGAACGCCCGCGAGTCGTGGTCCCGGCTCTCGATCGAGGAGCGCCGACGGATCCTCTTCGCCAGCGCGCTCGTCATGGAAGACCAGCGAATCATGACCACGGCGGTGATGGCGCGTGACGGTGGCAAGACCGAGGCCGAGGCCGATCCCGAAGTGAGCGAGGGGATCGATTTCGCCCGCTTTTACTCGACCGCGGCCGCCGATTTCACCGAATCGACTCCGCTGGGCACGGTCGTCGTCGTGCCGCCGTGGAACTTTCCCTACGCCATCCCGGCGGGCGGGGTCTGCGCCGCGCTCGCGGCCGGCAACGCGGTGATCTTGAAACCGGCGCCGGAGGCCGTGGCCACGGCGTGGCAGTTGGTGCGCCAACTCTGGGCCGGCGGCGTTCCCCGTGACGTCTTGCAGTTCGTGCCGACTCGAGACGACGACAACGGTCGTCACCTCATAACGCATCCCGAGGTCGACGCCGTGATCCTGACGGGCTCGTTCGAGACCGCGTTGATGTTTACGACCTGGCGACCCGACATCACGCTCCTCGCCGAGACCAGCGGCAAGAACGCCATCTTGATCAGTGCCTGCGCCGACATCGACGTCGCGGTGAAAGACCTCGTCCAATCGGCCTTCGGCCACGCCGGTCAGAAGTGCAGCGCGGCCAGCCTGGCCATCGTGGTGCGCGACGTCTACGACGATCCCGCCTTCCTGCGCCAACTGGGCGACGCCGTCCAGAGCCTGCGCGTCGGTCCCAGTTGGGAGCTCTCCACGTCCGTCGGCCCGATCATCCGCCGCGCCGAGCCGGCGCTCGATCGGGCGCTGCATCACCTGGACCCGGGCGAGCACTGGCTCCTCGCGCCCCGTCCGCTCGACGGGGCCGAACTGCAGTGGAGTCCCGGGGTGAAGCTCGGCGTGCGCTCCGGATCGTGGAGTCACCAGCACGAGTGGTTCGGGCCGGTGCTGGGCGTCATGGTGGCCCCGGACTTCACCACCGCGATCAAGTGGCAGAACCGGACCGACTTCGGCCTCACGGCCGGTCTCCAGTCCCTCGACGAGACCGAGTGTGAGCTGTGGATGGAACGGATCCAGGCCGGCAACCTCTACATCAACCGCGGGACCACGGGGGCGATCGTGAATCGCCAGCCCTTCGGCGGCTGGCGCCGGAGCAGCGTCGGACCGACCGCCAAGGCCGGGGGACACCACTACGTGAACTCGCTTCGGCGCTGGGCGCCGCTCACGAACCCCGAGGGCGCCATCGATCAGGCGCGCACGTGGTGGCGTTCGACCGGCGCCCAGGCGATCGACCACGCGGGGCTCGCGGTGGAGAAGAACTTCCAGCGCTACCGCCGCCCGGAGAAGGAGATCTGCATTCGCGTGGACGACGCGTTCGGGGCGTCCCAGAGAGCGCTGATCGACATGATCGTGCACGAGTCCGGCGTGCGCGTCACCTACAGCGCGAATGAACCGGTGGCCCACGCTCCCGACGCCTTGATCGAGTCCCCGGCCGCGCTCGTGGCGCGGGCCGACGCAGTCGCCCGGGTGCGGTGGCTCTCGACGGAGAGCGCGCCGACGGTGGCGTTGTTGGAGCACGGGGTGAGCGTCGATCCGCGGCCAATCGCCCAGCGCGGCGACGTCGAGATGGCGCGGTGGCTACTCGAGCAGAGCGTCTCGATCACCCACCACCGCTACGGCAACGTGAACGCCGGTCCCAAGCCGACCTGTCCGGGCCTGGGGGCCTCAGACCTCGAGGGCTAGGTCTTCGAGGCGACGGTGTCGGACCTTGGAGACGATCGTGGGGTGTTCACTCGTCGTCATGGCCTCGAGCAGCTTCGAGATGCTGGCCGTGGCGAAGTTGATGCGCTGATCGGCCACGCCGTAGGGGATGACGAGGACGTCGCCGTGGGCCATAGCGCCGCAGGAGTAGACCACGTTGGGCACGTAGCCGTCTTGCTCGTCGGCGCTGGCCGTGAGGAGGGGCTCTTTCAGGGCGGCGATCATCTTGGTGGGGTCGTCGAGGTCCAGCAGGACGGCGCTGATGCTGTAGGTGCGCATCGGTCCGACGGCGTGGGTCAGCACCAGCCAACCGGCCGCGGTCTCGATCGGCGAGCCGCAGTTGCCCAGCTGGACGACCTCCCAGTCCCACTCCGGTATCTGGAAGGTCACGGCCCGGCCCCAGTGACCGAGCGTGTCCGAGAAGCAGACCGCGTTCGTCTCGCGGTCGAAGCGGGTCAGCGCGGCGTACTGTCCGTTGACGCGACGCGGGAAGAGCGCCAGTCCCTTGTTGGGCGCCGCGGCGCCGACGACCGGGGAGGCGTCAAAGGAGAGGAAGTCGTCGGTGCGCAAGAGCTGCTGGGAGATGTGAACGCCGTCGAACGCCGTGTAGGTGGCGAGATAGGTCGACGTGCCGTCGGTGTCGGTGAAGTGGACGAAGCGGGCGTCCTCCATGCCGTGCGCCTCGGCCGTCATGACCGGCCAGAGGACCCGCTCGGAGATATCGACGTCGGTGTCGAAGTGCACGCCGTAGCTGCAGGCCGCGATCGATCGGTGGTGGCGCGCGATGGTGTGGGCGTCTTGACGCGTGTCGAACTCCGAGATCAGGATCTCTAGGCGCGCCTCGAGCTCTTCGATGGAGAAGACCAGCGGCAGCTCGTCCAAGACGTAGGCCGAACTCTCACCGTCTTGACCCATCGCCTTCAGGCGGGCGTGAAAGACGTCGCGGTGGAAGACACCGTCGCGCGCCGTGCCGATCATCGGATAGGGCTCGCGTTCGTCCAGGGTGATCTCGCCGTTCTCCGCGACGAGCCCGGTGCGAAATCCGATGCTCGATCGATGGCCCTCGCCGACCCCGCGAAAACTCATGACGAAGCGAAGGGCGCCCTCGGGAACGTCGGACTGATCGGGGTGCACGACGATGCTGGGGTTGCAGACCGCGGCGGCCTCCAGCGAGTATTCGTGGGTGAAGGACGCGCCGAGCAGGAGCCAGCGCTCCTCGCTCAGGTCCTCTTTCGGGTCCAGCCGGTTGCTCACCCGCTCGGCGTGCTGGCTGAAGACGGCCACGATGTCGCGGTGCCGGCGGGCGAATCGCTGGATGATGTCCTTCAGGCGTCGGCGCACGTCGGCTTCGGGCAACGCCACGATTCGCTTGACCACGTTGGAGGCGCGGGACTCGACGCCGCCCAGTTCCTGGCCGGCCACGAAGAGCAGCGCCACGACGCGTGTCGAGTCGGGAACGATATGGACATCACTACGTGACGCGAGGGGGTTTTCTTTCATGTAGAGATAGTTTGGTGCGCGAAGGCCTGCTGACGGGTTGATACCAGCGCCAAAGTTGATTCCGCCCCCTGATTCTGGTTGGCGACGTCGGCGTGGAGGCCGTCGAAGCCCCCACCCGTGTCAGGGTCCCACATCATGACTTTGGCGTCGTTATCCCCGTCAAACCACGCGTTCGCCATCACGATCGCCTCAAGCCACTTCGGTGAGTCGTCGACCGTGAGCGCTCGGGCGCAGGCATCGGCCATCGTCGAGACCTCGATCGGCTGTTGGTCGAAGGACGGTCCGACGTCGCCCGGTCCCGAACCGGCCGCGGGGGTGACCGAGAGATGTCCGTCACGGGTCTCACGCGCCAGGAGCCAGCCGAGCAGGTCGAGACCCCGGGCCACCAGCTCCGGTCGCTCGAGGGCGACCCCGACCGCGATCATGGCGTCGGGCAAGAGCGCGTTGGCGTAGTAGAGCCGAACCTCCGGCCAGGGCCACGACGGGTCGTCCGCGCGCAACCAACAGGCCGTCGGCGACGTCACTCAGGAGCAAACGGGCAGCGGCGTTGGTCGGGTGAACCCCGAGGACGGCGGCGGCCCCCAGTGCGGCGAAGGCCATGGCCCGCGGATACTGGGAACGCTGTTCGGCGCCGCGCTCGAAGAGCGCGAGCGCGGGACCGGCGATAGGGAACTGCGTACTCGCCGCGGCCGTTCCGAGTCCCCAAAGGCTTCGGCCCCAACAGTCCTCGGTCGAGCCCTCGCTCGTCCAGGTCCCGTCGGCCGCGCGGCGGTTGCGACACTCCCCGTGAGGTCCCATGGCGTCGCCGACGAAGGCCAGTGAGCCCTGGGCCAGGGACCGCACTGACGCGTTCGGATTCGGCTCGCGCGCGCTGACGACCAGCACCCGCGCGACGTCGTCGACGCAGTAGCCGTGTTCGCGGCGCGGCGTGGCGTGCTCGGCGTGCTCGAACGTGCCGAAGCGGTCGGTCAAGCGGACCAGGTGGTCGAAGCGCGGTCCGTCGGTCATCGATTGGCCGACAGGGTCTCGATTGTCGAGCAACTCTTCGCCGAGCGCGGCGTAGCGAGAGGCGATGGCGGGCCAGGCCAGTTCCGGAGCCAGCCGTCGAGCCTCACCGGCCATCGCGCCGACCAACCCGGGGGTGGTGAGCACCTTGCGAATGGCGTCGGCCAACGCTTTGGGGTCGTGGCGGGGCACCACCATACCGGCGCCGCTGGAGAGCAGTTCGACGGCGTGGGGGAAGGCCGTGGCGATAACCGGACGACCGGCGGCGATCGCGTCGACCAGAACGCCGGAGGTCACCTGATCCGGCGAGTCGTAGGGCAGGATGACCATCGTCGAATCGCTGATGAGTTGGGCCAGCGACGCCAGCGATCGGTACTCCGGGTCGAAGACCACGTCCACGCGGCGGTCCT
Organism: uncultured Acidimicrobiaceae bacterium; assembly: GCA_963703105.1. Taxonomy (GTDB): domain Bacteria; phylum Actinomycetota; class Acidimicrobiia; order Acidimicrobiales; family RAAP-2; genus RAAP-2. Next base: position 1,571,483 of record OY969792.1, on the reverse strand, counting down.
TCGCGCGCTGCATCAACATGTCGCGATAGACGTCACCCTCGTACTCGTGAACCTTGGGGTGGGTGTTACCCGCCACGACGTAGATCGGTCGAGGTCGCAGGTCGTTGAGCATTGCCAGCGCGTCGATGGCCCACTCGATTCCCTTGCCCGGTCCGAGGAGACCCCAGGTGAGGAGTCGCGGACGCTCTTTCGAATCCGCTAAGCGCACCGCGTTCGACACCGCCGCCCCGTGCGGTATGACCGAGATCTTCCTCGCGTCGACGTCGAAGTTCGAACAGAGACGGACCCGGCCCGCCTCGGTCATCACCACGACGGCGTCGGCCGCGCGAACGACGGCTTCGAGTACCGTGCGCTGATGCGGCGTCGGGTGCTCCAGCACCGTGTGGGCCACGACGATCGTCGGTCGCTCGATTCCCTCTAATACCGGGACGATCGACTCGCCGTCGGGCCCGTCGTAGATCCCGTACTCGTGTTGGACGATAACCACGTCGGCCCGATTGAGGGCGTCCGCGGCGTCGGCGGTCTCAACGCCGTCGTCGTCGTTCAACTCGGCGACCACGATCTTGGCCGGCGGTTCGCCGTCGGCGCCGACGCGCACGATGCCGACGTCATCACCGTATTCGTAGAGCCCACCGGAAAGCGCTGCGGCGAAGGTCGCGATGCCGCACTGCGTCGGAGGGTAGGTGGAGACCATGGCGTAGCTCCGCGTGTGATGGTCATAAATAGGGCTGTCTTCAAACTCTTCAAACATGAGCGACCCCCGAAAGGGAATGACGGTCGACGTCCTGTCGGTCATCCGAAGTACTCGCAAAATCTCGGAATCGTGTCATTGGTCTCCTTTCATTCATCGCCCGGTCGTCAGCCCATCGACTCTCCACGAACCGTGAGCGCCGGTCAACCCTTCGGCGATTCGAACGACCGTCGAATCCGAGATCGGCGCCTCAGATGAGCTGGCAGCCTGTTTGACTTCCGGACCCAACCTACCGGTATTACGAGGCCACCTGTCCGAGGTCCACGCGCGTGTGAACACCTGGTTAACAAAGCGCACAGTTACTGACATCGTGGTAGTTCGCTCAACTCGCCTTGCGACCGGTCGAGACGCGCCCGGTGACATTCTCGCTGCCGGTAAGTCGTGTCGCAATGAGAATCGGAATGAACATCAGGATCACCACCATGGTCACGACCACGTTCACCTCGGGCAGTTGCTGACCTAACCGGATGGCGCCGAGAATCCAAATCGGCAGAGTGTTCTGCGCGCCGGCCGTGAATGTCGTGACGATGACCTCGTCGAAACTGAGCGCGAACGCAAGGAGCGCGCCGGAGACCAGCGCGGTGGCGATGGTCGGCAAGGTCACCAGCCGGAACGTCTGGGACGTACTGGCGCCCAGGTCGGCCGACGCTTCAAGCAAGGTATTGGACGTGCGGCGCAGGCGCGCGATGACGTTGTTGTAAATGACGACGATGCAGAAGGTCGTGTGTCCGATGATGATCGTCCAGATCGACAACGAGATGCCGGCCCACTGGAACGCGGAGTTGAGCGCCACGCCGGTGATGATGCCGGGCAGCGCCAGCGGCAGGATCAACAACAGCGAGATCGAGTCGCGTCCGAAGAATCGGGCCTTGTGCACGCCGAAGGCCGCCAAGGTTCCGAGGATGAGCGCCAGGATCGTGGCGAAGACCGCCGCCTTGATCGACAGCACGAACGCCGAGCGCACCTGTTGGTCGTGCCACGCCACTGAGTACCACGTGAGCGTCCAGTGTTTGATCGGCCAGGTCTCGACGTTCGACTTGTCGAAACCGAACAGCACGATCGTGAGGATCGGCGCGAAGAGGAAGAACAGGACGGCCCACACCCACAGCCACAGGCCGTAGCGCGAGAGTCGAGAGTGCCTCACAGGGCCTCGAAGGCGCCGAGGCGCCGCGCGATGGTCAGGTACACGATCATTACGGCGATGGGGATCGTCGAGAGGGCGGCGGCCAACGGAAGGTTGCCGCCAGTGAGCAGGTTCTCGTAGATGGCGTTGCCGATCAAAGTCGAGTTCGATCCGCCGATCAAGAGCGGCGTGACGTAGTCCCCGAGCGTCAGCGAGAAGGTGAAGATCGATCCGGCCAGCAGTCCCGGCAGGGCCAGGGGAAGAATGACACGTCGAAACGTCGCCCACGACGACCCGCCGAGGTCGGCCGACGCGTCGAGCAGGGTCGACGGGATCCGCTCGAGGGAGCCGTAGATGGGCACGATCATGTACGGCAGCCAGATGTAGCAAAAGGCGATCCACATCGCCCCGTTGGTGAAGCCGAGGTTGGGGTCCGGCAGTCCCAGTTTCGAGAACGTCCAGTTCAGCGCGCCGCCCTTTTCCAGGATGGAGATCCAGGCGAAGACCTTGGCGAGATAGCTAGCCCAAAGGGGCAGCAATACCGCCCCGAGCAAGATTCGCTGGCTGCGCCGGGTTGCCACGCGGGCCATCACGTAGGCGAAGGGGAACGCCACGATGGCGTCGGTGATCGTCACCAGCGCCGCCAACAACACCGTCCGCTCGATGATCGAGAGGTAGGCACCGGAGGTGATCTGCGCGAAGTTCGATCCGGTCAGGTGGTGGTCGATCGTCTGGGTGAAACTGTTGACGCTCCAAAACGACGTGATCAGCATCAAGATGAGTGAACTGATGTAAATCACCAGGAACCACAACAGCGGGGGCGACAGCAAGAACGCCGTTCGCCATCGCGACCTCGCCAATGCCGAAAAGTGGAGGGCCCGCGGCCCTCCACTTTCGGCGACGGTGTCGACCGGAGTCGTCACGCCGTTAGTTGCGTCCAAGCGTTGGTCCACTCGCTGTAGGGCACGCAGTCCTGCTTGCCGTTGTCGCACGTCGAGAGCGGCGTCTTCCAGAACTTGATCGACTTGAAGTAGGCGTCGGGCTTGTCGGCGTGATAGCCCGCGCACGATCCGGCCTGCAACCTGTTCATGATGGGACAGGCCAGCGAGTTGGCTGGCGTCTCACCGAAGCTGATCGCCTGTTCGGCCTGGACCTGCGGCGTGGAGACCCACTTCATCCACATGTAGGCGCAGTTCGGGTCGGGCGCGTTCGTCGCGAGCATCCACGTGTCGGCCCATCCCGTCGCCCCCTCCTTGGGGATCTCGTCGGCCACCGCAGCGTGGCTGCCCTTCAACGTGTTCGTCTGGTACGGCCAGGCGGCACCGGCTACGACCGTCTTGGACTGGAACAGGTTGATCTCTTCACTGGCCGCGTTCCAGTAGGCCTTGATCAGCGGCTTCTGCGCCTTCAACAAGTTGATGGTCGCGGTGAACTGCGTCTGGGTCAGTTCGTAGGGGTCGGTGATGCCCAGTGACGGCTTCGCGGTCTCCAAGTACAGCGCCGCGTCAGCGATCTGGATTGGGTTGTTCGGCACCGTCACCTTGCCGGCGTACTTCTTGCTGTAGATCACGCCCCAACTGGCCGGCGGGGTCTTGAAGACCTTGGTCGAATAGAGCAGCACGTTCGGACCGAACTGCAGACTCACCCCGAAGTGCACGCCCTTGATCGTGTTGAACGATGGCGCCTTCAAGAAGGGACGGAACTCACTCCACGAAGGTATCAACGACATGTTGACGGGCTTCACGTCACCGCCGTAGATTAGACGAAGGTCCGCGTCGCCCGAGGCCGAGACGAGGTCGTACTGTCCGCCCCCGCCGTTGGCCATCAGGGTCACCATCTCCCCGGAGGTATTGGCGTACTTCGCGTTGACCATGCAACCGGTGGCCGTTTCAAACGGCTTCACCCACTGCGGTTGCGCGTAGCCGGACCACGCGATGAGGTTCAGTTTTCCCTCCCCCTTGCCGATGCTCGTCTGGGGCTTCATGCCCGCGGTCGGCGCCTTGAGACCCGACGCGCCGGCACCCGACTGAACGCCGACGACCCCGAGCGTGGCCATCGACAGCGCGGCGACGCACACCGTCGAACGTCTGAGAAATCCCCTAATTCCAGCCTGTTTCATAGCTCCCCCTGGTTTGTGATTTGTTGGTCAGACTAGTTCGCTGACGAGTTCGAAGGCGTCCTCGGGTCGCCAGGTCACCAGCAACCGGTCCCCGGTCGCGGCCACGAGCGACTGCGCCGATGAGTCGTCGTTGGTGCGCACCACCACCATGTCGTCGCCGGCGTCCAAATGGACGTACGTGCGCGTGACCATTCCGAGGAAGACGACGTCACGTACGGTGCCCGGCTCCGCCCGCCATCCCTCGGGTACCGGGCTCGTAGCCGACAGCAGCCGGAGTCGCTCGGGGCGCAGTGACTGCGTTCGGCCGTCGCGAACGATCACGTTCGACGTGCCGATGAAACTCGCGACGAAGGGCGACGAGGGCAACTCGTAGATCTCCTTGGGCGTACCGACCTGTTCGATGACCCCTTGGTTCATGATGGCGATGCGATCGCTCATCGCCATCGCCTCTTCCTGGTCGTGGGTGACGTAGAGGAAGGTGATGCCGATCCGGCGCTGGATCGCCTTGAGCTCGGTCTGCATCTCCTGGCGAAGTTTCAGGTCGAGGGCGCCGAGCGGCTCGTCGAGCAGGAGAACACTCGGCTCATTGACGATCGCGCGCGCCAGGGCCACGCGCTGGCGCTGGCCCCCGGAGAGTTGCGCCGGGCGCCGCTCGCTGAAGCCTTCGAGTCGCACCATGGCGAGCGCGGCGTCGGCGCGACGACGGCGCTCGTCGCGCTTGGTGCCGGCGACGCGAAGGCCGTACTCCACGTTGGTGACCACGTCCATGTGCGGAAAGAGGGCGTAGTCCTGGAAGACCGTGTTCACCGGACGCAGGTGGGCGGGGCGCTGCGTCACGTCGACGCCGTGAAGCAGAATCGTGCCCTCATCGGGCGTTTCAAATCCCGCGACCATTCGTAGCAGCGTGGTCTTTCCCGAACCGGAGGGCCCGAGCATGGTGAAGAACTCACCGTCGTTGATCTCGAGATTTATGTCGTGAAGCACCGACGTCGCGGCAAAGGACTTCGCGACGCCCCGGATGTCAATCGCCGAATCCTTGCTCACCTATCCCCCATGTGTGGAACGACTTCTCTGATTCTTACGGTACTCAAGAACGCCCGCCCGAGTACTTGGACGCCTCCACCGCGACTCAGTCCATGAACGCGCCGCCGTTCACGGAGATCGCTTCGCCGGTGATGAACTCGGCGTCGTCACCCGCCAGGAAGGCGACCACCTTGGCCACGTCCTCCGGCGTCTCGAGCCGGGCCAGCGGCGTGTCGTCGATCCACATTTGGCGAACCGCGTCGGGATCGAGGCCGCGAAGATCGGCCTCCCAGCTCAGCTCGCGCGTCTGCATCGGCGTAGCGACGAATCCCGGACAGACACAGTTCACCCGGATGCCGTGCGGCGCCAGTTCGAACGCCATCGCTTGGGTGAGACCGAGCACCGCGAACTTGCTGGCCACGTAGTCGGCGAGGAAGGGGACCCGACCCTGCTTGGCCGCCATCGAGGCCGTGTTGATGATCCGCCCGGGAGTCGCCAGAGCGATCATGGCCCTCGCCGCGGACTGGCCGCAGTAGAAGATGCCGTAGGTGTTGACCTCGAAGTTGCGCGTGAGGTCCTCCGGCGAGATGTCGATGAAGCGCGCCATCTTCGAGATTCCGGCGTTCGAGACCCACACGTCGAGTCGACCGTGCTGGGCCACGACGGTGTTCACCACGGCGTCACAGGCCCCGGGGTCCGTCACGTCGAGGCGCAGGGCCTGCGCGCTCTCGATACGCGACGCGGTCGCCTCGGCGCTGGCCAGGTCGATGTCGGTCGCCACCACGTGAAAGCCGCGCGCCCCGAGTGTCGCGGCGATCGCCGCCCCGATCCCCGATCCCGCCCCGGTGACGCCAGCGATAGGTCGTGTCATAACGAACTCCTTGCGAGTGAGTGGGATAGGGACGTGGTTGCTTCGGTCAGCCGTTGGAACTGAAGGTATCGCTCTTCATAGATCTCGACGTGGGCGCTCGTGGGTGCGATGACCTCTCCCTCACTGAGGGCCCCGACCACGTAGCGCCAATCGGAGATGACGCCGGTGCCCACTCCGGCGATGACCGCCGCACCGTACGACGCCCCGGGATGATGCACGATGGAGACCACCTCGCGATTCAACACGTCGGCCAGGATCTGGCGCCACAGCCGCGACTTCGACCCCCCGTTGGTCACCCGGGGGCGACCGAGGACGAGACCGTCTTCGGCGAAGACGTCGAAGTTCGCGCGAAAGCCATAGGCGATCGACTCGAGCAATGATCGGTGAAGGTCACCGCGCGTCGTGCCGAGGTGCAGTCCCACCACCGCGCCACGCAGGTCGGGGTCGTGCAAGCGGCGTCTTCTCGCCCAGGAAATACGGCAGCGTCACCAACGCCCCCGGTGTACACGCCGCCGCCAATGCGTCCAGTTCGGCCAATGGCATGTCGAAGAGACCCTCTTCCCATCGCAACATCGATCCGCTGGTCGCCATGCAGCCGTTCGGCATCCACTTGCCGGGAATGGGATAGCGGTCGAGGTAGAGACGCCAATCGAGAAACTTCTCATCGCTCACCGCGAGGATATCGCCAGATCCGCCCAGTTTTATGAGACAGTCACCCTGATCGACCAGTCCGGCGCCGTAGGCCGAGAGGACGTGATCGGCGCCACCGACCACGATCGTCGTGCCGGCGCGAAGACCGGTGGCCGCGGCGGCCGCCGCGCTGACCTCACCCACGATCTGTCCGGGCGCGGCCACGTCGAGCAGCGTCGGCCACTTCAAGGACGTCACCGCGAGGACCGCGTCGAGAACGACGCCGTCGAAGTCGTACAGTCCGCTCTCGATGGCCCAGTTGTACTCCACGTGGGCCGACGCGCCCAGCGCTCGAGCGAGCCAGTCGTACGAACCCTGCAGCGAGGTCGTACTGGACCACACGTCGGGTTCGTGTCGCGCCAGCCACAGCGCCGTCGGGGCGACCGACTGTTGCGAGAGCACCGAACCCGTCAGAGCCAGCAGGTCGAAGTCGCCGAGCGCGCCACGCACCTCGTCGATCTCCCTCGTGGCCCGCCCGTCGTTTTGCAGGATCGCTCGCCGCAGCGGCTCGCCGTTCTCGCCGACGCAGAGCATCGCCGGCACCATGCCGGTGACCGCGACGGCCCCGACGTCGCCGTTCGACACAGTCGCGGCCTCCAAGAGTCGCGGCATCAGCACGCACACGGCGTCCCACCACTCATGGTGATCGGCTTCGGCCCAGCCCGGGTGATCGCTGAAGAGCGCGACCTCACGGCTCTGCGTCGCGACGATGCCGATCTCGGCGTCGAGGAGTACGGCCTTCACTCCGGACGATCCGAGGTCGATCCCGAGAAGCAGACGGCGTCCTTCAGGCACTCCGTGCCGCATCGACGAAGCGCTTGACCCGTTCGGGGTCGACTTCATTCCACGTGTAGCCGTCGCGCTTCAGCGTGCTGCCGACGATGCACCCGTCGGCGAAACGGAAGAACTCCTTGATCGTCTCGGCGCGCGCGCCGGTGTTGAGCAGGACGGGTACGGTCTTTTCGAGCGCGTCGCGTACCTCGGCCACGGTCTTCACGTCCGGCTCGCTGCCGGCCATCGGACCGGAGACCAGAATCACGTCGGCCAGGCTTGACACGACCGTCGAGCGCGCCAACTCCGCCGGGGATCGACTCCCCGTGCTGGAGGCGAACTCCGGCGTGACGTTGGCGAAGATCGCCAGGTCGTCACGACCGAAATTGCGTCGGTTGCGCAGCAACGTCGCGGCGTCTGGATTCCACGTTCCCATGTCGGACTCCCACGACCCGGTGATCACCTCGCGCATGAACGAGGCGCCGCTCCCGACGGCGATCGCCAACGCGCACTGCGCGTCCCAGAGGAAGTCGACGCCGAAGGGCCGGTCGGTGGGCTTGCACTCGGTGACCACTCTCGTCATGACGGCCGACGCCTCGAGCCCGGCCTGCAGCTGATACGGCCGGTCTCCCTCGTTGCAGAACAACAGCGCGTCGAATCCACCTTCGAGGAGGATCTCGGAGTCGCGCCGCACCTGGTCGATGAGACCTTGGACACCTTTTGCCTGGTCGAACAGGGGGGTGCCCGGGAGCGGCGGCACGTGGGCCATGGCGATGAGTGGCTTGGCCACGGACGGGAAGATGGAACTGAATCGACTCACGCAGAACTCTCCTTCGTAAACGGCTCGACGTGCAGGACCTCCACCCCAAGGTCCTTGATGGCGCGGATGATGTCGCCGTCCGGTGACGCGTCGGTCACTAGAAGGTCTACAACATTGAGCCCGGCGACGCTAACGAAGGCCACGTGTCCGATCTTGGACGCGTCGGCGAGGACCACGACGCGTCGCGCCGCCACGAGGGCCGACTGCTTGACCATGGCGTCTTCCATGTTGAACTCGCTGAGTCCTTTATCGAGCGAGACGCCAGCGACCCCGAGGAAGAGGGTGTCGCAGTTCAGGTCGCGATACGCTGCCTCGGCTCGTGCGCCGACCAGGCTCATCTCGCCACTACGAAGTACCCCACCGGTCACGATCGTGCGGACCTTGGGCTTGCGATCCAGCTCCGAGGCGATGAGGAGCGAGCTGGTGATGACGCTGAGTGACAGTTCCGGCCCGATGGCCTTGGCCATCTCCAGCGTCGTCGTTCCCACGTCGAGTATCACGGTCTCGTCGGGATGCAAGAGTCCCGCGGCCGCGGCGCCGATTCTCCTCTTGGCGTCGGAGCGAAACGCGCCGCGTTGCAAGATGGGCGGCTCGTAGGAACGACCCTGCGTCGAGATGGCCCCACCGCGGACGCGGCGGGCGAGTCCTTCGACCTCGAGCAGTTCGAGGTCGCGCCGGATGGTCATCTCCGACGTGCCAAAGGCAAACGCCAGTTCCGAGATAGACGCCTCCCGATTCACTTTCAACCGTTCGGCGATCGTTGTGCGGCGGTCCCGTGAATTCATCGGCCAATGATATGAGAAAACTCACAGGTGTTGAGAAAAAGCTCCGATTGTCGCTCATCGCCGGACATATTCTGTGCATAAGACTGTGAATAAGGTTCATTGCGACCCAGAACAACGGGAGTCGCCGTCAATTGAATGACCGCTGAGGTCCAGTACGCTCCCAGTGTCGCCCGAAACGGTGGCTGGATCGGGAGCGTTCATGACCAAAATTGCGGAGTTTCACACCACCGGTATCGAGGACGTGGACGAACTGGTGTTTCACAATCAGTCTGAATGTCCCATCGGTCAAGAGATCAAGAAAAAAGGTACCGGTGCTCCCGGTCAGGGCTATTACCGAACGCTCTGCGTCAAGTGCAAGAGCATCGAAGAGGGCTGGGAAGCCAACCGGCCGCTGTAGTGAAACAGAAGTTGCGACCAATCGATGAGTGAAGAAAGCCCCTTGCCGAACCGACGTGGGCCCTCTTGCGCTCGACAATCCTTCATCGTCGTACTTTCTTTCCTCTCCGTCACACTGATTTCGCTAGTCGTTCCTGCGAGCGCGTGGGCCAATGGTTCCTCGCCGCACGTGACGAGCGCCTCACCACAGCGCTTCGACAATCCGGTGGCCATCACGGCCCACGGCAAGTACGTCTGGGTCGCCGATGACAGTGGGGGCGCGCAGCACCACGGAGCGCTGTACCGGATTGACATCGCCAACGGACAGACGCTGCCGATCATCAACTCTCTTTTTGACTCTCCGCTCTGGATGTACACCAACGGCGTTGACATCTGGATCGCCAACCAGTTTGGCAACCCCGCTCACTCACTCTTGCAATTGAACATCGCGACGAATCAACTGTCCCGTGTGGCCAGCAAGGGCGTCAACGGCCCCGTCGACATGACGTCGCAGGGAAAGTACCTATGGCTACTCAACGCCAACGGGGGCTCGTCGGTGACCCGCATGAACATCGCCACCGGGGCGTTCACCACCAACGACGCCGTCGTCACGGCCGGCGAGAACTCGATCACTTCGGACAAGTCCTACGTCTGGGTAGCTGGAGCACGGCTGCTGAGAATCTCCGAGGCCACTAACAAGGTGAAAGTGATCGAACCGAACCACTTCACGAATACTTCTGAGATCGTGTCGTACGGCAACGACCTGTGGTTCCGCTCGGGCAACCGCCATCTCATAGAGATGGACAAGACGTCCGGCAAGATCAGGAGTTTCTACAACCCCGCCTTCGAGTTCTCACTCAATCTGACGACCAATGGTCACTTCGTCTGGATGGCCGATTCCGAAAATCGTTCCGTCGTGCAATTCAACGCGGCCACGGGCAAGGTGACCGAGATCAACTCACCGGATTTCTTGAGCCGCACCGTACAGCTGACGCCGTTCTCAATCACGTCCGAAGGTACGAATGTGTGGGTCTCGGTGTTGTGCGACAAGGTGGTTGATTACAAAACCGTGGCCTGCGCAATGGTCGACGAGGTACGGCCGTAGTCGTCCTTGCGAATCGATTCGGAGGAGGAGTCGCATGTGGCTACTCCTCGCTGGAGAATCGCTCCCACGCCGATTGCCGAGTCATCCCGAGGGACGCACCGATCACCGCCCACGTGGCACCGAGTTCCCTCGCCCGCTTCACGTACCGACAGAGATTTTCTTCCACTTGTGCGCCGGCCGCGGCCATGCGCGGAAGGCTCGCGAGAACGCGATCAAGGTCAAGGTCCTCTTCCCACGACGTCATCCCCGGTGGCATCGTGGGTGGACTAACGATGATTTGGGTGCAGAGGTCCACGCACTCACTGCAGATACAGACCCCAGGCCCGGCCACGATTCGCGATACCTCGCTATCCGGTTTCAGACAGAACGAGCAAGAGATCATTCGGTGGTCTTCGGTGAGTACCACGAGCATTTCCCTTCGTTTCTGGTAATTGTTTGTCAGGCACAACCTTACACCGTCAGGGAATACCTGACGGATTGTGACTCCAGCTTCGATATCAAATGGCCTCCGACGTCGACGCATCACTGTCGTCAAAGCGCGTTAGTCGGTCGATCGACCACTTGTAAGAATTCGCTAAAGCATCGTTGTGGTGACGTTCCCGATGGCCTCGTCCATGGACGGCTATTTATACTGAACTCAACTCGTGGTCGATCCCCGCGGCGTTCGGGTGGCCGTCCGGACCGTGGGCCTTGTCCAAGACCTAGACAGTGGAGTCTCGCCCGTGAAGTTCAGACGTACCGCACTCCTGATAGTGCCGCTCAGCCTTCTCTGGCTCTCCCTGCCGGCCGCGGCGACGAGCCGGGTGCCCCAGTGGCACAGCGCGAAAGTCGCCAGCCTTCCCTCGGGGGCGACCGGACTGCCCAACGGATTCCTGCCCGCGCTCTCGTGTCCTTCGGCCGGGAACTGCAGCGCGGGCGGCGCCTACAGCGACAACGCCGGCAACGTCGAAGGTCTGGTACTGAGCGAGGTGAAGGGCGTGTGGCAGAAGCCGGTGCGACTCATCCCTCCGTCGGGCGCCAACAAGAACCCCACGCTCACCATTAACTCGCTTTCGTGCGCGACGGCGGGCAACTGCGTCGCGGTGGGTAGCTTCCAGGACACGCACAGCAACGGGCAGAGTTTCGTGGCCGATGAGGTCCGAGGCGTGTGGAAAGCGGCACAACGGGTGACCCTGCCCGCGACGGCGAGCGTGCAGAACAGCGAGATCCATTCCGTGGACTGTTGGTCGCCGGGCAACTGCAGCGCCATCGGGAGCTACCTCGACGCGACGCAGCCGACGGGCTACGCCCAGGGACTCGAAGTGAACGAGGTCCGCGGCGTATGGGGCCACGCGATCGAGACACGGTTGCCGGCCGACGCCAACGCCGATCCCTACGTGGTGATCAACCAAGTGGCCTGCACTAACGCCGGGAACTGCGTCGCCGTGGGATCCTTCATCGCCAACGACAACGCGACCGAGGGCCTCGTGATCACCGAGGTCCACGGTTCCTGGAGAACCGCTTCGGCGGTGGTCCTTCCGGGCAACGCCAGCGCCTACCCGAGCGCGTCACTGAGTGAGGTGACGTGCGTCTCGACCGGCAACTGCACCGCGCTCGGCACGTACACCAACGCCGCCGGGGACATCGAGGGCATGACGGTGAGCGAAACCCACGCCAACTGGGCTAGGGCCGTGGCCATGGCCATGCCCGGCGGGGCGGCGGCCAATCCGCGACACGTTCTTCTACGGCTACGGCGGGCTGTCGTGCGCCTCGATCGGCAACTGCAGCGCCGGCGGCCAGTACCTGGTCGGCACCAGCACCTACGAGGGCTTCTTCATCAACGAAGTCAACGGCACGTGGCAGGCCGCGACCGAGATGGCCATGCCCGCCGGAGCCCAGATGGCCGGCAAGAACGGCGGCGTCGTCGCGGTCTCGTGTCGTTCGGCCGGCAACTGCAGCGCCGGGGCGGCCTACCTCGACGGTTCGAGCGCGTACCAGGCGCTGGTCGTGAACGAGGTCGCGGGCCAGTGGCGAACCGGTCAGAAGATCACGCTGCCGACCGGCAACAACACCGTCGGGGTCGACGGGGGCGTCTACGGACTGATCTGTCACCCCACCGGCCCGTGTACCGCGACGGGCAGTTACCTCAAGACCTTGACCAACTACGCGGGATTCACCGTCACCACGAGTTGATCACGGGCGAAACGGCTGGGGGTTGGACGCCAGTTTCGGCACCCGCATCCGCGCGATCACGCTGCCCGGCGACGGATGACAGTACTGGGCGATGCCGAGGTCGCCGGCGACCGACAAGAACATGAAGGCGTCTTCACGAGTAAAGCCCCACTCGTCGACCAACAGCCTGGACGCCTCTTCGCACGCGTGCTGCAGGGCTTCGGTCAGGTCACCACTGGACGTGCCGTGGGTGTAGAAGGCGTCGGCCGTTTCGGTGATCGGCCAACCGGCGCGCTTGGCCTTGATCACGTCGACCTTGATGACGCCGACACCGCCGATCTCGACGCCCGTCCCGGAGATCTCGCCGTCGCCCATCGACGCGTGCATGTCACCGATCGCCAACTGCGCGCCGCTTTGGAAGACGGGCAGATGAATCGTCGCGCCGATCCCGTTCACGTGATCGTCCATGTTGCCGCCGTGACGGTCGGCGTAGAACGTCGAGATGTCACCCGACTCGGGTGAGACGCCGACGACCCCGAACATCGGACGCGCGGGGAACGACACCCGGTCGTTCATCGTGACGGTGCCGTCCTTCACCTTGAAGATTCTGCGTGGTCGGAGAGTGGACCGTGTCGATGAGCTGTCCCCACTCGGGAATGCACATCGCCGCGCCCTGTTCGTTCGGTCGGATGTCGAGCAGTGTCACCGAGAGCGTGTCGCCCGGTTCGGCACCGCGCACCCCGATCGGTCCCGTCGCCGAGTTCACTCGCGTGAGGTCCAGCTTCTCGAGCGTGTCCTCCTCGCTCTGTACCTGTCCGGTGAAACAGTCCCAGGTCTCTATCTCGATAACCGTGCCGGGAGTAGACGGTGACGACGGGCGCTCGATCGGCGGCGAAGGACCAGACGTGCTCGTCGCGGCCGATGTTCACTGAGGGTCTCTGCATATCATCTCCGTTTCCGTTGTCAATTTGTAGAGGTAAACACCACGTGTCGCGCGACGTCGAAAACGTTTCATCCGTTTAACACCTCGCGATTGCGCACGCTTCACCTTGCGGTAACCCAAACTACTTAGGTTGAAGAAGTGGCACGTCGGCGATCTCCAAATCCCCCTTTGACATCGAGCCGTGCCGCCACTCGCTACTCGCCGACATCGGATCCGGCGTGATCGTGACCGACACCGAAAGTCGCAGCGTGATCCTCGTCGTCGAGGACGAGGAGAGTTACCAGGACGCGCTGAACATCGGTCTGACCGTCGAAGGCTTCGTCGTCGTCGGCGCGACGAACATCGCCCAGGCGCGTCAGCTCATGGTGTCGGCGAAGCCGGACCTGGTGTTGTTGGACATCATGTTGCCCGACGGCTCCGGGCATCGACTACTGCCGCGAGCTCTACGACTCGACCCGTACGCCGGTCATCATGGTGACGGCGCGCTCCAGCGAGGTCGACGTCGTCCTCGGACTCGAGATCGGCGCCGCGGACTACGTCACCAAGCCCTTTCGCCTTCGCGAACTTATCGCGCGCATCCGCGCGGTCTTGCGTCGTCCGCTCACCAACACCGAAGACGAGATCGTCACCTTCGGAGACCTGCGCATCGATTTCGTGCGACGCACCGTCACGCGTCGAGGCGAAGAGATCGAACTCAGTCGCAAGGAGTTCGACCTCCTCGCGCTGTTCGCGTCACGACTGGGTCAGGTCGTCACCCGCGAGGTCTGTCTCGACACGTTGTGGTGGGGCCTCGAGCTTTCCGACACACGCACCCTGGACACGCACGTGAAGCGACTGCGCCAGAAGATCGAGAACGACCCCGCCAACCCCCGGCACCTCATCACCATCCGTGGAGTAGGTTTCCGACTCGACCCGTAACCTGCCTTCATGCAAATAGGTGACGTGGCGCCCGACTTCACACTCAACGACCAAGAGGGCCACGAGCGAACGCTCTCGACCATCTTGTTGAACGGCCCCGTGGTCCTCTTCTTCTACCCCGCCGCGATGACCAAGGGCTGCACAAAGGAGTCCTGTCACTTCCGGGACCTGGCGTCGCGAGTTCGCCGCGCTCGGCGCGCAGCGACTCGGCATCTCGATGGACAGCGTGGCCAAGCAGGCCGAGTTCACGACCAAGAACGATCTGGACTACCCGTTGCTCGCCGACGTGGACGGCGACGTCGCCCAGCTCTACGGCGTGAAGCGTTCCCTCGACCTGTTGAAGGTGAAGCGCACGACGTTCGTCATCGGACAGGATCGCCGAATCATCGACGTCATCAACAGTGAACTAAGCATGAACGCGCACGCCGACAAGTCACTCGACGCCTTGCGAGCGCTGAAGGCCTAGCCCGCGATAATCGACGCGGCCGGGTCGTGCAAGAACCGGCCGATGTGCGAGAGGACCGCCGAGGCCATCGCTCCGTCGACCTGACGGTGATCGAACGCCATCGCGAGTTCGACGACCTGGCGCACGACGACCTGGTCGTCCACCACCCACGGCGCCTTGGCGATCTGACCGACGGCGAGGATCGCCCCGGTGCCCGGCGGCAGAATCGGGATCGCGGCGTCGACGCCGAAGGGACCGACGTTCGTGATGCTGAGCGTCGTGCCGATCATCTCGTTCGGGGTGGTCGTCCCCTCACGGGCCTTGTCCACGAGCACCGTGCAGGGCCGAGCGCCATCCCGACGAGGTCGAGTTGATCGGCGCCCTTGATGTTCGGCACGATCAGGCCCCGCGGCGTGTTGGCGGCGATGCCGAGATTGACGCTTCGCCGCACGATGACCTCGTTGTCGGCGGCGTCGAAACTCGAGTTGATGCCGGGGAAGTGACGGGCGGCGTCGCACACCGCCAGGGCGATGATCGTCAACGGCGAGAGACGAACGTCGGCGAGGTTGGGCTGTTCTTTCAGCGAGGCCACGAGGTCCATCGTGCGCGTGGCGTCCACCCGCACCCATACCGCGGCGCGGGGCTGGGTGAAGGCACTCTGCACCATCGCCTCGGCCATGGAACGCAGGACGCCCTTGACGGGAATGCGCTCCTCCTTCGGACCAGTGGCCCAGGATTCGAGCTCGCGACCGACGAAGCGCGACGTCGTGTTCGGTCCGGTGATCGTTCGGCTGACGCGCGGCGCGCTCGGCGTCGAGCTCGTGCGCCGCTGAGGGCCCGATCCACGTCGTCGCGCGTGATGAGGCCGTCGCGTCCGGTGCCGCGTCAGCGACTCGATATCGACGCCGTGCTGCTTGGCGTAGAGGCGAACGGGCGGCGTGCAACGCGGCGCCACCGGCGGCGTCGCCACCGGCGCACTGGCCGTGACCGACAGCGGGGGTGACTGCAGCTGGTGCGGCCGCTGGTGTCGACGGTGGACCACTCTGTCGTCGGTGCTTGCGCGTGACGACGGCGTCCTCGTTGGCGACGCCGTAGCCGATGAGCACGGCCTCGCGTCCCTCGCCGACCGAGCCCTCGGTCTTGTCCGACGACCTCGGCTGCCGGAGCCGGCGCGCTGGGCGCCTCGGGCGCTGGCAGTCGCCAGCCACCGGTACCACCGACCTCGAACGTGATGAGGGGCTTGTGCACTTCCAAGCACGTCGCCGACGTTGCCGTGCAGCGCGACGACGGTGCCGGCGTAGGGACTCGGCAGTTCGACGGTCGCCTTAGCGGTCTCGATGTCGACCAGTGGTTGGTTGAGGATTACGACGTCGCCGACCTTGACCTTCCACGTCACGATCTCGGCCTCGGTCAAACCTTCACCGACGTCCGGCAGGAGGAAGATCTCTTCGCTCAACTTTCGAATCCCATCACTCGGTCCACGGCGTCGAGGATGCGATCGACCGTCGGTCGGTAGTCCTCTTCGATTCGCGTCGGCGGGTACGGCACGTGATAGCCGCTCACGCGCAGTCCCGGCGCCTTGCAGGGAGTAGAAGCAGCGCTGGGTCAACTCCGCGATCATCTCGGATCCGACCGAGGCGGTGTGCGGCGACTCCTGGACCACGACCAGGCGGCCGGTCTTCTCGAGGGACTTCGCCATGACGGCGAGGTCGAGCGGGGCGATGGAGCGCGCGTCGATCACCTCGATCGACGTCCCTTCGACCGCGGCGGTCTCGGCCGCGCGCAGCGCGGTCTTCATGGAGGCGCCGTAGCCGATGAGCGTGACGTCGGTCCCCTCTCGACGCACGACCGCGTCGAAGAGACCGGCCGGCGGGTGTCTCGAGGTCGACCTCGCCCTTCTCCCAGTAGCGGCTCTTGGGCTCGCAGAAGATGATCGGGTCGTCGTGTTCGATCGACTGCTGGATCATCCAGTAGGCGTCGTTCGGCGTCGAGCGGCGAGACGACGCGCAGGCCGGCGGTCTGCGGCGAAGTAGGGCTCCGGGCTCTCCGAGTGGTGTTCGATGGCGCCGATGCCGCCCTGGAACGGGATGCGGATCACCATCGCCATCGTTGTACGCGCCGTCGGAACGCTTGTGCAGCTTGGCGACCTGCGAGACGATCTGGTCGAAGGCCGGATAGACGAAGCCGTCGAACTGGATCTCGCACACCGCGCGGTAGCCGCGAATCGCCAGACCGACCGCGGTGCCGACGATGGCCGACTCGGCCAGCGGCGAGTCGATGACGCGGTCCTCGCCGAAGTCCTTCTGCAGTCCGTCGGTGATGCGAAAGACGCCGCCGAGGCGACCGATGTCCTCGCCCATCAAGAGGACCTTGGGGTTCTTCTCCATCGCGCGACGCAGTCCCTCGTTGAGGGCCTTGGCCATGGTCATCGTGGTGGTGGCCATTAGAGCTCCCCTCCGGAGATGCCGAGGTCGATCATCTCGCGACGACCCTCTTCGATCAACGGGTGCGGCGCGGCGTAGGCGTTGTCGAACATCGTGATGGGGTCGGGACGGCTCATCGCGAGCACGTCCTCGCGCAACTTGAGGGCCATCGTCTCGGCTTCGGCGGCCACGCCGTCGAAGTCGGTGTTCTTCACCTTGTACTCGCGTACCAACAACGCCTTCACGCGTTCGACAGGGTCGCGGTGCTTCCACACCTCGACCTCGGCGTCGATGCGGTAGCGGGTGGGGTCGTCCGAGGTGGTGTGCGCGCCGATCCGGTAGGTGTAGGCCTCGATCAACGTCGGACCGCCGCCGACGCGCGCCGAGTCCAGGGCGCGCTTCGAGACCTCGTAGACCGCGAGGACGTCGTTGCCGTCGACGCGCACGCCGGGAAAGCCGAAACCGTGCGCGCGGTGATAGAGCGGAATCTTGGACTGCACCGTGGACGGCGTCGAGATGCCCCACTGGTTGTTCTGACAGAAGAAGACGACCGGAGCGTTGAAGGAGGCGGCCCAGACGAAGGCCTCCAGCACGTCGCCCTGGCTGGAGGCGCCGTCACCGAAGAAGGCCATGGCGGCCTCTTCGGCGCCGTCGCGCTGGATGCCCATGGCGTAACCCACGGCGTGCAGGGTCTGGCTGCCGAGCACGACCGTCGGCACCGAGTGGCGGTACTTCTGGGGGTCCCAGCCGCCGTTGCGAGACGGCGCGAAAGAGGCGCAGCATGTTCTCCGGCGGCACCCCGCGACACCAGGCGATGCCGTGCTCGCGGTAGGTCGGGAAGGTGAAGTCCATCGGCGCGCAGGGCCCGTCCGGCGCCGATCTGCGCGGCCTCTTGACCCTGGATCGGGCGCCCACAGGGCGAGCTGTCCCTGGCGTTGGAGCGAAGTCGACTCGTTGTCCAGTCGTCGGATGATCACCATGTCGCGGTAGAAGCCGAAGATCTCGTCACCGTTCAGGGTCGACTCGTACTCGGCGTTCTCGACGCGCTCGCCTTCGGGCGTCAACAATTGAACTAGTTCTTCGTCGATCATCGACACTCCTTACGGCACTACCCCCGGGATTCACACTATCCCCGTACGGTGAACGAGTGCCCCGGCTGCTCGTCGACATAAGCCCGCTGCGCACCAACCGAGAGTTCCGTTTTCTCTACTCCGGTCAGATGATCTCGCTACTGGGCAGCAACCTGACCGTCGTCGCCGTGCCCTATCAGGTCTACGCCCAGACCCACTCGAGCCTCTGGGTCGGCCTGGCGAGCCTCATCCAACTCCCCTTCTTCATCACCGGCGCGCTCTGGGGTGGGGCGATGGGCGACCGCGTCGACAAGCGCGCTCTTGATGATCGCGAGCGCGGCGGTCCTGGGACTGACCAGCGCCGGTCTGGCCATCAACGCGCACGTGCACGACCACCACCTCGTGGTGCTGTTGTTACTCGCCGCGCTCTCGGCCGGCTTCGCCGGTTTCTCCGGACCGCTGCGCACCGCGGCGATCCCCAAACTCGTCCCGGCGGACCAACTGGTCGCCGCGTTCTCACTGAATCAGATCGCGTTCAACGCCGCGGTGGTCATCGGTCCGGCGGTCGCGGGCGTGTTGATCGCGAGCGTCGGCCTGTACTCCTGTTACGCCATCGACGCGACCACCTTCACCCTGTTGACCGTGTTGACGTTCTTCCTCTCGCCGCTGCCGGCGTCGGTCGAGCACGCCGGCACCGCGATGTTTCGGGCCATCGGGGACGGCTTTCGCTACGTGCGCGCGCACGCCGTCGTCCAAGCGGTCTATCTGGTCGACCTCAACGCCATGGTCTTCGGACTCCCTCGCGCGCTCTTCCCGGCCGTCGCGCTCACGCTGTATCACGGCGGACCGCGGACCCTCGGCCTGCTCTACGCGGCGCCCGGCGCCGGGGCCCTCCTCATGGCGGTCGTCACCGGATGGATCGCCCGCGTGCGCCGCCAGGGGCGGCTGGTCGCGTTGGTCGTCATCGCCTGGGGCGCGTCGATGGCCCTGTTCGGACTGGTGCACGTCGTGGTCGTGGGACTCATCTGTCTCGGCGTCGCCGGGGCGATGGACGTCATCTCCACGGTCCTGCGCAACACCATCTTGCAGAACGCCATCACCGACGAGTTCCGTAGTCGGATCTCGTCGATCCAGATGGCCGTCGTCACCGGCGGGCCCCGTCTCGGCGACGTGGAGTCCGGCGTGGTCGCGAACTTCACCTCGACCGAGTTCTCCATCGTCTCGGGCGGCATCGCCTGCATCGTCGGCGTGCTGGTGTTGATGCGCTGGCGTCCGACGTTCTGGAATCGAGAGACGCTCTAGCCCGATCGCACCGGGATCGACATGTGGCGCGCGTTGGTGACCGCGGCGAGCTGTCCGCAGGCCGCGTCGATCGAGCGACCACGCGTGTTGCGCACCGTGGCGTTGACGCCTCGCGCGACGAGCCCCTCGCGAAAATCGTGAACGCGTTGCGACGAGGAGCCGCGCACCAGATATCCCGGCGTGGGATTGAGGGGGATCAGGTTCACGTGGGCGCGCAGCGACGACGCGTAGCGCGCCAGCTCGTCGAGGTCGCTGTCGCGGTCGTTGACCCCGTCGATCAAGCGCCCACTCGAAGCTCAGTCGACGACCGGTCGTCGTCATCCAGAACAGACAGGCGTCGTGGAGTCGCTCGAGGGGGTAGCGACGATTGAGCGGCACCAGCGCGCTGCGCGACTCGTTGTTCGCCGAGTGCAGGCTCACGGCCAGCGTGAGCGGAAGGCCGGTCTTGGCCATGCGCTCGATGGCCGGCGCGACGCCCACCGTCGACACGGTGATGTGGCGCGCCGAGAGTCCGCGGTACTCGTGCAGTCGCTTGACGACGTCCATCGTCACGAGATAGTTCGCCAGGGGTTCTCCCATCCCCATGAAGACCACGTTCGACAGTCGGCGCGGGGCCGCGGCGCGCGCGGCGAACATGACCTGTTCGAGGACCTCGCCCGCGCTGAGGTGTCTCGTGAAGCCGGCCTGTCCGGTGGCGCAGAACGTGCAGCCCATGGCGCACCCGGCCTGGGACGAGACGCATACGGTGACGCGGTCCTCGTAGCCCATGAGGACGGTCTCGATCGTCGCGCCGTCGAACAGTCGAAAGACCCACTTGCGGGTCGATCCCTGGTCGCTCGACACGTCGTTGATCACTTCCAGACTCGGGGGAAATTGCTCGGCCAGGTCGGCGCGTAGTCGCTTCGGGATGGTCGTGATGCCTTCCAGCGCCTCGGCTTCGCTCCAGAGCCCGTGCCAGACCTGATCGACCCGGTAGCGGGGCTCGCCCACCAAGAGCTCGGCCAGCTCGTCTTTGGCGAGTTCATAGACCGACGGCATCTCATCACGCTACGCCCGAGCGTCGAGGTCCCCGGCGGTACCTTCGGAATCTCTGCTTGACTTTTAGTCGGTTCAGCCGCCCGCGCTGGCAGACATCAGGAGCAACCATGGAACTCACCAACACCTCAGCCATCGTCACCGGCGGCGCGTCCGGACTCGGCGAAGCCACGGCCCGCGAACTCAGCGCGCGCGGCGTGAAGGTCGTGCTCGCCGACCTCAACGACGAGCGCGGCGCGGCGCTGGCCCAAGAGATCGGTGGATCGTACGTGCACTGCGACGTGACCAACACCGAGCAGGTCATCGAGGCGATCGAAGCCGCAAAGGCGATGGCGCCGCTCTGGAGCGCGGTCAACTGCGCCGGCATCGGCTGGGCGACGCGCACCGTGGGCAAAGACGGCGAGTACGCCTCGGCCCACGACCTCGACCTCTATCGCAAGGTCATCGAGATCAACCTGATCGGCACGTTCAACGTCTGTCGTCTGGCCGCCACCGCGATGAGTGCGAACACGCCCGACGTCGACGCCATGCGCGGCGCCATCGTCAATACCGCGTCGGTGGCGGCCGAGGACGGTCAGATCGGACAGGTGGCCTACTCCTCCTCCAAGGGCGGCGTCGTCGGGCTCACCTTGCCGCTGGCTCGCGACCTGGCGGTCATCGGCGTTCGCGCGAACTGCATCCTGCCGGGACTGATCGACACGCCCATCTACGGAACCGGCCCGCAGTCCGACGAGTTCAAGGCGCGCCTCGGCGCCGGCGTGCTCTTTCCCAAGCGGCTGGGCTACGCCTCGGAGTTCGCCACCTTGGCCGCCGAACTCCTGTCCAACAGCTACATGAACGCCGAGTCGATCCGCCTGGACGCCGGCATTCGGATGCAGCCGAAATAGTCGAGCACCACCTGACGTCGGCTCGCGGTGCCAGTGCGGGGCCGGAGGTAGCGTCGAAGCAAACCACGACTTTCTACGAACGAGGTGACGGTGTTGTCGTTCTGGTCCGACCCGATTTGGAAAGGTCTCCGCATCATCTCGTTGATCTCCGCCTCCGTCACCTTGATCGTGGTCATCGTCTACCTGTCAGGCGTTCATTCGTGGCGCGTCACCCTTGTCGCGGTCGTGGCCACCAACTTCGGAATATTCGTGGCGCTCGTGATCCGCACCCTCATCCTTCGTTCGAAGTCACGTCACGCGAGAGAGTCGTAACGCGTCCGATCGAGCGCGAACGCAACTCAATCGACTTCGACGACGCCCTCGCGAACTCAGTTCAGGCCCAAGGCGGCGTGGCCGGACCCTCGCCCGTCGTGATCAGCCGCTGGAGGCTTCCGTTGACGAAGAAGCCCCAAGCGCTCGAGCAGCTCTCGAAGCACTCGAACTCGGGCACCAGACCGACGTGTGAAAACTTGACCTTCGTCCCTTCGTGCACCGGAGTGATTTCGAACGTGATGTCGGTCCCGGTCCATTCGGAAGCGTCCTCATGTCCCTTGAGGTGCGAATCCGTCACGTGCCAGACGACCCTCTCACCGGGAACGAGTTCCGTCACTTTCTGCTTGGAGAAGTGGACCTCTTCGTAGCGATACGAGAACTCGTCGCCCACCTCGTTGGTCCGACCCTCGATCTCTCCCGTCCACCACCCGCGGACGTTGTTGATCGCGTCGAAGACCTCGGTGGGGGTCTGGTCGACCGTGAAGGCACTGGTGAAGTTTTGGCTCATCATCGTTTCCTCATTCGTTGAGATCTATTCGGTCTCTTTTGGGGTCCACGCTGGTTTCTTCGCCTCGGCGTGCGCCGCTTCGGCGAGCTGTTTGATCACGTCGAGTCGCCGGTCCCACTGCGCGGCGAGTTCGGCCATCGCCCGAGTGACTTGGTGGAGTCGATCGGAGTCGACGTGGTAGAGAACCTCGCGTCCCTGTTTGCGCCGGCGCACCAGCCCCGCTTCGTCCAGCGCCACTAGATGCTTGGTGACGGCCTGGCGCGAGAACGGCACGCTGCTCGCCAGGGACCATGCGCTGGCCTCGCCGTTGCGCACCAAGAGGTCGAGCACTCGGCGCCGCGACGGTTCGGCGACGACCGTGAACAGCTCGTCCGCCGTCCGCACCGTCACGCCGAGCGCTCCGCCAGGAGCGTGGCGAGGCGTCCCAGATGATCGGCCCAGCCGCCTCGGTGGTCGTCGACGTAGCGCTGCTTCTCGGCCTCGGGCCAGTCGTGCCGCTCGTGACCACTCTCGGACACTCGAAGACGGGTCCGCTCGTCGCCCTCGGGCGTCAGCGTGAAGACGACGAGCATCGAGTTGGTCGCCGTCGGCGTCTCGCCGTCAGGATGATTCCAGCGGAACGAGAATCGAGTGTGCGGATCGACGGTCTCTACGACGAGATTGCCGCCTTGGTCGCCGAAGTGCATGGTGCCGCGAGCGCCCGGTTCGGCGACGAGCTCCACCCGGTCGGCGAACCACAGGACGATCTGGTCGGGCTCGGTGATGGTGCGCCACACCACCTCCGCCGGTGCCTCGATCACGACCTCTCGCTCAATCACCAGGTCTGACATCAGATCTCTCCTTCACTCTTGATGACAATATGCAACCTACGGTAGCACATTGACGGCGTACGTGCAACTACATGTTGCATATCGATATTTCAAGTAACGAAGCGCGCAGACCGCCGGCGCGTTAATGTAGGGAGCGCGTGAAGATGCGCAAAAGGAATCATCGAAGTTGCACAATCCGACCAGAAGATATCCGAATATGACAGTCACAGATGATGCCCGACGCCTCGAAATGAACAATTCCTATCGAGTGAATTGACTTAGCCTCGGGGGTGCTGGCGAATTGTTTTTCAGATTAGGTCAATAGGTTCTGGCAGCTTTGAGGGCGATGTCAAGTGTCTCGGCTGGCGTCAACCTGCCGAGGACACAACACTTCTTGACGTCATGGGACCTCCAGGTCAAGGTGACCCACCGGGTCAATTCCCACAATCCTCCACTCTCTTTTCCCGGACTCGAAATGCTCGTTCATACGACACGGCGTGTCAAGAACTGCCTTCTCCTGCTCCCTCAGCGTCGGTTCTATCTCGCGCATCTGTGTTCGAAACTCAGATTGGGTCAAGCGTTTATATTTATTGATACTGGCAGATTGCGTGACCTTGCTTTTGAACTGGAGAGAGCCACCATGCTCACCAAAGTGTGAATTTGCTGTCATATCAAAGGTGTCGAGGGCAAAGTCGTAAAGGATTCGACACTTCTCGCTGATGCAGAGTAGACACATGGTACTTGTGTCGACTTTAGAATAAAAAGAGGCATGAAGGGCAAAGTCGGGGCCCACCCAGGGATTGTGTTGGCCATGGAAAGTGAGGTTGAACGCAAGGTGACCCTTGCGCCAAAGACCTCGGTGAACACCACAGAAACCATAACCACAGCAGGCGCAGTTATAGGACGTGCTCGAAGAACATGCTGGAAACGTGCAAACACCGCCAGCTTCAAAAATCTTCCTGAGTCTAGGAGCGGCATCTGAGACACAAGTCATACAAATGTGATTCGGGTGTCCCAACGAGTTCTCAACCGAATTGACCACTTTCATGCATGGAAGATATGCGGCAGTCGAAAGATACGTGGCAGGAAACGTTGCTGGAAACTGAAAGTTGTAGCCCCAGTCTTTCGATTCGATGAGGGGTAGCCAAGATGGATTCGCTGGTTTCTGAACCCCGCGAATTGCCCGACCGCGTTCGACTCTCTTATGGAACGCAATTGCGTCACACATCGCACAAAGGCCCTTTGCGCATAGGTTGCACTGAAACTCCACCTTGTTGCCACAAGTGCAGAAGGCCGGGGAGCTCACCACCGTCTTCTTGCTTGGATCGAAGTATTTGGAGATCGCCTCGCAGTGATTACAGAAGTAGGTGTTCAGTTTCACTTCTGTAACGTCACCAGAGCCGCAATGAGGACACACGATTGATTCGACCGCCATCAGATCACCGCCCAACACGGTGCCAGAGTTTTCAATAACAGATCACTCCGTGAATTGAGGAAGCCGAAATCGTGGCTAGGACCTTCTGCTCCGTAAACCTCGACACAAACTTGCATACTCTGGTGTTCGTTCGCGAAGACGCTGCAAAGATACCGTTGGAATTCGTCGAACTCACCATCTCGGACGGTTTTCGCGAATCCGACAGGTGAGTAGCCGCAAGTGGCCTGGCGCAGGCAACTAACAAACTTGGATGGCCGCGTATTCATCTGTTTCTCTGACTCAGCCCTTCTGCGTAGTCGCCTACCGGTCGTCGGTCATTGACAGGTTCCCGCCAGACACCCCTCAGGTCACCGGAGGCATCCTCCCTTTCGAGCCAGTACGACACCCAGGAGAGCAAGCGCAGTTACCAACAGGGCGAACAAGTCGATGATAACAATCTCTACAAACACCCAAACCTTCATTCGTACAAGTCCGCTCGTTGGTAGGGCATTGCAATGACCCAGTTTCGTGATTCACCAGAAATGGTTCTGAGGAGCTGGATTCCACGAGAGTGTAAGTAGGCTCAGACCTAGTCTTAAGAGTTTCCTGAAGGGGCCTAAATTCCCTCGAGCCTCGGTGAATCTCTGGACGCTTCAGATAGCATCCTTCATCATGATCTTCGTTGCGCGATGTGTGAACAGACTGAGGACAGGTCTGAACTAGCGGAGACAATGTGACAATGAGTTCAGCAGCAATTTCCTGCCCACAGTGCGGCTCTTCCGACGTTGTGGAACTGCGACCAGGACGCTTCGTGTGCCGACACAGTGACACGCTGTTCGACGTCCTGCAGGCCCCTGGCATTGCAAATGCCGGAGGTTGTCAAATTGAGACCTGCGGGGTTCCGGCGGTTGGACATTGCAACACTTGTAGCCGGCGCTTCTGTTCGTCGCATCAGGCACGAGTGGTAAACTCTTACGGTCGCTCTCATACGATCTACTTTGAATGGTGTCGTGAGTGCCAACTCCAGAAGACGCGCCTAGATGAAGAAACTTCATGAGCGCGGAGTACGGGACACCAACGTCTTACTTAGTCAATGGCGCCAAGAGTGCGAACCCGCTCTGCTGGCGGCGAAGCTCGTGCAAGACCCCAATGAACGTCTCGCACTGGCGATACATTACTGGACCGTACCTGATGCGAATGGAACCCCCAAACCTGATCTAAACGAAGATTTCTTTCAGCGCACCTTTCCTGATATTTGGCCAGAGTCACATCGAGTGGATTTCGAGTTAGACCCCCCGCCTTGGGACTCCGACCTCGTTGCACAGTGGGTTGCGAAGAGGGCAATCGAAGCGGAATGGGATCTAAATAAGTCGGAGTACGTATTTTCCCGCAAGGAGAAGACATTACCGAGGAGGGAATGGGGTTACGTCTTGGCGGAGGCGGGACGCCACTATCGGAATTCTGATCCTGAAAGTTCGGCTGAGTTTGGCAATAGAGGATACGTGAAAATAACTCAAAGCGGTCAGTTCATTATTTCTCCTGAGCGCGGTTACAGTGATTGTTTTATTTCGGCATACGGTCTGAAGAAGATTACAGAAAAATTGGGACTTAGTAACCCCAGTGTGGCGTTACCGCCTCGGCCAATATTTAACAAATATGGGGTTGGTCTGATCGTTCCCTAACTCTCCTCGTTGGATGACGCACACGTAGGGTTTCACTATGTAAGGTCATCGGCAACTTGGTGTCGCCCAGGCCCGCGGTGAGCGACGACCTCGTCCAGTGTGACTTCAGCGTTCCGACGCCCGACGTGCTCTGGCTGATCGACTTCACCGAGCACCCCTGACCTTAGATCCGATAACTCTCTCGGGAATCTCTATGGCAAGGGAACGTCCTTTCAGCACGGAACCTTCTCGCAATAGGGACGTCAGGAAGCGCTGGGGGCAAACCCGGCCCATTGAGGCTCGGATCCGAGGTACTCAGAACCGATATAGTCCCAGGAAGAAGTCAGCGAAACTCAGGCGGATCTATCTTCTTCTTTCGGGGGTGGTTGGATTGAGCGAAGGGCACCAACGATTCATCGATATTGGGGTGCAGCCATCGTTGGGCATGATTGCGATAGGTCTGGTTGGTCTGATTGTTTTGGGAGTTGTTTTTTCCCTGGTCTTCTGGCCCAGGTCTCGACGCTGGAAGCGATCAAGTCAGTTGCACACGCTTGCCGTTCGAAATCAAAAGGAAATTCGTCGGGAGATCGAGTCCCAAATCGATGCCTCAATTCGCATTCTTACTCGCGCACGCAAGGACTACGGGGTCTCCGGAACGCCAGAAATTGATGACCTGATACGTCAGGTACGACTTATGCGTGATCGTGTCGCAGCCGGCTACGTCGCCAGTCCGGCAAATGCTCCAAGCCGCGGTGGCGATCTCGACCTCCAGCAGTTTGATGCCAGCAATGTGTTGCTGAGGGCCTGTCAAGACTTGGAAGTCAAAGGCAAAGTTGGTGCTCCTCAAGCGCTGAATGCCCCCCAGATTGAGCGCCTGAAAGAAGACCTTGACACGTTAGGGCATCTCCTACCGTGAAGATTCTTCTCGTCATTTTGATTTTGCTGTTCTTGGCGGTCGTCGGCTTGTTGACCGTCATTGCCCTTCGAGGTGGACGACGGGGATTCCAAAGATACTCGGGTCTCCAGCGTCAGCGCGGCGGCGCCAAACAGACTCGCATGGCGGGATACGACAGGTTGAAGAATTCCGAACGTTATTTGGTGGAAGCTCAGCGCGAAATGTCACGGAAGGGCGACCACGTCGGGGCCGAGGACATCGAAAAGCTCCGCGTTCCCCTCTCAACGCTCGCCGATCGACTCCGCGCTGCCGAGTACGGCTATTCACCGTTGGGTTCACCAAATCCGGTGCGGGAGGCGGAACTCGCAGAGATCCAAGCTCGAGACGCCGATATCATGGTCGAAACAGAAGCAATCTCAGACTTGACCAGAGGAATCAGGGATCAATCAAGAGATGCCCAGGTACGAGACCTGAGAGTGCTCGCAATGGCCCTCGATCATCTCAGGGAATCCCTAGACCGACGCCGTAAGGTGAACTGATGCGGATTAATGGTCTCAATTGCCCCAACGGATACGTTCGTGTACACGAAAAGTGAGAGAGCGTGAACCGGTGCAGGCGAGTCGCTCAAAGAAACCGGCCCTAATTGCGCTCGTCATCGTTAGTAGAAATGCACCAACGATTGAGGATACGGCAGTGATGGTGGAGGAGTCATGACCATCGAAGTCATTGAGGTAGTCGACGGAGCCGCCACTGAAATGGTGCGACGAGTACCCAGCACCGGCTCCGGTGAGTTCAAGCTTGGCGCGCAGGTGATAGTCCGCGAAAGCCAGACCGCTGTCTTCTTTCGTGATGGCATGTCCCTCGACACCTTCGGTCCAGGGCGCCACACTCTCTCGACCCTGAACTTGCCTGTAATTGGCGCGAAGTTAACCAACCGAGTTTTCGGCGAATCTCCATTCAAAGCCGAGGTGTACTTCGTTAACCAAAATGTCTTCGCATCCATCAAGTGGGGAACCAAAGACCCGATTGCCTATCGCGATCAGGAATTGTCACTCGTGCGTCTGAGGGCTCATGGCGAAATGGCTGTTCGAATCACCGACCCCGTGCTGTTTGTCAACAAGGTCGTGGGGGTTCAAGGACTTTTCACCACAAAGGATATTGAGGGATTCCTCAAGTCCTTCGTCGTGAGCACCTTGGCTCAAGTGATCGGCGGCACGCTCACTTCGATCTTCGACCTACCCGTCCTCTACGACCAACTAGTGGTCGCTACGAAGGCCAGGGTTTTTGATGAGTTCGCCTCTTACGGCACCGAGTTGGTGAATCTGGTCATCGAATCGATCACGCCTCCTGGAGAGGTGCAAACACGAATTGATGAACGCAGTGGAATTGGCGCCGTCGGTGATCTCGGCAATTACTTGAAATACAAGAGTGCGGTGGCTGTTGAGGAGGCGGCTGCGAACCCGGGCGGCGCGGGTGGAATCATGGATGCCGCAGTTGGTCTCGGACTCGGAATGTCCGTTATGAAGGGTGCCCAGGAGGCAGTAGCCCCAGCGGCCGTCGTTACCCCAAGTATCGTCGCAGTTCCAGGAGTGACGTGCGCTTCCTGCTCCCATGAAGCTCCCGCTGGCTCGCACTTCTGTCCAAATTGCGGCAAAGTTCTGGACGCCCTCTCGTGCTTGACCTGCCAAACACGACTCTTGCCCGATGCCAAGTTTTGCTCCAAGTGCGGAACATCGACGAACATCAACGATGGAGAGAAAACCCAGCGACAATCGAGATGAGTCGGTACAGATATTCGAAGGCTCTCCACTAAACCCATCGCGATTCAGGCTTTCCCCCTTCCTCCCACTTTGCTGCCGAACTCATTGAGATCCCCAAACTTGAAAGCGCCGTGGCCTCAGTATCTTGGATTGTGAATACCAATTCGTCCGAATGTTCGTTTGACATTCGTTACCCTCCGACGAACGTGATATCTACTGTTCCCGCGTCCTGCGAATCCCGCCATCCGGAAGCCTGACATATCGTCTGGGCTTGCGTCAGCGAGACGACTTGACCAGCACTACGCCACGGCCCACGTTGCTCGTTCCGGCTCCGTCGCCAATTCCGATGCAAGATCTATCTCTGAAGCAAGCCAATGTGACCAATCCGTTTGTCTTTGGAGCCTTTTCCGCCGACCAGCTCTTGCCCCCATTCTTTGTGGAATAGAAGCTTGGATAAGTTGCTGCGGCATCATCCCGCGATCGACTGCCCTGATACTGGCAGACGAGTGCCGAGGAGCAGCTACCTAGTCCACGCGAATTGCCGCCAAGAGGAATTCTCATATTCCTCCATGTTGAGCCATAGTCCGACGAGACCCAGAAGGTCAGAAGGTTCTTCGTGCGCGGCATATAGATGTAGGTACCTGAAACTTTCGTGCCCGCGGCGGAGGTCATCGTACACATGCCCGAGTTGTCGCATACGGGCGGCGTTGTCAAGATTCCGCTGATCACACGACGCGAGACTGTCCAGTTGGATCCACCGTCGTGAGTCGTCGCGATGTACTCTTTGCCCGAATTGAAGTTTGACATGGAAAAACAGAGCCTTGGCGAATCGCAATTGACGTAGTCAACAGTCCCGTTTTGTCCGCTGAGAGTTGCAACAATCCCCCAAACGAAGGTCCCATAGGGCTCAGACCAGATCGTGTTGCCCGAAGAAATCATGCAGGTCCCGTCTGGCGCGCACGAGGCATTAAATCCGTTTCCGCCAACGGAATTTCCGCTGCTGCCGGGTAGGCTCTGTCGCTCCCACGACGTGCCTCCGTTTTTGGTGGCCCAAATCAGTGCAGGGGAATTTGGCACTAACAATTGACCCGCCAACACACAGATTCGTGCAGTCGCACAAGACAGTGATTGATAAAGCTGTTTGGGGACATTTTGAGGGATCGGAATCGCGGTCCATTTGGACCCACCGTCCGTAGTCTTCAGAAGATAATTGGTTTGCAGGCCCCCAGCGAAGCAGACCTTTGAGGTTGGACACGACAAGTAGTCAGGCGTGGTGTCAAATGTTGCGGCGATCTTCCAACGTGAAGTTGTCGCCAGAGATGACGGCGAACCACATGACGCCAGCTCCATTGAAACAAGTAGGAATACTAAGACAACTAGTAAGCGCCGCATCGTCGCAATATACAGCGACAAGTGCTTGCGCTCTGAAGTGGCAGTCGGCGGCCTTCACATGTATTGGGAGGTATTGACAACTCAAGACTGGAGCCCTACTGAATTACATGTGGCCTCGTAGCCCGAGATTTACCAGCCGATACTCCATGGCTTGTTTGCTTACTTGGAAACGCTCGGCGAGATCGCCGACAAGGACGTCCGCGTCATCCGCTTCAGCAGACACTCGACTCTTCAATTCCGTGAGAACCATCTGCCGTGGCATTAGCAAGCTCGCCGCGAAAGCGTTCGCCTGAGTTTCTTCGAGGTCAGTGCCTGCGCTGGCTCGATCGTCTCGAAAGTCAACACGGACGAGGTTGTCGACAAACATCTCCTTCTTGCCGTGAAGGCGCAAGTGGCCTATTTCATGGGCAATTGTGAAGCGCTGCCTTGTTGAGACGTGGCTTGTGTTGACACCAATGATGACGCGATCGTCCTTACGAAACAACAGCCCAGAGACGTTACCGTCGAACGGTTCGTACGCAATATGCGCTCCTAGTTTCTTCGCCAGATCCTCAACCGGTATCGGTGGTCGTGTTATTTTGAATTCCTCAAGGATTGCCGCCGCTTCTTCTTCTTGACCTTTAGCTTTCACCACTTACCCCTTTCATCGATTCACTCTCTTCAGAATCGCCAGGACGAATCAACCGCATCACGAACGCCTGCGTCCCTTCGTCCATATCTTCAATGCTCTTTGGGACCGAACCCTCCACGACGGTCGTGGCACGAACCGGCAACAACTCGTCCGGCGCGACACCGAGGGCATCGGCGAACGACATCAACATGTGCAAAGGCACCCGTTGGCGACCCTTTTCCACGTTCACGATCGAGGTTCGGCTGAGTCCGACTCGAGCACCAAGAACTTCTTGTGAAATTTTGGTTTTGCGACGCACTCGGGCCAAGCCCTTACCGAAGTCCTCATAAAAGTCCTCCATTTCCAACAAGTGTACACAGAATGTTGGCTGTGCTGACGTGTTTGTGTAGCCAACATACCCGTGCGTGTTGCTTCACACTTCTGCTATAGTGGTGGTAGCGGAGCGAATTGCGCCGTCGCACCACAGACCTCCGGCCGGCGGCGCTAAAGAAGAAAGAGGTACCAAGGTGAACGACACCGAACCCCTTCACCGTCACCCGTTGATTTACTTCGTTAATGCAGAAGAACAGCGGACTGAACGAACTGAGTTGAAGGTGAAAGCGATCCTCGAGGACGCCGGATTCACCCCCTTCAGCGACTATCGCCTTACACGCGACGAGGGAAACCACGCCTACGACGACTACGACCACGAAGTGCAACTCCATGAGGGCGAGCGCTTCACTGCCACCTTCATCGGAGTCACGCCCACCTCCTGAAGTAACCGTCATGACGTTCGATGAGCTAGAGGCATTTTTGCGGCAACTCGGACTGACCGTCGACGCACTCGCGGCTCCGAGCGGCACGCCATACGTCGTCATCCACGACGTGCAGATCACTGGTGGACCTCGCAAAGGTAGAACCTGTGACGTTGCTATTGCCCGCATCGAGTCCATGCCCTTCACGGTGCCATCTGCGATTCACACGCGGCCCCCACTGGCGCCGATGGACACAAACGGCCCTCTGAAAACTCAAAACAGTGAGTTGGGGTTGGATTGGCAGTATTGGAGCAGGCGATACGATCACCCTCCGACACCCAAGCTAATTTGGGCTCACGTCCTCAGCGTGCTGAACGAGAACGTCGCCTGATGATCAACACAGAGGAGTTCGAGAACTTTTCTTGTTTTTCGGTCGCAATGACCGAGAACATGGACAACGAGCTTGCAGCGCACCTGGACAAAGGGCCGCACCAAGAGGATCTGACCTTCGCATTCTGGCGTCCGAGCGTCGGGGACGTCCGGTTCACTGCCATCATCAACAAAGTTACCCTCCCTCGAGACGGGGAGCGGATACTCGATGGAAACGTATCGTTTACGGGCCCTTACCTCGAACGGGTTCTTGCCGAAGCCCCAAACGGGGCAGGTGTCGCCTTGCTCCACAGCCATCTAGGCCCGGGATGGCAGGGTATGAGCCCGGACGACGTCTTGGCAGAGCAAACACGACTGGCGGGTCCGGTCGCAGGGAGAACCGAACTCCCTATTCTCGGACTCACGAGGGCAACTGACGGAGAGTGGAGCGCCCGATTCTGGCTGCGGGTAGGACGTGGTCGCTATGAGCGACGCGAATGCAGCTCGGTCCGTGTGGTTGGGAGTCGCCTTCGAACATCGTTCCACCCCGATTTGGACCCACCCCAAATTCCACCGCCCTCGCAAGTCGCAACCGTCAGCGTTTGGGGTGACGCGGCCCAGGCCGACATTGCCCGAACCCAGGTCGGCATCGTGGGGCTCGGGTCCGTCGGCAGCATCGTCGCTGAATCCCTCGCCAGGATGGGGGTGGCGAGTGTCGTTCTCATCGACCACGACAAAATTGAAGAACGAAACTTGGATCGCGCGTTGGGTGCGACGCGAGACGACATTGGACTATCGAAGGTAGTGGTCTCGAAGCGACAATTCGAGACCAGCGCGACTGCAGCAGAACCCGATATACGGACAGTGGAGACGAATGTCCTCACTCCTGAAGGACTGGATGCAATCCTCAGCTGCGACGTACTCTTCTCGTGCGTTGATCGGCCATGGCCAAGGTTCCTCTTGAACGCTGTTTCGTATTCGTATCTCATCCCAGTGATCGACGGCGGGATCGTCGCGGAAGTTGACGCGCACGGCCGCCCCCTACACATCACGTGGTCCGTGCACACGATAGGACCCGGACGGAAGTGCCTCTACTGTCTGGGAGCCCAACGTCGAAGCGATGTGTCCCTCGACCGCGATGGGCTCCTTGATGACCCTGAGTACATCAAGGGGCTTTCAAGGGCAGAGCGGGAGCAGCACGCGCGCAGAAACGTCTTCGCCTTCAGCCTCAGCGTCGCCTCGCACGAGACGCTACAGTTCGCCGGACTCGTGGCGGGCATGCCACGAGTGTCAGGTGTCGGCCCGCAGCGCTATAACGCCTACCCAGGTTCCATGGAGTTCAGCCAGACGGCACCTTGCTCCGCGGACTGCGAGTTCGTCCAACTGACCGCTACCGCGGCCGACATGACGGCCAATCTCGCGACCAAGCAATCGCACTAAATAAGAGTTCGGAAGAGGCGCTCGCACCGATGACGGCCCAACAAAATCAATACACCGAACACAAATCAGGGCGCTCCTTGATGACGGTGATCGTCATTCGCACAATCTCTCGACTGATTAATGAAATCAGGCATGATCCAAAGGACCCGTGGTACCTGCGAGAACCCGCGGAACAAAAACGACGACCGTTGGTCTCGCTGTACGGCGCCCTCCGTCGCTCGGGCGTGATGCTCCGGGTTTCCTATCTGGTGCTTCTCGCTTGGTGGCGGCGACCGTACGAGCCGGAGATACCCTCTAACGGGTCAAGACTGATCTCCACGACCCTGGAAGGCGTCATGAAGCCGCTTCTCTGGATAGTTAGCGTCGTAGTAGCGGGCATCGTCGGATCCGATTATGACTCCCTGCGCTCCAGCTATGCGTCATCAAATCAACTCGCAATCTGGATCTTTGTAGCACTGTGGGTGATTGTCGTCGTTTTGGCGTACCAATGGTGGAGACTCCTCGACCGAATGCGAAAAGTCCTTGTCGCTTGGGTCATTGAGTCGAGGACGAAATCACAATCCGATCGTCACGCCGACGACTTGACGCTCTTCGGCTACATCCTTGGAGATCATTTTCGCAGTCGCTTCAACTGCAAAAGTGTCAGGTTCCTCGCCATCATCTCATCTTCAGGCGTGGCGTACGTGACGTATTTTTCGGGACGTCACTGAGCAAACTCTTTCCCAGCATGTGTCTCTCCTTGCTGCCGAACTCAACCATTTCTCGTAGAAGTGAATCGCCACGATCGTGAGAAGGAAGACCCCTTCAATCAACTCAACCTCTTTTTGGTGGCCTCTTGACACGTCGCTTCGGACTGCCTTCATTTCTCGGCTTGCCGAAGTGCTGGTCAGTTTGCTCAAGTAGAAGTTGCCCTAGCGTGGTCAGCTCCTGCTTCTCGTACAGATGCTGTGCACGACGAATCAGGGGCCCTCCAACATCGCGCTCAAGGTGGCTTAGTTGCAGCGACAAAGTGCCCTCCGAAATCTGAAGGATTCGCGCGGACTCATTGATCCAATCGCATCGAGCCATCACTTGGAATCGCTGAACTCTCTGTTCGGCGCCCTGCCCCTTGAGGGCGCTTCGAAGCGGATCCGGTACTCCGGAGACCTCGGTCACGACGGATGCATGACTGGCGCCACCCCGGTCGCGCAATGGGATAGCGAACGACTTCGCCACCCTTGCGATTGTGCGCGGAGTTACTCCCAGTTCTCGGGAAATGTCGGGCAGCGTCCTACCGTTTGCTACGTACTGTTCGCGTAGCCACTCGTAATCGACTCTTATTCCTTGTCGACCACTGTTGAGTTCGTAGTCCGCCTCAGAGAGAACGGCGGCGAGAGTCTTTCTCGACACATTCAGCGTCGCGGCAATCTCCCGCAGACCCAAATTGCGTTCGAGCCGCTGGGCCTGAATCCACTCAGGTGTTGCGTAAGTCGGAAGTGGTCGACCCCGACGAGCTCCGTTGGTCTCGCGGCGTCGGAGTGCCGGCGGGTTTCTACTGACGATGTAGGACACCATGTTCGAATCGTGTCCAAGTTCACTCGCGACATCCCGCTCCGAACGTCCCATGCGTAGCATCGCGACAATCGGATCCATTGGAATGACCGCCGGCTCTGCGCCCGCTGTGTCTCCAGTCACCCATGAGCGCGGAGGGGACCACTCGACGGGCTCCGCGATTCCCGCATTGTCGAGGACGGAGCGAGCGTGGATAAGTAGAGCGTTACGAGATTCTGGAGTGAGACCACGAAGGAAGGCGTGATACGCCACCACAATCGGTACGAGTCCGCCGTATGATCCAGGGAAGTTCATGATTGGCTCGCCCGTCAGGTGCTCCCACAACCACAACTCACCCAACAGCAATTTGTGGGGGCCCCCACTTCGGATGCCACCATTGCGAGAGATCATCCTCCACTGCTGACGAGATAGTGGCACGCCATCAGCAAACAGGGCTCGTCTGCGCTGATAGTCGATCGGAGACCCGCTATTCAAAAGTTGATCTCGAAGTTGAATCAGATTATGAATCACGCCGGTCGTGACGTGCGGTTCGAAACTCGAGAATATTCCTCCGAGGCGCCGGACAAACCCGCGTTCGCACATTCCGGCCGAGACTTCGAACATGGAGTTCGAACTACCGATCAGACACATCGCCACCGGCGCAAGCTTCCTTAACGTTTCGAAATCTGCGTTGCAAGTCGGAAACAGCCGTAAACACCAATCGGGCCATAATGCGCGCGGGAGCGACCGCCAAATCGAACGCGCCGACGTCAGGTCATCAACCGGCGGTGATCCGTCAACTGGCGACCGCCATCTGAGTCGCTCGGTGGTCCGCATTCGCGCGTCTCGGACCATCACAATCCGCGCCGCAGTCGAAGGCGAAACGCCAGTAACCACAGGATTTACGGTGAAGGTAGAGGCGGAAGTTCGGCAAAGGACAGCTTGAGCGAAACGCTCGTCACTTGCGAGATCCCGCAGCGCACAGAGAAGATAACCGGCCACGTCCATCGGGGGCAGGGTTATTGCCTGAGTACCGTTACGAAGCTTGGCAATCGAGTACAACTCGTCTAACTGGCTCAACGCCGATCCCGCCCTCTCGGTTTCACCGGGT
The DNA here is from genome assembly GCA_963703105.1 of uncultured Acidimicrobiaceae bacterium. Taxonomy (GTDB): domain Bacteria; phylum Actinomycetota; class Acidimicrobiia; order Acidimicrobiales; family RAAP-2; genus RAAP-2. The sequence goes on along the minus strand of OY969792.1, from coordinate 1,535,310 downwards.
TCGAGCAAGACTGAAAGTTCACGAACGAGTGAGGCGAGTTCAAGCGGCTCAACAATCTTTGGCGTCTCACGGAGGTCTAGGCCACATCGTCGGTCTCCGCGGCCGCCCCTAGACAGAGGACTTTCGCATTTCCAACCGTCGCCCGGTAGAAAGGACGGCCGCATGTATCTCAGCCGTTGGGCGCCACCGCAACCTGGGCATTGACGTTGAAGTCGAATCTGGTGAACCGGACAGACACACCACCATGGGAAGCGCCACGCTGTCAACCACCTACCGCCGTTGTCATCCAAACACATGACGCAAAAAGAGCTCGTTGCCCTCGGCCACAGCCAGCGTCGTGACGTAGAACTCAACTGAGTGAGTTCTCGATACTTCGAAACGGACAGCCAGGTCGCCTCCACCGCCTCTAGCGATACTCCTGTGCCGTGGGCCAACGCCTTAGCGGCGGCCGACCCCAAACCGTTGGTATCGAGGTCGCGTGAATATCTCCTCAACTCATCTCGTTGAAGCCACGGAGCGAGTGCGCCGACACCCGATTGATGTAGGTTCGCGATTGCCTGTAGCCATGACGTGAGTGACTCGCCGGGAATCGGTTCGATCTTGAGGGGCAGCGTTCGCGTCACTAGCTAGCTTTCGGAGCTTTCAGCGACCTAAGTGCCCCCAACCGGACGGCATCTGCCACCCTTTGTCGAGCTGCCTCTGACGCGGCGTCGTTCTTTATCTCATCGAGCAGCTTTTCGGTGAGTTTCTCCTCACCACTCCGAATGGCCCGAACGCACCCTCGATCGATGAGGGTCATCAGGCTCACGAAATACCCCGTCGAACGCTCGAAGAGATAGTCGGAAAGGTCATCGGCCAACATGCCTTCCCACGCACAGGTCAAACGTATGTTCCCTTCAATGCCGAGGAGGAGGTTCCGCCACGTCTTCCGGCCCCCCGCAGACCTCAATTCGAAGGGTGCCAACTCGAACTTCGTCCATCGGCGAGCAGTCTGGGAAAGGCCCACGTCTGAGAGAATCAGACCTTCAGAGAGGAGGCGGCGTTGCTCAAGTCCGACGCCCACGAAGATAAACGTCACCGGAAACTGCGTGGCGAGCCACTTAAAGTGGTTGGCAACCTCACGATCTGTTCGTCGGTTCATATCCAAGAAGTGCACATCGTCGATCACGATCACGCGCGTCTCGCATTCGCGTACGCACGTCGTCGCGCGATCCGCCAGCAGTTGGGCGTTGCCGGATTGGGTGCCCGGATGTCCGTAGAACGTGCACAACATGGCGTTCAGTGTGCGCATCGTGGTATTGGCCGTGAGCGAAATGTACGCGACCGGAATTCGTTCGTGTCCTTTGTTCGTGCGATCACCCTTCAGTTCGATTTCGTTGCGATGGAACTCAGTCGCGAGGTGAAGCACGAGTGTGGTTTTGCCCAACCCCGGCAGCGAGTCAAGCACCCCCGACGATTTGATCTTGTCGCCGTCTTGCCTGTTGGCATCGACGATCTCATGAAGTTCGCCGATGATCGTCTTCATCTGCGGGGTCGAGAACGGACCAAGGTTCGCGTGATGCACGCCGCGCGCTGCGTCGTAGCGTCGCATATCTTGCGGTCTCAATGCTTTGTACCGGTGCGGCGTGAGGAGGGGCGGATCTAGGCGTGGCGGCGCCTGAACTCGCTCGATCCAACCCTCCTTCGTGGTCAAACAGTACGAGCGTTCGTTGACTTCCAATTTCTCGAACATCGTCATCGCATTACTTCGAGGGCGCCGTCGTAATAGTCCTCGGGCTCTTCATCGAGAAGATCGACTTCCGTCTCGTCATTCATCAATTCCAGTCTGGGTGGATTCAATGCTCGCTGAACGGCAACCGGCGTTCGATCGTCGACCTGCTGAAACCGAGATGAATTGAGCGGTTGCTTCATGATGTCTGCACGTATCGCCATTCGTCGCTCGGCCACGTTCTGGTGCAGACCTGCCTCCCAACGGTTGAGGAGCTGCGATAGAGCTCTCACTTCGTCAAACGCAATGTCTCTTGTGGAGATCTCACGCGCGTAGTTGAGCGCCTCTTCGCTGAAGGGAAGGCCAAGTTCGCTGCGACGAACCCACGGAACCTCGCTCCACTCGTGGGACACGGGATCTTGAAAGTAGAGCGCGGAAAGGTCCTCTGGGTCGAAGCGGAACGGCCACTTGCCGGCGTTGGGGCCGCCATAGGGACTCACGCAATTTCGGTGGTCGTCCAAGCATTCGGCGTTGAACCGAAGCCCGTGAACGTCCACGCCGTAGTGCTGAATCGTTCGCCACTCGACTGGTAGGAAGTCCAACGCCAAATTCGGAGTGGGCGGTATCCGAAGCATTCCGGCTCGAGCGAGTCCATATTCGAAGGCATCTATGGGCGACATTTTCACTCCTGGGGCCTCGGGCAGACAGAGCCCTCTGTGCGGTCGACGGTGGTAGACCTCTACGATCCATTCCCGAATAATCTGCTCCATTTGATCGATGGTGAAGAACGCCTGTTCCTCGACGGCTTCGCCGCGCGAATGGATGTCAGAACCCTTGTACGCAGGCAGTGCCCCGAGGAATCCTGTGCCGAGAGTTCCGAACCAGCGTTCGACGGCGGGCTTGTCGGTCGGTGTCTTCTTTCTCGCCGGCTGGATCGATATTCTCAACCGATCACACACGGCGAAGAGGTGCTCGGACACGAAGATCCGTCCATGATCGATCACCAAGGTCTCCACGGCGACACCAGGGAGAGGTCTTTTTTGGGCGTCGTGCGGCACCACACCCAGGGAGACGAATGTCGGGACGCCAAGATACGGCAGCGTCGGGGTCGATGCCGGTCGCAGCGAGCTCGTCGTAATCGCCTCAAAGAGGAGGAGTGCCGCATCGATTGCCTTCGTTGACACCGGTGTCAGCCGAATGGCGGTGACGCAGCGCGAATAGACATCCATTGCAATCGTCAGTTCACATGCCGTCCAACGGTTTGTAAGTCGATCCAGAGCGAAGACATCGAGCCGCGTTGTGTCCACCATGAGGTACTCACCAGGACGAGTGGCGACAAGATGTCCATAGGTGCCTTTCGGGCGGCCATCAATACTGCGCTTCTGCTTCGTTGCGCCCTTGAATGAATTCTTGCCTCGAGAGAGTTCGTCGAGAATCTTCATGGCCGTCGTGCGAGACGGCAGGGTTACTTCGTCTTCATCGAATGCCGTTCGGACACGCTCGTTAACCCGTGCAGCGATGAGTTTCTTCGTGGGACGCGACGCGTTCACGTGTTCGCTCAGGACTAGCCGAGCTGCGTCTATCCATCTGCCATCAACGTTGCCAAAGGGGTTTGAATCACGGTGCTTTCTCTCATCGAGAAGGCCGGTGACTCCCTTCTCTCGATAGGCCCGCACCCATCGGCGAACAGTATTTTGATTCACGCCTCGTTCTTCGGCTTTGTTCGAATACCGCGACATCATTGACTCACTCGGCTTATACCCAGGCCGGGGTTCACCCACGCCAGCCACCGAGGGATCGCCTGATCGAAATCCGGTGAGGACCTCTCGAACGTCGCCCAATCGCATTTCGAGTTTGGCCCTTTGCTCAATGTCCAAATTCGTGAGGAGTTGTCCCACTCCTTCTATCTCCGACCGAGACCCTTCCGTCTCGCACCGAGGAAGCATCCGAGCTACCTCGAGCGTCTGAAGGACCATCGTTCGTCCGTTGCGCGATTGAATGGTGACCAACGCACCCTCCATTGCGAAGATTTTCCATTGGTCACCGTCCCAATGAAAGCGTTGACCTACGAACAGAGTTTCAGGTCCCCTCATCGCCACACCTCACTCTTGGAACTAAGTGCCACTGTCAAGTCGGCGTTGAGCAACGACATCCAGATTGCGTGCATCAAGACGGGCCGTGGTTGGACGATGCCGAGAACCCTTGCCCGGCGCTCGAGGTCTCCCACTCTCGTAGGTTCCGTGACCAGACCGAGAGTGGAGGAAATCTCCTCGTCGGTCGCCGGAATCACTACTCGCCTTCTGTAGCCAGTGAGCCAGCGAAGATTCTCCAGATAGATTCGATCCTGGCCAGTCCACGTCTCGTACCACCAACCTTTCTGAGCGCAAAGTGCACCCAACGCTTCAAAGGTCTCGCGCATCCTGCCGTCTTCCTCCCAACCCGGCGGCTTGACGTTGACTAGGCGAGGCGGTTCGCCCTCGATGGAAATGAAGAAGTCCGGGATGTGACGGACGACGGATCCGTCGTCAAGAGTCATCGTCAAATGAAAGACCTGTTCGCGAATGTCCACCAAGCGTGGGTTGAAGTCCGCCACCATGAGGCGAGCCATTTCAAGTCGACTTTCGTACATCAGGCGACGCCCGATCCGCTCGGACCAATACCAACCCGGCAAGTGCTTCTGACCTCGAAAGTGACGAACCCGTCTCCAAGGACGTGAGGCCCGAACCACTTCCTCGTCCAACGCTGTCCAAGGCACCATCACTTCCTTGTCCTTCGCCATTCTCAATTGGACGGAAGTCTCTTCAGATGCCACGAGTGCATATTATAACGTGCACCGTCGCCATGTCAAGCATCCATTTCGCTTATTCGTCGGTATTCTGCGGAGAGACCCTGCATATTCAATTCTGTAAGAATCGATCTGTGCCTAAGCGGAGCAACGTTCGTCGCCGTCCGGTGGACTACATACTCCGCGGAGCCTGGCCTCTTGCCGAACTCGAGCCATCCGTACCTGCCAACTATGCGCAAATCTTCGCCAGAAACCTAAGTATTGCGATTGGTGAATTCTCCTTGAGGGAGATTGGTCGACGCGCTGGGTTGAGTGGTCAGACGATTCAGAAGCTCGAAGATGGCGAATCATGGCCCGACACCGTAAGTGTGGCGAAATTAGAGTACGCCTTCAAGTCGCTCCTTTGGCCGAGCGACCAGGAGCGGCAGCTCATTTTCCGAGAAGTGCGTCCAATCGTCGTTCGCAGCGATTCAGTTGCCGTTCGCGAGAATCAACGGAGAGAACTCGAGAGGATCATTTCAGTTGTTGAAGATATGAAAACCAGTTTCCTGAGGACCTACCCCGAAGAAACGCTCTAGGCGACCTGTCCAGAAACGATCCAGGGTTCACTCACAACGATTCACTCGCGTAACACCGATGCAGAATAGGCATCTGCAATGTCGCTCTGCACGTCCAACGCCGATTCGAGGTCATCACACATCGCCATGAGTTCGTCCACCAACTCTGCGATTCGTCGTTGCTCGCTAGGAGGAGGTACCGGAATCCATACAGCATTCAGTTGCTTCTGATTGACCTTGGGCATAGCAAGTCGGTTGTCATCGGCGGTGGTTATTGAAACAAAATATGGAGACAAGATGACGTTGAGAAGATACCGCCCGTCGATCTTGCTCTCAATTGGGTACATGTCTGCACTACACAACCCATCGAATTCCACCAATACGGCTTTTGACAAAGCCGGTCGTATCTTGGAGTAAAGGATCTGACCCGAATGAAAACGATGCTTGGCGCTCGTGACGCCATCCTCGATGATGCTTCGATAGCCGAGCAGTCGTCCTCGACGCTTCAATATCGAATCTGGAGCCACGTGAGGGGAGTTCGGATACTCTGCCGGGTCGACCAAATCTGCTTCGATGGTCGCGACCTCATTAAAGCGGGCCCACTCCCAGGTTACAGGCAGTCGTACGTTTGGTACTGGGAGCACAACATTCGCCGCCCCGCGGTGCTTTCGACCTGAATTGCCGATTGCCTCAAGTTCTTGAAGTTGAGCTGCTGACGCGTGCTGATCGAAGCCATCCCGTTCGGTCAGGAGGCCAAGGATCGCTAGGTCGCGTACAAGATCGCGCAGTTCATCAATTGCGTTACGATCGCAACAGACCTCAGACCAGACCGGCAACATCTCATCCCAAGCGTTGACTGCCTCGGACCTCGTTTCGGCGCGACGAAGTCTGGCAAAGAGTGAATTGCGAAGACCCTCGAGCACTCTCTTGCGCACATTCGAACACATCTCGAACTCGTCGCACAGCGCCGTTAGCTCGTCAACCTTCGCCACGAGTCGATGCTGTTCGGTAAGTGGCGGAACCGGGTGAACGCTTGCAAGAGCATCTTTGGTGCCAAGTCTGGGCATCTTGACTCCGTAGGTTCTTGACGCGACATATTCAAGGAACTGCGGACTCTTCAAACAGATCCGGAGCCACGCGGAGGTGACTCTGTCTGACGGAACGATTGGCACAATCTCAGTTGTGCAGTATCCGTCCTCATCTGCGATCAGGACCTTGTCGAGGTACGGCCGAAGTTTTCCGTAAAGCAGATCCCCCGCAAAGAATGATGCCTTGCTGCTTGTTGTCGGGCGCTCCTTCATCGTGACTCGACGAAGGAGAGTTGAGGTGCCTTTCTCTACATCCTCGAGGTCGAGAATCCAGGCGTCTGACGGTAGATCGTGGGCCCCAACCTGAGAACGTCGACCGTAAGTGGCAATGTCACCCAAGGGCTCCTCAACCCAACCATCCCTTGAAAGCGATAGATCCCCTCGCGTCGCGAGCCCAAGTATCACACTCCGGAGGTGGTTAGTTCCGCCCGGAACTGACGAAAAGGCATCGAAATTGTCCAAGAGACTATCGACGTTCATTCGTACGAGCCCAGGGCTTCAGACAACTTGCTTCTCAGCGTCTCACGCGCCACGGCGACCGCCCTAGATGCCTCCTCGTATCGATCCATGAGAAGTGCAGGTTCCTCATGATCCAAGTCCACCTTGTTCGTATTCTTGATATCGAGGTTGTATCCGCTCGCAACAATGTCTTCGATTGGTACCCGCCATGACTGCTCACTCTCGATGCGGTGATCCCACCATGATCGTTCCGGTGCGAATTCCCCAAGCCTCATCGGCCTGGTTTTCGAATAGTTCCTGGTTCCCTCCGGGTACGGATGTTCGTAGTACCAGATTTCCTTTGTCACTGCACCTTTGGTGAAGAACAACAGGTTTGTCCTTATACCTGTGTAGGGAGCAAAGACGCCGTTCGGAAGCCTGATGATGGTGTGAAGGTTGCACTCCTCAACAAGTCGCTGCTTGATGCGGGTCTTGATGCCTTCGCCGAAGAGGGTGCCATCAGGCAGCACTATGGCTGCGCGACCCCCATCTTTCAGTAACTCCATGACAAGTACTAAGAACAGATCAGCCGTCTCACGAGTGCGGAATTCGGCCGGGAAGTTGTTCTCAATCCCGTCCTCCTCCATGCCACCGAAGGGTGGATTGGTGAGGATTACGTCGACCTGGTCCTTTGGGCCGTAGTCGCGAAGTGGTCGGGCCAACGTGTTGCCATGGCGGATGGTCGTCGGTACCTCAACGCCGTGAATCATCATGTTCGTCGTGCAGAGCAAGTGCGGTAGCGCCTTCTTCTCGACCCCGCGCACGTTCGCCTTCATCGTGGCTAGGTCATCAGGAGTGTCGGCCTGCGCGCGCATGTGCTCAAGAGCCCCGGTCAGGAATCCGCCAGTACCGCATGCGGGGTCGAGCACGATCTCGCCGAGCCGGGGGTTGACCATCTCGACGGCGAACTGCGTAGCCGCTCGGGGGGTGTAGAACTCTCCGGCGTTGCCGGCGCCTTGGAGGTCCTTAAGGATTCCTTCGTAGAGCTCACCGAAGATGTGGCGGGTCTTGGCCGCGTTGAAGTCGATGTCCTGGTTGATCTTGTTGATCACCTGGCGAAGGAGAGTACCGGACTTCATGTAGTTATACGCGTCCTCGAACACGCTACGCAGGAGCGCTGCACGCTCGCGTGTCGGGCCGCTCAGCGCGTCAAGGTCGAGGTTCTTGAGCGTCGGAAAGAGACCCTGCTCGATCAGGTCGATGAGGTCGTCGCCGGTGGGTGCATCCTTACCCAAGGCCACGTCGTCGGCCCACGCCTCCCAGCGGAGGCGAGCCGGGATCGGTGAGACGTAGTTCAAGTCCTCCAACTCCGTCTGGAGTTCGAGGTCACTGTAGATCTTGAAGAAGAGCAGCCAGGCGAGTTGACCAATTCGTTGCGCGTCACCGTCGACGCCGGCGTCCTTACGCATGATGGTCTGCAGGGACTTGATGGTAGTTGACAGTGACATCCGTGGGACTCCCAACTAGGCGGCCTGATAGATCTGCTGAGAGAGGTCATGCACCGCATCGAGATACTGTTGGCGCCCACCAAAGGCACGGACGATCTCTATGGGTGTGCCAATCGTGGTGAAGGGGTCGAGTTGGAGGATCTCGATCTCGTTGAGGTCCTCCACGCCCTGGTCTGCGAACTTTTCGAGCAGGGCCTCAAGTACCGCGCGCGCCTGATCGCCATAGCGCGTGAAGACGTCTCGCTTCTTCACGTTGTTGGCGCGCTCGTGGCGGGTTAGCGGTGGCTGGTCGAAGGCCACGTGACAGATCAAATCGAACGGACTAAGTTCTCGACCAGCGGAATCTGCGAGGGCCTCGAGGAGTACGCCTTGCTCAACTAACTCTTCGACGATCGCCTGCTTGCGCTCCGCTTCGTTCCACCGCCGCAGGAAGTCATCCAACGTGGCGAACTCACGCTGGACGGCCTTGCGGGTGTAATCCTTGAGCGATTCGGTGATGAGCTTGCCGTCCTTGTCGTAGTACTGGACTCGCTCTTTCAAGACGGTGAACCTGGTGCCGCTCACTGTGTAGACCACGCGCTCGTCACCATCATCCGCGGCGGCGTCGACGACCGGTTGGTCGGGGTCTGAGAGGACGATGACCTCCTTCCCATCGATCGTGAAAGTGCCGTCGAACTTGCGAACCACGTCACGCTCAGCTGGGAAGTTCTCATCTTGTTCCGCCGGGCCATCCCATTCGGGGTCAGCGAACAGCTCCGTGGCCCGGCGGAAGTCGATGATGGTGAAGAAGTACTTGTTGAAGTCGGTACGCAGCCGTGTACCGCGACCGATGATCTGCTTGAACTCAGTCAACGACTGGATGCGCTGGTCGAGAACGATGACGTGGCAGGTCTGCGCGTCAACACCCGTACTCATCAACTTTGACGTCGTGGCGATCACCGGGAATCGACGCTTGGGATCGATGAAGTTGTCCAGTTGCGCCTTGCCCTCGGGGTTGTCCCCAGTGATGCGCATGACGTAGCGGACGTCCTCTTGGACGAGGCTCTGGTTGAGCGGATCGTTGACGAACGCCTGACGCATGCGCTCTGCGTGGTCAATGTTCTGACAGAACACGATGGTCTTGTTCATCGGGTTGGTCTCGTGCAGGAACTCGCTCACTCGGCGGGCGACCGCCCGGTCGCGGTCGATGAAGCGAATGTTCGTGTCAATGTCTGTCAGGTTGTAGATGCGATCCTCGATCTCGACTCCGGCGTCGTCGACCTCGCCGGCCTCGGGACGCCACCCGAGCGCATCGTGATCGAGGTCCACGCGGATGACCTTGAACGGCGCCAGAAATCCGTCGTCGATCCCCTGCTTGAGTGAGTACGTGTACACGGCCTTGCCGAAGTAGTCGATCGATGAGACGTACTTCGTCTCCTTGGGGGTGGCTGTCATTCCGATCTGGATAGCTGGCTCGAAGTAGTCGAGGATCTTGCGCCATGCCGAGTCGGCGTCCGCACTCCCCCGGTGACACTCGTCAATGACGATGAGGTCGAAGAAGTCCCTCGGAAACTTGTCGTAGATCGGCTCCGGCCCATCGAGTACGTCGCTGCCCATGATCGCCTGGTACAGCGACAGGTAAATCTGGAACGAAGTGTTGACCTGGCCGTTCTCGCCGACAAGGCTGCGGTCGAGCTTGGTCATCACGTCGCCGAACGGGGCGAAGTCGTTGACCTTCGTTTGGTCGACGAGGATGTTGCGGTCCGCCAAAAACAGGACACGCTTGACGTCTCCCGACTTCCAGAGACGCCAGATGATGTTGAACGCCGTGTAGGTCTTGCCGGTACCCGTGGCCATCGTGAGGAGTACCCGACGTTGACCTCGGGCGATCGCCTCGATCGAACGGTTGATCGCGAGCTGCTGATAGTAACGGGGTGCCTTGCCCGTCAGGTCGGGATGGTTGGGGCTCGTGATGAGCGACTGATCTGACGCGCCCAGGTCCTTCCATTGGACGTAGCGCTTCCAGAGCTCTTCTGGCGACGGGAATTGGTCCAGCGAAAGCGTCTGCTCGCGCAGGGCCGCTTTGCCCGTTCGATCATGGAAGAGGAATCCATCGCCGTTGGAAGAGAAGACAAAGGGTACGTCGAGAGATTCCGCGTAGCCAAGTGCCTGCTGCATACCAGAGCCCACCGAGTAGTTGTTGTCCTTGGCCTCAATGACCGCAATCGGGATGTTGGGCTTGTAAAAGAGCAGGTAGTCGGCACGCTTGGCTTTGCCCCGAGCCACCAACTTGCCACGAACGATGATTCGACCGTCGGTGAAGGAGTACTCTCGGCGCCGATGGTTCTTCGACCAGCCGCCTTTCTCGATGGCCGGGGAGATGTAGCGGTCGCAGATATCCGACTCGGAGAGCGCCTTCTTGTTCATCTCACCCCCGGCGAAGATCGACCCCACTGGGGCATCTCACCATCTTGCTACATTTCGGCCCGTTCACGAGGAAGAACTCGCGGGGACCGGTGACGAGCGAGTGCCACCGTTACCGCCATCAATTCCGCCCAGGATCAAATTCGATCCGAACTAGGCACTCGGTCTGACCAACAATGTGAGTTATCTGACCTTCGCCAATGCAGTTTGCAGTTGCTGTGATACAGGGAAGGGACTGCTGTCGCTTTAGGTGACAGGTTTCTCTCACTGTCTTAGGCCGCCTGCAGCGCTTCGTCAAGGGCCTCGAACTCGACCGGGCCACAGTGAACTAGCGGCCCGCAGTCGGTGAATGCTTTGGACACCAGAGTGATCCGTCAGCACGACGACTGAGCGGCGAATTGCAGAGACCGCAGCGACTAGCGGTTGGACGCATAATCTCAGACGACGTTGGATGGCCAACCGGCGGTATTCGTCCAGGCATTCTCGGCGCCATCCTGATGACGTTTTCAATCGCGTTCCTGTGATACTCATCGACTTCAGGACCGCCTCGCTCCAAAAACTCCTTCATCGTCTCTTCATGCGGAGCGCGAAACTTCTTGTATGCCTCGATCGGGTGTGAAGTCAATTGATGAAAGCGCGGCCCAATCAGGCCGACTAGATAAATGAGAACGCCGGCAATCAAGACGAACACCCCGGTGAAGAACCAAGAGGTGTCTGGGTGCCGCCCATAATGTGGCGCGATATCGAGCGCCGTCAATGCGACCCCAGTGATAATCACCATCCTCAGCCCGAGTTCTTGGAGGTCCTTCCCCCTCTCGTCGCGCACACCGGAGTACGAATGTCTATTTTGGTCTGGCAAATTGTTCATTGAGTGTTCAATTTGACCTGTCATTGTTCATGTCTGTCTTGCTCCTACAGTTAAATCTCGCGGGCCTCGGCCACGTTCTCGAATCGGGCGAACTCGCCGCGCCAGGTCAGGTGCGTCGTGCGCGTCGGACCGTTTCGGTTCTTACCGACGATGATCTCGGCCTCGGCCTTCTTGTCGTTCGCCACTTCCCCGTACTGCTCCGGTCGGAAGATGAAGAGCACGACGTCGGCGTCTTGCTCGAGCGATCCCGATTCGCGCAGGTCCGACATCATCGGGCGCTTGTCCGATCGCTCTTCGAGCTTTCGCGACAGCTGCGAAAGCGCGATGACCGGGCATTGGAGCTCGCGCGCCAGGATCTTCAGGGACCGGCTCATCTCCGAGACTTCGACCTGACGATTCTCGGCGCGACCGCGCGAGCTCATCAGCTGGAGGTAGTCGATGATCACGACGCCGAGGTCGCCGTTCTGTTGGCGGACCCGTCGCGCGCGGGCCCGGACGTCCATGACCGTGAGCGCGGGGTTGTCGTCGATGAAGACCTTGGCCGACTGCAGGTAGCCGAAGGCCTCGTGGGCGCGGTTCCAGTCGGCGTCGCTGAGGTCACCGGTACGCAGTTTCGACGAGTCGATTCGCGCCGTGGAAGCGAGGATCCGTTCGGCCAACTCTTGACGGCTCATCTCCAAGGAGAAGAACAGCGCGGGGCGCTTGACGACCGCGCCGACGTGGATGCAGATGCCGAGGGCGAAGGCCGTCTTGCCGGTGCCCGGGCGCGCGCCCACGATCGTCATGCTGCTCGGCTGCAGTCCCTGGAGGATCTGGTCGAGGGACTTGTAGCCCGTCTCCAGTCCGTTGATGCGGCCCCGGGTCTCGCCGCGTTCTTCCAGGATGTCGGCTTCGCTCAACAGCAGGCGCTGCAGGGGCGAGACCGTGTCGGTCCGACCGGCGTCGCCGATGGCGTTGATCTTGCGCTCGGCGTCGTCGATCAGTCCCACCACGTCTTCGGTGGCGATGTAGGCCTCGTCGACGATCTCGCCGGCGACCGCGATGAGCCGGCGCTGCTGGGCCTTCTCGCGGACCAGTTCGGCGTAGTGCTGGGCGTTCGCCGCCGACGGCGTGTTCATCTGGAGCGACGAGAGCAGCGCCAGTTCGACGGCGATGGCGCCACGCTCTTGCAGCTTCGCCTGCACGGTCACGTAGTCGACCGGCTCGCCCGCGTTGGCCAGCGCGATGATGGAACTGAAGATCTGTCCGTGCAGCGGTCGATAGAAGTCTTCGGCCTGCACGGTTTCGTAGGCGATGCTCACGGCCTCTTGGGAGAGCAGCATCGCCCCGATGAGACTCTCTTCGGCTTCGATTGCGCTCGGAGGTATGCGACCGCCGTTCGGCGCCTGCCGCGTGCGGGGTTCCGATTCAATCTGCGTCATAAGACCTCAATGGTCGCGTGTTTCGTGTGTTTGTAACAAGATGCCCAACGTGGGGAAATACCTGTGTCTAAATGTCACCAACTTGATGATTTCATTTGGTTGTGACATTCGCCTCTGACGCAACCACGCCGAGACGAATGTCTCGGCGTGGTGCACTTCATTGGTCGCGGATTACTTGGCGATGATCTCCACGTTGATGGTGGCCTCGACGTCGTCGAACAGTACGGCCGTGACGGTCGTCGTCCCAACTTCTTTGGCGTGTTCGGTCATGCGAATGGCGTGACGCTCGAGCGAGATGCCGGTCGCGGTGCGCAGCGCGTTGACCACGTCGGCCTCGGTGACCGAACCGAACAGACGGCCGTTGGCACTGGCGCGCGCGGCGATGCTGAGGGTCTGCGCTTCGATGATCGCGCGCTGAGCTTCGGCCGCTTCGCGACTCGCGGCGTCGCGCAGGTCACGCGACTTGCGCATCGACGAGGCCTGCGCTTCGGTGCTGGTGCTCGCCTTCATGGCCGCGCCGGACGGTAGCAAGAAGTTGCGGGCGTAGCCGGACTTCACTTCGACGATGTCGCCACGACGGCCGACGCCGTGAATGTCGTTGCGCAGGAGGACCTTCATTCGGCGACCTCTTCGACCAGATCAGCCGCGGGCGTGGCGTCGACGTACTCGAGGACCTCTTCGGCTTCGACGTCCGGGGCCTCGGCGTTGACGGTCTCGACGGCGGCCGGTCGCTCGTCGGTGCGCGGCGCACGCGGTCCGCGGTCGTCGCGATTCCCCCGCCCTCCGCGTCGCTCGGTCACCGTGCGCTGGGTGTAGGGCAGCAGCGCCAACTCGCGCGCCGTCTTGATGGCGTCGGTGACGTCGCGCTGGTGCTGTTGGCAGTTGCCCGAGACCTTGCGCCCGCGGATCTTGCCCCGGTCCGAGATGTACTTGCGCAGTTGCGCCAGGTCCTTGTAGTCAACCGTGCCGACGCCGTGCTGACAGAACGAGCAGGGCTTTTTCTTCGCGCCGCGACGGGTGTCGATCTTCGGCGCGCGCTTCGGCGGTTTGGGGTTATTAATACGGGGCATTAGAAGGGCTCCTCATCGAAGGCGTAGGGGGCGGGTTCGTTGGCGCGCGGGGCCGCGGCCGGTCGGTCGGCGGATGAGAAGTTGCTGCCCTCGGCGCGCGGGGTGCGCGTGACGACGGCGGTCGCCCACTTCAGGCTCGGTCCGATCTCGTCGGCGTTGATCTCCACGATCGAGCGCTTGTCGCCGTTCTCGGTCTCCCAGCTGCGCTGCTCGAGTCGACCGCTCACGATGACGCGAGCGCCCTTGGTGAGGGAGTTCGCGGCGTTCTCGGCCATGGCGCCGTAGCCCACGACCTCGAAGTAGCTGACGCGCTCTTCCCACTCTTGGGTCTGGCGGTTCTGCCAGCGGCGATTGACGGCGATGGAAAGCTTCAACGCCGCCTGTCCGCTATTGAGGAACTTCAGTTCGGGGTCGCGCGTGACGTTCCCCACGACGGTGATTGCGTTATCGGCCATTTCTCTCTCCTTGGAATCTCAAGCGTCCGAACTTACGCCTGCGCCGTGACACGGGCGCTCGGTCGTTCATGGCGGCGAAGAATCTTGTAGCGCAGGACTTCGTCCGACAGGGTCAAGATCCGGTTGAGCTCGTCGACGGTCGACGACTCACCACTGAACTCCACCAAGACGTAGTAGCCCTCTTTGCGCTTGTTGATCTCATAGGCCAGGGGACGCTTGCCCCAACGGTCGATGGCGCCGGGGCTTCCCCCGTGAGTTCGAATAGTTTCCAGCGCTCGGTCGAGCGCGATTTGGATCGTCTGGGCGTCGACAGCCGTGTCGAACACGATCATGGTTTCATAGGGCCGCATGGCCGGTTTCCTTTCCCTCTGGTCCGGCTAGGCCGGGCTCTGCGGAAAACAGAGCAGGGTATGTGGCACTTCCCCACGCTTGTGGGAAGGACAATCTTAGCCGACTGGCAGCGAAAATGGCTAGTCGACGTTGGTCAGTCTCACTCCGTGCGGGCGTCTTCCGGGCGGGTCACCCGGTCGAGCAGCGGCAGCGTGGAGGCCATGATCGCGAGTGCCCCCGCCAAACCGCCCAGCACGATGAGGTAATAAACCAGGCCGGGTAGTCGCAGGGTCAATCCCAACTGCGACCTCAAGAACAGGTCGGAGGCGACGAGTCCTATGAGTGCCGACGCAATCGAGATGACCAGCAAGGGACCGGCGGTCTCCAACGCGACCATGCGCTGCAAGACGCCGAGTGGCACACCGCTCAGACGCAACAGACTAAATGGACGTCGGCGCTCACTTATCCCCGCGGCCATGGCGATGGTCAGGCTGCATCCCGCAATCAACAGACTGGCGAGGATGACAACTTCGCTCGAGGTCTCCAACTCGCTTAAGAGCTGAGAGGACTGGGCGTTGACCTCGCCGAAGAGGCTCGCCGAGGTGTTGTAGGGAAAGGCGCGATCGAGGGTGGTCTCGACGCGGTTGATCACGGCCGTGGAGCCGTCGGTAGCGACGGCGATCACTTGTACCGGCAACGCGCTCGGACTCGCGGCAGGCTGGGCACTCGGCCAGACGGTCGACGCCGTGGCGGTCACGGATTTGGTCAACTGAACGAACGCGATGTCATCGCCGAGCTTGGCGTACGTCGCGCCCGGTTGGCACTTACCGAGTGCGGGGGTGGTGGCGAGCGACGCGCAGGCCGCCACACCGTACTGAATGCTGCCGCCCAAGCCGTTGACGTCGGGAACTGGTCCGTCGCTCCTCATCCGCGCCGGTGCCACGTAGATCGTGGTCTCGCCCTTCACGCCACGGATCGATCGCAATGATGATTCCAGTGAGGTCGGCAGATGACGTACGTCACCCGTGAAGCTGAAAGCGAACTGATCGACCACGGTCTTGCTCGCGAGCGAGCCGGTACTCGTCGTACCGTGGTCGGCCAAAATCGTCGAGATGACGCCCACCGAGACGCTGGTCACAAAGATGGCCAGAATGAGTCCGCTGACGGCACGAAATGAGCCGCGCGGATTATCCGAGAGACGACGTCCCGCGAGTAACGCCGACACCCGACTCGTACGCTTCGCTACCGCTTTCGAACCGGCCATGGTGAGCCAGGGGCCCGCAAGAACCAGCCCCACCATGATCAAGAAGAACCCGAGCAAGTACGCCTCGGTTTGAGCACCCGAGCTGGTCGGTCGTCCCACGGACTCGAAATACGCGAGTTCGGCGATGCCCGCCAGGAGTGGGATGACGCGGTACCAGCGCGGCGGCTGGGGCGTCACTCGACGCGAAACGCCGAGCGGAGACACTTGCACCCTTCGCAGCGCGATCCGCGCGGCTATCGCGGCAGCGAACGGCACACCAATGATGACGACGACGACGTCGAACAGCCCGACCCGGAGGTCTCCCGCTTGAAGCGGGTGTCCCGTGAAAGGTACGTGGACCAGCGCCGGCACGGTCAGGAAATACAGTCCAAACCCAACTACGACGCCCGCGAACGCCGCGACGAGAGCCTCGATGGTGGCGACCACCGCGACCTGTCGCATCGTCGCGCCGGCGAGACGTATGGCGGCGAAACGCTGCTCGCGCCGCGCCGCGGAGAGTCGCATGGCGCTGCCGACAAAGATCAGTACGGGGAACAGAAGCACCAGTGACAGCACGCCGAGAATTATCTGAAGGCCGGTCGTACCCGTGGTATCGGGACCGCCATTGTTGGAGGTCTTCACGAAACCATTGATCTTCCCCGCACCGTTGGTGGCGGACAGCGTGTGTGGGCTCTGCCCCAACACGATGACCAGATCGTTCGGCGACGGTAACGCCGAGTTGGCGATGAGACCGATCTGGCGACCACCGAAGCGATCCCCCAACTCGCTCGCGGGCGTGACCTTCAGCAGTGCGGAAAGCGCCGGTGACGCATAGAACTCGCCGGGTCCGGGAAGGCGCGGTATTCCCGGTGGGACCACGGGGTGCGCGCCAACGGCGGCCGCGTCAACTCGCACGATGAGTTGGTTCTCAAATTGACTCGAGGTGACGAGCCACCAAATGGTGTGGCTGGTCGTCGCCGTGGAAGGAGCTCCCGGTCGCGCGAAGTTCGGTTGACCGTTACCGAAGCGCGGACTCGTGGCCATCCACGCGCCCCGCGAGTTCTGTGCACCGAGTCCATTGATCGTGGCCATCGTCAAGAGCAGCATGGCCACCCCCACGGACACCGCCAAGGCCATGACGATGAGTCGGACGAGTGACTCCTTGCCTCCGCGCGTGCTGAGTCGAAGACCGAAGCGAATCACGAGGCCGACGGGTTCGCCGTGAGCGAACTCACTTGACCGTCACGAACGATGACTTCGCGATCGGCGTAGGCCGCGACCCGCGGTTCGTGGGTCACCAGTACGACAGTGGTCCCGTCTTCTCGCGCGGCGGTGACCAAGAGTTCCATCACCAGTTCGCCCGTCAAAGAGTCGAGCGAGCCGGTCGGTTCATCGGCAAACAGCACCTTCGGGTGTGCAACGAGTCCTCTCGCGAGCGCCACCCGTTGGGCTTGGCCGCCCGAGAGTTCCCCTGAACGACGGCGTTCCAGGCCCTCGATTCCCAGGCGCTTGAACCACTCACGCGCACGTACCAGCGCCTCGTTGCGACGAAGTCCACCGAGAAGTAAGGGAAGGGCGACGTTTTCCTCGGCGCTGAGTTCCGGAACCAGTTGACCGAACTGAAAGACGAATCCGAACTTCTCGCGACGCAGGGCACTGCGCTCGTGCTCGGGGTAGGTGTCGATGCGTTCACCCGACAGGCGGATCTCACCGTGTTTCGGTACGAGGATTCCCGCCAGGCAGTGCAGCAGTGTGGACTTGCCCGAGCCACTCGGGCCCATCACCGCAAGGACCTCACCTTCACGGATGGACACGCTGGCCTTTCGTAGCGCCGGTGTTTGGCCGAAGTCGAACTCGACGTCGCGAGCCTCCATCAGCACGTCTTTGGTCTCTACGTTGATTGGTGTCGTCACGAGACTCACGAGGTCACCGCCTTTGTCAGTAGGGGAAGTCGCGCCGCGGTCATGTCGATCCAGCGGAGGTCGGCTTCCAGGTGGAATAGTCCGTGATCGGCCAGCAACACGTCGATCAGACTGTCGCTTCTCTTCATCTCGGTCAGCTCACGCATGCGCTGCAAGTGAGCGGCACGCTGAATGTCGAGGTACCGCTCAGCGGAGCGACCGAGCATCAGGGCCAGAACGACCTTGGCGAACAGAACCGTTTGGAGATGCGGTTCCGGTTCGATCGGCTCACCGAGCCACGTTTCGAATTCTTGCTTCCCGTCGGGCGTAATCGAATAGCGCTTGCGGTCAGGGCCGTCGCCGGCCTCGATCTCTCCCGGCGCGATTTTGCCATCTCGAGTCAGGCGAGCCAGCGTGGCGTACACCTGGCCAAACGGCAGCGGCTTCGAACGGCCAAAGTACGTGTCGTAGTCGCGCTTCAGGTCATAGCCATGACTGGGTTCACGTTCAAGTAATCCGAGAAGGGTCAGAGGAACACTCATGATCGCCAGAATACACTGAGGGTATACACTGCGCAAGTAGGAAAAACACCTATTTCGCTGCCTACGAGATTAACTTGGGTATGACCTGGTCATGAGCAGTTTTGAGATTTGCACCACACAATACTGACGTACGGCGGTGCTGCGACCGCACAACTAGTCGAGAAGTCCTTCAGGGTTGGGATACGCCTCGTCGTCGTTAGGGAACGCGCCGCTTCGGACGTCCTCCGCGAAGTGGCGAAGAGCCTCGGTGATCACCGGTCCGAGGTTGGCGTACTGACGCACGAACTTGGCCGGTGGGCGTCCGGTCAGTCCGAATAGGTCGTGGAAGACCAGCACCTGGCCGTCGGTGTCAGGGCCGGCGCCGATGCCGATGGTCGGAATATCGAGGGCCTGGGTTACGGTCGTGCCGACGACGCTCGGGACGCCCTCGATGACGATGGCGTAGACACCCTCTTCTTGGAGAAGCTGCGCGTCCTCGATGAGCAGCTTGGCGCTCTCCATGGTCTTGGCCTGAACCTTGAAGCCGCCCATGGCCATCACGCTCTGCGGGGTAAGTCCGAGGTGACCCATCACCGGGATCTGCGCGTCAAGCAGCGCGCGCACCACGGCTTGGCGCACCCGTCCGCCTTCGAGCTTCACACTCTCGGCGCCGGCACGGATGAGCTTCGCGGCGTTGCGAACGCTCTCGCCGAGGTCGACGTGGTAGCTCAGCCACGGCATGTCGGCGACCACGTGGGCGTCGGGCTTGGCCGCGGCCACGGCCCGCACGTGGTGCGCCATCTCGTCGATGCTGAGGTGCAGCGTGTTCTCTTGACCGAGCACGACGTTGGCCATCGAGTCGCCGACGAGGATCAGGTCGACGCCGGCCGCCGAGGCCAGTCGGGCCCCCGGCTCGTCGTAGGCGGTCACCATGACCAGGGGAATCGCAGCCGTTTCGGCGTTTGCGCTGCCGGATCGCCGGGGCGCTCAGCGTCACTCGCCGACCTCTTGACGCAGGACCGCGTTGACGCGTCGCGCCGGCCGAGCCCCGGCCGACCACTTGCGCACCAGGTGGTGGAACGAACATCCGACGCAGACCTCGACGGCGTAACACTGCACCGGGTCCTCGCGACGTTCGAGCTTCAACAGTTCGGCGCGTGAGCGTCGGACAGGTGCCGCCGGAGGGAAGTCGCGCGCCGAAGACGTACGTCACTTCGACGAGTTCGACGTCGCCACAGACCGGGCAGGTCTCGCCGGTCTTTCGTCCTAGGTTCTTCGCCGCGCGCAACAGTTCGGGGTGCGCATCACAGACGTCTTCATAGCGCAGAAGCCCGGCGGCCACCTTGGCCAAAAGGGCGTGACGCACGAGCCCGAACTCGACTACTGCCCCGTTGGCGGTACTCGTGCGGAATCGCTTATCCATTAGGGGTGACCTTACACACTGTTGTTTCATTGGGAAATGACACCACTGTACGTTCGATATATCGAAGTGATACTATATTTCGCGTGTTAGACATTGCCATCCTCGGTCTGCTCATGGACCGCGACCACCACGGTTACGAGATACGCACACAACTGCGCGACCGACTCGGTGTTTGGGCCAATGTTTCCTTCGGATCGATCTATCCGGCGCTCGCCCGCCTGGAACGTCAGGGCTCGGTCGAAGCGGTGACGTCAAGTGAGACCCGGCTCAGTTCACTCTCCACCGGTTCGCTCTCGGGCGAACGCGCGTCGCTCCGATCGCTGCGCACCACGTCGGGTATCGGTCGTCGTGGTCGCAAGGTCTATCGCATCACCGAGCGCGGTCGTCGTGACTTCGTCTCGATGCTCGCCGACCCGGCCACGCTGGATGACGGCAAGAACTTCTCGTTGCGCATGGCCCTCGCCAAGTACCTGACCCCGAACGCTCGGGTCGGGCTGCTCGAGCGACGTCGTGGCGATCTCATCGCTCGCCTCGCCGAAGTCCGGGCCGGCGCGAACAACGAACAGCTCGACCCCTACGCGCGCGGCGTGATGGAGCACGCGGCCCAAGGCGTCGAGCTGGACCTCGCGTGGATCGACGGAATGTTGACCACCGAACGTAGTAATCAAGAGTCCTTCGCGCACGACGCGAAGTAAAGAAAGGGGAGCCATGGAGAAGATTCGCGTGGCCATAGCGGGCGTCGGAAACTGCGCCAGCGCACTCATCCAGGGCGTGACCTACTACCGCGACGCCAATCCCGCCGACGACGTGCCCGGTCTCATGCACGTGGTGCTCGGGGGCTATCACGTGAGCGACATCGAGTTCGTCGCCGCCTTCGACGTCGACGCCTCCAAAGTGGGCAGCGACCTCGGCAAGGCCATCGACGGGGGCCAGAACAACACGATCAAGTTCGCCGACGTCCCTTCGCTGGGCGTCACCGTCCAGCGTGGACCCACCATGGACGGTCTCAACAAGTACTACCGCGCCGCCATCGAAGAGTCGCCCTATCGAGCCGGTCGACGTCACCCAGGTGCTGCGCGACTCGCGCGCCCAGGTCTTCGTGTCCTACCTGCCCGTCGGCTCCGAGGACGCCCAGCGCTTCTACGCGCAGTGCGCGCTGGACGCCGGCGTCGCCTTCGTCAACGCCATCCCGGTCTTCATCGCCTCGGACCCGATCTGGGCCAAGAAGTTCGCCGACGCCAAGGTGCCGATCATCGGCGACGACATCAAGAGCCAGCTCGGCGCGACCATCGTCCACCGCGTCCTGGCACGGCTCTTCGAGGACCGCGGCCTGACCCTCGACCACACCTACCAGCTCAACGTCGGCGGCAACATGGACTTCAAGAACATGCTCGAACGCGAACGCCTCGAGTCCAAGAAGATCTCCAAGACCCAGGCGGTCACCTCGCAGCTCGAGATCTCCAACATGGACCCCGACGACGTGCACATCGGACCGAGCGACCACGTGCCGTGGCTGCACGACCGCAAGTGGGCCTTCATCCGCCTGGAGGGACGCAACTTCGGTGACGTGCCTGTCAGCGTGGAACTCAAGCTCGAAGTGTGGGACTCGCCCAACTCGGCCGGCGTCATCATCGACGCCGTGCGCTGCGCGAAGGTCGCCCTGGACCGCGGCATCGGCGGCCCCATCATCGGACCGTCGGCCTACTTCATGAAGTCACCGCCCGTCCAGTTCCACGACGACATCGGCCCACGACATGGTCGAAGACTTCGCCGACCGTGGCGCCGAAAACCTGGTCTGGCCGTAGACCTTCCGGCCGGAGTCACTATTTCTCCTGTTCGGACCACCATTCACGGAGTCGCACGGCGGCCTCTTGCGGCGTGATCTCGCCTTCGTCGAGTCGAATCTCCATGAGGAAATCGAGCGCACGTCCCACCGCCGGGAGGGCGCGATGTCCAGCAGTTCCATCACGGCCACGCCGTCGAGCGCCGGGCGAAGTCGTTCGAGGTCTTCGCGTTCGCGCAGTTCGGCGATGCGAACCTCTAACTCGTCCATGCGCTGCGCGAGCGACGCGGCCTTTCGGGCGTTGCGCGTCGTGCAGTCGCATCGAGTGAGTTCGTTCAACTCCTCCAACAGCGGTCCGGCGTCGCGCACGTAGCGTCGCACGGCTTTGTCGGACCATCCCAACTTGTAGGTGTGGAAGCGCAGGTGCAGCTCGACGAGGGCACTGACGTCATCGATCATGTCCTGGGAGTAGCGCAGGGCCGTCATGCGCTTGCGCGTCATCTTGGCCCCCACGACTTCGTGGAACCGGAAGGTCACGCCCTCTTCGGTGATCGCCCGGGTCGCGGGCTTGCCGATGTCGTGAAAGAGCGCGGCCAGGCGCAGCACCAGGTCCGGCGACGTCTTGTCCACCACCGCCCAGGTGTGGGAGAGGACGTCCTTGTGACGATGGATCGGATCCTGTTCGAGTTGCAGCTTGGGCAGTTCCGGGAAGAAGTGCTCGGCCAGTCCCGTGCGCACGATGAAGTCGAGCCCCACCGACGGCGCCGCGCTCAGCATCAAGAGGTCGAGCTCGCCGCGGATACGCTCGGCCGACACCTTGGAGAGTCGCTCGGCCATCTTGACGGTCGCCGCCTCGATCGCCGGATCGATGCGTGAGGGAGAACCGCGCGGCGAATCGCGCGGCGCGCAACATTCGCAGGGGGTCATCGCTGAAGAGGATCTCCGGATCGATCGGCGTGCGCAGCAGCCTCGTCGTGAAGGTCACTGAATCCGTTGTGAGAAGTCAAAGAGCGTCTGCACGTCCGGCGTCTCGGCGTCGAGGGCGACGACGTCGAGGGCCAGGGCGTTGATCGTGAAATCGCGTCGACTGAGATCGGCCTCGAGCGAGTCACCCCATTCGACCGCCGGTTTGCGCGAGTGATCGACGTAGGCCTCGGAGCGAAAGGTGGTGACTTCCACCTTGATGTCGCTTTCGCGGAGCACGCCGCCGATCGTTCCGAACGCGCGACCTTGCTCCCACAGTGAGGTGCACAGCGGCGTCATCAGGGCCACGATGTCGTCGGGGCGCGCGTCGGTGGTGAAGTCGATCTCGAACTCCTCGTCGCGCTCTTCGCCAAGAATCGCGTCGCGAACCGATCCCCCGACGGCGTAGAGGGAGAAGCCCGCGTCGGCGAACGCGCGGGCCAATGGACTCGACAGATGTGCGAGATCACTGAGTCGGTCGTGAACTTGATCGAAGGAAGTCACTGCGAACGAGGGTACTTGTCGCCCGAGTTCACAGTCCGCACTTCGATAGCCTGTGGATGCATGTTCCACCGATTTTCGACCTGGTGGCGGGCGCTCAGCGTGGTACTCCTCTGCCTCGCAACGATGGCGTGGCCCTCGGCCGCGAGCGCTGGGACGACGCCCACCTTCACGTTGCTACACCAAGACGCGGTGGCCACCATCTCGGCCAGGGGCACCTCACACTTCGCGCTGACGATCTCGACGTCGACCCAGGGTTCCGCCGCGCGGGCCCGCGTGACGATCTATCCGCGCGTCATCGACCGCTCGCAGCTCGCGCCAATTGTCGCGGGCACCGGGACCACGCAAAAGTCCCTCGGCACGACCAAGAGTTTTGCGCTGAAGTGCGAGGTCCACGGCCGCTACAAGTTCTCCGTCAACCTCTTTTCGAGGCGACCGCAGAAACTGCGTCGAAGTTGCGCACCCGCACCCCGCCTCCACCTTCCCTGTCCGGCCCTTCGCTGTGATGGCGTCTATCCCGTTCGTATCGAGGTGAGCGCCCGATGGCGTCACGGTGACGAAGTGGTCACTGTTGGCCGTCAAATCGACGGCGGTCGAGCAACCACTGCGCGTCGACCTGGTCGAGACCATGGATCCCACTTCGTGGCTGCACGCGAAGCGTTCCACCGCAGTGCTGCGTCTGCTTTCGCATCACCCTTCTTCAGCGATCACGTTGAGTGCGGACTATCGCACGCTCGATACCGTGGCGCAGTCGAGTTCGGCGAACACCCTCTTTCGCACGGCGCTTCGTCGAGCGCTCGTGAGTCCATTACACCAGGCGGTCGCAGCTCCCCCGGCGAACATCGACTTCGGGGGGCTGGCGGTCCACGGCTTCGGCGACGAGGTGCGCCAACAGCTCGCCTTGTCGGCGACGCTCTTGCGGAGCCTCACTGATCGCAACGTCAACGGTGCCGTGTTGCTCAACGGCGCGCCGTCGCTCGCGAGTCTGAAGGCACTGAATCACGCGGGGGTCGACGACGTCGTGTTGCCGGAGAACGACCTCACCGTGCCGCCGTCGACGACCCTCAACTGGGGGGCGCCGTTCCATCTGTCCAACGTGGGCTCGCTCACCGCGCTGAGCTCGGACGGGCCGCTATCGACCCTGTTCGCCGACACCTCGATCGGCGCCGGACTGCGGGCCGCGCTCACCCTCGGCACGTTGGCGTTCTTGCACTTCGAAGCGCCCAACGCCCCGGCGGTGCGCACCGTCGTCATCACCGCACCGATGTCCAGTAGTTCCGTCGCCTTCTTGAAGGACGTCTTCAACGGCTTCGCCAGCAATCCCTTCATCACGCTGGCCACCCTCATCCCCTCGTTCGACCGCTCACTCGTCGCCACCGACGGTGCGCCGGCCACGCGGTCCGTGACCGACCCGCTCAAGGATGCGCCGTGGTCGACCCACAACGTCACGACGCTCAGTGACCTGGTCGTTGAGGTGAACTCGTACGCGCCGGCCCTTCGTTCGACCAACCTGGGCAACGACCTCACGGTGGCGATGGCGGCCTCGGAGATCGCCGGCTCCCAGAGCGCGCGCCAGTCCGCGATCAACACCGCCACCGCGGCCCTCAAGGGACAGCTCGGCAACTTCTCGGTGGACCCCAGCACGATCACGCTGGCCGGGTCCGGCACGTCGATCCCCATCACCTTGACTAATCACGCGCCCTACACGGTGGTGGCCCGGGTCCATCTCCTGACCGACCAGATCACCTTTCCCCGGGGCGACGTCGTGCCGGTCTCCCTGGACGCCCCGACGAAGTCGGTGCGCGTGGCGACGTCCGGTCACACCGGTAGCAGTCTGACCCTGCAGGTCATCGTCACCACGCCGAACAACCGTCTGGTGCTGGCCCGCGCGGCGATCCAAGTGCGGATCGCCGGCACCTCCATCGTCGGCTACCTCTTGACGATCGCGTCCCTGCTGGTCCTCGCCTACTGGTGGCTGCGCACCTATCGCAAACGACCCAAGGGGCGTCACGCCCGATGAGTCCCGCCTCGACGCACAGCTCGCGCGTCGTCTCCATGGCCAGCGGCACGATGGTGTCGCGACTGACCGGACTCTTTCGGGTACTGGTACTCGCGTGGGTGCTCGGCTTCACGCCCATCGCCGACTCCTTCAACCTGGCCAACACCGTGCCGAACATGCTGTTCGACCTGGTGCTCGGCGGCGTCGCCGGGGCCACCTTCATCCCGGTGTTCGTCGAGCGTCTCGCGCTCGACGGCGAACGACGCGCGTGGAGCTCGATCTCGAGCGTGGTCACCGGCGCCCTGATGGTCCTCGCGGCCGCGTCGGTCATCGCGTGGTTCTGCGCGCCGTGGATCATCGACGGCTTCACGGCCTTTCGCCACTCGACGACCACGGAGTCGGTGGCCGTGTTGACTCAACAACGCGCCGTGGCGACCGACCTGCTTCGTTGGTTCGTTCCGCAGATCTTCTTCTACGGCGTCATCGGCGTCGCCACGTCGCTGCTCAATATCCGTAGTCGCTTCGGCGTCGCGGCGTGGGTCCCCGTCGCCAACAACGTCGTGTGCATCGCCGTACTCGTCTGGTTCCACCTGGTCGACCCGACGCCGATGCTCGCCACGTTGAACGGCTCGCACGACCTCATGTGGCTCGGGCTCGGCACGACGCTCGGCGTCGCGGTGCAGTTCCTCTGTCTCGTGCCGTCGCTCTTGCGCAGCGACCTCTGGCGACTCTCGTTCCGTTTCAACCTGAAGGACCCGGCGCTACGCGCCGTCAGCCGCCTCGGCAGCTGGACGCTGCTCGTCGTCCTGCTCAATCAGCTGTCGCTCTTCATCGTGTTGGCCTTCGCGTTCGGCATCGGGGGCGACGGACCGGTCAGCGCCTACACCTACGGCTGGTCCTTCATGCAGATGCCCTACGCCGTCGTGGTGGTCTCGGTGCTCGGCGTCCTCACCCCGCAGCTGGCCGGCCTGTCGACGGCCGAAGATTTCGAAGGGCTGAGCGAGCGTCTGCGCTTCGGGCTGCGTCAATCACTCGTCATCATCATCCCGTGCACGCTGGTGCTCTTGGTCCTGGCCCAGCCGATCGTCGCGATACTGCTCAATCACGTGAACGCGCGCCACGACATCGCCGCCGGCACGGTGCTGGCGGTCCTGGCCGCCGGACTGCCGGGCTTCACGATCTTTCAGCTCTGCGTGCGCGGTCTTCAGTCGATGCAGCGCGCGCGTGAAGTGTTCTATCTCTACGCGCTGCAGAACGTGCTGACCATCGTGTTGTGCCTCGCCATCGGTCGCCACTCCCTCGCCGGTCTGACGGCCAGCGTCTCGATCGCCTACAGCGCCGCGGCCGTCGTGGCGCTCTACGCGCTCGCCCGACACGACGTCGTCATCGCGCCGGTCATCTGGTCGCGGCACGTGCGCCGCAGTCTCGGCGCCTCGTTTATTGCCGCGCTGGTCATGGCCTTGGCGTACTCCGCGCCGACCTGGAATCGCGGCGCCGGGCTGGTGGCGCGCTTCTCCTTCGCGGTCGTGGCCGGGCTCGGCGCCTACGCCCTCGTCGTCGTCGTGGAGCAGCGCCGCGTGACGCGCGTCGGAGCGAAAGATGCAAGGCTGAACTAGTTCAGAGGGGGGCCATGGCTCGAATTCGCGTAGTGACCGACAGTGCGTGCGACATTCCCGAAGAGATCGCGCGTCGCCTCAGCATCGACATCGTGTCGCTCACCATCCGCTTCGGCGACGAGGAGTTCATCGACCGCGTCGACCTCTCGCCCGAAGCGTTCTGGGCGAAGTGCAAGGCCAGCAAGACCCTGCCCGAAACGGCCGCGCCCTCCCCCGGCGCCTTCCACGACGCGTACGAGCGCGCCCAGGCCGACGGGTGCGACGGCGTCATCGTGCTCACCCTGTCGGCGTTGCTCTCGGCGACCAATCAGTCGGCCGTCCTCGGCGCCGAGGGACTCACCGGGTTGCCGGTGCGCGTCGTCGACACCAAGGCGGTCTCGATGGCCCAGGGCCTCTTGGTCATCGACGTGGCCGAGCTCGCCGCCGGCGGCAGCGACCTCGACGCGCTAGTCGCGCACGCCGAATCCCTCGTCGCCCGAGTTCGGCGTCGTGGCCATGCTCGACACCCTCGAGCACCTCATCAAGGGCGGACGCGTGGGCGGGGCCCGGGCCCTGCTCGGTCAGGTCCTCTCCATCAAGCCGTTGCTGGAGCTGAAAGACGGCGTGGTCGCCGAGGCCGGCCGGCAACGAACGCGGTCCAAGGCGTTGGTGGCCATCGCCGAGGTCGTCAAGTCGCACGCCCCGTTGAAGCGCTTCGCCCTGGTCCACGGGGCGTCGAGCGAAGTGGCCAACTTAGAGGCCCTGGTGGCCGGTGTCGTGACCGAGAACCCGATCATCGTCACCGACATGGGGCCGGTCGTGGGCACGCACGGCGGCCCGGGGATCATCGGACTGTGTTGGATGACCGAGGCGTAGCGGTGCCCCACACCAGTAAGTTGTGGGCGTGAACGAATCGAAGCGACCCACCGACGGCGACCTGGTCGACAAGGCGCTCTCCCAGTTCGACCACGTCCTGGACATTGTGCACGACCGGGTCCTTCGCCCGATTCTCCTGGCCGGACGGGCGATCGCCTTCGGCATGATCATCCTCTTGGTCTCCTTCGTCCTCGTCGGAGCGCTGTTGATCGGACTCGTGCGCTTCATGGACATCTACTTCTTCGCCGGTCGCGAGTACCTCAGTTACGTCTCGGTGGGCGCGATCTCGCTCCTCGCGGGGCTGATCATTTGGCGTAAACGCCGTCCGGTCAACCTGAGGAAGTAATGCCCGAACACACTCGTGTCTTGATCATCGGCTCGGGGCCCGCCGGGCTCACGGCCGCCATCTATAGCGCCCGCGCCCAGTTGAACCCCATCGTCATCGAGGGCGAACCCTCCTCGACGACCGACCAGCCCGGCGGGCAGCTGATGCTCACCACCGACGTGGAGAACTACCCCGGCTTCCCCGAGGCGGTCACCGGTCCCGAGTTGATGGGCCTCATGCGCGCGCAGGCCCTGCGTTTCGGCGCCGACCTTCGCGTCAACAAGGTGCAGGTACTCGACACCTCCGAACGTCCGTTTCGCGCCTGGCTCACCGACGACGACGAACCGAGCATCACCGCCGACACGGTGATCCTGGCCACCGGCGCGCGCTCGATGATGATGAGCGTGCCCGGCGAGGAGCGGCTGCTCAGCCACGGTCTTTCGACCTGCGCGACGTGCGACGGATTCTTCTTTCGCGGCCAGGACATCGCCGTCATCGGCGGCGGTGACTCGGCGATGGAAGAGGCGCTCTTTCTCACCCGCTTCGCCTCCAGCGTCACGGTCGTCGTTCGACGCGACGTCCTACGTGCCTCGAAGATCATGCAAGAACGGGCCTTCGCGCACGAGAAGATCCGTTTCGCGTGGAACACCCGCGTCGTCGAGGTCCTCGGCGAGGATCGGGTCTCGGGACTCACCGTGCGCGACACGGTGACCGGCGAGGACCGGACGCTCGACGTGACCGGCGTCTTCGTGGCCATCGGACACATCCCGAACACGACCCTGGTCATGGGTCAGGCCGACCTCGAAGAGAACGGCTACGTCCGCACCGGACTCGGTTCGTACACGAATATCGACGGGCTCTTCGCCGCCGGCGACGTGGCCGACCACGTCTATCGCCAGGCGGTCACCTCGGCCGGATCGGGCTGCATCGCCGCCATCGACGCCGAACGTTGGCTCGAGGCGCAGGGTCACTAACGCACATCCAATCGCTAAAGTGGTCTACTGGCGCACGAACGCGCCACCTCTGGAGGTGCATATGTGCGAGCAGATCACGACCCTGACCGACGCCACGTTTGACGAAGTAGTGGGCGCGTCGGACAAGCCGATCCTGGTCGACTTCTGGGCCGAATGGTGTGGTCCGTGCAAGATGATCGCGCCGATCCTCGAAGAGTTAGCCGTCGAGCAGTCCGACAACTTCACCATCGGCAAGCTCGACGTTGACCTCAACGTCGCGACCGCCACCAAGTTCTCGGTCATGAGCATCCCCACCCTGTTGCTCTTCAAGGAGGGTGAGGTCGTGGCCCGCCTCGTGGGCGCCAAGCCCAAGGGCGCCATGCTCCAAGAGATCACCGCGAACCTGTAGTCCACGCTGTCGAACTTCGACTCGCTCCAGCTCGGCGACACCGGTCCTCGCGTTCGCGAACTCCACGAGCGACTCGCCTCCCTCGGGCTCCTCTCGACCAACGACGCGCCAGAGACCTTCGGTGACGGCACGCTCGCCCTCGTCGAGGCCTTCCAGCGCTCGCGCGGGCTTTCGATCACGGGCACCGTGGACCCCACGACCTGGGAGCGACTCATCGAGGCCGGCTGGCGTCTCGGCCATCGGCTCTTGTATCTCGCCGATCCCAATCTGCGCGGGGACGACGTCGCCGAGTTGCAGGTGCGCCTGGCGCAGTTCGGGTTCAATCCCGGGCGCATCGACGGAATCTTTGGGGTCTTCACCGAAGAGGCCCTGAACGACTTCCAACGAAACTGCGCGCTCGACGTGAACGGCACCCTGACGCGCGCCACGCTTATCGAACTGGTGCGCATGACCTCGACGCACACGGCGCGAAGCCTGGTCACCGACGCCCGGGACCGCGCCGGCTTTCACGAATCGTCGACCGGTCCGTTGGTCATCTCCGGTCAAAGCCCCTTGGCTCCCCTACTCGCCCAATCGTGCCAACGCGTTTTGAAGGTTGAAGTCCTCGGTGACGAAGCTCCCGAGGCGGTCGCGGCCTTCGCCAACGCCAACGACGCCGCGTTCGTCATCTCGCTCCAAACCCTCAAGCACATCGACGGCGTGCACCTGCACTACTGGGCGAGCTATCGCTCCCACTCGCGACGCGGCGAACAACTCGCCAGCCAGATCGCCACCGCCTTCTCTCTTGCCGCCGACCTGCCGAGGGTCGAGGTCACGGGAATGGCCCTACCGATACTGCGAGAAACCAAGATGATCACCCTGCACATCGAGCACGGTGTCGACAAAGATCGAGACCCTCAAGGAGCTGGCGGAGGTGATTTCGACCGTTTTGGGCGAAGTTATCCACAGGCCAGCGTGATTTGACACCCCGATATAGGGGATTTAGTTGGTCAAATCCCTTTGTTTAAAGCAAAACCTGAGAAACCCACAACTTCATCCACAAGTTGGGGATAACTTCAACTTGAGGTTTAGATTTAGGGTTGAGTGTTATTTCGGGTTCGATATGGCAATGTAGAGCCGTTCGAGGTCGTCCAGGTCCGCAAAGTCAATGATTATGCGGCCATTGCGGCCTTTCAAGTCGACGTGGACGCGGGTGTCGAGGTAATCCTCGAGCAGATGTTCGAGTTCGGCCACGCTGGCGTCGGGCACCGGTCGCAGACGGGCGGCGCCGATACCCGGCTTGGCGGCCGGCTCTGACTCGACCACGGCCTTGGGTTCGAGGAAGGTCTTCACGGCCTCTTCGGTCGCGCGCACCGACATCTCGTTCTTGATGACGCGAGCCACCATCGTGGCCTGAGCGCTGGGTTCCGTGATCGCCAGAAGCGAACGGGCGTGGCCCGCCGTGATGAGCGACGAGGCCAGCGCCGACTGGGCCGCCTCGCCCAATTGCAAGAGTCGTAACGTGTTCGTAATATTTGCTCGGCTCTTGCCAACCCGTTGCGCAACTTGTTCGTGGGTCAGATCGAACTCATCGATTAGTTGCTGATAGGCCGCGGCTTCTTCCAATGGATGAAGGTCGACACGGTGGAGGTTCTCCACGACGGCCTGTTCCAGGGAGAGGCGATCATTGACGTCGACCTGGACCAGCACCGGCATGAACTCCAATTCGGCCAGAATCGCCGCGCGCCAGCGCCGTTCGCCGGCGATCAGCTCGTACTGACCCTCTTCCCCGTCCACCGGGCGCACGATGATGGGCTGAAGGACACCGAGTTCCTTGACCGATGAGGCGAGGGTCACCAGACTCTCGTCGTTGATCGCCTTGCGGGGTTGGTAGGGATTGGGGCGGATCGAATTGACGGGCACTCGTCGCAGCGGTCCCTCGGTGGGAGCGGCGGGCGTATGCGCCCTCGCCGGTATTTCGTTATCGGGGATGAGGGCGCCGAGCCCTTTGCCTAACCCTGGTTTCCTAGCCATTCATAATCTCCTCTGCTAGGGCGCGATAAGCCATTGCGCCTTTGGATGTTGGGTCGAACACGGTGATCGGCTGTCCGAATGATGGAGCCTCGGCCAACCTGACGGTGCGGGGGATTACCGTTCGACACAGTTCGTTCTCGAAATGTCGCTTGACCTCTTTGGCCACGTCGCCCGAAAGGGTGATTCGCGAGTCGTACATGGTTAAAACGACCTTCGAGATCCTCAACGTGGGGTTGAGGTTCTTCTGCACCAGGTCGACGATTCGCTGGAGCTGCGTCAAACCTTCAAGGGCGTAGAACTCGGTCTGAACGGGCACCATGATCTCGGTCGCCGCGGCGAAGGCGTTGATGGTAATCAGTCCGAGGGATGGGGGACAGTCGATGAAAATGTAGTCAAAGTCGCCTTCGACGGACGTCAAGGCCCGCTTCAACCGGAGTTCGCGAGAGATAACCGACGTCAGTTCCTGCTCCACGCCGGCCAGGTCCAAGGTGGCCGGCGCGACGAACAAGTTGTTGTAGCCGGTCGGTTCCACGATGTCGACCATCGGGATGTCGTTGAGCAGTACGTCATAGACGGATCGCTCGAATTGGCGCCCGTCAACGCCCAGACCCGTCGTAGCGTTTCCTTGGGGATCCAGGTCCACGATGAGGACCCGCTTGTCCCGTTCGGCGAGTGCGGCACCCAGTGAGGTTGTAGTTGTGGTCTTGCCGACGCCGCCCTTTTGATTGGCTACAGCAAAAATCCTCATTGTGCTGGCATCCGCCATGAGCCTCTTCCCGACCTAAGGAATCCCGACACTGCGTCGAACTCCTGCCATTCAACTCTCTTTTGCGCAATTCGTCAAGTACCGATGTTTCACGTGAAACATCGTCACCCGACCACACCACATTGTTTCACGTGAAACAATCCTCAAATCGTAAACACATACATCACAAGAGTTTCAGTCCAAATTCCGATTCACGGCGTCCATTTTGAACTCAAAATGTTTCACGTGAAACATTAGAACAGAGGTCTCTTTCGAGGTATTCCGATAGACCTAGGGTACTCGCTCGGCGTCGAGTGCGTCTTCACCAGGACTTGGTAGGCCGCTCCGTGACGAATTCGGCCTTGAGCGGCCAATCCCAAGCTCGCCTAACTTCTCCGAATTCCAGCGATGAACGTCCGAATCGTCCGGTGGCTCCGAGACAATCATCACTCCCCCGATCTTCAGGAATTGCGCCCCGCATTCCGCCGTAACCGCCGGCGGACCAAAGGAACGCGCGGTTACGAGGTCAAAAGTCTCAATCAATCCAGGAATCCTGGCCGTTTCCTCGACCCTTCCGGTAATCACAATGCCATTGTCCGGAGCTCCCTCCAGTTGGAGGGCCTCATCGAGGAATTTGGCCCGTTTCACCATGGAATCGGTGAACACCGCTCGACAGTGCCAGCGATCCAAGAGGTATAGCCCAGGGAGACCCCCACCGCTTCCGAGGTCGATAAAGGCTGAAGGTGGATTAGCGTTGCGTTCCTCCCAGCACAGGGCAAACCCTAAAGAATGGGCGAAATGCGGTTCAATGGCGTTGGGGCCCAAAAAACCCCGCGCCCTCGATTCCTCGAGAACGCGGGGCAGCCAATCGTTGTTCACCGACTAATTATGACGGCGCCACCACTACAAAGCGGCGAGGGTCGTCCCCTTCGGATCGAGTAACGACGTCGGGGTTCTCGGACAGGGCGTCGTGGACGGCCTTTCGGTCCGCCGCCGACATTGGCTCCAGCGCTCGTTCTTCGCCGGTGTCGACGACTTCGAGCGCCACTTGCTGGGCAAATCGGCCTAATGCCGCCACCCGGCGCTCCCGGTACTGCGCGACATCCACCAGAATGCGGTCGGTTCGGCTCGGGCTCTTGGCCTGGACCACCGTCCGCGTCACCTCCTGCAGTGCCTGGAGGGTCGTTCCTCGTGGTCCCACGAGTACGCCAAGCTCCGTCGGGGGACTCGCGTTGACCGAAAGTTCAACCGTCTCCTCGTCCAGCTCCTTTACGGTGATCTCTGCTTGAATGTTCATCGAAGCCAAGAGGCCCTCGAGGAACTCCTTGGCAATCGATCCTTGTTCGGCCAGTGATATTCCTTCGGCCATGGTGTCCTCCTTTTGATGGACTCTTTACAGTTCGTGGGGTGGTTTTGGTGCCACCCTCAGATTGACGACGAGTGCCACTCTTTTCGCGGTCTCGTCGCGGTTCGGCTTCGGTCCTCGGCGCTCGGGCGGTCTCGCTGCGCGACGGTCCGGTGCGTGGTCGGTCCTCACGTCCACCTGAACGGCGTGATCGCTTGGGTCGAGGTCCGCTCGGACGAACGCGAGCTCGTACTCGAGCCTCGCCACGAACGCGTCCAAACAGACCGGCCTTGGGCTCTTCGATGACTTCGACTTCGGCATCGTCACGGTGGACGCCGAGGTGGGCGAGGGCTCGGTCGGTCGCCTCTTCAATTGATTTTCCAGTGGTTTCTACCCAATCCATGGGTTAACGCGCCTTTCTTTTACGCTTCGCCTTGGAGCGAGACTGTGTTTGCGGCTTGGGGGTTGAGGGTTTGTTCGCGGGACGATTCTGAGGTTGTGGTCGGCTGGGGTCCGGTTTGCTCGGTTGAACCTTGGGCTTCGCGCCGTTCGAGGGTTGGGCCCCCGGGATCTCTTCGACCTGCGGTCGATTCGCGCCATCCTTGTGTTCTTCTTCGATCTCCGCCCGATGTGTCGAAGCCTTCACGCCATTTTTCGTGGGGTCAGTGAGGCCCGTGCGGAACATCAGATACTGAGTTAATATACGGATGGATGTCGAAATAATCATGTACAACACCACGGCCGCCGGGATCACCATGTAGAAGTACGCGAAAATCAGCGGCAGGAATCTCTGCATCGCCTGTTGCTGGGCCGGCATCGCCTGGCCGGTCTTGCGGCTCCGGTTGTTGATCTGGGCCATCTGGAAGTACTGCAGTCCGACGGCGGCCAATACGAAGAGCAGGAACGGGATCTGGGCGAGGAACGAACTGTGAACGCTGAAAAGCTTCAAGTTAAGGTCCATGCCGAAGGCCTTGATCTGGCCGTGCGAGGCGACCAGGTTCTGATACATCTTCGAACCACTCGGAATGTAACGCGGGTGCGAGACCAACTTGCCGTGCAGCATTACCTGGTTGGCGAGGCCCTTGATGACGCCGTAGAGCATGATGAGGAACGGCGTCTGGAGCAACATCGGTAGGCAGCCGCCCAGGGGATTGACCCCCTCCTCCTTATAGAGACGCATCATCTCTTCGTTGAGCAGGGCGCGGTTCTCCGGCCCCTTGTACTTCTGTTGGAGTTTCTTCAGCTCGGGCTGGAGCTTCTGCATCGCCGCCATCGACTTGGTGCTCTTGATGGTGAACGGCGTCAAGACGCCCATAATCACCACGGTCAAGAGGGCAATCGCGACGGCGTAGTTCGGGATGATCCCGTAGAAGAAGGCGAGGATTCGTCCGAGAACGTCGTAGATCGGCTGAAAAACGGTGCCGACGTCGTGGGCAAATGACTTCATCGCTGAGTGCTCCTAGCTTGCGGTGGTTGGGGAACCAGGTCCACACCGTGGGGACCCAACGGGCGACAGCGAGAGAGTCGTCGCAGCGCCAGGGCGCCACCGCGAACGGCGCCGTGCAGTTGGACCGCCTCCAGGGCGTAGCTCGAGCACGACGGATAGAACCGACAGGCCGACACTCGACCCGCGGTCAAGCGCTGGTAGAGCGCGATGATCTTCACCAGCGCTCGCGCGACCGGTGTCGGCTCAGCGCGCTCCGGCTCGCATGAGCGCTTCGCCAAGGTGATGCTGGAGTTCTTCATAGGAGAGTCTTCCTGTCTCGTTACCGCACCTGATCAGGTATTTACCAGGTTTGGGTTGGGGGTCGAGTCCGTCGATGAGTGCCCGCAGTCGCCGGCGGATCCGATTGCGAACCACCGCGTTACCGACCTTTCGACTGATCGCGTAGGCCACGGCGACGGTCGGAGACTCTGAGTCATCCGCGACGAAACTGATTCGAAGTGAGCCACTTTGTCCCCGTCCAGTTGGTGTGGCGAACAAGGCGAACTGCCGACGGGTTCGAACCCGATCGGGCACGT
The DNA here is from genome assembly GCA_963703105.1 of uncultured Acidimicrobiaceae bacterium. Taxonomy (GTDB): domain Bacteria; phylum Actinomycetota; class Acidimicrobiia; order Acidimicrobiales; family RAAP-2; genus RAAP-2. The sequence continues at coordinate 1,500,062 of OY969792.1, read as the reverse complement.
TGCGCTTAGACCGTCAGTTGATGACGGCCCTTGTTGCGGCGGGCTTTCAGGACGGCACGACCGGCGCGGGTTCGCATGCGCGCACGAAAACCGTGCGTTTTAGCCCTTTTGCGCTGGTTTGGCTGATAGGTACGCTTCACAAAATCCTCTTCTCAAACTGTCTCGATACGCTTCGCGTTACCCCCGGGGGGTCGCTGGCGCGTTACTGGGAACAATCTTACCTGACGGGACCGGGCCCCCCGGCGGGCCGTTTCAAATAGGTGTATGGTGACTTTCCCGACGGGCACGACGCGAGCTCCAGGGAGCTTTGGCCTGTGGATAATGTGAAGTTCGATCTGTGGAGGAAGCGCGTGCAAGGTGGCGAGGAGATCTGGGTTGCTCTTCGTGACTCCTTACGTGGCAACGCTTCTGAGGCCGTGTGGGCCGCGGGACTTAACACACTGCGCCTTGTGGATTACCACGACAATCAAATTGTGATCGGCGCGCCGAATCAGATCCAACTGTTGCGCGTCCAACAGCGTTATCTCCCCTTCATCACCGAGCAGGCGCAGTTGCTCGTCGGTCCCGACGTGCAGGTTTCACTCACCGTCACCGACGCTGGCAACGAATCCGACACACTCGCGCCGAGTGACGAAGAGCCGGAGCCCACGCCGAACGCGGTCGCCTTCGCGCCGAGTGTCGATCGACCGGCCCGACTCGATCCGCGGATGACGTTCGACTCCTTCGTGCCCGGTTCGTCGAACCGCTTGGCGTTCGCCGCCGCCCAGTCAGTCGCTGAAACACCTGGTCGCGCCTACAATCCGCTGATGATCTACGGCAACTCCGGACTCGGCAAGACCCACCTGCTCCACGCCATCGGCAACTACGTGCAAGAGAACTATCCCGGCCGCAAGGTCCTCTACGTCTCCACCGAAACCTTCTTGAACGACTTCATTCGCGCCATCCAGACGCGAACGCAACTCGCGTTGCACGAGCGCTACCGCGAGAACGACGTGCTCTTGATCGACGACATCCAGTTCATGGAGACGCGCGGCGAGACGTTCCACGAAGAGATCTTTCACACCTACAACGCGCTGCACGGCGAGGGCAAGCAGATCGTCCTCACCTCGGACCGTTCACCGCGCGACCTCGCGGGACTACAAGAGCGATTCCGAAGTCGTCTCCTCCAGGGACTCGTTACCGAGATCGACCAGCCGGACCTCGAAACGAGGATCGCCATCCTTCGCTCCAAGTCCGAACGCGAGGGCATCGCGCTTCCCAACGACGTCGCCGAGTGGATCGCGCACCGCGTGCGCGACAACATCCGTGAGTTGGAGGGCTCGATCACGATGCTGCGCGCCTTCGCCAATCTGCGCCAGGAGCCCATCTCCCTCGAGCTCGCCAAGGCGCACCTCACCAACCTCGGCCAGGAGCAGGTCGTCCTCAAACCGGAGACGATCCTCTCGGTCGTCGCCGACTTCTACGGACTCTCCGTCGAGGACGTGCGCGGTTCCAAACGACTGCGTCCTCTGGTGCACGCTCGACACATCGCGATGTACCTCATCCGCGATCTCTTGAACAACTACTCGTATCCGATGATCGCCAGAATCTTCGACGGACGCAACCACACGACCGTGATCAGCGGCGTAGAAAAGATCAAAGAGCAGATCACCGTCAATCCCGAGGTGCTCGCCCAAGTCAATCAACTCAAGCGTCGGCTCCAGGGAGAGAGTAGGGAATAGTTTGTGCGCAACGTTGGGCTCTCCCTGTTGATTTCACGTTGACAACGAACTGCTCGTGCACATCACTTCAGGGTTGAGTGCGGAGGGTTGAGAGAGTTAGCCACAGCGTTGTGTGTAGTTCGACATCCAAAATACCATTTCTAACCAGGGTTCTTATCGACGTCCTCCACATATCCACAGACCTACTACTACTAAGACCTCTACACATATAAAAAACACACCGTAATCTCAGTAGCAACGAAAGGCAGTCGAATGAAGTTCAAGTCAGAGCGCGACATTCTCGTTGAAGCACTCAGTGCCGCGAGCCGGGTCGTCGCCACACGGCTCATCGGAGCGTCGTCCGGTGTCCTCCTCTCACTCACCGGCAACCAGCTCGTCGTCACCGGCACGGATCTCGACATCACGGTGCGCACGACCGTCGACGTCATCGGTATCGAGGATGGTTCGTCCGTCGTGCCCGCGCGACTGATCGTGGACGCGGTGCGCTCGCTCGAAGCCGGCGCGGTCACCATCTCCAGCACCGAAGAGACCGTCGAAGTCTCACTCGCGCGGGCCAAGTTCTCGTTGCGCACGTTCGCGGTGCGTGGACTACCCGAAGCTGCCACCGGTGACGCGGTGCGGTGACGTCGATCGCGGCGTCGGATCTGATCGCCGGTCTCAACCAGGTCGTGCGCGCCGCGGCGAACGATGACGCGCGGCCGCTCCTCACCGGCGTGTTGTTCACGACCGACAACGGCGTGCTGCGACTCATCGCCACCGACTCCTATCGTCTCGCGGTGCGCGACGTCCCGGAGGTCGAGAGCATTGGTGGTTCGCACGACCTCTTGGTGCCGGCCCGGGCCCTGCAGGAGCTCCAGCGCGCCGCGGCCTCGCTGGACGGTGACGCCACGATCGGCGTCACGCTGACCGACGCCGAGATCTGTTTCGTGGTGGGTGGCACGAGCATCGCCTCGCGGCTCATCGACGGCAACTACCCGTCGGTGTTGCAGCTCATTCCGGCGAGCTACCCGAACCAGCTGCGCGTCGCCAAGGACACCCTGCTGACGTCCCTGAAGCGCGCCAAGTTGCTGGCGAAGGACTCCACCTCGTCGGTGCGACTCACGATGAAGGACCGTTCGGTCGAGATCCGCACGCAGAGTCACGACGCCGGCGACGTCGAGGACAACGTCGACGCCGACTACGGCGGCGACGAGATGACCATCGCCTTCAACCCAAGTTTCCTGATCGACGGTATCGAAGCCGTACCCGGCGACGAGGTCGTGCTTGGAGATGTCGGACTCGGTGCGTCCGGCGATGGTGCACGGCGTTGAGGACACGCGATTCCGCTACCTTCTCATGCCGGTGCGCGTTCAGTAGTCGCGGTCGAACGTCGTGGGCCTCCACGAGTTGCGCCTGGTGAACTTCCGCCTCTTCGAAGAGCTGCACCTTCGAACCCGACACCGAGGCGATCACCGTCCTCCTGTCGCCCAACGGCACGGGCAAGACCACGGTCCTCGAGGCCGTCTACGCCCTGGCCACCGCGTCGTCCTTTCGCACCGGTTCGGCCAGTGACCTGATTCGCGCGGGGGAGAGCGCCAGCGAGGTCCACGGGGTCCTCTTCCATCGCGAGCGCCGCGTCCAGGTCGACCTCACGCTCACCCGCGGCACCCGCAACACCGCCAAGCGCATGCTGGTCAACGGTCAGCGACCCAAATCGCGCGCCGACGTGGCCGAGGCGCTTGCCGCTCACGATCTTCACCCCCGAAGGCGTCGACATCGTCCGCCAGGGTCCCGAGAACCGACGGGACTTCCTGACGAACCTCCTCACCGACGTCGACCTCACGACCGGCGACGTGATCGAACGCTTCAGCCGAATACTCAGTCAACGAAACGCGCTCCTGCGTCAACTTCAGGGCGAACGTCCGACGTCACTGCAACAGGGTGAACTCGACGTGTGGACGAGCGACTTCTGCAGCGTGAGTGACGAGCTCGTCACCCTGCGAAAGAAGTTGCTCGACGATCGTCGCGCCACTCGTCGCGCACTACTACCACGAACTCGCCGAAGACGACTCGGTCGTCGAACGTGACGTACGAACAGTCGTGGAGCGGCGACCTCGAACGCGCCCTGCGCGACGTCATTCGACGATGATCGATTTCGCGGTCACACGACGATCGGACCGCAGCGCGACGACGTCGCGCTGACGCTCGACGGACGCGACACGCGACGTCAGGCGTCCCAAGGCGAGCAACGTTCACTGGCGTTGGCGATCCGACTCGCGGGACACGAACTGGTGCAGCGGCGTCGCGGCGTCGATCCGCTGCTGCTGCTGGATGACGTGTTCTGCGAGCTCGATCCGCACCGGAGTGACCGGCTCTTAAATCTGCTCCCAACAGGTCAAACGCTGGTGACGACGGCGTCGCCGCTGCCGGCCGGTATGCAGTCCGGCCGCCGTCATCGATCTCACGGCGTTGGCGCGATGAGGTCGCGCGACGAGCAGCCGGCCAAGCTCGGCGAGCTCCTCAACACCCTCGCCGGTCGGCTGCGAAAAGTCGACCTGCGTGACATCGACGAGATACGAACTATGTGGCCGAACATCGTGGAACCGGTGATCGCCGAGCACTGTCGACCGGAGTTCGTGAAGAACGGCGTGCTGCTCGTGAGCGTGCCGTCGGGTGCGTTCGCGCAACGCGTCATGAGTGACGCGACGACGATTCTCGAGGGTTTTTCATCGCTCGGAGCACGCGCGCCGAAGTCTCTTCGAACGGTGCTCGCGAAGCCCTAAAAATCGGTCAAATAAGTGGTCGAATACGGCCCGCGAAGGGCCGAGAGTTACAGCTTCTCGGGTAGGATAGAACAGTCGAAAAATTGTCTTCGACCGCGCGAAATGCGCCACGAGTTCTGTACTGAAAGGAAGCCCTTCGTGGCCCAAAAGACCAAGGGATCTGACAGCGACTACGACCGCTAAAGACATCACAGTTCTCGAAGGTCTCGATCCGGTCAGGGTCCGACCGGGCATGTACATCGGTTCGACCGGTCCTTCGGGACTGCACCACCTCATTCGAGAGCTCGTCGACAACTCCGTCGACGAGGCCATGGCCGGCGCGTGCCACGCGAATCGACGTGACGATCCTCGCCAACGGCAGCTGCTCGCGTCAGCGACGACGGCCGCGGCATTCCCGTCGACGAGCACCCCCAGTACCCGGGCAAATCGGCCGCCGAGATCGTGCTCACGACGCTGCACGCCGGCGGGAAGTTCGGCGGCGGGGGCTACAAGGTGTCGGGCGGCCTCCACGGCGTCGGCGTCTCGATCGTCAACGCGCTCTCGACCGAACTGATCCTCGAGGTCGACCTCAACGGCAACCACTATCAGATGACCTTCAAGAACGGCGGCAAGCCGCAGGGCAAGCTGAAGGTCACCGGGCCGGCACCGCGCGGTCGCACCGGCACGTCGATCACCTTCACGCCCGACCCGACGATCTTCGACGACGTCGAGTTTCGCGCGCAGACGATCACCGAACGTCTGCAGATCATGGCGTTCTTGAATCGCGGTCTCGAGATCCGCTTCGTCGACGAGCGCGCCGGACGTCAGACGAAAGAGACGTACAAGTACAACGGCGGCATCGTCGACTACGTGCGCCACCTGAACAACACCAAGGAGTCCCTCTTTCGCAAGGTCGGCTTCTACGAGCAGTCCGAACCCGGCCAAGAGGTCGAAGTCGCCTTCCAGTGGAACACCGGCTACTACGAGAGCATCCACTCGTTCGCGAACGGCATCGCGACGATCGAGGGCGGCATGCACGAAGAGGGGTTCCGCAAGGCCATCACCAACGTGGTCAACCGCTACGCGCGCAAGCGCAACCTGTTGAAGGAGAAGGACGAGAACCTGGCCGGCGAGGACATCCGCGAGGGACTGACGGCCATCGTGTCGGTGCGCTTGGCCGAACCCCAGTTCGAAGGTCAGACCAAGGGCAAGCTCGGCAACGTCTCGATCCGTTCGTTGGTGGAGCGCGCGACCAACGAGAAGCTCGCCGACTGGCTCGAAGAGAACCCCAAAGAGGGCGGCCAGATCGTCGCCAAGTCGGTGCAGGCCGCGCGCGCGCGTCAGGCGGCGCGTCAGGCGCGCGACCTCACGCGTCGAAAGAGCGCCCTCGACGGCGCCGGCCTGCCGGGCAAGCTCGTCGACTGCTCGTCGAACGAGCCGCGCGAGTGCGAGCTCTTCATCGTCGAAGGCAACTCGGCCGGGGGATCGGCCAAGGACGCGCGCAACCCGCGCATCCAGGCGATCCTGCCGATTCGCGGCAAGATCTTGAACGTCGAGAAGGCCCGCTCGGACAAAATCCTGAAGAACACCGAGATCCAGGCGCTGATCTCGGCGATCGGCGCCGGCGTCGAGGCCGACTTCGACGTGACCAAGATTCGTTACGACAAGATCATCTTGTTGGCCGACGCCGACGTCGACGGCAGTCACATCCGCACGCTCCTGCTCACGTTCTTCTTCCGTCAGATGACCGAGCTGGTCAACAACGGCCACGTCTACGTGGGTCAGCCCCCGCTGTATTCGACGCTCGTCGGCAAGGAGAAGGTGTACCTGCACGACGACATCGGCGAAGGCCGCGTTCCTCGCCGAGCACCCCGACCACAAGAACGACTTCCAGCGACTGAAGGGGCTCGGCGAGATGGACTTCGACGAGCTGCGCGACACGACGATGGACCCGACCAAGCGCGCGCTGCTGCAGATCACCGTGGAGCAGGCCGCGCTGGCCGACGAGGTCTGTTCGATCCTCATGGGCGACGACGTCCCCCAGCGCCGCCACTTCATCCAGACCAACGCGAAAGACGTTCGCTTCCTAGACATCTAGGCGGAGAGGCACATGGCACGCACCACCGACAGCTCCGGCGCGGGACACCGCCGCCCGAGGACGACGTCGTCGGCTACATCGAACCGATCGAGATCAACCTCGAGATGGAGCGCTCGTTCCTCGAGTACTCGATGTCGGTCATCGTCTCGCGCGCGCTGCCCGACGTGCGCGACGGCCTCAAGCCGGTGCACCGACGGATCCTCTACTCGATGTTCGACCAGGGTCTGCGGCCCGACCGACCGCACGCCAAGTGCGCCAAGGTCGTCGGCGAGGTCATGGGCACGTACCACCCGCACGGCGACTCCGCGATCTACGACGCGCTGGTTCGCATGGTGCAGGACTTCTCGATGCGCCACCCGCTCGTCAGCGGCCACGGGAACTTCGGCGGCACCGGCCCCGACGAGGGCGCCGCGGCCATGCGCTACACCGAGTGCCGACTGGCCCCGCTGGCGCTCGAACTACTCGACTCGATCGACGAAGAGACCGTCGACTTCGAGCCGAACTACGACAACTCGACCCAACAGCCGACGGTCCTGCCGGCGCGGTTCCCGAACCTGCTGGTCAACGGCTCCCAGGGCATCGCCGTCGGCATGGCGACCAAGATCCCGCCGCACAACCTGGGCGAGGTCATCGACGCCACGCTGCACCTGCTGGCCAACCCCGACGCGACCCCCGACGACCTGATGGCCTTCGTGAAGGGCCCGGACTTCCCGACCGGCGCGCAGATCCTGGGCCGCCAGGGGATCCTCGACGCCTACCGCAGCGGACGCGGTTCGATCAAGATGCGCGCCGTCGCCGAGATCGAAGAGACGGCCAAGGACATCCGCATCGTCGTGACCGAGTTCCCCTACGAGGTCTCCGTCGAGTCGATCGAGGAGAAGATCTACGACCTCGTGAAGAACGGCGACGTCGACGGCATCTCGGCGGTGCAGAACGACTCGGCCGGCCGCAAGGCGCGCCTCGTCATCAAGCTGAAGCGCGACGCCAACGCGAACGTCGTGCTTGAACAAGCTCTACAAGAACACGTCGCTGCAGACGACCTTCGCGGTCAACATGCTCGCGCTGGTCGACGGCGTGCCGCGCACGCTGAACCTGGCCCAGGCCCTGACGCACTACATCGCGCACCAGGTCGAGGTCCTCACGCGACGCACGCAGTTCCGTCTGCGCAAGGCCGAGGCCCGCGCCCACATCGTCGAGGGACTGCTCAAGGCCATCGACATGCTCGACCTCGTCATCGCGGCGATCCGTGGCTCCGACGACCGCGCGGCCGCGCGCGTCGCCTTGATGGCCGCCCCCTTCGACTTCTCCGAGGAGCAGGCGAACCACATCCTCGACATGACCCTCGGGCGCCTCACCCGACTCGGACGCAGCGAGCTCGAAGAGGAGATGGCCAAGCTGCGCGAGACCATCGCCGAACTGCAGTCGATCCTCGCGAGCGACGTGAAGCTGCGCGGCGTGATCGCCATCGAGATGACGGCCATCCGCGACAAGTTCGCCAACGACCGCCTGACCCAGATCGTGAACGACCCGGGCGAGCTCGGGATGGAAGACCTCATCGACGACGAGGACATCGTGATCACGATGACCCAGGCCGGCTACGTGAAGTCGGTCGCCGCCGACGCCTTCCGGGTGCAGGGCCGCGGCGGCCGTGGCGTCCAGGGCGCGAAGTTGCGCGACGAGGACTTCGTCCAACAGATCGTGCACACGACGACGCACGCCTACCTCTTGTTGTTCTCGAACCGGGGACGCGTCTTTCGCCTCCGCGGTCACGAGATCCCGATGAAGGAGCGCACGGCCAAGGGCACGGCCATCGTCAACCTCTTGAACCTGCAGCCGAACGAGTTGATCCAGGCCATCGTGACGACCGACGACTTCCCGAAGGACAAGTTCCTGGTCTTCGCGACCGCGAACGGCACGGTGAAGAAGACGGCCTTCAGCGAGTACGACAAGTCGCGGCGCGAGGGATGGATCGCCATCAACCTGCGCGACGGCGACGAGGTGGTGCGCGTGGTCGCGACGAGCGGCGACGACGACCTCATGGTGGTCACCTATCGCGGCATGGCGATTCGGTTCCAGGAGGCCGAGGTGCGCGAAGTGGGCCGCGACTCGATGGGCGTGCGCGGCATCAAGCTGCGCGGCGACGACAAGGCGATCTCGCTCGACGTCGTGCGCGACGACGCCGATCTCTTCGTGGTCACCGACACCGGATTCGGCAAGCGCGTCAAGATCGAGCGATTCAATCGTCAGGGCCGCGGGGGACAGGGCGTGCGCGCGATCAAGTTGACCGCGGCGCGCGGTTTCCTCGTCGCGGCGTTCATGACGCGCCTCGACGACGAAGTGATGTTGGCCTCCACCGGCGGCGTGCTCATTCGAACGCCGGTGCGCGAGGTCTCCTCGCAGGGCCGTGACGCCACGGGCGTGCGAGTGATGAACCTCGACGAGGGCCACTCGGTCGCCACCGCGGCGTTGGTGCCGGCCGAAGACGCCGACTAAGCCGCGCGGCGGGCCCAGGCTCGATCGAGGACGTCCAGGATGTGCGTCGGTGCCTTGGGCGCCGCTCACCATGAACTTCGAGTCCATCAAGAAGCACGGCACGCCGGTGATGCCGAGCTCCTGGGCGTCCGCCTCGTCGTCGCGCACCGCCTCGGTGAAGGCGTCGCTCTCCCACAGCGCCTCGACGTCCACGACGCCGACCTCGCCGGCGAGCTCCTCAACGTCCGTGGTCGCTCACCAGCTCGCCTTCGCTGAAGTAGGCGCGAAAGAGTCGCTCGCTCGCCTGCGTCGCCCAGACCCTGGGACGAGGCGAGGGCGATGACGCGATGCGCGTCCAAGGTGTTGGTCGGTCGCGCGGTCGCAAGCGACCAGATCATGCCGAGTGCTCGGCGCCCGGCCCTCGAGCCGCTCGTGCATGGTGTGCACGCTCGAGACCGGCATGGCGTACTTCGCGGCCACCAACTCGGCGAGTGGTCGGTCGTAGGCGAGCTTGGCGCGGGGGTCGAGTTCGAAGGCGCGCTGGCGCAGCACGACCTCGTCGCGGTGCTCGAACTGACCGAGCGCCTCACGCGAGCTGCCGAGAGCCGAGGTAGCAGAAGGGACAGACGACGTCGCTCCAGACGTCGATGACGAAGGACTCGCTCACCGCTAAATCGTTCGCACAGCGGGAGCGCTCGGGCAGAATGGGTCGATGACGGCGCGCGAGATGAGTGTCGAGGAGGCCGCGGCGCTGGTTCGTCCCCGCGACGCCATCGGCTTCGGCATCATCACCGGCACCCCGGTCGCGCTCTTTCGGGCCCTCGGCGCGCGAAGCGACTGGGAGGACCTCACCTTCAGCGGCGGCCTCTCGCTCGGCTCGCCCGACGTCTTCCTGCACCCCAACGTGCACTACCGCGTCAACTTCTTCGGCGGCAACGAACGCGCCCTGATGGCCAAGGGCGCCGACGTCCAGCACGTGCCCGTCCTTCTTTCGCCACTTCGGAATCCTGATCCAACATCTCAAGCCCCGGGTGATGATGGCGCCGGTCTCGATGCCCGACGAACACGGCCGCGTCAGCCTCTCGCTCTACAACGGCGCCACGCTCGAGGAATTGGTGCGCGCCGGCCGCGACCCCGAGCGACTGTTGATCGTCGAGGCCTCCCCGCACTTTCCGCGGACGCGCGCGCTGGTCGGTCACGAGAACCACCTCGACCTAGAAGACGTCGACGTCATCGTCTACACCGACGAGGCAGCCGACGACGTTCGCGAACGACCCCGGCTCACCCGAGGACCTGAAGATCGCCGAGTTCGCCGCTGCGCTACATCCCCGACGGCGCGACGTTGCAGACCGGCATCGGCGCGGTGCCGAACCTGGTGGCGCGCGCGCTGGCCCAAGGCGACGGCGGCGAGTACGGCGTGCACTCCGAGATGTTCACCGACGGACTGTTCGAACTCATGGCGTCGGGCAAGGCGACCAACACGAAGAAGACGATCAATCGCGGGACCGCGGTGATCACCTTCGCCGCCGGGACCCGCGCGATGTACGACTTCATGGACGACAACCCGGACATCGGCGTGGCGCCGGTCTTCTACACCAACGACCCGCACGTCATCGCCCAGAACCATCGGATGGTCTCGATCAACTCGGCGCTCGAGGTCGACCTGCACGGCCAGATCATGGCCGACGCGATCGGGCCTCGTCAGTTCTCCGGCGTCGGCGGTCACATGGACTTCACCGAGGGGACCAGCCTCTCGCTCGAACACGTCTCGCTGATCTGTCTCCAATCGACCGCCACGGTCGACGGCGTTCTGAAGAGCCGTATCATTGGGGACATGACCCCGCATTCGACAGTGACTTCGCCACGCCACGTGGCCGGAGTCATCGTCACCGAATACGGATCGGCCGACCTGCGCGGACGGACGGTGCGCGAACGCGCCGCCGCCCTCACGGGGATCGCCCATCCGCAGTTTCGAGACGAACTCACTGCAGCGGCTGAGTTGCTAGGGCGCTAAATGCTCATAGTTCGAGATTTAGGCATAGAGATCGGTGCTCGGCGCATCCTCAACCCCGTCTCCTTCACGGTCGGCAACGCCGAGAAGGTGGGCATCGTCGGGCGAAACGGCGCCGGCAAGTCGACGTTGATGTCGATCCTGCTCGGCGAGCACCCCGAGCACCTGCGCATCGAGGGATCGGTCGTGCACCAGGGGACCATGAGCCACCTGCCCCAAGAGCCGGTCGCCGGCGGGCTGGGCGTCGAGCCGATCGGGCTCTCGCACGTCCTCTCGGCGCGCGGGCTCGACCAACTCGACGCCGACATGCAGCACGCGCGCCACGAACTGGCGGCGAATCCCGACCGACGAGACCATCGAGCGTTTCACGGCGCTCGAGGAGAAGTTCCGCGAGCTCGGGGGCTACGAGGCGGAGTCCGAGGTCTCGCGCCTCGCCGCCGGGCTGGGCCTCAAGGAGGACCTCCTCTTGGAGGACCTCGACTCGCTCTCGGGCGGTCAGCGCCGCCGCGTCGATCTCATGCGCGTGCTCTACGAAGAGCCGACCACGATGGTGCTGGACGAACCGACGAACCACCTCGACAAGGCGGCCAAGCGCTGGCTCTTCGAAGAGCTCGACCGCTTTCGCGGCACCGTCCTGGTCATCAGTCACGACCTGCCCCTCTTGGACAAGTCCATCGACCGCGTCCTGGCGCTTCGCGAGGGCCAGCTGCGCGAGTACAAGGGCAACTACACCAAGTTCCTCCAGCTCGAAGAAGAACGACGCCTGAGTGAAGAGAAGCTCGCGTCGCACCAGGACGAACAGATCGACCGGCTTCTCGAAGCTGGCCGACTCGATGCGCGGACAGACCGAGAAGCGCGCCCGCCTCGCCAAGGTGCTCGACCGCAAGGTGGAGAAGCTCCAGGACAATCGCGTAGAGGTGACGAAGAAGGAACGCAAGGTGACCTTCAAGCTGCCGATCCCTCCGCGCAGCGGCGACGTGCCGATGACCGTCGAGCACGTGGCCGTGAGTTACGGGTCGCTCAAGGTCCTGAAGGACGTGAACTTCATCACGCGACGCGGCGACCGCATCGTCATCGTCGGGCGAAACGGCGCCGGCAAGTCCTCGATGCTGCGCTGTCTCGCGGGCACGCAGAAGTCGTCCAAGGGGGTAGTGAAGTTCGGCGCCAACGTGACGGTCGGGTACTTCGCCCAGGAGAACGAGCAGCTGGACTTCGACAAGACGGTCCTCGGCAACTTGGAGAACGCCACCGTCGTGACCGAAGTGCAACGACGTTCACTGCTCGGCGCCTTCGGCCTCAAGGGCTCGGCCGCGCACCAGATGCCGGCCACGCTCTCGGGTGGCGAACGCGCCAAGCTGGCCCTGGCCATCCTGGCCTCGTCCGACGCGAATCTCCTTGTTGTTGGACGAACCGACGAACAACCTCGACCCGGCGAGCGTGGTGGCCCTCGGCGACATGATGCACAAGTGGAAGGGCACCATCGTCGCGGTGAGTCACGAACGCGGATTCGTCGAGACCCTGGAGCCGACGCACGCCGTCTTGCTGCCCGAGGAGTACTTCGACCTCTGGAACGACGACTACATGGACCTCATCGAACAGCGCTAGACGCTGTTGGTCCTGAATTCACCGACTTCGTAGCGTCCCGGCGCGTTCCGCGGAGTCAATGAGGTTATGGTGCCGTATGCGTGATGTCGTATCTCCTCGAGCTCGCCGAATCAGTCGACGAGAACACGTGAGCGACCATGTGTTTCTCACCTGAGGGGGATCTGGTCGGCGGACTCGTCGTCACCGCGATCGGTCGTCGACGCCTGCCTGCACCTCCGCGGCCGCCCCGAGTACCGACTCATCGCGCCGTTCCCGATCCTCCTGGGCCTGCATCAGATCGATGAGACGTTCGTCTGGTGGCAGCTGCAGGGTCACGTGTCGCACGACCGTGGGCGTGGTGGCCATGTGGATCTATCTCCTCGTTCGCCTTCGTCGTGCTGCCGACACTCGTGCCGACGATGGTCCTGCTACTCGAACCGCGACGATCGACGAAAGGTCATCGCGCCCTTCCTCGCGCTGGGAGTGGTCACGTCGGTGGTGTTGCTCGAGACGATGCTGGTCCATCATCCTCGCGCCACGCTGGGCACGTATCACGTGGCCTACACCGTCGGTCTGCAACACGGGATGGTGGTCATCGGCCTCTACATCCTGGCGACGTGCGGATCGATGCTCGCCTCGGGACTGCGCAACGTCCGGTGGTTCGGCGCCGCCAACCTGGTGGCCGTGATCGTGCTCGCGCGACTGAGCGCCAACGGCTTCACCTCGCTGTGGTGTTTCTACGCGGCCCTGGCGAGTGGCGCCATCGCGCTGCACCTGCGCTTCGCCCAGACCCGCACGAGAACCAGCGGCGCGACCTAGGCGCGGAGTCGGTCCTCGAGTCGGGCTCGAACGCCGGGCCACTCCGAGGGCAGGATCGAGTACATCGCCGAGTTTCGCGTGAGGCCTTCTTCGCCGTCGACTTGGGCGGCCTGCCAGTTGCGCAGGACGCCCTCGAACTGACCACCGATTCGTTCGATCGCGCGCCGCGAGCGCTCGTTGCGCTCGTCGGTCTTGAGGTCGAGCCGGCGCACGCCCCACACGTCGAAGGCGTGGGTCATCATCAGCAACTTCGCCTCGGTGTTGACGGCGGTGCGTTGGGCCGTCGGCGGTGACGAACGTGCCGCCGATCTCCGCGGCGTCGGGGTACTCGCGCTCGAAGTACCACCGCAGCGTGAGGAACCGTGTCATGCCGATGATCTCGGACGTGTCGCTGCGACGAGTGGCGAAGGGCACGCCGCGTCGCTCGTCGCGCTCGAGGAGCTGAGCGCGAACCACGGTCTCCATTTCGTCAGGCGTCCCCGGGACGATGGACCATCCGTAGGTCGAGCGATCACCCGAGGCGGCGCGAACCAGTCCCGGCACGTCCTCCATCGTGAGCGGCGTCAGCGTGACGTGACGACCAGTGAGGGTAACGGAGAGCGGGGAACTCATCGTTCAACATTACGAGCGGCGTCGGTCCGCGAGCGCCTACTCTTATGATTCGGCGAAGTCGATCGTCGCGGTCGCGAGGAGAGGAGGTCACGTGTACGTCGTCGAGTACGTCCTGGGTCTCGCTCATCGTGCTCGTGACGATCGTCAGCGTCCTCTTCATCCTGGTCCTGCCCCGCAAGCCCCAGGGCCTCGAGAAGCTGACGTTGATCGTGAACAAGAGCGTGCACTATTCGTTCGTCGCGCTCTCGCGACTCGCCCGGACCTACGAAGGCAAGGACTCGATCCTGGCCCCCACCGCGCCGGTGGCCCTGATCGCCCAACTGCTCTGGTGGGCCGCGAGTCTGGTCCTGGGCTTCGCGCTGATGCTGATGGACACGACGCACTCGTTCGCGCACGGGCTGACCCAGGCGTTGACGTCGCTCTTCACGGTGGGCGCCATCCACATCGGCGGGGTCCCCAATACGGCCCTCGACATCGCCGCCGGCGCCACCTGGGTCGTCATCGTGGCCCTCCAGATCGCCTACCTGCCGTCGCTCTACAACTCGTTCAGTCGCCGCGAGGCGCTGGTCACGATGCTCGAGAGCCGCGCCGGTTCACCGGCGTGGGGACCGGAGCTGCTGGCTCGCCACCAACTGGTCGGCATCAACGACGCCCTGCCCCAGCTCTACGCCGACTGGGAGCAGTGGGCCGCCGAGGTGACCGAGAGTCACACCACCTATCCGGTGCTGCTGCTCTTTCGCTCACCCGAACCGTGGCTCAACTGGATCGTCGGTCTGCTGGCCGTCCTCGACGCCGGGGCGATGCAGTTGGCGCTCAATCCCTCGACGGCGCCGAGTCAGACCCGCCTGTGCCTGCGCATGGGATTCACGCTCTTCAACCGGCTCGCCGGTTCACTCGGCTACCCGGTCGATCCCGACCCCGACCCGGACTCCGAGATCACGCTTGTCGTACGAAGAGTTCGCCAGTGCCGTCGACAAGCTCGCGCTGGTGCGGCTTCCCGATGGAGCGAAGCCCGGAAGAGGCCTGGCCGCACTTTCGCGGCTGGCGGATCAACTACGAGAGCTCGGCCTACCGCCTGGCCGACGCCTTCACGGCTCCGCTCGCGCCGTGGTCGGGCACCCGTCGAAACCTCCGCGCCGGCGTCGTCGAGCCGCGTCGCCCGCCGCACCGGGCCCCGGCCGGCATCGCCAAGTTCGTCGACGCCCGCCCGGAGGTGGTGAACCCGCCTCGACCGAGACGCGCACCTGGATGCCCTCGCGACGCAAGCCCACGTAGAACGACCCCGCACCGGGGGTGCGGGGCTCGTTCCGTGTGCTGACGTCCGTGCGCGGAGACTGCGTCGGCCTCGCCGACAGACTTTTCAGATGTGGTTAGTAGAGGATGGGTCCGCCGGGATTGATACCTCCTGAAGACGAGTCGGGAACTTGGATATAGGTCGGATCGACGGCGATGGTGGACCAGGTGCCCGTGTAGGACGTTCCGTCGGAGTTGGTGACGACGCCGGTGTAGTTGTAGAGGGGCAACATCCACACCGAGCCGTCGGTCAGTTGATAGGTCGCGTACGAGATCGTCTCGGCGTCCAGCGTGACGTCGACGATCGGCGGGCCGGACGGTGTCGTGGTCGTGGTGTCACTCGGGTGAGGTTGACGGGGGACTCGGCGGGGTCGTACCCGACGAACTCGTCCCCGTGGGTGGTGTCGTCGACGGATCCGGCACTCGGCTGACCGACCGAGGCGTTCTGCGCGAAGTAGGCCTGCTGCTGGGCTTCCAAGACCTCCACGCCCGCGGCCGGGCTCTGCAGCGGGTAGTTGACGGCCGGCATCACGCCGAAGGCCGGGCCGTCGGCCGACACGAGATTGTTGTTCTGGTCGACCGTGATGTCGAAGTACTGATCGGTCATCTGACCGTCGACCGTGACGCTGTAGGTCGCCTGCTCGTCGTTGGTGGTGACCGTGGGCTGACCGGGAGCGGTCGTCGACGTTGTTCGACGTCGAGAACTGGGGGTCGGTCACCTGGTACCCGTAGCCCATCTGGCTCAAGGTAGTTCTGCACGTCGCCGTTCACGGTGGACTGACTCGGCATGGCGACGGTCATGCCGTCCGACGTCGTCGACGATGAATTTGCGACCTGCGGGATCGCGATGGAGTACGACCACTGCGGGACCGCGTTGTAGGTCTGGTAGTCGACGATAGTTGCCGTTAGCGTCGGTGACCGTGAAGTCCTGTCCGTCGCTGTTCACGTCGACGGGCGTGCCAGTCACGCCGAAGATCGCCGCCAGACGCGCGTCCTCGGCCGAGGCGCTCGCGGGCAGTGACAGCTGGTAGGCCGCGCCGGTTCCCGGCGCTGGCGCTGAGGTCCGGACCGGCGGTGAAGTTGAACTCCTCGTAGATGCGCATCATCATCGATGTGCCCGGGTGGTCGGTGCCGAGCTTCGTATTTTTGGCCGCACCGAACGCCCCCGCCTGCGGCGCGGCGCTGTGTTTGGCCGCGGCGAGCGAGAAGACCGCGAGGGACGGCGCGGCGCCCTCGAGTGCGGCGATGCCGCCCACCGTCAGGGCCGCGGCGATCGCGACCGAGCCGGCCATTCGCAGCTGGAAGCTGCGCAGTACGTGTCGTCGGGCGCGCGGAGCTCGGGCCATGATCCGCGAGATCATCGCGTTCGGTGTCCGGGTGCTCGTAACTGCTCGCGGCGGCCGGGTCGGCCGCGCGTAAGCGATCTTCAAAATCACTCATGAAATCTCCTCCGCCTTCATACCTAGTTCTTGTCGCGAGGCGACCAGAACTTTCAGATCACCTGCGCCGCGGCGAATCGCTCGCGGAATCGGGCCTGGGCTCTGGTGAGGCGCACCGCCGCGGCGTTGGTCGTGATCGAAAGCGCGATGCCCAGGGCGTGCGTGTCCAGACCGTCCCAGGCGTTCAGCATCAGCACCTCGCGATCGTCGTCGTTGAGCGCCAGGAGGGCGTCGCGCACGCTGGCGTCGGCGATGACCAGGTCCTCGGCCGACGGGTCGTCCGGCGCGACCGAGAGCGTGGCCTCGAAGGTGTTGCGGCGGTACTGACTGCGGCGGGCGTTGCGCAAGACGTTGCGCGCGACGCCGATCATCCACGGGAGTTCGGCGTCGTTCGGCACGTCTGTCGATCCGGCGCCACACGACCAGCAGCGTCTCTTCGACGAGGTCGTCGAGGTCGGCCAGGGTCAACGGGTAAAGGCGTCGTCGGATGTAGTTCCCGATGGCCGGACTGTGTTCGTGAACGAGTCGGCGGAAACGGTCATCTTGAGGTGAGCCCATTACCCGCTTCTGTCCGGTCACTAGCGAAATTTACCTGCCGAGACGGCGATCTTCAGGGTGAAGCCGCGACTCACACGTTGGTTCGAACGAGCATGGCCTCTTGCTCGCGCGTGAGCCACCACGACGGGGCCTCGCGGTCGTCCCACCATACGGCGACGTCCTCGACGCTCTCGCTGAGGTCTCGGAACGTCAGACCGGCCGCGACCGCCTTGGCGGGGTCGACGGCCAGCGCGGTTTCGCTCGTCGAACCTGACCAGAGCGGGAATCTCGTGTCGAGGTGGTGGCTCTTGATGTGACGAGGGGAGATCTCGACGAGGCGCGTCTCGCTGGGCGAGATCTGTTCGCTTGATGGACTCGATCACTTCGAAGAAACGGCCCGGCGGATAGGGGCCCGCCGCGTGGAAGGCGCCGAGCGTCCCGTTGGTCGCGAGGGTGACGACGAACTCGCCGAGGTCGCGCGCGTCGATGTACTGCAGGGCGTTGTCGCGCGGTCCGGGGACCGCGACGTTGCCTCCGATCGTCGGAGCCGCTCGACCCAGTAGGGGAAGCGCAGCGTGGCGTCGTGGCTGCCGATGACGAAGGTCGGCCGCACGATGGTGAGCTGGTCGCCGAAGTGCTCCTCGGCCGCTCGTTCGCAGGCCGCCTTCAGCGGCCCGTAGGACTCGGCCGGTCACCTCGGCGTCGCGCGCCAGCGACGTGTCGTTCCACAGCGTGGCCGTCTCCTCGGTCGCTCCTTCGCTCGGCGGGTCCTCGTAGGCCGAGACCGACGAGATCTGGATGTGGTGACCGCCTCGATGTTCGAGCGCTGTCGCCAGGGCGTCGACGTCGATCGGTCGAAAGGCGATGGCGTCGACGGTCACGTCAAAGGTGAGTCCTTCGAGCGCGCGACAGGTCGCCGTGGCGGTCGCCGATCGAGTCGGGTGACGGACTCGGGAAGGTCGCTCGGCGTCTGTCCGCGGTTGATGACCGTGACGTCGTGACCGGCGTTCAATGCGGCCCAGGCGATTCCTCGACCCGACGAATGAGGTGCCGCCGACTATGAGAATGCGCATGCCTATTTCCTCCCCGCGATACCCGTCATGCTACGAGGAACGGTTGCGGTGCCCTGACATTGGCCGTGGCCGAGAAGGCTTGGGGCGACGGGGCCGGTCAGTTCAGGTGGCGCTCGCTCGCCCAGTGCGACAGCTGGTAGCGGCTGGAGAGTTGCAGTTTGCGAAGGACCGACGAGACGTGACTCTCGACGGTCTTGGTCGAGATGGTCAGTTCCTTGGCGATGTCCTTGTAGGAGTAGCCGCGCGCGATCAGTCGCAGCACCTGGCGTTCGCGCGCGGTCAACTGATCGAGGTCCGGATCGACGGCGACGACGGGCTGGTCGTCGTTGACCGGTGCTGAAGGCGTCGAGCACGAAGCCGGCCAGACGCGGCGAGAACACGACGTCGCCGGCGGCGATGCGGTAGATGGCGTCGATCAGGTCTGGCCCGGAGATGTTCTTGGTCACGTAGCCCCGGGCGCCGGCGCGAATGACGCTGATGACGTCGACCGAGGCGTCCGAGACCGAGAGCGCGAGGAAGCGCGTGGTCGTGTCGTGCTCGACGCACCGCGCGCAGGACCGCCTGGCCGCCGCCGTCGGGCATGTGCACGTCGAGCAGTACGACGTCGGGGGTCCGCTCGAGGATCATCTCGATGGCGGCCTCGACCTCGTCGGCTTCGCCGACGATGTCGACCGAAGCCGGCGATCTCGGCGCGGATCCCGGAGCGGATGAGTTCGTGGTCGTCGACCAGGAACACCCGGGGCTGGGCGGACTCGGTCACGTCGACCGGGGCATCACGAGCTGCACCTCGGTGCCGTCGCCCTCGGCGGTCGTTGATGAAGGCCTCGCCGCCGAGCTGGCTCATCCGTTGGCGGATCGACAGGGCGATGCCCTGGCGGTCGGCCGGGATGGCGTCGAGGTCGAAGCCCACGCCCCGGTCGCGAACGAAGAAGGAGATCGAGTTCGGCTCCACCTCGGTGAAGATCGAGACGCTCTGCGGCCTGCGGACCACTTCGCGGCGTTGATCGCCGCCTCACGGCCGGCGGCGACCAGCGTCGTCGACTCGTTCGTCGGGTACGCAGTCGCCGACCGTCACGAGGTCGACGCGCACGCCGTAGTCGTTCTCCACGTCGTGCTCGATGGCGCCCACCAGGCCCACGAAGGAGGTCGAGGCGTTGGTGACGCGTCTCGGGGCTGAAGAGCCACTGACGAAGCTCGCGCTCCTGGTTGCGCGCGAGTCGCACGACGTCGCTCTCGTTGGCCGCGGCGCGTTCGATGAGCGCCAGCGTCTGCAAGCACCGAGTCGTGGAGGTGCGCGACCATGCGGCGCGCTCTTCGACGCGCACCCGCTCGCGACGCTCGCTGGTCAGTTCACGCACGTTCTGCAGCCACCACGGGGCGAAGAGGACGAGCACGCCGACGACCAGGACCGCCGTCCCGAAGAGCGCCGAACCGGCCGATCCCCAGACGCCGCCCATGTGGTTGAGTTGGTGCAGTCCCAGGACGACCAAGCCGGCGCCGACGACGACGCGCAGAACGATGACCTTTCGGCTCTTGGAAAAGGCGCCGCCGATGACCGGCGCCGAGTTGAAGAACTCCGCGAGGTGACTGCGCTCGTCGGTCGAGGCCCCGCGCCATACGGCGAAGGAGGCGAAGGCGCTCAAGAGCAGTGGCCACCCGAAGCCGTCGGACACCTTGGTGCCGGTCGACTGCAGGGTGATGATCAGAATGATCGTGGCGATGAAGGCGACCAGCACGATCTGCGCCTCGCGGCGATTCTGGAAGATCGTGCTGAATGATCGGATGTTCTTCACCCGAGCGCGTGAGGACCAGCCAGAAGGTCATGTAGAGCAGCACGCCGAGTCCGAAGATCAAGGTGAGCAACGCGAAGATGACGCGGATGTTGCGCTCCTTGATGCCGAGGCGCGTGGCGAATCCTCCGCAGACGCCGCCGAGGATGGCGTTGTCGCGTCCGCGACGCAGTGGTCGTAGGGGAGTGCCGACGACGGCGTGACTCGATGTGGTGATCGACATTCGACTTTCTCCTTCGTCGACAGTGTGTCCCTTCGGACCCTCCAAATTCTGTCACGGCGAAATGCCCTTGTATCTAAGGGGAAACCCTGAATCGTTCGTGCACTCCGGTGACCCCCCTGAGGGTTCATCCCCATAGTCCGTGATCAGCGCGGACCGTACATTTGAAGCATGGATGAACACGAGCCCGTCGAGAACGAAGCATCGCAGTCCGATCCGACGGTTCCGCACGTCGAGACCGATGCGCCGCGGTCCGAGCCGGACGCCCCGAAGGAAGTCGGCCTTCGCCGCAGCACGAAGCGTCGGATGGTCGGCGGGGTCGCGGGCGGCATCGGCGAGCGATTCGACATCGACCCCAACATCGTTCGCGTCGTCTTCGTCGTGCTCACCGTCCTCTACGGATTGGGCGCGGCGATCTACCTCGCCATGTGGGTCTCTGATTCCCCAGTCGGGCCGTCACGCCGACGACGTCGAGGAGTCCGGCGACGCGCCCCCCGCGTCCAACCTGCGTCTCCTGCGCTACGTGCTGTTAGCCGGCGTCGTCGTCGTGGCGGTCATCGTGATCTCGACCTTCGGCGGGGTGCCGAAACTCGGCGGCGGCTTCGGGCTGCTCTGGCTGATCTTCCTCGCCGTACTGGCCGTACTGTCGCTGCGCTCCTCCGCACGTCAGCACATGCTGCGACGTTTCGTCGCGCTGGTCTTCTTGTCGTTCATGACCGTGCTTCATTCTGTTGTCGGCCGCGTTCTTGAGTTTCCTCGCTTCGACCGGTGTTCCGATGAGCGGCGGCACCGGCATGCGGATCATCCAGCCGAGCAGCGTGTCGCAGGTGCAACGCACGTACCGCACGGAGTTCGGCACGATGACCGTCGACCTGCGCCAGGTCCACTTCAACGCGACACCGACCTCGGTCACCGCCAGCGTCGCCGCCGGCGTCCTGACGGTCGACGTACCGGCGAACGCCATTGTCTACCTGAAGACCCACATCGGAATCGGGACCGTCGAGTACTGGGGCAAGTACGGCTACTCGACCGCAACCGTTCAGCGCGATACCGGCCTCCCTGACGTCCATCGCCAGCCAGCGACGCGCGCCGCATCTGATCCTCAACGCGCAAGTCGGCGTGGGCAAGATTCGTCTGCGTCGCGGTTCGACTCCGGCAATCGGGTATCAGTACCCGTAGACGTTTATCCCCATCGACGCGGTCACGCGAGCACCAGTCGAAACGGCCAAGATGTAGCGGTGAGTACCGAGCCGCCCCGGTTCATCGACGCGAGCACGATCGGCGAGGCGTGGATCGACGTCGCTCGGTTGATCATGGACGACGGCGTCGCGAGCACCTACGACGGACTGGCGATGCGCGAAGTGCTTGATGACGACGATCGTCGTTCGCAGGCCCGAGACCACCGACGACATCGTCGAACGCTTCGCCGACCCCGAGCGCCTGGCGTGGATGCGCGCGAACTTCGTCGACTTCGATGAAGTGCCCGAACTCGGCGACGCCGCCAGCTACGCCACCCGACTCCACAACTACGCCGGCGCCGGTCTGCGATCAACTGCGCTGGGTGATCGAGCGACTGCGCGGTGACCCGCTCAGTCGTTCGGCCACCGATCACGACGTTCCAACCGCTGAGTGACACCTCCTACATTCCGTGCGTCAGCCTGTTGGACTTCTATCTGCACGACGACGCGCTGCACCTCGTGGTCTACGCCCACAGCATCGATTTCGGCGCGAAGGGATACGCCAACCTGCTGGAACTCGCCGTCATCCAAGACCAGGTGGCGACGGAACTCGACCGAGCGGTCGGCCCGCTCACGATGATCGTCAAGTCGTCCCACGTCTATGACAGTGACGCCGCATATATGAATTCGGTCCTGGAGAACTTCTCAGACTGACGTCATCCGAGCGGCCACCGCGTCGGCGTTCTACGAGCCTTCGCGCGCCGCTTTCAGCGCGGTCGGACCACCACACCAGTTCGTTGATCATCATCTCGAGTCGCTCGTCGAGCGACTCAAAGAGGTCGGGCGTGAACTCCTCGGCCGTCATGCGCCGGGATCATCACGTCGGGGAAGATGTGCACCGCGTGACGAAGCGGCGCCATCTCGAACTCGACGCACACCAATCGAAGCTGTTCGATCGGCGCGGGCGCCACCGGCGTTGCCGTAGCCGACGAAGGTCATCGGCTTCTTGTTGAACTCGGGGAAGACGTAGTCCATGGCGTTCTTCAGCGACGCGGGATAGCCGTGGTTGTACTCACTGGTGATCGTGATGTAGCCGTCGGCGGCGTCGAAGCGGCGCCCCAGCGCGGCGACCTCCTCGTTGGGGTAGTCGCGCTGGGTCCTCGCCGGCGACATCGGGCTGTTGAAGAGAGGCAGCGGGTAGTCGCGCAGGTCCAGCACGTCGAGTTCGAAGTCGTCGCGACCGGCCAGGCGGTCGACCAGCCACGCCACCGGCTTGTCGGCGAAGCGGCCCGGGCGGGTCGAGCCGACGATGATCTGGAGTCGAAGGGCCATCTCAGACCCCCGGGAAGACGCGGCGCAGTTCGTCGAGGTGCGTGGTGTCGATGCCGGCGCGGCGTGTGCTTCTCGTCGAGGCGGCCGTAGGCGAGGCGCAGGAACGCCTCGGCCGGGAATCTCCAGGTCGAAGACCTCCACGCCGTCGACCTCGTCGAGCGTCACGCCGTCGCCGCTCTGGGTCAACGCGAACTCCTTGCTGGGGATCGGTCGTTCGGATGTGCAACGTGTGTTCGTTCTCGGTGGGCTTGGCGGCTGAAGCGCACGAGGAGTTCGAGGTTGTCGAACATGAACGGGCACGGCCTCGGGCTGCAGCGTCGCGTGCTGGTCGAACGGACTCTTCGATGTCCCAGGTGTGCAAGACGTGCTCGCCGAGTCGCAGTCGCACGGCGCGCGTCGAAGTCGAAGGTCATCGGGCCGAGGTTCAGGGCGTAGCGCCCGCGCTCCTCGGGCGTCATCTCGATGCAGCCGGGTGAGCGAGGGCTCGGTCGGCGTCGAGGGCGTCGGTGACCTGGGCGTGCGGCGTCTTGGCGTTCCACACGTCCCACACGGACTGGTTGAACTCCGGCGGCGTCTCGCGTCCTTCGAGGGAGTCGTCGATGCCGCGCTTGAAGATGATCGGCCGCCGAGCCGAGGTGGCTCATGACGTCGGCGACCGTCCACTCCGTCGGGTAGGCCGACGCGACGTACTGACTCTCGCTCATCGCCTCGATGATCGCGTGCAGGTGGTCGACGGAGAGTTCCAGGGCGTCGAGGGGGCTGGTCATGGGGCTCTGCTTTCGTGATGTCGGGCGGACCCGGGGCCTTACTGTTCCACCACGACTGTACGGTCGAGGTCGCGCACGTCATTCACCCCGGTCAGTCCGAGCGTGACCATCATCTCGGACTGGATGATTCGCAAGACGTGGTCGACCCCGCGTTCGCCGCGCGCGGCCACGGCGTAGGCCCACGCCCGACCGATCAGGCAGGCCCGCGCCCCCATGGACATCGCCTTCACGACGTCGAGGCCGCTGCGGATCCCGCCGTCCATCAACACCTCGCACTGGTCGCCGACGGCCTCGGCGATCGCCGGCAGCGAGCGGATGCGTCGAGGGTACGTCGTCGAGCTGGCGACCACCGTGGTTGGAGACGATGACGGCGTCGGCGCCGTGATCGAGCGCCTGGCGCGCGTCGTCGGGGTCGAGGATGCCCTTCAACGCGATCTTGCCGCGCCAGTGCTCGCGCAGCCACGCGAGGTCGTCCCAGGTCACGCTCGGGTCGAACTGACCGGCCACCCAGGCCTGGAAGTCACCCGGGACGCTGGCGTCGGGCAGCGCCTTCTCGAGGTTCCCGAACGTCAGGGGCCGACCGCCGAGCGCGACGTCGCGCACCCACTTGGTGTGGGTGAAGAGGTCGGCGCCGCGGCGCAGCCGCTTGGTGCGAGGGATCTTCCCGCTGATGCCGTTGCGCGCGTCGCGGTAGCGCTGACCGACGACGGGCAGGTCGACGGTCAGGACCAACGTCGTGCAGCCGACCGCCTGGGCCCGCGCCATCAGGTCCTCGGCGTAGCTGCGGTCCTTCATCACGTAGAGCTGGAACCAGATCGGTCGCGTGATCGCGGCCGCGACCTCTTCGACCGCCGCAGATCGACAGCGTCGACTCACAGAAGGGGATGCCGGCGCGCTCGGCGGCTTTCGCCGCCTGGACCTCGGCCCGTCGAGCCAGCATGCCGCCGAAGCCGACCGGGCGCGAGGATGACCGGCAGCGCGATCTCTTCGCCCAGCACCGTGGTGGCGAGCGACCGCGTCGAGACGTCGCGCAGGACCCGCTGGCGAAACTGGATGCGGCGCAGGTCCTCTCGGTTCGCGGCCATCGTCGATCTCGCCGAAGGCCCCGCCGTCGACGTAGTCGAAGATCTGACGGGGGAGCTTGCGACGGGCCAACTCGCGGTAGTCCTCGATCGACGCCGGCGCGAGATTGAGGCTGTGGTCGCGTCTGTTCTGGGGCACAACTCATTATGCAGCACCGCTCGATGCGTTCTTCGCCGGCCAGTTGACGTGATGACGCGTCGTGCGCCATGCTCTTTCGATGTTCGAGACCCCGAGGAGCTCGCGTCACTCGACGCGCTGTTGGGCGCGTCGTTCGAGCGCGCGGGCGCCCATCTCGACCGGGATCATCTCGCCCGGATCGCCGACTCTCGGCCGCCGACCTCGCCCGGTATCTCGTGGGCGTGCGCCATCTGGTCGTGGCGACGGTCACCGCGAAGGGCGAGCCGCGATGCTCGGCCGTCGACGGGCTCTTCCTTCACGGCCGTTTCTGGTTCTCGACGAGCGCGCAGTCGATCAAGGCGCGGCACTTGGAACGTCGACCGCGCGCTGAGCGCCGCGCACGTCGTCGGTGACGACGTCGGGGTCTTCGTGCACGGCCACGCGCGCGTCGTGCGCGGCGGACCGGGCGAGGCCGACGAACTGCGTCACTACTGGACCGACGTCTACGACGGCGGCTCACCGGAGGACTGGGTCGACGACGCCGGTCGACGCGCGTTACGTCGAGATCGTGCCGAGCGTCGATGTACTCCTACGCCTTCTCGCGTGAGCGCTTCGAAGAGATGTGCGAACGCGGCGACCGAAAGGTCGATCCGAGCTAACCTCCGCGCCACGACTTCGATGGATAGCCTGTGGCGAAGGCTACCCAGGGGGTGGAATATGGTTCGCAAGTTCGCCGCGGAACTGCTCGGAACGGCGCTGCTCGTCTTCTTCGCCGTGGGCGTGGCGACGCTGACCTTCGGATTCAAGGCCGACGGCGGCAGCTTCATCGCCGGCGTCGTCGCCACGGCGCTCGCCTTCGGCCTCACCTTGCTGGCTCTCGCCTACGTGCTCGGTCCGATCTCGGGCTGTCACGTCAACCCGGCGGTGACGCTGGGCGCGTTGCTCGCCGGACGGATCTCTCTGCGCGACGCGGCGAGTTACTGGGTCGCGCAGTTCATCGGTGGCTTCGTCGGCGCGCTGGCGCTGTGGGGCGTGTTCTCCACCTCGCCGCTCTATCACCGCACGACCACCGGGCTCGGTACCGACGGGTGGGGCTCGGCGAGCTACATCCACGTCGGCGCCGGCGGCGCCTTCATCGCCGAGGTCGTCCTCACCGCGCTCTTCGTCTTCGTGATCCTCGGCGTGACGAGCAAGACGGCGAATCCCTCGACCGCCGGTCTGGTCATCGGGCTGACCCTCACCGCCGTCCACCTCATCGGCATCCCGATCACCGGGACCTCGGTGAACCCGGCGCGCGCCCTGGGACCGGCGCTCATCGTCGGGGGCACGTCGCTGCACCAGGTCTGGCTCTTCATCCTGGCGCCCCTCGTGGGCGGGGCGCTGGCGGCGCTGGCACACCGGGCCCTGTTTCCACGAAAGAGGCCTCGCCGATCGGTTTCGCGTCGGCTCCAGCTGATCTGAATCCACGCCGCACGGCGTCGCCGCGACTGGCAAAATGGCGAAGCGATGCGACTACTCCTCTGCTTCGACGGGCCTGGCGGGCCACTTCAATCCCCTGGTGCCCTTCATCGAGGCCGCGCGAGAACGCGGCGACGAGGTCTTCGTGGTCGTCCCGCCGAGTCTCGCCAAAGAGGTAAAAGAACTAGGCGTCGCGCACTACCTGAGCGACCCGCCCGACCCGACCAAGTCGAAAGAGCTCTGGCGACGCGCGGCGCGGGTGCCGCACGCGCAGGCGGCGCGACTCCTGGACGGAGAGTTCTTCGGACGACTCTCGACCGAGGCGATGCTCGCCACGGTCGAGTCGGCCTGCGACGCCTTTCAACCGGACCTGATTCATGCGTGAGCCGTGCGCCTACGCCGGCGCGGTGGTGGCGCACCGGCGCTCGATCGACCACGCCCAGGTCGCGATCTCGACGGCACGAACCGAGTGGAGCGTCATCGGACTGGTGGCGCTCGATCTTGGAGGACTTCGAACGACGGCATGGAGCAGGTCCTTCGCCAGACCCGATACCTCTCGCGACTGCCCGTGAGCCTCGATCCGTCGCCGTTCCCCCACACCGTGCGCTACCGCGAGTGACGCGGAACCCGAGGTCGGCGAGCCCGGGCGGTGGGCCGACGGCGCAAAACCGTTGATTTATCTTGACGTTTGGCTCGGTCGCCGGCGGCTCTCGACACGGCCGAATCGGCCTTCCGCCTGGCGCATTGAGGCCGCTGTCGGGCCTGGACGTGCGGGTCCTGGTCACCACCGGGACGGGATTTAACCGCCACCTGCTGGGCGCGGTTCCGTCGAACGTCGTCGTCGAGTCGTGGATCCCTCAGGGCTCGATCTTCCCCTACGCGTCGATGGTGTTGTGCCACGGTGGCTCGGGCACGACCTACGGCGCGCTCGCGGCCGGTCTCCCGATCGTCTTCGTGCCGATGTTCGCCGACCAGCGAACGAACGCGCAATTGATCGCCGTCGCGGGCGCCGGTGTCGTCGTCGACGTCGGTTCGAAGTCGGAGCCGGGCTTTCGCGCGATCGAATCGACTGACGTCCCGCGCATCCGCGCGGCGGTGCTAGAAGTGCTCGCGAAGAGTTCGTACGCGATCGCGGCCCAAGTAATTGCTGAAGAGATCGCGTCGACGGGTTCGGCGCGCGACTGTTTGGAAGAACTTTCCTCACGTTGAACGTCGTCGACGGTCTCCTTGAAGACCGAAAGTGGCGAAATGGTGAGTAGACCCAAAAAGTGAAGGTTTTTGGCCGTCTCAAATAACAATTCTTTCGCCCAGAGACCTTTAAATCAGCGGAAATGAGCCCCGAAAGCCGTTTCAGTCGGATTTTTCGGGCCCCCAGACCTAAAATGGTCATTCCTCCGCAGAATCATCCAAGAGGTGGCCCCTAGGGCCATTTCCTCGGCGGTAGGTCTCGAACCGTGGACCGTGAGTCCCGAGTGGTTCTCAAAGTGTCGTCGAGGGCGACCACACAAATTAGGCGGAGGCTTACAGATGTTACGAGCGCGCGATAGATGGAAACGCGTCCCGGCGTACTCACAGGCCGTGGTCTGGATGAGCACTCTGGCACTCATCGTCTCATTCACGGCACTGCCCACTCCTTCGACGGCGGCCACCACGATCTCACACCCGATTCGTGGCGTCATCGCGGTGACGATTAAATCGTCACCGGCTCGTACCCCCGTGGCGATTAAATCGTCGCTGGCTCGCGTCCCGGGGGCCAAGGTCCAACCTCGAGCCGTGGCCGAGCTCGCCGACTTCACCAGTGACCCGACTCCGAGCGACGGCTACGTGGTCACCCTCATTCATCAGGACTTTCCCGCCCGGGCCTGGCACGACGCCGAGGCCGTGGCCTGGTGCGAGTCCAAGTTTCGCACGACCGACATCGGCTTCGACAGTAACGGCACGCACGACCGCGGCCTGTTCCAACTAAACGACGGTGGCACCGAGCAGTACCTCATGGCGATGATCGGCGAGAACCCGAAGAATCTGAACCTGGCCTTCAACCCCGTGCTGAACGTGCGCGCGGCGGCACTGCTGTACGCGCGCGACGGCTGGAGTCAGTGGTCCTGCGCCTACGCGATCTGAGAGCGCGATCGTCGTCGTGGTTGCTTAGCGCGACGACGGACGAGGTTTGATGCGACGCGCGGCCAACGGCAACGGCGACGTGAGGTCGCGCAAGTGGATGTAGCCGGTCGGCTCGGTGAAGGGCGCCCACTCACTCGACGTGTAGCCGGCGCTGCCGGCGGCGTAGTTGTCCGAGACCAGGAAAACCGTGCGATTTGACCAATTAACGCGCGCCACGTAGGCGACGTGACCCATCGAGCCCCCGTCGTACCAGGCGATGGCGCCCGACGGCCGGCGTGTGGTTCGTGTCGGCGGCCAACGTGACGCCCCACTGATCGCCGTAGCCCCACGAGTGGCCGGGGTCGAGCAGTCCGTTGTGCGCGAGCATCCACGCGGCGAACAAAGTGCAGTTGTGCGGGGGAGTGCCGATACCGCCTTTGGTGTCTTGCCCGTAATACCTGGCGGCCCAGTTGTCGGTCATCGACGTGGCGTTGTAGCCGTCGATGGTGCACGCGTAGCCGACGCTCTTGCAACCCAACGAGGCGCTCGCCACACTGGCCGGGGTCGCGGCGAGCAAGAGGAGGAACGTCGTCGCGAGTCCGAGTCGTAGCAGAGACGGTGACGTGGCGCGAGACGCCCGACACCGCAATCGTTCGGTGATTGCCACAAGACCCCCCGCCTTGGTACTCCGAGGACGGTAGCACGACCCACTTTTTTGGTCCAATGGAGCTCATTTTCCCTGGAATAAGGGGAAAAGCCCCCAAAAACGACGTCGACCCGTGGGCAAATGTGTCTGCGGCCCTGGCGAGCTCCGGCGGAGCCGCAAATGACAAATATCTTCGTGACGTGTCGGGTTACGTCCTTCCGCGTCAGTTCCCCGTGCTTCGCGACAAGCAGAAACGTATCGTTCGCGAAATGTTCACTCGGCGCATCCAGCAGAGAATGATCGTCACGTTGTCGGCGTCGTGATTCGGAGATTGCGAAGACGCACGTCTTACGAAAAAATTCAGATCGAGGTCATTATGTGCGTGGCGGAGCGTCAAGCGAACTCGTTACGCTGATGCATGATTCACGGCCAACCCACAGGAGAGAACAATGGACAGCGAAGACCAGTGCCCGGTCTCGGACGGATTTGACGCCACACCGTCGGGGCGACGAACGCACCAAGACTGGTGGCCCAATCAGCTCAAGCTCAAGCCGCTCGAAGGCAACTCGGCGCGGGGTAATCCGATGGACCCGTCGTTCAATTACGCCGAGGAGTTCCTGAGCCTCGACCTGGACGCCGTGAAGAAGGACGTGATGGCGCTGATGACGGCCTCGCAGGAGTGGTGGCCGGCGGACTACGGACACTACGGCCCGTTCTTCATCCGCATGGCCTGGCACAGCGCGGGCACGTACCGCATCCACGACGGACGTGGGGGTGGCGCGTCGGGCACCCAGCGCTTCGCCCCGCTCAACAGTTGGCCCGACAACGTCAGTCTCGACAAGGCGCGTCGGCTGCTCTGGCCGATCAAGCAGAAGTACGGTCGCAAGATCTCCTGGGCCGACCTGATGATCCTGGCCGGCACGCTGGCGCTCGAGTCGATGGGCATGAAGACCTACGGATTCGCCGGCGGACGCGAAGACGTCTTCGAACCGGACGAGAGTATCTACTGGGGACCGGAGGACGTGTGGCTCGGCGACGAGCGCTACAGCGGGGAGCGCGAACTGCAGAGGCCGCTCGGCGCGGTCCAGATGGGGCTCATCTACGTGAACCCCGAAGGTCCGAACGGCACGCCCGATCCGCTGGCCGCTGCGGTCGACATTCGCGAGACGTTCCGTCGCATGGCCATGAACGACGAAGAGACGGTCGCCCTGATCGCCGGCGGTCACACCTTCGGCAAGGCCCACGGCGCGGCTGACCCGACCGAACTCGTCGGCGCCGAACCGGAAGCCGCCGGACTCGCCGAGCAGGGACTGGGCTGGAAGAGCAGTTTTGGCGCGGGCAACGCCGGCGACACGATCTCGAGCGGACTGGAAGGCGCATGGACGCCGAGCCCCGTCAAGTGGGACAACAGTTACTTCGACACCCTCTTCGGTCACGAGTGGGAGCAGACCAAGAGCCCGGCCGGCGCGACGCAGTGGACGCCCAAGGACGGCGGAAGTGCGGGCACCGTGCCGGACGCGCACGATCCCGTGAAGCGCCACGCCCCGGTCATGTTCACGACCGACCTCGCGCTTCGCCTGGACCCGATCTACGAACCGATCTCGAAGCGATTCCACGAGCACCCCGACCAGTTCGAACTCGCCTTCGCCAAAGCCTGGTACAAGTTGACGCACCGCGACATGGGACCGCGTTCGCGCAGCCTCGGTCCGTCGGTGCCGGCGGAACCCCAGCTGTGGCAAGACCCGGTCCCCGAGGCGACGCACGAGCCAATCGGCGCGACGCAGATCGCCGAGCTGAAGGAGTTGATCCTCGCTTCGGGTCTGAGCGTGTCCCAACTGGTCGCCACGGCGTGGGCCTCGGCCGCGACCTTCCGCGGCACCGACAAGCGCGGAGGCGCCAACGGCGCCCGTATTCGACTGGCACCCCAGAAAGATTGGGAGGTCAACGACTCGGCCGAAGTGACGATGGTGCTGCGAACCCTCGAGGGCATCCAGAGTGCCTTCCACGAGTCTCACGGCGAGGCGTACGTCTCGCTGGCCGACCTCATCGTGCTCGGCGGATGCGCCGCCGTCGAGCGAGCCGCGAAGAACGCCGGACACGAGGTCGCGGTTCCCTTCACGCCCGGTCGCACGGACGCGCTCCAGGAGGACACCGACGAAGAGTCCTTCGCCGTGCTGGAACCGACCTTCGACGGGTTCCGCAACTACCTGCGAGACGGCCACCGGCGATCGGCCGAGGAACTCCTCGTCGAGCGCGCCCAGCGCCTGACCCTGAGCGCCCCGGAGATGACGGTGCTCGTGGGCGGGATGCGGGTGCTGAACGCCAACTTCCGCGGATCGGACTTCGGGGTCTTCACGAAACGACCGGAGGCGCTGACAACCGACTTCTTCGTCAATCTGCTCGACATGGGCACGAAGTGGGAGGCGACGTCCTCGGCCGAGGCGACGTTCGAGGGCCGCGACCGCCGGACGAACGAACTCCGGTGGACGGGTACACGCGTCGACCTGGTGTTCGGCTCGAACTCCCAGTTACGCGCCATCGCCGAGGTCTACGCCAGTGACGACGCGCAGGACAAGTTCGTGCTCGATTTCGTCGCGGCGTGGCGCAAGGTGATGAATCTCGATCGGTTCGACCTTCGCTAGTCCGTGCGAGCGGCCGCGGTCGGTGGCTGACTCTGGTCGACGAGTGCCGTCGTCCGATGACCTTACGTGGATTCGCCCGTTGACCGATCTTCATCGCTGGCTGCGTCCCGAAGTGACTCGTGCACCTCAATCTGATCCAGTTTGCGCTCGACGAGTTCCTTCTCGTCCGCCCGTTCAATCTGCACGAGGTGATCGTCGGCCGCCGGGATCGAGCGGATGAGTTCATCCAACTTCAACTGCAACGCCGTCTGCTGTCGATCTTGTGTGTGTTTCGCGGCGAAGAGCAGCACGATCACAATGGCGCTGGAAACCGTGGAGAAGCCGGTCTGCCACTTCATGGGAAATCCCGCGATGGCGAGCGAGACAATGAAAGTGACAAGCACGACAGAGACCGCCGCCACGGTGGCGACGTGCGAGATCATCTCGTCAAATCGTTGCAAGACGCGGCTCAATCGTTGGCGCAAGGCGGAGTGCATGCTAAGTCTCCCGACATTGTGGCTAGCGGAACTTTTGGCCAGTCATCCTATGGTGACGTCAGTCAAACGGACTCGAAATCATCACGAAGGGGCAACAAAAGTCTCGCAGAGATTGCTTGACGCACCCTTTGAATTTCATTCACCTCGGGAGACTGAACCAGTGGCTTCGCGGAGAGGCGCCGCATGAAGTGACTTTCGTCCTACGACGGGCGGAGTCCCCAAATCTAGGCTGAATACGCGGTGGCCGAGATTCGCTCGGGGGGCGCAGCGAGGTAGGTTTCGTGACCGATCTGAAGCATCACGGTTCCGCCAGAGGGCAGTTCGACCAACGGCCGCTACTCGTCTTTTGGGAAATGACCAAGGCCTGTCAACTGGCCTGCTTCCACTGTCGAGCCGACGCGCAGTTGGTCGGAGCGCCGGACGAGCTGACCACCAGCGAGGGCCGGCGGCTGATCGACTCACTGGCCCTGATAGGCGCCCCACGACCTATTCTTGTCCTCACCGGCGGCGACTGTCTGATGCGCTCGGACATCGTGGAGCTCGCTTCGTACGCCCGTTCGGTGAACGTGCCCGTGGCGATCGCCCCCTCCGTGACGCCCCGCCTCACAGATTCCACCCTCCAATCGCTGCGCGAGGCGGGCGTCAAGAGTGCCTCGCTCAGCCTGGATGGAGCATCGCCTTTCACCCATGACGCGGTCCGGGGCATCCCCGGACACTTCGACTCCACGATCCAGGCCATCACCCGACTTCGCGAAAACGGCTTCGCGACGCAGATAAACACCACCGTCATGCCCTCCAACGTCCGAGAGTTGGCCGACGTGGCCAAGCTCTTGGTCGATCTCGAGGTCAATGTGTGGGAGGTGTTCTTTCTGATCACTACCGGGCGGGGCTTGGACGTCACGGCCACCTCGGCGCAGGAGAACGAGGACGTGTGCCACTTCTTGGTCGACGCCTCTCGATACGGGTTCACGGTTCGCACCGTCGAGGCCCCGTTCTTTCGGCGCGTCGCCCGAGAACGCGCGGACGGCGTCAAATCCCGACCGGTAAACGATTCGGACTCTTTGTACGGATTTCTCCGCGCCCGCTTGGTCGAGTTGCTCGGGGAGAGTTCGGCGCCCGTACGCGCACCGAGCGCCGCCACCCGTGACGGCAAAGGCATCATCTTCGTGGGAGCGAACGGCGATATCTATCCCTCGGGATTCCTGCCCATCACTCTTGGCAACGTCCGAGAGAGCTCGTTGATCGACGTCTATCGCGAGAATGAGCTGCTGCGATCGATCCGCTCGGCACGGTTCGAAGGCCCGTGCGGATACTGCGAGCATTCGGATCTGTGCGGCGGCTCGCGATCGCGCGCCTTCGCAATGTACGGGAATCCCCTGGCCTCTGACCCGGGCTGCGTCCGAGTGAGCCAGGCGCTGGCGGTTTAGCCGTAACCCGCCACTACGACGGGACCTCGACCTTTCGCCCGGTGACCTCGGTCGTTCGAACGCGAAAAGCGATCGGCGGGCTCCCGTCCCCGCGCGGGCGTGCGCTCTCGGCCTCGCGATTGGCCGAAACGCGTTCTGTGATGATTTGCACGGCCCGCGCGGCGTTTTCCCCTTCCAGCTCTTCGAAGACTCCCTGGGCGATGACACTTCGCCATCCACCACTGGGGAGGTATTCGTCGACTTCAAAACAGACGCGCCCGTTCTCTCGGATCATTTCGACCTTCTTACCCTCGGTGGTGAGGACGTAAAAGCAGTCCGCGTCCCACCCGTAGATCACGGGCACGACGTAGGTCTCACCCCCGACGTGACAGCCCAGGCGACCGACCTTCTGCGAGAGCAAGAACGCCTCAATCTCACTGCGGGCCATCTCCAGGATCATGGAGCGAGGACGACGGGCGACTGAGTTTCTGCCGCGGGCACCGGGCCGACACCGGCCTCCAGGTGATCGAGAACGTCACGGGCGCTGTAGCTCTCTCGGCCAACGAGCAGTTGACGGATGTCGTTGATGTAGTCACCGCTCGTCACGACCGGCGGCTCGCGACGCCCGTCGGCCCGGTATTGACCGAGCCCGCAGGTCGACATGAGCCCGTTGCAGAGGCACGTGGACCCGTCGGTCACCCCGGGGGGACCACCCTTGCGGACGTAGGCCCCGACCGGCTCCGCAGCGCAGCGGTAGCCCGTCGAGCCGTCGGGCGCGAGGTAGGCCTCACGCAGGTAGCCCAAATCACACTTTCGATCACGTTCGGCGTAGACATCGGCTTCGGAGATCGTGGCGCTCACCTCGGCGACCTTGAAGGGATAGCCGGTCGACGATGCCCGCAGCGACGTCTTTACGTTCACCGATCCCGTCTTCAACTCGTGGAGGACGCGACGACGGAGGTCGGGATCCATTCCTGATTCGTCGCAGTAGGCGAAAAGCGTGCCCACCTGGACGCCGCTGGCGCCGAGGGTGAAGGCCGCGCGCACCAGTTCCGGCGACGTGATGCCCCCACCGATCCAGAACGGCTTCCCGAGACTGGCCAGCGCGTCGAAGTCGACGACGTCGCGCTCTCCGTACTGTGGGTTGCCCTCGTCGTCAACTTCGAACGCGCCGCGAGGGGGAGCGTTGTGACCTCCGGCCGTCGGACGTTCGACGACAAACCCGTCAACCGGACCGTTGCTTCGCTTGGCGAGCGCGGCCGCAAGCACGTGCGACGAGACGATGCCCACGAACTTCGGTCGAGTGAGCGTGGCGGAACCCAGGTAGGGAGTTGGATCGAAGGGGAGAGAGGTGCTCGGGTGATCACTCGACGCCCCCGTCACGCTCAGTGGAAGAACGACCGGTTCGCCGCGCGTGAGTTGCTCCAGGACACCAGGAATATGAGTGGGAACGCCGGCGCCCATCATGACGTAATCGACTCCGGCGAGGATCGCGCCGCAGAGCGCGGCGGCGGTCGGGAGTTGGACCTTGGTGAGCAGGTTGATGCCGACGTCACCGTCGTGACCCATTTTGGCGAGCGTCACTTCGATGAACGACGCCAGCACGATGGCGTCGATGGGCCGGCCCGAACTGTGTTGCGTTAACGCCGGCAGGTCTCGGTACGGCGCGGATCCGGTTCGCCGACGCGAACCGAACTTCCCAACGATGTCGTCAACGACCCGTTGAGCGGGGAATCCGTCGAGGGCCTTTTGAAGGTCCGCGTCGATCCCGTGGTCCTCCAGACGTCGCACGAAGACGTTGTCGATGGCCGTTCCCGACACGACGCCCAGCTGACCCAGTCTCGAGACCGCCCTCGCCAAGGGCCACCCGGATATGGCGATGCCCATGCCACCTTGGATGAGCCAAGGGACGGAGTGATTCGGAGAACTGGCTTCAGTCATGTGCCGCCTCCGTGCACCGTCGGACGAAAGTCTCAACTGTACGACACCAGCCTATGACCGGATGAGAAAAGCTCGATCGGATTCGGTAACCCTTACCAGTGCGTTGCCCCTCGGAGACCAAAATGACTCGTTCGGTCTACTCGCCGCGCCAAATCCGCACATCAACGTGTCGCTCTCACTCGGGAGGGAAGGGACGGCCAGGCCATTCGCATTGACCACGGTCGCATGGCCTGCGACGACGATGGCGGGGCGATATCGGCGCCGCGCACTGCTTCGAGCATCGATTTCAAATGGGTGGGATTCTTTAACTGAGTCGTCACTGAAACAGGCGGTACACCGCAGGTTTCACGGGACACTTGGCGTAATGGTTATCCAACCGGCGACTCCTCTGAAGAGATGCCGTTCGAAAGCCGACGATCCAGCCGCGTTTCGTGAACGGATTCTTCTTCGAGACTGTTTTTTGCACGTGTCTTTTGGTTCATGCCGGCGGAGGTCTGCAGTTTGCTCAGCGGAGGTATCTCGAAAGACGCATCGCCCTGAATTTTCGAGGGTGATTTTAGGCCTCGACGTCCCGTATTTTTTTGTTCATTTCGGAGAAGTTTTCACAGTAATTACTGCATTTTCTTTCAAAATGTATCTCTACGGGCTCACTCGTCAATCACAACCATTTGACAACGGGGAAAGTTTCTTGTAGAAATTCAACTCGCAGGGGCGGAATGGGGACTGAAGTGTTGATCACCACGGGTTCGCCTCTCGGCGGACAATTTTCTCCTACGTGTTCGCCCGTAACAAATTCATTCACACTTCGTGACCTTTTCGTACGCGCCAGCATCTCTGGCAATTCAATGGCCGCCGAACTTGGTCATTACTTAAACATCAACGAATCGATTTTTTCGAACTCGTCCATGGATAAGTCCACTACGAAGGACGCGCTTCCGGCATCCAGTAACTACTCATCAATGATTCAGAGGACGTGGTGAACATCGTGAAATCGTTCAACAGGGTTTGTCGCGCCGCCTTACCAACAATTGTCCTTGCTGCTGCGATGTCGACCTTCTTCGGCATCGGCGTTGCGTCGGCATCACTGAACGGTTTTACTGTTCCAGCACAGTCGCCTACGTCTGTCACACCGGGAGGTACCGCAACATTCTCCCCGATTACGGTTCCCGATACAACTTCTCACCCTACCGATTACGTAAAACTCTCCGTTACTTCCTCTCTTCCAACGGGAGCCGCGTTCGTCGACACCGCCGACGGTTCGCCAACGGCGGGTTGCGTAGTTCAGAATGGTTCGCAGAACTACGTATTCAATAATGCAAAGATCACCACCACGGGATCGACCGCGAGTGGTACTTACCCGTTTACGGTCACGGCGAACAGGTACACCACCAACAACTGCACGGGTACGCCTGACTCCACGAATACAGGTACAGGTTCACTCGTCGTCCAAAACCCCGTAGCCCCGACAATCACGAGTGGCATCAACAGCTCGTTCGCAACTGGGACGGCGGGCAGCTTTACAATCACAACGACTGGGACCCCGACCGTTACTTCCATCACCGACGCCAACTTTGGCGCGTGTGTCGCGACCTCGCTCGCTGGCACCGGCCTGGCGCTGAACTACACCTCAGGTTCTTCGGGAACGATCACCAGCACCAGTGTCACTCCGGCCGGAACCTACATCTTCTGTCTCAATGCTTCCAATGGCGTGAGCCCGACCGCCACTCAGACATTTACCCTCATCGTCGGCACCGCCACCACCACGGCGGTGGTCTCCTCGGTCAACCCCTCGACCGTCAATCAGTCGGTCACCTACACCGCGACCGTGTCGGGGGGTCCGACCAGCACCGGAACGGTCAACTTCACCGACAACGGCACCACGATCACCGGCTGCGGCACGCAGGCCCTGACCGCCGGGGTCGCCACCTGCACCCCCGCGACCTACGCCGCGTCGGGCTCGCACCCCATCGTCGCCATCTACTCGGGCACCACATCCGGCACCCTCTACGCCGCGTCGACGTCGGCGACGCTCACCCAGACGGTGGGCGCCGCCACGACCACGGTGGTCATCTCGAGCGCCAACCCGTCGGCCGTCAACGGGGCCGTCACCTACACCGCGACCGTGTCCGGGGGTCCGACCACCACCGGAACCGTGACCTTCACCGACAACGGCACCACGATCACCGGGTGCAGTGGACGATCCCTGACCGGTAGCGCCGCCACCTGCGTGATCGCGGCCAACACCTACACCACGTCGGGCACGCACCCCATCGTCGCCACCTACTCGGGCACCTCCACCGGCACTCTCTACGGGCCGTCGACGTCGGCGACCTTCAACCAGTACGTCGGCACCGCCACCACCACGGCGGTGGTCTCCTCGGTCAACCCCTCGACCGTCAATCAGTCGGTCACCTACACCGCGACCGTGTCGGGGGGTCCGACCAGCACCGGAACGGTCAACTTCACCGACAACGGCACCACGATCACCGGCTGCGGCACGCAGGCCCTGACCGCCGGGGTCGCCACCTGCACCCCCGCGACCTACGCCGCGTCGGGCTCGCACCCCATCGTCGCCATCTACTCGGGCACCACATCCGGCACCCTCTACGGGCCGTCGACGTCGGCGACGCTCACCCAGACGGTGGGCGCCGCCACGACCACGGTGGTCATCTCGAGCGCCAACCCGTCGGCCGTCAACGGGGCCGTCACCTACACCGCGACCGTGTCCGGGGGTCCGACCACCACCGGAACCGTGACCTTCACCGACAACGGCACCACGATCACCGGGTGCAGTGGACGATCCCTGACCGGTAGCGCCGCCACCTGCGTGATCGCGGCCAACACCTACACCACGTCGGGCACGCACCCCATCGTCGCCACCTACTCGGGCACCTCCACCGGCACTCTCTACGGGCCGTCGACGTCGGCGACCTTCAACCAGTACGTCGGCACCGCCACCACCACGGCGGTGGTCTCCTCGGTCAACCCCTCGACCGTCAATCAGTCGGTCACCTACACCGCGACCGTGTCGGGGGGTCCGACCAGCACCGGAACGGTCAACTTCACCGACAACGGCACCACGATCACCGGCTGCGGCACGCAGGCCCTGACCGCCGGGGTCGCCACCTGCACCCCCGCGACCTACGCCGCGTCGGGCTCGCACCCCATCGTCGCCATCTACTCGGGCACCACATCCGGCACCCTCTACGCCGCGTCGACGTCGGCGACGCTCACCCAGACGGTGGGCGCCGCCACGACCACGGTGGTCATCTCGAGCGCCAACCCGTCGGCCGTCAACGGGGCCGTCACCTACACCGCGACCGTGTCCGGGGGTCCGACCACCACCGGAACCGTGACCTTCACCGACAACGGCACCACGATCACCGGGTGCAGTGGACGATCCCTGACCGGTAGCGCCGCCACCTGCGTGATCGCGGCCAACACCTACACCACGTCGGGCACGCACCCCATCGTCGCCACCTACTCGGGCACCTCCACCGGCACTCTCTACGGGCCGTCGACGTCGGCGACCTTCAACCAGTACGTCGGCACCGCCACCACCACGGCGGTGGTCTCCTCGGTCAACCCCTCGACCGTCAATCAGTCGGTCACCTACACCGCGACCGTGTCGGGGGGTCCGACCAGCACCGGAACGGTCAACTTCACCGACAACGGCACCACGATCACCGGCTGCGGCACGCAGGCCCTGACCGCCGGGGTCGCCACCTGCACCCCCGCGACCTACGCCGCGTCGGGCTCGCACCCCATCGTCGCCATCTACTCGGGCACCACATCCGGCACCCTCTACGGGCCGTCGACGTCGGCG
This sequence comes from uncultured Acidimicrobiaceae bacterium, assembly GCA_963703105.1. GTDB lineage: Bacteria > Actinomycetota > Acidimicrobiia > Acidimicrobiales > RAAP-2 > RAAP-2. Next base: position 1,460,680 of record OY969792.1, on the reverse strand, counting down.
ACGCTCACCCAGAGGGTCAACGTCACTCTCACCACGGTCACCTCGAGCGCCAACCCGTCGGTTGTCGGCCAGACCGTCACATATCAGGCCACCGTCAGTTCGGCATCTGGTACCCCCAACTCCGGCAACGTCGAGTTCTTCGACGGAGTGACACCGATTACGTCGTGTGGCGGGTCTTTGGGCCTCGCAGTTAACACGGGCGGGATTGTCAACTGCGTGATCGCGGCCAACATCTACAACACAGCCGGGTCTCACACCATCACGGCTCAGTACCTCGGATCGACGGGGTCGAACGGCTTCAGCCCGTCGCCTCTGTCGTCTCCCATCACCCAGGTCGTGAACGCGGCCAACACCACGACTGTGGTCGTATCGGCTACGGGGACCCCCTCGATAATCAACCAGTCCGTCACCTACACCGGTACGGTCACGGTCAACGGCCCGGGCTCGGGTAGTCCAACCGGCACCATCGTGTTCTTTGACGGTGGAACCTCGATCGCCTCATGTAACGGTTCTACAGGACTTGCCGTCAATGGCTCGGGAGTCGCTACCTGCGTGATCCCGACCAACACCTACAGCACCCCGGGGTCCCACACCATCACCGCCCAGTACGTTGACGGCATCAACTACAACACGTCGGCCGTGTCCGCGGCGATTACCCAGGTCGTGGACAACGCCACCACGACCGCGGTCATCTCCAACGGCAACCCCTCGGTGGTCGGCCAGTCCGTCACGTATCAGGCCACCGTCACGGTCGTGAGTCCGGGTACGGGCACCCCGACCACCGGCAACATCGAGTTCCTCGACGGCGGGAACGCCATCACTTCGTGCGGCGGGACCACCGGCATCGCCGTCGACGGGTTCGGCCAGGCTGTCTGCACGCCAACGACGTATACCTCGGTCGGCTCGCACACGATCACCGTCAAGTTCCTCGGTACCACCAATTACGCGGCGTCAGCCGCCTCCTCCCCGATCGTCCAGGTCGTCGGCATGGCCAGCACGAACACCGCGGTCGCCTCCGGCACCAACCCGTCGGTTATCAACCAAGCGGTTACTTACACGGGCACCGTCACCGTCGCCAGTCCCGGTTCGGGAACCCCAACAACTGGCAACATCGAGTTCCTCGACGGCGGGACCGCGATCGCCTCGTGCGGTGGGACCAGCGGCGTCGCCGTCAACGGCTCCGGGGTCGCCACGTGCAATATCCCTGTTAACACCTACACCACGACTGGCTCGCACACCATTACGGCCCAGTACCTCGGCTCGGCGAACTTCGCCGCCTCGGGCGCGTCGGCGCCGCTCACCCAAGTCGTGAACCGCATCGGCACCACCACGACGGTCGTGTCGAGCGTCAATCCCTCGACGGTGAACCAGTCCGTCACCTACACCGGCACCGTCAGCTCCACCTCAGGCACGCCGATCGGCAACATCGAGTTCCTCGACGGCGGAACCGCCATCTCGTCGTGTAACGGCGCTACGGGCGTCGCCGTTAATGGCTCGGGAGTCGCCACCTGCGTGATTCCGGCCAGTACCTACACTTCGGCCGGTTCGCACGCCATCACGGCCCAGTACCTCGGCTCGACCACCTACGCGACGTCGACGTCAACAACGCTCACCCAAAACGTGGCCGGCGCTACGACCACGACGCTCGCGTCGAACGGAAACCCGTCGGTCGTCGGTCAGTCCGTGTCCTACCGGGGCACCGTCAGCTCCGGATCCGGCACGCCAACGACCGGCAACATCGAGTTCTTCGATGGCGGGACCGCCATCACCGCGTGCGGAGGTACTTCTGGCCTCGCCGTCAACGGTTTTGGTCAGGCCACCTGCGTGATCGCCACCAATACCTACACCACGAGTGGCTCGCACATAATTACGGCCCAGTACCTCGGATCATCGGGCTTCCCCGCGTCGGCCCTCTCCTCGCCGCTCACCCAGGTCGTGAATCCGACTAATACGGCTATAGCGGTCGTCTCGAGCGCCAACCCCTCCGTGGTCGGCCAGCCCGTTACCTACACCGCCACGGCGTCAGCGAGTAGTCCCGGCTCGGGCAACCCGCCGACCGGCAATATCGAGTTCTTCGACGGAGGGACCGCCATCGCCTCCTGCGGCGGGTCGACGGGCGTCGCCGTCAACGGCTCCGGGGTCGCCACCTGCGTGATCACCTACACCGCGACCGGCTCGCACACCATCACGGTCAAGTACCTCGGTTCTTCGAGCTTCAATGCGTCAGCCCTCTCGTCTCCCGTTACCCAGGTCGTGAACGCGGCGGCCACGACGACGGTGGTCGTGTCCACGACCGGCACGCCCTCGGTCGTCGGCCAGTCCGTCACCTACACCGCCACCGCCTCGGCCTCCAGTCCCAGTACCGGCAACCCGCCGACCGGCAACATTGAGTTCTTCGATGGCGGAACCCCGATCGCCACGTGCAATGGAGCGGCGGGCGTCACCGTGAACGGCTCCGGGGTCGCGATCTGTGTCGTGCCGACCTACGCCGCGCCCGGCTCGCACACCATCACCGCCCAGTACCTCGGTTCGGCCAATTACAACGTCTCGGCGGTGTCGGCGTCGATCACCCAGGTCGTGAACGCGGCCGCCACGACGACGGTGGTCGTGTCGAGCTCGGGCTCACCCTCCCTCGTCAACGCCTCCGTGATCTACACGGGCACCGTCACCGTGAACAGTCCCGGTTCGGGCACCCTGGCGACGGGCAACGTCGAGTTCTTCGACGGCGCGACCGCTATCGCGTCGTGCGGCGGGACCGCGGGCGTCACCGTCAACGGCTCCGGCGTCGCCACCTGCACAATTCCGGTGAACACCTACACCGCCGCTGGCTCGCACACCATCACCGCCAAGTACCTCGGCTCGGCGAACTTCGCCGCATCACCCACGTCGGCGTCGATCAACCAGATCGTCCAGGCTTCGGGTGCCCCGTCGACTACGACCGCGCTCATCACCAGCGTCAACCCCTCGACCGTCAATCAGGCCGTGACATACACCGCGACCGTCAGTTCCGGCGCGCTCCACCCGGGATCCGGCAACGTTGAGTTCTTCGACGGGGGCGTCGCGATTGCCTCGTGCGGCGGGACCTCAGGCGTCGCGGTTAGCGGATCCGGGGTCGCTTCGTGCGCGATCGCGGCGAATACCTACGCCGTGCCCGGGACTCACACCATCACCGCCCAGTACCTCGGCTCGACGACCTACGCCGCCTCACCGCTCTCAGCGTCGCTAGCTCAGGTCGTCAGCGCCGGACCCACAACGACCGTGGTCGTCTCCAGTGTCAACCCCTCGGTCGTCGGTCAGTCCGTCACCTACACCGCCACCGTGAGCTCCGGCGCGGTCCACCCGGCAACCGGCTCCATCGAGTTCTTCGACGGTGGAACCGCCATCGCGTCGTGCGGCGGGACCTCCGGCGTCTCCATCAACGGTTCGGGCGTCGCCTCCTGCGTCGTCCCGACCTACAGTTCGACCGGGACCCACACAATCACCGCCAAGTACCTCGGCTCGACGACCTACGCCGCCTCGGCGCTCTCAGCGTCGCTCGCCCAGGTCGTGAACAACGCGACGACGACCGCCGCCACCCTCACGACTCTCGTTTCGGGAACCAATCCCTACATCAACTGCACACGTTGCACGAGTAACTACGGCATCACCTTCACCGCCACCGTGACCTCGAACGGCGTGGCCGTCAACGCCGCGGGGTCCGTGACCTTCACGTTCAACGGCAGCGCCATCTCGGGCTGCACCGCAATCCCGTTGAGCTCATCTGGCGTGGCGACGTGCAACGCAACGCTCACCCCGGGTGGGCCGGGCGCTTTCCCCGTCGTCGCCACCTACTCGGGCACGAGCGCCTTCCAGGTCTCATCGTCGTCGATCCAGCAGGACTTCGGCAATAGCGGTTCGGCGCCGCCGCAGAATTCCGCTCCCACCTCGACAGCCCTCGTGTCTTCGACCAACCCGTCCACTGTGAATGGGGCTGTCACGTACACCGCCACGGTGACAACGGGCGGCGTGGCCGTCAACGCCCTCGGCACCGTGACCTTCACCGACAACGGCTCCACTCTCTGCGCCACCGTCGGACTCAACAGCTCTGGTGTCGCCACTTGCTCGGTCCTGGCGAATGTCTACTCGACGGCCTCGAGTCACACGATCGTCGCGACGTACTCAGGAACGACCACCGGCACCCTCTACCTAGGCTCGGCCAACACAATCACCCAGGTCGTGGTCGCGAGCTCGGGGTCCAACTCGACGACCACGACGCTCAATTCGGTGACCTCGCCCGTCGTCTACAACGCCGAGACCCAGACGTTCTCGGGCACCGTTACGGGAGTGTCGGGCGACGGCTACCCGATCGGCTCGGTCAGCGTGTGGGCCAACGGCACGTTGGTGTGCACCTCGGTCCTCGGCGGCGGCGTTGATCCGACAGCCAACTACAGCTGCGCACTCGGTGCGAACGGCCTCGGCGTGGGCTCGTACTCGGTCACGGCCGTCTTCGCTCCCGCTTCGTCCTCGTCGTCCAATGCCCTTTACAGCTACGCCACGTCGAACTCCACGGCCCAGACGGTGGTCATCACTGTTGCCACCGCCGCGACCACGACCACGCTCAACGCCGTGACGACGCCCGTCGTCTACGGCCTCGAAAACCAGACATTCACCGGAACCGTAACCGGCGTGGCCGGTGACGGCTACCCGCTCGGGACGGTTAACGTCTACGCCGGCGCAACACTCGTTTGCACTTCGCCGCTCAGCGGCGGCAGCGGCATCACCGCCAGCTTCAGTTGCGCCCTCGGCGGCTCAACCCTCGGAGCCGGCACGTTCTCGATCACCGCGGTCTTCGAGCCCGCTACCCCGTCCTCGTCCGGTGGCAACGCGGCGTATGCGACGTCAACGTCAACCGCGGCGTCGCTCGTGGTGAGCCCCGCCGTGGCCGTCAGTGGCCAGGGGACGTTGACGATATCGCCGAGCACCGTGATCGTCGGCACACAGCAGACGCTAACGATGACGTTCACCGCACCGGCAAACGCGTCATTCCCTGCAAACTCCTCGGTTCAGATCACGGTGCCGAATGACTGGACGACCCCGACTACGGGCAACACGACGCTTGTCGCCGGAACATGTACTCCGGGCGCACTGAATGTCCCGTCGACGGTGGACCCCGGTTACATCTCCGTCACGATGGCCTGCGCCGCGGGCACGTCGTTCGAGATCGTCCTAAGTTCCGTCTCATCCACGACCGTCGGCACCGACCAGTTCGCCACGATGACGCAGGTATCAGGCAGCGCGGCCGCCGCAGTTTCGCCGGTACCCACTGTTAACGTGGCGCAGGTCGCGACGAGCGGCCAAGGCACGATGACCGTGACACCCGCCTGGACCACGGCCGGCTCGACGAACAACCAACTGGTCTTCACGTTCACGGCCCCCGGGTCTGGCTCATTCCCGTCGGGGTCCACGGTCGAAGTCGACGTGCCCGCCGATTGGACAGCGCCAACGTCACTGAACACGTCGGCCACCGACAGTTCCGGCAACTGTTCGCTCGGCACCCTGACGTTCTCTGGTCAGGACATCTTCATCCCCATGGCGTGCCTGGCGGGTGCCTCGTTCACCTTGAACTACGGCAACGCGCTCAATCCGGTGACCGCGGGTGACGCCAACCTCGCGGGTGACGTCTTCACGACGTTTACGTCGGCCGGCCCCGGTCTGGGGACCAACATCTCTCCGGAACCGTTTGTGATCGTGAAGATCTTTGCGCCCACTGTCGTCGTCGACAACACCACCACCTCGACCGACACTGGCGACACCCTGATCTTCACCGCCACCGTCACCGGCACCACCGCAGCTCCCACCGGGACAATTGCGTGGACCATAACCGGCCCGGGCGGACTCAACCTTTGTCCATCTCCGGCCGGTCCATTCAGCTCGAGCAACGTTTCGACGTACACCTGCACCATCGCCAACGCTATGGCCGGCAGTTACACAGCGACCGCCAACTATGGCGGAGACGGCACGTACGGCGTCTCTTCGGGTAGCGACTCGGCGACGGTCGTCCCGGCGACGTCGGGTAACGTCGTCACCGACAACGTCACCGGCCTCGTGACTGGCGGGACGCTCATCTTCACCGCCACCATCACCGGCACCACCTACGCCCCGACCGGTACGGTCGGTTGGACGATCACCGGTCCCGGTGGCCTGAGCGTCTGCCCGGCCTCGGCCGGTCCGTTCGGCTCGGGTAACACCGCGACCTTCACCTGCACGATCGCCAATGCGCTCCCCGGTCTCTACACCGCCGTCGCCGCCTACTCCGGTGACTCCAATTACACTGGCGCCACCTCGACGATGGACTCGGCCACCGTCGGTTCGGCGACCCCGACGAACGTTGTCACCGACAACGTCACGGGTCTTGTGACCGGCGGGACGCTGATCTTCACGTCCACGATCACCGGCACCACGTACACGCCGACCGGTTCGGTCGTGTGGACCATCACCGGTCCAGGTGCGCTTAGCGCCTGTCCGTCCGCGGCCGGACCGTTCAGTTCTGGCAACCAGATCACCTTCACCTGCACGATCACCAACGCGTTGCCGGGTCTCTACACGGCCCAATCAGCCTTCACCTCGGGCGACAACAACTACACCGGCGCCACGTCGAAGACCGACTCGGCGACGGTTGGTACGGCGACGCCGACCAACGAGGTCACCGACAACGTCACCGGCCTCGTGACCGGTGGGACGCTCATCTTCACCGCCACCGTCACCGGCACCACGTACACCCCGACCGGTTCGGTCGGTTGGACGATCACCGGTCCCGGTGCGCTTAGCGCCTGCCCGGCCGCGGCCGGACCGATCAGTTCGGGTAACCAGATCACCTTCACCTGCACGATCACCGGCGCCGCTGCCGGCCTCTACACCGCTCAAGCCGCATTCAGTTCAGCTGACTCGAACTACACCGGGGCCACGTCACTCGTCGACTCGGCCACGGTGGGCGCAGCGACGCCGCCGAACGTCGTCACCGACAACGTCGCGGGCCTGGTGACCGGCGGGACCGTGGTATTCACCGCGACCGTCACCGGCAACACCATCACTCCGACCGGCTCTGTCGGCTGGACGATCACCGGTCCCGGTGGGCTCAACTTCTGTCCGACACCGGCTGGTCCGACCGCCTCGGGTGCTTCGATCACATTCACCTGCACGATCACCGGCGCCGCGGCCGGTCCGTACACGGCCCAAGCGGTCTTCACCTCGGGTGACGCCAACTACAAGAACGCCACCTCGAACGTGGACTCGGTCACGCTGAGTATTCCGAGCACCACTACGACCATCACCGCAACGTCACCCGACCCGGACGCGGGCTCGCCGATCTTGATCAACGTGAACGTCGTTCCCGTCGCCCCCGGCATGGGCGTACCGACGGGAACGGTGACGGTCTCCGATGGCAGTCAAACTTGCTCGGCGATTCTCGACCCTTCCGGCAACGGATCGTGCTCGATCACCGAGAACGTGGCAACCAACTACACCTTCACCGCCACGTACAACTCTGACGGGAATTACAAGACCTCAACGTCGGCTGGTACTTCAGTCACCGTCGGTTCCAACTCGGCCTCGCAGATCACTCTCGCCACCAGCTGCGGCCCGACGCTCGTCTCGGGCGCCATCTGCACGGTCACCGCGACGTTGAAGGATGCTTATGGCAACCCGGTCGTCGACGGCTCGACGGTCACCTTCGCCCAGGGCGGCTCCGACACCGGCACGGTCTCGCAGTCCGGCTACCTCGACAACGGCGACGGCACCTACCGCGTCACGCTCACCGGCGTCACCGACGGCACCGTCTCGATCACCGCCAGCGACTCCGGCGACGGCGTCGCCGCCTCCACCACGTCGGTCGACACGACCGTCGTCTCGGGCGCCGGCACCCAGCTCGTCGTTACGCACACCTCCTGCGGCCTGACGCTCGTCTCGGGCGCCATCTGCACGGTCACCGTGACCCTGGAAGACTCCAACGGCAACCCGGTCGTCGACGGCTCGACGGTCACCTTCGCCCAGGGCGGCTCCGACACCGGCACGGTCTCGCAGTCCGGCTACCTCGACAACGGCGACGGCACCTACCGCGTCACGCTCACCGGCGTCACCGACGGCACCGTCTCGATCACCGCCAGCGACTCCGGCGACGGCGTCGCCGCCTCCACCACGTCGGTCGACACGACCGTCGTCTCGGGCGCCGGCACCCAGCTCGTCGTTACGCACACCTCCTGCGGCCTGACGCTCGTCTCGGGCGCCATCTGCACGGTCACCGTGACCCTGGAAGACTCCAACGGCAACCCGGTCGTCGACGGCTCGACGGTCACCTTCGCCCAGGGCGGCTCCGACACCGGCACGGTCTCGCAGTCCGGCTACCTCGACAACGGCGACGGCACCTACCGCGTCACGCTCACCGGCGTCACCGACGGCACCGTCTCGATCACCGCCAGCGACTCCGGCGACGGCGTCGCCGCCTCCACCACGTCGGTCGACACGACCGTCGTCTCGGGCGCCGGCACCCAGCTCGTCGTTACGCACACCTCCTGCGGCCTGACGCTCGTCTCGGGCGCCATCTGCACGGTCACCGTGACCCTGGAAGACTCCAACGGCAACCCGGTCGTCGACGGCTCGACGGTCACCTTCGCCCAGGGCGGCTCCGACACCGGCACGGTCTCGCAGTCCGGCTACCTCGACAACGGCGACGGCACCTACCGCGTCACGCTCACCGGCGTCACCGACGGCACCGTCTCGATCACCGCCAGCGACTCCGGCGACGGCGTCGCCGCCTCCACCACGTCGGTCGACACGACCGTCGTCTCGGGCGCCGGCACCCAGCTCGTCGTTACGCACACCTCCTGCGGCCTGACGCTCGTCTCGGGCGCCATCTGCACGGTCACCGTGACCCTGGAAGACTCCAACGGCAACCCGGTCGTCGACGGCTCGACGGTCACCTTCGCCCAGGGCGGCTCCGACACCGGCACGGTCTCGCAGTCCGGCTACCTCGACAACGGCGACGGCACCTACCGCGTCACGCTCACCGGCGTCACCGACGGCACCGTCTCGATCACCGCCAGCGACTCCGGCGACGGCGTCGCCGCCTCCACCACGTCGGTCGACACGACCGTCGTCTCGGGCGCCGGCACCCAGCTCGTCGTTACGCACACCTCCTGCGGCCTGACGCTCGTCTCGGGCGCCATCTGCACGGTCACCGTGACCCTGGAAGACTCCAACGGCAACCCGGTCGTCGACGGCTCGACGGTCACCTTCGCCCAGGGCGGCTCCGACACCGGCACGGTCTCGCAGTCCGGCTACCTCGACAACGGCGACGGCACCTACCGCGTCACGCTCACCGGCGTCACCGACGGCACCGTCTCGATCACCGCCAGCGACTCCGGCGACGGCGTCGCCGCCTCCACCACGTCGGTCGACACGACCGTCGTCTCGGGCGCCGGCACCCAGCTCGTCGTTACGCACACCTCCTGCGGCCTGACGCTCGTCTCGGGCGCCATCTGCACGGTCACCGTGACCCTGGAAGACTCCAACGGCAACCCGGTCGTCGACGGCTCGACGGTCACCTTCGCCCAGGGCGGCTCCGACACCGGCACGGTCTCGCAGTCCGGCTACCTCGACAACGGCGACGGCACCTACCGCGTCACGCTCACCGGCGTCACCGACGGCACCGTCTCGATCACCGCCAGCGACTCCGGCGACGGCGTCGCCGCCTCCACCACGTCGGTCGACACGACCGTCGTCTCGGGCGCCGGCACCCAGCTCGTCGTTACGCACACCTCCTGCGGCCTGACGCTCGTCTCGGGCGCCATCTGCACGGTCACCGTGACCCTGGAAGACTCCAACGGCAACCCGGTCGTCGACGGCTCGACGGTCACCTTCGCCCAGGGCGGCTCCGACACCGGCACGGTCTCGCAGTCCGGCTACCTCGACAACGGCGACGGCACCTACCGCGTCACGCTCACCGGCGTCACCGACGGCACCGTCTCGATCACCGCCAGCGACTCCGGCGACGGCGTCGCCGCCTCCACCACGTCGGTCGACACGACCGTCGTCTCGGGCGCCGGCACCCAGCTCGTCGTTACGCACACCTCCTGCGGCCTGACGCTCGTCTCGGGCGCCATCTGCACGGTCACCGTGACCCTGGAAGACTCCAACGGCAACCCGGTCGTCGACGGCTCGACGGTCACCTTCGCCCAGGGCGGCTCCGACACCGGCACGGTCTCGCAGTCCGGCTACCTCGACAACGGCGACGGCACCTACCGCGTCACGCTCACCGGCGTCACCGACGGCACCGTCTCGATCACCGCCAGCGACTCCGGCGACGGCGTCGCCGCCTCCACCACGTCGGTCGACACGACCGTCGTCTCGGGCGCCGGCACCCAGCTCGTCGTTACGCACACCTCCTGCGGCCTGACGCTCGTCTCGGGCGCCATCTGCACGGTCACCGTGACCCTGGAAGACTCCAACGGCAACCCGGTCGTCGACGGCTCGACGGTCACCTTCGCCCAGGGCGGCTCCGACACCGGCACGGTCTCGCAGTCCGGCTACCTCGACAACGGCGACGGCACCTACCGCGTCACGCTCACCGGCGTCACCGACGGCACCGTCTCGATCACCGCCAGCGACTCCGGCGACGGCGTCGCCGCCTCCACCACGTCGGTCGACACGACCGTCGTCTCGGGCGCCGGCACCCAGCTCGTCGTTAGGCACACCTCCTGCGGCCTGACGCTCGTCTCGGGCGCCATCTGCACGGTCACCGTGACCCTGGAAGACTCCAACGGCAACCCGGTCGTCGACGGCTCGACGGTCACCTTCGCCCAGGGCGGCTCCGACACCGGCACGGTCTCGCAGTCCGGCTACCTCGACAACGGCGACGGCACCTACCGCGTCACGCTCACCGGCGTCACCGACGGCACCGTCTCGATCACCGCCAGCGACTCCGGCGACGGCGTCGCCGCCTCCACCACGTCGGTCGACACGACCGTCGTCTCGGGCGCCGGCACCCAGCTCGTCGTTACGCACACCTCCTGCGGCCTGACGCTCGTCTCGGGCGCCATCTGCACGGTCACCGTGACCCTGGAAGACTCCAACGGCAACCCGGTCGTCGACGGCTCGACGGTCACCTTCGCCCAGGGCGGCTCCGACACCGGCACGGTCTCGCAGTCCGGCTACCTCGACAACGGCGACGGCACCTACCGCGTCACGCTCACCGGCGTCACCGACGGCACCGTCTCGATCACCGCCAGCGACTCCGGCGACGGCGTCGCCGCCTCCACCACGTCGGTCGACACGACCGTCGTCTCGGGCGCCGGCACCCAGCTCGTCGTTAGGCACACCTCCTGCGGCCTGACGCTCGTCTCGGGCGCCATCTGCACGGTCACCGTGACCCTGGAAGACTCCAACGGCAACCCGGTCGTCGACGGCTCGACGGTCACCTTCGCCCAGGGCGGCTCCGACACCGGCACGGTCTCGCAGTCCGGCTACCTCGACAACGGCGACGGCACCTACCGCGTCACGCTCACCGGCGTCACCGACGGCACCGTCTCGATCACCGCCAGCGACTCCGGCGACGGCGTCGCCGCCTCCACCACGTCGGTCGACACGACCGTCGTCTCGGGCGCCGGCACCCAGCTCGTCGTTACGCACACCTCCTGCGGCCTGACGCTCGTCTCGGGCGCCATCTGCACGGTCACCGTGACCCTGGAAGACTCCAACGGCAACCCGGTCGTCGACGGCTCGACGGTCACCTTCGCCCAGGGCGGCTCCGACACCGGCACGGTCTCGCAGTCCGGCTACCTCGACAACGGCGACGGCACCTACCGCGTCACGCTCACCGGCGTCACCGACGGCACCGTCTCGATCACCGCCAGCGACTCCGGCGACGGCGTCGCCGCCTCCACCACGTCGGTCGACACGACCGTCGTCTCGGGCGCCGGCACCCAGCTCGTCGTTACGCACACCTCCTGCGGCCTGACGCTCGTCTCGGGCGCCATCTGCACGGTCACCGTGACCCTGGAAGACTCCAACGGCAACCCGGTCGTCGACGGCTCGACGGTCACCTTCGCCCAGGGCGGCTCCGACACCGGCACGGTCTCGCAGTCCGGCTACCTCGACAACGGCGACGGCACCTACCGCGTCACGCTCACCGGCGTCACCGACGGCACCGTCTCGATCACCGCCAGCGACTCCGGCGACGGCGTCGCCGCCTCCACCACGTCGGTCGACACGACCGTCGTCTCGGGCGCCGGCACCCAGCTCGTCGTTACGCACACCTCCTGCGGCCTGACGCTCGTCTCGGGCGCCATCTGCACGGTCACCGTGACCCTGGAAGACTCCAACGGCAACCCGGTCGTCGACGGCTCGACGGTCACCTTCGCCCAGGGCGGCTCCGACACCGGCACGGTCTCGCAGTCCGGCTACCTCGACAACGGCGACGGCACCTACCGCGTCACGCTCACCGGCGTCACCGACGGCACCGTCTCGATCACCGCCAGCGACTCCGGCGACGGCGTCGCCGCCTCCACCACGTCGGTCGACACGACCGTCGTCTCGGGCGCCGGCACCCAGCTCGTCGTTACGCACACCTCCTGCGGCCTGACGCTCGTCTCGGGCGCCATCTGCACGGTCACCGTGACCCTGGAAGACTCCAACGGCAACCCGGTCGTCGACGGCTCGACGGTCACCTTCGCCCAGGGCGGCTCCGACACCGGCACGGTCTCGCAGTCCGGCTACCTCGACAACGGCGACGGCACCTACCGCGTCACGCTCACCGGCGTCACCGACGGCACCGTCTCGATCACCGCCAGCGACTCCGGCGACGGCGTCGCCGCCTCCACCACGTCGGTCGACACGACCGTCGTCTCGGGCGCCGGCACCCAGCTCGTCGTTACGCACACCTCCTGCGGCCTGACGCTCGTCTCGGGCGCCATCTGCACGGTCACCGTGACCCTGGAAGACTCCAACGGCAACCCGGTCGTCGACGGCTCGACGGTCACCTTCGCCCAGGGCGGCTCCGACACCGGCACGGTCTCGCAGTCCGGCTACCTCGACAACGGCGACGGCACCTACCGCGTCACGCTCACCGGCGTCACCGACGGCACCGTCTCGATCACCGCCAGCGACTCCGGCGACGGCGTCGCCGCCTCCACCACGTCGGTCGACACGACCGTCGTCTCGGGCGCCGGCACCCAGCTCGTTTGGATTGTTGAGCCTGGCTCGACAGTCGCTGGACTTCACGTTTCGGGCCCACCGACCGTGGAAGTTCTGGACGCTCAAGGAAACCCCGTGAGTGGTGCGACTGTCACGATGGCTATCACGTCCGGACCGGGGACATTTGCGGTCGGTTCTGTGACGTCGGAGGTGACGGGCGCTGACGGCACGGCGGTGTTCACTACTCTGATTCTCGAAACATCTGGTAGCTACACCTTCACGGCTTCTGACCCTGCTACGATTTACAGCCCAGTCAGCGGAGTCTTCAACGTCAGCGCGGCGAGCGCGACTTACTTCACGGTCTCGGCCCCGGCTTCGGCCACGGCCGGCGCGTCCTTCACCGTCACGGTCACCGCCTACGACCAATACGGCAACGTGGCCACCGGCTACACCGGCACGGTCCACTTCGCCTCGAGTGACACCGGCCTCGGCGTGACGCTGCCCGCCAACTACACCTTCACCGGCGCCGACGCGGGCGTGCACACCTTCAACGTCACGTTGGTCACCGCGGGCACCAAGAGCGTCACGGCGACCGACACGGGCAACTCGTCGATCACCGGCTCGGCCAACGTCAACGTCAGCGCGGCGAGCGCGACCCACTTCACGGTCTCGGCCCCGGCGTCGGCCACGGCCGGCGCGTCCTTCACCGTCAGGGTCACCGCCTACGACCAATACGGCAACGTGGCCACCGGCTACACCGGCACGGTCCACTTCGCCTCGAGTGACACCGGCCTCGGCGTGACGCTGCCCGCCAACTACACCTTCACCGGCGCCGACGCGGGCGTGCACACCTTCAACGTCACGTTGGTCACCGCGGGCACCAAGAGCGTCACGGCGACCGACACGGGCAACTCGTCGATCACCGGCTCGGCCAACGTCAACGTCAGCGCGGCGAGCGCGACCCACTTCACGGTCTCGGCCCCGGCGTCGGCCACGGCCGGCGCGTCCTTCACCGTCACGGTCACCGCCTACGACCAATACGGCAACGTGGCCACCGGCTACACCGGCACGGTCCACTTCGCCTCGAGTGACACCGGCCTCGGCGTGACGCTGCCCGCCAACTACACCTTCACCGGCGCCGACGCGGGCGTGCACACCTTCAACGTCACGTTGGTCACCGCGGGCACCAAGAGCGTCACGGCGACCGACACGGGCAACTCGTCGATCACCGGCTCGGCCAACGTCAACGTCAGCGCGGCGAGCGCGACCCACTTCACGGTCTCGGCCCCGGCGTCGGCCACGGCCGGCGCGTCCTTCACCGTCACGGTCACCGCCTACGACCAATACGGCAACGTGGCCACCGGCTACACCGGCACGGTCCACTTCGCCTCGAGTGACACCGGCCTCGGCGTGACGCTGCCCGCCAACTACACCTTCACCGGCGCCGACGCGGGCGTGCACACCTTCAACGTCACGTTGGTCACCGCGGGCACCAAGAGCGTCACGGCGACCGACACGGGCAACTCGTCGATCACCGGCTCGGCCAACGTCAACGTCAGCGCGGCGAGCGCGACCCACTTCACGGTCTCGGCCCCGGCGTCGGCCACGGCCGGCGCGTCCTTCACCGTCACGGTCACCGCCTACGACCAATACGGCAACGTGGCCACCGGCTACACCGGCACGGTCCACTTCGCCTCGAGTGACACCGGCCTCGGCGTGACGCTGCCCGCCAACTACACCTTCACCGGCGCCGACGCGGGCGTGCACACCTTCAACGTCACGTTGGTCACCGCGGGCACCAAGAGCGTCACGGCGACCGACACGGGCAACTCGTCGATCACCGGCTCGGCCAACGTCAACGTCAGCGCGGCGAGCGCGACCCACTTCACGGTCTCGGCCCCGGCGTCGGCCACGGCCGGCGCGTCCTTCACCGTCAGGGTCACCGCCTACGACCAATACGGCAACGTGGCCACCGGCTACACCGGCACGGTCCACTTCGCCTCGAGTGACACCGGCCTCGGCGTGACGCTGCCCGCCAACTACACCTTCACCGGCGCCGACGCGGGCGTGCACACCTTCAACGTCACGTTGGTCACCGCGGGCACCAAGAGCGTCACGGCGACCGACACGGGCAACTCGTCGATCACCGGCTCGGCCAACGTCAACGTCAGCGCGGCGAGCGCGACCCACTTCACGGTCTCGGCCCCGGCTTCGGCCACGGCCGGCGCGTCCTTCACCGTCACGGTCACCGCCTACGACCAATACGGCAACGTGGCCACCGGCTACACCGGCACGGTCCGATTTGCGACCTCCGACAGCGGGAGCGGAGCTTCGGTTCCGGCGAACTACACCTTCACCGGCGCCGACGCGGGCGTGCACACCTTCAGCGTCACGTTCGTGACGGCGCCGAGCCAGACCGTGTCCGTCACCGACACAGTCAACTCGTCGATCACTGGTGCCGCGAACGTCACGGTCACCGGGTCCGTAGCCACCGCGACCCACTTCACGGTCTCAGCCCCGGCTTCGGCCACGGCCGGCGCGTCCTTCACCGTCACGGTCACCGCCTACGACCAATACGGCAACGTGGCCACCGGCTACACCGGCACGGTCCACTTCGCCTCGAGTGACACCGGCCTCGGCGTGACGCTGCCCGCCAACTACACCTTCACCGGCGCCGACGCGGGCGTGCACACCTTCAACGTCACGTTGGTCACCGCGGGCACCAAGAGCGTCACGGCGACCGACACGGGCAACTCGTCGATCACCGGCTCGGCCAACGTCAACGTCAGCGCGGCGAGCGCGACCCACTTCACGGTCTCGGCCCCGGCGTCGGCCACGGCCGGCGCGTCCTTCACCGTCACGGTCACCGCCTACGACCAATACGGCAACGTGGCCACCGGCTACACCGGCACGGTCCACTTCGCCTCGAGTGACACCGGCCTCGGCGTGACGCTGCCCGCCAACTACACCTTCACCGGCGCCGACGCGGGCGTGCACACCTTCAACGTCACGTTGGTCACCGCGGGCACCAAGAGCGTCACGGCGACCGACACGGGCAACTCGTCGATCACCGGCTCGGCCAACGTCAACGTCAGCGCGGCGAGCGCGACCCACTTCACGGTCTCGGCCCCGGCGTCGGCCACGGCCGGCGCGTCCTTCACCGTCACGGTCACCGCCTACGACCAATACGGCAACGTGGCCACCGGCTACACCGGCACGGTCCACTTCGCCTCGAGTGACACCGGCCTCGGCGTGACGCTGCCCGCCAACTACACCTTCACCGGCGCCGACGCGGGCGTGCACACCTTCAACGTCACGTTGGTCACCGCGGGCACCAAGAGCGTCACGGCGACCGACACGGGCAACTCGTCGATCACCGGCTCGGCCAACGTCAACGTCAGCGCGGCGAGCGCGACCAAGATCGTCGTCACCTCGGGTTCGGGTCAGTCCGCCACGGTCGGCACGGCCTTCGCGCTCAAGCTCGTTGTCACCGTCACCGACGCCTACGGCAACCCGGTCTCGGGCGTGACCGTCACCTTTGTCGTCCCGGCCAGCGGCGCCTCGGCGACCTTTGCCGGCGGAGTGAACACCGCGGTCACCGGGTCCAACGGCCAGGCGACCTCGGTGGTCTTCACCGCCAATGGAACCTCCGGTGGCTACAACATCACGGCCAGCGGACCGCTCACCGGCACCGTGAGCTTCGCCGCAACGAACACGGTCGCGACCAAGGTCGCCACGACCACCACGCTGTCCATCTCTGGGTCCTCGGAGACCTACGGCGACGCAGACAACGCGACCTTGACGGCGACCGTCATCGGGAGCGGCAGCACGTTGCCCAGCGGCACCGTGACGTTCATGACGGGGTCCACCGTCCTGTGCTCGACCACGTCCTTCACGAGTAGCGGTTCGCACACCATCACCGCTAGCTGCAACGCGCCCGACTCCCTGCTGCTGTCCGTCGGCACGTACCCGGTCATCGCGATCTACTCAGGCAACACGTATTACGCCGGCTCGAGTTCGAGCTCCGTGTCGCCTCCGAGCATCACGGTCGCGAAGGACACCAGCAAGACGACGGTCTCGGAATCCTCGACCAGCGCCAAGTTCGGCAGCGAGAACCTCGTGACCTTCAGCGCGAAGGTCGTCACTGGGAACGGCGAGATTGCGGTGGGTGACAGCGTCACCATCAAGGTCGGGTCCGTGACGTGCCCCGTGGCGACGACGAACGCGTCGGGCGTCGCCACCTGCACGATCGGGAGTAGCGCGCTCCCCGCGGGTGGGGGCTACGCGGTCTCGGCGACGTTCGCCGGTGACTCCAACATCACCGGTTCGACGTCGACCAACTCACTCAGCTTCTCCGTGACTGCACCGCCCGTCTTCACGAGCGCGACTTCAGCCTCGGCGACCGTTGGCCACTCATTCACCTTCCAGGTGAAGGCCACCGGGTACCCAGCGCCGACGTTCGCCATCAAGTCGGGGTCCCTGCCGCGAGGAGTCACATTCAACACCACGACCGGAGTGCTCACGGGGACGCCGGCGAGCGGCACGAGGGGAACGTACACTCTCACGATCACGGCGACCAACTCGGCGGGAACGGCAACCCAAACGTTCAAGCTGACGGTCACGTAAGGCGGTTGGCGGATGAAGGGCGGAGGACTCAAGGACATGCGCACCAGGATGTCGCGGAGGGCGGACATTTCGAAAGGATGCCTCGGTAGCCGCGCGAGCGCGTCCCGCGAATCGCGTGCACCCTCGCGCGACGAGAAGGGGTTCAGCCTCATCGAACTGATAATCGTGATTTCGATAATTCCGATCATCGTGGGCGCTATCTCTGGCGGGCTGATCGCCGTTCTGTCCCTGCAGAACGGCGTCTCGAGCCGTCTGGCCGACACCGCCGATGCCCAGGTCGTGTCGTCCACGTTCATAAAGGACGTTCAGAGCGCCACCTTCATCACGACCAAGTCCTCGAGCTCGCCGCAGTGCGGAAGCAGCACCTACACGCAACTGCTGGGTCTCCAGTGGGGTAACACGCCGGGCAGTTCATCTGACCCCTCGACGCTGGTCTCGTACGACATCGTCCCGGTCACCGTCGGTTCGACGACGACCTACTCGCTCGTTCGCGAGTACTGCACGCAGGGAAACTACGCGACGCCGTCGAGCAGCGCCACCGTCTCCTACGACATCGCCGCCACGCAGCCCCCGCCCTGTTACAGCGGCGCGGCGTGCAATCCGTACGACCTGGTGCACAATCCCCAGATCGGCTGGACGTCGCCTTCGGCGACGGTGGGGGTCGCGCTCGTGATGCCGGTCGTGAGGTTCGTCATCACCGAGGTACAGTCCGGTTTGGTCGTCACGCTGGCCGCCAACTCGCGGTCGTGGACGCCCGCCGCCGCCCAGGGAATCACCGGTCCGGCTTTCTCACCATTGACACTGCTTGATCAGACGGTGCCCTCGCTCACCTTGAACTCCGCCAGCGTTCTCACGGTCACGGGAACGGGCACGACGGGCAAGAGCGTCGCCTTCGCCTCCACTAGCGACGGAGCGGGGACGATATCGATCGACGGCGACCTGAATGCACAAGCGGTGTTCACCGAAGACCCCAACCTCGCGTCGCTGTCCGGACCTGGTCTTGGCGGGTCCACGCCCGAGTATTATGCCGCTTCCATCGGCGATCCATTGTCGTCGCTGTTCAATTCGAGTACCGCACCGACTGCCGCCTCACCCTGGCCGTTATCTGGGACGTCGTGCTCGAAGAGTGGGCTGACGTACACCTGCGGCTCCGGTCTGTACAATGCGGATCCCGGGTTCCCGAGCGGATCGACGGTGTGTTTCTGCGACGCCTTCGGGACGTACGAGTTCGCGCAGACCTTCGTGATCCCGACAAACTCGACCATGACCTTCGACAAGGGGGAGTACGTCTTCGACGGATCGCCGGCCATCGCGCCCGGGTCGGCGCTGGGAAATCAGACGCTGACGTGGACATCGACCCCGCCGGCATCACCGAGCACCACGTCGCCCAATAACACGTACACCCCGACGGCCACCTCGAACGCAGGTTTACCGGTCACCTTCACGTCAGAAACCACGTCAGTCTGCACGGTGGCCAGTGGTGTGGTGACGTTCAAGTCGAACGGCATCTGTCTCATCGACGGCAACCAGCCGGGCAACAACAGTTGGAATCCGGCCGACCAGATTCAGCAGGTGATCCCAATCCCCAAGAGTGCCAACACGCCCCAAACGATCACGGTCTCCACGACCAAGCCCTCGCCGGCGACGATCAACTCGACCTATACGCCGGCCGCCACCGCAAGCTCCACACTCGCGGTCAGTTTCGCCGTGACTCCTTCGTCGGTGTGCTCGTTGACGGGTGGAGTGGTGACGTTCACGGCAGCGGGCACGTGCCTTATCAACGCCAGCCAAAGCGGCGGATCGAAGAATGGCAAGACGTACCTACAGGCTCCCGTGGTACAGCAAGCGGTCGTGGTCATCGCGGGTTCAGGCGCCACGACGATCACCGGCAACAACGTCCTGTTCTACGTTCCCAGCTCTGGCGGCTCGATTGATTTCGGGAACACCGCCTCGGTGACGCTGACGCCGCTGGCGTCCGGGATGTCGATCTGGGACGCGTCATCGGGTCAAGTGACCATCAACAATGTGGCGAATAACCGTAACAGCTTCGGCGGTATCTATGCACCTGGAGGAAACGTGAACGTGACGAGTAATAGCCTTACCGGCTCGATGAGTGTGATGTTCGTCGTTGCCAACACGATGAGCATGGCGGCCCAGACGACGTTGAATGTGACCGGGCCGTGAGGCGCCCACTCCACCCTCTGGCCGGGGTCCTTCGCCGCGTCCTGTCGAAGCGCGACCGGCGAGACGAAGCGGGCGACACGCTGATCGAGGTGCTAGTGACCCTGATCATCCTGAGCATCTGCGCCGTGGCCCTGATCATCACCTTCGCCACGGCGATCACGGCCTCGGTTGACCACAAGAATCTCGCGGTCAACGACACCGTGCTGCGCAACATGGACCAGACAGCGTTCTATCAGCTCCAACAGCAGCCCACACCACAGTTTAAGGCGTGTGCCACGAGTGCGGACTACTCCTCCGGCGGCTCCAACCCAATCACTTTCAACGCTCCGACCGGATACACGGTAACGGTCGGAACGGTGCAGTACTGGAACGGCACGTCCTTCCAGGGGGTGTGCCCCGCCGGGAACGCCCCACAGTTGATCACCCTCAACGTCATTAACCCGAACGGGAGTAACGCCACGACCCAGACGGTGGTCGACGGGATCGGCGTGCTGCAGACACCGGTCGCCGTAACGGGGGTGAGCCCCCCGTCGGCGAGTCAGGGTACGTCCAATCTGCTGCTCACCATCACGGGCACCGGGTTCATCAGTGGCGCGACGGTCTCTTTCCCGTCGGCCGCGCAGACGACGGTGGTGGGCACGCCCACGTTCGTGTCACCAACGACGCTCACCGCGTTCGTCAACGTCGCCGCGACGGCGACGGTCGGGTCCTACACCGTGTCGGTGACCAACCCCCACCAGTTGGCGGTCGCCAGTACGACGCCGCTCTTCACGGTCCTCCAGTCGGTGACCACCGGCCTGCACGTGAGTTCCGTGGCGACGAATATCGGCGACCCCGCCGGAGATGACCCAGACGAATCCACCGGCGGTTGGGACGCGTGGCTCACACTCACCGTTGAAAGCGGAAGTAACGCACCGCTCCAGGGGGTCGTGGTCAACGGCTCGTGGAGTCCAGCGGTGAGTAGGGACACGGTCTCGTGCACGACTGACGCGACCGGAACCTGCACGGTCTACGACGGGTACGCCGACGTGTTGCCGCACAACCAGAGCCCTTCGCCAACATTCAGCCTGTCGACCAGTACGAGCACTGACCCGGCCGTCGGGGGCCTGGTGCTCAACGGCTACACGTACAACGGTGCGGGCGGGTCGTGGACGGTGAACGTACCATGACGAGCAGCAACGACGCCAGGGCCGTGGTCGGTGCCGAGTCCGCGACGGCCGGCCTGCGGCGGGCTGGTCACCGAGCCGCACGGGTGCGTCGGCGTGACGACGAGACGGGCGCCCTTCTTATTTTGGCGCTGATCTTCATAACGGTGATCAGCGTCATCGGCGCCTCCCTGACGTACTGGGCGACTAACAACCTCAACAACACGTCGAAATTCGGTTCGGCCCTCTCGCTTGAGTCCGCCTCGAACAGCGCCGCCCAGCTGGCCCTCCAGGACATTCGTTACAACTTCACGCCCACGACGCTCAACGCGTCGCCGCCTCAGCCGTGCTGGATACCCCAGTTGCCGGCGGCACCAGTCTCCCAGGCCGCGTTCAACGGCGAGAACGTCGCCGTGTGGTGCAGCACTCGGTGGAACCCGCTGAGCCCGGCCACGCGCGTGGTCACGATGTCGGCCTGTCTGGAGTCCGTGTTCCCCAACGGCACAACGGCGGCGGTGATCAACCTGGCGGCGACGGCCTGCGCGCTGAACCCCTTCCTTCACGCGGTCGTGCAGTTCGACGACTTCCCGAGCACCATCTCGGCGTCCAACTGCTCGCCTCTGGGAAACACGACGTGCGGCACGACGTTCACCATCCTGAGTTGGGATTTCGGTGCGACCATTCCGTCGTTGGCGACGGTCACGGCGACGGCGTCGACCACGGCCACGTGTACCACGACGAGGGAGATCGACATCACGGGCTCGCAGCTCACGGGGGCCACGTCGGTGGACTTCTTCCTTTCGAACTCTGGTACGAGCAATGTGGTGTTCACCTCTCGCGGAGCGTCGCTTTCTGGCGATACCGCTACGTCGTTGACGGCGTGCGCGCCGAGCCAGTTGCAGGCCGGCACGACGTACCAGGTCTCGGTGACGACAACGAGCGGTAGCAGTGCCTTCTTTCCACTCCCATTTTGACATTGAGCTTCGGAGCGTCCGCAGCGGGCGATGGGCTCTCAGCGAACGTACCCATGGCGCTGACTAGATAGGGCAACACCCGAGATTGACGGGGCAGTGCTCACTTTCGGCAGTAGCGCCTGCGCCGATGCTCCGTACACCCAGTTCCTAGCCGCAATTATGGCTCTACCGGCGCTCGGTCCCGGGGCCCCTCCGGGACCATATAAATCCGTCGTCTCCGTGTCGGTGCCCGTCGTGTCGGGGCGGTCGGTGGTCCCTGCGTGGCGGTTCCTCACAGCGATGATGCCTCGGACACTGTTTCCCATTCCCCGATGTTCCAACCGAGATTGCCGCGTTCGAGATGCCGGTCACCGCGACGGGAACGTCGGAGTCGACGTTGGAGCCATTGCCGAGTTGTCCGAGACCACCAGATCCCCAACAGTTCACGACCATGGTCGTGAGCACGGCACACGCCTGGTCGTAGCCGACTCCAACGTATGCGCCGCTCGTGATGTTGAGCACTGTTACGGGTACGTCCGAGGCAATGAACGCGCCGTCGCCGAGGACGCCCGAGTAACCGTAGCCCCAACACATCATCGATCCACCCGAGAGCACGACGCACGACTGGTCGTCGCCGACGCTCAGCTTGATCGCGGACGCGATCCCGACAACCGCGGTCGGCGTCAAAGAATCGATCGTTGACCCATTGCCGAGGTCGCCGAAGGCGTTGTAGCCCCAGCACTCGACGGAACCGCTGGCCAGGATTGCGCACGCGTTGTGAGATCCAACACTCGTGTAGGTCGCATTTGAAATACCGGCAACGACGACCGGTACATCAGAGTTCGGACCTGCACCGTTGCCGAGCGCACCATTCGAATTGTCTCCCCAGCAACTGATTGATCCCGTTGCCAGAGTGGCACAGGCCTCATCCGCAAAGAGCCCGACGGCGATCGAGCTCGCGTTGGTGATGCCGGTCACAGCCACCGGGACATTCGAAGCGGAGAACGAGCCGTTACCGAGCTCCCCGTAAGAACCGTCTCCCCAACACTCGACCGAATCTGTGGCGAGTAGCGCGCACGCGAAGCTTGCCCCGACACTCACCGCCACCGCGTTGGTGATCCCGGTGACCACGACCGGAAGGTCCGAGTTGACGTTGGAGCCGTTGCCGAGCTCGCCGCTAGCGCCGCTGCCCCAGCACTCGATGGAACCGGTTGCGAGGATCGCGCAGGCCGTCTGATCGCCCAGGGATATCGACGTGGCGTTCGAGATACCAGTTTCGGCAACTGGGACATTCGAGTCAACGGTCGAACCATTGCCGAGCTCGCCCGATGAGTTGCCGCCCCAGCAACTCACTGTCCCCGTCGCCAAGACCACACAGGACGCATCACTCCCGACTGACACGGGAGACGCACTGGCGGATGTAGCCGCCTGCGCCGACGAGCTGTCCATTATCAACAGCGAGGAAATCATCGCCGTCACCGCTACGGCGAGGCGAATCGAAGGCGTCGGCTGAAAATACATGGGTTCACCATCCGAAAGATTGACGTTCAACGGCGCTGGACGCCACATGCAATTCTCCCTATAAATGCTAACTACGTGACCTTGTCTTCGACGACCAATCCGTCATTCAATTTGAAACTGAGGGGAGTCGACGTTGCCCAATATGAGTTGGATTCGACTCGGGCGGTCAAGCGAAGTAGTTCGTCGCGGTTCGTTTGTCCCAGGAATCGTGCAACATCGCTTCGTGTCAATCACGTACGGGCGCGAACCGTGGCGCCCGTCGATTTCTTAACCCGGATTCCGCCATGGCGCGAGAGGAAGTCGAGGATGCGCTCGATTCGGTCCACGTTCTGGGACGGCGGCCCGACCAGTGGGCTGTACGCCCCGTGGCTGCCCCCGGGGTATCGCACGTATTCGACCTCTTTGTGCAAGTAGCGCAGCGAGACGAACAGTTCGTCGGACTGGCTGGAGGGGGCGCGCAGATCTCCTTCGCTGACGTGGATGAACACGGGCGTCGTCACTTTGTTCGCGTGACTTACCGGGGAGCGCTCGAAGAACATCTCGCGGTCTCGCCAAGGGTCGCCCCCGGCGACGTCACCCAGATACGTGCTGATGTCACCCGAGGTGAACGCGCTGACGAGGTTCGTGAGCGGAGCGCCCACAACCGCCGCCCGGAACCGATCCGTCTGACCAACTATCCACGAGGTCATGTAGCCCCCGTAGGAGTAACCGCCGACGAACAGGCGCCGTTCGTCGGCGCGTCCGCGACGGATCATGTCATCGACGCACGCCATGAGATCGAGGTAGTCGCGACCGCCCCAGTCACCCACCACTCGGCGCGCGAAGTCCTCGCCGTAACCGACGGAGCCCCGGGGATTCGGCAGGATGACGGCGTAGCCCGCCGCCACCAATGCTTGGTAGTACGGCATCCCGGCGACGACGGGATTGAATGAGGCCGGTCCACCGTGAACGTCGAGGTACAGAGGGGGCTTGCCGCGGAATCGCCCCGGGGAGTCGCGGCGCGGCTCCAACACGAAGTACTCAACTGGCAGTCCGTCGGGCGCTTTGATGACGCGTCGGCGTGCCGGCGCCATCGCGATGTCGTGGGTCATCACGGCACCCGAGCGACTCAGACGGACCCGCGGGGCGCCGATCTCGTCCAGTGTCGTCACGTAGACGTCGCCGGGGTCGTCGACCCACGCCGTGCACAGGACGAGCCGACGTACGCCTCGCGAGACGTGCACGTCGAAGGAGACGATTTGGGTGTCACCGCCGGCCACGATGGTCGCCCCTCGCTGGCCGATCCGAGCGCGAGCAACGACGACGGACCCGTGATCGATGGTGACGAACGCGACCTCACTATTGGAAAGCCATTTGACGGGACTGAGGCCGAAACTGGGCCGGTCAAAGACGGGTGCAATCACGGAGGGAACCCCGCCGCTCGCGTCGACGACCATCAGATGTGGTTCGCGGCCCGCCCAGTCGCGCTGGTTGGCAACTCCCGTGAAGACGATGCGGCGACCGTCCGGCGAGAACGATGGCGCCGCGACAACGCGAAGCACCCCGGTCACTCGTTGAGGGCGACGCCCGTCGAGAGACACCTTCCAGATCTCTCCGTGGCTGACCGAGTCGTGGCGATGGGGGGAGCGATCGGTCACGTAGGCGATGGCGGAGCCGTCAGGGGACCACGCGGGATTGACGTGATTGTAATTACCCCGCGTGATCTGACGGAGGCTCTGATCAGACACTCTGTGGACGAACACCTGCGTGTGTCCCTCCAGGAATCCCCCTCCGTCGAGTCGGTTAAAGGCGCCGGTGATGACGCGGGGCGCGTTGACCACTTTGGGGTCGTTGGGCTGGGGTTCGGGGATTCCGGTCGCGACCACCAGGGCCAGTTGGCCAGCCTCGGGTGACCAGGCGATTTCCACGACGGGTCCCGGCGCCGAAACCTTGAGCGGCAGCCCGCCGTCGAGTGGTGCGATGAAGGCCGCGGGCGGGCCGTCGGAAGCGGCGAGGAAGGCGAGGAACCGCCCATCCGGGGAGAAGCGTGGTGAGAACTCGCGGGGACCGTGCGTGAAGTTGCGGGGTTCACCCGACCCGTCACTCGGCGCCATCTTGATCTCCATCGCCGGGCTGTCCTTCTCGACGTTCAGTGAGTTTTCGACCCAGGCGACGCGCTCGCCATCGGGAGAGATTCGAACGTCAACGACCCGGCGGTAAAGTGTCAAGTCCTTGGGTCGCATAGGTCGCTTTGGCATCACTCGTCACCCGAATCACTCGAACTGCATCGCCTCGAAGTGACCATGATGTCACTCTCGGAGACGGGACGCTTGAAGGCACTGGGCACCTGTGATCGCCGGTCAGTGGTGGGCGAGGGGGGACTTGAACCCCCACATCCTTTCGAATACAGGCACCTGAAGCCTGCGCGTCTGCCAATTTCGCCACTCGCCCGAGACCTTGCAACATTAGTCGACTCTGTTGATGTTCTTGCGACGGCGACTGCGCCGGGCCGCCGGTACCATTGGTATTGGTATGGTCCTGAAGAGCGTAGAGAATCGCCTCGAGCGGATCTTCGAAAAGACGTTTTCACGTACTTTCAAGAGCACGCTGCAACCGATTGAGATCGGCACTCGCATCATCCGCGAGGTCGACCTCACGCGACGCCTCTCCAATCACGGACCGATCTCTCCCAATCAGATTCGCGTGTGGCTCGGCCCGGTCGACGCGGCGCGCTTCGAAGGATTCCAGAAAGCCCTGGTGAGTGAGCTCGAAGAGACGGTGCGCCAGCACGCCGTCAGCGAGGGCTTCAGTTTTGTCGGTCCGGTCAAGGTCGAGGTCTTCATCGACGACGACATCAAGCCCGGCAACCTCGAGGTGAAGACCGAGTTCATCGGTGGCGAGAGCCAACCGCGTCTGATCCTGAGCGACGGGCGGTCCTTCAACGTGGGCGAACGACCTCTGGTCATCGGGCGAAGCCCGGACGTCGAAGTGGTCATCAACGATTCCAACGTGTCGCGACGCCACGCCGAGGTCTGGCGCACGAGCGAAGGGGTGGCCATTCGGGACCTGCAGTCGACGAACGGCACCTACGTGAACGGCCACCGCGTCACCGCGGTCTCGCTTTCGCCGCGTGACGACGTCACGATCAGCACCATCCATTTCCGGATTGAGCTCGCTTGAGTCTTTTCGTCGCGACGTCGAACTACGCGGCGATCGTCCGGCCGCTCCAAGTGCTCGTCATGGCCGTCGCGGTCCTGTTCTTCCTGCGCGTCATCCGCGTCGCCGCGGTCCAGGCGCGACCGATCGACTACGAGAAGCGCTCACGACGTAAGCGCACCGGAAGACTGGCACTGAAGTTCGTGGAACCGGAGGAGCGTGAGGGTGAACGCATCGATGTCGACGTGGCGGTGACGATCGGTCGCAGTAGCGACTGCGACCTCAGCCTGTCCGACACGTTCCTGTCGTCGCGACACGCCCGCCTCACCAACGACGAGGGGGACCTCTCAATCGAGGACCTCGGGTCGACCAACGGCACCTACGTGAATCAGGAACTCGTCGACGGACGCGTGCACCTCGAACGAGGTGACATCGTGCAGGTCGGCGGGGTCCTGTTCGAGGTGGTTCGTTGACGCATTGGCGTCACGCCGAGGCGACCGACACTGGACTGGTACGTCAATCGAATCAGGACGCGGTCTACGTCGACGACTCGTTGGCGATCGTGGCCGACGGCATGGGGGGACACGCGGCCGGCGAAGTGGCCTCCGAGATGACCATCGAACTGCTCCGCAGCGGGTTCGACGAGAACCGGACGGTGGAGGGCCTCTACAACGCCATCAACGCCGCCAACATCACCGTCTTGAACGACGCGCGCGACAACCCCAACCACTTCGGCATGGGTACCACGGTCATCGCCCTGGGGCTCACCGTGGACGACGAGGGCGTCACGTCGCCGACGCTCTGTCACGTCGGTGACTCGCGGGCCTATCAACTGCGCGACGGCGCGCTGCGACAGCTGACCGACGACCACAGCGTCGCCGAAGAGTGGGTGCGCATGGGTCGCCTCACGCCGGATGAGGCGGCGGTGCATCCCCGTCGTCACCAACTCACGCGCGGTATCGGCGTCGAAGAGACCATCGCGGTCGACGTAATGTCGTTACACGCCCTCGCCGGTGACCGGCTCCTGCTGTGCAGTGACGGACTCTCGAATGAACTCGACGGCGACACGTTGGCGCGCCTCTCGAGCGCCCCTTTCACCCTCGAAGAGGCGGTCCTCCAGCTGGTGGAGGCCGCTAAGGAGGCCGGTGGGCGCGACAACATCACGGCCGTGCTGATCGAGTTCGACGAGGTCTCGGTCGCGTCGGTGCCCATCAAGCGCACGATCTCCTCGGTCACACCGCCGAGTGCGCGAACCGCCATGCCGCCCACGAAAAAAGGTCGCACGAAGCGCCGTCTGACCTGGCGCACCCCGGCCGCTCTCTTGCTCTTCGCCGGCATCGTCGTGGGTGCGTACTTCATCGTTCACTGGTACGCCTACTCGACCTTCTACCTGGGCGACGACGCTGGGAAGGTCGCCGTCTTCCAGGGTCAGCCGAGCGGCGTCCTCTGGTTCAAGCCGCTGCTGGTCTTCGACACGAACTATCAGGTCAGCACTCTAGGCCCGAACGATCGGGTGCAGATCAACCAGACCATTTCCGAGCCGACGCGTAAGGCGGCCGAAGACTACGCGACGTATCTTTGTTCTAAGTCGACCAGTTGCAACGCGTCCGTGACGCCGACCACGACGTCCACGACCACCACCACGGTGAAGAAGGGTTGATCGTGTCGCGACGTCTCCGAGTCCTGGCCACGCTGCTGCTTCTCCTCTTCGCCGTCATCGTGGCCCAGGCGGCCAACATCCAGTTCTTCCGGGCGCCGGCACTCGACGCGAGTTCTAACAACCCCCGCAACGTGAACCCGTCGGGGAACTTTCCGCGCGGTCAGATCCTGGCCGCGGACGGCTCGGTGCTGGCGTACTCGACCAAGCAGGCCAGTGCGTACTTCCCGTACCGCCGGGTCTATCCCGACGGCTCCTTGACCTCGGGCGTCGTGGGGGTCGCCTCCTCCTGGTACGGCGTGTCGGGCATCGAAGAGGAGTACAACGGCTATCTCGCCGCGCACCCCCAGCCGCCCCAGAGCTTCGAACAGCTGCTCGCGCCCACCAGCGCCGCCGACTCGGTCACCTTGACGATCGTGCCGGCGCTGCAACGCGTCGCCGCGGCGGCGATCGGCAAGACCGACGGCGCGGCCGTGGCGATCGATCCCAAGACCGGCGACGTCCTCGCCATGTACTCCTATCCCAACTACAACCCCGTCCCGTTGACGTCGCCGAGCCTGGCCGTGGAGACCGCGGCCCGTCATCTCTACTTCAAGCCCGACGGCAACGGCTTCGAACCGCTCGGACTGATGGCGACGCAACAGACCTTCCCACCGGGTTCGACCTTCAAGGTGATCACGACCGCGGCCGCGGCCGTCTCCAAACCGGCCGACATGACGAAACTCTTCATCCCCAACCGCAACGGCATGCGGTGCACGACGCTGCCCGACACAACTAAAACACTCTGTAACAGTGGCTACGCGCCGTGTGGCGGCGACGTCGCTGAGATGCTGCCGCCGTCGTGCGACCCCGGGTACGCGCTGCTCGGGATCGACCTCGGCGCGGACTACATGTTCAAGGCGGCCACGTCGTTCGGTTACGACTCGACGCCGCCCCTCGACCTCCCGAACACCGCGGCGAGTTACTTCCCGCCGACGGGGTCCTTCGCCAACGACATCCCCGGACTGGGGTACTCGGCGATCGGTCAGATGAACGTGCGAGCGAGCGCCTTGGAAGGCGCGCTGGTCGCCGCGGCGGTGGGTAACGGCGGCGTCGAGATGACGCCGCACCTGATGAGTTTCATCACCGCGCCGGACGGCAAGATCCTCAAGCGCTACAAGGACTCGGTGTGGAAGACGCCCCTGACGGCCGCGCAGGCCGCCGAGATCGTCCCGCTGATGCAAAACGTGGTGAAGAACGGCACCGCCTCGGGCGTCGGATTCTCGCCCGCGGACGACGTGGCCGCCAAGACCGGAACGGCGCAGACGGGCAACGTGAAGAAGAACACCGACGACTGGTTGATCGCCTTCGCGCCGGCCACCGATCCGACCATCGCCATCGCCGTGGTCGTGCCGTTCCAGCCGACGCAGAACTTCGGCGCCACGATCGCGGGGCCGATCGTGAAGGATCTCATCAACGCGTACTTCGCGATGCAACACGGCAAGACGCCGTCGTGACGAGCGAGCACTTGGGCAAGAAATGAGAATTCCGCCGAATCGTGAGAGCGTAGGCTAGGCGCCATATGGAGCCTGTCGATGACGCCCGACTGTATTCCGGTCGCTATCAGGTAACGCACCTCATCGCCCGGGGCGGCATGGCCATCGTCTACCGGGCCCAGGACGTGCTTCTCAACCGTCCGGTGGCGATCAAAACCCTCTATCCCGAGCTCAGCGCCAACCCTCTGTTCGTCGAGGGTTTCCGCCGCGAGGCCCAGGCGGCGGCCAATCTCTCACACCCCAACATCGTGCCGGTCTTCGACTGGGGCGAGCACGACGGCACGTACTTCATCGTCATGGAACTGGTCGACGGCACGTCGCTGGCCGACATGTTGCGCGGCGGGCGCACCCTCACGGCGTCGCACTCGGCCACGATCATGGCCCAGGTCGCGGCGGCCCTCGGCTACGCGCATCGCAATGGCGTGGTCCACCGCGACGTGAAGCCGGGCAACATCTTGATCGCCAGTGACGGTCAGGTGAAGGTGACCGACTTCGGCATCGCCCAGGCGATGTCGGTCGAGGACCAACTCGCCGAAGAGGGTTCGGTGATGGGCACCGCGACGTACTTCTCGCCCGAACAGGCCGAGGGCGCACCAGTCGACGGCCGCAGTGACATCTATTCGCTCGGCGTCGTCCTCTACGAGATGCTCGCCGGACGACCGCCGTACATCGGGGACACGCCGGTCGCGGTGTCGAGCCAGCACGTGCACGGCACGGTGCCCCCGCCGTCGGAGTTCAACCGAACCATACCTCCCGACCTCCAAGCAATCGTGATGGAGTCGCTGGCCAAATCTCCTGATCAGCGCTACCAGTCGGCCGAGGACCTTCGCTCGGACCTCATGCGCTTCAGCGAAGGGCAGCCCGTGCGCGCCGCCCAGCGCGACGTGGCCTTCTTCGGAGCCGACGCGACGCGCGCGGTCTCCACGGTCACGCCGGGCGAGCGCACCCAAGCGGTGCCGATGATGAAGGGTCCACGCACCGACATCCATCGACGACGTCGAGCGGGCGGCGGCGTCATCGTCGTCATCGTGTTGCTCTTACTCGCGGCCGGCGGGCTCGCGTACTTTCTCACGCAAAAGAACGGCCCGCCCACGGTGGAGATGCCGAACCTCGTGGGCAAGACCGAGACGGACGCCTTGGCCAAACTGTCCACCGACGGGATACGCCTCCACAACCTCATCCATACCCACTCGAAGGTGCCGCTGGATGTCGTCATCTCGACGAGCCCCAAAGCCGGGACCACCTTGAAGAAGGACCAACGGGTGAACCTGACGGTGAGTCTGGGCGTCCAGGAGGCCATCGAGACGATCCCCAGCGTGAAGAACATGGGCCTCGTGGCGGCCGAGAGCGAGCTCGGCGGTAAGCCCTATTTCTTCACCGTGCACACGGCTTTGCTGCAAACGGCGCCCGCGGGCACGCATCCGGGTCAGAACATCGTCCTGGCCCAGAGCCCGGCGGTCGGGAAGAAGGTCCATCAGGGCGATCCGGTGACGATCTACGTGTTGGCGCCGAACGCGCAGTTCACCGTGCCGCCCCTGGTGGGTGACACCACGAACCAGGCGTCCGCGGTGCTCGGCGGGGCCGGTCTCAACGTGGGAACCACGTCGACCGTGTGCTCCAACTCCGTGCCGATCGGACTGGTCGTGAGTTCGTCTCCCGCGGCGGGCGCGTTCGTCAACTCCGGTGACATGGTCTCGCTCATCACCTCCAAGGGGTACTGCAAGATCCAGGTGCCGAGCGTGATCGGCGAGACGCAGTCCTTCGCAATGTCGACGCTGTCGAGCCAGCACTTCTCAGTGAACGTCAGCCCGACCGATCCGTCGATCTGCTCGCCGAGCCAGATCGGCACGGTCACGATGGAGAGTCTGACGATCAACTCCTACGTGCCCTACAACTCGCCCATTACCATCTCGGTCTGCGAGGCGTCGACCGAGACGACGACGACGACCTTGGTGACCACCACGACGTAAGGGTCCGTCTTAGTAGCATTGAGCCCCATGGCGAAATCGACATCGAAACCGGGCAGCCGCAACAAGAACGTCGGTCGCTACGTGGCGCCCGAAGCCCGCGGCATGGTCACCGCTCGGCGTCCGGTCGGCGAAGACCACAGCCCCCGGTGGTACGGGTGGCTCATCGTGGCCCTGCTCGGCGTGGGCATGTTGACCATCGTCTTGAACTACCTGTCGGTGCTGCCCGGCTCCGTGTCCTCGTGGTATCTCATCGGCGGACTCGTCGTGATGTTCGCCGGTTTCTATCTGGCGACGCGGTACAAATAACTCTGCGCTAGCCCAGTCGCTCGATGATGGTGGCGTTGGCCAGTCCGCCGCCCTCACACATCGTGAGCAGTCCGTAGCGACCGCCGGTGCGCTCGAGCTCGTTCAGCAACGTCGCGCAGAGCTTGGCGCCCGAGGCCCCGAGCGGGTGACCCAACGCGATCGCGCCACCGTTGACGTTGACTTTGGTGAGGTCGACGTCGAGCTCTTTCTGCCAGGCCAGGACGACCGAGGCGAAGGCCTCGTTGATCTCGATCAGGTCGATGTCATCCAAGGTCAGTCCGGCGCGTTCGAGGACCTTCCTGGTCGCCGGGATGGGACCGGTCAGCATCGTGACCGGGTCGACGCCGGCCAGCGCGAAGGTGTGGAACTTGGCGCGCGGCGTGTAGCCGAGCTCCTTGGCTTTCTCTTCGCTCATGATCAACACCGCCGAGGCGCCGTCGGTGATCTGGGACGAGTTGCCGGCGGTCACCTTGCCGTCCTCTTTGAAGGCGGGCTTCAGGTTCGCGAGCGTCGCGACCGAGGAGTCCGGTCGGATCCCTTCGTCGGTCGTCATGAGTTCTTCGGTGGCGACTCCGTCGTCGTCACGCACGTAGACCGGGACGATCTCGCGTTCGAAGCGACCCTCGGCCGTCGCCTGGGCCGCGCGTCGGTGGCTCTCGGCCGAGAAGGTGTCGAGGTCCTCTCGCGAGACGTCCCACTGGTCGGCGATCATCTCGGCGCCGATGCCCTGATTCTTGAGTCCGCCGACCGGTTCGTAGCGCGCGGTGACCCGGGGACCGAAGGGCCATCCGGAGTCCTTGCCGATCGAGGACCCCATGGTCACGCGCGACATCACCTCCACGCCGGCGGCGATGACGACGTCGTAGGCGCCGGACATGACGCCCTGGGCGGCGAAGTGCAACGCCTGCTGGGACGATCCGCACTGGCGATCGATCGTGGTGGCCGGAACCGACTCGGGCCACCCGGCCGCCAGGACGGCGCTGCGCCCGACGTTGAAGGCCTGCTCACCGACCTGGGAGACACAGCCCATGATCACGTCGTCGACCAACGCGGGGTCCAAGTTGTTGCGACTTGCTATGGCCTTCAGCGCTTCGGAGGCCAGGTCCACGGGGTGCCAGTTCTTCAGTTTCCCGTTGCGCTTGCCCCCGGGGGTGCGAACGGCGTCCACGATTACGGCGGTCGGCATGGTTGAACCTTTCCTCAGCGGTGGGCGTTGCCCACGGCGCGAAGCCTACCGGTGGGCGCGGCTATCGTCGCAGGCGTGAGCGAACGAAAGAGCATGGATCGCTGGCTCGGCGACGGCGGGATGGCCGTCATCGGGGCCATCGGCGGCTCCTTCGAGACCTACGGCGTGGACGGCGAGGACCTGGGGTGGGTGAGCGGCACCTTCACGCCGACACAGCTGGCCTGCAATCCCCACGGCGCGGTCCAGGCCGGCGTGCACTCGGTCATCTTGGACGCGGCGATGAACTTCTGCATCAACGCCGCGCTGGTGGGCCGTGACCGTACCGAGGCGACGATCGAGATGACCACCGAACTGATGCGTCCGGCGATGATCGACGTGCGCTACGAGGTGCGCGGCGACGTCGTTCGGTTGACCCGTCAGATCGCCTACGCCGAGGCGACGATCTCGAGTGACGAGGGAAAGCTGATCAGCCGCTCGACGGGCACGTTCCTCGTGCACCGCTCGCCGGGTTAGATGTGGTCGGCAGGGATCTGACCGAGACGGCCGGCCTCGTAGTCCTCGAAGGCCTGCTGCAGTTCGGCGCGGGTGTTCATGACGAACGGTCCGTAGGTCGCCACGGGTTCGCGAATCGGTTCCCCGCCCAGGATCAGCACCTCGAAGGCCTGGGTGCGCGAGTCCTGGGACTCATTCGCCGCGAGCACCAGGTAGTCGCCGTCGACGTGCACGGCCATCTCGCCTTCGGCAATGGCGCTGCGGTCATGGCCCACGGTGCCCTGTCCGGCCAGCACGTAGGTCAGCGCGTTGTAGGCGGGGTTCCAGGGGAGCGAGAGCTGCGCGCCCGGTAACAGCGACACGTGCGAGATGGCGATGGGCGTGTGGGTCGAGCCCGGTCCGTCGATGCCGCCGAGCGAGCCGGCGATGACGCGGATGATGGCGTCGCCGTTCTCGTTGGTCAGCAGCGACACCGACTCGGCTTCGATGTCCTGGTAGCGCGGATTGGTCATCTTGAGCTTGGCCGGAAGGTTCACCCAGAGCTGGATGCCGTGGAAGAGTCCGCCGGAGTCGATCAAGGCGTCCGGCGGCCGCTCGATGTGCAAGATGCCCGACCCGGCCGTCATCCACTGCGTCGCGCCGTTTTGGATCACGCCGCCGCCGCCGATCGAGTCCTGGTGCAAGAAGGTGCCGTCGATCATGTAGGTCACGGTCTCGAATCCGCGGTGCGGGTGCCACGGCGTGCCCTTGGGCTCGCCCGGTCCGTAGTCGACCTCGCCCATCTGGTCCATGTGCACGAAGGGGTCGAGGTCGGCCATGTCGATTCCGGCGAAGGCGCGTCGCACCGGGAAGCCCTCGCCTTCGAGACCTCGCGGCGCCGACGTGATGGACTTCACGCGACGCGGTCGATCAGTCGTTTCGGGCTTGACGGCCTTGGCGAGTTCGAGTGGATTCTCTACGGAGATGGCTGGCATTGGACCATATTAAAGACGCCAGGCGCGACTTTGACGCGCCTCGGCGTAGGCCAGCGCCGCCACGCCGACGACGATGAGAGCCGACAACGCCAGCGCCACGTTGCCCGCCCCCCAGCCGAGTCCGCCCACGATCTTCGGCTTACCCACGCCGTCGGCGTAGGACGCCCCGAGGGGTCGGGTGAGGACGTAGGCGATCCAGAACCATCAGGACCGAGTTAGTTCGCGTGCGCCAGAACGCCAACGCCGGCACGAGGATCGCTCCGGTGAACAGAAGTCCGGAGTAGAAAAAACCGAGTCCCACGATGAAGGCCGTGAAGTCACCGACGGCGGTGCCGAGGGCGAAGGCCACGGTCACCGTCAACCAGTAGAAGAGCTCGCGACGGGTCGAGTTGATGCTGTGAATCGAGAGCGTGCCCTCGACCCGGTCCCACGTCCAAAAGACCACCACCAACACCACGGCGAAACCGAACGCCGAGACGATGTAGGGGACCTTGAACTCGACGTGCACGACGTCGGCGCACATGGTGCCGAAGACGCTGACCATCACGACGGCGAACCAGTAGATCACCGTCTGGTACGCGGGCCAGCGCAGTTGCCACCAGAGCACGACGGCGAAGACCACCGCGGCGCAGACGACGGCCACGCGGGGATCGAAACGATTCACGAAGAAGTCCGACGTCGCTTCGCCCATCGCCGTGGTGAGGATCTTGAGACCCCAGAAGGTCGGCGTGATCGTGGGCGGCACTTTGCTCGAGCGGAACTTACGGTGAATCGAGAACGCCACGTTCAGTCCTCGTCGAGGAGGAGTTGCTCGAGGACCCTCGAAGCGTCCATGGCAATGAAGAGGCCCTTGGCGCTGGCGACGAGCAGATCCTCCGCGTGCAGCGTCGCCTCCACGTATCGTTTGCGCTCGTCGCGACGCGTCAGCCAGGCCCGGGCGATGATGGGTTCGCCGACCGGCGTGGGTGCGTGGTACGTGATGTCGAGTTGCGCGGTGAAGGCCATCGCGCCGTGAATGACGTTGAGGAGGCCCATCACCTCGTCGAGCAGGGCCGCGACCACGCCGCCGTGCGCGCGCCCGGGCGCTCCTTCGAAAGCATTGCCCAGCGTGACGGACATGCAGGAGACGTCGCCGTCGCGCCACAGCTGCGCCGCGAGGCCCATCGGATTGGCCGCGCCGGCCACGACGGAGTTCGAGAAGAGTTGGCGCTGGCCGATTTCGTCGACGGTCGGGATCGTGAGCGTGAACTCCTCGAGGGAGTCGCGGGAGAACTGGCGAACGAGCGGTGCCGCGTCGCGAACGCGCTCGAGCAGTCGTCGCAGTTCCGCGCTGAGCGTGTCGAACTGTTCGTCGCTCAGGTCGCGCCCGACGAACTCGTGACCGAGCTCGCGCATGAGCGAGGCGGCCACGATTCGTTGCTCTTCGCTGGTCACTCGCCCGTGTAGTAGTGGTCGGCCACGGCCAGGGCGCGGTCGAGTCGCGCGAGCCCGTCGCGGGCCTCATCGGCATTGATGGTGCACGGCGGCACGACGTGGATGCGGTTGAAGTTGGTGAAGAGGAGCAGCGCCCTCGTTGCGACTGGCCGCCACGATGTCGTTCATCGCCGGTGACGTGCCGCCGTACGGGGCGAGGGGTTCCTTCGTCGCGCGGTCCGTCACCAGTTCGAGGGCGAAGAAGACGCCCAGTCCGCGCACCTCGCCGATGATGCGATGCTTCTGGGCTAACGCCTCGAGTCCCGGGCGCAGCACCTCGTCGCCGATGCGCTTGGCGTTCTCGACGATCCCCTCGTTCTGCATCGCCTCGATGGTCGCGACGGCCGCGGCGCAGGCCAGGGGGTGTCCTGAGTAGGTGAGTCCTCCGGGATAGACGCGTTCGTTGAACGACGCGCTGATGGCCTCGTTCATGATGACCCCGCCCAACGGCACGTAGCCCGAGTTGACGCCCTTGGCGAAGGTCACCAGGTCCGGCTTCACGTCGTGCTGCTGGAACGCGAACCACGAGCCGGTGCGACCGAAGCCGCACATGACCTCGTCGGCGATGTAGATGATGCCGTAGCGGTCACAGATCGCGCGCACGCCGGCCAAGAAACCCTTGGGCGGCACCATGATCCCGGCCGTGCCGGGGATCGTCTCGAGCACGATCGCCGCGATCGTCGTCGGCCCCTCGAAGCGGATCATCTCTTCGAGGTTCGACAGCGCGCGCTGGCACTCCTCGGCCTCGGTCGTCGCGTGGAACTCGCTTCGGTAGAGGAAGGGACCGAAGAAGTGCACGACGCCCGACGAACCGGTCTCGTTGGGCCAGCGACGCGGGTCCCCGGTCAGGTTGATCGACGTGGCCGTCGCCCCGTGGTAGCTGCGGTAGGCCGACATCACCTTGTGGCGACCCGTGAAGAGTCGGGCCATGCGCACGGCGTGTTCCATCGCCTCGGTCCCGCCGTTGGTGAAGAAGACCTTCGCGGCACCGTCGAAGGATCGGTCCAAGATCAGTTCGGCGGCGCGGTAGCGCGAGACGTAGCCGTGCTGGGGGGCGATGGTGCAGAGCGTGGCCGCCTGCTCTTGGATCGCGCGCACCACGGCCGGGTGTTGGTGACCGATGTTGGTGTTGACCAACTGGGAGGAGAGGTCCAGATACGTCGTGCCGTCCTCGCCCGTGACGTAGACGCCCTGGGCGTCTTTCACCATCAACGGGTTGATGCTGCCCTGCGCGGACCAGGAGTGAAAGACCGAGGCCTTCTCCCGCTCTTGGCTCGTCAGGGTCGTTCGGTCGTTCGCCATTATTAGGTCCTTTGCTCAGTTAAACGGTAACCCAAGCATCGAATGTGTGGCGATGGTTCGGCGATCCAGAACGTTTCCTAGAGTCCGCCGTCCCAGAGGGCCATCTCGGCCGAGAAGTCGTCGAGACCCATCGGTCCGAGTACGAGGGCGTGCGCGTGGAAGGCCTTCAAGTCGAATCGGTCGCCCAGATCGAACCTTCGCGGCCTCTCGCGATTCGAGCCAGATCCGTTCGCCCACCTTGTAGGAGATGGCCTGGGCCGGCAGTCCGAGGTAGCGGTCCACTTCCGAGACCGACATGGCGTGGTCCTGGATCGCCCAGTCCTCGAGGAGCGCCACCGCCATCTCCGCGCTCCAGGGCCGATTGGAACAGTCACCGAGCTCGCCCAAGACGCCGATGTCCGTTGGGGGCGTCCAGTTCGAGGTGCAGTCCGACGTCGACGACGATGCGCGCGGCGCGCAGGGCCTGGTTCGCCAGGTAGCCGAGCTCGTCGCCCAGGTCCGAGAAGTACCCGAGCTCGTCCATGAGTCGTTCGGCGTAGAGCGCCCAGCCTTCGGCGTACCCGCTGGTGTTGCCGACCAGACGGTGGAATCGGCTCTGGCGATCCGAGGACAACAGTGCCGTTGCGATCTGGAGATGGTGGCCCGGGATCGACTCGTGATACCAGGTGGAGGCGAAACGCCACCACGAGAACTTCGTCTTGCCGAGCGTCGGGAACCACGTAGTGCCGGGACGACTGAGGTCTTCGCTGGGGTTGATGTAGTACGGCGCCGCGGCCGAGCCCTCCGGGGCGAGGCGGGCGTCGCAGAATCGAATGCGTTCGTCGATGTCGAAGTGCACCCCGTCGAGTTCGTCCGTGGTGCGCGCGGTGAAGGCCTTCAACATCGTCAGGAGCGTGTCGGTGCCGTCGATCGCGCGGGCGGGATCGTTGTCCAGTAGATCGGCCACCTCGACGAGGCTCTTCGCCTCGGGGAGGAGTTCGCGCGCGATCTCCCACATGCGCGCGTTGATACGTTTCAGGTCCTGGTAACCCCACTCGTACAGTTCGTGCAGATCGAGCGTCGCCCCCGACCAGTACGCCGACCATCGCAGGTAGCGCTCCTCGCCGCAGGCCTCTTTGGACGAGGCCTTCGGCGCTAGTTCCGAGCGCATCCACGCCGCGAGTTCGGCGTAGGCGGCCTCGGCGTCCTGGGCCGCCGAGCGCAGTCCCGACGACTCGAGGTCGACGCCCGTGGCGCTCGCCGCGCGCTCGGCGAACTCGCTGAAGGCGCCCGCGGCGACGGTGTCGGCCTGATCGGCCACGCCGAGTGATGTGGCGCGCGGCGGGCAACTCGTGCTCGGCGGCGGTGATGAGGAGAGCGCCGCGCCAGGTCTCGAGCGACGCGCGGACGTTCTTGAGCCTCCGGGCCACGTTGTTTCCGTTCTCCGGCGTACCGAGCGGCATCAGTTCGAACACCTGTCGGATCGAGCCCACCGGTGAGTTGAGGACCGAGAACGTTCGACGCTCCTCGTCGGCTTCGGAGAGGGCGAGCTGCACGGAGAGTCGCTCGCGGATCACGGCCGCGGCGATTCGATCGACGTCACTGTGCGCGTCGAGCGTCTCGAGGGTCTGCAGGTCTCGAACGATCTGCGCCTGATCACGCCGCCGCTTCGCGACGGAGTAGTCGGAAAGCAGATGGTCGTACCCGGGGATGCCCGCCTCGGTCGCGAAGAGGGGATCGCTCTCGGCGAGTCGATCGACGATTTCGTCGGCGAAGGCGAAGATCGCCGACGGGGCAGGTTGCTCGGACATGGTGGATCCTTTGGGTGACGCGGATACCCGCGAAACCGAAATTTACACCGTGGCCCGAGGTCCGAAATCAAGCTCGTGACGGCCGGGCGATCGGCGCGTCATCACTCGATTCTTAGTCGTCCGCCAACGTCATGAACCAGTGTTCGTCGACGCTGGCCGTGCAGTCGGGATCGTCCGAGCACACGTGTGAGTAGTCGTCGAACACGATCGCCGTTCCGTGACAGTGTCGAAGGTCGTCATCGCACTGCGAGCAGTGAACAAACGGTGACGTGTACTCGAGCGGCAGGGACATGACTCCAACATAAAACGGTCCTGTGACACGTGAATAGGCGTCGGTACCTGTCAAGCCGAATGAGACACCGATCAGTCAGATGGCGATAGCGACCTCCTCCTCAGGCTGGTTGATCCACGCCACCTCGGGAACTCTCGGAGCTTCGGGTGGTGAGCGGAACCGGTCGGGACGATTCGCGTAGGCCGTGTCGAGGACGCGTTGACGTTTCTCGCGCACGGCTCCGGCGAGACCGAAGTGCACGTCAGCCGGAGTGTGCAGCGCGATGCCCGAGTGGCGGTGCACGTGGTTGTAGTACTCGAAGAAGTCATCGCAAAATGACCTCGCCGCGGCGATGTTGGCGAAGCGTGAGGGAAACGTTGGTGAGTACTTCAACGTCTTGAACTGCGACTCCGAATACGGGTTGTCGTTGGACTGGTGCGGCCGGGAGTGACTCTGCACGACGCCGAGGTCGCAGAGTAACTGGCTCACGGTGCGCGACGTCATCGAACTTCCCCGATCGGCGTGCAACGTGAGTTGCCCGGCCTCGACCCCTTCGCGGTAGATCGAATCAGCGATGAGTTGCTCGGCGAGGGTGGCTAACTCGCGCGGGGCGACCAACCAACCCACGACGTAACGCGAGAAGACGTCGAGGATCGTGTAGAGATGAAACCACGTCCACTTGTAAGGACCGGCCAGTTTGGTGATGTCCCAGCTCCAGACCTCGTTCGGTCGCGTGGCGACGAGTTCGGGCTTCATCAACGCCGGCCGTCGGGCCTGGGCCCGTCGTTCGCGCACCTGGTGGCGACTGCGCAACACCCGATACATGGTCGAGATCGAGGCCAAATAGACGCCCTCGTCCAACAAGGTGGCCCAGACCTGGGCCGGCGCCTTGTCACAGAAACGCTCTTCGTTCAACGTCGCGACGAGCACTTCGGTCTCGAGCTCACTCAAGGCGCGCGACGAACGACGCGGGGCCGGTGGTCCGTAGCGGGGGCCGCGACGACGCCGGTAATGACTGGCCCGCGAACGACCAAGCACTTCGCAGGCCCGTTTCTTGCCGACGATCGGCGTGAGTTCCTCGACGGCGGCGTCCAGGATCGTCGTCACGACTCCTCGGTGGCCGCGCTCTTGGAGATCTCCTCCAAGAGCGCGTGCACTTTTCCCTGCACGTTGATCACCGCCTCGGCCTGGGCCAATTTGACGCGCAGTCGTTCGTTCTCCTGGCGCAGTCTCGTCACTTCCGAGAGGCTTGGGCCACCCCGACCACCGTCGGTGCGCCCGAGTGCCATCTTGAGGAGTCCCTGGCGGTGTTGGCGACGCCAGTCGGCGACGATGCTCGAGTAGAGGCCCTCACGACGCAGGATCGCGCCCTTCTCACCCGACTCCGAACAGCCGTCGTATTCGGCCAGAATGGCGAGTTTGTATTCGGGACTAAATGATCGTCGCACTGGATTCCTGAGCGGTCGTCCGCTCCCGTCACTGGCGACCCCGTCATCGACGTGCCACGTGGCGGCCTTGTAGATAGCAGCTCCCTTTCCCATAATGATTCACCTCTTCTGCCCTCAACACTCAGAAGGAAAAACCTTGGGTGTCTCGCTCATTATGGACAGAGAGGGCGTACGAAAATCGCGTGTTCGTCTGGAGTGTGGCAAGTTTTCTTTGAATCGATTGATACCGATGGTAAATTCTCTCAGTCGGTCTCTTACGCATTTTCGAAGAGGAGAAAATAACATGGCGCGCGCCACATGGTCAGGCTTTCTCAGTTTCGGGTTGGTGAGCGTCCCCGTCGGTCTCTTCAGCGCCACGTCCGATCAGACGATCCACTTCAACCAACTCCGCAAGAACACCTCGCACCGTGTGCGCTACAAGAAGGTGGACGAAGAGACGGGCGAGGAACTTTCGACCGAGGACATCGTCAACGGCTATCCGCTCGGCGGCGGAGAGTACGTCGTCGTCACCCGCGAAGAGATGGCCGAAGCGGCGCCCGGCAAGTCCGAACTGATCGAGATCCAGGACTTCGTCGACTTAGAAGAGATCGACCCGATCTTCTTTCGTTCGTCCTACTACTTGGCGCCGAAGGGAAAGGGCGCCGACCGGGCGTACGCGCTGTTGCTGCAAGCGATGCTGGAGACGCAGAAGGTGGGCATCGCGACGCTGGTCTTGCGCGACAAGGAGCACCTGGTCGCCATCCGTCCGGCCGAAAAAGTACTCATGCTCGAGACGATGTTCTTCCAGGACGAGATTCGCGACCCCGAAGAAGAACTCGACACGCTGCCCCCGGTCGGCAACGCCAACGAGAAGGAACTGTCCATCGCGAAGAAGCTGGTCGAGTCGTTGACCGACGAGTGGGACCCCAGCCGCTACAAGAACACCTACCGCCAACGCGTCGAAGAGCTCGTCGAGCAAAAGCGCGCCGGTCAGGCCGTCGTCCACGGCTCGGAGGATCGACCGAAGTCGAACGTCATCGACCTGATGGCCGCCTTGCAGGCGTCGATCGACCGCACCAAACGGCCCGCTCGCGCCGCCGCCAAAGCGGCCGCGCCATCGAAGAGCACGAGTCTCAAGGTCGCGGATCACCGCGAGCGACAGGGGCTCGACGCCATGACCAAGGCCGATCTCATGGACCGGGCCAAGGGTCTCAAGATCGACGTGAGTGCGAAGATGACCAAAGCCGAGCTCGTTCGCGCGGTGAGTGCAGCCAAGAGCGCCAAGACCAAGACGAAGTAAGGCTGTCCGGTCACATGGCCCGCGCCGACGGCCCTCGCGCGACGCCACCGACGAAGCTCACTCCCTACCGGGCGAAGAGGGATCCGAAGAAGACGCCCGAACCGATGGGACGGACCGCGAAGCCCGTCGCCAAGAAGAAGCCGGCACTCCCGACGTTCGTCATCCAAGAGCACCACG
This sequence comes from uncultured Acidimicrobiaceae bacterium, assembly GCA_963703105.1. Lineage (GTDB taxonomy): Bacteria > Actinomycetota > Acidimicrobiia > Acidimicrobiales > RAAP-2 > RAAP-2. Next base: position 1,418,092 of record OY969792.1, on the reverse strand, counting down.
CCCGAGCCCTGCACTGGGACTTTCGCCTCGAGCGAGACGGCGTCCTGGTTTCGTGGGCCCTCCCCAAGGGTCTCCCGATGGACCCGGAGATCAACCACCTCGCCGTCCACGTCGAAGATCATCCGCTCGAATACGGCAAGTTCGAAGGGACCATTCCCAAGGGGGAGTACGGCGCCGGCCAGGTCATGATCTGGGATCACGGCACCTACGACACCGAGAAGTGGCGAACCAACGAGGTCATGGTGGTGCTCCACGGGACCCGCGCCACGGGACGTTACGTCCTGTTTCCCATCGACGAGAAGAACTGGATGATCCACCGGATGGACCCCGCCCCGGCGTACTTCGAGGACATGCCCCAACACGTGAAGCCCATGCTCGCGCTGGCCGGCGATCTCCCGAAGAAGGACACCGATTGGGCCTACGAGTTCAAGTGGGACGGCGTGCGGGCCATGCTCTACGTCGACGGGGGCCGGGTGCGGGCGTTCACGCGCAACGACAAGAGTCTCTTGTCGACCTTCCCCGAACTGCGCGACATCGGCGGGCACCTGGGATCGCGTTCCGCGATCCTGGACGGGGAGATCGTGTCCCTCGACCACGACGGTCGTCCGAACTTCGCGACGCTCTCGAAGCGACTGCACGTCGAGTCCAAGTCGGTGATCGAGAAGCTGCGGTTCTCGATTCCCGCGAGTTTCTTCGCCTTCGATCTGCTCTATCTCGACGGCCGCTCGCTCATGGCGCTTCCCTACGACGAGCGTCGTGCGGCACTTGAGTCACTCCAGCTACAAGGCGAGACGTTCGCCACGCCGCCGTCGATCACCAACACCGCCGGCGCGAAGGTGTTCGACGTCGCCCGCGAACGCGGCCTCGAAGGTGTCGTCATCAAACGGCGAAGCTCCCGGTACTCACCGGGATCGCGCAGTGGCGACTGGATCAAGGTGAAGAACTTCCGCACGCAAGAGGTGGTCATCGGTGGGTGGACGGCGGGCAAGGGCGAGCGTGACGGCTCGCTGGGTGCGCTCTTGCTCGGCGTCTCGACGAACGACGGGCTCTCCTACGTCGGCAAGGTAGGAACCGGGTTCACCGTCGCGACGCGCGAGGAGCTGCTGCGCCGGCTCACCCCGCTGGCGCGCAAGTCGACCCCGTTCTCGTCGCCGCTCAGCCGCGCCGAGACGGCGCTCGCGCATTTCGTCCGGCCCACGGTCGTCGGCGAGGTCCAGTTCGCGGAGTGGACGAACGACGGTCACCTGCGTCAACCGTCCTGGCGCGGTCTTCGGACGGACAAGAGCGCGAAAGAGGTGGTCCGTGAGTCCTGAGCGAGTCCTCACCGAGATCGACGGCCGCGAACTGTCGCTGTCGAACCTCGACAAGGTCATGTACCCCGACACCGGATTCATGAAGAGTCAGCTGCTCGACTACTACGCGCGGATCGCCGACGTCATGCTGCCCCACCTACGAGGTCGCCCCACCACGCTTCGCCGATTCCCGCACGGGGTCGAGGGGATGTCGTTCTACGAGAAGCACGCGTCCGACCATCAACCGGACTGGGTCCAGACGATTGAGGTGCCCGCGAAGAGGGGCGACCACGAACCGATCGAGTACATCGAGGTGCGCGACCGGCCGACGCTGCTCTGGGCCGCCAATCTCGCGGCGATCGAGTTCCACGTGCCGCTCTGGCACGTCGCCAAGGGTAAGCCGATCCCGGCGCCCCCGGACTATCTGGTCTTCGACCTCGACCCCGGTCCCGGCACGTCCATCGCCGAGTGTTGTCGTGTCGCCCAGTGGCTGGGCGATCGTCTCGGTCGCGAGTCGCTCTTCGCCAAGACCAGTGGGTCGAAGGGTCTGCAGCTCTACACGCGCGTGCAACGCACGACCTGGGAACGACTCAGCGAACGGGCGCACGAGGCCGCCCAAGCGATTGAACGCGATCATCGCAGCGCCGTCGTGTCGACGATGCGCAAGGACCTGCGCCAGGGCAAGGTCCTCATCGACTGGAGCCAGAACAACTCGTCGAAGACGACCGTGGCCGCGTACTCACTGCGCGCCCGTCCGGAGCCCACGGTGTCCACGCCCGTGTCGTGGTCCGAGGTCGACAAGTGTGCGAAGAACGGCAACCCCGAGACGCTGCGATTCGAGGCGAAGGACGTGCTCAAACGCATCGACAAGTTCGGCGACCTCATGGCGCCCTTGGTGACGACCACGTCGCGCGCGACCCGAAGGTCTTGAGGGGTTACTCTCGCTCTATGAGTACGCAACGAGTTCCCGGCGGCGTGGTTCACAAACTTCCCGGTGATCTGCGCCAGGGACTGTTGGCCAACCCCACGGCGTTGGACGCCTGGAGGGACATCACGCCGCTCGCACGAAACGAGTTCATCTGCTGGGTCGAAGACGCCAAACAGCAAGCGACCCGAGATCGACGAATCCGAAGGACCCAAGAGGAGCTGGAGGAAGGTCAACGTCGACCGTGCTGTTGGCCGGGGTGCGCACACCGGGAGCGCAACGGTCAGTAGCGCAACCGCCAACGCGGCGCGCTGAGCGAGTCGCCGTTACCCGTTACTGATTCTCATCTTCGAATGTTCGTATGAGAAGTCCGATTCGTCGCAAGGCGCTGCGTATCGGCCACTGTCCGCGTTCGAAGCCGAGGAGGAGCATCGCCTCCCCGCCCAGGAAGGCCTGACCAACCAGCGCAGAGATCTCGTCGGCCGCGAACGGCCCGAGCGGACCAAAGCGCGCTTCGGCCTCGCGCGCCACCTCGGTGATGAGATCGAACCAACCCTGCAGGAGGTGTCGGACCCTCTCACCGATGGCTGCATCGGACCAGCCCGCGGCGATCATCTCTTGGAGTACGCGGACGAACCCGGACTCCAAGTCGTCCTCCAGGAAGTCGCACGCCTGTTCGTATCGGCGCCAGAGTGGCTGATCCGCGGCGTACATCTGCGTTTGGCGAGCCAGTCGACGGGTGCTCTCGGCACCGAGCAGATCGAGGACTAGTTGTTTTTTCGAACCGAAGTGGTAGTGGACTTGACTGAGAGGAACACCCGCGGCTTCGGCGACCGACCGCGTAGAAAGGCCCGCGAAGCCGTCGGCCAAAAGACAACGGCGCGCGGCCTCCAGGATGGACTGGCGGGTCGACGCCGAGCCGCTGCGCACGCCGCCTGACAAAGTCGTATTCGGTCGGTCGACCGAGGTCATGCCCTGCAGTCTAATAAGAAACCCCTTGACGGTATTGGACCGTGGTGCTACGGTGCGAAAAGTTCGGTCGAATGACCGAATACTGAGACACTCCGAGGAGGAACGATGACAACAACCGAGACTCGCGCCGTTGACTTCGACAAGCTGATGGCCTTTGTCTTTCGTGCGGTGGAGGAGGTCGGAGCCACTCTCAACACCGCCCTCGTTGTGATGGGCGACCGATTGGGGCTCTACCGCGCCCTGGCCGACACCGACGGGCTCACATCTGAAGAGCTGGCGCAGCGCACCGGGACCGCCGAACGCTACATCCGGGAGTGGCTGAGCGCGCAGGCCGCGGGCGGCTTCGTCACCTACGACGCCGAGTCCGGTCGGTTCAGCTTGCCGCCGGAGCAGGCCGTGGCCCTCACCGACGAATCCAGCCCCGCCTTCTTGCCCGGGATCTTTCAGATCGCGCTCGGTACGCTGCACGACTCACCGCGGATCACCGAGGCCGCCAAGGCCGGGGTCGGCGTCAGCTGGGGCGACCACGTCGAAGACGTGCACGAGGGTTGCGAACGATTCTTCCGGCCCGGCTACAACGCGAACCTCGTGTCGACCTGGCTGCCCGCCCTCGAGGGCGTAACCGAGAAACTGCAGCGAGGTGCATCGGTCGCCGACGCGGGGTGCGGTCACGGCGTCTCCACGGTCCTCATGGCCCAGGCCTTCCCCAAGTCGACCTTCGTCGGCTCCGACGTTCACGACGGTTCGATAGCGACGGCGCGTGAGCGCGCCGAGGCCGCGGGTGTCGCGGATCGGGTCCGGTTCGACGTCGCCCCGGCGGCGGCGTTCAAGGGTCACAACTTCGATCTCGTCACGATGTTCGACTGCCTACACGACATGGGCGATCCCGTCGGGGCCGCCCGCCACATCCGCGACGCCCTCGCACCCGACGGGACGTGGATGATCGTCGAACCGGCCGCCGGCAACACACTCAGCGACAATCTCAACCCGGTGGGGCGGGCCTACTACTCGTTCTCCACGTTGTTGTGCTGTCCCTCGTCGCTCTCGCAGGAGGTCGGAATGGCCCTCGGCGCCCAAGCCGGTGAAGAGAGGATTCGCGACGTGGTCACGACCGCGGGCTTCACTCGATTCCGGAGAGTAAGCGAGACGCCCTTCAACATCGTCTACGAAGCGCGGCCGTGAACTGACCTCTCAGGGGCCGCCGGGTCGGTCAGCGTACGTTGACGGTCGCGCGCGACTGAATCGTGTTGGGACCGATCACGCTCCAGTACACGGTCAGGGGACCGGGCGGTGTCGAGTCAGGGATAGCCATCTTCATCTGGTAGATGAAATAGCCGTGAGCCGGAATCGTGCGCACGATCGAGCAGTTGAGCTGGTACTCGAGTTTGAGGTTGGTCGATGCGTGCTCGATGTAGAGCGGGCACGGTAATAAGGACACGGCGCGGTTCAGCGGGTTCTTCAACGTGACCTCGTAGTTGAGGGTCTTGCCGGGACTCACCGATGCCGGCAAGGAGATTTTCGGCACCAGGTACTGGAGCCAGTACGGGGGATACGCGGTCGGCGGCGTGGGCATGATGAACGGCGTCACCTGCAGGCCGCACGGAAAGTACAGCTTGAGTCCGTTAATCGTCCAGGTGTGGCCGCCGGGCAACGTGACGACCAACGAGTGGTAGGCGGGGAGTCCCGCCTCACTTCCACCGGGGTCGGCGGCGCAGATAACCGGGACGGAGACGTCGGCGTACACCGTGGCGCCCGCCGGAGTATCGGCTACTTCGCCATCGGTTGCCGCGAGACCGCGCGGCGTCGCCACGACGTTGGGGTGTCCCGAGGAACTGGCTACGACTGCGGGCGTCCCTTTCAGTAGACACGCCGAATAACCAATGTTGCGAAGTCGGATCGCGATGCCGATGTTCTGCATCCACTGCAGCCCGGACGGTGGCAACTCCACCAGCTGGGACGAGGTACACGGTGGCGCGTCCGTCTTGGGCTTCGGAGTGGGAAGCGGTTTCGGAAGTTGTGATTCGAGCATGGCGGGCGTGGCCGGCTTGTTCGCCCAGGGAACCACCAAGTACTTGGCGTCGGCGATTCCGGCGCCGGTCAACGCTCCCGCAATGACCGTGGCGACAGCGAGGCTTCGGAGTATGAGGTTCGTTCTCACGATGGCCTTCGCTCGTCGGCGTGACCGAGATTCGCTGGAAGGAGATGCACGTTGCCAGTATCGGCATCGCCGCGGGTGGTTGCAATTCAGGATGAAGAATGACATGCGTGGCGACGACTGAGGCGTCGAGCATCGGGTCTCACCCGGGGCACTCCGCTTGTCGACCTTTTTTGTCAGTTTAGGTTGACACATCGATTTTGTCAGTTTATACTGACAGGTATGGACATCGAAAGGCTCGGAGCGAATCTCTCGTCGGAGGACCCAGAAATTGGGCTTCGCGCCTCGTTGGCGCTTCATCGCCTGGCGGAGCGGGTCGAAGCGAAGAACGTCGCCGCCGCCCGGGAAAAAGGCTGGTCGTGGCAGCAGATCGGAGATGCGTTGGGCGTCACCCGTCAATCCGTGCACACCAAATACAACAAGGAGTCATCATGACCACCGAATCCCCCTCGCCAGAGATGCTTCACGGGTGGGCTATGTATCTGCGGGCCAGTGAGGAGGCTCGTCGCCGAGGGGATCGTCGCACTGGCACCGATCACCTCTTGCTCGCTTTGTTGGACGATCCCTCGATCGAATCCGTATTGGGCGTGACTCTGGGACAAGCTCGACGGACCCTTGACTCGCTCGATCAGGAGGCGCTAGGTACTTTGGGCCTGGGGTTTGGCGCCGACGCTCCCGAACTACCGATGCGCGTCGTGCCCGAGAAGCCGAGGTTCAGAGATGTCGCGCAAAAAGATCGACTGCGCATGACGCCGGCGGCGAAGAAAGTGCTAGTGGAAGCATCTAGGCCCAACCGTCGGAGGATCATGATCACGGCCCGTCAAGTGCTCGCCCAGATCCTCGCTCTTCAACCACCGGATCCGGCGGCGGTACTGCTACACGCCCTCGGTGTCGACTCGACAGAAGTTCGTCGCACATTGGATTTGGACACGTCCGGAAGCTGAGTCATCAGAACCCCGCACTAAGTAGCCTGCTGCCGTCAGAGGTCCGATGCCGCAAGACCCGATCCACTTGCATTCGAGAACGGCCTCTGTCAGGATTCTGGAAAAGACAAGCGCGGCGCCCATTGCGAGCGGTTGAAACCTCGCATTCCTGCGACGTCGTTTCGACGAATAAGAGGGGGGCGAACTATGTGGCGTCGTCTGGTGTGGCGTGGCACCGCAAGGCTGGTGCTAATTATCTCTCTCGTGGCCGCGATGCTGATCGCTGGAGCAGACCGGGCCTCGGCAGCCACGCTCAACGTCTGTGTGCATGGCTGCCCGTTTAGCCAGCTGGCGCCTGCGGTCGCGGCCGCCAGCAATGGTGACACGATCACCATCGGCCCTGGCACCTATGCCGGCGGGGTCACCGTCGACGTCAACGTGCAGATCGTGGGGGCGGGACCCAGAGCGACGATCATCAAAGGCGGGGGCGTCGACGCGGACGGATTGACGACCAGCGTGCTGACGATCGGCGAGGTCCTCGCTTCGAGCGAGCCGACGGTTTCAATCCGCGGTGTGACCATCACGGGTGGCATCGCCCAGACGAGCCCTGGATCAACAGCAATCTTTGGACTTGACGGCCTATGGGCGGCCGGTGGAGGGATCGAGGTTCCACCGGACGCATCCTTCGTCGGAGCGACGCTGACGGTCTCGGACAGCGTCATTACTGGCAACAGCGTCGATCCGACGGCCAGTATCGATTCGGGCATTCCCTGCCCGGGCTTCGACGGGCAATGCCCGTTCTCCCCGGCGTTGGGCGGGGGCATCGATTCGTGGGGGTCACTAACTCTCGACAACTCGATAGTCAGCGATAATACGGTCGGTTCGGCCGGAACGGCCAGCGACGCCGACGGCGCAGGAATCTGCAGCAGCGCAGGAAGCCTGACGCTGAACAACACCGTCGTGGCGGGGAATCGCGCCGTCGCGACTGCTCCGAACGGTCGCTTCGCGGAAGGCGGTGGCGTCAACCTCGGCTGCCTCTTCGGTGGCGGCGGCGGCGAGTCACTCACGGTCAGCAATAGCGTCATCAACGACAACAGCGCGGACTACACCAACAACTTTCCGACGCAGTTTGGCGGCGCCGTAATTGGTGAAGGCGCTAACGCGGCTGGGGTCGACCTCGAAGACGGTATCCCGGCCGCGATCACCAACAGCTTCGTCACCTACAACTCCGCCACCGCGATCGATCCGCTGGGCGAACCGTCGGGCTTCGACGCTGCCATCCTTGCGTCGGGTCCGTTCAGTATGGCGAACTCTGTCGTCTCCGGTAACCGGACCGTTACCGACGCAGCGACATCGGCCGACGTCGGCCCCGCGGGCGGCATCGTGGAGGCGGACGGAGGCGGGACGATCACCAAGACCCGCATCACGGACAACTCCTCGACGATGGTCAGCCCGAACGGCGTCGCGGCGGTGAACGGCGCCTTGGACCTGTTCAACGGCGCGGCCCTTTTGACGGTACAGAACAGCACCATCAGCGACAACACGGTGTCGGAGTCGACGACGACCGGTTCGGTGCACATCGGCGGAGTCGGCATCACCAACGACAATCCGCTCTCGCTGGTGAACGATCAAGTCAGTGACAACTCGGGATCGGCCACCGGGCCAGCCGGGACCGAGCAGGGCGGTGGGATCTGGAACAGTGACTCGCTCACCGGTGGTCCGGCGCAGCTCAGCCTTCAGAACACGATCGTGACACGGAACACGCTGTCGGGAGGTCCGGGCATCACACGTGAGGGCGCGGGCCTATATACCGACGTGGGGACCGTCACCTTGACGCATTCACTGATTGCAAAGAACGTGCCTGACCAGTGTTTCGGCATTGCCTGCTGACTTGAGCAAGCGGCCAACGAGACTCCGTCTCGCACGAGTGCTGGCGACGACCGGCGTGACATTCGGTCTGGCCGTCTCCTCATCGGGTCTCGTCGGCGCTTCGACGTTCACGTTCTCCGCGAATGCGCACCGAGGAGCGCTGATCAAAGTGCTCGACACCCACGCTGCCAAGGGATCGAGGATCAACGAACTCAGCATTGCTCCCTCGCCCCGCAACGGTACGTGGGTCTACTACCGGGCCGCCTTTCGTACCAGCGGCGGTGAGGACCTCGCGGAAGGCTTCGCCCACTGGGCGAAGGGAACGTGGCACATCGTCTATGGGCCGTGGAGCGCAGGCTGCGGGCCGCTCACGTCCCTGACCAAGATTCCCCCCACCGTGCGCGCCAGCTTTACCAGTACCTGTACGTGAATTGACGCGCTTGGGCATTCGGGGCGAACCCGCTCACGCTAGAGACCACCGCTAGAACATCGGATCGGTTCGACCCAGTGCCAGCGCAGTCGCCTGCTCGATGGACAGTTGCCGTCCGATCGCCCGCTGTCGCTCGTACTCAACTTGACCAAGTTCCTGAAGTAGTCGGGCCACGTTGTCGCGACGATCATCTTCCTCCACAGGCTCCCAAAACCAGTATTGATTATGGTCACCGCCAACGGGCGTTTCCATCACCAGCGCGATCCTTCAATCCGCTCGTTCAATGGCGGCAATCACAGCTTGGACAGCCGGATTGGCGTTGACTGGCACAAGGTGCGATGAAGGGTGATCGTTAGCCCAAACTCGAAACAACTCATCAGCGAATCCCTGTCCGATCTGAGCAATTCCAGTGAAATCGAGCTCGATTACCTCGAAGCCTTCGAGTCGTGCTCCAATCAGTTTGGCCTCCGTCCGCGAAACGAATTCTCCCTGGCGGAAGAGATCAATTCGGATACTCGTTTTGTTTAGCCGCTGCGTCACGGGGTCTTGAAGTGCGCCCATCACGGCGGTCAACGTCATGGTGGTGTCGTAGCGAATTTCGCATCGCACGAGCGTCCCGTGCCGAGGACGGTCAAGCCATCCCACGGCAAAATCATCGAGGTCATTGTCAACCGTCCAAGTGAGACGGTTGGCTGTGAGAATGAAGCGATCCACCATTCGGGACGTTAGAAAGATCCCCAGACCGCTGTGTCGCACCGGATCAGTGGTTTGCTTTCCCTTGGAGAGTTCGCCGACCGCCTCAAAATCGTCTTTGAGCCCGCGTGACTCGCGAAGCGATTCGAAAGCACCTATTCCATCGTCTTCAATCTCGAACGCGAGCATTTCTTCTTTGGGGAACCAACGGACCCGTAGTTCCCTGCCTTTTGAGTGATCGATGGCGTTGTTCACCATCTCGGTGAAGGCGAAGATCAGAACTTGTCTGAATGTCGGCATCTCTTCGAAATCCGGTTGAAAATGTCGTAGGGCGATGCGCTCGTTATCCCAGACCTCGTGCTCGCTGAGGTCATCGAGAGAATATGTCGTGGCTCGCTGAGCGTTGAGCCTGTAGCGACTGGATCGCTTGTTGCCTTCTTTGATCAAGTCGCCGTCCGCCGTCATACGGGACAGCCAGTTGTACGCGGTCTGACGCGAGACACCTGCTGCGGCGGCGACCTCTGGCGACGTCACGTACGTACGTGCGGAAAATAGCCGTTCTATGACCTCGGGTATCGTCTCCTTGCTCGCCATGAGAATCTCCTTGTTTACTCAAAATCTGAGCTCTCACTCGATATTAGTTGACTATTTGACTCAAATTACCAAAATTTGCTTTACTATTTGACTTAAATCATAGCACCGCGATATTTGAGTCAAATAGTAAAGTCAACTCTGGCCCATAACAGCGAATTCGCGATGACCAAGCCCAGGCGTCACGGCCCTCGGCGCCTCGTTACATTTATCCAAATGTTTGTCCGAACAGTTCGGTTCTATTTGTCCGAATCCCTCGTGGTGGGGCTAGTAAGAATCGAACTTACGACCTCGTCATTATCAGTGACGCGCTCTAACCGACTGAGCTATAGCCCCGCAGGGGTTCCAATCTAGCCGACCCTCGAAGAACCTAAAGGGCCGACGGGTCCCATCTTCGCGCGGCGATGGACTGACTGGCCGTCGCGAGAAGTGTTCCCGACTCACTCCACATATACGCGGTGCCCTGCGCGAAGCCGCCACTCAGTGCGTGCATGTGAATCTCCGTGAGAACCCACTCGGTCGGTTCGAGCGTCACAATTCGAATGGTGTTGTCGAGGCTCCGGCCCATCACAGGAAAACCCAGCGGCTGGGAGAGGCCCCCCGCGACGTAATCACCGAAAATGGCGAGCGTCGCGGCGGAGATATCGAAGTGACCCGGCACGCGCGACCAGAGCGCCGAGACCGGCGACCCCGGCGCGCCGTCAATCCGATCGAACGGACGCCCCAAGGCGATACGAGAATCCAGATGATTGAAGATCGAGCGATTGAAGTGCTCGGGCATCACCCGTTCGGCACACTCCGCCGGACTGTTCACCAGGGGCATGGTCACCCACGGCGTGGGCGCGGTGAGTTCGCCGGTGCCGAAGGCTCCGTTGACCGTCACAATCTCGCGGTCCTCGGCGAAGGTCGTGGCGCGGGCTTGGGTCACGTGTCCGCCGACGACGGCGAGGTCGGTCTTCACGGTGACCGTCGAGCCGAGCGGCGCGTACGAGAGATACTGCGCGGTCGCCCAGATGGTCGGTCGCCCGCTGGCCTCTTCGAGCGCGACGAGCGCCGACGCCAGTCCGCATCCTCCGAAGAGAAAGTTGCCCGGCGTGACGACGCGCTCGGACACGTCGAAGGACCACGTCGACTCGCCCGTACGCTCCATGCCCAGAAAACTTCGCGCGTCCACGAACGCTGAGGCTAACGCAGCGCCGCGTCACGTCTGATCGAACGACGAAGGCCATCGGGCAGACTTGGTCGGTGATCGATCCGCGTTTCGTCTATCTGGCGGCGGCGCTCTCGCTCGTCGGTGCCTACGGCTACATCCGCGACACGCTGCGCGGTGACACGTCGCCGAATCGCGTGACCTGGTCGCTCTGGGGCGTCGAAGGCGTGCTCGCTTTCTGCGTGGAGATCCAACAGCACGTGGGACTGGCGGCGTTGATGACGTTGATGCTCGGCCTCGTTCCCTGCGCGGTGGTCGTCGCATCGTTCCGAAATCCCCGTGGCGTCTGGAAGCTCGGCGCCTTTGATTTCCTCTGCGGCGCGGTGTCGGTCGCCGGTCTGATCTTCTGGGCGTTCATCAACGAACCCACGGTCGCGCTGGTCTCCTTCGTCGCGGCCGACCAGATGGCCGCGCTCCCCACGATTCGAAAGTCGTGGCTCGCGCCGTCGACCGAGTCACCGCGCCTGTTCTTCTTAGGATCGACGAACTGCGCGATCACGCTGTTGACCCTCACCAAGTTGACCACGGCGGGTGCGCTCTTTCCCGGCTGTATCTTGATTGCGGACCTGATTGTGGGCCTGCTCATCGTGAGCAACGTGGGACCGCGCCTTCGCGGGGAGCGCTCCCGCGCGACGAGACCGGAACTGGCGTGACCATGGATACGACTGCCCGACTAACGCCCGAAGAGAGCAAAGTACGCGGTCAAGGGCTGCGCGAGGCGACGCCGCGCGGCGCGATGGCGAACCTGAGCGAGCGTCCGGCCGGCTACGACCCGGTGGCGCGTCTGATGTGGCAGGGCGAGAGCCGCCAGAGTGACCTGCTCTCGCTGCGCTACAGCCGCATGCTCGCCGATCCCTTCTCCTTCTACCGAGGCAACGCGCTGCTGATGGCCGAGGACCTGGCGAGGGGAGCGAGCACGTCACTCGAGGTGCAGATCTGCGGCGACGCCCACCTCGCGAACTTCAACCTCTTCTCGTCGCCCGAGCGTCACCTGGTCTTTGACGTGAACGACTTCGACGAGACCGACCAGGGTCCCTTCGAGTGGGACCTCAAGCGCCTCGTGACGTCGCTCGTCGTGGCCTCGTCGCACCTCGGACACGGCGACGCCCAACAGCGACGCATCGCGTTCGCCACGGCCCAGGAGTACCGACTCTCGGTTCGACGATTCGCCGGCGAGGACCGACTGGCCACGTGGTACGCCACGTTGGACACCGACGCGGTCGTGGCCGACCTCGGGGGGTTCTTCACCGAGAACGCGATCCACCGGGTCGACCACGTGGTCGCCCACGCGACTGGCCGCGACACGCGAAAGGCGTTCGCGAAGTTGATCGTGGAGGGCAAGGACGGTCCGCGCATTGTGAATCGAAGCCACCCCTCCTCGTTCCCCTGGAGGAGCTGCACGAGGGCGGGTATCTGAACGCCAGCGACCTCGAGCGTCTCCTCGCCGGATACGCGCAGTCCCTGAGCAGTGATCGCCAGATACTGCTCACGCAGTTCACGCCGGTCGACGCCGCGCGCAAGGTCGTCGGTGTCGGCTCGGTCGGTACCGAGTGCTACGTACTGTTGCTGCTCGGGCGAGACGAGTCCGACCCCTTCTTCTTGCAGATCAAGCAGGCCGGCGCGTCGGTGATCGCCATCGCCACCTCGCGCGACGTCCACGATGCCGGCCGGGGAGCGAGTGGTCCAGGGCCAGCGACTCATGCAGGCGACGCCCGACGTGTTCTTGGGATGGCACTCCGTGAAGAAGGGCGGCGGACGACGGCACTACTACGTGCGCCAGCTCTACGACAACAAGGCGGCCATCGCCATCGAACGCCTCGACGAGTCCCTGCTCGTGACCTACGGCCGGATCTGCGCCTGGACGCTCGCTAGAGCCCACGCCCGCGGCGGACACGGCGGCGCGATCGCGGGCTACCTCGGCAAGTCCGACGTGGCCGACGAGGCGTTCGCCGCCTTCGCGATGGCCTACCGGGACCGAACGCTGAGTGACTTCGCGGCACTCCAGAGCGCCGCGAAGGAAGGTCGGATTACGTTAGCGACGTGACCTCGTTGTTGCCCTTTCAGTGGCACGTCGCTGAAGTACTGCTCATCCTCGCCGCCGGCGTCGCTCACCGCATCGCCGTCCATACGAAGCGCGAGCGCCGTCTCGCGGCCTACGCGCTGTTGGCGCTGTTGGCCGTCGTGGTCTGGCCCTTCGGGGACCTCGCGTCATCGGTGTCGGTGACGGCCGCCACGCTCCAGCGTCTCGTCATCATGTTGTTGGTCGCGCCGTTCTTGTTGCTGGCGACGCCCACCGAACGTGCTCGCCCGACTGACGCGACCGCGGCTCGTCGACGCTGTGACCCGGCTTCTCGCGCACCCGGGCGTGGCCATGGCCGTCGTCACGGTACTGGGCACGGCGACGTTGAGCACCCCGGTCGTTGACTGGGGCGCGCGTTCTTCGCTCGGTCGAGGCCTGATTCTCCTCGTGGTCCTCTTCGTGGGATTCGTGCTCTGGCTCCCGGCGCTCGACCTGCTGCCGGGGGCCAAACGGCTCTCACCGGCTGGTCGCGCGCGGGCTACGTCTTCGCGTCGTCGCTCGTCGTGACGAGCCTCTCGTTCGTGTGGATCTTCGCGCGCCACTCGCTCTATCCGGCGACTGCATCACCAACACGCGCTGTTGGACATGACGCCGCTCCTCGACCAGCAACTCGCCGGCTTCGTCGCCAAGTTCGCCTGTTACATCCCGATGTGGGCGGTCGCGTTCACCATCTTCTCTCGCGCCGATGAGCAGGGAACGCCCACCGAAGAGACGCCGCTGCACTGGGCCGACGTCGAACGACAGCTCTTGCGCATCGATCGACAGCGCGAGCGAGCGCTCCGTCGTCATCCTCCGCAATAGCACCCCTTGGTAGGATGAAGCCCTCGGGGACGTAGCTCAGTTGGTAGAGCGCGGGCTTTGCAAGCCTGAGGTCGTGGGTTCGATCCCCATCGTCTCCACTTCATAAGAGTCTTCTCAAAGAGCCTCACGATTCCATCTCCGTCAGCGGAAGTAGTGACCTTCGGACAGGTCCACGAGCAGACCCTGATGCGTGGGCTCCCAGTCGAGCAGTGCACGGGTGATCGTGTTGGTAGCGGTGGCGTCGGCGCCGAAGAAGCGACTCATCCATCCGAAATGCTCGGCGACGTCGTCGCTCGCCACGGACACGACCGGCACGCCGAGGCCGGCGCCGATGGCTTCGGCGATCAACTTGGTGGCGATGCCGGGTTCGGCGACGGCGTGCACCGACGTTCCGGCCGGCGCACCTTCGAGCGTGAGGCGCACGAGGCGCGCGGCGTCGAGGCGATGGACCGCCGGCCAATGGTTGGCCCCGTCGTCGATGTAGCCCGACGTGCCCTTGGCGCGCGCAATGCCGACGAGGGTGGCGATGAATCCGTGGTCGCCCTGGCCGTGGACGGTCGGCGCGAAGCGGACGCACGACGAGCGCACGCCCCGGTTCGCCAGCGACAACGCGTGCTGCACGTTGGCGATCCGTGGATGAAGCTCGGGGTCCAGGTCGTCGTTCTCGGTGGCGACGCGACCGGGGGCGAGACCCAGTACTCCGCCGGCGACGACGAGGGGACGGTCGCTGTGCTCGAGGACTGCACCGAACGCTTTGATGACGGCCCGGTCGGTCTCCGCGGCCTCTCGCATGTGCGAGAAGTCGTGGTTGTAGGCGAGGTGGATGACGCCGTCGCAAGAAGCGGCGCCGTCGGCGAGACCCGGCGGGTCGTCGAGTGATCCGCGGAAGGCCTCGGCTCCGGCCGCCACGATCGCGGCGGCCGATTCGTCGGATCGGGCGAGCCCGACCACCTCGTGGCCGGCTCCCAGGAGTTCGGGGACTACCGCCGAACCGATCCAACCGGAGGCTCCCGTTACGAATACGCGCATGTTGTGTTCTCCTTACTCCGTCGAACGCCGTGACGTCAGTTACTGCCATCACTATAACTATGATGTCAGTGGCTGTCAACACGGAGTAGATTCGTTCCATGGTGCGATGGGAACCGGACAGCCGAGGGAGGCTCGCCGAGGCGGCCATGGTCCTCTACGCGGAGCAGGGCTTCGATCAGACCACGGTCGCGGAGATCGCCGAGCGCGCCGGACTCACCGAGCGGACGTTCTTTCGCCACTTCGCCGACAAACGCGAGGTCCTCTTCTCCGGAGCACAGGCGCTGCAAGAACTGCTCGTCACCACCGTCGTGAACGCGCCCGCGGCCTCCAGTCCGCTGGAGGCGGTCACGCTCGCGTTGGAAGCCGGCGAGTCGTCTCTTCCAATCGCGCCGGGACTTCTCGCTGCAGCGCCAACGCATCATCGATTCCAGCGCGGAACTACAGGAGCGCGAACTCATCAAGCTGGCCTCGCTCGCCGCGGCGCTGGCGGATGCGTTGCGCCAACGAGGCGTCAGCGATCCGACGGCGGGGCTCACCGGAGAGATCGGCATCGCCCTGTTCAAGGTCTCCTTCGACCGCTGGGTCTCCTCCTCCGAATCGGCCGACATGGCGCAGATGGTGCGCGACTCACTCGATCAACTCCGCGCGGTCACCGCGACGCCGTAGGAACTCTCCGGCGAAGGGTCACCTGACTACGAGGCCGTGATGGGCTCGGAGCGTTGTTCGAGGCGCCGGGTGCCCGGTTCACGGTCGTGGGCGCTCTGGCGCAGATGGAACTGCGTGACCCCGATGGTGAGCGAGACCGCGCCGACGACGTGGAGCTCGACCAGGACGGGCGGCACGTGGGTCAGGTACTGCGTGACGCCGATCGCGGCCTGGACCAGGGCGATGAAGCACCAGGCGGCGAACGCCCAGGCGCAGGGCGGCCGGCACGTCGCTTCTCCATATCGCGAAGAGCAGACCGGTGACCAGCCCGATGAAGAGCACGGCGGCAGAGCGAGTGCACCCACGCCGCCGACGAGAAGGCGAAGGGCAGACGCCGCGCGACCAGCTGTCCCTGGGACGCCCCGGCGTGGGGTCCGGAGCCGGTCGTGATGGTGCCGGTGACGAGCAGCACCACGAAGGGGATCCAGAGCAGTCGCGCGATGAGCAGGAAATGGGGATCGCGCACGTCGCGTCGCGCTCCCGGTCCGTAGACGTACTTCGAGCGGTGATAGAGCACGGCGCTGACGACGACCATGGAGAGCGACAGCAGCATGTGCAGCGAGACCAGCCACGGGTTGAGCTTGCTGTAGACCACGAAGGCGCCCAGGATCGCGTCGGCCACCACGCCGGCGATCAACATTCCTGAGAGGATTATCAGGTCCTGGCGGCGCACTTCGCGGAAGATCGCCGCGAGCAGCGTCGCCACGGTGACGCAGATCAGCGTCACGGTCACGACCCGGTTCCCGTACTCGATCAAGGGATGGATGCTCCACGAACCGCTGATGCGCCCGTGGAAACACGTGGGCCAGTCGGGACAGCCCAGACCGGAGCCGGTCAGGCGAACGGCCGCTCCGGAGAGCACGATGACGATCATCGAAATGAACGAGGCCAAGGCGAACCAACGAAACGTCGGGCCCGGCACGACGCGGCGATGGGATGCGGTCACCCCATCAGGACTAGGTAATGGGCGCTCTCGTAGAATCCCCGCTATGACGATCACGGCCCCGGCGCGCCATTCTCTGAGCGAGGTGCTGCGGGGCTATCTCGCCCTCACGAAGCCGCGGATCATCGAGCTCTTGCTGGTCACGACGATTCCGACCATGGTGGTGGCGGCCAAGGGCATCCCCGGACTGTGGCTGATGGTCGCGACCTCTGGCCGGCGGCACGCTCGCGGCCGGGGGCGCCAATACCTTCAACATGGTGATCGACCGCGACATCGACGCGATCATGGAACGCACCAAGCGCCGCCCGCTGGTCACCGGGGTCATGTCGGCGCGCGACGCCACGCTGTTCGCGGTGGCGCTCGAGCTCGTGGCCTTCGCCGTGCTGGCGATCTGGGTGAACCAACTCTCCGCCTGGCTGGCCCTCTCGGCGACCGCGTTCTACGTCTTCGTCTACACCCTGTGGCTGAAGCGCCGCAGCAAGCAGAACATCGTGATCGGCGGCGCCGCCGGCGCGGTGCCGGTGCTGGTGGGCTGGGCCGCGGTCACCAACTCGCTCACCTGGACCCCGGTGTTGTTGTTCCTGGTGATCTTCATCTGGACGCCGCCGCACTTCTGGGCCCTGGCCGTTCGCTACCGCGACGACTACGAGGCGGCCAACGTGCCGATGATGCCGGTCGTGACGTCGCTTCGCCACACCACGCTCGAGATCCTCATCTACTCGGTGGTGATGTGGGCGCTGACGATCCTGATCGGTCCGACGGCGCACCTCGGCGTGGTCTACGCCGTGTCGGCCACGGTGCTCGGGGGACTGTTCACCTTCTACGCCGCGCGGCTCTACCGACACGCCCGCGAAGACAAGGCCGACGTCGGCGAGGCGATGCGACTCTTCCACTTCTCGATCACGTACTTAACGGCGCTCTTCGTCTTGATGGCGGTCGACGTCCTTGTCCGACACCACTAGTCCGCCGCGGCCGTCGTCGAAGCGAAAGCTCCTGTTCATCAGCCTCGGCACCTCGATCGCCATCATCGCCATCGTGGTGGTGTCGATCTTCACCGGCGGTCACGTGACCCACCAACGGCGAACCGACCAGCGCGCTGGTCGGGAAGTCGATGGCCACGTTTTCGCTGAGCGGACTCAAGAGCGGCACGATTGAGGCGCCGTGGAAGAGTCGTCACGCGGCGGTACTGATCTTCTTCGCCAGCTACTGCGGGCCGTGCAAAAGTGAGATGCCCAAGGTCGCGACCTACCTGCGTCACCACAACGAGGGCTCGATTCGCGTGATCGGCATCGACGCCGTGCGACTAGCGCGGCCCGGCGAAGAAGCTTCGTCAACGACAGCGGCGTCACCTTCCCGATTGCCTTCGATCCCCAAGGCACGGTAACGACCGGAATCTTCCAGTTCGCCGACGTCCCCGAAACGGTGTTCGTGAGCGCCAAGGGAATAGTCAAGCAGGTCTATTTCGGGGCGATCCCGAAGGACGTGCTGGTGAAGGGGATCGCGGCCCTGCGCGCCTAATCGAAGCGGAAGGTGCGCGCCGCGAGCCAGCGGTGCGAGAATCGCCCAGATTCCCAGTACCAACCAGTCGGCGCCGGTGGGCGCGAGACCCTGGCCGAGGATGCGGTGCAGCCCCTCGGCCATCGCGCCCGGCGGCAGCGCCACCGCGACGCGGCCGATGACCCGTGGCAGCGACGTCAGCGGGACGACGATGCCCGAGAGCAACAACAAGACCAGGTACAACCCGTTGCTGGCGGCGAGGTTGACCTCGGCGCGCAGCCGTCCGGCAAGCGCCAGCCCGATGCCGGCGCACCCGGCCGAACCGAGCACCAAGAGCGCGGCGACCTCGAACCCACCGATCGCCCCGCCGCGCGGTCGCCAGGTCAACGTGAAGGCGACCAGCGTGAGGACGATGACCTGCAGGGCCTCGGTCACCAGGACGCCGGCGATCTTGGCGCCGATGAGCCGACGGGTGCCGATTGGCGTCACGAACAGACGTCGCAGCACGCCGTAGCCGCGCTCGAAGCCGGTGGCGATCGACAGCGCCACCAATGACGTCGAGAGCACGCAGAGGGCGAGGATTCCCGGCGCGACGAAATCGACGCGACTCTTCGTTGGCGTCGCGGCGACCTTGGTCAACGAGAAGAACACCAGGAGCAGGACCGGGATGCCGACGGTCAAGAGCAACGTCTCGCCGCGCCGCAACGTCATACGCACCTCGGCCCGGCTCTGGGCCCACCACGCGTTCACGGGCGAACCTCGTTTCGCTCTTGCTCGATCAGCTCCAGGTACCGCTCTTCGAGCGAGGCTCGAGTGCGCAGTGAGGTCAGCGTCACGCCAACGCTCGTCAGGTAGTCCGTTCAGTAGGGCGATTCGCTCGGGCGTCGACGCGGTCGCACAACGAAGTCGAGTGGCTGTGTCGGCCGTGACGACGCACCTGAGTAGCGCACCGAGCAGAGCAGGGTCGACCGGCCCGGAGAGTTCGATGATCATCTCGGGCGCGCCCGAGAGCTCCTCGAGAGTGCCGTGGATCACGACGTGACCGTGGTTCATGATGACCACGCGATCCGACGTGCGCTCGGCTTCGGTGAGTTCGTGCGTCGTCACCAACAACGCACATCCGCGGTCACGTTCTGACGCGAGGAGATCGCGAATCACCTGGCGACCCTCCGGATCGACGGCCGTCGTCGGCTCATCCAGGACGAGCACCCGCGGTCGTCCGAGCAGCGCCAGCGCCAGCAATGTTCGCTGCTGTTCTCCGCCACTGAGACGGCGCCACGGCGTCCGGGCACAGCTCCTGAGATCGAGGAGTTCAAGAAGTTCGTCGGCGCCGCGCGGAGCGTCGTAGTACGACGAGGTCAGCTCGAGCACCTGGCGCGGAGACATTGGGAACCACACGCCGCCGCGCTGCAAGAGCGCCCCGGTGCGAACGACGACCTCGCGGTGATCGCGCACCGGATTGAGGCCGTGGAGGCGCACGCTGCCTGACGTCGGCGCGCGAAAGCCGAGCAACGTCTCGACGAGCGTGGTCTTGCCGGCGCCGTTGGGTCCGAGCAGCGTGACGACTTCGCCGTAAGCGACGTGGAGCGACGCGTCGTCGACGGCCCTCAACGTACCGAAGGTGACCGTCAGATCACTGACCTCGATTGCGTTGCTCACGACCACTGAACCTAGACGCGTTCTCCCAGTCGACTTTCGCGTGCTCGGTAGGCTTAAGCCCATGATTGACCTCGTCCAACTACGTCGCGAACCGGACATCGTGAAGGCCGCGCTGGCCCGACGCGGGGTCTCGTCGGCGACGATGGACGACGTGATCGCCCTCGACGTGGAGCACCGCGAGCTCTTGCAAGAGGCCGAACGGCTGCGCGCCGAAGTGAAGTTCCTCTCCCGGCTGGTGGGCGAGGCCCGTCGCGACAAGGACGACGAGACGGCCGCCACGTTGACCGAGAAGAGCCGGGCTCTCGGCGAGGAAGAGCGGGCGACGACCCAAGCGATGGAGCGAGTCGGCACAAGGTTGCACAACGAATTGCTGGTCATCCCCAACCTTCCGGACCCCGACGTGCCGGACGGCGTCGATGAGAACGACAACGTCGAACTGCGCCGCTGGTGGCCGGGTATGGACGAGGGCCGGCCCTTCCCCGAGTTCGCCGACTACCAGAAGGTCCCGCACTGGGAGGTCGCCGCGGAACTCGGCATCCTCGACCTCGAGGCCGGAGCGCGCATCGCCGGATCGATGTTCCCGCTCTACCGCGGCGCCGGGTCGCGCCTCATTCGCGCGCTCAGCACACTGTCGCTCGATCGAAACGCCGGGGATTACGAGGAGATCCACCCTCCGACGTTCGCGTTGACGGCGACGATGATGTCCACCGGCCACCTGCCCAAGTCGGTTGACGAGATGTACGCCATGGAGCGCGATGGACTCTGGGCGATTCCCACCGCCGAAGTGCCGCTCACCTCGATGCACGCCGACGAGATTCTCGATGAGGCCAAGCTGCCGATCCGGCTGTGCGCCGAGACGGCCTGCTTCCGTCGCGAGGCCGGAGCGGCGGGGCGCGACACGCGAGGCGTGCTGCGCGTGCACGAGTTCGACAAGGTCGAACTCTTCGCCTACTGCACGCCCGAACAGAGTGTCGCGGCCTTTGACGACATCCTGGCGCGCGCCGAGAGCCTCTTGCGAGAACTCGGTCTCACCTACCGACTCTTGAACCTGTGCGCCGGTGACCTGGGCACGTCGTCGGCGCGCACGATCGACCTCGAGGTCTTCAGTCCGGGCGTCGATCGCTGGCTCGAGGTCTCCTCGGTCAGTTGGTTCCGTGACTACCAGGCCCGTCGGGCGCAGGTGCGCTACCGCACGAGTGAAGGCTCGACCGCGCTGGTGCACACGGTGAACGGTTCGGCGCTCGGGTGGGCGCGCATATGGGCCGCCCTGATCGAGACGTACCGCCAGGTCGACGGCTCGGTGGTGTTACCCGAAGTGCTCGCGCCCTACATGGGCGAACTCCGGACGATCAGGCCGAAGGCTTCGTAGCCTCGTAGCGGTAGCCGACGCCGCGCACGGTCGTGATGTGTTCGGGGTTCTTCGGGCTTTCCTCGATCAGCGTGCGCAGTCGTTTGATGTGCACGTCGAGGGTCTTGGTGTCGCCGACGTAGTCGCTGCCCCAGATCCGATCGATCAGTACTTCGCGGGTAAGGACCCGACCGGGGTTCTCGAGCAGCAGTCGCAACAGGGCGAACTCCTTCTTGCGCAGTTTGATCTCCTCGCCGTCGACGTAACAGCGCCGCGCGTCGATGTCCATGCGGATCGGACCGAGCTCGATTTCGTCGTCCGACGCCGGGACGCCCTCGTGGGTCTCGCGACGACGCAGCACGGCGCGAATGCGCGCGACGAGCTCTCGGAGACGATACGGCTTCGTGACGTAGTCGTCGGCGCCGATCTCGAGCATGAGCACCATGTCGACCTCTTCACCCTTGGCACTGACGATGATGATGGGCACCTCGCTGCTCGCGCGAATCTGACGACAGACGTCCAGCCCCGACATCTTGGGCAACATGAGGTCCAGCAGCACGATGTCGAACTTCTCCTCGGCGAAGCGGGCGACGGCCTGCTGACCGTCGCGGGCAATGGCGACGTCGAAGCCCTCGCGGTCGAGTCCGATGGTCAGCGCGTCGACGAAGGACTCCTCGTCCTCGACGAGCAGGATGTTGACGCGCTTCTCCCCGGAGTGTTTCTTGGGCATCAGTGGGTCATGGGCAGTTCGAGGGTGAACGTCGGACCCTTCACCTTCGCGTGACTCCACCAGAACGTTGCCGCCGTGATTCTGGGCGACGTGGCGCACGATGCTCAGCCCCAGTCCGGTCCCGCCGGTCTCGCGCGCCCGACCGGGATCGACGCGGTAGAAGCGTTCGAAGATCCGTTCGAGGTCCTTCGCCGGAATGCCCACGCCCTGGTCCTTGATCGCGATCAGCGCGAGCGGTCCGACGCTCTCGCCGTCGTCGGTCACGGAGGCCTCGATGCGGTCGATGGTGATGCTCACCAGGCCACCACGCGGGGAGTAGACGACCGCGTTCTCCAAGAGGGCGTGGATGGCCGAGATCAGCTGTCGCCGATCACCGACGACGACGAGGTTGGCCTCCGGTTCGACGAAGTCGACCTTCACGTCGTGTTGCTCGGCGGCGGTGCGGATCCGTTCGATGGCGTCGGCGACGATCAAGACGACGGGAATCGGCTCGCGCGAGGGCGACCCTTCGCCTTCGATGCGTGAGAGGTCGAGGAGGTCTTCGATGATTCGGTTGACCCGGAACGCTTCGTTGTTGATGCGTTCGGCCAGGCGATGAGCGACCGCGGGGTCGGTCTCGAACAGGAGCGTCTCGGCGAGCAGTCCGAGTGCGCCCATCGGGGTCTTCAGTTCGTGGGACACGTTGGCGATGAAGTCGCGACGGATGTCCTCGAGGCGACGACGTTCGGAGATGTCCTCGATGATGGCCAGCACGCCGAGCGGTCGACGTCCGTCGTCGATGACGGCGGCGCGGATGGTGAGGGTTCGTCGCGGCGGTCCGTAGATGTCGACGGTGCGTTCGGCGACCCCGTTGGACCACCCTTCGGCCAGCACGTCGGTGACGGCCTGGGCGGCGATGGCGTCGCCGTAGCGGCTGGTCATGAGCGCCTCGGCCTGCTTGTTGCGAAAGATCACGCCGCCGCTCTCGTCACAGAGAACCAGTCCCAGCGGGAGCGAGTCCATGGACTGGCGCAGTCGCGACGAGTCGGCGCTGGACTCCGAGACCGCCGCGCTGGCGACGCCGGTGGCCTCTTCGAGGTAGCTGAGGGCCGTCTCGACCTTGCCCTTGTCGTCGTGCGGCTCGACGCCGAGTCGAGAGGCTAAGGCCATCAGTCGCTGGGCGATGGCGCGGTGTCCGCGTTGGCGGTTGATCAGAACGCCGATCAAGGAGCCCACGATCAGGACCCCGGCGCCGGCTCCGTAGAGGGCGGCCGGGGGCCACTGGGAAATCACGTTGTGGGCGAGCGCGACGAGCACGGGACCATTCTCGCAGACAATGCCTCGGGGGTCGCGCCAGCGACCGTTGGGCCTCACCTTAGAAAGTGAGACCACCATGCTGTTCGCCAACGTCAACCTCAGTCCCTCGACCTCCGCCCTGCCCGGCAGCGCGGCGCTGCAGCAGCTCGCCAACGGAATCGCCGCGTGGGCCCTGATCGGCGCGCTGGTGGCCCTGCTGCTGGGCGCGGCGCTGTGGGCCGTCGGCAGTCACACGCAGAACATGCACCAGTCGTCCCAGGGTCGCCGAGCGGTGCTGACCTCGCTCGCCGCCGCGGTCCTGATCGGCGCCGCTCCCACGTTGATCAACTTCTTCTTCAACACGGGTCTCAGCGTCCACTAGTGAGTCACGTGTCGTGCGTCATCCATCCGCTGAGCTGTCGTCACGCACGCCGTGACCACGACCGTGGTCGGCGGCTTCTTCAACACGCTCACCAACTGGATTCTCAGCAGCGTCGGCTGGTTCCTTTCGTCGGCGGGCGCCGTACTGACCTCGGCGAGCGAGTCCTCGACGGTCATCCGTTCCGCGCAACCGGAGTTCAATGTCCTGGTGAATCTCGCTCCGGGTCTGCTGATGATCGGGCTCCTGGTCGCGACACTGCAAGCCGTGCGTCACGGCGACGCCGCCTCCCTGTGGCGCGTCTATCTCGGCGTAGCGCCGGCCTGCGTGTTGGCGATCTTCCTGGCGCGACCGATGGCGACACTCATGCTCGACGCGGTGAACCAACTCTCTTCGAGCGCGTCCAACACCGTCGCTGAACCACCAGGCCGACCCTGACCAACGCGTTGACGAGTCTGGCCACCGCCGACGCCGGCCTTCGCGCTCTTCGTGCTGGCCGTGGCCGTCGTCGTGGGGACGTGGCTGCTGTGGTGTGAGCTGATCGTGCGCGGCGTCGTTCTCGACGTTGCTGCTCGTCCTCGTACCGGTCATCGTACCCCTCGCCACGCTTCCCGGCCGGTCGCCGCCTCGGCTGGCGTCTCGCCGAGACGTTCCTGGCCGTCGCCGTAAGCAAGTTCTTCATCGTGATCACGCTTGTCGCTCGGACTTCGACGAACTGCAGGGCAGCTCGGCGACGCAGGTCATCACCGGCGCCGTCACGTTGATCCTCGCGACCGTTCTCGCCGTTCCTGCTCTTGAAGGTGATCCCGTTCGTCGAGAGCGCGGCGCTGCACAATCTCGAGGGCGTACGGGCGCGCTTCACCAGGACGGTGACCGACCTGCCGTCGTCACCGGCGGCCCAGGCGGTCGCGCGCGCTGACGCCCGAGGCGCCCTTCACCGGACCGGAGCCGCGTCCCGACGACCTCGGACTCGACATGTGGGAGGGCACGCCCGAGGCGCCGATGCCGGTGGAGACGGGCAAGAAGCTGCCGCCACCCATCGGCACGCCGACGCCACGCGGCGGTCACGTGGCGTACCGCACCGACGAGATGGGACCCGTCGTCGGGTGGCACTTCGATGAGTGAGTTGCTCGGTCTCGGCGTGGCCGACGGCGAGAGTCGATGGATCGGGGTGCGTCGACATCAGGCGGCGCTCGCGATCGCGGGCGTCGGGCTCGTCGGCGAGTGGCTCACGCAGCGTCCACGCCGGACTCGATCGAACTCGTCATCGGCGTCGCCCTGCTGTCGTGCGCGGCGCCGACGAAAGACGGCCTGACCGTCGGTGAACGACTTCGCATCGCCGTTGAGTTCGCGCGGCGTTCGCGGTGGACGTCGGTGCGAGCGTCGCAGAACCGTGGGACGGTGACGATCAGCGCCCGCGGCGACGCGACGGTGCGCGGCTACGAACTGCAGCATCGCGGGCGACTGGACCTCTCGGGACGAGACCAGCTCGAACGCCGCAGGCGCTGGCGGAGTTCGCCGACGCCCTCGCGACTTCGGACGAGACGCGCCACTTCTCGCTGCACGTGCGCTCGTCCCCGAGCGGCGTGACGACGGTGTTGGTCGCGCCGATCGACGTGAGCGCGCCGTCGGGTTGGAGGGAGAACGGTCCGCGGACGCTTCAAGCCACGGGTGTGGGCGATCCGGGCGCCACGTGGCTGCTGGAGCGATGGTCGTACGTGCGCGACGCGCGCGAGGTGATCCGGGTACTGCGGGTACGCGACTTCAGTGCCGTTCCCGACGGACGCGCGCTGCTCGGAACGACTCCAGTTCGCGTCGTCGTCACTCGACGTGGTGGTGCACGTCGACGTCGTCGGGGGCGCGCGCGCGCACCGGCTGGCCGCTCGAGCCGTGCACCGGGTGGGGAGTGACGACGTCACGTCCCAGGCGGCCGGCTTTCGACGCACGGCGCAGTCCGCGCGCACCCTCGAACGACTTCGCCAACGAGAGGCGCTGGTCGTCGAGGGAGCCGCGCTCTTGCGCCTCGCGGTCTTCGTCGTCGTCCGTGCGGCGCACGTTGACGCAACTGCGACGGGACGTGAACGCGGTCACGCGCTGCGCCCTCGAGTCGGGCCTTCGCTGCGAACCGGGACTCGGACGTCAGTCCTCGTGGTACTGCGCGCAACTACCTGGTGCGCCGGGATGGTGAGTCGTTCCTGGACGCACTGGGCGACGTCGCGCGACCTCATCAGTCTCGACGGTGCCCGCCCACGACGCCGGCACCGGCCTCCTCGGTCGCGGCCTCGGCGAGGCGCAGCGCGGCGGGTCCTTCGTCCTCGATCCCTTCGACGCCTACGCGGCGGGCTCTGGTGTCCAACCCGAACGTCATCGTGGCCGGCTCGATCGGGGCGGGCAAGAGCACCGTGGTGAAGATGATGCTGGACCGCGCCCTCGAACGTGGTCGCCGCGTCGTGATCATCGACCCGAAGGGCGAGTACGCGCCGTTGGCGCGCGCCTACGGCGTGCGACGTCGTCGCGCTCGGTCGCGACGGCTGGTGCAGTCCCTTTCCCGTCGAACGATCGCGAGAGTCGCGACCTACTGCGCGCGCTGGTCGCCAGTGCCCAGGGCGCCGCGCTGAAGAGCGACCAGCACTACGTCATCGACGAGGCGTGGCAACGACTTGGACGACCCCGCGGCCGCGCCGGGTCCTGCGCGCCCTCTTCGAGCTGCTGCACGAACACCTGACGTCGACGTCGTCCATCGCCGGAACGGAGCGCTGGCGCTGACGCTGTACCGATTCATCCACGGCGACCTCGCCGGCCTGTTCGACGGGGACGACGAGCCGATGGTCTTCGCCGGCCAACTGGTGGTCCTCGACCTCTCGGCGCAGTGGTCGTCGAACTCGTTTTCCGTCGCCGCGTTGAGCGCCGTCGCGGCCGCGCAACAGGTCGTCGCGGTGGAGGGCGAGCTCGGGTATCTCGTGCTCGACGAGGCGTGGTCACTGTTGGCCGATCCGCACGCCTTGCGGTGGCTGCAGGGTTCGTGGAAGTTGGCGCGCGCCAAGGGTCTCAGCCACGTGCTGGTCCTGCATCGTTGGAGTGACGTCGCCGCGGCCGGCGACGTCGGATCGGCGCATCGCGAACGGGCTCAGGGACTGCTGCGCGAGTGCGAGACGGCGTGGCTCTTTCGCCAGCCGCCGGACGAGGCCCGCGAGATGGCGGTGGCGTTGGGACTGCACCGTCGCGAAGAGCGCTATCTCTCGGCGCTGCCGAAAGGCGCCGCGCTCGTGCGCTACGGCGCGCACCGTTCGATCGTGCGCGTGCGCCCCGACCAGCGCGATAGCGCCTTCATCGACACCGACCGCGCGATGAGGATTCGCACGCCGATGAATGACCGTCCGTCGCTCGGACGTCGCACCTATCACGGCTTCAGCTACGGACCGCGGGTCCGTCTCGCGCGCGCGCAGTTCGCTGCTCATCGTCGGTCCGACCCAGGTGGGCAAGACCTCGTCGCTGGTCATACCGGCGCTGCTGCGATGGAGCGACGCGCTGGTCGTGACGAGCGTGAAGAACGACGTCATCACCACGACCAAGGAGTGGCGCGCCTCACTCGGCGAGGTCCAGGTCCTCGAGCCGGGGCGCGACGCGCGGCCTGACGTGGAACCCGCTCGAGGGCGTCTCGCACGCTTCGTCACGCGCTGCGAGTGGCGCGCGACCTGACGAGCGGACCGGCCGAACGCGGCGAGACCGAGTTCTGGAACTCACTCGCGACCAAGCTGGTCGGCTCGCTGCTCGATGCTGGCCTTCCAGCGCTCGCGCGACATCTTCGACGTCGCCCGCGCCATCGAGACGCGCGACTTCGATCCGTGGCTCGACGCGGTCGCGTCGCAGCGAGGCCGGTGACGTGCTGGAGGCCTTCCTCACGCACGACACCGAGACGATCGACGGCGTCCTGACGACCGCCGAGACGATGTTGATGCCCTGGCGATTCCGTCAGCCGCTGGCCCACGTGCGCTCCGTCGTCGACGGACCGAACACGCTGTACCTCTGCAGTCCGCGCGGCGAACAGCGCCACTACGAGCCGCTCTTTCGCGGCGCCCTTCGAATGGTGCTGGAAGAGCAGCAACGCCGGGTCGAACTGGCGCACCCAACGCCGTCTGCTCCTCGTGCTCGACGAAGCGGCGACCGTCGCCTCGCTCGACGAGCTCGACCAGATGGCCTCGACGGTGAGCGGTCTCGACGTCACGCTGGTGACGGTCCTACAGGACTTCTCTCAGTTGAAGGCCCGCTGGGGAGCCGCGGGCCTCGACCATCGTCAACAACCACACCACCCGACGTGGTGCTCGGCGGTCTGGCCGACCCCACGGCGTCGCAGTACCTGCCCGAGCTCTTCGAGACGCGAAAGGACGCGCCGCCGCTCGGTGCCGCTTCGTCAGCGACCGCCGGGCACGGGCACGGTGATCGCCGGACACCGACCGGCCTACCCGGTCCGACTGCAACCGTGGTGGAGCGATCGGCGTCTTCGCGTCCGGGGAGTGCGCGAGCCTTAACTAGCATCTCTTGATGGCGCCGCCGCGAACTACCCGTGCAAGATCAGATTTTGGCGGTCGATATTGGCGCCACCAACGTCAAGTTCTGTCACGTCGACATCCACGGCGAACTGCTCGAGGGCGTGCGACGGCGCCCGACGCCGTATCCGTGCTCGCCCGGAACGACTCATCGAAGCCCTGGACGAACGGATCGAGAGCAGCGCCTGTCCGCGCGTGGGCATCGGCTTTCCCGGTGAGTTCATCGACGGCCACGTCGTGCGCCCGGGCAACCTCTCGCGACCCGGGGGAGTGACCACCGAGGTCGACCCCGACGCTCGAGGCGCAGTGGCAGGGCTTCGAGCTCCAGGCCGAGCTCCGCAAGGCGACCGGCCGCGACGTGCGCATCGTCAACGACGCCACGCTGGCCGCGCTGGGCTCGATCGACGGTCACGGCGTGGAGCTGGTGCTCACCCTGGGCACCGGCCTCGGGATCGCCCTCGCCATCGACGGCACGCTGCGCAAGATCCGCGACGTCGGCGCCGAGGTGTTCGTTCGCGGCAAGACCTACGACCAGACCATCGGCGAACACTCGCGCTCGATGGACGAAGAGCACTGGGGCGAGCTGCTGGTGATGGCCGTCGACGGATTCGTGCGCGAGTTCGGCGCGACCACCGTCCACCTGGCCGGCGGCAACGCGCGGCGGGTCACGCCGACGCTGTTCGCCGACTCGGCCTACCGCGTCGTGATCAACGGCAACCAGGCCTCCATCCGCGGGGCCGCCAAGCTCTTCTACAACTGAGCGAGGTCGACCGCGCTCTGGGCGAGGACGCCCGCCAGGATCCGACAGGCGCCGTCTTGCACTTGGAAGTCCGGGCTGTGGTGCATGCCGCTCGAGCCGTCGTCGTTCGCGCCGCCGATGAACATGTAGCAGCCCGGCACGCGGTTCATGAACTCCGAGACGTCGTCACTCGGGGTGAACGGGGGGAATGGTCATGACGCCGGCTCGCCCACGACCTTGGTGGCCGACTTCATGACCTGCTCGTAGACGTCGACGTTGTTCACCACGGCCGGCGCCAGGTCGGTCAGGTCGAGCGAGCACGTGACGACGAACATCGCCTCCACTTCGTCGCAGCAGCGCGCGCAGTCGTTCCAGCGCCTCGACGTGTTGGTCGGCGGTGAACGTGCGCAGCGTTCCGCGCAGTACGGCGTGTCGCGGCACGACGTTCATGGCGGTGCCGGCGTTGATGACGCCGGCCGAGCAGGCGCAGTTCGTCCCCTCGAAGGAGAGTCCGTCGACCACTTCGCCGAGTCGCGGGGCCAGGTGGCTGACGGCGAGGATGACGTTGCCCTCGACGCTCGCCATGGCGCCGTGACCACCCTTGCCTTTTATGTGAATCGAGAGCGACGCGGCCTCGCTCATCATGACGCCCGGCTTCGTCCCCACGAAACCGAGCGGAGCGAGTGACGAGACGTGGGCCCCGATGACGACGTCGACCGGATTGTCGGTCAAGCACGCCGCCCGTCGATCATGGCCATCGCGCCGCCGAGCGCCTCTTCGGCGGGCTGGAACAGCAGCGTGAACTCGCCCGCGAGTTCCTCTTGGCGCCTCGACAGAAGGTCGGCGATGCCGAGCAGCCCGGCGGTGTGCACGTCGTGTCCGCACGCGTGCATGACGCCGTCGTTCACCGAGGCGAAGGAGATCTGGTTCTCTTCGGCGACCGGAAGCCCGTCGATGTCCGCGCGGATCATGACCCGTCGCCCGGGCTTGGCGCCGCGAAGGACCGCCACGGCACCGGTCTCGGTGGGACACGAATGCCAGTTCCCAACCGAGTTCGACGAGTCGATCGCGGACGACTTGGGTCGTGCGGTGCTCTTGAAAGGCCAGTTCGGGATGGGCGTGGAGGTCGTGTCGAAGCTCCACCATGGTCTCGTCGACGTCGTCGAGGAGTGCGGGAAGATCGTCGGAAAACGTGATGGTCATAGAGGCATGGTACCGAGACGACCGAGGATCTCGCAGAGGTTCGGTCGACTACGATGGAAGGTCTGCAACAATGCGGCTGTAGCTCAGCGGATTAGAGCATCGGTCTACGGAACCGAGGGTCGGGGGTTCGAATCCCTCCAGCCGCACCACAAAAAAACTGGCTCATCTGTGAAAGTTCGGGACCTCTGTCTCACTTTGACTCCGGGACGTGTGTCTCACTTTCCGGCCCGGCTTCGACTCATCTGTCCCGGTGGCTCCGGGACCTCTGTCTCACTGCTTCCACCTTTTTGACACGCTGTCACTCGGGTCCTGGACATGCGTTCAGTGTTCGAGGGTGGCCTTAGACAAGTGGGTCGTCGAATACAACTCCCAACGCGAAAACCAGTCCCTCGGGGACACCGTGCCGCTGCGTCGCTTCGAGCTGGAGCTTTCGTCGCATTCATCCGTAAGTTCATTCGTCGGTCGGACACACGAGGAATAAGGAATGAATGGGGAACACTATGAATTCGATGAAAAGGTCATTGGTCGCTGCAGGTTTGAGCGCGTCCTCGCTGATGGCGGTGGGGGCGTCTGCTTTAAGTTCCGTGGCAACGGCGTCTGCCGCGCCAGTGAGCAATTGTGTACCCGCACAGATCACGGTGACCCGTGGCGCGGGTGACGGAGCCGCCGGCACGATCTTCTACCCCATCATCTTCACCAACACGGGTGCGACGTGTGCCATCTTCGGCGTGCCGGCCATCCAGCCCGTTGCCGGAAAAGGGCGCCACGCGGTCGGACCGCTGGCGAGAAGTCTCTCGATGGGAGAGATGCCCGCTCGTCAGGTGATCGCCAAGGGTCAATCCGTCAGCGTGGCGTTCGGAGTCACCGAGGCCAGTAACTACCCTCCGTCCGCCTGCGTCATGCGTTCGGCGAGCGGGATCGTGGTGACACTCGGTTCCTTCGTCTCATCGCGCTACGTGCATCTTCCAATCGTCGTGTGCACGAAGCGATCAAGCGTCACGACGAGATTAATTACCCCCGGAGTGACCGGTAGGTAACCGCGCCGGATCGGAGTTACCGTCACGCATCACGGCTCGACGCCCACCAACGTTTCCATAGAACGTACGATTCACAGGGAGTCAATCACTCAGATCTATGGATCGAGAATCAGCTGCGCAAAAGTCGCCCCACCGAAGACTGCGAATAGTCGCCGCGTCAACCAACTGCCACGGCCGATGTGAAACAAGGAGAAAGCCAGACCGTATGAGAGCTCCTTTATCACTTTCTGGTGTCGACAGCCCGTTCCAGCGCCTTCTTGTTCATCCTTGAACGGTTCTTGATGTTCATTCGGCGAGCCTCTTCATACAGCTGTTTGAAGGTTCGACCACTCGCTCCGCGGTGCGAACGTAAACCGCCGCGTCGGCCAGAAGAAATGTCGTCGATCGAAACTCTGCTCGCCGTTCGAGATTCGCCTTTCCGAGCACGCTCTTTGTTTACCGTGCGGGCTGCTATCTCTTCCGCCACGGCCAAGGATCGTCCCTGCTTCCGTTCGCTCTCCTTGACGTGCTGATACTGACGTTCACGTTTCTTGCTCCAGGATTCAGTTGGCATAGGTCACTCCCATCTCG
Organism: uncultured Acidimicrobiaceae bacterium; assembly: GCA_963703105.1. Classification (GTDB taxonomy): domain Bacteria; phylum Actinomycetota; class Acidimicrobiia; order Acidimicrobiales; family RAAP-2; genus RAAP-2. The sequence continues at coordinate 1,386,490 of OY969792.1, read as the reverse complement.
CTGGGACGTTCACTCTGGTCGTCAGAATCAATCGAGTCGGCGGACTCACGATTGATGTCCCTCAAGTACGTGAGCACGGTTGACATGTGTTCATCCTCAAACTCGAGAGATCCGAAGTGTGATCCATCGAACACGTATCGCCTTGCGGTGAATCCAACGTCCGTATTTATGAAACTCATTGTCTCCCCCTTCATGGCTCACAACACCTTCGTGGTTGACGAGTGCGAGCCATATTCAATTCATATTCGATACCGCAGTTCGCGATGTCAAGATACTTTTCGAATCAAGCGCACTCACTAGTTGTCGACTCACTGCTCGAACGAAACACGAAGTTCGTTATGCGCCGGGCGTTCAACGCACGTCACCCTTTCGTGCGTCGCAGAAGATACGCCGCATTCATAAACTCACAGACGTTTCTAAGTGACTGATGCGTTTGGGCACGTGACGATTCGAAGAATGCACAACTTAGGAACACATGACTGCGAATGACGTCGCGCGTATAGTCCCTGTTTAACGTGCATATTTCTCCGATGATTTTTTTAATCGTCGTTATTCGTTGGACAGTCCTCGGCACGGCGCATCATCGCTCCGTCGACGAAGAATGCGCATCACTTACCCGATAATGTTCGGGATCCTCTTGCGCTTGAACTTACGAAATGCAATGTGCAGCCGTTCTCCTCTTGAAGAGCGAATCGTAAAATGGTGTCATTCAGAAATGAATTGGGGGAGTTGTGATCACACTTGGTGTTGTCTTGATGCTGGTTGGATTCATTCTTGCGGTGCCGATTCTCTGGACGCTCGGAGTGTTGCTCGTCGCTATAGGCGCCGTGCTTTGGATCATGGGAGCAGTAGGCCGTGCAGTTGGCGGGCGTCGGCACTACTACTAGTTCACCAATCGTATTGTCTGCTTCTTTGTCTGCTGGATCGATCATGAGAAATGAGGAGGTTTGAAATGGGTCTTCCCGGAATGGTGCTAAGTGCCATCGCTGCCGCAGCTGGTGCGATTATGTATTGGGCGGTCACGTATCAAGGAACCGGCTTTCGGATGTCGACTGTCGGGCTGATTCTTATGATCGCCGGAGCGTTCGGCTTCATCGTGTCCGCGGTCATTTTCGCGGTGTCGAGAAACCCTGAACGCGCTCCCCGACACACACTGGACCGACAAGTCATCGACTCGGAGGGGCATTCGAGTTCGGTGCATGAAGAAACGAAGTAAGGACTCTACGTGCGCGATCCAAGTCCGCATTCATCGTCAGTCAAGCCTGGAGGGTGCTCGGAATGTATATAGGAGGCGGAGCGGTCGTCCTGATTCTCATCATCGTTCTCATCGTCGCTCTTATGAGACGTTGACGTTGCCGTAATGTGATTCGTCGGTACTGACTCACAGTGTCTGCGCCGCGTTGGGTCGACACTTTGATTCCGTCAGCCGTGTGCCTGCAACTGACTCCTAATTGTCGACCACGACGGGAAACAGCAGTCCTGAAGGGCTCGGCGAAACGGTTCGCTGAACTGGGAGAAGTTGATTTCATTGACGACTGGGGTCATGGTTGAAAGGAATGCCGCGCCCAGCGTGAGCAGCGTCACCTCGCGAAGCATGAACGTGACGTGCAATCGTTCTTGATCCGGAATATCGTGAAGCGTCAAGGCCAGATCCTCAATCCGCAGCATCTGTTCGCCAACGGCGTTTCGTAGTTTTTCGTTCTGCGCCGAAGCCATCAGCATTTCCATGACGAAGAACTTACGAAGATCATTCTGACTACTCGCCGCCGAATGGAGCGACCGAGCGAGCACGCCCTCGTCTAAGACAAACGCCACTCGGGACGGCGACAACGCCGCGTCCTCCATCATTCGTCGCCACGCAAAGATCACCAAATCTTCTTTTGCGGGAAATAGTTTGTATATGGCCCCCGGCGAACAGTTGGCTCGACGGGATATTCGAGAGATCGTCGCCTTCGTATACCCACTCATGCCGACGGCCCGATATGTGCTGTAGGCGAGCTGAGACTGAAGGTCGTTTCGAAGCGGTCGATCGGGTCGATCAAAGGGCTCGCCGTGGTCAAACGTTGCGACGTCGTTGGGCTCAATCTTGAGCGCCGCGATGAGAACTGGCTGCATGAAATTTATTCGCTCATGGTTGAGGCCAAACTCTGAATTGCTAAATATCTTCACCATGATCAAAGAGAACAACACCATCGTGCGTGACCAGATCGCGTTGCCTAAGCGAGAACGACTTTCTTCGAGATAGTCGTGAAGAAATCTCTCAACGTCCTCGCGAAGGATTACAAATCTTCTCGACAGAAGAAGGACTTGAACCGCGGCCACGTCAGATTGCTCAGCATCACGAACCCGCTGGAGCACCGCCGACACGGACTCTTCGCTCGGCGCTGTGGTCGCGCGCTCCACTGCCTCGAAGAGCGAACTCACGCGCTGAGCCAGAACACTATTCCACAGGTCGACGAGCAACTCCTCAACGTCTTCGAATCGCGCGTACAACGCTCCGTGCGTTAGGCCCGCCGCTTTGCCGACATCGCGAAACGAAATTGCGTCGATTCCGCTCCTCAGAATCAACTCAATCGTGGCCAGTCTGATCGCAGTGTCATTCGTACGTGCCCTCTCGCTTCGTGCCCTCGAGACCATGTGGATTGCCTAACACATTGAAGCCCTTTCGTGGCGGTGAAGAGTCTGCAAAAAAGAGATCGCCTGGCACTCGTCGATCTGGACGGTGTGGGTAACGCGTCGTGGGTCTTGGTAGTCGGCCCGACGCCTTGGCTTGGCTCGGTCGGTGTCACATTCACCGGATTCCTCTGGACCCGGGTAGAGCTTCGGAGTCGCGACCGCGATATTGGTCCACGCGATACGTGCTCATCTACAGTTTGCGGGCGGACGTCCAACTCGATCGAATCGACTCGCAGACCTAAAGGGGGAGCAATGGAGCTGACAAGTTCACGAGGCGTCGCAGTCGTCTCAGAAATGACTGCAGAATTCTTCCAGGCGACACACGTCCCGGCGGCCGTAAGGCGCGACGCGACGGTGTGGGTTACTGGTCAGACGGGCACGCAACCCGACGGGTCCGTCGCCGCGACCACGAGTGAGCAGATTCGCCAGACATTCGTGAACGTGGGCGACTGCCTCGAGGCGGCGGGTTTCAGTTGGGCAGACGTCGTTCAGATGAATTCCTACAGCGTCGGGCTCCGCCAGCAGGGCGAGTCCTTGTTGGAGATCGCCGCCGAGTTCCTCGATCCACCGTTCCCCGCCTGGACCGCGAGCACGAACTGAAAGGTGTTCCCGAACCTTGGAGGCTCTATCGCGTACTGGGCTGACGGCGCGGGGCAGAACCGGGTATCTCTGATGGCGGACGAAGCGTCTGCGACGTACGATCGCAGTGACTGCCATTGGATCGAAAGTGAGGGAGCTGTGACCGAGGTGAACGGCGAGAGTGGGCACGAGGCGAATCCGGAGATGGAGCGCACGGTGACGGTGGCGGGGAAGCCACTTCTCGTCGCCGGTGTCGCCGCTTTCTTGAGTTTGAGGTGGATTCGACGCCGGCTCAGGCGTCGCGGAGCCTCCAAGCCCTAGCCGCGACCGAAGCACGCGTCGCTCGTTCGACTCCGTCGGGAGGACACCGAAAATTGAATCACCTTCCTCTTCTCCGCACAGACCCCTCAAGGCGAGCAGTCGATTTCTCATCAACTAGTTAGGTTTCGAATTGCTACAGGTCGGAATGAGCCAGGCGGCCCGTATCGTCACCATATGGAACCCGCGCCTGAATTTCGCCCCCTCGTAGAGCGAATGCTCAAGAATTGGATCAAGCGCGACCCCGCCGCGGTGATTGATTTGATTTCACGCGAGCCGGGATCCTTGGTGATCGGAACGGACCCCGAAGAGTGGTGGGATGGCTACGACACGGTATCCACCATCTTCAAAATCCAGTTTCAAGAGATGACCGACATCGGGGGATTCGGGCCCGAAAACCTTGATCCCAATTTCTTCCGGGACTTCTCTGCGTGGAAGGAGGGTTCGGTCGGTTGGGTGTCCTTTCGAGTCCCCGTCGAAACAGAAGGCGGCGGCCACAATTTCACCCGGTTCACGCTCGTGCTTCATGAAGAAGGATCGTTCTGGCGCGCCGTGCAGTGGCACGCCTCCATCGGCGTGCAGAACGAGGAGATTTCGGGTCATCCGTTGACGACGTCGGTGGACGGGATCCTGACCTCGCTGCACGATGCGGAACTGCCCGCCAACGCCACCTCAGGGGATGGATCGGTCACGATCATGTTCACCGACATCGAAGGTTCGACGTCGTTGATGGAATCCCTTGGGGAATCGGAATGGCTCGATCTGTTGGATTGGCACGACCGCGTGGTCACCCATCAATCGAGGGTCTTCGGTGGAAAGGTGATCAAGGGGCAAGGTGATGGCTTCATGATCGCCTTTCCCGCGACCGGTTCCGCCGCCGCCTGCGCCGTCGCCATCCAGAAGTCGTTGAGCACGGGGTGGACGGGCGTAGCGGTCCCCGTCCGCATCGGTCTGCATCGGGGGAACGTGAGATCCGAAGGCGGTGATTTCTTCGGGCGGACCGTGGTCCTGGCGGCCCGCATCGCGGGGGCGGCCGACGGCTCCGAGATTCTGGTGTCGGAATCGGTGCAGGAGGATCTCGACGGATCACTTTCACTTGATGAAGCGCGGTCCCTCTCCGTGAAGGGTTTGGCCGGTACGTACACCGTCTTTCCACTGGCGTGGCGTTGACGGCCACGTCCATATCCAAGGTGTCTCGAATCTGCACCGCGGCGTTCTTGATCTCGATCTCGCTGCTTTCCACCGCGACCGTCGCCTTCGAGACGCAGCCCGGCGCCGCGGCAACTCACAGGTGCCATCCGCTGACCAATGGCGGCCGCTGTTACGAGCCGGGGGAGTACTGCCGTCACACCGATCGTGGCGTGCGCGGAATCGCCGGAGATGGCAAGAGAATCATCTGTCGGAACAATGACGGTCTCCGCTGGGAACCGTACTGATCGCCGGATTCCACCAGACTGATTCGCCGTCGATCCCTTCTCGGATCTATCTCTCAGCCATCTGACAGCACCTTCACATGACTCTCACAATCGCGTTCTCTACTTTGAGGAATGTTCCTTTGAAAGGAGAACGAAATGAAGCACCTACCAACCCGATCCCTCGTGGTCCTGGCGCTCGTCGCCGCCATGGGTATGGGCATTCCGTCCATGGCGTACGCCGGATCGACCACCACCACATCCACCACCACAACCACCGTTCCGAGTGCCAGCTTCCTGGCGGAGCAACACGCGCTCGAGGTCCAGCTGGCGAACCGCGCGACGCAACTGGGGCACCTGGTCGCCGACGTGACGGCCGCGACGTCGCTGAGCGTGAGCACCTCGGCGATACTCCAAGCGCGTCTCTCGACGGAGCAAACGAGTATCAACGCCTTGATTGCCAAGGTCCCGACCGACACCACCAAGGCCGAGCTCAACGCCGACCGCTCCGCGATGCTCCGGGACAACCGCGTCTACGCCGTGATGTCGCCCCAGGTCTTCGAGATGATCGAAGCCTCGGTCGTGGCGGATCAGGTCACGACGTTGCAGGGCAACGAGTCGACCCTCAAGTCAGAGGTTGCCTCCATCGTGGGGCTACCGGGCTACAAGAACGCGCTTAACCACTACAACAACTACGTGGCGCGCCTTTTGAACTGGTCAACCCGGATCGTGAGCGTTGAATCCATCGTGCTGGCCCAGACGCCGCAGGGCTACCCGGGGAACACGAAGATCTTCGTCACCCAGAACGATCGAATCCTGGACGCGAACATCGCACTGGCGTACGCCGCCTACGACGCGAGCATCATCGGTCTCGCTACCGGCGGATACACCGGCTAGTAGGGACACTGCAGTACCCAACCAATTGCATTGAACTATGGCGGTCGGTGACCTCGGTCATTGGCCGCCATAGTTCGTCAGGTTGTAGCTCCTGGGATAGGGCATCGACCTTCGGAGCCGAGGGACTCAGGTACCGGACCCTTGAAACACAACGTCCGCAAAGGCACCAACGCCCTCGTCGAGGGCTCCACTGCACGTCCTGGCCAGCAGGATCGCACACCCCACATTGGAGATCGTTTCCGCACCAAAGAGCACATGGAGCACGCCCACGATACTCAAGAGGGCGGCGGCGCTTCCCACCATCTGGACCCAGAGAATGGCCCTAGCCCAGGGGACATCCGCCAACTGACGATACAGCCAATAGGCCGAGGCGCTCATGAACACCACGAGCACTGCCCCAAAGCCGTAGTGAATGTACTTCAACACCGCGTCGAGTGAGTAGAAGTAGGTGCTGATAAGCACTAGGAGAATAACAGCGCTGTAGGTCCAGAGTAACTTGCGCACCTTCTCTGAGCGCGGGCCGCGGCCGCCACACGCGCTCGCCGCGCGTAGATTGCCGCCAGCGAGCACCGCCCAGGCGAGCGTGTACAACACGGCAGTTTTTAGGTGCACGCCGTATTCACTGATCCCACCTTCGTGCCGGGCCAGCACGTAGCCCGGATGGAGCGCGACGCTCACTCCCATGAACAAGAGAAACGCGACCTCTCCAAGAACCACCCACCGCACCGCGCGCAGCCGGCTATTCACTTGTACTCATCAATCGGCCCGCACCCATCGACGGCTCGAGGTCTCGATACCTCAGTAGTAGTGCCTTCGACCTCGAAAGGCGTGCCCCATGGTTCCGAGGGCCCAAAGCACGAGACCAATCACGAGCACAATCATTCCGACTGTCCACACGATCGCGATTCCCGTGACAAACCCGATTAGCAGAAGAATCAAACCGAAGATAATCACATTGCCTCCAATGAAATGAATTTCACCGAGGTTCTGGAGTGACGTAATCAACCGTACTCTTCGACAAAAGATAAAGCGAGTCGGGCGCGACCAAACCTGTCAATTCACGTAGTGGTATCGGCCGACAGGCCTAGGAATCCGTTAAGTCCCCAAAGGAGCTGTCTCGCAGGTTGCTGCGAACCAGCGGCACGATTGTCCGATGACCCGGTCCCGTCTCCGGTCTCAACGCGTTCAGCTGCTCAACGGTCCAAAGTTTGGGCGGTGTCCTGTCGACTTCGGCTTCTTCCGCGACCACAAATTGGGACGGCATCGGCTGGGGATTCGGCTTGCGCTTACTCCGCAGTCGCATGGTCCACCGGTTGGCCAAGGAGCCTCAGCCCGCTCTTGGGGTCACGTGCTTGACGCTGAATCTTGTGTTCGGCGAAGTGAACGGGCCGATCCGCCACATCGTGCCACCTGCCGTCGCCTTTCTTTCCCTAACCTCGCATGTCCTCTCCCTTCTTGGTTCATCAAAGGACCGTCAATACTTCATGCGCAATCTCGTGCCGCGACGGATAATTGCGACCATCACTCGTCCTCCGCGCTTGGGCTTCTTTGTGCGGAGGACGAGTGGTCGCGGACGACAGCACCCTCAGCGTCAGTTGACTCATCCCTCGGTGGATTGGTCGGCAGCCACCTTCAAGGTTCGATACCTGACGGTCAAAAGTGTGGTGGGTGTGTTCGGAACTACGAGACATGCTGAAGACGAACGCCGACATGAAACTGTCGGCTGCACCAACCATCGGGGGGAAATGGGATCCCTTGACTTGAGAGGTGAACGTCCAATACGTCATCGCGCTTAGCCCAATCGAAATAGCAACTAAGACAATTCCTGGTAATCCCACAACGCACTCTCTTCTGAACGACCTGGCGAAATGCCAGGCGAGAAGGATGCGGGGTCTGGGCGTCCTAGGTGAAACGTACCATTGCGGGCCAGAGGAATCCACTGGCCTCGAGACGCCCATTTGCCGATCCGCGAATCCTCATCCCGATTACATTTCGCTGACCCTTGACGACAGAGAGAATCGACCAATAGTATTTTTCCGCTTCATTGGCCAGCGTTGGAACGACGCTCAAGGGACAGGGAGCGACCCGCGTCGCCCCCTGGCATGGTGAGGAGGGGTAATGTCGCTCGATCCAAGTCCTAACGGGGCCGACGGGCCGTCGAACGAAGAAGAGCCTCGCTCCGAGTCCTCGAACACGTCAGTGCCGTCTGCCGAGGCGGGACAGGTCCCAAAGCGCAAGCGGCGAAAGTGGCCGTGGGTGGTACCAACGGTGTTGATCGTCATTCTCATTCTGGCCTGGGTCGGCGTCAACTGTTTCGCCGCGTCATGGATCGCGCACAACGGCTACACCGGCCAAGCAGAACCGAGCGCGTCGTCGCTCGGGTTTCCCGCGACCAACGTCTCCTACGGTCAGAACCTGGTCGCCTGGTACGCGCCGCCACAGTCGGGCAAACCGGTCGCGGTCATCGTCCACGGCTATCAGGCCAATCGTTCGCACGAGGTCGCCGTCGCCGCGGCGCTCCACCAGCGTGGTTACGGCGTGATGGTGGTCGACCTGGGCTACGTGAGCGGCAAGGTCGCCTTCGGAGGTGGTGACCGCGAGGCCAACGAAGTTATTGAAGCCGTCCAGTACGTGCACCGCCGCACGACGGACCCCGTGGTGCTCCTCGGCAATTCGGAAGGTGGCGCGGAGTCCATCTTGGCCGCCGAACGAGGCGCCAAGGTCGACGCCGTCATCTCGGATTCGGCGCCGGTGAGCTTCCTGAGTGTGGCGGCCCGACGAGCGGGGATCTCCCAGAATTTCTTCGCCCTGACCTACCTCGTGTACGGGTGGTTCAGCGGCGGCGCGCACCTCGAGAACCTGGCGAACGTGCTGCCCGGGTCGTACAAAGTCCCCACTCTGATCATTCAGGGGACGGCTGATACGACCGTGCCGTACGCCGACGGGCCGACCCTGGCGCGGCTGACGCACGGTCAACTCTGGACGGTGAAAGGGGCGGGGCACGACGAGGCGTTCGCCGACAATTCCACCCTCTATACCAACCGGGTTGTCTCCTTTGTTACGACTGCGATTGCCTCGCACACTTGACGAGTTCGACGAGACGTAAGTCCGTCTCGAATGGGCAGTGAGTATGGCGTAGTAGAAAGTTGATGCGCGGCTGTAGCTCAGCGGATAGAGCATCGGTCTTCGGAACCGAGTGTCGGGGGTTCGAATCCCTCCAGCCGCACTAGGAAACCCCAGTAATCAATGGGAGTCTCCGTATTAACTTGCTTTCCCAACTTCATGGTGGGAATGTATTGGGAATGAAACTCACTTCGGTCTTGGGCTGACGTCGATGCGCGGTCATCTCGAAGCCAGGGGCAGTGGAACCTGGAGGGCCAAAGTATTCCTCGGCCAAGATGCCAAGGGCCGACAGCGCTATCTCACGAGAACCGTCCACGGCACGAAGCGAGAAGCTGACGCACAGCTTCGTCAGTTGATTCTGGAAGCCGGACTCGCGCACGAATCCTCGCACGCGACGATGGACGATCTGGCCGCGAAATGGCTGGAATTGGCTCCAGAGACCCTCTCACCGTCAACACTTCGGGAATACCGTCGAATCCTAGAAAAGATCATCCTGCCTCAGTTTGGAAGCGTAAAGGTTCGAGCCATTCGCCCCAGTGACTTGGACACTTTTTATGCCGGCCTTCGTCGCCGTGGCGTTAGTGGACGCCCGCTCGGCGCCCAAAGTGTGCACCACGTCCACGCGTTGATTCGGCGATTGCTGAATCAAGCTCTGAAATGGGGATGGATTCTGACCAATCCGGCGCTGAACGCCACGCCACCGAGGGTGGACCGGATCGAACTCGACGTTCCCGACGTTGAAACCGTCACGCGGATCATCAACCGCGCCCAAGAGCGAAATCCGGACATCGCCTGTTTCTTGCGACTTGCTGCTGTAACCGGAGCCCGTCGAGGTGAACTGTGCGCGATTCGTTGGCGCGACTTCGACAAGAGTGGAGCGCTAACAATCAAGCACTCGATCGTCGACGGTCGAAATGATGAACTGATCGAAAAGGGAACGAAGACGCACGCTTCGCGAAGGGTCGTGATTGACGAGTTGACGATGAGGGTGGTCGATTCGCAGCGCGAACGCTGTGAAGAACGATCCAAGGCATGCGCCAAGAAGTTCACGCGCAATAACTTCGTCTTTGCCAGCTCTCTGGATGGATCCGTCCCGTGGCGCCCTCACCGCGTAACACTCGCGTTTATACGGTTGTGCGACGAGCTGGGCATAGACGGAGTACGACTTCACGATCTTCGGCACTTTACGGCGACTCAGATGCTCGCGTCGGGCGTTCCAGTGAAGACCGTCGCGGGCCGGCTGGGTCATGCCAATGCCGCTACGACCCTGAATGTTTACGCTCATGCCTTGGAGTCATCGGACGCTGAAGCCGCTCGCTTACTTGGCAACATCTTGAATGATCACGGCGACCTTTAGGTTGAAAAGTTGTAAGAGCTCGCGGTATCAGTTTGGAAGTCTGGAAGGATTAACGAGCCGCGATCTGTGTAATTCCTGCTCAATACCGGTTTATTTTACTGTTTCCCAGAGGATTCTGAGACATGGGCACTCTATGGGCACTTGATTCGACACGCCGGGCGAGTGCAGCTGCGATCTTTGCATCGTGTCGTTCTGTGCAGTTACACCGCGGGGATCTCCTGGTATTCCCCGGCCATCGGCGGCTAGGACAGTGCCGATGATTCCTCCCAATGCCTCTAAGGGCGTCAAGGAGTCATCCTTTTCCAGGACTTGATCGATGTCAATCGAGGTCTGCGCGAAAAAGACTGACGACGCGATGAAACACCTCTGCAAAATTTTGATTTGACCGTTAGTACTTCACATTGTTGCGGCAAGGTACTTATCGTAAAGGTCCTCGAAAGCAGGCCGTTTGTTCACAATTTGTTTTCACAAATTCACACCGCGTGTGCTAGACATCCCCTAACTATCGAGGAGGATCGCGATGACGGCCCCTGGCAGAAAGAGCATTACTCACTCATTCGTACGGCGACTCAGATTAGATTTTCAGAAGAGACGGCTGCTCGCGGTCACCGTAGCGGGGGCATGTATCCTCGTCGCGGCCAGTTCGGCGTCTGCGCTCGTGTCATCGAATCCGAGCCGAGGATCGCTGGTCGAAAGGAACGCTGCGACCTCTGCTACAACGTGGACGACGCCGTCGAATGAAGCGAATCCGCCAGATGTGCCAATTGCCGGAGGGGCCGCCTCTGGGAACGGCAATTTCAATGCCGTCTCGTGCGTTATCTCGAACCATTGTGTCGCCGTCGGAGGCGACAACAACCTCAATGGGTTGGCTGCAGCATCAAATGATGGAGGTAGTACGTGGAGTGAAAGCACCGTAGCCAGTGGTCTGCCCGATCTCAACGCGGTTGATTGCGCCAGCGCGACCCGGTGCGTCGCCGTCGGTGTCGCGGGAACATCGACCTCATCCGATGGTGGAGCAACGTGGCAGGCACACACAATTCCTTCGACGAATACAACGCTTCTGGGAGTCAGTTGTGCCACGACTTCCACGTGCGTCGCGGTCGGTGTCTCGCCCGGCAACGCGGGTCCAGATTTTGGTCAATTGCTCCTTACGATGAACGGCGGCACATCGTGGACGGTTCCCACACTTCCCACGAGCGTCGGTGCCTTGGGTTCGGTTGACTGTCCGAGTGCGACACTGTGCGTTGCCGTTGGTGATCAGATTCTCGTGAGTCTCGACGGCGGACAAACGTGGAGCAAGCGGTTCGTCAATGGGGGTACGGGAGCATTGAGGTCCGTGTCCTGTGCGTCACCGACGGTGTGCGTGGCCCTCGGACCGAATCCCGAAGGAGCCATAAACGCTCAGAACGGCGCTTTCGCCATCGTCTCCACTGATGGTGGGGCAACGTGGGTTCCGGTTGCCACCCCCGCAGGAAGCTCAACGCTGTCGACCATTCTGTGTTTCGGAGGCACCGACTGTGTAGCCAGCGGTCCGTCACTTTCGGGTACATCGTCGCCGCCATTTTTCCTCAGCTCGAATAGCGGCGCCACGTGGAGTGCGGTGTCCCTAGCGAACGGCCTAACGGCCGTAACGTCGCTCAGTTGCTCATCGACCACGACGTGCGTTTTTACGGGAAGAGAAGGGGAAACGCCGATTGCTGGTGGTCTCGTTGGCGGCGCACAAGGTCCAACAGTCTCCGTGGCCCCAGTCGTTGCGAGCCAGAATGCAAGTGCGTTATGAATAGTTGTCCAACGGAAAATACGCAATCTCATCAGCCGGGACGCCGCGCTCGTTCACTTCGTCGAGTACTGAATCCCCTCGTCGTAGTCGTCGTTGTGGCGAGCACGGTGTCCTACGGAATTTTGGCGTCCGGTGCATCTGCTTCGGTTGCCACGGGCGATCGTGGAACCCCGTCACTACACGCCAGCCCCCGCACGTCCTCGCAGATATACACGCCCGGCGAACTCTACGGCGGATCCAATCCCACGGCATTCTGCTTCACCTGCGCTGCCTCCAATGTTGCAGTCACGGCGCCACCTTCGGAATCACTAGATTCGGGCTCTGGTGTGTCAAGTCTCACGGGAGATTTCACCACCTCACAAACACTCTTCGACGCGCCAAATTTTGGAGGGGATCTTTCGTTCAATTTGTCGTACGACGCGCAATTGGCCCAGAGCGAACATACCGCGGGTACCGGGTCCGGACAATTGGGTTGGGGATGGACTGACAACCTTCAAACGTCGATAACCAACTCCGGATCTCAACTTACGGTGAATCAGGGAAATGACTCCCAAGACGTGTTCACTCAGGACCCGAACTTCAGTGCGTGTCCGGCTGGAGATCAGCCTTCGTCCGGGGCATACACGATCGCAAATAGCGGCTATCAGTGGTGCGCCTTGGCAAGCGTGCAAGCCCAGGTAGGTGACTTCTCGAGTTCGTCGTACGAATTCATGGAACACGGTGGAACGATCCGAGATGAGTTTTCGTTGTACGGCTCCCTCTCTGAATCGGGAACGCTGAACAATCCCAACGCGATTACGCCGTACTACAACGTCGCTCCGGGCACCGACGTCAATACAGGACTGCCTAACAACCAAATCTGTCCGACGACGGCGGTTTCGTGCACGCTCTTTTACTCACCCGATGGGCGCGACATCGTGGAAGTGCTGAATAGCAGTGGACAGATCGTCGAGGTCATCAACCCGGCTGGCGTCACTTACACGCTGACGTACAACGCGGCGGGCAATTTGACGTCGGTTACCGACTACGCGAATCAGACCTCGCCGAGTGTATGGAATTACGTCTACGACACCCAGTCCAGCCCGTACAGCAGTGACCTGGTGCAGATTTACGATCCCGACTCCGGTGTCGGGTCCTCACCGCCGGTTTCGGCCGGCGCGTCACACTCGATGTATGTGGCGTACAACTCAGGCACGAACCCTGGGATGGTCAATAAGTTGGAAGACGGCACCGGCGCGGCTACGACGTACTCATACACGCAACCGTGCGCAACGGGTCAGTGTGTCACGGCTTCCGGCACGCAACAAACGACCATAACGTATCCCGCGCAAGTGCCATGTCCCAGTTGCACGGCGGTATCACCTGTCGAAGTTGATACCTATTCAGCCGGCATCGAAACCGCAACGTCACTTGGTTCGCCTACTCCCGGATCGGCGAATAATGAGACGTGGCAGTACTCCTGGAGCCTCGGCTACGGTGCCGCGAACTCCGTTGAGACGATCACGTATCCGCACACTTTGAGTGGAACCGCCGCGACGGCGACCGAGACATTTGATCCCTCGGGCGATTTAATTCAAACCGTGAACGCGCTCGGAGACGTCGCGACCTCGGCATTCCAGCTCAGTTCGACTGGCATTCCGGAAATGTTATGGAGTTACCCCGGATCCTCGAACAATTCGCCGTACAATCCGCCCGCGGGATCCGAGACGTACACCTACGACGCCAATGGCAATCTGCTGACCGACACAGATCCGCTCGGCAATACGACGCAATACGGCTATTACACGATTTCCCATCAACTTTGTTACGTCGCACCCCCGAGTGTCTATCTTTCTGGTGACACCAATTGCACAGGTACTGGAACTGCCGGACCCGCAAGTTACGCCCCCAGTGGCTCAACGGCGTATACCTACGACGGTTTCGGAGACGTCGTCGCCACTGCAAAGAACTACTACTACGGCAACATGCCCACAACGACGTCTGATTACGACGTCATGGGTAATCAATTGTGGACCATACCTTCGGCCGGTCAGAGCAGCGGCCAGTCGTCCTCCAATCCGTACGCGACGGTTGATACGTACACGCCATCAAATCTTGTGCTTTCAGAAACCGTGCCGAACCAGGGAACAACCACGGACAAGTACGACTTAGCGCTCAACCTCGTCGGAGCACAGACGCCGGTCTCCACTGTGTACAAGACGACGGTCTTCGACGGTGATAATCGCTCGTGTTACGAGCTCACAGGTTCACAACAGTCCGGCCTCACGTGTTCGAGTGGCTATCAGGCTGGTTCGACGTCGACTACCTACGTTCCGGGCAGTTCTTCGTCGTATACGACAACTGACTCTTTGGGTCACATGACGACGAACTACTACGGAGATCTGGCCTATCCGGGTTCGTCCACGGAAGTCGTCGATTCCGCGTCGGCGATGATCCAGTACAGCGCCTACGACGACTTCGGAAATACTTGCGTTAGTGGCTCTGTAGCACCATCCATTGGCACCGCCACTCAATGCAATGCACTCGCTGGCGACACAATTTCGACTTATAGCGCGCTGGGCAACAATTTGACGACTACTGACCCAAGCGGGAACGCCACGACGTACGGCTACACAAATACGGCATTTCCGACGAACGAAACGTCATCTGAGAACGCGCTCAGTCAGACAACCTCGTACACCTACGACGCGGATGGTCGACTTGTGACGACGACGAATCCCGACGGGACCACGATCAAGACGTCATATGACACCGACAGTCGCGTGTGCGCCCAAAGCTACAACGGAACCAGTTACGTTTGCAGCGGTCAGAACGTTCAACCGGTGCCAAGTGTGACGACCTATTCCTATGACGGTTTGAACGAACGAACTGCATCGAATGTCTACACAGCGATTTCAGCTAACCAGGTTACGGTCGGTCCCACAGGTGCATGCGCGAGATCTGCGGATGTATACCAGTGTTGGGGAAGCGTTTATGGGGGGCCCGGAGGGGTTACAGCTTCGGCTGCTCCGTATCTTCTGGGTGCAAGTCAACTGTCGCTGGGTGCGAGCAACTCGTGCGCTCTCGTGACCGGAACTGTTGAATGCGTTGGGCAAAATACCTACGGCCAATTGGGCGACGGCAACATGAATTCCTCAAGTACTCCAGTGGCGGTGACGGGCCTGACCGGCGTGACCCAAGTCGTGGTCGGCAATGGATTCGCGTGTGCGCTCGTGTCGGGCGCGGTCAAGTGTTGGGGAGAGAATAATCTCGGCGAATTAGGCAACAACACGCAGGTCAACTCGGACGTGCCCGTCAACGTCATCGGACTCTCGAACGTGGTTGGAATCACGGCTGAGGGCGACGGCAGCCACGCTTGCGCTTTGTTGAGTGCCGGTACGGTGGAGTGTTGGGGATATAACGCGTCCGGTCAACTCGGAAACGGCACGCTGACGAATTCAGGATTTCCGGTGGCGGTTTCCGGGCTGACAGGCGTGACCCAAATCGCGGCAGAAGGTGCCACCACATGTGCCTTGCTCTCAACAAGTTACGTCGATTGCTGGGGTGACAATACGGTTGGCCAGGACGGCCAAAGTAATTACGGCGGCTACTACGCAACTCCTGTGTCCGTTGACGTAACTTCGTACGCGAATAAATTGAACGGCGTCACGCAGCTCACTGCGGGAGACAGTTTTGCGTGCGGTCTTATGACCACCGGATCGGTTGACTGCTGGGGGAATTACGCCAATGATGAACTCGGCAATACAAGCAATATTCTCCACGTAGCCCTTCCCGTCACGGGACTGACTGGCGTTACGCAGGTCGACAGCGGCGGCGACTCTTCGTGTGCGTTCTCGAGCGGATCGCTCCTTTGCTGGGGAGGAGCCGATTTGGGCAATCACACTTCCAACAATTCGTATACGCCGGTTCAACCGTTCTCGAACGCGGCAACGACTTACTCATACTCGGCAGTTGGAATGCTCGGGAGCACTACGGACGCGAATGGGAAGAAGGTGTCTTACGTCTACAACTATGGCGGGCAGGTAGCGTGCGAGACGTATCCGGTCAGTTCGACGACCAACTGCGGCACGACAGCGTCTCCCGTGACGGGTACGACCACGAACACCGTCGTGAACTTCTCATACGCGTCGGGACGACTCACGGGAGCGACCGACTGGTTGGGTAATACCGTGGGATATACCTACGGTGACAATTGGGCTCCCGGTGATCCGACCAAAATCACCTACGGGACCTCTGGTCTCTCGGCAAACTACGGCTACAACAACGACGGTGCGGTCACGTCGCTGTCAACGTCCGGTGCGTCGACGGCTATCAACGACTCGTGGACATATGACGCCGACAGGCGATTGAACGTGGCGACCATCAATTCTGTCGCTTCGGCGTCGCCAACCTACAACACCAATAATCAGGTGACTGCGGCCACGAATCTCGCGACATCGACATCCAATGACGTGTACACGATTGCTGCGAATGGTGACATCAAGAAGGACGTTGCACCATCGAGTGCGACGACGTCCTTTGGGTACAACGCTGGCAATGAACTCTGCTGGTCGGCGAACGTCGCCTCGACCAATTCGTGTTCGTCTCCACCAACTGCCTCGAGCGTCACGAACTATGTGTACACCGCGAACGCCCAACGAGCGAGCGCCGCAACGACCACGGGTTCTGGGACAACGACCTCCACCTACACTTGGAATCCGCTTGGTGAACTGTGCAGTGTAAGTCCTCTCACGTCCCCATGCGGTGCAACGCCATTGAACGGCACTGGTTATACGTATAACTCTGACGGACTTCGGTTGCTTTCGACGTCTACTTCGACCGTTGGTTCGGCAACGACCACGCTCTCGACAGCATCCACATGGGATCTTGTCTCCGGTGGATCGATCCCGCTGAATATTGACGATGCCGCCTCAAGCTCGACGACGCCATTGACCACGACCAACACGAGCTATGTCTTTGGCAATTTGCTCTTCGGGGGAACGGCGCCGGTCGAGCAGATATCTGGATCTACGGCGACATACGTGGTGACATCCCCAACTGGCGTTCAGGGCGTATACGGCTCGGCTGCGGCGTCGCTGCAGCAGACGCTTTATTCCGCCTACGGCATCGAAACGATTAAGTCGGGTTCAAAAATTACGCCATATGGCTTCCAGGGTTCGTACAGTGACTCCACGGGATTCATTTACCTGATCAACCGCTACTACGACCCGACGACCGATCAGTTCTTGAGCGTGGATCCTGCGGTCGCTTCGACGAATCAGCCGTATGTGTTCACGAATGACAATCCTTTGAATGCAGAAGATCCCCTAGGACTCGCAGAGTTGGGGATTGGTAACGGAGCAAACGAATTCGAAGTTCCGGATGGGTACAGCAATTCCGGTAACGGTCAAACTGGACAAGGTGAGGGAGGAAACGGAGGGGCAGAAAACGGTACCAATTCAACTAACGAGGAAGCAAGGGGCGAAACTAAACTTAATGAAGAGCAGCAAAAGAATTTAAAGCGTTTCGAAAGAAGTATTCCTAAGGCTGGCGAAGAAGTCAAGGTGCTACAGATGCCTAACGGCGACATTAAGTTCACTGCGAAAGTTCCTGCGAGCAATATTCCAGGTTCGTACACCGAATACGTCAAGATCGTCAATGCAGACGGCAAGACTTTGGATTTCTATCACGATACATTTGACCAAAACGGCGACTTCGTCCACAGACATTAGCGATGAGGAGTGAACCCTTGATTTCAACAGTGGAATGGAAAGCAATTCTAATGAGGTTGCTCGATTTCAGGGACCCGGTCGCCGAGTTAAGTATTGCGATACGAAAATTGCCCGTGGATCCCGAAGAACCGTTGGTGACAATGTCGAACAAGCACGCTCTCAATGCAGTCCAGCGAGTTTTGTCCCACGAACTGTCACCGGTTGACTTGAGTTTATGGGCAGACCTAATCGAAATGCGCGAGGATATTGATATCGAAGGTGGCAGGAATGCCCCACTTCGGCAGTTTGTTTACGAAACCGCAACACCAGAGTTTTACCCAGTCACATCCGACTTCTTGATTCGCTGGGAGCGAGAACTCGCGCGTCCGGTGACGGGAGGATGACAGCGTCCATTCCTTGCGTATCATTGGCCATGCTGAAGATGTGACGCGGATCGCAACTATTTCGAACACTGTTGTTTTCTACTGAGAACGACGGCCGTGATTACTAAAAGCTTTCATTTGGGTGTCTTGAAAGACGTAAAGGCAAGTTACGCATAACCACGTCGTACGAGTGTTGATCCGGCCAAGACCTCGCCACCGCTGGGCCGCTGGCGCGCAGCGCCAAGCGGTCCAGCCTGAAGATCGTCAACGATCAATCAACTCGACGTCTCGTCGGTAGAGAGACATTCGTTGAGAGCATTCTTGCCGAACAGCCCACTCGGTGATCGTTGTCAATTTGACCGAAAACGGTCTCGATCGCTCTCGTAAGCGACGAGATCAAATGCATCCAACGGTGCCATATTGCGAACGTTGTGAGTATGCACGATCGACGAAAGAGTTACGCGCGAAAAGGAGTGGGACGTGCGTCGGTGCCTCGCAAACGTGTCCACGGATGTCCGCTGGTGTCCACGGCGTACCTAATTCGACTGTGCAACAAAGTTTGTGTTCGTTTTTGCCTTTTAGGAGTGGCTTTATAGGTAGAGGAGCAATTTATTTTCCTCTCCGAGAGGAGCCACCATGTCGCAGCGAAAGTCGACCCATGAACTAGTGAAGGACATACAACAGGCCGGAGGGTGTTCACACCCCATCCGACTGCGCGGGGAGTTCGTCAACGTCGCCACCGGCGAAGTCAACGAACGTCCCCTGCTGGTCGCCTGCAAGGACCGCCGCGCCCTGCTCTGCCCCTCGTGCTCCTACCTCTACAAAGCCGACGCCTGGATCGTGGTCTCGACTGGTCTGATCGGCGGCAAAGGAGTACCGACGTCGATCAGTGATCATCCGCGACTGTTCCTCACCCTCACGGCCCCATCGTTCGGCACGGTGCACGCCCGGAAAAGTGACGGCTCGTGTCAGCCTGGTCCGCTGCGCTTCTGCGCGCACCGCCGCTCACTGGCGTGTTCGCGTCGCCACGACGACTCCGACCCCGAGATCGGTAGTCCCCTCTGTGACTTCTGTTACCACTTCGCCGACGCGGTGCTCTGGAACGCGGAGTCCTCACGTCTGTGGAATCGAACCTTTGAACAGATCCGACGTCGCCTGGCGATCGCTCTGGGTGTCTCCTTCGAAGAGCTCCCACGGCAGGTCCGACTCAACTACCTCAAGGTCGCCGAATTCCAACGTCGGGGCCTCGCTCACTTTCACGTCGTCCTGCGCGCGGACGGCCCCGGAGAACCCTTCAGCCCTCCGCCGCCCAATGTGACCACCGAAATGCTGGCCAGCATCGTCGAAGGTGTGGTGAGGGACTATGCGGTCTCCTCTCCCCGTGGGAACGTGTCGTGGGGTCGGCAACTCCACGTCACCGACGCGTCGACACTTGACCGAGACGACCTGCGCATCGCGGCCTACGTGGCCAAGTACGCCACCAAGTCGGCCGACGGCTCGCTGGACTTCGCTCGAAGGTTCAACTCTCGCAACGAGATCGTGAAACTCAATGCCCCTTCGCACCTTCAACAGCTCGCCTTGACCTCCTGGGACCTCGCCCAAGATCCGTTGCTCACCAACTTGAACACACGGGGGCACGCGCACGCCTTCGGCTTCCGTGGGCAACTGATCACGAAATCTCGCTGTTACTCCACGCGTTTCCAGGACCTGCGCGACGCCCGCGCGCAACATATGAAGTCGCCCCAATCGGACGATCCCGTCGAAGGCTCGTTCAGTTACGACGGTCGCGGTTACGACGATCCGCGCGCCACAGCCATTGCTGAGTTCCTGCACCAACTCGAGCTCGAAGCTCGCACAGCTGCCAGGGTTAAGCCTCAAGTGGCGGAAGGTAGCGAGTGATGGCCCCGACCTCTTCCGTCACTCGTCCACCACTGTGGACATGTGACACAGGTCAGCGGCATCAATGCATTGCAAGAAACGTCGAGAAGCGTCACTCCAGCTGCACCGCGTCGAAAGGATGTGTGACGTTTCAATGAGCTCGACTGACCAATCCAACGAGGCCTACACCATGCTCATCAATGATGAATTGGTACGTCAGCGAGACGCTCCTGTTCAAAAGCTTCTACTCACGCTGCCCGAAGCCGGTCGCGCACTCGCCATAAGTAGATCGAAAATGTATGACCTGTTGAATTCGGGACATCTTCCGTCAGTTCACATCGGACGCTCACGACGAGTTCGAGTGAGCGATGTTGAGAATTTTGTGAAGAGCGGTGGCGCGAGGTTTGATGGCAAGTAGCGAAGGACATTAGGGAAGTTGGCCACTCCGCCGGTTGCTTCACCGGTCCTTGGAGTTGGTGCTCCGACAGATAGTCTGGCAAGTTCCGATGGGCTGATACTCTTGCGTCCGCGATCGATGCCCGATTCCAATCAGTTGCCAATTTCGGCGTCGGGTTACTTCCCTCATCATCGATTGACACGTGTTGGGAATGAAATGGGAATGAAACTTTCAGACATGGGAAGACAACGAAGAACAACGGCGGACGAAATTTGCATCGCGACCTGCACATTCGGACATTAGGAAACGTGTACGAATGGGTCGGAACAGTCTTCGGAACCGAGTGTCGGGGGTTCAAATCCCTCCAGCCGCACGACGCTCGCACCAACGATTAGAGACCGCCTTCAGCGAATCTGAGAAAAGCGCAGCCTGCGCCATCGACGCACAGTGTGAACTGCCAGATAGACGGTGAGAACTACTCCGGTGATCGCGTGCCACCGTATCTTCGTGTGGTGCGGTGCCCAGAGGTCCCAGAATCCCGACAAGAGCATCGCCATCGTCATGACGAAGAGGATTCCGTCGGCCAGGGCCAACCGACCGGGCGGCGCCAGCAGCTTCTGGAACTTCAACAGTCGAACAGCCAGCCGTTTGGAGATTCGTCGCCGCTGCGCCAGGTGTACGCCGACGAGCAACACGAAGATCAATCCGAATGCCACGTGCAAGCTGAGCACCGGCTCCAATACCAGTGACGTGATAGCTGATCCAATCAGGGTCACGTGCACGATCCAGCGCAGGACGCTGCTCCGCGATTGGGCGGTTCGAGTCATCGAGGACTCGTTGTGGTTTGTCGTCGCGCTCACGAGTCCAATCCTGGATGGCGGACTCGTCGATTGTTATCGGGATAAACCCCTAATCGTCATGTGAACCCCTACGGGTCGAACGACGTGTAACAGATGAGCACCCGGAGGCTTCGCCGCCCCGGGCACCATTGCACCCTCGTGCGATACTCGAACCGTGAGAGCCGCCGTCCATGATCACTACGGCCCGCCCGAGGTCGTCTCGATTCGCGACGTTCCCGTGCCCACCATCAGTGCCGACGAGTTGCTCGTCGAAGTCCACTCCACGACGGTCAACCAGACCGACGCACACTATCGCTCCGCGTCACCGTTTCCGATGCGTGTACTCACTGGTCTCGTTCGTCCGAGACCCAAGATCTGGGGATGTGAGTTCGCGGGTCGCGTCGCCGCCGTCGGTGACTCGACGTCGGGCTTCGCGGTGGACGATCGCGTGTTCGGCTACGTCGAAGGACGCTTCGGTGCGCACGCCGAATTCCTCGCGGTCAAGGCCGACCGTCTCGTGACGAAAATCCCGGAAGGGTGCAGTTACCTCGACGCGGCTCCGATGACCGAGGGTATGCACTACGCGAAATCGCACCTCGACTCGGCGAACGTGACCAGTGGCACCCACGTCCTCGTCTACGGCGCGTCGGGGGGCATCGGCACCGCCGCCGTTCAGCTCGCCAAGTCCGTTGGCGCAATCGTCACCGCGGTGTGCGCGAGCGACGGAGTGGAGTTGGTGACGTCGCTGGGACCGGACCGCGTCATCGACTACACGGTGACTGACTTCACCGAAGGCGAGGATCGTTATGACGCGATAGTGGACGCCTGGGGCATGCTTTCCTTTCGACGGTGCGCTCGAATCATGAAGCCCCGCGGTCTCTTCACGTCCACCGGTCCGGGACCACACCTGCAGAACCTCTTCCTGCCGATCGCTACGAGATTCTCTCGCAAGCGCGTCGTGTTCCGTCCTCCGCGCTTCGACCGCGCGACGCTCGACCGATTCGCCGGGATGATGGCCTCCGGTGAGTTGCGGGCGCCGATCGACCGGACGTACCCGCTCGAGCGGATCGTTGACGCGTACCGCTACGTGGAATCACATCGCAAATTGGGCAACGTCGTCATCGAGGTTGTCGCCGCCGCGGGACCGAGCTCCACGAGCTAGAAGTCCGGTCGCGCCAATGCGCGATTTGTGACGCCTCCTGGTTGCCGACGCCACTTTCTCTGGGGCGACGGTACTGTGTGGTTTGAGCAAGAGAAGAGAGTTGGCCATGGCCGACGTTTCGATTCAGCCGCGTGAGCGTTTGGGGATTGAGACCGTTTCGAAGGACGAAACCGTTGGTCCCTCGCGCACGGTGGCGATCGCCGGAATAGTTCTGGTGGTTGTCGTCGCCTTGGTCGCCGTCGGTGTTCGACTCGTGGGAACGTCAACCGCCGGCGCCAACAACGCCGTTCGCGGAGCTCTGGTATCGACGCTGGCGAAGAACACGGCCGCGCTCACCATCACGGAGGCCATCGACGTCGAGGGTCAGATTGGTACCGCGGCGGGGAGCGCCAAATGCAATCTCAGAATCGACGCCTGTTCGGCGACGCTCGTCTACAACGGCGCGCTGAGCCAACTGGGCACCGAGTCGATGCTGTACTCCAATCGCATCATGTATCTCAAGCTGGCGGGCACCGTCGGCGCCAGCTTCCCGACGCCGTGGATTTCGCTGCCCTTCAAGGCGTCGAACCGGCCGTCGGCGCTGGGTTCGACCGGAAGCCCTCTCGCGGGACTGGCGTTGCTGACTCGTCAAGGAGCTGTCTTGACGGACAAAGGGATAGTTAAAGTCAATGGCGTTTCGATGCACCAGTACGCGGTGTCGATGAGCAGGTCTACCGTGACGAGTGTGATCAGCCGCCACGAGTCCGGACTTCCCGTATGGCTCGCCAATCCCACGACGGAAGGTCCGCTGGGAGCGCTGTCGATGACGTTGGATATCAACCCGGCCGGCAAGATTGGCCGCATCCAATTCACGACGTCGGCGACCCAAGACCACACGTTCGCCATCGTCCACGCCACGGAGACCTTGACGAGTTACGGCGCGCCGGTAACCATCAAGGTCCCTTCAAAAAACCAACTGACGTTCGTGAACGCCCTGGCGGGCACGCTGACGAGGTACTGCACCCCTGCGCCGGGTCTGCGTCTCGGACCGGCGTCCAAGCCAATCGTCTCACGTCACTAACCAAAGTCGCCTTGACGGACGACCTCCACAGCGCTAGAGAACTTTGTCTATGGTTCATTTATTCGAACGAGGACACGGCTGACGTGTTCCGAGAGGAGGCCCGATGTCTGACGTGGTGAGAGCAGCGCTGGTGCAGACCGCGTGGACCGGCGACAAGGCCTCGATGATCGATCTCCACGAACACCACGCGAGGTCCGCGGCCTCCCAGGGCGCCCAGGTGATCTGCTTCCAAGAGCTTTTTTACGGTCCGTACTTCTGCCAGGTGCAAGACGCGACCTACTACGACTACGCCGAGGCCGTACCCGAGGGACCGACGACGCAACGCTTCATGGCGCTGGCGGCCGAACTCAATATGGTGATGAT
This sequence comes from uncultured Acidimicrobiaceae bacterium, assembly GCA_963703105.1. Taxonomy (GTDB): domain Bacteria; phylum Actinomycetota; class Acidimicrobiia; order Acidimicrobiales; family RAAP-2; genus RAAP-2. Next base: position 1,362,576 of record OY969792.1, on the reverse strand, counting down.
CCTCCCGGTCTACGAGATGGAACAAGAGGGCGTCCTCTACAACACCGCCGCGGTCATCGACGCTGACGGGACGTACCTCGGCAAGTACCGCAAGACCCACATCCCCCAGGTGAGTGGGTTCTGGGAGAAGTTCTACTTTCGCCCGGGCAACCTGGGCTATCCCATCTTCGACACCGCCGTCGGTCGCATCGGTGTCTACATCTGTTACGACCGACACTTCCCCGAGGGGTGGCGCGCCCTGGGACTCGCCGGCGCCAAGATCGTCTTCAATCCCTCGGCCACCAGTCGCGGTCTGTCGGCCTACCTCTGGCAGCTCGAGCAGCCGGCCTCGGCCGTGGCGAACGAGTACTTCGTCGGCGCCATCAATCGCGTCGGCGTCGAGGACCTCGGGACCAACGACTTCTACGGTCAGAGCTACTTCGTCAGTCCGCGCGGACAGTTCGTGGGAGAGGTGGCGAGCACCACCGACGAGGAGGTGGTGGTGCGCGACCTCGACATGGACCTCTTGAAAGAGGTCCGCGAGCAGTGGGCCTTCTACCGCGACCGCCGTCCCGATATGTATGAACCTCTCACCGACTGGTAAGTGATGGCGCGCGTACTCATCACCGGCGGTCGGGTGCTCTCGGCGACGGGAGCCCAGGACTACGACGTTTTGATCGACGGCGACGAGATCGCCGCGCTCGGCACGCCCGGCTATTTCGAGAGCGTGAAGCCGACCTGCGACCGCGTGCTCGACGCGTCCGGCAAGTACGTCATCCCCGGCGGCGTGGACGTCCACACCCACATGGAACTGCCCTTCGGTGGGACGAACGCCTCGGACACCTTCGAGACCGGCACCATCGCCGCGGCGTTCGGCGGCACGACCTCGATCGTGGACTTCGCCGTGCAGCGAACGGGCGAGGACGTGCACGATGGACTCGCTGCCTGGCACGAGAAGGCCGACGGCAACTGCGCTATCGACTACGGCTTCCACCAGATCATCGGCGGCGTCGACGACGCGGCCCTGAAGGCCATGTCCGACCTCACGAACAACGAAGGGGTCACCAGTTTCAAACTCTTCATGGCGTACCCCGGCGTCTTCTACTCCGACGACGGTCAGATTCTGCGCGCGATGCAGACCGCGTCGGATCTGGGCGCCACGATCATGATGCACGCCGAGAACGGCCCGGCCATCGACGTCCTCGTCGCCCAGGCGCTCGAGCGCGGCGAGACCGACCCCCGCTACCACTCGCTCACCCGGCCGGCGGCGTTGGAAGAAGAGGCGACGCACCGCGCCATCATGTTGGCCAAGGTCGCCAAGGCGCCGCTCTACGTCGTCCACGTCAGTTCCAAGGACGCCGTCGAGGCCATCGCGCGCGCACGCGGCCTCGGCGCCAACGTCTTCGCCGAGACCTGTCCCCAGTACCTGTACCTGAGCCTGGAAGAGCATCTTTCCAAGCCCGGCTTCGAAGGGGCGGCCTACGTCTGCTCGACGCCGCTGCGTTCGCGCGCCGAAGGGCACCAGGACTCCCTGTGGCGGGCCCTTCGCACCAACGACGTGTCGGTGGTGAGCACGGACCACTGTCCGTTCTGCATGAAGGACCAAAAAGAACTGGGACTGGGCAACTTCTCCAAGATCCCCAACGGCATCGGCGGCGTCGAGCACCGCATGGACCTGCTCTACCAGGGTGTCGTGACCGGCGAGATCACCCTGTCGCGTTGGATCGAGGTGGCCAGCACGACGCCGGCGCGGATGTTCGGCCTCTATCCGAAGAAAGGCGTGATCGCGCCGGGGTCCGACGCCGACGTGGTGATCTACGACCCCAAGGGCACGACCGACATCAGCGTCACGACGCACCACATGAACATGGACCACTCGGCCTACGAGGGCCAGCACATCGACGGTCGGGTGGTGACCGTGCTCTCGCGTGGTCGCGTCATCGTCGAGGACAACGCGTTCACCGGGTCGGTCGGGCACGGGAAGTTCTTGCGTCGAGGGCTCAGCCAGTACCTGATGTAAGCGGGCGAAGTGACTAGCAAGCGAGGGGAGTGACCATGGACTTCGGAGTCGTGTTGCAGACCAACCCGCCGGCCGCGCGCGTCGTCGAGCTGGCCACGCGCGCCGAGCAGTTGGGGTTCCACTACGCCTGGACCTTCGACTCGCACATCTTGTGGGAGGAGCCCTTCGTCATCTACAGCCAGATTCTGGCGTCGACGCGTTCCATCAAGGTCGGCCCCATGGTCACCAACCCGGCCACGCGCGACTGGACGGTGACCGCCAGTCTCTTCGCCACCTTGAACGAGATGTACGGTAACCGCACGGTCTGCGGCATCGGTCGCGGGGACTCGGCCGTACGGGTGACCAACGGCAAGCCGACCACGCTCGCCACCTTGCGCGATTCGATCGAGGTCATTCGCGAACTGGCCAACGGTCGATCGGTGGAGTACCACGGCTCGACCCTGCACTTCCCGTGGGTCGAGAACAGCGAGCTCCAGATTTGGGTGGCCGCCTACGGCCCCAAGGCGCTGACGCTGGCCGGCGAGGTCGGCGACGGTTTCATCTTGCAGTTGGCCGATCCCGACATCGCGCGCTGGATGATCGCCCACGTGCGCGACGCGGCCGCCAACGCCGGACGCGATCCCGACGCCTTGACCTTCTGCGTGGCGGCGCCGGCGTACGTCGGTGACGACTTGGCGCACCAACGCGATCAGTGCCGCTGGTTCGGGGGGATGGTGGGCAACCACGTCGCCGACATCGTCGAGCGCTACGGGAACGACCCCGCGTCGTCGATCCCGGTCGCCCTCTCGGAGTACATCAAAGGGCGCGAGGGCTACGACTACAGCGAACACGGGCGCGCCGGCAACACGCACACCGAGTTCGTGCCCGACGAGGTCATCGATCGCTTCTGTCTCCTCGGCCCCGTCGAACGCCACGTCGAACGACTCCTCGAGTTGCGCGAACTGGGCGTGGATCAGTTCGCGCTGTATCTGCAGCACGACGCGAACGCCGAAACGCTCGAGGCCTACGGCGAGATGGTCATTCCGGCGATGACCGATTCGGCCAACGCCACCTCGTAAGAATGTTCGGCGCGTCCCCGTTGGATACGTGAGATGAGCGGACGACGGATGGAGGCGTTCAGCGACGGCGTCATCGCGATCTTGATCACCATCATGGTCTTGCAGCTCCGTCGGCCGTCCGGCCCATCCTTCGCCGATCTTCGCGCGATCTATCCGTCGCTGCTCGCCTACGTGCTGAGCTTCGTCTACCTCGGCATCTACTGGAACAACCATCACCATCTCTTGATGACGGTGCGCCGGGTCAGCGGAGCAATGCTGTGGGCCAACCTGGCGCTGCTCTTCTGTCTCTCCCTCTTCCCGTTCGTGACCGCGTGGATGGCCGAGAACCGGTTCGCCACCGACACCGTCGTCAGTTACAGCGTGGTCGTGGCGATGGCGGCGATGGCCTTCACGACGCTGCAACTCGTCATCGTGAGGTCGCACGGGACCGACCTGCGCCTCAAGAACGCGTTGGGTCGTGACCTCAAGTCCAAGGGCTCCTTCGCGGCGTACGTGGCGGCGATTCCTCTGGCCTTCGTCTTTCGGTGGGCGTCGATCGCGATCTACGTCATCGTCGCCATGGTGTGGTTCATTCCCGATCGGCGGTTGCAGAATTACATCGAATCGACGGCGGAGGCCAACGAAGAGGCGTGAGGTTTTCGTGCTCGGCGTCAGTGCGCGTACGGCTTCGCGGACCGGGCCGGCATTTGCGGCGCTGGTAAGGTCTAAGGGTAAAGATTCCCCTCGAACGGGGCATGGATACTTGATTGGGGCCGTCGCGTTGGCCCCGAAACGGGGAGATTGTATGAAGGTTCTGGTACTCGGCGGTGACGGATTCTGCGGTTGGCCCACCTCGCTGCACCTCTCGGACAAGGGCCACGAGGTCATCGTGGTCGACAACCTCAGTCGCCGAGAGATCGACCTGGAGCTCGAGGTCGAGTCGCTCACCCCGATCCGACCGATGGGCGAGCGCATTCGGACCTGGAAGGAGCTGACCGGCAAGGACATCGGCTTCGTCCTCCTCAACCTGGCCGAAGAGTACGAGCGGTTCCTCGAACTGTTGCGCGACGAACGACCGGACGCCATCGTGCACTTCGGCGAGCAGCGCGCGGCGCCGTACTCCATGCGCAACTCCGCGGCCAAGCGCTACACCGTCGACAACAACGTGCGCGGGACGCACAACGTGCTCGTCGCCATCGTGGAGAGCGGCCTCGACATCGCGCTGGTGCACCTGGGCACCATGGGCGTCTACGGCTACGGCTGGTCCGGCTCGGCCCCGATTCCCGAGGGCTACCTGACCGTCAAGGTGCCCACCCCCGACGGCGAGATCGAGCGCGAGATCCTGCATCCGGCCAACCCCGGCTCGGTGTACCACATGACCAAGACGCTCGACCAACTGCTCTTCGCCTTCTACGCCAAGAACGACCAGCTACGCATCACCGATCTCCACCAGGGCATCGTGTGGGGCACCCAGACGCCGCAGACCGCGCTCGACGAACGGCTCATCAATCGCTTCGACTACGACGGCGACTACGGCACGGTGTTGAACCGCTTCTTGATGCAGGCGGCCATCGGCCACCCGTTGACCGTCCACGGCACGGGCGGGCAGACCCGCGCCTTCATTCATATCCGTGACACGGTCCGGTGCATCCAGATCGCGCTGGAGAACCCGCCCACGCGCGGCGACATGGTGAGCGTCTTCAACCAGGTGACCGAGACGTACCGCATCGGCGAACTGGCCGAACTGATCGCCCAGGAGACCGGCGTCGAGATCGCGCACCTGCCCAATCCCCGTCGCGAGGCGGTGGAGAACGAACTCAACGTGAGCCGCGATCGCTTCATCGCGCTCGGTCTGGATCCGACGACGCTGACCGAAGGGCTGCTGGAAGAGATCCGCGACATCGCGAACAAGTACAGCTACCGCGCCGACACGACGAAGATCATCGCTCGCTCCACGTGGACTCAGGGTATGGAGACGTCACCAGACTTGGTCGGCTAGGCGTCGAAGTCAATGCGCGCGTTCGAAGGGACGGACCGATGACGACCGTGTTCGAAGAGGAGATCCGCTCCCAGGGTGAGGTCCTTCGTCGTCGCGCGCCCCTCGGCACGCAACAGGCGCGCGACGCCGCGGACCGTTGGCGTGACGTCAGCTATGCCCTGGTCGCCGCGCGCGGTTCGTCGGACAACGCCGCGGCCTTCTTCCAGTACCTCGCCGGTCGTGAACTCGGTCTGGTGGTGGCGCTGGCGACGCCCTCGCTCTTTCAAGACGTGACCATGAACGTCGACGGCGCCGGCGTGGTGGCCGTCTCTCAGTCGGGCCGGTCGCCGGGCATGCTCGACGTGGTGCGCGCCGCCAAGCACCAGGGTCGCCCGAACGTGGTGGTGACCAACGACGCGAACTCTCCGCTCGCCCTCGAGGGGGAGTCGGTCGTCGAGCTCTTCGCCGGTCCCGAACGCGCGATCGCCTCGACCAAGACCTTCACCTCGAGTTGTCACGCGCTGGCGCAGTTCGTCTCCGCCCTGAACACGGAGCCGCTCGCCGGCCTCGACGCCGTGGCGGACATCGTCGATCGCTCGGCCGACTGGGCGCTCGCGAGTGAACTCCCGACCGCTCTCCTGAACGCTCCCCGCGGGCTGACCGTCGTCGGTCGGGGCATCGGCTACGCCAGCGCCGCGGAGATCGCGCTCAAGATCCGCGAAGTCACTGGTGTGCGTTGCGAGGCCTACTCCGCCCCGGACTTCTTGCACGGCCCCATCGGCGCCGACGGCGACGGGGCGACGGTGCTCGTCGTGGTGACCGAGGAGATGGAAGACGAGATCGCGGCCAGCCTGATCGGCCAGTGCGCCGCGCGCGGCATGCGCACCGTGGTGTTGCGCTCCGCCGCGCACTCGGCGCACCCGAGCGACGCCGACATCGTGTTGCCGGAATCGATGGACAACTGGTGCCTCGGACTCGCGTTGGTCGTGGTGGGACAGGTTTTGTCGTTGCGCCTGGGCGAACTCCGTGGACGCCCCATCGACACCGCGCCGGGACTTAACAAAGTCACACTTACGGCCTGAGCGCCCTTCAATTTCAAGCGTTTTCCTGTACTAGGTTCTCTGACAGGTGCATTCTGGGAGGGGGAGCGACCATCACCGCTTTCGTGATGTCTATGGGCGCAGAGTTGCATTCGCCCGACGCCGTCGAGTGTGTTGGTTCGTTCGAAATCACCAAAGTGAATCGAAGAGATTCATCGACGATGGGTTCGATGAACGAGTGAACCCGCGGGTTCTTAACTAAGGAGTTGCATTATGAGACGGAAGTCCAGGGTAGGTCTTCTTGCTTCAGCGCTCGCACTCGTGGCGAGTACGTGCGTGATGGGGATGCCGGCGATGGCCGGGGCGTCCGGTCAGGCGCCGCTGAATCTCGACAACGAGCAGGGCGAGTTGTGGCCCTGCGCCTTTACTCCGTTCAACGGATTCGACGCGATGTTCTCGATCGGCACGATCTACGAGACCCTCGACTTCGTGAACGCCTTGCAGAACTCGAAGGTGACGCCCTGGCTGGCCACGGCCTACGCGTGGAGCAACAGCAACAAGACCTTGACCTTCACGATTCGCTCCGGCGTGAAGTGGACCGACGGCACTCCCTTCAGCGCCGCCGACGTCGTCTACACCTTCAATCTCTTGAAGAAGTACCCGGCCCTGGACCTCAACGCGGTTTGGTCGGTGCTCTCGAGCGTCAAGCAGAGCGGTGCCAACAAGGTCGTCTTCAACTTCTCGACCTCGGCCGTGCCCTACTTCTTCTACGTCGCGGACCAGACGCCGATCGTGCCCGAGCACATCTGGAGCAAGATCAAGAACCCCGTCACCGACCCGATCGCCAAGCCCATCGGCACCGGCGGCTACGAGCTGGCCAGCTGCACCCCCCAGAACATCAAGTGGACGGCGAACCCCCACTACTGGCAGGCGGGTCTGCCGGTCGTGAAGGTGCTCAACATGCCGGCCTTCTTGTCGAACAACTCGGCGAACGAGTACCTGGCCCAGGGATTCTCGGCCTACGGCGCGCAGTTCATCCCGAACATCAAGAGCTACTTCGTGGCGAAGAAGGCCGGCAACGGCTACTGGTTCCCTCCGGTCGACAACGTCTCGCTCTTTCCCAACCTGAAGAGCGGACCGACGGCCGACGTCGCGGTGCGTGAGGCGATAAGCTACGGCATTAACCGCGCCGCCATCTCCCAGAAGGGGGAGTACGGCTACGAGCCGCCGGCGAGTCAGACCGGCGTCGTCTCTCCGACGTTCAAGTCCTGGAACAGCTCTTCGGCGATGACCCTGGCCGGCACCAGCTACGACCCGGCCAAGGCCAAGTCGGTCCTCGAGGCCGACGGCTACAAGATGGGAAGTGACGGGTTCTTCTCGAAGAACGGCAAAGAGCTGAGCCTGACGATCGTCACCAACGGCGGCTACTCCGACTGGGTCGCGAGTATGCAGGTGGTCGGCCAGGAACTGGCCAAGGTGGGTATCAAGATCACGGTGAACCCCGCGGCGGCGTCGAACTTCACCACCGACGTCTTGAACGGACAGTTCCAGCTGGCCTACGACGTCGAGACCGGCGGACCCGCGCCGTTCTACGAGATGCGCCAGTGGCTGTACTCGAAGAACTCCGCGGCGATCGGCAAGCCCGCGCCGTCGAACTGGGAGCGGTACTCCAACCCGGCGACCGACGCGCTCTTGAACCAGTACGGGGCGACGACGAGCGTGGCCACCCAGCACTCGATCATCGACAAGCTCCAGAACGATCATGGTCCAGCAGTTGCCGGTGATCCCGGTGCTGGAAGAGGTCGACTGGTTCCAGTACAACTCCGATGAGTACTCCGGATTCCCGTCGGCCACCAACCCGTACGCGCAGCCCGGTCTCTACAACGTCCCGGACTGGGGCGTCGTGGTACTGCACCTGAAGCCCAAGAGCTAGTTAATTGTCGGTCTGAGTCGGGGAGATGAGGTTCCTAGCTCGCCGTCTGGGTTTTCTGCTCATTGCACTATGGGCGGCCATGACGGTGAACTTCCTCATCCCCCGACTCATGCCGGGCAACCCGGCCGAAGCCATGTTGGGGCGCGTGCACGGTCACATCACGCCGTCGTCGTTGAAGGCGCTGGAGGTCGCCTTCGGGATCAAGAACCACCCGAGCCTGATCTCGTCGTACTTCCAGTACCTCAACAACTGCATCCATCTGAACTTCGGGGTATCGGTCGGCCCGAACTTTCCCGAGCCGGTGAGCAAGATCGTTGGCGAAGCGCTGCCCTGGTCGCTCGGTCTGGTCGGCGTCAGTACGATCCTCGGCTTTTTCATCGGCACCGCGTTGGGCGCCATCGTGGCGTGGCGACGCGGGGGCGCGCTCGACGGCGTCTTGCCGCCGGTCTTCATCGTGATCTCGGCCTTCCCGTACTTCTTCCTCGGTCTGCTGTTCATCTGGTTCTTCGGGTTGACCTTGGGATGGTTCCCCATCCTCGGGGGCTACACCGAGACCGTGACGCCGACCTTGACGTGGGGATTCATCGGGGACATCCTGGACCATTCGATAATGCCGGCCTTCACCATCTTGATCACCGCGATCGGTGGCTGGATCCTGACGATGCGCAACAACATGATCACGGTCGTGGCCGAGGACTACGTCAAAATGGGCCGGGCCAAGGGTCTCAGGCCCCGGCGAATCCTGTGGCAGTACGCCGGGCGCAACGCCCTCCTACCGAACCTGACCGGCTTTGCGATGTCGCTCGGGTTCGTCATCTCCGGGGCCATCCTCGTGGAGTACGTCTTTAATTACCCCGGCCTGGGATTCTTGTTGTTGCAGGCCGTGGAGTACGAGGACTATCCGACCATGCAGGCGCTGTTCTTGCTCATCACGGTGGCGGTCCTGGTCGCGATCTTCATCGCGGACATCGCCACCGCCCTGTTGGATCCGAGGACGAGGAACACGTCGTGAGAGCCCTTCACCTGCTGGGCACCGTCGCGGGACGCGCTTATCAGTTCATGCGCCGCGACAAGAAGGCCGCCGCCGGCGCCATCATCCTGTTCGTCCTCTTGGTGATCACGGCCTTTCCCTCGTGGTTCACGCCGCACGACCCCGCCTCCGAGATCTACCCGTCCGGTGTCGGTCTCTCGTGGTCTCACCTGCTCGGCACGACCTCGCTCGGCCAGGACGTCTTCTCACAGGTAATGGCCGGGACCCGTCAGTCGGTGTTGATCGCCTTGATCGTGGGATTCCTCTGCACGATCATCTCGGTCACCGTCGGCATCACCGCCGCGTACATGGGCGGCCTCGTCGATGACGGCCTGTCGCTGTTGACCGACGTCATCCTCGTCATTCCGACGTTTCCCTTGATCATCGTCATCGTCGGGTATCTCAAGAGTGCCGGCTTCTGGTTGATGATCTTCGTGCTGGTCTTCACGGGTTGGTCCTACGGCGCTCGACAGCTTCGCGTACAAGCGCTGTCGTTGCGCAATCGCGACTATCTGCTCGCGGCCAAGGCCCGGGGCGAGTCCAGTTGGTACGTCATCACCGTCGAGATGATCCCCCCGATGACCTCGCTCATCGTGGCCAACTTCCTCGGCGCGGCGCTCTACGCCCTGCTGGCGTCGGCCGGCCTGCAGTTCGTCGGACTCGGCAACATCAACACCGAGTCGTGGGGCACGATGTTGTACTGGGCGCAGAACAACGAGGCCCTGCAGACGGGGCTGCCGCTGTGGGCCCTGGCGCCCGGTGTCGCGATCGCGATCCTCGGCAGCGGTCTGGCGCTGCTCAACTACGCCTTCGACGAAGTGGCGAACCCGGCCCTGCGGCCGGTGCGCGCCGCGAAGAAGCGGGCCGTGGCGTGAGCGAGCCGATCCTTCAGGTGCGCGACCTCCACGTCGAGTACGCCACACCGTCCGGCCCCGCCCGCGCCGTCAGTGGGGTCACCTTCGACCTCGACAAGGGTGAGTTCCTCGCCATCGTCGGTGAGTCGGGTTGCGGCAAGTCGACGCTGCTCTACGCCGTCGCCCAACTGCTCACCTACCCGGGTCGCATCGCCAGCGGCGACGTGCTCTTCGACGGCGTCGACTTCACTACCCTGAAGCCCGAGGAGTTGCGCACGCACCGGTGGCGCGACTTCTCGGTGGTCATGCAGAGCGCCATGAACGCGCTCAATCCGACGCTGACCATCGAGTCGCAACTCGCCGACGCGTGTAAGGCGCACACGCAGTGGAGCGACCGGCGGATCGCCGAACGCTCGGCCGAGGTGCTGGCCATGGTCGCCATCGACGCGGTCCACCTGAAGAGCTACCCGTTCCAGCTGTCGGGTGGCATGCGCCAGCGCGCGATGATCGCCATGGCGCTGTTGCTCGAGCCCAAACTGGTCATCATGGACGAGCCGACCTCGGCGCTCGACGTGGTGGCGCAACGTTCTTTGATGCACCAGGTGCAGTCGCTGCGCCACCAGTTGGGCTTCGCGGTGATCTTCGTCACCCACGACATGAGCGTGGTGTCGCACTACTCGGACCGGCTCGCCGTCATGTACGCCGGCGAGTTCGTGGAACTCGGACCGACGCGCGAGGTCTTCGACCGACCGGAACACCCGTACTCCCAGGGTCTCATGGAGGCCTTCCCCTCGCTGCTCGGCGAGTCCAAGCAGCTCACCGGCATCGCCGGCACCCCGCCTTCGCTGGTGAACCCGCCCGAGGGATGTCTCTTCGCGCCGCGCTGCGCGTTCGCCTTCGACGAGTGCCGTCGCGTGCACCCCGAACTCATCACTTACGGTGACCCCCAAGTGCGATGCCACCTGGTGGCGCAGAAGAGGAAGCACGATGCCTGAGCCGATTCTGAAGGTCGAGGACCTGACGCGGCTCTTCCGGGTCGGGGGCTTTCGCTCGCGCGGACAGCTGCACGCCATCGACGAGGTCACCTTCGAGGTGGCGCCGGGCGAGATCGTGGCCCTGGTGGGGGAGTCGGGTTCGGGCAAGTCCACGATCGCCCGGGTCCTGGCCGGTCTCTACCCGGCGACCTCCGGCGGCTACGTGTTCGAGGGCAAGTCCATGGGTCGTCGCGAGGTCCGAATGAGTCACGGCGACATGCCGATGGTCTTCCAGGACCCCTTCGGATCGATCAACCCGGTCCTGCGGGTCGGTCACGCCCTGCTGCGATCGCTGAAGCTGCACCGCCCGGACATCAAGCGGGCCGACCGCTTCGCCGAGGCGGTCTCGCTCGTCGAAAAGGTCGGACTCACGCCGGGCGACGAGGTGTTGCGCCGTTACCCCCACGAGCTCTCCGGTGGACAACGCCAGCGTCTCGGCTTCGCCCAGGCGCTCGCGTCGCGCCCGTCGTTGATCCTGGCCGACGAGCCGGTGTCGATGCTCGACGTGTCGATCCGCATCGGCCTGCTCAACGTCATGAAGGACCTGCGCGACCACGAGGGCGTCTCCATCCTCTACATCACGCACGACCTGGCCAGCGCGCGCTACGTCGCGGACCGCATGATCGTGCTCTACGCCGGACGGATCGCCGAAGAGGGTCTGACCGACGAGGTCATCGGCTCGCCCCAGCATCCGTACACGCGGCTGTTGATGTCCTCGGCGCCCGACCCGCACCTGGCCCCGACGGCCTTCGAGGGCGACGACCTGGGCGAACCGCCCAAGGTCATCGACCCCGGGCCGGGCTGTCGCTTCGCCCCGCGCTGCCCTTTGGTCATGGACCAGTGCTACCTGGACCAGCCGCCGATGGTGACGCTGTCGGCGACGCACCACGCGGCCTGTTACGCCGTGAAGCCGTAGTGGACGTCGCGCTCGTCCCACGAACGCGCTCGCTGGACGTTCGAAGCGGAACGGTGACGTGGGTGTCGCCGTTGCGTGTGTCGGTCGAACCCGAGTGGCGTGGCGTCGTCGAGACCTTCGCGCGCGACCTCGCCAACTCGATCGGCTGGGACCTCGAGATCGTTGGTGGCGCGAGCGATGCCGACGTGGTGATTCGCGCGGTTGCGGACTGCGCCGAGGAGGAGTACCGCCTCGCCATCGACGAAGTCGTCACGATCGACGCCGCTTCGCCCGTTGGGGTGGCCCACGCGCTCGCCGTGCTACGTCAACTGGGACCGGACCAACTGTGGTCGATCGGCGCGACGCTCGAGCGGATCGAGCTGCCGCGACTCTTCATCGAAGACGGCCCTCGCTTCGCGTGGCGCGGGGTGCACCTGGACGTGGCCCGACACTTCTTCGACGTGGCCAGCGTCTGTCGACTGATCGACCAGCTGGCCGCGCACCGGTTGAATCGACTCCACCTGCACCTCAACGACGACCAGGGCTGGCGCGTCGACGTACCCCAGTGGCCCCGGCTCCGCGACGTCGCCTCGACGCGTCGCTCCTCGCCGCTCGGTCACGAGGTGGACGGCCTCGACGACGGCGTGACCCACGGCGGTTGCTACAGCGCCGATGATCTCGAGGAGATACGGCAGCACGCGCTGTCACGATTCGTCACCATCGTGCCCGAGATCGATCTGCCCGGTCACGCCCAGGCGGTGATCGCGGCCTACCCCGACCTGGGCAACGTCGACCGGCCGGTCGAGGTGTGGACCCGCTGGGGGATCAGCGAGCACGTGCTCAACGTCGGCGAGGGCGCCCTGGCGTTCGCCGAAGCGGTCGTGCGCTACGTGGCGGGTCGCTTTCCCGGCAGCCCCGTGCACATCGGGGGCGACGAGTGCCCGACGACCGAGTGGGAGCACAGTGAACTGGCCCAGGCGGTGATGGCCGAGCACGGACTGCGTGACGAGCGCCAACTGCAAGGTCTCTTCACGTCGCGACTGGCGGCCGCCCTACGCGCCGACGGTCACGAAGTCATCGCGTGGGACGAGGTGATGGACGCCCACGCCGATGAGGACGTCGTGATCTGCGCGTGGCGCCACTCGTCTCGGGGACGCCTGGCGGCCGAAGCGGGACACGACGTGGTGATGGCGCCGATGCAGTTCCTCTACTTCGACTGGTTGAGCAGCGACGCCCCGGATGAACCGGTCGCCCAGGCGCCGCCGCCGGCGGTCACGACGTGGGAGAAGGTCTACCGGTTCTCGGTGATCCCGCCGGGTCTCGACGAACGCCACTGGCATCACGTGCGAGGGGCCCAGGCGCAGCTCTGGAGTGAGTACATCGCGACGCGCGAGCACCTCGACTACATGGCCTTTCCGCGCACGGCCGTGTTCGCCGAGGTCGCCTGGGGTACGCCGGAGACCCTCGAACTCTTTCGTCCCCGTCTCGAGCGACACCTGGAACGACTGAAGGCGATGGGCGTGCACTACCGAGCACTTGACCCCCGGTGATGGACGCCGAGGCCACCATCGCCGAGATGAGGAGATTTCTGCCGTCTCCGACGAAGGACGTCCTCGCTCGAGTCGGCGGTCTCGCGTCTGGCCACATCCGTGACACCCTCGAGGAGGTTCGCGTACCTGCGGCGGTCATCGATGACGTCGTCACCCAGTGGGAGCAGTTCCGCACCGACGAAGAGTGGCTGGCCCTGCTCGCCTCGCTCGTCGAATGGATCGATCGCTGTCGCGGCGACATCGACGCGCCGATCCCCATCTGGGACGACCTGGACGGGCGGGGCCCGAACGGTCGACTCTTCTACTTCTACGTCTTCGTGATCTGTTACGGCGACGCGTGCGCCTACCTTCGCGCCCGCGGCTGTCCGAGCGACGTCCTCGCCTCGACCATGACGGTCCTGCCCCGTCACGTCCAGATCCACTTTCGCCGGCGCGCCACGGTGGGCGTCGAACCGGGTTGGTGGTTGCTGCCGATTCTTCGCGGCGAGATGGTCCAGGTCGGAAGCCTCCAGTTCCACGCCGTCAACCTCGGCGTGGGGAGCCTCTCACCGGCGCCGTGGTACTCGAAGGAAGAGAGTGCCGAGCTCGGCGAGGGGTTTCGACGAGGCGACCCCTCCGTCGGTCTCCACATTCCCGACGGTGCGGCGCTCGGGGAACACGATCTCGACGCGACGTTCACTCGGGCGCGCGAGGTGCTGGGCGCGATGTGGCCGGTCGGTCAGCGACGACTGGCCACGTGTCAGTCGTGGCTGTTGGACCGGCAACTCTCGGAGTTCCTCGATCCCGGGAGCCGCATCATGCGCTTCCAGCGACGATTCACGTTGCTCGACCGCTGGTACGAAGACGACGAGGACACCCTCAGCTTCATCTTTCAACGGCCGGGCGTGGCGCCACGGGACCTGCCTCGCGACACGACGCTCCAACGTGGCGTCCTGGACCTGCTCGATCGCGGTGGCCACTGGCGCGCCCAACCCGGTTGGCTGGACTTCGACGGGATCTGAACGGCTGCTTCCGGCTGAGTCAGGGGGCGTCGACGATCGGTAAGAACGCCCGCCACGGTCCGACGGCTCCCCGGTACTGCTTGCCCATCGTCTTGGCGATTTGGTCGAGATGGTTGAGGTCGTGTACCACCCACGCGGCGAGCAGCTGGCTCAGCGTCACCTCCCCGAAGGTGGGGTGAAGACCTATTCGTCCGAGGTCGTCGACGGAAACGAGTGTCGTGAGTTGTTCGAGGTTCGAGGCGCGAACCGCACCAAAGTGTTCGAGGAGCTCAGCCATCGACCAGCCCACGAAACGCGAGAACCCCGCTTCGCGGTCGACGGGTTCGAACGGGTGCGGGCCGCCTTCGGCGAGGATCCTGGTGGTCCGGTCCATCCAGTCGCACTCTTCGATGTGCGTCAGGTGACCCACGACTTGATACGGCGACCAGGTGCCCGGGCCTTCGTCCGATGTGGTCCACTCCTCGGGCAGGCCCGACAGCAGGGCCTTCAGTGATGCCGGGGTGCGAGTCAGAAGGGCCGTGCCCGATTCGAGAGTGAAGTCCACGTCGACATCGTCGCACAGGCGTCCCCGACCCTGCTCGCCTCGTGGCTCGGCCCGCCACCGCATCATCGCAACGGTAGTTTTGTGAGAGCGGCGAGGTCCGCCGCCTCAGACCCGTGAGAGTTCACCATGCCGAAGATCTACGAGTACGTGCGTCACCCTCGCGCCGAGGAGCTCAAGGCGGCCGGTCCGGTGAAGACCCGCGACCTTCGCCCCCTCCATCACCCCAACCCCTTCGTCCGCTTCAACGCGAGATTCGGCCTCGCTATCACGCTGGTCGTGGGGACCATGTGGATGGCCTACGTCTTCACCATCATCGCCCTGTTCGCCCTGCCCGACGCCATCAAACAGGGCACGTACTTCATCATCGTGTGGCTCTCGAGCTCGTTCCTCCAACTCGTGTTGCTGCCGATCATCATCGTGGGTCAGAACATCCAGGCCCGCGCCGCCGACAAGCGGTCCGAGGACACCTACAAGGACGCCGAGGCGGTCTTGAAGGAGTCCGAAGAGATCCAGAAGCACCTCCTCGCGCAGGACCAGGCGATCTCGGACATCCTCGATCGCCTGGAGAAGTTGACGGGCCAGCAGGAGAAGGCGACGACGTAGTCACCGGGCTCGTCCTTGGCCGAACGAGTCGAATATCGCACGTCGATGAGGAGAGCAGTTGAGCGGATTGACGTTGGCCCTGGCCACCACGACCACCATCGTGAACGACCACCGCGGCTCGGTCCTGCCCGAGGCTCGCGTCATCGTCATCGCCGTGCCGGTCACCGTGTTCGCCGTCTACTGGTTCGTGTTGCGCAAGCGCGGTACGCGTGAGTGACTTCCCCTACGTCCCGCTCGAGGCCAAGGGCTGGCGGATGGCCATGGGACTGCGGCCCCTCGACCTCGAGCGGTGGCTCGAAGTCGACGATCGACGCGACGACGAACTCGAACAGAAGCGCCACCTCCTCGACACTGCTTACGACGTCGTCGTGGCGACCGCACCCCGAAGGGGACGAGGGGAGTCGCGAGCTGCTCGTCGAGGTGACTCGATTCCTCGAAACCCACCACCCGGAGATCGCCCTCGACGTGAGTCGCGACGGAGCACCCGGTCGTCGCGGCCGCTCGACTGGTGCAAGAAGACCTCTGCGTGCTCGTGCGCTCGGACGCGTGGCGCCTGCAGGCGGCCTGCGTCTGCTTCCCTTCGCGCTGGAACCTCGCGTCCAAGCTGGGCACGACGCTCGACGACATCCACGGACCCGTGCCGATCTACGACGTCGAACTGAGTCGACCGACCAACGCCTTCTTCGAGCGACTGAAACCGGATCGCTCGTTCTGGCGGCTCAACTGGACGTTGATCGACTCACCGGTACTGCATCAACCGACGAGCGCGCGACGCAGCCCCCACGGCGAACTGGCCGACTGGTTCTTTCGGGTGGAACGTCAGACACTGCGCCGTCTCCCGGTGAGCGGCGCGGTGGTCTTCACCATTCGCAACTACGTGGCCTCGGCCCAAGAGTTGTGCGACACGCACGAGGAGTTCGGCGCCACGCTGTTGTTGAATCTCGACACCGCGCCGGCGTCGGTGCAGGAGTACAAGGGTTGGGTCGGCGTGGCCGATCGACTGCGCACCTCGCTCGAAGCGACCTAGTCGCGGATGAGGTCCTTGGCGATGGCGATGACCTGCATCTCGTCGGTGCCGGCGTAGATGCGAAGAACCCGCGCGTCGCGACTGAGCTGCTCGACTCGGTACTCGGCGATGTAGCCGTTGCCCCCGAAGATCTGAATCGCGTCGTCGGCCACCTGGCAGGCGGCCTGGGCCGAGTAGAGCTTCATCGCCGAGGCCTCGGCGAAGGTCGGCACCGCGCCGTGCGACGAGCGCTCGATGTGGGCGAAGACCATGTTGCGCACGTTGACCCGCGCCACTTCCATCTGGGCGAGTTTGAGTTGGATGAGCTGGTAGTCGGCGATCGCCGTGCCCCACAGCCGGCGGTGCTTGGCGTAGTCGATGGAGAGCTTGAGGCACTCCTCGATGATGCCGAGGGACATGGCGGCGACGCCGGCGCGTTCGGCGACGAAGTTGTCCCGGGCGCTCTGCCGACCACCGCCGATCGGATCCTCACTCTCCCCGAGGAGGCGGTCGCGGCCGACGCGCACGTCACTCATGAACACCTCGCCGGTCGGGGAGGCGTGCTGGCCCATCTTGCGCATCGGCGCGGCCTGGACCAACCCGTCCATGCCCCGGTCCAGCACGAAGGTCAGGACCTTGCGGTTACGCATCTCCTCGCCACTGCCGTCGTCCAGCTTGGCGTACATCACGATGGTGTCGGCGTAGGGACCGTTGGTGATCCAGGTCTTCTGGCCGTTCAAGACGTAGTCCTCGCCGTCGCGCTTGGCGCTGGTGCGCATGCCGCCGAGCGCGTCCGAGCCGGAGTCCGGTTCGGTGATCGCCCAGGCGCCGATCTTCTCCAGCGTCATGAGGTCCAGGCGCCCAGCGTTCCATCTGGGCCGGCGTGCCCAGCTTGTTGATGGTGCCCGCGGCCAGTCCGGTCGACACGCCGAGCGAGGTGAGCAGCCCCGGTGAGACGCGGCACAGTTCGATGGTGGAGATCAGTTGCGCGGCCGGGTCGGAGCCGCGACTCTCTCGATCCGGCTCCTCGCCCGAGACCTTTCGCTTGAGTTGGCGCGCGAAGCTGTCCTTCGCCATCTCCTTCAGTCCGAAGACGTCGTACATCTTTCGCAGGACCGCGTAGGGGGGCACGCCGTGGTGCTCGAGGTCATCGAGTTGCGGGCGGATCTCCTCGTCGACGAAGCGACGTACGACGTCGATGATCGCCTGTTGTTCGTCGGTCCACTCGTACACGGCTACGAAGTGGCCGGAGTTGACGGTTTGGACGACGAGAGGAGGTGGTCGATCAACGTGGCGATCCACGTCGATTCGCCCACCGCGACGATCACTGGCGCGACGCACAGCCAGGCCTCGGCGTGGAACTGGGAGACGAAGAGCACCATCAAGACGACTTCGGCGCCCACTCGTCGCAGCGGCTGTCCGCCGAGTCGGCGCGTGACGACGGCGTTGACGGCGAAAAGGTTGACGCCGGGGATGAACGCCCACGGCGTCCAGTGGCCCTCGAGCTCTCGGGCGGCGAAGGCGAAACAGGCCGAGCCAATCAGCATGAGCGCCACCGCGACGTTGCACGCGGCGACGCCGAACCACTCGGAGACCGGGTGCGCGGTGCCCGGCCAGTGGGCCAGCACGCTGACCAGGATGCTGATGCCCGCGAAGTCGCCGGCGATCCCGTAGCGCACCAGTCGATGCAGCGCCTGAATGAGCGAGAGATCGGACACGACGCTCGGCGCGGGCGCCGCGTCACCGTAGGGGCGGGTCAACTCCGACCACTGGGTCCCGGTCCAGACTCGCCACTGGCGCGCGCCCGAGGGGTCCGGGTACCAACCGGACGGGACGGGAATCGCGTTCAAACTCACCGCACTAGCCTCGCATAGAAACGAAGGGAAGGGTCAACGTGAGCTACACGCGCGGGGCCGCCGCCCCAACGTCGGGGTCCCAGGACCACATCGCGGTCGACGAAGCGGCACTCGACCACATCGTGACCGACGTCGCGGCCAAGGCCGAGGAGTGGTCGGCGACGACGCCGCGTCAGCGCGCCGCCCTGCTCGAACGAATCGTCGCCGACACGCTCGCCGTCGCCGAAGAGTGGAACGCGGCCGCCTGCATCGCCAAGGGCTACGACACCTCGGGGCCGGAAGGTGGCGAGGAGCTCTTCGGCGGGATCGGCACCTTCGTGCACATGGCCCAGCTGTTCCGTCGTTCGATGCTGGACATCGCTCGCCACGGCCGACCGCGCTACCCCGGTCCGGCGCGGCACAAGCCGGGCGGGCGCATCGCGGTCCAGGTCGTGCCGGCGACGATCTTCGATCGACTGCTCTTCGCCGGTATCTCCGCCGAGGTCTGGATGGAGCCGGGTGTGACCGAGGACGAGGTCCGTTCGACGCAGGCGGCGTCGTACCGGTCGCCGACCGAGCACGTCGGCGTGTCGCTCGTGCTGGGCGCCGGCAACGTGGCGTCACTGGGTCCGCGCGACGTACTGACCAAACTGTTCGCCGACGGAAAGGTCGTGGTCCTGAAGGCCAATCCGGTGAACGACTACCTCGTGCCGTATTGGAGTCGCGCGTTGGCGTCGTTGATCGACGCCGGGTACCTGCGCATCGTGAGCGGCGGCGCCCACGTGGGCGCGTACCTCGTCGGCCATCCACTCGTCACCGACATCCACGTGACCGGCTCGGACAAGACCCACGACGCCATCGTCTTCGGCGTCGGTCCCGAAGGCGCTCGGCGCAAGGCCGCGAACGAGCCGCTGGTGACCAAACCCTTGACGGCCGAACTCGGCAACGTCTCCCCGGTCGTCATCGTGCCCGGGGAGTGGACTCCGGCGGAGATCGACTTCCAGGCTCGCCACGTCGCCACCATGGTCGCCAACAACGCCGGCTTCAACTGCCTCACGCCGCGGGTCATCATCACCCACGCCGGGTGGGCGCAGCGCGAGGAGTTCTTCGCGGCGCTCGAGTCCGTCTTCGAATCGCTCCCGACGCGCGCGCCGTACTACCCCGGGGCGATGGACCGCCGTACGACGTTCCTCGCGGCTCACCCCGACGCCCACCAGGTCGGCGCCGCGAGCGAGGCGACGATGCCCTGGACCATCATTCGCGACGTGGATCCGACGAACGACGAAGAGATCTGTCTCAACGTCGAGCCCTTCTGTGCGCTCACCAGTGAGACCGCGCTGGTGGCCGATTCGCCGGCCGACTTCGTTCGTCGAGCGGTGGACTTCTGCAACGACGTCGTCTGGGGCACGCTCTCGATGACGCTGATCTGTGACCCGCGCACGATGAGCGACCCCGACACCGGTCCCGCGATCGAACAGGCGGTCGCCGACCTGCGCTACGGATCGATCGGGATCAATCTCTGGCACGCCATGAGCTACGCGCTCGCCTCGACGACCTGGGGCGCCTATCCCGGCCACCCGATCACGGACATCCAGTCCGGGTGTGGGGTCGTCGGCAACGCGTATCTCTTCGCCCGACCCCAGAAGTCCGTGGTCCGCGGTCCCTTCGTCGCCAAGCCGGCCCCGGCGTGGTTCGCCACGAATCGAAACGCCGGCGCGGTCATGAGAAAACTGCTCGCCTTTGAGGGCGCGCCCTCGTGGTCGAAGCTACCGGGACTCGTGGCGTCGTCGATGAAGAGTTAGGGCCGAAGCGCCATCACCGTGGTCACGCCGATGGCGCTACAGGTCTTCGATCCGCACGCGACGTCGACAATCGGTGACGGCACGAACTGCAGCTTGGCCACCTTGAGCGATCCCGACGTCAACGTGGCCAGCCACGGCGCGGACGAGCCCGTCATGCCGCCCACGACGCACCGTCGCCAGCGACGCACAGGCCAGGGTCAAGATCGAACCTCGCAACGACGTGACCTTCTTCCAGGTCTTGCCGAAGTTGTTGGTGCGCTCGACTCGCCAACCGAACGACAGTTTCGCCAGCCCCAGGCATTTACGTCCGGCGCAGTTGAGCGACGTGAGCGCGGCCCAGGTGATGGTGGAAAAGCCGGTCCGCGGTGTCCACGTCGTGCCGCCGTCGGTGGTCACGTAGACCACGATCCCGTTTGACGCATTCAGGAAACTCGCCATGCAGGCGAGTGGCCGAAGGACACGACAGTGAGGTCACCGAGTCCTGGGACGGAACGCCGAGCAACTGCGGTGACGACCACGTCGTGCCACCGTCGGTCGTCGTGAGGAACCGGGGACCAGTCTTCGTCGAGTCGAGGATCGCGCACGTCATCGCCGCGTAGCAACTGACCGCCGTAGATGCCGGACGCCGCCGGTCGGCCCCGTCGTCACCGTGATCGCGGGCGAGGTGGCGTCGTAGCGCCACACCAGATCACCGCTCGACTGCGAACCGACGAAGAGACAGCCGTCGCTCCAGCACGACGACGTCTGCCACGTACGTCGAGGCGTCGGCGCTCGGCGCGCTGAGCGCGGCCCAGCGGCCGTTCGCCGATCGATACTCGCCGACCGACGTCGGACGTGACGTTCGAGATTCGAGGTCCCCAGGGTGACGCAGGAGTTGTCCGTCGTGCACGCCACCACCGAAAGCGGCACCGAGATGCTGACGGCGGGAAGACCGTTCACGCGCGGGGTCACCGTCACCGTCGCCGGCGCGCACGACGCCAGCACCACGCCGGCGAGCGAACTCATCGCCACGACCCGTACCAGTGATCGTACGCGGGCTGGCACTCGAATCATCGTTTCCTTGAGATCGTGACGACCGTTGTCGCCCTGTTGATGTTACTAATCGCGATCGCGACGCTTGAATCGTTCTCGAAGAACGAGCGGTCTAACTTGGAGTCCATGAACTGGGTCGACGTACTCATCGTGGCGATCGCCATCGTGGCCGCGATCCGGGGCTGGTTCCAGGGCGCCATTCGACAGGTCCTGGGTTGGATCGGACTGATCGCGGGCTTCTACGTCGGCATCGCCATCGCGCCGTCGCTCTCGACGAAGATCACCCACGCGTCGTGGCGACCGGTCCTCGCCTTGGTCATCGTCGTGGTCGCCGCGTACGCCGGTCATTTCGGCGGCCACATCCTCGGATCGGCCATTCGACGGACCGTGAAGATGGTCAAGCTCGGTCTCGTCGACTCCGGGGCCGGCGTAGTGGTCGGCGTGGCGGGCGCGCTGATCACCGTGTTGGCTGGTCGCGGCTCTCCTCGTCGCGACGCCGTGGGCGACCGCGGCGAGCGGGATCCAGGGCTCGCGCATCGTCAAGGCGCTCGACAGTGCCCTGCCGACGGTTCCCTCGGCCGAGGCCCGCCTGCAGACGTTGCTCCACAACGCCAACTTCCCGAGCGTGTTCGCCAGCATCGTCTCGCCGACGATTCCGTCGACCGGTCCGCTGCCGAAACTCGGCGAGGAACACGACTGTCGCCGCGTTCGCCGAGTGACATCGTCAAGGTCCTCGCGATGGGCTGTCCCGACACTCACCAGGGCACGGGCTTCTTCATCGCGCCCGCACCTCGTGGTGACCAACGCGCACGTGGTGGCGGGCGCGACGAGCGTCACGGTCGGAGGAACGCGCCGCGCAGGTGGCGTTCTTCGATCCGGTCAATGACGTCGCGGTGTTGCGGGTTTCGACGGCGGCGGTGTCGACCCCGTTGAGTTTCGCGACGTCGGTGCCGTCCTCGGGCGTCGAAGGCCGAGGTGATCGGGTTCCCGCTCGACGGGCGGACGAACCATCAGTCCGTCGATCATCAGCGGCGAGATCACCGCGCAGTCGAGGGACATCTACGACAAGCAGACGTTCGCTCGCACCGTGCTCGTGGTCTACTCCAACATCGAACCGGGAAACTCGGGCAGCCCGGTGTTGGTCCGAGGCGAGGTCACCGGCGTGGTCTTCTCGAAGTCACTCAGCCAGAGCGAGACGGCCTACGCCATCCCGGCCGCGACCGTCGAGAGCGACATCGCCAAGACCCCGGCGCACGGAACGCGTGTCGACGCAGAGCTGTCTGAACTAACTCGCCGAACGCACCGCGGCGCCGAGGACGTCGAGTCCGTCGGCGAGCTGGGCGTCGGTGATCACCAGCGGCGGCAGCAGTCGCACGACGTTGCCGTAGGTGCCGCACGAGATCGCGATGACGCCGTTCTGGTTGCAGTAGTTGACGATGGCCTTGACGGCCGCGGCGTTCGGGTCCTTGGTGCCGGGCTGCACGAACTCCATGGCCACCATCGCGCCTCGCCCGCGCACGTCGCCGATGATGGCCACGTCCTGGGCCAGCGAACGCAGGTTGGCGAAGAGGATCTCGCCGATCTCGCGGGCCCGGGCCACCAGGTTGCGGTCGCGCAGCGTCTTGATGGTGGCCAGCGCCGCGGCGCAGGCCACGGGGTTGCCGCCGTAGGTGCCGCCGAGGCCGCCCTCGTGGACCGCGTTCATCAACTCGGCCCGACCGGTCACGCCGGCCAGCGGCATCCCGCCGGCCAGGCCCTTGGCGGTCGTCGACGATGTCCGGGATGACGCCTTCGTGGTCGACGGCGAACCAGTCGCCGGTTCGACAGAAGCCACTCTGGATCTCGTCGGCGATGAAGACCACGCCGTTGGCCGTGGTCCACGCCGACAGCGCCGGCAAGAACCCGTCGGCCGGGACGACGAAGCCCCCCTCGCCCTGGATCGGCTCGATCAGCAGACCGGCGACGTTCTTCGCGCCGATGTGGATCTCGATCATCTTGATCGCCAGCGCGGCCGCCTCGGCCCCGCTCAGGCCGTCGCGGAACGGGTAGCTCATCGGGACGCGGTAGACCTCGGGGGCGAAGGGGCCGAAGCGGTCCTTGTAGGGCATGTTCTTCGCCGTGAGCGCCATGGTCAGGTTGGTGCGACCGTGATAGGCGTGGTCGAAGACGACGATCGCCTGACGACCGGTCGCCAGGCGGGCGATCTTCACGGCGTTCTCGATCGCTTCGGCGCCGGAGTTGAAGAGCGCGGAGGTCTTGGCGTGCGAACCGGGTGTGAGGGCGGCGAGCTCTTCGCAGACCTCGACGTAGCTCTCGTAGGGGTTCACCATGAAACAGGTGTGCGTGAAGGCGGCCACCTGGGCGCTCACGGCGTCGACCAATTCGGGCACGGCGTGACCGATCGACGTGACGGCGATGCCCGATCCCAGGTCCAGGATCTGGTTGCCGTCGACGTCGACGAAGGATCGCTCCTTCGGCGCGCTCGATGTAGATCGGGAAGCCCTGAGTCAGTCCGGCGCTGACCACCGCGTGACGGCGCTCGTGCAGGGCGCGCGACTTCGGACCGGGCAACTCGGTGACGACCTTGCGTTCGGTTCCCACTGACGTATCGATTGACGAGACCATGGCACTCTCCTGAGAGTCGTCGGCTCGCGCCGAACGAATCCAGCGTACCTGCGATGGCCAAACACCGCTCCAGAGCAGAAAACGGGTGACCGAAGTCACCCGTTTTCTGCTGGCGGAGGAGGTGGGATTTGAACCCACGGTGCCCGGAGACACAGCAGTTTTCGAGACTGCCCGATTCGGCCGCTCTCGCACCCCTCCGTCGAGAAGTCTACAACGCGACCTTCGACGCGACTTTTGGGCGAGCCGTGCGAGTCGCGCCTCGGTAAGTTCGATGACGTGGATGACACCACCAACGACGAACTCTTCATGCGCGCGGCCCTCGACATCGCGATCGTCGCGGCAGGACATGAGGACGTACCGGTCGGGTGCGTGCTGGTCGAGAACGACGTCGTGATCGGCGTGGGGGAGAACCGGCGCGAACTCGATCAGGACCCCACGGCGCACGCCGAGATCGTGGCGCTGCGTGACGCCGCGTTCTCGCGACCGTCGTGGCGCATGGACGAGGTCACGGCCTACGTCACGCTGGAGCCGTGCGTCATGTGCGCCGGGGCGCTCTTGAACGCGCGCGTGCGCCGAGTGGTGATCGGGGCGCTTGACGAGAAGGCCGGCGCCGTCGGTTCTCGCTACAACGTCTTGAGCGACCCGCGACTGCTTGCACGAGGCCTCGCTCACCTACGGCGTGCTCGCCGAGGAGTCGGCCGAACTGCTGCGCGCGTTCTTCGAAGAGCGCCGCGCCGACTGATGCACGAAAAGAGTTGTGTCGACGACACCAACTCGTCACGGTTGCGCAACGTCTCCGGCCTAATTTCGCGACCGTGCTGAACGACATCGAAGCGACGCTGCGAGGACCAGCGCGTCGTGGTGGTCGGTGGGGGCGTCTTCGGCACGATGCACGCGCTGTTCGCGCTTGGAGCGCGGGGCGAGCGTGGTGCACCTCGAACGCGACCTCGTGCCCAGTGGCGCCACGGTGCGCAACTTCGGTCTCGTCTGGGTGAGCGGGCGAGCGGTGGGACGCGAACTCGACCTGGCGCTGCGCGCCCGCGACCTCTGGGAGGACGTCGCCTTGGACGTGCCCGGCGTCGGCTTTCGCGCGAACGGCTCGATCACGCTGATCAACAACGACGCGGAACTGGAGGTGGCGATGCGCGCGATGGCGCGCGGCGATGCCGACGGCGCGACAGTTCGAACTGCTCTCGCGCGAGGAGACCGCGGCGCGCAACCCCGCGCTGCGCGGCGACTACCTCTCCGGGCTCTACTGCGGGCGCGACGCGGCCGTCGAGTCGCGTTCGGCGCTCGGCGCGCTGCGCACGTACATGGAGAACAGTGGCCGCTACGAGTACCTGCCCGGACACGAACTGGTCGGCGTCGTCGACCACGCCGCGATCGATCACTGCGGGGTGCACTACGCCGGCGACCACGTCGTCCTCTGTCTGGGCGCGACGTTGAGCGGGTTCGCGGCCGAACTGTTCGAAGGATCGACCGCTTGCGCAAGGTCCGCCTCTACATGGCCGAGACCGAGCCGTTCGCGCGAGACCCTGACGACGTCGGTCGCCAACGGCGATTCGTTCCGGTACTACCCGGGCTTCGCTCGAGTTCGCGCGCGAACTGCTCGACGATCAGCCCTCGCCGGCCGCCGACTACGCGATTCAACTCCTCTGCCAGCAGCGACTCCACGGCGGCCTCACGATCGGCGACACGCACGAACCCGAGGTGCCGGGACTCTTCGAGACGCTGGACCGTCCCGATGGACATCATCGAAGCGGCCGCGCGCGCGGTGATCGGACCGGCCATGCCGCGCATCGAACGACGCTGGAGCGGGGTGTACCACCAGTTGAGTGACCCGGCGCCGGACGAGATCTATTTCCGCAAGCAGATCGCTCGCGGAGTGAGTGCCATCACCGGCGCCGGCGGACGAGGGATGACCCTCGCCCCGGCCATCGCGGAGGAGAGTTTCCAATGAACGACGTCGAGTTGATCTGTTTTGACATGGCCGGCACGACCGTTCTCGACAATGGCCTGGTGCTGGAGGCCTTTCGGCGCACCATCGAGGACCTGGAGGTCAGCCCCGAGGAGGCCGCGTCGGCCGAGGCGCTACGTCATCGAGACCATGGGCCAGTCCAAGATCGAGGTCTTCACGGCCCTCTTCGGCGAACGCGCGACGTTTGCCAACGAGGCATTCGAACGCCACTTCGTGGAGTCGGCCCAAGAGCTCGGCGTGAGCGAGATCCCGGGCGCTCGTTCGACCGTCGAGACCTTGCGCGACGTCGGCCTGCAAGTCGCGCTGACGACCGGGTTTTCACCGACGACTCGAGAGGCGCTCATCGACGTGCTCGGTTGGGGCGACCTGTTCGAGCTGCGCGTGTCACCGGCCGACGCCGGTCGCGGTCGGCCGGCGCCGGACATGTTGTGGTGGTGCGCGCTGAGGTCCCAGATCACCGCGGCGAGTTCCCTGATGGTGGTGGGTGACACCGCCTCGGACATGGTGGCCGGGCTGCGCGCCGGCGCCGGCTACTGCGTGGGCGTCCTCTCAGGCACCGACGACCGGGCCCGACTCATCGCCAACGGCGCCGACGACGTCATCGCCTCGGTCGTCGATCTGCTCGGTTTCGACCTTCTGGTCACGCCCTAGTCATTGTCGAAACGTTCGCGAAGAATCCGTGAAGTCGTCACACTTGTTGCTCCGTGGCGTCACACTCGGCTAACCCTCGCAACTTACTGTCAACGCGAGTCACCAACGCGGTGCACTCACCTTTAGGAGGACGACGAGTGTCGACAAAGAAAATGAAGGTGGCGGTAGCGGCTGGACTGGTGAGCACCATGCTGGCCGGTGTCTCCACGCTCAGTGGTGGCGCGAACGCAGCCACTAAGAAGGTGAACTGGGCGACCGAGACGTCGGCCCAAGCCGGCGGTGGAATGAAGGCGTTGATCAAGGCCGCCAAGAAGGAAGGCCACGTGAACGTCATCACGATCCCGCTCGCGGGCTGGGCGAACTACGGGCTCATCATGAAGGACTTCACCGCGAAGTACGGCATCCACATCAACGACGCCAACCCCAACGGATCGAGCGCGCAAGAGATCACCGCGATCCAGCAGGACCGCGGTCGCGCGGACGCTCCGGACGTCGTTGACGTCGGCACGAGCTACGCCACCGAGAACATGGGCCTGTGGGCTCCCTACAAGGTCGCGACCTGGAGCTTGATTCCGGCGGCCTCCAAGGACCCCAACGGACGTTGGTTCGATGACTACGGCGGCTACGTGGCGATCGGCTGTGACACCAAGATCGTGACGACCTGTCCGACCTCGTTCTCGCAACTGACCAACCCGGCCTACAAGAACGAGGTCGCCATCAACAACGACCCGACCTCGGCCTCGGCGGCGTTCTACGCGGTGTGGGCGGCGTCAATCGCCAACGGCGGTTCGTACGCCAACATTCAACCGGGTATCACGTTCTTCGCCAACCTGAACAAGATCGGTAACTTCGTGCCCGGTGGCACGGCGGCGACCGCCGCGGCGGGCACCACGCCGATCCTGATCTGGTGGGACTACTTGCAGAACGGGGTCGCCGCGGCGGTCCCGGGCTGGAAGTCCGTGATCCCGTCGGACGGCACCATCGCGGCGTACTACACCCAGGCGATCACCAAGGACGCGCCGGACCCGGCGGCCGCTCGCCTCTGGGAGGAGTTCCTGTACTCGTCGCTGGGACAGAACCTGTTCCTGCAGGGCTACGCCCGTCCCATCGAGTTGCCGGGAATGATCGCCAACAAGACGGTCAACCAGGGATTCTTGGCGAAGTTGCCGGCGGCTCCAAAGGGCGCGGTGACGTTCCCCACCATGACCCAGGTCAACACCGCCAAGGCCACGGTCGCGGCGAACTGGGCCTCGGCCATCAGCGGTAGTTAACCAGTCGTAACCCGCAACGATGTCTGAACTCATCACTGACGCCAGTCCTTCCCCTTCTGGTGTCAGTGATGAGGTCAGCGAAAAGAAGTCGCTTCCGGGGGCACTGGTTCGGTCCGTCCGAACCGGTGCCCCCGTGCTTCCGTTTCTCGCGTACGTCGCACTCGGACTGATACTGCCGACGATCGCCATCATCAACTTGGCCTTCCGATCCAATGCCGGCAAGTTGACGTTGGCCAATATGAAGGTGATCCTCTGCACGTCGAACAGCCCGTCGTGTCTCACGTATCGAACCGGGTTCGAGACCAGCTTGAAGTTGGCGCTCGTCACCTCCATCGTCCCGGGCATCCTCGGAACCTTCGTCGCCTACGCCATCGCCACGTCCAAGCACGAACTCTTCAAACGTCTAACCGCCGCGTGCTCGGGCGTGCTCGCCCAGTTTGGCGGGGTCAACTTGGCGTTCATGTTCATCGCGTCCTTCAGCGCCGTCGGGGGTGTGGCGACGCACTGGCTGGCCGACATCGGCCTCAATCCCTGGAACCACGGCTTCAACCTCTACAAGTTCTGGGGCGTGGCCTTCGTCTACATGTACTTCCAGATACCCCTCATGATCTTGATCATCACGCCGGCCTTCGCCGGGCTCAAAGAGTCCTGGCGCGAGGCGGCCTCGGGCCTCGGCGCGTCGTCGTGGCGCTACTGGCGACACGTCGGGCTGCCGGTGTTGGCGCCGGCCGTACTCGGTGGCATGTTCCTGCTCTTCGGCAGCGGGTTCTCGGCCTACGCCACGGCCGAGGCACTCACCACCGGCACGATCGCCATCACCCCCATCCAGATCGGCGCCATCCTCAACGGCAACGTGCTCTCCGGTGAGGCCAACCTGGCTACGCCCTGGGCTTCGCCATGATCGTGATCCTGCTCATCTCGGTCATCGGTTACGCGCTACTTCGTCGAAGGACCTCACGATGGCTTCGCTAGAACTCGGCAACGTCATGGAGGGTGGCCAGGACTTGATGGACCAGTACTCGCGGGGCAATCCTTCGGCGCCGTGGTTCAAGCGAGTGCACTGGGGACGCGGCCTCGCGCTCTTCCTCGCGGCTCTTTACTTCATCGTCCCCTTCTACGCCGCCATGCAGTTCTGCCTCCAGAACATCAACGGACAGTTCTCCTTGGAGACTTTCTCGCAGGTCGCGCAGGCTCCCGGATTCTTCTCGGCGCTGTGGCTCTCGACCCAGCTGGCCATCGCGACGATGGCGATCGTCTTGCTCCTCATGGTGCCGACGATGATCTACGTGCACCTGCGCATGCCGCGCTTCCGCCGCGTGATGGAAGTCATCACGATCCTGCCGATCGTCATCCCACCGATCGTCTTGATCGTGGGGGTCGACGGCGTGACGCCCCTGTGGCTGAAGTCCTCGCAGTACCTGCTCGCGCTGATCTACGTGGTCCTGGCCATGCCCTACGTCTACCGCTCACTCGACGCCGGACTCGGCGCGCTCGACCTGAAGACGCTGGTCGAAGCGGCGCGCTCGCTCGGCTCCGGCTGGATTTCCATCATCTGGCGGGTGCTCATCCCCAACATGCGCAGCGCCCTCTTGTCGGCGTCGGTGCTCACGCTGGCGCTCGTCTTCGGAGAGTTCACCATCGCCAGTCTGGACGGGTGGACCGACGATCCCCGTATGGATCTACCTCACCCCGACGACGAATCCGCGCATCAACACGCTCGTGGCGATGCTCGCCCTGTTCGGCACGTGCGTCGTGTTGGGGCTCGTCGTATCGTTTGACCGATCGCACCGAAACTCCCGGAGGAGCTGATGGCCATGGATACCCAAAGTCTGCCCACCGCGACGACTACCGCGACCACACCTAAGTCCGGCGCTCCGGTGGTGCTCGAGAACCTCACGCGGCGTTTCGGCACGACCAAGGCACTCGACGGCTTCACGCTCCACATCGAGCCCGGTGAGTTCGTGGCGCTGCTCGGCCCGTCGGGCTGCGGCAAGACGACGGCGCTGCGCGTGCTCGCCGGCTTTGAGCGGCCCGACATCGGTAGGGTCATGGTCGACGGTAAGGACGTGGTGCACATTCCGGCCCAGAAGCGCGACATGGGCATGGTCTTCCAGAGTTACTCACTCTTTCCCAACATGAGCGCGCGCGACAACGTGGCCTTCGGACTGCAGCTCCGTCACCAGCGCGGTGCGCAGCGCCGCGCGCGGGCCGACGAACTGCTGGAGCTCGTCGGACTGGGCGAGCACACTCACGAAGTACCCTCACCAGCTGTCCGGGGGCCAACAACAGCGCGTCGCGTTGGCGCGGGCGTTGGCGATCGAACCGCGCGTCCTTCTCTTGGACGAGCCTCTCTCGGCGCTCGACGCCAAGGTGCGCGCCGAACTCCGCGATCAGATCCGGGCGCTGCAGCAGCGTCTCATGATCACGACGGTCTTCGTCACGCACGACCAGGAGGAGGCGCTGTCGATGGCCGACCGGGTCTGCGTGATGTCGCGCGGTCGCGCCGAGCAGATCGCGACGCCGGCCGAGCTCTACTCCAAGCCATCGACCGAGTTCGTCGCGCAGTTCGTCGGCATCTCGAGTCGCGTGCGCGTCGTGCGCACCGGTGACACGGTGACCCTCTTCGGTCGCGACGTCAAGATTCGCGGCGCCGCTCCGGAAGGAGCCGAGCCCCTCGACGCTCTGCTGCGCCCGGAGGACGTCGACGTCGTCCTCAACCCGACGGGTCTGGGCATCATCACGCACAAGAGCTTCCTCGGCGCGACGACGCGACTCGAGGTCGGCATCGGGGGAGCGTCGGTGAAGGCCGACATCTTGAGCAGCGGTGCCGACGTCTTCGAGCTCGGTACTCGCGTCGACCTCGTCGCCAACGCCCGCGACGTGCTGGTCACCGCGTCTCGGCCAGCGACCTGACCAGCGGCTCCCAGTCGCGCAGCGCGCCGACGTCGAGTCCCTCGACCTTTCCCGTGTCGTCCCAGGTCCGAAGGGCGAGTGCGTCGTCGGAAACCGGGGTGCTGCTCGAAGCGCTGACACTCCTCTTCACTTAAGAGGCCGCCCTGGGCGATCAACGTCGCTTGCGAGGCACTCGAAAGTCGATCGTGATACTCGGGCTCTCGCGTGCAGCGCCAACGCTTGGCGAGCACGTGCAGTGACACCGGTTGGGCCACTCGAGGACCGAAGAGGCGAGCGAGGATGCGCGCGCCGCGCGCTTCGTGATCGTCGTCGTCCTTGGCGAGGTCGAACCCGAGCCCACCTTGGACGTCGACGGCCAGGTGTCCGACGTCGTGGAAGAGTGCCGCGACGATCAGCGCCGCGCTCGCGTCGGCGTCGCGGGCCAGCGCCGCGCACTGCAGGGCGTGTTCGTTCTGCGTGATCGACTCGCCGTAGGACTGATGGCCCAGCGTCTCGTAGAGGTCGAAGAGTTCGTCGACGGACGCGGGCTCGCTCATCCCCGAATCGTAGAAGGCGATGGTTACGCCACGGCGAAGGGACTGTCCGCTATGCGCGTTATGACGTCACCGCGGCGTCACGTCAACCGGCCTACTGACCTACGAAGATCGGCAGTTGGATGGTGAAGACCGAACCCTTGCCCGGCGTGCTGTCGAAGATCAACGTGCCGCCCATGGCCTCGGTCAGGTTCTTCGACAGGGCCAGTCCCAGGCCGGTTCCTTCGATGCCCGGTCGATTCGACGTTGAGCCGGTCGAAGGGGATGAAGAGTCGCTCGACCATCTCGGGACTGATGCCGAGTCCGGTGTCGCGCACCGAGATCTCGAACCACGTCGTCGACGATCTCGGTGCTCACGATGACGTGGCCCTGCGGGCGGTTGTACTTGATGGCGTTGGAGAGCAGATTCAAGAGCACCTGTCGGAGGCGCTGTTCGTCGGCGCGCACCAGGGCGTCGGTAATGTCGCCGACCTCGACGGTGAGGCCGCGTTGGTTCGCCTGCAGAGTGATGATGCCCACGCAGTCGGGGATGAGGTCATCGAGCGACACGGCGCGCAGCGTCACGATGACGCGACCGGACTCGATCCTCGAGATGTCGAGGATCTCGTTGATCAGGTTCAAGAGGTGCTGTCCGGAGTTGTTGATGTGGCCCAGCATCCGCAGCACGTCGGGATCACTCGGACTCCATCTGCAGCAGTTGGGAGAAGCCGATCACCGAGTTCAGCGGTGTCCGCAGTTCGTGACTCATGCGCGACATGAACTCGCTCTTGGCGTGGTCGTGGCGCTCGGCCTCGGACCGCGCGATCTCCAGGGCGTGCTCGAGGGCGACCGACTCGGAGATGTCGCGGGTGATCACCACGGCGGCGATCGGCGGCTCGCCGCCGTTGTCGAGCGCCTGACCCCGCGACTCGACGGTGACCCAGTGTCCGTCGTCGTGGCGCACGCGAAAGCGCGCCGTGGTAGCGCGACCCTCGTCGAAGATTCGCCGGATCGCGGCGGTGACGACGGACTGATCGTTGTAGTGCACGAACTCGAGCACGGAGTGGCCGACACGAAGTCGACTCGGGTATGCCGTACATCCGCTCACTGGCCGGACTGACCTCCAGCATTATTCCGTCGCGGTCGATGACCGTGATGGCGTCGACCGCGGAGTCGATGATCGCGCGCATCTTGGCGAGGTTCTCGGCGAGCGCGGCCTGGGTCTGCGCGGCCGCGGTGATGTCGCGGGTGATGAAGACCGCGCGCGTCGGCGGCCCGTCGGGACTGCGCAACGCGCGTCCTCGCGTCTCGAGCGTGATCTCGTGACCGTCGGCGTGCTGGGCGCGGAAGCTGACCGTGGTCACGTCCTCGATCTCGAAGGTCTTGCGCAGCGCCGCCTCGACGCCCGGACGGTCGCGGGGATCGATGATGTTGAGACCGGTGCGTCCGCGCCGACCCCGCTCGGGGTAGCCGTAGATCTCCTCGCTCTCGGGACTCGACTCGACGATGTTGAGGTCGCGGTCGATGATGACGATCGAGTCGGCCGCCGCCGCGAACATCGCTTCCGTGATCGCCGTGCTCTGGTTCAGTTGGCTCTGAATCTCCTGGCGGTCCGTGACGTCCTGGCCCGTGGCGCAGATCCACCCGTCCTTGCGCAGCGAGCTCCACGAGATGGTGCGGTAGGACCCGTCGCGGCAACGCTGACGATTGACGAATCCGCGT
This sequence comes from uncultured Acidimicrobiaceae bacterium, assembly GCA_963703105.1. Classification (GTDB taxonomy): domain Bacteria; phylum Actinomycetota; class Acidimicrobiia; order Acidimicrobiales; family RAAP-2; genus RAAP-2. The sequence goes on along the minus strand of OY969792.1, from coordinate 1,329,731 downwards.
CGCGTTTCGTCCGGTCCCCGGATCACGATGCGAAACTCGTCTTCGGTCGCCTGCACGTCGTCCGGGTGGACGAAGTCCGCGAACGGCACGCCGCGCAGTTCATCGAAGTCCCAGCCCAGCATGTCGTGCCACGCCGGATTTACCTGGATCAGCTCGCCGTCCTTGCCGAAGACCGAGAGCAGGTCGGGGGAACTGTAGAAGAAGTCGCCGATGTCCGGTATCGCCGACCTGTCGTCCCTCACTTACCGCAGACCCCCTGGCCGATTCCCCTGGAGTGACGGCCGCTCGTCGTTGTGGCGTGCGTCATCACCCGAAGACTCGCCCAGTCATGAACCTACAGTGTTGGCGATGGGAGGCGACGTACTCGCTACATCTTCACAATTAGGTCACCTCGGCGCTCGCAGTGTCCGCCATGGGAGAGAATTGTGACAGTGACCCCGAATTTCTCTGTCGAATTTGTCGAAGTGGTTCGACGTAACGATGTAGGGCGGCAAATGACCGTCCGAAAGGAGAGCCACCATGGCTGAATACGCAATTCTGCTCTACGCACCAACCGACGATCACGAGGACGACGGCGGCGTGGCCCGGGCCGAGCACGAGCAGCACTCGAGGGACCTACAGCACGACGGCACGATGGTCGCGGCGTTCGCGCTGGAGCCCCACACCATGTCGACGTCGATCCGCGGCGACGTGATCACCGACGGGCCGTTCCTGGAGACGAAGGAGGTCATCGCCGGGTTCTGCATCATCGAAGCGCCGGATCTTGACGCCGCCTTGAAGATCGCGGGGACCAATCCCATTTGCCACCAGGGCGGTGGTGTCGAGGTGCGACCGGTCGTGGACTGGGTCATACCGACGCGCACGCATGCCCACTAGGTCGCCCAGGTTCGCCTAGGTGCCGAGTGCTTCGCCGGACGACGTCGAACGGGCCATCGTTGATGCGCGCCGTCGTGAGTGGGCCACCGTGCTCGCCGCGACGGCGTGGACGGCGAGAGATTTGGACGTCGCCGAGGAGTGCGTGCAAGAGGCCTTCGTGGCCGCCGTCGTGGCGTGGAACCGTGACGGCGTGCCGAGAAATCCGGGAGCCTGGCTCACGACGGTGGCCCGGCGTCGGGCCGTGGACGTGATGCGGCGCGAAATGAATCTGCGATCGAAGTTGCCGTTGTTGGTCGGACCCGAAGAGAGTGATTCGAATGACGTCGAGAGCGATCAACTGCTTGATGAGAACTCAGAGGACACCGTGAGGGACGAACGACTTCGAATGATCTTCCTGTGCTGTCACCCGGCGTTGTCGACCGAGGCGCAGATGGCGCTGACGTTGCGCCTGGTGTGTGGCATGTCGACGCCGGACATCGCACGCGTCTTCCTACTGTCCGAGACCACCATGGGAGCGCGACTCACTCGGGCGAAGCAGAAGATCTCCACGGCGCGCATCCCCTTGCGCATGCCCGATGAGGCGGAGATGCCCGATCGACTGCGCGCGGTGTTGGGCGTGATCTACCTGCTCTTCACCATGGGGCACACCGCGACGTCCGGAACATCGCTCATGCGTCCCGAACTCGTCGACCAGGCGATGCACCTGACCGAGGTGCTGCAGGAGTTGATGCCCGACGAACGCGAAGTTCGCGGTCTCCTCGCCCTGATGTTGATCACCGACGCTCGTCGTGCCACGCGCGTCGACGCCGAGGGCGCGCTACTGCGCCTCGACCAGCAAGACCGATCGCAGTGGGATCTGGTCGCGATCGAACGCGCGAAGGCACTGATCAGAGAGGGCCTACGCGCCAAACAGCTCGGACGGTTCATCCTCCAGGCCGCCATCGCGCTGGAGCACGCGCAGGCGCCGTCGTTCGAAGCGACCGACTGGGTGCAGATCGTTCGCCTCTATGACGCGTTGCTCGTGACGTGGCCCTCACCGATCGTGGCCCTGAATCGCGCGGTCGCCGTCTCGATGGTGGTCGGGCCGGAGGTGGCCCTGGCGTTGGTCGAGGAGCTCGAGTCGGATGACCGTCTCGCGGACTACCACTACCTGCCGGCGATCAAGGCCGATCTCCTTCGACGGCTCGGCCGAGTCGACGAGTCCCTGGTGCAGGACGCACGGGCCATCGAACTGACGCGCAACGACGCCGAGCGTGAGTACCTCACGGCGCAAATGCGGAGTCGTCAGCTGCTCGACGAGTAGTCGACGAGTCGACCGGCTCGGTCGCTATTTGGCGCGACGCGCGCGGATCAGGAACGCACCGGCGACTCCGGCCAATCCCAGGGCGGCGAGTCCCATCGGCACCAAGTGCGATGACACGAGGCGAGCCGCTCCGCCAGCGCCGGTCTCCGGCGCACCGTGAGGAATGACGAAGGTCGACGTGGTGCCCGGGGACGTCGCGCCGACCACCGTTGTGCTGGTGGAGCCCAGCGTGGTGGTGGTCGACCCGGGCGCGGTCGTAGTGGTTGAAGTTGACGTGGACGTGGACGTGGTCGACGACGTCGTCGACGACGTCGTCGTGGACGACGACGCGAGACAGGTCGGAACGTTGATCGTGTTGGCGTCCATGGTGACCGCCCCACCGATGGCGAGGGCCCGGCCGTTGAGCGTCGCGCCGGTGTTCAAGGTGATCGACGTCGTGGCGATGATCGTCCCGGCGAAGTTGGTGGTCGTGCCGAGGGTCGCCGAACTGCCGACCTGCCAGAACACGTTGCACGCCTGCGCCCCGTTCTCGAGCACCACCGAGCTGGAGGTGGCGGTCGTCAGGGTCGATCCCGCCTGGAAGATGAACACCGAGCTCGAGTCGCCGGCTCCGTTAAGGGTGACGGCACCCGTGAGGCCCATGGACGACGTCGACTTGTAGACGCCGGCGACCAGGGTCGATCCGCCGAGGTCCGCCGTGACGGTGTTGAAGGGAGTGCGCCCGGCGGCGTCGGTGGACGCGGTTCCCAGCGCGTTTTCGGCGAGAAGCGCCGTTCCGTCGGCCACGTGGGTGGTACCAGAAGATTGCATCCCCGGCGGGAACCCGGTGATCGAGGTGCCCGGCGAGATCCCGATGTCACCGCCGATCGTGGTCGCCCCGGTGTTGGTGATGGCGCTTCCCGCCAACACCGCGAAGGTCGAAGCAGTTCCCAGGTTGACGGTAGCGGTGGCGGCCATGGCGGACTGGGTGCCGAAGGCGGCCAGCGTCAGGAAGGCGATTCCCGTCACCAACATGGTGGAAAAGGAGAGTCGCAGGGCCTGGGGACCGCGACGCAGGGCGCCACGACGAGCCCGGTTAGGCGTCTCTCGCGAAGAAGGGTAATTCGAAGGTCGTGCGGAGGTGGACATAATTGTCCTTCCCAAAGTTCATCATGATGCACCAGTGGGGAGTGACAAAACGATAAGCCTCATAAGTACTGCGTGATACCAGCGTAAAGGGGCCACTGCGCAATTCACACAATTCGCTCACAACTTCGGGAATGACCACGTCGCGGGGTGTAACTTCTCGGTCTCACGCGCCGTTCAGCCGCCCAGGACGACGTTGATCGGGTCGTCGCCTCGCTGCATCCTCGCGATCTGTTGGGTGATCAGACGGGCCATCCTCGGCACCATCGCCGACGTTCGGCCGCCGACGTGCGGCGATATGAGGACGTTGGGGAGGGCGAAGAGCGGGTGTCCCTCGGGTAACGGTTCGGGGTCCGTGACGTCGAGCGCGAAGCGGAGCCTTCCGGTCGTGGCGTGCGCCAACAGGGCGTCGGTGTCGGCGACTCGGCCGCGCGAGACGTTGACCAACAGGCTGCCGTCACGCATTCGCGCCAAGAACGCGTCGTCGATGAGGTGCGTCGTCGCGGGTGTGAGCGGGACGACGACCACCACGACGTCGGCCAACGGCAGGAGCCGGTTCAGTGATCCGAGCCCGTGAATGGGACCGTGTTCATCGGTGCGTTCGGTGAGTGCGAGGCGCTCGACGGTGACCTCGAAGCCGCGCAGTCGAGACTCGATGGCGCGAGCGACGCCGCCGTAGCCGACGAGCAGGACCGTGCGGTCGGCGAGGCCCTGGTGCCACGCCGGAGCCCATCGTCCCTCCTCGCTCGCCCGAACGAAGTCGGGGATGCCTCGCTGCGAGGCGAGTATCAGGGCCAGTGTCAGCTCGGCCGTCGAGGTCTCGTGCACCGACGTGGCGTTGGCGTAGACGACACCGGGCGGCAGCACGTCGGCCACGCCGTCGAAGCCGACCATCTGACTCTGCACCAGTCGGGTTCGAACGCCGGCGAGTCGGCGCAATATCGAGGGCCCGCTCATGTACGGCGGCACCACGAGGTCGATCTCGCTCGCCGGGGGCTCGTCGGTCATGTCCCAGAGGAGGACCGTGACGTCGGCGAGTTCACCGAGGGCGTCGCGCAGCTCGGTGGTCGGAACGCTGACGGTAAGAGGACTCATCGATCAGGGTGCGGAGCGCCGCTCCCAATCGAGTCCCGACAGCGACGCCAGCGCCCGGACGAGCGACTGCGTACCGTCGCGGCCGCCGCCCTGCGCCTGTAAGGCGACGTAGAGCTGGTGCGCGAGCGCCAGCCCGGGAAGCGACAGTCGCAGGCGGCCGGCTTCGGCGAGCGCGATCCCCATGTCCTTGACGAAGTGATTGACGTAGAAGCCCGGCGCCATGTTGTTCGCGATCATCCGCGGCGCCAGATTCGATAGCGACCAACTGCCCGCGGCGCCACCGCTCACCGACGCGAGCACCGAGTCGAGGTCGAGCCCCGACCGATAGGCGTAGAGCAGCGCCTCGCACACGCCGACCATGTTGCTGGCGATGAGTATCTGATTCATCATCTTCGTGTGCTGGCCGGCCCCGGGGCCGCCCTGCAACACGATGGTCGAACCTAGGACCTCGAAGCACGGCAGCACCGCCTCGAAGACGTCCCGTCGTCCGCCGACCATTATCGACAGCGCGGCGTTTCGGGCCCCCACGTCGCCGCCCGAGACCGGTGCGTCGAGCGCGTGCACGCCGAGGGGTTCGGCCCGCTCGGCGATCTCCAGCGCCAAGGCCGGCTCGCTCGTGGACATGTCGACGAGGACCGCGCCGGGCCGCGCGGAACCCAGGGCGCCCGACGGGCCGAGGACGACCTCGCGCACGTCGGCCGGATAGCCCACCATCGAGAAGATGACGTCGCTCTGCGTGGCCACGGCGGCGGGCGAGTCGGCCCACGTCGCTCCGGCGTCGAGCAGCGCCATCGCCTTTTCGCGCGTGCGCGTCGTGACGCTCACCGGGTAGCCGCGCTCGATGAGGTGGGCGCACATCGATGAACCCATCACCCCGGTGCCGATCCAGCCGATGCGTGTGGTGCCGGGCGTCGCGCTACTCAGGTCCGTCATCTCTCGAATCTACTTTCGCTCACGCGACGAATGTCTCGTCCGATTCGTGGTCGACGGCTCACTACGACGCCACCGAAGAGTCGTAGGTTGCGATCTCTTCGCGTAGGCGCTCGGGCCCCCAGCCCAGCAGCGGCGCCATCACGGCAGCGACCCGTCGAGCCGCGGCGGCTCCGTGGTCCGTGGTCTCGATCGAGACGTGGGTGCGGCGCGCGAGGACGTCTTCGAGGTGGAGGGCTCCCTCGTGGGTCACGGCGTAGCTGATCTCACCCATCAAGTACTGTCCCGAGCCCTCGAGGGGCGCGGCGAGCGACGGCTGCTGGCCCACGACGTCGAGCACCTCGGGGGTGAGCGAGCCGTAGCGGTGGATCAGGTGTTCGATCCACGCGCCGTCGAGTCCCGACTCGGCCGCCATCTGACTTCGAGCGGCCCACGTCGCGGCGTAGTCGTCACCGCCGACGAGCACGACGTCACGCGTGCGCGAGCTCGGCACACCTCGCCCGAGTTGCGTGACGGCGCGGTCGACCGCGTCCTCGGCCATCACGCGATACGTCGTGAACTTTCCGCCCGCCACCACCACCAGGCCCGGTAGGGGCTGGCTCACGGCGTGTTCACGCGAGAGCTTGGCCGTCGCGTCCGCGCCGCCGTCGAGTAGAGGACGCAGACCGGCGTAGACGCCGACGATGTCGTCGCGGCCCAACGGCGTGGCCAGGACGGAGTTCACGTGTTCGAGGAGATAGTCGACGTCCTCGCGGGTGGCGAGCGGTCGATCCCGGTCGGCGTCGTAGTCGGTGTCGGTGGTGCCGATGAGCCAGAACGCACCCCAGGGGATCACGAAGAGGACCGACTGTTCCGTGCGGATGATGAGGCCCGTCGAGAGTTGGAGCCGCTCTCGGCGAACGACGAGGTGCGCGCCCTTGGACGCTCGGACCCGTAGCGGGTCATCCACGTCGGCCATGGCCTGCGTGTCGCCGCTCCAGACGCCCGTCGCGCTGATCACCACCTTCGCGCGGACGATCAGTGTCCGTCCGTTCTCGAGGTCCTGGATTCGCGCACCGGTGATCCGAGTGCCCGATCGCTCGAATCCTCTTACGCGCGAGCGCGTGGCGACCATGGCGCCGTTCGTCGCCGCGGTGCGCGCGAGCGTCATGGTGAAGCGCGCGTCGTCGACCTGCGCGTCGTAGTACTCAATCGCCCCGACGAGCGCGTCGGGGCGAAGCGCGGGCGCGACGAGCAGTGCCGCGCGTCGACTCAGGTGACGGTGACGGTGCACCCCGAGCCCCTGCGACCCTTTCGCCAGGAGGTCATAGAGGGCAATGCCGCTGCCCGCGTAGAGGCGTTCCCAGCCGCGGTGCCGGAGGGGATAGAGGAACGCGACGGGGTGCACCAGGTGCGGTGCCACATGGTTAAGGAGGAGTCCGCGTTCGCGCAGGGCCTCGCGCACCAGGTGGAAGTCCAACATCTCGAGATAGCGCAGACCTCCGTGAATGAGTTTCGAGGAACGAGACGAGGTGCCGCTGGCCCAGTCCGCGGCTTCGACGAGGGCGGTGCGAAGACCCCGCGACGCGGCGTCGAGTGCCGTGCCGGCTCCCACGACGCCGCCTCCGACCACGAGCACGTCGAGTTCGCCGGACTGCATCCTCGCGAGAGCGTCTTCGCGCGACGCGGGCGACAGGCTCGCGGCGTTCATGCCCGCCGGTGGACTCGCAGTTCGAAGATTCCCGGCACGTGCCACTCCGAGGAGAAGACGATGGGTCGTCCACTCTTGGTGTAATCCACTTCGATGATCTGTTGCAGGGCACTGCCTATCTTGACGTCGAGTAGTCGCGCCAGCGCTCGGCCCGCGGTGATCGGCGTGAGCACGGCGTTGGCGTTGACGACCGGCTCGCCGATCGACGACAGGACGTCGTAGAGCGAGCGATTGAAGGTCTTGTTCGGCACGGCCGAGACGTATCGTTCCGGCACGATGTCGATTGAGTAGATGACCGGTCGGCCGTCGGCCGTGCGTATTCGCTCCAGACGACGAATCGGTTCACCGGGCGAGAGGTTCAGGGCCGTACCCTCGTCGGCCTCGGCGGGGCGTCTCTCGACCGACAGCACCCGCAGACCCGGTCTCATACCGGCTTCGGCGATCATGCGCGTGTAACTCAGCGTTGCGTCGAGGGCGTGGCGCGGCCCGGGAACGCCGACCACGTACGTGCCGCTTCCGTGGTGGCGTTCGAGGTAGCCGGCCGTTACCAACGCCGACACCGCTTCGCGGACCGATGAGCGGCTCACGTGAAAGCGCGTGGCGAGTCCTTCCTCGTTGATCAACTTCGTACCGACGCGAAGTTTGCCCGTCGCGAGATCGTGCACCAGGCCCTGGCGCACCTTCTCGATGCGACTGATCCTCGTCGGGGACGTCGGTCTCACGCCGCCGCCGCCACCTCGAGGACGTGGCGCACCTGTGCCGTGACGTCGGGCGCGCCCGGGAACAGCCCATCGAAGATCGCCGAACCGATCGTGAATCCCCACGCACCGGCCGAGGCGAGGGTGGCGATCTGGTCATCGTTGACGACCGATCCGGCGGCGATCACCGGGCCGGACGAGGACGCGACGACGCGACGAGTGAGTTCGGCGATGTCCGCGGTGGCGTGTCGATAGGCGAGGAGGTCGAGTCCGAAGACGCCGGGCCGGGCGGTCAGCGACGCCGCGCTGTCGGCGATCTCGGTGATGCTTCCTTCGAGGATGCTCGGATGTCCGACGACCCGTCCCGGGAACGGGCAGTACCGGACCGACGATCCTTCGAGAAGGGGGAGCACGGCGTCGGGTTGCGTCCCGCCCAGGATCCAGTCGACGCCGGCGGCGAGGGCGGCGCGCACCGACGCGACTTCGGCTTCGCGGGTCGTGGACACGACTTCGAGCATCGTCTCGAATCCGGCCTCGTGGGCGGCGCGGGCGATCGCGCGCTGCCGTTGCGGGGTAGCGCCGACGTCTTTGAAGCCGAGATACCGGAGTCCCGTCCCGGACAGGCCGTTGACGTAGTCGAGGGCGTCGTCGATGGTGCTGTCGGAGTGCGTCAGCATGAAAACGAAGTTGATCATGGTCGGTCCATTCTGGTGGGGATCAGTTCGCTCAGGGAACGAATCACGAAGTCCGGCCGCACTTCGCTGCGCGAAAGGTCCTCGAGCGTCGTGACGCCGGTGAGGGCGAGCACGCTCGACATGTCGAGCTCGAACGCCATCGCGATATCGGTCAAGAGACGGTCGCCGACGATGACCGAGTCCCGGGGTTCGACGCCGAGACGCTTGACGATCGCTCGACCCATGTGGGCACTGGGTTTGCCGACGATGGCCTCGGCGCGAGCCCCGGTGCACGCCTCGACCGCGGCCAACATCGCGGCGCAGTCCGGGAGCCCGCCATCGGGCGTGGGACAGAACGGGTCGGGGTTAGTGGCGACGATCGTCGCCCCGTTTCGCACGGCGCGATACGCCGCCAACAGTTTCGCGTAGGTAAAGGTTCGATCGAACGAGACGATGACGACCGCCGCGTCGGCGGGATCGTCAGCGACGTCGAAGCCGGCGTCGCGCAGTACGACGTCGACCAACTCTTCGGCCACCGTCAGCACACTCGCACCCCGGTGGTGCTCGTCGAGGTAGTGCACCAGTGAGTCGAGCGGCGTCACGATGTCATGACTAGACGTCGAAATGCCGAGTCGGGTCAGCTTGTTGGCGTATGACTCGGCGGTCTCGAGGGGCTTGTTCGTCACGAAGACCACTGGGGCGAGGTCTCGCAGCGCCGCGACCGTACTTTGGGCCTCGTCGAGGAGTTCCTCGCCGAGGTACACGGTCCCGTCGAGGTCGAGGGCATAACCCGCGAAGACGCGGTCGGGCGGGCGGAGGAGGACGTCGCGGGTCATCGAGCCAGGACGTCCGCTTCAGCGAGCACGGCGTGGATGTCATCCTCTCCCCACACCCCCATCAGGTCCGCGAGGTCGAGGACACTGAATCGATCTCGCATCAGGTGAGAGTTCGTGACGGCCCATTCGACGACGGCGTTTTCGGGTGCCGGACTGAGATCACCGAAGGTGACCGGGGCCTGAGCGCTACGCAGTGCGGCGACGACGACCTCGGTCGGTTGGAGCAGCTCTTCGATGGTTCGGGTGTGGAGCGGCCACTCGTCGACGACGCGCGAGAGCTGGTCGAGGTGATCGCGGATCCAGAGGGCTTTTCGTTCGTAGAGTCGCCAACACTCTCGGGCCGTCGCTCCCGAGGAGTCCAGGTCGGCGAAGGCGTCGAGTACGCGTTCGCGCGAGGCCACGTTTTCTTCGCCCAGGTTCACGCCGCCTTCGGAGAGACGTCGTTGGACGTGCCGCCAGGCCAGGGCCGCGACCACACTGGCTACCCCGACCTGCGAACCGTGTGAATCGCTGGGCCGATCGTGGGCGTCGGCGTCCATCTCGAGCAGGTGGCTGATCGCGTGTTCGAGGCCCGACGACGGCGCCGTTCGCCCCGCGGCACCCATGGCCAGCCCGCCTCTCGTGAGGCACTCGGCGAGGGCAGTCACGGCTTTCGACTCACCCTCTCCCAGGTCTCGCGTGACGGAGAGCAGTGCATCGACGCCTTCGCGCATCATCGTGACCAGCGTGGGCGAATAACTCGTGTCGAATCCGACGGCGTCGGCCAGGTACCAGTCCGCCGCCGCCGTGAACATCGAGAGTTGGTCTCCCAATCCCGAGCGCGTCATGGCCAGCGGAGCGCTCTTTAAGAGGAGGGGGTCGATGATGAGCGCGTCGGGCCAGCGGCTCGGAGTCGTTCGCTTGGCACCGTCGATCAAGAGCACGGACTGGTCGTCCGAGAAGCCGTTCACGCTGGCCGCCGATTGGATCACGACATGGGGGATCGAAAGTTTCGCGGCCACCACCTTGGCGATGTCGGTGACGGTACCGGAACCTACACTCACCAGCCCCTTCGGGTCGCCGAGGCGCGTCCGGTCGACGGCGCTCGCCACCGTGTCCTCGTCGGCGACCACCTCCACCCCCGACGACTTCGCCGTGACGATGGTGACGTCCACTCGGTAGTGGCCGTCCAAGAGGTTCATGACGACGTCGAGCAGGACGTCGTTCGCGTAGCGCTTGGGTGTGGCGTCCGAGAGCAAAGCCATAGCCGAACCGTCCTCGACCCCGACGCGACGCAGCACGTCCGCGAGCGCGCGAACGGCCCCCTCACCGCGGCGCACCTCGCGAAGCCCGATCGGGTGGAGCGTCGTGGCTTCGGGCGCCGAACGGAGTACGGCGCGCAGATCGTTGAGGTCATCGGAGATCACCGAGTTCACATCGCTCACGGCAGCGTTCCTTCGATGGCCGAGTACAGCTCGCGGTAGTGGTGGTAGGCCTCCTCGTAACGCGACCGGTTCGATGGGTCGGGCAGAAACGGCTCGTCGGCCAGCGTCACCGTTCGACGTACCGCCTCACTCAGGTCCGCAAATATTCCGGCGGCTACACCGGCGAGCATCGCGGCCCCGAGGGCGGTGGCCTCTTTCACCTCCACGCGCCGAAACGGGCGTCCGACGACGTCGGCTTTGATCTGCATCCAGGTGTCGCTCTGCGCTCCACCCCCGACCACGCGGATCTCGTCGTGTCCGAGTCCTAAAGCGGCGAAGCGTTCAACAATGTCGCGCAGAGCGAAGGCGCAACCTTCAAGTACCGCGCGGGCCAAGGTGTGCGACGTGTGCGAAAGCGCGAGGCCGGCGAAGGCTCCGCGCATCCGGGGATTCCAGGTCGGCGTCATGGCGCCCGACAGCGCGGGAATGAAGATGACGCCGTCGGCCGCCGGTGACTGGGCGGCCATCTCGAAGAGCGTGGCCTGACTGACGCCGAGCACGCTGTCGGCGAGCCACTTGGTGCTGCCGCCGGAGACGAAGCCGGGGTTCTCGACGAGGTAGTGGCCGGGGAGGGCGTGCGCGTGGGTCTCGACCAGTTTCTCCGGATCGAGGACGAGTCCGGCGGAGGCGACGGTGACCGGTTCCGCGGTACCGGTCACGTCGGTGATGACGCCGTCATCGATCGCCCCCGCGCCCAGCGAGGCGGCGTGCTCGTCTCCGGTGCCGACCAGCACCGCACAAGAAACTGAGAGTCCCAGTAACTCGGCCGACCGGGCGTTGAGCGTACCGGCGATCTCCCCGGCGTCGAGGATCTCTCCCAGTCGGTCCTCGCGAAGACCAAACGTCGCGAGGAGCTCCGCGGACCACTGACGCGCCCGAAGGTCATAGAGCATGCTGGAGGACGCGTTCGCGTGGTCGAGCGCGAGTCGATTGGTGAGTCGGTGCAACAGGTAGCCGGCGACCGGCGGGAACGCCGTCGCCGAGTCGAACGTCTCGGGTTCGTTGTCACGCAACCACAGGATCTTGGGACCGGAGTGCGACGCGTCAGGCACGAGTCCGGTGAGGTCAAAGAGAGCGTCAAATCCGATCGCCGCGGCCATCGCGTCGGCCTGCGCGTCGGCGCGTCGGTCCAGCCAAATGATGGCCGGGCCGAGGGCTTCGCCCGAGCGCGACAGCGGTACGACCCCGTCGACCTGGCAGGCGAGACTAAGGACACCCACCTCGGCGCCGGCGCCCTTGGACCTGGCCAAGAGGCTGGCGATGACCGACGCGACGCCCTCTTCGAAGTGGCGTGGATCCTGTTCGGCCCAACCGCCGCGAGCGTGCGTCATCGTCAACGCGCTCGACGCCGTCGCCCTTTCCACGCCGTCGCCATCGATGAGGACGCCCTTGATGCTCTGCGAGCCGACGTCGAGGCCGATGGCGAGGGTCACGACGCGACTCGCTCCATACTCCAGACGCGGTTCACCCGCTCGCTCTTCATTCCTTCGGCAACCCCTCGTCCTTCAACGGCGGCGTCGGCGTTCGTCGCGAACTTCACAGTAAGTCATCTGATGACTTTGGTCAATGGTATCGGTCCGCGATCGGTTCCCGCCGCCCCGTCCGCCCGACGGCGCTCGGCCGTCTTTGCCGTCGCAATTGTCGGTCGGATCTGCGTTGTGTTCGGCTGACGACAACCGCTTGGCGCCTCGTGGAAACGGGCGACGTTGTGCGGGCGACGGTCGCGAAAGATGATTGACAAAAGTCATCTGATGACTTACTGTGTTTCAAAAATACGGCACGGATCGGGGGGATTCTGTGGCAACGGAAGAACAGCAGATACAACAAGAGTTAGGTCTGAAAGCGGATTCCGTAAGTCTGTGGGGCGACTTCGTTGTATCGGTCGCGAACGTCGCGCCGTCGAGCAGCGTGGCCTACACGCTCGCTCTCCTGCTCACCTTCGCCGGACACGTCGCGCCCTTGGCGGTGCTGGTGGTGGGCATCGGCATGTCGTTCTGCGCCGTGGGCTACGCGAGTCTCAACCGTTGGCGCGCGCACGCCGGCGCGCCGTACGTGTGGGTGGGCGAGGCCGTCACGCCGTCGATCGGCGTGGGCACCGGGCTGCTCAACGTGGCCGTGTCGACCTTCGCCAACCTGGGCAACATCACGCTGGCCGGTGCGTACTTCCTCTTCGTCGTGGCGCCGACCGGCGACACCTTCTCCAACCCCGTGACCTGGCTGGTGGCGACGGCGATCATGGCCGCCCTAGTCTACTTGGCCATCCGCGGGATCAAGCCGACGGTGCGACTGCAGTGGTTCTTCGTCTTCATCGAGTACAGCGCCATGATCTCCTTCGTGATCCTGGCGCTGATCCACGAGTCCGGGCACACCGGGGGCGCGACGCTGCCCTCGTTCCACGACTTCACCTTCACGAGCTTCGGTCACGGTGTCGGGGGATTCTCCGGACTGGCCAAGGCCGCCGTGCCCTGCGGATTCCTCTACCTGGGCTGGGAGGCCACGGCGGTGCTCGGCGAAGAGTCGACCAACCGCAAGATCAACCCCGGTCGGGCCATGATCATGGGCACCATCTTCCTCACGATCTGGTACACGTTCTTGATCTGGGTCTTCGAAGGCGTCTCGAGCACGTCGCACATCCTCAACTCCGGGACCGACGTTCTCGCCTTCTCCGGGCAACTACTCGTCCCGGGATTCTGGGGTCGAGCCCTGCCGCTCGCGGTGTTGGTGGCCGTCATCGGCACCTGTCAGATCCAGATGACCGAGCCCAGTCGCGTCCTCTACGCCATGGCGCGCGACAAGTTGATTCCCCGGGTGTTCGGCCTCATCAACAAGGCACACCAGACGCCGTGGGCGGCCCTGTTGATCCTGGCCGCGATCCCGCCGATCATGCTGATTCCGTACCTGGCGAACGCCTCGGCCAATCACGCCATCGGCGACATCATCAGCGCCGACGGCATGATCGGCCTGTTCATGTACTTCGTGGTCCCGTGCGCCAGCGTCTGGTTCTACCGTGCGCACCTTCGCCATAGCGCCAACCGGTTCTTGGTTCTCGGCGTCATCCCCGTCGTCGGGGGCCTGTTCATGTTGGCGGTCTTCATCTACGGTCTCAAGACGCAGGCGCACATCGTCTCGTGGGTGACGGTCATCATCCTGGTCGTGGTCTTCTCGTTGGGCTTCATCATCCGAGCGGCGCGACCGAACTCCGAGTACTTCACGTCGATCAAGGAACGACGCGAAAGCGGCATCAAGGGATCCGACGAGCTGTAGTACGCAATCCCACATTGCGTCCGCTTGCGGCGGGTCGTCTCACTAGATGCGGCGACCCGCAAGAGGCGGCGGACTCGGTGGGCTACGTTCCGCGACGGAGGTAGTTTGGCGCGTTGACGTGTTCGGCCGGAGGAGGCACGGTGACGAGATTCGTAGGCAAGACGGTGGTGGTGACCGGCGCCGGTCACGGGATAGGGCGCGCGAGCGCGCTACGTTTCGCGGCCGAGGGCGCGAACGTCGCGATCGTCGACGTTCGCGCTGAACCCGCGCGCTCGGTCGCCGAGGAGCTCGATCGAGCCGGCTTTCAAGGTCGAGCCTACGAGGCCGACGTCTCGGACGCCGACCAGGTCGATGCGTTGGTGGCCCGTGTCGTCGACGACTTCGGGGGCATCGACGTCCTACACTCGCACGCCGGACGGCTACGCGCGGGCACGGTCGGGGAGACCGACCTCGAGGAGTGGAACCGCACCCTCGCGGTCAACGTGACTTCGATGTTCCTCATGGTGCGCGCGGTGGTCCCGATCATGCGAACCCGTGGCGGCGGCGCCATCGTCACGACCGGGTCGATCAGTGGGCTCTTCGGGGAGCCGGCCCTCGCGGTCTATACGGCGTCGAAGGCCGCGGTGGTGAATCTCACGCGCAGCCTGGCCATCGACTACGCCCGCGAGGGAATCCGCGTGAACTGCGTCTGCCCGGGTTGGGTCGACACCGGCTTCAACAATCCGCAGTTCGAGCACGACGGACTCAACGACGAAGAGATCGCCGCGTTGATCGACCGGACCGTGCCGATGGGTCGTCAGGGGTTGCCGGAAGAGATGGCCGCGGCCGCGGCGTTCCTCGCGTCCGACGACGCGTCCTACATCACCGGGCAGATCTTGGTCGTCGACGGGGGCCTCCTCTGTCACGTCTAGCGTGGCGTCGAAGAGAACCGATGGGGCGAGTCAGGTCGCCGCGTCGTCGTGGCCGGCCGCCTCGATGTCGATGGTCCCGGTGTCCAACTGGACGATGCTGAAGTCCCGCAGACGCCGGGGTCGGGGCGTCATGGCGGCATCCCGGTAGAGCACCGTCAGCGTGGTGAGCGCGATGCGGCGGTAGAGCCAGAAGAAGAAGATGCCCAGCGGCAACTCGGCGCCGAATCCCGTGAGCAACGTGACCCACTGATCACGGTGACCGAAGGACGTGACCATGTCGAACCACGCGTCGCAGACGAGTAACGTCCCGGCCACGACCGAGATGGCCGCGAGAATCTGACGGCGGTACCACGCCGCCCACGCCGCGAGAAAGAGGACGCCGATCAACCCCGCGTCGAAGCCGGTCCAGAGGAATCGCCAGTGTCCCGCGTTGTACTTGGGCGGCAGGGAGAGCCCGAGAAACACCGTCCAGGGGATGAGGGCCACGGCGGCGACGAGGAAGAACAGCGATATGAACTGCGCTCGACGCGAGAGCGACAGATGATGGCGCAGTCCGCGGAGTCGCTCGCCCCAGACTCGGACGCCGCTCAATGGTCGATCGCCGTCCACGGGTCATTGTCTCATACGACCACGAGCGAAACACCGCGCTCGAGTTTCAACGCGCAGGTCGCCGGTGGCGAGCACCGCGGGGATGGTCGTGAGCTCAGTGGGTCACGAGGGAATCTGGTCCGACGGGGGCAACCGAGCGTGGGTTGAACGACACGACGCCGGTGGTGCCATCGACACTCACGAGGTCCCCGTCGCGCAGACGGCGCGACGCTTCGCCCGTGGCGAGCACCGCGGGGATGCCGTACTCGCGAGCGATGACCGCGGTGTGAGAGAGCACGCCGCCGCCGTCGGTCACCACCGCGCCGGCTCGCAGGAACAGGACCGACCACGGGGGAGAGGTCACCGGCGCCACGAGCACGTCCCCGGGACGAAGTTTCCCGAACTCGCTCTCGTCGCGAATCACCCGAACGGTCCCCGAGTAACGGCCCGGGGAGCCGGGCACGCCGCGAAGCTCATTCGGCGAATCCTGATGGGTGTTGGGCGCCATCATGAGTCCGAGCGACTGGAAGAGAGCGGCGTGGACCGTTCGCAGGGCGGGCGGTAACGCCGACAGCTTCGGGGGCTGACCGGGGTCCTTCCCGTAGGACGACGGTCCGGGATGGGCGCTCACCCAGGCCCTCTCCGCCTTGCGGCGCGCGACCACGCCGCGCCGGTCCTCGTTGTGGGAGCTGAGGAGCGCCTCGCGAAGCTCGGCCTCTTCAAGGAAGACGGCGTCGGGAGCGTTCGCGAGCACGCCCCGATCGGCGAGGCGCCGACCGATTTCGAGGGCGTCGTATCGCAGGAGGGCGGCCGGTTGGCCGTCGAGCCAGAAGATGTTGTCCTCTCGCTGGGCGTACGCCCGCTCGGCGTACGCCAGAACGCGCTCGAACCGGGCCCGGTCTGCGTCACTGCGCCCGGCCAGTTCGGCGCGTGCGCGCTGTGGCGCGTCACTCGGTGCGGACGCGTCGCGGGAACCGGTGCGCGCCTCGTGCACTTGCTCGATCAACAGCCCGGCCGCCATCTCGGGCCGCTCGAACCACGTGGGCTCGCCGGCGTCGTAGTTGAGGGTCCGGTGGCCGTAGCGATCGAGGTAGTCGTCGAAGGCCTCGACGGCCCACGGAGCGGACCGACGCAAGGTCGCCATCTGCTCGGGTACCGATCCGGCGAGCGCCGCCACGGCCGCGTCGTCGGCGATGCGCTGGGCCAGCTCGCGCAGTTTTCGACCGGGCTCGGACGAGGCGACCGAGGTGCCGGTCAGCAGGGAGAGGGACCGCACGACGTCCCAGCCGAAGAACTCCTGGCAGACGAGTCCGAGTTCGTACAGCGCGAGGTCGTAGGGCGCCACCAGACGGAAGTGGAGGTCGACGCCGCGGCGCATCAGGTCCTTGGAGCGATCCAGGTGTTCCAGGAGGGCGTCGTCGGTGAGCGTCGTGAGTTCGATGCCTTTCAGTGCGCGGAACTCGTCGGCGTAGGCGGCGCGCCACTCGCCCTCCCAGCTGTCGAGATACTGCTCGGGCAGGCCCGAGTCGAGCGCCTCCTTCGCGGCACGCGCGGGGCGACGCAGTGGCGGCGCCACGCGCGCAGCCAGCCACACGGCCCACGCCGGAGGAGCGGGGCGGTCCTTGCCGCCGAACGGGATCACGCGGACGTACACCTCGCCGCCGAAGGAGCGCTGTTCGATGCGATCGACCAACAGGCCGAACTCGGCCATCGGTGGACGGGCGTCCGACAGGGCGGGCATGTACACCGACGCGCCGAACGGCGTGAGCGGCGTCGGCCAGTGGGACGTGTCCTTCATCCAGACCCCCTCCGCCGGGGCTTCGACGTGGGGATCGATCGGGAGGGCGGTGATCGGACGGGCCTGCAAGATGAAGACGTCGCCGTCGGCGATTGCCCATTCGATGTCCATGGGAGATCCGAAGAGCCGCTCGGCCGCCTTTGCTCGTTCGGCGATCTCTCGGGCCCGGTCCTCGTCGAGCACACCTTCGAAGGACCGCACGCACACCACGTCATCGCCGCGCACGACCCACTCATCAGGCGTGGCCGCACCCGAGACGAGCCGGTCGCCCAGTCCCTTGACCGCGCTGACCAACACCTCGTCGTCCCCGGTGATCGGATTGGCGCTGAAGGCCACGCCGGCCGCCTCGGCCGGCACCATTCGTTGGATCAATACGGCCATGCGGGCGGGTCCGTCGGATCCCCGGTAGGCCCGCACGCGCTCCGAGGACGCCGAGGCCAGACAGGTTGCGATGGCGTTGGCCAACGCCTCGCGGTCCTCCACGTCGAGCACGGTCTCATACAGACCGGCGTAGGAGACACCCGCCAGGTCCTCGGCGGTACCTGAGGATCGCACCGCCAACGGACCTTCGCCGATGAGGTCCACGCCGGCGCCGATCTCGGTCCACAGGTCGTCGGGAATCCGCGTTGCCGAAAGGATCCGGTCACAGGCGGCCGTGGTGATGACGACGCCCGCCGGGACCCGGAACCCCGACGCGATGAGATGCGCCAACTGGGCGGCCTTCATCCCGACGCGGTCGGCGTCGCGACTCCGCGAGTCGCCGAGGTCGACGATGGAGATGGCATCTACGGAATGCTCGGTGCTGGTCATGGCTTCTCCTTACTTGTGTATCGTTCAGCGCCTTGGCGCTTTGCTTCGTCGTTACGGGTACGCAGATCGTCGATGAGGGTGCGAATGGCCCAGCTGGCGGCCCGCCCCGCTCGGGCTCCGTCGAGTCCCGACTCGTCAGCCATGGTGAGCCACGGCAGGCCACCGGTCAGGTAGACGATGATCGCCTGAGCGAGGAGCGCCTCTTCCGGATCGAGGTGGTCGGTGACCTCTTCGAGGAGTCGCCGCCACATGTCCAGACGCACCTGTCGTCCGGACCACGAGGCCGCCTCCTGACCAACTCGCGAGACCACGAGAGCGCGGAAGAGATCTCGGTTGGCGTCGAAACCGACCATGGCCTGCTCTTGGACCTCGGCGATGGCGTCGGCGCTCGACGGTATCGGCACGTGTATCCGCTCGTAGGTCGACGCGATGATTGCGGTCAGGAGAGCTTCTCGGTCGCTGAAGTAGCGGTACACGGTGCTGGGTGACACGCCGGCGCGTTCGGCGACCTTGTCCATGGTCAAGGCGGCAAAGCCCGTCTCCGAGACGACTTCAATGGCCGCGTCGCGAATGGCGTCCTTCGTGACTTCTCGTTGTCGTTCGCGGATATTCGAGATCGCTGACCCGGACGTAGGAGACATACTCTCATTCATAGGAGAGACTCTATCATTAATGAGAGGGTGCTTGTCAAGTGGCAATTCGTCAACGAATGAGAGACCCCACCGGGGCCCTCTGGTCCACGGTCATTCGTTCCGGGCGACTTCGGGTCCGGTCATCCGGTTGAGGATAGGAAAGGTCGAGGACCGGTGTGTCATCAAGTCGCGGATGCGTGCCACGTCAAGCCACCGTTGGTGGAGATGATCAACGTCGACGTTGTCGCCGTGCTCTGGACGATGGCGTAGCCGAGACTCGACGAAGCGAAGGCCACGAACTGAATCAGGGGAAAAAATCTCGTGGACGGAGTGGCGTAGACGGAGCTCCAGGTCTTGCCGCCGTTTTGGGTGAGGTACAGATGGTCGATCATCTTCAGCCCGTGTGACACCGACCTGGCGACGAGGATCTTCCCTGGAGCGGGCGAGGCGGGCAGGCTGACGAGCGAATCGAGATACTCGGAGGATCCGCCGGCCACGACGCGAGACGTCGGTTCGAAGGTCAGTCCCGCGTTGTGAGAGGTAAAGACCCAGTTCGATTGCTGCTTCAAATATGAAGGGGTGCCGGGAGCGACGTCCCCGCCAAATCCTCCGATCGTGCAGACGTCGACCAGCGTGGTGGCGCTGTAGGCGACGGGCGCCGAGAAACTGTCGCCAACGTTGGAACACGGAGCAGTCCATTTGACCCACCGACCTGAACTCGACAGGCGAGCAGCCGCGGTGGCGCCCCGGTCGTTACCCAGCATCAACCAGCCGTTGGCGCCCTTGAAGACCAGCGCGCCGGCCATGTTCGATCCACCGGCAGCGGGATAGAGAACGGGAGTGCTGACCCGTTGCCACGAGTCGTTCGTGACCGACGACCGCCAGAGCCCGAAGGTCTGGTTCTTCAACCAACTGACGGCGTAGACCGATCCTCGGTTCGCCGCAAGGGTGAGGATGTCGAACTTCATTCCCAACGACGCTGTGTCGAGAACGGACCAGGTCGCTCCGCCGTCGTGCGTCGACCAGATCTCCGCGATGTACGAGACGTTCGTCTGTGCGGCGTTGTCGGCTGGTGCCGTTCCGAAGATCCAGCCGTCCTTCGGGTCGGCGAAGTAGATGTTCTGTTGCACCAGGGGGAAGTAGTTCGCGGGGCTCGGACTGGCTATCGTGCGCAATCTGGATGGGAGGGGAAGGGAGGTCCACGACTGACCGTCGTTCACGGTCCTCTTCACCGCGATGCAGACTCCGGTCGGGCAGCGGTACGCCGTCAGGATCCAGCCTTCCCCGGAGGGCAGGAAGGACGCCGACACCGGCGACTTCGAAGTGGTCGTCGTCGACCCGGCCTGTAGCGGAGTTGCGATAATGGCGATAAGCATGGCGACGGACAGGCCAAGCGCGACGGAAAGGCGCGTGGCGAAGAACTCGATTTTGGCGGGGGACGAGCGCACGACGTCAGTATCGCAGCGGCGAGTGCTACCGTGCTTCCCGTTACAAAATTCACTACGATCGCAGTGATTATGACCTTCTGCGGCTGAAATCTTCCGAATTATGAGGAAAACACTACGTTCGCAGTGATTCTCGGTCGAAATGAGAGCAATTCGGGTATATTGGATGAAAACACTGCGTTCGTAGTGTTCTGGAGGCTGAGATGATGACCCTGGGAGAGCAAGTCAAGGCGCGCCGACGGGCACTGCGCCTGGGACAAGATGAAGTGGCGGACCTCGCTGGGGTTTCGCCCACCTTTGTGCGTGCGATGGAGCACGACAAGCCCACAGTTCGACTCGACAAAGTGCGCGCTGTTCTTCACGTCCTTGGACTCGAGTTCACGGTGACCGTGAAGTCCTAATGGTCGACATTCCATTCGCTCTCATCGATCCACGATCAGTTCGCATCGCGGACGTTTACAAGGCCGGCCAGTTCGTGGCTCGACTGCGTCGAACTGAACAGGGAGTCCGGTTCGACTATCTCCCGAACGCCGTCGCCGTCGCGACGACGTTGCCGGTATCCGGTGAGCCGGTTACGTATCCGGCCGGTGCCGTTCCGCCATTCTTCGCGGGATTGTTGCCCGAGGGTCGACGGCTCACGGCCCTTCGCAATCAGGTGAAGACCTCCTGGGACGACGAACTGTCTCTGCTTCTCGTCGTCGGGAACGACGTCATCGGCGACGTCCAAGTGGTTCCCGAAGGTGAGATACCCAAAGAATCGGAGGCCCTCGTCACGGTCAAGTCATCGTTTGCGGAAGTCCGATTCTCAGAAATCTTGCGCGACGCACGCATCGTTGACCGCACCGGGATTCCCGGATTCCAGGACAAAGCGTCGGCCCGCATGATCTCAGTGCCCGTCGCACGTGCTTCCGGTCGATACATCTTGAAGATCGATCCACCGGAGTACCCACTCGTCGTACAGAACGAGTTCTATTTCATAGCGTTGGCGAAATCAGCGGGTATCCCGACCGTTGACGCGGAGTTAGTTGCCGACGCCGATGGTCAACTGGGACTTCTCGTGCGTCGCTTTGATAGAACGCCGGGAGTCGACGGCGTCGTCCGTTCATCGGCGTGCGAAGACGCGTGTCAGCTACTGAATCTGTGGCCCGCGGATAAGTACAACGCGACCTCTGAAGTCGTCACGAAGTCGGTCGTTCAGGCGTGTGCCGCTGGGCCGGTCGCCGCGAGAGATGTGTTCCGACAGTTCTGCTTCGCGTGGCTCACCGGCAACGGTGACGTGCACGCGAAAAACGTATCCGTTCTGGCGACGCCCGAAGGAGAGTGGCGCGTGTCGCCCGCCTACGACCTCCCGTCAACGCTGGTCTATGGGGACCTCACTATGGCGCTGGAGCTCAACGGCAATCGTGATGGCTTTAGCGGTCATCAGATGCTGGAATTCGCTCACTCGATTGGCTTGACGTCGAAGGCGGCCTCACGAACAGTCGGCGAGTTGATCGATGCGACCGATCGAATGATCGCTGATTTGGAAGGCGGAGCGGTGCCGTTTGCCCAGCACGTCGTTCACGATTGGACGCGACGTCTCGCCGCGCGTCGCAAGGCACTGGTCCAGTAGCGACCAAGATGCCGCGCGGCGGATGCGTGGTCATCTCAAATCCCCAAGGCCGTCAACGCACTTTGTAAAGACTGGATGAAGCCCGCACTGGTGTAGCTCGCACCAGAGACGCTGTGAATATTCGCGCTCTGAGCGGCCATAGCTTCCTTCGTGAGGATGGGGATCGACATCGAGTCGAGGCTCTGGGAGTACGAGTTGCCACCGTCGTTGAGTGACGGTACGGAGACGTTGGTGATGGTCTTGCCCTGGACGGTGACCGATACCGCGAGCGTGCCGTAGTTGTAGTTGACGGTCGAGCCGGTCTGGCTGCGCACGGTCGACGGCGCAACAGCTGTACCGGAGGTGGCGGGCGCCGATGGTGTCGTCGAGTGATTGGCGGGCGTGGACGCGCTGCGCGACGTCGGGGCGGGGGCGGTCGTCACGGCGAGAGCTGCCGGGCTGGAGTGGAAGCTGCCGATTGCGACGAGGCCGATAAGGGCGCCGAGGACGACCATGGGTGCGCGACGTGTCGTCATCAGAAGGAGAACTCCTCTTGGTGGATACGTGTGATGGGCACGCCCAAACTGGCGGCGGCATTGGCGACTTCATCGGTGAAACCCGCCGGACCACAGATGTAGACGTCACTGTCGCGTACGTGCGGGGCCAGCACGTTCAAGGTGTCGCGGTCGAGTCGCGCTCGTTGACGAGGTCCGAGGATGGTGTGGAAGGTTCCTTGGCGCTGCTCGACGAGCTCGCGGACCTCGTCGGCGTGCACGAGATCCTCGGGGGTCGATGCACGTAGTAATACCGTCACCGCCACTTCGTCCGGGAGATCCTCGAGCAGGGCCCGCAAAGGTGTCACCCCCACGCCGGCACCGATGAGCGTGACGGCGGGTGCCGATATTTGGTGGCGCGTGAAGACGCCGTAGGGACCTTCGACGAAGACGCGTGTGCCAGGGCGTAGATGGACGAGGGCGGAGGACTGGTCACCCAAGGACTTCACCGTCATGCGTAGATACGGTGGGCTCGGGAGGGCCGAGAGCGAGTAGGGGTGACTGTGGATGAGCAGTCCCGGGGCGAGAAAGCGCCATTGGAAGTACTGACCACCCGAGACGTTGAGGCGCTCCAGGTGGTGGCCGCGCATCACGATGGCGAACACGCCGGGAGAGACCTCTTCGACCGAGGTCACGCGCAAGCGGAGGCGCAGGTTTGCCAGTATCGGTCGCATGACGCGTGAGAGCACCAGCACGCAGGCCACGCCGACGAAGACTCTCGTCCACAGCGCGACGGTCATCGGGTGGCCCAGGAAGATGATGCCGGTACGCACCTGGTGGGCGAAACTGAGTGCGACCGCGAAGTAGAAGGCGAGGTGGATCGTCCACCACGTCTCGTAGCGCAATCGGCGCCGGACCTGGGGAATCGAGAAGGTCGTTGCGAGGAGCAACAAACCGAATCCGACGAAGGCCATCAGCATGTCGGGGTAGTGCTGGATGAACGTGACGGCCTGCTTGATGACGTTTGTCTTGGCCGTGGCGGCGTAGCCGAAGAGCAGCGTGAGCACGTGCAGCGTGATCAGCACCACTGGCCAGGCGCCGATGCGCCGGTGCCAACGAGTGAGGCGGTCCTGACCGATCGTCCGCTCGAGCCAGGGGATTCGCGCCATCAACAACAGCATCACGAGTAGTAGGTAGGTGCCCACCATGCCGCTCAGTCGCCCGACGGCATCCAGGAACCCCGCCATCGACGTCATCGAGTGCAAGGAATCTTGCGAGAGCGCGAACGCGGCGCTGGCTCCGAGGCCGAGGCCGCCCAACCAGGCGAACCAATCGGCGACGCGCGGCATCGGCGCCGGTCCCGAACCGCGATTCGGGCTCGCGGGCGGGTCCGTCGCGCGACCCGGGGGCGACGGTCGCTTCATGAGGTTCGTCGAGGTGGGCATGGTCAGTTGTCCGAACCGGCGACGAAGGACGAGGGAGACGAGGACGAGCCCTCTGTGAACGACGCGTCGTCGCGGCCCCCGGCCGGCGGAGTTGCGAGCGATACCGGAGTGACGGGTGTCGCGGTCGACTGCGCAGGGGCGGCCACCGTGCTGGCCGTGGGCACGGCGAGCGTGCCCATGGCGGTGAGGACACCGGCGAACGTTCCCAGCGAGATCAACATGGTGACTATCCAGGAGGCGAAGTTCTTTTTCATACCCGATACTGTGCCGGGTCTCTTAAGTCCTCCGTAGCAATCGACTAATTGCGCGTTAAGGATTACCTGTGGGTCCGCTGAGTCTTGGGAGTGGGCAGTGAATGACACCGATTGGGGTGGCGCTCACCATCGATGTCGTGTGGCTCACATTGAGTGCCACCACTTCAGCCGCGGCCCATGTTGCGTCACCGAACAAGAGCCCTTCGTTGTCCGCCTTGGCAAAGGCGTGGCTGGCTTGGCGGAGGAGGTGGGATTTGAACCCACGGAAGGTTTCCCTTCACACGATTTCCAATCGTGCCGATTCGGCCGCTCTCGCACTCCTCCTCAATTTCGGCACTCATCCTTTTGAAATGAATACCGGCTCGCAAGGCTACTGGAGTCGCCGAAGGGACCCTTCCGGTAGCCTTTTCAACGCCGAGGTTCACAGCAGTGGTCGGGTCCCGTGCGACGACCGTTTGTGAACCGAGTCAGGGGTGGAAGCCAGCAGCTCTCAGCAGATCGTGTTGGGTGCCACGGATCGCCTGACCACTGCTTTGGACCTCGGCATCTCACACCGTCCAATTAGCATGCGTGCATGGCTAAAGCGTCGACGACCCCGACTTCCATCGACGGCGTCACCTCGCTGTACCGCCGATTTCGACCCGGTCGATTCGTCGAACTGCGCGGTCAAGACCACGTCGTTCGCGCCCTCCAGGGGGCGGTGAAGAACCAGCGGGTCTCCCACGCCTACCTCTTTTCCGGCCCTCGCGGCACGGGCAAGACCACCACCGCGCGGATCCTGGCCAAGGCCCTCAACTGTGAGAACCCGCTCGACGGCGACGCCTGCAACGTCTGCGCGAGCTGCGTGGCGATCACCAAGGGAACCTCACTCGACGTCACCGAACTCGACGCCGCTTCCAACAACGGCGTCGACGACATCCGCGACATCACCGCCGGGGCCTGGCACGGGACGCCGGGAAGTTGGAAGGTCTACATCTTCGACGAGGTCCACCAACTCTCCAAGGCCGCGTCGGCCGCGCTCTTGAAGACGTTGGAGGAGCCACCGTCGCACGTCGTCTTCGTGCTCGCCACGACCGACCCGCACAAGGTGATGCCCACCATCCGCTCGCGCACCCAACACCTGGAGTTCCGACTCTTCAACGGCGAGACGTTGAGCTCGCTGTTGCGCGAAGTAGAACAGGCGGCCGGGTTGAAGCGCCGACGACGCGACGATCGAGGCGGCGGTGCGACTCGGTCGCGGTTCCGCGCGCGACGCGCTGAGTGCCTTGGACCAACTCATCGCCACCGGCTCGATCGTCGAAACCCAGCCGGAGTTCGACGGACTCTTTCGCGCGTTGGTGGACGCCGACGCCGTGGCCGCACTGAAGTCCCTCGCGGAACTGACGAGGGAGGGGTGGGACCCCGAACAGCTCGCCGAGAACTTCGCCGCCGACGTTCGCCAGGTCTTCTTGCTCCAGGTCGCGCCCGAAGTCGCCGACGCCGTCGACAGCGACCGCGAACGTCTCACCGAGTGGGGGCGCCAACTGGGACTTCCGCGCACCGTGCGTGTCTTAGAGACCGTTGGGCGGGCCATGCGCGAAATGAAGAGTGCGCCGGAGAAGATCGTCATCCTCGAAGTGGCCATGGTCCGCCTGATCAGGCCCGATCTGGACAACACGATCGAGGCGCTCGACGAGCGCGTGACCAAGCTGGAGCGCGACGGTGTCCGCGTCGAAACGTCGGCACCGGCACCGCCCGCCGTACTTCGACCGATCGGCACCGCGACGCCAATCACGCCCACGCTCGCCGGTGAAAGAGCCGCCGCCGGCGCCCGTCGCTGAAGCGGTCGAATCGGTGACACCGGAACGAAGCGGCGACGGCGCACCTTCGATCTCGAGGACGTGCGCACCCGGTTCGTCGAGCGGGTCGTCCCGCATACCTCGCGCGGCGCTCAGTTGTTGCTGAAGTCCGCCTTCGTGCGGTCCCTCGATGGGCAGCATCTCACGATCGCGTTGCCCAGCGAAGAGATGCGTCAGAACACCGAGCTGTTCGCTCAGGGTCTGCGCAGCGCAATGGAGCACGAGTTCAAGTCGCCGCTGCAGATCACCTGGGCCGTCGATCCGACGTTGGCGCACGCCACCCCCGCGCCGAGCGCGACGTCGCGCCCGATTCGCTCGCGTGAACCAGAGGTCGACGAGTACTCACCCGACGAGTCCGTGATCGTGGTCGACTCGGCCGGCGATCATCTGATCACCGAGATGTTCCCTGGGGCGACGGAGATCACGTGACCTACCCGCCACCGCTGCAGGCCGTTGTCGACGAGCTCGGGCGGTTTCCCGGCGTCGGACCGAAGTCGGCCCAGCGCATCGCCTTTTGGCTGATGCGCCAGCCGAGTGAGGACGTCGCCCGCCTGGCCGCGTCCATCGAAGAGATGAAGACCAAGCTCTCGTTCTGTGAGCGGTGCTGCAACATCGCCGAGGCCGGCGGGCTCTGTCCCATCTGCGCCGACGATCGACGCGACCAGACCACGATCTGCGTCGTCGAGAATCCTCCCGACGTGGTGGCGGTCGAGCGTTCGGGTGCCTTTCACGGCACCTATCACGTGCTCCACGGCGTCTTGAATCCGCTGGAGGGTGTGACGCCGGACCGATTGCGGATCCAGGAGTTGATCGGGCGACTTCGTGGCCCGGTCAAAGAGGTGATCCTCTGTTTCAACTCCAACGTCGAGGGCGACGCGACCGCCATGTACCTCAGTCGACTGTTGCAGGTGCCGGGTCTGATCGTCTCTCAGCCTGCGAGCGGCCTACCGGTCGGCGGCGACTTGGAGTTCGCCGACGACCTCACGCTCGGCCGCGCCATCGACGGCCGTCGCGTCCTTACCGACTAGGCGAAGCGGATCACGCAGAGGATTCCGGCGACCAGGCTGTAGAAGCCGAAGGGCGTCAGGGTCTTCGTGGTGAACCACCGGGTCAGGAACTGCACCGAGATCAGGGCCGTCACCATGGCGCAGAGCGGCGCCCACCAGCGTCTGGTAGCGCACGCCGTCGCCTAAGGGCCCCATCAAGTCGGGCAGTTTGAGTACGCCGGCGAGCAAGATGACCGGTGTCGCCAACAGGAACGCGAAGTTCGCCGACTCTTCGTGGTCGAGCCCGTCCATCAATCCGGCGACCATCGAGATACCGCTGCGCGAGATACCGGCGAAGAGCGCGAAGATCTGCGAGCAACCGATGGCGAAGGCACCTCGTAGTCGAGAGCCGCTCGAGCTTCTTGTGCTGGACGTGACGTCCGCTGCTGCGTCGCAGGCGCTCACCGACCAACAAGATGACGCCGTTGATCGTGAGGAAGATCGCCGCGGCGAGGGGCTTGGCGAAGAGGACGCGCAGTTTGTGCTCCAACAAGAGCCCGACGATCCCGACGGGGACCGTGGCCACGGCGAGCACGAACAACAGTCGGTAGTTCGGATCGGTGTCCGGTTCGTCGAGGCGCCAGAGCGACGAGACGCCGGCACCGCGGACGCCGGCCAACTGTCGACCCAGTCCGCGAAAGAGCACGATCCACGTCTTGCGGTAGTAGATCAGGAGCCCGAGAGCGGTGCCGACGTGGAGTCCGACGATGAAGGCCAGGAAGAACGACTCGGACGCCGACTGGGAGTTCACCAGGTTGTGCCAGCCGAGAAGACCCGGGAGCAGCACGCTGTGACCGAGGCTCGAGACCGGGAAGAGTTCGGTAATGCCCTGCGTGAGGCCCATGATGATGGCCTGGAAGTACGTGAGGGACGCGTGCACCCCCCAACGCTAAACGAACGCGCCGGTGGTGTTGGTGACGGAAATCGGCCAGACTTCTCGAATGCGGTATCTGACTGTCGTCCGACACGCGAAGTCGTCACCGGCCAAGCCCGGGGAGTCGGACTTCGCCCGCACCCTCAACAAGCGCGGACGAGACGAGTGTGAACGGCTCCGCGAATGGGCGAAGGACCGCCACGAACTCGGACGATTCGGTCCCACGACGGCCCTCGTCAGCGCCGCCGCTCGAACTCGAGAGACCTTTCGACGGGCCTTTCACGGCACCGCCTTCGTCGAACGGTGCGAGTTCAGCGAGCTCATCTACAACGGGCGACGCGAGGTCAGCGCCGAGGACCTCCTGATCGACCTCGCCGCCATCGACCCGGTGACCACGTCGCTCCTCGTCGTGGGCCACAACCCCACGGTGCACGAGGTGATGATCACGCTGGCCGAGAACCTGCCCAAGGCGCTGCGGGGCGATCACTACCCCCTCGGAGGGGCCTTCGTCCTGGCGCTGCCCGACGACCGACCGGTCGGTCTCGAGCGCTACGAGGTCGTCGCGAGTTATATCCCGGTTTAGAGAGTGCGCAGGATCGCGGCGTCGCCCTGACCGCCACCACCGCAGAGCGCCACCGCGGCCACGCCGCCGCCGCGACGTCGCAGTTCGTGGAGCGCGGTGAGCGCGAGTCGGGTGCCCGACATCCCGATCGGGTGACCGAGCGCGACGGCGCCGCCGTTCACGTTGACCTTGGCCTCGTCGATGCCGAGGTCGTCGGCCGACGCGAGTCCAACGGCCGCGAACGCCTCGTTGATCTCGAAGAGGTCCAGGCCCCTGACGTCGAGGTCGGCCTTCTTCGCCGCCTGGAGTATCGCGTGCGAGGGCTGGGTCAAGAGGGAGGTGTCGGGGCCGGCGACCTGGCCGTAACTGACGAGCTCGCCGAGGGGCGTGAGACCCAGCTGTTCGCAGCGCTTCGCGGACATCACGAGCATCGCGGCGCCACCGTCGGAGATCTGCGAGGCGTTGCCGGCCGTGATCGTGCCGTCCTTCTCGAAGGCGCCGCGCAACTGGGCCAGTGACTCGACGGTCGTGTCGCCGCGAACGCCTTCGTCCATCGAGACCATGATCGGGTCGCCCTTTCGCTGCGGCACGGCGACCGTCGACGATCTCGTCGGCGAACTTGCCCGCGGCGATCGCCGCCGCGGCCAGTTGGTGCGAGCGCGCCGAGAACTCGTCCTGGCGTTGGCGACTGATGCGTCCCTGGTTGTAGCGCTCGGTGGCGAGTCCCATCGCGCACTGGTCGAAGGCGCACGTCAGGCCGTCGAACATCATCGAGTCGACGACCTTCTGATCGCCGAGCCGATAGCCGGACCTCGCGCCCCGGAAGAGGTAGGGCGCGTTGGTCATCGACTCCATGCCGCCGGCGATGATGACGTCGGCCTCACCGGCGCGGATCATCAGATCGGCCAGGTAGATGGTCTGGAGGCCGGAGAGACAGACCTTATTAATGGTGGTGGCGTGAACGGTCATCGGGATGCCGCCCTTCACGGCCGCCTGTCGAGCGGTGATCTGTCCTTGACCGGCCTGGAGGACCTGACCCATCAAGACCAGGTCGACGCTGGACGGATCGACCCCGGTGCGGTCGAGCACGCCCTTGATGGCGACGCCCCCGAGGTCCTGGGCGCTGAGCGACGCGAAGGCGCCGGCCAGTTTTCCGATGGCCGTTCGTGTGCCGGCGACGATGACGCTTCGTGACATGAGGACTCCTTCGTGCAATCGAGCAACGATGTCGACTTTAGACGCCGCGTCTTCAACCTCGACTGGGCCGGGTGAACCGGCACTGGGTTCTCCTGCACGTCCATCCCGTGACGAGGGCGGTCACGGCGGCGAACTAACCTCGCCGAGATGAGTGAGATCCTCGACGCGGTGCGCGCGGGCGCCTCGGCCGAGGGTCTGGCCTCGACCGAGATGCCCGCAACGACGCGCGCGGTCTTCGTGCGACGCGACGAGCAGACGATGTTCGACGGGATGGACAGCCGCGACAAGGACCCCCGGCGCAGCCTGCACGTCGACGAGGTACCGCTCCCGGAGCTGGCGCCCGACGAGGTCTTCGTCGCCGTCATGGCGTCGTCGATCAACTTCAACTCGGTGTGGACCAGCATCTTCGAGCCCCTCTCCACCTTTGGATTCCTGGACCGGCTGGGCAAGGAGTCGTACTGGGGACAAGCGCCACGCGCTCGACTACCACGTCATCGGCTCCGACGCCGCCGGCGTCGTCGTGCGCGCCGGCTCGGCCGTGCGCAATTGGAAGATCGGCGACGAAGTCACGGTGCACTGCAACTACGTCGACGATCAGGATCCCACGAGCCACGACGACTCGATGCTCTCGAGCAACCAACGGATCTGGGGATTCGAGACCAACTTCGGGGGACTGGCCGACATCGCGGTCGTGAAGGCGAACCAGCTGATGCCCAAGCCGACGCACCTCACCTGGGAGGAGGCGGCCGTCAACGCGCTGTGCAACTCGACGGCCTACCGCATGCTGGTCTCGCACAACGGCGCGCCGGTGACCCAGGGCGACGTCGTGCTCGTCTGGGGTGCGTCCGGCGGACTCGGATCCTTCGCGGTGCAGCACGTGCTGAACTCCGGCGGCACGCCGGTCGGCGTGGTCTCCAGTGCGGACGAAGGTCGAGACCCTGCACGAATTGGGCTGCGAGTTCGTGATCGATCGTCAGGCGAACGACTACCGATTCTGGAAGGACGAGCACACCCAGGACGAGAGCGAGTGGCGACGTCTGGGCAAGGACATCCGGACCCTCGTCGGCGACGACCCCGACATCGTCTTCGAGCACCCCGGACGCTCCACGATGGGCGCGAGCGTCTTCGTCGCCAAGCGCGGCGGCACGATCGTCACCTGCGCCGCCACGAGCGGCTACATGATCGAGTACGACAACCGTCACCTCTGGATGAAGTTGAAGACGATCAAGGGATCGCACTTCTCGAACTACCGCGAGGCCTGGGCCGCCAACCAGACGATCATCGACGGCAAGGTCGTGCCGCCGCTCTCGGCGGTCTTCCCCTCGGAAGAGACCGGCGTGGCCGCCTACGAAATGCACCACAATCGTCACGAGGGCAAGATCGGGATCCTCTGCGTCGCGAACAAAGAAGGCCTCGGCGTGACGAACCCGGAACTTCGCGCGCGCGTCGGTGAAGAGCGTCTGACAATCTTCCGCCGGCACGATCGGGAGGCCCCGTGACGTCGCAACTCACCGAGATCGACCACGTGGCCATCGCCGTCAATGACCTCGAGGCGGCCATCGCCTGGTACGAGTCGGTCTTCGGCGCCGAAGTCGTGCACCGCGAAGTCGTCGAATCCGACGGCGTCGACGAAGCGCTGGTCCAAGGTCGCCGAGTCCTACATTCAACTGCTCACGCCGACGCGCGATGACTCACCGGTGGCCAAGTACCTGGCGAAGAACGGCGAAGGGCTCCACCACGTCGCCTATCGCGTCGATAACTGCGCCGAGGCGCTCGAGGCGGTGAAGGCCAGCGGCGCCCGGGTGATCGACGAGATCGCCACGACCGGGTTCGCGCGGGACGATCGTCGCCTTCGTCCACCCGAAGGCCTCGTTCGGCACCCTCATCGAGTTGGTGCAAGAGCCTCGCTGAGCCGATCGGCGAACGCTTCAGCTCGACGGCGTCGGACTCTCGGTGCCGTCGGACTCGCCCGGTGTCGACTCGCCGTCCCTCGTCCGGAAGAGAGAGGACTCGGCGTCCTTCAGTAGTTCGGCCGAGGCCTTCAGGTGTTCGACGTCGAGGAGTGCCAGTCCCGCGCTGACCGTGAGGAAACCGGTCGGGGAGTCCTCGTCGGGAATGGCCAGCTCGGCGATGTTGCGACGTATGCGATCCACCGCGACGGCTCCGGTCTCGAGCGTCTGTTCGGGCAGCAGACAGATGAACTCGTCGCCGCCGACGCGGTAGATCGCGTCACCGGACCGGGAGTGACTGGTGAGCTGCTCGGCGATGGCGACGATCACCTCGTCACCCTTTTCGCGACCGTAGCGCTCGTTGAATCTCTTGAAGTTGTCGATGTCGATCAACGCGACGCAACTGCGAAGGCCGTAGCGCGCGACCTGACCTTCGTAGATGGCGAGGTCCTTTTCGAGTAACTGACGATTGCCGAGACTCGTCAAGGGGTCGATGAGGACGGTCGCGGCGCGACGGTCCGGTACGTCGGGCTGTTCAGGAGCCGCGCCGTCGATTTCGTGAATGAACGCGTTGAACCCACCATTCCTTCGCGCCCAGATCATCATCTCGACCGACTGCTCGTGACCATCGCGGTGCAGCGCGGCGGTCTCCACTCGATGTCCGACGATCGCCGAACGGGTTCCGGCGCTCCAGGTATCGATGTTCTCTTCGTACGCCCGGCGATGATCTTCGGGGATGACGGTGTCGCTCATCTTCTTGCCCATTACTTCCGGGGCGCTCCAACCCAGGAGTCGCTCCGCGTTCGAACTCCACGACGTGATCGCCCCTTCGGCGTCCAAGGAGACGAACGCCTCCGAGGAGGCGTCGAGTATGTCGGCCACCTCTCGCTCGCGAGTCGCCGCCAGGGCCTGGGCCTCGTGAAGTCGACGTTGGGCCCGGGCTCCAATCCAAAAGCTGAGGATGAACGTGAATGCCAAGAGCACTGCCAGGAAGGTGATCACTCCTCGATTGTTGCACCTGTGACACGAATCGGCGGGTTCCGTACGCGAGACGACGCGACACCGCGTTTGGCCTCTCGGGTTGGCGTGGTGCGGTACTCGCCGGTAACGGCGAATCGAACGGTTTCTCGTGTTCGCGTCTTCGACTTCCGAGAACGCGATTGGCGAAGTTTGGGTAGCCTTGCTCTTCATGGAGCATTCAATGGCGGAACGCCTGGCCGAGCTCAACGCTCGCAAGGCCGAGGCTCGGGTCGCCGGAGGCGAGAAGGCCATCGAGCGCCATCAGGCCAAGGGCAAGATGACCGCGCGCGAGCGCATCGAGTACCTGCTCGACGAGGACACCTTCCAGAACTGGACATGTTGAATCGACACGTGGCCTCGGGCATGGGACTCGAGGAGACGCGTCCCTACACCGACGGCGTGATCACCGGGTACGGCAAGATCGACGGACGAAAGGTCTGCGTCTTCTCCCAGGACTTCACGGTCTTCGGCGGTGCGGTCGGGGAGACGCACGGCGAGAAGATCCACAAGATCATGGACATGGCGACGACCATGGGTCTGCCGATCATCGGACTGAACGACGGCGCCGGCGCGAGGATCCAAGAGGGCGTCGCCGCCCTCCACGCCTACGGCGGGATCTTCATCCGCAACGCCCGCGCGTCGGGCGTCGTGCCGCAGATCTCGGTCATCCTCGGGCCGTGCGCCGGCGGCGGCGTCTACTCCCCGGCTCTCACCGACTTCATCTTCATGGTGAAAGACACCAGTCACATGTTCATCACCGGTCCCGACGTCGTGAAGACCGTCACCGGCGAGGACGTCACCCTCGAAGAGCTCGGCGGGGCGCTGACCCACGCCACGAAGTCCGGCGTCGCGAACTTCGTGATGCCCGACGAGAAGAGCGTGCTCGACGAGGTCCGCTACCTCCTGTCGTTCATGCCCTCGAACAACATGGAAGAGGCGCCGCGGATCCTGACCGGCGACGACCCCGACCGACTCTGCGAGGACCTGCGCGACATCCTGCCCTCGTCGCCCAACCTGCCCTACGACATGAAGAAGGTCATCACCTCGGTCGTCGACGGCGGGGACTACATGGAGGTGCACGCCACCTTCGCCCAGCAGATCACCTGTGGCTTCGCGCGCATCGACGGGCACAGCGTCGGCATCGTGTCCAACCAGCCCAACGTGCTGGCCGGCGTGCTCGACATCGACTCGAGCGAGAAGGCCGCGCGCTTCGTGCGCACGTGTGACGCCTTCAACATCCCGATCGTCACCTTCGTCGACGTGCCCGGTTTCATGCCCGGCACCGACCAGGAGTACGGCGGCATCATCCGCCACGGCGCCAAGTTGCTCTACGCGTTCTGCGAGGCGACCGTGCCGCGGATCTCGGTCGTCACGCGAAAGGCCTACGGCGGCGCCTACGTCGTCATGAACTCCAAGTCGATCGGCGCCGACCTGGCCTACGCCTGGCCGACGGCCGAGCTGGCGGTCATGGGTTCGGCCGGCGCCGTCGAGATCGTGCACCGTCGCGACCTGATGGCCTCCGACGACCCCCAGACCCTGCGCAAGCAGTTGATCGAGGAGTACGAGGAGCAGTACGCCTCGCCCTACATCGCCGCCGAGCGCGGCTTCATCGACGACGTCATCGACCCGGCCGACACGCGCCGGGTCCTCTGCCGGTCCCTCGAACTGCTGCGCGGCAAGCGCGAGGACCTGCCGAAGCGCAAGCACGGGAACGTCCCTCTGTGAACTACGGCCTGACGCCGCGGCCCGAACTCCCGCCCGACGAGTTGGCCGCCCTGGTGGCCGCGGCTCGAAGAGGTGCTGCGCGAGCGAGAAGACTCGTCGTCGCCGATCAGGTGCCGAACTGGCGATTCTCGGGACGGTGGTTCAACGCCGCGCCGTTCACCGATCGCCGACCTCGACTCAGCTGAGCGCTTCGACGATTCCCAAGAGGTCGCTCATGATGGCCGCCGAGCGAGAAGTCCTTCGGCGTGTAGACCGCGACGACGCCGAGATCGAGCAGGGCCGCGGCGTCCTCGTCGGGCACGATGCCCCCGACCACGACCTTGGTCTCGAGGTCACTCGCGCGCAGGCCCTCGATGATGCGCGGCACCAGCGCCAGGTGCGAGCCCGAGAGGATCGACAGGCCGATGACGTCGACGTCCTCGTCGCGCGCGGCCGCCACGATCTCTTCGGGCGAGAGCCGGATGCCCTTGATAGACGACTTCGAAGCCGGCGTCGCGCGCGGCGACGGCGATCTGCTCGGCGCCGTTGGAGTGGCCGTCGAGCCCCGGCTTGGCCACCAGCAGTTTCGGCGGTCGACCGCGTCGGTCCTGGACCGCCTTCGAGCGAGCGACCAGCGTCGGCGAAGAGTTCGCCGCGTTCGGCCGACCCCGGCGCGAACGCCGGTCGGCGCGCGGTAGACCCCGAAGACGTCGCGCAGGGCGTTGGCCCACTCGCCCGTCGTGCCCCCGGCCTTCGCCAGGGCGATGGTCGGCACCATGATGTTGTCCGCCGGGTCGCTGCTCCTCGCCACGCGCGCGAGTTCGTCGAGGGCGGCGCGCACGGCCCCTTCGTCGCGCGTCGCGCGCCAACGAACGACGTCGTCGATCAGCTGGCGCTCGACCGCCGGGTCGACGGTCATGATCGTCTCGATCGCGCTGTCGCTGGCGAGCGGCGACGCCGCGGTCTCGGTGAATCGGTTCACGCCGACGACCACCTGTTCGCCCGACTCGATGCGCGCCACTCGTAGGGACTGACTGGCCACGAGTCGACTCTTCAGTTCGTCGATCGCTTGAAAGGCGCCGCCGAGGGCCAGCACGTCGTCGAGTTCGTTCTGCGCGCCCGATGGTCAGTTCGTGGACCTTGGCCTCCATCACCGAGGAGCCGGCGAAGATGTCGGGGTATTCGAGGAGGTCGCTCTCGAAGGCCAGCACCTGTTGCATGCGCAGGCTCCACTGCTGGTCGGCCGGACGCGGGAGGCCGAGCGCCTCGTTCCAGGCCGGCAGCTGCAGGGCGCGCGCCCGGGCGTCGGCCGACAGCGTGACGCCGAGCATCTCGAGCACGATGCGCTGCACGTTGTTCTCGGGCTGTTGTTCGGTGAGACCGAGTGAGTTGACCTGCACGCCGTAGCGAAAACGACGAAGGGAGGCGTCTTGGACGTCGTAGCGCGTGCGACAGATCTCGTCCCACATCGCGGTGAAGGTGCGCATCTTGGCGATCTCTTCGATGAAGCGCACGCCGGCGTTCACGAAGAACGAGATCTGTCCGACGACGTGGGGCATCTGCGCCGTCGAGATCTTGCCCGAGTCGCGCACGGCGTCCAGGACGTCGATGGCGGTCGCCAGGGAGTAGGCGATCTCCTGGACCGGCGTGGCGCCGGCCTCTTGGAGGTGATAGCTGCAGACGTTGATCGGGATTCCACTTGGCGACGTGGTCGTGTCCGTAGGCGATCATGTCGACGATGAGTCGCTTGGAGGGTTCGGGCGCGAAGATGTAGGTGCCCCGCGAGAGGTACTCCTTCACGATGTCGTTCTGGGTCGTGCCCTGCAGCAGGTTGGGGTCGACGCCCTCTTCCTCGGCCAGCGCCAGGTACAGTCCCCAGAGCCACGCGGCCGTGGCGTTGATCGTCATCGACGTGTTCATCTCGGCGAGCGGGAGGCCGTCGAAGAGTTGGCGCATGTGTCCGAGGTGCGCGATCGGGCACGCCGACCTTGCCGACCTCGCCGGCGGCCGCCGGGTCGTCGGGGTCGTAGCCCGTCTGGGTCGGCAGGTCGAAGGCGATCGAGAGGCCGGTCTGACCCTTGGCCAGGTTCGAGCGGTAGAGCTCGTTGGACGCGACGGCGCTGGAGTGACCCGAGTAGGTCCGCATCACCCAGGGCTTGGAACGTTCGGCCATCTCTCCCTTTCTGGTCGTCGCTAGTGACGGTAGTCGTAGAAACCGGAACCGGATTTGCGTCCCAGTTGGCCGGCCGAGACCATTCGTCGCAGCAGCGGACGCGGCGAGAAGTTCGGTTCGGCGAACTCGGCGAAGAGCGCGTCGAGGATCGCCAGCGACGTGTCGAGACCGACGAGGTCCAACAGCGCGAACGGACCCATCGGGAATCCGCACCCGCCCTTCATGGCGATGTCGATGCCCTCCTTGGTCGCCACGCCCTGCTCGAGCAGTCGCACCGCGTTGTTGAGGTACGGGAAGAGCAGGGCGTTGACGACGAAGCCGGCCTGGTCCTTCACGTTGACCGGCTCCTTGCCGCAGGCCAGCACGAACTCGGTGACGGCGGCCATCGTCTCGTCGCTGGCGCAGATCGGTCGCACGACCTCGACCAGTGACATCGCCGGCGCGGGATTGAAGAAGTGCAGACCGCAGACGCGGTCCGGTCGCGACGTCTCCATCGCCAGCTCGATCACCGAGAGCGTCGAAGTATTCGTGGCGATGATGGCGCTCGCGTGCACGACCGCGTTCAGCTCGCGAAAGACGGCGCGCTTCACCTCGAGGTCCTCGATCACCGACTCGATCACGAAGTCACAGTCGGCCAGGTCCTCCAGGCGCGTCGTCGCGGTGACCCGCGCGAGGATGGCGTCGGCCTCCTCGGTGGTGCGCTTGCCCTTCTCGACCTGCTTGGCGAGCGACTTGGCCACGACCGCCAACACGGCGTCCGCGGTCGCCTGGCTGCGCGAACGCACGATCACGGTGGCGCCGGTCGCGGCCGCGACCTCGGCGATGCCGCCGCCCATGATGCCCGCATCCGAGTACGCCGACTCTTTGGAAGCCCATCCAGTGACAATAGTTGTCGTCTCCCAACGCTCCGGATGCGAGACTCGTCGAATGGCGTCCTCGACGTACGCGGTCGGATCGCTCGACGCGTTGCGCACACTGCTTCGCGACGGTCCGCTCGTCACTCGGTGACGACACGGACGTGGTCATCGTCCCGACCGCCGCGGCCTTCGTCGGCCTCACCGAAGCCGCGCTGTTGACGGGCGCGGCGTTCGACGAGTTCGACGTCCGCGTCGAGGCGTTGATGGTGAGCGACCGCGCCGCGACCGCCGATCCGTACTGGACCGAGCGCCTCACCAACGCCGACCTCGTGGTGCTCTGTGACGGATCACCGCTGCACGCGCGCGCGGTGTGGCGCGCCGGAGCGTTCGGCGACGCGATCAACGCGGCCACCGAACTCGTGGCGATCGGCGCGGTCGCCTCAGTCTTGGGCGAGGTGATGATCGACCCGCGCGGCGGCGCGCCGACGACCGGACTCGGCTATCGCAGCGGCGCGGCGCTGAGTCTGCCGGCGAGTGACGAACAGATGGCGCGTACGCGCACGCTGTTGCGCGACGTGGCCTTGGTGGCGATTGGGCCATCGGGCGTCGTGCACCACGACGGTGAGCGGTGGCGGGTGCTCTGCGGCGACGTCGTCGTGACCCGGGGCCACGACGTGTCGAACTTTAAGACTCGGTGATCGTCACCGACTCGATGACGACGTTCTCCTTGGGTTTGCCCGACGGCGTCCCGATGCCGTTGATCGCCTCGACCACGTCGAGACCCTTCACGACTTTGCCGAAGAGCGCGTAGAGCGGCGGGAGGCGCACGCCGTCCGGACCGGAGATGACGAAGAACTGCGAACCGTTGGTGTGGGGACCGGCGTTCGCCATGGCCAGCGATCCGACTTCGTAGCGACCGGGCTTGGGCAACTCGTCGTTGAACTTGTAGCCCGGGCCGCCGGTGCCGGTGCCCGTGGGGTCACCGCCCTGCAGGACGAAGCCGGGGATGACCCGATGAAAGACGATGCCGTCGTAGTAGTGCCAGCGCGCGAGGAAGACGAAACTGTTGACCGTCGTGGGCGCCGCGAGAGCGTCGAGGACGATCTCCAGCGTCCCTTTAGAGGTGACCATCGTGGCGGTGTAGCTCTTCGCCGTGTCGATGATCATCGGTGGCGCGGCGTTGAACTTCTGACGCTTCTCGCTCGATGCCGTCGGGGTTGGGGATGTGGTCGCTCATTTGGAGAACTTTACGAGGTCGATGATGAAGACGAGCGTGTCGTTGCCCGGTATGCCGGAGCGGCCCGCCGCGCCGTACGCGTCAGCCGGCGGCAGGATCAACTCGCGTCGACCGCCCTCCTTCATGCCCACCATTCCCTCCACCCAACCCGCAGATCAGGTTGTTCGTACTGAGAGTGCCGGAGAAGGGCCCGGTGGTCCACGACGTCTGGAGGACTTTACGCGAGTGGTAGTCGGCCAGGACGTACTGCGCCGTGAATGTGTCGCCCAGAACGATACCGGGACCGGTACCGGTGATCAGGTTGGCCAGTTCGGGCTTCGTCGGGGGTGCGCCCGCCGGCACGACGAGCGTCGGCGACTTGCCCGAGACGCCGGCC
The DNA here is from genome assembly GCA_963703105.1 of uncultured Acidimicrobiaceae bacterium. Classification (GTDB taxonomy): domain Bacteria; phylum Actinomycetota; class Acidimicrobiia; order Acidimicrobiales; family RAAP-2; genus RAAP-2. The sequence goes on along the minus strand of OY969792.1, from coordinate 1,290,976 downwards.
GCGTTGGGGGTGGGTGATGGGCGAGAAGGCGATAGTGGGCGTGGCCACGGTGCGTCGTCGTCGTGGGCAGAGTCGTCGACGTGCGTGGTCGTGGTCGTGGTGGTCGGTGACTTGCCGGCGAAGAGCAGTGCGCCGGTACCGAGTACGACGACGGCGACGATGGCGACGATGATGCCGCGACGGGTGTTTTGGCGACGCTTCGCGCGCCGTTGCATCGCCTCCATTTTGATTCGGCGCGCGGCCTTTTGACGTTCCCGTTTCGTAGTTGCCATGGGTGCGACAATACTCGGCCACCTGAAAGTGCTCCGAATGCCTCAAGTAACCTTTGATTCCATGGCGTTGATCGTTCAGAAGTTCGGTGGCACGTCGGTCGGCGACGCCGATCGGATCAGAGCCGTCGCCGACCACGTCGCGCGAACGAGGGCCGACGGGTAATGACGTCGTCGTCGTGGTCTCGGCCATGGGCAAGTTCACCGACGACCTCATTCGACTGGCCGACGACGTCTCACCGACTCGACCGCCCCGCGAGCTCGACATGCTGCTCACCGCTGGCGAACGGATCTCGATGGCGCTGGTCAGCATGGCGCTCGGCGCGCGCGGCGTGGAATCGGCCTCCTTCACCGGCAGCCAGGCCGGCATCATCACCGACACCGATCACACCCGCGCCAAGATCCTCGAGATGCGCCCCGACCGGATCCGCGAGGCGCTGGACGCCGGCCTCGTGCCGGTCGTCGCCGGATTCCAAGGGGTTTCGACCGATCGCGACATCACGACGCTCGGTCGCGGCGGCTCCGACGTCACGGCCGTCGCGCTCGCCGCGGCCCTGAAGGCCGACGTCTGTGAGATCTACACCGACGTCACGGGCGTCTTCTCGGCCGACCCCCGCGTCGTCGATGAAGGCCCGTCGCATCCCGAAGGTCTCCTTCGACGAGATGTTGGAGATCTCGGCCACGGGCGGTCGCGTCTTGATGCTGCGCTCGGTCGAGTTCGCGCGACGCCACGGCGTACCGATGCACGTTCGTTCGAGTTTCACCTGGGAGCCAGGCACCTGGATCGTGGAGGAGGACCCCACCATGGAAGAAGCCGTCGTATCGGCCGTGACCGATGACACGTCGGAGGCGAAGATCACCGTCGGCGGTGTGCCCGACCGACCGGGCGTCGCCGCGCGACTCTTCCGCCAACTGGCCGACCGGGGCATCAACGTCGACATGATCGTGCAGAACACCAGCGCCAAGGGGATCACCGACATCTCCTTCACCGTCGCCAAGACCGACCTCGCGGCCGCGAGTGAAGCGTGCGACGCGGTCAAGGACGAGATCGGCGCGACCGAGGTGACCAGTGACGACAACATCGGGCGGGTGTCGATCATCGGCGCCGGGATGAAGTCGAACCCCGGCGTGACGGCACTGATGTTCGAGACGCTGTCGGAGAACGGCATCAACATCGAGATGATCTCGACCAGTTCGATTCGGATCTCGTGCGTGATGCGCGCCGAAAGCGTGGCCGACGCAGTGCGCCACCTGCACACGGCGTTCGGACTCGACGCGGCGTAGCGCAAAGGGCCGTCCCGTAGACTTCGGCCATGCGAGTAGCGGTCGTCGGAGCCACGGGCCAGGTCGGCACGGTGATGCGCGAGATACTGCGCGAGCGCGACGTTCCCGGTTGAGGAGATTCGTTTCTTCGCCTCGTCGCGCTCGGCCGGCACGACCCTGGCGTGGAACGGCGTCGAGATCGAAGTGGAAGACGCCGCGACGGCCGACTTCTCCGGCATCGACATCGCCCTGACCTCTTCGGGCGCCACCTCGTCGAAGGAGCTGGCGCCTCGAATGGCCGCGGCTGGCGTCATCGTCATCGACAACTCCTCGGCGTGGCGCATGGACCCCCACGTGCCGCTGGTGGTCTCCGAGGTCAACGCCCACACGCTCCAGACGATCCCCAAGGGAATCGTCGCGAATCCCAACTGCACGACGATGGCCGCGATGCCCGTCTTGAAGCCCCTGCACGTCGCGGCCGGGCTGCGCTCGCTGACGGTCTCGACCTACCAGGCCGTGAGTGGCGCCGGTCGCGAGGGCGTCGACGAACTGTGGAATCAGTTGGAGAAGTCCCAGGGCCACGACGTCCGCGTGCTCACGTTCGACGGGTCGGCCTTCCCGCTGGACTCCGGCGTCAAGTTCCCGGCTACGATCGCCCACAACGTCATTCCGATCGCCGGCGCCATCGTGGAGGACGGACTCCTCGAGACGAATGAGGAGAAGAAGTTCCGCGACGAGAGTCGCAAGATCCTCGAGATCCCGGGTCTCTTGGTCGACGTGACCTGCGTGCGGGTGCCGGTCTTCACCGGGCACTCGCATGGCGATCACCGCGAGCTTCGATCGACCGCTCTCACCCGAGGAGGCGACGGAGATACTCGAGAGCGCCCCAGGCGTCGTCGTCTGCGAGCTACCGATGCCCCGTCTCGCCGCCGGTAAGGACCCGAGTTACGTCGGACGCCTCCGTCGGGCCGAGACCGTCGTCAACGGGCTGTCGATGTTCATCAGCAACGACAACCTTCGAAAGGGCGCGGCCCTCAACGCCGTGCAGATCGCCGAAGAACTCATCGGGCTTCGTTAGTCGGGGCCGTTGCGTCCGACCTGTCGGCGCGCGAGGTTGACGCAGTGGTCACCGAATCGCTCATAGAAGCGCGCGAGCAACGCCACTTCGACGGCGACCGGCAACGTCATCGAACCGGACGTCAGCTCCGCGGTCAGCGAGACGTGCAGGTCATCGAGTTCGTCGTCGATCTCTTCGATGGCGCCGGCCGCCTCGAGCTTGCCGTCGATGATGACGTCGGTCGCCTCGCGCCATATCATCGACGCGACCTCACCCATGCGCTCGACCAGGCCCCGACTGCGCGGTGACATCTCGACCCCCAGTCCGCGCGCCGCTCGTCGCGCGATGTGCTCGGCCAGGTCACCGCTGCGTTCGACCTCCGGCAGGATGCGCAGCAGCGTCAACAGCCGTCGACGGTCGGCGACGTTGAGCGACTCGTTCTCGACTAACTGGAGCTCGGTGGTGCTGACGATCGAGTTCACCAGCTGATCGATAGCCATGTCCTTGTCGACCACGCGCTTGGCCAGTTCGCGATCCCCCGAGAGCAACGCGTGGGTCGCGCCGGCCATGGCCTCACCCACCAGGGCGAAGATCTGCACGACCTGGGGGCGCACCTCCTCGTCGGCCGTGGCGACCAGGGGTACGTCTTCTTCCGGTTCGGAGCGGTTGCCAAATAGCCGATTCATGGCCAAAGGATACCGCCGCGTTACAGCACCTATCTATGGTGGAAGTATCCGGACGAAAGGGATCGAATGGTCGCAGTGATCAGCGCCGTCGCTGGCCTCGCCCTCGGCGTGGCGGTGACGTGGGCGTACATGGTGAAGCGCTCGCAGTCGTTTCGTGAGGACGTCCTGAGAGCCGAGGCCGACCTTCAAGGTGCGCGACGCCCAGATGAAAGAGGCGAACGAACGACTGCAGCGCCAACGAATCGACCACGAGACGGCGATGGCGAAGATGGGCGACACCTTCAAGGTCCTTTCCGCGGAAGCGCTCGACGAGACCGTTCGCCGCTTCAGTCAAACCCAAGAAGTAACACAGAACCTGCGGGAGTCGAAACTGGACTCCACGCTCAAGCCGCTCGAAGATTTGCTCGACGAATACAAAAAGAACCTCGTCGATTTCAACACGTTGAACGCCGATGCGCTGCACGATGTGAAGAGCCAGGCATCCCAGCTTCTCGAAGCGCAGCAAAAGACGCAGTACGAGACACGCCGACTGAATCAACTGCTCGGTCGTAGTTCTCAACGTGGCGCATGGGGCGAGATCCAACTCGCGAACGTGATGAGCGCGTCAAGACTTGCGCCAAGGTATCGACTACGAACTCCAAGTGACGGCGACGAACGACGAAGGCAAGTCTCGCTCGTCCCGACTGCGTGGTCAATCTGCCCAATGGCATTCGCCTCGCGGTGGACGCGAAGTTCCCCTACGACGCCTTCGAGCGGTCACTGGACGAAGAGGACGCCGAAGCTCGCCGCGACCTTGCAGACCAAGCACGCCCGCGACCTGCGGGGTCACGTGAAGGCCCTCGGAGAGAAGAGCTACTGGGAGGTGGTGTCACCGGCACCGGAGTTCGTCGTCTGCTTTATCCCCAGTGACTTCGCGATGTCGGCCGCCCTCGACGCCGATCCGGATCTGCTGGCCTTCTCGGCGAATGAGCGCGTCGTCATCGTGGGACCGACGAACCTCCTTTCGCTGTTGTGGTCGGTGGGATTCATCGTGCGTCAACAACAGATCGCGATGAACGCCGAGCAGATCGCCGACATCGCGAACAAACTGTTCGACCGCATCCGCTAGGTCGCCGAACCGGTGGGGAAGATGGGCAAGTCGCTCGACACGGTGGTTCGCGAGTACAACGCCATGTTGAGTTCCATCGAGGGCCGACTGATCCCCGCGGCGAAGAGCTTGCGTTCATTCGGAGGCGCTCATCGCGCGAAGGACCTGCCCGAACTCGCGCCTGTTGATCGACTGACGAGTCCTTTGAACGAGTCGAAGTGGGAGATTGATGACGAGAACGCACTTCCCGAGGGCGTCTCAGAGATTCTCGAACTCGACTCTTCGACGAGGAGTAACAAAATCCCCGCGGAGTAAGTTTTTACCTCGTGGCCCGTACACGCGCGCAGCGTCGCCGACACTCGCTGTTTCTGATGATTGCGCTGGCCGTAACCCTCGTGGTCTTGGTATTCGCCAGGGACGTGGCCGCGATCGGCGCACGGCGCGATCACGACCCAGCGAAGTGAGAATCGCAGCTTCGCCGGGCTGGCCAACGCGTTGATCACCGAGGAGAACAACTTCGACCTGCGCCTGGCGCGGCTCCTGGGCAGCGGTTCAACGTTTAGCCGACCGGTCTTCGACGCGCGCCTCAACCAACTCGATCAACAGATGACGTACTGGTCGACGGCCGCCGACCTGCTGCGACGGCCGAAACTCGCGCACGACGTCAACGACAAGATCGCCGACCTCACCGATACGCGGATTGACGACTACGAGGTCATCCTGGCGACGATCGCTCGGAGTCTCACCCTGCCCGCACCGTCGCCCTCTCCGGGGAGCGAAACGGTCGCCGATCCGGCGCAGTCGCTTGAGGCGTCGGCTCTCACCTGGAACAGGGACCGATTCGCGTTGCGTCACGAGCCCGGACAGGTACGACCTCGACGGGTTGAAAACGTCGAGCGCGAAGTTGTTCGCTCACAGTGGCGTGGCGAGCCTGACGGCCTCGTCGTCGCTGGCGGTCGTGCGCGGCATCGGCATCGCCGCGGTGTCGATCGTGCCGGCGCCATTGCCGGCCACCAGGGGCGTGCTGCTACTTCCGCCGGTCACCCAGATGAAGATCGGCGTATCGGTCGTGAACACCGGGTTCGTCGAGCAGGTACTCACGATGCAGGTGATCTTGCAGCCGTCCAACGGACCGGTCCCGGTGCAACGTCGGACCTTCCACGTCGACCTGGCGCCCTTGCAGTCCTACGCCTTCGTGCCACCAATACTTCAACGTGGTACCCAACGAACGCGCCGTCCTCGACCATTCGAATACCGGAGCCCCGGCGTCGACGAACCTGTCGCGTTCGAAGACGTACCGGGTCCACATGTCACCTCCCGGGGCGTTGCCACCGGGATAGTTGTCACCCTCCGGTCACCCGCGAATCGACGGGGTTGCCGGTCGGTTCGCATACGATAGGCCTGCCCCCATATTGAATCGAGGAATTGTGTCTGAGTCAATTACCGTGACCGACAACCGCACCGGCGAAACTCGAGATATTCCCATTGACCGGGGTGGCGTGGCCGCCGCGGAGTTCTCCAAGGCCGTGCCCGGGGTCTGGTTCTACGACCCCGGATTCCTCTACACCGCGGCCGCCGAATCGGCCATCACCTTCGTCGACGGCGACCTCGGCATCCTGCGCTACCGCGGCTATCCGATCGAACAGCTGGCCGAGCACTCGACCTACCTCGAGGTCGCCTACCTGCTCAACTACGGCGACCTCCCCAACGAAGCCCAGGCCGCCGAGTGGGAAGAAGAGGTTACGCACCACACGTATATCCACGAGAACGTCCGCAAGCGTTTCCTCGAGGGTTTCAACTACGACGCGCACCCGATGGGCATGCTCGTCTCGGCGATCGCCGCCCTCTCGACGTACTACAAGGACGCCAAGATCCTGGACGACCCCGAGATCCTGCACCGCCAGGTCGTGCGCCTCATCGCCAAGATGCCCACCCTGGCCGCCGCGGCCCACCGCTTCTCGGTCGGCATGCCCTTCGTCTACCCCGACAACACGTTGGACTACACGCAGAACTTCCTCTCCATGATGTGGAAGGTCGCCGAGCCCCGCTACGAACCGGACCCGGTGCTGGCCCACGCCCTCGACGTGCTGTTCATCTTGCACGCCGACCACGAGCAGAACTGCGGCACGACCGCGATGCGCATCGTCGGCTCGTCGCACGGGGACCCCTACTCGGCGACCGCCGCGGCCACCGCCGCGCTCTACGGTCCGCGTCACGGTGGCGCCAACGAGGCGGTGTTGAAGATGCTGACCAAGATCGGCAGCATCGACAACATCCCGGCCTACATCGAGACGGTGAAGCAGGGCAAGGCGCTGCTCGAGGGCTTCGGGCACCGCGTCTACAAGAACTTCGATCCGCGCGCCACCATCATCAAGAAGACGGCCGACGACGTCTTTCAGGTCACCGGCAAGAACCCGTTGTTGGACATTGCCTTGAAACTCGAAGAGATCGCGCTGGCCGACGACTACTTCATCTCGCGTCGCCTCTATCCCAACGTGGACTTCTACTCGGGACTCATCTACCAGGCGATGGGCTTCCCGCTCGAGATGCTCACCGTCCTCTTCGCCATCCCGCGCACGTCGGGCTGGCTCGCGCACTACCAGGAGCTGCTGGCCCAGGACGTGAAGATCGCGCGTCCCCGCCAGCTCTACATCGGTGAGGACGAGCGCAAGTACGTGCCGATGTCCGAGCGCTCCAACTAGGAGTTCACCGCCTCCAACAGCTGGGCGGCGTGCGCGCGGGGATGTTCGGTGTAGACCGCCAGCCAGGTGGCCAGGGTGTAACGACCGGACTCGGTGTGTTCGCCGTAGCGCTCGAGGTCGGATTCGCGCAGGCGTCCCAGCACGTCGAGTGACGCGAGTCGCACCGCCGTGAAGACCTCGAGCGCGTGGGCGATCGGGAGGTCTCGGTACCCGAGTGGGGGAGACTCGGCCCACGCCGCCTCGTCGTAGCCCTGGATGACCGAGCCGGGCGGTTCGGCGAGCAGGCGACGCAGCCGCGCGTAGGACTGGGCTTCGGAGTCGGCGACGTGGTGGATCACCTGGCGCGCGCTCCACCCGCCTTCGACGTGACGATCGAGGTTGTCGTCGTTGACGACCGTGGCGTCGTGCAAGAACTGCGAGGTGGCCATGCTGTAGGCCGCCACGTCATCGCTGAGGGTCATGACTTCTCCTTCCGCTTCGCTTGGATCGACCTTCCGGGTGAGACCCTCTTGGACCATGGAGGTCATCAGTTGGCCGCTCTGACTCCAGAGGAAGCCGCGCGCGACACCCCGGCCGCCGAGGGCGATCGGTGAGTCCATGTCGTAGAGCAGCCACTCATCGGCCCGCAGCGGGCGGTGAAACCACATGCAGTGGTCGAGACTCGCGACCATGATCGCTCCGTCGTCCCAGCGCACCGCGTGCGGCGCGAGCACCGAGTCGAGCAGGCTCATGTCACTGGCGTAGGTGATGACGCACGCGTGCAACAGCGGGTCCTCGGGCAGCTCGCCGTCGGCCTTGATCCACACTCGTTGTCGGGGCTCGCGGCTTCGGTTCGGACTCCACGGGAGCTCGCCGAGGAAGCGTTGATCGATCGGGTGGTTGCGCTCGAACCACTGCTCGAGGTCGCCCCCCGCGTCTTGAATCCGGTCGACGAGCCGTCCAATGGTCTCGGGGCCTGGCACGTCGGGCATCTCGAACTGATGTTCCAGCCCCTCCTCTTCGGTATGGAAACTGGCCTGCATGTTGTAGATGGCGCGGCCGTGTTGGATGGCCACGACGCGACGGGTGGTGAAGCTGCGACCGTCGCGGATCCGGTCGACCTCGTAGAGGATCGGGATACTCGGGTCGCCCGGTCGCAAGAAGTACGAGTGCAGCGAGTGGACGGCCCCGACCTCGACGGTGCGCCCCGCCGCCATCAGGGCCTGGGCGGCGACCTGGCCGCCGAAGGTGCGCTGGCGCTCCTCTTCGGGGTGACGTCCCCGAAAGGTATTGACCTCGATGCGTTCGAGGTCCAGCAGGTCAACGAGTAACGCCAGAGCATCGGACATGCCCCATTGTTGCATCTCGGTCCCTCGGCACCCTCGGCGCGAGCGCTCCGACGAATTAGACTCGTTCCAATGCGCAGACGATTCGACTCTTTCCTGGCGTGGTCCAAGACCCACCAAGGTAAGAAGCTCATTCGCTACACCGCCAGCTCGGTGATCACGACCGGCGTCTCGTTCTCCGCGATCGTCGTCCTCTACGGATTCCGGATAATCCCCGGCGTCATCTGGGCGACGCTGGCGGGCAACGTCATCGCCACGTTGCCGTCGTATCACCTCAACCGACTGTGGGCCTGGGGCAAGCGCGGTCCGAGTGCCTTTCGCAAGGAGATCGTCCCGTACTGGTCGCTGGCCTTCGCCGGCATCGCCTTCAGCCAGATCGGCGCGTTCTCGGCGCGCGCCGTCGTGCACTCGCACCACTGGAGCCACCTGGCCGACACCGCACTGGTCGCGTTCACGAACCTGGTGTGCTTCGCCATCTTCTGGGTACTCAAGTTGGTTGTCTTCAACCGGATCTTCCGCTTCGACAAACTGAAGGTGATCGACGAAGAGCTCGTGGCCGAAGAGCTCTCCACGATCGAGCCGACCAACCTCGACACGATCTGGACCGATTAGCGCATTTCGCTACCAATAGATCCCACCCACGCTGCCCCAGTGATTTCGGGGTGTCGAAAGTAAGGTCTGCTTAGTGCTCACACTTCTTCACTCGCTGCGTTCTTGGACCAAGTCCCATCAGGGCAAGAAACTGATCCGCTACACGTTGGTCTCGGGCAGTTCGACGATCGTCTCGTTCGCCGCCATCTCGGTCTTCTACGGGTTCAAGATCATCCCGAGCGTGATCTGGTCGACCCTCGCGGGCAACCTCGTCGCGTCGGTGCCGGCCTATCAACTCAATCGTCGTTGGACCTGGGGTAAGCGCGGCAAGAGTCAACTCCGCAAGGAGATCGCGCCGTTCTGGACCCTGACGTTCTTAGGGATCGGCGTGTCCCAACTCGGCGCGCTCTGGGCGCGCCACGAGGTGCGCACGCATCATTGGAGCCACCTCCTCAACACCGGACTCGTCTCGTTCACCAACCTGGCGAGCTTCGCGATTTTCTGGGTGCTGAAGCTCATGGTCTTCAACCGCATCTTCAAGGTCGACACCATTGAAGAGATCGAGGAACACCTCGAAGCCGAGGAGTCAATCCCGAAAATTGGTGAACTGCAGGGGAACGGCAGGTCGGACTCCTTGAAGAAGGCGATCGCCTTTTGGAGGTCGTCGCGCTGTTTTCCGGTCACGCGCACCTGATCGCCCTGGATGGAGGAACTGAGGTTCTTCACGCCCATCTCCTTCACCATCTTGTTGATCTGCTTGCCGACGTCCTGGGTGATCCCGGCCTTTAACGCCACCTTCTGACGGGCGCTGCCCTGACTGGCCTCTTCGATCTTGCCGGGATCGAGGGATTTGAGCGAGACCGAACGCTTGACCAGCTTCTCTTCGAGGAGTTGGTAGAGCGCGCGGAGTCGGTCCTCGGTCGAGGCCGACAGGCGCAACTCCTTGTCGGTGAACTCGATGACGGGGTTCGTGTTCTTGAAGTCGAAACGTGTGCCGGCCTCGCGGTTGGCCTGGTCGACGGCGTTACGCACTTCTTGCAGATCGAGTTCCGAGACGATGTCGAAAGTGGGCATGGGCAAATGGTAAACGGAGGCGGTTGGAATACGTCGTGGTGACCCAAGTAGGATTTCCGACGGGTCAGTGCCCGAGTGGCCAATGGGATCTGGCTGTAAACCAGACGGCTTAGCCTACGGGGGTTCAAATCCCTCCTGGCCCACCAAGGTCAATCCAGCGCGGCTGGATTGACCATTTTCCGAAACGGCCCGAAAGAAATAAGGTGACAGTGGGCAGGGGAGGAGTGGTGTGAACCGGCTTAGGTCGACGGCGAGTTTTGTGCGCCGCAACTACGAGCGAGTCGCCGAACGTTTCGAATCCGGTGTTTCGATGCTCGAACGCCGTTACACACCGCTCGGCCGCTTCACCCCCGGACCCTTCGAAGGCTGGCGTTTCCTCTGGCAGCCGGCCCTGCTCGGATTCGTGGCGCTGTCGCTCATCCTGGCCGGTTGCTCCTTCACCAACTCTCCGTTCAAGCTCGACATGGCCAACACCTGGTTCTTCGGCGAGCCGTCGCCCAAGTTCACGGTGACTCCCAGCGAGACGCGCTACATCCTCTCGGTCGTCCTGGTCTACGGCGGGACTGGTGCTGTTGATGCGCGTCTGGCTGCGCCTGGCCGAGGTCATGAAGCTGCATCCCGGCGCCAGGATCAAGTCGCTGTGGTGGATGCTGCTGCTGTGGGCGACGCCGATGATCGTCGCGCCGCCGCTCTTCAGCCGCGACGTCTTCAGCTACGCGGCCCAGGGCGAGATGACCTTCGGGCACATCAGTCCTTACTTATACGGGCCCTTTACCCTCGGGTCGAGTCCGTACGTCTCGCCCGTCGACCCGCTGTGGGGTAACGCGCCCGCGCCCTACGGGCCGTTCTTCCTCTTCCTCGACGGCAAGATCGACTGGATCTCGCAGCACCACGAACTCTGGACCGTCGTCGGTCTGCGCCTGCTCGAAACCTTGGCCGTCGCCATGATCGGCTACGGCGTGGTGATCCTGGCGCAAGGGACTCAACCGCGACCCGGGCGAGGCCTTCGTGCTCTCCGCGATGAACCCGCTGGTGTTGATCACCTTGATCGGGGGAGCGCACAACGACGCGATCATGGCCGGCTTCCTCGTGGTCGGCATCGCGCTGGCCGTCAAGCGTCATCCGGTCTGGGCGTTGGTGTTTTGTTCGTGTGCCGCGGCGATCAAGGCCCCGGCCGCTTTCGGACTGGCCTTCGTGGCGTGGACCTGGCTCGGGCCCAAGGCCTCGATTCGAGATCGCCTCCGACCGATCGGCATCGCGGTCATCGTGGCCGCGGCGACGCTGGGCGTCTGGACGTGGCTGGCCGGCTTCGGATTCGGCTGGGTGCAGCAACCTGCTCTCGAACGGCACCGTTCGGTCGTGGGCCGCCCCGGCGACCGCGGTCGGCCTGGCGCTGACGAATACGTTCCACGCTCTCGGTTGGCACGGTATCGCCGATCGGTTCGGTGCTCTCGGTGACTCGACTGCTCGGATTCGTCACCGCGGCCGGTTTCACGCTCTGGTTGCTCTGGCACGCCGAGGAGCGCGGGTGGGTTCGGTCGCTCGCCGCTGGCGTTGATCCTCTTCGTCGAACTCGGTCCGGTCGTCCAGCCGTGGTACCTGGCGTGGGGACTGGTCCTGCTCGCCGCGAGTTACAAGGGCCGCGAACACTTCTGGCTCCTGGCGCTGTCGATCACCGGTCCGTTCATCGGGATGCCGGGCGGGCGAGAGCTGTTGGCCGACCTGGTGCACTCCAATCCGCTCCTCATCGCCGTGGCGGTGGCGGTCCTCGGCGGGGTCTTGATCCTTCCCATGGGCCGCTGGACGCAGTGGTCCTGGCCGGGCGACGAGCTCGAGCCCGTAGAAGCGGTGCCTATCTCGAGCGAGTAGTCGGCATCACGTACTGGTACTCGACGACGTCGAGCCAGACGCCCTGTTTCCGACCGACCTCGATCTCGGTGCCGACCAGGGTGAAGCCGCACTTCTCGTGCAGTCGGATCGAACTGGCGTTCTCGCCGACGATGCGCGCGATCAAGGAGTGGAAGCCGGACTCGCCGGCGAGCGTCGATGAGTTGGCGCAGCAGCACCTCGCCGACGCCGCGCCCGCGCGCGGCGCGCGCGACGTAGACCGAGTTCTCGACGGTGGTGGAGTACGCCGGGCGGTCGCGAAAGGGCGAGACCAGCGCGAAGCCCAGGATCCGTTCGCCGCGCGCGCCCAGTTCGCCGACGTCGTCGTCCTCGTTCACCGCGACGATGCAGGGATGCGTGTCGAGGTGACGGCCGATCCAGGCCTCCTGTTCTTCCAAGGTGCGCGGGACGAGATCGAAGCTGATCGAGGACTCGATGACCTCGGGGTTGTAGATGTTCATGACCGCCGTGGCGTCGTCCCACTTCCACCAGGCGCGTTCTCATGAGAGTCAAGGGTATACGGGCGTTGCTGGAACCCATAGGCTTGTTCGGAGTACAATTCGCTTCGCGCCAAAGTGGACGCGAGCGCCCTCTTAGCTCAGTGGTAGAGCACTTCCATGGTAAGGAAGGGGTCGTCGGTTCAATCCCGACAGAGGGCTCGCCAGGCGGCGTAGCTCAGGTGGTTAGAGCACACGGCTCATAATCGTGGTGTCGCGGGTTCGACTCCCGCCGCCGCTACCAGGCAGAACGCAGCGAAGCAGTGACACGAGGAGAGAACGATGGCGAAGAACGAGAAGCGGGTGCAGGTCACCCTGGCGTGCGAGGACTGCAAGCGCCGTAACTACATCACGATGAAGAACAAGGTCAACGACCGCGAGCGCATCGAGATGAAGAAGTACTGCCAGTGGGAGCGCAAGCACACCACGCACAAGGAGACGCGCTAGAGGCTCCCCGGGGAGGATGGTAAGATTCATCTTCCCTACGGCCTCAGTCACGTTGCGACTGGCGTCACGAAGGGCAGTGGCTCAATTGGTAGAGCACCGGTCTCCAAAACCGGTGGTTGGGGGTTCGAGTCCCTCCTGCCCTGCGCGAAGAGTTTCTTCGGTGGACTATGGAGTGCGAACGAGAGACGTGAGATGAACCGCGAACAGAAGCGAATGATGCAGCGACAGGGCCAGGTGGGTGCCGACGGCACCCCCGCACCTCGTCGCACCTCGCCGCAGGACGTTCAGCGCCGTCGCCGTCAGCGCACCGGTCCGCGCCAGTTCTTCCGCGAGATCCGAGAAGAGATGCGCCAGGTCTCCTGGCCCACCCGTCCCGAGGTCATCAACTACACCATGATCGTCTTCTTCGTCCTGGTCTTCATGACCTCACTCATCTTCGGACTCGGCTACGGCTTCTCCAAGTTCGTCACGTTCCTCTTCCAGAAGTAAGGCGACCATGAGCGACATTGAGACCCCCACCACCGAGGACGTCGAGCGCGACGAGGAGATCCTGGAGATCACCATCCTCGAAGAGGACTTCGAAGAGCCCGTCGCCGAGAGCGCCTTCGACCGGCCCGGTCGCTGGTACATCGTGCACACCTTCGCCGGCCACGAGCAAAAGGTGATCGGCGCCCTACGCAACATCATCAAGAGCCGCGAGCTCGAGGACCAGATCTACGAGATCTACCTGCCCGAAGAGGACGTCACCGAGTTCAAGTCCGGGAAGAAGGTCACCGTCTCCAAGCGGATGTTCCCGAGCTACCTGTTGATCCGCTGTGAGCCGGACCCCGAGATCTTCTACGTCATCGGCTCGACGCCCGGCGTCACCGGTTTCGTCGGCGCCGAGAAGACCCGACCGACCGCGCTGACGCGTCGCGAGGTCGACAACATCATCCGACCCCACGTCGAGGGCGTCGAGGTCGCGCCGGCCAAGCGTCGCATGCCGACGCACGAGTTCGAAGTGAACGACACGGTGCAGATCAAGACCGGTCCCTTCGCCACGTTCTCGGGCCACGTGGCCGAGATCAACGAGGACCAGCTGAAGGTCAAGGTGCTGGTCGACATATTCGGACGTGAGACCCCGGTGGAGCTCGACTTCACCCAGGTCACCAAGCTCTAGAGCGCCAAGGAGAGAACCATGGCCAAGAAGATCGTCGCAGTCGTCAAGATCCAGCTCGAAGCGGGCGGCGCCACGCCGGCGCCCGCCGGTCGGCACGGCCCTCGGGCCGCACGGCATCCAGACGATGGAGTTCTGCAAGCAGTACAACGCCGCGACCGAGTCGATGAAGGGCACGGTCATCCCGGTCGACATCACGATCTACGACGACCGCTCCTTCTCGTTCATCTTGAAGACCCCGCCGACGCCGGTGCTGTTGCGCCAGGCGGCCGGCGTCGCCAAGGGCGCGCACCTGGCCGGCCGCGAGGTCGTCGCCACGGTGACGATGGACCAGATCGAAGAGATCGCCAAGACCAAACTGAAGGACCTCAACACCGACGACATCGAGATGGCGAAGCTCCAGGTAGCGGGCACCGCTCGTTCGATGGGCATCTCGGTCGCGAGCTAGGAGAGACATGAAGCACGGCAAGAACTACCGCAACGCCCTGGCCCAGGTCGACCGCGAGGAACTCCTCAGCGTCACCGAGGCCATCGACAAGGTGAAGGCGCTCTCGACGCGCCAAGTTCGACGAGACCGTCGAGCTGGCGATCCGACTGGGCGTCGACCCCCGTCGCGCCGAGCAGATCGTGCGCGGCACGCTGTCCCTGCCCGCGGGCACCGGCAAGACGAACCGCGTCGCGGTCTTCGCGGCCGGCGAAGCGGCCCAGGCCGCGCGCGACGCCGGTGCCGACGAGGTCGGCGCCGAGGACCTGGTCGCCAAGGTGGCCGGCGGATTCCTCGACTTCGACGTGGCGATCGCCACCCCGGACCTGATGGGTCAGGTCGGTGGCCTCGGTCGAGTGCTCGGACCGCGTGGTCTGATGCCGAACCCGAAGACCGGCACCGTCACCATGGACGTGGCCAAGGCCGTCACGGAGTTCAAGGGCGGACGCGTCGAGTACCGCACCGACAAGATCGGCAACGTGCAACTGCGCGTGGGCAAGGTCAGCTTCAGCCGTGACGACCTGATCAAGAACGTGCGCGCCGTCATCGACGAGGTCGTGCGCGTGAAGCCGGCCAGCGCCAAGGGCCGCTACATCATGTCGATCACGGTCTCTTCGACCATGGGACCCGGCGTCAAGGTCGACCCGGCGCGCGTGAAGGACGTCGAAGAGGTCCCCGTCTCCGCCTGACGGTTTTGACGGGGCCGAGCCTCGCCACTACGATGTACTAACCGCACGAAACCTGTGCCACAGATTTAGAGAGAACGCCGAAGACATCCGGTGGGGAAACCCATAAGGGCCAGTGGTCCGCCTGACGAGGAGTTCGAGTCTCTAGCGAGACTCGTTCGCTTGGATGTCCCGGCCCGAACCGGGCGGTATCCGGCGAAGGAGCAGTATGAGCAAGGTTCAGCCGGCCAAGGTCGCCACCATCGACGAGGTCAAGAGCCGCATCTCGGCCTCCACCACCGCCGTCGTGACCGAGTACCGCGGACTCACCGTCGCCCAGATCTCCACGCTCCGCCGCCAGCTGCGCACCCTGGGCGCCGACTACAAGGTCTTCAAGAACACGCTCGTGCGTCGCGCCATCGCCGGCACCGACGTGGAGTCGCTGGCCGAGTTCCTGGTCGGCCCGACGGCCATCGCCTTCGTCGACGGTGACGTCTCGGCCGTCGCCAAGGCCCTGCGCGACTTCGCCCGCGAGACGCCCGAAGCTGATCGTGAAGGGCGGCGTCGTCGACGGCAAGCCGCTCTCGATGAAGGACCTCAGCGCGTTGGCCGACCTGCCGAGCCGCGACGTGCTCCTGGCCCAGATCGCCGGCCTGCTGGCCTCGCCGCTTCGCACCATGGCCGGTCTCTTGAAGGCCGTCCCGCAAAACTTCGCCTACGGCCTTTCGGCCTTGATCGAGTCCAAGGGCGGCGTCGCCCCGGCCGAGGACAAGGTCGAAGAGGTCGCCGAGACTCCGGCCGGGGTCGAGGAAGCTGCTCCGGCAGCGAGCGACGACGACGCGACACCCGTCGCGGAGGTCGCAGTCGAGGAGGAGGCCCCCGCGGCCGAGCCCGAGGCTGAAGTTCCCGTCGAAGAGGCCCCCGCGGCCGAACCCGAAGCGGAATCGAAGGTGGAAGACGAGGTCCCCGTGGCCGAGCCCGACGCTGAAACCCCTGTGGAGGACGCGGCCCCCGAGGCCGTGTCCGACGCTCCCGAGGCGCCCACTGAGGACGCCGCGGTCGAACCGGCCGAATAACCCAGTCCACGAAGTACGAAGAAGAGAGGAATCACCATGGCTGCAACATTGACCAAGGAACAAATCCTTGACGGCATCGCAGAGCTCTCCGTCATCGAGCTGAGCGAGCTGTTGAAGGAGTTCGAAGAGAAGTTCGGCGTCACCGCCGCGGCCCCGGCCGCAGTGGCCGCGCCGGCCGCCGCCGGTGGCGGAGCCGCCGACGCGCCCGTGGCCGACGAGAAGAGCGACTACGACGTCATCCTGACCGCCGGCGGCGACAAGAAGATCCAGGTGATCAAGGAAGTGCGTGCACTCACCAGCCTGGGTCTGAAGGAAGCCAAGGACCTCGTCGACGGAGCCCCCAAGCCCGTGCTCGAGAAGGTCTCCAAGGCCGACGCCGACAAGGCCAAGGCCTCGCTCGAAGCGGCCGGCGCGACGGTAGAAGTCAAGTAATTAAAGGCTTTTAGAGAGGTGTCCCGGCCGAGCGATCGGCCGGGACATTTTCTTTGGTGGTGTACTTGACCTCGGCCCAGAACGTGCCTAGGGTTACCGCAACCGTTCTAACGGCCGCGCGTCTCCGAAAGGGAGGAGCGCCAGTTGCGCATACCCGGATTCAACCGCTAGAGTTGTAAGACCGTGTCCTTGCACCTAACTTTGTCATCCCCTGACGCCGTTTTGTACGTGTTCCCGGCATATGCCAGCAGCAACCACCCACCTACACGGAGGATAGACCGTTGACGTCTCGGTCCACTAGCCCAGAGCGATTTAACTTCTCGGCACTCGGTGAAGCTCACCCCCTGCCTAACCTTCTCGAAATTCAGCGAGACAGCTTCGACCTGTTCATGAAGCAGGGTCTGCGCGAGGCCTTCGAGGCCATCTCGCCGATCACCGACTTCACCGGACGACTCTCGCTCGAACTGGAGTTCGACCCCGACGACGCGGACCTGAAGTCCCCGCCGAAGTTCACCGTGGAAGAGTGCCGTCAGCGCGCCACCACCTACTCCCAGCCGATCTTCGTTCGCGCGCGCTTCCTGAACTCCGAGACCGGCGAGATCAAAGAGCAGACCGTCTTCATGGGCGACTTCCCGATCATGACCGAACAGGGAACGTTCATCATCAACGGCACCGAGCGCGTCGTGGTCAGCCAGCTCGTGCGTTCCCCGGGCGTGTTGTTCCAGCCGGGCAAGGACGAGAAGGTCGCCTTCGAAGGCACCATCCACCCGAGCCGCGGTGAGTGGCTGCAGGTCGACCTCGAAGAGAAGAAGAACAAGGCGGCCAACGCCGGCGCGCGCATCGCGCGCAAGCGTCGCATCTCGATCTTCACGTTGCTGCGCGCCCTCGACACCGTCATGGACGAGGCCTTCTTCGAGAAGTTCGTCGCGCACTTCGACTTCCTCGAGGACCAGTTCCACGCGGACTGGAAGAAGGCGCACCTCGAGATCGCCAAGCACATGGACAAGTACAACCTCGAGGACACGCCCGAGAACTTCCTGCGCGCCAGCCAAGAGACCGCCTGGCTCGAGATCTACCGACGCGCGCGTCCCGGTGAAGTGCAGACCATCGAAGCGGCCCGTCAGTACTTCGAGGGCGCCTTCTTCTCCGAGAAGCGCTACGACCTCAGCCGCGTCGGCCGCTACAAGCTCGACCGCAAGCTCGGCGACGAGGTCGCCAAGAACGTCGAACTCTTCGGCGACCTGCTCGAGCGTCCCAACATCTCGATGCACGTGCTCTCCAAGGCCGAGGTCCTGGCCACCGCGACGTACCTGTTGAACCTGGCGCGCGACCGCACCGCCAAGGAGACCACGTACCACATCGACGACCAGGACCACTTCGCCAACCGCCGCATCCGCAGCGTGGGCGAACTGATCCAGAACGCGCTGCGCACCGGTCTCTCGCGCATGGAGCGCGTCGTGCGCGAGCGCATGAACACCCAGGACGTCGAGGCCATCGCGCCCCAGACGCTCATCAACATCCGTCCCGTGATGTCGGCGATCAAGGAGTTCTTCGCGACCTCCCAGCTCAGCCAGTTCATGGACCAGAACAACCCGCTCTCCGGTCTCACCCACAAGCGTCGTCTCTCGGCGCTGGGACCAGGCGGTCTGTCGCGTGAGCGCGCCGGTCTCGAAGTCCGCGACGTCCACTCCTCGCACTACGGACGCATGTGTCCGATCGAGACGCCCGAAGGCCCGAACGTCGGACTCATCGGCTACCTGGCCAACTACGCGCGCATCAACGAGTACGGCTTCATCGAGACGCCGTACCGCGTGGTCACCTCGGGCAAGGTCACCGGCGAGATCAAGTACTTCACCGCCGACGAAGAAGAGCGCTTCGTCATCGCCCAGGCCAACACCGAAGTCGATGAGAAGGGCGTCATCCGCGCCGAGCGCGTGCTCGTGCGTCGTGGCCCCGTCGGCACCGGACTGCGCGTCGGCTCGTCCAACAAGTCGTCCTCGACCACGTCGGAGATCGACTTCGTCAAGCCCGACGAGGTCGAGTTGATGGACGTCTCGACCAAGCAGATCATCTCGGTCGCGACCTCGCTGATCCCCTTCGTCGAGCACGACGACGCCCAGCGCGCCCTCATGGGTGCCAACATGCAGAAGCAGGCCGTGCCGCTCATCATGCCCGAGGCGCCGTTCGTCGGCACCGGCATGGAGGCGCGCGCCGCGCTCGACTCCGGCGACGTACTGATCGCCGAAGGCGACGGCGTCGTGAAGCTCGTCTCGGGTGACCGCATCGTCGTCGAGTACGACAAGGACGTCACCGACCGCTACGGCAAGGCGCTCGGCAAGAAGCAGTACAACCTCAACAAGTTCCGCCGTTCGAACCAGGACACCTCGATCAACCAGAAGCCGTTGGTCTTCGGGGGCGAGACGGTCAAGGACGGCGACCTCCTGGCCGACGGCACCAGCACGTTCAACGGCGAGCTCGCGCTCGGCAAGAACCTGCTCGTGGCCTACATGCCGTGGGAGGGCTACAACTACGAAGACGCCATCATCTTGAACGAGCGCCTCGTCCGTGACGACGTCCTGACGTCGATCCACGTGAAGGAGTACGAGATCGACGCGCGCGACACCAAGCTCGGGGCCGAAGAGATCACGCGTGACATCCCGAACCTGCCCGACGACATCCTGGCGGACTTGGACGACCTCGGCATCGTGCGCATCGGCGCCGAAGTCGAGCCCGGCGACATCCTGGTCGGCAAGGTCACGCCGAAGGGTGAGACCGAGCAGTCGCCCGAAGAGCGACTCCTGCGCGCGATCTTCGGTGAGAAGGCGCGCGAAGTGCGCGACACCTCGCTGAAGGTTCCCCACGGCGAGTCCGGCAAGGTCATCGACGTCAAGGTCTACAGCCGCGACGAAGACCACGAGATGCAGCCCGGCGTGAACCAGCTGGTGAAGGTCTACGTCGCCCAGAAGCGCAAGATCTCCGAGGGCGACAAGCTCGCCGGACGCCACGGCAACAAGGGCGTCATCTCCAAGATCCTGCCCGAAGAGGACATGCCCTTCATGTCCGACGGCACGCCGGTCGACATCATCTTGAGCCCGCTCGGGGTGCCGAGTCGAATGAACGTGGGCCAGGTCCTCGAGAGCCACCTGGGCTACGCCGCGCGTCACGGCTGGGACGGCATCGAGGTCAACCCGACCGTCGGTACCTCCGGACACGCCGACCAGGCCGACCCCGCCACGCGTCCGTACCGCAAGACCCGTCCGCGCACCGAGCCGGCCGTCTACGTCGCCACGCCGTCCTTCGACGGCGCGCACTGGGACGAGACCGAGCGGGCCAAGGACAAGCCGACGATCCAACAGACCTTCGCGACGCTCAACGTCGACGGTCAAAACGGCAAGCGCCTGCTGGCCGGGGACAACGACGGCAAGGTCACGCTGTACAACGGTCGCACCGGTGAGGTCTACGACAGCCCGATCTCGGTCGGCTACGCCTACATCTTGAAGCTGGCCCACATGGTCGACGACAAGATCCACGCCCGCTCGACCGGTCCGTACTCGATGATCACCGCCCAGCCCCTCGGGGGCAAGGCGCAGTTCGGTGGTCAGCGCTTCGGGGAGATGGAAGTGTGGGCCCTCGAGGCCTACGGCGCGGCCTACGCGCTCCAGGAACTCCTCACCGTCAAGTCCGACGACATGAAGGGCCGCGAGCGCGCCTACGAGGCGATCGTCAAGGGTCAGAACCTGCCCGAGCCGGGGATCCCCGAGTCCTTCAAGGTCCTCATCAAGGAAATGCAGTCACTCTGTTTGAACGTAGAAGTGCGCGACAAGGTCGGGGCCCACGTGGACCTGGCCGACACCGAAGAGGACTTCTTCTCGGTCACCCGCGAGCTCGGCATCGACATCAGTCGACCGGAGCGCGGGTCTGACGAAGAGGACGCTCGACGCGCCGCCGAAAGGAAGTTGTCATGAGCCCGTTAGACGTCAACCAGTTCGACGAACTGAGCATTGGACTCGCCACGGCCCAGAACATCCGCAGCTGGTCCTCGGGAGAAGTGAAGAAGCCCGAGACCATCAACTACCGCACGCTGCGTCCCGAGAAGGACGGCCTCTTCTGCGAGAAGATCTTCGGGCCCCAAAAGGCCTGGGAGTGCGCCTGCGGCAAGTACAAGCGCGTCCGTTTCAAGGGCATCGTCTGCGAGCGCTGTGGCGTCGAAGTCACCAGCGACAAGGTCCGTCGTGACCGCATGGGTCACATCGCCCTGTCGGCGCCGGTCGTGCACATCTGGTACCTGCGCGGTACCCGTTCGTGGCTGGCCTACCTGCTCATGGGCACCGCTCCCAAAGAGGAGCTGAAGGCCAAGCAGCTGGAGAAGGTCATCTACTTCGCCGCCCACATGGTCACCTTCGTCGACGTCGACAAGCGTCACGACGACCTGGCCGAACTGCGTCAGGGACTGGCCGAAGAGATCCTGGAGATCGCCGAGCGCGAGGTGAAGGCGCTCGACAACAAGCTCAAGGAGATCGAGGCCCGCGCCGTCAAGCTCGAGGCCGACGGCGCCAAGGAGTCCGAGCTTCGCGCCCTGCAGCGCGGCACCGAGAAGGAACTCGACGGCGTGCGTTCGCGCTTCGCCGAAGAGCGTGAACTGGCCAAGCAGGCCTTCGACACCTTCGAGGGACTGCACTCGCGTCAGATCATCGAGGACGAAGTGCTGTACCGCGAGATGGACTTCCGCTACGGCGAGTACTTCGAGGGCGGCATGGGCGCCGACGCGATCCTGCAACTGATCGACCGCATGGACCTCGACCAAGAGGAGAAGGTCATGCGCGAGATGATCGACGCGAAGGACGGCCGCAAGCCGCTCAGCGCGCAGCGTCACGCCAAGTTCTTGAAGCGCCTGGCCATCGTGCAGTCCTTCAACCGTCGTGACGACCAGGGTCGCCGACTGAACGACCCGCGCGCCATGATCCTCGAAGCCGTGCCCGTCATCCCGCCGGACCTGCGCCCGATGGTGCAGCTCGACGGTGGACGCTTCGCGACCTCGGACCTCAACGACCTCTACCGTCGCGTCATCAACCGCAACAACCGACTGAAGCGACTGCTCGACCTCGGGGCGCCCGACATCATCGTCAACAACGAGAAGCGCATGCTCCAAGAGGCCGTCGACGCGTTGTTCGACAACGGCCGTCGCGGACGTCCGGTGGCCGGTCAGTCCGGTCGACCGCTCAAGAGTCTCTCGGACATGTTGAAGGGTAAGCAGGGCCGGTTCCGTCAGAACCTGCTCGGCAAGCGCGTCGACTACTCCGGGCCGTTCGGTCATCGTGGTCGGTCCGCAGCTGAAGCTGCACCAGTGCGGCCTGCCCAAGATGATGGCCCTGGAACTCTTCAAGCCCTTCGTCATGAAGCGGCTCATCGAGACGCAGATGGCCCAGAACATCAAGAGCGCCAAGCGCATGGTCGAACGGCGCAAGGCCGTGGTGTGGGACGTCCTCGAAGAGGTCATCCGCGAGCACCCGGTGCTGCTCAACCGCGCCCCGACGTTGCACCGTCTCGGCATCCAGGCCTTCGAGCCGGTCCTCGTCGACGGCAAGGCCATCCAGATCCACCCGTTGGTGTGCAAGGCGTTCAACGCCGACTTCGACGGTGACCAGATGGCCGTGCACGTGCCGCTGTCGGCCGAAGCGCAGGCCGAGGCGCGCATCCTGATGCTCTCGACCAACAACATCTTCACGCCGGCGACCGGTCGACCGATCACCGAGCCGGCCCAGGACATGGTCTTCGGCGCGTACTACCTGACGTTGCCGGCCGAGGAGGAACTCGCGCAACCCGCCGGTCTTCCGTCACGTGTACGAGATCGAGAACGCCCTGGCCGACAAGACCATCGGCGTGCGCACGCAGATCCAGATCCGACCGTCCGAGGGTTCCTCACTCGACACGCGCTTAGAGGCGGCCGGCGTCGAGGTGAAGGGCGCGAGCCGTTCACTGATCACCACGGCCGGTCGGGTCTTCTTCAACGAGGCGCTGCCGTTCTAGCTTCCGCTACGTGAACGAGTTGATCGGCAAGAACGCCACGCCGATCGGCACCATCGTCGAGGAGATCTCCGGTAGCTTCAGCCGCCAGGAGGTCGCCGAGTCGCTGGACGCCATCAAGTCGCTGGGCTTCCGCTACGCCACGCTGTTCGGGTCTCACGATCTCCATCGACGACGTCGTCACGACGTCGGAGAAGGCCGCGATCTTGAACAAGTACGAGGAGCAGGCCGCCAAGGTCGAGACCAACTACCGCCGCGGCGTCATCGTCGACGACGAGCGCCGCCAGCAGGAGATCGAGATCTGGACCAACGCCAACAAGGAGGTCGGTGACGCCACCGACCGCGCCATGAACGCGACCTTCGACAACCCGATCCGCATGATGGTCGACTCCGGCGCGCGGGGTAACTCCCAGCAGATCCGTCAGATCGCCGCCATGAAGGGCCTCGTGTCCAACCCGCGCGGTGAGATGATCCCTCGTCCGATCAAGTCGTCCTTCCGCGAAGGCCTCTCGGTCCTCGAGTACTTCATCTCGACCCACGGCACCCGCAAGGGCCTCGGCGACACGGCGCTTCGCACCGCCGACTCCGGCTACCTGACCCGTCGACTCGTCGACGTGGCGCAGGAGCTCATCGTCAAGGAGTTCGACTGCGGGACGCAGCGCGGCATGTGGATCGAGCACGTCACGCCCGACACCCGCGGCCAGCGCGCGCACCTCGAGACCAAGCTCTGGGGTCGCGTCCTCGCCGAGGACGTCACGCTCGTCCAACGGCACGACGATCGCCACCGGCACCATGTTGATGGTCGACGACGTCGAGCTGCTGCGCGAAGACGCCGCCGTCGATCGCGTTCGCGTTCGCACGACGTTGACCTGTGACGCCGTGCAGGGCGTCTGCGCCGCTGCTACGGACTGTCGCTCGCCACCCACCAGTTGGTCGAGCTCGGTGAGGCCGTCGGCGTCATCGCCGCGCAGTCCATCGGCGAGCCCGGCACGCAGCTCACCATGCGTACCTTCCACTCCGGTGGTGTGACCGAGAGCGACATCACGCACGGCCTGCCGCGCGTCGTCGAGCTCTTCGAGGCCCGCACGCCGAAGGGCGCCGCGAAGGTCGCGGAGTTCTCCGGCGTCGTGCGCGTCGAGCTGATCGGTCGCGAACGCAAGGTCACCGTCGTCGGCAACGACGGCGAGGTCCAGGAGGAGTCGATCTCGATCGCGCGCCACCTGCTCGTCGAGGACGGCCAAGAGGTCGAGGTCGGCACGCCGCTGCACGACGGACCGCTCGACCCGAAGTTGATGATGAAGTTCCGCGGCACCCGTGAGACCCAGCAGTACCTGGTCGAAGAGGTCCAGAACGTCTACCGCGACCAGGGTGTGTCGATCCACGACAAGCACATCGAACTGATCGTGCGTCAGATGACGCGACGCGTCCAGATCGTCGACGCCGGCGAGTCCCCGTGGCTGCCCGGAGCGATGGTCGACGTGAAGCTCTTCAACGACACCAACGACGACATCGAGGCCAACGGCAAGGAAGCGGCCGACGGTCGCGCCCAGTTGATGGGTATCACCAAGGCCTCGCTCGCCACCGACTCGTGGCTCTCGGCCGCCTCCTTCCAGGAGACGACCCGGGTGCTCACCGAAGCGGCCATCGAGGGCAAGCGCGACCACCTGGTCGGCCTGAAGGAGAACATCATCATCGGCAAGCTCATCCCGGCCGGTTCCGGACTCGAGTACTACAACCAGCGCGAACTGCGCCTGGACATGCCCGACGCCGAACTGCTGCCCGCCTGGGCGCAGGTCAGCGACGATGACCTCGACCTCGCGAGCCTGCTCGGCGAACTCTCCGGTGACGACTCATTCTTCAGGCCGACCTGTCGGCGTTCCAGAACATCGGGACCGCCACCTACGACGAGTCGGCCCTGCCCGAGAACGACGTCGTCCAACCCCGAAGACGAGTTGGGCGGTCGAGCGATCTAAGTCCGAGCCAGCCACCGCCTTCGTGGTGGCTGGCTTGCCGTTCGAGGGTGTTTTGTCGTAGGATTGATAGTCCGCGTGCGTAGTCTCGAGCACGCTCCAGCAACGAAGTTCAAATAGAAGAGGTTTTCCGCGTGCCCACAATCGCACAGTTGGTCCGAAAGGGTCGACAGGACAAGGTTTCGAAGACGAAGACGCCGGCCCTGAAGGGGGCCCCGCAGCGTCGTGGCGTCTGTACCCGCGTCCACACGGTCACCCCGAAGAAGCCCAACTCGGCCCTTCGCAAGGTCGCGCGCGTGCGTCTCACCTCGGGCGTCGAGGTCACGGCCTACATCCCGGGCGTCGGCCACAACCTCCAGGAGCACTCCATCGTCCTCGTGCGCGGCGGCCGCGTGAAGGACCTCCCGGGTGTTCGCTACAAGATCATCCGCGGCGCGCTCGACACCTCGGGTGTGCGCGACCGCAAGCAGGCCCGTAGCCGCTACGGCGCCAAGAGGGAGAAGTAGGCCATGCCCCGTAAAGGCCCCGCCCTTCGTCGAGAGGTGCCCGTCGACCCGATCTACAAGTCGGTCCTCGTCACCCAGCTCACCAACAAGATCCTCGAGCGCGGCAAGCGCACCATCGCCGAGCGCATCGTCTACACCGCCTTAGAGCAGGTCGAGCAGAAGACCGGCACCGATCCGGTCGCGACGCTGAAGCGCGCCCTGGAGAACGTCCGACCGGAGCTGGAAGTCAAGAGCCGCCGCGTGGGTGGTACCACGTACCAGGTGCCGATGGAGGTTCGACCCCGTCGCGCCACTACACTGGCTATCCGCTGGTTGACGGATTTCGCGAAGAAGCGCCGCGAAAAGACCATGGCCGAGCGGCTCGCCAATGAGATCATTGACGCGAGTAACGGTGTCGGTGCTGCAGTGAAGCGTCGTGAGGACGTGGCCAAGATGGCCGAGTCCAACAAGGCCTTCGCGCACTACCGCTGGTAATCAAAGAAAGCTCGAAATGACCGCTCGCGATATCGCCCTGGACAAGGTCCGCAATATTGGGATCATGGCGCACATTGACGCCGGCAAGACGACCACGACCGAGCGCATCCTCTTTTACACCGGCAAGAACTACAAGATCGGTGAGGTCCACGACGGCGGCGCCACCATGGACTGGATGGTCCAGGAGCAAGAGCGCGGGATCACCATCACCTCGGCCGCCACGACCGCCTACTGGAACGGCCACCGCATCAACATCATCGACACGCCGGGCCACGTCGACTTCACGGTCGAGGTCGAGCGCTCGCTGCGCGTGCTCGACGGCGCGGTCGCGGTCTTTGACGCCGTCGCCGGCGTCGAGCCCCAGACCGAGACGGTCTGGCGCCAGGCCAACAAGTACAACGTCCCGCGCATCTGCTTCGTCAACAAGATGGACCGCATCGGGGCGGACTTCTTTCGCTGCGTCGACATGATCGACGACCGCCTGGACTGCGTCCCGGCCGTCATCCAACTCCCCATCGGCTCCGAGGGCGGCTACCTCGGCATCATCGACATCGCCTCGATGACCGCGACGATCCACCACGACGAGCACGGCGAGCGCGTCGAAGTCATCGAGATCCCCGACGAGTACAAGGCCCAGGCCGACGAGTACCGCGTCAAGCTGCTCGACCTCCTCACGACCTTCGACGACCACCTGATGGAACAGGTCCTCGAGGGCCACGACGTCTCGGTCGCAGGACATCCGCGCCGCCCTGCGTCACGGGACCCTGGAGGGTCTCTGCGTGCCGATCCTCAACGGCTCGGCCTTCAAGAACAAGGGTGTCCAGCCCATGCTCGACGCCGTGGTCGACTTCTTGCCGTCGCCGATCGACCTCCCGCCGACCCAGGGCACCAAGCCCGGCAAGGACGAGGTCATCGAGCGCAAGCCCTCCGACGACGAGCCCTTCGCCGCGCTGGCCTTCAAGGTCCAGACCGACCCCTACGTCGGCAAGCTCACCTACCTGCGCGTCTACTCCGGCACCCTGGAAAAGGGCGACACCGTCGTCAACACCACCAAGGGCATGAAGAAGGAGCGTCTCGGACGCCTGCTGCTCATGCACGCCAACAACCGCGAGGACCTCGACACCATCCGCACCGGCGACATCGTCGCCGCCGTCGGTCTGAAGCAGGTCACGACCGGTGACACGCTCTCGTCCATCGACCAGCCGATCCAACTCGAGGCGCTGGTCTTCCCCGAGCCGGTCATCCACGTCGCCGTCGAGCCCAAGACCAAGGCCGACCAGGACAAGCTCGGGCAGCGCGCTGTACTCGCTTGTCCGAAGAGGACCCGACGTTTCGCGTGCGCACCGACGAAGAGACCGGCCAGACCGTCATCTCGGGCATGGGCGAGTTGCACCTCGAGGTGCTGGTCGACCGCATGCAGCGCGAGTTCGCCGTCGACGCCAACGTCGGCAAGCCCCAGGTGGCCTACCGCGAGACCGTGCGAAAGACGGTCACCAAGGTCGAAGAGAAGTACGTGCGCCAGACCGGTGGTCGGGGTCAGTACGGCCACGTCGTCATCACGCTGGAGCCCACCGGCCCCGGCGGGGGATACGAGTTCGTCGACGAGATCACCGGCGGGGTCATCCCCAAGGAGTACATCCAGCCGGTCAACCAGGGCATCACCGAGGCCCTCACCTCGGGCGTCCTCGCCGGCTACCCGGTCGTGGACGTGCGCGTGCGCCTCACCTACGGTTCGTACCACGACGTCGACTCCTCGGAGATGGCCTTCAAGATCGCCGGTTCGATCGCCGTGAAGAAGGCCGCGCGCCTGGCCAGCCCGGTGTCTGCTCGAGCCGATCATGGCCGTCGAGGTGGTGACGCCCGAGGACTACATGGGCGACGTCATCGGTGACCTGTCGTCGCGACGCGGTCGCGTCGAGGGCATGGAACAGAACGGCAATAGTCAGGCGATTCGGGCACTTGTGCCGCTGGCCGACATGTTCGGCTACGCTACTGACCTGCGTTCTCGCACTCAAGGGCGAGCGACGTACACCATGCAGTTCAGTAATTACGCGGAAGTACCTGACGCGATCTCGAAGGAGATCGTGGCCAAGGCCACTGGCGCGTAAAGCTGGGTGACCAGCGAAAACAAGGTCCAAACCGTAGTCGGGGCGGGCCGAAACAAACAAGACGGGTTCACAAGAACCCGTCGCTAGACAGAAAGTTAGTCCCCGACAATGGCAAAGAAGAAGTTCGAGCGCACTAAGCCGCACGTAAACGTCGGAACGATGGGCCACATCGACCACGGCAAGACCACTCTTACCGCGGCCATCACCAAGGTCCTCTCCACCCGCCTGCCCGGAACCTCCTTCACGCCCTTCGACCAGATCGACAAGGCGCCCGAAGAGAAGCAGCGCGGCATCACCATCTCCATCGCCCACGTGGAATACGAGACGGCCAACCGTCACTACGCCCACGTCGACATGCCCGGTCACGCCGACTACGTGAAGAACATGATCACCGGCGCCGCCCAGGTCGACGGGGCCATCCTCGTCGTCGCGGCGACCGACGGTCCCATGCCCCAGACCCGCGAGCACGTGCTGCTCGCGCGCCAGGTCGGCGTGCCCTACATCGTGGTCGCCCTCAACAAGGTCGACCAGGTCGACGACGAAGAGCTCCTCGAGCTCGTCGAGATGGAGATCCGCGAGCTCCTCACGAGCTACGGCTTCCCCGGCGACGACACCCCGATCGTGCGCGTCTCGGCCCTGAAGGCCCTCGAGGGCGACGAAGCCGCCGGCGACCAGGTCATGGAGCTCATGGACGCGGTCGACACCTTCATCCCCGAGCCCGTTCGCGCCACCGAGAAGCCGTTCCTCATGTCGATCGAGGACGTCATGTCCATCACCGGGCGTGGCACCGTCGTCACCGGCAAGGTCGAGCAGGGCGTCGTGAAGGTCGGCGACGAGGTCGAGATCGTGGGCCTTCGCCCGACGACCAAGACCGTCGTCACCGGCATCGAGATGTTCCGCAAGCTCCTCGACCAGGGACAGGCCGGCGACAACCTCGGCGCGCTGCTGCGCGGCACGAAGAAGGAAGACGTCGAGCGCGGCCAGGTGCTGTGCAAGCCCGGCACCATCACGCCCGCACACCAACTTCGAGGCCTCGGTCTACGTGCTCACCAAGGAAGAGGGCGGCCGTCACAAGCCGTTCTTCGCGAACTACCGTCCGCAGTTCTACTTCCGCACGACCGACGTCACCGGCACCATCGAGCTGCCCTCGGGCACCGAGATGGTCATGCCCGGGGACAACACCGAGATGACCGTGACCCTGGGTAAGCCGATCGCCATGGAAGAGGGTCTCACCTTCTCCATCCGCGAAGGTGGCCGCACCGTCGGTTCCGGTCGCGTCGTCAAGATCCTGAAGTAGTTAGTTCATGGCCGACAACCGACAAATGATTCGCATCCGGCTGAAGGCCTTCGACCACGGCGTCCTGGACCAGTCCACCGCGAAGATCGTCCAGACGGTCGAGCGCACGAACGCGAGGGTGCAGGGCCCCGTGCCACTGCCCACCGAGAAGCACCGCTACACCGTCGTTCGTGGACCCCACAAGCACAAGGACTCGCGCGAGCACTTCGAGATGCGCGTGCACAAGCGTCTTTTGGACATCGTGGACCACACCGCCAAGACCGTCGACTCGCTCCAGCGACTCGACCTCCCGGCCGGTGTCGACATCGAGATCAAGATTCGCCAAGTCTGATCACCATCGACCCCGCGCGCCTTTGCGCGCGCGGGGCCCGATGGTGTACCGTTAGATAGCCCCCATAAAGCAGTTCGGGCGGAAAAAAGAAGTGTTCAGTTGCCCTTTGGGGAACGCTGAACCAAACCAGTCGAGCGCTCCGTTCGGGTTTCGTTACCCGGCGGAGCGTCTGTGTGTCGGCAACCGACGCGCAGAGGAAGAAAGAGGCACACGTGGCGACCAAAGCGATCGTCGGCGAGAAGGTGGGCATGACCCAGGTCTGGGACGCCCAGAACCGGGCCATCCCGGTGACGGTCGTACGCGTCAGCCCCGCTCGCATCGTGCAGGTGAAGACCCCGGAGAAGGAGGGCTACTCGGCCGTCCAGGTGACCTGGGGAACGCGGCGCACCTCGACCCTCTCCAAGCCCGAACTCGGCCACTTCGAAAAGGCCGGCGTCACGCCCGGCAAGAAACTGGTGGAGCTGCGCCTCGATGACGTCACCGGCTACGAGGTCGGCCAGGAGATCCTCGCCGACGCCTTCGAAACGGGCGAGATGATCGACGCCACCGCCGTCGCCAAGGGCAAGGGCTTCGCCGGTGGCATGAAGCGCCACAACTTCTCGGGCCAGGGCGGCGCGCACGGTAACCACAAGCACCACCGCGCGCCCGGTTCCATCGGCGCCTGCGCCACGCCCGGTCGCGTCTTCAAAGGAACGAAGATGGCCGGTCGCATGGGCGGCGGTCAGGTGACCACGACGAACCTCGAAGTGATCTCCGTCGACGTCGAGCGCCACCTGGTGCTCGTCAAGGGCGCCGTCCCCGGCCCGCGCGGCGGCACCGTGGTGCTGCGCACGTCGGTGAAGAACCCGATGAAGGCCGGAGGCACCCGATGACCGACGTCTTTACCCTTCGTGGTCCGATCAAGAAGGACCGACCCGAGCCCGCCAAGCGCTCGGTGAAGCGCAAGTCCCTCGACGGGACCGAACTCGGCACGGTCGAGCTCGAGCCGACGTTCTTCGGCATCGAGCCCAACATGGCCGTGCTGCACCAGGTGATCAAGGCGCAACTGGCCGCCAAGCGCTCGGGCACCCAGTCGACCAAGACCCGCAAAGAGGTCCGCGGTGGTGGCCGCAAGCCCTTCAACCAGAAGGGCACCGGCGGGGCCCGTCAGGGGACCATCCGCGCGCCGCACTACCCGGGCGGTGGCATCGCGCTCGGACCCAAGCCGCGTAAGTACGACCAGAAGACGCCCAAGAAGATGATCCGCCTGGCGCTGTACTCCGCGCTGTCGGACCGCGCCTCGATGGAGCGCGTCGCCGTCGTCGACAGCTTCGCCGCGTGGGAGACGCCCCGCACCAAGGACGCGATCACCGCGTTGGACGCGCTCGAGCTCGACGGGAAGATCTTGGTGGTGCTGGGCCGCGACGACGCGACGGCGCTTCGCTCGTTCCGGAACCTCATGAACGTGAAGACCATCGACGCCGGTGAGGTCAACGCCTACGACGTCCTCGACTGCGACTGGATCCTCTTCACCGACGCGACGTTGCCGACCCTGAAGGAGAACAGCTGATGCGCGATGCCATGAGCGTCCTGATTCGCCCCGTCGTCTCGGAGAAGACCTACGCCCTGATGGACAAGGGCACCTACGTCTTCGTCGTGGACCCGCGCTCGACCAAGGTCGACGTGCGTAACGCCGTCGAGCGGACCTTCAACGTGAAGGTCACCAACGTCAACACTCTCAACCGCAAGGGTAAGTCGACGCGCAACCGTCGCACCGGTGTCGTGGGCATGCGCCCGGGCACGAAGCGGGCCATCGTCACCCTGCGAGCCGGTGACACGATCAACCTCTTCGAGAACTAAGGACGACCATGGCGCTACGTCAACGCAAACCCACCAGCCCCGGTCGCCGCTTCCAGACGGTCTCGGACTTCGCCGATATCACCAAGACGCTGCCCGAGAAGTCCCTGCTGGACTCCAAGCCCAAGACCGGCGGCCGCAACAACTACGGCCGCAAGACCTCGCGTCACCGCGGCGGCGGCCACAAGCAGCAGTACCGCATCATCGACTTCAAGCGCAACAAGGACGCCATACCCGCGCGCGTCGCGGCCATCGAATACGACCCGAACCGCACCTGTCGCATCGCGCTGCTGCACTACCTCGACGGCGAGAAGCGCTACATCCTCGCGCCCAACGGCCTCAAGGTCGACGACATGGTCGAGAGCGGTCCCAAGGCCGACATCCGTACCGGCAACGCCCTGCCCATGCGTTTCATCCCGACCGGTTCCACGGTCCACAACGTCGAACTGCGCCCCGGCGGCGGCGGCAAGATGGCCCGCAGCGCCGGCATGGGCGTGCAGATCGTCGCCAAAGAGGGCGCCTACGCCACGTTGCGTCTGCCCTCGACCGAGATGCGCCGCGTCCCCATCGACTGTCGCGCCACGCTCGGCGTCGTCGGCAACTCCGAGCACGAACTCACCTCGATCGGTAAGGCCGGACGCAACCGCTGGAAGGGCATCCGCCCCCAGACGCGCGGTGTGGCCATGAACCCGGTCGACCACCCCCTCGGTGGTGGCGAAGGCAAGACGTCCGGTGGACGTCACCCGGTCTCGCCGTGGGGTCAGCCCGAAGGTCGTACGCGTCTGCCAAAGACATCAGACGCATTAATTATTCGTCGTCGCCGTGGACGCGGCGCGCGGAGGTAGGTAGAGAATGTCACGAAGTCTCAAAAAGGGTCCCTTCATCGATGCCCACCTCTTGAAGAAGGTGGACGCGATGAACGCGGCGAACGAGAAGAAGGTCATCAAGACCTGGAGCCGTCGTTCGACGGTGATCCCCGACATGGTCGGGCACACCTTCGCCGTGCACGACGGCCGTCGCCACGTCCCGGTCTTCGTGAACGAGTCGATGGTCGGCCACAAGCTGGGGGAGTTCGCGCCGACGCGAACCTTCCGCTTCCACGCCGGCCAGGAAAAGACGGGTAAGCGCTGATGACCGGTCCCAAACTGAACGAACGCCCCGGCACCCGCGCCACGCTGCGCGGCTATCACATGTCCGCCGAGCAAGGCGCGCGTCGTCTTGAACCTCATCCGCGGCGAGGACGTCACCACCGCGCGCGAGATCCTCGCCGGCACGACCCGTGAGGCCG
Organism: uncultured Acidimicrobiaceae bacterium; assembly: GCA_963703105.1. Lineage (GTDB taxonomy): Bacteria > Actinomycetota > Acidimicrobiia > Acidimicrobiales > RAAP-2 > RAAP-2. Next base: position 1,258,444 of record OY969792.1, on the reverse strand, counting down.
CCGACGTGATCGGCAAGGTCCTGGCCTCGGCCGTCGCCAACGCCGTCACCAACGACGCCATGCAGGCCGACGAGCTCTTCGTCTCGGCCGCCTACGCCGACGAGGGCATCACCATGAAGCGCTTCACGCCCCGCGCGCGCGGACGCGCCGGCAAGATCTGCAAGCGTTCCTGTCACATCACGGTCATCGTGACGCCGACTCGACGACGAGCGCCTCGAGACGCTGCGCAACGCGCGCACGCGCCCAGGCCGCCGTGTCGCGCACGCGACGCGTCGCGTCCTCGCGCCGCCGCGCCGACCAACAGGCCAGTCTGAACAAGCGCGAGACCGCCGCCGTCGAAGCGGCCGAGAACGAAGCCCTGGAGGCCGAGGCCAACGCCAACGCCATCGAGGACGAGGCCAACGAGACCGACCTCATGGAGTTCGACACCGTCGACACGCCGGTCGAGGACCTCGTCGAGGTGGACGGCGTGGCCGACGCCTGGGCCGCCGACGACTCGGTCGACGGATCATTTGAGGAAGCGCCGGCCGACGAAGCACCAGTCGACGAAACACCAATTGAAGAGACACCCGCTGGCGAGACGCCCGCCGACGAACCGGCCGCCGAGACAGATTCGAACGACACCGACTGAGGAGACGAAGTAATGGGTCAGAAGGTAAACCCCTACGGTTTCCGACTCGGGATCACGACGGACTGGAAGTCGCGTTGGTTCAAGGAGCGCGGCTACAAGGACCTCGTCATCGAGGACTGGAAGATTCGCGACTACCTGACCAGGCAGCTCGAGAGCGCCGCGGTCAGTCGCATCGAGATCGAGCGCAACTCGGACCGCATCCGCGTGGACATCCACACGGCGCGTCCGGGCATCGTCATCGGACGTCGCGGCGCCGAGGCCGAGCGTCTGAAGAAGGACCTCGAGAAGATCACCGGCCAGAAGAACAAGATCTCTTTGAACATCCAAGAGATCAAGCAGCCCGAACTGGACGCCGCCTTGATCGCCCAGGGAATCTGTGACCAGCTGCTTCGTCGCGTGGCCTTCCGACGCGCCATGAAGCGCGGTATCCAGACCGTGCAGAAGGCCGGCGCCATGGGCGTCAAGATCCAGGCCTCGGGTCGTCTCGGTGGCGCGGAGATGTCGCGCCGCGAGTCCTACCGCGAGGGCCGCGTGCCGCTGCACACGCTGCGCGCCGACATCGACTACGGATTCCGCGAGGCCCGCACCTCGACCGGTCGCATCGGCGTGAAGGTGTGGATCTACAAGGGCGACATCCTGCCTTACCAGTTGACCAACGACGAGAAGATCGTCCGCGAGGCCGCCATGGCCGCCGGCGACGCCATGCCCGTCGGGCCCTCGGTCGGCAGTTCGGCGCCCAAGGGTGTCGTGCGCGCCGGTGGCGGACGCCGTCGCGTCGAGGCCGAGCCGGTCGTGGAGGACGTCGTCGAAGAGGTCGTCGTCGACGGCGACGACGTCGAGTCCGTCGACCTGTTGGCCGTGACCCCCGAGGTCGAGGCCCAGCTCAGCGTCGAAGAAGAGATCGAGCGTCGTACGGCCCAAGAGCACAACGACACGCCGCACTTCAGGAAGGACGCCGAGTAACCATGTTGATGCCCCGCAAGGTCAAGCACCGCAAGCAACAGCGCGGACGTCGTGGCGGCAACGCCAAGGGCGGCGTCGAGCTGAACTTCGGCGACTTCGGCATCCAGGCCCTGGAACGGGGCTGGATCACCGCGCGCCAGATCGAGGCGGCCCGTATCGCGATGACCCGTCACGTGAAGCGCGGCGGCAAGGTCTGGATCCGCGTCTTCCCCGACAAGCCCGTCACGCAGAAGCCGGCCGAGACCCGCATGGGCTCCGGTAAGGGCAACCCCGAACACTGGGTCGCCGTGGTGAAGCCCGGCCGCATCATGTTCGAACTCGGTGGCGTCGACGAGGCCCTGGCGCGCGCCGCCATGGAGCGCGCCATTCAGAAGTTGCCGATCAAGGCCAAATTCGTCGTCCGTCCCGGCACGCACGGAACCCCGGAAGTGAGCATCTGATGGCCGAAGACCCGTGAACGAATCGCCGAGATGCGAATCCTGGGCGACCGCGAACTGCTGGAACGCCTCGCCGAGTCGCGCCGCGAGCTCTTCAACATGCGCTTTCAGCTCGCCACCGGTCAGCTCGACAACTCGGCGCGTCTCAACGAGGTGCGCCGCGACATCGCGCGACTTTCGACGTTCGCGCGCGAACGCGAGATCGCGGCCGCCGAGGCCCAAGGAGAAGGTGAGTAGTCATGTCTGACTCGAACGAAACAAACGCGGGTCAACCCCCGCAAGGTCCGCGAGGGCATCGTCGTCTCGGACAAGATGAACTCGACGCTGGTCGTCGCGGTGAACGAACGAGTGTCGCACCCCCGCTACGGCAAGACCGTCCAGCGCACCAAGAAGCTCTACGTGCACGACGAGAAGAACGAAGCCAAGATCGGCGACAAGGTTCGCGTCCAAGAGACCCGACCGCTGTCGAAGCTGAAGCGCTGGCGCCTCACCGAAGTCGTGGAGCGTGCGCGATGATCCAACAAGAGAGTCCCGACTCAAGGTCGCCGACAACAGCGGAGCCAAGGAAGTCCTGTGCATCCGCGTGCTCGGTGGATCGCGCCGTCGCTACGCCTCGATCGGTGACGTCTTCATCGCCACCGTGAAAGAAGCGATCCCCGGCGCCGCCGTGAAGAAGGGCGACGTGGTGCGCTGCGTCGTCGTTCGCACGTCCAAGGAGAAGCGTCGTCCCGACGGTTCCTACATCAAGTTCGACGAGAACGCCGCGGTGCTGATCAACGACCAGCTCCAGCCGCGCGGTACGCGCATCTTCGGTCCCGTGGGGCGCGAACTGCGCGACAAGAAGTTCATGCGAATCATTTCCCTGGCACCGGAGGTGCTGTAATGAAAATCCGTAAAGGTGACGAAGTGTTCGTCTTGGCCGGCAAGTTCCGCGGCGAGCGGGCCCACGTCGAAGAGGCGATGCCGGGGGCCAACAAGGTGATCCTCGACGGCCTCAACATCGCCAAGCGCCACACCAAGCAGGCCGGCTCGACCATGCAGGCCGGCATCATCGACAAGCTGATGCCGCTCGACGCGAGCAACGTCGCGCTGTGGTGCGACAACCACAAGGGACCGGCCAAGGTCGGTTACAAGACCGGCGACGAAGGCGAGAAGCTGCGCGTCTGTCGCAAGTGCGGGGAGGTCCTATGACGACCACCACCCGACCACGTCTCAAGGTCCGCTTCGACGAAGAGATTCGTCAAGCGCTCAAAGAAGAACTCGGCCTCGACAACATCATGCAGGTACCGCGCCTCACCAAGATCGTCCTCAACTCCGGGGTCGGCAAGGCCACGCAGCAGGCCTCGTTGCTCGAGGGCGCCCAGCGCGACCTCGAACTGATCACCGGCCAAAAGCCCGTCGTGACGCGCGCGAAGAAGTCGATCGCGAGCTTCAAGCTCCGTGAGGAACAGCCCATCGGCGTGAAGGTGACGCTGCGCGGGGACCGTGCCTGGGAGTTCTTCGACCGGCTCCTCAGCCTGGCCATCCCGCGAATCCGCGACTTCCGCGGGCTGTCGCCGAAGTCCTTCGACGGACACGGCAACTACACGTTCGGCATCAACGACCAGTTGATCTTCCCCGAGGTCGACTACGACAAGATCGACGCGGCGCGTGGTTTCGACATCACCATCGTCACCACGGCCACGAACGACGAGCAGGGCCGCGCCTTTTTGCGCGCGTACGGCTTCCCCTTCAAGCAGGAGAACAAGTAAATATGGCGAAGAAAGCTCTTCGAATCAAGCAGCAGAAGACCCCGAAGTTCTCGACGCGTGCCTACACGCGTTGTGAACGGTGCGGTCGACCGCGATCGGTGTACCGCAAGTTCGGCCTGTGCCGTATCTGCTTGCGGCAGATGGTGCACGCCGGCGAGATCCCCGGCGTGACCAAGGCGAGTTGGTAGGAGATCATGACCATGACCGACCCCATCGCCGACATGCTCACGCGGATCCGCAACGCGAACTCCGCCATGTTCGACACCGTGAAGATGCCCAGTTCGAAGTTGAAGGAGAACCTGGCCAAGGTCCTCGAGCGCGAGGGCTTCATCGCCGGCTTCACCGTCTCCAAGGTCGACGGCAAGCCCGGCAACCAGCTGGAGATCACCCTCAAGTACTCCGAGGACCGCAAGAAGACGATCATCGGCATCAAGCGCGTCTCCAAGCCGGGCCTTCGCATCTACAAGAAGTCCGACCAGATGCCCAAAGTGCTCGGCGGCGTCGGCGTGGCCGTCGTCTCGACCAGCCACGGCCTGATGACCGACCGCGAAGCCCGCAAGGCCAAGCTCGGCGGCGAGGTGCTCTGTTATGTCTGGTAGTCCCCGCAACCGGGAGGTCCGCTGATGTCGCGAATCGGTAACAACCCCATCACCGTGCCCACATGGTGTGAGCGTCACCGTCGCCGACGGCGTCGCCACCGTCAAGGGCCCGAACGGCACCATGAGCCGGGTGATCCCCGACGGCATCACGCTCAGCCAGACCGGCGACGTACTGAGCGTGTCACGCCTGAACGACGAGACGCAGTACCGCTCGTTGCACGGGCTCACGCGTACGTTGATCGCCAACATGGTGATCGGCGTGACCGACGGCTGGTCCAAGGAGCTCGAGATCATCGGCGTGGGCTATCGCGCCGCCAACGGGGGACCGGGCGTGCTCGACCTCGCCCTGGGCTTCTAGCCACCCCGTCAAGTTCACCGCACCCGACGGGATCACCTTCGAGGTGCCGCTGCCCACGCGCGTCATCGTGAAGGGCGCCGACAAGGAGGCCGTCGGCCAAGTGGCCGCGTCCATCCGCAAGATCCGTAAGCCCGAGCCCTACAAGGGCAAGGGCGTGCGCTACCTCGGAGAACGAGTAGTGCGCAAGGCTGGAAAGGCTGCGAAGTAATGGCACGGACCACACTGGAGTTACGCAAGCGTCGTCACAAGCGCATCCGCCGTCGCCTCTCGGGCACGGCCGAGCGCCCGCGCGTCGCCGTCTCGCGAACCAACAAGCACATCTCGGCCCAGATCATCGATGACGTGGCCGGTCGCACGCTGGCCGCGGCCTCGTCGGTCGAGGCCGATCTCAAGACGACCAGCGGCGGCAACATCGCCGGCGCCAAGGCCGTCGCCGAACTGCTCGCCACTCGCGCCAAAGAGGCTCAACATCACCGCCGTCGTCTTCGACCGCGGCGGATTCGATTATCACGGCCGGGTGGCGGCGTTCGCCGACACCCTTCGCGCCGCCGGACTGGAGTTTTGATGGCTGACCTGGAACAGTTCGAAGAGCGCACCATCAAGGTGAACCGCGTCTCGAAGGTCGTGAAGGGTGGACGTCGGTTCTCCTTCACCGCGCTGATGGTGATCGGCGACGGCAAGGGCCGCGTCGGTCTCGGCTACGGCAAGGCCAAGGAGGCCGGGCTCGCGGTGCAAAAGGGCATCGAAGAGGCGCGCAAGAACCTCTTCGACGTGCCCCTGGCCGGCACGACCATCGTCTACCCGGTCCTCGGCGCCTCCGGCGCCGGCCGCGTCCTGATGAAGCCGGCCGCTCCCGGTACCGGCGTCATCGCCGGCGGGGCCGCGCGCGCCATCCTCGAGATGGCCGGCGTGAAGGACATCATCGCCAAGTCCCTCGGCTCTTCCAACGGCATCAACGTGGCCCACGCCACGATCGAGGGCCTCAAGCAGCTGCGTCGCCCCGAGGAGATCGCCGCCTCGCGCGACAAGCCGGCCGACCACGTCATCCCCAGCGGGACCCTTCGGGCGTATCGCGAACGTCAACGCGAGGGCGACCTGTTCAAGGTCACGGAGGGCTCGTAATGTTGAAGGTCACCCAGATTCGCTCCGGCATCGCCACCAAGCCCAAGCACCGCGGAACACTGCGCGCGCTCGGTCTTCGCGGCATTGGCCAATCCAACGTGCTGCCCGATCGTCCCGAGATCCACGGGATGATCGCTCGGGTACCGCACCTCGTGAAAGTAGAAGAGGTCAACGAATGAAGTTGCACGATCTCAAGTCACCCGAAGGCTCGATCAAGCGCAAGAAGATCGTCGGTCGTGGTATCGGTGGTCGCGGCGGCAAGACGGCCGGTCGCGGCACCAAGGGCCAGAAGGCCCGTCGCACAGATCCCGGCCGGCTTCGAGGGCGGCCAGTTGCCGCTCCTCCAGCGCATCCCCAAGCTGAAGGGCTTCACCAACCCGTTCCGCGTCGAGTACACGCCCGTCAACCTCGACGCCCTCGCGGCCCTCGGCGTCACTGACGTCACGCTCGAGGTCATCGTCGAGCGCGGGCTCGCGCGACGCAAGGACTTCGTGAAGGTCCTCGGTCGCGGTGAACTGACGACGAAGTTGAACGTATCGGCGCACCGATTCTCGGCGTCGGCCAAGGCCGCCATCGAGGCCGCGGGTGGCACGACGAACGAAGTGGCCCTGCCCTTCGCCGTTCGCCCTCCGGCATCGGGCAACCAGCACCAGAACCGCTAAGGTCCGACAATGCTGCGCAGACTCGGGAACATCTTTCGCGTACCAGACCTTCGCAACAAGGTGCTGTTCACGATCGGCATCATCTGCCTCTACCAGGCCGGTGCCAACATCCCGATCCCCGGGGTCAGCTGGAGCCAGGTCCAGGACCTCCAGGCCAAGGCCGGCGCCAGTGGCGTGCTCGGCTTCTTGAACCTCTTCTCCGGTGGCGCGCTGACCCGACTCGCGGTCTTCGGACTCGGCGTCATGCCCTACATCACGAGCTCCATCGTGATCCAACTCCTCACGACCGTCATCCCCAAGCTCACCCAGTGGCGCGACCAGGGCGCCGTCGGTCAGAAGAAGATCACCCAGACGACGCGCTATCTGACCATCGGGCTGGCGCTGTTGCAGTCGACCGGACTCATCTACGCCTTCCACGGTCACGACCAGGCGCTGCTCGGCTTCAACATCGACCTCATCCCCAAGTTCAGCCTGGCCCTGGGGCTCTTCATGGTCGCCATCATGACCGCCGGCACGGCCTTCGTCATGTGGCTCGCCGAGCTGATCACCCAGCGCGGCATCGGCCAGGGCATGAGCCTCTTGATCTTCGCCAACGTCGTGGCCGGCATCCCGTCGGGCGGCCACGCCGTCTTAGACGAGGGTGGCCCGGTCAAGTTCGTGGTCCTGCTCTTGGTCTCGATCGCCCTGCTGGTCCTGATCGTCTTCATGGACAACGGACAGCGGCGCATCCCGGTCACCTTCGCCCGACGGGTCGTCGGTCGAAAGGAGATGGGCGGGAACTCGACGTACATCCCGCTCAAGGTCAACCAGTCCGGGGTTATCCCGATCATCTTCGCCTCGTCGGTGCTCTACATCCCGATCCTCTTGAGCAACATCGTGCCGTGGGCCAGCTTCACCAACTTCGTGAACTCCTCACTGCACCCGACGAGCTTCTTCTACATCATCTCGGACTTCGTGTTGATCGTGGCCTTCACCTTCTTCTACGTCTACATCGCCTTCGAGCCGCACCAGCAGGCCGAGATGCTTCGCCAACAGGGCGGCTTCGTGCCGGGCATCCGTCCGGGCATGCCGACCGAGAAGTACTTCGCCAAGATGCTCTCGCGCATCACCGTGGTCGGGGCCTTCTTCCTGGCCTCGGTGGCCGTCGTGCCGAGCATCCTCATGGCGCTGTGGAACATCAACCGCTTCCCGTACTACGGCACGACCTTGCTGATCGCCGTGGGTGTCGCCTTGGAGACCATGCGCCAGATCGACAGCCAGCTCATGATGCGTAACTACGAAGGCTTCCTGAAGCGGTAGTCATGTCGCCACGTCTAAATCTGATCGTCCTGGGTAAACAGGGCGCCGGCAAGGGAACCCAGTCCACGGTGCTCTCTGAGAAGTACGGCATCCCCCACGTCTCGACCGGCGACATCCTGCGCACCGCGGTGAAGGCCGGCAACGAACTGGGCAACCAGGTCGCCTCGATCCTCGAGGCCGGCGAACTGGTCTCGGACGACATCGTGAACCAGCTCGTGGAAGAGCGCTTCCGACAGCCCGACGCCCAACGCGGCGTCCTGCTCGACGGCTTTCCGCGCACCATCGGTCAGGCCGAGGCGCTCGAAGCCATGCTCGGCGACGACGGCATCAAGCTCTGCATCAACCTCGACGTGCCGATCGAACTGGTGACCCAGCGGCTCTCGTCGCGACGCGTCTGCCAGGAGTGCGGCACGACCTACAAGGACACCGACATCGAAGCGATCTCGGGCACCTGCTCGAACTGCGGCGGTGACGTCATCCAACGCACCGACGACTACCCCGAAGCGATCCGCACCCGACTGATGAACTACGAACGCGACACCGAACCGCTCCTCGCGTTCTACGCCTCGCGCGGACTGCTGGTCACCGTCGACGGCGACCAGAGTCCCGAGGACGTGACCGACGAGATCATGAAGGCGGTCCACGAGCGGGGCCTGGCGTGAGGCGCTCGGCGGACGAACTGAACAAGATGCGCAAGGCCGGCAAGGTCGTCGCCGAGATGCACGAGGCGACCCGCGCGGCGATCCGACCGGGCGTGACGACCACGCAACTCAACGAAGTCGCCGCCGAAGTCCTGGCCAAGCGCGGCGCGCGATCGAACTTCCTCAACTACCACGGCTTCCCGGCCGTCATCTGCACCAGTCCCAACGACATGATCGTGCACGGCATCCCCGGGGACTACGTGCTGCGCGAGGGTGACATCATCTCGGTCGACTGCGGGGCGATCGTCGAGGGCTATCACGGCGACGCCGCCTACACCGCCGGCGTCGGGGACATCAGCGACGAGGCGCAGCGCCTCATCGACGTGACCGAGCGCTCGCTGTGGGCCGGCATCGATCAACTGAAAAAGGGCAACCGGCTCAACGAGGTCGGTCGCGCGGTGCAGAAGGTCGCCGAGGCGGCGGGGTACTCGGTCGTGCGCGAGTACGTCGGCCACGCCATCGGCACCGAGATGCACGAGAGCCCCAGGTGCCCAACTACTGGCCGGGCACGCCGGGGCCGACCCTGAAAGAGGGCATGGTCTTCGCCATCGAGCCGATGGTGAACGTCGGCGGCTTACGAGACCTACATGCTGGACGACGGCTGGAGCGTCATGACCCAGGACGGCTCAACTCTCGGCGCACTTCGAACACACCATCGCGGTCACCGACCACGGTCCCGAAGTCTTCACCGCCGCCTAGTCCTTCGGGTGCGCGCGGTCCTGCTGGCGTTGGGCGAAGAGCGCGGCTTCGGTGCGACGCTGGAAACCTAGTTTGGCGAGCAGGTTCGACACGTAGTTCTTGACCGTCTTCTCGGCGAGGAACATGGCGTCGGCGATCTCGCGATTGCTGAGTCCCTCGCTCAAGAGATCGAGAATCCGACGCTCCTGCGGACTGAGACTTTCGAGGCGGATGTCTTCGGTGATCTGACGCACGCAGTCGTTCCTTGGCGCGCGCCGATCTGCTCGGGCGTGAGCAGCATCTCGCCGTTGGCGACTCGACGGATCGACGTGATCAGCTCGTCGCCGCGGACGTTCTTCAAGACGTAGCCGCGCGCGCCGGCGAGGTACGAGGCGTTGAGCGCTTCGTTGTCGGCGAACGACGTCAGCATCAGACAGGCCAGTTCGGGACGCAGCGCGCGCAACTGTCGACAGAGGTCGACGCCGCTGCCGTCGGGCAGGCGCACGTCGAGCACGGCCACGTCGACGTCGGTGAGGTCGAGCGCGAGCGCTTCGTCGAGCGAGCCGGCTTGCGGCCACGACGTGAAGGTCGTCCTCGGACTTCGAAGAGTTCGCGAAGTCCGCGACGCACGATCTCGTGATCGTCGACCAGCAGCAGTCCGATCATTTCACACCCTCCGTTTCGCTGTCCAGCGCACCGTGGTGCCGCCGCCGATTATCGAGTTGATGGTGCAGTCGCCGCCGAGCTCGCGGGCGCGCGATGCCAGGTTGCGCACGCCGCGACCGGATCCGATGTTGGGTACGAAGCCGACCCCGTTGTCGCGCACGATCGACCTCGATGAGTTCTCCGTCGGTGTCGATTCGCATTCGACCGCGGTCGCCTGGGAGTGTCGAACGACGTTCGAGAGGATCTCGCGAACGGCCTGGACGCATTGGTGCGCACACTGTGCGTCCGACGTCGTCGTCGATGCCGGCCGCCACCTTCACGTCGACGCGCACGCCGAGGCGAGACTCGACCTCGCTCGACAGCGCGTGCACTCGCTCTTCGAGGGTCTCGTCCGACGGGGTGGTCTTGGTCGATCTCGAAGATCGTCGTGCGAATCTCGTGAATCGTCGTGTCGAGTTCGTCGAGCACGTTGTTGATGCGACCGCGCACGTCGTCGTCGACGATCGCGGGCAGCGAGATCTGCAGCGCGAGTCCGACACCGAAGAGACGTTGGATGACGGTATCGTGCAGGTCGCGCGCCAGGCGCTCGCGCTCTTCGGAGAGTGTCAATTCGCGCAGGTTCGATCGCAGCGTTCTCTTGATCGATGACCAGTCCGGCGGCCCGGCCGAAGGCTTCGATGAGCTGCTCGTCCTCATCGCTGAACGGCTCGCCGTCGACGGATCGGTGAGGTAGAGGTTGCCGAAGACATGGCCGTCCCCGGTCGCCACCGGCACCCCGAGGAATCGCGTCATCGGGGGATGGTTCGCCGGGAAGCCCGACGGAGCTCGGGTGTCGGGTCAGATCGTCGATGCGCAAGCGTCGTTCGCTGCGTCGGATGATCTCGCCGAGCAGCCCGTCGGCCGTGGGGTTCGGCCCCGATGGCCGCGCGTTGTTCATGGTCCAGTCCGTAGGTGATGAAGCGTGACAGCGTGGTGCCGTCGCGCGAGATGACCCCGAGGGCGCCGTAGCGTGCGCCCACCAGTTGGCTGGCCGCCTCGATGATGCGGCGAGAGCAGTCCGTCGAGGTCAGCGTCGGTCTCGATGAGCAAGATGGCGTCGATCAGCGCGTGGAGTCGCTGCGGATCGTTGATCTTATGGAACGCCACTCATCGAATCCTTCCACAGTTCGAAACTGACGGAATTCGCTCAGTGGCCCCTTTGCCCGGTGACGACGGTGAGTGGAAGCGTCACCAGCTTGGCACCACGTTCGGCAATCCGCGTGATCTTCGCCGATTCGTCCCGGTCGAGCGGGACCGAGTCGGCGATTCCCGTGACCATCACGGACCAGGTGTTGTCGTCGCCGTCGACTCCGTCGATCTGCACCGAGACGACGTCACCGCGCCGCGCCGCCGACAGCACCGCGTGCTCCCGGCTCGAGATGACCAAATGATCGCCTTTCGACAGCGCGATGCGAGCTGGCAATGCGGCCGGCAGGGCGCCGAGTGAGAGCACGACACGCGCGATGTCCGCTTCGCCCAGAAGACGCAGACACTCATCGCGAGAGAGTGGTTCACTCGACAGTGATTGACCCATTGCCCCCATCTATCCAGCATGGGGGCATTTTCCGGATGAGCACTAGGGTCTCGGGTCACTTCCTCGACCACTATGATGGATGGACCAGTTCGTCTCGACGGGGCGAATTCGGGCTGAATTTTGCGTTTTGCCAAAATTTTGGTAGAATTGTCAGCCGACCTCTTGGCGTGCCTCGAGGTCCATCCGTGAAGGAGTTTTTGTTCTTTCACGTCCCGCCGTGTCATTACAAGGAGAAAGAACCTGAGCAAGCCAAAGGAAGACGCGTTTACCGTTGAGGGGACCGTCGTCGAGCCTCTACCAAACGCCATGTTTCGCGTCGAACTAGAGAACGGGTATACCGTCCTCGCGCACAGCTCAGGAAAGATGCGCATGCACCGCATTCGCATTCTTCCCGGGGACAAGGTCCAGGTAGAGATCACCCCGTACGACATGACCCGCGGTCGCATCACCTACCGCTACAAATAGCTCCAGTTCCAGAAGATCGAGAAAGAGAAACATGAAGGTTCGCGCAAGCGTCAAGCCCATGTGTGAAAAGTGCAAGGTCATTCGCAGGTCCGGCGTCGTCCGGGTGATCTGCGAACAGCCCCGCCACAAGCAGCGCCAGGGCTAGGAGAAGAACATGGCCCGTATTGCTGGAGTGGACATCCCGCGCGACAAGCGCACGGTGATCGCCCTCACCTACATCTTTGGCGTCGGTCCGACCATCGCCCAACAGATCTGCGCCGCGACCGGCGTGGACGAGTCGACGCGCGTGAAGGACCTCAGCGAAGCCGACGTCAACAAGCTTCGCGCCTACATCGACCAGAACGTCACCGTCGAAGGTGACCTTCGCCGCGACGTCGCCCAAGACATCAAGCGCAAGATGGAGATCAACTGCCTGCAGGGGATCCGTCACCGCAAGGGCCTGCCCGTTCGCGGTCAGCGCACCCGCACCAACGCGCGCACCCGCAAGGGACCCAAGCGCACCGTCGCCGGTAAGAAGAAGGTAACGAAGTAATGGCTAAGCCGAATACGGTTCGCAAGGGTCGCAAGAAGGAGCGCAAGAACGTCGCCTTCGGCGTCGCGCACATCAAGAGCTCGTTCAACAACACGATCGTGTCGATCTCGGACCCCGAGGGCAACGTGCTCTCCTGGGCCAGTTCCGGTCAGGTCGGCTTCAAGGGTTCGCGTAAGTCGACGCCGTACGCCGCACAGCTCGCCGCCGAGAAGTGCGCGCGCGCCGCGATGGAGCACGGCGTCAAGAAGGTCGACGTGCTTGGTGCGCGGACCGGGATCGGGTCGCGAGACCGCCATCCGTTCGATCGCCGCGGCCGGCATCGAAGTGGTCGCCATCAAGGACGTCACGCCACTGCCGCACAACGGGTGTCGCCCCAAGAAGCGTCGTAGGGGTTAGTCATGGCTCGTTACACCGGACCCGTCTGTCGCCTCTGTCGACGTGAGCGCACCAAGCTCTACCTGAAGGGCGAGCGCTGCTTCACCCTGAAGTGCCCCGTCGCGGAGAACTCGGATCGCCAGACGCGCGCCTTCCCGCCGGGCATGCACGGTCGTGACCGCCAGCGCCAGGGTTCGGAGTACCTGACCCAGCTGCGCGAGAAGCAGAAGGCCCGCCGCATCTACGGCCTGCTGGAAAAGCAGTTCCGCAACCTCTACGAAGAGGCCAGCCGCCGACCGGGCATGACCGGTACGAACCTGCTGCAGTTCCTCGAGCTGCGTCTCGACAACATCGCGTACCGCGCCGGGTGGGGCGCGTCTCGCGCCCAGGCCCGCCAGTTCGTTCGTCACGGTCACGTGACCATCGACGGCAAGCGCGTCAACATCCCGTCGTACCGCGTTCGCCCCGGCGAAGTCATTGCCCTGAAGAACGTCACCCGCGAGAACTTCAACGTGAAGCGCAACCTCGACGTGCTGGACCGCACCGTCCCCGGTTGGCTCGAGACCGGCGACGGTGGCTTCAGCGTCACCGTGCGCATCGTCCCGCAACGCGAACAGATCGACGAGTCGATCAAGGAGCAGCTCATCGTCGAGCTGTACTCCAAGTAACCGAACCTTCCACAGACTTAGAGGAGTCCCCATGTTGATCATCCAGCGCCCCACCATCGAAGCCCTCGGCGACGAGGTGAACAACCGTCAGTCCTTCGGCATCGGCCCGCTCGACCCCGGCTTCGGCCACACGCTCGGCAACTCGCTTCGCCGCACGCTGCTCTCGTCGATCCCCGGCGCCGCGGCGACGCGCGTCAAGTTCGACGCCGTCCTGCACGAGTTCGGTGTCATCGAAGGCGTCAAAGAGGACGTCCAGGACATCTGCCTCAACCTGAAGGACCTCCTGTTGCAGGTGCACAGCGACGAGCCGGTCATGCTGCGCCTCGACAAGCGCGGCGAGGGCCCGGTCACCGCGTCGGACCTCTCGACGACGGCCGACGTGGAGATCCTGAACGGCGACCTGCACCTGGCCTACCTGACGAACGCCAAGAGCGCGCTGACCTTCGAGCTCACCGTCGAGCGCGGCAAGGGCTACGTCGGGGCCGAGGGCAACAAGGGATCCTCGACCATCGGCGTCATTCCCCTCGACGCCATCTTCACCCCGGTTCGTCGCGTCAGCTTCGAGATCGAGCCCGTGCGCGTCGAGCAGTCCAAGGACTTCGACCGCCTGGTTATCGAGATCGAGACCGACGGATCCGATCAGCCCCCGCGAGGCGCTGGCCTCGGCCGGCAAGACCCTCGGGTTCGCTGGTCGAGCTGATCGGCAACTTCGACGACGAGGCGCCGGCTCTGGAGTTGGGCGACGTCGGCACGGCGCAGGCCGCGGCCAGCGAGCTCGACATCCGCATCGAAGAGCTCGGCCTCACCGAGCGCTCGCGCAACTGCCTCAAGCGCGCCGGCATCAACACCATCGCGCAGTTGGTCAACGCCACCGAGCGCGACCTCACGTCGATCACCAACTTCGGCGCCACCTCGCTGAAGGACGTCAACGACCGCCTCGAAGAGCGCGGCCTGTCGCTGCGAGTCGAGGACTAACCATGCGCGGTACTCCCACGAAGGGCAAGCGATTCGGTGGCGACTCCGCCCACCAGAAGGCGATGATGGGCAACCTCGTCGCCTCGATGATCGCGGCCGAGTCGATCGTGACGACCGAAGCTAAGGCCAAGGCGCTGCGCCCCATCGTCGAGAAGGTCGTGACCGCGGCGAAGAACTCACCCGAGGGATCGGTGCACGCCAATCGTCGTGTCGTGGCGTTCATCCGCGACAAGGACATGACCCACAAACTCTTCACCGAGATCGCTCCGCGTTACAGCGACCGCCCCGGCGGCTACACGCGGATCTTGAAGCTCGGGCCGCGCCAAGGTGACAACGCCCCGATGGCGCGCATTGAGTTCGTCTGATTCACCCCGAGACGTCCAGCGCTGGCGTCTGGATATCGCCTACGACGGACGCGCGTTCGCCGGATTCGCCTACCAACCCGAGTTCACCACCGTCGTCGGCGTGCTGCGCGAAACGCTGGCCAGCACGCTCGCAAATTGATGAGCCACTGATCGTTGGCGCCGGACGCACCGACGCCGGGGTACACGCCTTCGCCCAGGTGGTCCACGTCGATCTGCCGGTGACGCTCTTCTCGACTAAGCGCGGTCCCGACGCGAATCGTCTCACGCGCTCGCTGAACCAACAACTACGCGGGCGCATCAAGGTACTCCGGGCCCGACCGGTCGACCAGGACTTCCACGCCCGCTTCTCGGCCAGCTGGCGTGAGTACCGCTATCTGGTCTTGGAGACGTCACCGCCGGCATTGGATCTGACCGACCAGTGGTCGTGGTCGGTGCAGGGTCCGTTGGACCAAGAAGCCATGAACCGGGCCAGCGCCGAGATCATCGGCCTGCATGATTTCCGCGCCTTCTGCCGGCGACCGACGAACTCGCTCGCCGACGAGCCGTTACTGCGTCGAGTCCTGGAGGCGCGATGGGATCGCTTGGCCGACGAGTGGACCCTGACGCCGGACGGCTCGTCCGCGCTGAAGTTCACGATCCGCGCCGAGTCGTTCTGCCACAACATGGTGCGCTGTCTCACCTCGGCGCTGGTCCAGATCGGTCAAGGCAAACGGGCGGAGTCGACGATCGCGGAACGCTTCGTGAGCCTGAGTCGAGACCATCTGCCCTCTCCGGCGCCGGCCAGCGGATTGGCGCTGGTGGCCGTGGGCTACGAGACCGACGTCGCACCTCGTTAGGCTTTCTCGGGTGATGTCACCACCACTCTCATCCGGCTTCGACCCGACCGACTTCTCCTCGAGCGTTCGCGCGCAGGACGATCTCTACGAGTATCTGAACGGTGAGTGGCTCGAACGCACAACGTTGCCCGAGGACAAGGCGCGCTACGGGACCTTCGACATCCTGGCCGACGGTGCCGAACTGGCGATCCGCGAGATCCTCGAAGAGTCGCGCACCGCCCCGGAGGGGAGCGAGGCCCGCAAGGTCGGCGACCTCTATTCGAGTTTCCTCGACGAAGAGCGCGTCAACCTCCTCGGGGTTGGCCCGCTCGTCGATCGCCTGGCCCAGGTGAACGCCGTCACCTCGATCAACGAGCTGCTCGCGTTGATCGGTCGACTCCAACGCCGCGGCGTCGGCGGCTTTTACGCGCTCTTCGTCGACAACGACCCGGGCGACCCGGATCGCTACGTCACGATTTTGGAGCAAGGCGGACTTTCGCTTCCCGACGAGAGCTACTACCGCGAGGAGCACTTCGCCTCGATCCGCGAGGCCTTCGTCGCTCACGTGGCGCGGATGTTCGAGTTGGCCAGCGTCACCGACGCCGCGGGGCGCGCGCAACGGATCTTCGAGCTGGAGACGAAGGTCGCCGGTGGTCACTGGAACAACGTCGACTCGCGCGACAGCGAGAAGACCTACAACCTGAAGTCGTGGGCCGAGGCCTCCGAGCTGTTCGGGGAGACGCCGCTCGAGGTGTGGCACAACGCGCTCGAGGCGCCGGTCGGCGCCTTCGACGAGGTCGTCCTTCGCCAGCCCAGTTTCGCCAGCGCCGTGGGAGCGCTGCTGACCGACTCCCACCTCGAGTCCTGGAAGGACTGGCTGTCGTGGCAGATCATCGCTGGGGACGCGCCGTACCTCTCCACCGAGTTCGTCGACGAACACTTCGACTTCTATGGTCGCACGCTCACCGGGGCGGAAGTGATCCGCCCGCGCTGGAAGCGCGCCGTCGCCCTCGCCGATGGGGCCATGGGCGAAGCCATCGGCAAGATCTACGTGGAACGCCACTACCCGCCCGAAGTGAAGGCTCGGATGGACGTCTTGGTCGCCAACCTCGTGGAGGCCTATCGACGAAGCATCACCGACCTCCAGTGGATGGGGGAGGCAACGCGACGTCGAGCCTTGGAAAAGCTCGACGCCTTCACGCCTCAGATCGGCTACCCGGTGCGCTGGCGCGACTACTCGACCTTGCGCGTCGAGGCGGACGACCTCCTGGCCAACGTGCGGGCGGCCAGTGAGTTCGAGTTCATCCGCAACCTGACGAAGATCGGGAAGCCGGTGGACCGCGACGAATGGTTGATGACCCCTCAGATGGTCAACGCGTACTACAACCCCGGCTTCAACGAGGTCGTCTTCCCGGCCGCCATCCTTCAACCCCCCTTCTTCGACGCGGAGCGCGACGAGGCCGCCAACTATGGGGGCATCGGCGCGGTGATCGGCCACGAGATCAGTCACGGTTTCGACGACCAGGGATCGAAGTTCGACGGCACCGGCAAGCTGTGCGACTGGTGGGAGGCTTCGGACCGGACCGCCTTCGAAGAGCGCACCACCGCGTTGATCGAGCAGTACAACGCGCTCTCGCCCAAACTGACGCCGGGTCTCTTCGTCAACGGCGCCTTGACGGTCGGCGAGAACATTGGCGGACCTCGGGGGTCTGGCTATCGCCTGGAAGGCCTATCGACTCTCGCTGAACGGTGACGAGTCGCCGGTGATCGACGGACTTTCCGGCGCTCAGCGATTCTTCTTCGCCTGGGCCCAGACCTGGCGACAGAAGTCCAAGAAGGAAGAGGTCGAACGATTGCTGGCCCTAGCTCCGCACTCTCCCAACGAGTTCCGAGCCAATCAGATCGTTCGCAACATCGATGAGTTCTACGAATCCTTCGGTGTGACCGAAGGTGACGCGATGTGGTTGGAGCCAGCCGCGCGCGTCACTATCTGGTGAGTCGGCACTACTGACCTTCGATGCTGGGCAGTGCAGTGAGCGAGTCGATCGCCACCCCGAGTCCGCTGCGAGGCGCGATCACGGCGTCGATGAGGCCGTAGGCAACGGCCTCTTCGGCGGTCATGAAGTGGTCGCGGTCGATGTCGTGCATCACCTCATCCACAGACCGACCGCTGTGGTGCGCGATGATCTCAGCCATGCGTCTCGTCAACGACAGCACCTCACGCAGTTGAATCTCCATGTCGCTCGGCGCCCCGCGCGTCCCGGCGTTGCCCTGGTGGATCATGATGCGAGCGCTGGGCAGCGCGAGGCGCTTTCCCGGTGCTCCGCCGCAGAGCACCATCGCCGCGGCTGACATTCCCATTCCGACACAGACGGTCGACACGTCGGGACGGATGTGCTGGATCACGTCGTAGATGGCCATGCCGCCGTAGGCGAGACCGCCGGGGGAGTTGATGTAGAGGCTGATGTCGCGATCGGGGTCTGACCGCCTCGAGGTACAGCATCTGCGAGATGATCAGATTGGCGACCTGGTCGTCGACCTCTTGGCCGAGGAAGATGATGCGCTGGCGCAACAGCATCGAGTAGATGTCGAAGGCTCGTTCGCCCCGATTGGACTCCTCGAGCACCATCGGGACGAGGGAGTGTCGCGTCTCTCGCTGAAGAATCTCGGTCACTGTGTCCTCCGTGACGTTATCGTGCAATCAATTAGTTGCATGATAGCGCCACCAGAGACTTTGTGCAATAGAGTGGTTGCATGACAGACACCGTGCACCGAGAGTTGGATCTTCCCTGTTCGCCGAGTGAGGCCTGGGAACACGTCATCGACCCGTCGTGGCTGGGTGACGACGGCGAGGTGCCGACCGTGCCCGGCGCCGACGGTTGGATCAGTTGAGGGCGACGACGTGCACTACCTCATCGTCGAAGAGGTCGACGAGGAGAATCGACTCGTCTATCGATGGGCGACGTTCGCCGACGAACCGTCACGCGTGGCGATCGAACTTACGCCGACGTCGGAGGGGACCCGAATCTCGATCTCCGAGTCGCCTATCGAAGTGAAGGCTCAGGCGAGTCTCGTCCTTCGATGAGCGACGACGTCTCGGTGGTCTTCGCGGCGCTCTCGGACCCTACGCGCCGCCGACTCTTCGAACAGCTCTTGGATCATCCTCGCGGGCGAACGGCCACCGAGCTCGCCGACAACGCCAGCGTGTCGCGCCAGGCCATCGTCAAACACCTGCAACTCTTGGCGAACGCCGGTCTTGGCGGTCGCCGTTCGTGACGGACGCGAGGTTCGCTACCGCGCCTCGAGCGACGCGGCGCAGCACGCGTCGACCTGGCTCAGCGACCGCGCGAGCGCCTGGGACCGGCGACTGGCGGCGCTGGAGAAGGGCGTGCGCGACGCCCAAAAGACGGGATCACCCACGTCGCGCCGTCGCTAGCGGTCGATTCCCAGACTTCGAATCGTTAAAATGGTGGAGAACCGGGCCTCCACGCAGTGCTGATGAAGGTAAACGACGTTGGCGATTTGCCATGAAGCCCGATTTTTCCTAGACTTAAGAGTCCTTCGGACGCGGTTTGGTCCGTCAACAATCGATTATGGGAAGTTCTGTGCGCACATTTTCGCCAAAAGTCAGTGAGATCACCCGCGAGTGGCTCGTGATCGACGCCGAGGGTCTGGTCCTCGGTCGCCTGGCGACGGTCGCCGCCTCGCTGCTGCGCGGTAAGCACCGCGTGTACTTCGCGCCGCACGTCGACTGCGGTGACAACGTCATCATCGTGAACGCCGACAAGGTGGTCCTCACGGCCAACAAGGCCGCCCAGAAGTTCGCCTATCACCACTCGGGCTACCCGGGAGGCCTGCGCGCGACGTCCTGGCAGACGCTGCTCGACGAGGACCCCGTCAAGTTGGTCTTCGACGCGGTAAAGGGCATGGTCCCCAAGAACCGCCTGGGTCGCGAGATCATGGGCAAGCTCTTCGTCTACGCCGGCGCCGAGCACCCGCACGCCGCCCAAACCCCTACGCAGTACGACGCCTCGGCCATCCGCCGCGGTTAAGGAGAACGACGTGCCCGTACCCCTCACCCAGACGACCGGCCGCCGCAAGGAGGCCGTCGCGCGCGTGCGCCTTCGCCCTGGCACCGGCACGATCACCATCAACGCCCGGGCCTTCGACAACTACTTCACCTCGGCCACCCACCGCCAGATGGTGATGGAGCCGCTTCGCCTCATCGACGCCCAGCAGACCTACGACATCGACGCCACCATCGAAGGCGGCGGCATGGCCGGCCAGGCCGGCGCCCTTCGTCTCGGGATCTCGCGCTCGCTGCTCGAGATCGACGAAGCCGTTCGACCGGCCCTGAAGAAGGCCGGACTCCTCACGCGTGACTCGCGCAAGAAAGAGACCAAGAAGTACGGCCTCAAGAAGGCGCGCAAGGCCCCTCAGTACTCGAAGCGGTAGTGTCGTGACCGTGCAATTCGGCACGGATGGCATTCGTGGGCGAGCCTCCGACGAAATCACCGAAGACCTGGCCTACCGGCTCGGGCGCGCCGTGGCGGCGGTCTTCTCGGCGGACGTCTTCGTCGGCTACGACACCCGCGAGAGCTCACCGCTCCTCGCCCGAGCCGTCCTCGCCGGACTTCGTGACGGTGGCGCCCACGGCGTCAACCTCGGTTACTTCACGACGCCCGGCGTCGCGGTGATCGCCCAACAGCGTGGCGGCGTGGGCGTGGTCGTGTCGGCCTCGCACAATCCCTACTACGACAACGGCCTGAAGGTCCTCGGCCTCGGGGGCGGCAAGCTGGACTACGCGACCGAGCTCGCCGTGGCCGACGCCCTGGACGTCGCCCCGTCGGCACCCGACGCGGCCTTCGACGAGTTCGAGATCGACGAGTCGGCCGAACACGACTACGCGCACCACCTGCGCTCGCTCGTGCCGACGGACTTCTCGTCCCTGCACATCGTGCTCGACGCCGCCAACGGCGCGGCCAGTCACGTCGCGCACGAGATCTTCGAATCGACCGGGGCGCGCGTGACGACCATCCACGACCGGCCCGACGGTCGCAACATCAACGAGCACTGCGGCTCGACCCACATCGAGGACCTGGTGGCGAAGGTGCTGGAACTGCACGCCGACCTCGGCCTCGCCTTCGACGGCGACGCCGATCGTCTCATCGCCGTGGACGCCGGAGGACAGGTGCGCGACGGCGACGACCTCATGATCCTCTTCGCGCGTGACTTCTTCGAACGCAACGCCCTCGGCGGGGGACTGGTCGTCACCTCGATGAGCAACCTCGGCCTGCATCGCTCGATGGCCGAGGCCGGCATCGCCGTCGTCGAGACCGACGTCGGGGACCGCAACGTCTTGATCGAGTTGGAAGAGAAGGAGTGGCCCTTCGGCGGGGAACAGTCCGGTCACCTCATCTTCCGCTCCCTGGCGCCGACCGGGGACGGGCAGCTCACGGGACTGATGCTGGCCGAGCTGATCGTGCGTCGCGGACCCCTGGCCGAACAGGCCGACGCGGTGTGGCGGCGCGTGCCCCAGCGTCTGATCAACGTCGCGCGTGACGACTACGACGACGACGCGGTGCTGGCCATGTTCGAAGAGATTCGAAAGAACTACGGCATCGAGGCCGACGACGTGCGTCTCCTCATTCGACCCTCGGGCACCGAACCGGTCGTGCGGGTGATGATCGAAGCGTTGGACGAGGACTTCGTGAACGACTTCTCACGGCGCATCGAAAACTTCTTCGTGGTGTAATCATCACCCGAAAGGGCCAAAAATGGCCCGAGTAGGCTGGCCCTCATGTGCGGCATTATCGGGGTCGTAGGATCCGACGACACGCTGGCGACGCTGCTCGAGGGCCTCACGCGCTTGGAGTACCGCGGCTACGACTCGGCCGGCATCGCGCTGGTGCGCGCCGGCGAAACCTGGCGGGCCCGCACGGCGTCCGGGACGGAATCGGTCTCGGCCCTCAAGAAAGAGTGCCTGGCCGCCCCGAAGGGATTCACCTCGGGTATCGGCCACACCCGGTGGGCCACGCACGGCGCGCCCGAGGCCGTGAACGCCCACCCGCACCTGGACTGCTCGGGCAACATCGCCATCATTCACAACGGCATCATCGAGAACCACACGGAGATCAGGGAAGACCTCGAGTCGCACGGTCACCTGTTCACGTCGGTGACCGACTCCGAGGTCCTGGCCCACCTGATCGAAGAGTTCCGCGCGCAGGGACTGGAACTCATGGAGGCCGTTCGCCGAGGACTCTTGGTCGTGCGCGGCGCCTTCGCGCTCGCCGCGATGGACGCCACCGAACCGAACGTCATCGTCGCGGCCCGACGAATCTCACCGCTGGTCGTGGGCACCGCGCCGGGCGTGACGTATCTGGCCAGTGACGTGCCGGCGATCCTGGACCGAGCTTCGGCCTTCTACGCCGTCAACGACGACGAGATCGTGCGCCTCGGACCGGAGGGCTTTCGCGCCATCGACCTCGAAGGGCGCACCGGTTCGCCTGCACCAACTGTCGATCGACTGGGACTTAGAGACCGCCGAGAAGGGCGGCCACGACGACTTCATGACCAAGGAGATCAACGAGCAGCCCGACGCGATTCGATCGACGCTTGCTCGATCGCCGACGAAAAGACGGCACGATCACCTTTGACGAGATGCGCATCGGCGACGACGAACTGCGTGAGGTCAAGCGCGTCTGTCTGGTCGCGGCCGGCACGTCGTATCCACGCGGCGCTGATCGCCAAGTACGCGATCGAGAAGTGGGCCCGCCTCGGCGTCGACGTCGACATCTCCAGTGAGTACCGTTACCGCGACCCGATCGTCGAGGTCGGCACGCTGGTCATCGGGGTCTCCCAGAGCGGCGAGACGATCGACACCATCCAGGCCACGCGCGAGGCCCAGCGCCGCGGCGCGCACGTGATCGCCATCTCCAACATCGTCGACTCCTCCATGGCGCGCGAGGCCGACGCCGTCATCTACACGCGCGCCGGTCTCGAGGTCTCGGTCGCCTCGACCAAGGCCTTCGTCGCTCAGGTCGCGGCGTTGGAACTCTTGGCGCTGCGACTCGCGCAGCTGCGCGGCACGTTGCCCGCGTCGGAGATCGACGGGCTCTTCCAGGGCCTGGACGCGGTGAGCGCGCAGGTGCAAACGGTGCTCGATCGACGCGAGAGCGTCGAGCTGATCGCCAAGGAGCTGATGAGCGCGCACGACTTCTTCTTCATCGGCCGTCACGTCGGATTCCCCACGGCGCTCGAAGGCGCCTTGAAACTGAAGGAGCTGACGTACCTGCACGCCGAGGGCTATCCCGGCGGCGAACTGAAGCATGGCCCGCTCGCCCTGATCGAACCGGGCGTCGTCGTCATCGCCATCGCGACCGACCCGGCCATGCACGAGAAGATGCTCTCCAACCTCTCCGAGGTGAAGGCCCGCGGCGCGAGCGTCGTCGCCGTGGCGACCGACGACGACGAGCTGATCGAGTCGGTGGCCGACTTCGTGCTGCGCGTGCCGGCGACCGAGCCGATGTTCACGCCCATGGTCGACGTCATCTCCCTGCAGATGTTCGCCTACGCCGTGGCGCGCGGACTCGGTCGCAACGTCGATCGGCCGCGCAACCTCGCCAAGACCGTGACGGTTGAGTAGTGGCCATCGTCGGCGTCGGCATCGACGTCGTCGACGTGCCGCGCTTCGAGATCGTCCTGGGACGTCGCCCGCGAATCGTCGATCGCCTCTTCACCGAAGGTGAGCAGCG
This sequence comes from uncultured Acidimicrobiaceae bacterium, assembly GCA_963703105.1. Taxonomy (GTDB): domain Bacteria; phylum Actinomycetota; class Acidimicrobiia; order Acidimicrobiales; family RAAP-2; genus RAAP-2. The sequence continues at coordinate 1,235,055 of OY969792.1, read as the reverse complement.
CGACGCCCGGGGCAAGGCCGAGCGACTGGCCGCGCGCTTCGCCGCCAAGGAGGCGGTCATGAAATCGCTCGGCGTCGGTGCCGGCTCGGTGCCGTGGAAGTCGATCGAGGTGAAGCGAGCGCCGAGTGGCGCGCCGTCGGTGCTGTTGCACGGCGCGGCGGTCGAACTGGCCACGTCTACGCGGCGCCGACGAGTTCGCACATCTCGCTGACGCACACGGCGATGACCGCCGCCGCCTTCGTCGTCGCCAGCGCGAAGGAGCCCACGTGCAGGTTGAGGGCGTCCATCGTCCCGGCCCGGGCGGAGATCTCGGCGTCGGCCATCGCGCACAACGTGCGCGCCTCGAAGTCGATCGTCGGTGACAGCCTGTTCTGTGCGGTGGTGAAGGCCAACGGCTACGGGCACGGCGCCGAGCTCGCGGCGAAGGCCGCCCTGGTGGGTGGGGCCGACATGCTCGCCGTCGCGATCATCGACGAAGGGATCGAACTGCGAGAGAGCGGCGTCACCGCGCCGATCCTCTTGCTCGCCGAGGTCCCGCCGGACACCCTCGAGCGCCGCGCTTCGACACTCCCTCACGCTGACCATCGGTTCGATCGACGGCGCGAGGGCCGCGGTCGCGAGCGCGCCGAGTCTCTCGGGGGACGTTCATCCGCGTCCACGTGAAGGTCGACACCGGCATGCACCGCATGGGGGTCGTCGCCAGAGGACGTTGACGAGGTCATCGACGTCCTGGTCGCGTGCCAGGCCATCGACCTCGAAGGGATCTACACGCACTTCAGCGTGGCCGACGGATCGAGCGCCGAGGACCGAGCGTTCACTCGGGACCAGATCGCGCGCTTCGACGAGGTGGTCGCTGGACCTCGCTGCTGCGCGGCGTCGCGCCGCGCATCGTGCACGCCGCGAACAGCGCCGGTGCGCTCGGGTATCCCGAAGCCCGACTGCAGGATGGTTCGCGTCGGTCTCGCGCTCTACGGCTACCTGCCCGAGGCGTGGCTGGCGTCGGCGCTGCGAAGAGACCGGCGAGCGCCTGGTGCCGGCCCTGACGCTTCGCGCCAACGTCGTCGCCGTTCGTCGCGTCGAGGTCGGCGAGCGACCGAGCTACCGACGACGACGGGCGTTGGAACGCGCCGCCACCATCGCCACGGTCCCCTTCGGCTACGCCGACGGCTATCCCCGTCGGCTCTTCGACGCCGGGGCCGAGGTCCTGATCAACGGACGGCGCTATCCCCTGGCCGGGATGGTCACCATGGACATGTTGGTGGTCGACTGCGGCGACGACGCTCGTCGCGCCCGGCGACGAGGTGGTCCTCCTGGGTCGCCAGGGCGACGAGGAGATCACGGCCGACGAGTGGGCCGAGCGCGCCGGCACCATCTCGTGGGAGATCCTCTGCGGCATCGGCGCGCGCGTGCCCCGTATTCTCGTGGACTGAGATGAGTCGCGACTTAGCCGAGCTCCCGACGTGCACGCGCTGCGCGCTGTCCCAGTCGCGTCAGCGCGTGGTCGTCGGATCCGGCCCCCTGAGTCCGGCGCTGATGGTGATCGGCGAGGCGCCCGGCCGCGACGAGGACGAAGGCGGCGAGCCGTTCATCGGCCGCAGTGGTCGACTGCTCTTCCAGCTCATCGAAGAAGAGGTCGGCCTCACGCGCGCCGAGTGCTTCGTCACCAACGTGGTGAAGTGCCGTCCACCGGCCAACCGGACGCCGACCCGCGACGAGCTGACGGCCTGTCGACCGTGGTTGAGCGAACAGTTCCTGGTGGTGCGCTCGCCGCTGGTCCTGGCGCTGGGCAACACCGCGGCGCGATCGGTCTTCGGCTTCGAGCAGGGCATCGGCGCGACGCACGGTCAGATCGTGAAACTCGGCGGTGGACGGGGAATGGCGACCTACCACCCGGCCGCCGCGCTTCGCGGCGGCCAGAGCGTGGTCGACGTCATGCGCGCGGACCTGCGAATCCTTAAGACCCTCGTGGCGACGCCGTGAGTTGGCAGCGTTTCTGCGCCACGGCCGAGGACACGATCGCCGCCGGGGAGGCGTTCGCCGCGGTGCTCTCGAGCGGCGACATCGTCTTGCTCTCGGGGACCCTGGGCGCCGGCAAGACCACCTTCGTGAAGGGTGTCGCGAAGGGCCTGGGCGTGAGCGAACGAGTCACCAGTCCGACCTTCACCATGGTGCGCGAACACCGGTGCTTCGAACGACCTCGGTATCGAGACCTTGCTCCACAGCGACGTCTATCGGGTGGAGTCCCTCGACGAGGTACTGGATCTGGCGCTGGGCGAATTGGTGGAGGACTCCGCGGTGGCCGTGGTGGAGTGGGGCGAGCTCGCGGCCTCGGTCTTCGGTCGCGACGTGATGACGATCGATTTCGAGGTCGACGCCGAAGAGGCCCGGATTCTCACCGTCGGCGGCGACCTGGCCGAGGCTCGGGCCGCCCAGTTGGATCGTTGGGCGTCGTGAACCTCCTGGCCATTGAGACAGCCACGCCGGCGTGCGCCGTAGGGGTCCGCACGTCGAGCGGCCGGGAGGTCACCAGGGTCGTCGACGACGGGCGACGTCACACCGAGGCGTTGACGGGGGCCATGAAAACCCTGCTCGACGAGGTCGGACTGGCACCGCGTGACGTCGATCGGGTGGTGGTCGATCGGGGACCCGGACTCTTCACCGGACTGCGCGTCGGCATCGCTACGGCGATTGCCTTCTCCCAGGCGCTCGGGTGTGAGCTGGTCGGCGTCACGTCGCTCGAGATGCTCGCCGGCGGCGCGTTCGATGCAGGCGTGCGCGGGACGCTGGTGGCGTGCGTCGACGGGCGACGGGGCGAGGTCTTCGCCCAGGCGTTCGCGCTCGAGGACGGGGTCACGGCGCTCGACGCTCCGGGCGTCACCACGGCCCGCGAGCTGGTGACGACCTGGCTCGACCGGCGCCGGCCGCCTTCACCGGAGACGGCGTCGCGCGCTACCGGGGGGATTTCGAGAACCTGCCTCTGGCGACGATCGTTCGACCAGGTCGTCCCGTCGGTGCATGCCGGTTCTGACCCTGGGCGCGGCCCGCACTCCCGACGTGGTCGTCTCGCCCCTCTACCTGCGCGAAGCCGACGCCATCGCGAACTTCACCACCCGCGAGCGGCCCCAATGACCAATCCCTGGACGATCCGCCTGGCCGAGCGTCGCGACGTCGGAGAACTGCTGGGGATCGAGGAGGCCCAGTTCCCCGAACCGTGGACCCGGCGAATCCTGCTCGACGAGATCGAGAACACCGAGACCCGTCGCTACACGGTGGCGGTCGAGAAGAAGCGCATCGTGGGCTACCTCGGGGTCATGTTCGTCCTCGAGGAACTGCACGTGAACACGATCGGCACCCTTCCCGATCAGGAAGGACGGGGGATCGCCACCTCCCTCCTCGACGAAGCCTGGGCCAACGCCAAAGAGCGCGGTATCAAGCGAGCGACCTTAGAGGTGGCCGTTTCCAACCAGCGCGCCATCGATCTGTACTATCGCTATGGTTTTCGACCGGTCGGTGTACGAAAGAACTATTACGAGAAGAGTAACGAAGACGCGCTGATCCTTTGGGCCGATCTCAAAGAGGAGTCCCCGGACCCGCCACGTACGCTGGAATGATGGAGATAGTCCTCGGAATCGAGACCAGTTGCGACGAGACGGCCGCCTCAGTCGTTGACCAGGACTTTCACGTACTCTCTTCGGTCATCGAGTCCTCGATCGACCAGCACCGGGCCTTTGGCGGGGTGGTGCCCGAACTGGCCGGTCGTGCCCACGTCGCGACCATCGGTCCGGTCGTCCGCCGGGCCTTGGTCGACGCCGGTCTCGACCCGCACGATCCCGCGATCATCGGGATCGCCGTCACCAGCGGACCGGGACTCATTGGCTCGCTACTGGTCGGGACTTTCGGCCGCCAAGGCCTACGCCCTGGCCTGGGGGGTGCCGTTCGTCGGGGTCAACCACCTGGAAGGACACCTTTTCGCGCCGCTGCTCGAACAATCGGACCTGGAATGGCCGCTGATGACGCTGCTCGTGTCGGGCGGCCACAGTCTGATCGTCCTGCAGTCCGGTCCGGGCGAGCATCGGGTGCTCGGCGAGACCATCGACGACGCCGCGGGCGAGGCCTACGACAAGGTGGCGCGTTGGCTCGGACTCGGTTACCCCGGGGGACCGGAGATCGACCAGTTGGCCCAAACCGGCGCGGCCGGATCGCTGAAACTGCCCCTCTCGATGACCGGCGACGATTACGACCTTTCCTTCTCGGGCCTCAAGACCGCAGTCGTTCGCGCCACCGAGAAGCAACACGATCTGCCCGTCGCCGACGTGGCGGCCTCTTTCCAGGCCGCCGTCGCCGAACAGCTCCTGCGCAAGCTGCGTAGCGCGCTCGAACACCACCGCGTGAAGGGCGTCGCACTCGCGGGGGGCGTCGCGGCGAACTCGGCCCTTCGGGCCGGCGTCACTGACCTGGCTCGGGAGTTCGGGCTCGCGGCGCATCTACCGACGATGGCGATGTGCACCGACAACGCCGCGATGATCGCGGCCGCCGGCACGTACCGGCTTCGTCACGACGGGCCGAGTTCGTTCGATCTTTCGGCGACACCGAACTGGCAATTCGCGGACGTCTCGTGAGCGAGCGGTGGATCCCGCTGGAACTGGCCGACTGCGATCCCGAATCCCTTCGTCCAGTTCCGACGTTGGTTCGACGAGGCCGAGGGCGAGATGCTCGATCGCGACGCCGTCTCGGTGGCGACCTCGACGAGCGACGGCAAGCCCAGCACGAGGATGGTGCTGCTTCGTCACGTCGATGACACCTCCGTCGGTTGGTACACGAACTACGAATCGCGCAAAGGTCGCGAACTCGAAGAGAATCCATTCGCCGCGGTCCTCTGGTACTGCGAGCCACTGCGGGCGACAGGTTCGCATCGAAGGCGACGTTGCGAAGATGTCGGAGACCGAGTCCGACGCGTACTTCGCCACACGAGAGCGCGGCAGCCAACTCGGCGCGCACGCCAGCGCGCAGAGCCGCGTGATCGCGAGTCGTGAAGAACTCGAACAACGAGTGCGCGAGCTCGATGTCGAGTTCGCAGGGTCGCGATGTTGCCGCGACCGAAGTTCTGGGGTGGCTATCGACTGACGCCGAATCGATTCGAGTTCTGGCAACATCGCGACAGACCGGCTGCACGATCGCGTCGTGTATCTGTCGTCGACGAACGGTTGGACGCTCGAGCGTCAGGCGCCCTGAGTCTCCAGTTCCGCGTCTTTCGCACTATCGCGTCGCGCGCAGCGCAAGCGGACCGAAGAGCAGCGCGACGATCGTGGTGACGACGCCGGCGATCTGAAAGACGGTGCGCGGAGCGACGACCGTCAAGATCAGTCCGCCGAAGACGGTGCCGAGTATCTCCGCACTCGTGAAGACCGCGCTGCTCGCGGCGAACATTCGTCCTCGCTGCGTCTCGAGCGTGCGCACCGTCATCAACGTGGTCACCGCCACGTTCAACACGCCGACGGCGGTGCCGAGTACCAGGAGGATCAGGAATAGGTAGCTCACGTGTTCGACGAGGCCGATGAAACCGGTCATGACGCTGATCACGAGCAGTCCCACGAGCGACGCTCGCGCGAGCGCCACGTCGTGTTGTTTTAGTTTGCTCGAGGCCACCGCGCCCACGATGTTGCCCACCCCGAAGCTCGTACCGACCAGCCCGTACATGAGGGCCGAGGAGTGCAGCGTCTTGGTGATGAAAAAGACCTCGGCGACGTTGATCATCACCAACGCCAACAGAAAGACAACGAAGGTGATCACGAGAGGGCGAAGCACCCCGTCGCGAAAGAGGATCCGCATTCCGGCGCCCAGGTCACGCTCTCCCTTCTTCGGACGCTCGACCCCGGGGTCCGGTCGCCGGTCGGTCACGAGCAGCCACGTGCCGATCGCCCCGAGCCCGAAGCTGAGCGCGTCGAAATACAGCGGCCAACTCTGGCCGAGCAGCCCGACGAGGAGTCCGCCGAGACCGGGGCCGGCCACCGCGGCAATCCCTTGCACCGACTGCATGGTGGAGTTCGCGGCCGTGAGATTTTCCTCCCCGGCGATCTTGGGCACCAGGGCGGAGTACCCGGGGAAGGAGAAGGCCACGAAGCAACTGAGTAGCGCCATCAATCCGATGGTGACGATTCGCCCGTGCCACAGGCCGATCCCCGCACAGACCACTCCCTCGCAAAGACAAAGAACGACCAACAGGCGCTTCACGGGCGCGTGGTCGATGATGAAACCGGAGATCGGCGAAAGCAGGACCAGCGGCAATGAGGCCGCGATGGACAGTGCGGCGATGGCCCAACTGGCGTGGCTGCCGTGCGAAAGGCGAAGATAAAGGGCGATCAGCGCGATGGCGTCGCCCAGGATACGACACGCCGCGAAGAATTGCGACCAACGTGAGGTCCCGTTTTTGCACGGATGAGAAGGTCACCGGGTCAGGCTAACCACGCACGCGATCTCTGTTGGCACTCATCCCGTAGGCTGCTAAATTGGCAGTCGGAAGATTCGAGTGCCAAAAGCACAGGAGGCAGGAATAATGAAGTTGCACCCATTGGAAGACCGCATCGTGGTTCGACCGGACGTCGCCGAGGCCACCACGGCGTCGGGCCTGGTCATTCCCGACACCGCGAAGGAAAAGCCCCAGCAGGGTGAAGTGCTGGCGGCCGGTCCCGGTCGTCGCAGTGACACCACCGGCGAAGTGATCCCCACCGGCGTCAAGGTCGGCGACACGGTCGTCTACTCGAAGTACGGCGGCACCGAGATCACCGTCGACGGTGAGGACCTCTTGATTCTGTCCGGCCGTGACGTGCTGGCGACCATCTCCAAGAAGTAGTCCCGAGGCGCCCCCGCCTCCATTTCTCAGACAAGGAAAAAGAAAAAGAATGTCGAAATTACTGAAGTTTGACGAAGACGCCCGCCGCGGCCTCGAAGCCGGCGTCGACAAGTTGGCCGACGCGGTCAAGGTGACCCTCGGCCCCAAGGGCCGCAACGTGGTCATCGGCAAGAAGTTCGGCGCGCCGACCATCACCAACGACGGCGTCTCCATCGCTCGAGAGATCGAGCTGGAGGACCCGTTCGAGAACATGGGCGCGCAGCTGGTCAAGGAAGTCGCCACCAAGACCAACGACGTCGCCGGTGACGGAACGACGACCGCGACCGTGCTCGCTCAGGCGCTCATCAAAGAGGGTCTGCGCAACGTCGCGGCCGGAGCGAACCCGTCGGGACTCAAGCGCGGAATCGAGAAGGCCGTCAAGGCGGCCGTCGAGTCGATCAAGAAGCAGAGCCAGTCCGTCGACGACAAGAGTCAGATCGCCCAGGTCGCCACGATCTCCGCGGCCGACGCCTCGATCGGCGAGGTCATCGCCGACGCCATCGACAAGGTCGGCAAGGACGGCACCGTCACGGTCGAGGAGTCGAACACCTTCGGCATCGAGCTCGAGCTCACCGAGGGCATGCAGTTCGACAAGGGTTACCTCTCGCCGTACTTCGTGACCGACCCCGAGCGCCAAGAGGCGGTCCTCGAAGAGGCGCTCGTCCTCTTCACCAGTTCCAAGATCTCGGCCGTCCACGACCTCGTGCCGTTGTTGGAGAAGGTCATGGCGTCGGGCAAGCCGCTGTTGATCATCGCCGAGGACATCGAGGGCGAGGCCATGGCCACGCTCGTCGTGAACAAGATCCGCGGCACCTTCACCTCGGTCGCCGTCAAGGCGCCCGGATTCGGAGAACGTCGCAAGGCGATGCTCCAGGACATGGCGATCCTGACCGGGGGCACCGTGATCTCCGAGGAGATCGGCCTCAAGTTGGAGTCGGCCACGCTGGACCTCTTGGGATCGGCCCGTCGCATCGTCGTCACCAAGGACGCCACGACCATCGTCGACGGTGGCGGCTCCAAGTCCGACGTCGCCGGACGCGTCGCCCAGATCAAGCGCGAGATCGAGGACACCGATTCGGACTGGGACCGCGAGAAGCTCCAGGAGCGTCTGGCCAAGCTCGCCGGGGGAGTCGCGATCGTCAAGGTCGGCGCCGCCACCGAGATCGAGCTGAAGGAGAAGAAGCACCGTATCGAGGACGCCCTTTCAGCCACCCGCGCCGCCATCGACGAAGGCATCGTCGCCGGCGGCGGGACGGCGCTGGTTCGCTCCCGCAAGGCGGTCGACAAGCTCATCGAGACCCTGAGTGGAGACGAAGCGACCGGGGCCCGGATCGTGGCCAACTCCCTCGAGTCGCCGCTTCGCCACATCGCGGCGAACGCCGGATTCGAGGGTGCCGTCAAGGTCCGCGAAGTCGCCGACGCCAAGGGCACGATCGGCCTCAACGCCGTCACCGGCGAACTGGTCGACCTCGTCGAGGCGGGCATCATCGACCCGGCCAAGGTGACTCGTTCGGCTCTTCAGAACGCCGCATCCATCGCCGCACTGCTCTTGACCACCGAGGCCATCGTGGCCGACAAGCCCGAGCCGGCCTCCATGCCGGTGGCGGCATGGACGGTGGCATGGGTGGCATGGGCGGAATGATGTAACCCACCCCCCGGGTAGGATTTGTGAAGGGCCGAGTCGGTGACGACTCGGCCCTTTCTTTTGTCCAGAGGATTCACTGGACCTGGTCGAAGCCTGAACCTACAAGTAGCGGTTTTGGTGATCTCCTTAGGAGATAGATGTCGGTCCCGAAGGTCCCAAAATCGATGCCTCAGCCTTCGGGAGGGAGGCTCCAAAGGTCGATTCCGATCCTTGAGGACGAATTGCTTTCCTCCAACCCGATCTCATTCATTGCTGGGTTCGTAAACCAACCGTTCCGGTCCCACCAGGAAATACGTTTCCCAGCAGATGACCTGGACTAACCCGGCACCAGAGGTTCCCGCCCTTTGGAATTGAGTCGGGGGATATCAACTGCTTGGGTCCCCGGACCCGGATTGCGTTGATGCGAGACAATTCGGTGAAACGGCCCGACGATACACAAGACGAAAGCCGCTTGACCAGAAGACCTAAATGAGACCGCTCAAGCATGATCCAATGTTTTCCATGGGCCAGTGGTCGAGGTTCCGTGTCCACTCCAGGAAAATTGCTGGGCCTTACGATCACGTTCGACGGATGTGCGATTCAGGGACATTCGTTGATCGCTTAGATTTTGGAGCGTACGCGAAACGATGCTTTAATCCGTGTATCGCCATGCCAACGTGTTGTTTCGGGCTCATGAGTATCCCTGGCATCGGGCTACCGACCCACCGGCTCCTTTGTCCACGGCACTCGCTAGCACCGAGGCTCCCGGCGATGCTCGAGTGGGAGAGTCTTGACAAGTTTTCGGACGATCCAAGTCCAAATCGCCTTCGGTTGGTCGTCTTCAGCTGAGACTGGCCGCCTTCGTTCTTCGCCATCTTTTCACGTATGAGGGCGCCGGTCCCACCAGGAAGATATGACCATTCCCTTGTGTGGATTGAGAGCTTGAAATCAGCGCCCATGTTCCAGTGTGTCGCGGTTGAATGTGCTCTCGGATTGTTGCTTCGTCTGATTCCATCATCGGACGGAATCGACCCGAAAGAGCGGGTTGCCGAGGGGTAGCACGAAGAGTACTCCGAAATCCTCGAGAAATGGTCTCTAGGAGACTGTCAGACCCATTACCTCAGCTGAGACCGGGCGATTCCCGGGGCAACCTTGACAAGAGCTCAATCCGTGGTCTCCAACCACGGGATTTGATCTCTCGATGAACGTTCGGGTTTGAAGGTCAAATGACATCGACGGAGGCTGTCGTCGGTCTGAGTCGATTTTGAACCTCGAGTCGTAACAGCCATGGTTCATCGTCCTCCAACGGGATCTCTCGACTGTGCCAAAAGAGCTTGGGATCGGTCCTTGGTCCTGAGGGGGGTACCCCTCCGGACGAAGGAACCTCCTGCACCTGAGCTCAGGCGGTTGTGCCATCGTGACTTAGAGTCTGCACCAGGGATCTGAGGGCATAGTTGGCGTCGACAACCCCGTACGCCGTTTTGTAGGTTCGACCTGGACCAAGCGCGTGCCTCAGAACCCTCCTGGGCTTTCAATGGACGCGTATTCGCTCAAATCGAAACGCCAGTGTTTTTCGGGGCCGGAGAATCGCTGCTCCGGTCCCACCAGGAATTACAGGACTTAATGTACTGGGCGGCGCTCTTGAACCTCCTTACGTCAATCGAGGTCGACTTTGGGGTAGTCAAAAGATTGCGCTGTCTGATGGTTGAAACCAAGTCCGGCACTACGTGAATCCACGAGCAATCGGACGCGGGGTAGACCTGTGGCTCTAACTACTGAGGGTGATCGTCAAGGTCTGGGCGGGGGTCGTATTCTCCAGGGTGGCCGTCATCACCACCGTTTGGCCAGTTCCAGGTCCGGGCTGAGAGTGAATGTGCTCGACGAGGTCGATTGACCGCTCGAAATGGACAGTGCGCCGGTCCCACCAGGTACAACATTTCCTTGGCCGGTGGTCTGAATATCGATCATGAGGGGGTTGGCGGTGGTATTTACGGTCGCATTTCCGTACTGATCCTCGAGTTGGATCGACGCCGTGAGGACGTTGCCGCTCGAGGCGGACTCGCCAGTCGAGGAGCAGGCGATGGAACCTACCCCCCCTGTGCAGACAGGAGGGGGGTTGTGTTCTGGGTGATGCCCGTGATCCCGATGCCGGCGATGGTCGGGGAGGGCATTGACGGTCATTTCTCGGATCCGGTCTGGGTGCCGGTCGTCAAGGTTGCCGTCAGATCGGCCGTTTCGGCGTCAAGAGGGTGACGCTGAGGATATTCGGGCCGTCGACGTAGCCGTTGTCGAAGGTGACCGCCGAGGAGCCCGCGGCGCAAGCTCTCCCGGAACCGGATATGTGGGGTGGCGCCGTTCGGAGCGTTGTCCGGGACCGCTGAAGGTGACGCACTGGGCGCCGGTGAAGTTGGTGTCTACGTTCTGGTACTGGTCGAGGGCGGTGAGGCGGACGTTGAAGGCCGTTCCGGCCGTTTCGGTGGTGGAATCGGGGACTACGGCGAAGGTGTGCAGGGTACCCGGGGTGACTCGATCGACGTGAACCGAAATGCCGGCTCGGAACGTCGGTCGCCATGAGGTCCACGGGCTGGGAATCGTACAAAGTGATGCTCGGAGCGCTCCGCCGGCGGCAATTCCGGCCGTGAAGGCGACTTGATCGCCTCCGGAGGCGCAGGAACCGGGTCCGGGAAAGCTCGGTCCGGTCCCATCAGGTGCATTGGATGCGCCGCTGAAGGCCATGCATTGGCTTCCGGTGTAGTTCGTATCGATATTTTGGTACTGATCGAGGGCCGTCAGGCCCACGGTGATGGCGTTTCCAGCGACCGGCGAGGTGTCCGACGGCGCCAAGGAGAAGGAATCCAGGTCGGCCGGTCCCACGGTGAGATTCAGCGATCCGGTGGCCCCGCTGGATGGGTCGGTGGCGACGAGGGTCAGCGTTTGGGCGTCGACCAGGGTGATCGATGCCACGTCGGCACCGGTCGCCAGGCCGCCGGTGAAGGTGATCTGGGTCCCCGAAGTGCACGAACCGGGCAGTTCCGTAGCTCGCTCCGGTCCCATCAGGTGCATTGGATCCGCCGCTAAAGACGATGCATTGGCTCCCGGAGTAGTTCGTATCGACATTTCCGTACTGATCGAGGGTCGTGAGGCTGACCGGGAAGGCCGTTCCGGCCATCTGGGTGGACGTCGCGCCCAAAGTGAAGGTCTTGGGGCACCGGGCGACACGGTGACCCCGGCGAACCGCTCGACCCCGGTCGGTACGTCTTGCGGCATTGAGGACCCCCCCTGTGGCATCGAACAGGGTGATCGCTGGGCGCGTTGGCTCCGCTGGCGACGCCGGCGGCGAAATGTGACCGCCGTAGCCGTGGCGCAGGTGCCCGGCGAGGGGTAGACCGGTGCGGTCGCGTTGGGGGAGGCCGGCTGGACCCGAGAAGACGATGCACTGGGAGCCCGTGTAGTTCGTGTCGACGTTGCCGTACTCGTCAAAAGCGCTCAAATCGGTGGTGAAGGGCACCCCAGCGACCGGCGTGGCGGTTTGTGGGGCCACAATTAGGGTTTGCAATATTCCTGGTGCGACCGAAAGAGTGGTCGAGCCGGTCACGCCGGAGGGTACATCGGTCACGTTGAGGCTGGATGTTTGGGCGTCGAACGAGCGTCATATTGGCAGTTCCCACTCCGTTGGCGAAGTCAACGACGTTTCCGCCCGAACAAGTGCCGAGATTCGTGTAACTGGGAGCCGGCCATTCGGATCAGTGCGCCGGTCCGGTGAAGCTCAGGCATTCGGGACCGTTGTAGCCGGTGAAGACCGCTCCGTACTGGTCGTACGCGATGATGCCGACGCTCGTATTGGCTCCCGCAACGGGTGTCGGCGTGATCACATCGAGGTCCAAGGAGGTCAAAACGGGTACCGGCACGGTGACGTTTGTGCTGGTGGCACCGGAGGACCACGATTGGAAGACCGCTGTGACCGAATAAGTGTACGAATTCGAGGCCAAATTCGTGTCCTGGCACGTAAGCGACGTCGTCAAGTGCGGTCGGCGAGGTCCCGCAGGCCGGGCTGGGGGTCGATCCGAGGTACCGAGTCACGTAGTAGCCGTCCAACACGATGCCGTCGGGCTCGGCCGGGGTTTCCACGAGACGTCAACGGTGCGCTGGCCGGGGTTCGGGAAGGACGCCGACACGTTGGCAGTGGGATTGAAGGTGCCACCTGGCGCGAGCCGCCGCCGGTGTCGCCGAGTCCGAAGTAGGACCAGGCGGCGTTGCCCAGTGCGAATGAGAGTGCCGCACCCCAGAGGATGACCAGGAACATCAGCACTCGACGGCCGAATCGTCCCTGCGGCGGGTGGTTCTCGAGCTCATGGGCTCACCACCGTGCAGTTGGTCAGGGTGTCGTGGTAGTAGGCGACGGGATCCGTGCCATGAGGAGGGGGGGGTGGGTAGGTGACAGACGTTGGTGTGGTGGGCCGCTGCCCGTGAAGGTGTTCCCTGCCGCCGCCCAGGTACACCGTGTCGTTGCCGACCGTGCCGGTGATCGTGTTCTGGCTGCCCCGGATCTCACGACGTCGGCGCCTGAACCCAGGGTCACCTGGTTGGACGAGCCATTTCCAAAGGTGAGGGTGTCATTGCCGTTGCCCACGGTGACCTGGTTGTGGTTCCGTTGCCGACGGCCACCGTGTCATTGCCGTTTCCAAGAGTGATCTGGTTCGTTCCGTCGCCGACCTGGACGTCATCATTGCCATTTCCGAGGAAATCCCGTTGTTTCCGTTTCCGCAGGTGATGTCGTCGTGGCCGTTGCCGCCGGAGTAGCTGTCGTCACCGTCGCCACCCCAGAAGCAGTTGTTCCCGTTGGAGCCGTGGACCTGGAACGAGCCAGTCGGGACCCAGAAGAAGTTGTTCCCCGAGTCCCTTGGATATTGGCGACCGGGGGAACCGTAGAACCAGTTGTCGTAGTGGTCATCGCAGTGACCGGGCTTTGCGAGCACCACCTGGATGATCACCGGCGAGGTGCTCGAGGGGAAGTTCGGGTCGCCGTTGTAGACCGCATAGAGGTCGTCGGAGCCCGCCGGGAGCGTCGACGTCGTCAACGTCGCTTTTCCGGTCGCATCAAGGGTTTCCGTTCCAAGTGACCGAATGAGGTGATTGGCGTACCCGAGATAGAACGTCACCGTGCCAGTCGGTGTTGGACCTGATGGGACCGGAGGAGTGCCAAAAACGCTCGCGGTGAGCACCACGGGGAAGCCGACGACCGAAGGATTGGGCCACGAAGCCAGAATCGTGGCCGATCTTCCGGGACTGGACGACTTGATCGAGGACCGACGACGTCGAATCGGAGAAGTTTCCGTCGGTGTTCGTGAAGACCGCGGTGATCGGATGAACCCCTGTGACCAGATACGCCGGGGGCGTGCACGTCGCTATGGAGGTCCCGTTGGTCCGAGCGTGAGCGGGACGTTGGAACAGATGATGGTCGAAGCCGTCGTAGAACGTCACCGTGCCTGTCGGGCTGCCCGAGATTTTGTTGATTTCCGCTGCCATCACCAGAAATGACTGTCGCCGTGTAGGTCACGGACTGGCCGATGACGGAAGGATTGTGCGACGAGCTGACTTGAGTCTGGGTCGAGGCGACGACGCTGAAGGTCGCCGAACCCTGGAACATGAATGGAAAGACCTTGTGTTCGCACGAATCCTGGTTCGTAGTGGGTCTCAAACAGCGATATCGGCACGGGCACGGAGTTCGAGCCCTGGGCCGGGCACTACCAGAGTGCCTGTGAAGGTCGTCGCGGCGTAGTCCAGATTCAACGTCGGGCAGCCGGCGGGGGTGTGACCGTCGAGATGCTCATGGTCGCACGGTGATCGGGACTTTCAACGGGTTGTGCGCGGTGTACCAGAGGTATCGCTGGACCCCGGGGTAGAGGAGGGCCGGTGTCTGCTGGGTCGCCGAGCTGCTGATCGTGTTGGTGATCGTGAATCTGGGCTGGTGATCGCGTGGGCCATGGGCGATTGAGGTGCAGGCGGCAGCGACGGAGGCGACGAGGACGGCTGAGACAGCGCAATTGCGCTGCCTTTCAGCATTTCCTTGATCGTCCGACGCTTCACTGGTTCCCTGTTTCGCTCACTTGAGTTGATTACAGAACGCTGCTAGTTGGGCTCCCCGGGCCGGGTCGCGGTTCTTCCGCGACCCGGCCCGGGGACCAGTATCTGAAGAGCGATGGCGAACTTCAGCCTTCACGACTGGGCTACCGTTCAGTCTGAGGTGAATGTCAACGCCAACGTCGACGCCGGCACAGGCATTCTGGCGGCATCGGTTCATTGATCAGCGATATCGGATGCTCACCGACGGCTGATAGTTGACTGTCGCGCCAGCGCCGAATCGACACGTTGTGACGGAATCGTGGGCTGAACCAACTGGAACCAACCGATCACGGTGAAGCCTCGCCGGATAGTGACCGCCGGTTGATCGCTAAGGTCGACCGATTGCGACCTGTTCGCGGCCTCCAGCACCGGGGTTCGTGAGCTGAAGTCGATCGCCTGAGCGGGCCACCTGGGTACAGGTCGATTTATTTACCCGCGGCCGTCGCATTGAACTGCACTGCCGGGATGTACGCAGCTGAGTGGTCGCCCGCTGGTTGAGGCCGGTGGAGCCGCTGACGCAGGGATCGGGCATCGTAACGGAAGACGTCGTTGTACTCGCACCGATTGTCGCAGTGTTGCTCTGTTAGCCCCTCAGCGGATGTCGCCTCCGTTGGCGTGCGAGATGTCAACGTTGCCAGATCCGGTTCCGGTAATGGATCCGAGCCAATCATGGGCCGGGTCGGCTCGGTCGTGATGGCCAACATCAGTGGATGCTGGTCCGACCGGTCGATGCCGCCGTTGCGGTTCGGGTCGTGCTGTAAGAAATGCCGTAAATCACGGTGCCCGGCAAGCGACAGTCGGGCTGAATGCTCCAAAAGTGACGTTGACATTCATGCCGTGCTGGCAGTCTTCGTCGCTCCGATGTACCACTCCCGCCCGCCGGGCAGTTCACGCAACCGTCCGTCGACGGACGGTAGGGAATCGCGAAAGTCTGTGTGTCACTGGTGAGCAGGCGACCCACCGATGTCCCCGCCATCACGCGTAGATGTTGAACGTGATGGGCTCGTTGAACGTCGATCCCGGCGTTGTCGTGCACGCACTGGGGTAGCCAGTTGTCCGAACTCGCCACTTTGACACGCCCAGCTGTTCATTGTCACCACGCGTTGTTAAGCGTCTGTCTCGAGCCGGTCAGCGTTACTTCATTGCCAACTGGTTGAACGCGTACGCTTCGGCGCCGTAACTCAGGCGTGCTTACTGGCAGCGGACTGTCGTGCTGTAGACCGGGAATCGGGTATTTGGCGCCGATTGAGTGATCGTCACGAGTGGACGGCTGGCCGACATAGGCATTGCCCGTACCCGTGCCCGTAGTCGTGAAGATAGGCCACTGCGAGCCCACTCGCCCCGGCGATGAGGCCTACGGTCAAACCAATGACCGCCATCCTCCGTTTTGAACTAACTAACTTCATGATTTTCTCCTAGCAATAGGTTGGGATTAATTGACTAGGGCATCGGGTTCGCCAGTCGCTCCCCACGGGTCGGGCGGCCATATTGGGCCCGTGGATCAATGCGTCACCCTTTACTGCGTGGACAATCTCAGCTGAGATGTCCAGGTTGGTGCGGATCGAGGACGGGTCTGAACCTGTCGATCGATGCCGCAACATCTTGTGTTTCTGAGGATTTAATTGGGAAAGAGTGGGCGCCCCGAAGATCACCGAGGCGACCGAGCAAGTCCGTAGCGGCGCATAAAAGTGCAAAGGCTCGGTGCTTGTCGAGTCAGTTCGTGGGATTGCCAAAGGCGTCGCGACCGTGGAAATCGTCCACTAGTCGCGGGATTCAAGCGGGAGGTTGGAAGAGCGCTCAACGGGTGATGACCAACCGTGATACGACGACTCCGTGAGACAACTGCCCTCCGTCCGCGAATGCGTTTTTGAGAATGACACCGAAGTTCACATTTGTCAAATTGAAGTGTGAACGCTGTGCGTCCGTTGAGAAAATCTTCAAATTATTTCGTAGGTCGACGTCATTGCGATTGGTTGGCCCAGAGAATCAATCCGACGAAATCATCACTCGAGTCAATATTCGAAATGTTGGTCAGAGATGTTGCCGCCCCCCGAAGACATCTGAGGCTCGCGGATAGGGGCGACGTTATGGTCCGACAGTGACGAACGATGCCTTATCCAACGACTCGATCGGTGAGGACCTTCAACAACGTTCATCGGCCGCGGAACGTTTGACCTCGTTTGAGCGACTCGAAAGTGGAACTCAAGCTGAGACGAGTTAATCCGAAGTTCGTCCGCCCCCCACATCCGTCGTGAAAACACGAGAGCCGAGGAGAGCCGCAAACGGCTCCATTGGAGGATGATTTCTCAGTATTCGCTTGACTTCTTCGTGAAACCCAACTTTACGGATAACTCCTCAGTCACAACCATTTGACAACGGGCGAACAACCATGTAGAAATTCATCTCGCAGGGGCGGAATTGGGGACTGGAAGTGTCGATCACCACTGCTTCGTCGGGTCACGACGGAGAAACCGTTCCGCATCCCTCCGCCCCACCCGTGACCGCGTTCACGTTGCGCGACCTCTACGTACGGGCCAGTATCTCGGGCAACTCGCTGGTCGCTGAACTCGGCCGATACCTCAACATTGACGAAACGACGTTCTCGTCCTCCTCCGAGAGCTCTCAATCGCATATTCCCAGCCAAGAGCGAAACATCCACGAGCAGGCTCTGTCCGCAATTCTCGAAGTCATAACGTCCAACTCCAACGCCACGTTTGAGCACGTTCGCGCTCCGGAACCCCAGGGTGGAGTTCAGGAGTGGTGGGCACGAATGCTCAGCGGATCAGTAAACCCGCCTCCGGCTGTCCAGGAATAGTTGAGTCACCGTGAAGCGTTACACCTGTTCCGCCTCATATCAGTCCGCAAGGCAATCGCCGATCGGCCAATGCCACTGTGATCGAGAAGTCAGGTTCTGGCACACTCTCAGGGTCGGTGAGCTTCGCCGAACCCGGTGGAGCCATCGCGAGTGGCCAGAACCTGGCTCTCGTAGCCGTCCGGAAAGCGGTTCGCTGCACCTCGGGTCGCCCGGACACAACCGCCGCGTCGCACTCCACGATGCTGGCCACAAGAACGCAAGGGCAGGGGATCGTGGGGCATTTCCGCAACAGGTGCCTCACGATCCGATACGGCCCACTGGTCGAGCAGAAGAAAAGCAATTTCTCAGAGTTGAAGTAATCTGCTCGACCAGTCCCGTGCGGTGAACGTCAGGGTTGTCCCTGGGGCATCAATCCTTCATCGGCTTGGTACCATGCATGCACAAGTGGATTGATATCCATGTTCGACGCCACGCGGAGTGACGTCGACGGGCGATGAGTGTTTGGTTTGCCGAAAAGATGGGGAGAGAACGTGTTTTCGACGCGAACGATTCGAGGGCTCGCCGTAGCAGCACTGCTGAGTAGTGGACTCTTGGCGAGTGGCCTGGTCAACGTCGGTGGTGCCAGCGCCGCGGCGACACCCAAGCTCGTGGTCACACCTTCAACTGGACTCACCAATCACAAGACGGTGATCGTATCGGGAACCGGTTTCAAGCCCAAGGACGAGGTGTACATCACGGAGTGCCAGGCGAACGCCAAGGGCGAATCCGGTTGTGACATCTTCCTGGCGACCCCGGTGAAGATCAGCGCCACGGGCGTGTTGCCCAAGACGAAGTTCAAGGTCGCCACCGGCACCATTGGAAACGGGAAGTGTGGCACCCTCGCAACGAATCTCAAGAAGTGCGCGGTGAGCGCGGGCAACGCCTCCGGTGGCGATAGTGCGGTCTTCAAGATCGTCTTCGCCGCTCCGAAGAAGTAGCCGATTGTCCGCATCACAATTTCGTTGACGTGCGTTCGTCCTGGTCGCCTGGGGGAGTGCGGTCGATGGCGACCGGGCGAAGTTGCAGAACGGGACCATACATTGGTCGCGGCAGTTGATTTGACAGCATTGGGAGGTCTGGCCGGTCGCGAACGAGACTGACCAGGTAACTGTGTTTCACGGGGACGAAGGGAGCGCATGATCGACGAGACCGGCTCCCTGTCGCCGCTGGAGCGTGAGCCAGTTCAGACCGGTGGAGTGATCGTGCGCGGACTGCGCGCCCACTTCAGTTTCGCCGCCCTGTTGGCGATTCTCTTTCTGACGTTCCTCGACAACACGGTCGCCAGTGCGGTCCTCACCAGCGTGCAGTCGAAGCTCCACGCGAACGTGTCGCAACTGCAGTGGGTCGTCGGCGGCTACGCCCTGGCCTTCGCCAGCCTGATGTTGATGTTCGGCGCGCTCGGCGACAACTTCGGGCGCAAGCGCCTGATGTTGATCGGCGTGGCCATCTTCTGCGGAGGTTCGGTCGTCTGCGCGATCTCGGTCAATCCCTCGGAGCTGGTCATCGGTCGAATCATCATGGGCGTCGGGGCGGCCGCCTCGGAGCCCGCGACGCTGTCGATGATCCGGCACATCTACCCCGATCACAAGGCCCGGGCACGCGCCCTCGGGGCGTGGGCCGCGGTGTCGGGTCTGGCGCTGGCGATGGGACCGGTCATCGGGGGCATCCTGGTGGGCATCTGGTCGTGGCGCGCCGTCTTCTGGTTCAACCTGGTCTTCGGCGCGCTGGCTTTCCTCGTGGCGGCCATCGCGCTGCCCGAAAGTGTCAACGCCCTGCGCAAGAGGGTCGACTACGCCGGCTTCTTCTTCGCCGCGGTCATCCTCGGCACGGCGACCTTCGCGTGCATCCAAGGCGAGCTGACCGGCTACGAGAGCGGCTGGGTCATCACCCTGTTCATCGTCAGTTTCCTGACCGTTCCGATCTTCTACTTGGCCGAGAAGGCGGCGACGAACCCGATGCTCGAGTTGGGCTTCTTCCGGCGCAAGTCCTTCACCGGCGCGGCGTTCATCGCTTTCGCCACCTTCTTCTCCATCTTCTCCATCTTCTTCTTCGTGGCCCTGTACCTCGAGGTGGTCGCCTCGGTCAGCGCCTACGGCCTGGCGCTCGACTTCTTGCCGCTGCTCGGCGGCATCGTGGTGGCATCGCTGTTCACGGGCCGCTGGGTCGGGCGCGTCGGTTCTCGCGTTCCGATGACTGTCGGGTGCCTCCTGGCCGGCTTGGGCGTCATCTTGACCTTCGCCATCATCGATCGCCACGTGGGCGTGTCGTCGCTGGGCTGGACGATGGGGATCGCCGGCATCGGATTTGGCATCGTGATCGTTCCGGTCAACGCGACGGCGCTCTCGAGCCTGCCGGCGGCGAACTCCGGTATGGCCTCTTCGGCGGTCAACACCAGCCGAGAACTCGGTGCCGTCGCCGGGGTGGCGATCCTGGGATCGATCGTCAACGGACAGCTCACGGTGAACCTGACCGCACGACTGATCCAGCTCGGCATACCCAAGTCCTTCCGCACTCTGGTCATCAGCACCGTGACGACGGGACAGACGTCCCAGGCGGAGGCCGGTCTGAACCCGGCGTTACGACGGCAGTTCGCGGGGACCATCCGGAAGGTCATCAACGCCGCCTACGGGGCCCTCACCCACGGACTCGACATCGCCCTCGTCGCTTCGGCGCTGCTGCTGCTCGTGTCGGCGGGCGTCGCCTACACGACGGGGACGGCCGAGAAGCTGAGCATGGTCGAACTCGACGACGAACCGGCGCTCACCGCCAGTTAAACGCGACTCTCGACCGCGCTCGGCGCGCGCCTCGGCTCGAGTAGTTCGACCGCCACCATCACCGAGAAGCAGACGAAGAAGACCGGCTCGACAAAGGCGCCGAAGCGGTCCGTCAGGTAGGCGACGCCGAGCAGCGGGTAGCCGATCAGTCCCGCGACTCCGATCACTTTGATGGTCCTCGACACCCATCCCCGGTGTTCGCGCGTCCTCTTCCAGGCGAGAAAAACGGCCATCGTCATGCCGGTGAACTCGATGATGCCCGAAAAGACGTGGAGATAGTGATGCAGGGGAAGGCGGAGGTGCCACTCGGCGCTGCGACAGGCCGAGCTCAGTCCCTCGGGACAGGCGTAGGCAAAGTGTCCGCTGACGGCACCCGCCACGGCGAAGAGCAGTAACCAACGCCACTCGGTGCGCTTACCCTGCGGACCCCAGGAACCGCGCACCGCGAAGGCCACGAACATCACGACCCCGGCGGCGAGGTCGAGGTGGGAGAAGAGCGTGGCGTCGTGACGACCCGTCGCCTCGAGGTCGCTGAAGAAGGCGTTGGTGCTGGTGAGCAGGTTCGTCGCCACCACGACCCAGACCCACCAGTTGTAGAGGACGATGCCGACCAGACCGAGGAACTGCGCGAGGAGGAGTCGCGGGCTGAGGCGCTCTAACCGTCCCACGGTGGGGGGTGACGCCGCCTCCGCGGGCGCCTCGGACTCCGTGGCATTCCCCTCCTCACGACTCCCACTCATTGATCTCCCGGTACGTCCCTAGACGACGCTCAGTTTGATCGGCACCGCGGCGAGGGCCTTGGAGACGGGGCAGTTGGCCTTGGCGTCCTCGGCGGCGGCGAGGAATCCCTCGGCGTCGAGGTTCTCGGCCTCGCCCGAGAGCGTGATGCGGATCTCGGTGATCCCGACGCCCGGCTGGAAGTCGACTTCGACCGAGGTGTTCAGCGAGATCGCCGGATTACCGGTCTTCGCGAGTCCGTTGGAGAGCGCCATGGAGAAGCACGAGGCGTGGGCCGCGGCGATGAGCTCTTCGGGACTGGTCTTGCCGTTGGCCGACTCGGCCCTCGAGGCCCAGGTGATGGGATAGGTGCCGATACCACTCGAGGTCATTTCGACCGTTCCTTGACCTTCGAGGAGTGTGCCCTCCCAGTGGGCTCGTGCGTTACGGGTTGTCGCCATTGGTCGTCCTTCACTCGTGCCACCGGGTCCCTCCGCGGTGATCGAACTTCACACTACCCAGGGACCTGTCGCAGCCGGTCGCTACTGTGACGTGCACGTCGAGCGCGCAACGGCGCGCCGAAGACGGAACGGGGAGTGGTGTCGACACGCGTCTACTTCGAAGAGGGCAAGAGTTCGGTCTTCGCCGCGGCGATTGACTGGCCCGGGTGGTGTCGTCGCGCGAAGACCATGGACCTCGCGATCGAGGCACTGCTGGACTATCAGGACCGCTACGCCGCCGTCCTCTCGGTACCGTTCAAGCCCGGGAACCTCGACGTCGTGGGCACGGTGGCGGGCAACGCGACGACCGACTTCGGAGCGCCCGCCGTCGATACGCCGTGGGACGCCGAACCGATCACGTCGCGCGACCTGAAGCGCCAGGTCCAGGTCTTCAACGACTGCTGGATGTACTTCGACGCGGTGGTCGAGTCGGCGCCGGCGACGCTTACGAAGGGTCCGCGCGGCGGAGGTCGCGACCGCGACGGCGTCGTCGCGCACGTCCGAGAGGCCGAGCGTCACTACTGTTCGAAGCTCGGTACGCGCGTACCGCCGCGCACCCCGTGGGCCGAACAACGAACAGTGGTTACGACCGCGCTGCTGGCCGGTTCCCCGGAGGGTACGTGGCCGTCGCGGTACTCGCTTCGCCGACTGGCCTGGCACGTGCTCGATCACGCCTGGGAGATCGAGGACAAGAGCCAGTAGCCGGAAACGTCAGCAGGGCACGTGCGTGGGGGCCGTCTTGATTGACGGGGGAACCGTGGTGCATGCGCTCGCCATGGCGGTGATGGCCGCGATCCGGTAGTGGGCCTTCTGCGTGCCACCGTGACCGGTGAGGGAGACGAAGACGACGTAGTGCCCCACGGTCGACGCCGCCTGGGTCAAGATGGCGGCCGTCACCGTCGGTGTGCCGTCGTCGTGCGCGATGGCCTGGGCGATGTTCGTCGTCTGGACGGCCGCTGCGTTGGTCGTGTGCGTGTCGTTGAACGCGCGGCAGTAGCCGACCAGCATCGATGCTTCGGCGGTGAGGAACCTCTTCACCGTCCGGGCCGAGCTCTCGATGAGCGCGGTGTAGCGCCTTTCCGCGGCGGGGGAGTGCGAGGCGTTGGCGCTCGGGCCGAAGTTCGTCGCCTCTTCGAACTGCTTCACGCTGGCGCCGTTCGCCGCGGTGAGCTGCGCCTTCAGGATTTCGGTCGGGGCCACGAGCGCCATGGCGGCGAACTGGTTGTAGCCGAGGGTCAACAGGGTGTTGACCATGTCGTTGGCCTGGGCGGCACTCGGGGTCGACGTGACGTCCGGCCAGATCGCCGCGAGTTGGGACGGTGAGGCGTAGAGCAGCGCTTCGGCCTTACAGAACTGGGTCGGCACAGGCGTGGTCGACGCGTTGGCCGTATCGGCCAATCGGGGCGTCAGCGTCACGATCAGCACGGCGAGCGCCGAGAGTCGAACGAATCGGTGCACCGTGATCTCCTCGCAAGTCGAAGTTCAACAGTACCCGTCGTGATGCCGTTTTTGGGGTCGCCCAATGGTTCGATCTCGTCGCGTGCGACCGCCGGGCACGTGGAGTTAGGTGTCTGAAGCACGCCCTAAGGGTTCACTGCGCCCGCGTTAGACGTTGGCGCGATTGAGTCGTGACGACCATCAACTAGTGGTCAGATGGTCCTTCAAAAGATTCATCCGACGCGTGAACTCGTCCTCGTCGATCTCGCCCTTGGCGAAGCGCATCTTCAAGAGGTCTGCGGCGGCGCTGTCGGCCGACACCGAGCCCGCGGTCGTCGCCATGTGCAGATGGTGATGCCCCTGTGCGTGGTCGAAGTGGCGGATGATGAAGTACGCAATCGCGCCGACGAGAAGAAGAAATACAAACATGATGAATAACCTCGATATTCCGAGGCCCCAGTCGGGGCCTCCGTTGAAAGTCCTGCCAAATAGTGGTCCGGGACCGAACGGACCAACGTGAACTGACCTTTGAATGAACACGCGAAACCTCTTCCTTCGACCTCACCCAGAACTTATCGGAATCGGGTGTTCACCTGAATCACAGGAATGTCAAAAACCCTGAGGATTTAAGGGATTCTTATCGCTTAGATGGCCACGTCTTCGGTGGCTTCGACCGCGAAGTGGGGAGTGATTCGGTCCAGCCACTTGGGGAAGTACCAGTTGGCGTTGCCGAAGAAGTGCATCAGCGCCGGTACCAGCACGGTGCGCAGTATGAAGGCGTCCATGAGGACGGCGCCGCCGAGGCCGATGCCGAACTCCGCGATGATGCGCTGGCCGCCGAAGGCGAAGGAGAAGAAGACGCAGATCATGATCAAAGCCGCGGCCGAGATGACGCGTCCGGTGTTCGCCTGCCCGCGATTGATCGCCTCTTCGTTGCTGCCGGTATTGAGCCACTCCTCGTGCATGCGCGAGACCAAGAAGACCTGGTAGTCCATCGAGAGCCCGAAGAGGATCGCGATCATGATCGTCGGCAAGAACGACTCGACCGGCCCCGTCCCCGCGTTCAACAACGAGCTGCCCCAACCCCACTGGAAGACCGCAACCACCAGACCGAAGGAGGCCCCGGCCGCGAAGATGTTCATCGCCGCCGCCGTGAGTGGAATCACGATGCTGCGGAAGGCCACCATCAAGAGCAGACAGCCAAGGAACACGATCACCCCGACGAACAGGGGGATCTTGGAGGTGAAGACCTGGGCGAAGTCGACGAAGATCGCGGTCAAGCCGCCGACGTAGATGTTGGTGTGGGTCGTGGCGGTGACGGCCGGGATGTACTGGTTGCGGATCGTGGCGATCAGGTTCTCGGTGACCTTCGAGTCCGGACTGGACTTCGGCACCACGTAGATCACCGCGACCTTGCCGCTCTTGGAGATCTGCAAGGGCGCCGCGACGGCCACGTCGGGCTTGCCCTGCAGCTTCTGATCGAGCGCCACCATGGTCGCCTGGTCCTTGGCGTTGTGGATCGCCCCGACGACCTGCAGGGGACCGTTGAAGCCCGGGCCGAATCCTTTGGCGAGCAGGTCGTAGGCCTGACGGGTGGTCGAACTCGCCGGGTCGGTGCCCGCGTCAGAACTGCCGAGGTGCAAGGAGAAGAACGGTATGCAGATGAAGACGATGGCGACGAGTGCGACGAGGGAGAGCTTTCGCGGATGCTTCGAGACCAGGTTGGCCCAGCGCTGCCAGCGCGAGTTGGTGACGATCGGCTCGGGGCCCTTGGTGGCGAGCGAACGTCGTTCGCGACGGCTCAGGACGTGGTTCCCCTGGAAGCCGAGCAGGGCCGGCAGCAAGGTCAACGAGGCGAACATGGTGATGAGTACGGTCAACGCCGCGGCGATGGCGACGCCGTTCAAGAACGAGAGTTGCAGGACGAGCATGCCCAGCAGCGCGATGCACACGGTCGAGCCGGCGAAGAGCACGGCACGACCGGACGTGTTGATCGCCGTGACGATGGCGTCTTCCGAGCTCAGGCCGCGTTTTATGCCCTGGCGACATCGGGTCACGATGAAGAGCGCGTAGTCGATGCCCACCCCCAGACCGATGAGCGAACCCAAAATGGGCGCAAAGGTGGCGATGGAGAGCCCGTGACTGAGAAGCGTCGTCGAGGCGGTGGCGATGCCGACGGCGAACAGCGCGACCCCCAGCGGCAGCAGCATCGCGAAGAACGATCCGAAGGCGAGCACGAGGACGATGGCCGTCAGGATGAGTCCGTAGATCAGGTCCGGGCTGCCCTTTTGGGAGGCCAGTTGCTCGAAGGCGTTCCCGGCGAACTGCACGTTGAGCGTGGACGAACGCGCCTCGATGCCGACGTTCTCCACCGGTTGGACCTGCGCGGCTTTAAGTTTGTAGCCCTGCTTCGTGAAGTAGACGACGGCGTAGGCGATCTTGCCGTTCGGACTGATCTGCAGTGAGCCTCCGACGAAGGGCGAGACGACGCTGGCGACCGCCGGCACCTTCTCGACCCTCTTGACCATCGCGTTGATCGCTCGTTCGTGGCTTTGAATCGTGCCCGTCTTGGCCTGCAAGACGATCTCGTCCACGTCGCCGGACTTGCTCTTGAATCCCGACTGCAGCAGCGACAGCGCGTGCGTCGAGTTGGTGCCCGGGAGAGTGAACGTGTTGGCGTAGGCGGTGCCGAAGGTCTGGGAGAGCACGTTCATGCCGAGGAAGAGGACGACCCAGACGGCGAGGATCAACCAGCGACGCCGATAGGCAAAACGGGCGAGCGACTTCATGAAGGCTGGATCTCCTGATTGGGCCAAGGGGGGACCGAATAAAATTGTGACACTGTGTTATTCGTTCCACAAGATTAGGGGAGATTGACAATGGCGCCAGACGGCACGAGGCCGGCGCGCTTCGAAGGTCACGAGTTTCCCCAGACTCTCCCCGAACCAGACGACATCCAAGCTGGCGCGGCGGCGCCGTGGAGCGCGTTGAGCGATGCGCAGCGATCGGGGCTCACCCTCGAACTCGTCGAATCGAGACTGCGTGATGCGCTACGCCACTTTGACAACTCGATCATCCCCGGCGATACGGCCGCTCTGCCCGTGGCGGACATTGCCGGGCAACCGATCGCCCGCCGCTCGGCGGTCCTGGTGGCGCTCTTCGAAGAGGACGGTGAAACGCAGCTGGTCCTCACTCGGCGATCGTTTTCGATGCGCGAACACCGCGGCGAGATCGCGCTCCCGGGAGGTCGAAGCGACCTGGACGAAACGCCCGTCGCCACGGCTCTTCGAGAAGCGCGAGAGGAGGTGGGTATCGACGAGTCCTCAGTGCGCGCCGTCGGATGGCTCAGCCCCATCGTGACGTTGGCGCTGGGCTCCGCGATCTGGCCCGTGGTCGGATTGCTGACGCAGCGCCCGGAGATGGTCACCGACCCGGCCGAGGTCGACCGCGCGTTCACGGTGTCACTGGCCGACCTGCTCGCCGATGGGTCGTTCCTCGAAGAGCGATGGCGACGCCAGCTCCCTCGACCCGGCGCCGACGCCGACGGTTACTTCCCGATCTACTTCTATCGAGTGCCCGGTGACCTCATTTGGGGAGCGACCGCACGCGTCGTGACCGAGCTGCTCTGCATCGTCACCGGGGTCGAATGGCCGGAAGCGAAGAGGGCTTGGCCGTAATTGCGTCCAGTAGATTGGTGACACACATTCCCGTTTTTGGGATGTTTCGTTCTTAGGCGGAGGTCACCATGGCAGAGGTAGAGATCGGCATCTATAAATCGGCGAGACAGGCCTACGGCTTCGACGACATCGCCATCGTGCCTTCGCGACGCACGCGCGACCCCGAGGACGTCGACATCTCTTGGCAGATCGACGCCTACAAGTTCGAGCTGCCGGTACTCGGTTCGGCGATGGACGGCGCCATGTCGCCCGAGACCGCCATCGCGCTCGGCCGCCTCGGCGGACTGGGCGTCTTGAACCTCGAGGGCCTCTGGACCCGCTACGAGGACCCGATGCCGCTCTTCGAGGAGATCCGCGAACTCGACGACGACAAGGCCACGGCCCGAATGCAACAGATGTACCTGGAACCGATCAAGATCGAACTGGTGGCCAAGCGCATCGCCGAAATGAAGGCGGCCGGAATCACCACCTCCGCGTCGGTCACGCCGGCGCGCACCGACTGGATGGCCAAGACCATCCTGGAGGCCGGCCTCGACATCCTGGTGATCCAGGGGACCGTCGTCTCGGCCGAGCACGTCTCCAAGACCGTCGAGCCGTTGAACCTGAAGAAGTTCATCCGTGAGTTCGAACTCCCGGTCATCGTGGGCGGCTGCGCCAGCTACCAGGCCGCGCTGCACCTCATGCGCACGGGCGCGGCCGGCGTCCTCGTGGGTGTCGGTCCGGGCAACGCCTGCACCTCGCGCGCGGTCCTCGGTATCGGCGTTCCCCAGGCCACGGCCATCGCCGACGTCGCCGGGGCGCGCATGCGTCACCTCGACGAGACGGGCGTGTACGTCCACGTCATCGCCGACGGCGGCATGAGCAAGGGCGGCGACATCGCCAAGGCCATCGCCTGCGGCGCCGACGCCGTCATGATCGGCTCGCCGTTGACCAGCGCGGTCGAGGCACCGGCCCGGGGATTCCACTGGGGCATGGCCACCTTCCACCCGACGCTGCCGCGCGGCACGCGCGTGCGCACCCAGGTGCGCGGCACCCTGAAAGAGGTCCTGCTCGGACCGGCGCACGAGAACGACGGTCGGCTGAACCTCTTCGGGGCCCTGCGAACCTCGATGGCCACCTGCGGCTACGAGACCTTGAAGGAGTTCCAGAAGGCCGAGATCATGCTCGCGCCGTCACTCCAGACTGAAGGAAAGCAGTTGCAGCGCTCCCAGGGCGTCGGCATGGGACATTGACCCAGAACGTTCTCGTCGTCGACTTCGGCGCCCAGTACGCCCAACTCATCGCCCGGCGTGTGCGCGAGGCGCACGTCTACTCCGAGATAGTCCAGAGCACCATCACCGCCGACGAGGTACGCGCGAAGGCGCCGGCCGCCATCATCCTCTCCGGCGGTCCGAAGTCGGTCTACGAGGTGCCCGCGCCGTCACTCGATCCGGCGATCTACGAACTCGGCATCCCGGTGCTCGGCATCTGTTACGGCGCGCAGCTCATGGCCCAACAACTGGGCGGCGAGGTCGCCAACACCGGCATTGGGGAGTACGGCCGCACGATCATGACACGCGTGGGTACCTCGGTCTTGATGGACGAGTGGCCGGCCAGCGTGACCTGCTGGATGAGTCACGGCGACGCGATCGCCACGGCGCCGAAGGGCTTCGTGGTCACCGGCTCGTCGCCCGAAGGACCGGTCGCGGTGATGGAGGACGTCGCGCGTCGTCTGCACGCGGTGCAGTTCCACCCCGAGGTCGCCCACACCGAACGGGGCCAGGACCTGCTGGCGAACTTCTTGCACCACGTGGCCGAGACCCCGCCGACCTGGACGAACACCTCGATCATCGAAGACCAGGTCGCGGCGATCAAGCAACAGGTCGGAGACGAGAAGGTGCTCTGCGCGCTCTCGGGCGGCGTGGACTCGGCGGTCGCCGCCGCGCTCGTGACCAAGGCAGTCGGGAAGCAGCTCACCTGCGTCTTCGTCGACACCGGGTTGATGCGCAAGGACGAGGGCGAGCAGATCGAAGAGACCTTCACCCGTCAGTTCGGCGTTGAGCTGATCCACGTGAAGGCGCAGGACCGGTTCTTCGACGCGCTGGCCGGGGTGATCGACCCCGAGGCCAAGCGCAAGATCATCGGCGAGCTCTTCATCCGCGAGTTCGAGACCGTAGCGCGCGACCTCGGCCGGGGCGGCCACGGCCCGCGGTTCTTGGTCCAGGGCACGCTGTACCCCGACGTCATCGAGTCGGGCTCGGGACACGCCGCGAACATCAAGAGCCACCACAACGTCGGGGGCCTGCCCGAGGACCTCTCCTTCGAACTGGTCGAGCCGCTGCGCAACCTCTTCAAGGACGAGGTCCGCCACGTCGGCGAGGAACTCGGTCTGCCGGCCGAGATCGTCTGGCGCCAGCCGTTCCCCGGTCCCGGCCTGGGCGTGCGGATCGTGGGCGAGGTGACGCGCGAACGCGCCGAGATACTGCGCAACGCCGACCACGTCGTGGTCGACGAGATAAAAAAGGCCGGGCTGTACCGCGAACTGTGGCAGAGCTTCGCCGTGTTACCGGCCGTGCGTACGGTGGGGGTCATGGGCGATGGCCGAACCTACGCGTACCCGATCATCATCCGCGCCGTCACCAGTGACGACGCCATGACCGCCGACTGGGCCCGACTGCCCTACGACGTCATCGAGAAGATCGCCAACCGCTTGATCCGCGAGGTCGACGGCGTGAACCGGGTCGCGTTGGACGTGACGAGCAAGCCACCGGGCACCATTGAGTGGGAGTGAGTCGTAACTCGTTCTCCGAGGAGTCGCTCTGGGGAACCGACGCCGGTCAAGAAGAGCGCCTGGACCCGGACTCGCTGCTCGAGGGACTGACCGCGCCCCAGCGCGCGGCGGTCGTGCAACGCGGGGGACCGCTGCTGGTGATCGCCGGTGCCGGCTCGGGCAAGACGCGGGTCCTCACGAGGCGGATCGCGCACATCCTGGCGATGGGCGACGCGCGACCGTGGGAGATCATGGCGATCACCTTCACCAATAAGGCGGCCGACGAGATGCGCCGGCGCGTCGTCGACCTCGTGGGGGCCGACGCCAAGGACATGTGGGTCTCCACCTTCCACTCGGCGTGCCTGCGGATGCTGCGCTCGCACGCCGACGTGCTGGGCTATCAGCGCGGATTCACCATCTACGACGCCGGCGACGCCGAGACCGCGGTCGAGCGCATCATGAAGGAACTCAACCTCGACACCAAGCGGCTCTCCCCGCGCAGCGTCGCGGCCGCCATCTCGGCGGCCAAGAACGAGATGCTCTCGCCCGACGCCTACGCCGACAGCGGCGACGACAACCCGCATCATCGGCGCATCGCCGAGATCTACCACCTCTACACGGCGCGGCTGGTGCTCGCCAACGCCATGGACTTCGACGACCTGCTCCTCAACGCGGTGGCGATGCTGAAGAAGGACGACGGGATCCTCGCCAACTATCAGAACCGGTTCAAGTACCTGTTGGTTGACGAGTTCCAGGACACCAACGGCGTGCAGAACCAGCTGGTGATGATGCTCGCCGAAAAGCACCGCAACCTCTGCGTCGTGGGCGACTCCGACCAGTCGATCTACCGCTTCCGGGCGGCCGACGTGCGCAACATCCTGCAGTTCGAACAGCGCTTCCCCGACGCCTCGGTCATTCTGCTGGAGCAGAACTTCCGTTCGACCCAGACGATCCTCGACGCCGCGAACGCCGTCATCTCGAAGAACGCCAGCCGTCACGCCAAGAACCTCTTCACCGACGACGTGCAGGGCGAGAAGATCCGGCTCTACCGCGCCGGCGACGAGTACGACGAGGGTCGCTGGGTGGCGACCGAACTTCGACGCCTGGCCAGCGAGTCGAAGCTCTCCTGGAATCAGATGGCCGTCTTCTACCGCACCAACGCCCAGAGTCGCGTGCTCGAAGAAGAGATGCTGCGCGCGTCGATTCCCTATCGCGTCATATCCGGTATGCGCTTCTACGACCGCAAAGAGGTCAAGAACGTGCTGGCCTACTCGCGCCTGATCGTCAACCCCCGCGACGAAGCCTCGGCCCGGCGCGTGATCAACGAACCCAAGCGCGGCATCGGCGCGGGGGCCCAGGCCAAGCTCGGGATGTACGCCGCGCAACACGCGCTCTCCTTCGCCGAGTCCACGCACTACGCCAAAGAGGCCGGTCTCACCGGCCGGGCTCTGTCCGGCGCCCAGAAGTTCTCGTTCATGCTCGACGAACTTCGGGCCCTGGCGAATGATCTCGCGCCGCGCGAGGTGATCGACGCGATCGTGCGCGAGACGGGCATGGGCGACGCTCTGCGCGCCGAGAACACGGACGAGGCCTATTCGAGGATGGAGAACCTGGGGGAGCTGGCCTCGGCCGCGAGCCAGTACGACACGCTGATGGACTTCGTCGAGCGAATGGCGTTGGTGGCCGACTCCGACCAGCTTGACGGTGGTGCCGGTGCGATCTCCATGATGACGCTGCACGTCGCGAAGGGGCTCGAGTTCCCGGCGGTCGTCATCACCGGTCTCGAAGAGACGGTCTTCCCGCATCGCCGAGCCCTCTCGGACGACAACGAACTGGAAGAGGAACGTCGACTCTGTTACGTGGGCATCACGCGCGCGATGCGCCACCTGATCCTCACCCACGCGTGGAGCCGAACGATGTGGGGCCATCACGTGGACGCGTTAGCCAGCCGATTCCTCCAGGAGATCCCGTCGGAGTTGATCAACGACATCTCCGCGACGATGCCGCTTCGTCGAAGGGACTACCGTGACGCCGAAGGTTTCACCGGACGCGGTACCGAGTTCACCGAGGGACGGGCCTTCGGCACCGGCGCCGCGCCGCCGGTTCGCTCGACCGGGGCCGAGAAGCTGGGCCTCGACGTCGGAGACCGGGTCGTGCACGACCGTTTTGGACCCGGCGTCGTCACCAAGGTTGAAGGAACGGGGTCGCACGCCCGAGCATCCGTCGACTTCGACGAGCACGGCACGAAGCAACTCATCTTGGCGATGACACCGCTTCACCGCGCGTGAGCGCTTGTTAAGAATCTCCATTCGCTAGCAGAAAACTCGGCGCGCGATGGTGCCAGAATGAAGTTTCATGCCCTACAAGCGCCCGGCCTATCGACCCCCGGCCGCGCCCCGACCACACCAGCATCGACTGCCCCGGGCGGTCTACTGGCGCCGGCGTTCGATCGTGCTGTTCGTCCTGGCCGTCGTGGTCACGCTGGCGTACTTCGCGGCCACCCTGTTCTTCGCCCTTTTGAACCCTTCGTACGGCTCGAGTCTCTCGACGCGGGCCTCCCAGTGGGGCCGCCAGCACGGACTGTCGAGCGTGGTGAGGTGGGCCGCCGGCGAGGCCTACCACTGGGACCTGCCAAAGAAGGGCGGCACGCCGCCCGCCGGATCATTCGGTTCTGGTCCGCTCACCAAGACCCTCCAGACGACCGTCGCGCTGGCGCCGCCGGTGAACATCGTCTCGCCGGCGAAGACGCCCCTGCCGGGTGAGGGCGTGTGGCACGTCGTCGGACGCACGACGGCCAACGGCATCCCGACGATGTACGAAGCGTTCGTGCGGCCCGACGCCGTGCACACCAGCTACATCGTGGGCGTGGTGTGGATGGACACGAATCTGTTGACCGCGCTCTTGTACTCCGGATCACAGATACCCGGCGGTAAACCGTTTCCCCGAAGCGCACCGATAAGTTCGACCCGCTCCAAGACGTTGGTGGCGGCCTTTAACTCCGGGTTCGTGATGCAAAACGCCGACGGCGGGTACTTCACCGCGGGCAAGTCGTTCAAGAAGTTGCGTCGGGGCGCGGCCTCCGTGGTCATCTTCAAGAACGGTCGAATGACCGTGGCGAAGTGGGGCCGCGACGTCGTCATGACCAATCAGATCGCCTCGGTGCGACAGAACCTGGACCTGATCGTTGATAACGACAAAGCAGTCCCCGGGCTTCGGAACCCCAAGTCGACCAAGTGGGGGACCGTCGTCAACCCGAACCAGGTCGTGTGGCGCTCGGGGCTCGGCATCACCAAAACGGGAGCCCTGGTCTACGTGGGGGGACCGGCCCTGTCGCTGAGCGACCTGGCCGACGTGATGCTGCGCGCCGGCGTCGAAGAGGGCATGGAGCTGGACTACGGCCTCGACTGGGTGCAGCTCTCGACCTACACCGGCAAGCCGGGCACGGTGATCGACGGACTCAACGGTGAGAGCCTCCTGGCGTCGATGCCCGGCGCGCCCGATCGCTACTTCGCGTCGTTCTGGGAGCACGACTTCTTCACCATGTCGCTTCGCGACAACGAACTGCGACAAACGGTGAGTACCTCGTCGACGACCACCACGACCACGAGCACCCCGAGCTAGCGGTCGGCGACCTTTCGCCACAGGGGCTTCGGGAGATGGCGCAGCATGGCGAAGGCGTAGCGCATGATCGGCGGACTCCAGATGACCCGGTCATTCGTTTCCAGACCCTTCATCACGTAGCCCGCGACCTGTTCGGGACCGGTCGTGAAGGGAATCGGCTCCTGACCCTCGGTCATGCGGGTGCGCACCACGCCGGGACGAAGCAACTGCAACCGCACGCCCGTCCCGTCGAGGGAGTCGGCCAGGCCTTGACAGAGCCGGTCGAGACCGGCCTTCGCCCCGCCGTAGAGGTAGGCGTTGCGGCGGATGCGGATCGCGGCCACCGACGACATCACCAGGATCCGACCGTGGCCCTGGTCGACCAGTCGGCGCCGGACCTCGGCCAGGGCCGCGACCGGCCAGGCGAAATTCACGTTCGCCACGCGCGTGGCGGCGGTGGCGTCGTCTTCTTGGGCGAACTGGTCGCCGAGCAGCCCGACGGCCATCACCACGAGGTCGACCGGCCCGCCGATCTTCTCGAAGGCCTCGGTGACGGCGCGACCGGCGCTGGCCACGTCCTCGGCGTCGAAGATCACGGTGTCGGTCGTGGCCGCGCCGTAGTCCCGGGCCTCCTCGGCCGAGGCGTCGAGGAGTTCCTGGTTGCGACCGCACAGCACCACCGTGTGGGCGCGCGCCGCGCAGAGCCGCTTGGTGAGCGCCCGGGCGATGTCGGAACTTCCGCCGAGCACGATGACGCTCTGGGGCTGTCCGAGACTGTTTTCCATGGTGGCCGGTTCCAATCAGTGAGAGAGGTCAGCCAGAATTGACCTCTCGAAGGTTGACGTTACTAGGACGTGATTTCTCGGTTGACGGACTCGCTCTTCGAAAAATGCCGCGTCGAATGTTCAATAAGATGGGCTTTCCATGAATCGCACGTACCGAGTCGTCGTCGCCAAGCCCGGACTCGATGGGCACGACCGCGGCGCCAAGGTCATCGCGCGCACCCTGCGCGACGCCGGTTTCGAAGTCGTCTACACAGGCCTGCACCAGACGCCCGAGCAGATCGTCCAGGCCGTCATCCAAGAAGACGCCGACGCCCTCGGGCTCTCGCTCCTCTCCGGCGCTCACCAGGTATTAGTCCCTCGAGTGATCGATCTCTTGAAGTCCGAGGGCCGCGAGGACGTGTTGTTGTTGGTCGGCGGGATCATCCCCGACGACGACATCGCCGGACTGGAGGCGCTCGGGGTCGCGCGGGTCTTCACGCCGGGCGCGTCGCTGGCCGAGATCGGCACGTGGCTCGAATCGACGCTGGACGCGCGAGAGCCCTCGCACTGAATTGACGTGACCGTCACTCGACGGCCCCCGAGTTGAAAGTTGATGTTGATGGATCTGTTCGAGTACCAGGGCAAGCAGTACTTCGCGCGCTACGGGATCGCCGTGTCACCGGGCGACGTCGCCGACACCGTCGAGGCGGCCGTCGAGGTGGCCGAACGGGTGGGCTATCCCGTGGTCGTGAAGGCCCAGGTGAAGGTCGGTGGCCGCGGCAAGGCCGGTGGCGTCAAGCTGGCCCACGACGTCGACGAGGTGCGAGAGCACGCCGGCACCATTCTCGGACTGGACATCAAAGGTCACGTCGTGCGCCGCCTGTGGATCGAACGTTCGAGTGACATCGCCAAGGAGTACTACGCCTCGTTCACGCTGGACCGTCAGAACAAGACCCACCTGGGCATGCTGAGCGCCCAGGGCGGCGTCGAGATCGAGGTCGTCGCCGAGGAGAACCCCGACGCCATCGCATTCCTCGCCATCGACCCGGTACGGGGACTCGACCTCGAGACGGCTCGGCGCTGGGTGAACGACGCCGAACTCGACGAGGCGGCGCGCGAACAGGCCGCCGAACTGCTGGTGCACCTCTACGAGTGCTACACCAAAGGCGACTGCGACCTCGCCGAGATCAATCCGCTGATTCTCACCCCCGACAACCAGGTCCACGCGCTCGACGCCAAGGTGACTCTGGACGAGAACGCCTCGTTCCGTCACCCGGAGTGGGAGGAGTTCCGGGCCGACGAGTTCGAGGACCCGCGTGAGAAGTTGGCCAAGGAGAAGGGTCTGAACTACATCGGTCTGGACGGCACGGTCGGCATCATCGCCAACGGCGCCGGTCTGGCGATGTCGACGCTCGACGTCGTCAATCAGGTCGGCGGCACGGCGGCGAACTTCTTGGACATCGGCGGCGGCGCGAACGCCGACGTGATGGCCTCGGCGCTCGAGGTGATCAACACCGACCCCAAGGTGAAGGCGATCTTCGTCAACATCTTCGGCGGCATCACGCGGGTCGACGACGTCGCCAACGGCGTCCTGGAGGCGCTGTCGCGCGTCGAGATCTCGACGCCGATCGTGCTGCGCCTCGACGGCACCAACGCCCTGGAGGGGCGCGCGATTCTCGCGCCGCACCTCAACGATTCGCTGATCACCGAACCGACGATGCTGGACGCCGCGCGCCGCGTGGTGTCCCTCGCGAACGCCTAAAGGAAGAGACATGAGCATTTTCGTTGACGAGAACACCAAGGTGATCGTCCAGGGACTCACCGGCGGACAGGGCCGTTTCCACGGACTGCGCAACCGCGACTACGGCACCAAGGTCGTCGGCGGCGTCACGCCGGGCAAGGGCGGCAGCGACGTCGACGGCGTCCCGGTCTTCAATACGGTGAAAGAGGCCGTGGCCGCGACCGGCGCGACGGCGTCCTTCGTCGTCGTGCCGCCGAAGTTCGCCTCGGCGGCGATCATCGAAGCGGCCGAGGGCGGGATCACCTTCATCGTCTGCATTACCGAAGGCATCCCGGCCCAGGACGAGGCGATCACCTACAACCGGCTGGTCGAGGACTTCCCCGGCGTTCGCCTGCTCGGTCCGAACTGCCCGGGCATCATCAGCCCCGGCAAGTGCAACATCGGCATCACCTCGGGCGACATCGCGTTGGCCGGTGGTCCGGTCGGCATCGTGTCGCGCTCGGGCACCCTCACCTACCAAGCGCTGTACGAGCTCAGCCAACAGGGCATCGGCCAGACGACCTGCGTCGGGATCGGCGGCGACCCGGTGCCCGGAACGAACTTCATCGACTGCCTGGCCGCCTTCCAGGCCGACCCCGAGACGCTGGCCGTGATGATGATCGGCGAGATCGGTGGCTCGGAAGAGGAGCGCGCCGCCGAGTGGATCAAGGCCAACATGACCAAGCCCGTCGTCTCCTATATCGCCGGCGTCACGGCGCCCCCGGGTCGAAAGATGGGGCACGCCGGCGCCATTATCTCGGGTTCCAAGGGTACGGCGCAGGCCAAGATGGACGCCCTCGCGGCGGCCGGCGTGCACGTCTGTTTGAACCCGACCGAGGCCGGCCAGAAAATGGGCGAGATCGTCAAGGCGCTGTAGAGGTTGGACGACGTTCGACTGTGCGTGCTGGTGTCCGGAGAGGGCACCATCCTCGAGGCCATGGTGCGCGGCGGCCTCGACGTCGCGCTCGTCGCCGCGGACCGTCGCTGTCGCGGCCTCGACGTCGCCTTCGCCGCCGGCATCGAGACACTCCTCGTGTCGCGCGAGCTCTTCGGCGGCTTCGCTCCGGATTTCGACCGCGAGGGATTCACGCGAGAGCTCACCGACGCCTTGCGCAGTCGCGACGTCGACCTGGTGGCCATGGCCGGCTTCGGCACGATCGTCACGGACTACTTCCACCTGGCTTATCCCGGACGGATCCTGAATACGCACCCCAGCCTCTTGCCGGCCTTCAAGGGGTGGCACGCCGTCACCCAAGCCCTGGCGTCGGGCGTCAGCGAAACCGGGTGTACGGTCCACATCGCGACCGAGCAGCTCGACGACGGTCCGATCCTCGCCCAGCGTCGCGTGGTGATCGAATCCGACGACACCGAAGAGACGCTGCACGAGCGCATCAAGTTGGTCGAGCGCGAGTTGTACCCGCTGGTGGTCGGTAGGGTGATGGCGGCAATGCGCGAGGGCCGAGAGCCCTCGTCGATCGCGGGAACGCTGGAGGAATAGATGAGGGCGTTGCTGAGCGTCTGGGATAAGACCGGGCTCGTGGAGCTGGCGGCCGGACTCGCCGCGCACGGGGTCGAGCTGGTCGCTTCCGGCGGTACGGCCTTGGCGTTGAGCGACGCCGGCATCGCGCATCTGGAAGTCGCCGACGTCACGGGCTTTCCCGAGATGCTCGATGGTCGCGTGAAGACGTTGCACCCCCGACTGCACGCCGGCATCCTGGCCGACCGCTCCAAGCCCGAACACCTGGCCGCGTTAGAGGAGCACGACATCACGGCGATCGACCTCGTGGTGAGCAACCTCTATCCGTTCTCCTCGAATCCGTCGATTGAGCTGATCGACATCGGCGGTCCGTCGATGGTGCGTGCCGCGGCGAAGAACCACGAGCACGTGGGCGTCCTCACGAATCCTCGTCAGTACGAGAGGGTGCTGAACGAGATCGTGACGACCGGGACGCTCTCGAGCGCGACCCGCTACGAACTGGCGCGCGCGGCCTTCGTGCACACCGCGGCCTACGACGCCGAAGTCGCGGCGTGGTTCAACCGAAACGCCACGTCCACCTGGGCCGGGACCGCCGTCGACGACGTGGTACCGCCCCGACTGTTCGTGACGACTCGAGCGCGCCCAGGTCGTGCGCTACGGCGAGAACCCCCACCAGACGGGAGCGCGCTACCGCGTCGAGGGCACGACACCGTGGTGGGACGGCGTTACCCAGCACGCCGGTTCGGCGCTGTCGTACCTGAACCTCTTCGACGCCGACGCCGCGTGGCGCCTGGTGCACGAACTCGCGGCCGACGCGCCCGGGACGTGCTGCGTCGCCATCATCAAGCACGCCAACGCGTCGGGCGCGGCCGTCGGGACCACGTTCACCGACGCGTTTCAAAAGGCGCTCGAGGCCGATTCGCAGAGCGCCTTCGGCGGGATCATCGCGGTCGGCGGTGAACTCGATCACGCGCTGGCTTCGCTCATCGCCGAAGGTCCTCAGGCCGACGTGATCATCGCCTCGTCGATCCATCCCGGGGCCGTCGAGGTCTTGGTGAAACGCCGCAAGGCCACGCGCCTGCTGAGCGCGCCGTCGCCCGAACCGCTTGGTCTGTCGGTTCGCACCTTCGGCGACACGGCGCTCGTGCAGAACGCGGACGAACTGGTCGTGCCGGCCACCGAGTGGAAGTGCGTGACGACCGCGACGCCGACCGAGCGGCAGCTCCAAGACCTCGTCATCGCCTGGCGGGTGTGCGCTCGCACGACGTCGAACGCCATCGTGATCGCGCGCGACGGTGTCGCGGTCGGCATCGGCGCCGGACAACAGTCGCGCGTCGTGTCGGCGGACATCGCCACAAAGAAGGCCGGCGAGTTCGCGCGCGGCGCGGCCGCGGCCTCCGACGCCTTCTTTCCCTTCGCCGACGGTCTTGCAGTCGCTCACCAGTGCCGGCGTCACTTCGGTCGTCCAACCGGGCGGCTCGATGCGCGATCAAGAGGTGATCGACGCAGCGAACGCCGCGGAGATCGTCATGATGTTCACCGGCGAGCGGCACTTCCGGCACTAGGAGAGTCATGAGCGCCCAACTACTCGACGGTGAACGACTCGCCCAGCGAATCAAGATGGAACTGGCCGAACGGGTCGCGCGTCTCACGGCCAACGGACGGGTCCCGGGTCTCGGCACCCTGCTGGTGGGTGACGATCCGTCGAGCGCGCGCTACGTGGCGATGAAGGTCGAAGAGTGCAAAGAGATCGGCGTGCAGTCCTTTGACGTGCACCTGCAGCGCGGACGCGACGCAGGCCGAGATCGAGGCGGTGGTCGATTCGTTCAACGCCAACTCCGACGTGCACTCGATCCTCGTGCAGCTGCCGCTGCCCGACGGCATCGACGAGGAGCAGGTCCTGCTTCCGCGTTAACCCCGCCAAGGACGTCGACGGACTGCACCCCACGAACCTCGGACGCCTGGTGATGGGTGCGCCCGGTCCGCTGCCGTGCACGCCGGCCGGCATCGTCGAGTTGCTGGCGGAGTACCGACGTGCCGGTCGAAGGCAAGCACGTCGTCATCATCGGCCGCGGCCTGACGATCGGGCGACCGCTGGCGCTGCTGATGGCGATGCGTCGGCCGAACTGCAACGCCGCGGTGACCGTCGTGCACACCGGCGTTGACGACATCGCCGCGCTGACGCGCACGGCGGACGTGATCGTGTCGGCCGCCGGTGTTCCGGGGATCGTCACCGCCGACATGGTGAGGCCCGGGATCGCCGTGGTCGGGTGCGGGGACGTCCTTCGCGGGAAAGAAACTGCTGAGCGACATCGCCGACGGCGTGGCTGAGAAAGTTGCCTGGATCACGCCCCGCCTCGGTGGCGTCGGCCCCATGACCCGTGCCATGCTGTTACGCAACGCCGTCCAAGCCGCGGAGAAGATGCCATGACCGATGAAACGACTGACGACAAGGGCCGCGAGTACAGCGAGCGGCCGTGGGGCAACTACACCGTGCTCGACGACGAGATGTTCGACCACAACGTGAAGCGCATCGTCGTCTCGCCGGGCAAGCGTCTGAGCTATCAGTTCCACGCCAAGCGCGCCGAACACTGGTTCATCGTGAGCGGTCAGGCGACGGTCATCCTCGACGGCGTCGAGCACGCCCTCGGACCGGGCGGCAGCATCGATATCGCCATCGGTCAGGCCCACCGCTGCGAGAACTACGGCACGGTGCCGGTCGTCTTCATCGAGGTCCAGCACGGGACGTACTTTGGCGAGGACGACATCGTGCGCCTCGAGGACGACTTCGGACGGGCGACCTAACTCGGTGCGAATCGACGAGCTGCTCGCAGCCGGCCCCACCCGATCATTCGAGTTCTTTCCTCCGAAGTCCGACGAGGAGAGCGCCATCCTCGCGGCCTCGCTCGAGGACATCCAACCGTTGCAGCCGTCGTTCGTCTCGGTGACGTACCGCGGCGGACGCGAGTCACGCCAGCGCACCTACGACCTGGTCACGCAGATCGAGCGCGACGGCTACGTGACCGCGATGGCGCACGTCATCTGTGTCGGGCACACGCGCGCCGAGATGCGCGACCTCTTGAAGAACTACGCCGACGCCGGCGTGGTGAACATCATGGCTCTCGGCGGCGACCTCCCCGATGATCCGTCGGCGGCGCAACTCCGAGTTCGAGCACGCCATCGACCTCGTCGAGTTGACGCGCGAGATCGGTGACTTCTCGGTGGGCGTCGCGGCCCATCCGGCCGGCCACCCACGCTCATCGGACCGGGCCTCCGATCGACGATTCCTCGCCGACAAACTCGCGGCTCGCCGACTTCGCGGTCACCCAGTTCTTCTTCGAGGCCGCGCGAGTGGACGCGCCTCGTCGCCGAGCTCGCCGAGCTCGGCGTCACCAAGCCCGTCTTGCCGGGCATCATGCCGGTCACGACGATCACCGGCATCGAACGCATGAAAACCATGGGTGCGGCCGTGCCGTCCGCCCTCGCCGAGCGGCTCACCGCCGCCGATAAGCGCGGCGGTCCCCCGGAGGTGCGCGCCGAGGGCATCCGCGCCGCGATCGCGCTGTGCCAAGAGTTGTTGGACGCCGACGCACCCGGTCTGCACTTCTACACGCTCAACCGCTCGACCGCCACGAGCGAGATCTATCACGCGCTGTTCGAGTAGTTTTCTCTCCGGTCACGGAGCGTTTTCCCCAAAAGAGGGGCTCCGAGAATCGCCGTAGGATGGCTTCATGGCTGACAAAATCACACAGAACGCCGACGGCGAACTCAACGTCTCGGACAACCCCATCATCCCGTTCATCGAAGGCGACGGCATCGGCGTCGACATCTGGCCGGCGTCCAAGCTCGTCATGGACGCCGCCGCGAAGAAGTACGGCAAGACCATCGAGTGGAAAGAAGTCCTGGCCGGTCAGAAGGCGTTCGACGAGACCGGCGAGTGGCTACCCGAGCAGACGGTCGCGGACTTTCGCGAGTACCTGATCGGCATCAAGGGGCCATTGACGACCCCGATCGGGGAGGGCTTTCGCTCACTCAACGTGGCGCTTCGCCAGATCCTGGACCTCTACGTCTGCCTGCGCCCGGTGCGCTGGTTCCAGGGCGTGCCCTCACCGGTGAAGCACCCCGAACTGGTCGACATGGTGATCTTCCGCGAGAACACCGAGGACGTCTACGCCGGTCTCGAGGTGGAGGCTGGTTCGCCCGGCGCCGAGAAGTTGCGCGGCTTTTTGAAGGACAACTTCGGCTGGGACATTCGCGAGAATGAGCGCGCTCGGCGTCAAGCCGATTTCGCGCTTCGGCTCGGAGCGACTCATTCGCGCCGCCCTGCTCTACGCCCTCAAGCACGAGCGCGAGTCGGTCACGCTGGTGCACAAGGGCAACATCCAGAAGTTCACCGAAGGCGCCTTCATGAAGTGGGGCTATGAACTCGTGAAGGACGAGTTCGACGACGTCGCGGTCAGCTGGGACGACTGCAACGGCAAGCCCGGTTCGAAGCTCCTCGTGAAGGACGTCATCGCCGACATCTGTTTCCAGCAGTCACTCCTTCGTCCTTCGGAGTTCGACGTCATCGCGACGATGAACCTGAACGGCGACTATCTCTCCGACGCCCTGGCGGCCCAGGTCGGGGGCATCGGAATCGCCCCGGGAGCGAACATCAACTACATGACCGGCCACGGGATCTTCGAAGCGACCCACGGCACGGCGCCGAAGTACGCCGGCATGGACAAGGTCAACCCCGGTTCGGTGCTGCTGTCCGGCGTATTGATGTTCGAGCACCTGGGCTGGACCGACGCGGCCAACGACATCGTTCGCGCGATGGAGGCGACGATCTCGGAGAAGATCGTCACCTACGACTTCGCGCGTCTGATGGAAGGCGCCACCGAAGTGAAGTGCTCGGAGTTCGGCGCCGCGATCGTCGATCGCCTCTAATCGATCCGGAGGAACCATGACCACTCCCGTCCACGTCACCGTGACCGGCGCGGCCGGTCAGATCGGCTACGCGCTGCTCTTTCGCATCGCCTCCGGCCAGCTGCTCGGACCCGACACTCCGATCGTGTTGCGTCTGTTGGAGATCGAGCCGGCCATGAAGTCGCTCGAAGGCGTCGTCATGGAACTCGACGACTGCGCCTTCCCGTTACTCGCCGGCATCGAAGCGACGAGCGATCTCGACCTCGCCTTCACCAACACCAGTTGGGCCCTGCTTGGTGGGCTCCATCCCGCGCAAGGCCGGCATGGAGCGCGGCGACCTGTTGAAGGTGAACGGCGGCATCTTCAAGCCCCAGGGCGAGGCGATCTCGAAGAACGCGGCGAGCGACGTGCGAGTCCTCGTCGTGGGAAATCCCTGCAACACGAACTGTCTCATCGCGCGCTCCAACGCCGTCGACGTACCCGACGATCGGTGGTTCGCCATGACGCGCCTCGACCAGAATCGCGCCGAGACCCAGCTGGCGAAGAAGGCCGGCGTCCCCGTGAAGGAAGTGAAGAACGTCGCCATCTGGGGTAATCACTCGGCGACCCAGTTCCCGGACTTCGCCAACGCCACGATCAACGGCGTAAAGGCCACCGAGGCGATCACCGACCTGGAGTGGCTGCAGGGGGAGTTCATCACGACGGTGCAGAAGCGCGGCGCCGCGGTCATCGAGGCGCGCGGTCTCAGCTCCGCCGCCAGCGCGGCGAACGCCGCCGTCGACACGATCGCGGGCCTGGTGAGCGTGACGGCCGGCGACGACTGCGCGTCGGTCGCGGTCTCCAGCCACGGCGAGTACGGCGTCCCCGAAGGACTGACCTTCGGTTTCCCGGTCATGTCGGACGGCCAGGGATCGTGGAAGGTGAAGGAGAGTTTCCACTCCGACGACTTCGCCAAGGGTCGGATCAAGATCACGACCGACGAGCTGCTCTCGGAGCGCGACGAGGTCACGTCCCTCGGCTTGATCTAAAAGACCGACACCTCTCGCCAGACGTCATATGTTGTTTCAGTCCGGGCTGACTGACGGGAGACACGGTGATCATCGAGAATTCGTCACCGAAGCGCACGTTGAATCTGCGACTCGCCACCGTGACGCTCGGCGCGATCGTGGTGATCGCGGCCGTCCTGATTGGCGTCTCGCTGACCTCGAGTTCGCCGCTGCCGGTCCTTCGCGCGAGCTACCAGTGCGTTCCCGGTGCCCTGATTCCTCAGCTCAAGCCGGGCCAGAGCGGGACGATGACCGCGTCCTACGGCGCCTTCACCGCGACGTTCCGCGCGACGAAACCGCGCTCGACGTCCGCCACTCCACAGTTGGCGGGCATGCCCTTCAAGGGCACGCTGACCATGAGCGAAGGCGGACAGAGTTGGACGCTCCCGCCCCCGGCAAACCCCAACGTCGCACAGGTCAACGCCCTGTGCGTCATCGCGTTTCAGCGCGAGCAACACCCGGGCGTGATGATC
This sequence comes from uncultured Acidimicrobiaceae bacterium, assembly GCA_963703105.1. Lineage (GTDB taxonomy): Bacteria > Actinomycetota > Acidimicrobiia > Acidimicrobiales > RAAP-2 > RAAP-2. Next base: position 1,191,663 of record OY969792.1, on the reverse strand, counting down.
GAAGGCTTCAGCGGGGGAGCGCACTGTTGCGAAGCACCCGTGGTCTACGTCTTCAACGTCCAAGAGAATCGTTACGTCAAGGTTGTCGACCTGAGCCCGAATCATCTCAAGGACTCGTACGTGTTCAACGCCAATGAAGGACTCGTCCCGATGGTCGCGGGCAGTCAGGTCCTGCTCACGACGGGCGACGACAGCTTCTCCTACGCCTTCGGCTGTTACGCCTGCTCGGAGACGCCGCTCGTGCTCTACGCGGTCGACCCCGACGGACTGTTCGACGTCTCGTCGAAACATCCGGCCCTCATCGCGGCCCACGCTCGATCTCTCCTCAAGAGTGCACTGACCGCGGTGAAGGATGAGACGGCCACCACGCAATCGTTTCCGGCACCCTTCGGTTTTCTCGCGCCCTGGGTGGCTGACGAGTGCGAGATAGGTCGCGGTGCGTCCGCGTTTTCAGAGGTGGAGGAACTCGCGCATGAAGGAAAGTTGAGTAATTCGTTGTACTACCAGGCGACGACGAAGCATTCCGGTTCGTTCGTCTTGGATCTTCGTTCGTTTTTGCTGAGCGACGGGTACTGCACCGGCCAGATCTGATCGGTGGACCTACTCCACCTGAACGCTCCGGATACGGTGGACTAATGACGAACGCTCAGACCACTGTCGTGACGTCATCGGTCGCCCGGAGGGTTTCGAGAGCCTTCATGGCTCGTGTTCGTCGAGAAATGCGAGCGAGTCTCTTGATCCTCATCACCCTGGCCGCAGTGGTCACCCTGGCGTGGGTCCTTTACAACCGACCAGCTCACGCGTATCGGGTGAACGGCCATAGTGCGACGTGGCGCGCGGACGTCAACATTGCGGTGACCGAAAGTCTGGCCGGCAGTCCGATTACGCCCACGGGCCATCTGCGTGATCTGCCGGGTGTCGGAACGATCGCGACGGTCGTCGTCACACGCTCTGCGTCCAGCCGGAACGTGGCGGTGCTCTTTATGACCGGCACCGGTGGTAACGCCAGTGGCCTGGCCTATCTTCACGGGTACCCTCCGCCGCCAGATACGTGCAACACGCACCTGAGCGGCCCCTGGTGGCAACTCTCTTCGCTGGACTACGCGACGAGTGACTGTCCGCGCGGATTTCACTTCACGCCCGGCGGCTGACGAGGTCGGCGATTCCGTTGAGAAGTTCCGTTGACCAATCGCAATGACCCACGTCGGATTCGCACGTTCCGTCTCGGTAGGGACTATTTGTGGAGCCCGAGTTGGATCGCCTTCACCAGCAGCATGATCACCGCGAGGACCAGGTAGCCGCGCAGTGAGTACATCCCATAGGTGCGGCCCCGCGACCACTTCGGGCGCTGCAGGAGGTTGATGGGTGGCATTCGCCAGGTCGCGCGGTCTTCCTTCATTCGAGCCGACAGCGGTTCGTACCGGCCTCGGCGCCTGAACATGATTACCCCGCCGATGACGTACGTCACGATCAGCACGGCCCCGAGGATGAGGGCCATCTGGCTCACGTTGATCGAGGGGAAGAGCGTGGTCATCATGAGCACCAGCGACATCATCAAGAGGATCGAGACGATCACGCTGGCCAGCACGTTCAGCCACGGCCGATTGATCCACGGTCCGAGGACCTCCTTGTCATTGCACAGCAGGAGGAGGAACACGGTGGCGCTGGGCAAGAGGACGCCGGCCAGGGCCTGGACGCTGGTCGTGATCAGACCCAGCGGCGCGCCGGGAATGATGACGATGACCGCCGCGGCGACGACCATGGCGCTGAAGACGCCGTAGAAGAACTTCGCCTCGCGCCAGCTGCGGTGCAGCGAGTGCCGGGCGCCGAACATGTCGCCGAAGGCGTAAGAGGTCGCCAGGGTGACCGACGCGGCCCCGATGATCGAAGCGTTCAACAGGATGATGGCGAAGAGCGTTCCGGCCGCGCTTCCCACGTACTTCTTCAGACCCGACGCGACCGTTCCGGCGTTCTTGAACTCGCCGGCCAAGGAGGTGTGCGCGAAGGCCACCGCGACGACGGCCACCAGGATCGAGGCCGCGAACACCGTGACTATTGAGCCCAGCACGGTGTCGACACGTTCGTAGTTGATCCACCGCGGCGTGATGCGCTTGTCGACGATGTTCGACTGCTGGAAGAAGAGTTGCCAGGGCGCCACCGTCGTGCCGACGATGGCCATGATCAAGAGCACCGAGGTGGAGTTGAAGCCGCCCTTGACCCCGGGAATAACGAGGCCGTGCAGGAACGACCCGACGTGCGGGTGCCGGTAGACGGCGAGGGGGATCACCAGGAAGTTCGCGATGATGAAGATGAACATGAACCGTTCCCAGCGGCGGAAGCTCCCCGAGGCGGTCATGGCAATCAGCCCCAGCGCCGCGAGCGGAACCGAGATGTACTCGCTGACCCCGAAGTAGCCGAGGGCCAGGCTCACGCCGATGAACTCGGTGGCGATGGTGAGGAAGTTCAAGATGAAGAGGTCGCCGACGGAGAAGGCTCCCCAGAACTTGCCGAAGCGCTCGTTGATCAGCCGCGCGTGCCCGACGCCGGTGACCGCTCCTAAGCGCACCACCATTTCCTGGTTGACGATGAGCACGGGAATGAGGAGCGGCAGGGTCCAGAGCAGCGTGAGGCCGAAGTTCTGTCCCGCCTGGGCGTAGGTCGCGACGCCACCGGCGTCGTTGTCGCCGACCATCACGATCAGACCCGGTCCCATGATCGCCAGCAGCGTCAGCAGGCGCGCTTTCCACGAGTTCCGCGATCCGACGTCGTGCTGGCCGATGGTCCCGAACGCGCCCTGGATGTCGCCGACATGCGCTTCGTCCAGCACCGCCTGGCCTTCTACCTTGGGGGAGTCGTCCCGGGCCACGTCTAGCGAGCCTTCGACGATTGGGACGCGGTAACGATCGCGCCCGATGACGAGGGAGCGGAGCGTGGGAGATCGCGCGTGACGCGCGCGGTCGCGTCGGCGTTGAGGATAACGATGTTCAGCACTTCGGACCCTTCGCGCTTCACGCTCCACCTCCTTTCGTTTCGTTGTGGTCGTTCGGCGAAACAACCAGAACAAAACCGGGGCGGGGCTAAGAGCCTGCCCGAGAGGTCGTGCAAAGTTGTGTCGAGGAATTCATTGCCGGCAAGCCGGTACTGGGGGGTTTCAGGAGGGCCCCCTTTGAACGTGACCTCGGACCGGCGACATCACTCGTCCACCGTCGTCATTCCGAACTCGCGACGCCAGCCCTGAGGCAGGAGTTCTTCGAGCAGGTCGTCGACCGTTACTACCCCGATCATCTTGCCGTTCTCTTCGTCGAGCACCGGCAACACCGTCAGGTTGAAGTCGCTCATCATTCGAGCCACGCGGTGCATATCCCAGTTGGGATGCACGTAGGTGAGTTGCGTACGCGCGACGCTGAGGGCGAGTTCGTCGCCGCGGGCGCGCACCAGCGGCGCGATCGACGCGGCACCGATGGGCTGTCCCTCGCCATCGACGATGAAGACGGCGTGCAGCGACTCCGACGGTGCCGACGACAGTCGAATGGCGTCGAGGGCCTCGGCCACGGTCGCGGTCTCGCGCACCGAGACAAAGTCGGGGTTCATCTTGCCGCCCGCGGTGTCGGCGTTGTAGGAGAGGAGATTGGTCACCTTGAACTGCTGGTCCAGCGGTAGTTGATCGAGGATCGGTTGCCGGCGGTCGGGGTCGATCTCGATCAGAAGGTCGGCCGCGTTGTCGGGCTCCATGCGCGCGAGTAACTTCGCGGCCTCCGCGTCGCTGCGCGACTCGAGGAACTCCAACTGGTGGGTGACGTCCAACTCTTCAAAGACGTCGGCCTCGAGTTCCCGGTCGCCGCTGACGGCCTCAATGATCTCTTCGCCCTCCTCGTGGCTCGCCTGCTCGACGAGGTCGGCAATCTGCGCGGGGTGCAGCTTGGCCAGCTTGCGGTACGGGATGCGAAGTCGCGCGGACGGGACGTGTGCGACGAAGGGTTCGATGGAGGCGAAGTCCACGATCGCCTCGGCGTTGACGTGGCCCGCGTTCTGGCCCAGGACGCGGCGAAAGAATGTGCGGCGTCGGGGATCGACGCCCACCACTTCCCACCGGCCCTCGTTCTTGGCCAGCTCAATCTCGTTGGCGGTGATGAGACGTCCGCGGACCAGGTTGATGAGGTGGCGGGCCCGCAGGTCCTCGGCTAACAACAGTTCGCTGGGCCGGCGCTCGAATCGGCGCAGGTCGACTCGTTTCCCTTGAAACGTCACGCGACCCTCGGAGAGACCGCCAATCTTTCGAATGGGCACGAAGAGATCGCGACCCTCGATCCGTATGACGGCGCCGACGATGGGCGGGTGTGCGTCGTCGCCGAGCCGCGCGACCAGGTCTTGGACGCGACCAATCCGGTCACCATCTTGATCGAAGATCGGACGATGCAGGAACGTAGAGAGGTGAACAATTTCCGCCATTGCAATGCCTCAAAGCCCAATTAGATTACTTCTTCGGTCCAGCGACTCACAATCGAGCGTGAACTTCAGGTGAACTGAGCGACTCTCGGAACTCGGATCACCGACAGTTTCGTGGAGGTGCGTTACTGCGGTGGGCCGGGCTGGCTGGGCGGCGGTGCCGCAGTCCCTTCCGGTAGTCGCTGGCGCTTGGGCTGATACTCAGCTTCGAGGCCCGGTATCTCGTTGGCGATGTTGGGGTGTTCGAGGATGATGTGGTCGAGCTTCGCGTGCAGGGCGTGCAGCCCGAGGACCCGCCAGATGAGTCGACGAAGGGGCGGCCACGCGATGACCGTGATGATCGCGGCGAGTATCACCCAAATCAGCGTGGCGACGATGTCGCCGGGAATGCCGCCAGACCCTCCGGCCGGCCACACCCATCGATCCCACCAGGTCACGGCGTGTTCTCCACCACGTGATCACGGTGCATCTTGTTCAGCTCGTCGCGAGAGAATCGCTTCCCTTGGATCTCGGGGTGACAGTGCCGACAGACGCGGTACGTCGTCCCCGGGTCGGTCGGCGAGTGCTTGACGACCAGTTCGTGGTGACCGATGCGCCAGCACCGTTGCGTGTGACAGTTGATCTTGCGATAGCCGATTATCAGGATCGTCAGGATGCCGAAGCCACCGGCGAAGCCCGACCAGAAGCCGTACCATCCACCGGCCTCGTTGAACGTGCCCGTCCAAGAAAGTAGGTGGTGGAGGAATGAGTCGAAACCGTGCATCAACTGCCCCAGTTCGTCATGCGGCCAAGGTTAATGTCGACGGCGCCGTTGGAAACTGATACCCGCGCCGCTGTCCGACAGCCGCTGCGATGGTTCATGTCGTACGATTGATGACACCGACTCGTGTATTCGACGGGTCACACCGACACCGGTTCGGTGGCCCGCCACTCCGAAAGAGACTCCTATGAAGTTCCCCATTCGCGCGACCGTCGCCCTCGCACTCACGTTGAGCGGACTCCTCGTCGTCGTCGGGGCCGGTGCGGCCACCAGTTCACTGGTCAAGATCGTCCAGGGCAAGGCCTACGGCTTCAACGCGGTGACCGCCATTGGCTCCAACGGCGCCAACGTCTGGGTGGCCAACAGCGGCGGCAACTCGGTGACCGAGATTGACGCCAGCACCGGCGCCAAGTTGAACGTCTTCAAGAAGGCGAAGTTCGGCTTCGATGGTCCGTCGCGCCTGAGCGACGACTGGACGCACGTGTGGGTGGCCAACGACGCCGGTAACTCGGTGACCGAACTGAACGCCATCACCGGGGCGCTGGTGCGCGTGATCAAGGGCTCGACCTACAAGTTGCACGGGACCGGCCAGATTGCCTCCAACGGCATCGACGTGTGGATCTCCAACCTGCGCGGCACCACGCTCGCCGAAGTGAACGCCATGACCGGAAGCTTCGTCAAGGACGTGAAGGTATCTTCCATCGGACTCACCCAGGTGAACGCGCTGGCCTCCGATTCGAAGCACGTCTGGGCCGTCGACAGCAACACGAACGCCGTCGCCGAACTCGACGCCGCATCGGGGACACTGGTGAAGGTTCTGAAAGGCAAGGCGTACCGCTTCGACGGTCCACTGGCGATCACCTCCGACGGCACGCATATGTGGGTCGCTAACGATCGAACCAGTTCGCTCACCGAAGTGAACGCCAAGACGGGCGCCTTCATCCGCTTCGTGAAGGGCAAGAACTACGGGCTCAGCGTGATGACCTCGATTGCGTCGAACGGCGTCGACGTCTGGGTGACCAACCTCGGTACGTCGGCCACCAACGCGAACACGGTCTCCCAGATCAGTGTCTCCTCCGGTGCCCTGGTCGCGGTGCTGTCGGGCGCCCGGTTCGGGTTCAGCCAACCGAACGCCATCACCTACATCGGCGGACGGGTGTGGATCGCCAACAGCGCCGCGAACTCCATGACGGAGATCTCGGCCGGCTAGCGATTGGTCGTTGTCGCGACGTGCAGTCGCCGGGCCGCCACCGCGCTCACGCGAAAGAGCTCTTCGCGAACGTTGCGCGCGTCGGACCACGAGCGACTGTCCCACTCTTCGCCCGCGAGTGAGTCGCCGGCGTAGAGCAGCTGGGCGAAGCGCAGTCCTCGATACCTCGCCACGGCGATGAAGGCCGACGACTCCATGTCCACCACCGAGCAGTGCTCGTCGATTCGTCGATTGACCCGGGACCTCGTCTCGCGAAAGAACGCGTCGGTCGTCCAGGTGCGCCCGACGAAGTGCTCGATGCCCTGCTCGTCGAGGACCTCGCCGAGCACGCGAACGCCGAGGGGATCGGCGTCGATGATCCGGCTCGGCGCGGCGTAGTGAAAGCTCGTGCCCTCGTCGCGCAGGGCCGACGCCACGACCATGACGTGCCCGAGGTCGAGCGTGTCGACCAACGCGCCGGCGCTGCCGCAGGCCACCAGCGTCGTGACGCCGAGCGACGCGATCTCGTCGACGAAGCCGGCCGCCAGCGGGGCGCCGACCCCGGGGTGCATCACCGAGACGGAGCCTTCGTCGGTGACGTATTCGTAGACCGGATTACGACCGATCTCACTGCGCAGGACGTACTTGGTCGTCGAGTACACCTTCGCTCTCGAGCTGTTCGAGGAGCTCGTTGAAGAAACACAGCACGGCGACCGGAGGGATCTCCGCTCCGTGACGATGGAGCATGCGCGCTTCGAGGACGCCGGGCTCGGCGAGGTCGTCTTCGAAGAGCGGCAGGTCCATCGCGGAAATCTAGTGGCCGCTCGGATGGGCCCGTTGGAGCCAGTTGAGCAGTGGGACAATCGCGTTGATGTCACCGCGCACCTTCACGCGACCGTCGCGCAACGCCGACGCGCTGTCAATGTCGCCGCCGGTTAAGGCGGACGCGTCGGCGTAGGAGAGGCGCACGATGGCGTCGGCCGCCAGGTGGTCACCCGATTCGACTCGCGCGCCGTCGGCGCCGATCGCGAACGTGATGGCGTGCGGACGATTGTTCGGAGCGTCGGGGAACTCGATCACGACGCGCACCGTCGGAGCGTCGTTCGCGACGGGAACCGGTTCGGCCTCAGCGAGAGATTCGTTGAGCTCTCGGAACCACTCGGTCGAGAGGAAGTCCGCCACGGACTAGGGAGCGGGCTGCACGGACGCCTCGGCGGCCGTCTTCTTGGCGCGTCGGCGGATCTTTCGTCCGAGCCACGCGACGGGGTCGTAGTCGGCGTCGACCACGCGCTCCTTCAACGGGATGATGGCGTTGTCGGTGATGTGGATGTGCTCGGGGCAGACCTCGGTGCAGCACTTGGTGATGTTGCAGTAACCGAGGCCCATCTCCTCTTTCAGGAGTTCTCGACGGTCGTTCGTGTCGAGAGGGTGCATCTCCAGCTCGGCGTAACGGATGAAGAACCTCGGCCCGGCGTAGTTCGGCTTGTTCTCCTCGTGGTCGCGGATGACGTGACAGACGTCTTGACACATGAAGCACTCGATGCACTTGCGGAACTCCTGGCCGCGCTCGACGTCCTGTTGGAACATTCGGTAGCCGCCCTCGGGCATCGGCGGCGGGAGCAACGCCGGCACGCGCTTGGCCATCTCGAAGTTGAACGAGACGTCGGTCACCAGGTCCCGGATGATGGGGAAGGCCTTCATCGGCGTCACGGTCACCGGACCGTCGGGCAGCTGGTCCATGCGCGTCATGCACATGAGGCGCGGCTTGCCGTTGATCTCGGCCGAACACGAGCCGCACTTGCCGGCCTTGCAGTTCCATCGACAGGCCAGGTCCGGGGCCTCGGTCGCCTGGATGCGGTGGATGACGTCGAGGACGACCTCTCCTTCGTTCTGGGCGATCGTGTAGTTCTCGAAGTCGCCGCCGGTCGCGTCGCCGCGCCAGATTCGCATGGTCACGTCCGCCATCAGTGCGCCTCCTCGAGCAGGGCCTTCAGCTCGTCGGGCAACGGCAGCAGCGGCGACTCGGCGGCCGAGATCGGGCTGTCCCAGTTGCCGCCGTCGTTCGAGATGGCGAAGTTGAACTTCGCGAACTCGGGATCGGGGTTCGGGAAGTCCTCTCGGGTGTGACCGCCGCGCGACTCCTTGCGCAGGCTGGCGGCGAGGGCCGTGGAGCGCGAGACCGTGAGCATCGACGGCAGGTCGGTCGTCAGGTTCCAGCCGGGGTTGTAGGCGCGGCCGCCCTTCACCGAGATGTTCTTCACCCGCTCGGTGAACTCGTCGAGTCTCGCCGATCGCCTCTTTGAGCTCGGGACCGTTGCGGATGATGCCGACGAGTTCTTGCATCATCTCCTGGAGGTCGTGTTGGATGGTGTACGGGTTCTCGCCCTCGGCGCGGTCGAAGGGCTCGAGCGCTTCTTTCACCGCGGCCTCGGCCTCTTCCATGTTGAAGGTCGTCGCCACGTCACCGGCTTCGATGTACTCGGCCGCGCCCATGCCGGCGCGTCGCCCGAAGACCACCAGGTCGCTCAGGGAGTTGCCGCCCAGCCGGTTCGCGCCGTGCATGCCGCCGGCCGCCTCGCCGGCGGCGAAGAGTCCCGGGACCGACGTGGCCGCGGTGTCGGCCACGACCTGGACGCCACCCATGATGTAGTGACAGGTCGGACCGATCTCCATCGGTTCGCGGGTGATGTCGACGCCGGCCAGTTCCATGAACTGGTGGTACATCGACGGCAATCGGCGGCGGATGAACTCCGGCGACCGCCGCGACGCGATATCGAGGTAGACCCCGCCGTGGGGACTGCCGCGTCCGGCCTTCACCTCGGTGTTGATCGCGCGCGCGACTTCATCGCGCGGCAGGAGTTCGGCCGGGCGCCGGCCGGCCGAGTGGTCGTCGTACCACTTGTCGCCCTCTTCTTCGGTCTCGGCGGTCTCGGCGCGGAACATCTCGGGGACGTAGTTGAACATGAAGCGCTGGCCCTCGGAGTTGCGCAGCACCCCGCCGTCGCCGCGAACGCCCTCGGTCACCAGCAGCCCGCGCACGCTGAGCGGCCAGACCATGCCGGTCGGGTGGAACTGGATGCACTCCATGTCGATCAACTTCGCGCCGGCCCACAGGGCCATGGCGTGGCCGTCGCCGGTGCCCTCCCACGAGTTGGAAGTGAACTTCCAGGACTTGCCGACGCCACCGGTGGCGATGATGACGGTCTTGGCCTCGAAGGTCACGAACTCGCCGGTCGCGCGCCAGTAGGCGACGCACCCGGCGATGCGACCTCCGTCGTCGTGGACCAGTTTCAGCACCTTGCACTCCATGAAGACGTCGGTGTCCATGGAGACCACCTTCTGTTGGAGCGTGCGGATCAGCTCCAGGCCGGTGCGGTCGCCGACGTGGGCCAGACGCGCGTAGCGGTGACCACCGAAGTCGCGCTGGAGGATCTTGCCGTCCTTGGTCCGGTCAAAGAGCGCGCCCCACTGCTCGAGCTCCCACACCCGGTCCGGTGACTCCTTGGCGTGCAGTTCGGCCATGCGGTTGTTGTTGAGGTACTTGCCACCGCGCATGGTGTCACGGAAGTGCACCATCCAGTTGTCCTCTTCGTAGACGTTGCCCATGGCGGCCGCGATGCCGCCTTCGGCCATGACGGTGTGGGCCTTGCCCAGGAGGGACTTGGTGATGATGCCGACCGTGAGACCGCGCTGCTTCGCTTCGATGGCGGCGCGAAGTCCGGCGCCGCCGGCGCCGATGATGAGGACGTCGTACGCGTGGTGTTCGTAGGGGGAGTCGGTCATCGTTGTCCTTCTAGAAGAGCTTGTAGTCGGTGAGCGCACCCGAAGCCACGAGGCGCACGTAGATGTCGGTGAAGGCGACGAAGACCAGCGAGGCCCAGGCGAAGTTCATGTGCTTGGCGTTGAGCGGCGTCAGGAACTTCCAGAAGCGGTAGCGCAGGGGATGGGCCTTGAAGCTCTTGACGTGGCCTCCGGCCAGGTGGCGACAGGCGTGGCAGCTGAGGGAGTACATCCAGAGCAGCACGGCGTTCACGCACAGCACGATCGTGCCCACGCTCACGCCCCACCCGAGGCCCGGCTCGCGGAACGCCTCGACGGCGTCGATCGTGAGGATCGTGTTGAAGACGAGACCGGCGTAGAAGAAGTACCGATGCAGGTTCTGCATGACGAGCGGGAACCTGGTCTCACCGGAGTACTTGCCGTGGGCGTCGGCCACGGCGCAGGCCGGCGGGGACCACCAGAAGGCGCGGTAGTAACTGCGTCGGTAGTAGTAGCAGGTGAGCCGAAAGCCCAACGGGAAGATCAGGATCAGCAGCGCCGGCGAGAGACGGAACCAATTAAAGGCGAATCCGGCCTTGGCTCCCGGCACGCAGACCCCGCCGATGCACGGCGAATAGAGCGGACTGATCAGATTGCGGTTGAACGGTGGCGCCGACGTAGTAGTAGCGGTTCTGGAAGGCGGCCCACGTCGAGTAGATGATGAAGGCGGTGAGGATCGACACCGTGACCACCGGCTGCACCCACCAGCGGTCTTTTCGGAGAGTCGGAACTTCGGGTCCACCGCGGGTGCCACCCAGCACAACCTTCGTCGAACTCTCCACAGCGGTCACGCACTCTCCTTGCTACCGGCCCACTTTCGAGTGCCTCGTCAATCTTAGGCAGTCGTGCGAGTCGCTCCTGATAAGCCCCGCGTCGAAGGACGGCCCTTCGGCGGGCAATTGGGCCACATCTCGCGATGCGATACGGAGGATTCCTTCGGCGTATGGGCCAGTCGTCGATTTGGCGCTTGCGGTCCGCGAACTTGGCGCGGGGTTTGGTTCTGCTAACACGTAAGCGTGCTTTCGTTACGGCCACTCGGCCCTACGCAGTTGGAAGCGCTTCTGACGAGGGCGCGCCGGACGGCGCCGACGTACCAGGAGATCGGCGCGTCACGCGACGCGGTTCTCCCGCCGCGTTATCACCACGTGCGGATGGAGGAGCGAATCGGCGACGCGGACGCCTTCGATCGCGCCGTAGCCGGACTTCGCACCTGGGTGGCCCACGAAGGCGCCGGGCTGCGGGTCTTTCCCCAGGACCCCGTGGCGCCCGACGCGACGATCATCGCCGTGACATCGATCGGGCCCATGCGGATGATGGCGCCGTGTCGGATCGTCGGGGTTTTTAAGGAGCCGGACTCGTTCGGGTTCTCCTATGGGACCTTGCCCGGTCATCCCGAGTCCGGGGAAGAGACCTTCGTGCTCGAGCGGCGCGATGGGGGGACGTACTTCTGCGTGCGCGCCTTTTCGAGGCCGGTCGAGCCGCTGGCCCGACTGGCCGGACCGATCGGTCGTACGGTGCAGCGTTCCGTGACCCGTCGTTACATCAGCGGACTTCGACGCTTCGTGGACTCGACGATCGATTCTTAAGAGCCCGCGCACGTGACAGGCACGTGAAATGTAGCCACGCACTGGGGAAAACCCTGAGTGACGGCAGCGACCAAGGGTTCTTACTGATTTGATGAATTCCCCTATGCCGTAAGTTTGAGGGTGGTCGATGTTGTTATGGCCCCGACGGGAGACAACCAATGATCGAAGCAAAGGGACTGACGAAGCACTACGGTCCGAAACACGCCGTCGAGCAGCTGAGCTTCACGGTGCGACCGGGGTACGTCACGGGCTTCCTCGGCCCCAATGGTTCGGGCAAGTCCACGACCATGCGAATGATCATGGGTCTGGACGCGCCGACGTCGGGCGACGTCACCGTGAAGGGCAAGCACTTTAAGAATCTTCAGTGGCCGCTGCGCGAAGTTGGTGCTCTCTTGGAAGCCAAGGCCATCCACCCGGGACGCAGTGCCCGAGCGCACTTGAAGATGCTCGCGCAAACAAACGACATCTCCATGGCCCGGGTCGATGAGTTACTTGAAGTCGTCGGACTGACGTCCGTCGCCAACAAGCGGGCGGGAAAGTTCTCCCTGGGCATGGGTCAGCGTCTCGGCATCGCCGCCGCTCTCTTGGGCGATCCGGAGATTCTTCTCTTCGACGAGCCGGTGAACGGTCTCGACCCCGACGGTATCCGCTGGGTGCGCAACCTTCTGAAGGGACTGGCGCGTGAAGGACGGACCGTGTTCGTGTCGAGTCACCTCATGAGCGAGATGTCGCTCACGGCCGACGAAGTCATCATCATCGGCAAGGGCAAACTGATCTCACAGATCACGATCGACGAACTGCTCGCGCAGAGCACGGAGAACTTCGTGCGAGTTCGATCCCCCGAAGCCGCGAAGTTGAAAGTGGCGCTCGAGAGGGAAGGAGCGGTCGTCGCCCTCGAAGACGACGGCTCACTGTCGGTCCGAGGGGCCAACGAAGTCGCCATCGGCGAACTCGCGGCGACGATCCCCGTCGTCTTGCACGAACTCGCGCCGCAGACGGCCTCACTGGAGGAGGCCTTCATGGAACTGACCGAAGACAGCATCGAATTCCACGGATCGACCACCATCGGTCCCACCAACTCGAACGGAGCACCGTCGTGAGCACGATGACCACACCGAGCGACACGGCCCCACGGTCGCTACCTGTCGGTCGTTACAGCTTCACCGACCTGGTCAAATCGGAGTGGACGAAGATCCGAACCGTCCGCTCGACGATGTGGACCCTCGGCGTAACCATCGTGTTGGGCATCGGCATTGGGGCGCTGGTCACCGCGGTGACCCGAGCACATTGGGCGAGCATGAACCTCGGCCAGCGCGTGACGTTCGACGCTCCGGCGACGAGCCTCATCGGTTTGTTCATCGCCCAGTTCGCCGTGGGCGTGCTCGGCGTGATGGTCATCAGCGCCGAGTACAGCACCGGCACGATTCGAGCCACTTTCTCGGCTGCTCCCAATAGGTCCAAGGTCTTCGCGGCGAAGATCTTCGTGTTTGGGATCCTCGCCTTCGTGGTCGCCGAGTTCACTTCGTTCGTCGCGTTCTTCCTCGGTCAGTTCCTCTTGTCGGCGCCGGCCACGCACGCCACGCTTTCGAGCCCCGGGGCCTTTCGAGCGGTGTTCGGGGGCGGCATCTTCGTGGCCGTCTTGGGACTGATGGCGCTGGGACTAGGGACGATCATCCGTCACACGGCCGGCGCGATCAGTGCCTTCGTCGGGATACTCCTGATCCTTCCGATCATCGTTCAGGCACTTCCCCAGGGGATCTCGCTGGACGTACGAAGGTTCTTGCCCGACCGAATTGGCGCCAATATCATCACGACCAAAGGAGCGCTATTCAATTCGTTCTCACCGTGGGTCGGACTGTTGATCCTCTGCCTTTACGCGATCGGACTCTTGATCATCGGTAACTCCCTGCTGGAAACTCGAGACGCTTGATCGCTCCGCCGAACATTGTCGTTTCCTTCGGCGACAGATCATCGTGCGCGTTGCAACAACGAAGTCATCGATAGCCTTGCCTAATGTCCCCTCGGCTCAACGCATTACCACCCGACGCGCCACGCGTCGTCCCGAGTGACCGCGAACCGTGAGTAGATCGCGGCGCAAGGTCATCATCGAGTGGGGAGTGATCCTGGTCATCGCCGTGGTCGCGTCCTTCCTCGTTCGCGCCTACGCGGTCCAGACGTTCTTCATTCCCTCGGGGTCGATGGAGCCCACGCTGCACCTCGGTGATCGGATCCTGGTCAACAAACTGAGCGTCCGATTCGGCACCATCAACGTCGGTGACATCATCGTGTTCAAGGCGCCGCCGACCGAGCACTGCGACGACGGGAGTTACTCCGATCTGGTGAAGCGGGTCATCGGACTACCCGGTCAGACGCTCACCTCGAAGGGCAACACCGTGTACGTGAACGGGAAAGCGTTGAAGGAGCCTTGGACCTACTTCCACACCCTCAACCCTCCGATCAAGAAGGTGAAGGTACCAAAAAACAGCTACTACGTAATGGGCGACAACCGGGCCAACTCGTGCGACAGTCGGTTCTGGGGCTCCGTCCCGCGAAAGGACATCATCGGCAAGGCGTTCTTTCGCATGTGGCCACTGTCGCGCATCGGATTCCTGTAGCGACGGATCTCACGATGTCGACCCGACGTCCTAGACGTGGCCCCCGCGACGCCCTTCGGCGGTAGCGCCGAGGAGCGCCCACGCCGCCAGACCGAGACCGGGAACGAGGAACCAGATCCCGAACACCAGCGCGAGGACGACGAAGAACGCGCCCATGCCCAGCGTGAACGGAAAGATCGACGATCCGGGAAACGATCCGACGACGCCGGCTCCTTCGCTCTGGGTCGCGTTGCGGTCGTCCTCGGGACGCGCCTTCATTCGACGACTCCACCAGTAGTAGTAACCGCCGGGCAAGAAGCACAGCAACATGCCGGCGAACATCATGACGCCGCCGGCGTTCTCGAGGCTCCAGTTCCAATAGACGGCACACATGATGCCGAAGAAGGCGCCGAGGCTCAGAAGGATCTTCGCTTCGACCCTCATGCGTCTGCTCCGGATCGGGTGCCGAGTCTCCGACGACCGCGGCCGCGTGCGCCATGTCGTGGTGGTGCACGGGATCAACGCCGTGGCCCAGCGAGCGGTGTTCGGGGTGGTTGTAGTCCCACGTCGGACGCTCCGACCTGATCTGGGGCAGGCGGTAGAAGTTGTGGTGCGGCGGAGGAGAGGTGGTGAACCACTCGAGGGTCTGGGCGTCCCACGGGTTGTCGCCGGCCGGGTACCTCTTCCAGCTGTAGCCGACGTTGACGACGAACACGATCATGGAGATGCCGACCAGGATCGCGCCGAAGGTGCTCCAGTCGTTGAGCGTTTTCCACTGCGGCGAGTGCGGATAGATCGCGACGCGACGCGGCATGCCGTCGAGACCCAAGATGTACTGCGGGAAGGTGAAGACCTGCGTACCGATGAAGAGGAACCAGAACTGGATCTTGCCGAACTTCTCGTTGAGCATGTACCCGGTGAACTTCGGCCCCCAGTAGTACAGTCCGCCCATCCCGGCCAGCACGAGGGCCATGACGATCGAGTGGAAGTGCGCGACGACGAAGTAGGTGTCGTGGGTGAAGAAGTCCAGCGGGGGACTGGCCAGGTAGACGCCCGTGAGGCCCCCGATGAGGAACGTAAACAGGAAGCCGAGGGCCATCAACATGGCGGTCGAGAACCATAACTCCCCTCGCCACATGGTGCCTATCCAGTTGAAGATCTTGATGCCCGTCGGCACCGCGATCAAGAGGACTCATGATCGAGAAGAAGGGGAGCAAGACCACGCCGGTCGTGAACATGTGGTGCGCCCACACGCCCAGGGAGAGCGCGCCGATGGAGAGCGTGGCGAAGACCATGCTCTTGTAGCCGAAGACGGGCTTCTTGGAGAAGACCGCGATGATCTCGGTCGCCATGCCGAAGAACGGCAGGGCGAGAATATAGACCTCCGGATGGCCCCAGAACCAGAAGATGTGTTGCCACAGCACCGGTACACCTCCTCCGGCAACGGAGAAGATATGGGTCCCGAAGTGTCGGTCGCAGTAGAGCATGATGAGCCCGGCCGTCAAGACCGGGAAGGCCAGCAGGATGAGGATCGCGGTCACCAACATGTTCCAGGTGAAGATCGGCATGCGGAACATCGTCATGCCGGGGGCGCGAAGGTAGAAGATCGTCGCGGTCAGATTCACGCCGGTGAAGATCGCCGAGAAACCCGTGAGCAGCAGTCCGCCGATCCAGAGGTCGGCGCCGGCCCCGGGGGTGTTGATCGAGTTCGAGAGCGGCGCGTAGGCGACCCAACCGAAGTTGGCGGCGCCGCCGGCGGTGAAAAATCCCATCAACATGGTGATCGAACCCATGAGATAGAGCCAGTAGGAGAGCGCGTTGAGGCGCGGGAAGGCCATGTCCGGCGCGCCGATCTGGATCGGCACGATGATGTTGGCCAGACCTCCGAAGGCGAAGGGTCCGGCGAAGAGGTAGATCATCACCGAGCCGTGCATCGTGAACAGTTCGTTGTACTGGGCCAGGGAGACGACCGTCCCGTTCGGCGAGGCGAGCTGGGCGCGAATGATCTCGGCGAACAGCCCGCCGATGATGAGCATGACGACCGAGGTGACGGTGTAGGAGAGCCCGATGACCTTGTGGTCGGTCGAGGTCATCCACTTCAAGATCCCGGTCGGACCGTGGTGCTCGACTTCGTGGTGTCCGTCGTCGGCCAGCGCGACCTGGGGGGTGATGAGGTCGGTCATCAGTTGTCCCCGTGGCTCGAGGCCGGCTTGGTCGGGACCTGGGTGCTGGTCTGTTGCTTGGTCGTCTTGGCGGCGGCGGCGAAGGCCACGGGGTTCGCCGTCTTGGCGAGCCACGCGGTGTACTCCGGCATCGTCACGACCTTCACATTAAAGAACATAAGTGAATGGTAGAGACCACAGAGCTGGGTGCACTGGCCATAGAAGTTGCCGGTCTTCACCGCGTCGAGGGTGAACTGATTCAGCACCCCCGGGAGGGCGTAGCGCGAGAAGTTAAAGGCCTTCACGTAGAAGCCGTGGAGGACGTCGGTCGAAGTCAGGTTGATGTGAATGTTGGTGTTGACCGGTATCTCCATGGTCGGGTCTTGGGTCGTTTGACCGATGACGACCGTCTCGGTGCCGGGATAGGTGAACTTCCAGCCCCACTGGAAGGCGTTCACGTCGACCGTGACGTTGGTCTTGGGATTGGCAACTTCCTTGTTCTCGACCACCAGCGTCGCGGCGAAAAGACCGAAGACGACCAGGATCGGGACCACGGTGTAGAGGACCTCGGCCGGGAGGTGGTACTGCGCCTGGCGCGGGATGTTGTCACCCTTGCGCCGGAAACGGACGATGGCGTAGACGAAGAGCACGACCACGAACCCGCCGATGATCACGGCGCCGAGGGAGAATCCCTGCCAGAGGTGGTAGACGGAACTCGACTCGGTGGTCGCGCCCTGATGGGCGCCGAAGGAGGGCACGGTGCATCCGGAGAGGGCCAGTGCCGCGACGGGGAGTGCAACGAAGCGGCGCACGCGACGCCACCGACGAGTGCGAACTGTTACACCCTGTGGGGGCAGGGGAGGTGATTCCACGTCACGACACTACTCAAAATATCCGTCCCGATTGGTCGCCAATCGGGCTCAAGACCGTTCCATGAACGGGGTTCGCGGGGTCGTGCACTTCGCGTGGGGACCGCCACGGATTCGACGCAGCCGAGCGACGAGGTCGACCTACTTGTCGGTGTCGGGGGCCTTGGTCTCGGCTGTCGTGTCGGTCGTCTTGGACTCTTTCAGACCCTTCTCAAACTCGGACTTGGCCGAACCGAGGTTCTTGGCCAACTTCGGAATGGCGGCGCCCCCAAAGACGAGGACCGCGACCACGATGACAACGATCAAGAGATCGGGCCCAAAAATTTCGCCTAAGAACACTGCCTTCTCCTTTGACGTGCTTAGTTCCAGCGTAGTGCGACCGCTGAAGTTCCCGAAGGCGCCCTATTTCACCAGATAATTCGATTCGACAAGACTGAGCGGATGTCGCGCCTGACCAAGAGCACCGTGCGGGACTCGCTCAGCGTCGCTGTCACCGTCGGCACCTACGGCGTGGCCTTCGGCGCGGCCAGCGTGGCGGCCGGCTTCTCGGTGCTGCAGAGCTGCCTCTTTTCCCTTCTCACCTTCACCGGCGCAAGCCAGTTCGCCGCCGTCGGGGTCGTTGCCTCTGGAGGCGCGGCCGTCAGCGCGGTAGCGGCCGCCACGATGTTGGGAACCCGCAACGCCCTCTACGGCATCCAGATGGCGCCCGTCCTTCAGGTGAGGGGCGTGCGTCGGGTGCTGGCGGCTCACCTCACCATCGACGAGTCCACCGGGGTGGCGCTCACCCAGAGGCCGCGCGGGGTGAGGGCGATGCGCGAAGGATTCTGGATCACCGGAGCCGGCGTCTTCGTCTTCTGGAACATCTTCACGCTGCTCGGCGCGCTCGGCGCCAAGGCGCTCGGCAATCCCGCGTCGTGGGGCCTCGACGCCGCGGTGCCCGCGGCGTTCCTCGGACTGTTGTGGCCCCGCCTGCAGTCGAGCTTCTTGCGCGTGGTCGCCGCGTCGTCGATGGTCTTCGCGATGGTCGTCACGCCGTGGCTGCCGGCCGGCCTGCCGATCATCGCGACGGTGGCGGTGGCCGTCGCACTGGGGTGGAGGTCGAGGTGAGTTCGACGACGATGTGGATCGTGCTCGGCGCCACGTGCGCGCTGAGTTTCTCCATCAAACTGCTGGGCTACCTGGTCCCCGAACCGTGGCTGGCGAATCCTCGTCTGCAGCGGATCAACGCGCTCATACCGATCTCGTTGCTCAGCGCCCTCGTCATCGCCCAGGGCGTGGTGATGAAGACCCACGTGGTGATCGACCACCGACTCGCCGGACTGGCGGTCGCCCTGGCCGCGCTGTTCGCCCGGGCCCCGTTTCCCGTCGTCGTGGTGGCCGCAGCGGCCACCTCAGCGCTCGTCTATCACCTGCATTAGGCCACGAACAACGACGCGAACTACTTTCCCTGCCACTTTGGTTCGCGCTTCTCGGCGAAGGCGATCGCCCCTTCGAGCGCGTCCGCACTTCGACCGATCATCCCGAAGGCTTCGGAGTTCAGCGTCCAGGACTCCTCTTCGGACAGTTCGCGAGACTTCTTCATGACGTCCTTGGACGTTCGCACGGCGAGCGGGGCGTTCTTGGCGATTCGCTCGGCGAGCGCGACGGCTTCGTCAAGCACTCGGTCGCCCGGTACGACGCGGTTCACCAGACCGAGTTCGTAGGCGCGCTGGGCGTCGATCGGATCGGCCGTCAGGGCCATCTCGTAGGCGACCGCGAGGGGAATGCGCTTGGGCAGCCGGATCAGTCCGCCGCCCCCGGCGACGAGGCCGCGGGCCGCTTCGGGGATGCCGAAGCGAACGTGGTCGGCCGCGACGACCATGTCGCAACTGATCAGGATCTCGAAGCCGCCGGCGAGCGCCGCGCCGTTGGCCGCGGCAATGATCGGTTTGGGAAAGTCGCGCTGCGTGATGCCGCCGAAGCCCTTGTCGGTGATCGGGAACTCCCCGGTGGCGAAGGCCTTCAGGTCCATGCCGGCCGAGAAGGCCTTGTCCCCGGCCCCGGTGAGGACGACCACCCAGACGTCGTCGTCGCTCTCGCAGGCGTCGAGCGCCTCGCCCAGGGCGATGGCCGTCGCGCGGTTGATGGCGTTGCGCGCTTCCGGGCGGTTGATGGTGAGGATCTCGACGTGTCCGCGTCGTTCGCGTAGTACTTCGTCGGCCATGGTGCTCCTTCGAACGGCCCCGTGGGGTATCGAGTCGAACGATACCGGAAGTCGCTTGGACGCCGCGTGCGAAACTGAACCGATGCAGAGACGACCGCGGCGCTACGTCACCCTCGAGGGCTACGCCGTGGAAGGTGGCTTCGACGGGCCGTACCAACCGTCGACCTGTTATCGACCGACCATCGCGCTCGGTCGCCATGACGGCCCGGGCGACGCCGACGACCTCTGGCACGACTACGAAGTGGTGTTGGACCTGGTCCCGGACATGGGCTTCGATGGCGTCCGACTGAGCGTCGAGTGGGCCCGGATCGAACCCCACCGCGGTCAGTTCGATGACGCCGCTCTCGAGCGCTACGACGACGTCGCGCGCTACGCGCACGTCGCTCGGTCTCGCCGTGACCGGGGTGGTCGTCGACGCGGCCTGGCCCGCGTGGCTGGGTCTCGAGGCCTGGCTCTTGCCCTGGGTCGTGCCCCTGGTCGTGGAACAGGCACGCCGCGTCGCCCAGAGCCCCGCCGTGACGGGCGTGGTGGTCTTCGCGGACGACCAGTCGTTGGTGAACGGCTTCCTCGACGCCAGCGGACCTCCCTGGCGACGGGGCGCCCGCGTCGACGCTGACCTGGTGCGCGCGCAGATCGAATCCATTCGCGCCGCGCTGGGCGAGGATCCGGTCGTCGGCCCCAAGCTGGTCACTTCGACGCGCAGCGTGCGCGTCGATCAATCGCTGGAGCAGATCCGCTCCGCGCTCGCAACGCAGTGCGACGAGTTGTACGTGCGGTCCCTGGTGCACGGTCACGGGCCCAGCGCGAGCGCCGGACTGTTGGTGAAGGACGCTGACGGCTGGCGCGTCAGCGCGTCGAAGCAGCTACTCGAGGTGCTCCGTTGAGTCGTCCGATGCTTCGTACGCGGCCTCTTCGTTGGTCTCGCGACTCTTTCTGACGAAGTGAAAGATGACGAAGAAGAGGATCATCGCGATCAGCACACTGAGCCCCGCCCAGCTGGCGTACTTCTCGATCCGCGTTAACGCGGTGCCGGCGAAGTAGCCGAGCAACGTGAACGAGACGCCCCAAATCAGGCCGCCGAGCGCGTTGGCGATGAAGAAGCGTCGGTAGTTCATGCGGCTCATGCCGGCGAGTCCGGGCATCACCGCTCGCAAGAACGCCGTGAAGCGTCCGATGAAGACGTAGATCGGACCACGGCGCCGAAGTCCTTCCAGGGCGCGCTCCAACGCGCCGCGACGACGTCGAAGCACGGGGAGTTTCATCAGCGACTCGCCGTAACGACGGCCGATGAGATAGCCCACGGAGTCGCCGGCGATGGCCGCGGCGACGACCAGCACCGCAACGATCCCGACGTTCACGTGGTCCTGGGAGGCCACCACCC
The DNA here is from genome assembly GCA_963703105.1 of uncultured Acidimicrobiaceae bacterium. Taxonomy (GTDB): domain Bacteria; phylum Actinomycetota; class Acidimicrobiia; order Acidimicrobiales; family RAAP-2; genus RAAP-2. Next base: position 1,170,654 of record OY969792.1, on the reverse strand, counting down.
CGGCGACGAGGACCGCCGTCTCGCCGGGGAGGATGAAGCCGATGAAGAAGGCCGCCTCGCCGAAGACGAGCAGCGTGACCAGTCCGTAGACGAGACCACCGGGGAGTCGGTGTATCTCGTGCAACAGGTACGAGACTATGGAAGCGGCGAGCATCTCTCCATTCTCCTAGATGGCGGAGGGGTGGAGTTCCCTTCGCGCCGCCAATCCACCTAAGCGGCAGTTCGGAAAGTGACTCGCACCCGGCGTCTCGCGCTCAGGTGCGACGAAGGAGCGAACTGTAACCTCTAGTTCCAATGAGAGGGGACCGCCGGCGCGTGCTGGTCATCGAGGACGATCACGACCTCGCCAGGGCCGTGACGAATCTTCTCGAAGACGACGGATTCGCGGTCGCGCAGCGCCACGACGGCGAGTCCGGCTTGGCCGAGGGCATGGAGGGCGACTACGACGTCATCGTGCTGGACCTCATGTTGCCGAAGCGCAACGGGTTCAGCGTCTGTGCCGATCTGCGCGCGGCCGGTGTCGACACCCCGTTGCTGATGCTCACCGCCAAAGAAGGCGCCCTGGACGAGGTGGAGGGTCTCGAGGTCGGGGCCGACGCCTTCTTGCACAAGCCCTTCGAGAACTCGATCCTGGTAGCCCACCTTCACGCGCTCTTGCGACTCCACGACCGCGGCCGCCCGCAGCGCCTCGTCGCCGGACCGATCTCGCTCGATCCCCTGCGTCGCTCGGTCGTCGCCTACGGCCGCGACGTGACGCTCACCCCCCGCGAGTTCGCCCTGCTGGCCTTTCTTTTGGGAAAGGTCAATGAGCCGATCGCCAAGAGTGAGATCCTGCGCGAGGTGTGGGGCAGCGGCTTCGACGGCGACCCCAACATCGTCGAGGTCTATATCGGCTACCTGCGACGAAAGATCGACCAGGCGCCGTACGAATCGGTGATCCACACCGTGCGCGGTTTCGGCTACAGCGTCCGCACCGACTGATGCCCCACAAGTACTCCATTCGAGTACGACTGACGCTGATCTTCGTGGTGGCGATCGCGGCCATTCTCAGCTTCACCGGTTTCGCGCTCGTGCACCTGGTGCGTCACTCCCTCGGCAACGACGCCAACAACCAGATCCAAACCGAGATGATCCGCACGCAGGAGAGTTTCGCCAACGCCAAGACGGCCGCCAACTACCGCGTCGTCCTGCCGATGCAGGGCAACGTCGTGATCCAGGTGACGAATCTCGCGGGGACGAAGATATGGGCCGCCAGCGCGGCGATCGACAAGGCGCCCGTCCTGGCCCACCGGGTGGCCGACCACTCGGCGCCCGACGGGCTGTCCCTCAAGTTGGTGCGCACGCGCGCGACCGCGCGGACGCTCTCCCAGATCAGCTCTGGTCACATCGGGACGATCTTCACCAAACGCGGCGAGGGCCTGATCTTCGGCTTCGTCTACGGCCTGGGGCATCGATCACAGCATCGGCGTCTTGATGACCAGCCTGGTCGTCTCGTTCCCGCTCCTGCTCTTGATGACCGGGGGGCTGATCTGGATCGGAATGGGACTGGCGCTCGCCCCGGTCGAGTCGATTCGACGACGCGTCGACGCGATCGCGGCCTCCGACCTCTCGCAACGGGTGCCTCCGACGGGAGGCGACGACGAGATCGCCCGGATGGCCCGGACCGTCAACGCCATGCTGGACCGTCTGGAAGCCTCGTCGCAGTTCGAGCAGGAGTTCGTCTCGAACGCCAGCCACGAGCTTCGCAGTCCGCTCACGACGCTGCTCGCCACGACCGAACGAGCCGCCAAGGATCCGGAACGCGCCGACTGGAACGAGGTGGGCGAGATCGTCATGCGCGAGGGCCGCCGGCTCGAGACGTTGATCGACGACCTCGCGTGGCTCGCGCGCCACGACGAACTGCGCGCGGAGATCCAGAGCGTCGACGTCGACCTCGACGACCTGCTCTTCGAAGAGGGACAGCGCGTGCGGCTACTGAGCGAACTGTGCGTCGATACGACCATGGTCCGACCCACGCGGGTCACCGGTGACCCGGCCATGATGAAGCGCATGATCCGCAACGTCGTCGACAACGCCACGCGCTACGCCACCGAAGAGTTGCAGTTCGACTCGCACTACGACGGTGACGAGGCCGTGGTCACGGTCGCCGACGACGGTGAGGGCATCGACGTGAGCCAGAGCGGTCGATTCTTCGAGCGCTTCGTTCGTTCGGACCCGGCGCGCGCCCGTCAGTCCGGCGGCACGGGGCTGGGACTGGCGATCGTGGCCGAGATCGTCGAGCGACACGGGGGATCGGTGCGATTCGTCGAGACCGCCGGCGGCACCAAGATCGAACTCCGGGTACGCCGTGACGGGCGTCGGTCGTCACCGTAGCGACGTGGTACGCGCACCGTTCGCTCTAAAGTGCGCGATATGAACTCTTCCGATCTCGCCGACGTCACTGCCGATCCCGGTCCAGATGCTCGGCATGTCGTTCTACTTCGATCCCCTCACCGGCGCGCGCGCCAAGGCCAGCGGCCTCAACATCTATGAGTACTACGGACTCGGACGCGGCGGCACGATCGGCAACGTCGACACCGAAGAGGTCGTCGAGGCCTTCACCTTCTTCCATCCCCGGTTCTTCGAACGACTGTGGACGCTCGCCAAGGAGAAGGCCGACCCCGTCGCGGTGGCGGCCGACTACGTGCAGGCGGCCTACGAGTTCGCCGACCGCACCTTCGGCGCCGTCGACGTGGCGGTGCTTCGCGACTTCGCCGCGGCGGCCCACAAGGTCGCCGCCGCCGTGGAGAGCGGTCACCACCAACTGTTCGACGGCTACACGCAGTACGAGGTCCCGGCCGACCCGGTGCACGCGGCGTACCTCGGCTGCATCCTGATGCGCGAACTTCGCGGTTGCGTGCACATCGACGCGGTGAGTGAGGTCGGACTGAGCCCGCTCGAGGCCTGCTACCTCCAGGACCCGATGATCTTCAAACTTCATGGTTACATCGACGAAGAGGCGCCGGTCATGACCCCCGACATCGGCGCGAAGAAAGAGGAGGCCGAAGCGTTGACGTCCTCGATGATGGCCGAGTGCTTCAGCGTGTTGAGCGATGAAGAACGCCAGCACCTGGCCGACGGCGCGCGCGCGATGTACGCGGCGCTGAACGAACCGGTCGCCGTCTCCTAGGTCAGCGCCGGATTCGCCTTCCGTCAGTCGATGTGCACGCCTTCGAGGTCGAGCAAGAATCGCTTGACCTCTTCACCCCCGCCGTAACCACCGAGACCGACGGAGGAGACGACGCGGTGACAGGGCACGACGATCGGCCACGGGTTGTAGTGGTTCGCGTTGCCGACCGCGCGATGGGCCCGTGGTCGACCGACCGCGTCGGCCACCTCGCCGTAGGTGCGAACCTGGCCGTACGGGATCTTTCGTAGCGCTCCCCACACGTCGCTCTGGAAGTCCGTCGCCTTGGGGGCCACGAGTGTGACCTGGAACGTTCGTCGGGTGCCGGCGAAGTACTCCTTCAGTTGCGCCACGGTGTCGGCGACCGGCTTGGGTGGCGTACCCCGCGACGCCGTCATCTCGTCTTGGGGTAGATGAATGTGCGTGACGCCCTCATCGGAGCCGACCACGCTCCACACGCCAACGGGTGACTTTACGTTCGCAACGAATGATTTCATGTTCCCCTTTTAGTCCAGCGATGTGACAACGACACCGAGTTTTCACTTCCGTCACAAACGGTCGCACTTCGACGCACCGCTCATCGATAGGGTCCTTCGACCTCACTCGCCCTCCGGAGGCTTTTCGTCAGACTGCTAGAAATGGGATATGAAAATTGCGGTCTTCAAGGAGTCGCGCGCGGGCGAAACGCGGGTGGCGCTGACCCCTGACGCCGTGAAATCCCTCGTCGCCGAGGGCTGGGACGTCGTGGTCCAGCGCGGGGCTGGATGATCAGTCGCACTTCAACGACGCGTCGTACGAGGCGGTAGGGGCCACGATCGCCGACGCCCCGACCGGCGACGTCAACCTGCGGGTCAACCCTCCGACGCTTGACGAGGTCGCGCTGCTCCCGGAAGGTTCGACCCACCTATCCTTTCTCTCGCCGCTGTTGGCCCAAGACATCGTCAAGGCGTTGAACGATCGTCGCGTGACGATCCTCTCCTTTGACCTGTTACCCCGGATCTCGCGCGCCCAGTACATGGACGCGCTCTCCTCCCAGGCCACGGTGTCGGGATATCGCGCGGCCCTGAAAGGCGCGTCGAGCTTCGACCGCTTCTTTCCCCTGCTGACGACGGCCGCCGGCACGATCCGACCGGCCAAGGTGCTGGTGATGGGCGTGGGCGTCGCCGGGCTGCAGGCCATCTCGACCGCTAAGCGACTGGGCGCCAAGGTGCGCGCCTACGACGTGCGCTCGGCCGCCAAGGAAGAGGCCGAATCGGCCGGCGCGGTCTTCGTCAAACTCGCCGTCACGGCCGACGCCGCCGGCGGCTACGCCAGAGAACTGACCGACGACGAGCGGCTCCAGCAGCAGGCCGCCCTGCTCAGCGAGGTGGCCAACTCCGACGTGGTGATCACGACCGCGGCGGTGCCCGGACGCAAGTCGCCGATCCTGGTGACCACGGCCATGGTCGAGGCCATGGGCGAGGGCTCCCTGGTGATCGACATGGCCGCCGACGGCGGGGGCAACTGCGAACTGACCAAGGTCGGCGAAGTCGTCGAGCACCACGGCGTACGCATCGTGGGAATGTCGAACCCGCCGGCCGAGATGGGCGCCAGCGCCAGCTTCATGTTCGCGAACAACGTCTTGAAGCTGCTCGCCCTCTTCGGCTCGAAGGGCCAGCTCGCGCCGGACTGGAACGACGAGGTCGTCATCGGCGTCACCGTCGCTCGCGACGGCGCCGTCAACCACGCGCCCACGGCCGAGGCGCTCGGCCTGGCGCACGTCGCGATCGTCCCCGCCGCGAAAGAGGTCGCCGAATGAACGTCCTGTTGCAGTACGCGACGGTCCTGATCCTGACGGCCTTCGTCGGAACCGAGATCATCGCCAAGGTGCCGAGCATCCTGCACACCCCGCTGATGAGCGGGTCGAACGCGATTCACGGCGTCATCCTCGTCGGTTCGATGCTGATCCTCGGGGGAGCGACCACGAACCTGCAGGAGGTCCTGGGCTTTCTCGCGGTGATCCTGGCGACGCTCAACGTGGTCGGCGGCTTCGTCGTCACCGACCGCATGCTCGAGATGTTCAAGCCCCGCGCGCCCCGGGTCAAAGAGACGCCTCCCGACGAGGTGACTCCGTGAGTCGTGAGACGCTGATTGACCTGCTGTACCTGTTCTCGGCGACGACGTTCATCGTCGCCCTGAAGGGCCTCGGGAGTCCCAAGCACGCGCGCCGCGGCAACATGGTCGCCGCCTTCGGCATGCTGGTGGCGGTCGTGGCGACGTTCTTCAAGTACGTCGACGGCCACTCGCTGCACCACGTGTGGCTCATCCTGCTCGCCATGTTCATCGGCGTCATCATCGCCGTGCCGACCGCGCGTTTCGTGAAGATGACCGCGATGCCCCAGCTGGTGGCCATCTTCAACGGCGTCGGCGGCGGTGCCGCGTCGCTGGTGTCGATGACCGAGTTCATCCACATCAAGTCGAGCCACCCGGCGACCTACGTCATCCTCGAGGTCCTGCTCGGCGTGCTCATCGGCACTGTCTCTTTCGCCGGTTCGGCGATCGCCTTCGCCAAGCTCCAGGAACTCATGACCGGACGACCGGTCACCTACCCGGGCCAACAGCTGATCAACGGCGTCGTCGGCGATCGCCGCCGTGGCCCTGATCGTGACGATCCTCGTCACGGCCTCGACCAGCCTCCTGTGGGTCCTCCTAGCGCTCGCCTTCGTGCTCGGCGTCATCTTCGTGCTGCCGATCGGCGGCGCCGACGTGCCGGTCTTGATCTCGCTGCTCAACGCCTTCACCGGTCTGGCCGTCGCGGCCTCGGGCTTCACGCTCGGCTCGAACCTGTTGATCGTCGCCGGCACGCTCGTCGGTGCCTCGGGTATCTTGCTCACGCGCCTCATGAGCAAGGCGATGGGGCGAAGCCTCTCCAACGTGCTCTTCTCGGCCTTCGGCTCGGTCGTCACCGCCAGCGGCGCCACCACGCGCGACGACGGTCGCAGCGTGCGATCGGGCACGCCGGAAGACATCGCCATCCTGCTCGGCTTCTCCTCGCGCGTGGTGATCATCCCCGGCTACGGTCTGGCCGTCGCCCAGGGCCAGCACGTGCTGCGCGAGCTGGCCGAGCTGCTCGAGTCCAAGGGGATCGAGGTCTTCTACGCCATCCACCCGGTCGCCGGTCGCATGCCCGGGCACATGAACGTCCTGCTCGCCGAGGCGAACGTCCCCTACGAACAGCTCCTCGAGATGGACGAGGCGAACTCCGAACTGGCGACCGCCGACGTGGCCCTGGTGGTCGGCGCCAACGACACCGTCAACCCGGCGGCCACGGACGACCCGAGTTCGCCGATCTACGGCATGCCCATCATCCACGCCGACCTGGCCGAGAACGTCGTCTTCTTGAAGCGCTCCATGCGACCGGGCTTCGCCGGCATCGAGAACGACCTGCTCTACAACCCCAAGACCACGCTGGTCTTCGGCGACGCCAAGGACACGCTCACCAAGATGGTGGCCGCCGTCAAGGCCAACTAGCTCGTCAGTTCGTCCAGCCGCGCGACGACGTCGCCGGGAAGCGTCCGCACGGCCAACGCGTTGGCTCGCACCTGATCGGCGTTGGAGGCCCCGGCGATGACGCTCGAGACGACGTCGCGGCTGAGCAGCCACGAAAAGGCGAGTGACAGCATCGGCACGTCGATCTCCTCGGCGTAGGCGAGCAGGGCGGCGACCTTGGACGTCAGTTCGTCGCCCAACCAGTGCACGCTGCGTTCGGCCGACATCTTGGCCAGACGCGACCCCTCGGGGACCGGCTGGCCCGGGCGCACCTTGCCGGTGAGGAGTCCGTTCGCCAACGGGTAATAGGGCAAGAACCCGAGACCGAGTTCCGCGCAGGCCGCGAGCACGCCGTCGCGTTCCGGTTGCGCGTTCCAGCAGGGAGTACTGGTTCTGCACGGACACGAACGCCGGGCCGTCGCCGGCGGCCGCCTTCGCCTCGGTGAGTTGGGCGACGGTGAGGTTCGAGCATCCGATCTCGCGGACCTTGCCGGCGTCCACGAGTTCGCGCAGCGCGCCCAGAGTGTCGGCGATCGGCACGGTGTCGTCGGGGTAGTGGAGCTGGTAGAGGTCGATGTGGTCGGTGCCGAGACGCGCGCAGCGAGTCCTCGCAGGCCGTGCGAACGTACGCGGGACTCGCGCCGAAGTGCGTGTCGTCGATCGGCATGCCGAACTTGGTCGCGATGACGACCTCGTCGCGTCGGTCGCCGAGAGCCACGCCGAGCATGATCTCGGACTGGGTGGCGCCGTAGGTGTCGGCGGTGTCGAAGAAGGTGACGCCCGCCTCCAAGGCGCCGAGCACGACGTTCGTCGCGCCGGCCTGGTCGAGGCGCGTACCGAAGTTGTTGCACCCCACCCCGACGACCGACACCCGCAGTGATCCCAGGGCGCGCGTTTCCATATCTTCTCCTTCGAGTCGATTCGAGTGTACGCATCGAAAGTCGCGTGCGACTCGCTTACCGTCTCAACCGGTGACCAGTTGCACTCGCTCGCCGTTTCGCCGGTGACAACTACGATGGGTGCAGTCCGCGCTCGAAGGAGTCTCCATGAAGGTCGTTGTCGATTACGATGCCTGCTCCAGCAACGCCGTGTGCATGGGGATCGCGCCCGAGATCTTCGAGGTCCGCGACGACGGGTTCATGTACGTGCTCAACGAGAACCCCGGACCCGAGTTCGACGAGCGTCTTCGCGAGGCCGTGGCCAGTTGTCCCAACGGCGCCCTCTCCCTTGAGGAGTAGCCCGTGAGCGGCCCGCGCGTCCGCATTGCGCCGTCGCCGACCGGGTACATCCACGTCGGCACCGCGCGCACGGCGCTCTTCAACTGGCTCTTCGCGCGCCAGAGCGGCGGCGCCTTCATCCTGCGCATCGAAGACACCGACGTCGAGCGCAATCGCGACGAGTGGAGCGACGGCATCATCTCGGCCATGCACTGGCTCGCACTGGACTTCGACGAAGGGCCGTTCTTCCAGAGCGAGTTGCTACCCGACCACGTCGCCGCGGCCGAGGCGCTCTACGCCAACGGCTATCTCTACGCGTGCGACTGCACCCGCGAGCAGATCGACGAGCGCATCAAGGGCAACGCCAAGCCCGGCTACGACGGCTACTGCCGCGACCGTCACCTCGCTCGTTCGGAGGCGACCGCGTTGCGCTTCCGGGTACCGGACGAGGGCACGACCGTCGTGCACGACCTGATTCGCGGTGAGGTCACCTTCGCGCACGACAGCTACGAGGACTTCATCGTCGTCAAGTCCAACGGCGTCGTGCTCTACCCGCTCGCCAACGCGGTCGACGACCGCAGCATGAGCATCACGCACATCATCCGCGGCGAGGACCTGTTGCCGACGACGCCCAAGCAGGTGTTGATGTGGAAGGCGCTCAACGACAGCGAAGGCGTCGAGACGGTGGCCCTCCCGCTCTACGCGCACCTGCCGATGCTGGTGAACGAACAGCGCAAGAAGCTCTCCAAACGCAAAGACGACGTCGCCCTCGAGTCCTACCGCGACCAGGGCTTCCTTCCCGAGGCGTTCGTGAACTACCTCGCGCTGCTGGGATGGAGTCCGCGCGGTGACGAAGAGATCGTGCCGCGCGCGACGTTGGTCGAACAGTTCCGTCTGGAAGACGTCTCGCACTCGCCGGCCTTCTTCGACCTGAAGAAGTTGACGCACATGAACGGGGAGTACATTCGCGCGCTGACGTTGGCGGACTTCATCGACGCGGCGACGCCGTGGGTGGCGCCGTGGTCGAGCGAGTGGCGACCGAGTGATCGCGACGTGCCGTGGACGCAGTCGCAGTTCAATACGGAGTTGTTCGCTCACGTGGCCCATCTGGTGCAAGAGCGCGTCGCGACGTTGGGCGAGATCCCGGCGATGGTGAGCTTCTTCTTCCTCGACAAGGTCCCCTTCGACGACGACGCCTTCGCCAAGACGATCGCCAACGACGACGCGGGCAAGAGGGTCCTGGCGTTGGCCCTCGACGCCTTCGCCTCGGTCGAATGGAACGCCGACGGCCTTGCACGAGTCGACGCTGCAACTGGGCGAATCACTCGGACTGGCGCTGCGAAAGAGTCAGGCGCCGATTCGCTGTGCCATCACCGGAACGACGGTCGGACCGCCACTCTTCGAATCGATGGAGCTGTTGGGACGTGAGGTGGTGATGGAACGTCTGCGAGGCGCTTTGGTTCGTGCCGGCGCGTGATCTTCGGTCCGATCAAACTCATCTTCCGTATCGTCTCGATACTTCTCAGCGTCGTGATCCTCTACTTCGCCATCACGTTCGTCCAGATCTGGCTGACCGGTCACGAACACTCCACGAAGCACGCGCAAGCGATCCTGGTCTTCGGCACGACCGAGGACAACGGGACGCCGTCGCCCGAACTTCGGGCTCGTCTCGACCAAGCGCTCGTGCTGTGGCACAAGGGCCGCGCCCCGTGGATCGCCGTCACCGGCGGCAAACGACCGGGAGATCAGTTCACCGAGGCCGGCGCGTCGGTGACGTACCTCGAGTCGCACGGCGTGCCAGCCGCGAAGATCTTGAAGGGTTCCGGCACCGACACGTGGAAGAACGTCTCGTCGATCGTGCCGAAGCTGAAGAGGCACCACATCACGACCGTACTCACGGTGACCGATCCCTTCCACGAAGACCGCGCCATGGCGATCGCGTCCACGCAGGGACTGACGCCCTATCCGTCACCGGTGCGCAACTCACCGACGGTCAAGCACTCGCTGTGGAAGTACTACCTGAAAGAGACCTTCGAAGTCGGCGTAGGTCGCATCATCGGATTCCAACGATTCCACTCGTGGTTCGACTGATCGACGTCGTTCGGCGCTGGCGATATCTTCGGCATCTCGGGTAGGCTTTCCAAGCCCTTCGGGGGTGGTGTAATTGGCAACACAACTGGTTCTGGTCCAGTTATTCAGGGTTCGAGTCCTTGCCCCCGAGCGAATGAGTCGGAGTTTCGCGCCCCGAATTCGTTCATGGTCCCATCGTCTAGTGGCCTAGGACATCACCCTCTCAAGGTGGAGGCACGGGTTCGAATCCCGTTGGGACTGCTTGTAAAAGTGCAGGTCAGCCAGGGCTAAGGCCCTGGCTTCCTGTTTGACGCATGGTGCCGAGCCAACTTTTGGCCAACGTACTAATCCGCAGCAACCTAGTTTGGGAGAGTCACCAAGTGCAGCGCAGTTCAAGCAACCTTGTTCAATTCGGGAGAGGGATGAAAAGTCGCCCAATTGCAGTCCGCTGCATTCTCGCAGTGACCGTAGTCCTCGGACCTCTAGCCATTAGAGGTTCAGTCGCTCAAGCGGGCGAATCCTGGAGCAACGCAGCGTTGATACCAGGCATATCTCAATTGACTAACGGCCAGTCCGCCGGGTCTGGATTCATCTCGTGTAATTCACCGGGCCATTGCAGCGTGATTGGTTCCTACACAATTCCAGAAGCCACTCAAGGGATTGGCAACGGCGAAATGGCACTTTATGGTTTAACTGAGTCAAACGGCAAGTGGGGCAAGCCAGTTGAGATCCCGGGCCAGTCGGTTCCTAGCCTTTCGATTCCAGAGGGGATTTCGTGTAGTTCACCTGGTAATTGCGGAGCCGTCGCCTACAGCACTCCAATTGCCTTAGCGGGGAATAGCTCTTTTACCGCACAAGTGGTTGATGAAACCAATGGGAGTTGGGGCCAGCTTGAATCAATTCCTGGCCCAGCTTCGGTGTTGTCCAACAGCGAAGCATCATCAATTTCTTGTACGTCTCCTGGTGACTGCAGCGCGACAGGTACGAATTATGTTGGTGGGTCGAGTACCGCGTTTGTCGCAACTGAAGTGGGCGGCGTTTGGGGTGACGCCTCACAAGTTCAAGGGTTCCCTACGTTTCCTGCAACGTCGCTAGGACAAGATAACGGCCCACAAACTGACACAATCTCTTGCTCTTCTTCTGGAAACTGCAGCGCCGGAGGTTGGTACACGATCAATGGCGCCGATGGATTCTCTTTTGTTGTGAATGAAGTCGATGGAACTTGGGCTGGCGAAGTCATGTTGAACGGCGTAACCACCTTCACCACCAGCGGCAGTAGCGAGGTAAAGGCTGTCGTTTGTAACACGAACGGAAACTGCAGCGCCACCGGCACATACGAAGGAGACAACAGCAGCCAGGGCGTTAACGGCTTATTTGAAGCCAGCGAAGTCAACGGCACTTGGAGCGACACTGTCAGCCTGCAAGGTTCAGTCGCTACAGATTCCTTACCGACCATCGTTTCAATGTCTTGCAGCTCGGTTGGCAACTGCAGCGCAGGCGGACACTTCGAGAGCACAAATATTGAGCCGTTCGTAGTCAACGAGTCGAATGGGTCGTGGGGAAGCGCCGAGGAAGTGCCCGGTATAGAAAAGTTGAACAACGCGCCTTCAGGTTCGTCGATAGGAGCAAGCATCAATCAGGTTTCGTGCTACTTACCTGGCAATTGCGGGGCAGTTGGTTATTTTTCGAACTCGTCGAAAGTTCAAGAGGCGTTCGTTGTCAGTGAGATAGGCGGAGTCTGGGGAGGAGCAATCATCGTGCCCGGAGTCAGGTCCCTAGGAGCGGCAAGTCAACTCTCGACTGTCTCTTGCGTGAGGAGCGGCTCTTGCATTGCGCTCGGTGGTGTCGCGAAAGCTGCCAATTCCACATATCAGCCTTTCGTAACGAGTTATGGCGAAACGTCATCGGTGAAGGCGAAGAGGGTAACGATCACCTGTCAAAGGGGCAAGGCGAAACGACGGATCACTGCGTTAAGACCCCGCTGCCCGGCTGGATTTAAAAAGATCAAATGAGGGCCGTTCTCAGCACTGCTTTCGCGCAGTCGTGACTGACAGTCATTACCACCTGAGCGCACTTAAGAAGCCTGCGGAAAAATGATTCAAGCCGTCGCCGACTGAATAGGCGTTGGAACTGAAGCAAGCCCCGAGAGGGCGTCCGCGATCGCTCGGTCGCGATCCTCGGTGGCGTGTTGGTAGCGCAGAGCGGCGGCGGGGGAGGTGTGGCCGATGCGAGCCATGATCTCTTTCGTGCTCGCCCCCGTGATCGCGGTCATGGTCGCTGCGAGGTGGCGAAGATCGTGCAGGGTGTAGTTCACTCCTATGACAGCCCGCGCTCTTGACCATTGCCGTTCGACGGCTCGCGGCCGCAGCCAACCGCCGATGGCGTTTGCGAAAATCGGGGCATCAGCACTAAGACCGGCATAAGTTCCGAGATGAGCCTCCAAGACCGGCAGCAGATGGGGCGGTACAGCCAACGTACGGCGCCCAGCGGCGGTTTTTGGCTCGCCCACGATGATGGAGCCATCAGCAAGCTCCGAGACGCTGCGAGCGATCTTCAGCGTGCCGTGCAGCGCGTCGAAGTCGACTCGCGTCAGTCCGAGCAATTCTCCTCGTCGGAGTCCGCACCATGCGGCCACTAGGACTAGTGCCGAGAGGTCGGCGGGCATGGCTCGGGCCAGCGCGTCCACTTCCGCCAGGCTCGGTATTTCCCGCTCTACAGCGTGTTCGACGCCGGCGCCCCTAACTTGGCACGGATTAATCACGAGATAGCGATCTATAACGGCAGTGCCGAGGATCGTCCGTAGTAGCCGGTAGCCCTTGGCTGCTCGGGCCGGGTGGTCTTGTGATAGTCGGGCGTGCCAGTTTCTGACCATTGAAGGCGTAATCGTGGCTAGAGAGTGGCCCCCAAAGGCAGGAGAGAGGTGGACTTTCAAGAGAGAGTCATAGTCGTCTCGTGTTCTCGGACGCAGGTCGTGGCGGCCGTCAAGCCATCGGGTCGAGTAGTCGTCGAACGAGACACGACCGGAACGAGGATCAACAGCGACGCCTCGGTTCCGATCCGTCTCGATCGCCGAGGCATAGTTACGAGCGTCTGTTTTCCTGGAGAACGTCTTGGACACTTGGCGACCTGCAATGCGCACCCGCACCTCGTAGACCGTTCGGGCGTCTGCCAAGGCGCTGGAGTAGACATCGGCAGCGGAGCGGCCCCGTTCGGTATCAGGAAACCGCCTAGAGACTCGTTTCTTCGTTGCCGGAACCCGGCCAGTTACCTTCCTGATAATTGCGGCCATTGGCTTGCTTCCTTTCTTGGCTGTGGATCGAATTCGTTGGAGTTCAAACGGTCCCTGCGAGGGCGTAGGTCGGGTGCTTGTCAAGGTTGTTACGGGCCCGGTCGTATCGTCGCGTGGTCCTTGGATCGGCGTGTCCTGCCGCGTCTTGAACGTCACGGAGGCTGGCTCCGGCGTCGAGACTCAGGGTCACGAAGGCGTGTCGGAGGTCGTGGGGATGGAGACTCCCGGCCTTGGTGGGTACCGCTTCGCGAGCAAGGCGCCGTAGCGTTCGCCAGACGGCCGGACGATCCATTGCTTTGCCCGTGGACGTGGAGAAGATTGGACCAGTTTGCCGCTCTCCGACAAGGGCTGAAATCGCCTCCGCGGTTCTTGGTGCGAGAGGCACCGTCTGTCGTTTTCCGCCCTTTCTTGTGATCTTGATGACTTGGTGTCCTCGCTCGGTGGCAAGGTCCTCCACCTTGGCGGACAAGGCTTCGGACACTCGGAGTCCGTTCAGTGCCAGTAAGAGCACCAGCGCGTGTGTTCGGGGTCCGTCAACCGCTGCGGCCGCGAGGAGTGCGGTCAATTCGTCACGGTCCAGCCCAGTCGAGGTCGTCTCGGTACCCACCTTGGGGCGCCTGACAAAGTCGATCGGGCTACGTGCCAGCAGGTCCTCTGAGAGGGCGTAGCGATAGAACCCGGCGAGAGCGGACAGGCGGCGGGCCACTGTGGCAGGTGAGAGGCCCTCCACTTCCGAGCAATGGCGGGCGAACGCGTCCGCGTGGGCGCGAGTGGCTGTCAGCGGGTCGAGGTCGTGAGACGAGCACCAGGCGAAGAACGCTCGCAGGTCGTCCCGGTAGGCGCTACGGGTGCGCTCGGCGTATCCCAGCAAGTAGGCGACGGCCACTCGCTCAGCGGAGCGGAGAACTTCGAGGGGTTCGACTGTGCTTGTGGAGTTGGTCGTTAGAGCTGTGGTACCTGGCGTCATAATTACACTCTAATGCCTGTTATGTTGTAGCGTCAAGTTAGTAGAGCGTCCTTCGAGGAGATCAGAGTCATGATCAAACTGACGGATTTCCACCTCGTAGATGGAACTTAAGGCGGAGACTGGCGTCTTCGATTGCTTCCGATGCGCGCCGAGAGAGTGGTCGTGAGTGGCAGAAGGGGCATCGCTTCGGGTCAACGCCTGGCGCGAGAATTCCGTTCAAATCCCTGCTGATCGTCGACTGCGACACCCCAAATCGATCAGCCAGCATGCGTTGGACGCCCCAGGTGGCGAAGGACATTCCGCTCTCGTCCATTATCCGGAGTATTTCCCTTTGCCTGAGCTTGGCACGCAGCTGCCTGACGGAGTTGTAGTGACGCCGGCCACCGGCCGCGCGGATGGGATCGGACGCCCACCCTCCACCGTCCGCCGTGTTTATGATCTACAACTTTGCACGCTTATACCGTGCCATTTCTTGCACACTCATGTTTCATGATGGGTCTTCCAACAATTCCGCTCCTGGGAAGTTGTCCATGATGAGCTTGGTCACTTCGTCAGCTTCTGCTTCAGCATCTGGCGTGAATATCCATTCGAAGGGGTTGGGTTGGAGTGTCGAGTCTGGCAGTTTCGACAGTGTGGAGGGGGCGATGGAGTCACCGTCCAGTTGTCCAGACTGGGCCTCATGACCACACTGGGGCCGGAATGAGTTCGGGTCAGCCTTTGTATGGACAGTCTGGACAGGTCTTGGTGTCATGTTCATACTGGCCACGGTGTCCAAATTGGGGAGAGTGAGAATCCAAGGGCCGCCGAATCCCTCGGCCTTGCTTCTAACGCCAAGCGACCGGCAGACCCGCTGGACAGCCTTGTCACTCACTGAGAGCCCGGCAGCCTTCACGGCCCGCACGACTTCGGTCCGAGGTTTCGACCCGCCCGCCAATGCGTTACGAATTACCTCTGCCACCTCGGCGCGTTCGCTTCGCTCGTCATCGTTTGCCGGCGTAGAAAACAAATCCCGGGAAGTTACGCCTGGGGCCTCACCCAGCCAGACGATCCCCGAAGTTGCGATTTCCTCGCCGTCAGGTGCGGTAATCGTTCGGCCTTCGACCTTGTAGCGGAGCGCGGGCACGTCGAGGCGGCCAAGGTTCGACTTCGCCAACACGAGCACGCGGCGAGACTGGTCCTCAGGGTCCTCACCCACCGCGAGGACGGCACGAGCGGCGGCAGTGAATCCGCGGGAGCCGTTCACCCTGTCGAGAACTACCGAGGTCGGTGCCTTAGACCAGTGCATGATCCCGAGTGCGGATGCTTCGAGCCGATCCATGATCGCGGCCAGCGGTGCCAGTGCTTTACGAACTGAGGCATCACGGTGAGTATCTAGTGAGCCTTGAAGGTGCGCCCCGAGCGGGTCAAGAACGAGCAAGCGGGCGCCAACTTCGAACATTTTTTCCCCCATACCGCGAGGTCGCCGGGCACTTCGAGCCCGCCTTCGAACCCGTCGATAACGACGAAATGCACACGCTCTAAATCGGCACCCGCAGCCTCGAATCGTGGGCGCAATGTCCGAGCCCACGAGTCTTCGGCGGTGGCGTAAACGATTGAGCAGGGTTTGTCGAAGAGGTCGCCGTCAAGCTGACCGCGACTCGCACGAGCGGCGATATCGACCGCAATCGTTGTCTTCCCCAGTCCTTCCTGGCCAGCGAATAGACAAGCACCACCGAGGGGTAGCCGGTCACGCCACAGCCACCGTGTTGCTAGTGGCGTGATGCGAGTTGCTGACAGCAACTCAAGCTCGCGATTTTCGGCTTCGCCGCGTTTCCTCCAGGTGTGCGCTGCCGTTTCATTCGGTTTCCGGTTTGGGTCAACAGGGAACAGATCGGAGGAATTGAGGTTGAGCGATTCCAAGATCGCGAGCATCGAGCAACTCGCCTGGCATTCAACAAGCACGCATTCGTCGCTCTCTTCTGAAAGTCTCAGGGACGTGTTCCTGTCGTCGTGGGCAGGGCACTTGGACTGCCAACCGCTACCGCTGCGTTTTGGTTCACACTTGGCGTACCTGAGAGCTTCGAGCACCTTTGCTAAGGGAGTCACACGATCACCGGCTTCGATTGCCCGCCCAAGACCGTCACAAAGTTCCATTTCGGATCGGTCGGGTCACCGGCAACGAGGCCATGAATGATTCGAGGTCGGACCGACGGACCAGCGTCCGCTTTCCGATCTTCACAACTGGAATCGCCCCATTATTGATTAGTTGGTAGAGACCAGTTCGCCCAATACCGGCGATTCGTGCTGCCTCGACGACTGAGTACGCGATTCGCTCGACTTCTTCTTGCATGGGACTCCTTTGGTTGTTAACGGTTCCGGTGTAGTGCCCTATTGTCCGTTATCGTTGTACAATCTCGTTACGATGAGTGTCTCCAAACAAGGCGAGATCCGCGAGCAGCTTGAGCGGGAGTTGCGACGTGCCCTCAGCAACGCAGAATGGGATTACCTCGTCGAGGAGCGGTACATTGCCGGAGTCAAGTCAAACGATTACACGGTGTCCGAGGTGGCGGAGGTCGTTCGTAAGTTAAGGAAGACGTTTGGATCTTCGAGTCGATCAAGCGGAGAGATTGCACCGGTGTACCCGAAGGCGATAGCGGCCAGACAGTCTGCTCTAGGGGCGTTCTACGCGGCGCGCTATGCCAGCAAGAATCGAGACGTGGTCGGGATCAGGGACCGCATAGGACCGCTCAGCGAGAGGCAGGTCCTGGGTTGGGTGGCGGCTAAGCACTATTCCAGTCTTGAACTGAAGCCGGAGACAAGTCCCCATGAGGAGGCAACAGCGATCGCTAGGGTCGCGAACAGTGATCAAGAGTGGCCGCCGCCGACGCTCTATTACATGGACGGCAAGAAGCCTTGTTTTGTATCTGTTGTCGATCCACTCCTCATGTCGCTGGCGAAGCTGGCGAAATCGCTCGCACATGATTGGCTCTTCCCTGAAGCTGAGGCGACTAACTGGATTCTTACTGGTCGCATCCCCAGAGTGTTGCGGTATAGCGTCGAGTTGCGCGTGCAATTAATTACCGCTAATGCGGTGAGTCGAATTGTGCTGGAGCTTGATCCCGACATGAGCCCTTTGGAAGTTGCGAAGGTGTACGGAAAACTTCGTGGCCAGATGAAGGGCACTAGGGCCCGCGTACGGCCCCTGAGCGAGCGTACGGCGGTACTCGCCGGATGGATTGTTAACCGACCGGCAGAGGAAACTTGGAAGACGGCTCGACTTGCGTGGAACCGCGAGTACCCGGAATGGCGCCAGGATCGCGATACCAACTTCGCCAGGGATGCTCACGCAGCGGTGAGGCGACTCGCTAACCCAGGATGGCAGCTCTCCCGTGCTCTCCGGTGAGCACTGTTCAACTAGAACCCAGCCAACACTTAGCCAACGGACGCCACTAAACGGGACCGTTCACCATTGTGCGGACCATACTTCTGACCTGCCGTTATAGGTCGTGAATATTCGCTCAGATACCGCCCTGTCACCCTCTCAAGGTGGAGGCACGGGTTCGAATCCCGTTGGGACTGCTTTTTGGCCTTTACCCCGTTTACCGAACAGCCGGTGTGAGAACGAGGTCGGGGCATTCGGTTCACGGTGAAATCCCTGTAGACGGTTTCGCCTCGGAGACGCGTACACGCGGGAACCCCTTCGGGCCCGTGGCACGTCAGTGATAACAACACCTTGAGACTCAAACTGGATCGACGGCCGCGTTTTCGTCGATTGGATCGTCCTTGGTTGGTCTCGGCCCGCCTGATGTCGCTGGGTTGGTTTCGCCAGTCGGTTAGGGCTGAGAATTGCCGAGGAATGGCACGACGTTATGAGCCCAGGTGAAGTACATCGGTGGCGGCGTTCCGGCCGGAAGTTCGATCAGACTGGTGAACGACCCGGAACCGTTCACAATTGCGAATCCGGTGCCCATCTCACAGGTGGTGCAGTGCAGTCCCACGCCGAAATCGAAGGTGCCGTCGAATCCGAGCAGTTCATCGCGGTGGCCCCAGCAACCGATTGCACCAGGGAACGTGCAGGCGATGTTCGGCGTCAACGAAGAACTCCCGCCCCATCCGTCGTTGTACATCCACTCGTAGTCGGCCTCCAGTGGGGAGTACCCCACGGCCATGGTGCTCCCCATGCCCGGTACGCCTTGGGGATCGAGCCCCGCGCGAAAGCCCCGGGCGTAGGCGGGATCGGTGTCGCGACCGGCGGCCGCCTGGGCCGAGAGGTGGAGCTGGCGATTGAGCCCCAAGTACGGCGGCAGTCCGCGCGCGGTTCGCTCGAGGTCGACGATCACGAAGATCTGCTCCGCCGGTTTCAGCTGGAACCAATTGGTTGGGAGGACGATCGCCGGCAAGCCCTCGTCGGTCCTCGCGGTGTTGAGCGCTCGAAGTACGAACATCGTGCACGTTGGCGTTCCGCTGTACGCCGGGAAGACCACGCGCTGATTCGATCGCTGACCGATGAGTCGCACGCAGGGGTTGGTGCACGGCGTTGCCACCGAAGATTCTTGACAGATTCCACTCGAGAGAAAGTTCGGGGATGGGGCCACGTTGTTCGACGGGTTGTCGGGAGGAAGGAGGCCTGTCGCACCGACCGGCGTCGCGACGACGGCGACCATGCACAGGCCGGTGAGCATCACTCCGACTGCTCGCAAGACATTGAGGCGTCGCTGCAAATCACTCCTGGTTCGTCCGTCGTGAGCTCGGGCCGACACCTCGAAGCCGCAATCGTGTTCCGACGAGTTTGTCACGAATCGTCGACGAGGGTTTTTCCCAGGCAATACTGCACTAATTATCAAATAATGCGCTCATGGAAGCGACGATCACCGTCAATTCATCAGTGGCTACCCGACATCCAACCGGTGGTTGGCGAGATCGGCGCCGCTGCGGTGTTGAACGCTAGGCCAGGAGGGCGTTCGCGAGCGACTCGTAGCCGGGGGCCGTCCTCGCCCACGGATGCGCCGCTTCCATGAGGTCGGCGATGTCGAGCAGTTTGTAGTCGTCGTAGTGCCCGGCCGTCACCTGCAGGCCGAAGGGCAGTCCCGTGGGCAACATGCCGAAGGGGAGCGAGAGCGCCGGGTGACCGGTGACGTTCTGCATGGCGGTCGAATAGACCTCGGGTGGTAGCCCGTGTACTTCGGCGTCGGGGCGGAGTCGTCCGTCGGCCATGCAACCTTCAGCGGCCAACGTGGGCGTAAGGAGGACTCCGTCTTCGCCGAGGAGTTCGTCCAACGTGCGCACGTACAGGAATCGGCGCCGACGGGCCGCGAGGTACTCCTCGGCGGTGATGGCGAGGCCCGCCGACAAGAACTCTTGGGACGAGACGTGGAACTCATCCATGTGCTCCTCGACCCAGGACCGACCCAGTGAGGCGACGTGCTCGGCCGTCGTCACCGTAAACCAATCGAGATCCGGATCGCCGTCGACGAAAAACCCTTCGGCGTCGCGCCACGAGATCGTGGCCTTCATCACCTCGGCGAAGGCGTTGACGGCGTCGTGGAACGCCCTTTCCACGCCGCCGGGCAGTGGTCCGAACGGCGAGGTTCGCTCCGCGGCGATGACTCGCAGGGGACGCTCGTCCAGTCGAGTCATGTTCGCCAGGAATTTCCTGGTCGCCGCCGTGGGGTCACCGGCGACGGGCCCAGCCATGACGTCCAGCAGGAGTCGTAGGTCGTCGCTGGACGTAGCGAAAGGGCCGTCGGTCGAGTAGTCGATCCAGTCGTGGGCCGGCCAACGGCCAATCAAGCCGTTGGTCGGCTTGATCCCGACGAGTCCGCAGAACGAGGCCGGGATGCGAATCGACCCGCCGCCGTCGGTGGCGGTGGCGACGCCGACGAGGCCGGCCATCAGGGCCGCGGCCGATCCACCACTCGATCCTCCCGGTGAGAGCTCGACGTTCCAAGGGTTGCGCGTCACGCCGGTCAAGAGGTTGGCGGTGTAGCCCTCGACGGCGAACTCGGGCAACGTCGATTTGCCGACGATGACGACGCCGGCTTCGAGAAGACGCTGCGGCACGACGCCGTTGGACGTCGCGGGCGCCACGTCGCGCAGAGCCAGCGAACCTTTGCGAGTCTGATGACCTCGCCAGTCCTCTAGGTCCTTGATCAAGGTGGGGATCCCGGCCAGGGGGCCGGTCGGACGCTCGCCGCGGTCGATCGCGCCGGCGGCTTCTACGGCGTCGTCGAACGCCGCTTCCGCGAGGACGTTCAAGGTGGGATTCGCCGCTTCCAGGCGTTCGATCGAAGCCGTGACCAGGTTGGATGCGCTTAGGCGGCCGTCGCGAACGGCGGCCGAGAGTGCGTGGAGCGGACCGGGGTCGAGCGTCACCGAAGTCTCAGATGACCGTGGGCTCGTCAACGTCGCCCACGATGGGTTCGCCGTCGGCGTTCCAGGCGAGCATGCCGCCTTCGAGGTTGACCGCGCGGCGACCCCGCTCGACGAGGAATTTCGCGGCCCGTCCCGAGCGCGCGCCGGAGCGACAGACGCAGACGATCGGTCGGTCAGGCGAAAACTCATCCAGGTGGTCGGGCACCTCGTTCAGCGCGACGTGCGTGGCCATCGGCGCTCGACCCGACTCCCATTCGTTGTCCTCGCGAACGTCCAAGAGCAGAGCGCCCTCTTCGATAAGCACCAACGCCTCGGCGACGTTGACGTTTCGTGCTTCGGCCATGATCATTCCTTTGCCGGACTCTTCAAGCGACCAGCCGAATCTACTCCTAGACTTTTCGCGTGGCGCACGCCGATTTGATTTCCAGCATCACCACGTACGAACTCCTTCCACTCCTCGACACTGAGAACAGTCCGTACATGCTCGACGTTCGAGATGTTGACGAAGTGGCCGACTGGCAGATCCCGGGGGTTCACAACATCCCGTTACACACGCTCGAAGACCGTATCGACGAGGTCCCGCGCGATGAGCGCATCGTCACGATCTGCGCCAAGGGCACTCGTGCCCACGAGGGTTCCGAGATCCTGGCAAAACACGACATCGCCAGCGAAATCCTCGAAGGCGGCATGGGCGCGTGGGCCTCGACCTATGACCAGGTGGAAGGCGAGTTCGGCGGCGCCACCGTGGTGCAACTGCGACGACGGGGCAAGGGCTGCCT
The DNA here is from genome assembly GCA_963703105.1 of uncultured Acidimicrobiaceae bacterium. Classification (GTDB taxonomy): domain Bacteria; phylum Actinomycetota; class Acidimicrobiia; order Acidimicrobiales; family RAAP-2; genus RAAP-2. Next base: position 1,149,287 of record OY969792.1, on the reverse strand, counting down.
CTCGTACGTGATCGGGGCCGGATCCAACTGCTTGGTTATCGACCCCTCACTCGAAGTTGAGCAGTATTTAGCGGTTGCCGCTGAGCACGACTGGACGATCACCCACGTATTCGACACGCACCTGCACGCTGATCACATCAGTGGCGCTCGCGACCTCGTGGCGAGGACCGGAGCCGAGTTGCTGTTGAACCCGGAAGACGACTTCACCTTCGAATTCGAACCGCTCTCGGACGGCCGGAGCGTCGCGTTGGCGCCGGGCGTGGAGTTGACCGTGTCGTCGGTCAGTGTGCCGGGCCACACGGAAGGCTCCACCATGTACCAACTTGGTCACTCCGCGGTCTTCACCGGTGACACCGTGTTCCTCGAGAGCGTCGGGCGACCAGACCTAGCGGACCAGGCCGAGGCGTTCGCGCACAGTCTGTATCGCAGCGTGCACGAGCGCGTACTACCGCTGGGCGACGACATCATGGTATTTCCGGCGCACTATGGAGCGGTCGTGGAAGTAAGGGCGAATCGAGTTCGTGGCGCGCACCCTCGGCGAGCTTCGCGTCACCCTGCCCGCCCTGGCGCTCGGCGAACCCGAATTCGTCGCGTGGGCGCTCGCCAACGTGAAGGATCGCCCGCCGAACTATCAGCACATTGTCCTGATCAACGCGGGTCGAGAGACCGTCAGTGACGAGTCGCTCCAACTGGAGTTAGGCCCTAATCGCTGCGCCGTGGCGTAGCCCTCGATCCCCTTATTTTCCTTTAAATTGGGCAGTACTGGGCCCTTTTGGGGCCTGTTCTCGCCGGAGACGGAATTCAGAGATTTACACGTATATATAGACGGCAAATAGTCCGGAGGCTGCTTCCATCGGCCGGCAAGCCAATATCGTTCGAGTCTCGCGACATGCGGGTTTCATCAGAGGCAAGCGTCGCGTTCGCCGAACTCAACGCAACCGACGCACACTCGGAGGGATTGTTGCGTGTCGTGAAAAGGTGCTCTGTTCGACCGACGACACGAAATTTGAATAGGCGCGAAGCGCAAGATCGCGAGCGACGAATCCACTGGACAGAAGTGTTGCAGTTGGTGTCAAATTGTCGACGAATCGTGCGTCACACAGAGGAAGTGCTCGCTTCGTCGCAACAACTTCGGGACAAAGAAGGGAGTTACGACTCTGTGACGTTTTTCAGGTGGTGGACTTTTCCACAGCGTGCACTAGAGAACACTGGACGTTTCAAGGCTTTAATCAGGTATTACGCGATGTCTAAGTTGAGAGTTTGGTTGAACTTTGCCTGATGAAGAATACATTTCAGTATTCGCTCCGAGCCTTTGGCGTTATCTATACTGACTGCAGAGGAAGCGGCCGTGGATTGTCACGGGGCGTCCGCCTCTGTCATATTCTGCTGTGCCGCATTACCCCTAAATAATTTGGTCGATGGGAGTCGGCCCCTGTGAATGGAGTGAAGTGAACAAGAACGCCGCTACGAAGGAAGGATTCTTAATGAATACTTTGCGACGGATATCTCGACCATTGGTGAAGACGTTTGCTGTCGGCGCCGTCATGGTCGCCGCTGCCTTGCCAGCGATGGCCTTATCGGGTACTGCTAACGCAGCTACCACCGCCCCGACAATCGTCTGCACCAACGCGACGACCGCCGCAAGTCCGACCTGCGCCAGTGGCTACGCCATCGTAGGTCAGGGATTTAGCGGCAATTTCGTAGCGGAAGGCACGAACTTCGCTTTTGATCAGGCCGTCGGCGGTGCCGTTTCGGTCACCACGACCGCTCCTGGCGTCACCTTCACGAACGTGGCGGAGACCAGCACGAGCGTGCTCACGGCAAACATCTCCACGACCTCCGCGACGACTCCCGGCTTCTACCCGGTCACGTTGAACGACGACAACGGCACGGTGACGTTCGCCGTAGGCCTTGGCGTTGACAACGGTCCGCAGGTTGCGACGGTTGCTGGTAACACGGGCACGGTCGGCAGCGCGGACTCCACCGTCAGTGTGACCGGAACCTTCCTCAACAACTCGACGGTCTCCGTTGAGCCGGTCGCCGGTTCGACTGCACCGTCGATCGCGTCAACGACCTTGAGCAACTCGGGCACCACGCTTTCATTCAACGTTCACCAGCCCACTGGTACGACGCCTGGTGCTTACACCATCTTGATCACGTCGACGTGGCCGACTGGCGCGCTCGGCCAGACGACGACTTCCTACACCGTGAGCGGCGCACCGACGACCGTGTCGATCACCGGTGTAACTCCCAACGAACTCAACTTCCCGGTCACCAACCCTTCAACACAGACGGTGACCATTAGCGGCACCGGATTTGAGTTGGGTGCTGTTTTGACCATCACGCCGGTTCCGGCGAACGCGGGCGTCACCGTTGCTAACACCACCTTCGTGAACAGCACAACGATGACCGCGCAGATCACCGTCAACCCCACTCCCACGACGATGACTGAACTGACTGTGTCCGTTGTCAACCCTGACGCGTCACACGTCTCCGGCACCGGATTGATCGGTGTGGGAGAGCCGGCGACGAATACGACCGCTGGTCCGGCGGCTCCGGTCGCCCCCGCGCTCGGCGCAGTCTCTGGTTTCCTGGCTCCGGGAACGGCTTCGGTCATCCAGGTTCAGGGCACCTCGACCTTCCCCATCACGACCGGTTCGACGGTTGGCGTAAAGCAGGCCGGCGTCACCAACGTGAGTGAGTCACTCGTAGGTTCCGTGACCTCGGTCGACGCGACCAACACCGCGACGCTTCTCGTGAAGGTACCGCGCTACGCGACATCGACCACGACTGCTGCGATTGCCGCAGCGGCGACGTCGTTCACCGTCACTGACGCGTCTGGCGTTATCAACGGTGCGACGACGGCGACCATCATCGATGGCGCGTCGACGGAGCAACTGGCCGGAACACTCGCCGGCAACGTCTTCACGGTCACCACGACGGGCGGCGCGAGGTTCGCGCACGTATCGGGCGTCACCGTTGAGTTCCCGTTCCCGGCGTCTGTCGGTGGCGTGACCAACACGCTGACGATCAACAACGGTACGAACACCGAGACCTCGACGCCTGTGCTTGTTGAAGAGGGAACTCCGACGAACCCGGTTACCGCGTACCCGTTCCACAACTACTCGGCCTCGGGAACCGGCGCCAACTTGCTGACGCTCGACCCGGGTACCTACTCGATCAGCGCCTACCTGCCGGGCTTCGGCTTCACCACCGGTGCCGCCGTGAGCTTCCAGAGCTTCACGAACGCCAACCCCGGTGTCGCTGACGCCGACGGTGTTACTGGCACCATCGCCGTCGTGAACGGCAACGTGGCCACCCTGAACGTCACTGTCCCGAAGGTTCGCTCCGGCGACACGCTTGATCACCTGACGGTAGGAGCATCTCCTGGCCAGAACGCGATCACGCTGAACTCCGTGGTCAACAACTCCGTTGCTGGCCCACCGAACATCCTCGTGGGTGACTCCATAACGATTGAGCCGGATGCGTTCTATCTGACTCCTGAAACCGTGACCGTGACATCGGTCAACTCGGGGACGGGTGTCGTAGGTATCACGCCGGCTCTCGCCGACAGCCACACCGGTGGTGCGGCGGGCGTTGGCGCCGAGATTGTCGACAACTCTGACCCGCAGTCGATCAACGACCGCGTTCAGGCGACGATTCTCAACGGTGCCGGCGGCGTCGAAGTCGACCCGACGTTCTTCGGGTTCACCACGGGCGGCGCGATTTCCAGCACCCAGTTGGCCACCGCTAACGCCACCGCGGGTCTCCCCGGCGTTGCTCCGTTCGGTTCCTCGAACGCTGTCGGTGCTGGCGCCAGTGGCGTGACGATCAACCTCACGCTGAGTCAGGCCACCGATGGTTCCGCTCCTGCGGACTGGACGGGTTCCTCGACGAACCCGGCCGTCACCTTCGGTGCGATCACCAACGACACCGGCACGAACATCACGACGACCATCAACGTGAAGGCTGGTACGGCCGCTACCGCGTCCGTTCCGATCTCCTTCACCGACGGTCTTGAGACATACGCCGGGACGATCGCGATCCTCGCTGGACCGACGATCAGTTCGGTGACGGCTGTAGGCAACCTGACCGCTGGATCCGTAGGGTTCACGGTTGGTGTCACGGGCACGAACTTCGTGGTTGGTAACGGCACAACTCCCAACATGAGTTGTGTTGCCTCCGACCCGGCAGTCACTTGCACGGTCGACGCGACGGTTACCGACTCCACGACAACCGCGACGGTCACCCTCACGCCCACCCCGACGATGTTGAACGGCACGGACTCGATCACGTTGATCGACTCCGGCACCGTGAATGTCGGCGCCGGTGCGGCTAACGTTCCGAACTTCGGGGCCGCCACGCTTGCGGGAGCCTTGACCGTCTCCGGTCAACCGACCGTGACGAGCATCAGCCCGACCGTGATACCGGCTGGCACTGTCCCGACTCTCACCGCGACCGGCACGCTGTTCGCGACGAGCGGTACTGAGGTCTGCACGTACGTTGTGACGACGCCACTCGGTGTCTCCGCAGCTCCGGCGACATGCACCGCGACCCAGGTCTCCGCGACGTCCGCGACGATCGCTGGTTACTCGAACTCCATCGCGCCAGGGGACACCGTGGTGTTCACCTTTGGCACGGTTGCCTCGGGAGAAGCGAGCACTCCGGCCGTTACCGTTCAGTCCGACCCCGTCACCACGTACATCGTCACCGGCTCCGTCTTGAGCAACTTCTACAAGACACCGGCCGCGACGAATGAAGACGTGGCCGCTGGCTCGACGGCCGTGCCGTTCCACATCATCGGAACTGGCTTCTTGGCCGCCGCGACAGTGACGCTGGCGAGCACCACCGCTGGTGGCACTGCAGGCACCGCTGCGGTGACCTCCGTCACGCCGAACGGCATCTTCGGAACGCTCACCATTCCGGCGACCGCCACGGTTGGCGGCGAGTCGGCCACGGTCACGAACGCCAATGGTGGCGCGACGACCTTCGCCAACTTGTTCAACGTCACTGCCGCTCCTGGCATTGTCACCCCGTCGGCCGCCGCTCCTAAGGCGGTCCTCGACGGCACCGCGACCTCGATCACCATCACTGGTTCTGGTTTCGTCACCGGCGCCGTCGTTACGGGCGCCGTCGCGGGTGTTGACACGTTCGGACCGGCCGTCGTTTCGCAGTCGACGAACCCGCTCGACAAGTGCACCGGCTTCACGGCGACTCCTGGAACACTGGACACCTGCGACACCATCACGGTGCCTATTACGCCAGTCAGCTACTCGGGCAGCACGCCGATCCTCGATGGCCTCGTCGTCACCAACCCAGTCGGTGGCGGTTCGGTAACGCTCCAGAACGACGTGACCGTGAACCCGGTTCCGGCCGTGACGGGTACGTACTACGTACCGACGTTCACGACCAACGCCGAGATCACCATCAACGGAACTGGCTTCGAGACCGGCATCAAGGCCTCGAGCGCCAACCCGGACTACACGGTCCTGGCCGTCGCCTCAACCCCAACCACCGTTACGTTGCTCGTGACCACTGACTCGAACGCCACTTCCGGCACCTCGAGCACGATCACGTTGACCAACCCCGACGGTGGCTCAGGTACCTTCCCGCTGAACGGTGGACCGAACCCCAACACGGTGACGCCCACTCCGAAGGCGACTGCACGTGGGCGGCGTTGTGCACACCGGCAAGACCTCAACGGTCCTCATCTACGGTACGCACTTCTACGGTCAGCCGAAGATCACTAGCAACGCTAAGGGTACGACGGTTCACGTGTTCAGGGACAACGGCAAGATCCTGACTGGGTCCACGTCACGACGAAGAAGACCACACCTAAGGGCGTGCACACGCTTCATCATCACGCTTCGCCAATGGCGGGCAAACGAACGTGAAGTTACCACCAAGTTAAGTAACTCGCTTGGATTGAATTCGAGAGAGGCCCCCTCCGAAAGGAGGGGGCCTCTCTATTTCTGAGGTGTGTTCGCCATTGAATCGTCTAAGCCGATTCGAGTGCCGCGGTTACTTGATGGACCAGGTCGAACCGTCGGGTGTGTCCATCACCTCAATCCCCGACGACACGAGGACGTCGCGAATTCGATCGGAGAGCGCGAAGTCCTTGGCGTCCCTCGCACTCACTCGAAGGGCAAGTAGTCCCTCGACGAGCTCGAGTGGGGTCGATGCGACCGCTTCCCCCGGTACTGGCCATGCGAGCGAGCTGCGCGATGGCGTCAATCGAATCCGGTCCACCTTTCTCGGCGAGTGCCACGAGCTGGTCGACCTCGTTGATCTCGGGCAATGGAGTGCCTGTCACGGATTCGGTGTCGGGCTCGAAGGATTGCAGCTCACCCAAAGGGGTCACCGATCCACTTTCGAAGGTTCGCGTCTGTCCATTTCGGCGCCAGTACACGGCGCCCTTACCCATGACGGTGAGGGTCTCCTGCTCCAGGTCGATGATGCCCGCGGTGTGTTCGTCGACGCCGAGGATCCCGGTGTCGTCGGGGAGTTGGCGTTCGAGTTCGACCAGTCGGTCTTCGCCGAGATAGCAGAACCGGGTGTCGTAGTTGCCGCCTTCGGCGTTGTCGTAGTGGGGGATGATGGCGCCCCGGATTCCCACCATGGACAGGACGTCCAGACCCGTGCAGCCAATGGGTGGTGGTCCCGACCTTGTAGATCTCGTAGACCGGAACGGTCAGGGAACCGAGCGTGAGGGCGGCCGCCGACGCGAAGCAGAGCACGCCACCGGCCCGCAGTGTCCCGCGTAGGTCCTCGGCCAGGCCCAACGGCGCCCACTGGTGCAGGGCGTAACTCGGCGAGCCGGGACCGGCGAACACGTAGTTGGCCGCACGGACGTCCTGGCGAAAGGCGGCGCGTTCGACCTCGCTCGACCCTTCGAAGAGGGTGAAATGCAGGGGCGTGATGGGCACGCGCAACGACGTGGCGAAGTAGTCGACGATCTTCTCGGTCATCTGGGGCACGTTGGCCTGGAAGCCGTACGCCGTGTCGAGTGAGACCGCCCGAACGGGGTCGAGGCGTTTGAGCAGTTGACGGTGCACTTTGGTCATGCTGGGGGCGATCTCGCCCGAGCCAAGAAGTGCGAGGACGCCCAGGGTCACGGTTCGCAGCGTACCGTCAAAAAAACGGTGGTGTTCTGAGGTCCTTGACTAGTTTGGAGTCATGAGCGCCGTGTTCGTCCAGGCCCGGAATCGCGCCCGCGGCAACGTCACGGCCCCGATGATCATCTGGTCGATCGTCATGGCGGTGGTGATCTTCATGATCGAAGCGAGTCACGGCGCCCATCACGATGCCCTCTGGGTCGGCTTTGGCGTGACCGGCGCTCTTCGGGATCTACTTGGGTCTGCGTCGGCGAGTCGCGGCGGCGTTCGTGGCCCCCTTCGTCAGTTGGATGGTCGCCTGGATTCCGCTGTGGATCGCCGCGATGGTGCGCGACGGCTTCTTGAAGGGACTGGCCGTCGGGCTCTTTTGGGTCACGATCGGCTGGGTCATCATCGGCGGGCTCGAGTTCGCCACGCTGTTCGTCATCGGGTCCTTCTTTCGGCTGTTGCGCGGGTCTTCGGGTCCGCGCGACCGTCGACGTCATCGTCTTCGGTCCCGGCGAAGAGACGCTGAGCGTCGTCTTAGAGCGACGGAACTCAGACGGCGCCACTCCTCGAACGGGGGAGCGTTGGTCTCGTCACTGAGCACTTGCAGACAGACGTGATCGGCGCCGGCCTCGCGGTGTTCGTTGACGCGGTCCAGCACGGCCTCCTCGTCACCGTGGACGACCAGGGCGTCACAGAGTCGATCGGAGCCGCCGCGAACGAAGTCCTCCTCGGTGAATCCCAGCCGACGCCAACTGTTGCGTGTAGTTCTCCAGGCCGGTGTAGAACCCGAGATGAGCGTGCGCGCGCGTTCAAGTACTCCTCGCGGCTCTGTCCGAGCACCACGGCCTGTTCGACGCCGACGAACTTGTCGCCGACCGCGGCGCGGGCCCGGGCCGTGTGTTCCGGCGTCACGAGATACGGGTGGACGCCGTCGGCGAGCGTGGCACCGATCTCGAGCATCTTCGGTCCGAGTGCGGCGATGACCCGGGCGTAGCGCAGTTGGCCTTCGGGGGCCATCATGGGAGCGGCGTCCATGGCCGTGAGGTAGTCGCGCATCGCCGCCACGGGCGTCTCGTACTCGTGGCCGCGCAGACGCTCGACCAGCGGCCGGTGGCTGACGCCGAGGCCGAGGACGAAGCGATCCTCGTAGGCGGCGTTGAGGGTCTTCGCGGCGTTGTTGGCGGCCACGGCGTCGCGGGCCCAGATGTTGGCGATGCCGGTGGCGACGATCATCGACGACGTGGCGCCCAGCATCAGTGCGGCGTTGGTGAAGGCCTCGCGACCCCACGCCTCGGGTAGCCACAGCGCCGCGTATCCGAGGGACTCGAGTTCGGCGGCGATGTCGCCGCTTCGATCGGCGGCGATCGACTCGTGGGCGAACGTCCACACGCCGACGGTGCCGCGCAGTTTCTCCAGCGAGGCGGGCCAGGTCGACATCGCCGACAGCCTAGGTACTGTGACACGCGGCGTCCACGAACCGGCAGACTAGTCAGATGGCCTATTTCGTCGCGCTGGTGAGCGCGTTCCTGGTGCTCTCGGCGGCCACGGCCCTTCGACCGGGCCGTCGTGGTCTCTCGGCCGTTCTGGCCTACCCGGTCGGTTGGGCGGCCGGGGAGCTCCCGGTCCAGGGCATCGTCACCCAGCTGGCGTTGCTCGGGCTGCTGGCGTGGTGGGGGTGGCCCAGCGCCGCGTGGCTGAGTCTCCTCGTGTTCGTGCTGGCCGGCGTCGTCGATCGCCGAGAACGTGGCCCTGGTCTTCATCGCCTTCTACGCGCGACGGATCGTGCGCCGATCGATGGCCAGCGCTCCCGTCGAGCCGCTGTCGATACCCCACACCCGCGACGACGTCTTCGGTTCGTGGTGGCGCACGGCGATGCAGTTCCCGTTCCATCCCCGCGACATGCAGCTGGTGAAGAACGTCGTCTACGGCCCGCTGGCTCGACAACGGCTCGACGTATGGCGCACGTCCACGACGCCGCTGCACGCGCCGGTGGTGCTCTACATCCACGGCGGGTCATGGATGATGGGCGACAAGCGCGAGCAGGGGCGGCCCATGCTGCACGAGTTCGTGCGACGAGGTTGGATCGCCGTCGTCCCCAACTACCGACTGGCCCCTCGCCACCCGTGGCCGGCGCAGATCACGGACGTCACGCGAGCCCTGGGCTGGGTGAAGAAGAACGTCGCTGATCTACGGTGGCGACCCCGAGCGCGTCGTCATCTCCGGTGGCTCGGCCGGGGGACAGCTGGCGGCCCTGGTGGCGCTGAGTGCCGCCGACCCGACGTGGCGGCCGGCCGACCTCACCGACGTCACCGACTGGTCGGTGCGCGGCGCCATGCCGTTCTACGGCGTCTTGGAGACGACGGGCGACGAGGCGCACTGGCGCGGTCTCGGCCGAGGCCTGATGAGCCTGCTCGAACACCGGATCGTGCAGGTGCCCTTCGACGGCAACGAGCCGCTCTATCGCGCGATGTCGCCCTTCGAGCGCATCGGGGCTGACGCGCCACCGTTCTTCATCGTCCAGGGCCGCAACGACACCCTCGTCGACGTCCAGGTGGCACGTGACTTCGTGACGAAGTTCCGAGAGGTCGCGCGCGCCCCGATGTACTACGTGGAGCTGCCCTTCACCCAACACGCCTTCGACATCACGGCGAGTCCGCGGACGTCGGCGACGACGCGCGCCGCCGTCGCCTTCGCCGAAGTCCGTGGTGTCGCGGCCCCGCTTGACGCCGTCACTCGTGAAGAGCTATCAGGTGCCGCCCACCGAACTGGTCGTGAAGGTGTCGACCGGCGAGTGGGTCGGCGCGCAAGAGGCCGCGCGTGAGCTCGGTCCCTTCACGGTGCTGACGTCGGACAATCCCTTCAGCAATGAACTGCACGCCGACGAGAACGCCGAGCGTCGCACCGAACTGCTCGCTGACTTGCAACGTCGAGGCGTGCGACTGCGACACACGATCGGTCGCGATCCGATCGGCGCCTGGCCCGCCGAAGAGGGGTTCGCGTTGCTCGATCAGAGCGTCGAGTTCGCCCGAGAGCTCGCGCGAGCGTGGGACCAGTTCGCGATCTACGACGTGACCGAAGACCACGTCCTCGTGCGCAGCGTCGACACCGGAGAGGTGCTCGACTAACGAGAATCGTCGCCGTCGACCTACCCCGCGGCGACCACCTGGCGAACCGGACCGCTTCTACCGTGCACGAGATGCAGTGCGTTCGCCTTGGCCGCGGTCTTGGCGAGCGGCATGCCGAGCGTCACGACGTTGGCCGAACAGACCTTGGCCGACCAGTCGGGCCGCTGGGAGTACAGCAGTACTTCGAGCACACCGGTGCCGCGAATCCTCGTGCTGCCCGAGACGGCCCCACACTGCGCGATGGTCGTGCGGAAACTCACCACGCCCCTTCTGTTGGCGGTGCCGACTTTGGTCCACGGAACGGAGACCACCTCTTCGGGGACCGTGTAGCCCTTGCGCTGGGCGATGCCGCACAGCGGCGGCACGTACGCGATGGACCCCGGAGAACTTGGCGTCACCGAGGACGACGGCCGCCTCTCCGTTCGATCGGAACTTTCCGGCGCTGGTCTTCGCGCAGACGTTCGAGGTATTGCCGTTGGCGAATCCGACCCACGCGAGCAGGTGGTTGATCCGCATCTCGCCCTTCGCGGTGCCCCGCACCGAGACGTAGCCGTAGCCGAGGGTCTGCGGGGCGAATCCCGAGAACTCGGACGAGGCCCAGATCTTGGCGGTCACCGCGCCGATGCCCTGCAGCGTCGCGACGTTGTTGGGGGCCGGCGTGACGGTGATGATGCCGCCGTCCATGACGATGGTGTCGAGGAAGCGTCCGTAGGAGGTCTTCGCGAAGGCCGGGTTGGTGACCGTGGTCGCCGACGAAGCGGTCGCTCCGATCAACTGCACACTGGCCGCGGCCACGAGCATCAATCCCGTGGCGCCGAGCTTCAGACGATGTTTCGTTGCGTTCCCCTGGAATTTTTTCACGATTACGCCTCCCGCGTCGAACTTATAGGGGCGCTGAATCAGGTGATTCACAACTCTCGTGAAAAAATTGTAACAACGAGGCGACGCTGCGTTGAAGTGCATCGCGAGCGCAACGCGTTACGCGTCGGCGAGTACGACCTCTACGAAAAGTTCAGTTTCTTCGCGCGTCAGCAGTTCGTGCACGCCGCCCGCCGCCTTCAGGTCGTCTTGACATAACGCGATGGCCGCCAGGAACTCCGCCGGCGCGCGCACCGTCACTGACGCGACCTCGGCACGCTGGGAGACCTTGGCCGAACTCTTGGCGCGGCGAATCGCTTCGAGGACTTCACAGACCGGACCGTAGGTCGATCCGGCGCCGATGACTTCGAGCGCCGGCAACTCCTGCAACGTCGGCCACGGTGACGCGTGCACCGAGTGGCCGTGCCACCAGTGCCACACCTCGTCGGTGACGAAGGGCATGATCGGCGCGAACAGCCGCTGCAGTACCGAAAGCGTGATGGCCAGCGTGGCGCGCGCCGACCTCGTCGGCGCGTCGTCCGTCTCACCGTACGCGCGGATCTTCACCAACTCGACGTAGTCGTCACAGAACGACCAGAAGAAACTCTCGGAGCGCTCGAGGGCGCGCGCGTAGTCGTAGTTCTCGAAGTCGTCGGTCGTCGAGGTGATGAGCCGGGAGAGGAGCGCGAGGAGGTCCAGGTCGATCGGCTCGGTGATCTCTGTCGGGGCGGGGATCTCGGCGCCGTCGAGGCGCCCGAGCACGAACTTCGACGCGTTGAGGATCTTGATCCCCAGTCGGCGTCCGATCTTCAGCTGGCCCTCGTCGAAGGCGGTGTCCGAACCGGGTCGCCCGCCGGCGGCCCAGTAGCGCAGGGCGTCGGCGCCGTACTGTTCGACGAGCGGCATCGGGGTCACGGTGTTGCCGATCGACTTGCTCATCTTCTTTCGATCGGGATCGAGGATGAAGCCCGAGATCAACGTGTCGCTGAAGGGGAGTGAGTCGAACTGGAAGTGGCTGCGCACGATCGTCGAGAAGAGCCAGGTGCGGATGATGTCGTGGGCCTGGGGACGTAGGTCCATCGGGAAGACCCGGGAGAAGAGATCGGTGCCCCAGCGTCCGGCGATCTGGGGCGACAGCGAACTGGTGGCCCAGGTGTCCATCACGTCGGGGTCGCCAGCGAAGCCGCCCGGCTGGCCCCGTTGATCCTCGCGGTAGCCCGCGGGCACGTCACTCGACGGGTCGACCGGCAGGTCCTCGTCGTGGGCCAGCATCAGGTGGTCGAAGTCGATCTCGCCGTGCTCATCGACGGGGTACCACACCGGAAAGGGCACGCCGAAGAACCGCTGACGCGAGATGTTCCAGTCGATGTTGAGTCCTTCGACCCACGAGCGGTAACGGTGACGCATGTAGTCGGGGTGCCAGCGCAGCTCTTCGCCGCGCGCCAAGAGTTCCTCGCGTCGCTCGAGCGTGCGCACGAACCACTGGCGCGAGGTCACGATCTCGAGCGGCCGCTCGCCCTTCTCGTAGAACTTGACCGGGTGCGTGATCTCGCGGACGTCACCGATCAACGCGCCCGTTTCTCGCAGTGCGTCCACGACGGCCGCGCGGGCCTGGTTGATGGTCTTGCCCGCGACCTCGCGGTCGTAGAACTCCTGGGCCAACTCGGGGTCGCGCACGTCCCAGCCCTCGACGGCGAAGTCGGCGGGCAGGAAGCGCCCGTCGCGACCGATGAGAGCCCGCGTCGGCAGGTTGAGTTCTCGCCACCACACGATGTCGGTCGTGTCGCCGAAGGTGCAGATCATGGCGATGCCCGTGCCCTTGTCGGGGTCGGCCAGTTCGTGGCCCAGGATCGGCACCTCGACGCCGAAGAGGGGCGTGACCACGGAGGTCCCGAAGAGCGGCCGGTAGCGCTCGTCGTCGGGATGCGCGACGAGCGCGACGCAACTGGCGAGCAGCTCCGGTCGCGTCGTGTCGACGTCCACCGTGCCGGTGTTGTCGGCGCGGTCGAAGGCCACGCGGTGATAGGCGCCCGGACGCTCGCGGTCCTCGAGTTCGGCCTGGGAGACGGCCGTTCGAAAGTCGATGTCCCAGAGCGTCGGCGCCTCGGCGGTGTAGACCTCTTGTCGCGTCACCATCTGGAGGAAGGCGCGCTGACTTATCGCCCGGGCCTCGTTGGAGATCGTCGAGTACTCGAAGCTCCAGTCGATGCTGATTCCGATGGCGCGCCACAGGTTCTTGAAGGCCTCCTCGTCGATGGCCGTCAGTTTGATGCACAGTTCGACGAAGTTCTTTCGCGAGACGGAGACCTTTTCCTTGCCGGGTTCTCCGGGGGGCGGTACTTCGCGTCATACGGCAGCGCCGGGTCACAGCGCACGCCGTAGAAGTTCTCGACTCGGCGTTCGACCGGGAGGCCGTTGTCGTCCCAGCCCATCGGATAGAAGACGTCCTTGTCGCGCATGCGCCAGAACCGCGCGACGACGTCGGGGTGCGTGTAACTGAAGACGTGTCCGATGTGCAGCGTGCCCGACACCGTCGGCGGTGGGGTGTCGATCGAGTAGACGCTCTCTCTGGTGGCGTCGGGGTCGAAGCGGTAGATCCTCTCCTTGTCCCACTCGGCGGTCCAGCGCTCTTCGAGCCCGTCGACGGTGGGCTTGATCGGGCACTCGACGGTGCGTGGGGGCGAGAGCGTCTTGCATGGTTGGCGTAGTTTAGAACAGTGCTTCGGCTCTTTGATTCCGTCGACGGTGAGGTGCGCGACCTGAAGTTGCGCGACGCCGGGCGCGTCTCGATGTACGTCTGCGGCCCGACGGTCGACAATCTGCCCCACCTCGGGCACGGTCGCTTCACGCTCGTCTGGGACGTCGCTCGGCGGTGGTTCACCTTCCGAGGACTGGACGTCACCTACGTGTCGAACATCACCGACATCGAAGACAAGATCATCGCGCGCTCCATCCAAGAGGACCGGACCACCTCCGAAGTGGTCGCAACCTACGAGGCACTCTGGTGGGAGGCGATGGATCTCCTGGGCGTCGCACGACCCGACGAGGCACCGCACGCGACCGACTACGTGGCCCAGATGATCGAGCTCATCAGTTCGTTCCTCGAGAACGACCTCGCCTACGTGATCAGCGACGGGGTCTATCTTCGATGTCTCGCGCGTCCCCGACTACGGACTACTAGCCGGACAACCACTCGACAGCCTGCGCGCCGGTGCCCGCGTGGAGGCGGTCGAGGAGAAGCGATCGCCGCTGGATTTCGCGCTGTGGAAGAACGCGAAGCCCGGCGAGCCGAGTTGGGCGGCGCCCGTTCGGCGAAGGTCGGCCCGGGTGGCACACCGAGTGCGTGGTCATGTCACTGGGACTCCTCGGCGACGACTTCGATCTTCACTGCGGCGGTCTCGACCTGAAGTTCCCGCATCACGAGAACGAGCGGGCCCAGGCGGTGGCGGCCGGGCGCGTCTTCTCACGACACTGGAGCCACAACGGACTGGTGATGGTCGAGGGCGAGAAGATGAGCAAGTCCCTCGGCAACTTCACGTCGCTCATCAACCTCGCCGAGACGTCGGACCCGCGAGCGTATCGGCTGCTCGTTCTTCGTTCCCACTACCGCTCGCCCTTGGAGGTGACGAACGACACGATCGCCGACGCGGAACGAGCCCTGGCCCGCCTGGACGCGTTGGCGCGACGATTCGAGCTCCCGGTGCTGGCCGGCGAGACGCTCGAAGTGGCCTCGAACCATCGATTCGTCGGCGACGGCATCGCACTGTTCGAAGAGGTCAGCGCCGTACTCGATGACGACCTGAAGACGCCCCTCGCGGTGGCGATGCTCTTTGACGCGCTGGCGGCCGCGAATACCGCCGCCGACGCCGGTGATGAAGAGAGAGGGCGAGGTCTGGCCGACGCCGTAAACGTGCTGTTTGGAGCGTTGGGGCTGGCACTGCACTCGAAGGAAGATGACGTCGATCCGCGCAGCGCAGACCTGGTGACGAGGCGCGATGAGGCACGAGCCGCGAAGGACTGGGCCGAGGCCGATCGACTTCGTAACGAATTAGTCACATTGGGCTGGGTGGTCGAGGATTCTTCGGCCGGAACCCTCATTCGACGCCCCTAGAAATATTTGGCGGGTGAAGCGTTCTCCAGTAGGCTTGAGAGTTGAGGTTGCCGTTGTGGTTCCCTCCGGGACCGGTGCGAATCGGTGCCAAAAGAAACAAGGAGGCCCACAGTGGCTGTAGGAACCGTCAAGTGGTTCAACGACGAAAAGGGTTGGGGATTCATCGCTGTCGATGGCCAACCCGACGTCTTTGTGCACTACTCGGAGATTCAAGGTGAAGGTCGTAAGACGCTCGTCGAAGGTCAGACTGTTGAGTTTGACATCGAGCCGGGCGATCGCGGACCACTCGCCAAGCGCGTCGTCTTGAATTAACCAAAACATCTAGTAGTGGAGAACCGCCGCCTTCGGGCGGCGGTTTTTTCTTTTGGCCCTACCCTCTCACCTAAAGTACGAGAGTTACTCACCGGTAGCGACGAAATGTCGAAGGGCGGTCATGGCTGAATTCTCATTGCAACTGAACGACGATCAAAAGACGATGCAGGAGTGGGTGCACGGATTCGCCGTCAACGCGATGCGTCCAATCGCGGCCGAGTGGGACGAGCGCGAAGAGACCCCCTGGGAGTTCATCCAGGAGGCGGCCAAGATCGGCATCTACTCGCTGGATTTCATGATGAACGCCTTCGGCGATCCGACCGGCCTCTCCTTGATGATCGCCACCGAAGAGCTGGCCTGGGGCGACGCCGGTCTCACCATGGCCCTCATGGCGACCTCGCTCGGGGTGGCGGCGATCGTCGCCAACGGCACGCCGGAGCAGGTCATGGAGTGGGTGCCCCAGTGTTACGGGACGCCCGACGACATCAAGCTCGCCGCCTTCGGGGTCTCGGAGCCGGACGCCGGCAGTGACGTGTCCTCGCTGCGCACGCGCGCCGTCTACGACGAGGCCACCGACGAGTGGGTCCTCAACGGGACCAAGACCTGGATCTCCAACGGCGGCATCGCCAACCTGCACGTCATCGTCGCCTCCGTCGAACCGGAGCTCGGCAGTCGGGGCCAGGCCTCCTTCATCGTGCCCGACGGCACCAAGGGCATCCGCCTCGGCCAGAAGTTCAAGAAGATGGGCATCCGCGCCAGTCACACCGGCGAGGTCGTGCTGGAAGACTGCCGCGTGCCGGGACGCTGCCTGCTCGGCGGCAAGGAGAAGCTCGATGCGAAGATCGCCCGGGCTCGCGAGGGCAAGCGCTCCCAGAGCCAGGCCGCCATGGCCACCTTCGAAGCCAGCCGGCCGGCCGTCGGCGCCCAGGCGCTCGGCATCGCCCGCGCGGCCTACGAGTTCGCGCTCGACTACGCGAAGGAACGCAAGCAGTTCGGTCGCGCGATCATCGACAACCAGGCGATCGCCTTCAAACTGGCCGACATGAAGATGCACATCGACGCCTCACGACTGTTGATCTGGCGAGCGTCGTGGATGGCCGCGACCCGCCAGCCGTTCCTCAACGGCGAGGGCTCGATGTCGAAGCTCTACGCCGGCGAGACGGCCGTCAAGGTGACCGAAGAGGCGATCCAGATTCTCGGCGGCTACGGCTACATCCGCGAGTACCCCGTCGAGCGTTGGCACCGGGACTCGAAGATCTACACGATTTTCGAAGGTACCAGCGAAATCCAACGATTGATCATCTCGCGCGCCATCTCGGGAGTGCACATTCGTTGACAAGTATTACTGGCTCGGCCATTGCTGGCTCTGAGAACCGTCAACCTTGATTCCAATCGCGTGTACTTTCACGACGCACCTACGGTCACCGTTACGAAAAAGTCCCGGCTCGGCATTAGGCATTGGGGGTAGCAGGACGGGTTGCCGACGGCCGACACACGAGCAGTGCCGGGCGCCAGTGCACGGAAGACGGAGACACCGGCCGCCGGGTTCATCTCGGGGACGGATGTCAAAACCCTCGGATCAGAGGAGACGGCCGTCGTCCAGACCAGCGGTGAGGCGAGTAGTCGAAGGGTCAAGAGACTGCCGACGGCGAGGACGTAGTGGCGCCCGCTGTCGGCCGCGGTGACGGAGACGCTCTGAGGCCGGGTGAGGACGAACGAGGTGGTGGTGTGAAGCGTCGAGCCCAGAAAGTGCACGTTGAACGTGTAGCGGCCGGCCGGCACGGGCAGATCCGGATGACCGGTCCGCTGATCCCAAGTGAGCCGGTCGCGGTACGTCGCTCCCGGAGCGAGGGTGCGGTGAATGAGGTAGTCAGCGCACGGGGCGGGACCACCACCAAACCAGCACGATCCCCAGACGGCGACACCAGTGGAGTTCGTAAGGACAAAGTTGGGCGAGAAGGGGCCTGTCGCGATCGAGCAGGCGATGTCAGAGCGGTTGTGCAGCGCGACGGTGACGTGCACCAAGGCGTCCGACGTATAGAGCGAATGGCCAGGAGTGGCCGAGAGGGTGACCTGCGTCGCAGAGCAGGCGGTAGGGGTGGCAGCTACCGCGACCTCTGACGACGCGCCGTTGAGGACTGGTAGAGCGGCGAGTACCAAAGTGGCGACGAAGAGACGGCTACATACTCGCAACGAGGCCTCCCAGAATTACTTCTCGCTACATACTGTCCGTTCGGAGCGAAGAGTTACCGTTCGCCGCATCCACAGGCAGATTTGCCCTCCTGCAGTACCGGCGGTCAAGACCGGGCATCACCGAGTCCGCCGGTAATCGGCAATTGGCCGCGAAAGGGATCCCGGTTGCAAACCGACTGATTGGTATGTTTTAATAAGGTGATGCCGACGAGCAACACGAGAGTCCGTCAACAGCGCGCCGAGCGAACCCGTTCACTCATCATCGACACCGCTGCACGGATGTTTGCCGAGGTCGGCTTCGATGGCGTCTCCCTCAACGATCTCATCTCGGCCACGGGGATGAGCAAAGGCGCGTTCTACTTCCACTTCTCGAGCAAGGATGAACTCGCACTTGCCACGTTTCGGGTCAAGCAAAGGGAATTAATCACCCGGCTCCAGGCAGATGCGGAGCCCAGCGCTTCGGCGAGTGATGAGCTGTGTAGCGCCATGCGACGACGAGCGCGACTCATCGCCGGTGACCCAACGATGCACTGCGTCGTGCGTCTCGGCGCCGACCTGAGCGTCCGATCCGGTCCCGGATCAGAGTACGCGTCGTTCCAAGAGTTGGGGATGCGCTCGATCTCGCAACTGATCGAGCGGGGGGTTCACACGGGTGAGTTCGGGGAGCATCTCGAACCTCGATCCACGGCTCGGGCGATCTTCGCCTGGGTCGTCGGGATGGACTCGTTGTCGCTCCTGGACTCCGGTGGACGGGACCTCGAGGAGCGAACCGAAGAGGTCCTGGCTCTACTGATTCCTGCGCTCCGAGCACGGCCCTCCACCGCGCCAGAACCCCCGATTCGAAACCGCACACTGAAAACCAATGCAACGAAAGCGAGGAATTGATGACTAAGGGGATCGACCTAGCCGTAGGGAGTGAGAAGCTGCCACCACTCGTCCCAAGAACAATGAACAGGCTCACCGCACCCAAGAGCGGGCCGCCGGCCATGTTGCGGTTTCACCGATGGATCTACATTCGCAGTGATGGTCGGGTAGGGCCCGGCATGCTCGGCGTGCGGACGCTCATTCTGCACACCGTTGGGCGCAAAACCGGCCAGCCTCGACAGACGGCTCTGGTGTTCGCTCGAGACGGGGAAAGGATCATTCTGGCCGCCTCGAACGACGGAAAAGACAACGCACCTGCTTGGTTCCTCAATCTCTGCGCCAGGCCGGTCGTCGAGGTCCAGGTAGGTCGCAGTCGGTTCTCTGGAATCGCCACCTTGATCAACTCAACCGATGCCGAATACCCCCGACTCTGGGAACTCATGAACGGAACCAACAACGGACGGTACGCGTCGTACCAATCGAAGACCTCTCGACCGATACCTCTCGTCGCCATCGTTCGAAACGCGGAGGCACCGGTCGCGTAATTAATCCGCATCGTGTCGCTACTTCGCCCACGGGATGCGTCGACCTCATCGTATTGCGCCTACGTCACCCCGGTTCCCGCCACTGCATTACCTTCGACGTCGCTAACCTGATTTGGCCGAGTGCGCTGGAGGTTGCTGGATGCCAAAAGAAATCAAGGGGAACGCACGGCGAATCAGGCCAGAGCCTTCGACGAACCACGATGACATTGACGGTTGGCTGGGGCGCCAGATGCCGGATCTCCAGAGCATCGTGAGGCAGTTGGACAAAGAGATTCGGGCCACGCTCCCTGAACTTCAATTCGCCGTGAAATGGAAGAGGGCGTACTACGGGTTATCGGAATTCGGCTGGATCATTGAGCTCGCCGCATACGACGTTTCGGTGAATGTCGTCTTTCTGGGCGGAGCAGACTTTGATGTCCCTCCACCCCTCGGAACTACTGACCGAACGCGGTACGTCAAGGTGACGACGGTTGCCGAGGTTAAGCGGCCGGATCTTCATAGATGGATCGAGCAAGCGGGTATCACACCGGGTTGGCAATGAGGCGCGTCGAACTCAATAGGGCGTTGCGTCGAGGTCAACACCTAGCCCAGCCACGTTCCTCGGAGTCAACGAATGTCGCGGCTGTGGTGTCAATCGACGTATCACTCGATCGCGCAAAAAGCTTTGGACGTGTAGACCCGAGAAGGTCAAGTTGAAGATTGTCACGCTGTGCACGGGTAACGTCGCGCGATCCGTAATGCTGAGTTACATGCTCACCACGATCGCCGAATCAACGCGCGAGGCGTGGCACGTGCGAAGCGCCGGAACTCACGTCACCGAAGGATCCGCGATGAGCGGTCGCACGCGCGACGCGCTCCTCAAGATCGAGGAACTCGGTCAACATCGATACGGAGCGCATCGCAGCCACCAGCTGGATCAGTCCGACGCCGAGTGGGCGGACGTGATCTTGGCCGCCGAGGCCGACAACGTGAACTTCGTCCGAAGGAACTTTCCGTTGAGCACCGACAAGGCGGTGCAGCTCGCGCAGTTCGTGCGCTTCGCTCCGCTCGAGGGAGACTTGGGCGCACAGCTGCGTGCGGTCAGTTCACACGCGCCGTCATCGGAGTTCGACGTCAGGGACCCGGCCGGCGGGGACCAGGCGACCTACGACGCATGCGCACGACATCTGTGGGACCTCGCTCAGTCCTTCGCGCTTCTGGTCGGCGCCGAGCGCGTCGATTAATCCAGGTGGACCGTGCGGAGTCCACCCCACGCCAGCGTGGCCGATCGCTCGGCCAGTCGTTCGGCCGCTCCCTCAGCCGGCGCGGGCCATCCCTTCGACTCCTGTTGTTCCAGCCACACGATCGCCGCGCCCTCGGCGATGCCGACGACGCCACCGGCCAACTGACGTCGGTGGTCCTCGCTCATCGAGTCATCGAAGAAGGGGAGCATGAAGGAGATCAGACCGAGCTCCAAGGCGCGCAACTCTTTGGCGGTGTCACCCTCGTGGGAGTGGATGAAGAGGATGCGGAAGGCGTCTGTCTCGCTCACGACCATGTCGAAATAGACGCGAAAGGCCACCTCGATCTTCGCCCGCGGCGTCTCGGCGGCGTTCACCGCGATTTTGAGTGACGCCAACAACGTCTCGGCCAACTGCGCCACGATCTCGCGGTAGAGGTCCGTCTTCGATTCGAAGTACTGGTACAGGATCGGCTTCGTGAAACCGGCCTCGCGCGCGATGTCGTCCATCGTGGTCGACTGGAACCCCCGCTCGGCGAAAAGTGTCTTGGCGACGCTTCAGCAACTGTTCTCGACGCTCCGCGTGCTGGGGTCGGTCGTCCTGGATCACCATAGGGCTAGAGGATAGTTGGCGCTATCGGATATCCATTGAAACCAGGAGTTCGCTCAGGCGCGTCGGCAGTGAGGCGACATTGAAGTGCTCGAGCGCGATCGCGAGGTTGTGCGCGTAGAGCCCGTAGTCCGGATTCGCGAGGAAGGACTTGATCGCCACGACGTCACCGAGGTCGAAGAACCGGAAGCCGTACGTCCATGATCTCGCACGCCACGGGGTACGGGTAGAGCGCGAGTGGTCGCCGGTGCGTCACCGACTCCAGCACCGGATTGCCGAACCCCTCCCACGTCGAGGGCATCACCACCAGGTCGCAGGCCGCGTAGGCGTCGTTCACGTCGAAACCCTCGGGAAGTCCCCGTCGAACGTCGACACTGGCGGACTCGATCAGTTGATCGAGTGTCGCTTCGTAGCCGTCCTCGGCCGGGCCGAGGAGCCAGAAGACGGCGCCGAGGGCCTCGCACAGCGCGAGCGCGCCCGCAACGTTCTTGCGCGGTAACGCGCGTGACGGCATGAGGACGAGCGGGCTCGTCTCGACGTCGAGCGTCATGCGGGTCGAGTCGCGTCGGCCCCTCGCCGGTTCGCAGTCGAAGGAGTTCATGATGGTCACGGCCTCGATACCGCGCTCGCGCAGTTCGAGGCGTGAGAGATCGTTGATCGTGACGTGACGCCAGAGCGGTCCGTCGCGTGGTCCTTCGAGGTGGGCGAGCTGTGGGCGCTGCCAGGGCAGGTCGTGGTGATGAAAGATCGCCCGGCGGCCCTCCAACACGCGGTAGAGGACGTCGCGCGCGTCGAGATTGAGCGGAAGGGACGCGAGATTCTCCACGATCACGAGGTCAGCGTCACTCAAGGACTCTGATAACGCCTGGATCGAGGTGGAGGTCGTCGCGTCGATCGCCAGACTCGGGAAGTATGACGTCGGCGACGCCCTCGCCGGCGACGGTTCGAACGTTGTGGCCGAGCGTTTCGATGGCCGCGATCCACTTGGCCGATTCGATGGCCACGCCGTCGTTTCCGCCGAGGCGAAAACTGACGACGACGATCCGGGCCATCGACAAAGGCTAGGCAGGCTTTGAAGGGAAATCACCACCTCTAGTAAGGTGTTTTTTCGGTGCGGACCGCTGGTCGGTGCCTTTTCTGGAGGACTGTCGGTGGCCAAACGAGCACTTATTACCGGTATCACCGGTCAGGACGGCTCCTACCTGGCCGAGTTGCTGCTCTCCAAGGGTACGAGGTCATCGGCCTTATCCGACGAAGCTCCACGCTCACCATCGAGCGGATCAGTCACATCCAGGACCAGATCACGCTGGTCTCCGGTGACCTCGTCGACGAGGTCTCGCTGATCAACGTCCTGCGCGACTACCGGCCGGCCGAGGTCTACAACCTGGCCGCCCAGAGCTTCGTGCAGACCTCGTGGACGCAGCCGGTACTGACGGGCGAGATCACGGCGCTCGGGGTCACGAGGATGCTCGACGCCATTCGCATCGTCGACCCGGAGATCCGTTTCTACCAGGCCAGTTCTTCTGAGATGTTCGGTCGCGTTCGCACGGTGCCCCAAGATGAGAGCACGGCGTTCTATCCCCGCAGCCCCTACGGCGTCGCCAAGGTCTACGGCCACTGGATCACCGTTAACTACCGCGAGAGTTACGACCTGCACGCGTCGTCGGGAATTCTCGTTCAACCACGAGTCGCCGCGTCGGGGACTGGAGTTCGTCACGCGCAAGATTACGCACGGCGTGGCGCGCATCAAGGCCGGTCGAGACAGTTCACTGCACCTCGGGAACCTGGACGCGCACCGCGACTGGGGCTACGCCGCCGACTACGTGCGCGCCATGTGGGCGATGCTCCAACGCGACACGCCCGATGACTTCGTCGTGGCCACCGGACAGACGCACTCGGTGCGCGAACTCTGCGAGGTGGCCTTCCAGGCGGCAGGGCTGAACTACGAGGACCACGTCGTGGTCGACCCCGCGTTCATCCGACCGGCCGAGGTGGACCTGCTCGGTCGGTGACGCCACCAAGGCGCACGAGCAGCTGGGCTGGAAGTGCGAAGTCGACTTCTACGGCCTGATCGAGATGATGGTGGCCGCGGACATCGACGCCTTGGCCCGGTAGGCCGTGACGAGTCACGAAGAAACGTCGGTGGTCTTGCGAGGCGCCGTCGCGATGGCCAGCGGGTTTCCGCTCCTGAGCGGGGTCGACCTGCGAGCTCTCCACGTCGTCGCTCACCGTGCTGGTGGGCGCGAACGGCGCGGGCAAGACCAGCCTCTTGCGACTGCTCGCCGGACTGATCGGACTCAACGCGGGGGAGGGGACGGTCCTTGGTCTCGATCTCGCCGCCGTCGATCGGCGAGCACTGCGGCGGCGCGTCGGGTGGCTCGGCCACGAAGGTTCCTTCTACGACGACCTCACCGTCACCGAAAATCTGACCTTCGCCGCCAAGGCCCTCGGCCGTCCCCTCGATGAACTGACGGCGGTACTGGAACGAGTCGAACTCGGCGGCCGTCGCGACACCGTGGCCAAGCAACTCTCGGCCGGTCAACGTCGACGTCTCGGCCTGGCCTGGCTGTTGCTGCGGCGTCCCGAACTCTGGCTGCTCGACGAGCCCTACGCCTCCCTCGACGACGACGGTCGTACGTTCTTCGACGCGTTGCTGGGTGAGGTCGTGGAGCGCGGGGCCACGGTCGTGGTGAGCGCGCACGACCCCCTTCGCAGCGCACAGCTGTGTCCTCGCACGCTGGTGATGGCCGGCGGCCGGATCGTGGGCGAATCGTGATCCGCGGTCGCGCTGCTCGTCGCGGGCAAGGACCTGCGCATTGAGCGACGAAGTCGCGTGCTGCTCTGGCAGGTCGTCCCCTTCGGCGTCATGGCGCTCTTGTTGAGCGGCCTGGCGCTCGGTCCCGGTCAGGCCGGACACTCGTCGGCCGCGCCGGGACTGTTCTACTTGGTCATCGTGCTCGTGGCGCTGCTGATGATCAATCGCAGTCACGCCATCGAGTCGACGTCGGGCACTCGGGCCTCGGTGGCGACCCTCGGGCTCGACCCCGCGGGGGTCTTTTTGGGCAAGGCCGCGGCGCTGGCGATCGAGCTCTGGCTGAGCGCCGTGGTCTTGCTGGCGGGGAGCGTGGTGGTCCTGCACACGGCCCTTGACGGCACCCTCGAAGCGGTACCGAGCGTCGTGGTCACCCTCGGGGCCATCGCGGCCGCGGGGACGCTCTACGGGGCCCTCACGAGTGGCGGGAACGCCGCGGCGACGCTCCTGCCGGTCCTCAGCCTGCCGGCCTTCGCGCCGCTGCTCATCGCCGGGGAACGGTCCTTCAATTCGGCGCTGCACGGGGGTGCTCTCTTGCAGTGGTGGGTCATCACGGTCGTCGCGCTGGCCGTATACCTCGCCCTCGGCATTCTGCTTTACGGTGTTCTCGAGGAATCGTGATGAAAGAGCTCAGTCAACGACTACTAGGACCGGCGACGGTCGTCACGATGGCCCTCACCATCTGGCTGGGCATCTGGGTCACGCCCCCGGACAAGGTCCAGGGCAACCTCGCGCGCCTGCTCTACGTGCACCCGGCGATCGCCACGGTGGCGCTGTACCTCTCCTTCGGCACGGCGACCATCGCCAGCGCGCTGTACCTGTGGCGACGGACGCGCTCGGTCGTGATGGACCGCGTGGCGCACTGCGCTATGGAGGTGAGCCTCGTCTTCATCGTCCTCACCCTCATCACCGGTTCGATCTGGGGACGGCCGGCCTGGGGCGTGTGGTGGGCCTGGGACGCGCGGCTCACCTCGACGGCGATCCTCGGCGTCCTGGCGCTGGGGTACTTGGCACTTCGTCGGGCCAACGACGACTTCGAACTGCGCGCTCGCCGCAGCGCGGTCTTCGCGATCATCGCGGCGATCAACGTGCCCATCGACCACTTCTCGGTGCAGTGGTGGCACACGCTGCACCAGGGTGCGACGCTGCTCGGACCGAACCGTCAGTTCAAGGTCCACGGCAGCATGCTCTGGACGCTGCTGCTGAGCTTCGTCGCCTTCACGCTGGCCTACGTCTGGCTGCTTGCGCGCGCGCTACCGACTGGAAGTGAAGCGCGAGCTCTCGAACTTCGAGACGCTGGACGTCGCGTTGGAGCGGCGTCGCGCCGAAGGGGTGCACTAGTGGACTACGTCACCGCCGGTTATTCCTTCGCCTTTGGGGGGCTGGCGCTCTACGCGCTGTCTATCTGGTGGCGAGGGCGAAGCCTTGACTGAGACGACCCTCGACCTCACTCCCGTCGCACCACCGACGACCAAGAGCTCTGGTCGCCGGCGCACGATCGGCGTGCTGGTCGTGCTGGTCGGTCGCGATACTGGCGCTGCTCAGTCAGGGCCTGCTGCACTCGCTGAACTACTTCGACACGGTCGACCAGGCCCTGGCCAGCTCGCGCCAAGATCGGTACGACGACGATCCGACTCGAAGGCGTCGTGAAGCCCCACACCATCACGCGCACGTCGCGCGGGCGCGTCGTTCTGGATGACCGGATCGGGCACCCACGAGGTCTTCGTGATCAGTCACGGGACGCCGCCGCAACTCTTCCAGGCCGACATCCCCGTGGTCGTCGAAGGACACTTCACGACGCGCTACTCGACGACGTTCTACGGCACGCAGATCCTGGTGAAGCACACCGCGACGTACATCGCCCAGCACCCGAAACGGGTGAAGGCGCCCAACGGCAGCGTGCGATGACCCTGACGTGGCTCGGGCGCGTCGCGCTCTACGTCGCCTTCCTCGGCCACCCTCGGCGGCATTATCCACCAGGTGATCGCGCTTCGGACCAACCGACCGTCACGATCACTTCGTTGGGCGTTGGTGTCGCTCGTCGGGGATCGTGGGCGCCGTCGCGGTGATGCAGTTCGCGCTCATCACCCACAACTTCTCGTTGGCCTACGTCTCGGAGAACAACGCCACCTTCACGCCGCTGCTCTATTCGATTACCGGGATGTGGTCGGCCCTCGAGGGTTCGCTGCTGCTGTGGTCGATGCTGCTCTGTGCCCTCATCGTGGCGGTCCTGCGCTACTACCGCCGTCGCGCCGTGGACCCCGTCGTCTCGTGGGCCAGCGTCGTGCTCTTCGGCGTCAGTGCGTTCTTCCTCGGGCTCATGTGCGGACCGGCCGATCCGTTCATTCACAACGGCGCCCGGGTGCTCCAGGGCGCGGGTCCCAATGCCCTCTTGCAGGACAACCCCCTGGTGGCGATCCATCCGCCGCTGCTCTACCTGGGCTTCGTCGGATTCACGGTCCCGTTCGCCTTCGCCATCGCGATGCTGATCACCGGTCGGGTTCATGACCGCTGGCCCCTGGAGCAACGGCGCTGGACGGTGCTCGCCTGGGGCGTCCTGTCGGTCGGCATCGTGTTGGGCGCGTGGTGGAGTTATCAGGTGCTGGGCTGGGGCGGTTTCTGGGGCTGGGACCCGGTCGAGAACGCCGCGCTCCTGCCCTGGCTGACCGCGACGGCGTATATCCACTCGGTCATCGTGCAGGACCGTCGCGGGCTCTTCCGGGTGTGGAACCTCTCGCTGGCGATCGCCACGTTCTCGCTCACCATCCTCGGGACGTTCTTCACGCGATCGGGCGTGTTGCAGAGCGTCCACGCCTTCTCCTCCAGCACGCTCGGTCCGATCCTTATCGGCTTCTTCTTCGTCACCGTCGCCGTGGGTGTGGGCCTGCTCGCGTGGCGCGGTGACCGGCTGCGTTCGCCGGTCGGTGTGGACCATCCGCTTTCGAAAGAGGGACTCTTCATCGCCAACAACGTCCTCTTCGTCGGATTCGCCGTCGTGGTGCTGTTGGGTACCGTGTTTCCCCTTCTCTACGAGGCCGTCAACGGCGGTCAGGTCACCGTCGGCACGCCGTACTTCGCCGCGGTGGCGGTGCCGATGAGCATCGTCTTGTTGGTCTTGATGTCGCTCGCGCCGTTGGTCGGGTGGCGCACGCTCGACGCTCGGGTGTTGTGGTCGCGGGTCCGCTTCAGCGCCTGGACCTCGCTCATCGTGGTCGTGGCGCTGATCCTCTCGGGCGTGCGCCGCCCCATGGTGCTGTTGGCGTACTTCCTGGCGACGGCCGCCGCCGGGGCCGCGCTGCGCACGCTGCGCGGAGCGTTCGTCGCGGCCCGGCGCCGCGGTCAGCCATGGTTCGACGCGCTACGCGGTCCGAGCGCGGGGGGGATGGTCACGCACGTCGGGGTCGTGGTGATGGCGCTGGCGATCGTGACCTCGACGTCCTACACGACGCGCAGCGAGGTGACGCTGGCGACGGGACAGAGCACCGTCGTCTCGGGACAGTTCGTCACCTTCCACGGCTTTCGCACGGTGAAGGACTCGCTCGAGATCGCGACGCAACTACGCGTCGACGTCAATCACCACGCGTTGTTGCCCGCCGTCACGACCTACGACGGGCGAAGCGCGCAACCGGTCGGGACGCCGGCCATCGACTCCAACCTCGCGCGCGACGTCTACGTTACCTTCGACGCCGTGGGGGGCAACGGGGCGACGTCGGGCGCCCAGGTCGAGGGCGACCTCCCGGCCGGTTCGGTCGTGCTCGGCGTGACCGTCGAGCCGCTGCTGGCCTGGCTGTGGATTGGTGGACTGTTGCTCGGCGTCGGATCGGCGCTGTCCTTCGTGCGCCGACGCCACGGTGATGAGGTGGACGCGTGAAGCGGACGGTGACCATCGTCTCGCTGGTCGTGCTGGCCGTCGTGATCGCCCTTTCGGGTTTCTTGGCGACGCGCCATCCCGTCGGACCAGCAACCGTCGCGCCGAGCCCGCTGCTGGGCAAACTCGCGCCGTCGCTGCAGGGGAACGAGTTGGGCGGCGGCACATTCTCGTTGAAAGACGAGCGCGGGAAGATCGTGATCGTCAACTTCTGGGCGTCGTGGTGCGGGCCGTGCATCCAAGAGGCGCCGGAGCTCTCGACCTACGCCTGGCACGTTCGCAACGACGGCGTCGCGGTGGTCGGCGTGGTCTTCGATGACACGGTCTCCTCGGCGACGGCCTTCGCCGCGCACTACGGCTCGCTGTATCCCTCGGTCATCGACCCCGGCGGGGTCATCGCCAACACGTTACGGCGTGACCTCACCTCCGACCACCATCGTGATCGATCGCCAAGGCCGCGTCGCCGCGACGCTCCTGGGCGCGACTTCGGCCAAGCAGCTCGCGGCCGTGGTCGCGCGGGTGTCCTCGTGAACGTCGTGAAGTCCTTTCGACTGTGGTGCCTGGCGTTCGTCTGCGTCCTCGCCGTCGCGCTCCTCGAGGCGCCCAGTTCGGCGTCGACCCAGGGTCGCATCGCCCACCTTGAGACGTTGGTCAAGTGTCCGGCGTGCGACGACCTCTCGGTCGCCCAGAGCAACGCCACGTCCTCGATCGCCGTGCGCCACGACATCGCGCGCCGCGTCAAAGAAGGCCAGTCCGACAACAAGATCCTTACGTCGCTCGAAGCGACCTACGGAACGTCGATCCTGCTCAGCCCTTCGACCTCGGGGATCGGACTGCTGTTGTGGATTGTGCCGCTGGCCGCATTGTTGGCGCTAGCCGTGGCGGGCCTTCGTCTCGTGAGACGGCGATGAAGCGCGACGTCGCACAGCTGCACGACGAGATCCGGCTTCGCGAGGCGTCCTTGCGCGACGCGTCGCGCGAACGCGACGACGGAGAGCTCTCCGCGGATCAGTTCGATGCGATTTCACGACGCGAGGGCGCGGCTTTGGAGCGCGCTACGCAACGAACTGGGCACACTGCTCGCGAGCGTCGAGACGACTCGGGTGCGCGGTCGAACGCGACGCGTCCGTTGGCTCGTGCTGGCGCTGGTCTGCTTCGCGGTCGTGCTCACCTACGCACTCATCGCCGCCACCTCGCCGCGCCAGCCCGGGAACTCCGGTAACGGCGGTATCGCCCTGACGCGCGCACAAACGATCGACCGACTGCTCGCGCAGGCCGAAGTGGACGTCGCGAGCAATCACGACGTGACCGCCCTCAATGCGTACGCCAGAGTGCTGGCTCTGGATCCAAAGAACGTGACGGCGCTGACGCAGAGCGGGTGGCTCGACTTCACGGCGGGGAGCGCCGCGAAGAAGGCCTCGGTGATCGAGGTCGGGATACGTGAGTTGGAGAAGGCGATCGCCGTGGCGCCGCGTTCGTCGGCCCCGCGGCTCTACTTCGCTATCGTCGCCGACTCAACGCCGGGCAATCAACGCGTCGCCAAGACCGAGTTCGAGGAGTTCTTGAGATTGAAGCCGTCCCAAGGACAGATGGCGATCGCGCGACCGTTCCTCAAGAAGTTGGGACTCGTCGGTTCATAGTCTGGCCCTTCAGATGCACGGTGATTCGATCCGTGCCGCGCTGCGTCGACCGTCCCCGTCGTGCGATCATCGCTACGATTCTCAAAGCACGAGACGATCTAGCGCGGGAGGGCCGTGGACGTACATTCGATGGACCATCCCTTCGTCGATCGCGACGCGAGTGAACTTGATGAATCCGACGAGTCACCGGGTAGGCGGCGATGGCCCATCGCGGTGATTTCGTTCGTGGTCGTCATCATCGCCATCGGTGCAGCGCTGTACATCGCGGCCAGTCACTACCAGCCGCTCTCCCAGAGATTCGGTGGTGAGTACGGCTCGGAGATTCTCGCGTCCAACGGTGTGCTGGCGACGAACCGCGTAGCGGGCGGCGTCGACGACAATGTCATCTGGACCGAGCCGAGCGGTACCTTCCGCGTCGAGGTCATCGTGACGATCAACAACGACCAGCGCTTGGGCGTCACCATCGACAAGGTCGACGCACCGGCGAACGCCGCCGGGAATACGAACGTGCGCACGTTCTTCGACTCGAAACCCTCTCGCCAAGGCGCCTACGGTTACAAAGGCGGTCCCGCCTTCACGCCGACGAACCTCGCCAGTGCGGGTCAGCTCCAACTGGTGGTGCACTGGGAGCAGCAGTGCGTGCCAGCCTCGGCGGTGCACACGGCGACGACCTATACGACGCTGCCGGTCGAGTACTCGTTCATGGGGTTCCGCCACACCGTGAACGTGCCCATCGACACCGTCACGATTACACCACGCGCCAACTGTTAAGGGATCAGGCGGTCACGCGACAGGCGTCGTCACCGCGGGCCCGAGACGTGAGTGTGACGTTGCGCTTTTCGGCGCCGAGGCCATCGAGCATGCCCGAGATGAGTCCCCGGTCGACGGCGCACAGTACTGGGTGGTGCAGGGCGGCGGTGCCGAAGGGACAGTTGTCCGACACGACCGACTGCTCGAGGTCGTGCTCCTCGGCGCGCGCGGCGAAACCGTGGGCCGTCAGGATCCCGGCGATGGACTCCATGGCGGTCTTGAGGCTCGGACTCGAGTCACCCGAGCCGACGGCGCTGGCGAGGGTCCGTCCGTACTCGACGCCCACGTCGTGGGACATCGACTCCGCCGCTTCGGGGCCGAGGCGCTCGAGCGCCATCTCCAAGAGCGCGACCAAGAGCGCGTCGCGTCGCATCGAGCCGTCCATGGCGAGGCTGGCGTCGACCACTCGATACCCCTTGGCCGGACGGCCGACGGTCGTCTTGTGCACGTTGTCGAAGGTGACGTAGCCCGACTCGGTGAGCCGCTCGAGGTGATGGCGCACGACGTTGGCGTGCACCATGCAGTGTCGCGAGAGTTCGGTCGCCGTGGCGCCGGGGTTGTCGCGCAGGTAGAGATAGATCTTGCGACGCGTGTTGTCACCAAAAGAGTGCGTCAAACTCGTGACATTGGCCGTGAAGAGGGCCAGGTCGAGATCGTTCTCGTTGTTCGTTGTTGACACGTAGAAAGTCTAGGACCGCCCTGGTCTTTCGCGCCGGTAACCTCAAAGAGCCCTCTCAAAGGATTTCCGTGACACCAATCAGCGCCTACCACCGCGAACTCAGCGCCATCGTCGAGCCGCAACTCGTTCGCACGCTGGATGAGTTGGGTTTTCTCGGTGAAGTGGTGGACGTCGAGGGAACGCTCCAGGTCGAGCTCGTCCTCCCCGTCTCGAGTTGGCCGAACTTGGCGTTGCTCGAAAGCGCCATCAAGACGATCGCCCCCGAGGCCAGTGTCGTCGTGCGTCCCATGGACGAAGAGGAGCTCCTCGGGCTGCGCAACTTCCTTCGCGGCGCCATGGCCGGGGACCCCGGGCCGGGCGAGCACGCGCACGGTGACACTCCTCCCAAGTTCCTCGACAAGCTCTCCAAGACGAGGATTCTCGGGATCTCGTCGGGTAAAGGGGGAGTGGGCAAGTCCTCGGTGACGGTCAATCTCGCGATCGCCCTCGCCCAGAGTGGCCACGACGTGGGCGTCCTCGACGCCGACGTCTACGGGTTTTCGCTTCCCAAGATGCTCGGCGCGGTGAACGATCCCATCGTGCTCGGCGACACCGTCATTCCGACGCTCGCGCACGGGGTGCGCTGCGTGTCGATGGGCTACTTCGTGCCCGACGAACAGCCGGTCATCTGGCGCGGTCCGATGTTGCACAAGGCGATCCAGCAACTGGTGTCCGAGGCGTGGTGGGACGAGCCGGACTTCTTGTTGATCGATATGCCCCCGGGCACTGGCGACGTGGCGCTGACGCTCTCCGAAGTGCTGCCGCGCATCGAGATGTACGTCGTGACGACACCGCAGGCCGCCGCGCAGCGCGTCGCGCAGCGTTCGGCGTACGCGGCTCGCAAACTCAAACTCAGCGTGCGCGGCGTCATCGAGAACATGAGTTGGTTCACCGGCGACGACCACAAGCGCTACGAGATCTTCGGCGCCGGTGGCGGCGCGCGCCTGGCCCAAGAACTCGGCATCGCGCTCTTGGGACAGATTCCTCTCGACACCAAACTGCGCGAAGGGGGCGACGTGGGCGAGCCGATCGTGGTACACGATCCGCAGAGCGAGGTCTCGCTCGCCTTCAAGGCACTGGCGGCCACGATCGTCAGTCAAGGCCCCGCGCGCGTCTATCGACAGGAACTCAAACTGTCCTGACCATCGCCACGAGTTCTCCCGTGTTCGACTCACGCGAACACGATTGGGGACCTTCGAAACAATTGTCTAGATAATTTACGATTCATCTGATAATTTGCCGTTCACTGGGCAAACGCGCCCGGACTATCGGGGGGATAGATATGGACGACACCGTCACTTCGGGCGCAGGTTCGGGTCAGACCGACCAGAAGGACCTCGCCTCGTTCGGCTACAAACAGGAGTTGCACCGAACACTGGGCTTCTTCAGTTCGTTCGCCGCGGCGTTTAGTTACATCTCGCCGTCGACGGGTATCTTCACCCTCTTCGCACTGGGCCTGACGACGCTGGGCGGCGTCTTCATTTGGAGTTGGCCGATCGTCGCCTTCGGCCAAATGCTGGTGGCCCTCAACTTCGCCGAGGTTTCGAGCCACTTCCCTATCGCGGGTTCAGTGTTCCAGTGGACCAAGTACCTGGCCGGACGGCCCTACGCGTGGTTCACGGGCTGGATCTACATCTTCGCCGGCGTTCTCACGGTGACCGCGGTCGTCGTGACCCTACCGCTGACGATTCTGCCGATGTTGGACTTGATGGGCTGGCACCTCGACGCCACGGCGCTCGATGACCAGATCTGGGTCGCCGCTATCACTTTGGTCGTCATCACCATCTTGAACATCTACAGCGTGAAGGTCGTGTCCGTCGTGAACAATACCGGCGTGTTCTTCGAGATCGTCGGTCTCGTCGTCTTCGCCGTCGTGATGCTCATCGTGCACCGTCACCAGTCGATTTCGATCGTTACCAATAGCGGCGGCCTCCACGTCGGCTTCGGATCGTTCTTCCTCGCCATGTTCATGAGCCTGTTCGTGATCTACGGATTCGATACCGCCTCGACGTTGGCCGAAGAGACCAAGGACCCGCGCCGCTACGCGCCCCGGGCCGTGCTCACTTCCATCGGCGGAGCGTTCATCATCGGAGGATTCTTCTTAGTGGCGCTGCTGATGGCGATCCCGAACCTCAAGACGGCGATCGCCGGGGCGTGGACTCCGGCGACCATCATCGAGTCGAACTTCTCCAAGCCCTACGCGATCATCTACCTCGCGGTCGTGTCGGCGGCGATTCTGGTGTGCTGCCTCGCCATCATGACCGCGACCATTCGTCTGTGCTTCGGGATGGCGCGTGACAACCGGTTGCCGGCCTCGTCGACCTTGTCGCGCGTGCACCCCAAGCTGCACACGCCGATCTTCTCCTGCATCGTGGTGGCGATCCTGGCGGCGATTCCACTGTTCAAGTACGCCGGCGCCGGCATCGTGGCGATCGCGGCGACGGGAATGATCTACCTCAGTTACTTCCTGGGGAATCTCGCCATCCTCTTCGCTCGTCTCCGGGGCTGGCCCAAGGTGAAGACACCGTTCTCGCTCGGCAAGTGGGGGATTCCGGTCAACCTCTTGGCGCTGGTGTGGGGCGGATCAATGCTGGTCAACTTCGCCTGGCCGCGAGCCGCGAGTAATCCGACGCCGAATCAGACCCTGGGCGCGCTCTCGACGGGCATCGGCGAATTGAACAAGGTACCGATCCTCTACACCGTGCTCGGGGTCATCTTGATCATCGGTGCGCTCTACTACTTACTCTTCGAGATTCGTAAGCCCAAGGTGGACATTCTGGTGCCCTCCGAGTCTGGTCCGGTGATGATTCCTTCGGAGTCGCTGCCGCCCGATGAGGTGATGAGCTAAGGCAGGTCGAGACTGTTACTTCGGCGGTAGTTCGAAGGACCACACCAGCGTGCGGCTGCGGTCGGCGCGCAAGATGTCGGTCGCGCTCTCGACCGGCACGCCGTTCACGTCAAAGGCCTCTCGTTCGACGCGCAGCAGGGGCGTGCCTCGCGTGACGTCGAGTAGTCGAGCGGTGCGGGCGTTGGCGGCGATCGGGGAGATTCGCTCGACGGCCCGGACCGGTCGTGCGTCGTAGCGACGTTCGAGGAGTTCATAGATCGAGCCGTGGAGAGGTTCGCTGAGGAGGCCGGCGAATCGCTCGGCCGGGAAGCTCGAGTGCTCGAGCAAGACCGGGAGGTCGTTGGCGAAGCGGAGTCGGTCGATCTCGTAGACCTCGTCGCCCTCGGCCAGCTGCAGCGCGTCGGCGGTCGAGGTGTCGGCGACGACCTTCTCCGTGCGCAGCACTCTCGCGCCAGCGATGTGACCGAGACGGCGGGCCTGTTCGGAGAATCCGGCGAACGTCGTGAGGTCGTATTCGATGACCGGCTC
Organism: uncultured Acidimicrobiaceae bacterium; assembly: GCA_963703105.1. GTDB lineage: Bacteria > Actinomycetota > Acidimicrobiia > Acidimicrobiales > RAAP-2 > RAAP-2. The sequence continues at coordinate 1,115,123 of OY969792.1, read as the reverse complement.
GGCAATGAAGGTGCCGCCGTTTCGCCCGGTGCGACGATGAATGAGCTTGCGGATCTGGAGTTCGGCGAGCGCCTGGCGCACGGTCAAGCGGTTGACGCCGAACTCTTTGGCGAGCTCTCGCTCTGGGGGGAGTCGGTCGCCCGTGCGAAAGTGTCCCAGCGTGATCGAAGAGGCGACGGCGTTGGCGATCTGCGTGTGCAGCATCCCTTTGGAACGCGAAATCTTCGGGGGCCACTTCGAGTTTGGCGTCACAGTTCATCCTCTCAAAGGCAGAGTATCGGGCGGTATTCACTTGCCACGCCATCAGTTTTTGGTATAGACAGTTTAGCCGACGACGCGCGAGGAGACACCATGATCAACAGGGCCCGCGTGGTGGTAATCGGCGGGGGAATCGGGGGCTGTTCGATCCTGTACTGGCTGGCGCGCCTGGGCTGGGCCGACGTGGCCCTGGTCGAGCGCTCCGAGCTGACCAGCGGATCGACCTTCCACTCGGCCGGCCTGGTGGGGCAACTGCGAAACTCCTTGTCGCTCACCCAGATGATGATGAACTCGGTCGACCTGTACCGGAACTTGGGTGACGAAGTCGAGCTCGAGACCGGCTGGCGCGAGGTCGGGTCACTGCGGCTGGCCTCGTCCAAAGAGCACATGGAAGAGCTCGAACGTCAGGCCGCCTGGGCCGAGACGTTCGGGCTGCCGCTGCATCTCATCTCGGCCGACGAAGCCCACGTCGATGTTCCCGCCCATGTCAACCGAGGGTGTATTCGGCGCCGCGCTGTTGCCGTCGGACGGCTTCGTCGACCCGAGCCAGCTGACGCTGGCGCTGGCGCGCGGTGCGCGACAACGCGGCGCGACGATCCTCACCAACACGCGAGTCACCGGCGTGCGCGTCGAGAACAACCGCGTGCGCGGCGTCGAGACCGACCAGGGAATGATCGAGTGCGACTACGTCGTCAACGCGGGCGGCATCTACGGCCACGAGATCGGCCTCTTGGCCGGCGTGCACGTCCCGCTGGTGGCGATGGCCCACCAGTACGCGATCACCAAGCCGACCGGGTCTGTCGCGCGACATGCCGACGCTGCGCGACCCGGCGCGACTGGTCTACTTCCGCGCCGAGAGCGGCGGACTGGTCGTGGGCGGCTACGAGCGAAATCCCTCGGTATGGGGACTCGGCGGCATCGCCGCGGACTTCAACTCCCGACTGCTCGAGCCGGACTGGGACCGCTTCGCGCCGCTCTTCGAGGCCGCGATCTCGCGCGTGCCCGAGCTGGCCGACGCCGAGATCGTGACGTTGATCAACGGTCCCGAGGCCTTCACGCCCGACGGGGAGTTCATCCTCGGCGAGAGCGCGGTCGCGGGGTTCTGGGTCGCGGCCGGCTTCTGCGCGCACGGCATCGCCGGGGCCGGCGGCATGGGCAAGCTGATGGCCGAGTGGATCATCGAGGGCCAGCCGAGCCTCGACGCCTGGGCGCTCGACTCGCGTCGCTTCGGCCCGCAGTACCGGAGTCGCGAGTACACGTTGGTCCGCACCGACGAGATCTACGCGACGTACTACGACGTGAAGTACCCCGGCCACGAGCGCCAGGCCGGGCGACCGCTCAAGGTCTCGCCGGTCAACGCGCGCCACCGCGACCTCGGCGCGGCCTTCGGCGAGAAGTCCGGGTGGGAGCGGGTCAACTGGTACGAGTCGAACGCCGCCGCGGGTGACGAGTCGACGCGCCCCGACGGATGGGCCGGGATGCTGTGGTCGCCGGCGATCGGCGCCGAACACCTCGCCTGTCGCGGCAGCGCGCGGCGCTCTTCGACGAGAGCTCGTTCGCCAAACTCGACGTCACCGGAGCGGGCGCGGCGGCGTTCCTGGAGCGGCTCTGCGCCAACGGCGTCGCGCGCCGCGTTGGCGCGGTCACCTACACGCAGCTCTTGAACCCGCGCGGCGGCGTGGAGTGCGACCTCACCGTCACCCGGCTGGCCGAGGACCGCTTCCGCCTCGTCACCGGCACGGCCTTCGGGAACCACGACGGCGCGTGGATTCGCCAGCACCTCGTCGACGACTCGGTCGTCGTCGAAGACGTCACGTCCAAGTACGCCTGCTTCGCCCTCTGGGGGCCGCGCGCCCGGGACATCCTCCAGCCGCTGAGCGAAATCGGACCTCTCGCACGAGGCCTTCGGCTACATGAGCGCCCAGGAGATCAACGTTGGCGCGGTGCCGTGTCTGGCGGTGCGCGTCACGTTCGTCGGCGAACTCGGCTGGGAGCTCTACTGCCCGAGCGAGTACGCCGTCGGGTCTGTGGGACTCGCTGATGGCGGCCGGCCAGCCGCACGGGCTGATCCCGGGCGGCTACCGCGCGATCGAATCGCTGCGGTTGGAGAAGGGATATCGGGTGTGGGGGAGTGACGTCACGACGACCGACTCGCCCTTCGAAGCGGGACTGGGTTTCGCCGTGAAGATGAAGAAGGGTGACGTTCATCGGGCGCGAGGCGCTCGAAGCGCGCCGGCGAGCCGACGCGGCGCCTGGCCTGTCTGGTCCTGGACGAACCGCGATCGGTCGTCCTGGGCTCGGAGCCGGTGCGCTTCGAGGGTCGCGCCGTCGGTCGGGTCACCAGCGGCGGCTACGGCTACAGCCTCGCGTCGTCGATCGCCTACGCCTACCTACCGACGGCGTTGGTGGCGCCGGGTACCAGGGTGAGCGTCGGCGTCTTCGGCCGCGACGTCGGCGCCGAGGTGCGGGCCGAGCCGCTCTTCGATCCGAAGCAACGAAAAGGTCCGGGCCTAGACCTCGGCGCTTGGCGTAGAGCCGCGCCAAGGCGCAGGTGCTCGTCGAGGTCGCCCTGACGCGCCAGCGCGAGGGCGTGCTCGCCCCGATCACGCGCGTAGGTGGTGAAGTCCACGCTCGAGCGAGGAGATCGCCATCTGGACGACGCCCCACATCGCCTCGCGCAGCTCCGAGACGATCTTCATGAGGTGCAGCGTCGAGGCGACCGGTTCGCCCACGTCCCCGACGTAGTAGCGCAGCAGCGCGATCTCGGAGTCCGCGGGGAAACCGTTGTTGACCGACACGTTGGCGAGGTCGAAGAACGGGTCGGACATCCCCGCGTACTCCCAGTCGACGATGCGCAGTCGATCGTCGAAGAGGAAGTTGGCGTTCAACAGGTCGTTGTGACCGAGCACGGTCGCCCGGAAGGGTCGCGCGCGCTCGATGCGCGCCAGCAGCTCGAACGCCGAACGACGCTGTCGAAGGGCGCCTCCACGCCACGGGCGGCGGCGACGTCGCGATGGTCGCGAATGACCTCGTAGGGATTCCAGATCGTGGGGGTCGTGCCCGGCGTGGTGAACCAGGCGAAGCGTCTCGGCGAACTGGCGGAGCATCGGCTCCTCGGCGAGTTCGGTCGTCGAGACCGGCCGGCCGTCGATGAACCGAAAGACGATGCACCCCGTGGGCTCGTCGGTGGCGAGGACCTCGGGTCCGACGCCGATCGCCGCGGCGAGCCCGCCGGCCACGACCTCGTTGGATCGGTCGATGCCGAGCAGGTGGGTGTCGTTGCCCGGAACGCGCACCACGACGCGCTCGTCGCCCAGGTCGACCACGTAGTTCGAGTTCGTGATGCCGTGCGCGAGGACCTCGATGGAACGCACCCGTCCGGGCCAGAGACGCCGCGCGAGATCGTCGACCACTTCGGTCATGGACCGAGGTTAGAACCGGTCCGCGATCGGCGCGCCGGCCGGATCCGGCGAGGAGACCGCGGGTTGTCACGAGAGCGCGTCGTGGGGACAGCGTCTAACGTCAGGTTGCCCAGTGGAGAACAGCGAGGACGAGCGATGGAACTCAAGGGCAAGACCGCCGTGATCACCGGAGGGGCCAGTGGCATCGGCCTCGCCACCGCCATCCAGTTCTCGAAGGCCGGCGCGAACATCGTGCTGGGCGACATCGAGGACGCGCCGCTGCAGACCCAGGTCGAGGAGATGCGCTCGCACGGCGCCACGGTGATCGGCGTGCACTGCGACGTGGCGCAGGAGTCCGACGTCGAGGCGTTGCGCGACGCGGCGCTGAAGGAGTTCGGTGCCGTCCACGTGATCTTCAACAACGCCGGCGTCGCCGGTGGTTCGACGATCGGCACGCCGAAGAAGATCTGGGACTGGGTGATGAGCGTCAACCTCGACGGCGTGGTGAACGGCATGAACGCCTTCATCCCGCTCTTCCTCGAGCAGAACGAAGGCCACGTCGTCAATACGGCCTCGGAGGCGGGGTTGGTCGGCGTCGCGGGGATGGGACCGTACAACGCGAGCAAGTTCGCGGTCGTGGGCATCTCGGAGTCGCTGTTCCACGAACTGGCCAACACCGGCAAGAACGTCCACGTCTCGGTGCTCTGTCCGAACTTCGTGCGCACGCGGATCTTACGAGTCCGAGCGCAACATGCCCAAGGAGCTGGCCAGTTACGCCGAGAACCCGGAGCTGCAAGAGATCGCGAGATCGCGGCCGCGTTGGTGAACGCCGGCATCGACGCCGCCGACGTCGCCAAGGCCGTCGAGGACGCCGTCGTCAATGAGAAGTTCTGGATCCTCACGCACGAACACTCGGCGCTGCGCATCACCGAGCTACGCCTCGAGTGGATGCGCGGCGGCCCGTCGCCGATGGCGGCCTCGTCAACGTAACAACTAACGGTCGATGCCGCTCGGCAGTTGGTCGATCGGCCAGTCGAGCAACGTGACCGCGCAGCGACAGGCGAATCGGTCGGTCATGCCCGCGACGTAGGCGACGCTGAGTTGCAGCGCGCCGCGGGACTCTCGAGCGCCTCGTCGCCGTCGACGACGTCGGGGATGAGCGTAGGGTGCAGCGGCGAAGTACTCGACGAGCGCGCGCAGCATCGCCACGACCGCCGAGGCCTGTTGGCGCGAGGCGCTGCGCAGGTAGATCGTCTCGTAGTTGAACGTGCGAAAGGCCGCGAGCGCCTCGGAGTGGCGCGCGTCCATGCCGATGACGCCGGTCGAGCGAATCGTGCGGATCATCGCGTTGATGAAGGTGCCCAGCTGTTGGCTGCGCCGCACGCCGCAGCGTTCGCGCACGATCGCCGGCAGTTCGTCGGACGAGACGATGCCCGCCGACACGGCGTCCTCGAAGTCGTGGCAGCTGTAGGCGATGCGGTCGGCCCAACTGACGACCTCTCCTTCGGGCGTCGTCGGCGCGGGACGCGACCACGAGTGGTTGCGGATGCCGTCGAGGGTCTCGAGACAGAGGTTCAGACTCACCAGCGAGACGTCCGCGCCCCAGGTCGGCGTGGTCGAAGCCCCCGACCACGAAGGGATCCAAGCGCCTCTTCGCTGGCGTGGCCGCCGGGTCCGTGGCCGCAGTCGTGTCCGAGCGCGATGGCCTCGGTGAGGGCCACGTTGAGCCCGACGGCGCGCGCGACGCCGGTCGCGACCTGGGCGACTTCGAGGGCGTGGGTGAGGCGCGTGCGCATGTGGTCGTCGGGGAAGACGAAGACCTGGGTCTTGCCGGCCAGGCGGCGAAAGGCGCTCGAGTGCAGTATGCGGTCCCGGTCGCGTTCGAAGCAGGTCCGGAACTCGTCGGGCTCTTCCTCGCGGCGCTCGATTGCCCGCGCCGTGGCCCCTCGTCGCACCCGCGGCGAGCGTGGCGTCGAGCTGCTCCTCGCGTTCGGCGAGCGACCGCGGTGACGATGACGCTCGGCCGGTGACGTCGATGGACGGCCGAGGAGTCGCGGTGCGCGACCGTGACGTCGTCGGCGGCGCCCTCGTAGCCCTCCATGGTGGCGGCCCAGCGGCGACTGCGTTCAGAGATCGGCGGGTCCGTCACGTTTTCCATATTCCTCCTTCCTTCTAGCATGTGATGAATCGCCAACGTGGCAGAGGAGCAGTGATGGAAGTTCGTATCGGCATCGTGCAGTCCATGAAGGAGATCGAGGTCGTTCTCCCCGAGGACGCCAAGCGCGAGAAGGTGATGAAGGAGATCGAGACGTCGCTCGGCGGACGACACGGTGCTCTGGCTCACCGATCGCAAAGGTCGCCGGGTCGGCGTGCCGGCCGCGCGAATCGCCTACGTGGAGTTGGGCTCTCCGTCGAGCGAGCGCATCGTCGGTTTCGGCTCGGCCTGAGATTGACGGGCGTCGTGCGGTGATCGACTACCACCTGCACCTCTGGCCCCACTCGGAGTCCTCCGTCTGGTTCAAGCTCGACCAGATCGCCGCCTACTGCGACGAGGCCGCCACGCCACGGCGTCACCGAGTTGGCGCTGACCGAGCACACCAGCCGCTTTCGCGACGTGCTTCGGCCGTCGGTCCCTTCTGGCTCGCTACGGCCACGAGCCGACGAGTCCGGCCCTGGCCGAGTACCTGGACTTTCACGCGCGCAACTCCCTCGAGGAGTACGTGACCCTCGCCCAACTCGCCAAGGACGAGGGACTGCCCGTCAAGATCGGCCTCGAAGTCGACTACTACGCCGACCAGATGGACGTCGTGTCGCCGCTGCTCGCGCAGTACCCCTTCGACGTGCTGATCGGTTCGGTCCACTGGCTCGGCACGTGGCAGTTCGACGACTACGACGTTCCCGACCCACGCGCACGAGTGGACCGTGCGCGACGTCGATCAGTGCTGGGCCGACTACGCGCGCGCCATCGAAGAGCTCGCGGCGTCCAACTCCGTCGACGTGCTCGCGCACCCGGACCTCATCAAGGTCGCGGGCTATCTCGCGTCGGACCCGGGCGACTACTGGGACGCTCATGGCCGAGTCGGCCGCCAAGTCCGACCTCTCGATGGAGTGCTCGTCGGCCGGGTGGACCAAGCCGGTCGCCGAGCAGTACCCGGCCGAGGGATTCCTCGATCGCCTCGTGGCGCGAGGACTCACCTTCACGACCGCCAGTGACGCGCACTCGCTCGAGCGCGTCGGGCTCGCGGGCCGGTGAACTGGCCGACCTCCTGGAGGCGCGCGGCGTGCACGAGGTCGCGTCCTACACGCGGCCGCCAGCGCCGGATGATTCCCCTGCGAGCGAGCTAGTGGCCACGCTGGCCGAACTGGCCGACGCTGCGCACGTCGCTCGACGAACCCGTCGTCGATCACCTACTGCGACTCACGGCGTCGTGGTCGCTGCTGGCCGACCTCTCGTTCTCCGACATGTTGTTGATGGCGCGCGTCGACGAGCCCGACGCCGACGACGGGCTTCGTCGTGCTGGGTCAGATGCGCCCCAACAACCGCTCGACCATGGTCAACGACGACCTGGTCGGCACGACGCACGACGTCGCGTCCTGGCCCCTCGTGCAGCTCGCCTTCGAGAGCGGCACGCGGATCATCGGCGAGGTGAACGTCGAGGCGATCGACGACGTGGTCCCGGTGTGGTGCGTGCCGGTGCGCTTCGACGGGCGGGTGGTGGCGGTGATGGTGCGCCTCCAGGGACCGCTGCGCGGCCCGGCCTCGCTCTACGAGCAGGCCTATCTCTCGATCTTCGAACGCCTCTGCGTGATGGTCGCCGACTCGACGTTCCCGTTTCGCGAGGAGGGCGTCGCCGGCCCGGGCCTGCCGCGCGTCGGGCGACGGCATCATCCTCATCGACGGCGACGGACGGGTCGAGTTCGCCACGCCGAACGCCGCGAACGCGCTGCACCGTATGGGCATCTACGCCCCGGCCGAGGGCCAGACGCTCGCCGAGCTGGGACTGCGCGTGCGCGTGGTCGAACGCTCGTTGGAGTACGCCATCCCGGCGATGGAAGAGATCGACCGCGGCCACGACGTGGCGATCCTCTTTCACTGCGTCCCGCTGCTCGAGCACAACCTGGTGACCGGCGTGGTGACGTTGTTGCGCGACGTCTCGGACCTGCGTCAACTGAACCGCCTGGTCCTCAACAAGGAGGCGGCCGTTCGTGAGGTCCACCATCGCGTGAAGAACAACCTGCAGACGATCTCGTCGCTCCTGCGACTTCAGGCCCGGCGAAGCGACGAGCCCGAGACGCGCATCGCCCTGGGCGAGGCCGAACGACGGGTGCGCTCGATCGCCGTCGTGCACGAGGTTCTCAGTCGTGAACCGGGGGAGGAGGTCGTCTTCGACGAGATCGTTCGCTCCCTGGTCCTGCTGGTGGAAGACACGGTCCTCGCCCTGCACCCGGTCGAGATCCTGGTGAACGGCAGCCTGGGCGTGCTGTCGACGGACCTCGCCACGCCCCTGGCCGTCGCGCTCGCCGAACTGTTGACCAACGCCGTCGAACACGCGTTCATCGGCTTCGGCGGGGTCGACAACGATCAGGTCGGGGTCGTGACGCTGAACCTCTACCTGGAAGACGGCGACGCCGTCGCCGAGATTCGCGACAACGGTCGGGGGCTCGGAGAGGACTTCTCGCTCGAGGTGCCCGACGAGCCTTGGTCTCTCGATCGTGCGCGACATCATCCGCGCGCAGTTGCACGGGACGATTGAGATGAAGAGCGTGGACTACGCCGAAGGCGGCGGCACCTACGTGCGGGTGGCGGTACCGCTGAGCGCCCGGCCCTAGAGCGACGGAGGCGCGACGGCGAGCGGCCAGCCACTGCTTGCGCAGCTTGCGACGCTCGTCCTCGGTCGTGCCACCCCACACGCCCGACTCCTGGTTCGTCGCGAGGGCGAACTCGAGACAGGCCTTCTGCGCGTCACAGTTGTGGCAGACGCGCTTGGCCGACTCGATCTGGTCGGTCGCCATTCCGGTCGTGCCGATAGGGAAAAACAGTTCCGGTTCAGTGTCGCGACACGCGGCGTTTGAACGCCAGTCAGCGTCATCCCAGGCGTGCGTACGGTTCCAAATCAACGACATTTCAAATCCTTAAGGTGGGGGGTAAATCCACTGCAATTTCACGAGAAATGGGCGGTGGTGGGAGTTCAATTTTAACGAATTTGTAACCCGAATAACAAGGGCTGATTCGCGAATAAACGAGATGACGTCGTTGTAATTCGAATCGCACCTGCCAAACTCGTCGGGTGATCGACGTCTTCGCGCACCGTGGGCTGCACACAACCGAACGCGAGAACACGCTCGCGGCGTTTCGCGCGGCCGTGGACCTCGGTGTCGACGGCGTCGAGTTGGACGTTCGTCGCACGCTCGACGGCGTTCTGGTCGTCCACCACGACCCAGGTCGATCGGGCCGCTGGCGATCGCCCGAGAGCGCGCGTTCGGCCCTGCCGGACTACGTCCCGACGCTCGACGAGGCCCTGGAAGTCCCTCGAGGGCGTCCGGGTGAACGTGGAGATCAAGAACGGCCGGGGAGCCGACGAGATCTACGACGAAACCGGCGAACTTGCCGCGCGAGGTCCTGGCCTGCGTCGAGACGTCCGGCTGGACCGAGACGAGTCAGCATCTCGTGCTTCGACCTCGCGACCTGCGCGGTCGTTCGCTCGTTGAATCGCGACATCACCGTCGCCTGGCTCCTGTGGGACGTGGCCGTCGGACGACGCGCTGGTCCAGGCCCACGTGCTCGGATTCAACGCGGTGAACCCGCACTTCTCGACGGTCGATGCCGACGTCGTCGCTCGCGCGCGACGATCTCCGACCTCGACGTCAACGTCTGGACCGTGAACGCGCACCGAGGACCTCGAACGGATGACGGCGCGCGAGCGTGGCGTGCATCATCACTGACGACCCGGCGCTCGCGTCGAGCGTCGTGACGCGGTCGTCCCCGACGGGCCACCGCGCGATGATGGCGTAGATTGAAGGCCATGAATATCGTCGTCTGCGTAAAACAGATTCCCGACCCGGCCGCGCCGCAGTCGCTGGACGCCTCCCACAACCTCAATCGTTCGGGCAAGTTGATCCTCGACGAGGCCGACACCTACGGCGTCGAGATGGCGCTCCAGCTCGTCGACAAGGCCGGCGCGGGTGAGGTCACCGTCGTCTCCATGGGCTCGGCCGCGGACGTCGCGGGACTTCGCAACGCCCTCGCCATGGGCGCCGCCAAGGCCGTCATCGTGAGCGACGACGCGCTCCGTGGCACCGATGCCCTAGGCACGGCCAAGGTGCTGGCCGCGGTGATCAAGCGCGAGAGTCCCGATCTGGTCCTGGCCGCGACCGAGTCCTCCGACGGCTACACCGGCACGACGCCCGTGCAGATCGCCGAACTGCTCGGACTACCTTCGATCACCTTCGCCAAGTCCGTGGCCATCGACGGGACGACCGTCAAGGTCGAGCGTCAGACCGAGTCGGGCTACGACGAAGTGACGGCGCCCCTGCCGGCGCTCGTGACCGTCACCGCCGGCGTGGTCGAACCGCGCTACGCCTCCTTCAAGGGCATCATGGCCGCCAAGTCCAAGCCGCTCGAGGTCCTGAGCGTCGCGGACCTCGCTCTGGGCGACCAGACCGGACCAGCCGGCGCGCGCCAAGAGATCACCGACGTCGTCGCCGCCGAGTCGCGCGCCGCCGGTGAGAAGTACGTGGACGAGGGTGACGGCGCCGAGCGCATCGTCGGCTTCCTCGAGTCGATCAAGGTCCTGTAGGAGAACATCATGGCACTGTCAAACATCTGGATCGTCGCCGAACCGTCGAACGGCTCCTTCACCACGCACTTCGCTGGAACTGCTCACGCAGGCGCGCACGTTCGGCGCGACACCGTCTCGGCGATCACCTGGGGTGGGGACGCGGCGCTGGCCGCGGTCGCCGGAGAGTACGGCGCGACGACGCTCTATGACGTGGGCGACCTCGGCGGCGCGCTGCCCGGCGTGCCCGTCGCGTCGGCCATCGCGGCGCTGGTGGCGTCCGCGGGCGCGCCCGACGCGATTCTCATCCCCACCAGCTACGACGGTCGCGACATCGCCGGTCGTCTCTCGGCTCGCCTCGATCGTCCGGTCCTGACCAACGTGACCGGGCTCAGCGACGACGGCGGGCTCGTCGACCGAGCACCCGATCTTCGGTGGCTCCCAGACCGTGAAGGCCCGATTCACCGGCGACGGTCCCGGGATCTTCGTCATCCGCGCGAAGTCCTTCGTGGCCGAGCCGAGTGGCGGCGCGGCCGCGACCGTCGTCGCGGCGCCTCCGGGTGACGTCGGCGCGACCGGCACCGCGACCATCGCCGCGACCCACGTCGAAGAGCGCGTCGGACCGAAGCTCGAAGAGGCCGCGGTCGTGGTCTCCGGCGGACGTGGTCTCGGTGAGGCCGAGAAGTACGCGCTCATCGAAGAGACCGCGAAACTGCTCAACGGTGCCGCCGGTGCCTCGTCGCGCCATCGTGGACGCCGGGTGGGTCCCCTACTCGCACCAGGTCGGTCAGACCGGCAAGACCGTCAAGCCGACGCGTCTACATCGCTTGCGGCATCTCGGGGGCGACCCAGCACATGGTCGGCATGAAGGGCTCGAAGAACATCGTGGCCATCAACAAGGACCCCGACGCCCCAATCTTCCAGATCGCGGACTTCGGGATCGTGGGCGACGTGAACAAGGTTCTCCCGGCCCTCATCGCGGCCCTCAAGGCGCGGGCCTAACAAGATCTTGACGTCTCGAGACCCCCACCGGGTCTCGGCATCGTGCCTCCGTCGACGCGCGCGTGAATTTAGGCTGGGGACACCATGAGCAGCCCCACGACCTCGTCGGATCGCCGGTGGTGGGCGCTCGGAGTACTCAGCATCACCCAGTTGATGGTGGTCCTGGACGCGACGGTCATCAACATCGCGTTGCCGCACGCGCAGCGCGATCTTCACTTCTCGCTCGGGCAACCGACAGTGGCTCATCACGGCCTACGCCCTGTCCTTCGGATCGCTGCTTGTTGGTCGGTGGACGACTGTCGGATCTGTGGGGTCGTCGAACGTCGCTCTACGTCGGGCTCACCGGCTTCGCGCTGGCGTCGGCGCTCGGTGGCTCGGCGCACAGCTTCGCCACGCTCGTGACGGCGCGCGCGGTGCAGGGGGTCTTCGGTGCCGTTCTCGCCCCGGCCGCACTGGCGGCGCTCTCCACGACGTTCGGCAATCCGAAGGAACGGGCGAAGGCCTTCTCGATCTACGGCGCCATCGGTGCCTCGGGCGCGGCCATCGGGCTCCTCTTGGGCGGCGCGCTTGACCCAGTGGGCGACGTGGCGGTGGTGTCTCTTCATCAATCTCGTCTTCGCGGCGATCGCTATCGTCGGCGTCGCGTTGTTCGTCGCCGGGGGAGAACGCGAGCACGACGCGAGTCTCGACGTCTTCGGCACGCTGCTCGGTAGCGCGGGACTCTTCTTCGTCGTCTACGGCTTCGCGCACGCGGTCAATACCGGCTGGGGCAACGACGTCACCTGGGGGAGCCTCGTCATCGGCGCCGTGCTTGCTCGTGGCCTTCGTGCGGTGGCAGCAGCGCTCGAAGCACCCCCTGTTGCCCCTTCGCCTGATCATCAATCGCGTGCGCGGCGGATCGCTCGTCGCGCTCTTTCTCACCAGCATCGGGATCTTCGCCGTCTCGCTCTTCCTCGCGTACTACCTGCAGAGACACGCTGGGCTACTCACCGCTTCGCACCGGCGTCGCCTTCTTGCCCTTGGTGGGAGCGATCGCGCTCTCGGCGTTCCATCGCCAGCGCTCGGCTCCTCGCGGTGAGCGGACCGCGCCCGCTCGTGCCGACCGGGATGCTGCTCTCGATGATGGGCATGGTGCTCTTCACCAGATTGACGCCGAACGCGGACTACTTCGGGAACGTGCTGCCCGGTCTCGTCGTGACCGGTCTCGGTCTCGGTCTCATCTTCGCGCCGGCGATCGCCAGCGCGACCGCCGGCGTGCGACCCAGTGACGCCGGCGCGGCGTCGGCGCTCGTGAACACCACCCAGCAGATCGGTGGGTCGATGGGCGTCGCGCTTCTCAACACCATCGCGGTCTCGGTGACGGCCCGCGCCTCAACGCCGCCGGCGCCGTTGCGTCACAGTTCGGAGGCCAGCAAAACCCGGTACGCGCCGCGGAAGTGATCGCCACGCTGCACGGCTACGCCGTCGCGTTCTGGTGGGCGGCCGGATTCTTCGGGGTCGGGCGCCGTCCTCACGTTCGGCCTACTCGAGTCGGGTGTGGCCGAGCTCGACGAGGGTCTCTCCGCGACTACCTAGATCAGCGGCCACGGATACGGCGGCCAGTCCGAGTCGCCGTCGGGGATCGGGTACGTGGCGTTCTCCACCAGCCCGTGGGCGCGCGTCTGGGCGAGCGCGAGTTCGATCGGGATTGAGCCAGTCGCCGACGTGACCGGTGTCGCCCTTGGCGAAGCGGTCGATGCGCTCGAGCAGGTGGCCGCTCACGTCCAGCCCGGCGTACTCCCAGATGACGGTGCGCAGTTTGTCTTCTTCGTGGAAGCACAGTCCGTTGTCGATGGCCCAACAGCGCTCCCCGTCGAAGATGACGTGACCGGCCTTGCGGTCGGCGTTGTTGGCCACGACGTCGAAGGCCGCCAGTTCGGCGAACCAGTCGTGGAACACGGGATTGTCGCGCAGGGTGAAGTAGTGGTCCTCCTCGTTGTCATCGACCCACCACTGCAGCGAGCCGATGCCGAAGGGCCCGTCCTCTCGACCGACGGTCGTCGGCACGAGATCGGTGCCGAGTGCGACGTCGAGTTCGTAGGCCGCGACCTCGCGGCGCCACAGTCCGTCGGGGAAGTCCCACAGCGGCCGCTCGCCGGCCTCGGCCTTGTAGCAGGCCTGACCTTCGACGCCGTCGAGCGAGACCGTGACCAAGAGCGCCTGGTTCGACGAGGTGACGACGCGGCCCTCGACTTCGATCGATCCCTTCAACAGCAACGTGTGTTGCTTCGTCGCGGTTCATGCTAGCGGATCGGGGGCGCGTGGCCGTTCGTGCGCGGACAGTCGTGGCCCTTGGGATCGAGCGGTCCGCCGCAGAGCGGACAGGTCGGCCGCCCGGCCTCCACCAGGCGCGCGATGGCGATGGCCAGGCCGCCGGCCCACTCGCGCGTCAGGGTCAGGACCAGCTCGTCGTCACCCTCCAGCGATTCGAAGGTGACCTCGATCGTGTGGGCCTCCTGGTCGAAGGCCACGGCGATGTCGCCGGCCACGAAGTCCGACTCGTACTCCGGTTCGAGCGCCAGGTCGTTCGGCAGTTCGCCCGGTCGTCCCATCTCGCCGATCACCTGGGCCAGCCACTCGGCCAGCGCGGCCAGCTGTTGCTTCTCGCACTTCACGATCACCAGACGTCGTCCCTCGCGCGCCTGGAGGAGGAAGAGTCGGTTGCCGACCTCGCCGCGTACGCCGACCATCACCTTGTCGGGCTGCTCGAAGACGTAGTTCATGAGGGCGCCAGGTCCTTCAACGAGTCGACGTTGTTGACGCTGAGCACCACGGGGGTGGCGCTCGTGAAGGCGATGGCGCTGATCGAACAGGTCGAGATCACCGTGCGCTGGAAGAGGTCCAGCGGCACGCCCTGGGCGTAGGTGACGGCCGCCTTGATGGGATCGGCGTGACTCACGACGACGACCGTGCGGTTGCGGTGCTTGGCCGCGATGCGCTCTAATGTCGTCCACATGCGAAGTTGCATCTCGGTGAACGACTCGCCTTCGGGGAATCGGAACGTGCTCGGGGCGTGCTGCACGGCGCGCCACTCCGGCTTCTTGGCGAGCAGGTTGAGCTTGCGACCGGTCCAGAGGCCGAAGTCGCACTCGAGGAGTCCGCGCTCGATGTGGGGACGAAGGCGCAGCGCTCGCGCGATCGGCGCGGCCGTCTCGCGCGCGCGCTCCAGCGGCGACGTGTAGAGCGCGACGGGCTTGCGGGTCAGTGCACCCAGCCGTTCGGCGACGTGCTCGGCCTGCGCGACGCCGCGCTCGGAGAGGTGCAGACCGGGAGCCCGTCCCGGCAGGATGATGCCGGTCGTGTCGGTGGCGCCGTGGCGCACGAGCAGCACCGTCGTGAAGGTCGGACGTCGAGGCACGGTTCTACGTTAACGGTCGATTATTTGACGGTGAGTGGGATGCGGCGCGGCCCGGGCGGCGCCGTGTCGGGCCAGCGCTTTCGTGAGACGGTCGCCAGTTTGTGCAACAGCGCCACCGCACCGGGGTCGTCGTCGCCCGGACGCGTCTCGATCAGTCCGTGCTCTTTCATGGCACTCATCAGATCGCGTCCCTGATCGGTGCGCACGATGACGAGCGTCCAGTCGCCGAAGGCGCCGATGCCGCCGGTCGAGATGTCGGCGTGCTCGGCCGCGAAGTCCGGGCACAGAGTTGCAGCCCTCGCGGGTGTAGGCGTGGGCCTCTTTCAGCGGTACCTCGTGGAAGTTGCCGTCGGTCGTCCAGATCTGGAAGACGCCCTTGATGTTCATCTTCAAGATGTCGGCGCGCTTGATGGCGTACTTCGCCTCGAAGAGCTCTTCGAAGATCGAGTCGTCGAAGGTCTTGGAACACATGAGCCCGATCGTCAGACAGAGTCGGCGCGCCAGCTTTCCGGCCTTGCGCGACTGCATCGCGCCCGGGGCGGACGCCATGCAGCCCATGCCCACCAGCGCGATGCGTTCGGCGCCGCCCTCGGCGGCCTCCGGGTAGGCGAGCAGATTGGCCGAGTACGTGTAGCGCGACTTGGCGGTCTCGATCACGTCGGCGCGCGTGCGCGCGACCTGCGGCACGGCCCGCCACGTCGAGCCGTCGCCTTCGAGGCCGCTCACCAAAGCGGCGTCGATCACGTCGTTCTCCAGCGCGTAGATCAGCAGTGCCGAGACGAACCCGCCGTCCTGGCCGTTCTCGACGAGCCACTCGTCGGTCGCGCGCGCCAACAGGACGTCGCCGATGCCCCAGACCTCGTCGTCGGTTCGTTCGCGCGCGAACTTGTGCGTGTCGATCTCGGACTCCCAGTTGCGAAAGCGCGGACAGGCCCTCGTGCACATCGTGCAGCCCTTTTGACCGTGGGTGCAGTCCTCGGGACCGCCGTCGATGTCGAGGTGGAAGGGCCGGTAGACGCCGTTATCGGTCTCGTAGTCGAGCACCGGGTGGGGACAGGCGATGACGCAGGCCGCGCACCCCGTGCACAGCCCCGAGGTCACGACTTCGCTGAAGAGTTCCTTCCACTGCGGCTTCTCGAGAGGCATGGGTAAACCCTACCCACGAGGACCCGATATTGATTTGCGGATACGCTCGCCGCGTGCCCGAGATTCTCGAAGTCGAGTCCTATCGCCAACTGGCCGATCGGATGGTCGGTGCGAAGATCAAACGGGGATGGGCCGACGCCTACACCGCGAAGAAACTGACCAGCGTCGGGGCGTGGGCCCGGGCCGTCAAGGGCCTGACGGTGACCGGCACCGACCGTCGTGGAAAGCTGTTGCTACTGGACACCGACGGGGTCCGACTCGGGGTGCGCTTCGGGATGACCGGCGTGTTGCTGATCGACGGCGACGCCGGCATCGACGGGCTCTTCTACGGTCCCCACGACTTCCGCTCCGACTGGGTTCGCGGGGGACTGGAGTTCGACGACGGTCGCAAGTTGATCCTGCACGATCCGCGACGGATGGGCCGCTTCGAGATCGCGCCGGACCTGAGCGAGCTCGGTCCCGACGCGTTGACACTCACGCGCCGGCAGTTCGACCACGTGGTCGCGACCCGAGGTGACGGTCCGGCCATCAAAGCGCGGTTGATGGACCAGTCATCGGTCGCCGGCGTCGGGAACCTCCTCGCCGACGAGATGCTGTATCGCGCCGGCATCGATCCCCGCACGCCCACCGGTCTCTTGAGCCTCGAGCAACGCGCCGCGCTCTTCAAGGCCTTCAAACAGACGATGCGCGCGTTGCAACGCCGCGGCGGATCGCACCTGGGGGACCACATGGAGGCCCGTTTCCCGGGGGCGTTCTGTCCCCGCGACGGCGCGCCCATGCTCGTCGCGACGATCGGCGGACGAACAACCTACTGGTGCTCGAAGCACCAGACTTAGGCGCCGTCGAGTAGTCCCCGAAGTCCGGCCGGCTCGTAGGGGCCGAGGACGAGCTGTTCGAGGACCCCGAGCCCGACCTCGTGACCACGGGTAGCTCGCACGACGTGTTGGACGTGGATGTTGGCGTACTCCAGCGGGTCGAGGGTCTCGAGGTTGAGCTGTTCGTCGGTGACGATCGGACCGCCGTGCCAGCGGCCGTGCGCGAACTGCGGATGGTTATAGCCGGCGCCGCGCATCTGAAAACGAAGGAGGGGCGTGAGGGTGATCTCTTCTTCGCCCATCGTGAGGACCGCGTGACTCATCCACCGCGTTCCGCGCGCCATGGTGACCGTGAGCGCCCCGTGGGTCATCACCGCCGCGTCGTCCGCGAACAACACCGCCGATCGACTGACGGGATGCCCGTGCGCGTCGTCGAAGGTCATGAAATGGAGTCCACCGTCGCCGACGTGCAGGGGAGCCCAGAAGAAGGCCAGCTGGGGTGCGCGGTGGCTCTCGACCCCGGGCAGCGGCTCGCCGATTGGTCGCACGCCCCACGAGCGATCCTTCGTGCCGCGAAAGTTCTCCGGTATCTGATGTCGTCCGTTGGGCGTCTCAATCCAGCCGCTCCACGTGCCGAGTTGCGTGGCTCGGGTCACGTCCATGAAGAGCCGCGCGCCGTCGTGCATCGTCTGACGGGGCTCTTCGCTGATCGCCGTGCGTCGGGTGTACGTGACGTCACAGCGCAGGCCATGATCGGGCGCGTCCACGGTCACCCGGTTCACGCGCATCGGATCGATGATCTCCAGTCGCATGGGTCCCACGGCGGTGGGCCTTCCGACGAGCGCGTCGCTGGCGAAGACCGAGTACTGACGGTCTTCTTGGACGACCGAGAAGGCGGCGTCGATCACCCCGCGATTCGGATAGAGCCCGAGGGCGAAGGCGAAGTAGAACTCTTCGTCGTAGCCGTTGAACCAGAAGCGGTCATACGCGTTGGGATGGCCGTCCATGACGTGGGCGAGGGGCAACGCGGTCTGGTGCAGCGGGAAGTCGTCCTCAGCTAACAGCATGTCGCTCCAGTTCATTGATCGCATCCCAGCGCGTGGCGGCGATGACCGCCCGCTCGATCATGGCGAGGAACATCTCGTCGCCGCGCGCGGTCTGTTCGACGATGACCGACGCGGCGACCAGCAACATGACCGGTTGCAACGTGTAGCGCGAGAACTCGTGGCGCGCCACCTCGACCGGGACGTCGACGCCGTAGCCGCGCAGCTTGGCGAGGTAGTAGTCCAGCAGTTCGAACTCGCTGCGCGCGCAGTCCTCGGGCGTCAGGCTGGTCGTGAGGAAGTAGGCGACGTCGAGCAGCGGACTGGCGACGCCCACCGTCTGCCAGTCGACGACCGCCAGGGCCACGGTCCCGTCGCAGGCGTCCACGAGAAGGTTGTCGGTGCGAAAGTCGCCGTGGGTCACGCAGGGGAACGGGCTCGAGTAGTCGCTGAAGAGCGCCAGCCGATCCTTGAGGTTGAGCACCATCGCGCGAAGTTCTTCTTCGATGCGAGCGTCGTAGCGCTCGATGAACTGGTCGAACAGGTCCGGCAGCACGGCGGAGTAGAGCGGACGCAGCTCCTCGCTCACGCCGCCGAGCCACGCGGCGTCGTGCAGTTCTGGTCGGTTGTGCGTCGGACCGTGGAGTCCGGCCAAGGACGCGAGACCGGCGCGCGCGGTGCCGATCGATAGACCGGAGAACTGATCGATCACGGCCGAAGGACTCAGGTCCTCGAGCAGTAGGAGAAAGTTGTCACTCTGGTCGCGATCGGCGAAGAAGCACTTTGGCGTTCGGGTGGCGATGGAGTTCGCGAGGTGTTGATAGAACGAGACCTCTCGTTGGTAGAGATGTTGCAGGGCCGCCGTGGAGCGACTCACGTCGTCCTTCGAAGGGACCTTGGCGATGACGCTGGGAGGTACCGGCTCCGTGCTTGATGGACAACCTGTAGCAGCTCGCGACCTGACCGTGGCCGACCGACGATACGGCGACGTCGGTGACGCCGGTCAGCTCCAGGTGATCCGAAAGCCAGGCGGCGTCGAGTTCGTCAATCGATGGCACCTCCGTCATTGTCACCCCTAACCAGTCTGCCGTATGGGCTCCCAACCTCTCCGGTGCAGAGGTATAAGAATGTCGAGGTGCAATCCTTCATTACTCACTACGGTTACTTCGCGCTCTTCGTCCTCTCGGTGCTCTCCTCGGCCTGTATCCCGATCCCTTCGGAAGTGGCTTACGGCTTGGCCGGGGCCCTCTGCACGTCGGCCGTCACTGGTCACGTGCGTTTTTCCCTGTGGGCCGTCATCGTCGTCGGGACCCTCGGCTCGCTCGTGGGGGCCGTCATCGCCTACGAGGTCGGGCGAAGCGCCGGTCGAACGATCGTCGAACGCTACGGCAAGTGGCTGTTGCTGTCGACGAAGGACCTCGACCGCGCGGAGCACTGGTTCGAGCGTTACGGATCGGCCTCGGTGCTGCTCAGTCGCGTGATCCCGGTGGTGCGCAGCTTCATCTCGGTGCCGGCCGGGATCGCCGAGATGAACCGCGCGCGCTTCGCGATCCTCACGACGATCGGCTCGGCGGTGTGGGTCGCACTCCTCGGCGGGCTCGGCTACGCGGCCGGCAAGAACTGGAAGCACGTGAGCAGTGACTTCCACGCGGCGGAGTACCCCGATCATCGCCGTCGTCGTCCTGGGCCTGGCCTACGCGATCTGGCACCGCTGGCGAACGATACAGCGGGAGAACGCCGCTAACTCGTGAGCGTCGCCAGGACCTTGTCGGCGTGGCCGTCGGCCCGAACGTTGTACCAGGCGTGCTCGATGGTGCCGGTCGGCCCGACCACGAAGGTCGAGCGGATCACGCCGGTCACCTTCTTGCCGTACATCATCTTCTCGCCGTAGGCGCCGTAGCGCGTCATGACCTTCTTGTCGGGGTCGCTCAAGAGGTCGAAGCTCAGTCCGTACTTATTGCGGAAGGCGACGTGTTCTGCCGGCGCCGTCGGGAGATACTCCGATAACCCGGATGCCGAGTTTGCGATAGGCCGCCAGACCGTCGTTGAACTGACAGGCCTCTTTGGTGCAGCCCGGGGTGTCGTCGGCCGGGTAGAAGTAGATGACGAAACGCTCACCTGAGAAATCCTTCAAGGAAATGGTCTTTCCGGACTGGTTCGGAAGGGAAAACGCCGGCGCTTTGGCGCCAATTACTAGTCGTGCCATGAACTCTCCTTCGTGTTTCGGGCCAAAATCTAACATTTTGTCGTAGACTGGTAGAGAAGCTCTAGGAATTGAGCTTGGGCCCACACTTACGAACGCCGGTTCCGGGTCCAACCGAGAAACGTCGTTACGCCGTGAGTAGTGAAATCAAAGAGACCGTGCCGTCGGCACAGGACTCATACGCCACCAATAAGACCTTCGCCGAATTGGGGGTGCTGCCCGAGTTAGTCGCGGTGCTCTTGGAGCAAGGAATCACGACCGCCTTCCCGATCCAGGCCCTCACGATCAGTGACGCCCTCGCCGGTCGCGACGTCTGCGGCAAAGCCAAGACCGGATCAGGCAAGACGCTCGGCTTCGGGCTCCCGATGCTCCAGCGGATCTCCGCCGGTGAGACCCACAAGTCCAAAGAGGGCGGACCGGCACGACCGCGCGGTCTGGTGCTGTTGCCGACCCGTGAACTCTGCGTCCAGGTCCACGAGGTCCTGAAGCCACTCGGGGCCGCGCTCGGGCTTCACGTGAACGCCGTCTACGGCGGCGCCGACATCGAGCGACAGGTGAAGTCGCTTCGGCGCGGCTGTGACGTCATCATCGCCACTCCCGGACGCCTGATCGACCTCGGGGACCGCGGCGAGGTCAACGTCGAGGACCTCGACGTACTGGTGCTCGACGAGGCCGACCGGATGGCCGACATGGGCTTCATGCCCCAGGTGGAGTGGGTCCTGCGGCGCATCGCCGAACGGCCCCACCAGACCCTTCTGTTCTCAGCCACCCTGGACGGCGCCATCGACCGCTTGGTGAAGCGCTATCTCACCGACCCGGTCTTCCACGAGGTCGCCAGCGACACCCAGACGGTCTCGTTGATGGTGCACCACTTCTTGAACGTCCACCAGATGGACCGGATCAAGGTCGCGGCCACCATCTGCTCGTCCTTCGGCAAGACGCTGATCTTCTGTCGCACCAAGCGCGGGGCCGACCGGCTCGTCGAACAGCTCCAAAAAGAGGGCGTCGACGCGGCGGCCATCCACGGCGACCTTCGCCAGAGCCAGCGCGAAAAGGCCCTGAATGACTTCTCGGCCGACCGTCTGGCCGTCCTGGTGGCGACCGACGTCGCCGCGCGCGGCCTGCATATTGACGCAGTCGACTGCGTAATCCACTTCGACCCCCCCGAAGACCAGAAGGCCTACCTCCACCGCTCCGGAAGAACGGCCCGCGCCGGCTCGACGGGCGTTGTGGTCTCTTTGTTACTGTGGAACCAAATTATTGAGGCGGAAGTGATTATGCGTCGTCTAGGACTGAAACGACCGATCGTGGAGGTCTTTTCCAACGACCCGCACCTGAAGGACTTGGCGGCCTGGGATCCGACCCGGGAGGACTCGGTACTGTGAGCAAAAAGAAGCAGGCCTTGCCCGTCTTCAAGTACAACAAGTCCATGAAACGCGCCCTGGTTGTCGTTGCTCACCCCGATGACGTCGATTTCGGCTCCGCCGGAACGATTGCAACTTTGACCAGCAAGGGCGTCGATGTTGCGTACTGCCTCGTCACCTCGGGCGACGCCGGCGGTGACGGCTCGACGCTCACTCGTGAAGAGCGCTCGGAGATTCGAGAGACCGAACAGCGCGCCGCCGGTCGCGAGGTCGGAGTGACGAATATCACATTCCTTCGCTGGCCCGACGGCCAGGTGGAGCCGACGTTGTTGCTGCGTCGTGAAATCGCGCGGGTCATCCGAACGCACCGTCCGGACCTCGTCATCACCCAGAGCCCCGAGCGCAACTGGGAGCGAATGCGCGCGAGCCACCCCGACCACATGGCTTCGGGCGAGGCCACGATGCGCGCGGTCTACCCCGACGCGCGAAACCCCCACGCCTTTCCCGAGCTGCTGCGCGAGGGACTGACGCCGCACTCGGTCCCCGTCGTGTGGCTGAGCGGGAGCCAGGCCACCATGGTGGTCGACATCACCAAGCGCTTCAAGTACAAGCACGCCGCCCTGAAGCGCCACGTAAGTCAGGTCGGCGACAACAAGGGTCTCAAGAAGATGTTGAAGCAGTGGGCTCGTTCCGTCGCGAAGAGCGCGGGGATGGACAAGGGCCGTCTCGCCGAAGGTTTCAAGGTCGTCATCACCTCGTAGCCGAATCCGACCGGTCCTAGTGTGTCGTCAATGGATCGCGCGCCCGTCACCAATCGCACACCGATTGCTCAACGTCGTGACACGCGCGGACTGAATCAGATCTTCGCGGGTGTCACGCGCGCCAACTTCTCTGGTCAGTTCCTCGCCGGTATCACGCTGCTCGCCATCGCGATCCCCGAACAGCTCGCCACCTCGCAGTTGGCCGGAGTGCCGGCCTTCACCGCGATGATCGCCTTCATCACGGCGTCCCTGGTCTTCTTCGTGATCGGCTCCAACCCAATCGTCTCGGTGGGCGCCGACTCGACCATCGCGCCCCTCTTCGCCGTCGCGCTACTGCGCCTGGCGCCCGCGTCCTCGGCCGAGTACATGGAACTGGTGGCCGCGACGGCCGTCGTCGCCGGACTGATCGTGATGGCCATCGGGCTACTCAAGCTCGGTTGGCTCGCGGACTTTCTCTCGTTGCCGATCGTCGCGGGCTTCATGGCCGGTATCGGGGTCATCATCATCACCCACCAGCTCCCCCGGGTCCTCGGTGTCCCTTCGGGCGGTGAGTCCTTTCTCTCGCGGCTCCAGTGGATAAGTCATCAGTTCGGTCACGTGAGCACGTGGTCCGTCGTGATCGCCCTGGGCACGTTGGTCGTGATGGTGGTCGGTGAGAAGATCAACGCCAAGTTGCCCTGGGCGTTGGCCGGCGTCCTGGCCGCGACGATACTCACGGCCACGGCGTCCCTCGCCAGCCACGGCGTCAAACAGCTCGGCACGGTCTCGGCCGGACTGCCGAACTGGCGCCTGCACTGGTTGAGCGGATCGCAGTGGGGGGTCGTCTGCACGACGGCCCTCACGCT
The DNA here is from genome assembly GCA_963703105.1 of uncultured Acidimicrobiaceae bacterium. GTDB lineage: Bacteria > Actinomycetota > Acidimicrobiia > Acidimicrobiales > RAAP-2 > RAAP-2. The sequence continues at coordinate 1,092,112 of OY969792.1, read as the reverse complement.
GGTGGTGGTGATACTCAGTCAGAGCGCCGCGACCTGTCGCACGACCGCCGATGACCTCGCGATCGCCGACAACATCAGCCGCGACTTCGTGGGCATCGGACTCGCGAACGTGGCCTGCGGGCTGGTCGGCGCCTTCCCGGTCAACGCCAGTCCGGCGCGAACGACGGTGGTGAAGCTGGCGGGTGGTCGCACGAAGTTGGTCCTGCTCGTGGCCGGGGCCGGCGCCCTGGTGCTCTCGCCCTTCGCCAAGTTCGCCCACATGATCCCGTTGGCCGCGCTGGCCGGGATTTTGCTCTTCGTCGGTGGCCGCCTGATCAAGGTCGCCCAGTTCCACAAGATCCTGGCGGCGAGTCGCTGGGAGTTCGCCCTCGCCCTCATCTCCGCGCTGGGGGTCGTCTTCATCGGGGTCGAACAGGGCCTCGGCATCGCCGTCGGACTGGCAATCCTCGATCAGACGTGGCGCTCGGCTCGTCCGCGGATGGTCGAGTTGGGTCGCCGAACGGGCACCACGAGTTGGGAACCGGAAGAAGAAGAAGGGGTCGAACGCGTCGACCACATCCTGGCCGTGCTCTTCGGCGAGGAACTGTTCTTCGCCAACGCGGGGATCTTTCGCCGCGCGATGCACGACGCGCTGGCCAAGTTCCCCGAGACCGAACACGTGATCGTCGACGCCGTCGCGATCTCCGACATTGACTACACGGGAATGGCCGCCCTGGCGCAGGTGGTGGCCGACCTCGACGCGGACAAGATCTCTTTTGCGTTCTCGAGGGCGAACGACACCGTGAAGCGGCGCCTCACGAAGTCGACCAATGCGGCCATCAAGACCATCGCGCTGTTCGACAGCACCGACGCCGCGGCGGTGGCGGCCGAGGCCGCCATGAAGGGTTAACTCTGTGCGAGGTGTCGCAGTACGAAGTTGAGGACGCCCCCGTGGCGGAAGTACTCCGCCTCGGTCGGTGTGTCGATCCGTAGCCGTACGCCGAAGGTGACCACCTCGCCGTTCGTGCGCGTCGCACTGAGCGTGACGCTCGGCACGGTATCGCCGCGGTTCAACGCGTCGAGCCCGGCGATGGCGAACGTCTCGGTGCCGTCGAGGCCGTAGGTCGCGGCGCTGTCGCCGGGGTGGAACTGCAGCGGCAAGACGCCCATACCCACGAGGTTCGCGCGGTGGATCCGCTCGTAGCTCTCGACGAGCACGGCCTTCACGCCGAGCAGCTTGGTGCCCTTGGCCGCCCAGTCGCGACTCGACCCGGTGCCGTACTCCTTGCCCGCGATGATCATGAGCGGCGTGCCCTCTGCCTGATAGGCCATAGCGGCGTCGAAGATCGACATCTCGGTGCCCTCGGGCAGCTTCAAGGTCACGCCACCCTCGGTCCCGGGCGCCAGCTGGTTGCGGATGCGGATGTTGGCGAACGTGCCGCGCACCATGATCTCGTGGTTGCCCCGACGGGTGCCGTAGCTGTTGAAGTCGGCCGCCTTCGACGCCGCCGTCGATCAAGTACTTCCCGGCCGGCGAGGTGGCGCGGATGTTGCCGGCGGGCGAGATGTGGTCGGTCGTCACCGAGTCGCCGAGTTTGGCCAGCACGCGCGCGCCCGTGAAGTCCGTCGACCACGCCCGGCTCCATGGTGAGCCCGTCGAAGTACGGCGGGAGCTTCACGTAGGTCGACGCGGCGTCCCAGGCGTAGGTGACGGCGTTGGTGGTCGGAACCTTCTGCCAGCGCTCGTCGCCGCTGAAGGCGCTGGCGTAGCGCTCCTCGAACATCGCCGGCGTGATCGACGAGCGCACGGCCTCGGCCACTTCGGCGTCGCTCGGCCAGAGGTCGGCCAAGAAGACCGGCCGCTCGTCGGTGCCGATGCCGAGCGGCTCGTTGGCCAGGTCGATCTCCATCGTCCCGGCCAGGGCGTAGGCGACGACCAGCGGCGGACTGGCGAGGAAGTTCTGCTTGACGTCGGGGTGGATGCGGCCTTCGAAGTTGCGGTTGCCCGACAGCACCGACACGACCGAGAGGTCGTGTTCGTTGACGGCCTCGGAGACGCCGGCGAGCAACGGGCCGGTGTTGCCGATGCACGTCGTACACCCGTAGCCGGCGAGATAGAAGCCCAGGGCGTCGAGGGGCTTCACCAGGTCGGCGCGCTCCAGGTAGTCCATGACCACGCGACTGCCCGGCGCCAGTGACGTCTTCACCCAGGGCTTGACGCTCAGTCCTAGCTCGACGGCGCGCTTGGCGACCAGACCGGCCGCGACCAGCACCGAAGGGTTCGAGGTGTTCGTGCACGACGTGATGGCCGCCACGACGACGGCGCCCTCACGCAGCGTCTCGGCCATCTCGACCCCGTGGACCTCCTTGGGTTCGCGGCCGAGGGCGTCGAGGAACGCGCCGCGCGCGCCGGAGAGGGACACGCGGTCCTGGGGCCGCTTCGGCCCGGCGAGACTCGGCTCGACCGAGGTGAGGTCGAGTTCGACGTACTCCGAGTAGATCGGCTCGCGCGGCACCGTGATCGTGCCAGAGGCCCTGCACCTTGGCGTACGCCTCCACGAGGTCGAGCTGATCCTTCGTGCGACCGGTGAAGGCCAAGTAGTCGACGGTCAACTGGTCGATGGGAAAGATCGCGCAGGTCGCGCCGTACTCCGGTGACATGTTGCCGATCGTGGCGCGCGTCTCGAGGGAGAGCGAGGCCACGCCGGGGCCGTAGGCCTCGACGAACTTGCCGACGACGCCGTGCTTGCGCAGTAGTTCGGTGATCGTCAGCACGACGTCGGTCGCGGTGACGCCCTCGCGCGGCGCCCCGGAGAGGCGAAGACCGACCACCGGCGGAATGAGCATCGAGGTGGGTTGGCCGAGCATGCCGGCCTCCGCCTCGATGCCGCCCACGCCCCAGCCGAGCACGCCGAGGCCGTTCACCATCGTCGTGTGGGAGTCGGTGCCGACCAAGGTGTCGAGGTAGGCCACGCCGTCCTGCTCGAAGACGACGCGTGCGAGGTGCTCGAGGTTCACCTGGTGGCAGATGCCCATGCCCGGAGGCACGACGCGGAACTTCTCGAAGGAGCTCTGCGCCCACTTCAAGAACGTGTAGCGCTCGATGTTGCGCTCGTACTCGATGACCACGTTCTCGTCGAAACTCTCCGACGTGCCGGAACGCTCCAGGATCACCGAGTGGTCGATCACCAGTTCCACCGGAACCAGCGGATTGATCTTGTTCGGGTCTCCGCCCAGGGCGATGATGGCGTCGCGCATCGAGGCCAGGTCGACGACGGCCGGCACTCCGGTGAGGTCTTGCATGAGGACCCGCTCGGGCGTGAAGGCGATCTCCTTGGCGTCTTCACCGGCGGCCTCACCGTGGCGCGAAGGATTCTCGCCCCACCGCGCGAGGGCCTCGATGTCGGCGGCGGTGACCTTCACGCCGTCTTCGTGTCGAAGCAGGTTCTCCAAAAGCACCTTGATGGAATACGGGAGTCGGTCGACGCCGAGCGCCGACAGTCGCGTCCGAGCGAAGTGAGTAGTAGGTGAGTTCACGTCCCTCCACGTTGAGCGTCATCTGGGATCCGAAGGAGTTGAGTGAGGTCATAGTCCCATTCTGCCGTGTTCGCGGTGACGTCGTTTCGCCTCGTGGGCGATGGCGTCGTGGGCGAAGTGCGAGACTATTTCCCATGACGTCGACCTACGACACGCTTGCGTCACGGTTACAAAGCGCGTTCGACACCCTCGAGGTGGGGGCCGACCCGGTGTTGCGCACGTCGGATCGGAGCGACTACCAGGCGAATGGTGTCATGTCGCTCGCCAAGCGTCTGGGACGACCACCGCGCGAGGTCGCCGAAGAGATAGTGGCTCACGCCGAGTTGACCGACGTCGCCACCGTCGAGATCGCGGGACCGGGATTCTTGAACCTGACCCTGAGTCCGGCGTTTCTCGCCGAACAATTGACGGTGTTGCGTCGTGACAGCCGTCTCGGGATCGAGTCGGTGGCCAGGGCGAAGACCGTCGTCATCGACTACTCCGCGCCGAACGTCGCCAAGGAGATGCACGTCGGCAACCTGCGTTCCACCGTCATCGGCGACGCGCTGGCGCGCATGTACCGCTTCGCCGGACACCGCGTCATCGCCCGCAATCACGTCGGCGACTGGGGAACCCCGTTCGCGATGCTGATCGAGCACCTCTTAGACCGTGGCGAGGGCGGCGCCACGTTCTCCATTGGCGACCTCGACGGCTTCTATAAGGAGGCCCGCACCAAGTTCGACGCCGATGACGCCTTCAAGGAGCGCGCCCGCGCGCGCGTGGTCGCCTTGCAGGCGGGAGACCCCGAGACGTTGCGGCTCTGGCGCATCATCGTGGATCAGTCGATCGCCTACCTCGATCTCGTCTACCAGGACCTCGGCATCACACTCACGATCAACGACGTCGTCGGTGAGTCGTTCTACGACAACATGCTGAATGGCGTGGTGACCGATCTCCAAGATAAAGGTCTGATCGTCGAGAGCGGCGGCGCGCTGTGCGTCTTTCCTCCGGGCTTCACGAACCGCGACGGCGAACCGTTGCCACTCATCGTTCGAAAGAGCGACGATGGCTTCGGCTACGCCGCGAGCGATCTCGCCGCCGTGCGCGACCGGGTCGACAACCTCGGCGCCGACGAGATGCTGTACGTCGTCGGGGTGCCGCAGGCCCAGCACTTCGAAATGGTCTTCGCCGTCGCGCGCATGGCCGGGTGGCTGCCCGATCGAGTGCGCTGCGAGCACGTGACCTTCGGCAACGTGCTCGGCCCCGATCGAAAGATGTTCAAGTCACGAAGCGGCGACACCGTCAAGCTCGCCGGACTGCTCGGTGGGGCGGTCGAGCGGGCCGACGCGGCGCTGAAGGAGCGCAACACGGACCTCGACGAGATGGCCCGGACACAGCTGGCCGTCGAGATTGCGCGCGCCGCCATCAAGTACGCCGACCTCTCCACCGATCGGCATCACGACTACATCTTCGACCTCGATCGCATGATCGCCTTCGAGGGTGACACCGGTCCGTACCTGCAGTACGCGCACGCGCGCCTACGGTCTATATTTCGTCGCCTCGGCTTCACCGTGGGAGCCGGCCTCGGTCTCGTTCTCACTCGACACCCCGCAGGAACGTCACCTGGCACTGGGACTCCTCGCGTTCCCCGAGGCCTTCGAGTCCTCTCTGGCGTCACTCCAACCGCACCGCCTCTGCGTCTACCTCTTCGACCTGGCGCAGCGTCTCACGGCGTTTTACGACGCCTGTCCGGTGTTGACCTCGGAAGGTCGCGCTTCGCGACCAGCGACTGGCGCTGTGCGACCTCGCCGCGCGCACGCTGTCGACCGGGCTGTCGGTGCTCGGCATCGACGCGCCGGAACAGATGTAATTTCGACTCGCAACGACCGCCGCACCGTCGGTAAAGTGGCTTCGCGGGTCGAAGGACCCGTTGAACGGGGGAAGTTAATGGACGTCCAGGCATCAATCCTCAGTGAGGTACACGCTCCGTGGCACACCGAGACCATCGAGATCGACGATCCCCACGCCTACGAGGTCCGGGTCAAGATGGCCTTCTCCGGCCTGTGCCACTCGGACCTGCATCTGCAGACCGGCGCATTGTCCCAGGCGCCGGTGGCCCTCGAGATGCTTTCTGGACGCCCGACCATGTTCCCGATCATCGGCGGGCACGAGGGATCCGGAGTCGTCGAGTCGGTCGGTGACGGCGTGACGTCGGTGAAGGTCGGCGATCACGTGGCGACGTCGTTCATACCTTCGTGCGGGAAATGTCGAGTTCTGCATCTCCGGGCGGCCATATATATGCGACATGGCGGCCGGCACGCTCGCCGGTCCGATGATCTCGGACGGCACCTGGCGTCACCACCTGGGCGAGACGAACGTCAATCGGATGTGCAACCTGGGGACCTTCGCCGAGTACATCGTCGTGCACGAGGCCTCGGTAATCCGCGTCGAGCCGTGGTACGACCTTCGAGCGGCCGCGCTGCTCTCGTGTGGAATTTCGACCGGCTTCGGCGCCGCCGTCAACCGTGGAGGAGTGAAGCCCGGCGACGTCGTCGCGGTGATCGGCTGTGGGGGTCTCGGGTCGGCCGCGATTCAAGGGGCACTACACGCCGGCGCGCGAGCCGTCGTTGCCATAGACACCAACCAGTCCAAGATCGACCGCGCGATGAAGATCGGTGCGACTCACGGGTCGACGACGACCTTGGAAGCGGCGTTCACGATACTGCCCGACCTCACGTGGGGCAAGAACTGCGATGTCGTGATCATCACCGTCGGTGAAGCTACGAGCGAGATCATCGAACAGGCTCGCTCCATTACCGCGAAAGGCGGCGTCGTCGTCGCGGCCGGTCTCGCGGCGTGGGATCAGACGTCCGTCGACCTCAATCTCTTCATGTTCTCGATGATGAACCAGGAACTACGCGGCACCGTCTTCGGCTCCCAAGCGCCTCGTCTTCAGATCCCACTACTCCTTCGCCTGCACAATGAGGGCAAGTTCATGATCGACGAGTTGGTCACTCGGGAGTACACACTCGACGAAGTGCAAAAGGGCTACGACGACCTGGAATCGGGCGAAAACATCCGGGGAGTGGTTCGCTTCTAGGAGAGGCCACCTTCGACTCGCAGTAACCGGGCGAGCGCAGAAGAGCGCGCCGATCCGACCGCTCTCGGCACCGATGAGGGTTAACCCTGATTTGAGCGCCTCGATACGGCTCTCGATGGTGGATATCCCCGATTGCCGCAATTTGGGCCACGTCCTACTGTCAATGGGGGCGACGAAAAGGGGAGAGCGAACGGTGGGAGTTAGTGATCCAAAGTGACGATCAGTTCGCCGATCAACCCGAAGTTAGGGTTTCTCCCCGATCCCCAGTGATCTAAGGGTTTTATTGTATTGACAGCGGTAAGCATACTGAGTACCATACTCAGTATGCATATCTGCGCGAGGTCAATATGAGCATCCGCCACTCGTTGCTTGCCCTTTTGAGCGAAGGTCCAAAATACGGCTTCCAACTCCGACAGGAGTTCGAGTCGAGTACGGGTGAGGTCTGGCCGCTCAACGTCGGTCAGGTCTACACCACGCTGCAGCGACTCGAGCGCGACGGCCTCGCCGAGTCCGACAACGTCGAGGCCGACGAGCGCCAAAAGAACTTTCGCATCACCGAATCGGGGAGTGCGGAGCTCTCGCGCTGGCTTCGTACGCCGCCGGATCTTTCGGAACCGCCGCGCGACGAACTCGTCATCAAAGTGCTCGTGGCGTCGCGCCTGCCCGACGTCAATGTCCACGACGTCATCCAGGTGCATCGCCGTTACCTGATTCAGCTGATGCAGCAGTGGACGCGACTCAAGGAGGACGAGTCCCGATTGGACCTGGCCTTCGCGTTGGCCGTCGACGCCGAACTGTTCCGCCTGGACTCGGTCGTGCGATGGCTCGATTCGGCTGACGGCCGTCTGCGGCGAGCCCTCACTGACGCTCAGCCGCAGAGCACTTCGGCACTTCCCAATATTCGCAAAACGATAGGAGCACCTCAATGAGCATTCTCGAACTACATCAAGTAACCAAGGTCTACGGCGAAGGCGACACCGAGGTCGACGCCATCACCGACATCGAACTCAAGGTCGATCGTGGTTCACTCGTGGCGATCATGGGACCGAGTGGTTCCGGCAAATCGACACTGCTGACCATCGCCGGTAGCCTCGAAGAACCCACGAGTGGAGAAGTACTCATCGACGGCGCCCGACTGAAGGGCATGTCGCGCAACGACAAGGCACGTCTTCGGCGCCGCTCGGTCGGTTACGTCTTCCAAGACTTCAACCTTCTCCCGGGCCTCACGGCCGCGGAGAACGTTTCCTTGCCGCTCGAGCTCGACGGTCTGACTATGAAGAAGGCGCGGGCCAAGGGGCTGGCGGCGCTCGAGGGTCTCGGACTCGGCGACCGAGCCGACAGTTACCCCGACCAGTTGTCCGGCGGCGAACGCCAGCGCGTCGCCATCGCGCGCGCCGTCGTAGGTGAGCGCAGTCTGTTGCTCGCCGACGAGCCATCGGGGGCGCTGGACTCGGTCAACGGTGAGTCCGTGATGCGAATGATCCTGAACGCGTGTCACGGCGGCGTCGCCGCGGTCGTCGTGACGCACGACGCGAAACTCGCGTCGTGGGCCGATCGAGTGGTGTTCTTGCGCGACGGCAAAGCGGTGGACGAGACGCTCACGCCACCGAGCCCCGAAGCGTTGCTCAATCCCGACGTCGTGAACCCGGCATAGCGATGGACGCCGTCATCGATCGCAAGGTACCTCGCCCGTCCGAAGGAGGCGTGGCCGCGCGTCGCGCCGTGACGCGTTGGGCGTGGCGTCTCTTTCGCCGGGAGTGGCGTCAACAGTTCCTGATCCTCGCCCTCATCACCGTGGCCGTCGCCGCCACCATCGTCGGTTCGGCCGTCGCGATCAACACGCCGCCATCGAAGAACGCTGGTTTCGGCACCGCGGAGTTCTCCTCATCGTTCCCAACCTACGGAACGAAGGCGCAGAGTTTCATCGCCAAGGTCGATCACGTCGGCACGTCGCAACTCATCGAGAACCAGACGTTGCCCGTCCCCGGCTCCATCGACACGTATCAACTCCGCGCCCAAGCGGCGAACGGACCTTACGGCGGACCGATGCTGTCGCTCCTGTCCGGTCACTTCCCGACGAGCGCCTCCGAAATCGCCGTGACGAGCACCGTGGCCACGGAATTCCATCTGGCCGTCGGCGGCACTTCGCGCCTTGGGGGAGTGAGTCGGCGCGTCGTGGGCATCGTCGTGAATCCGCAGAGCCTGCTCGATGAGTTCGCCCTCGTCATACCGGGACAGGTGACCAACCCGACGAACGTCACCGTGCTGTTCGACGCTCCTGGTTCGTCGCTGCACTCTCTGGCCAAGGGCGTCCAGATCAACTCGCCGGCCTCGGTGGCCCAGTCCAATCCACTGAATCCCGAGACGATCTCCCTCGCGGCGTTGGTCCTCGGCATGCTGTTGATCGCGTTGGTGTCGATCGGTGGCTTCACGGTTCTGGCGCAGCGCCGGATGCGTTCGATCGGAATGTTGCAGGCGATCGGTGCGACCGATCGGCACGTTCGCCGCGTTATCAGCGCGAACGGCACCATCGTGGGCCTCGCCGGTGCGATCCTCGGCTTCTTCTTGGGGCTCGTCGCCTGGCTGGCGTACCGACCGCACCTGGAGTTGAGTGCGCACCACGACATTCGCGGTCTCCGCCATACCGTGGCTCGTCGTGATCGCCGCCATGGTCCTGGCGGTTCTCGCGGCGTACTTCTCATCCTCTCGTCCGGCTCGGGCGGTGACGAGGGTCCCGATCGTCGTCGCGCTGTCGGGTCGACCAGCGCCGGCTCGCCAGATTCACCGCTCGGCCGTACCGGGGATCATCTTCCTCGCCGCGTCCTTCCTCCTGCTCGGCTACTCCGGTGGCGCGGTGAAAGGCGGAGGCAGCGCCGGCGCCCCCGAGCTCCTCCTAGGGCTCCTGCTCCTCGTGCCGGGACTGATTCTCCTCGCCCCGTTCCTTCTTTCGATGACCGGTCGACTCAGTCGTCGCGCGCCAATCGCCATGCGGCTCGCGTTGCGCGACCTCGCCCGCTACCGCGCCCGTTCGGGCTCGGCCCTCTCGGCGATCAGCATCGGCGTGCTGGTCGCGGTGATCGTGATCCTCGCGGCGGCGTCGCGATTCGCCAACGTCTTGGACTACGCCGGACCGAACCTCGCCTCGACCCAGATGGCGCTGCACATGGCCAATCCACCAAGGGGTTCGCAGCCCGTGCGCCGCAACTCCAAGGGCCAACTCGTGCCGGTCAATAACGTGAAATTCGAGACCGCCACGCCCGCGCAGCAAGCGGCGGGCGCCTCGACGATCGCCAAGGATCTCGGCGCACAGCTCGTGGCGCTCGAGACGCCCAACGCCCAACTGGTCGGCACCCAAGGCGGTCGAAGTTGGAGCGGACAGATCTACGTCGCCACGCCGCAGTTGTTACGCGAGTACGGCATCACGCAATCCGAGATCGATCCCAAGGCGGAGGTCCTGAGCTCGCGACCCGGTCTCTCCAGTGTCGCGGGCCTCGTCTTCCAGTACTCCTCGGGCAACAAGGCCGCCGGTTCCCCTGGATCGTCCGCGACCTCAAGTCAAACCTGTACGGTCCGGGCGGGCTGCCAAGTGCACCCACTCATCCAATACCTGTCGGCGCTACCCGCGGGCACGTCGGCTCCGAATACGGTCATCACCGAGTACGCGATGAAGAAGTTCCACATCACCGCAAGTACGTCGGACTGGTTGGTGCAGGGGGCCACCGCCTTCACCGCGGTCCAGATCAGCGACGCCCAGCTGACGGCCTCCACGTCGCAGCTTTCGGTTGAATCTCGAAACGACATCCCGACGTCGTCGTCGATCACCTCGACGGCGACGCTATTCGGGATCCTCATCGCGCTCGGCGTTCTGGGTATGTCCGTCGGACTCGTTCGCAGCGAGACGGCGAGCGACCTGCGCACGCTCACTGCGGCGGGAGCGTCGAGTTACACGCGCCGAACGTTGACGGCCGCCACGGCGGGTGCGCTCGGATTCCTCGGCGCGTTGCTGGGCGTGGGAGGTGGCTATATCGGGATGATCGGATGGTTGAGAAGTAACTCGCTTGAACGGCGGGATATCGGCGCTCAGCAATATCCCATTCGGTGACCTGCTCCTCATTCTCCTCGGCATGCCGGCGATCGCGGCGATCGTGGGCTGGCTCTTCGCCGGTCGCGACCCCTCGGGCGTCTCCCGTCAGCCGATCAGTTGACCGTGATCGCGTCGCGCAAGGTCACCGCGCTAGAGGCCGGCCGACGCCGGGTTTGAGCCCGAGGACGTTGCGGAGTCCGAGCGTCGACTTGGTGATGTGAGGCTTGAGCGCGCCGAGGGAACGAGAGCGGACCGCGCCGCTGATGACGCCAGCTCCGTACGCCACGTCGTCGGCGACGCCGAGAGGTATGTCGCTGGCGCGTAGTCGGGCCGAACGCCAGCGATACGCCGTGCCCACCACGAAGAGCGTGAGCGCGCGACGGCGCAGCTTGGGATGCAGCGCGGTCAGCACGACCACAGCGCCGAACGTCCGTACCACTGATCGCGCCATCAACGGGCCGGCGCGAACCATACCCCTTCCGACGAGTTCTCCGGCCACCTGGTCGGCGTTTGTCGGTCGTCGTGCGCATTCGCTCGCGAAGTTGATCGCGGGCGGCGTCGATGATGCGAAGTCCCACCATCGGTTTGCCGACCAGGGCGGTGGTCCACGTGAGGAGCGTCCAGGTGTCCGCGCGAAACGGCGCGAGCCGCGTGCCGTGCCGCTTGGCGAGCTCGCTCGAGGACTGACCGTAGCGGAGGCGCTGGCCCCACCACCCGCGCCAGGTGTCCCGGGCCCGGTGAAAGACGACGACGTCGGCAACGTAGCGAACGAGCCATCCCCGGTCGTGAAGTCGCCACACGAAGTCGACGTCCTCGCCGTAGCGAAGTGACTCGATCGAAGCCGTCGCCGAAACTGCTGCGTCGAACGAGCAGGCACGCGCCCGGTACGAAGTGGACTCCGGAGTTGGGAATGACCAGCGCGCTGCGATCTCCCATGTCCAAGGGGCTGAACCGCTGTTCGAACCGATCGCGGAGCGTGGGACCTTGAGTGCCGCGGACGCGGGGAGCGACCGCGCCTTCGAGCGGATCCTCGAAGTGCGCCTGCAGCCGCGACAGCACGTCGAGGGCGTTGTCGATGGACACGTCGACGTCGATGAACCACAACAGCGGTCGCGACGTGGCGCGGGCCCCGGCGTTGCGTGCGCCACCCGGTCCTTCGTTCGCTCCCGAGACGCACGAGGTCGGCCCCGAAACGTTGCGCGCAACGGGCGACGGCGTCGGCGTCACGCGACGCGTCATCGACCACCGTGACGTGGAGTCCCCGCAAGGACTCCAGAAGTTGACCGAGCGAATCAACGTCGTCGCGAACCGGAACGACGACGTCGACGTCGTCGGCGTTCGTAGCCGCCCGATACAGAGGATGCAGGAGTCCTTGCTGCACGAGCGTGCGCGCGAATCGCTCTTCACCGACCTGGACGACGTTGCCGTGCACCCACCGTTCGGCCACCGCTCGAGAGCCGCCCGGCAGCCGAAGGAGTCGCCACGGTGATCCACCGCTTAAGAGATCGCGGTCGAGGAACTTGGCGTTCTCATCGAGCGTCACTTTGGTACCGGTGGGGATGGGGACCTCGACCGGGAGAGGGGCCAGGGGGAGAAGTTGGCTCACGGGTGGAGTCTGGCACGATTTGGTCCGGCGACGGCCGCGGCACCGACCAGAATGGAGACGTCCAAGGAGGAACCATGCCCACCGAAACACTGATCGAAGAGCCCGTCGAGGAGACCGAGGAGAGTGAGGAGCTGCTCGTCGAGGAGGTCTCCATCGACGGACTCTGCGGCGTCTACTAAACGTGACGACGTCAACCGCCGTCATCTTCGACTCGAGCGCGCCGTGGCAGTTGAACGAACAGGTCTCACTGCGTGACGAGTCCTTCGGCGCGTTGGCGTATCACCACGGCACGCGGCGTTTGGTCTTTCTTAAGTCCCGCGAGCTCGTCGACGTCGTTCGTCGCATGTCGGAGTTCGACAGCGCCGACGCGGCGCATCGACCGCTCTGGTGCCCGCGGACCAACGCGGTCGCTACCTGACGGCACTCACGTCGCTCGTTCGATCGGGGATTCTCCGTGGGCGCTGAGAGTTCGTTGCGCGATCGATTCGAGCGAGGACTCGCCGCGCCGATCTGTCTCACCTGGGAGTTGACCTACGCCTGCAACCTCGCCTGCACGCACTGCCTGTCTTCGTCGGGACGGCGAGACCCCAAGGAACTGAACACGGATGAGGCCAAGGCGCTGATCGATGAGATCGCGGCGATGCAGATCTTCTACATCAACATCGGTGGGGGCGAGCCGATGATCCGCCGCGACTTCTTCGATCTCGTCGAGCACGCGGTCGGCCAACACGTGGGCGTCAAGTTCTCGACGAACGGCACGCGCATCGACGCCGAGGCGGCGCAAACGACTCGCGGGCATCGACTATCTCGACATCCAGGTTTCGATCGACGGAGTGGACGCCGCGACCAGCGACCGGATCCGCGGCGCGGGCAGTTACGACAGCGCGCGCCGGGCCATGGACAATCTGAAGGGCGCCGACTTCGGTCCGTTCAAGATCTCGGTCGTGATGACGCGAGACTCGATCGAACAGCTCGACGAGTTCGAGACACTCGCCGCGTCACTACGGCGCGGAGCTGCGCCTCACGCGACTTCGACCGTCGGGCCGGGGCGTCGATGTGTGGGACGAGCTGCACCCCACGCTCGAGCAGAACCGACGTCTCTATAGATGGCTCCTCGATCGACCGAACGTCTTGACCGGCGACTCGTTCTTCCACCTCTCGGCGTTCGGCGAGTCGCTCCCGGGGCTCAACCTCTGCGGCGCGGGCCGTGTCGTCTGTCTCATCGACCCGGTCGGCGAGGTCTACGCCTGTCCCTTCGTGATCCACGACGAGTTCCGCGCCGGCAACGTCCGCACCGCCGGCTTTCGCGACGTGTGGCAGAACAGCGAACTGTTCCGCACGCTTCGCGAACCGGGTAACGCCGGGGCGTGCGCGTCGTGCGGGTCCTACGACGCGTGTCGCGGCGGGTGCATGGCGGCGAAGTTCTTCACCGGTCTCGAGATGAGTGACCCCGACCCGGAGTGCGTCTTCGGTCACGGCGAGAGAGCGCTGGCCGCCAAGAACCTGACGCTTCGGCCCGACGCCGTCGCCCGATCACTCACGCAAGGTTGCGGTCGCCATCTCCGCGCGCTGACCCGGGACCAATTTGAAGGCTCGGATAAAGTCGCATTGAGTCGGGAACGGGGATGTGATGGCGAGCAAGTGGTTTGAGTCGGTAGCCGTCGCCCAGCGTCGGGCCGAGAAACGCCTCCCCAAATCCGTGTACGCCGCGTTGGTCGCGGGGTCGGAGAAGGGGCTCTCCTCCAGAGACAATCTGGAGTCCTTCGACCTGCTGGGCTTCGCGCCGCACGTGGCCGGCAACAAGCGCGAGCGCACGATGGCCACGACGGTCATGGGTCAGTCGGTCTCGATGCCGGTCGTGATCTCGCCGACGGGGGTCCAGGCGGTTCACCCGGACGGTGAAGTCGCGGTCGCGAAGGCCGCGGCCAATCGCGGTGTGGCGATGGGACTGAGCTCCTTCGCCAGTCGCTCGATCGAAGAGGTCTGCGCAGTCAACTCCCAGGTCCTCTTCCAGATGTACTGGTCGGGCGATCGCGACACGATGCTCGCGCGACTGGCCCGGGCGCGTGACGCCGGGGCCAAGGGCATCATCCTGACGCTCGACTGGTCCTTCGCCAACGGTCGCGACTGGGGCAGTCCGTGGATCCCCGACAAGATCGGTCTCAAGGCCGTCGTGAAACTCGCGCCGGAAGTGGCGGTTCGTCCACGATGGTTCTGGTCGTACGCCAAGACCGGACATATGCCGGGCCTTTTGACGCCGAACATGGCCAAGCCCGGGGAGAAGCCCCCGACGTTCTTCGGCGCGTACTACGAGTGGATGCAGAGTCCTCCACCCGATTGGGACGACGTGGCGTGGCTGCGGTCGAACTGGGAGGGACCGTTCATGGTGAAGGGCGTCAGTCGAGTCGACGACGCCAAACGCGTCGTCGACCTCGGCGCCACGGCGCTGTCGGTCTCGAATCACGGCGGCAACAACCTGGATGGCACGCCGGCCCCGATCCGCGCCCTGCCCGCCGTCGCCGACGCGGTCGGTGACCAGATCGAGGTCCTGCTCGACGGCGGCGTTCGCCGAGGCGGTGACGTGGTGAAGGCCTTGGCGCTCGGCGCTCACGCCGTCATGATCGGGCGGGCCTACCTGTGGGGACTGGCCGCGGAGGGCCAGGCCGGCGTGGAGAACGTCCTTGACGTGTTGCGTGGCGGCATCGACTCGACGCTGCTCGCCCTCGGCCTGGCCGACGTGAGCGAACTCTCCCGCAGTGACGTCGTCGCGCCCGACGACTTCTTTCGACGGTTGGGCCAGTGAGTCGCGTCGCCATCGTGACCGGCGCGGCGCGCGGCATCGGCGCCGCCACCGTGGACGCGCTGGTGAACGACGACTACCGCGTGATCGCGGTCGACCGCTGCCGCGACATTCCCGAGGTCCCCTACGCGCTGGCCACGTCGGGCGACCTGGACGCCGTCGTCGCGCGCCACGGTGAGTCGGTCCTGGGTCTGGTCGGTGACGTGCGCAGTGCCACGGACATGCAACTGGCCGTCGAGACCGCGACGCGCCACTTCGGACGACTGGACGCCGTGGTCGCGTGCGCGGGCGTCGTCGCGGGCGGCGCACCGATATGGGAGTTGACCGACGCGGCGTGGGACGCGGTCTGGTCGGTGAACGTGCTCGGCACGCGCCGTCTCATCGAGGCGACCGCACCGACGTTGATCGCCAACGGCAAAGAGGCGCACGGTCGCATCGTCGCCGTGGCGTCGGCCGCCGGACGCACGGGTCTCTTCCACCTCGCGGCCTACTCGGCCGCGAAGCACGCCGTCGTGGGCTTGATCCGCGGCACGGCCATGGACCTGGCACCGTACGGCGTGACGGCGAACGCCGTCAGTCCCGGTTCGACGCGCACCGCGTTGCTGGACGCGTCGGCGAAGGTCTACGCACTCGAAAGTGCCGAATCGTTCGCTCAGCAACAGCCCATCGGGCGACTCATCGAACCCGTCGAGGTCGCGTCCACGATCGTGTGGCTCTGTTCGCCGGCGGCCTCAGCCATCACGGGCGCCGACGTCGCCGTCGACGGTGGCATGACGGTCGGATGAGACCGGCGACTACGGCAGGGGATGCGCCTGGAAGAAGGCCCAGATCAACGTGTTGGCGTTCACGAGATTCGACTGGGGACCCAGGAGCGCGGTGATCGATGACGGCAGGGTAGGTCCACCGGGCCACTCGTGGCCCTCGCCCATGATCTCGTAGAGCTCGACCTCCGCGCCATTGAAGCAGGTGTAGTACGTCGTCAATTTGACACCCACCGGTCCCGAATGGGCGACCGACCGGCAGCGATCCTGCGCCGACCAATCCTTGGCGGCCGTCGCCACCGAATAGGTCCAGTACTTCTGACCGTGTCCGGCGAAGGGGTCGACCTCGTCGGCCGAGCCGTGAAACGAGATCACCGGTACCGCGCGCGTCGTCGGACAGGGCTTCGGTCGTCGCAGTCCGCTCACCGGCGCGACCGCCGCGAAGAGACCCGAGTCGTCGCAGGCCAGTTGGCTGGACATGCGAGCGCCCCCGGAGAACCCGGTCGCGTAGACCTCCTTGGGGTTGATGCAGTACTTCGATTCCATTATCGAGACGAGCGTCGTCAAGAACTTCACGTCGTTGGCCGAGCCCGCTGGGACGCCGCCGCCGCCGAGCAAGGGCACGCCCGGTATGTTCCAATCGAAACCGGTTCCCTCGGGAATCAACGCCTGGGGGTAGGCGACGATGAAGTCGTCTTCGTTGGCCGTGGCGTTCATCTTGGTGAACCCCTCTTGTTCGAGGGCCGTGCTGCCGCTGCCGTGAAGGTTGAGAACCAGAGCCAGGGGAGCGGTACCGGTCGAACCCCTGGGCACGTGCACGATCACCGTTCGAGTGAATCCGTTCACCTTGAGCGACAAGGTCGTCGAACCGGGTGACGCCACCGCGCAGCCGGTCGATGTCGACGCGGCGGCGACCGACGCGGTGCCGGCGACGGGGACGACGAGAGCGAGGAGACCGATGGTCGTCGCCGCCACGACGGCGTTGACGACGCCCGACGACTTCAACCTCGACGAACGCTGTGTCACGTGGTCCTCTTTCATCTCAGATACTGGTCATCAGTATATGCAACCTAGTTGCCTAAATGTTAGAATAGCGGCGTGACGCCGGATTCGCCAACGAAACTGCTCTTCGGCGACGTCCTGGCGTTGGCGCGCGAACGCTGGGTACGAGCTATGGCCCAGCGACTGAGCGACCAGGGTTTCCCGGACTACCGACGAAGCGATCCCCTCGTCCTGCGGTCCCTGCGAAGCGGGGAGGTGGCCTTGGGCAGTCTTACTACGACCCTGGGCATCACGCGCCAAGGGGCGCGAAAGGTCGTCAGCGGTCTGGTCGAGCGTGGCTTCGCGCGGGTGATTCCCTCCACGGTGGACTCGCGTCGCCGGATCGTCGAGCTGACGCCGAAGGGTCGCGAGTACCTGAGGGCCGTCGTCGCCACCTTGCGCGCGCTCAACGACGAGGTCGTCGCGGGTGTCGACGCCGGCCAACTGGCGGCGGCCTACTCCGTACTGGAGTTCGTGAAGGACGGTTTCGGTCTGCCTCCGAACCTTCGTCGCGGGTCGTTCACTACCGCCGAATCTTGATGATCGCCGCTCCGGTATTGGAGAAACCTTTTTGGGACGCCGTGTCGACGAGGTCGTAGTACCCGGTCTTCGCGTTGCCGGGGATCTGAATGCTCATCACCGGTGTCGCCCCCGAACGGTTCGAGACGTGCAGTTGACCGGCCGCGGCGGTGAACGGCCCGCTCGTGAGACTGAACGAATGTGACTTGACCGCCGACTTGATGGCCGCGGGACTGGGATAGGACGTCGAGAGCAGCGCGGTGAGTGTGATTGTCCTCTTCGGGTAGTCACCGGGCAGGGCCTCGACCGGCGTCCACGCCAATCGCACCACTTCTCCGGGGTGATAGACGACGTTGGGGTTGAACGCGGTGCAACAGGTGAAGTTGTAGGTCGGCTTGGACGTCGGGGGACTCGAGTTGTGCGAGGAGATGTAGTCGCGTAGCAAGATGACCGAGCCCACCAGAATCCCGATGAGGACCGCGATGACGGCGAGTTGGACCACGTTGTCGCCCAGTGACCGTCTCGGGGCTTGGACCATGGGCCCACACTAGGTCGCGACCCATCAAATTCTCGAGGCCGCGTCGATGGATGCGGTAAGGTCGAAAGTGCCTCGCGGCAGCGAAGTTGGTGAGATTCCAACGCTGTCCCGCAACTGTAAGTGGTCGTGCATTCGGACCATGAAGCCAGGTCGCCTTCCGCGAGGAGATGTGAAAGACAGCTCTCGAGGTAAGGAGCGGTCGTTCGGATATCCATCCGTCGCCCAACCCACTTCGACGGAAAGGAGATATCCATGTTCAAGTCCCTACGGTTGACCCTCGCGCTTTTCTTGAGTGCGCTGGCCCTTCCCCTCACCATGGCGAGCGGTGCCGGCGCGGCCACCCGACCCGGTTGCGTCGTGTCGCTCTCGCCCACGGCGACCGAGACGCTCTACGCCATCGGCGCCGGCAAGCAGGTGCAAGCGGTCGATACCGACTCCGACTATCCCAAGACCGGACTGCCGAAGAAGCGCATCGACGGACTCAATCCCAGCGTCGAGGCGATCATCGGCATCTGCAAGACGTCCTCGTCCCACCCGTCACCGAAGCCCGACCTGGTCATCATCTCCTTTGACGCCAACGACATCAAGGAGAAGCTCACCGCGGTCGGCGTGAAGGTCATCAACCAGTCGCCGCCGTCGAACGTGGCCGGCGCGCTCGCCCAGATCGAGCAGCTCGGCACGCTCACCGGCCACGCGAAGAGCGCCGACGCACTGGCGACGTCGATCAAGACGACCATCAACGCCGACATCGCCTCGATGCCCACGCACCCGGGCAAGTCGCTGACCGCGTACTACGAACTCGACACGACCTTCTACTCGCTCACCAGCTCGACCTTCGTCGGTTCGCTCTTGAAGGACCTCGGGGTCGTCAACATCGCCGACGCGAAGAACACCACGGCCGACGCCGGCTACCCGCAGTTGAGCGCCGAGTACATCGTCAGCACGAACCCCAAGATGATCTTCCTGGCCGACACGATCTGTTGCAAGGCGTCGGCGGCGACGGTCGCCAAGCGGCCGGGCTTCTCCAAGGTCGCCGCGGTCGAGGACCATGAGGTGATCGGACTCAACGACGACGTCGCGTCGCGTTGGGGCCCGCGCCTGAGCCTCTTGATGAATGAGCTCACGGCGGCGGTGAAGGGCGCGCTGAAGAACCCCTCGCTCTGGAAGTAACTCGTTGAGTTCGAATCCGCCCACGAGACGTCGCGTGGTCGCCGTCACGGCCGGTACGGTCGTGGCGCTCTGCGTGGCGATCGTGTGCGGACTCGTCATCGGTCCGACCTCGGTGCCCACGTGGCGGGTGGTCGGTGACATCTTCGCCCACGTGGGCATCGGTCACAACACGCTCACGCCGGTGCAGTCGACCGTCGTGTGGACGTTGCGCGCCCCGCGGATGGTGATCGGACTCCTGGCCGGCTCGATGCTGGCGGTCGCCGGTGGCACCTACCAGGGGGTCTTCCGGAATCCGCTGGCCGATCCCTACCTGCTGGGCGTCGCCTCCGGCGCCGGGCTCGGCGCCACGTTCGCCATCATCGACGTCAGCCACGGCAACGGCACACCGACCTGGACGCCGGTGCTGGCGTTCGTCGGAGCGCTGGGCGCGGTCACCGTGACCTGGTTGATCGGCGGGAGGTCGATGCGATCGAATACCGCGACGCTGATCTTGGCCGGCGTGGCCGTCGCGTCGCTCCTCACCAGCGCGCAGACCTTCTTGCAACAGCAGTCCAGCGCGGGCTCGATCACCCGGGTCTACATCTGGCTCCTGGGATCGCTCGCCAGCGCCGGGTGGGGCACGGTGGGGCTGGTCCTTCCGTACGTGATCGTCTGCATCATCATCTGCGTCGGGGCCGGACGCGCCCTCGACGTGATGAGCGTGGGCGAGGACGAGTCACGCTCCCTCGGGGTGCCGGTGCGGCGCGTGCGCTTCATCGTGATCGCCGCCTCGTCGCTGGGCACGGCGGCCATCGTCTCGGCCGTCGGGCTGATCGGCTTCGTCGGCATCATCGTGCCGCACATCGTGCGGCTCCTGGTGGGGACGTCGTATCGGAGGATCCTGCCGATCTCGGTGATCTTCGGCGCGGCGTTCCTGGTCTTCGCCGACACCATCGCGCGCACGGTGATCGCACCCTCGGAGTTGCCGCTCGGCGTGGTCACCGCGTTGATCGGCGCCCCGGTCTTCGTCATCATCCTCAGCCTTCGTCGACCGGTCGCGGTATGAGTTCGGTCGAGCTCACCGACCTCAGCGTTCGCGCGGGCGCCAAGGTGCTCGTGTCGAACGTCTCTTTGGCGATCGAGCCCGGTACCTGGTGCACGATCATCGGACCGAACGGAGCCGGCAAGACGACGCTGGTCGAGACGATCGCCGGACTTCGTCGCCCGTGGCGCGGCTCGGTCTCGCTCCTCGGTGAGTCGATCGCCGAGATGAACGAACGAGAGCGCGCCCTTCGGGTGGCGCTGGTCCCGCAACACCCGGTCGTGCCCGCCGGCATGAGCGTCTACGACTACGTGGCCCTCGGACGGGTGGCCCATCACGGACTGTTCCACCCGCCGGGCGCCGGCGACCGCCGGGTCGTCGAGTCGGTCCTCGAGCGGCTCTCCCTGGCCGCCTTTCGCGATCGCGACGTGGCGACGCTCTCGGGGGGTGAGCGCCAACGGATGGTGCTCGCCCGAGCGCTCACGCAGTCGACGATGGTCGTCGTGTTGGACGAGCCGATCACCGGGCTCGACCTGCGCCACCAGATGGACCTGCTGGAACTCTTGAAGAGCGAGGTCCACGAGTGCGGCCTCACGATCGTGGCTACGCTCCACGACCTCACGCTGGCCGGGCAGTTCGCCGACCGACTCGTGTTGCTCGACGGCGGCGAGGTGGTGCTCGACGGCGCGGCCGCGGTCGTGATTCGCAGCGACGAGTTGGCGCGGTGTTACGGCATGGCGTTGCGCGTGGTCGACGTCGACGGCGCCGACGTCGTCGTGCCGGTTCGTCACCCGACAACGTGAACGCCGTGTGAACCTTCTCGAAGGCGTAATTCGAATCACTTAGACTTGTCCAAAGTAACGAAGGGAACCACGTGCGACGCACGCGAATCGTAGCCACCATCGGTCCGGCCTCCGAGAGTGACGAAGTCCTCAAAGCGCTGGCCGTGGCCGGCGTGGACGTCTTTCGACTTTCCTTCGCGCACGGGGACATTCCCTCCGGGATCGAACGGCTCCGTCGACTGCGTACCCTGGTGCCCGATCGCGCGATCATGGTCGACATCCCCGGTCCCAAGATCCGCGCCGGTTCCTTCGGCACCACGCCGGTCACCCTCAGCGTCGGTGACGAGATCGAGTTGAGTGAAGGCTTCGACGAGACCTCGAGCGTGCGTCACATCGTCGTGGAGCGACTCCACGTGTTGGCCCAGCTCAACGAGGGCGACAAGATCCACATCGGTGACGGCGGGGTGTCGCTCCTGGTCGAGCAGACCGGCTCCAAGGCCCGCGCCCGCGTCACTTCCGGCGGGACGGTCATGGGCAAGCCCGGGCTCTCGCTGCCCTCCTCGCTGCTGAACGATCGACTGCCGACCGACGACGACCGCGAGCGTCTGGAAGCGCTGCACACCGAGTCCTTCGAGATCCTGGCGGTCTCGTTCGTGCGATCGGCCTTCGACATGGTCTCGGTGCGCACGGCACTCGGGCGCGACGACGTCATGCTCATGGCCAAGATCGAGACCGGCGAAGGCGTGGAGAACCTCGACGAGATCATCACGGTCTCCGACGCCATCATGGTCGCGCGTGGCGACCTCGGAGTGCGCATGCCCATCGAAGAGGTCCCGCACCTCCAGAAGGAGATCGTGCGACACGGCGTGCGCTACGCCCGACCCGTCGTGGTCGCCACGCAGATGCTCGAGTCGATGACGCACTCACAGGTCCCGACGCGCGCCGAGGTGACCGACGTCGCCAACGCGGTGCTCGACGGCGCCAGCGCCGTCATGTTGAGCGGGGAGACCGCGATCGGCGATGACCCGGTGGCGACGGTGACCACGATGGACCGCATCGTGCGTCGCGCCGAGGAGTACTTCGACTACCAGGGCTGGGGCGCCAGCCTCGGCGTCCAGCAGATCGGATCCGGCACGCGTTCGACACGCGTCACCGCCGCGATCACCGGCGCCGCCTGGCGCGCGGCGATGGAAGAGGAGGCCGTCGCCATCGTGGCCTGCACCCGTTCCGGAATGACCGCGCGGGCCATCTCGCGTTTCCGGCCGCCGATGCCCATCGTGGCGATCACGCCGAGCGACGCGACCGCGCGACAGCTGCACTCTTCGTGGGGCGTGCAAGAGATCTACGTCTCGCCGGCCCAGGACATCGATGAACTGTGCGAGGTCGCCGTCACGCGGCTCAAGCAGTCGGGCATCGCGAAGTCCGGCGACCCGGTCGTGATCATGGCCGGGTCGACCTCGGGTGGCGCACAGGTCACCGACACCGTGCGCATGCTCATCGTTCCCTGAATCACTCGACGCTCGTACGCCTCATCGTTCAGCGGTGTCGATGCGTTCGTGAGGATTGACTAAGAAACTCTCTCCGGCGACATCCGCGTTCGAGCGTGGTGGCGAATAGTGCTCAGTGCAACGCACCGAGGCCGACGTTGGAAACTCGTAAACCAACGGAGCCTCCAATTGGTCCTACGAACGTAGGCCGACAAAGGAGTGGCAATGCAAGACATCTCTCGCAGGGGCTTTCTGAAGGTCGCGCGCAACGGAATCGCCGCCGCGGGAATCGTGGCCGTCGCTCCGACGGCGCTGCTCGCCACCGCGGGCGCCGCGGTGAAGCCGAAGGCGACCAAAGCCGAGGCGACCGTCCGGCCGGTGTCTTCGAAGGAGAACCTGGTGATCCACGTCCCCAACCCCAGTACCGGCGAGATCCACTTCATGGTGGGCACTCGCGAAGTCGTGCGTCACGACCGAGCGCTCGTCGCGCGTCTCGTGCGCGACGTCAGCTGAATCAAGCGACCACGCAGTGCGCAACTCCACCCACATCAGAAAGGTCTAACCCATGTCGTCCCACTCAGAAGCACCGGAAATCTCCAAGGACCCCGTCGCCGACAGCACGGACCTCTACGCCTTCATCAGCCCCGACAGCCCGGACAAGGTCACGCTGATCGCGAACTACATCCCTCGTCAACAGCCTGCCGGTGGGCCGAACTTCTTCGAGTTCGGTGACGACGTGCTCTACGAGATCCACGTCGACAACACCGGGAACGGTGACGCCGACGTGACCTTCCAGTTCCGCTTCGAGACCGTCCTCACCGACACCGGCGCGAACGACACGTTCCTGTACAACACGGGTCAGATCACGTCCTTGACGGACACGACCTGGAACCGCAAGCAGTTCTACTCGGTGACCAAGAAGGAGAACGGCTCGTCGAAGATCCTCGGCCGGGGCCTGGCCTGCCCGCCGTGCAACGTCGGCAAGAACTCGATCCCCAACTACGCGACCTTGACCGACCAGGCGGTCCACACCATCGGTTCGACCAAGGTCTTCGCCGGCCAACGCGCCGACGGCTTCTACGTCGACCTGGGATCGATCTTCGACCTCGGCGACCTGCGCCCCTTCCAACCCGACTTCCTCTTGAAGGGCGCAGCCGTCGCCGGGGTCAACTCCCTGGCCGCGACCAACGTGCACTCCATCGCCCTCCAGGTGCCGATCACCGAGCTGACCAAGGGTGGCGCGCGACCGACGACCTACACCGACGCCCACTCCACCATCGGCGTGTGGACCACGGCCAGTCGACAGAAGACCAAGATCTACAGCACCACGCCCCAGACCAACACCGGTCCGTGGGAGCAGGTCTCGCGTCTCGGCAACCCACTGATCAACGAGGTCATCATCCCGATGGGTCACAAGGACCGCTGGAACTCCCAGGCGCCGAAGAACGACTCGCAGTACTCCGCGTACTACGACCACCCGGGCCTGGCGTCGCTGTTGAACGTCCTCTACCCCGGCGCGTTCCCCAACCTGGCGGCTTACGCCGCCGTGGCGTCGAACACCCGACCGGACCTCGACGCCGTGCTCTTGACCGGGGTGCCCCCGCTCTTCCCGGGGTTCCAGAACTACACCGGCGCGACCAAGGCCGACATGCTGCGCCTCAACGTGGCGATCAAGCCCACGGCGACCGGCGCGGCGAGCATCCTCGGGGTGGTCGGCGGCGATAACGCCGGATTCCCGAACGGACGGCGCGTCTTCGACGACGTGGTGAGCATCGAGCTCAAGGCCGTCGCCGGCGCCCTGCTCGGTGACGTCGTGAAGACCTACAAGCCCGACGCCGCGGCCGGCGCGCTTTTCGACGTCGGCGCGACCGAGCCCAAGACCGTCGCGAGCCTGGGAGCCTTCGGCCTGCACTACCGCGCGAGCTTCCCGTACCTGGCCGACCCGTGGGACGGGTACGACAACCCGGCCTCGCAGGTCCGGGCCATGGCCGGTTAAGTGCTCCGCGAAACTTCTCCCTCCGCCTCCGAGGACGTCCGCCTCAATCCGGACGTTCCCGGAGGCGTTTCGCATCACCCCGACGAGCACGTCCACGCGCACGGCCACGACGGGGACCACACTCACGTGGAGGCGGCGCCGCCGACGCTACCCAGTCGCGCCGTGGTGATCAATGTCGGAGAACACCTCGGCGCACTCGTCCTCGCGTCGAACGAAGAACGCTCGGGACTCGAAGTCGAGATCCACCCGGTCGACCGACCGACGGCCCGCACGCACGTGTGGGTGTTGCCGCGCGAGGGCCGCGACGGCGTCGTCTACGCGGCGGTCTTCCCCAGCCTGGAGTATGGGGACTACGCCATCTTGGGCGTCGACGGATCAATCGCCGACGTCGTCGCCGTGCCCGCGAATCAGGTCACGCACGCCACCTGGGTGTAGCGGCGACGGTGCGTTGCGGCTACTGGGCCGGACCGGCGACGAGTTTGACACTCACCGTGTTGGCGGCTCCGTTCGCGTTCACGTAGTTGACGTGAATCGTGTCGCCGGGCTTCTTGGTCAACAGGACCGTCTGTAGTTCACTGCCCGTCGTAATCGACTGACCGTCGATCGAGGTAATGACGTCACCGGCCGCCAAACCGGCCGATTGGGCCGGAGTCCCCGCGATCGTGCCGGCGATGGTGACACCGCTCGTCACGTTCGCGCCCCCGAAGGAGGCGGCGGCCGAGTCGAACTCGACTCCCAAGAACGCCGTCGGTCCGATGTGGACGCCCGACACCACGTTGCCACTCTTGATGGACGAGACGATCGCCAGGGCCGTGTTGATAGGGATGGCGTAGCCCTGGTCACTCGAGGTGCCACCCGGGTTGAAGCCGAATCCACCGTTGAGGCTCGAGCCGGCCGTGTCCATGCCGACCACTTGTCCCTTTTGATTCACCAATGGTCCACCGGAGTCACCGGGTTGGATCGGTGCGTTCACTTCGATCAGTCCGCTCAGGCTCTCAGAGCCTGCCGGATTCGTCTCGTCGCCGGCCGAGATCGCTTGGTTGAGCGCGACCACGCTTCCCGCGACGAAGCTCGGAGTGCCGCCGACGCCGCCGGCGTTGCCGACGCCGACGATCTTCTGGCCCGAGAAGACCTTGTCCGAGTTCGCCGTCTTGATGGTGGTCAGGCCGCTGGCGTCCTTCAGTTGGACGAGCGCGACGTCTTCGCTGAGGTCGTAACCGACGACCGTGCCGACGTAGGTCGTGTTGGTCGCCACGTCGCGCACCGAAATGGTGGCGGCGTCTTCGACGACGTGGTTGTTGGTCAGAACGAGGCCATTGGCGCTAAGGATCATGCCCGTTCCTTCGGCGGTACCGTTCTGTCCGGCGAAGGTGGTGGAGATGTCGACCAGACCCGGGTCGACCTTGCGGGCGATCTTGGCCGCCGCCGCGTCGGCCTTCGTGTTCTGTGGCGTCGCCGGTATTTGGATGGAAGGTGCGTTGCCGTTGCCGAAACCCCCGGAGGGGAACGAAGGGAAGTTGAACTTGGGTGCCGCCGAGCGAAGCGGCGTCGGGGTGACGATGTCGTGGCCGAGGACGAAACCCGCCCCGCCGATCACCACGACCAGCACGAGGGCACTGAGGCTCTTGGCGAGTCGCCAATGGGACTTTCGCACGGTGACCGTGGGCACCGTCGGCGCGGGACTGGTGGGTTCGTCGTTGACCGGAACCGCTGAGCTGTCGTCGTCCCAATCCATCGGGACCTCCTTTTCGGCACTGTGAATCGAACTTCAGTATCGGGGTCGAAGTTGAACAGGTTCTAGTGCGGGCCTAAGAAGTGCCTAAATCGTCGAGCGGCCTCAGGGTATCGCGGAATGGTGGTCGCCGCGCACGGATGCTGCCAGCGGTGAGAATGGGACGACATGTCGTGGCGACGAAATCTGATATGACCGACCGGCTGCTGTTGGTCGGCATGATGGCGACGGGCAAGACCACGATCGGACAGCTCTGCGCGAAGCGACTGGGGTGGCCGTTCTTGGACTCGGACGCCCAACTGTGGGCCGACACCGGCCGGACGGCGCAAGAGATCTTCGATGAGGAGGGCGACGACGCGCTGCGGTCGTGGGAGAGTCGAGTCCTCGTCGAAGCGATCGCTCACCCGACGCCCGTGGTGATCGCGGTTGCCGGTGGCGTCGTCCTCTCCGCGAAGAGTCGCGCGCTGCTCGTGGACTCGGGTGTGGTCGTGTGGCTGCGCGCTTCGATCACGACGCTGAGCGAACGGGTGGAGCGCGGCGGAGCGCGGCCGCGCCTCGGGAGCGATCCGTCACGCGCGCTTCGCGATCTGTATCTCGCGCGTCATCCGCTCTACGCCGCGGTCGCCACGTTCGTCATCGACGTCGACGATCTCGCGCCCGACGAAGTGGCCACGCGGATCTTGGCCGAGACCGGACTGGCCGCTACGAGATGACGCTCGCGCAGTGCCAGCACTTGGTGGCCGCGGCGGGGACGTCCGGCGAGAGGCACTCGGGACACGTCTTCACCGGAGGCGCGGGCGTCGGCGCTCCGAAGACCACGGTGCCCTGGCGCGCCATGTACGAGCGATAGGGCACGACCAAGACGAAATAGACGACCGACATGAAGATGACGAAGTAGATGATCGCCGAGATGAAGGCCCCCAGCGCGATGAACTGCCCGTTAATCGTCCAACCGAGGCCCGGGCCTTTCGTCGAGTTGCCGGCGAGCGAGTTGATCAGCGGCGTGATGATGTTGGTGGTGAACGACGTGATGAGGGCGCTGAAGGCGAGCGCGACGACCAGTCCGACCGCGATGACGATCAGTTCGCCCCTCATGAGGAAGTTCTTGAATCCCGTGATCATCTCTGTCTCCTGTTCGACGTTTTTCATGACGCTATCTACGAAATGCCTTTTGCGCATTGACAATTAGCCGTTCTAAACATTCGGGATAGAACAAGTTTCAAGTACACAAGACATCCAAAGTTGGACGGAAGTTGTTGCTTCCTAGGGGGCTTCTTGATGATGGCGAACCAATATAAATCTCGCAAGGGCATTCGTCTTTCTGGTTCACCCTGATGGGAAGCCATGTGGATGAGATGGCCTTTCGGATAAGGCATTTCAGACAAACCAGAAAGAGGACAGGATGTTGCGAAGTCGTACTACCGAAACTGCGACGATTGCAAGCACTGGGACCAACCCGTTGCGGACCACTCGACGCTCGAAGCGTGGTGGTGCCCACCGGGCGCCGAAGTCACTGTTCAGGCGGATCGTCTCCGCCATCGCCGGAATGGCCCTGGTTGGTGGAGGCGCCTACGCCGCCACGAACTGGGTCGTCGGACTAAGCGCCGGATCATCCGGTGAGGGCCAGTCGGCGACCATCGCCAACCTGACCATCAGCGCCGTGGCGTCACCCTCTGCCACCAACCTGCTGTATCCGGGCGGCAACGGCGACGTGGTGGCCACCGTCACCAACCCGAACTCATTCCCGGTGACCATCACCGGCGTCGACCTGCCCACCAACATCACCTACGCCGGTGGGTTCACGACCTCGGGACTGGGCACCGGACAGTCCGGCTGTACGTCGGCGAACAGTGACGTGATTTGGAACTACTCGACGGGGACGTCGGGCAGTGTTCACACGCTGACCACGCCACTCACCGTGGCGGCCAGTGGGTCGCTCACCGTGACGTTCACCAATGACGCCTCGATGACCACGGCGGCTCCGGCCGCGTGCGCCGCGACGTTCTTCTCCATGCCGTCGTTGACGGGTGTTGTCGCAACCGGTGGTGCCGCCACCGCCACGACGAGCCCGGCGACAGACGCCTGGACGAGTTAAATCTGAACCCTCAGCCTGGCCCTTCCCCCGCCAGGCTGAGGCGGTTACTGGGTGGCCGTCGTTCTCTCGCGAGGGAACGACGGCCACCGTGAAGGTCACGCACTCGCCAGGCATTGAGCCACGGTGCGGACAGATTGAAACGAGCGATCGATGACACGCGAGACCAGCTGCTGGGTACCTCACCGCAGTGAAGCGTCCGCGTCCTCGCACGCTCCCGAATCTTTCTTCCTTGGACATGAACGTCGAGCGGGGAAGCGATGCCGTCCCAGAGGGCCGATTGTCGATGTTGCGGACCACGGTCATGCCTAAGCGATCGCGGCGCTACGTGGTCTTCGTGGTCCTCGTTTCGATCTTCGGAAACGCCAGTCTGGCCGGAGCCACGACGTGGACGGTGGTGCTCACGAACGGAACGCACCCGGCGCAGAGCCAGTCCAACTCCATCAACGCCCCCACGGGGGGAGCGGCGACGAGTCCGAAGTCGACCAGCCTCTCGCTCAGTTGGGTGAAGCCGAGCGGCGGCGCAACGCCCTCCGGTTATCAGGTGACCCGCAACGGTTCGGCCGTGCCGAGCGGTAGTGGATGTCACGGGACGATCGCGACCACCTCGTGTACCGATAGTGGCCTAGCCGCAAGCACCCTCTACACCTACAGCGTGAAGGCACTGGTGGGGAACAACTGGACCAGCGTCGCGAGTACGTCCTTCTCCGGAACGACCAACGCGACGTTCGTCGTTACGAGCATCGCCAGCACCAACGCGAGCGGCAACACCGTGGGCATCATGGGCGTCGGCGACACCTTCGCCGTGACGTTCAACTACGCGGTGATGCCCAGCACGATCAACACGGGCGCGGGTGCGTCGACGATGACGTTGGTCGGAGGAAGTTCTGCCACGACGATCACGATCAGTAACCTGAGCTCCTCAGGCGGATTCGCCGTGACCTCGAACTACGTGACGTCGGGATATACCAGTGCCGCCACGGGAACTCTCAGTCTCAGCAACCTCAACAAGACAGTGACGTTCACGGTGACCGGAACCCCCACCAACTCGAGCAAACTGGTGGCGGGTGCAGCGAGCACCTTCACCTTCACGCCGCTCGCCACGATCCAGGACACGAGTGGCGATACCGCCTCCACCAGCTTCAGCCAATCGACGGCGTTGCAGATCTTTTAATACCCGCCGTCGCGACGACGCTGCTCGGTGGTTGGCGCCCCACGCCTCACTGCGACACGTGCCCCATAGAGTTTCCGCGAGGAGTGCCAAGCACGCGCGAAAGGAGCCCTGTGCTGAAGCAGGTCGCGGAGGGTGTGCTGATCCACCAGAGTGAGTTCGTCCAGGCCAACGCCGTCGTGGTGCTCGGCCGCGCGGGCGTGTTGCTCATCGACCCCGGGGTGCACGAGAACGAAATGGCGTGCCTCGCGAACGACCTCGCCGAATCGGGTCAGACCGTCGTGGCGGGCTTCTCGACGCATCCTCACTGGGATCACCTGCTCTGGCACGGTGCTTTCGGTGAGGTGCCCCGTTACGGCACGGCGCGCTGTGCCGCTAAAACCCGAGAAGAGCTCTTGGAGGGAATCGATCCAAGCCGGCACGGCATCCCCGAGGAGGTGCCGCTGGACCTGTTGGGCCTCGTCACCGGCCTACCTGCCGGAACGGCGTGGATCCCTTGGGACGGCCCCGCTGTCCGGATCGTCGAGCATCAAGGGCACGCTCCGGGTCACGCGGCGTTGTTGATTGAGGAACGCCGGGTGCTCGTCGCCGGCGACATGCTCTCCGATATCTTGATCCCGTTGCTCGACTTCGACGCCCGCGCTGACCCGATCGAGGACTATCTCGCCGGGCTGCGATCGCTCGACGGCGTGGCGGTCGAGGTCGATGTCTTCGTCCCCGGCCACGGGTCCGTCGCCGACACGGATCAGTTACGTGCGCGGATCGACCTGGACCGGACGTACGTGCGTGCCTTGCGCGGAGGCCGCGATGTCAGTGACCCGCGGTTCTCAACCGCGTACTCCAAGGATTGGCTGCCGGGCGTCCACGAAGGGCAGGTCCAGCGGCTGGCCCAGTGGCACGTGCGATAAATTTCTAAACCATTGCCCTTGGTGTCGAGAAAGGTCTGCCATGGCACAGAGCGTCCGAGTACAGAATTTCATGGTGTCCAGCGATGGCTACGGCTCCGGTGAAGGCCAAAGTCTCGAACATCCATTCGGTCACGCGAATCCCGCCGATCTCTTTTTCTGGGCCGGAGCGACCGCGAACTGGGTCAACCGGACCGATCCCGGAGGGACGTACGGACTTGACGATTACTGCACTCGCGACTTCGCGCGCAACATTGGCGCTGAGATCATGGGCCGCAACAAGTTTGGCCCCCAGCGCGGACCGTGGGAGAACTACGACTGGCAAGGGTGGTGGGGCGACGACACGCCGTTCCACACACCCGTCTTCGTTCTCACGCATCACCTGCGCCCTTCCTTCACGTTGGGCGACACGACGTTTCACTTTCTCGACGCGTCGCCCCGGGACGCGCTCGATCGGGCGTTCGAAGCGGCCGATGGCAAAGACGTCCGCATCGGGGGCGGCGTCGAGACGGTGCGCGAATTCCTCGACGCCGATCTCATCGACCAAATGCACTGTGCGGTCGCGCCAGTTGAACTCGGCCGCGGCGAACGTTTCTGGGACAGCTCCGATGATCTAACGGATCGGTTCTTCCTGGAGAAGATCCCGAGCCCGAGTGGCGTCGTCCATCACTTCTTCTGGCGGCGTTGACGCCGAACTGGGTGCCCCCGACAGGAGTCGAACCTGCGCACATGGCTTCGGAGGCCAATGCTCTATCCACTGAGCTACGAGGGCATACTGGGTTTTCGCCCGTGTTCGTCCAGTTTATCGAGCGACCACCCGCAACTATCTCGAGTCGTTCACTGCGAAGTCCGTGCGAAGTCCCGCTAACAGATGCGTCGTCGCCGAACGAAACCCGGCGACGTCGCCGAAGAGCCGAGCGAGCAGCATCGCGCCTTCCAATGTGGCGATGATGGTGCGCGCGGTCTTATTTGCCGACCCGGTGAAGCCAATGGTGCCCCGGCTTCTGCCTTCTTTGAGAACGCGTGACAGCCACACCTCGTTATGCGTGAAGAACTCCAGGACCGCTGACTGCATGGGCTCGGGCAAGGTTTCGAGTTCGGCTGCCATCATCCCGCATAGGCACATGCGCTCTCGACTCAAGACCTCGAGGTACAGATCGGCGTAGGCCCTCAGGCGTTGGGGCGCGTCCGTCGTACGAGCCTCCACCGCGTTAAGAGCGTCATCGAAGCGTGAGGTGTAGCGGTCAACCAGAGCCACGCCGAGATCGGCTTTGTTGGCGAAGTGGTAGTGGAGGGCCGCTGTGGTGACATCCAATTCGACGGACACGTCGGCGTAACTGAATCCGTTGAAGCCGCGCACCTCGACCAGCCTCTCGGCTACGTCCAGGATCCGTGTCGCGGTGTCGCTC
This sequence comes from uncultured Acidimicrobiaceae bacterium, assembly GCA_963703105.1. GTDB lineage: Bacteria > Actinomycetota > Acidimicrobiia > Acidimicrobiales > RAAP-2 > RAAP-2. The sequence continues at coordinate 1,060,403 of OY969792.1, read as the reverse complement.
TGCTGCGTGTCGTTTCGGCCCACGGGTCCTCCTACAGTTCTACTTGACACCTTACCTTTTAGTAAGTAAGTTCCGGTATCGCGAGCCCGCTCGGGCCGCATGGGAGGAAATCTAATGAAAAAAACCGAGCACCGGAGTTTCGACGGGGCCGACGAGGTACGAAAGTTCGCCCACGGGCAGGCGGAGATCCTGAATATCGGCGGCGGTGAAATTGGACGGTTGGTGCTGCAGCCGGGTTGGCGTTGGTCCAACGATGTGAAGCCCATCGCCAAGACCGAAAGCTGCGAGGCGCCGCACTTCCAGTATCACGTCAGTGGCCAGATCTTGATCTTGATGGACGACGGCGAAGAGTTCATCGCCGGACCTGGCGACGTGACCTCACTGCCGAGCGGACACGACGCCTGGGTAGTGGGTGACGAGCCGGTGGTCCTGGTCGATTGGTACGGCGCGGGTTCGTACGCGAAGTGACCGACGACCCCGCTCCCCTCGACGTGGTTGCGGCGTTCGGCGACACCTGGGCCAATCACGACCTGGACGGCGCCATTGCCCTGATCACCGAGGACTGTGTCTTTGACAACACCGATCCCGCGCCCGATGGGACCCGCTACGTGGGCCGTGACGCCATCCGCGGCGCCTGGGCACCGATCTTCGAGGACGCGTCGAGCCGATTCGACGCGGAAGAGACGTTCTCGGTCGGCGACCGCGTGGTGCAACTGTGGCGCTACTCGTGGTCCGACGGGCACGTTCGTGGCGTGGACGTGATGCGGGTACGCGACGGCAAGGTCTCCGAGAAACTCTCCTACGTAAAAGGTTGACGCTGCAACTCGAGTCGCGAAGCCACTCGACACGTCAATTCGCTCCACAGATTCGATAGGGACCACGTCACCCCGTAAAGTTCATCTATGAGTGCAGAGCCGATCGCGGCGTCGCTACTTCCCGACACGGCCGAGATCACGCCGAACGACGTCCTCGTCGGTGGCGTCTCGTTGCGCGGTCTCGCCGGTACCTACGGCACGCCACTCTTCGTCTACGACGAGGAGACGCTGCGCGCGCGCTGTCGCGAGGCGGCCGGCGCGTTCGACGACGGCGTCGCCTTCGCGTCCAAGTCCTTCCTCTGCGGCGCGATGGCCCGCCTGGCCTTCGAAGAGGGGCTCTGCATCGACGTCGCGACCGGTGGCGAACTCGACCTGGTACTGCGCTCGGGCGTGCCGGCCGGGCGCGTCATCATGCACGGCAACAACAAATCCGGCGAAGAGCTGAAACAAGCCATCGCCGTCGGCGTGCATCGACTGGTCGTCGACAACTTCGAAGAGATCGCCCTGCTCTCGACGCTGGTCAGTCCTTCTTCGCCGCTCAACTGCCTGGTACGCGTCACGCCGGGAGTTGAGGCGCACACGCACGAGTTCGTCCGCACCGGTCAAGAGGACACCAAGTTCGGATTCTCGGTCGCCACCGGTGACGCGCGAAAAGCGATTGACGAACTACGCGCGATTCCCGGGCTCACCTTGCACGGCGTGCACGCGCACATTGGCTCGCAGGTCTTCGAGCTCATCGGCTTCGTCGAGTCGCTCACAATCCTGGCGAAGTTCATCGCCGAGGACGACTTCGATGAGCTCTGCGTCGGCGGGGGACTCGGCGTCGCCTACGTCGCCGGCGAGTCGGCGCCGTCCATCCACGAGTGGGGCGACGCCATCCGCGTGGCGGCCCTTGAGGTCGGACTCGACTCCAACGTGCGTCTCCTGGCGGAACCGGGCCGGGCCATCGTCGCCCAGGCGGCCGTGACCCTCTACGAGGTCGGGGCCGTGAAGCCGGTCGCGCAGCGCACCTACATGGCGGTCGACGGGGGGATGAGCGACAACCCCCGACCCGTCCTCTACGGCTCGGGTTACGAGGCCTTCGACGTCGCCGACGCGCTCGCCCCGCGCCCCCAAGAGTGTACGACTGGTCGGCAAGCACTGCGAGAGCGGCGACGTCTTGATCGACGAGGCGTGGCTCCCCGCGTCGACCGGCGTGCGCAGCATCGTCGCGACGCCGGTGACCGGCGCCTACGGCTATTCGATGGCGTCGAACTACAACCGCGTGCCGCGCCCGGCGGTGCTCTTCGTGCGCGACGGCGTCACGCGCGAAGTGCTGCGTCGTGAGACCTTCGACGACATGGCGCGACTCGAGGTTTGAAGCCGGCGCCGCTGAGGGGGTCGGTTAGCCTTAAATGGTGAACAAGCCGGTCGTTCGAGTCGGAATCATCGGAGCCGGCAACGTCGGCGGCGCCCTGGTCGGACTGCTGGAGGACCCGGAGCGTCACGAGGCGTTGCTCGACGCCGCGACCGGTCCGATCGAGCTCGTGGGGGTCGCCGTGCGCGACGCCGCCAAGCGACGGAAGGGGATTCCCAAGCACCTGCTGACGACCGACGTGAATGGACTGGTCAACAACGACGACCTCGACATCCTGGTGGAGCTGGCCGGCGGCATCAAGCCGGCGCGGGTCTATATCGAGACGGCCCTTCGACACGGTGTGTCGGTCGTCACGGCTAACAAAGCCCTGATCGCCGAGTGTGGCACGGAACTGGCCCAACTGGCCCACCAAAACGGTGCCGACCTCTTTTACGAGGCCGCCGTCGGCGGCGGCATCCCGATCCTGCGGGCCCTGCGCACCTCGCTCGCCGGAGAACGGATCAATCGGGTGATGGGGATCGTGAACGGCACGACGAACTTCATCCTCTCCAAGATGACGAGCGAAGGCAGCGACTACGCGACCGCCCTGAAAGAGGCGCAGGCGCTCGGGTACGCCGAGGCCGATCCGAGCGCGGACGTCGAGGGCTACGACGCCGCGGCCAAAGTGCAGATTCTCGCATCGCTGGCCTACGGGACCGAACTCGCTGGTGACACGATCTACCGTCAAGGGATCGTCGGCATCCGCTCGGTGGACATCGACTTCGCGCGCAAGTCGGGCTACGTCATCAAACTGCTCGGCGTCGCCGAGCGCGTTGGCGACGCCGGACTCTCCGAACGAGCCCACCCCGCGATGATCCCGGTCGATCATCCCTTGGCGTCGGTCCAGGGTGCCATGAACGCGGTATTCGTGGAAGGGGTCCGCAGCGGACCATTGATGTGGCTCGGTCAGGGTGCCGGCGGTGACGCCTCGGCGACGGCCGTGCTCGGCGACCTCCTCGACGCCGCGCGCAACAAGTTCAGTGGTCGTCACGACGTTCCCTTCAGGGTGGTCCGCACGTTACGTCGCGTCCCCGCCGGGGAACTGGAGAGCGTCTTCTATATCAGCATCGACGTACTGGACCGACCGGGTGTCCTCGCCGCCGTCGCGGGCATCTTCGGCGACAACGGCGTATCGATCCAGTCGATGGAGCAGTCGGGCTTCGGCGACGAGGCCCGACTCTCGTTCCTCACCCATCTGGCCGTCACCGATCGCGTGAACGCGACGATAAAGGAACTCGCCAAACACAAGTCGGTGGACTCGATCGGGGCGTGTCTGCGCGTGATCGACGGGGATCGCCGATGATCGGTTGGCGGGGCCTGTTGGTCGAGTACGCGCAGTGGTTCGACCTCGACGGGGTCGAGGAGATCGTCACGCTCCAGGAGGGCCACACGCCGCTCCTTCGCGCCGAACGCCTCTCGGAGCGACTGGGCGCCGAGGTCTGGCTGAAGTTCGAAGGACTGAACCCCTCGGGCTCGTTCAAGGACCGCGGCATGACCATGGCCATCACCAAGGCCAAGGCCGGTGGTGCCAAGACCGTCATCTGCGGCTCGACCGGCAACACGTCGGCTTCGGCCGCCGCCTACGCCGGCAAGGCCGGCATGGACTGCGTCGTCTTGGTGCCAGAGGGCAAGATCGCGCAGGGCAAACTGGCCCAGGCCATCGTCTACGGCGCGAAGGTCCTGCAGATCCGGGGCAACTTCGATCAGGCGCTCAATCTGGCGCGCGAGTTGACCCAACACCTCCCGATCACCATCGTGAACTCCATCAACCCCGACCGCATCGAGGGACAGAAGACCGGCGCCTTCGAGATCGTCGACGTACTCGGCAAGGCGCCCGACGTCCTGTCGATTCCGGTGGGCAACGCCGGCAACATCACCGCGTATTGGCGGGGCTTCACGCAGTACCACTTCGCCGAACGGTGCAAGGAGCTGCCCGAAGATGTGGGGCTTCCAGGCGGCCGGCGCGGCGCCCATCGTCCTCGGCCATCCGGTCGCGAATCCCGAGACGATCGCCACCGCGATCCGCATCGGCAATCCGGCGAGCTGGGTCCCGGCGCTCGAGGTCATCCACGAGTCGCTGGGTGACATTCGCGCGGTCACCGACGAAGAGATCCTCGAGGCGTACCGCTACGTCGCGCGCTACGAGTCGATCTTCTGTGAGCCGGCGTCGGCCGCGTCGATCGCCGGCATCATCAAGTACGGCGTGCCCCCGGGATCGACGGTGGTGTGCGTCTTGACGGGCAACGGCCTGAAAGACCCCGACACCGCGGTCGAGACGAGTGTCACACCGGACGTCGTCGACGCGACGCTGAAGGCGCTACTCGCGAAGCTTTCCTAGGCTCCGTCGCGGCTACTCGCCGCGCAATACCTGGGCCGACGACGTCTGCGCCGCGGTTCGCCCCGGCAGTGCGGCGACAGACGTTGGCGAGCACGATGGCACTCAGCGCCACGATGACGATGGCCAGTACGGGCTCGGTGGGGTGGGGCACGGCGTAGATGTTGTTCGCGAACGAGGTCCACAACCAGCGACCGACGACGATGCCGAGCGGGATACCGAACATGGCCCCGATGACGCCCGCCACCGAGGCCTGCCAGGCCACGGCCGACAACAACTGACGACCGGTGAAGCCCAGAGTGCGCAGAAGCGCGAGGTCTCGTCGACGTCGATGCACCGACGCAATCAACGTCAGGCCGAGCGCCACGACGGCGCCTAGCGCCAACGCGAGCGCCAACAGGTCCGGGATGATGCCGATCGTGCGGTAGTTCTCGATCTCGGCCGGGTACTGGACCGACCTGAACGATGTCGCTGCTCCCGCCGCCGTTGGGCGTAGCGTCAATCACCTTTTGTCCGTATCGGGCGATCTTGCGCAGCGACGCCAGCGCGAGCGACGTCGGGGCGCCCTTCTTCAGTCGCACGAAGTCGGCCGTATACCCGTTGAGCGCTTCGTACTTGGAGTGAAGGAACTTTTTGAACGCCGGCGGTTCAATGTTGATCGGGATCAACGCGCCCACGCCCATCGAGGTGTGGAGTGTCAAGGTACCGCCCATCGCCGGCAAGGTCGCCGTTCCCACGATCGTCACTCGTGTCGGTGGCACGTAGACCGGGTAGTCCTTCTTCGGCCGCGTACGTGACGACCACCGTTTGGCCCGAGACGCTTGTGAAGTTGTTGCATCGTCTCGGCGCCCAGCACGACCTGATTTGGTCCCCTGACTTCGTGGCCCGAAAGTAGGGGCGCGGTCACCTTGGCGTTGTCGGTCGTCAAGATGATCGGCACGGTGACGCCGTTGAACTGCGCGTTGGCGAAGTTGTCGCCCGACCAGGCCGCGACGTACGGATCGGAGTTGAGAAGATTCGCGGCCTGCGGTGGGACGCCGTTGCCATTGGACGTGATCGCGTAGCTCCAGTTCCATCCGTAGAGCGAAGGATGGGACACCAGCGTGTCGAGGCTGCTGCCAAAGGTGAGCGTCGCCACCACGATGGTGACGGCGAGCACCGCACCGACCAACGCTGAGCGCACGGGCGCCGCGTCACGCTCACTGGGTCGTTCCAGCGCGAAGCGGACGCCGACGACCGCCGGCGCCGGCAGTCCGATGTCCGCGGCGAGACGACCGGCGCGCGAGACCAACGGTGCCGACAGTCGGCGAGCGCGCGCTTTGGTCCGTCGAGTTCGCACGAAGATGACACCGAGCGTGATCGCGCTGAGCAGGAGGAAGAGGAGTAGGAAGCCGATGCCGAGGACCGGCCAATCGAAGGCGAATCCACCGTCGGGATAGACGGCGCGAACCGGCCCGATCGGGGAGAGCGGCGAGAGTGCGACGGCCACGACGACGGCCAGCACCGCGCCGATCGTCACCGCGGCGAGCGGTCCGAGCGAGCCGGCGGTCACGGACATCCAGGGGCTGCCACCTAGCGCGCGAAGTGTCGTGAGGTCGTCGTCTTCACGTTGGAGACCGCGCGCGATCAAGCCGCCGACGATGACGAGCGCGGCCAGTCCGGCGATGAGTCCGAAGACGCCCAGGGAGATCGACTCCGGTTCCAAGGATCGATTCACTTCGGCGGCGACGGCCGAGGTGACGTGAAAGCTGTACGTCGTGCTCCGGCGGGAGCGCGGCGATGATCTCTCGTTCCACCGTCGAGAGGTCGCGAACGCCGTGGTCGAGTTGGAGGGCGTAGTTGTTGTAGTGCAGTCGCGTTGTTCACGACCAGTTTCGTCAAGGCCGGCGTGTAGATAATGAGATCGGGCACACGGTCGACCTGGTCGAGCAGGACGTCAGTCGTTGGGGATGACGGTGCCGACGAGGTGCATGGTCAAACTCACCGTCGGCTTCACGTACTTGACGCCGAACGTGGCGGTGTTCGCCTGGGCGTCGGTGTAGATGTACATGGGAATGGACTCGCCCAGGTGCCAACCCATTGCCTTGGCCGCCTGGGCGTCGGCCATGAACTCATTGGCCTTCTTCGGGTTCGCCATTCGACCGGCCACGAGCGCCACGCGGTCTTCGTGTGAAGTATTCGTCCGACGAGGCTTCCGGTGTTCGCCACCGTCCCGTTGAACAACGGCTTCGGGAACGCGGGCATGCCGTGTTTCCCGGCGGGAAACGCGTTGACGGAGTACGACGAGACGCCGACGTGTCGCACGAGCGGCAGTCGCGCCAGATTGGCCGCGATATTCGGGGCGTACAACGTCATGTCCAGATCCGAAGGGTTCGTGCTCGCCAAGAAGGTGTTGTACGACGACTGCGTGCGACGAGCCGCGGCCACGGATCCCAGGGCGAGTCCCCCCATCGCCCCGACCAGCACGATGATCGTCAGGTAGTTCGCCCAGCGACGACCGAAGTTCGCCCGGAACCAGTACCACCCGACGCGCGTCGCTCTCGAGATTCATCGCGGACCGTGCGGCGCCAGTTCAGTCATCAACTCGGCCCCCACTTCTCGATTCAACGAGTCCGATCGCTTACAATTCTCTGTCTTTCGCGAGACCGGTGCAGGAGGTCAGCCTTCGAAATTGTGTAGTGCCAGCACGAACGACCAATATGTCCGTTGCAAAGATCCGTCTCGGGGTCGCTCGCCAGACCAGCTTCCGGAATTGGATCAAATGTTGGCATTCGTCGCAGACTCCGCTACAATGGAGAGGTCGTCCGCGCCCGGCCTTTTCCCCGGTGCGAGGAACTCTTCCAAGACGACGTTTCCCGATTTTCTTCTCCGCTCATTCAATTTTGTCGAGCGGAGCGAAAGGATTAACCATGGCTGTAAGGCCCTCCCCAGACCGGTCAGATCTCGAGTCCAAGATCTCGCGAAGACCTCCAAACCATCGCCAAGGTAAAGGGCGTCGACGTGTCGGCGCGCGCCTCCAAGGCCTCTCTCATCGAAGCGATCATGGGCGACCCGCACCGCCAACGGCGACTCCGCCGAGTCCGGTATCTCGAGCCGTTCGCTCGCGCCGCACCGTCGCCACCCCGACCGACGACTTCGACGACCTGCTCGGCGAGTTCGTCGCCGACGCGACCACCGACCACTCGCGTCGCCGTCAACGACGCCGAGTCCACTACGACCGAACCGGCGCCCGCGGCGCCGAGCACGAACGGTTCCGAGCGCCCGCCGAACCCGCGCCAGAACGCCCAACCGCGCCAGGACCGCCAACCGCGCGACTTCGGCAACGACACCGCCGGACGCAACCGTCGCAACCGTCGCAACCGCAACGGCCGCGAGCGCTTCGGCGGCGACTCCATGCCCAACGCCGACCAGCCCTACGCCGGCGAGCTCATCGAGATCGAAGGACTGCTCGACCTGCGCGACGACGGCTACGGCTTCTTGCGCACCAAGAGCTACCACCCGTCGCCCAACGACGTCTACGTCTCGATCAACCAGGTGCGTCGCTATCACCTGCGCAAAGGCGACACCATCGTCGGCGGATTCCGCCCGGCCGCCTCGAACGAGAAGTACCCCGCGCTGCTGCGCGTCGACAGCGTCGCCGGCGTCGATCCCGAAGTCGCGCGACTGCGCCCGCGCTTCGAGGACCTCACGCCGCTCTTCCCCGACGAGAAGCTCAACCTCGAGCTGAACGAGGGCAAGACCGACCTCACGCCGCGCATCGTGGACCTGCTCTCGCCGATCGGCAAGGGCCAGCGCGGACTGATCGTCTCGCCGCCCAAGGCCGGCAAGACCACGATCATGAAGCAGATCGCCCAGTCCATCGAGTCGAACAACCCCGAGGTGCACCTGATGGTGCTGCTGGTCGACGAGCGACCGGAAGAGGTCACCGACATCCGTCGCACCGTGAAGGGCGAGGTCATCGCCTCCACCTTCGACCGTCCGGCCGAAGAGCACACCCACGTCGCCGAACTGTGCATCGAGCGCGCCAAGCGCCTGGTGGAGCAGGGCCGCGACGTCGTGATCATCCTCGACGGCATCACCCGACTGGCCCGCGCCTACAACCTGGCCGCCCCGGCGACCGGACGCATCATGTCCGGTGGCGTCGACTCCGGCGCCCTGTACCCGCCGAAGAAGTTCTTCGGTGCGGCGCGCAACATCGAAGAGGGCGGATCGTTGACCATCATCGCCTCGGCGCTGGTGGAGACCGGCTCCAAGATGGACGAAGTCATCTTCGAAGAGTTCAAGGGCACCGGCAACATGGAGCTCCGACTGGACCGCCGTCTGGCCGAGCGCCGGATCTACCCGGCGATCGACGTCAACGCCTCCTCGACGCGCCACGAAGAGCTGCTCTTCAGCCGCGAGGCCCTGCCCCAGGTCTGGAAGCTGCGCCGCGTGCTGAACGGTCTGGCCTCCGAAGGTCGCGAAGCGGCCGGTCTGGAACTCTTGATCGACAAGCTGAAGTCGACCAAATCCAACGACGAGTTCCTCGCCGAGATCGCGCGCGGCCCCGCATCAACCAGTTAGATTTTCCGCTAAACTTGTCCTTCGCAACGAGGAGCACCCATGAAGCCTGATATTCACCCCAACTACGGCGACGCGACCGTCAAATGCTCGTGCGGCAACACTTTCACGACCCAGTCGACCAAGTCCGCCATGACCGTCGAACTGTGCAACGAATGCCACCCGTTCTTCACCGGCAAGCAGAAGCTCGTCGACACCGGAGGCCGCGTCGAGCGCTTCCAGCGCCGCTACGCGCAAAAGACCAAGGCGCGCGCTCCCCGGGCCTAGGTCCTCGAGCGCTCACTCGCCGTGCGCTCCGTTGACGAGACCCTGAACGTCCTGCAGGACGAACTGCGTTCCGTCGAAAGCCCAACTGTCCGAACCCGACGTCGCTAGCGACCTCAAACGGCTGCGCGACCTCTCGCGGCGCCACAAGGAACTGGCCGAGATCAACCACGCCTGGATCGAGCTTAAGGCCGCCCGGTCGGACTTCGCGACCGCCAAGGAGATGTTCAACGAGTCGACCGGTGACGACCGAGAGCTGTGGCGCGAGGAGATGAACAACGCCGAGGAGAAGATCCCCGACCTCGAGCTGAGTCTCGAGACGATGCTGCTTCCGCACGACCCCAACGAGGGACGCAACGTGATCCTGGAGATTCGCGGCGCCGAAGGCGGCGAGGAGGCCAACCTCTTCGCCTCGGACCTGGCCCAGATGTACCGGCGCTACGCCGCGCTGCGGGGCTGGAAGCTCGAGGTCATCGAAGAGCGCGAGTCCGAACAGGGCGGGCTGGACGAGGCCATCTATCTCATCAAGGGCGAGGACGCTTGGTTCCGACTTGCAGCACGAGGCCGGCGTCCACCGCGTCCAGCGAGTGCCGGTCACCGAGGCCAAGGGCCGCGTGCACACCTCGTCGGCGACGGTCTCGGTCCTGCCCGAGGCCGAAGAGGTCGACGTCGAGCTCAATCCGAGCGACCTCAAGATCGACGTCTACCGATCGTCCGGCCCCGGCGGCCAGAGCGTCAACACGACCGACTCGGCCGTGCGCATCACCCACCTGCCGACCGGCATTGTCGTCTCGATGCAGGACGAGAAGAGCCAGATCCAGAACCGCGCCAAGGCGATGATCGTGTTGCGCGCGCGCTTGTTGAAGGCGGCCCAGGACGCCCAGGCCAGTGAGCAGGGTGACCTCAAGCGCTCGCAGTTGGGCAGCGGCGGTCGCAGCGAGAAGATTCGCACGTACAACTTCAAGGAGAACCGGGTGACGGACCACCGGATCAACTTGACGACCTATACGCTCGACAACGTGCTGGCCGGTTACCTCGATCCTTACGTCGACGCGCTGCTCGCCGAGAAGCGCGCGCGACAACTGGCCGAGAGCGATGGACGCTAATTCGTATCTGGTAAGCGAACTGATCGACTCCGGACTGAATCGTCGAGAGGCCCGGTGGTTGGTCGAGGAGTTCTCACCCGCCGACGACAATTCGATCGCCGCCTTGCGCCTGGCCGCGCGGCGACGACTCGACGGCGAACCGATTCAGTACGTCCTCGGGCACTGGCCCTTTCGCTCGCTCGATCTCGACCTCGACGCCCGCGTCCTGATCCCGCGTCCCGAGACCGAAGAGCTCGTCGGCCTCGCCTTCGACGAACTGATGAAGCGGAGAGCTAAAGGCGCCGCTCATCGTGGACCTCGGATGCGGCTCCGGCGCCATCGGGCTGGCGCTGCTCTACGAACTTCGCCAGATGGACGTCCACGCCTCGCTGGTCGCGGTCGACTCCTCGCCCGACGCGCTCGACGTCACCCGGGCCAACGCGCGCAAGCACGATCTGGACGGGGTCACGACGGTGCGCTCGTCGTGGTTCGACGACCTGGACCGCTCGCTGTTGGGTCGCGTCGACCTGATCGTGGCCAACCCGCCCTACGTGGGGGCCACCGAGTTCGCCTCGCTCGACCCGGTGCTCGGTTACGAGCCCTTCGCCGCGCTGGTCTCTGAGGACACGGCTCACGCCGAGGGGTTCTTCGACCTCCAAGTGATAATCGGCCAGTCGTGCCCGTGGCTGGTGGCAAACGGGTTGCTGATATGTGAACATGGCAATATGCATCGCGCGGCGGTACTCCAAGCGGCACACGACGCCATGTTCTCGGACGTCCGGGACCTTGACGACATGTTCGGCAATCCGCGTTTCTTGATCGCGAAACGCTGATGCCCAGGCTGCTCAAGGTCGAGGCGGCCATCGCGGCGCTCGACGCAGGAGGGGTCGTCGCCGTGCCGACCGACACCGTCTACGGATTGGCCGCCGAGGTGAGTCAACCGTCGGCCGTGACCACCTTGTTCACCCTGAAGCATCGCCCTACGTTCCATACCCATTCCGGTGATGGTCGACTCGGTGGATCAGATCCAGTTCCTCGGCGTCGATTGGCCCGATGAGGCCCAAGCTCTCGCCGAAGCCTTCTGGCCCGGAGCGCTCACCATCATCATCACCGTGCCCCACGAGTTGGCCGTGATGCTCGGTGATGAGCACGACACCGCCGGTTTTCGCATCCCCGACGACGACACCTTGCGTCGAATGATGGCCGTACTCGGCCCCTTCGCCGTGACGAGTGCCAATGAACACGGTGAGAAGCCGTGTTACAGCGCGTACGAGGTGCTCGAACGATTCGCCACGCGCGATGAGTTGAGCGGGGCCATCGACGGTGGGGAGCGCTCGGGCGACGTGTCGAGCGTCGTCGACCTCTCAGTGACTCCGTGGCGCGTGCTCCGCGAGGGTGCGATCTCCGTCGCCGAATTGAAGCGGGTTCTGGGCTGACCCTCCGATTCGTCGTTTGGCTACTCGTTCGCATCCGAAGAGCCCAACGCGGACGCTCGTCGCGCGTGACCCACAATGATCTCGTCACGGAATCTGCACGTCTCTCGACGCATCGGTCACTACGTCAGCGTGAAGACGTCGCTGGTGACGTTCCCGGTGCGCCCAACCAGATCAACCCGTTCGGCCTGGGCCATCACGATCGCGTCGGTGCTGTGGCACCAGGTTCGAACATTGTCCGGTGTTCGCGCGGCGATGATCAGTCGCTCCGGTTGGCCGTCGGACGCGTGCGTGACGGTGTAGCTCTCCACGGTCACGACTCCGTCTCTCTGTTCGCTGGCGCAGCGCGGTTGCTGGTCGATGACCTTTTGCGGATCGGCCCAGCGGAATCCATGGGGGGGTGGCGACGCGGCGTACACGCCCCACGAGTGTTTGGTGCAGAACCATCCGAGCGCGGTGACCAAACCGCGACCCGTCGGGTCGGCGCGAAGGGCGTCGACCATGGTCGCGATGGAGTGTGTCACGTAGTTATTGCCGGGGCCACCGCCAAAGGTGAGCCCGCCGGTGATCGTGGGCACGCGACCGGGATCGAAGGCGTCGAGGCCGAGCACGTCGCAGGCGCTCTGGACGACGGTGGGAAAGCAACTGTAGAGATCGAGATGACCGAGGTCGTCGAGTGCCACGCCGAACTCGGTCAAGGAGTTCCATAGCGCGCGCATGGCGGGGGAGTCGTCCAGCCGCGGGCGGTCCGAGATCAGCCAATGATCGTTCGCGTCCGCGCCGCAGTCGGCAAAGACCATTCGATCCCGTGCGACGCCCAGTGACGTCGCGTGCTCGTAGCTGGTCATGATGAGACTCGCCGCCATGTCGACCGGCATGTTGGCCATCAACATCTTGGTGTACGGAAAAGCGACCATTCGATTGTCCGCGCTCGGCGTAGTGATCACGTCAGAGGACGGGGCGTCGCGGATCCAGGCGTAGGGATTGGTCGCGGCGACGGCAGCGAAGTTCGACCACAGTCGACCGAGATGTTCGCGGTGCTCCTCCAGCGTCCAGCCGAGTCGGGCCCGTCGTGCGTTCTCGAACAGCGGATAGATGTTCGTCGGGAGGTTGAGGCCCTGGCCGTACTCGGCAGCCGTCAGCGGCGCCGGGTCGTTCGAGGGGGCCACCGGACTCGCGACGTCGTCGGACTGGACGGTCCACTCGAGCGCTCGGCCCTCACGCTTCGCCAAAAGCCTCGCGTACATCGCCTCGGCGCCTACGAGCGCGACGCGTTCTCGTCTCGCCGGCCAGGATCCGACGGGCGGAGTCGTTCACGAACTTTTGTGGGGTGTTGCCCCCGACACTCAGTAGTCGCGTCGTGACGTGCAGACCGAGTCGTTCGGCGACCAGGAGTGCCGGGTCGTTGGTATGCCAGGTGAACGACGAGACCGCGACTACTTCGTCGATCGTCTCCAGCATGGTCGCCGCGCCGGAGTCCGCGGCGGCCCGTTCGAGGGCCTCGACCATGAGGTCCAACGGCTGTTTTCGAGTGGCGTAGGTCGAGCCCGGGCTCGGTCGTTCGGTCACCTGGCCGACCCCGACGAGTACGGGCGTTCGAGGCGCAACGGTCACTCCAGAAGTATTGCCGCACCTTCGTCGGTTCTTCGTTCCAAAGGTAGGGTTGGAGAGATGCGTATCGCCCTCGGCTCAGATCACGCTGGATTTGATTTAAAGACCGTCTTGGCCAAGACCCTGACCGATTGGGGTCACGACACGCTCGACCTCGGCACCGACAACGCCACTGACTCCGTCGATTACCCGGACTTTGGCGCTGCCGTGGGACGAAGCGTCGCCTCCGGTGACTGTGACCTCGGCGTGGCGGTGTGCGGATCGGGCATCGGGATCTCCATCGCCGCCAACAAGGTCCCGGGCGTTCGCGCCGCGGTGGTCCACGACGTAACCTCGGCCCATCTGGCGCGCGAGCACAATCACGCCAACGTCCTGTGCCTGGGGTCGCGCCTCACCGGCGCGTCAGTGGCGGTCGAGGCCCTCGAGGCCTGGTTGAACGCGACGCCGGTCCAGGGTCGCCACGCGGCACGAATTGCGAAACTCGACGAGCTCGACGACCACCTCGCTGATGAAAGGTAATCCATGACTTCCTCACCCTTCGACGCGTGGATAAAAAACGACGATGAGGTGACCTCGCTCCTCGCCCAGGAGTGGCACCGGCAGACCACCACGGTGCAACTGATCGCCAGTGAGAACTTCGCCTCGCCGGCGGTGCTCGCCGCGACCGGATCGATCCTCACCAACAAGTACGCCGAGGGTTACCCCGGCCGTCGCTACTACGGCGGTAACCAGGTGGTCGACGAGGTGGAGGACCTGGCCCGGCGTCGCCTGGTCGCGCTCTTCGGCGCCGACCACGCCAACGTCCAGCCCCACAGCGGGGCGAACGCCAACGTGGCGGTCTACCAGGCCCTCTTGGAGCCGGGCGACACGATCCTCGCCATGCGCCTCGACCAGGGCGGTCACCTGACCCACGGTTCACCGGCGTCGATCACGTCGAAGTGGTGGCACTTCGTCTCCTACGGCGTGACGCCGCGGTCGGACGATCCGGCGAACCCCGGGGAACTGATCGACTTCGACAACGTGCGCGACCTGGCCCTGCAGCACCGACCGAAGATGATCCTGGCCGGGGCGACGGCGTACTCGCGGCTCATCGAACCGGCGCCGTTCCGCGAGATCGCCGACGAGGTCGGGGCGTTGTTGATGTTCGACTCGGCGCACGTCGCCGGACTCATCGCCGGCGGCTCGCACCCGAACCCGGTGCCCTACGCCGACGTGGTCGCCTTCACCACGCACAAGACGTTGCGCGGTCCCCGGGGCGGCGCGATCGTCTGTCGCGAGGAGTACGCCAAGAAGATCGACTCGGCCGTCTTCCCCGGTCAGCAGGGCGGACCGCTGGAACACGCGATCGCCGCCAAGGCGGTCGCGTTCAAAGAGGCCGCGCAGCCCAGCTTCACGACGTACACCGATCAGATCGTCGCGAACGCGCAGGCCTTCGGTGGCGCGCTGGCGAAGGAGGGCTTCCGCAACGTCTCGGGCGGCACCGAGAACCACATGGTGCTGTTGGACCTGCGCGAGTTCGACGAGGAGTTGACCGGCAAGGTCGCCCAAGAAGTGCTCGATCGCGCCGGCATCACGACGAATCGCAACACGATCCCCGACGATCCGCGAAGCCCGTTCATCACCTCGGGACTTCGCGTGGGCAGCGCCGCCCAAACGACGGCCGGCATGAAGGAGGGTGAGTTCGAGACCGATCGCCGCGCTGATGTCGCGCGCGCTGCGTCACCGCGAAGACGACGCGATCGTGGCCGAAGTGCGCGCCGACGTCGCCGAGTTGTGCGCGTCGTTCAACCCCTACGCCAACTTCACGAACTAATAGATGCACAACATCCTCGCGTACCTCGCCGTCATCGCCGTGGGAACTGTCGTGACCCTGGTGGCGAACGTGCCGGCGAGGAAGATCTCGCTGAAAATCGGCTACACCGCCGCTGCCGGACGAACGAAAGGTCCATCAAGTCACCACGCCCTACGGCGGCGGCGCGGCCATGCTGGTCGGCTTCTGCGTCGCCCTGTTGGTCGCCATGGCCATACCGACGCTGCGCCACATCATCCTCTCCTCACACGAGATGCTCGGCGTGCTGCTCGCGGCCGGCGTGATCTTCGTCGTCGGCGTGCTCGACGACTTTCGCGAGATGAGTGCGCCGGCCAAGGTCGCCGGTCAGTTCCTCGCGGCGTCGATCCTCTACTTCTCGGGCGCGACGATGTACCAACTGAAGCTGCCCTTCGCCGGTTTCATCGTGCTCGGCCCGTCGATCCTGCCGATCATCACCGCGGTGTGGGTCTTCGCGCTCACCAACGCCGTCAACCTCATCGACGGCCTCGACGGCCTGGCCGGCGGCATCGTGGCCATCGCCTCGGGCACGCTCTGCCTCTACGGACTGCGCCTGGAGGACCTCGGACTGCTGCCCAGTAACAACGTGGGACCGCTCATCGCGGCCCTGACCTGCGGTATCTGCCTCGGCTTCTTGCGCGACAACTTCCATCCGGCCAAGCTCTTCATGGGCGACGCCGGCGCCTTGATGTTGGGCCTGCTGATGAGCGCCTCGACCATGGTGATCGGGGGTCGAACGCCCCCGGCGAGCGGCGTGACGTTCTTCTTCTTTGCGCCGCTGTTGATTCCGGTCTTCATCCTCGGCGTCCCGCTGATGGACGCGGTCTGGGCCTTCGTGCGGCGCACGGTCGTCGGGGCAGGGATTCCACACCCCGGACAAGAACCACATCCACCACCGACTGATGCGCCTGGGACACGGTCATCGTCGCACCGTGGTGATCCTGTGGCTCTGGACGGCGCTGTTGTGTGGCTTCGTCCTGTTGCCGCTCTTCGACACGCAGGCGAACGTGTTCATTCCGCTCGGCGTCGCGCTGTTGTTGATCGGACTTGATGACCTGGTTCAGCCCCTTGGTTAATCGTTTGTACTACCGCGCGGAAGAGGCCAAACGGGTGCGAGAGAGTTCGCGCCGGTGAGCGATCACACCGACGATCACGATTCGTCTACACCCCCTGAACAGGACAATGACCCGGTCGCCGACCTGCCCGGCGTCGCCGCCTTCCTCACGATGGGCATGACGGCGGCCATCATCATCGCGGTCTTCGTCGTCCTCGGATTATGGGCCGACCACGCCTGGGGGACCGCGCCGTGGGGTCTTTTAATCGGGATAACATTAGGAACGGTCGCCGCCGTGGTGAGCGTAGTGAAGCAAGTCCGGCGTTTCCTTTAGAAACCCATTGCTCGTGCTAGAAAACCTCCCCACCGACACACTGCCGCGCCTCCTCCGTCGCACCACCCTTTCGGCAGTCATCGTCGGCGCACTGGGATTCGCGGTGGCCATCTTCATCGCCCCGCCGCTGGCCGCCCTGGGCGTCGTCATCGGCGTCGCCATGGCGATCATGAACCTGCGATTCCTCGACGGCCAGGCCGCGCGGGTCGAGCTGCGCGGTGAGCAGAGCACCAAGGCGATCCGCCGTCAACTGGGCGGCAAGACGACCGCGCGACTGGCGCGTTATGACCGTGATTGTCCTGGTCGTGGTCTTTCTGAACGCCCCGCTCGGAATCGGTATTGTGTCAGGGCTCGTGCTTTATCAGCTCGTGTTTGTGGTCAACGTCATGCGCATCGTGACGGGTCAGGGAGGAGTGGAGTGAAGATGCTGTACGCGGCCAAGACGATCGAAGTTGGCGATCCACCCGCACCTGAAGCATTCTCGGTCTCACCATCGACTACGACATCGCGCTCTCGACCCTGCTCGCGATGGCCATCGTCCTCTTCCTCGGCTTTCGCATGCGCGCCAAGGTGACCGACGGGGTGCCCGGCAAGCTGCAGCTCTTCTGGGAGATCCTCGTCGGGATGGTGAGCGACCTCGCCGCCTCGGCCGTCGGTCCCAAGGGCAAGCAGTTCGTCCCGATCGGCGTGACGGTGTTCCTCTTCATCTTGGTCTGCAACTGGATCGGCTTCATCCCGTCGGCCATGCACCCCGGCCAGTCTGGCGAGATCCTGCCGGCCCCGACGAGCGACGTGAACCTCCCCTTGGCCATGGCGCTCCTCGTCATCGTGTGGGTGCACGTCGAGTCGTTTCGCGCGCGGGGCTTTCGGGGCTACTTCAGTCACTACACCAAGCCCTACGCCGCGTTGACGCCGATCAACCTCATCGAAGAGGTCACCAAGCCCATCACCCTGACGTTTCGACTCTTCGGCAACCTCTTCTCCGGCGGACTGATGATCGTCGTGGTGGCGGCCCTGGCCCCGCTGGCGCTCGGCCCCTTCGAGATCTTCTGGAAGCCCTTCGACCTCGCCATCGGCGCCGATCCAGGCCTACATCTTCATGTTGCTCACGATCATCTACTTCGGCATGGCGATGAGCCACGAGGAAGAGCACGAACAAGAGCATGAGAAGACTCACCAATCGGCAGTACTCGAGACGATCGCAGTAACCCCAACCAGGAGGAATAGAAAAATGGCAACACAAACACTCGAAGGTGCGATCAGCATTGCGGGTGCACTCGTCGGCGGCGGCCTCGCCCTCGGTGGCGGCGCGATCGGCGCGGCGATCGGTGACGGCCTGGCCGGTAGCCAGACCATCGCGGCCATCGCGCGTCAACCCGAGATCGAGAACAAGGCCCGTCAGTACTTCTTCTTGACCGTGGGACTCGTCGAGGCGATGTACTTCATCAACCTGTTGTTCATGGTCGTCTTCGTTTACGTATTCCAAAAGCAGTAGTTCCGCCGCCGGTCCGTCCGGACCGCGAAAGAACACCAAGTACATAGAAGGGCATTGAGATGATCGCAACGTCAGTCTTCCTCCTCCCCAACGGCACGTTCTTCGTCGAACTGGTCGCCGTGGTGGTGATTCTGTTCCTGATGACGAAGTACATCCTGCCGCCTCTCAACAAGGCGATGGAGGCCCGGCAAGAGAAGATCCGCGCGTCCTTGGAGGCCGCCGACGCCGCCAAGGCCGAGGCCGCGGCCGCCGGCGACGAGCGCCAGGCGCTCCTTACGCGCGGCGAGGGACCAGGCCCGCGAGATCGTGGCCGCGCGCCCAGGCCACGTCGGATCAGGTGCGCGCCGAAGTCGGTCGGTCGAGGCCAGGCCGAGTACGACCGCATCATCGCCAACGCCAACGCCGAGGTCGACACGGCGCGCCAGCGCGCCATCGATGAGGCCTCGGCCCGGATCGGTGAGGTCGTCTTCGAACTCGTCAACCAGATCGTCGGACGCGAGGTCGACGAGCGTTCGCACCAGGACCTGGTTCGCGAAGCGGTCGCCGCGCTGAACGTCGAAGCGGCCAGGGGACCGAGTCACTGATCATGCTGCCCAAGCTCGAAGGATACGCCGCCGCCCGACTGGGCTCGCTCGACGCCGCCGCTGCTCGCGACGCGTCGTCGGTCGAGCTGGCGTCGCTCGAACAGACCGTCCTCGGTCGCGCCGACCTTCGGGCCGTACTCACCGACACCTCGATCGCCGCCGCGTCGCGCGGACTGATCGTCCACGACCTCTCGGACGGCAAGGTCCACGACGTCACCCGCCAGGTCGCGGTCTACGCCGCGAGCCACGCCCCGGCCCAAGAAGTGCCCCACGCCCTGGGAGAGCTGGCGCTCGCCGCGAGAGAGCTGTCGCCAGAGCGGCACGTTCCCGCTCGGCGGGCTTGGCCTCATGGCGGCGCGTCAGCGCGTCGGCGGTTTCGCCGACGCGCTCCTCGACGACGTCGACGCCCAGAACTTCGACGAGATCGAAGACGAACTCTTTCGCTGGGCGCGCACCGTCGAGGGCAACCTCGAGCTGCGACGTCTCCTGCTCGACCGCGACGCCGACCTCGAGTCGCGCCTCGGCACCGTCCGGGCGCTGCTCGCCGGCAAGGTCGACGACGTCACCCTGGCGCTGGCCACGTTCGTCATCGAAGGCGGTCGCCCGCGCGACGTCGTGGGCACCCTGGACTACCTCGTGGACTACGTCGCCACGGCCCGCGACTGGCGCGTCGCGCGCGTGCACACCGCGCGTCCGCTGGACGAGGCAGAGCCGCACTGACCTCGTCACGTCGCTCACCTCGCTCACCGGCAAGAACGTGGAACTCCAGATCGCCGACAGTCCCGAACTGCTGGGCGGCGTCCTCGTCGAGATCGGCGACCTGCGTCTGGACGCCACCACCCGCGGCCGCCTCGGCGCCCTGCGCGACGCCGTCTCACCGGGCCACCTGTACGAATCGTCTTTGAATCGAAATGACTAAGAAAAGGAATCTGTGATGACAGAGCTCACCATTAGCGCCAACGAGATCACCGAGGCCCTGCGAAAGCACGTGACGGAGTTCAACCCCGCCGTCGGCGCCGAGCAGGTCGGTCGGGTCGTCGAGGTCGGCGACGGCATCGCGCGCGTCTCCGGACTGCCCTCGGCCAAGGTCAACGAGCTGCTCGAGTTCGAAGACGGCACGCTGGGTCTGGCCATGAACCTCGACGAGGACACCATCGGCGCCGTGGTGCTCGGGTCGGTCGACACGATCGAAGAGGAGCAGGTCGTTCGCGCGACCGGGCGCATCTTGAACATGCCGGTCGGCGACGCGTTGCTCGGGCGCGTGGTGAACGCGATCGGTGAGCCGATCGACGGCAAGGGACCGCTGGTCAACCCGAAGCAGCGCCGCATGGAGATCCAGGCGCCCGGCATCACCGGGCGCCAACCGGTCTCCGAGCCGCTGCAGACCGGCATCAAGGCGATCGACGCCATGACGCCGGTCGGTCGCGGACAGCGCGAGTTGATCATCGGCGACCGCAAGACCGGCAAGACGACCGTCGCCATCGACACGATCTTGAACCAGAAGGGTCAGGGCGTGAAGTGCATCTACGTCGCCGTCGGTCAGAAGAACTCGTCGGTCGCCCAGACCGTGAAGGTCCTGGAAGACTTCGGCGCGCTCGAGTACACCGTCGTCGTGGTCGCCTCGGCCGGGGACCCCGCGCCGTTCAAGTTCCTCGCTCCCTACGCCGGCTGCGCGATCGGCCAGGAGTGGATGGACTCCGGCGAGCACGCCCTGGTGGTCTACGACGACCTCTCGAAGCAGGCCGAGGCCTACCGACAGATCTCCCTGTTGCTGCGACGCCCACCGGGTCGCGAGGCCTACCCCGGTGACGTCTTCTACCTCCACAGTCGCCTGCTGGAGCGCGCGGCCAAGCTGAGCGACGAGCGCGGCGGCGGATCGCTGACCGCGCTGCCGATCATCGAGACCAAGGCCGGGGACATCTCGGCCTACATCCCGACCAACGTGATCTCGATCACCGACGGCCAGATCTTCTTGCAGTCCGACCTCTTCTACTCCGGCGTGCGCCCGGCCATCGACGTGGGCAACTCGGTGTCGCGCGTCGGGGGCGCGGCCCAGATCAAGGCCATGCGCGCGGTCGCGGGCACGCTCAAGATCGACCTGGCCCAGTTCCGCGACCTCGAGTCCTTCGCGACCTTCGGTTCCGAGCTGGACAAGTCCTCCCAGCGCCAGCTCGACCGGGGCTATCGCCTGACCGAGCTGTTGAAGCAGGGACTCAACGCGCCGATGCCGGTCGAAGAACAGTGCATCGCGATCTACGCCGGCACCAAGGGCTGGCTCGACACGATTCCCGTCGAGGACGTGCGTCGCTTCGAAGCCGAGCTGTTGACGAACTTCCGCGCGCAGCACGCCGACCTGCTCTACGCCATCCGCGAGACCGGCGCCCTGCCCGAGACCCGGCTCCTCGACGCGGCGATGGAGTCGTTCGTGAACGGCTTCGCGGTCACCGCGAAGTAGTCGCCGAAGAGCGAGCGAGAAAGGAGGAGCAATGGCCGGTGGACAGGAACGGATACTGCGTCGACGGATCAAGTCGGTGCAGTCCACGCGCAAGATCACCAAGGCGATGGAACTCATTGCCGCCTCCCAGATCTCGCGCAGTCAGGCGCGCATCGTCGCCAACCGTCCCTATCGCCAGGGCATGCGTCGCATCATCGTCGAGGCCGCCAAGGCCGACCCGGCTGGCGCGGCGAAGCTCCTCGCGGCGCCCGAGCACGTCGATCTCGGCCATCGTGGTCGTGTTGACCGGCGACCGCGGCCTCTCCGGCGCCTACAACTCCTCGGCTCTGCGCGCCGGCGAACGACTGGTGCGCAAGCTCGAGGGCGACGGCACGACCGTGCGACTCTTCACCGTCGGGAAGAAGGCCGGCGCCTTCTACCGCTTCCGCGGCATCGACGTGGAGGACGGCTTCGTCGGCATGTCGGACCGACCGACCTTCGACGACGCCCGACGCATCGCCGCCACCGTCGCCGCGCCGTTCGTCGCGGGCGAGTCCCAACAGGTGCTCTTGGTCTCGACGCGCTTCCTCTCGGCGGCCACCCAGAGCGTCGAAGTCGAACAACTCTTGCCGCTCACCCTGCCGGCGATGCCCGAAGAAGATGACCGCCACGGCGCTGAAGGGCTACACCGAGTTCGAGCCCGAGGTCGAGCAGCTCCTCATCACCCTCGCGCCCAAGGCCCTCGAGAGCGAGATCTTCTCCGCGCTGTTAGAAGGCGCGGCGTCATTCCACGTCAGCCAGCAACGCGCGATGGCCGCGGCCACCGACAACGCCGACGAACTCGGACAGAACCTCAGTCGCATCATGAACCGGGCCCGTCAGGACTCGATCACCACCGAAATCATGGAAATCGTGGGCGGCGCCGAAGCGCTCCGCTCGGGAAAGTGAGAACCAAATGACCATCGCTCCAGAAAAGACCACCTACGAGACGGGGCGCGTCGTCGCGATCGCCGGACCGGTCGTGGACGTGGAGTTCCCGCCGCACTCGCTGCCCGAGATCAACCACGCCGTCGAGGTCGACATCGTCATCGACGGCGCCACCATCACGGTGACCGGCGAAGTCGCCCAGCAGATCGGTGAGGGCCGCGTCCGCTGCGTGTGCATGAAGCCGACCGACGGCCTCGTGCGCGGCGCCGTCGTGCGCCAGACCGGCCGCGGGATCACCGTGCCCGTCGGGGACGCCGTCTTGGGACACGTCTTCAACGTCATCGGCGAGTCGCTCGACACCGACGACATCGGTCCGGTCGAGGACTACTGGGAGATCCACCGCAGCGCGCCCGCCTTCGACCAGCTCGAGCCGCACGCCACGATGTTCGAGACCGGCATCAAGGTCGTCGACCTGCTCGCCCCCTACGTCCAGGGCGGCAAGATCGGCCTCTTCGGCGGCGCCGGGCGTCGGCAAGACCGTCCTCATCATGGAGATGATCCGCCGCGTGGCCGAACTGCACGAGGGCGTGTCGGTCTTCGCCGGCGTCGGCGAGCGCACCCGCGAAGGGACCGACCTCTTGTTGGAGATGCGCGAGTCGGGCGTCATCGAAAAGACCGCCCTCGTCTACGGCCAGATGGACGAGCCGCCGGGCGTGCGTCTGCGCGTGGCGCTCGCCGCCCTCACGATGGCCGAGTACTTCCGCGACGTGAAGAACCAGGACGTGCTCTTGTTCGTCGACAACATCTTCCGCTTCGTGCAGGCCGGCTCCGAGGTCTCGACGTTGCTCGGTCGCATGCCGAGTGCGGTCGGGTACCAGCCGACGCTGGCCGACGAGATGGGCGAGCTCCAAGAGCGCATCACCTCGACGAGGGGCCGCTCGATCACCTCGCTGCAGGCCGTCTACGTGCCGGCCGACGACTACACCGACCCCGCGCCGTTCACGACCTTCACGCACCTCGACGCCACGACCGAGCTCAGTCGTCAGATCGCGGCGCTGGGTATCTACCCGGCGGTCGACCCGTTGACCTCGACGTCGAACATCCTGGCGCCCGAGATCGTTGGTGATCGTCACTACGCGGTCGCCCGTCAGACCCAGCAGATCCTGCAGCGCAACAAGGAACTGCAGGACATCATCGCGATCCTGGGCCTCGACGAACTGTCCGAAGAGGACCGCATCACCGTGACGCGCGCGCGCAAGATCCAGCGCTTCCTCTCCCAGCCGATGTTCGTGTCCAAGGTCTTCACCGGCATCGAGGGCATCAACGTTCCGGTGCAAGAGACCGATCGAGTCCTTCGAACACCTGGTGAACGGCGACCTCGACGCGTACCCGGAGCAGGCGTTCTTGAACGTCGGGGGAGCGGCGGACGTCGAACGCAAGGCCGCCGAACTCCAGAAGGACTGACGTGACCACCCTGAAGGTCGAGATCGTGACGCCCGAGGCGCCGCTGTGGGTCGGTGAGGCGACGGCCCTGATCGCGCGATCCTCGGAGGGCTGGTTCACGGTCTTGCCAGAGCACACGGACATGGTGGGTGACGTCGTGCCGAGCGTCGTACGCGTCGACACGGCCGAAGGTGAGATCGCGATCGCCGTTCACGGTGGCTTCTTTCAGGTCGGTCGCGGAGGCGAAGGCGAAACGCTCGCCACCGTGCTGGCCGGCATCGCGGAAAAGGTGAGCGAGATCGACGTGGCGCGCGCCCAGGCCGCGAAGGAATCGGCGGAGGCGGAGATCGCCGCCGACAGTCGCAACGAACAGGAGACCGCGGCGAGTGCGATGGCGAGGGCCGCGCTCGAACGCGCCGAACTTCGCCTCAGCGCCGCGAAGTCGTAGCTTCGTGCCGCCGATCGGCGCGGTTAGCGTGGACGAGTGACAGCACGCGCGCGCAACAGAGTCGCCGTCGCGGGCATGATTGCGCTGGCGACATTGCTCGGGCCGACGGTCGCCACGTCCGCGTCCGTGAAACCATCCAGCGGTGTCACGTTTCGCGCGGTTCTCTGTTTCGCCCCGTTGTCGCCCGCCAAGGGGCTCTTCAGCAAGTCCGCGGCGCTCCCCGAATGCCGAGCGAAATATCGCCTCACGGCGAAGAACCTCGGCGTCGATCCCAACGGCTCGGCGGCGGGCTTCACGATGAAGACCGTCAAACCCGATCCACGTTTCCGAGATTTTCCCGACAGCGCGAACGCGGTGAACTCCCTGGCGTCCGACCTCTTGCTTTCGGGAATCCAAGGGCATCAGACCGAACGATTCGTACTCGGACCGGCGCGCGTGACCAGTTCGTCGATCAAGTCGGCGAAGGCCGTGAAACAAAACGGACAGTGGGTCGTCACCTATACATTGACGCCGGCCGGCGCCACCGCGTTCGACGCTCTCGCAAAGAGTCAGTTCCACGCGTTGATCGCCATCGTGGCCAACGGCGAGGTCTACTCGGCTCCGGTCATGCAACCGAGCCTCACCCATTTCGTGACCTTCGCCGGTTCGGGCGAAGTCGCCGGAAACCTCACGAAGTCACAGGCCTTGTCATTGGCCCAGCAGATGCGCACGCCAAACTCGAAGTAGATCCTCCTCGGTGCGGGTCCGCCCCGGCGGCTGGGCGCCTAGGACTTACCTCGCCGACACGTAGTCCAGCAGGTCCTTCTTCTCGTGTTCGAGTTCGTCGAAACGGGCCTTCACGACGTCGCCGATCGAGATCATGCCCACGAGTTGACTCTCGTGCACGACCGGCAGGTGGCGGATGCGCCGCTCGGTCATCAGTCCCATGAGTTCGGTCACCGTCGTCGTCTCATCGCACGTCTGTACGTCGCTGGTCATCAGTTCGGCCACCGTCATGTTGAGCGCGTCGGCCCCGCTCGTGGCCAGCGCTCGCACGGCGTCGCGCTCACTGAAGATCCCGACCAACGGTGGCGTCGGGCCCGTGACGACCAGGGCACCGATCCTACGTTCCTTTAACAGCGCCAGCGCGTCACTCACCGTGCGCTCTTGGGAAATCGTGGCTACGTCTTGGTTCTTATTCGCTAATAGATCTGAAACTTTCATAACGCCCCCCTCGAAGTGCATTAGGTTCATCGAACGATGCGCCCTACTGCGGAGGTTATGGCCGTGGGACGGGCGATGCAATCGAACATGACGCACGAATGACCACGTATTCACGCTTCGTGAACAATCGAACAAGTATCAGAAGCCCGCGGAGGTGAACTCTTCGAGTTTGTTGTGTCGGTGGAACGTCTCGATCGTCCTCACCGTGCCCGAGCGAGAACGCACCACCATCGACTGGGTGGTCGCACCGAAGTCGTGAAAGCGCACGCCGCGCAGGAAGTCCCCGTCGGTGATCGCGGTCGCCGAGAAGAAGCAATTGTCACTGGCGACGAGATCGTCGGTCGTCAACACGCGCGTGAAGTCGTAGCCCAGGCCCTCGGCCAGTCGACGTTCGTCCTCGTCGCGGGCGATAAGCATCCCCTGGATCTCGCCCCCCAGACCCTTCAGGGCCGCCGCCGCGATGACGCCTTCGGGAGTCCCGCCGATCCCGAAGAGCATGTCGGCCCCGGAGTTGGGCCAGCCGGTCGCGATGGCGCCGGCCACGTCACCGTCGGAGATGGAGAGCACGCGTGCGCCGGCTTCGCGGACCTCGGCGAGCAGGGCGTCGTGGCGCGGACGATCGAGGATCACCACGCCCAGTTCGGGAATCGGTTTCTTCAGTCGCTTCGAAAGCTCGGTCAGGTTGTCGGTGGCCGTCGCGTTGATGTCGACCGAGCCGCGTCCGCGCGGTCCGACGGCGACCTTGTTCATGTAGACGCACGGACCGGGGTTGAACATCGTGCCGCGTTCCGAGAGCGCGATGACCGCCAACGCGCCGTTGCGACCCATGGCCGTGAGCGTCGTGCCGTCGACCGGGTCGACCGCGATGTCCACGAGCGGCGGTCGACCGTCGCCGATCCGCTCACCGTTGTAGAGCATCGGGGCGTCGTCCTTTTCGCCCTCCCCGATGACGACGACGCCGTCCATGGCCACGCCGCCGAGCACGAAGCGCATCGCGTCGACCGCCGCGCCGTCGGCCGCGTTCTTGTCGCCGCGGCCGGACCAGCGCGCGGCGGCGATGGCCGCGGCCTCGGTGACGCGGATCATCTCCAGGGCGATATTGCGGTCCGGCTCGGTACGGTTGGAGCACGAGGCCCAGCGTATCGTCAGAACGCTCTTCGACCTCGTGCCGGGCAATTTCACGTGACCGGCAATACTTGAAGGGTGACAACGCTCGTCGTGAAGCCCGCCGGCGCCCTCGAAGGCGACGTCCGGGCGC
This sequence comes from uncultured Acidimicrobiaceae bacterium, assembly GCA_963703105.1. Lineage (GTDB taxonomy): Bacteria > Actinomycetota > Acidimicrobiia > Acidimicrobiales > RAAP-2 > RAAP-2. The sequence continues at coordinate 1,033,896 of OY969792.1, read as the reverse complement.
TCGGCGCCAAGAACGCCGTGCTGAAAGAGATGGCCGCCTGTCTGCTCGCGACGGGCGAGCACCGGCTGACGAACGTCCCGCGTATCACCGACGTCGCCACGATGGTGGAGCTGCTCGAAGCGTTGGGTTGCACCGTCGAACGGCCGGCCGAACACGAACTTTCGATCGTGGTGCCCGACGCCTCCGACCTTCACCCCGTCGCGCCGGCTCGCCTGTTCGAGGCGATGCGCGCGTCGATCGTCATCCTCGGGCCCCTCTTGGCGCGCTGCGGACGAGCGGACATGGCGCTGCCTGGCGGCGACGACTTCGGCCAGCGTCCCGATCAACTTCCACACCGACGGCCTCACGGCCATGGGCGCCACCTTCCACAACGACCGCAACTTCATTCGCGCCACGATCGAGCGGCCGCGACTGCGCGCGGCGCGCATCACGCTGGAGTACCCGAGTCACACCGCGACCGACAACCTGATGATGGCCTGCGTGCTCGCCGAGGGTCGCTCGGTGATCGACAACGCCGCGCGCGAGCCGGAGGTGGAGGACCTGGCGAAACAGCTCATCGCCATGGGCGCGCGCATCGAAGGTCTCGGTACGTCACGACTGACGATCGACGGCGTCGAAGAGCTGCGTTCCGCGACCCACGAGGTCGTGACCGACCGCGTCGTCAGCGCCACGTATCTCGCTTCGGGACTCATCACCGGGGGCGAGGTCCGCGTGCGTCGACGCCCACCCCGAGCACATGGAGATGCTCCTTCGCAAGATCGAGGCGATGGGTGGCCTGGTCGACGTGCGCGGCCCGGGCGTGGCCGCGCAGGGACCGCGAACCTTCCGGGCCTGTGACGTCGCGACGCTGCCGTATCCCGGCGTCGCGACCGACTACAAGCCGCTCATCACCACGATGCTCAGCGTGGCCGACGGCGTCTCGGTGGTCACCGAGAACCTGTTCGTCGGGCGTTTCCGCTACGTCGACGAACTGGTGCGCCTCGGCGCCAGCATCACCACCGAAGGTCATCACGCGATGATCCGTGGGGTCGACCACCTCACGGGAACGTCGGTGCACGCAAGTGATATCCGCGCCGCGGCCGCGCTGATCCTCGCCGGGCTGGTCGCCGAGGGTGAGACGACGGTGACGGGGCTCGAGCACATGGACCGCGGCTACGACGACTTCGTCGGTCGCCTTCGTCACCTGGGCGCCAACATCGAACGGTTTCATGATCTCAGCGGATCCGACAGAACTGGTCGATGCAGGCTCGCGGCGGTTCGCGCACGGCGCTGGCAAGGTTGTTGACGTTCGTGGAGTCCGGCGGAACTCAACACTTGGCGACGGTGGCGCTGGCCTATCGCGAGCCGGCGCCCTACGTGGTGGGTATCACCGGACCGCCGGGCGCCGGCAAGTCGACCCTGACCGACCAGATGATCACCGTGGTGCTCGAGCGGGGTTTCCGGGACCGTGACGTCGATCAGGTGAGCGTGCTCTGCGTCGACCCGAGTTCTCCCTTCACCGGCGGGGCGATCCTGGGCGACCGCATCCGGATGCAGGGCCACGCGACCAACGGACACGTTTTCATTCGCTCGATGGCGACGCGCGGGCACCTCGGCGGACTCTCGTTGGCCGTGCCCGACGCCGTACGGGTTCTGGGCGCGGCGAGGTTTCCACTGGTGCTCGTCGAGACCGTCGGGGTCGGACAGATGGAGGTGGAGATCGCGTCGGCGGCCGACACGACGATCGTCGTAGTCAATCCCGGTTGGGGTGACGCCATGCAGGCCAACAAGGCCGGGCTGCTCGAGGTCGCCGACATCTTCGTCATCAACAAGGCCGACCGTGCCGGGGTTCGAGAGACGCGTCGCGATCTCGATCAGATGCTGGACCTCGGGGGCGCCCACGAGTGGCGCCCGCCGATCCTCGAGACCGTCGCGACCGAAGGCACCGGCATCGACGAACTCTGGGAGCGCCGTGGTGGACCATCGGACGTTCATCGAACGCGGACCGTTGGAAGAGCGTCGAAGAGGCCGCATGCGCGTCGAACTCGACCGGGTGCTCTCGGCGATGGTGCGCACCCGCGTCGTCTCACTGGCCCACGGCGACGACTACGAAGAGCAGATCGATGCGCTGCTCGCGGGCACGACCGATCCGTACCGCGCGGCCGAGACGCTTCTGGCCACCGAATGATCGCGACCTCCATCACGTACGACCTGGTCTTCTTAGCCCACATCATCGCCGCGATCGACACGCTGATCGTGTTCTTCGTGATGCGCAGCTCGGCCCAGGCGATCGCGCGCGGCGCGGACGAGCGCCGTCCAACGAGCGAAGTTCCCGAATCGACGGAACTGGGCCGCGCGCGTCATTCACGTGCTGCCGATCACGGGACTGATCCTGTCGCTGAGCGGCGACAGTTCGGTGTCGCTCTCCAAGCCGTGGGTCGGCGTGGGCATACTCTGCTACCTGGCGATGGCCGGCCGCCTCGAAGCGAGGACGCTGCCCCAAGAACGAGCGCTGGCCAAAGTGATCGCCGAGGACGGCGTGGCGCCGCCGGAGAGCGGGCGCGCGTTCGTGAGGTCCATCGACACGTTGCTGGTGATCTTCGCCGTGGCGCTGATCGCGATGCTGGTGCAATTTTAGAGAAAGCTGGCGTGCCCGACCATGCCGGCCGCCACCGTGGCGTTGGTCGCTTCATCGATGAGGACGAAGCTGCCGGTGACCCGGTTGGCGCGGTAGTCGTCGACGACCAAGAGGTCGGCCGTCTGCAGGGTGGCCAGTCCGATGTCGTTGGTGCTGAGTGACGTCGACTCGTCGATGTCGAGCTTCTCGATGTCGATGACGCCGTTGATGAGCTTGACCCGAACCGGCGTGACCTTCGAACATGTGCTTCATCTTCAAGCGTTGACCGATGACCAGCGGCTTCTCGCCGAACCAGCAGATCGTGGTCTTCAGTTCGTTGACGACCGACGGCAACGGTGCCGTGGCGATCAGGTCACCGCGCCCGGCGTTGGTCTCGTCGGCCAGCGCGACGTCGGCGGCCAGGCCCACCGTGGCGTCGGTGATCTCGTCGCCGCCGAAGTTCATGGCGGTGATCGTCGTCTCGACGTTGGCCGGGAGCAGCGTGACGCGGTCGCCCACGTGCAACGTGTCGCCGTTCACCATGCCCGCGTAGGTGCGACCGCCGCCCGCTCTGACGGAGCACCCACTGGATAGGCAGTCGGGCGCCGCGCGTCGTGGTGTGCTCCCAGGCGCCGGCCTCGGAACTCTCGAGCGCCTCGAGGACCGTGGGGCCGTCGTACCAGGGGAAGTGGCTCGAGGACTCCACCACGTTGTCGCCCAGCAGGGCCGACACCGGGATGATCGAGGCCGACGTGAAGTCGAGGTCGCGCGCGAGGGCCTGGATCTCGTCGACCACCCGGTCGAAGGCCAACTTGGACCAGTCGACGGCGTCCATCTTGTTGACCGCGACGATGACCGAGCGCACGCCGAGCAGGGCCGCGATGCACAGGTGTCGGCGCGTCTGCTCCTTGAGTCCCGAGGCGACGTCCAGTACGACCAGGGCCAGGTCGGCCGTCGAGGCGCCGGTCGCCATGTTGCGCGGTGTACTGCACGTGACCGGGACAGTCCGCGATGATGAACTTGCGCGTTGGCGATGACGCGTAGCGATAGGCCACGTCGATGGTGATGCCCTGCTCGCGCTCCGCGCGCAGCCCGTCGGTGACGAAGCTGAGGTCGAGGTCCCCGACGCCGCGCCGCTCCGACGCCACGGCGACGGCGTCGAGTTGGTCGTCGAAGAGCTGGCGGGTGTCGACGAGGATCCGACCGATCAACGTCGACTTTCCGTCGTCGACCGATCCGATGGTCGCGAGGCGCAGGAGGTCCTTGGTGGCGAGGTGCACGCTTAGAAGTACCCTTCGCGCTTTCGATCCTCCATGGCGGTCTCGGAGAACTTGTCGTCGGCGCGCGTGGCGCCGCGCTCCGAGACGTTGGCCAGGGCCACTTCGTTGATGATCGCCTCGAGCGTGGCGGCTCGCGAGATCACGGCCCCGGTGCAGTTGGCGTCGCCGACGGTGCGAAAGCGCACGACTGAGCCGCTCGACGGTTTCGTCACTGCGCGGCTCGACGAAGGGACCGATCGCCAGGTACATGCCATCGCGCATCACGACGTCGCGTTCGTGGGCGAAGTAGATCTCCGGCAGCGCCATCTCCTCGCGTTCGATGTACTGCCACACGTCGAGCTCGGTCCAGTCCGACAGAGGGAAGGCCCGCACGCTCTCGCCGGGGTTCACCTTGCCCTGGTAGATCTGCCACAGTTCCGGGCGTTGCTTGCGGGGATCCCACTGGCCGAAGGTGTCGCGAAAGGAGAGAATGCGCTCCTTGGCCCGCGCCTTGTCCTCGTCGCGCCGCGCGCCGCCGAAGGCGGCGTCGAAGCTGTGATCGTTGAGAGCGTCGAGCAGCGTCACCGTCTGCAGGCGATTGCGCGAACCCATGACCCCGGGGTCTTGGACCTTGCCCTGGTCGATAGTGTCCTGCACCCGGGCGACGACCAGTCGCGCGCCGACGCGCTCGACGGTGGTGTCACGGAAGTCGATGACCTCGGGGAAGTTCTGACCGGTGTCGATGTGCATGACCGGAAACGGCAGTTGCTGGGGCGCGAAGGCCTTGACGGCGAGGTGCAGTAGGACCGCCGAATCCTTGCCGCCGGAGAAGAGCAGGACCGGGCGTTCGCACTCGGCCACCACCTCGCGGAGGATGAAATATGGCGTGGGACTCCAGCAGGTCGAGGTGGTCGGTGGTGGTGGAGGTGCGCAAGGGTGTCGTCGTCATAGTCCGTATGGTCTCCGTATATCCTAGTAAAACACTCGAGAATGTAAGGCCGTTCAGCAAATGCCCCTGATTACGCCGACCGGAGACCTCCTCGACGAACTCGAATCGGTGAACGAGAGTTTCGAACGTTCGACCCCGATCAAGATTCTCGAATGGACGTTCGAACGGTTCAACGATGACGTCGCGATGGCCTGCTCCTTCGAAGACGTCGCGCTGTTGCACATGGTTCATCAACTTCGTCCCAACTCTGAAATCATCTTCTTGGACACGAAGGGACATTTCCCGGAGACGCTCGAATTCGCGTCGCGCATCGAGCGCGAGTGGTCGCTCAATCTGACGCGCACGACGCCCGGCGCCGACGCCGAAGCGTGGCCCTGCGGCACCGAACGGTGCTGCGAACTGCGAAAAGTCGAGCCGCTGGGACGCGCCGTCGCGGGCAGATCGGCGTGGATCACGTCGGTGAAGCGGGTCGACGCGCCGTCGCGGGCGAACATGAAAACCCTGATGTGGGATGAGAAATTCCACCTCGTCAAGGTGAACCCCCTGGCGACGTGGAGCGACGACGACGTGGCGTACTACCTGTCCTCGCACGACCTGCCCGAGAATCCGCTGTGGGCGCAGGGTTACGCGTCGATCGGGTGCGCCGCGATGACCGAGAAACCACTCGTCCCGGGGGACCGTCGTTCGGGTCGTTGGGTCGGCGCCGACAAGGAAGAGTGCGGTCTCCACGAGGCGTGACATCCACCAAAAACCCATAAAACGCTTGTAACTTTGACGCAATGTCTAGGTGGCGCGTCGTGGGGTATGTCGGATGCTGCTGATAGTCCTCGCCCTCTTCTGGCTGGCCCTTTTGACACCGATGATCGTCCGTCGGTTCCGCGACGGCGGCCCCGAACGTTCGATCCAGTCCTTCCACGCCGAACACGAGGTCCTCAGTCGCCAGGAGTACGCCGTCAACCCGGCGCACCGTCTGGACCGGCCTGATGAAGCGGAATCGTCGCTGCAAGGCCCCGGGCGCCGGTCTCGGCTGACGGTCGTTCACGCCGACGACACCTACGGCTCACTGGAGTCGCGCAGCTCGTGGGACGAATGGTCCGCGGACTACGAGTACGACGAGCCGGCGAGCGAACGCGAGTCGATGAACCACTACGCCGCGGCCTATTCGTCGATGCCCAACGAGACGACGGTCCGCCGAAGTTACGACGCCCCGATACGCCGTCGATCGATGAAGTCGCGCCGACAGATGATGTTCGTGCGCCTTCTGCTGATCTCGGCGGTGTTGACGATCCTGGCCTTCACGGTGAGCTACTCGTTGATCTGGGACCTCGCCGTGGCGTCGTGGGTCTGCATCGTCTCTTACGTGGCCCTCGCGCTGTACGCGGTTTCCCAGGGTTACCTGAACGAGGGATCCCTGCCCCTGCGATTGCCTCAGCCACGGCAACTGGCGTCGGTGCAACGCCTCTATGACGCGGTGTCACCGCGCTACGACGAAGAGTACGAGTCCGAATTCGAAGAGGACGACGAAGACGGCTGGCAACGTCAGCCGCGACGCGCGTTGGGCTAAAGTTGGTACCTCTTCGGGGGTGTAGCTCAATTGGTAGAGCGCTACGTTCGCAATGTAGAGGCAGTGGGTTCGAATCCCATCACCTCCACGAAGTGGGCATTATCCGCAGTGGCTTCACCTGGAAGATGTCACGGTCTTCAGTGGGCTGGTCCGGATGCCAACGCTACTGCCGCTCGGGCCGTATGGAGACATTCGTCATTGAGATGGGTCCAGCTTCCCGTCAAGACCATTCGACCATTCTCAGCGTCGTCTAAAGTCAGGTCGACCCTTTCGGGATAGTGGTGAAAATGACCTCGAAACTCATCTCGTAGATACGCCGCCAATTGCTTGCCTAAGGCGCGTTCCTGATCGCCGGACCACACTTCAACAACTTGAGCGTTCACTCCAACCGCGACGCGAGGGGTCAGGTCTTTGCGATCGAGATCATCGTTTGGAATTAAGAATTCATTGATGCCGGCGATCGCTTCACCCGTGACAGGGGAGAGTGCAGTCATCGCCGCTGCACCTTCCAGGAGAAAGATAATCATATCGGCCGTGGCTGAGTTGAACGGGCGAAACCACGCGCACTGCTCCGGCGCATGACCGACAGCCAATAACTCTTTCTCCAGCCTTCTATCCATAGCGGGCAGATTAGTGCGACTCGCCTCGCAACAAATGACGAGAAGCAGCGCGGCGGATGAGGCTCACACGTCAGTTCTGGTGACTCAGTTGAGCCTCATGTGCAGTGTGCTCTGTGTAACCATTGGGTCCGCAATGTAAGCGCCGGTCGTCGAGTCGATGAACTCGACGAAGCTCGTGTCGGCCGCCAAGGCGTGTTGCCCCGATTCGAACTCCTCGATGTTCTTGTAACCCGCGATCCAAAGGACGGAGCCATAAGCACCGGTCTGGCCCGCGGCGAATCCGGTCGATACGCCGGTGGCTTTTTCGACCCTCTGAGCGATCTCGATGCCGTTCATCATCCCGCGTGCGAAGTTGCCAGGTGCGCACACCGCGGACACTGTACCGACGTATCGTGCGTCGTCATTCACGCTGGAACCTTCGTAGACGATCTCGTACAACGTGTCGTTGATCGGGCCGTTGACGAACTGCGCCCCTTCGGTAATCGACTCGATGTACTTGGCGCTGCCCATGAGCTGCATGAAGCCCTTCTCCAATGAACTCAGATCCGACCATCGCGACGTCCACGTGACCGTGCCGAAGCCCGGGGAAAGGACGGTGGCCCAGACCCCTACGGCGGTGCCCAATCCTTCCGCGGCCGCGGTACCGGTGTCCACCGCCCACTTCTGAGAGTCCAGCCCCCTCAGGGTGGCTTGCCTTGCTAATAAGTACATAATCCCCCCTCAATTGCGACGCCAGACGGCGTCAAATCGGAATCTATATCAGTTTCAATTTGCCTGCTCAAGGAGCGTCTGAACGAACCGCAAACGTTGGGTGAAGTAGGTACGGGTTCTCGCCGGACTGATCCGGATGACTGTCAGCGTTCGATTCCGGAATCCTCGCGCGTATATCTATTTGAGTGCCCAAGGACAAGTTGTTCGTGGAACCGCTCCCGCGCCATGAGGTTGGCGAAGCGCTGGGTGGGCGTCATTCGGAGGTTCTCGTCGATGATCGAGACATTCGAATCATCGAATCTAGAAATGAAGAATGTCAATTCCAATCCGCAGGCGCGGATGACGTCGCGTACTGTTTCAAGACTTGGCGACACGACGTCACGCTCCCATCGGGCGATGACGGATTGTGATTTACCTAGACGGGCTGCCAACTCGACCTGTGTCAGACCTGCTCGAAGCCGAGCTTCCTTAATGAGATCTCCTGTCACCATATTCGAAATAGTACAAAAATGCTATATCCATTGTCCAAGGGTTCGATTATTGAATTGTGAATCCCATTGGTCGTGGGAGCGAACTTGACGTCAGGAAGAGTTACTTCTTCTTTTTTGCTGATCGTTCGGCGAAAGCTGCAGAGTTCGCAGCGACTGCGGCACGCACCAGTTGCTTGAACGCCGCAGCGTTGACCTTCGTTCCTTCACGAAAATCGATGGCTCGTCGGACGTTCCCTTCCAGACTGGAGTTGAAGAGCTTCTTAGGGTCCTCAATTGAAGCACCGCGAAAGAAGGTGAGTTTGACCACCTCCTTGTACACCTCACCGGTGCACACGCCGCCGTCGTGACTCCACACGGGAACCCCTGGGTTCGTGGGTTTTACCCACTTCCACTCCTCTTCGATCTCTGGATCGGCATCGTGAATCAAGTGGCGCAAGTGGGCGAGCATCTCACCTCGCCAATCCTTGAACTCTTCAGTCCGCCGAGTGATCTTGATCGACGCTGACTCTTCCTCTGGAGCGCTTTTCGGCATCAGGTTCCTCTCGGTTGACGTTCGGTGGCCACTGTATATGTCACCCGAGACTCTGAGATTGTGACAACTCTCGCGAGGCAGATTACGAATCGTCGCGCGGGAGAGCGACGCTGAGCCACTCGGGCTTGCCGTCTGAGTCCCGGAGCAGTCGATCGAGGTCTTCGACGGCCAGGGGACGCGCGAATAAGAAGCCTTGTCCCGTGTCGACGTTTTCATTCTCGAGGCGCGAACGCTGGTCGTTCGTTTCCACGCCTTCGGCGATGGTCTCGATACCGAGCACCTTGCCGAGCTGGACGAGGGTGTGCACCAGGGCCGCCGACTCCCGGGAGTCGGCGATACCGGACACGAACGATCGGTCGATCTTCAAGATGTCGATCGGGAACTGTCGTAGATAGGCGAGGGACGAGTATCCCGTGCCGAAGTCGTCGATGGCCACGCGCACGCCCAGCGCCTTCAACAGCATCAGGCGCTCCACCGTCGAACCGGAGTCGTGCATCAACGCTGTCTCGGTGAGTTCGAGAATCAATTCGGTCGCGTCGAAACCACTCAGCGCGATCGCCTCACGGACGTCGTCCACGAGTCGGTCGCGCTCGAGCTGTTTGGCCGAGATGTTGACCGAGACGGTGAAGCGGTGTCCGCGGCTCTGCCACTGGGCGCCTTGGCGGCACGCCTCGTGCAGGACCCACGCGCCGACGTCGATGATGAGACCCGTCGACTCGAGGGCGGGGATGAAGTCATCGGGCTGCACGACGCCACGCTCGGGGTGCCTCCATCGCAGCAGTGCCTCCACACCGGTGAAGGCGCCCGTCGAGAGGTCGACCGTGGGTTGGTACATCAGGAAGAACTGTTGGCCTTCGAGGGCACCCTGAAGGTCGACTTCCAGGCGTCGATGGTGGTCGACCGACTCTTGCATCGACGCCATGAACTTGACGGCCCGTCGCTTCCCGGCGGCCTTCGCCTGGTACAACGCGATATCGGCGTCCTGGAGCATCTCCTCCGGCGTCGCGCGGTCACCCTCGGCGATGCCGATGCTGGCCGAGACCGAGAGCGGAACCAGACTGCCCGAGATGATGAACGGCGTGGCCAAGACGTCTAACAGTCGATCGGCCACCACGTCCACGCCGGCCTCGAGCGAGACGCCCTCGGCCAGGACCACGAACTCGTCGCCCCCGAGGCGTCCGACGGTGTCGGTATCCCGGACGGCGCTCTTCAGGCGAACGCCGACGCTCACCAGTAACTCGTCACCGGCGCGGTGTCCCAGGGTGTCGTTGATGTCCTTGAAGTTGTCGAGGTCGAGGAAGAGCGCCGCGACCGCGGTGTGCTGTCGTCTTGAGCGCGCCAGCATGCGGTCGATTCGGTCGAGGATCAACGCGCGGTTGGGCAGGCCGGTGAGCGAATCGTGGAGGGCCTGATGCTGCAGTTGATCGGTCCGCTCCTTCACCAGTTGCATGGCGCTCGAACGACTGGTCCCGAGGACGTAGATCAACAGTCCGAGCAAGAAGCTCAGGAGCACTCCGCCCAGTAAGAGGAGCATGGAGTCCGAGTCACTGAAGACCCCGCCGGCGACGGCGGCGGTGAAGACCCGTACGTGCCAACCGTTGTGCAAGCTGACCGACACCGACATGGCGTTCTTTGGCCGATCACCGGCCGTGAACGTCACATTCGAGCCACTGCCTTGATAGTGGAACGCGACGCCGGTGTGGGAGTGACCGAGCAGCGCCGTCGTCAAGATCTTCTTGGGCAGGATCTCTGTACCGGTAAAGCCAATGAGATTCGCCCGTCGACCGGCGACGGTGCGGGGGTGGCCGCCGCCGCGATAGAGCGGCGTGCCCACGGCGAATGCGGCCGGACCGCCCAACGAGTCGGGGGCGTAAGTGGGCTGCCCGGAGTCGCGTGCCTGCATCAGCTGGGGTCCCAGTGACGAATCACAGAGGTCGAGGCCGATAGGAATCTCCGGCAGTCCGGGTCGAGCCAGCTCGACGTCTACCAGGCAGTAGAACGGACGCCGTCCCGGAGGGGTGAGCGTGAAGGTCTGGCTCGGTGCCTTGGACTCCTTCTCGTTGATGGCGGCATTCGCGGCGAAGTTCTTCAACTGCGACGGTCGAACGACGACGACTTCGGCGACCGCCAGGATCTCGGGGTAGCGCATGAAGGCGGACACGTTATCCAGCCAGTCAATGAAGTTGGTCTCCGAGGCGTCAGAGTCCTCGATGATGAAGGCCCCGGCGCTGATGGCGAGGTCCTGTTCGTGTTGGATTGCGAGGTTGAGCGCGGAGGCGATCTCGACCGACGAGGTTCGGAGATTTTGTCGGGCGTGTTCGAAGTTGCTCTGACCGAAGCTGTTGGCGCCGAAGAAGGACCCGAGGGAACCGACGGTCACGACGCCGATGGCGATGGCGATCCAGAAGGTCCGTCGCGGACTCTCGCCTCGAGACTTCACGCTCGCCGGGTCATTCACGAAGGGCGCCGGTTGAAGGAGACGCCGCGAACCTGCGATTTCCTTTGGCGAGGCTCTTGAGTCGTGTCGCACTTGGTCCGACACGCGAAAAGCAGGGCGGTCGACGACGGCCGTACAAGAGGCACTGAAAATATTTTAGTGTCGGTCTTTCAAAATTTTGGCCCAACGACTTGATAATTCGCCGAGTCAACGCGACGATTCCGAGCGAATGGGACCTTCGACCCTAGGAGATGGTCAACCTTCTGCAGCGAGTCGAGTGTGATTCGTGGTCGCGTCGCACTCTCTCCCACGTGGCGTACTATTACGAATTCCGTAGTATGGTCGTTTTCAGAGAGGTGACCGATGGAATCCAAGCGTTTGGGTCGTACCCAGGACCCGACCATTCTCGTGCTGACCAGCCTGACCGGTGGCCCGAAACACGGCTACGCGATCATCAAGGACATCGAAGAGATGACGGGCACGGTGTTCGGTCCGGGCACACTCTACGGAGTCCTCGTGCGTCTCGAAGAGGAGGGCCTCATCGTCGCGCTGCCGGCCAAGGATCGTCGGCGCCCGTACCGCATCACGGGTGCCGGTTCGGCGGTGCTCACCGAACGTCTGCAGAGCGCGATGAAGGTCGCGACGATCGGGCTCAAACGCCTCGGCGCGATCGGCTGATCGTGGGACTCTCGCTGATCGATGTGGCGTTGCGCTGTTATCCGAAGTGGTGGACCGAGCGCTACGGCGACGAGATGCGCGCAGTCATCGACGACCTCGAACACGAGGGTCGATCGGAAGGCTCGATCGCGGTCGGACTGTTCCGCGACGCCCTTCGTTCTCGACTACTGGCTCGCGGGATGCCGCGTACCTACGGCCTGGTCGCGCACCGAACGCGGACGTCGATCGCCGCGAGCACGCTCCCGTGGTTGGCGGTCATCCCGTTCCTCACGTTGGTCACCAGCCGATTGGCGTTGCACTCCAGTTCGGGAGTCGTCGAGACCGGCTTCCCCTTTGAACTCACCAGCCTTCGAACGAGGGTGGTGTCGGAACCGGGGGTTCACTGGGTCCGTCCTTCGATATCGACGGCGACGCGGGTGATCGGCATGTCCTCGATGTTCATGGACGCTCTCTACGTGGTCACCTTGCTCATCCTGGTCCTGGCGTTGGGAGTGTTGCGCAATGGGATCCTTCGCGAGAAGAGCCACAATCGCCGTTCCCTGTACCTGCTCACGTGGGTCGCTCCCGTCACGTTCCTCGTCATCGTGGCCTTGGACGTCCTCCAATTGGCCCTCACTCACGGCTCCACTCCCTATCAGGCAACCCCGACGAGTGCGGTGGTGGTGATCGGCGGCCACTCCGCTCTCGCGGCGTTGGTGGGCAATCTGATGTGGACGGTGGCCACCATCGGTTGGCTCGGTTCCATCGCCGGAATTGTCTTGGTCGCCAACCGCGCCACGTTGCCGCCCGAGACACTTCGCTTCGGTCGCACGGCGTCCGTAATGACCTCCGTATCACTGACGTTGACCTTCCTCGCCTTCACCGTGTGGGGCATCGCGATCAACGTGCAGAATCACCAATCGCACGTGGCCGGTGCGATCACGGCGACGTATCCGCGATTCGCCTTTTGGCTCCCGATGACGATCGCGTTGGGGTTGGCGTGTGTCGTATCGATCGCCTGTGCCATCAGCGCGCGACGATCGTGGCGAACGATTTACGTGCAGCGGTTGTGGGACACCTGATTCAGACGCGATGCACGTCGGCGCTCACTGTGGCCGGCGCGGTTTTTGTGAGCGCGACGATTCCCGCGCACATCACGGCGAAGGCCACGACGCCGATCGTGAGATGCAGTGCTCCGTGATGCAGACGTTCGCGGTAGAGCCAGATTCCGAGAGCGACGCTGACGATCGGATCGACGATGACGATGAAGGTCTGAGAGACGCTGAGCGGACCGACGTGCAGCGCGGCCTGCTCGCAGAGTAGGCCCACGACGCCGCCGACTATCAGGGCGTACACCGGCCAGCGAGTGAACGCGCCGCCGAAGCCCAGGGCGCTGATCGTGTCGGTCGTGGCCTTGATGAACGTCGCTTCCAAGGCCCACATGACCGCCGTAGCACTCGCGAAGAGCGCCGCGCGTCGCGCCGGTGAACCGCCCTGCGCGAGGACGACGAGTAGCGCCACGACCGCGACGCAGACGATCGAAGGGACGGTCCACGCCGATGACGCGGGAAGGAAGGACGCGCCGCGCGGCGAGGTCATCACCAGAAAGATCACTAATCCCGCGCCCGTCACGACGGCCGCCATCCACGTCACGCCACGAATCGATTGACGGAGCCAGAGCTGACGCAGTACCAGCGCGAGAAGAAGTTCCGTTACGAGAATCGGTTGCACGAGTGAGAGCGGGCCGAAATGCAAGGCCAACGCTTGGAAGACGAGTGATCCACAGAGGGCGATCCAACCCAAGAGCCAAAGTGGATGGCGAAGCAGATACTTGACGAACGCCCAACCGGAAGACTTTCGCGTATCACTCGTGCTCGCGATGTGTTGCAACGTGACGGCGAGGGCGTTGGTGAACGAGGTGAGGAGCGCGAAAAGGATCGTCATTTATCGAACCCGACGTCCGACATCGCTGCTTTGGGGTCGGGCGCGTGGGCGCAGCGTGACGTGGCTGATGCGTGCGCGAACATAGGTCGGAGATTAAGCCACGGCCCCGCAATCGGATGGTTGCGGGGGATCCGCGAACCCTCGACCGCACGCAGAATCCGGTCTCGATTCTGTCCAATCTGTGCCCTGGGATGGGTCAACGGAAGCGCCGACCTGTGGAAAACATGAGTCTAAATGGTTGAAAGATGTGTTCTTCGTGAACAAACCGGTGGAAAAGGTGACAACTATTGGGCAAAAGTTCCTGATATCACCATTCGAGGCGACGTTGGGTTGCAGGGTCTGGCACAGTATCACTCGTAGTTCACGTAGCACCTGTCGATGAGACGGAGAACCGAAAGGGGATTCGGATCAGGAGGGGAGAGGGGCCTCGCAAGAGGAACAGAACTCCTCCAACGGGCAGCGGAGTTCGGTCCGCGGTCAGTAACGACGAATGACGTGAAGTGCCAGCCGTCAAGCGGTGGCCTGTCCGACACGGGTCAGCGAGTGATGTGCCTTCGGGAACCCCGAGGGGCGGGTGAGTTTCGGCTCACTGGTCACTCGGGGTTTTCGGCTTTCTAAAATCAAAACAGTGTCGACTCCACCGAGTCGATCAACTCCGGACCGTCGTTCTTCACTGATCCGACGGCCGGACTGACACCGTGGTGCACGAGCGTGCCGTTCGATGCCGGTACGAGTAGCTGCAGCCGCTCCTCGGGTTCGTGCTCGCGCACGTTGATCCAGGTCTCAACGTCGTCCAGCTCGAGCACCACGGGCATGCGATCGTGGATCGCGTCCATGTCGCCGTTGGGCGTCGTGGTGATGATCGTGCACGTCCGGGTCATCTCGGCGTCGGCCGGTTCCTCGGGACTGCGCCAGTACTCGTAGAGCCCCGCGAAGAGCATGGGCTGTTCGTCGGTGCGCGTGAAGAAGTGGGGCTGTCTGACGTGACCGGGACGGTGATCCCACTCATAGAAGCCGTCGACGGGGATGACGCACGGTCGCTTGGCGAAGGCGTTGCGAAAGGTGGGCTTCTCGGCGATGGTCTCGCCGCGGGCGTTGAAGAGTCGATTGCCGATCTTCGGGTCCTTGGACCAACTAGGGATCAGTCCCCAGCGATAGTCGTTCATGAGTCGCTCCTCGTGGCGCTCGGCCACGGCGAAGAGAGTTCGTTGCGGCCCGAGGTTCCAGCTGGGCGGGGCGTCGAGTTCGAGGCCCGCGGCCAGGGCGGCGTCGAGCAGTCGGGCCAGTCGAACCGGCGGGGTGAAGAGGGCGACACGTCCACACATGGGGTCCATTCTGCCGTGAAATTGGCCCATTGGCGCGTGTGACGACAACCGGCTATCTTACGAACACATGTTCGCTTTTTCCGCCAATCGCCCTACGTTGCCTGAAGATCTCGTGGCGACACTTCGCCCGGTCGCCCTCGCCAAGAGCCGGATGCTGCCCCTCGGCGAGCCGTGGGGACCGCTCGTACCCAACGGGGGACTGCGCCGCGGTTCGACCGTCGTCGTGCAGGCCCAGCCCGGACTCGGTGGGCTGAGCCTCGCGCTCAGTCTCCTCACCGAGTCGAGCGCGCGCGGCCACTGGAGCGCGGTCGTCGGCGTGGACGACCCGGGCGTCGTCGCCATCGCCGACCTCGGGGTCGACCTTCGTCGCGTGCTCTTCGTGCCGCGTCCGCGCGGCGCGTGGGCCGAGTCCGCGGCCGACCTGCTCGACGGGGTGGACCTCTTGATCGTGCGACCACCGTCGCGCGCGTCCCACGGCGCGGCGCGTCGACTCGTCGACCGGGTACGTGAGCGAGGGACGGTGCTGATCGTGCTCGCCGAGCCGGCCTCGCTGTGGCCGCTGCCGGCCGACCTCTCCTTCGACATCACCAACGCGCAGTGGGCGACGTCGTCACGACTCGACGCGCGCTATCTCACCGTGCGCATCGGGGGACGCGGCGAGGCGGTCCGCGCGGGAGAGCACGTGGTCGTCCTGCCGAATCGACGAGGACGCTGCGAGGCCCGCTAGTGGAGCGCCTCCTCGCTATATGGATCGAGGCGCTGAGCGACGAGGCGCCCGACGGCTCGACGCTGCGCGATCACCTGGCGCTGCTCGACGCGCTGAGCGTCCTGTGCCCCTTCACCGAGTCGGTGCGCCTGGGTCTGTTCGTCCTGCCGATTCGCGGACCGAGTCGGTTCTTCGGCGGCGAGGCCGCGGTGATGGAGAACGTTCGCGCCACGGTCGTGGAACTCACGGGTCACCAGCCGTCGCTCGGCATCGCCGACGGACTGTTCTGCGCCGAGGAGTGCGCGCGACGGGGTCTCGTGCTCGCGCCCGGTGCGACCGAGTCGTTCCGGCGCTCGCTCCCGCTCTCGGCGCTCGGTCGAAAGGACGTCGCCACGACCTGTCAGCGACTCGGTCTGCACACGGTCGGCTCCTTCGCCGACCTCGACATCGCGCGCGTCGGTGAACGCTTCAACAAGCACGCGCTGGGACTCCAGCGCGTCGCTCGTGGCGAGCTCTTCGAACTCGACTTCCAGCGCGACCCCAAACTGGCGAAGCGCCTCGCGCAACTGCGCGGTGAGGACGACCGGCACGACGAACAGCTGGGCTTCTTCGGTTCGCGCGGGGCCGGGGACGACCGCGCCGAGGCGGCCGCGCACCGCGTGCGCCGTCGTCTCGGGGCCGACGCCGTGGTCGTGGCGTCGCTGCGCGGCGGTCGGGTCCCCGAGGACCGCGCCACGCTGGTGCCGTGGGGCTCGCCGAAGAGCGTCACGCGCGACGTCGCGCCGTGGCCGGGCCAGATGCGCGCTCCGTCGCCGGCCACGACGCTGACCCGTCCGGTGGCGGTGCAACTGCGCGACGGGAACGACCGCCCGGTCGTCATGGGCGCGCGGGGACTCCTCAGTGAGACACCGACGACACTGTTGTTCTCGCACCAGTTGCGCCGCGAGGTCGTCTGGTACGCGGGGCCGTGGCCGCTGGTCGAGCGGTGGTGGACGCTCAATCGCCGCCGCGCCCACGTGCAGATCCTGCTGGTGTCGGGCGAGGCGTTGCTGCTCACGGCCGAGTCGAACAAGTGGTGGCTCGCGGGGATCTACGACTGATGCTCTACGGCGAGCTCCACGCGCACTCGGGCTTCAGCTTCCTCGACGGGGCGAGCGACCCCGAAGAGCTCGCCGCCGAGGGGGCTCGCCTCGGTCTCTCGGGACTGGCGCTCACCGACCACCACGGGTTCTACGGGGTCGTGCGCTTCGCCGAGGCGGCCCGGGCCTTCGGCCTGCCCACGGTCTTCGGGACCGAGATCTCGATCGACGCCGACGACGACCGCGTCGGGGTCCACGACCCGTCCGGGTCGCACCTCGTACTGCTGGCGCGCTCGCCCGAGGGATATCGCGCGCTCTCGACGATGCTCGGCGAGGCCCATCTGCGCCGCGGCGAGAAAGGAGCGCCGCGTTTCAGCCTGGAAGAGGTGGCGAACGCGGCACGCGAGTGGCTCGTGCTGAGCGGCTGTCGCAAGGGGGCGCTGACGCGCGCGCTGATGGACCACGGTCCGCGCGCCGCCCGGCGCGAACTCGAGCGACTGAGTGCGGCCTTCGGTCGCGCCAACGTCGCGGTCGAGATCTGGGACCACGGCGCGCCCGATGACGTCGCGCGAAACGACGTCCTGGCCGAACTGGCCGTGCACCACGACGTGTCGCTGGTGGCGACGAACAACGTGCACTACGCCACCCCCGACGCCTTCGCGCGCGCCAACGTGCTCTCGGCGCTTCGCGCGCGCCAGAGCCTCGAGGAGATGGAGGGGTGGCTCAACGCCAGCCCCCTCGCGCACCTGCGCAGCGACGCCGAACAGCGCCGGCGTTTCGCGCGCTGGCCCGGGGTCGTCGACGCGGCCGGCGAACTCGCCACCGCGCTGGCCTTCGACCTTCGCCTGGTGGCGCCCAACCTGCCACCATTCTCGACGCCGGCGGGGATGGACGAACAGTCCTATCTGGAAGCGATCGTCGAAGAGGGCGCGGCGAAGCGTTACGGCGCTCGTGAGGCCGAGCGTGTTCCGGGCGCCTGGCGACAGATCGACCACGAGCTCGGCGTCATCAAGACCCTCGGCTTCGCCGGCTACTTCCTCACCGTCTGGGACATCACCGAGTTCTGTCGTCGCAACGACATCTTCTGCCAGGGCCGCGGCTCGGCCGCGAACTCGGCGGTCTGCTTCTCGTTGGGCATCACCAACGCCGACGCGGTGAAGCTGAACCTGTTCTTCGAGCGCTTCTTGTCGCCGGCGCGCGACGGCCCGCCGGACATCGACGTCGACATCGAGTCCGGTCGGCGCGAAGAGGTGATCCAGTACGTCTACGAGCGCTACGACCGGCGCCACGCGGCCCAGGTGGCCGCGGTCATCACGTACCGACCGCGCTCGGCGCTGCGCGACGTGGCGCGCGCCTTCGGCTTCAACGAAGAAGAGGCCAACGCGCTGCGCGACAGCGTCGATCGTCACACCATGACCGCGAGTCCCGACGTGCCCGAGCTCGTCACGACCATGGCGAGTGAGATGCTCAATCGTCCCCGGCACCTCGGCATCCACTCGGCCGGCATGGTGCTGTGCGATCGACCGGTGATCGAGGTCTGCCCGGTCGAGTGGGGTCGCATGCCCGGGCGCACGGTCCTGCAGTGGGACAAGGACGACTGCGCGGCGATCGGGCTAGTGAAGTTCGACCTGTTGGGCCTGGGGATGCTCGACGCGCTGCACCGCTGCGTCACTCAGGTGCAGTCCTTCTACGACGTCACCATCGATCTCGGCGCGCTGCCCCAGGAGGACGCGGTCTACGACCTGCTTGTGCGAGGCCGACACCGTCGGCGTCTTCCAGGTGGAGTCGCGCGCGCAGATGGCGACGCTGCCGCGCATACGTCCGCGTACGTTCTACGACCTGGTGATCGAGGTGGCCATCATCCGCCCCGGCCCGATCCAGGGCAACGCCGTCAACCCCTACATCCGACGTCGTCGCGGCGACGAGCCGGTCACCTACCTGCACCCGCGACTCGAGCCGATCCTTCGTCGCACGCTCGGCGTCCCGCTCTTCCAGGAGCAGCTGATGGAGATGGCCGTGGCGGTGGCCGGTTTCTCACCGGCCGAGGCCGACGAACTGCGCCAGGCCATGGCCGCCAAGCGTTCGGAGCTGCGCATGATGAAACTGAAGAGTCGCTTCTACTCCGGCATGGCCGAGAACGGCATCACCGGGTCGGCGGCCGATCAGCTCTTCGACGCGTTGGCGGCCTTCTCCAACTTCGGCTTCCCCGAGAGCCACGCGGTCTCCTTCGCGCACCTCGTCTACTGCTCGGCGTGGCTGAAGCACCACTACCCGGCGGCGTTCCTCGTGTCGATGCTGAACGCCCAGCCCATGGGCTTCTGGTCCCCGCAGAGCCTGGTCGCCGACGCGCAGCGCCACGGCGTGCGCGTGCGACGACCCGACGTGAACCGTTCGGGCGTCGGCGCCACGCTCGAGGGCGACCCCGACGATCCCGACGTGCGACTCGGTCTCGAGGACCTGCGCACGATCGGCGAAGAACTCGCGACGCGCATCGTCGAAGGCGCCCCGTGGTGTGACTCCTCGGACCTGGTGCGTCGCGCCGGCGCCCAGCAGCACCACCTCGAAGTGCTCGCCGCGGCCGGCGCGCTGGACAGCTTCGGCGCCACGCGACGCGCGCTCGCCTGGTCGGCCGGCGCGGCCGCCCAGGGCACGCTCGATCGACTGCCCGGTGTGGTGACCGGCCTCGAGGCGCCGGTCCTTCCGGCGACCAGTGAGATGGAGCGGGTGGCCGACGACCTGTGGTCGATGGGCCTGACACCCGAGGCCACGGCGATCGCGTTGGTGCGCGACTACCTCAACGAGCGCGGCGTCACGCGCGCCGACGCATTGATCGGCGCCGAGGGTTCGCGGGTGCTCGTCGCCGGTGTCGTGACGCACCGCCAGCACCCCGAGACCGCGAACGGTGCGGTCTTCATCAACCTCGAGGACGAGACAGGCCACGTCAACGTGATCTTCTCCAAGGGCGCGTGGGCCCGATGGTCCCTCGTCGCTCGGAAGTCACCGGCCCTCATGATCCGCGGCACCCTGCAGCGTGGTCAGGGGACGTTGGCCCTCACGGCCGAGTTCGTTGAGCCACTGCGACTCGGTGCGACTACGCCGTCGCGCGACTGGCACTGACTTAAAAGCTCTCAGCCATAACCCACCGAGTAATGAGACAAAAGTGATGTATACTTACATCATGGAACGAACCCAGATCTCCCTCACCGTCGAGGAGCGCCAGACCCTCGACGCCGAGGCCGCCCGCACGGGTAAGTCAATGTCGGCCCTCATCCGCTACGCGGTGACGGCGGTGTACGGCACGGGGCGTTCGAGCGACGACGATCTTGATCTCATGCGCCAGTCCTTCGGCTCGTGGACCGACCACAACGAGGACGGTGCCACTTGGGTCGAGAGAATGCGCTCGGGATCGCGCCTCACCCCTGACAACGGATGACGGTTCTCGTCGACACGTCCGTAATCATCGATTACCTACGGGGCCATGAGGGTGCCGAACGAGTTCTTGAGGACGCGAGGATAAGCGCGCCACTACACGCCAGCGAGATCACTCGACTCGAAGTGCTTGCCGGAATGAGAGCCAACGAGGAGAGCGTGACCCGCGCGCTCTTGTCAATTTTTGTTTGGCATCCCGTCGACGGTCTGATTTCTGAGCGCGCCGGAGAGCTGGGCCGAAGATGGTTGTCGAGCCATCATTCGATTGATAGTGCCGACTTAGCAATCGCCGCCACTGTGATTATTACCCGCTGTGATCTACTCACTTGCAACGTGAAACACTTTCCCATGTTCAAGGAGTTGAAGAAGCCCTACTGAGATTCGACGTCGGATGTCGGAGGGACTGAAATCTAGAAGTACGGTGTCCGAATGAATCGCGCTTCCCGACTTCGCACACCACCGAAACTCCTTGAGGGAGACCACGTGGCGGTCGTCTCGCCGTCGTGGGCTGGCGCCGGTGTGTTCCCCCAGGTGCAAGAGATCGCACTGCGTGTACTCCGCGACGAGCTGCGTCTCATTCCAGTCGAGTACCCCACAACTCGTCAGATTGGCGCTGGCGCAATGGAACGTGCTCGCGATCTGAACGCCGCGTTTGCCGATCCGGACATCAAGGCCGTCATGGCGGTCATCGGCGGAGAGGATCAGATCACGGTTCTGCCGTACCTGAAGGCCGACACGATCGCCGCCAACCCGAAGGCGTTCTTCGGTTACTCGGACAACACCAATCTCCTCAACTTCCTATGGAATCTCGACATTGTGAGTTATCACGGAGGGTCAACGCTGGTGCATCTCGCTCGACCGGGTGGTGTGCACCCGCTCTTCATGAGTTCGCTACGCCACGCACTCTTCGATCATGAGACGGCGGAGATCGCTCCGGTGGCGGAGTTCACGGACCTGCAACCCAGATGGGAGGACCTCTCCACCCTTGAACACGCACTGCCGGCGACGATCGAGCCGGGCTGGCACTGGCATCGCGCGACGAAGGTCGTCGCAGGACCAACCTGGGGTGGCAACCTCGAGATCGTTCACTGGAATCTGGCGGCGAACCGCTGGATCCTTCCAGTCGATTCGTACGAGGGCTGCGTCCTGATCCTGGAGACCTCCGAGGAGATGCCTCCCGCCGAAGAAGTGTTTCGGATGTTGCGCAACTTCGGCGAACGAGGGCTACTCGAACGGTTCCCGGCGGTGGTGTTCGCCAAGGCGAAGGCGTGGCACACGCACGCTCCACTGAGTGAATCCGAGAGAATCGCATTTCGATCGGACCAAGAGGCCGCGGTACTGCGTGCTCTGGATATCTACAATCGTGAGGCGTTATTCGTCTACGGTCCTGACTTCGGTCACACCGACCCCCAGTGCGTGATTCCGTATGGCGGTCAAATGACGATTGACGGGCCGGCCCAACGAATATTCGTTCAGTATTAGTTGGCGGCCCACGCGCCGCGCGTCAATCGGGTTGCGTAAGGATTAGCCAATTTCACGTCGTCGCAGGGCAATGATTCGAGAAAAGCATCACCTGCCACTGCTGCGTACCATCGCCATCGAGAGCAAGCTTTATCGTCTGCCACGTCCCGTTGTAGGTCCGCACCTGAAGCCTGGTGTTGATCTGACCACGAGGAATAAGACTGCAGGATCGAAGTTTGTAGGTCAATGTCTCACTGAGACCGGCGCCCGGGCTGACGTACTGTTGCGTCGACCATTCCACGGTCTTCGAGAGGGTCAGTCCCGGTACGGGTGACCCAAAGTGACGGACGTAAATCCCGAAGGAGTTGTAGTTCTCGACATCGGTCGTGTAGGTAGCCGACCTGTTCGGAGTCTGGTTCGCGGAGAAGCTCAGACCCTGGAAGATGTTCTGGATCTGGGTGAATCGGTAGTGTGGCGGTCGCCGCGACCCAGAGCTGGCCGCCCATACCCCGGCGGCGATTCCTGCAACGACGACGATGATGATGACGAGCGCGACCTTTGGTCGCACGAGGATGCCGAAGAATGAGACCATTACCGGGTATTTCTACTACTGGGGAGTGCTGCACGAGCTGCGAACAGTCAGGACCATGAAAGTGCTCCTTTGACATTTCCGGAGTCCACAGTTAATTTCGAAGGCAAGGTTCGCTACGAGGAGGTTGGAATGATCGACGTACCGGAATCACATAAGGATCTCCTCGAGAGCCAGGTCGCCACGTTGGCCACGATCGGTCCTTCCGGTCGTCCGCAGCTCACTGAAGTGTGGTTCCTCTACGAGAATGACTCGGTCGCGTTGTCGCTCACCACCGGACGACAGAAGACGAAGAATCTACTCGCCCGTCCGCAGTGTTCCCTCTTGATTCTGGACCTCGCCGCTCCCCAGCGTTATCTGGAGTTGCGAGGCGAGGCCGAGGTGACGCCCGACGACGGCTCGTTCCTCGCGAAGGTGGATAAGAAATATGACGCCGATTTGCGAGCGTTCGACGGTCCGGGTGTGGAGCGAGTCGTCGCCCGTATCGTTCCACGCCGGATCAACGCCGTGGATATGCGGGGCTGACGCGCGAGCCTAGATCTCTGTCGCTGTCATCAAGGTACTTGACGATGGCGTGTGACCGACCGGTTGGTTTCCAAAGTCTCAAGGGCAGCGACCACCAAGACTAGGTTGTCATTCACACGAGGTCCCGGAGTCGACGGGCGCGAATCGAGATCGAATGGCGGTGTCAACAACGGAAGCCGACGGAGTCGAAGCGCCTGTCAGCGACGACAAGCCATCTCGCAACACCCGTCGATGGATGATCGTGTGCTCATCCTTCTTGGCGGCAGTCGTGATCATCGGTCTCGCTCTGGCGAGCCGCTATCAGCCGATCGTGGTGGACGGAGGCTTTGGTTCGTCGCACTCGAACGGGTCGAACGTAGTCGAAGTGGCGGTCTCATACAATCTCCGCAATACCGGACCGATCGGCGTGACGGTCATCGCGCTCAGGAGTGGCGAGCGTTCGGGTTCGACACCGGAGGCTCGTATTGCACCCGCTACGGTCTGTCCGTTCACCACGCTCAGCGGATATGAGTGCCGTCAGAACCTGAAGACCGGTCTCCAGCAAGGAGTGAGCTTTCATCCGTTTAGTTTGATTACGGACCTATCTCGACCGGTTCTCTGGGCGTTCCACTACGCCTGCAACTCGTCCACGGAATCGGGAAACGTCGAAGGCACTCTGACCGTTCCCGTGACGTATCGATTCCTGCTCTTTACCCACACGATCATGCTGACCCTGCCAGCGGACGAACCTCCCACCTGTTCGTCCTAGCCCATCCGCTTGAGTCGAGCATCCACACGAATTGCCACACGCACTGAGGGCGGCCGTTTGAATGAGCGAAGACGAACCGTGACGGTCCGGAGTCGTCCTACACGCCTTGGATCGAGAAGTGACTCCGCCATCCGAGTTGACTCACGTATAGACCACAGGTGGTGTCGAAGGTCACGCCGAGTACTTGAACCGTCCCCTTGTTCTTAGGGAGTACCACGATCATTCCCGAGTAAGTCTGACTCGGCGGGATCACGCCGTAGGTCGGACCGCACAAGTCACCGGTGCTGACGATCAACGCCCCACTCATTCGAGGAGCGAGGGTCGTGGGCCGAAGATTTCCGCCGTAGGTCCCGTGACCCGTGGTCCGCAGTCGGTACTTCGTCACCCCTCGAAGACCCATCAGGGTTGGGTAGCCACCGAGCACGCACGCCGTGCGCCCGACATTCGTAATGGCGATGGTGGTCACGAGGTGACCAGCTCCCGACTGATTCCTGGCCAATGCCCCCACCAAGTTTGAGCCACCACACGAAGGCACACGTACGCCCGCGGCGCCGGCGACGGAGGGACCTCCGGCTACAACGAGGACGGTGGAGCCCACGATCACCGACGTCAACGTGAGCGTGTGAACCAAACGAAGAGCAGACCGAAGGTTGAACATGGGTCAGTTCTACTGCGTTTTCCACACGTCATCGGATTGATTCGTATCGCCGATGATCGTTCATTCCGTCGCGCCGAACTTCGATCGACCGGCCGAGAGTAAGACCCGATTAAATCCGTCGTAATAATGCGGTCGCGGCCATAAGAAACGTCTCTGAACGCGAAATCGTGTGAGTACTGTTCGCCGTGTGGTCGAACCGTTTGACCACTTTCATCTCTGGTAGGTCCCTTTGTTTTCTCTCAATTACGCGTGGAACGAGTTGCGACGACGACTTGGTCGAACGGTCGTCACGGCGATCGGTCTCGCCGCGGGCGTCGGCCTGGTCATGGGGATCATCGGAGTGTCGCAGGGACTCAGCGACGCCCAGAACAAGGCGCTGTCGCCCCTCAATTCGGTGGGTACCGACATCATCGTGACCCGCACCGTGGCGCCCACGCTCTCTACGGCAACGACAACCACCACGACTCCCTCCGGGTTCGGTGGCGGCGGCGGAGGCGGCGGTTTCGGAGGTGGTGGCGGGGGCGGCGGCGGTTTCTTCGCCGGGCGCGGGGGTTCCTCGCTGAACTCTTCTGACGCGGCGGCCCTCGCCGCGGCCAACTCATCGGTGATCACCGATCTGGCGAAACTCGGACCGGCGGGGACCAAGTTCACGCACGACTTCTTTGTTCCCGGAACATTGATCACCTTCCCGTCGCAAGCAGTGAGCACGGTCGCGGGCGTGAAGGGCGTGACCAGTGCCGTCGGCGCGCTCTCGCTCGACGCGCTGCACGAAACCGGCACCGTGCCGAAGATCACGGCGTCGATCAAGACCGGCGGTCAGACGATATCGACGACCGTGAAGCCCCCGGTTCTCACGGCGGCTGAACAGACGGCCGAACGGACCTGTATTCAGGGCGTCATCACCAAGCAGTTGGGTACCACCCCGACCACGATTCCCGGTTCCGGTGGAGGCGGGGGCGGCGGTGGTGGCTTCGGCGGTGGTGGCGGATTCCGATTCGCCTCCGGCTCGAACTCCGCGTTCGCCAAGTGCCTCACGCCCGCCCAGAAGTCCTACCAGCAGAGCGTGATCATCCCCGAGCAAACGGTCAATCAGGTCCTCAATCCACCGACCACCAACACCAGCACGTCGACCTACACGGTCGCCGGCGTGAATCCCGCCGACACCACCTCGGGTTTGGTGACCAAGGCGCAGTTGGTGAAGGGCACCTGGCTCTCGACGACGCCGTCGGTCGCCAAGTCCCAAGTCCTGGTGACGACCGCTTACGCCTCGCAGAAGGGTCTCAAGGTTGGCGACACGCTCACCATCAACAAGGTCGGCTACAAGATCGTCGGCCTGGTCAACCCCACGTTGACCGGTGACGTCTCCGACATCTACTTCAGCATCTCGAACCTTCAATCGTTGACGACCAATACCGGTCGCATCAACGAGGTGCTCGTGTCCGTCGCCAACGCCAAGGACGTGAACGCGGTCGCCTCGGCCATCAAGAAGGCGCTGCCCGGCGCCACGGTCCTCACGTCGGCGTCACTGGCCGATCAGGTGACCGGGAGCCTCTCCAACGCCCGCAAGCTGGCCAACGACCTGGGCGGCGCCCTGGCGCTGGTGGTCCTGTTGGCCGCCTTCCTCATCGCCGGCCTGTTGACGCTGTCGAGTGTCTCCAAGCGCGTGCGTGAGATCGGATCACTGCGGGCCATCGGCTGGTCGCGCGGCCGCGTGGTGCGACAGATCATGGCCGAGACGTTGGGTATCGGCGTCGTCGGCGGCGTCATCGGGGTGGCCGTGGGATCGGTCATCTGTCTCATCATCGGGGCGGTCGGCCCCGGACTCAGTGTGACGAGCACCGGCCTGGCCGTGGGTGCCTCGAAGGTGAGTGGCCTGTTGGGCCAAACGACGTCGGCTACGGTCGCTCGAACCGTTCACCTCACCGCACCGATCCACCCCCTCACCATCGTGATCGCCTTCGCCGGTGCGCTCCTCGGCGGTCTGATCGCTGGCGCTGCGGGCGGATGGCGAGCGGCCCGACTCTCCCCGGCCTCTGCTCTCCGAGACCTCGGCTGATCACCACCCAACGAAAGGCACTACGCATGACGCAGCTGCAAATTGACGACCATCGAGGTTCCGGCGCCGGAGCCCCGCTCTACGAGTTGAAAGGGGTGACCCGCTCCTTCGCCAAAGGCGGGGTGACGGTGAACGCGCTACGCGGCATCGATCTGTCGATCGCGCGGGGAGAGACGGTCTCGCTCGAGGGTCCGAGTGGCTCGGGCAAGACGACGCTGTTGCAGCTCCTCGGCGCCCTCGACACACCGACCTCGGGCCAGATCCGATTCGACGGACGATCGCTCGAGGACGAGTCCGACACGGTCCTCACCGATATTCGCTCCCGGGAGATCGGCTTCGTGTTCCAGCAGTTCAACCTGATACCCGACGTTGAGCGCCGAGGAGAACGTGGCCATCGCCATGGTGCCCCAGGAGTCATCACACGAGAAGCGCATTGCGCGCGCCAGCGACCTCCTCGGTCAGGTCGGCCTGGCCCACAGGCTCGGCCACCTGCCGTCGCGGCTTTCGGGCGGCGAGCAACAGAGGGTGGCCATCGCTCGCGCACTGGTCAACTCCCCGGAAGTCATCATCGCCGACGAACCGACCGGCAACCTGGACTCGACCAACGCCGGCGAGTTCATGTCCCTGCTCGACGACCTCCAACGCCAGTTCGGCGTGACGATCATCATCGCCACCCACGACGAAGACATCGCCTCGCACACCCGACGCCGGATCCGCATCCGCGACGGGTCAATCACGTCCGATACGGCAACGTCACCCTGAGTGGAACGAGGCGTACTCGAGAGACCGAGGCGTTTAGGGGCTGCCGATAGGCTTCGCAGCGATGGCTACCGTCGCCGTGCTCGTGGTCGTGGCGGGTGTACTGGTATTCGTCTTCTACTGGTCGGGCCGACACGGGGACCCCCATCGGAGTTCCGGCACCTCACTCAAGCGAGGAGCCAGTGCTCATACCACTCGAAACGGTCGGCCCAAGAAGGCGTACGCCAGTCGCGAAGCGGCCGAGGCGCAGGCTCGGTCGATGTCGACGCGAGACGGGGGAGCGATGAGCGCCTACAAGTGTGGGACGTGCGACAAGTGGCACGTCGGTCACTAGGACGAACGAACCACGTTAGACGAACGCGTACTCGGGACGATGTCCCGACTCGATCTCCAGGCGCACGAGGAGCTGCGCGACCGGCAGGTCCTTGGCGTGCGTGATGCCGATACAGCGTGAGCGCGTGGGCAGGACCTCGAAGACGAGGTCCGTGCTCTCCAGCACCTGACCGACGAAGGTCGAGAGTTGGATTTCGGAGTCCGTCTCGAAGTCGTGCTGCGAGATCGAGGTGCGCATGAGCGGGATGATCGACGGCTGGAAGCCCCACAGGTTCATCGAGACCGTGGCCAGCGGTGACAGGGACACCGGTTCGAGTCCGTCGTCGGCGTCGTAGCCCTCCAGTGTCGAGTGGACGTTGCGTCGTTCCACGATCTCGGTGAGTCGACCGTCTTCGACCATGCAGGTTCCGCGCGAGACCGGCAGGTCGCCGACCAGCGCGCGGTCGAGCTCGAAGCCGACCAGGCAGTTGTGCGGGCTGACGGCCAGTCGCTCGCCGAGCAGCAGAAAGGCGGCGCGGCCGTAGAGGTCGTCGGCGTTGGAGACGCCGAAGGGCTTGGACAGGTCCAGGCTGCTCTCGGCCGCGAGGACCGCGTCGACCGTGCCGCGCAGTCGGTTCTGGATGGCGAAGCTGACCTTGTGCTCCTTGGGCCAGCGCGCGGCGACGTGCTCTTCGATCTGGGGACCGGTGTCGGGGTTGACCACGATGACGATGTCCTCGAAGCCCGAGGCCCACGCGTCCGAGGCCAGGAGGTCGATGACGCCCTCACCGTGTTTGCCGATGGGCGCCAACTGCTTCACCCCGCCGTAACGCCGGGCGCGACCGGCGGCGAGGATGACGAGCGACGGTCCGCTCAACGAGACCACCGCACGACCGCCGAGGCCCACGTCATGCCGGCGCCGAATCCGGTCATGAGCGCGTACTCCCCGGGCTTGATGCGTCCGTTCTCGCGCGCGTCGAAGAAGGCCAGCGGGATGGAAGAACTCGAGGTGTTCCCGTAGCGGTCCAGAGTGACCACGGTGCGCTCCATCGGGATGCCGAGTCGCTGAGTGGCCGCCTTGATGATGCGCACGTTGGCCTGGTGGGGGATCACCAGGGCGATGTCGTCGGGGCTGACCTCGGCGATCTTCATGGCCTGCTTCGGCCGAGTCGACGACGACGCGCACGGCTCGACGGAAGACCTCTTTGCCGTCCATCTGGAAGTAGCCGCCGTGCTCGCAGGTGAGCAGGTCGGCGGCCGAGCCGTCGGCGCCGAGGACGAAGGACAGGACGTCGGTGTCGTCGGCGTCGTACTCCAGCACCGCGGCGCCGGCGCCGTCACCGAGCAGGACGGCCATGTTGCGGTCACTCCAGTCGACCCAACGCGACAGGTTCTCCGAACCGATGACCAGTATTCGGCGGCTGCCGGTCTCGAGCAGCCCGTGGGCCGTGCGCACGGCGTACATGAAACCACTGCAGGCCGCATTCAAGTCCATCGCCGCGCAGTTCATGCCGAGTTCGTTGGCGATCATGGGCGCCGAGGCCGGACAGAGCCGGTCCGGGGTGGTGGTGGCGAGGATCAGGAAGTCGATGTCGCCGACCAAGAGTCCGGCGTCCTCGATGGCGTTTCGACCGGCGATGACGCCCAGCGAGACGGCCGAGCCGCCGACTCGGCGTTCGCGGATGCCCGTGCGCTCGGTAATCCACTCGTCGGAGGTGTCGAGCGTCTGGGAGAGCTCGTCGTTGGTGACAATGCGGTCCGGCAGGGCGATGCCCCAACCCCTAAAGCGAACGCCCATCGGTCAGCTCCTTCGCTGGATTGCCTTCGGCAAGTCTAAGTCTCTACGCACTCGGTGCCGGGGGTGCCTTCAGTACCTGCAGGGTGCAGCGCGCCACACAAATCATGCGCCCCGCTTCGTCCGTGAGGTCGATAGCCCAGACGTGGACGGTGCGACCCTTGCGCACCGGCGTCGCCGTCGCGGTCAACGTGCCGCTGCTCATCGAACGAAGGTGCGAGCAGTTGAGTTCGGTCCCGACGACGATCTCGTCCGGCCCCACGCTCACCGCGCCGCCGATCGACGCGGCGCCTTCGGCCATCAGCGCCGACACGCCGCCGTGCAAGATGCCGTAGGGCTGATGCACCTTCGGGTCCGACCTCCACCTGCATGACGACCTTCTCCGGCGTCACCGACACGATCTCGACGCCGAGTTGCTGGTTGACGTTCGGACGATCGGCGAATCGCTTCGTCAGGTCTTCGTGCATTTCGACAGTGTAGAAGTCGGCCGGTAGCCTCTGTCGATGACTCGACGAGTGGACCTGCGCAGCGACACGGTGACGCAACCGACCCAGGCGATGCGCGACGCCATGGCCGTGGCCGTCGTGGGCGACGACGGGTACAACGAGGACCCGACGGTGCGCGCGTTGGAGGATCACTTCGCCGCGTTGGTGGGCAAAGAAGCGGCGGTCTTCGTGCCGTCGGGCGTGATGGGAAACCAGATCGCCGTGCGGATACTCACCCGTCCCGGCGACCTCGTCATCGCCGGTCGGGGCCAGCACGTGGTCAGCTTCGAGATGGGCGCGGCGGCGCGAAACTCCTCGATTCAGTTCGCCACCGTCGATGACACCAACGGTGCCCTGGCCTTGCGCGACGTCCTCGACATCATCGACGCCGAGGACGACCACCAGCCGCACGTAGCGATGGTCTCGGTCGAGAACACGCACATGCCCTCGGGCGGTACACCGTTGGACGTCGCCGACATCACGGCGCTCGCGCGGGCGATCGGCGAGCGACCCTTGCACCTCGACGGCGCCCGACTTTTCAACGCCGTCGTGGCGACCGGTACCAGCGCCGCGGAGTACGCGGCGCCGGCCACGACGGTCATGACGTGTCTCTCGAAGGGTCTCTGCGCGCCGGCCGGCTCTCTCCTTGCCGGCCCGGCCGGCGTGATCGAACGCGGACGCGTGGAGCGCAAGCGACTCGGTGGCGCGATGCGCCAAGCCGGATTCCTCGCGGCGGCCGGACTGGTCGCCCTCGACGAGATGGTCGACCGGCTGGCCGAGGATCACGCCCGGGCGCGCGTCCTCGCCGGACTCTTCGCCACGGCCTTTCCCGAGGCCGGCTACGACCCGGCGACGTGTCGAACGAACATCGTGGCCTTCAATCATCCCCAGGCTCGCCAGCTGGTCGAAGAACTCGCGGTCCTCGGGGTCGACGGCGGCACGGTTGGCCCGCGGCGCGCGCGCTTCGTCACGCACGCCGGGGTGAGCGACGACGACGTCACCTTCGTGGCCGAGGTACTGGCACGATTCAAACCCACGTTGCGCTGATCGGGATGCCGTTCGCGCGGCGTTCGCCGAGGTTTCCCCGATACTCATCTCTCCTTTGGCGATAGCCTGAGGAAAGCCATAAAGGCACTTGATGACTGAAATTCTCCACCTCTCCACGTTCCTGCACCGACCGATCTTCGATTCGGACGGTGGCCGGATCGGTCGCGTCCAAGACTTCGTCGCGCGCCTCGGCGACAACTCGCACCCGCCGATCGTGGGCGCCGTCATTCGCATCGAAGGCCGCGACCTCTTCGTCCCGATTCGAAAGATCGGAGGCTTCAACCAGGGACGCATGACCTTCGAGGGCAAGCGGGTGGACCTTCGTCGATTTGAGCGACGCACCGGTGAACTGCTGCTGGCGGAGGACCTGCTCGCCGCGCCACCTGATCAATCTGGTCCGTGGCCGCCTGATCACGGCGAACGAGATCGAGATCGCCCAGGTGGACAAACGCTGGGAGGTGGTCGGCGTGGACCCGGGCAAGCGCTCGCTCCTGCGTCGAATCCTCGGCACCAACGTCGGGGCCCACGTGAAATCCGAGGCCATCGTCGACTTCGCGTCGATCGAACCGTTCGTCTCGCACGTGCCCACGGCTCGGCTACGAATTCCCTATCGCAAGTTGTCCAAACTGCACCCCGCCCAGATCGCCGACCTGGTGGAACAGGCCAGTCACGAAGAGGGCGAGGAGATCATCGAAGCCGTCGGGGCCAACCGTGAACTCGAGGCCGACGTCTTCGAAGAACTCGACACCACCCATCAACTGGAGTTCCTGGAGTCTCGAAGTGACGCCGACGCCGCGCGTTTGCTGGCGCGCATGGAGCCGGATAACGCGGCGGACCTGATAGGCGAGATCGACCAAGACCGTCGCCTCCCCATTCTGGAACGACTACCCGATATCCAAAAGGCGAAGGTTCGTCAGCTGCTCTCCTACGGCGTGGACACCGCGGGCGGTCTCATGAACCCCGATTTCGTGTCCGTCGCGGCCACGGCGACCGTGGCCGACGCGCTGTCGGCCATTCGCACGTCGCACGTCCCCGCCGAAGCGCTGCACGCGGTCTTCGTATTGGATGAGAACGGCAAGCCGATGGGTGCGGCGTCGATCGCGCCCTTGGTGCGCGCTCCGGCTCACGAACTCGCGTTGACCGTCTCGAACACGCACCTGGCGCACGTCCACCCGCACTGGGACCTGCACCAGACCTCTCGCAAGATGAGTGACTTCAATCTGACCGTGCTGCCCGTGCTCGATGTGGACCACTTGAGGATGATCGGGGTGGTCACGGTGGACGACCTCCTCGAAGAGATCCTGCCGCAGGGCTGGCGCCGCGAGTTCGGTATGACGACGGTCGAAGAGTGATCGTCGATTCGTCCTCGCGCCTCATTCACCTGGCGACCTCGTAGTCTCGCAGGATGGCCACTACCCCCACGCTGGTCTGCGTGCACGCGCACCCCGATGACGAAGCGCTCTTCACGGCCGGGATCACTTCGCACTACGCCGACCTCGGCTATCGCGTCGTACTGATCACGTGCACCGGTGGCCAACTCGGCATCGACGACCACGGTCGATTTGGGCCCGACCCGCTCCACGACGATGAGGTCACGCGCGTCACCCGCGCGGGGGAGCTGCAGCGCGCGGCCCGGGTGGCCGGCTTCTCGCGCGTGGTGACGCTCGGCTACGACGAATCCGGCATGACCGGTTGGGCGCAGAACGATTCTCCCGAGGCGTTCATGAACGCCAACGTCGCTGAGGTGGCTCGCTCGGTCGCCGCCCTCTTGGATGAAGAGCACGCGACGGTCGTGGTGACCTACGACGAGAACGGCTTTTACGGTCACCCCGATCACATCATGGCCAACGTCGTGACGCGCGCCGCACTGCACACGGCCTCGAGCCCGCGTCGCCTTTACTACCCGGTCGTACCCCGGGGCGTCCTCGAGGAGTTCGTGGCCGGCGCGAAGGCGAGCGGCGTGTCGTTGCCGGGCTTTATCGTCGACGCCCTCGCCGTGTCCGACGACATGGTCTCGACGAGAATGGACGTGCGCGCCTTCGCCAAACGCAAGCACGAAGCCATTGCCACGCACGCCTCGCAGGTGGACAACGCGGATCTCGTCACGATGGACGAAGAACTCTTTACGCTGCTCTTTGGCATCGAGTACTACCAACGGGCGTGGAGCCGCGATGTGACAACGGGCGACGAGACTGATCTCTTTGGAGGACTGTAAATGGAACAGCTGACATTTCTGGCGGTGCACGCGCACCCGGACGACGAGGCCAGCTCCTCGGGCGGCCTCTATCGCCTGCTGGCCGACCAGGGTGTGCGCACGGTGCTGGTCACCTGCACGAACGGCGAGTGCGGCGACGATCCCCACGGCGCCAAGCCCGACGCCAGTCACCACGACGGCGATGAAGTCGCGGCGATCCGCGCCGTAGAGCTCGACAACGCGGTGAAGATTCTCGGCATCAGCCGTTTGGTGCGCCTGGGCTATCGTGACTCGGGCATGAAGGGCTGGTCGCAGAACGACGACCCCGAGTCGTTCTGGGCGACACCCGTCCCGGTGGCCGCGGCGAAACTGGCCGACATCTTGCGAGAAGAGCGACCGCAGGTGATCATGACCTACAACGAACACGGCTTCTACGGTCACCCCGACCACATCCAGGCGCACCGCATCACGCTGGCGGCGCTCGAGATGATCGACTACGAACCGACGTTGTACTACAACGCCATCCCCGACTCGGTCTTCGCGCAGTGGCGCGTTCGTTGGGAAGAGGAGGACCGGGAGCGGCGAGAAGCCGACGCCGCCAAAGGCATCGTGCGTGAACCCGACCTGCCCGACCCCGACGAAGAGTCGTTCGAGATGGGCACTCCTGACGATCAGGTCTCGGCGACCATCGACATCAGCGAGGTCGCCGGCGCGAAGTTCGACGCGTTAGAGGCCCACGTCTCGCAGATCGCCGACTCTTTTTGGATGAAGATGGGTCGCGAGCGCTTCATCGAGACCATGCGCACCGAGTGGTTCGTTCGCGTCACGAATCCGAAGAACGTCGAGGGCAACGTCGACGACATCTTCGCCGGCTACCGATAGCGGTCCTTGCCGACGAAGTTACGCGAAGGACGCCTGCAGTTTTCAGTCGCGCCGCAACGCGCTGTGCAACGTTGCTTCGACTCGTTCGTGCATGCCCGCGAAATCCACCGTCAAACGTCGGCCGGCCTGTTGTTGAAGGAATCCGCCCCAACCCGGGAGGTATTTGAGTAAGCCCTCGACGTCCCACCAACGTTCCACGATCTGGCCCGACATTGATTCGTACGCATCGAGGAATCGTTGCGCCAACTCACTCGAATACAGCACACTGAAATTCAGTCGAACGTGCGAGACGTCGATTCCGGGAGATCCCAATGACCCCCACACCCAATCGACCACGCTCGAGATGTTCCCGCGACGCCACAGCAGATTGAACTGCTGGTAGTCGTGATGAATGAAACACGGAGGGGCGACTGGGGGAGCCTGCTCGACCAGAGAGAACGCTTCGAGCCAGAGGTCGGGGCGTGACGACCAAACCGGGACGACGAGACTCTCGCGGTTGAGCCACGATTCGGCCATCGGAGCTTCGATCAGCGTGCTATGAATCCGTACCAACATGGACGCGATCTGTCGCATCCAGTCGTCGGAGTCCTTGGGTGTCAACTCGACATGACCGTCGAGGTACGACATGAGCAGCGCCGGGCTGTCACTCTCGTCGCCGTGGGGATCCAGGCCGAGCAATCGTGGCGCGGGGACGTCGGTACGCTCGAGCGATTCCAAAATTCGCGCCTCACGCCGAACGAGGGCGGGTCCCTCGTCGGCGAGACGGTCGACCCAACGACGAAGCACGCATCGATGGTGGCGGCCGTTGGCGTCAACGACCGTGACCGCGTGCATCGCCGATGTCACGCCTCCCGTCAATCGTCGAACAGAATCTACGCTCGCGTTCGGAGCAATTGACTGCGCGACCCAGCGCAGGGCCCCCTCAGACGGAGGTTCGACCTCTGGTTGGAGATCGACCAACCTCAGTGACTCCAGAAGAAGGCGAAGCCGATCGCGAACACGACCACGACGATGATGAATCGCCGTCGGCGCTGGTTGGACATCTCCGCGAAAAACTGACGCGTGCCGAAGTTCGCGCGCTGTTCACCGTTCACGCCGAAGCCCGGCAGTCGTTGGATGGCAACGGAACTGCGTTCGGCCGCGCGCCGAGATTGCTCGAGGTCCGCCAGGCGTTGCCTGCGCTGCTCTTCGGTCTCCATTGACTCGCCGCAACGCGCGCAACGAAAGTCGCTCCTCGGTTGAACCTCTCCGCAGTGCGGGCACGTGATCTCGGTGTCAGCCACGGCTACATCTCACCACGGAGCGACTCCGGCATTATCTCGTCAACGTACGGCGCGAAATCGTCGCTTAGTAGCGATACGAGTCGGGCTTGAACGGGCCCTCCACCGGGACGCCGATGTAGTCGGCCTGCTTCTTGGTGAGCGTGGTGAGCTTCACGCCCAGCGCGTCGAGGTGCAGTCGGGCGACCTTCTCGTCGAGGTGCTTGGGCAGGACGTAGACCTTCTTCTCGTAGTTCGCGTTGTTCACGAACAGTTCGATCTGGGCCATGGTCTGGTTGGTGAAGGAGTTGCTCATCACGAAGCTCGGGTGACCGGTGGCGTTGCCGAGGTTCAACAGTCGTCCCTCGGACAACAAGATGAGGGCGCGGCCGTTGGGCAGGATCCACTTGTCGACCTGGGGCTTGATGTTCTCGCGCTTGACGCCGGGAAGGTTCGTCAGCCCCGCGATGTCGATCTCGTTGTCGAAGTGACCGATGTTGCCGAGGATCGCCTGGTGCTTCATCATCAGCATGTGCTCGACCGACACGATGTCGCGGTTCCCGGTCGCCGTGATGATGATGTCGGCGTAGGGGAGGGCCTCTTCGAGGGTCGTGACCTGGAAGCCGTCCATGGCCGCTTGCAACGCGCAGATCGGATCGACCTCGGTGATGATGACGCGCGCACCCTGGCCGCGCAGCGACTCGGCCGAACCCTTGCCGACGTCGCCGTAGCCACAGACGACGGCGACCTTGCCGCCGATCAATGTGTCGGTGGCGCGGTTGATGCCGTCGATGAGCGAATGGCGGCAGCCGTACTTGTTGTCGAACTTGGACTTGGTGACGGCGTCGTTCACGTTGATCGCGGGGAACAGCAGGGTCCCGTCGCGCTCCATCTCGTAGAGGCGGTGCACGCCGGTGGTGGTCTCTTCCGAGACACCGATGAGTCCCTCGGCCATCGGCCCGAAGAGCTTCTCGCCACTCGAGACGATGCGGTCGAGCAGCTGCAAGATGACCCGGTACTCCTCGGAGTCCGCGCTCTCGGGGGCCGGCACGAATCCGGCGCGCTCGAACTCGAGGCCCTTGTGCACGAGCAGCGTGGCGTCGCCGCCGTCGTCGAGGATCATCGTCGGACCGTCGTGACCGGGCCAGCGCAGCATCTGCTCGGTGCACCACCAGTACTCGTCGAGCGACTCGCCCTTCCAGGCGAAGACCGGAACGCCCTTGGGGTCCTCGATCGTGCCGTGTCGGTCCCACGACGACCGCCGCGGCGGCGTGGTCCTGGGTCGAGAAGATGTTGCAGCTGACCCAACGGACGTCGGCGCCGAAGGCCACGAGGGTCTCGATCAGCACCGCGGTCTGGATCGTCATGTGGAGCGATCCGGCGATGCGCGATCCGCTCAAGGGCTTCGTGACGCCGAACTCGGCGCGCATCGCCATGAGGCCGGGCATCTCGTGCTCGGCGAGCGTGATCTCGGCGCGACCGAAATCGGCCAGTGAGAGGTCGGCCACTTTGAAATTAAAGGTGTCAGAGGTCATGGTTCTCCTAGGAGTTAGAGATTTCCAGGCGCCGACCTCTGTCGCTCACGCCTGGAAATATCGTATCGCGTCAGACGCCGACGCGAAACTCCACCACGTCGCCGTCGCGCATGACGTACTCCTTGCCTTCGATGCGCGCCTTGCCCGGCGGCCTTCACCTGGGCCATCGAGCCGAGCGCCATCAGGTCATCGAAGGAGACGACCTCGGCCTTGATGAAGTGCTTCTGGAAGTCGGTGTGGATCTCGCCGGCCGCCTCGGGCGCGGTGGCGCCCTGGTGGATCGTCCAGGCCCGGGTCTCCTTGGGTCCGGCGGTGAGGAACGTCTGGAGTCCGAGGGTCGCGAAGCCGACGCGCGACAGCAGCGCCAGGCCGGACTCCGTCTTGCCCGTAGGACTGGAGGAGCTCGAGCGCCTCGTCCTCGTCGAGGTCCGACAGCTCGGCCTCGACCTTGGCGCAGAGGATGACCGACGGCGACGGCGCGACCGACGCCGCGAGCGCCGCGCGACGCGGTTCGTCGCCGAGGGTCTCCTCGTCGACGTTGAAGACGTAGATGAACGGCTTGTCGGTCAAGAGATGCAGGTCGGCGAGCACGTCGCGGTCGAGGTCCTTCACCTTGGAGATCGACCAGACCCTGGTCGAGCGCGGCCTGGGCCTTTCGGACCTGCGGCCAGACGGGCCTGGGCGTCGCCGCCGCCGCGTTTGGTCTCGCGCTCCAGGCGGGCGACGACCTTCTCGACCGTTTGCAGGTCGGCGAGGATGAGTTCGGTCTCGATGGTGGCGACGTCGCTGGCCGGGTCGATGCGACCGTCGACGTGAATGACGTCGTCGTCGACGAAGACGCGCACGACCTCACAGATCGCGTCGCACTCTCGGATGGCGGCCAGGAACTGGTTGCCGAGACCTTCGCCTTCGGACGCGCCCTTCACGATGCCCGCGATGTCGACGAACGTCACCGCCGCGGGCAGGATCTTCTCCGACGCGAACATCGTCGGCCAGTCGCGCCGAGCCGCGGATCGGGCACCGACACCACGCCGACGTTGGGCTCGATGGTCGCGAAGGGGTAGTTCGCGGCCAGCACGTGGTTGTGGGTGAGCGCGTTGAAGACCGTTGATTTGCCGACGTTCGGAAGTCCGACGATGCCGATCGAGAGTGCCATGGACATTCCACGCTACCGGACAACCCTTCAAATGCCGTGAGAACGACCGGTCCCAGCCGATCCGTGATGAGCGTTCAGTTTCGTCACGCCGAACCACGGAATCTTCTTTGCGCCGAAACACGTCGTCCTCTACTGTCGAGCCATGGAAACGACAAACGTGGTGGAAGGCTTCGCGCCCTTCGAAGAGTGGCAGACGTGGTACCGAGTCACCGGTGATCTGAGTTCCGGTCTGACGCCCTTGGTCGTCGCGCACGGGGGACCGGGCTGCACGCACGACTACGTGATCGCCCTGGCGCAACTCGCCGAGCGGGGTCGCCCCGTGGTCCACTACGACCAGGTGGGTGGTGGGCGTTCGACCCACCTGCCCGAGAAGGGTGGCGACTTCTGGACGGTCGAGCTCTTCTTGCGCGAGATGGAGAATCTGCTGGTCCACCTGGGGATCAACGATCGCTACTACCTGCTCGGACAGTCGTGGGGCGGCATGCTCGGCGCCGAGCACGGCATCCGTCGGCCGGCGGGCCTGAAGGCGCTCGTCATCAGCAACTCGCCGGCCTCGATGGCGCTGTGGGCGAGCGAGGCGAAGGTCCTGCGCGGCCAACTCGAGCCCGACGTCGAGGCGGCGCTCGATCGCCACGAGGCGGCCGGGACGACCGACGACCCGGAGTACCTCGCCGCCACGGCAGGTGTACTACGACCTCCACGTCTGTCGCGTCGTGCCCAATCCCCCCGAGGTCGTGCGGACCTTCGAGATGATGAAGAAGGACCCGACGGTCTACAACGTCATGAACGGCCCCAACGAGTTCTTCTGCATCGGGACGCTTCGCGACTGGAGCGTCGTCGATGATGTCCACAAAATCACAGCGCCGACACTGCTCGCGTCGGGTCGTTTCGACGAGGCCACGCCGGCCACCGTCCAGCCGTTCTTCGACAATATTCCCGACGTGCGCTGGGAGATCTTCGAGAGCTCCAGCCACATGCCCTTCATCGAAGAGCCGGAACACTATCTCGAAGTCGTCGGGAGTTTCCTGGCGAACTACGACGAGTGATCTTGTAGTAAAGAGGTAAGAACAAATCTGAGCAACGTCGAATAGGGGAGAATCGAATGTCACGTCTCAAGTCCATGAAGCGGATGGGGGTGATCCTGTCGTCTCTGGCCGTGTGCTCGTTCGGCATCATCGCCGTCTCGGCCAGTTCGCCCGCGGGGGCCTCGGGATACCAGTCCCAGCACGCCGGCGGCACACTGCACCTCGACGCCACCGCCGCCGGCGGCACGCTCGACCCGCAGATCAACTACACGCTGCAGTACTGGCAGCTCTACCAGGCGACCTACGACGGCCTGGTCTCGTTCCAGAAGGTCGACGGCGACCCGTCCTTCGACGTGGTGCCCGACCTCGCGACCGCCATGCCCACGGTGACCAACGGTGGCAAGACCTACACCTTCACCCTGCGCAAGGGCATCAAGTTCTCCAACGGCAAGACCGTCACGGTCGCCGACGTCCTCGCCACGTTCCAGCGGCTCTTCAAGGTCTCGAACCCGAACGCCGGCTCGTGGTACAACGACATCGTCGGTGGACCGGCCTGCGTGACGACCCCGGCGACCTGCAAGCTCAACGGCGGCGTCGTGGTCAACGCGTCGACCAACTCGGTGGTGTTCAACCTCATCGCTCCAGACGCCGAATTCCTCGACCAGTTGGCGGTACCGTTCGGTTCGATCATCCCGGCCAACACGCCGACCGAAGGACCAGGGCGACACGCCGATTCCTGGCACCGGCGCCTACGAGTTCACGTCGTACAACCCGAACTCGGCCCTCATCATGAAGCGCAATCCCGTACTTCAAGGTGTGGAGCGCCGCGGCCCAGCCCAAGGGCTACCCCAACGAGATCGAGATGACCTTCGGCCTCCCGGTCGAGTCCGAAGTGACCGCCGTCGAGAACGGTCAGGCCGACTGGATCTTCGACCCGATCCCGGCCGACCGACTCTCGGAGATCTCCACCAAGTACTCGAGTCAGGTGCACGTGCACACGTTGACCGCCGACTGGTACGCGCCGATGAACGTGAACATCGCGCCATTCAACAACTTGAAGGCGCGTCAGGCCGTCAACTACGCGTTGAACAAGAACTCCGCTGGTGAAGCTCTACGGCGGCAAGTAACTCGCCGTGCCGACGTGCACGATCCTGCCGCCAGGCTTCCCCGGGTACCTGAAGTACTGCGCCTACAACTCGAACAGCTCCTCGACCTACGCCGGGCCGGACATCGCGAAGGCCAAGGCGCTGGTGCAGGCGTCGGGCACCGCCGGTGAGAAGGTCGCGGTGGTCGCGCAGAACGACCCGGTCGACGAGTCGGTCGGTGAGTACATCCAAGGTGTCCTCAACCAGATCGGCTACAAGGCCACGTTGAAGCCGCTCTCGCAGAACATTGAGTTCAACTACATCCAGAACACGAACAACAAGGTGCAGATCAGCGTGACGCAGTGGTTCCAGGACTACCCGGCCGCCTCGGACTTCTTGAAGGTCCTGCTCAACTGCAGTGGCTTCCACAAGGCCAGTGACAACAGCATCAACATCTCGGGACTCTGCGACAAGTCCGTGGACGCGACCAGAAGCGACGGCCGAGTCCCTGGAGTTGACGAACCCGACCGCGGCCAACAAGCTCTGGGGACAGATCGACCAGACGATCATGACCAAGGACGCGCCGTGGGTGCCGCTGTTCAACCCGAAGCTGGTTGACTTCGTCGGCAAGCGAGTTGGAAACTACAATTTCTCGCTGCAGTTCTACATGTACGTGGACCAGCTGTGGGTGAAATAGGCGATATCCCCGCGACCGTATCGGTCGCCACTCCAATAGCGGTGCGAATGACCGCCGTGGACTCGGAGAGTCCATGGCGGTCATCACTGCAGCAGTTGCGTCGCAATCGAGCGGCGATGTTCGCGCTCGGCGTCCTGCTCTTCATGGTGGCGGTCACCCTGCTAGCCCCGGTCTACGCCCACGACATCGCCCATGACAACCCCTTCGCGTCGAACCTGCAGGGCCGCATCAAGATCGGCAGTCACTATCGCAGCGTGATGCAGGCCAACACGCAGGGCCTCGGACTGGGGTCACGCCCATCGGGCCGACCTGGCACTTCTCCAAGTACTTCCTCGGGGCCGACGAGCTCGGACGCGACGTCTTCGCGACGCATTCTCTACGGCGGTCGGGTTACCCTCTTGATCGGCTTCTCGTCGGGCCTGATCTGCATCGCCGTGGCCACGGTGCTGGGCATGTTGGCCGGCTACTTCGGGCGCGCGACCGACTGGATCATCTCCAGGGCGCTCGACATCGTCTGGGCCTTTCCGATCTACCTGTTGGCGATCTCGCTGTCGGTCATCCTGGTGACGAGCGGGCTGGACCTGGGCATCATCCACATCGGCGCCGGCTCGCTCCTCTTACCGATCTTGATCATCGCCTCGGTCTACGTCCCCTACGTGGCGCGCCCCGTGCGCGGTATCGTCTTCTCCCTGAAGGAACGGGACTTCATCCAGGCGGCCATCGCCTCGGGCGCGTCGGACTGGCACATCTTGCGCAAGGAGATCCTGCCGAACGTGGCGCCGAGCGTCATCGTCTTCTTCCCGCTGATGGTGGCGCTCAACATCCTGACCGAGTCGGCGCTTTCGATTCTCGGCATTGGGGTCCAACCGCCCCAGGCCAGTTGGGGGACCATCATCAACGACGGTCTGCAGCTCCTCTACACCCGGCCCTGGGTCGCCATCGCGCCCGGGGTCTGCATCGTCATCGTGTGCGTGTCGCTCAATATCCTCGGCGACGGCGTGCGGGACGCCTTCGATCCCCGGGCCAAACTGCGCGGATCGATCTAGATGCTGCGCTTCATCGTCAAACGACTGGCGTCGGCGGTGTTGGTGATGTTCACCATCTGCGTGCTGGTCTTCTTGATCTTCTTCGCCACCCCGGGCGTCAATCCCGCGTCACGGATCGCCGGGCGCAGCGCGTCACCGGCGGTGCTGCACCAGGTCGCCAAGGAGTTCGGCCTCAATCGACCGCTGCCGATTCGCTACGGCCTGATGATGTTTCACCTCTTCATCAAGCAGGACCTGACGTAGCTACGTCAACATCGGCGACAAGATCATCCCCCAGATCACCGCCGCCGCGCCGATCACCCTGTCGCTCATCTTTGGCGCCGTCGTGATCTGGCTCTTCGTGGGAATCTCGGGCGGGGTCATCGCCGCGAAGAACAAGGGCAAGTTCATCGATCCGCTGGTCATGTTCTTCGGCATCGCCGCCATCTCGATCCCGGTGTACTGGCTCGGTCAGATGGTCCTGCTGGTCACGCAGGGTGGCTTGCATAGTTCCATCTTCTCGTGGATACCCAACGGCGGTTACGTCTCGTTCACGCAGAACCCGTGGGAGTGGGCGCTGCACCTGCTCTTCCCGTGGCTCACCCTGGCGAGCCTCTACGCCGGCATCTACGCCCGGGTGCTGCGGGGCGAACTGATCAACAACATGAACGAGGACTACATCCGCACGGCGCGGGCCAAGGGCCTCTCCGAGCGGCGCATCCTCTATCGACACGCCCTGCGCTGTTCGATGATCTCGATCGTCTCGCTTTTCGGCCTCGACGTCGGCGTACTGGTCGGCGGGGCGGCCCTGCTCGACCGAGGTCGTCTTCGGCATCCAGGGCGTCGGCTGGCTCACCTACCAGGGACTGCAGAACCTCGACCTGCCGCTCATCATGGGCTGCGTGATGTACGGGGCGTTCTTCGTCGTCTTAGCGAGCGCCGTCGTCGACGTGCTCTACGCCTACATCGATCCGAGGATCCGGTTGTCGTCGCCTGACGCCTCCAACGCGGTCCTGAGCGTGCGCGACCTGTCGGTCTCTTTCGCCACGCGCCAGGGGGTCGTCCAGGCCGTCGACGGCCTCTCCTTTGACGTCGGCGCCAAAGAGGTGCTGGGCATCGTCGGGGAGTCGGGGTCGGGCAAGAGCGTCGCGATGTACTCGATGCTCGGGCTCGTGCGCGACGCCAACGTCTCGATCTCGGGCAGCGTGCGCTTCGAGGGCCGCGAGATCCTCGGACTCTCGGACACCGACATGCAGTCGGTGCGCGGCGGCCAGGTGGGCATGATCTTCCAGGACCCGATGACCGCGCTTGACCCCGGTCTACACCGTCGGCTGGCAGATCGTCGAACAGCTGCGCGCCCACAACGAGATGAGCAAGAAGGCAGGCCTACGAGCGCGCGGCCGAACTGCTCGCCGAGGTCGGGATCCCCGACCCCAAGAGCCGCATCAATCACTACCCCCACGAGTTCTCCGGCGGCATGCGCCAGCGCGTCGTGATCGCCATGGCCCTCTCGTGCAACCCCAAACTGCTCATCGCCGACGAACCGACGACGGCGCTCGACGTCACCACGCAGGCCCAGATCCTGGACCTCATGGGCCGGTTGCAGGCGACGCACGGTTCGTCGATCGTT
Source organism: uncultured Acidimicrobiaceae bacterium (assembly GCA_963703105.1). Lineage (GTDB taxonomy): Bacteria > Actinomycetota > Acidimicrobiia > Acidimicrobiales > RAAP-2 > RAAP-2. Next base: position 990,674 of record OY969792.1, on the reverse strand, counting down.
ATCATCACGCACGACATGGGCGTGATCGCCGAGATCGCCCACCGGGTGGTCGTCATGTACGCGGGCCGTCCGGCCGAGATCGGACCCGAGCTCGACGTCGTGCGCGCCGCTCGCCACCCCTATACCTGGGGGCTGCTCGGGCGCGGTGCCCGCGCGCCGGGGTGCAGCACGCGCCGGCTGGTCACGATTCCCGGCAACGCCGTCTCGCCGCTCGAGGTGCCGGCCGGCTGCGCCTTCGCGCCGCGCTGCGCCCTACCGGATGGACGATCTGCGAGCAGCGCCCGCCGCTGCGCGGTGCCAACGACCACGTCGACGCCTGCTGGCTGAGCGACGAGCAGCGCCTGGCCATCCGCTCGAGCGCGACCGTGCGAGGCGAGCCGTGAGCGACGACGTCCTCTTGCGCGCCACCGACGTCGTGAAGAGCTACTCCTCGCGACGCCGGGTGAAGGGGTTGCGGACGCTCAATACGGGCGGTGAACGGCGTCTCGCTCGAGGTGAAGCGCGGCGAGACGCTCGGCATCGTCGGGGAGTCGGGCTGCGGGAAGTCGACGCTGGCCCGGTGTCTCGTGCAGCTGCTCCCGGTCACGTCGGGCAGCGTCGAGTTCAACGGCGTCGAGCTCACCACCTTGTCGCGGCGCCAATTGCGACCGCACCGCCGTCAGATGCAACTGGTCTTCCAGGACCCCTACGCGTCGCTGAATCCCCGTCGCACGGTCGGCGACATCGTGGCCGATCCGATGCGGATCAACAAAATCGGGAGTGACGCCGAGATCAACGCGCGCGTGCGCGAGTCTCTTCCAAACCGTCGGCCTCGACCCGTCGGCGCTGCGGCGCTATCCCCACGAGTTCTCCGGCGGCCAGCGCCAGCGCATCGGCATCGCGCGATCGCTCTCGTTGAACCCGTCGCTGGTCGTCGCCGACGAACCGGTCTCGGCCCTGGACGTCTCGGTCCAGGCCCAGGTCTTGAACCTCATGACCGACCTGCAGGACGAGTTCAAACTCACCTATCTCTTCATCGCCCACGACCTCGGGGTCGTGCGCCACGTCTCGGACCGCGTCGGCGTCATGTACCTCGGTGAGATCGTCGAGTTGGGCGACGCCGAGGCGCTCTACGAACGTCCGATGCACCCGTACACCGAGGCGCTGTTGTCGGTGGTGCCCGAACTCAACGACACCGACGCGCCCCGGCGCGAGCGCATCATCATCAGTGGCGACGTGCCCGACCCCGCGGATCGACCGACCGGTTGCTCGTTCCACCCGCGCTGCCCCGCGGCGACCGACGTCTGCACGACCGAGAAGCCGGCGTTCGTCGAGCTGCGCCCCGGCCGCTTCGTGGCCTGCCATCATCCCCGCAACCTCGACGCCGCCGCGCCAACGGTCTGACTCAGGGCCCGGAAGTGATCGCCCGTCCAATCACCGTCCGGCTCGTGCCATACAAAAAGTGCAATACTCTCCTAAATGGCTTTTCCTCTTTTTCCTCGCGCGAGGCCGGTCGCGAGTGAGGTTCTCCAACCGATGAGCAGCCGCGACGCGTCCGCCGTCAGTTTCGAGCAGTTCTTCTGGAACTCGGCGGACCTCATGTCCGTGGTCGATATCACCGGCAACTTCGTCCAGGTCAACGGGGCGTTTCTCGACGTCCTCGGGTGGGAACCGGAGCAGCTGATCGGGCAGTCCTATCGGGGCCTCATCCATCCCGACGACTTCGAGCGCGTGTCCAGCGCGTTCGATCCCGTGGACGGGGTCGCGCCGAGCGTCATCGAATTGGAGCTGCGCGAGCTCTGTCGTGACGCCACGTATCGATGGATGAAGTGGACCATTCGCAAGGACGGCGCTCTGTACTACGCGGTCGGTCACGACACCACCGAGAACCGAGAGACGCTGAGCGCCCTGGCCGCCAGCGTGGAGAAGTCGCGGGCCATCTTCGACGCCGCCGTCGATTCGATCATCGTGATCGACAAGAACATGAAGGTCATCGAAGCGAGTCCCTCCAACGACTCGACCTTCTCCTTCACTCGCGAAGAGACCGTAGGTCGCCTGGCGCTCGACTTCGTACACCCCGAGGACCAAGGCCTGATCCTCGAGGCGCTCGAACGCGGCTTCGCCAACGACGAGATCATGAAGGTTCGATTCCGTGGTCTGCACACCGACGGGCGCTGGGTGATGATTGAGTCGCGGGGTCGCGCGCTCCGCGACGCGCAAGGTAAACCGACGGGCGCCGTCATCATCTCGCGCGACGTCTCGGAGTCGGTGGAGGCCGAGCGGGCCTTGGAACGGGCCAAGACCGAGGCCGAGGCGGCCAACGTCGCCAAGAGCGAGTTCATGTCGCGCATGAGCCACGAACTGCGCACGCCGCTCAACTCGGTGCTCGGCTTCGCCCAGATCCTCCAGATGGAGATGGAGTCGCCCTCGGAACTCGAGATGATCGGCTACATCGTCAAATCGGGCGGCTACCTGCTGGAGCTGATCAACGAGGTGCTCGACATCTCGCGCGTGGAGTCGGGCAACATCGGCGTCTCCCTCGAGTTGGTGTCGATCGACACCCTCGTCGCCCAGTGTCTCGAGGTGGTGTCGGATGACGCCGCGGTGGCCGGCGTCGAGATCCGTGACGAGTGCGAGGTCACCGCACTGGTGCGCGCCGACCCGCAGCACCTGAAGCAGGTCCTGGTGAATCTCCTCTCGAACGCCATCAAGTACAACCACGCCGGGGGGACGGTCACCCTCACCTGCGCGGAGGACGCCGGCCGTGTCCGCCTCACTGTCACCGACACCGGACCGGGCATCGACCCGCAACTCCACGATCGGCTCTTCGCTCCATTCGACCGCCTCGACGCTGAGGCCAAAGGCATCGAGGGCACCGGGCTCGGACTGGCCCTTTCTCGAGGGCTGATGGAGGCGATCGGCGGCTCCCTCAGTGTGGAGAGCGCGCCGGGCGCGGGCTCCAGCTTCTGGATCGAACTCCCGCTGGCGACGACTTCGACGAACTTCTCAGACGTCGAACCCGACGACGCGCCATCGGATCCGACACCAGCCCCGTCCGCGACCGTGCTGTACGTCGAGGACAACATCGGCAACGTCCGTTTGATGGAACGCCTCTTGGAGCATCGACCGAACATTCGATTGGTCACGACGTTGCAAGGGAGCCTCGCCTTCGAGTTGGCCGAACGGCACCGTCCCGATCTGATCCTGCTCGACGTCCACATGCCCGATCTCTCGGGCTTCGACGTGCTGCAGCGACTCCGCGGCGACGAACGCACGGCGTCGATTCCCGTGGTCATGCTCTCGGCCGACGCCTCGCACGAACAGATGCAGCGTTTCGCCGCCGCCGGGACTCTCGACTACCTGACCAAGCCGCTCGACCTCCAGTACTTCCTAACGCAACTGGATCAGTACCTGCGCGCGGAGGACGCCAAAGGCAGTATCGAGGCTTAGCCCGCGGAGTGACGAGCCAGGGGAGGCGTTTGCGCCATCGGGAACTTGGACGTCATCGCGAAGTCACCATCGTGATCGATGACGAGGGCTTCGTACCCCTCGATCACCTCGAGCAGCGCGAGCGCCGGGGTGCCGGCGACCGCCAGGGCGGTCGCCAACGCGTCGGCCAGGCCCAGGTCGGGGCCGGTCACCGTCGCCGACGCCGAGCGCGACGCCGGTCGTCGCGTGCGCGGGTCGATCAAGTGCATACCGCGTTCGTAGACGCCGGACGTGGCGACCGCGCCGGGGCTGATCACGACGCAGGCGAGGCGCTGCGTGTCCGAGGGATCGACGACGCCGATGCGAAAGGGCGTTGCGGCGTCGGGCCCCCCGAAGCTCGCGGTGTCGCCGGCCGCGTTGACCAGCGCGCCGCGCAGGGCGCTCACGCGAAACACGTCGAGCGCGCGTTGCGCGGCCCAGCCCTTCACGTACCCGGTCGGGTCCACGCCGTCCGGCACCGACCACGGGTCGAACCAGCCGTCGGAGAGTGTCCTCGCCGTCCGGCACAGGTCCAAGACCTCGGTCACCTCCGACGGGCACTGTCCGAGCGAGATCTCACCGCGGCGAAGCCGAGAGACCGCGCTGTCGGTCTTGTAGGTGCTGAAGACGTCGTCGGCGTCGTGAAGCGAGCGGATGGCCTCGTCGAGCAGAGGCGCCACGTCCGTCGGCGTCGCGACGTCGTCGTACAGATCGAACGTCACGACGGTACCCATGACCGGTTCGTTGTGGTGCAGTATGCGGCGTAAGGCGGGGACCGGCGACCTCTCACCCATCAGAGTCCCAACTTCGAGAGCGCCGACTGGAGGGACTGTTCGAATCCGGCGGTCGTGTAACTCGCGCCGGAGACGCCCTGAATGTGGGAGCTCTGAGCGGACATCGCCTGCTGCTCGAGCAACGGGATGGACGCTTGGTCAATGTACGCCGACCGGGGATTGCCGCCGTCGTTGATCGAGGCGATCGAGACGTTAGTGATCGTGGAGCCCGAGACCGAGACCTTGACCGAAAGTACGCCAAAGAAGTAGTTGGTGGACGCGCCGGTTGCGCTCCGGGTGCTGGTGGGCGGTGCGGTGGTCGTCGTCGTGGTGCGTGCGGGCGGGGGCGTAGAACCACCAGCGGGCGGGGTCGTTGAGCCACCAGTGGGCGCCACGGTCGTGGGCGGCGCGGTTGATCCCGGAGGCGCCGTGACGGCCGGAGACGTACCGAACGACAGTTGGACCGCCGAGGAGTTGAAACTGAGCACTCCGGCGAGTCCCAAGACGGTTCCCGCGATCACGATGGGTGCGGGCCTCACGACGCGCCTTTGTGGTTATGGGTCATAGGGTGCTCCATCGGTCTAGAAGGCAAACGCCTCGTGATGAATTCGCTCTCGACGGGCGCCGAGTCGAATGAGACTGTCGGTGACGCCGGCGCTGAAGCCGGGGGGCCCGCACACGTAGACGTCGGTGTTATTCAGATTTCCGACGAGCTTTCGAAGCATCTGGAAATCGAGGTGGACCTTCTTGCGCGAACCGACGACCTCGTGGATATCGCCGCCGCGGTCGTTCACGAGCTGCGTCATCTCCGCGCGGTGCACCAGGTCCTCGACTTTCGAGGCGCGCAAGATCACCGTGACCTTGGTCTTGGGCGGGAGGTCTTCGAGAAGCGCGCGGATGGGGGAGATGCCCACGCCCGCGCCGATCAAGACGACCCGGCCACCTCGACGGGCGTGGCGGGTGAAGATGCCGTAGGGACCTTCGACGAAGACGCGGGTTCCGGGCTTGAGGCGCGTCGCGGCCAGGCTCTGCATTCCCAGCTGTTTGATCGTCACGCGCATGAAAGGAGGATGGGGCAGCGCCGACAGAGAGTACGGGTGCGAGTGCCACCAGAGGCCCCGGGCCATGAACCGCCACTGGAAGAACTGGCCTCCGGAGACCTCGAACCGCGAGAGGTTGCGCCCTTGACGACGAGCGAGTAGACCCCGGGGGCCTCTTCTCGGACGCTCGAGATGCGCAGTTGGTGGCGAAGGTTCCGCACGAGGGGACGCACGATTCGGATACCCACCACGGCCGCGAGGGCCACGGCCGATATCCCGATCCAGAGGTCCGTGGCGAGGGGGTGTCCGATGAACATCACGCCGGTCTTGATCTGGTGTGCGAAACCCAAGACCAGGGCGAGGTAGAGGTAGAGGTGCACCGCCCACCACGTCTGATACTTCATGGACCGACGCACCGCCGGTATCGAGCTCACGCCGGCCATGACCAACAGGGCGAAGGCGACCGTCGCCGCGAGCACGTCCGGATAGTGGACGATGAACGTCCAGAACTCGCTCACCACGCCGACGTGCGACGCCTGGGCGTACCCGAGGGTGATGAAGACGACGTGAAGCGCGATGAGCACGATGGGCCATCCGCCCACGGTTCGGTGCCAGCGCACCAGACGAACCTGCCCGACCGTCTCTTCGAGCCACGGCAGCCGACGTCACAAGAAGATCATGATGACGAGCGCGAAGGTGCCGGTCAATCCGGTGATGCGACCCAGCAGCGTGAACCATCCACCGGCCGATTGGTATGAGGACCACGACTGGCCCCAGAACGACGAGGCCGAAGGAAAAGACGAAGCCCGCGGCCGCGAGCCACGCGAGCGCTGTTGGCGAGTCTGCGGACGCGGCGCGCGAGCCGCGCGCCGCGGCGCCCGAGACGGGCGCCGGCCGGCCTGGAAGGTCTCGCTCTCCGGCCCCGTTCGCGTCGCGATCTCGTTCATGGTTGGACGATAAGGGGTCACCATAAGAGGCCCGCTAAGAAACACGTAGGAGTCTTCTCAGAATCCCACGTCGTGTGACGAGGGACGTGGTTCGGATTCGACGCACGCGACATCGCTCAGCCCGTACCGGTCTTGGGTTTCAGGCCGACACCGTTATGAAGTCGCGCGCCCACCACGATTCGAAGTACCGCGCGGGCGTACCCGGTCATCGCCGCCAACAGTTCCGTGCCGTTTGAGGCCGACGCGATGCCGTTCGGTGTCGACGGCTTGTAGCTGGAGAAGTTGACCCAGTCGGTGTTGATGTCGAGTTCCATCGCCCGCACGGCCCCGGCGCGAACCAGAAGATTCGCCAGGTCGGTGATGTTGAGCCCGGGTCCGCCCACGTAGACCAGCGCGCCGTTGGCCGTGATCCCCAAACCGGAGCGCCAGACGTAGACGGCGTTGCCCAGCGTGAAGCCCCACCTGGTCGTGTCATTGGCGTCGAGTCCCGGCACCGGACGTGCCGTTGTTCACCAGCAGGTCGAGGTTCTGACGAACCGACACGATGCGAGCGATTCAGCGTGACGCCGTTGCCCCACGCCACGATGTCGCTCGTGCCGTTGCGGTACACGACGAAGGAGGCCGCGCCGTTCACGCAGTGGAATCTCGGTCCGTCCCGCCGGTGTAGTAGCCGCCGTTGGCGTTCGACATGAGAAAGCCCGCGTTGAAGGCCGCCACGAGGCGTTCGCGCCGCCGGGGTCTTGATCGGGGCCGTAACGGGAATGGTCCGCCGCCCGGAATCGGGCTGCCCGAGTAGAGCGACGCGCGAAGCAGCTTCGTGTCGATCCACGCGACGCCCGCCACGTAGCTCGTGTGCACGCTATCGGGGCGAAGTGTGGTTTCGTAGATCGCCGGGATGCCGTCGACGCGGCGACCGACGGGACGCCAGTCGCCTTCGCCCGGCAGCGCCGGCGACGCGAAGGGAACCATGGGATTTGGTGTGGGCAGGTAGTGCACCGAGGTCTTGATCGTCGGTGTGTTCGCCGGGGCATTTTGGATCGACCCGGGTGGCAACGTGCCACCGACGGGTGGTGGATGGTGCTTGTACCACTCGTTCTCCGCCCAGTTGACGATGCCGGCGCCACCGTGTTCTCGGGCCCACTCGGCGAAGCGTGAACTCGACCGAACTGCCGAGCGCGGGATTCAACAGGGCGCCGCCGAGGGAGAACGCCAACCAGGTGAACGCCACGGCGAAGGCGAGCGAGATGACGCCGACGGCGCGTCGATGGCGGCGAACGAATCGGCCGACGTATCGGCGCTTGGTCCGTTTCAGGGCGTGACGAGGGCCGCGGGGATCTTGGATGGGTGGGCGGTGTCGATTGACGGTGGTCATCGGGCTCCCAGCCACGGGCCCACTGAGGGAATCGACGCGATTGCGAGCACCACGCCGCTCGCCAGGCACGTCGTAATCACCAGTCGGCGCGAGCGCGATCCGGCGACGCGCGCCCTCGTGCGACGGACCCAGTCCTGTGTGGAGAGCTGTGCGGTCTCCTTGAAGTGGCCGAGCACGTGGACGGTCATGCAAGCGAACCATACGACGAAACTCGCCTTGTGCAACAGCGACATGTCGGGACGCCAGGCCGTCGGTCCCAGCAAGAGCAGGATGCCCGACGCGAAGAGGAGGACGGTCGTGATCGCGACGAAGGGACCGAGTAGTCGAAGCACCACCGGCGGGGGACCCTTTTCGCGGTACTCGCGCGAACCGGTGTAGTACTTGGCGAATCGCCAAAAAGTACTCGCCAACTTCACCAGCACGGGCGGCACCAACAGCATCCCGATGAAGACGTGCAAAGTGAGCAACGAGCGAACGCTCACGACCGTCAAGCCCTCGATCGCGAGCAGTACCAGAAGGACGAGCGCGGTCGAACTGGTCAGTCGGGCATTCGCCTCGGCGCCGAAGCGGCGCGTGCGAGGCGACCGTCGTGCATGCGAGGTTCTCGACCTCGCGTGCGAGGGGCTCGGGCGACGCTCGAAGGCCGTGTGGTCGTCAACCGTCATCGCAGCGACCCGGTGTGGAGCGGCGAGGCGTCCTTGGCGGAGAGGGAGCATTTGAACGCGCGGCTGCTCGGGTCAGTGCTCGTCATGCGTACAATGCTAAACAGCGAACCTTACGGCCTCATTAAGGCCCTTTGACTCTTCACGAATTCTTACATTGGCGTGCGCCGTTTCCCACGCACTTGCCGAGGCAATGGAGAAAAACCGTTGCTTTTGGACCTCTACGTTCTTCTTCGCCGTCTTCATCAGTGCTCCGCACCGCTCGACTTCGCGGGAGCGAGGCGCCAGGTGAGTTCAAACTTGGCGCCACCGATTGACGCAGTGGTGATAGTGCAATGCGCCTGCGTCGCGCGAATGATCGAGTCGGCGATCGCCAGACCGAGACCGGTGCCGCCGGCCGGCGTGGACGTGCGATGGAATCGGTCGAATATGAGGTCTCGCTCCTGAGGGTCGATTCCCGGTCCGCTGTCGTCGACCTCGAGGGTGACCGTATTGCCCTGAGTGGCGACGATTACTTCGACTCGACCCCCGGGGCCGGCGAACTTGCAGGCGTTGTCGATGAGGACGCCGACGAGACGATCAAGAGACTCTCGCGGCGCACGCACGATCGCGTCCTCGTCACCGAACTTCACAAAGGTGAGGCGCAACTGTGACGTCTCGGCCACGATTTGGAATCTCTGCGTGCAGGCGAAGGCGATCGCTTCGAGGTCGGCGGTCTCTTCGATTTGGTGAGTGCGTTGCTCGTCAAAGCGGGCCAGCCACAAGAGGTCGTCGACGATTCGCTGCAGGCGATGACCTTCGCCGCCGATGCGTTCGAGCGCCGACCGGTACGACGACGCGTCTCTTTCCTTGCTCAGCGCGATGGACACCTCGGCCTCGATGACGCTGAGGGGAGTCCGCAGTTCGTGCGACGCGTCGGCGGTGAACTCGCGTTGGCGACGTTGCACGCGCGCGATGGGCGTCAGGGCGCGTATGCCCACGATGAACGAAGCGCCGTAGATCAAGATGAGCAACCCCGCGCCGAAGATTAGCTCGGCGTTGATCAGCGAGGCCCGAACGCGCTCGACGTCGGCCAGGCTCTCTCCCGCGACCAACCAACCTCCGCGAAAGGCTTCGGCGCGTACACCGAACGTCGAGCCGTCGATGCGCATTGAGCCGTTGCCCGCGGCCCACTTCTTCCGGGGCAGACGCGGTGCGCCCGCCGTTAACGAGGTGACGTCGCCGTTCCGTGACACCTTCCACACGAAGATCGGGGCGTCGTCGTTGTCAAGGACGCCAGGCTTGGGGTCAGTTGCGGCGTCGAGGGACGCTTCCTGTTGGCCCCCGTCCTTTACCGTGAGGGCCAATCGCTGACTGAGTCGAACGTCGACCTGTGACGTCAAGTGGTTGGTCAAGGAGAGGTTGAAGATGAGCGCGATCAAGACGTAGCTGGCCATGGCGATCGCCGTGGCCACCACCGCGACCTTCGCCGCTCGCACTCGATCGGTTCGCTCGGTCGTCACGGTACGACCAGGCGATAGCCGAATCCCCGGATGGTCTCGATCTTCGCGTCGGACTCGGCGATCTTGGAGCGGATCCGAGCGATGTGCACCTCGATGGTGTTCGAGCTCACGACGTCGGCCTGATCGCTCCATACTTGATGTGCGATGGTGCGCCGAGAGACCGCGGCGGGACTACGACGCAGCAGCAGTTCAATGAGGAGGCGTTCGGTTGAGGTGAGGTCGACGTCCTTGCCGGCGACGCGCAGTTCGCGAGTCGCCGAATCGAACTGGAGGTCTCCGCAGCGGATCTCCTCGTTGAATCGCAGCGCAGGTCGTCGCTGGAGGGCCTGTAATCGAGCGACGAGCTCGCCAAAATCAAACGGTTTCACCAAGTAGTCATCGGCGCCGGTGTTGAGTCCCTCGACCCGATCGAGCGGTGCGTCGCGGGCGGTCAAGATCAGGATCGGCGTCGTGACGCCCATCTTTCGAACTAGCGCCAACGTCTCGATGCCGCTACGCCTGGGCATCCGCCAATCCAAGATCGCCACCTCGTACTCGCGGTCCTTGAGCATGGCCGTGGCCGCCTCACCGTCGGCCACCACGTCGACCACGTAGCCGGCCTCACGCAGTCCACGCTGAAGGACCTCTCGAAGCGTCCGGTCATCTTCTGCGACGAGAATTCTCATTTCGATTCACCCACGTGGCCGAGACGCCGCACGGCGACTAACGGCCCATCGCGTCGGTGACCTTGCGCCACAGCGGCGCGGGTAGGTGCCGCATTGCGAAGAAGACGTAGCGCAAGATCGGGGGGCTCCAGATGATCGATTGTCGATCGGCCAGCCCCTTCATCACGTCGTCGGCCACGTTGTTGACCCCGGTCGCGAACGGCGGTTCCTTCACCCCAGTCGTCATTCGCGATCGAACGTGACCCGGACGCACGACGTGCATCGAGACACCGGTGCCGTCCAGGGAGTCGGCGAGTCCGAGGCAGAGGCGGTCGAGGCCGGCCTTCGCGCCGCCGTAGAGATACTTGGCGCGTCGTACGCGCACCGCGGCGACCGAGGAGATGACCACAATGCGCCCGCTTCCCTGGGCCACCATGAGCGCGCGCACTCGCGCCAGCGCGGCGACGGGCCAGGTGAAGTTCACCGTGGCCATCTCGGCGGCCAGGTCCGGGTCGTCCTGGAACCGCTCTTGATCACCGAGCATCCCCACCGCGACCACCACCAGGTCCACGGCGCCGCCCGCCTTCTCGAAGCATTCGGTCACGGTCCGCTCGGCGTTCGCGGGGTCTCGCGCATCGAAGATCACGGTGTCGACGTTCCTGGCGCCGTAGGCGAGCGCCTCGGTCCGCGCTTCCATCAGCAGCCCTTGATTTCGCCCGGCGAGCACGACCGAGCGCGCGCGCCCCGCGCAGAGCTTCTTGGTGAGGGCGCGCGCGATGTCGGAACTCCCGGCGAGCACCACGACGCGCTGCGGCTGTCCGAAGGCGTTTTCCATCACGCCACGAGATCGAGACGGCGCGCGAGGTCGCTCGTCATCTTGTGTTCGGGATCCACCCGATTCTTGACCGTCAGAAAGTCATCGAGCCGGTGATACATGGCCCGCATCTTCTCCGGGCTGAGCCGCGCGTCTTTGGCGAGATAGATTCGTCCACCCGCCGAGAGGACCGTCTCGTCGAGGTCGTCGAGCAGTCGGGGCAGCGAGGCCGGACCGACCGGCAGGTCGAGGGCCAGGGTCCAGCCCGGCATGGGGAAGGAGAGCGGCCCGGGACTGGCGGGTCCGAATCGCTTCAAGACGGCGAGGAAGCTGGCGACGCCCGAGGCGGCGAGGTGTTCGATCACGTGGCGCACGGTGTCGCTCGAGCCTTCGGGCACGCAGAACTGGTACTGGACGAATCCCCGTCGGCCGTAGAGGCGGTTCCAGTTGCCGATGCCGTCGAGCGGATGGAAGAACGACGAGATCGACTCGGGCTTGGCGAGCTGGCGTCGCGGCGACGAGCGGAACCAGGCCTCGTTGAAGGACCTCACGGTGAACGGGTTGAGCAGACCGCTCGGGGCGTTGAAGGGAACGCTGAGCTTCGCCGGGGTCGGCGCGCGAAGCGTCGGCGCATCGACGTCGCCGGCGCGGGCGTGGTCGCCTCGGGTGAGTACCGCACGCCCCAGGTGGGTGCCGCGCGTCATGCAGTCGACCCAGGCCACCGAGTAGCGAAAGTTCTCATCGCCGCGCGTCATCTCGCTCATCACGTCGTCGAGATTGGAGAACCGCTCGGTATCGACCAGCACCTGATCGGTCTCGATCCTGAGCAACTTGAGCGTCGCGCTGGTGACGACGCCCGTCAGTCCCATCGCGCCCATGGTCGCCCAGAAGAGGTCGGCGTCACGATCCGGAGAGACCGTGGCGGCGCCCGTCGGGGCCACGAGGCGCATCTCGAGGACGTGACGCGCGAACGATCCGTCGACGTGATGGTTCTTGCCGTGCACGTCGGCCGCGATCGCACCACCGATCGTGACCTGACGGGTGCCGGGCGTGACGGGCAGGAACCATCCCTGGGGAATGCACGCGGTGAGGACCTGATCGAGGGAGGCGCCCGCCGCGACGACGAGCACGCCCTCGTCGTCGACGGGCCCCACGTCACTCATGTCACTGACGAGCACCGCACCGCCGCTCGCCTGGGCGGCGTCGCCGTAGCTGCGCCCGAGACCTCGCGCGATCACCGCGGGTTCTGAATCGAGCGCCGCGATGACCTCGGATTCGTCGGACGCGTGGCGCACGGTGGAGACACCGGGCGTGCTGCGACCCCATCCGTAAAGCGTGACGCGGCTCACCCGTAGACCGCCCACGCGACCAGCACGGCCCAGATCAAGGCGAGCGCCTGCACGGTGTGATTGTGCAAGAGCAGCTCCTCGGGCGCGGCGCCGTCGCCGGCGTCCGCGGAGCGCATGATGAAGAGTATGGCGAAGACGACCGGGACGACCGACAGGCGGACCGGTACGAAGTCGTTGTAGTTCGCCGAGAGACCGGTCGAGGACGTGTCGAAGGCCCAGAGGCAGTACCCGGTCACGACCACGGTGGCGCTCATGGTGAGTGCGGCGCGCAGGAACTCCGGCGTGTACTCGGCGAGCACGGGTCGAGTGGCGTTCACCCCCACCTTCTTCATTTCGCTGGTCCGCTTGCCCACCACCAAGAAGAGCGCTCCGAAGGAGATGACCACCAGGAACCACGTCGAGGCGGTTATGTGCGACGTCACCGCTCCGGCGTAGGCGCGTAGAAAGAATCCGCTTGCCACGGCGCCGAGTTCGATGATCGCCATGTTCTTCAGCCAGAGCGAGTAACTGATCGAGACCGCGAAGTAGATCACCAGGATGAGCAGCAGTCCCTGCGAGCGCGACATCGCGAACGGAATCGCGAAAGCGGCGGCGATCAGCACGACGGCGCTGGTCCAGGCGGCCCGCGTCGAGAGCTCCTCGGAGGCGATCGCCCGGAATCGTTTGGTGGGATGCAGGCGGTCCGAAGGAGCGTCGAGCACGTCGTTGACGAGATAGATTCCCGAAGCCATGAAGCAAAAGGCCACGAAGGCGGTGACCGTGCGCCAGAACACGTCGGCGTGCGTCAGCTGGTGCGCCGCGGCCGGAGCGACGGCCAGCAGCCCGTTTTTCACCCACTGGACCGGTCGCATCGCGGAGATGAGCGCTCGCAGCGGTCGTCGCTTCGGCTCGATCGACGTCGTCACGACATCTAACGCTACTAGTGGGTCATCGGCGAACTATCGGGAGGACAATGCGTTCGACCTGTTGGACGTGAGAATTCGAGTACGAGTGCGTTACGTGCGGCATCGACTGGCGTCGGTGTGGCAATTGCCGTGTCAATGCTTACGGACGGCTTAAGAAGCCTGACGACGTCGAGAATCGCCACGTCGCCCAACGGATGGACGGCCCATTTCGTATGGGGCGATTTCACTTTGAGATCTGCGAGCGACGCTGTACTGTAAGTACGTCTCGCTGTCATTCGGATCCCTTTCAAAGGAATGAAATGATCCTTAGGGCAGCGGGACGTTGCGTTCACGCCAGGTGAGATGGTTCCCTCCTCCAAAGCGGCGGCCAGTCCGAATTGCCTCGGGTGCCCGGGCCCGGCGAACTTCGTGGATCGACACCGTGAATCCTCGGCACTGTACGAGAATCCCGGCGCCTGAACGCGACGCCAGCCATTACTCTTTGCGAATAGATTGACGTTCACACATCGCGGAAAGGTGGGGACATGAGTGGCGTGCGAGTGTTGGTGGGAACCCGGAAAGGTGCGTTCGTTCTACGATCGGACGGTCAACGAAAGGATTGGGACGTCAGCGGCCCGTTCTTCGGGGGCTGGGAGATGTATCACGTCAAGGGTTCGCCCGTTGATCCCGATCGGATCTACGCCTCTCAGAACACGGGCTGGTTCGGGCAACTTATCCAACGTTCGAACGACGGGGGAGTGACGTGGGATCCGGTCGGCAATCAGTTCAACTACGACGGCATCCCGGGCACGCACCAGTGGTACGACGGCACGCCCCACCCGTGGGAGTTTGCGAGGGTCTGGCATTTGGAGCCGTCGTTGACCGATCCCGACACGGTGTTGGCTGGCGTCGAGGACGCCGCCCTCTTTCAATCGACGGACGGCGGCCAGATTTGGAGCGAGATCTCCGGCCTCCGCAATCAAGACTCGGGATCGTCGTGGCAGCCCGGCGCCGGCGGGATGTGTTTGCATTCGATCATCGTGAGTCCCCGGGACCCGGACCGTATCTTCGTCGCGATTTCGTCCGCAGGGGCCTTTCGCACCGATGACGGTGGCAAGAGTTGGCGTCCGATCAACAAAGGACTGCACTCGGAGGGATTACCCGACGAGGACGCCGAGGTCGGACACTGCGTCCACCACATCGCCATGCACCCCTCGCGCCCCGACACGCTGTTCATGCAGAAACACTGGGACGTGCTGCGAACCGACAACGCCGGCGAATCCTGGGTCGAAGTCAGCGGGAACCTGCCGACGGACTTTGGATTCGCCATCGACGTTCACGCCCACGAACCGGAGACCGTGTACGTCGTGCCTATCAAGAGCGACTCCGAGCACTACCCGCTCGACGGGCAACTGCGCGTGTACCGCAGCCGCAGCGGTGGCAACGAGTGGGAACCGCTCACCAAAGGTCTCCCGCAAAGCAACTGTTACGTCGACGTGTTGCGCGACGCGATGAGCGTGGACTCCCTCGATCGGTGCGGACTCTACTTCGGCACGACCGGCGGTCAGGTCTACGCGTCGAACGACGAAGGCGATAGCTGGGAGGCCATCGTTCGCGACTTGCCCGCCGTCTTGTCGGTCGAGGTTCAGACGCTGGCATGATTCGGGTCGTCTTGCCTGCCCATTTGAAGACACTGGTCAATGTGCGTCGCGAAATCGAACTCGACGTGGCCGGCGTGGTGAGCCCGCGCTCGGTGGTCGACGCCCTGGAGAGTCGCTACCCGGTCCTTTTGGGAACGATTCGAGACCCCACCACCAAACAGCGCCGCCCGTTCATCCGCTTCTTCGCTTGCGAAGAGGACATTTCTCACGACGACCCCACAGAACCGCTCCCCGACGCCGTTATCGACGGTCGCGAACCGTTCTTCGTGATCGGGGCTATGGCCGGCGGCTAATCCCAGAACTGACGTCGCCCTGACCGCGCGGTGAGAGCGCGCGGAGTAGCCGTACCGTACGCTCGATGACGTGGAGCTCGCCGCCAAGGTTCTTATCGTCTCGGACTCGGCGGCCGCTGGAACGCGGGCCGACACGGCCGGACCGTTGCTTCGAGCGCGGCTCGCCGACGCGGGGTTCGATGTGGTGGAAGTGAAGGTCGTGGGTGACGGGGTGGCGGCGGTGGAAGCAGCGCTGCGCACGATGGTCCAGGGATTCCGCGGCGTCGTTGTGACCTCGGGCGGTACCGGATTCTCGCCTCGAGACCTCACGCCCGAGGCAACGTTGCGAGTGATCGATCGTGAAGCGCCAGGACTCAGTGAGGCCATGCGGCTGGTCAATTCGCTCGGTCGGCTCTCGCGTGCCCGGGCTGGCACCGCCGATCGGAGCGTGGTCGTGAACTGTCCTGGCTCTCCGAAGGGGGCGATTGAGTGCCTCGAAGCGGTACTTGACGTGTTACCTCACGCACTCGAACTACTTCAGGGTGGGGCCTCGCCTCATCCTCCCGAGACCGGCGGGAGCACCATTATCTCGTCGTGAGACTCGACGCGGGCCGTCGGTGCGGCTGGCTCACCGTTGAGCCACACCTGACTGATCTCAAGCAGCGCGCCGAAGTCAGTTCCGTATCGGACGACGGCCGCTTTGAGGACGTCGTCCAACGTCGGGCCGTCGAACTCGTCCTCGCGTCGACCGGCGGCGTCGTGAGCGGGACCGAGCAAGATTAATTTCGCCACGTTACGCGCCGTTCAGTTGATCGGCGTCCATGATCATCGCAGCGACTTCTTCGCCAGGTTCGAGTCCCTCGCCGTCCGGCACCATGGCGAGGGCGTTGGCGTCCGCGATCGCGTGCAGGAGGTGAGACCCGAGGCGGCTGACGCTCTTCACGTGGAGCCTCCCGTCGGATTCGAAACGGACGCGCACATGAACGAGATTGAGTTTGCCGTCGCGGCGTCGAGGTAGGGGACAGTCGAGAATCGCGGACGCGGTCGGTCGGTCCAACTCGCGGTAGCCCGCGAGCCGGCGAAGCGCCGGTCGCACGAAGAGTTCGAATCCGACGAGGGTCGAGACGGGATTACCGGCGAGGCCAAACAGGGGCACCCCCGACGAGTCGACGGCGAACGCGAATGGTTTTCCCGGTCTGATCGCGACCTGCATCGAGCGCGCACGGTCGCCGGCGAGATCCGCGAGAACCGACTTAACGAAGTCGGCGTCGCCGACACTGACGCCTCCGGTGGAGATGACCGCGTCACAGGCGCGAATGCCGTGTTGCAACGCCTCCGTAATGTCACGGGCCGTGTCCCCAGCGATGCCGAGGTCAACCGGGACGAAACCAGAACCGGCCAGTGACGCGAGAAGAGAAGGGCGATTGGCGTCGCGGATCTTGCCGACTTCGAGTTCGTCGTTGGAGTCCGTGAGTTCGTTGCCCGTGGAAAGGACTCCCACGCGTGGTCGCGGGTGCGCGAGGATCGACCGAACGCCCTGACTGGCGAGTACGCCCAGTAACGCGGGTCCAATCACCTCGCCGACGCCGACGAGCTCTTGACCGACGATGATGTCGTCGCCCACGAGGCGCACGTACTCACCAGCTTGCACGGGCCGTGAAACGAGGACGGTGCCACCGTCATCGCTGACTACGGCCTCCTCGCGCATGCAGATACTGTCCGCGCCGTCGGGCAGCGGCGCGCCCGTCATGATTCGGGCCGCCTCACCGGTTTTCACGACGGACGAGCCGAGGTCGCCGGCGAAGATGGTGTTGACGATCCCCAATCGGACTTCTCCTCCAGCGGTGTCCGCGGCCCGGATGGCGAAACCGTCCATCGCAGAGTTGGGGAAACTGGGCGACGGCTCGCGCGCCGCCACCGCCGCGGCGCTCACCGTTCCGAGCGCGTCGCCGAGTTCGACGTCCCTGGGAGCGAGCGCTGCGAGGTCCGTCAGAACGAACTGACGAGCCTCCTCGTACGAGATCATCGCCGGACCGTCGTACGGTCGCGAATCGTCACTGGTCGCGAGCGTTCCCGAGCGGCGAGGTGTCCTCGCTCCAGGCCGATCCGCCCTCCCACAGTTCTCGCTTCCACATTGGCACGCTCGCTTTCAACGCGTCGATGCAGAAGCGGGCACCCTCGAAGGCCACGTCACGGTGCGGTGCGGACACGGCGACCACGACCGTTGATACCGACAGTTCGACTCGGCCAATTCGGTGGTGGACGGCGACCCTTTCGAGGGCGGGCCATCGTCGTCGCGCTTCGTCGACGACATCGCGCACCCGCCGTTCCGCCGATCTCGACGTGCGTGTCGTACTCGAGGGCGGTCACCCGGTCTCTGGCGGTGGAGTGATCTCGCACCACCCCCGAGAAGGTCACGACGGCGCCGCAGTTCGGGCGTATCACCCACTGAGAGAGTTCATCGGGCGACAGGGGTTCCTCCGTGATCGCAATCCAATCGGAGGTGGGGGCTGACGACACGCGCCTCATCCTATTGTCGACCCGCGAACGTTCCGAGTCCGCCGAATTGCGACGCGAGACGTGGTTCAAGGACGGGTCGAACCGGCGAGTCCCGGCCAGAAGCACCGTTCCGCATTCACGGCAAATCAGGGCTGCAAAACCGCCATTTACACCTTATGGGGCACGCGAGTACTGTAATTGCAACTTAAAGGGAGTCGCGATGATGACGGCACGTTCTGTTCGTTGCACGGTTCACGGGGGCCACGCCACCTACCGGCGACTCCTGGTGGCGCTACTGGTGGGCGCCGGGATCGTCGTGCCGCTGGCCGGTGCGTCCGGCGCAACCACCAAGAGGTCGGGGACCGTTGACGTGCTGTACGCCGGTTCGTTTCTCGACCTCATGGAACAGCACTTGGGACCGGCCTTCCATAAGGCGACTGGCTACACGGTGAGCGGCCTTTCGGCGGGCTCAACGGCGTTGGCGAGTGAAATCTCGGGCAAGACGGTGGTGGGCGACGTCTTCATCAGCGCTTCGCCCACCGTCAACGCGTCGCTCGAGGGCGCGAACAACGGTAACTGGATCTCGACGTATCGAGTGTTCGGGGACTCTCCGCTCGTGCTCGCGTACTACGCGAAGTCGAGATTCGCGAAGGATCTCTTGACGAAGCCCTGGTACGACGTCGTCGACCTGCCGGGGTTCCTCCTGGGTCGCACCGACCCCGCGACCGACCCCAAGGGCGTGCTCGCCGTCGACGCATTGGAAGGGACGGCGTTGACCCACGACATTCCGGCGCTGAACGCACTCGCCACGTCGACGTTCGGACATCTTTCCCGAGACCGCACTGGTGGGTGACCTTCAGGCGGGCCAACTCGACGCTGGTTTCTTCTACGGCGTTGAGGCGTCGGCGGCGCACCTGCGGACGGTGCCCCTCCAAGGAACGCAGCTCGCCGCGCAGTACACCGTGGCAATCCTCAACCGTGCTCCCCACGAGGCCGCGGCGAAGGCTTTCGTAAAGTACTTGCTCAGTGCGGCGGGTCGATCGATTCTGGAGCGTTACGGCGTCACAGCGCTGGTGCCATCGCAGGTCAGCAGGGCCCCGCACCACGAGCACGACGACGACCTTCGCGACCACGACCACGACGTCGTGACGTTCTCGGGGGCCCGACGGAGTCCTCTCCTATGGCTGGGCGGACTCCTCGTGGTCTACCTGGGTTATCCGCTCGTCGCCTTCGTCGTTCGGCTCATCACGTCACCCCAGCGCGGATTCCACGAGCCGGGACTTTTCCCGGCCCTGTGGGTTTCGGTGAGCGGCGCCACCGTATCTCTGGCAATCGTCACGGTCCTCGGCGTGCCGTTGGCCTATCTGCTGGCGAGGTCGACGGGACCGATCTCGACCATCGTGGGCACCGTCGTGCAGATCCCCCTGGCGTTGCCCCCGCTCATGAGCGGCATCGTGCTGGTCTATCTCATTGGTCCGTACACGTTCCTTGGTCAGCTCTTCGGCGAGCACCTGACCAATTCGTTCGTGGGCGTCGTCATCGCCATGACCTTCGTGTCCTCGCCTTTCTTAATCGTCTCGTCGCGAGCGGCCTTCGCCTCGCTCGATCGGGGAATGCTCGACGTCGCCGCGGCGCTGGGACACGCCGACGCGGTCACGATTCTTTCGGGTGGCAATACCGACGGCGGGCCACGGTATACGTGCCGGAATGCTGTTGACGTGGTTGCGCGCTTTCGGCGAGTACGGGGCCGTCGTGATACTGGCCTACAACCCCGCGTCGTTGCCCATCTATACCGAGAACCAATTCAGTGGCCGAGGTCTGCCCACGACGTTGGCCCCGACGGCGCTCGCGCTCGGCGTGGCCGTCGTCGTGGTGGTGCTCAGTCGGGCTCACGTGGTCAGACCCGCACCTCGACGTCGTGGCACAATCACTTTGCACGCGCCCGAGATGGTGACGCCGCGGCCTGTTCGCTTCGAACTCGACCATCATCTGGGAACGTTCCACCTGCACCTCGCCCACCAGTCGCGCGCGACGCACCTCGGGATCCTCGGACCGTCCGGCTCGGGGAAGACCGCGTTGCTCCGTTGCCTGGCGGGTCTCCAGGGTGCGCGACCGGGACCCGTTTGGTACGGCGACGAGCTCGTCCAACACGTGCCGGTCGAGCGCCGGCGCGTGGGCTACGTGGCGCAGGGGTTTTCGTTGTTCCCGCGAATGTCGGTCTGGCGACATCTGACGTTCGCCGGCGCCACCCCCGAACTTGGTGCCTACTGGATTGAACATCTTCGCCTGGAAGGTCTCGAGGATCGGCTTCCCGCCGAACTGTCAGGTGGGCAGCGCCAACGTGTCGGACTCGCCCAGGTGCTCTGTTCCTCGCCACGGGTGCTGTTGCTCGACGAACCGTTCTCCGCGCTGGACGTGCCCGTCCGTCTCGAACTTCGGCGCGAACTTCGCCGTCTCCAACGACGAGATCGGTCTCGCGACCGTTCTGGTCACGCACGACCCCGAGGAGGCCGCCTTCTTGTCCGACGAATTGATCGTGCTCGGCAACGGCGTCGAACTGCAATCGGGGACCAGTCGATCGGTCTTCTCTCGACCGGCGTCGGTGGAGGTGGCGAAGCTGCTCGGGGTCGAGAATCTCAACACGGCCACCGTTCGCACGTCGAGCACGATCGAGGTCGGGGGAGGACAACTACGAGTGCCTGACACCGAGATCGACGTCGGGGCGCAGGTGTGGTGGAGCATCGCGCCGGAGTGTGTGCGCGTGTCGTCGCACGATTCTGACTCCGCTACCGTCGACAATGGCTCGATTCTGGGCACGGTGCTCGACGTCGCGGACTTGGGATCCACCTACGACATCTTCGTCACCGTCGCCGGGGGCGGGGAAGTGCTCGCGCGGACTAGGGGTGCGCTCGAGGTCGACGTGGGCTCGCGGTGCCGCATCGACTTTGAACCGACGGCGATCTCACTGTGGGAGGCGCCTGGCGATCTCAGCGGACGGGTCCAAATCGTTGCGACGCCCTAGCCGCGTTATTCGTACGACGACTCGGCGCCTTAGAACCGGTCCGGTATCTCCACACTGACGCTGGTGGCCTTGATTACGGCATCCACTACGACGCCCGGCGCGAGCTGGAGTTCGTCGGCGGCCTCTCGGGTGATGAGCGAGACGAATCGATGGGGACCGGCTTGAATTTCGACCTGCGCGACCACCTTGTCCTTCACCACCTTGGTGACGATCCCGACGAAGCGGTTACGCGTAGATTGCGCGCGGGGGCTCTTTGGCGTCGCGCTCGGGGAGGTGGCGATCGCCAGTTCGGCGAGATCCTCACCGTCGAACGAGCGGCGACCGTCGTCGCCGACGGTTGAGGCCAGACGCCCCGATTCGGCCCAGCGTCGAATGGTGTCGGCGCTGACGCCGAGCAACTCGGCCGCCTGCGCGGTGCGATAGGTTGCCATCGTCAAAGATTAGTCACGGGCCGGATCGGAGCCCGGCCCGCGATCACGTTGAAGCGGCCAACTCCGTGCGTGGTACACCCGAGTAAGCCGCTCATCCGCCGATCATGGACATCGAGCGGGTGGGACTCAAAAATCCGGGCTCGTTGATGGCGTGACCGGGGTACTTTTGCCATACGGCCCGTCGCAGCTCGAGCGCGATTACGTCGTCGCCAACTCCGTCGCGCATCAGATCTCGCAGCGAGTGCTCGTCGTCCGAGAACAGACAGTTCCGGATCGCTCCGTCGGCAGTGAGCCGAAGTCGATTGCACGTTCCGCAGAAGGGCTGCGTCACGCTGGAAATGAGACCGATCTCACCACGACCGTCGACGAACTCGAATCGCTCCGCGGGCGCCGACCCGTGATTGTCCAGGGCCTTGAGTGGCCAGCGCGCCGAGATAATGTCGAAGATCTCTCGTCCCGCCACCAGTTGGGACTGGTCCCACTTTCCCTGTGCGTCGAGTGGCATGAATTCGATGAAGCGAACCACGCGACCGGTATCGCGCGCGTACGCGGCGAAGTCCAAGATCTCGTCGTCGTTTTGGCCCCGCAAGATAACGACGTTCAACTTGAGGGGCGTGAGACCGGCCGCCTCGGCGGCGTCCATCGCGTCCAGCACCGTCGTGAGGACGCCCCGTCTACGAATCGAGTTGAATCGATCGGGCTTCAACGAGTCGCAACTGATGTTGACTCGCTTCAGTCCGGCGTCCGTCAACGACGCCACCATGGGTGCCAGCAACATGCCGTTGGTCGTGAGCGCCAGGTCATCGAATCCGAGGGCCGAAAGTTGTCGTACCAGTATCGGCAGACCCTTTCGCACCAGTGGCTCTCCGCCGGTGAGGCGCAGGGCAGTGACGCCGAGTCCGCGTGCGACGCGTGCGACGCGCGTCATCTCCTCGAAGGTCAAGAGGGCGTCGCGGGGTTGGAAGGTCATGCCTACTTCGGGCATGCAGTAGACGCAGCGGAGATTGCAGCGGTCGGTGACCGAAATTCGTAGGTCGTTGTGGACGCGTCCGTAGCGATCGACCAACGGGCCGCGCTCGGGCATGACGATTGCATCGCGGTCGGGGTTCCCCGATCCGAGCACGTGCGGCCGCACCGAGACGAAGACGGGGGCCGGCGTGTCCCCGTCGCCGGTGGTCACGCGTACGACCGGCGACGACGAGGGCAATGAGTGCATGGCGTCGAAGCGTGCTCCACGAGTAGTTACCCTAATGGTCACTCAGGGCGACTTTGGGTGCGCCGCGAAAAAGCCGAACCAGGACGTCCGGCCCTCAGGGTTCGCCAGAGCGGTTCGCGTCAACGAGTCGTCCCCAGCTACCCGACTTGCCACCCTCTTTCTTCATGAGCACGAGATCATCGATCGACGCGGTGGGGTCAACGGACTGAAGCGAGTCCAAGATACTCAGGGCCGCGAATGCGCACGCGGTGAGCGCTTCCATCTCCACGCCGGTGCGCTGCTTGGCGGTGACCGTTGTCGTCACTTCGATGCCTCGCTCAAGCGGGGACAGCTCCACGTCCACATCGTTCAAACTGAGTAAGTGGCACAACGGGATCAGTTCGGAAGTCTTCTTAGCGGCCGACACGCCCGCGATGCGCGCACACAAGACGGGGTCGATTCCATCATCTCGAGGTTCAAGGGTGCCGATGTCCACCGAGGTGACCACGAGACACCGAGCCATCGCGCTGCGTCGCGTCATTCGCTTATTGGTGACGTCGACCATCCGCAGCTTTCCCGTGGCGTTGACGTGGGAGAACTGACCTTCCATGATATTCATTCCTCCACTCACGAAAATGCCCAAAGCCACTCCGACGATCGCCAACCGGCCAATTGCCAACGACACATCGCCGACGCGACAGAAGTGTACCTGTCGACCATCGTCCACCCAGTGGGACCAGATTTCGTCACGCGCCTCCTCGCCGCCATTCGCAATGCCCGGGAGAAACTGTGTCGGATCACTTGCGTCGGTGCCCTCGAACGCGGGCTCGTTGGACAAAAGCCGGCGGTTTCTTGGAACGGGCGGCCCGGTCCACTTCTTGTAACGCGCGCTCGGCCGACGAGACGGTAGTGATGGACGAGATCGTCTTATGTGCCTCTATCGCTGCGCTCGCGCAGGAAGGAACCGTCGATGAAGAGAGTCATTGTCACGCTCGTTATGCCCGCCACGCTCGCACTGGGTTCGCTCGGGATTGCGTCCACCATTCCCGGTGGTCCGGCGGGCGCCGCCCAGCATGCTCGCACGACCATGGTCCACACGTGGCACGGGAAGATCACGAAGATCAACGCCAAGATGGGAACGACGGGCTCGTTCACCATCGTTTCCGGTTCGAAGACGTACGTCGTGCACTGGGACGCGATGACGCATTTCACCATGGGCAGCTCGAAGAACATCAAGGTCGGTGCGTTGGCGTCGGTGACCGGTACGTTAAAGGGCATGACGATAACGGGTACCAAGCTTGACGTGTAACACCGAACCGGCGAGACCGCAGCCGATAGGTTGTCGCGGATCCGAAGAGTGGCGTCCAACGCGAGCCGGCCGAACGGTGGCGAGTGACCGAGTTGGACTCCGTGCCATTTGAGCCCGGTCCCGGATCACCCGATGAATTCCCGGCGTCGGTCAATGTGGGCCGGCGTGTCTTCCTCGGCCTCGCGGCGTTGGGGGCCTTGGGCGTTGCGTTTGGCAACAGCGTCCAGAACTTCCTCGGCGACGCGCTTGGCTCGGGGCTCGGGGGACTGTTGCCCGGGGGCGATCGATTTCGTATTTACTCGATCACCGGTGGTTATCCCAAGATCAGCCGCGATGAGTATCGATTGAAGGTGAGCGGTCTCGTCGATCGCCCGACGACCTTCACCTTCGCCGAGCTGCAGTCGATGCCGAAGACATCCTTCACCAAGGCCTTCCAGTGCGTGACGGGATGGCGGGTTCCCGACGTTCACTGGGAAGGCGTCAAGCTGTCAGAGATATTGGACCGAGTCGGGGTTCAATCGGGTGCGGTCGCCGTGAGCTTCGACTCGTACGATGACGCCGATTCCGAAAGCCTCACTCTCGATCAGGCTCACCTGCCCGACGTCATCGTGGCCCATTCGATGCTCGGCGCTCCGGTCACGACCGAACACGGTGGGCCGGTGCGTCTCTATGTCGCGCCGATGTTCGGCTACAAATCCCTGAAGTGGCTTTCGGGCATCCGGGTCGTCAACGTGGTCGAACCCGGCTTCTGGGAGCAAAACGGCTACCCGGTCAACGGGTGGCTCGACGGTACGACGGGCCCCACCAATCCCGACCCCGGACTGACCTGATGTCGATCACGAAAGCTCCTGAATCGCTGCGCGTACTGCGTTTCGACCGCGTGCAACGGAAGGTCCACTGGGCGACCGCGCTGCTCTTCATCTCGTTGATGTTCACGGCCATACCGCTGTACTTCGGCTCGCTCTTCGGCTTCGTGTTGCCGCGCCACGTGATCGAAATGATCCACCTCTGGAGCGGCCTCGCCTTGCCCCTGCCGATTCTTCTCTCACTCTTCGGTCCGTGGGGCGACGCGATGCGCCGCGACGTACGACGTATCAACCACTGGACCCACGAGGAGATTCGCTGGATACGAACGCTCGGGCGGTCGAGGCTCGACGCCGACAAGTTCAATCCCGGCCAAAAACTCAACGCCATCTTCGTCGGTGCATCGATCCTCGTGATGCTCGTTACGGGGGCCATGCTCCAGTGGTTCAGGTTCTTCTCGGTGTCGTGGCGATCGGGAGCGACGCTCGTCCACGACGTTTTCGCCTACGCGATATTTTTCGTCGTGATCGGCCATGTCGCCATGGCCCTCACTCACCGTGACGCGTTGCGCTCCATCTTCAAGGGCTGGGTGAAGAGGAGTTGGGCGGAAGGTCACGCGCCACGGTGGCTCGACGAGGAGCTGGGCAGCCCGGGGCTAACCTCGGGTGGCCGTCACGAATGATGTGACAGTCGGGGTGTTGAATCGAAGGACGACGTACTGAGCCACCGTAACGGTCGCGAGTTGGGTCGAAACGAATACTCCGTGCCGTCTTTATCCAAAGGATCGAACAGGAAATGACTATCAACCGTCACGCGACGTCCGAACGCCGAATGGGTGTCTCCGATGCTGACGCGATCCGCACTGACAATCTCGTGCGCCACTTTGGCGGTGTTCAGGCGGTCAAGGGCGTCAATATCCAGATTCCCAAGGGAGAGATCTACGGATTTCTCGGTCCGAACGGGGCCGGCAAATCGACGATGATCCACATGCTGTGCACGCTCCTTGCTCCGTCTGGGGGACGGGCGACGGTGGCCGGATTTGATGTCGAATCGGACCCCGGAAAGGTTCGACTTCGAATCGGCGTGGCCCTCCAAGAAGCGGCCCTCGATCCCAAACAGACCGGCACGGAACTTCTGTCCCTCCAAGGTCGCCTCTACGGACTCCGACGCCGGGAGATACAACGACGCGTGAGCGAGCTCGCCGAGCTGATCGATCTCGGCGACTTCCTCGGACGAATGGTCGGAACCTATTCGGGCGGCATGAAGCGCCGCCTCGATCTGGCTGCGGCCCTCATCCACAACCCCGAGATTGTCTTTCTGGACGAGCCCACCACGGGACTCGATCCGGTGAGTCGTCTGCAGGTGTGGTCAGAGGTTCGTCGGATCAACGAAGAGTTAGGCATCACAATCTTTCTGACGACGCAGTACCTCGAAGAGGCCGACGAGCTGGCCCACCGGGTCGGCATCATCGACCACGGCCGAATCGTGGCCGAGGGGACTCCCAGTGACCTCAAAAAGTCGGTCGGCTCTGACCTGATTCTCGTGCGCGTGGAGGGCGATACCACGGAGGCGATGACCGTTCTGGCGAACGTGCCGGGCGTGCAGAGTGTCGAAGCGCACGGGAACGAGTTGGTCATCACGACGAGCACCGGTTCGGCGACCATCAGCCCCGTCGCGGTGGCGCTCGCCGGGACCAGCGTCGTCGTGCGCGATCTCACTCTTCGTACGCCCACCTTGGATGACGTGTTTCTCGAACTCACCGGTACCCACATCGAACGCTCAGAATCTCCGGAGGATCCCTCATGACCACTGCCGTTGATCCCATCTACTCACCGGGTGCGGATGCCTCGATCGGAGCTCGACCCGCGGGCATCTTTCGCGACCTGTCGTCGATCGCCGGCCGCGCCTTACGGGCCGTACCTCGCGACGTCACGTCGGTCGTCCCGCCGGTGTTCATCGCGCTGTTTTTCTTTATCGTCAACATCGCGACATTGAAGAGAGTGACGTCGTCGATTCCGCACTTCAACTACACGTCCTTCGAAATTGCCACGGCCGTACTGCTGGGAGTGACCGGCGTCTCGCGCGCCCCGGCCCTGGTCCTCGATATCCAAAGCCAGTACTTCGACCGCTTGCTCTTGACGCCCGTCCGGCGAACGGCAATCCTGGTGGGACACATGGTGGCCGACATCACCGTCGCCGCACTCCTCACCGTTCCGATTCTGATCCTGGGATCCATCCTGGGCGTCCGGTTCCACGGCGGCCCGCTGGGCGTCGCCGGATTCATCGTGTTGGCCGCCCTCTGGAGTTTGGCCTTCGCGGGTTTCGGCTACGCGATTGCCCTGAAGACGGGGAACCCGGCCGCCGTGAACTCCGTGTTCCTTCTCTTCTTTCCCTTCTTGTTCCTGACCTCGTCCTACGTGCCGCGCAGCGAACTGTCCGGGTGGCTCGGTGCCGTCGCGCGCTTTAATCCGGTGACGTACCTGCTCGGCGGCTTGCGCTCCCTGGAAGTGGGTGGCGGCGCCGTGCTGGTCCCACTCGGTCAAGCCCTGCTCGCGGTTGGTCTCGTGGCCTTACTCAGCATGACCCTCTGCTTCGCCGCTCTTCGTGGTCGGGTCAAGCGGTCGTAAATCGCCCAGAGTTACTCGATGCCCGCACTGATGATTCGAAGAGAGCGCATCATCTCGCTCATCCGAGGCGAATCCGCCACCTCCGAGTACGACGGCCACGGCGTGTGCTACCTCGAGTTCGGGCATGACAACGTGGCCCGCGTGGGCGTCACGTTTCGGAGCGGACAAGCGCCGACCGGTACTTTCGACGCTCCGTCGAGGTTGCTCGCGGCCGAGAAAGCTCAGTTCGGGTCCAGCCGCGTTCAGAGGTGGTTTGATCGGACCTGGACCAACGTTCCTAACTAGACATCATTGAAAAGAGGAGGAATCATCTAATGGCTGAGCTCACCGAACTATCCGCACTGAGCAACAATCGAGGCTTGATCGCAGATCCGGTCGCGTTTGCTCGCGATGCCGAGGCGGCATCGTGGTTGTACCTATGCGGCGAAGCTTTCGCCGAAATGGACGGAGGTATGTCCTACGCTGACGTCCAGGCAGCCGTCGACCAATCGATGAACATCGTGTCCGATCCACCGATCGAGATGACCATGGACCTGGCTCGCCAACACATCGAGGCTCTTGATCAGCTGGTGCGACCGACTCTCGTCACGTGTCGCACCGGTCCGCGATCGTCCGCGGTGATCTACCTTTACGCCGGGCTCAAAGCCGGAGCTACCGAAGAAGAGGTGCTCGCCCGGGCCCAAACCGATGACGCCACCTTCCTACGTTCGGAGGAACTCGTGGGTTGGGTGAAACAGGGGCTCGCTGAGTTGGCGTGATCGACCGTGCCGCTACCCGGAAGGGTGCAGACCTAGGCTGGGGATGATTTCCGTGCGGAGGCATCTGCTACCTTGCGCGGAAATCCCGCTCCCGTAGCTCAGGGGATAGAGCATCGGTTTCCTAATCCGAAGATTCATATGGCAGCAAATGGGAAACGCTTGAAATACAGTCTTTTTGCTTGCTCTATCGGCGCTCGAGCGCAACAGAATTGCAAAACATTGGAGCAAGATTGGAGCAAACCCGAGGAGATATTTGGCCTCTAGGTCGCCATCGATTCAGTGCAGAACTGACCGATACATGGTGACGCAGCAATGACGTTTTACGTTCCAGCCGAACATGTCATGTCGAGGGACTAGCTCTCAGCCAACATTTTGGCGATGAGTGCCACCATCACGTCCTTCTCTGCTGGATCACTCATGGCCACCAAAAGCGTGAGAGCCGCCAGCGCGTTGTTGTTGAACTTGGGTAACCCATCAGCGTTGTTGAGGAGCTGATTACGAGCCAGGAATGTGACGAAGAGAGCTGCGGCACTTCGTTTATTCCCATCTTTGAGAGGGTGATCTTTCACGACGAGGTAGAGCAAATTCGCAGCCTTCATTTCCGTCGTCGGATAGATTTCATGCCCATCAAAACTCTGATAGACGGCGGCGATTGAACTATCTAACCTGTTGCCGGGATCGAGGCCGACCAGGGTGTCATCGGGAAATTCCATCGCAACACGGGCTACAACAGATCTGGCCTCATCAAGACTGAGAACCCAATCGGCCGCCGCCCCTTCGGAGACCGCAATATACCCATCGTCGTACTCGCGCAATAAGCGCAGGCCTGGCACGTAACTAGCCAGCACGTCAGCGACACCGGAAATGAGTTCATTGTCCGATCGAGACAAGACTCGCACAATCGACCCGAGTTGCTCCAAACGCCGTTCATGGAGCACTACGCCCTCGATGAGGTAGGTCTTGAGGACACCGGTCGCCCAGCGCCGGAAGTGAATGCCCTCAGGGGACTTGACTCGGTAGCCAACCGAGAGCACCATGTCAAGGTTGTAATGCTCCACATTCCGCTCGACTATCCGGCCGCCCTCATTTCGAACTACTGCAAAATCTGCAGTAGTTGCCAGATCGGCCAGTTCTTCACGCAGCGCGTTCCTGACGTGACGCCCGATCGTTGTTGGGTCACGGCTAAACAGGGTCGCCATCTGCTGCAGTGTCACCCACACGGTGTCGGCTTCAGTGCGCACGTCGATGGCAACCGCACCATCACTGGACTGGTACAACTCGATCGTGCCCGTTGGTTGCACAGTCATAACTCTCCCAGCCCGTCTGCGCCGAGGGCGCTACGAACTTTCACTGCGTGAAACGGCATCGGTGGGGCACACATTCAGCGTACGCCAGGGATGTGACCCGATTGATGTGCATGGTCGTTGACTTCATGTAGAAAGAAATGGACGTCAATTGATCACGCGATCTACAGGTTCAACGATGAATTGCACCGAAAGCAATAGCGTTCGATGAAGACTTAGGAGGCTGTTGAAGTAGGGCCAAATCAAAGGAAGCTGGTGGAAGACGGCAAGTGAACTTGAAGCCACAGCACGAACGCTTGCCACGCTCCGGTCACTTCGGCAATGCCGATGAGAATGAGCATGACGCCGCCAACTCGGCCAATGAGTTTCTGGTGACGACGAAGCCATCGAGATGTGCCCGCCATCCACTCGGTGGCCAGAGCTGCGCACACGAATGGAAGCCCCAAGCCTAGACAGTAGACAAAGGCGAGCATTGAACCCCGAAGTGCGGTTGCTCCCGATGACGCCGCCGCGAGTCCCAATATTGCGGCCAAGGTGGGGCCAATGCACGGTGTCCAACCCAAGGCAAATGTAAACCCGAGTAGTGACGCCCCGATGACGGAAGCGCGCGGCAGGTGATGAACCCGGCGGTCACGTTGGAGCCAACCCGCCGGCCACCACCCGGCAAAGAACAATCCGAGCAGGACCGTGATCACGCCGAACACGACTTCGAGCTCACGCTGGTGCGTGCGAAGCGAACTTCCCAATCCTCCAAAAAGCGCACCGAAACTCACGAAAACGATTGCGAAACCCAAAACAAACGCGAGCGAACCAATGACCGCTCGACCTCGTCCGGTGGGTCCTCCCGTTTGACCAGTAGCCCCGCTCAAGAACGCGAGGTAGCCCGGAAGGAGGGGAAGCACGCAGGGAGAAATGAACGAGACCACCCCCGCCGCGAAGGCAAGTGGGATAGCCGCCAAAAGAGAGCTTGGGAGAGTGGCGACCATGTCGAAGCTTCGCTACAGCTAAGCGAGGACGATCGAGACTGACTTATTCACAGCTTCTCGTGCGCGACCCACTCAATTGCCTGGGTTGCCTGTGATGGCGTCCAGCCACCCTTGTAGACGGGACTGTTGTAAATGTTGCTCTTATAACCCATGAAAGCTGAAAGGACCTTCGACAGCTTGCCGGTAAACGCTGGAAGGTCTCCACTGACGAAACGAACGGATTGTTTGGCGTCGATGATCCAAAATCCGTCAGAGTGATTGATGTCGTAGGAGAGGAGGTCGTGGGGCGCCATCCAATCGTTTGTCGCCGGGACAGGTTGTGGGACCACTTGGACGGTCCACCCAAGGAACTTCTCGATCGCCGTCAGATTCGCGTTCTTGTCGCCCTTTCCGGTCGGATTCTTCGATGCGTACGCCTTGTTCGTGATGTACGGCGTTGACGTGGGACCGGCTTCAGTCCAAATTTGAAAATTCGCACTGATCAACTTTGCGTAGGCGGCGATACGGTTCCTCGTGTCGCGGTAGGGGTCCACGTCCAGGGCGACAACTTCAATGTTGCTCGCCTTCGCGGTGAGGATTTTGGACTGCAACTGAAGAAGATTGCCGGACGTAAAGGGGCACGTATCGCCGCAGAGTGTGAGGAGAGGAACAACGAAGACCGTCTTTCCTCTCAACGAACCCAAAGTCTCGGCCGCACCGTCCTGGTTGACGAACTTTGCGTCCCGCACGGCCGTTGGAAGGGCCGTGGTCGTAGCGACTCCCACTTTGGCGGGAGGTTGGGCAAACGTTGTCGATGCTCCACTGGGCTGTCCGAAGGGCGCCAGCGCCGCGAACAACCCGGTCGTGAATACTGCTGCGAATGTGCGCTTCCCCATGACACTCTCCGTTCAACTACCGCCTGTAGTACGGCGATACTACTCAACGTAGTAGAAAAGTCAAATTGTGTTCCCAGCGTTCATCTTGGAACTACGATGAGTCGAACAATCTCGACTACGAGTATGAGGAGTGCCTTGGGACTCGGCGACCTTGAGCGCGAAGTGATGGAAGTCATGTGGACGAGCCCATCCTCGACGTTCACCGTTCGTGACGTAGGTGAATATTTTCCGGATCACGCGTACACGACAATCCTGACCGTGCTGTCGCGATTGAGTGCCAAGGGTTTTCTTCAGGAGGCCAAACAAGGTCGCCTCAACACGTTCACGGCCACCGCTTCTAGAGAGGATTACATCACCGGTCTGATTTTGGACGCCCTGGCGCATACCGAGGATCGCCAAGCGGCCTTGGCCCACTTCGCCGAAGCCCTGGCGCCGAGTGACCGAAGTTTCTTTCGCAAGATTTTCGCCAGAAAGCCTCGGTGATGGCAACTACCGTCCTCGCCATTTGTGCGTCGGTGCTCTGTCTCATCGTGCTTCCTTCCGTTCTTCACTCGTCCGTTCGATTCGATCGAAGGCCCTTCTTCGGTCTCGTCGTATGGGGTTCTCTGTGCGTGGTGGGTTGGTTGAGTGTCGTCGTGACGTTCCTGAAGGTCGGACTAGGAAATACCGACGCCCCGCTCTTTAGGGCCGTGGTCTCCTTCGCCGACCATCTCGGCGACGGTCATCCCTTGCGCGGGCTCGGTCTGTCGGAGGTGGTCGGACTTTCAGTGGCGTTTGACGTCACGGTCTTGATGCTCGGAGGGCTCGTCGTGACCGCGGTGCGAATAGGGAGCGCTCGTTCGCAACAGCGCACGGTGCTTGATCTCGTGGCCGAGGATCCGAAGACCTTGGAGGGAGTGTGCCTACTGCGCCATCCCTACCCGATGGCGTATTTCCTCCCGGGCGACGGCGGGCGTGTCGTGTTGAGTACGGGGGCGGTCGATGTCCTGAGTCGAAGCGAGCTCGACGCCGTCATCGCGCACGAGATCGGACACCGACTCGGACGACACGGAACCGTCCTCATTCCGCTGCAGGTCCTTTCGTCATTCGTCTCGTTCCTCCCGCTCGCGCGACACGCGCCCGCAACCATGCGTGCGTACCTCGAGATGTTGGCGGACGACTTTTCGCGTTCGCGTGGATCGTCCGAGTCGCTGAAAACGGCCCTGGCCAAAGCGGCGCTGTTCCAACCGCCTCCCGTGGGGGCGCTCAGCGCAGCGGATCGCGTCATCGACCGCCGGATCAGTCGTCTCACCGTCGATCCATCCCCGGCGCGGGTTGCGTTGACACTCTTCGGTGGCGTGAGCGTTGCCGCACTGTTTCTGAGCCTGCTTATGGTGGGCAACTGAGGAATGGCAGCCCTCGCCTGAATTCCTCGCATCACAAATTTCTGTTCGACACCTTGTTCACTGGGCCGGGCGAGTAATGAAGTGCGCGGTCCCGGCGACATTCTTCAGGCGTATTTGAGCCCCACAGGTTCTCGAATCGCCCGTTGACGAGTCGCGGCGCTCAGGCACAGTATCGCTACGTGGGCGAACATCAAAGACGTTCCGAAGGCCATCATCACGACGCCCCCATCCCGCACGTCGACGATCGAGATGTTCGACATGTTCATACCTACGTTGTGCAGCGAGGCGTTGGTCGACGACCACAGGACCAGTCCCGTTGTCGCGATGACCGGAAGCGCGAGCACCGCGTAGGTGATGCGCTGCTGATCCCCCAGCGTTCGGCGCCCCCCATACACGGGGAGCCAGAACCACACCCCGACCACGAGAAAGGAGGCCAGTTCGATGTAATGACCTTCGGGATACTTCATTACCCAGTTGCCCAAGGGAGTGAGATGAAAGAGCGGAACCAAGAGGGTGAAGGCGAAGAATCCGGCCGTGACCATAGGCCGACTCAATCGCATTTCGACAGCTCCGGCGATGAGTGGAGCGATCAACAACACGACCACGATGTGCTCGACCATGTGACTCGGATAACTGGTCATCGAGATTGCCTGGATGTCCGATGACAGTAGCAAGACCGTCAACGCGAGTCCCGCCGACAGAAGTCGCTTTTGACGTGATGCGATCCTTGGCCATAGCGCCCTAAGAGCGACCAGTCCCAATACGCAGATCACGAGAACGGCCCCCGTCACGTGCCAGGAGCTCCATTTGGGCCAAGCAGAGCCACTGCCCGTCATTCGCATCATCGCGTACTTCACGGCCGCATCCTTGCTTCCTCAATGTGACCACGATGCGGCACATCCTCGAGGATTCTCGTCATTCGTCCCGGGAAATGCGTCACTCTCATCGAGGATCGTCGTCGTTTCTGCTCCGCGGTGCCGGTCACAGCGAACTCAGCATTGTTCTCGGCGTCCTCGGCTTTCTCGGCGGGGGCGAGATCGGAGTCACTACATTGCCATCCCCGTCATACCGAAGAACAAGTGCTTCGGAGGCTTCACGACCTTTGCCTGGACGGTTTCAGTGTGGACCTTGCTGAAGTTGCTCCACGTGATGATGAGGGGGATCGTTGCGCCCCTCACGATTGACGTCTTCAGCTGACGCAGCATCGCACCCTGGTACTTATAGCCGAGCTTCTGCGTTCGGCCGCCAGTAATGAGAATGTTGCCTATCAACGTCATGGTGTGATTCCCTTGACACATGTTGACGTCGTAGTCAATCATGCTCGTGTTGGCGTCCGACGAGGACACCGAGACCAACGAAATCGGCCCCCCGGAGTTGTTGGCGATGGTCATCACCACGGCTGAGTTTCCGTGGACCTTCGCCGCCGTAACGGTGACGTGCGAAATGACGATGTCATTGCTGCCGGCGGAGGCACCTGGGGCGAAACCGACCGACGCGAGCGCCATCGCGAAGCATGACGCGAGCAGCCCGAGGGCGACGTAGGACTTCCTCACGTTCGAATACTACCCACCGTAGTATCGCTTCTGAAAGAGAATTCGACCGAGGTAACTGCCCAGGTCAGTGCGATTGGTTCAGCGTCATCTCCCGGCAAAATGACTTCGCTCCACTCCATTTCTGAGAGCCGGGGACTTCTCCAAAGGATTCGTCAGACAAGAGTCGGCGGCCCTCAGGTCCACATCGACGGCTACGTGCCATTGGTTTCGAGCATCTTTATGCCGAGGGCGAGCTGTTGTTTCGGTATCGCTCCGTAGTAAACCTTCTCGACGATTCCCTTGGAGTTAACGAAGACGCTCTCGGGTATTTGACCGAATCCGAATACGCCGGTGGTCACGACGCCGTTGGGATCGAATACCACAGAAATCGTTACGTCGTCTCTCTTGATCATCGCTTGCGCCGACGAATGTTCATCGTTGACGTCGACGCCCAGGACCTCTACGGGACTCGTGCTGTGCGTGCGAAGGTACTCTGCGATTTTGGGCATCTCTCCTTGGCAGGGAACGCAGTAACTCGCGAAGAACACTAAGACGCTGGAATGACCCGACTCCCACGGGGCTCTGATCGTTCCACCGTTGAGCCCGTTTAGAGAGAATCCCTTGACGTGATGGCCGACCAGTGCGGAAACGGGAGGGGAGGAGTTGGGATTCACTTTGCCTCCGGTCAATACCGAAACAAGGGCGATCGCCCCGATGAGGAGCGCTGCTCCCGAAACGATGAGGATCGACTTACGCTTCATCACGTGTGCCCCAACATTTCGGACTCACAGGGCCAGCACACATATTTACCCCTACCAGCGTCACGGTTCCGGAGGAGTCAGAATCTCTCTGACATGACCTCGTCATATCCCACAACGGTACAAAAAGACTCTCGTCACGTCTACGTTCTACTACGTCGAGTAGTTGATATGGACCGTGTTCGAGTTACTGTGCCCGTGAGAATTGCCTAGAAAACGAGGTGGATTACTCCGTAGATGAAGTCGCCCACCCCAGTTGGGCCGGACTCACTCGGGTGAGCGTGATGAGGAGCAGGAACGTCACGATGTGAACCCCGGTGCAGTACGGGCACAGGTTGTCAATGATGATGAGTTCGGCGAAAATCAACCACAGTACGAAGCACATCGAAATGATGGCGAACACGAAACGCGCGACGTGAATCCAATAGTTCTTGGCCCGCCACCCCCACGGCGAGTTGAGTACCGTCATCACGGCGTAGGTGCCCAAGCCGAGGAATGCCACTGGAATTCCGAGAAAATGAGATTCGCCTGAGGTGGTGACAGCCGCACAGTTGAACAGCCACCTTTCGGTGCAGAAGAGGTCCTGTGGTTGGAAGTGCGTGATCGTGAGATACGTCGAGAGTGCCAAGCCCATCAAGCTCAGAACGAAAGTCACTGCGACGGCCCACCTGGAAACGCGTCCTAGCGATTGAGTCAGTGAATCAACATTGCCGATTGTTCGGCCATGGCCCCTGACCTTGAAAGACGTAAAGGCAAGTTACGCGTATCCACTTCGCAGAAAGTCGTACACAGACCAACGACTTCCATCTTCTGGGACGCTGGCGCGCAGCGCCAAGAGGCCCAGCCCGCCGATCATGAATAAACACTCCAATTCGACTTGTCGTCGAAGTTGAAATGCCCCGT
This sequence comes from uncultured Acidimicrobiaceae bacterium, assembly GCA_963703105.1. Classification (GTDB taxonomy): domain Bacteria; phylum Actinomycetota; class Acidimicrobiia; order Acidimicrobiales; family RAAP-2; genus RAAP-2. The sequence goes on along the minus strand of OY969792.1, from coordinate 954,919 downwards.
GGAATCTTCTGCTCCAAACAATCCAATGAATGTCGATCGTCACATTGAGTCAGATTCGTGGCGAAATATCTCGAAATCGACAGGATGAATCGGCGGATAACAGAGCCAATTCAAGACCGTTGAGGAGATGATCAATCGGCGAAAAAGTTACGCGCTGAATGTGGCTGGGCTCGCTGCGGTAGACCGCAAATGTGTCCACGGCTGTCCGCTGGTGTCCACGGCGTGCCGATATCGACATTGTCACAAGACTTCTGTTCGATTTCGCGTTTTAGGAGTGGCTTCCTTAGTAGAGGAGCAATTTATTTTCCTCTCCGAGAGGAGCTGCCATGACCCACCGAAAGTCGACCCATGAACTAGTGAAGGACATCCAACAAGCCGGGGGGTGTTCGCACCCCATCCGACTCCGCGGGGAGTTCGTCAACGTCGCCACCGGCGAGGTGAACGAGCGCCCCTTGCTGGTCGCCTGCAAGGACCGCCGCGCCCTGCTTTGTCCCTCGTGCTCTTACCTCTACAAGGCCGACGCCTGGATCGTGGTCTCGACGGGTCTGATCGGCGGCAAGGGCGTACCCGCCTCGATCAGTGATCACCCGCGGCTGTTCCTCACCCTCACCGCCCCTTCGTTCGGCACGGTGCACATGCGAAAGAGCGACGGCTCGTGTCAATCCGGAGCGCTGCGTTTCTGTCAACACGGCCGCTCTCGGGCGTGTTCGCGTCGCCACGACGACGCCGATTCAGAGATTGGGAGTCCACTCTGTGACTTCTGTTACCACTACGCCGACGCGGTGCTCTGGAACGCTGAGTCCTCACGTCTGTGGAATAGGACCTTCGAGCAGATTCGACGTCGCCTGGCCATCGCCCTCGAGGTCCCCTTTCCAGAGCTCTCACAGCACGTCCGACTCAATTACCTCAAGGTCGCGGAGTTCCAGCGTCGGGGACTCGCACACTTCCACGTCGTGCTGCGCCTAGACGGACCGGGAGAACCGTTCAGTCCGCCGCCACCAGAACTGACCACCGAAAGTCTTGCCAGCATCATCGAGAGCGTGGTGAATCACTTCGCGATGACCAGTCCTCGTGGGCAGGTGTCGTGGGGCCGGCAGTTCCATCTGGCCGACGCATCGACACTCAATCGCGACGATCTGCGCATCGCGGCCTACGTGGCCAAATACGCCACGAAGTCGGCCGACGGATCGCTGGACTTCGCTCGGAGATTCAACTCTCGAAGCGAGATCCTCAAACTCAACGCCCCATCGCACCTCCAACAGCACGCGCTGGTCGCCTGGGACCTCGCCCAAGACCCTTCGCTCGTGAGTTTGAACACCCGTGGACACGCGCACGCCTTCGGATTTAGAGGTCAACTGATTACCAAGTCTCGCTCCTACTCCACGCGCTTTCAGGATCTGCGAGACGCCCGCGCGGCACATATGAAATCACCCCACTCCGACGACCCCGTCGAGGGTTCGTTCAGTTACGACGGTCGCGGCTACGATGACCCGCGCGCGACCGCCATCGCCGAGTTCCTGCACCAACTATCCGTCGAAGCGCGTAGGGCGACAACCAACGGCGACACCGGCGCTACCGATGGGAAGTGACGTGTCGCTACGGGTAGGGGAGATGCCCTTGCCACAACTAATGACGCCTGACGAAGCAGCCGAGTACCTCGGAGTCAGTGCCTACACCGTACGACAACGACTCAAGAGCGGTGAGATTCCCGGGAGGAAGCATGGAGCCCGTTGGCTAATCCGTGTCGTTGACTTGATTCACTATGTGGAACCTAACAACTGCATTTAGTGATCGTCACTCCGGTTTCTTGAGGACGCCAGCGAGAATACCGGCTGCCGCCTTTTGTCGCTCGGTCGAAGCGTGCGCGTAGACCCTCAAGGTCAACGACGGATCAGCGTGGCCCAACATTTCAGCAGTGTCGTGTGGTGAGATGCCTCCTGCCAGCAACTCAGTCGCGGCGAAGTGTCGAAGTGAGTGAAGGTGGACTGCCTTCATCCCAAGTCGATCAGCAACTTTGCGCACCTCACGCGAAATGGCGTCGAGGTTTACAAATCTTGAGCCATCGGGTTGCGACGACAGTACGAAAGAATCGGGAGTTAGGTGAACACTCCACTCGTTTGCGCGTTCAACACAGTGACCATTCCAATATTGGAACCACTCCTGCACGGATCGGTCTAAGTGGACGACTCGCTCCCTACCGGTCTTGGTTGACTTGACGCCGGTTTCACCCTTGATTGCGTAGGCACTTTGACGGATGATCAGGGTATCGCCTTGGAGGGAGCTCCATCGGAGCGCAGCGATCTCGCCTCGGCGACACCCGGTCACCGCGGCCAGGAATACGAACGCCCCTAGGAGTTCGTCTTTGGCCTGGCACGATGAGATCAGATTTCTTGTTTGTTCGGGCGACGGTGATTCAATTTTGAGTGGATTCGCTTCTGGGAGCGTCGCTCGTAATGCAGGATTTTTGTCAATCCATCCCCATCGAACGGCCTGGTTAAGTGCGGCGGACATGACGTTATGAATGTTTCTAATCGTTCTGGGACTCTTTCCGCCGCGCGAACACTTGCTGTAAAGAGTGTCGAGCTGATGCGGCGTGAGATCGCCGATCTTCACGATTCCTAACGTGCCTTTGATGTGATGGTCGATGAGACTCTGGTATCCGTTCAGCGTGGTGGGCGAACGCCCGCGACCAGTTTGAAACCTCATCCATTCTTCGAGCAATTGATTGAGCGTCGCCGAAGTGCCTGTACTCACTTCGTCCACTTCGGCCAGAATCGTTCGCGCCTTAACTTGAGCAGCGGACTTGTTTTTCGCGGTAATCGTGACGCTTCGACGTCTGAACTTATTCGTTACGGGGTCAATACCGACGACGAATCGAAACATCCACTTGCCACTGCCAGGAGGTCGCTCAACGAGTGAGCCTGTACCATAGGAGCGTCTCGTTGCCATTTCTGCACCCTATCGAAAGATTGGAGCAAGATTGGAGCAAAGGGTCGAAGCTCCCGTAGCTCAGGGGATAGAGCATCGGTTTCCTAAACCGTGAGCGCAGGTTCGAATCCTGCCGGGGGCACTCTGGTGGTGGGGGCCAGGTACTCAGGTCCAGGTCCGCTGTCACGAAGTCGGACGCTCCGCCTCATTGGCCCTCGTTCTTTATAGGAGCGAGTACGTTCCATCTGAGTTTCGAATGAAGTAAGGGCGGTATCCGACTGGATTCCCTACGCGGTGTTTTGGGAGAAAATTGGAGTAGGTACGCTCTGACCAATCTGGGCATGCTTCACGCAGGTCAGCTGCACGGAAAGCTTCCGGGACTCTGCCTTCTTCGACAGCTCGCCGAATGTCGGCAACGAACTTACTCATATGGCTTCAACTTGTAATCTGTGTGCGATTTCATCACGACCCAGTTCTGAGATACGTGGATTTAACAGATCCGCAGCTTTGAGTAGTCTCGTTGTCATGAGTACAGGGTTATCTCTGTATTGTTTTGCGTCCGTGGCAGCGTGAATCACGGTGTCAACCATGTCCGACAGGCTGAGTACCAAGATTGGGCTTGTTCCGACTCGTTGGCGGTTGCACCAGGCCCTCACTCTTCGTTCGTGATCACCCACAGTGGGACCAGAGAATCGCCCAACAAAGAGCCCGAGTTGCACTTGGTTGTAGTTGTAGCCGTAGCGCTTGGCCGCTTGGCGCACAATCGATCTTCGTATCTCATTGTCATTCAAGATCACGTACAACTTGTTAGCTCTGGTGTTGTCCGATGATCCAATGACGTGATCTGCAACGACGCCTCTCGACCCGAGGTATGACTTAACTGTTGCCAGAATGAGGTGGTCGGCCCTCGCTGCAATGAGATCAACTTCATAGCCGTGGGTCTGTATCTCAACACGGCCTTGTTTGCCGGTTTGGCGAGCGAACGGAAACTTGACCGCAGAACTCACGACATAGTTCTGCTCTTCGAGGTATATGGCGACGAATTGCTCGAACGCTTCCATTAGATAGTTGACGTTAGCGCCAAAGGTCCCTATACACCTCGAAATACTTTTCCTCTATGGATCCTCTGAACCATTGGTTTCTAGCGTCGGAGGAAAGTCCGGATCTGAACGAACGCCCGTCATCACCGTGGCTGTGAACCAGGCGTCCTCGGTCCTGCCGGGTCTACAAGACGTCAAGCTTTCCGAAATCATGCGAGCATGTGGCGTGTCGAAGTCGACGGCGTCACTGATTCGATCGGGGAGGATGATTGCCGCAGAAAGGCATTGGGAGCAGTTGGAAGAATTGGCCCAGCTACGCGGGCCTTAGAAGATCGGCTCAACATGGACGAGGACGACTGCGTATCACTAGACGTTGACGACTTTCGGTCAACAAGAAAATATTTGGCACCACACATCTTTTCCTGGGGGGATACAGAGGTAACGAAATACCCGCCGCCGGATGACCAAGTATCAAGATCAAAGTGGGAGGGGCTCATGGACCTTCCAACGGACGTGGTCTTGAGATCAACGAGTTGGCATGGCAGCACAGTTGATCGACTTTGTCAACTGCACAGTGACTGGATAGCCTCGTGGCCGCCGTATGAGGAAGCTCCCTTTATGAATGAACCGAGCCTTGTTGCGGGAGAGGAATTCGACGCCCTCGTCTTCAACGCTGTTCACGGTTGGTATAGGCAAGCCATTGGCTGTCTACGAAACGCACTGGAAGTCCTCACTATTTCAGCAGCACTTGCAGCCAGAAACGACATGACTTCGTACGAGAAATGGAGATCTGGTACGAAAGCCTACGTGTTCGGTAACGCTCGCGAATTGATTCGTGACAGTGATGCCGGAGCGGAGGTTGAGAGGAGGGCATTACCGCTCCAGGTTTTTGGCGATGCAGAATCCGCGTGGATGAAATGTCGATATGCACGACTCTGCGCCTACTCTCACGGTGGGGCGGGACGTGACAACGGATCTATCTGGCGGAGTAATGGACCAGTCTTCGTAACGAATGCATTGGAACTCGTAGAGAGAGAATTCAGGGAAACTCTTGCGCTCAGCTATTTGCTCTTGAGAATCGGTTGGGATAGTTACAGCCAAGGACCAGGCCAGATCGCTTTGCTCAACGGCCCGAAAGACGGATGGGAATCCTACGCAACTATCTCAGAGCAGCTACTTCTTTCGTGAGTGACGAAAGTCATTGGTCGACTTCTACTGCCGCTAGGTGTTCGACGATCTCCAGCATCTTGTCTCGGATCGTCGTCAAGCCATCGTCCATGAGTTGAACAGTCAACATTGATACTCCAGACCAATTCGTAGAGTCAGTTGCTTCGAACGACATGACCCGGATGATGCTCTTCTCGTGAGCCGTTGAGCGGTCGTGGAAGTGATCCCACGGTTTACTGTCGATCAGAGCTTTCAATGGATGACCTGCAACCTTGTTTCGTGCGATTTTCACGGACTTGCCGCTCTTGGAGCTATCTGCCCGCAATTTTAATCCCATGCCTTTTCCAAGAGATTCCGTTGCATCGAATCCCAATTGGAGTGCTTGTAACAGGCCGTACTTCGCGAGGTGGGCCTCGTCAACATGACTGAAGGACGGAGAGGAGCGGTAGCCCTCGACCGCACAGACGGCATCCTCAATCACCATGAGCGCAGCCTGAATTCGAACCAATTGATTCGCATCAAGGCCCAAGCTAGTGGGTACATTTTCTCTCACGTCCGTGCATAGCTGGAGGATCTCTTTTGATAGTGGAGAACGACGAAGTTGTCGAGCATAGGAGTTGATTGCGAGGATAAGGATGCGGAGAGAATCAGTTGTCCAAGTTGTTTTCCTGGTAACTGAGCTTGAGGTTGACTTCACAAGTCGTTCCACCGCCCTTAGCAAGCTGCTGTCGGAAGCATCCAGGTGCGTCTCAAGGTTCGCCATTGCTTGCCGAACTTTCAAAGGCGCCGACATCGCATCAGGAGCCACATTCCAATGGTCAACAATCGAACGAGACAAACTTCGAAGTCGATCTTGCTGATGAGCCTGGATGTCAGTCAATTTTGCCCCCGTTAAGGAGTGAATCGTGTCACACGTTCATACCTATTAGCAAAAAAAATAGGTTTGGCGACCTTCGAATCAACACCGTCCGAGTTAGCGACAACCAATCAGGACCTGAGTACCTGGCCCCACTCTGGTGGTGGGTCACGCGACCTTGAAATTCCCCCCGTACGTCGCCGAGAGTCCGGGGGCTGCGGTGGCCAAGAGTCGGAAGGTCTCGGTCACGTGTTTGGGGTAACGCCACGTGAAGGTGATCGTCCACTTCTTGGCGTGAGCGGAGTACGTCAGCGCGCCCACGGTAATCCATTTCGTTCCGCTCTTACGCAACAAGACCAGGTGTCCCTTTGCCGGTACGGGACTCACGACGGCGGTGATCTTGGTGACGGCGCCAACGGCCACTCGAAGTGGATAGGACTCGGAGATCGACGTGTACGGCTGGGCCGGCCCGGTCGTGGTGGTCGACGAGGTCACGTGCGCGAACGTGAGCACGGCCTCGGAGCCGGCCGGTTCGCCGGCGCCGGTCGTGAGTATCGCGGTCCACACGGATCCTTGCAAGGCGCCCGGAACGCCGTCCCAGGTCGTCTCCGGATTACCCGGACCGGTGATGGCGTACGGTCCGTGACCCGCCCCCTGATTAAAAAACCAGGGCTTGTTGTCGGGCATCGTCGAACCCACCTGTTCGTTCATGTTGGAAGTCAGTGGAATGGTCACGGTGCAGGTGTCCACGTTCACGACGACACACGGAAAGGTGGGATCGCCGCCGGCGCCAGCCACGCTCGCGAAGCCCGTCGCGACCAGCGAGACCGCCGCAACACTCGCGCCCAATTTGTACCAGCGTCTCATAGGGCTTTCTCCTCGTGACCAGTTGTCTGAATGCACGGTACCCAGAGCCCTCGCTCGGTCACAGGGTGGTAGTACCCGTTCGTGTAGTGAGGTCAGCATTCACTCGGCGCGCAGAAGTATCGCCGGCGACGTTTGCGCCGCGAGGCGGGCCGGAAGTGCGGCGATCGCGTTGGCTAGCACCAGCGATACTCCCGCAATGATCAACAAGGTCGCCGTCGGCACGACGACGTGCGGGATGGCGTGAATGGAGTTGGCGAACGTGTCCCAAAGAATTCGTCCGGTCAGGATTCCCAGCGGCAGCCCAACGACTGCGCCCAGTCCGACCGCGATGGTGGATTGGACGGCGACGGTCGCGATCACCTGACGACGCGAGAATCCGAGTGCTTTCAGCAAGGCGATGTCGCGACGACGTCGGCGAACCGAGGACAGCAGTATGAGACCGAGGGCGATGAGCGCACCGCCGGAAAGTACCGCGCCGAGTTCGATTGGCGTGCCGCCGAGGGAGCGATAGTCGACTATCTGCGCCGGCCGTTCCACGGAGTTGTACAGATCGTTGGGGGAGTTGCCTCCTCCTCCTCCGGCTTGATCGACTGCGTGAAGAATGGACCTCTCACCTTGCGCGGCACTGACGCCCGATCGGAATCGGATGAGGATCGCGTTCGGTCCCGGGGGGAGGTCGAAGATGTCGCGCTCGAAGAGTGGGATCAACTTGTAGTTCAAGACCGCTCCAACTCCCATTTCGAGATGAGAGCTTCCCGACTGTCCGAACGCGGGCATTGTGGCGGTGCCCACGATCTGCAGCGTCGTCGGTTTCGTGCGGCCGGTCGAGACCACGACAGTGTCACCAACCGACTTATGGAGAATCTGCAACGTCGCCGTTCCGAGAACTATCTGTCCGGCAGTCTTCAGGTCGTGGCCAGAGAGCAACGGTGGTTGAATCCTTGCTCCGGGGTTCTCGCCCATGACGGGAACGGCCTGGCCGTCAACTCGCAGCGTGGCGAAATAGGCGTCGGCGGTCGTCGCGATGTAAGGGTCCTCTGCGAGAGGTTTGTAGATCGCCTTGGGCAAGTCACCCACTCCGCCACCGCCGTTCAAGGCCGCACTCCAGTTCCATCCGTAAAGTGGCGGACTCGATACGAGGGTTCGCAGGCTCGACGCGAACGTGGTCGTGGCGCCAACGATGATCAAGGCGATCGCGGCCCCAAGTATCGCTGAGCGCATCGGAACCGTTCGTCGGCCACCGCCGGTCTCGAGGGCGAAGCCGACGCCCGTGACTGCGGCAATGGGCAGTCCCGACCTCCCCGCCAGCCGCGTCGGATCAAAGTTGCTACGGCTGAAATGACGGGCGAGCTTCTTGGCTCGATGGGGCTGGCTTCGATAGGCGAAGGCGGTCGCAATCACTCCGAGGGCGAAAAGAAAGAGGGCGAATCCTAAGCCCAGGACCGTCCAGTCTGCGTTGAAATGTGCCCCCAAGTACGGACGGATCGGTCCAATTGGCGCCAGGGGCGAAATGGCGTACGCGACGCCGACGGCGAGAATGGATCCGGTGACGATCGAGATCACGGGACCGATGAGTCCGTCCACGAATGTCGTCCTCGGATCTGCACCCATCGCTCGAAGAATCTGGGAATCCGTAGCGGTGAGCCGGACCATTCGCGCGATCAGTTGTGCGGCGATTGCCAGTGCGGCGAGGGCGGTGAGGAGCCCAAAGATGCCAAAGGCCAGTGCTTCAGGAGTGATCGAATCGTCGACACGTTTCTCAACACTGAGCTCGGTTTGTGGCGGGACACCGATTTTGGGAAAGAGTTCCTCGTACTCCTTTTGAACCTGAGCGTCGTATCGATTTCCGTCTTTGAGTTTGATGCCCACGAACGTGTCACTCGCACAGCACGACAGGAATCGTTGCGTGAGCGCCGGGGTGAAGAGAACGAGTGAGTTATTAACGTTGTCCACTTGATCCTGCACGAGGCTTTCGGCTTCGATCGCTCCGGTTCCCACCAACCGGGCCCGGAACTGGCCGGACAACTTCGGATGACCGAGTCCCGCGGCGACGCTGGCCTTGTTGGTGTAATAGCCAAACGTGACTGTTTCACCGAGGTGCCAACCGAACTGGCGGACGGTTCCCGAGTCCGCTACGAATTCGTCCGGTCGATGAGGATTGGGCAACCGACCCATGGTGATTATGAGACGGTCTTCCTTGAGTTCGAGTCCGTTGACACTGCCGGTCGGTGAGAATCCGCTATCGCCGGGGATCACCTGACCGCGAGGTCCCAGGGGAAAGGCGTCTATTCCGACTTCCGATTCGACCCCCGCCACGTGCGGGAGTTGACGAACCTGTTTGACCGCCGACGCACTGTAGCCAGTGCTGTATCCCGCCTGTGGGTTGTAGACCTGAATGGCGCCGTAGATTTGCGTCGTGTCTCGACTGTTGAGCAGCGTGGTGAAGGACGTTTCGGTTCTACGCGCTCCGGCGACGGTCCCTATCGCCACTCCTCCGAGGATGGCAATGAACAGTACGAGCGCCAGGTAACTCGTCCAACGACCTCGCAGCGCCGCCTGAAATCGGAAACGACCCACCTTGAAGGCAGAGGGGTTCACGATTCGTCGTCATCCGTGTTGATACGTCGCACCGGCCCCCCGTGGAGATGTCGCCAACCGCCAATCCAGAGGAGTCTTGCAGCGCCGATGCGAGGTCACAAGGTTGATATCCGAAGCGTTGTCGTGGTGGCTACACCACTACGTGACGGGTGGTTAGCGCCGTATACGAGATGATCGAAGGCGACGACCCAGAAGGAAGGTCAATGTGACGAGGAGTAGTGCCAGAAGGCTGGGGACGAAGTAAGCCGAGGTCGATGCCGATGACCGTGCGACCGCGGAGGACAGTTCGACCGTGCTCGGGCGAGCGGGATCGGCGACGCCCCGAACCTTGCTTCCCACCGCGGAGAGCGTCGATTTCGATCCGATGACCTCTTGATACCCCACGCCATCAATCCGGTATGCACCTTGGCAGGTGTACCCCGACGCGTTGCTGCCACTCCCGCCAATATTGCCAGTGCAGTTGGTCACGGTCACCACGACCGACACGCCGTGAGTCTTCAGTCGGTCGATGCGAGCATTGTCATTGGCCGCAGAGATGTAACTCACGACGATGACCACGGCGAAGGCGATGAGCACAACGACGCCGGCGGCGAACCAGAATCGACCACCGATCCGCTGAGCCTCCGGTCCGCGAAGCGAAGAGCGACCGTTGGACAAAGGAACGCCGCTCACGGTACTTATTCTCGCACCCCCATGAAGCCACCCCGGAGTCGGCCAAGCATGGTCCGTTTGAATGTTCTGCGGTCGGATGTACATTGGCGCCATGTCCACCATCGAAGAACAGACCGCCGCCTATCAAGCGTCCCACGACCGAATCGACGCCCTGGTGCGAACCCTGAGCGCGGAACAGTTGGCGACCGTGGTGACGTGTTGCCCGCTGTGGAGGGTCCAGGACCTCATCGCTCATCTCACCGGGGTCCTCGAAGACCGTCGAGACGGCAACCTGCCCACCACGGGTTCATTCGACGAATGGACCGCCGCGCAGGTCGCTCGTCACAAGGACGAGCCGGTTGGATCGATCCTGGAGAGGTGGAATGAAGTCGCCGCCCAGAGCGTCGACGCGCCGCCCACGATGGCCTCACTCTTCTTCGACGCGGTGAGCCACGAGTTCGACCTCTATCAAGCAGTCGGCGTGGCCGGGGACCGTTCGACCGAGTCGGTGCGCCTCGGCGCGGATCGGGCCCTCGGTCGCATGAGTTCGATGCTCACCGAAGGAGGCGCCCCGGGCGTGCGCGTCACTACCGAGGACGGTACGAACCTGGCCGAAGGTGGCGCGGAGCCGGTCGAGCTCGAGACGTCGCGGTACTCCCTCATGCGCCTCACCACCGGGCGAATGAGCCGCGGCCAAGCCGAATCGCTCGGCTGGGGCAGCGACCCGACGCCCGTTCTGAAGTCGCTCTTCAGTGACGGCTTCTTCGTCTTGTCACCCGTCGACGTGATCGAGGTCGACGGTTTTTAACCTGACGTCGGCGGGGATTTGAAGTTCGGCTGGCGCTTCTCGATGAAGGCGGCAATCGACTCCTGGGCGTCGGGCAGCAGGCTGGCGGCGGCCATCACCTCGGTGGCGTAGGCGTAGGCGTCGTCCTGATCCATGTCGATCTGCTCGTAGAACGCTCGCTTGCCGATCCCTTTGGAGATCGCGCTGCCGCGGGTGGCGCGACGGAGGAGTCGAGTGCTCGCGTCCTCGAGTTCGCTCATGGGCACGACGAGATTGATGAGTCCCCAGGCCTCGGCCGTTCGGGCGTCGATGGCGTCGCCGCTCATGGCCATCTCGAGCGCGCGCTTTCGTCCGATGGTGCGACCGACGGCGACCATCGGCGTCGTGCAGAAGAGCCCGCCCTTGCCGCCCGGCGTGCAGAAGGTCGCCTCCTCGGCGGCGACCGCGAGGTCGCAGGTCGCCACCAGCTGGCACCCCGCGCCCGTCGCCATGGCGTGCACCCGGGCCACGACCGGTTGGGGAATCGACTGGATGGTCTGCATCATCGCGGTGCACACGCCGAAAAGGTTGCTGCACGGCGTCGAGGTCTTGATGGGCCATCTCGGCGAAGTCGTGGCCGGCGCAGAAGAGTCGTCCCTTGGCCGCCAGGATGACGCCCGTCGCGTCACTCTCCCCGGCGTCGACGAACGCCTGGGTGAGCTCTTCCATCAGCGCGAGCGTGAGGACGTTGAGGCGCTCGGGGTTGTTCAACCAGATCGTGACGGTGTCGCGTTGACGCTCGCTGAGGATGAATTGGAACGACTGGGGCACGGTGAATCCCTTCGGCCGATTACGAGCCTAATTCGGCGGCTTCAGTCATTGATCGAGTACGAATCGTCACGGCACCGGTCGAGTCAGCCCTCGGTGACGGGCTCCTCGGGAGAGCCGTTCTCGCCGAGGTAGTTGTCGATCAGGGAGAGCAGCAGTTTCAGGTCCAGCGGTTTGGTGAGGTACTCGTTGGCCCCGGCGTCGCGGAATCGTCGAACCTGACCGGGCGTCGCGTCGGCCGAGAGCACCACGATCGGGATATTGGCGGTCGCGGCGTCGAGTGCGGAGTCGTTCCAAGACGTCGAAGCCGTTGATGTCCGGTAAGTGAACGTCGAGCAGGATGAGGTCCGGGTGACGGACCTGGGCGATACCGATGCCCGGGCTCCCTTGCACCGAGGTCAGCAGCTGGATGTCGGGTCGCTGGAGCAGAAGTCGCTCGACCAGCTGGACGTTATAGAGATTGTCTTCGATGTAAAGGATCGTTGCCATGATGGTCGTCGTCTCGTCTCAGTCGTCACGCGTCATACTACTGACGCCCCCGGCGCGCTCTCGGATAACGGCAGTTCGAACCAGAAGATCGATCCTTCGTCGACGACGGTCTCGAATCCCAAGGTTCCCCCCATGGCTTCGATGAGCGTCTTCGACAACGTCAGTCCGAGTCCCGTGCCCTCGATCCCGCGTGACTCGGCGTCGAGTCGATCGAAGGCGGTGAAGAGCCGTTCGCGCAACTCCGGGCGCGATGCCGAAGCCGGTGTCCGACACGGAGAATCGAACGAAGAGCGATCGCGTCTCGCAGTGCAGCGTCACGCTGCCGTGACTTCGGTTGTACTTGATGGCGTTGGACAAGAGATTCGAGTATCACCTGCTTGAGACGCAAGTGGTCGGCCATCACCACGTAGTCGAAGGAGTCGCTGTGGCTGATGCCGACGCTCTCGTTCCTTGGCCTGCGGGCCGATGATGTCGAGACACTCGTGCACGAGTGTCGTGAAGGTGCACCGGTTCCGGCGCCAGGCCGATGTTGCCCGATTCCACGCGCGAGATGTCCAGGACCTCGTTGATCAACGTCAGAAGATGCTGACCCGACTTGAAGACGTGATCGACGAGTTCGAGGTCCTCTTTCGACTGGAGCTCCATCTGCAGAATCTGCGCGAAGCCGAGCACCGAGTTGAGTGGCGTGCGCAGTTCGTGGCTCATGCGCGACATGAACTCGCTCTTGGCGGCGTTGGCGCGCTCGGCCTCCTCCTTGGCGGCGGCCAGCGCCTCCTCGAAGGCCACGGCTTCGGTGACGTCGCGCGACACGAGCACCGCGCGAGGGGACTGTCCGTCCTCGTCGTCGAGGCAGGCGGCCGTGGGTCTCGATGATCAGCCAGTGCCCGTCGGCGTGATGGGCCCGAAAGCGGTAACTCACCGACTCGTCACTGCCCTTGGCGAACAGTCGACTCAAGAACCTCGGCGATCATCGATTGGTCGTCCGGGTGCACGATGGTCATCGCGCTGTGGCCCATCCGCTCCTCCTTCGGATAGCCGTAGATTCGCTCGGTCCCCGGACTCGCTTCGCTGATCATGAGGTCTTGGTCGATGACGACGATGGAGTCCGGTGCGGCGTCGAGGATCGCCTGAGTTTTGGCGAAGCTCCGGGCGAGCGCCATCTCCCACGCCACGGATTCAGAGACGTCGCGAGAGATGAAGACCAATCGCGTCGGCGCGACGATCGGAGTCGCGGAGCGTTCTCCCGCGGACCTCGATGGTCACGATTCGACCGTCGACGTGGTTCATTCGCGTGCGAAACTCAACCGGGCCGTCGGTCTCGAACGCCGTGCGGAAGGCGTTGTCGCACGAACTCACGATCCTCGGCGTAGACCAGTTCGGTCACGTTGCGGCCGACGCGGTCGGCGGCCGCCACGCCGTGGAGGCTCTGCGTTCCGGGATTGGCTTCGAGGATCGTGAGGTCTTGGTCGATGACGATGATCGAGTCGATCGCGGCGTCGAGGATGGCGCGAGTGGTCTCACGACTCTGGGCCAGCTGCGCTTCGACGGCAATGCTTTCGGTGAGGTCACGCGCGATGAAGACCGCTTGGGTCGCCGGGCCGCCGTCCACGCCCAGGGTGTGACCCCGGGACTCCACCACCATCCAGTGACCGTCGGCGTGCTGCACGCGGTAGCGGAGGGTGACGATCTCGTCGGTACTCTCTTCGAACATTCGCTCGAGGGCGGCCTCGACGGCCGGCCGGTCGTCTGGATGCATCAGCGTAAAGACGCTGGCGCCCAAGGCGAGCGTCGTCCCCGTAGCCGAAGAAGTCCTGACCCCGCGGGCTGTTGCGCGCGATCACCAGATCGCGATTGACGATGACGATCAGGTCCGCCGCCGCCGCGAAGATGGCCTTGGTCATCTCGACGTTCGCCGCCAGTTCGGCGAACGTCGCCTTTCGCAGGGTCACGTCTCGACCGGTGGCGTAGATCAGGTCGCCTCGTGCGCTGCGACGTCCACTCGAACCAGCGGTACGTTCCGTCGCGGATGCGGAGTCGATTCTCGAATCCGGCGCGGGTCAATGAATCATCGCTCCACTCCGCGCGATTCTCGTCGATGGTTGCTTTGACGTCGTCGGGGTGGACGAAATCGATGAAGTCGTGTCCCTCGAGGTCCTGCGGACTCCAACCGAGCACGCGCTGCCAGGAGGGGTTCAGAACTCCAAACTTTCCACCGATCTGGTACACCGAGAGCAGGTCGACGGAGTTGCGGAAGTACTCACTGAGATCGGGACTGGGCACCGACTCAACCGCCATTCTTCGACCGTTCCGATCGTTTCTCCGAGCCAGACTCGCGCGGCGTGCGCGGTGCGGACCGCGCCGTGTTCACTCATGGTTGGCCATACGTCCCAACCTATCGGTTCGCCTCTCAAAAGCGTAGGAAGTGACTGATGCCACGGCCGCTGTTGAGCCGTAGTTGACGATTTGGAGTCGTTCGCGAGTGTCGTGAATCGGGCACCACGCAAGAGACCGGTCCACCAGATTCGTGGACCGGTCTCTGGTTCGATGCGAGATCGAACGAAGCGTTACTGACTCTTGGTGACGATCAGAACGCTCTGGGTGTTCGAAGTGGAGTTCCAGTGCAACTGGACGTGCGCGTGCAGGCGCTGGCTCAGGTACGTGCCGGCGGCCGCGGCGCGACGGTGCGCGAGCGCGGCGTTGCCCTTGGCGTAGCCGGTGATCGAGACCACCGAGTGGACCGTCAACTTCCGAATGAGTACGACGATCGCGTTTCGGGCCGCACCACTCAGCGCGTTGCTGTTCTTCGGGAACCCCAATCGAACGGCGCTCGGGATCGCGAGCTTGGCGAAGGTGACCGTCGTGGCCGCCGAAGAGACGGCGACGTACGTCGAGTCGCTGGCCTTGGTCGCGGTCACGATGCAGGTACCCGGTGTAGCGGACATGAGGGCGGCGCCGGTCAGTGCACAGCCCGCTGAGGTGCCGTTGGTGACCGCGAAGCTGAGCGCTCCGGTGCCGGATCCGCCGGTCGCGAGCAGTCCGAAGGTTCGTCCGTACGTGGCGTTGACGCTCGTGATGATCAGCGCGGCCTGCGTTTGTCCGACGTCGATCATTGCGGTGCCCGTGACGCTCAAGGAGTCACCGGTGTATTTCAGTGTGTAGACGGTTCCCGGAGTTCCGGTCAGCGTGAGGCCACTGAAGGTGGCGACGCCGGCGACAAAGTTGGCGGTCGAACCGGCACTCAGTGCACCGCCGGCTCCGGTGGCGACCGACGCCGTGACGGCCCCGGTGGTGACGGTGGCGACGACGTTGCCGCCCGAGTCCTCAGCCTTGATGACCGGCTGCTGGGCCAATACCAGACCCGATCCGGTGAACGTGCTGGGGCCCGTGGCGACGACGAGTTGGGACGCCGGGCCGACGGTGAGCGTGAAAGTCGCCGACGTGGCCACCGTGAGGGTGCCGTCGCTGAAGGTGAGCGTGTAGGTACCGACCGGCGCATTGATCGCGAGTCCACTGAACGTGGCGACACCCGCCGCGGCAACCTTGGTGTTGCTGGTGAGTGTGGAGCTGGCGGTGCCGCCCACGAGGGTCGCGGTAACGGTGGACGTGTCGCCCCTCAGCACGGCGCCGCTGGCGTCTTCGACGGTGATAACTGGCTGCGTAGCGAGCGCGACGCCGCTAGCGGCGGTCGTCGACGGGACGGTGGTGATCACCACTTTGCTCGCGGGACCAGTGATCGCCATCGTTACCGACGCAAGCGTCGGGAACGCGCCGTCGGTGAAGTTCAGCACTCCGGTGGTTGCGTCGATGGGTGCGGTGATCGCGAGACCACTGAAGGTCGCAACGCCGGCCACGGCGGCCTTGGTGTTGTTGACCAACGTACTGCCGGCCCCAGTGAATGCAGCAGTGACAGTCGTGGTATTCGTCGTCACTATGTTGCCACCGGAGTCGACCACGTCAACGACGGGTTGGGGGGTGAGTGCGAGGCCGCTGACGGCGCCGGCCGAGGGTGCCGTGGCGAAGGCCAGCTTTGTCGCGGTGCCCACCGTGACGGTGATCGGGTTCGAAAGTGTGGTCGTCGCTGAGTCGGTGGCGTCAGCGAAGGTCAACGTATAGGAACCGACGAGCGCGTTCAAGCCCAAACCAGAGAAGGTGGCGACACCAGCGACGGCGGCGACCGTCGCCGTGCCGATCAGGGTGGACGGAAGGCCGGAGGTGATTGTGACAGTGACGTTTCCGGTGGCACTCGCATCGACGGCGTCGCCCGCCGTCTGGAGTTGGACGATGGGCTGTTGCGCGAAGGTCGCGCCACTGGCAACGGTAGATGATGGCTGCGTCGCTACCACTATGTGGTCCGTCCCTACCGCCGAAGCGGTCGTCGCGAGACCGACCAGGAAGGTCGATCCCAATAGTGCGGTGGTTACGAGAAAACGAGTCAAGACGTGACGTCGTGAACCGAGGATTTTTTGTGCGTGCATGACCGACTCCAGAATTCGTTCGTTATTACCTACGACAACGGTATCCGCCCCAACGTGTGAATTGACGGTGAAAGTGACATCTCGGAGCAGTTGTTACATGATTGTGCGAGAACGCGCCTCGAAATTGTCGTGAATGTCGATACGAGAATCACTCGGTTACGTTGTCGACAAATAATCTGAAGCTCCGACATTATTTTGTTTCCGCCTTTGAAACGCAGGGTTACGCGACTGTGTTCGTGCAATCGACACTGTTGAACGTCGATTCACAAGCGACGCATCGTTGGCGGGTAGATCATTGATGTTCGAGAAACGGCAACTATGTGACATTTTTGTTGCGAAAACCGGAAAGCCATCAATTCAACACCGAATTGCGTTCTCCAATCGAACGTGTCGGAGTGATCGTGAGGTGGCGCCGCGACGTGATCTCGAAGGGTGCGCAGGGTCTCCTTCACCCGGACGTTCACCACACTTCTCCGGACCGTCGCCGATTCATTGTGAAAAATTACGCGACGTGGCTACAGTCGAAGAACACCGATCCAACAGGAGGTCCTCATGACCGATGCCAATCGACCGCCGCTCACCTTCGCCTTCTTCCCGGAGGTCGCCACTTTCGAAGTGACGAGTGACGACATCGCCGATGGCGCGATGCTCCCCAACGCCCAGGTCGCGAACATCATGGGTTACTGCGGAGAGAACCTTTCGCCGCAACTGTCATGGCGTGGCTTTCCCGCCGAGACGAAGAGCTTCGCGATCACCGTCCACGACCCCGACGCGCCGACCGGAAGCGGCTTCTGGCACTGGCTCGCCCTCAACATCCCGGCCGGCGTCACCGACCTCCCGACCGGCGCCGGATCGGAAGGTTCGGACAATCTGCCCGACGGCGTCCTGCAACTGCGTAACGACGCGGGCACGCGCGGTTACGTGGGCTCGGCTCCACCGCCCGGCGACCTCGCGCATCGTTACGTGCACACGGTGCACGCCGTCGACGTCGAACGCCTGGACGTCGAGGCTGACTCCGCACCGGCGATCGCCGGCTTCAACCTGCGGTTCCACACGATCGGCCGAGCCCAGATCGTTCCCGTCTTCGGAACCTGATTCATCGTCGCCTGACGGAACGTAGTTGACCGCGACCGTTTCGGGACGGGTCGTTGCCTCGCTTCGGATGCACCAGGTTGGAGGGGCTCACCATTATTGTGAAGCGAATCACACATTGGAGGGACCGCGGGTCCGTCCGATGTTGAGAAGTCCGCGAATGGTGACGTAGTGGGGATGCAATGAGCGAAAATCGGGGCCCGGGCCCGCTGGCCCTGGTCGGTTCGGGTGAGTACCTACCCCAGATGGCCGAGATCGAAGGCGGACTCATCGCCGGTCGCTCGCCCCGCTACGTGCAACTGGCGACGGCCTCGGTACCCGATGGCCCGCCCGTGGTGGAGCGGTGGCACAACTTAGGCAGAGCCCAAGCCGAGCGTCTCGGGGTGGAGGCCGTGATCCTGGACGTGGAGAACCGCGACGACGCCCAGGACTCAGCCATCGCCGCCCAGGTGGAGGGTGCCGGGTTGGTCTATCTCTCCGGTGGCCACCCCGCTTTTCTGGCCGAGACGTTGCGCGGCACGTTGGTGTGGGACGCGATCGTCGCCGCCTGGCGCGCCGGGTCGGCCCTGGCCGGATGCAGCGCGGGCGCCATGGCCTTCTCGTCGTGGGTGCCGTCGCTTCGTCACCCCCGCGAAGGGGGAACCGAAGGGCTCGGTCTGCTGCCGCACCTTCGGGTCATCCCGCACTTCGACGCGTTCGCGGCGCGCATCCCGGACATGGTGACGCGATTCCTCTTGCCCCACGACCCGTCGATCACGGTGCTGGGCATCGACGAGGAGACCGCCATCGTCGGCGGTCCGAGCTACTGGACCGTCAAAGGTCGTTCGTCGGCGTGGCGACTCAGCGACGACGGTCGCGAACAGATCGTGAGTGGGTCGAGCGTCACGACGCCCTTGAACTGACGATTCACTGCTCAGTTGACCCAGAGATCCTCAAGTTCGCGACCCTTGGTTTCCGGTAGCGACCAGAAAAGCGCGGCGACGATCATGGCCGGCAAGAACGTGAGATCGGCAGCCAAGGCGAACCGATTGCCGACGTCGGCGATGGCGCCGAAGACGATCGAGCCCCACCACGGCCCCGAGCACGCCGGCGGCGAGGAACCAACCCGACGCCGACGCTCGAACCGAGGTCGGGAAGAGTTCGTTCACCAGCGAGCCCACGGCCGGTGCGAAGATCGAACCGAACATGACGCCGAGCACGTAGCCCGCGATCAGATCGAAGTGCGGACCGCTGTAGGAGAGCACTGCCGGAGAGAGCGAGGCCGACCATGCCGAGCGCCGCCGGTCACGCGGCGTCCGAATCGATCGGCCATCCAACGCCCGATCAACAGTCCGGCGAGGCCCGTGGCCCCGGCGCCCACGACCATGAGTGCCGTCGTAACGCCGGAGAGATGGTCGATGTTCTGGGCGAAGAGGAAGATGAAACTGTTCGCCGGACCCGTGATGAACGACAGCGCGAAGGCCATGACCGAGAGCAGGATCAATCGGCGACGAAAGGCCGGACCGACGGCGCCGAGGACCGGCACGACGTGGTCGCTGGCCGCGTCGGCGATGGCGAAGCGGTCCGGCTCAGTGGCCCAGCGGCTGATGAGTGGCAGCAACGCCAGGGGAACGACGGCCAACAGGAACAGTCCGCGGAACCCCAGGGTCTTCGAGGCCAGGCTGTGGATGATCGCGGTGAAGCCCGCGCCGATCCCGTAGCCGGCGGCGACCAAGGCGAGGGCCTTGGCCCGGCTCGCCGAGTCGGTCTGTTCGGCGGCGATCACTTCGGAGAGGGCGTTGGTGGCACTGAGGAGCGGTCGACCGCAGGCGAAGATCACCACGAACCACCAGTAGCCGGGACTGGCCGCGGCGAGCACGGTGGCGGTGAGTCCAAGGCCCACCGTGATGATCAGCATGCGGTGGCGACCGAATCGGTCGGCCATCGCCGTCAGGGGAAGCCCACCGAGTGACGCCAGGCGGATGATCGCCAGACCGACGCCGAGCTTCGTTCCCGAGAGCCCGGCCTGATCGGCCAGCGTGGCTCCGTGGACCAGATGGCCGAAGGTTCGCGCCACGCTGCCCAGAGCCGTCACCACGCCGAACTGCCCGAAGCCCGACGCGAAGGACGCCAGGACCGCGCCCAGGACCACGCGGTCGTTCCACTTATGGAGCCGCGGTGCGCTCGCGGGCGTCGGATCGGGGGAGGAGGACATCAGCGCGAGCGCAGGGACGCACTCATCGGGCGTACTCCGGCGTCGTTTCGACGACGGGCGAACCAGAACGGGCTGTAGAGCAGGGTGAAGAAGAGGGGAACGATGACGACGCCGGTCACGAGATACCAAGGATACGGTCCCATCAGTCGAAGGAGCGTCCACTGATGCGGCGCGTGGCGAAGGAACATGTAGTTGGCCCCGACCAGGGCGTCGACCAGACCGACGAGTGCGACATATATATAGGTGATGATCGACGCGCGAAGGACCGAACCCTTCCTTGGTTGGATTCGCACCCCCACGACCAGGAAAAGCGCGGCGACGATGATGAGCGTATGACCGATCACGTACTCGAAGAACTCGAGGTGGGGAAAGGGCACGTTCAGATCCGGAGTCACGAGGCCCTGCACGGTTCCGGCCAGCGCCCAGAAGTAGGTGAGCTCGACCAACTGGCGAGTTCGCCACCAGCACGCCGCCGCCGCGACGATCAACGCGAAGTTGCAGAGCGCGAGGGGCAACGACGACCGAACCGCCCACGTGCCGTCTACGAGTTGGCGCACGGTATCGACCGCGCAGTCCGACAAGAGCACCACGCCGATCACCTTCGCCGCGCGGGGGCTCCAACGTCCCGGGCGCAGTCGGGCCCACGTGCAGAGGATCACGCATCCCACGGCCAGGAGGGCGACGCTCAGCCAGTACGGCCCCGCGGAGATCGTGGCGATGAACTCTCCCATTCCATCCGGGTATAGCAGGGTTGTGCGCGGTGGTGATAACGCTCCGTCGTAGTTTTCAACCGCGGTGGGTAGTTTGGATTCGCTCGACAATCGTGGCGACCGGGCAGCATCATGGAGACAGCGAGGTCGTCAGGGAGGATCATGATGGCTCCACGACAGCGAGTACGTGTCGGTACGAAGCAGGACGCCGTTCTCGTGACGCACGCGCAGGCGTTTAGTGACGAGGAGCTCATCCTTCGCGATATTCGCGCGTTGCTCGATCAGCTGCAGTTGGACCGGGACGGCACGCTCACCATGCACAGCAATCTCACCGACGATCTCGGGGTGGACAGCCTCGCCTTGGTCGAACTGTGCGACCAGTTGGAGCGGACGTTCGACGTATCGCTCCCCGACGAAGTCTTCCTCACCGCCACCACCCCCCAACATTGGTTGGAGTCGATCACGGCGGCGCGTGGCGGCGCGGCGCCACTGCGCGGCGTCGAACCATCTGACGCGCGGCCACCTTCGCCGTTCGCGCGACTCCTCGAGCGCTCCCAACGACTTCGGTCGATGGCGAGCGGGTCGGCGTAACGCTCGTTCGGGCCCCGCCGCGTCGAAGAGACAGGCGAGTGCCGGCTCGATCTCGTATGCGCTCTACGCCTGGGCGCTGCTCATTCCCTTCGCCGTCACCATTTGGCTGCTCGCCGTGCTACCTATGACGTTGCCCCAACGCCGAAGCGCGGGCCGCGCACTCGCGCGCGCCACGTGTCGCGCCCTGGGAATTTCGGTGAGCGTCGAGGGTGAGCTGCCGACGGCGGACCGACCGTCGGTGATCGCCGCCAACCATTCGAGCTTCATCGACGGGCTGATGCTCTACGTGTTCTTAGACCAACCCCTGACGTTCGTCTCGAGCACCGACCTGGAACACCAGTTCCTGTTGGGCCGCATCATGAGGGGCTTCGGCTGCGTGTTCGTCGACCGGGGAAGAGCAGAACGGAGTGCCGCGTCGGTCGAGCAGTTGGTGAGCACCATCCGCAGTGGGCTGCATCTGCTCATCTTCCCCGAAGGTTCGATCAGCGCGCGATCCGGGACTTCGTGTCTTTCGACTTGGCGCCTTTGAAGCGGCGACCTCCTCGAACTGCTCCGATCGTGCCGGTGGGCATTCGTGGATCGCGCGAAGTGTTGCACCCCGGTAGCTTTCGGCCCCACCCCGGAGCGGTACGCATCTCCATCGGCGAACCGGTCCTGCCCGCCGGCAATGAGTTCAGCGACCGCGTGGTGATGCGCGACCGGGTTCGCGACGCCATCGCCGAACTCTCCGGCGAGGAGGATTCGTAGACGCACCGTGCGCTGGACCGACGGCTACTCGTGGATGCTCTCGAGGGTGAAGCCCGCGGCGTGCAGCATCTTTCGAAGGTCGACGACCTGTTGGGTGTTGAGGTCCTTGCCGCGGGGCCGGTCGAAGACCTGCGTCTCGTCGCCGAGCGTCACGGTGTAGCGACCGTTGCTGGCCTCGGTGATCGAGCCGATCTCGACCACCAGTGCCGCCGCGTCGTGCCACTCGATGTTGTGACTGGTGGGGTGGCTCAGAATCTTCTCGGCCGTTACCAGGTGATGTCCGGTCAGTTTCGCGTGTGCCATGCGGTGCCCTTCTCGTCAAGTTCTCCTCGACAACTTACGGCGCGCGCCGACTCGGCGTGCCCACTGAGAGCAGTCCGTCACGTCCGAAAGTGTGTCGCCCGTGGGGGAGCGTCCGATATACTTGCTTGCAGTCAAGCAACTAAATACCTCAGAAGTGGACGTATGGCCCCCAAAACTCTTGGACGCAGTGCACGGCGATCGCTACAAGTGGATCGCGCTCACCAACACCACGCTGGGCGTCTTCATGGCGACCATCAACTCGTCGATCATCCTGATCTCGCTGCCGGCGATCTTCCGGGGCATCGGGATCAATCCACTCTCGGCCGGCAACGTCGGCTATCTGCTGTGGCTGCTTGCAGGGCTACCTCCTCGTGACCGCGGTACTGGTGATCAGCCTCGGTCGTCTCGGCGACATCATGGGTCGGGTTCGCATCTACAACCTGGGCTTCGCCGTCTTCTCCTTCGCGTCGGTGCTGCTCGCCCTCGACCCCTACCGCGGCGGCACGGGCGCGCTGTGGCTGATCCTCTGGCGACTCGTCCAGGGTGTCGGCGGGGCCATGCTCTTCGCGAACTCGAGCGCCATCCTGGTCGACGCGTTCCCGTCGGACCAGCGCGGCATGGCCATGGGCATCAATCAGGTCGCGGCCATCGGCGGCTCCTTCATCGGTCTGATCGCCGGGGGACTGCTCTCCGTCGTCGACTGGCGTCTGGTCTTTTGGGTCTCGGTGCCGTTCGGCATCATCGGCACGGTCTGGGGCTATCACAGCCTGCGCGACAACGGCAAGCGCGCGTCGGCCACGATCGACTGGTGGGGCAACCTCACCTTCGCGGTGGGACTCACGTCGATCCTCGTGGGCATCGTCTACGGCATCCAGCCCTACCTGCACCACTCCATGGGATGGACGTCGCCGCGCGTGCTGGCCGCCTTCCTGATCGGCGCCGTCTTCCTCTTCGCGTTCTTCATCATCGAGAATCGAGTCGAGTCGCCGATGTTCAACTTGCGACTCTTCAAGATGCGGGCATTCTCGACGGGCAGCGCGGCCGGCTTCTTGGCGGCGATCTCCCGGGGCGGCCTGCAGTTCATGCTCATCATCTGGCTTCAGGGGATCTGGTTGCCGTTGCACGGCTACGCCTACTCCGCGACCCCGCTCTGGGCGGGCATCTACCTCTTACCGCTCACGACCGGATTCTTGTTCGCCGGACCGATCTCGGGCTACCTGTCCGACCGCCACGGCGCGCGGATTCTCTCGACGTCGGGCATGTTGTTGTTCGGCGCGAGTTTCATCGGACTCTTGCTCGTCCCCACGAACTTCAGTTACTGGGTCTTCGCGCTCATGGTGTTCCTCAACGGCATCGGTGGCGGGATGTTCTCCGCGCCAAACTCCGCGGCGATCATGAACAGCGTGCCCGCCGAAGAACGCGGGGGAGCGGCCGGCATCCAGGCGGCCTTTTTGAACACCGGCTTCGTCCTCTCCATCGGCATCTTCTTCTCGCTCATGATCGTCGGTCTCACCAACACGCTCCCCAAGGCGATGTTCAAGGGACTGAGCGCGCACGGGGTGGGCGCGGTCCAGGCCCACGCCATCGCCAACCTGCCGGCGGTGGGCAGCCTCTTCTCCGCGTTCCTCGGCAAGAATCCGCTCAAGAACCTGCTGGGATCGCAGGCCACGACGCACGTGAGTAACGCCAACTGGTTGGTGCTGACGGGCAAGCACTTCTTCCCCGACCTCATCGAGAGTTCGTTCCACCACGGGTTGGTGATCGTCTTCGGCGCCGCCATCGCGATGTCCATCGTCGGAGCGCTGGCGTCGGCGCTGCGCGGCAAGCGCTACGTGCGCGACGACCAATCGATGCTCGAGCACCTCGGTGACGCGGCCGCGACGTCGAGCGCGGTACCCGGTGAGATCGCCTTCGAGAGCGAGGTGGTGCAATGAAATCGGTGGTGATCGACTCCGAGCGGTCCCTAGAGACGGCCGCGCGGTTGCGACTGGTCATGCTGCGCCTGGCCCGAGCCCTCCGTCACCAGGCCAGCGCGTCGCTGTCGCCCTCCCAGGTCTCGGCGCTCGCCAGCGTCGACGAGTTCGGACCACTGCGCATCAGCGCCCTGGCGGCCCTCGAGTCGGTCGGCGCCCCCGGTCGCGACCCGCGTCGTCGCCAGCCTCGAAGAACTCGACCTGCTCGAGCGCACCGACGACCCCGAGGACAAGCGGGCCTCGCTCGTCGAACTCTCCGAGCACGGACGCGAAGTACTGGCTGCGCTCTGGAGTCAACGAACGATCGGGTTGAGCTCGCGACTCGAACGACTCAGCCCGGCCGAGAGGTCGCGCGTGGAGATGGCGTTGCCGGCGTTGGAGAAGCTGGCCCGAGAGTCGTAAGCGAGCAGTTCCGTCTGGGGCGGGCGGCCACCGATGGTAGACATAGGCACGTCGCGGAGGGCCGATGTCGAATGTCATAGAGGTGGTGGGGCTCACCAAGCGCTTCGGCTCTCTCACCGCCGTGAACGACGTGTCCTTCAACGTCGAACGCGGCGAGATCTTCGGACTGCTCGGCAAGAACGGTGCCGGCAAGACCACGACGGTCGAGATCCTCGAGGGCTACCAAGCTCCGGATGAGGGTCGAGTGTCGGTGCTCGGCGTCGATCCGAAGAAGGGCGGCGGCGCGTGGAAGGACCGCATCGGACTGGTTCTCCAGGATTCGGACTTCGACCCGAGCCACACGGTCGACCGAGACCGTCAAGCTCTTCGCCGGCTTCTTTTCGCACCCCAAGAGCGTGACCGAGACGCTGGAGCTCGTTGGCCTCACGGACAAGGCGGACGTGCGCATCGGGCGACTCTCCGGCGGACAACGGCGCCGGGTCGACGTGGCGCTGGGCATCGTCGGCTCACCGGAACTGCTCTTCCTTGACGAACCGACGACCGGCTTTGACCCCTCGGCCCGGCGAGAGTTCTGGACGATGCTCGAGGGTCTGCGATCGGCCGGGACCTCGATCCTGTTGACCACGCACTACATGGAAGAGGCCCAACACCTCTGTGATCGCATCGCCATCCTGGCCGCCGGTCGCATCGTGGCCGAAGGCACGTCCACGTCGCTGATCGCCCTGGCCGGAACGACGACCGTGCGCTTCAACGTCGTCGACGGTCTCGACGTCGCCGCGCTGTCCAGTGGCGCGGGCATCGACTTTCACGTGTCGCGGCGAGGTCGGTCTCGGCGGCGTTCGTCAACGCGCAGTCGGAGTTGCTGCGACTTCTCCAGTACGTCGAGGGCGTCGGTCTCGAGTTGGACGGACTCGAAGTCGTGCGACCGACGCTCGACGACGTCTTCCTCGACGTCACGGGGGAGCGCTCGTGAGATTCATCCGACTGTCACTGCGCCAGGCGCAGTACAACCTGGTGGCCTATACGCGCAGCGCGCGCACGGTCATCTTCGGGGTCTTGATGCCGGTCGGCTTCTTGGCGCTGTTCAACTCGGTCTTCGGTGGAAAGTTCAAGACCATCCCGGTCGAGGGCCACAACATCCCCACCATCGCCTTCTACACCGGCGGGCTCACCACCTACGGCGTGATGCTCGGCACCTTCACCGGGATCCTGGTGGCGATCGTCGGCGCGCGCGAAGCGGGGTGGCTGAAGCGCTTTCGCGGCACGCCGATGCCCTCGGGGGTCTTCCTCGCCGGCGAGATCCTCTATCTCTTCGTGACCTCGCTCGGGCTGATCATCGTGATGTTCGCCGTCTCGCACTTCGGCTACCACCTGTCGTTGCCGTCCCACGCGTATCTCGCGATCTTCTGTTACACCCTGCTGGGCGTCTTCGCCTTCTCCGCGATGGGCCTCGCGCTGACCCGGTTGATCACGACCTCGGAGATGGCCGGCTCGGTCGGCCCCTTCACCGTCGTCATCTTGAGCTTCGTCAGCGGCGTCTTCCTGGCGCCCAACCTGCTCCCGCAGTGGCTCCTCACCTTCTCGTCGTACCTCCCGCTCGAACCGATCGTGAGCGGCATGCAGCACGCCATCGCCCTGCCCGGCGGGTCGGGGCTCCAGCTGCGACCGTTCGTCGTGCTCGGCATCTGGGGCGTGGTCAGTTTCGTGATCGCCCAGTCGAACTTCACCTGGGAGCCGCAGCGCCACTGACCAGCACCACCGCAGAGTTAGGTCGCCGGGTCCTTGGGTAGCCCGAGCACGCGTTCACCGATGATGTTGCGCTGCACCGCCGACGTGCCGCCGCCGATGGTGAGCGCTTGGGAGTAGAGGAATCCGAAGGCCCAGGCGCTGCCGTCGGCGCCGTCCATGCCTCCCGGTCCACGGCCCTCGAGCATTCCGGCCGCACCGGCGAGTCGATTGGCGAGGGTCATGACCTCTTGGCCGTGGTCGTCGGCGAGCGCCTTTCGCACGCTGGCTTCGGCGCCGGGTTCTCGTCCGGCCTGCGCCGCGGCGACGAGGCGAAGTCGCAGCAGACGCAGAATCTCGCCGTGCGACCAACACTTCACCAGCTCGTCGCGCTCGAGTGCGTCGTGGCGGAACCTGACGACGTACGCACCAGTTCGACCAGGTCCGCGGCCGTCGGTCCGCGTCCCCAGAGGACGCCCTCGCCGGAAAGCGAGACGCGCTCGTTACCGAGGGTGACCTTGGCCAGTCGCCACCCGTCGTTGACGTCACCGATGAGATAGTCGGCCGGGAGCCGAACCTCGTCGAGGAAGACCTCGTTGAAGGCGTGGTCGCCGGTGATGTCGATGATCGGACGGATGGTGACGCCGGGCGCGTTCATCGGACAGATGAAGTAACTGATGCCCTTTTGCGGGCGCACCCTCGTTCGAGGTGCGCGCGAGCAGGATGCCCCAAGTGGCCAGGTGGGCGTAACTGGTCCACACCTTCTGACCGGAGATGACCCACTCGTCGCCGTCGCGCAGGGCGCTCGTCGTGAGCGAGGCGAGGTCGCTGCCGGCGTTGGGTTCGCTGAAGAGCTGGCACCAGAACTCCTCGCCGCTCAGTAGTTTGGGCAACCAGCGCTGTTGTTGCTCCTCGGTACCGGCGTAGAGGATCGTCGGTCCGGCCCAGCCGATGCCGATGGGATTGATGGGCAGTCGGACGTTGGCGCGCTTGAGTTCGTCGTCGATGAGGAGCTGGTGGGTGGCGTCGGCGCCGAGGCCCCACGGTCGCGGCAGGTGCGGCGCGACGAGTCCGGCCTCGGCCAGTTGGACCGGCGTGGGATTCGGGTGCTCGCTCAGCCACTCGCGAATCGCGAGGCGCCGCGGGTCGTTCTCGTCGAGCCCGTCGTCGTCGATCGACACCGTCATCGGTGCGAGGAGTCCCCGGCCCTCTTCTTGCTCGAGCACCGCCTCCGGCGACTTCTTCATCACTACCTCCCCAACCACGGTACTCTCGTCGACTCCGTCGCTTACCGTCGCAAAGATCGACGAAGATATCGGGTTTTTGGGGATAACGAGCTACAGCGCGGCGATGATGTCGCTCAGGGCCGACGGGATATCCGAGGCGCTGGCGTAGACCGGAAGGGACGCGCCGGCGCGACCGTGCAGGTGGGCGCCGAGGGCGGCCGCGTCGAGCGGGTCGTGGCCCCGGGCGATGGTGGCGCCGATGACCCCGGACAGCACGTCGCCGCTGCCGGCCGTGGCGAGCGTCGGCGTGCCCGAACGAACGACGCGCACCCGTCCGTCGCGATCGGCGATCAACGTCGTCGCGCCCTTGAGCAGCACGACGCACCCGGTGGCGCGCGCGAGCGCGCGAACGGCTTCGAGTCGGTCGGCGGGCAGCGGCTCGCCGGTCAGGCGAACGAACTCGCCTTCGTGGGGCGTGAGGACCCAACGTCGCTCGTCGGGAGTGGTCGAAGGAATCAACGAGCGATCAAGTCCGTCGGCGTCGAGGACGACCGGCACCGTCACGTCGGCCAGTCGCTCGCGCAGCCATTCCACCGCGTCGGCCCCGAGTCCGGGACCGGCCACCACGCAACGACTGCGCTTCTCGATCGTCGAGTCATCGCTGCGCACGACCTCGGCCGGCAGGTCAATCAGTTCGGCGACGTCGCCCCGACTCGTGAGGCGAATCATGGACGCGCCGGCGGCCAGCGCCCCGCGCACCACGAGGTCGGCGGCACCGGGCATCAAGGTCGAACCCGCCAAGTACCTGGATGGCGTGCGTCCACTTGTGGTCGCTCGTGTGGCGCTCCACCAACGCGTCGAGGTCGTGGTCCTCGACCAACCCGTCCTCGAAGTCCGCGACGATGCCCAGTCCGGCGAATCGGAGCTCACCACAGATCGCGGCCGCCGGTCCGCTCACGTGGGCCGGCTTCAACGCGCCGAGCGCGAGGGTCACGTCGGCCGACAGTGGATGACCCAAGTATCGCCCCACTATCGGAATCCACGCCCGAAGGCAGGTCGACCGCGAGGACCAAGGTCTCACCGGTGACGCGCGGCGCGTCGTACGGACGCGAGCAACCGAGGCCGAAGGCCGCGTCGATCACCAGGTGGAAACCACGGAGTTCCTGGGGCTGGGTCGCCGTGTCGATGACGTCGACCTTGGCGCCGCGCGAGCGTAACCACGCGGCCGCGACGCGGCCGTCGGCGCCGTTGAGGCCCGGACCAGCGAGAACGGCGACGCGAGCTCCGTAGCAGTAACCGAGCATCGACTGGGCCGCGAAGGCCACGGCGGTGCCGGCCGCCGCGACCAAGGCGTCGCTGCCTCTTTCGGCGACCGCGAGCGCGTCGGCCTCGCGCATCTGGGACGAGGAGAGGATGGGGATCACGCGTCAGTCCCGATTGACCCGCGAAGAAGTGGCGACCTTGACATGCGAGGACCACCTTAAACCAACGGAAAAATCAGTTGTCCGGTCG
Source organism: uncultured Acidimicrobiaceae bacterium (assembly GCA_963703105.1). Taxonomy (GTDB): domain Bacteria; phylum Actinomycetota; class Acidimicrobiia; order Acidimicrobiales; family RAAP-2; genus RAAP-2. Next base: position 925,779 of record OY969792.1, on the reverse strand, counting down.
GGCAATGCTCGGTAATCGCGGGTCCGCCTTCATAGGCTAAAGAGGTGGAGTCCGTGACCCAGTTCGATCGTGCCGCCGGCGCCCTTTACGGTCTGGCGATTGGCGACGCGCTGGGCATGCCCACGCAGATGATGTCGCGCGATGAAGTGGTGAGCGTCTTTGGCACGCTGATCGTCGATTTTGAACCGGCGCCGACCGATCACCCGATCGCCGAAGGGATGACCGCCGGACGAATCACCGATGACACCGAACAGGCGGTGCTCCTAGCCACCGAACTGATCGCTGGTCACGGTGAAGTGAACATTCAGAGTTGGGCCGACACGCTCATCAACTGGGAGGAGTCGATGAAGGCCAAGGGATCACTCGATCTGCTCGGACCGTCGACCAAGCGGGCGATCAACGCGTTGATGGCCGGTGGCGATCCCGAAGAGGTGGGACGACGCGGGGACACCAACGGCGCGGCGATGCGGATCACGCCGGTGGCGATCGCCGTTCGGTCGCTCGATCTCGACGAGCTCGTGACCAGCGTCGCGCAGGCGAGTCGACTCACGCACAACACGAGCGTGGCGCTCGCCGGCGCGGCCGCCGTCGCCGGCGCCGTGAGTGCCGGCGTCGAGGGCCTCACCTTCGACGTCATGATCGACACCGCGTGCGACGCCGCGGTGCGTGGTTCGCGGCGGGGTCACTGGATCGCCGGCGCGGACGTCGCGGTGCGAATCCGCTGGGCCATCGATCTGGTCCACGGACTCGACGCCGAGGGCGTCGTGGACCTCTTGCCGATTCTGGTCGGCACCAGTCTCGCGACGTGGGAGTCGGTCCCGGCGGCCTTCGCCGTGGCCAGCGCCTTCAGCGAAGAACCGTGGCTGGCCTGTCGGGTGGCCGCCTCACTCGGGGGCGACAGCGACACCATCGCGGCTATGACGGGTGCCATCGTCGGCTCACGTTGCGGCATCAACGTCTTCCCGCTCGCGGCGCGAGAGACGGTGTCGCGGGTGAACGGTCTCCAGCTGGACGACATGGCGCGGCGACTCCTCGAACTGCGAAACGGTCCCGCACAAAGCGCCGCGTGAGCGCCGCGCCGCGGTTCATCCTCGTTGACAGTGTCGTCGTCGACGTCGTGTTGAACGTCGACGCGTTGCCGGAACGCGGCTCGGACACGCTCGTCGAGCGCAGTGACTCCTTCGCCGGCGGCGGCTTCAACGTGATGGCCGCAGCCTCGCGACTGGGACTGGCTGCGGTCTACGGCGGCGTCGTCGGACTGGGACCGTTCGCCACGATCGCCCAAACGGCGATGCGGGAGGAGAACATCGTGGTTGCGACCGCACCTAACGAGGACCTCGACACCGGATTCGTGGTCGCCATGGTGGAAGACAACGGCGAACGCACCTTCCTGACGAGCACCGGGGCCGAGGCGACACTCTCCACCGCCCAGCTCGACGAACTCGACGTGAGCAAGCATGACTTCGTCTACTTCTCGGGCTACGCGCTCTCGCACGAGAGCAACGCCCGAGCGCTGCTGTCGTTTCTGAAACTGATCCCCGCCGCGACGTGCTTTCTCTTCGATCCCGGACCGATCGTGAGTGAGATACCCGAGTCAATGCTCGAGGCCGTCTTCAACCGGGTCGACTGGTTCTCGTGTAATGCGCGCGAGGTGCATCTCCTCACGGACGCCGCGGGCGCCGGTGAAGCGGCGTGTCTCCTGCGCGCCCGCATGAAGCACGGGGGAGCCATCGTGCGGACGGGTGCCGACGGTTGCGTCGTGGCGCAGTCAGAGGGCTCCAGTCATATCGTGCCGGGATTTCCGGTCGACGTGGTCGACTCCAACGGTGCGGGCGACTGCCACGTGGGAGCGTTCGCCGCTCTCTTGGCCGCTGGATTTCCCGCGTTAGAGGCCGCTCGCCGAGCCAACGCGGCCGCGGCGATATCGGTGACGAAACGCGGTCCGGCGACCGCACCCACGAAGCGAGAACTGGAAGTGTTTCTGAGTTTGGCGAATTCGTAATGTGATTCGTCGACCGTGAGGCCTGATCTGTGACGATGCAAGATCGGTGCACTGAGCACACAATGGTGCCAGCGTCTGATGGGAGCCATTGCTCTCATCGATTTGACGGAGCTCACGCGGCTGGAAACCGCTCCAGGTACTTTCGGAAAAGTGGATCAACCAATTGCCATTCGCCAGCCTTGACTTGGACTGCCAGCCCGGAATTTCGGAGTGACTCCAAAGCTCGTCCGACCTGCTTGGCGTCTAACTTCGCGCCGTAGGGTTGTTCGGCGCGCGCGACGCGCTGGGCGATTGAGACGGCATGCGCGCGCATTCCTCGTATCCGTACTAATTCGCTCTCGTGGGCCGGCTGTTCCGAAGCCATAGCGTAGTCAATACCTTGAAAGACCTCGGTAGCGTCAATGGTGAACAAACCCTTTTCGACGGCGACGACGTGAGACTGTTGCGCGAGGAGCATCGTGGCGCGCGCCGCACCGGCTGAGGTCTCTAAAAGGAGAGTCAACGCCGCGTCCGTGATTGAAGTTGCGTCGTCCCGAAGTGATTTTCGCAGACCGACAATCCAGGCATCAATCGAAATTGGTGCGAGCGTGAAGAATCCACCGAACTGATACATCGCTCGGGTCTTAGTGGCAAACAGTTGTCTCAGCATGTGCTCGATTGAGCCCGCAAAGAGGCAGGTGACGTGTGGTGAACGCTGCAGAATTGCCCGCATCTTCTTTGTTATCAAGTCCGGGTCACCAAATCGGTGACCGGCGGACTCGATCTCTTGGAATTCGTCAAGGTACAGCACGATGTGACGGCCGTCCGCCACCGCGAGTTTCTCGAGAAGGCTTAGTGAGTAGTTGAATTGGTCACTGGCGGTCTTCTGGCTTCGCAACGGTGCGAAGGCGAACTCTATGTCGGTGCCAAACTCATGCTTCAATGTTGCTGACATCTGCGCCGCTTGACCAACTCGAGCGCTGGCTCGGCGTAGCGCTGGAAGGACTTTCTTCACAGCGGGTCGATTAGAGATGGCGCGCAGTGCGATGAGTTCGGAGAGCGTCGCCAATGATTCCACCTCGAAGAGATCGACACTTACGACATACGCCTTCTTCGTTCGCAGTTGGTCAATCGCGGCATCACACACGCTCGTTTTCCCGGTCCTTCTCGGACCCACAATGATCTGGTGATTGCCTGCGCTCAATTGGGACACAAGTGAAGCGAGCTCCTCGCTTCGCCCGATCATCTCACTGGGTTTGATTGGACCCTTGGTTGGGAACAGTTCGTGACTTGGTTTGCGGGCATATGACGGCATGTGTCATAGTATAGGACCGCAAGTGTCATGGCAAGCGATTGTGGGGACCGAGTTCTGCACTAAAAGAAGACCGAGCAGAGCTCGTAGATCTCGCGCGGCACCTGGCGCTGACCGCCGATGACCGACGCGAGCGGACTGAGCACGACCGTGTTGTCGCGCACCACGGGGATGGTTCCGAACTTGCCCGAAGTCACCGCGTCGTAAGCGCCGGCACCGACGCGCGTGGCCCAGATGCGGTCGTGCGCCGTCGGGCTGCCGCCGCGCTGCAGGTGACCGAGGACCGTGGTGCGCACCTCGATGTCCGTGTGCTCTTCGATCTTGGACGCGACGAACGCGCCGACCCCTCGTGTCGCCAGGCGTACACCGCCGACGCCTTCGGTCGACAGTTCACCTTTCTCGGTCCCGCCGAGCGTGGCGAGGTTGATGCCTTCGGCGACCACGACGATGGAGAAGGCCAGTCCGGCCTCGACCCTTCGTTCGAGGTGCTTCATGATGTCGTCCATCGTCACCGGGAACTCGGGAATCACGATCATGTCGGCCCCGCCGGCCAAGCCGCCCATCGCGGCGACCCAACCCGTCAGCCGTCCCATGGTCTCGACGACCATGACGCGGTGGTGTGAGGCCGCGGTGGTGTAGAGCCGGTCGATCGACTCGGCCACGATGCTGATCGCCGTGTCGAAGCCGATGCAGTAGTCGGTGCCCAGCAGGTCGTTGTCCAGGGTCTTGGGCACCCCGACGATGGGCGCACCGTGATCGGCCAGCCAGGTCGAGATTCGGTGCGTGCCGTCGCCGCCGATGGAGATCAGCCCGTCGAGGTGCTCTTCGATCGCGGCCAGCACGCGCTCTCGGCCGCCGGCGGGGTTGTCGAGGTTGTAGCGCGCCGTGCCGAGCAGCGTGCCGCCTTGGGCGATGACGCCCTGGAGGTCGCTCGCGACCAGCGGACGCCCGGCGTACTCGCTGGCCAGTCCGGCCCAGCCGTTGGCGATGCCGATGACTTCGTGTCCGTCGCGCAGCGCCATTTGGCCGATGGCTCGAATGGCCGCGTTGAGACCGGGCGCGTCGCCACCCGCCGTGAGAACACCGATACGCAATGCAACTCCTCTGAACCCAACCGCCCCAAGTCTACGCAGGGCCTTTGCGCACTCTCGTCGCTTTCATTGAGCGAATTCTCACGAGTCAGCGAGAATCGGGTCCCGCCGATCGTGTCACCGCCACGGTCGATGGTGCGACGACGCGGAGAGTTGGGAATTGGCTACGAGACCGCGACCGGGGTCGCGCCACCGTCCTCTTGCTGGCGAACCTGGGCGCCGGTCAAGAGGACGGTGGCGAGGAAGCTCAAGACCAACGCGGCGAAGACGCCGAGGTTGGCGAAGGCCCAATCGCCGCTCTTGCCGCCGAGGTGCAGCGGTCCGAGCAGGTACCCCTGCCAGGTGAGCCAGTTGGCGCCGGAGTTGGTCACCAGGCCCCAGCCGATGAAACTCGCGACGATCGTCGTGACCACCGGTATCAGGCGGATGTCGCCGTAGCGACCGGAGTTGCGAAAGAGGTCGGCGTCGACGTAGTCCTTCTTTCGCAGCAGCATGTCTCCCAGGAAGACACCGCACCAGGCCGCGATGAGGACGCCCACGGTGATCAAGAAGCCTTCGAACTGATAGAGGAAGTTGTTCTTGAAAAAGACGATGTAGATCGTGCCGATCACCATCACCGCGCCGTCGACGCCGGCCGCGGCGAAGCGCGGGATCCTGAGACCGGCCGACAGGAGCGAGAGACCGGAGGAGTAGATGTCGAGGACCGCGCCGCCGACGAGACCCAGGACGGCCACGATCACGAAGGGGACCAGGAACCACGTCGGCAAGAGGGTGGCCAGCGCCCCGACGGGGTCGTTACCGATCGCCGAACTGAGCGTCGACGACGAGCCGGCCAAGAGCAGGCCGAAGAAGACGAGGATGACCGGGGCGATCGACGAGCCGAAGGTCGTCCACCACACGACACCGCCCGTCGAAGCCTTGCGGGGCAGGTAGCGCGAGTAGTCGGCCGCCGCGTTGACCCAGCCGAGACCGAAACCGGTCATCACGAAGACGAGGGCCCCGATGAGGCTTTGGAGCGACCCGCTGTGCACGTGGGACACGACGTGCCAGCTGACGTGCTTGAAGGTGAGCACGATGAAGAAGACGGTGAGGACGCCGGTCACCACCGTGATGACGGCCTGCATCCGCATGATGAGGTCGAAGCCCATGACGCCGCCGGCGATGATCAGCGCGGCGATGACCACCGTGGCCACCGCTTTCACGCCGTTGCCGCCGCCCCAACCGAGTCGCGTGAAGACGGTCGAGGTCGCCAGGACGGCGATGACCGTGAGCACGGTCTCCCACCCGACGCAAAGCAGCCAGGAGATGCCCGACGGCAGACGGTTTCCGCGCACGCCGTAGGCGGCGCGACTGAGGACCATGGTCGGGGCCGATCCCCGTTTGCCCGCGGTGGCGATGATGCCGCAGAGCACGAAGCTGACGATGATGCCGATGAGTCCGACGATCAGGGCCTGCCAGAACGAGATGCCGAAGCCCAGGATGTACGCGCCATAACTGAGTCCCAGGACCGAGACGTTGGCGCCGAACCAGGGCCAAAACAGCTCTCGGGGCTGACCTTTTCGCTCGCCTTCGGTGATGACGTTGATGCCGTTCTCTTCGATGTGCATCGCCCCGGCGCTGCCGGTATCGCGTACCTCTGTGACTTCGCTCACATCGTCCCCTTCTTGACACCGCGCTTCGCTTTGCGAGCAGTTTAGGCACGTCGCGACTGCGGACTTAAACCATAAAGTTCACATTCGTCGACCGACTATTACGACGCTCGTTAGGGTGAACGGATGAGCGTTGCGGTCCGTCTTTTCTGTCTCGACACGGTGATGATTGACGTCGTCGTGAGGATTGGCGAGGTCCCGGAAAGTGGCGGCGACATCTTGGCGTCGGAGCATTTGATCACCACCGGCGGCGGCTACAACGCCATGAGCGCCGCCGCGCGACAGGGCGTCGAGGCGGTCTACGCCGGACGACTCGGACGAGGTCCCTTCTCCTCGATCGCTCGCACGTCGCTGGCGAAGGACCACGTCATTGAGCCCCTCGAAGCGGACGAGTCGCTCGACGCGGGATTCTGCGTGGCGATGATCGACGACGACGGTGAACGGACGTTCATCACCGTCGGCGGGGGCCGAAGCCTCACTTCGCGCCTCGGATCTGTCGTCACTCGACGTCCGAGGCGGTGACTACGTGTTGGTCTCCGGCTACAACGTCATGTATCCCGGTTCGGCCGAGATCGTCCTCGAATTCGTGGCCCAACTGGGCGAGGACGTCGTGGTCGCCTTTGATCCCAGTAATCGAGTGACGGACATTCCCGAGGCGAACCTGATTTGCGTCCTCGAGCGCGCCGATTGGACGCTCTGCAACGAGACCGAGGCTTCGCTGCTGACGGGCGAGCACTCGCTGGTCGCTTCCGTGACCGCGCTCGCGACCAGGACCGGTCGTCGTGGGGTCGTCGTTCGCCACGGGGCGAGCGGGTGCACGGTGCTGGTGAAGAACGGCGCTCCGGTGCACGTGGACGGGTTCGAGGTCGCGGTGCGTCGACACCAACGGCGCGGGCGATACGCACTCCGGGGTCTTCCTCGCGGAGCTGGCGATGGGCACCGACGTGCTCGAAGCGGCCCGTCGAGGTAACGCGGCGGCCGCGGTGGCGATATCGATCTTGGGACCGGCGTCCTCTCCCGAACGAGACGTCGTTACCGCCATGATCGCGCCGTCACCGTAACGCCGGCTCGAGGTGACGTAGCGTGAACCATGTTCGAAGGGGGAGCGTTGAAGCAGTTCGAACGCTTTGAAGGCACGATCGGCGACACGGTCGCTGAGTCGACGCCGTGGTGGCCCACTCCGACGCACCCTAAGGAGAACGCACCGAACATCCTGTTGATCCTCATCGACGACCTGGGCTTCTCGCATTTCAACTGTTTCGGATCGGACCTCGTCACGCCCCACATCGACGAACTCGCTGCCGGCGGACTGCGTTTCACGAACTTCCACGTCACGCCACTGTGTTCACCGACCCGCGCCGCCTTGCTGACCGGAAGGAACCACCACAGCGTGGGCATGCGCGGGCTCTCGAACTGGAGCACGGGCTTTCCCAGCATGCGCGGACAGATCTCGAATCACGCCGCGACGATGGCCGAGGTGCTGCGCGAAGAGGGCTACACCACCTTCTGCGTCGGGAAGTGGCACCTGTTGTCGATGGAGAACTCGTCCTCGGCCGGGCCGTTCGACCAGTGGCCACTGCAACGGGGCTTCGATCGGTACTACGGATTCCTCGACGGCGAGACCGATCAGTTCGCGCCGGACCTCACCTACGACAACCACCGCGTGGAGCGCCCGAAGACCGTGGCCGACGGCTATCACCTGAGTGAGGACCTGATCGATCACGCCCTCGGCTTCATTCACGACACGAAATCAGTCCGTCCCGACCGACCGTTCTTCACGTACCTGGCCTTCGGCGCGACGCACGCCCCGCACCAGGCGCCACCGGAGTACCTCGCGCGCCACCGGGGTCGCTACGACGAGGGATGGGACGTCGCGCGCGACAAGTGGTTCGCGCGTCAAAAGGAGCTCGGCATCGTCCCAGCGTTCACCGAACTGGCGCCGCGCAACGAGGGCGTCGACGCGTGGGAGGAGCTCCCCGAGAACCAGAAGCGACTCGCCGCGCGACTCCAGGAGGCCTACGCCGCGTTCCTCGAGCACACCGACGTCCAGATCGGACGCCTGGTCGCCGACCTGGCGACCATCGGCGAACTCGACAACACGCTGATCCTGCTGATGAGCGACAACGGCGCCAGCCAAGAGGGCGACCCCTTCGGCGTGCTCCACGAGATGAAGTACTTCAACCTGGTGATGGAGAGTCCCGACGAGGCCGTGTCTCACCTGGACGACATCGGGGGACCGGCCAGCCACTCCAACTACCCGTGGGGCTGGGCCCAGGCCGGGAACACGCCCTTCAAGTGGTACAAGCAGAACACGCACGAGGGTGGCGTGCACGTGCCGCTCGTCGTCCACTGGCCGAACGGCGTCGCCGCGCGCGGCGAGGTGAGAGGCCAGTTCCACTACGTCACCGACATCGCGCCGACGGTCCTCGAGGTCGCCGGCGTCACCATGCCCGAGTCCTACCGCGGCCTGGAGCAGATGCCGATGGCCGGAGCGTCGATGGCCTACGCCTTCGACGCACCCGAGGAGGCCGAGTCACAAGACGACGCAGTACTTCGAGATGGTGGGACACCGCGCGATGTATCACGAGGGCTGGAAGGCGGTCACGCGCCACGTGCACGGTGCGTCCTTCGACGACGACCGCTGGGAGCTCTATCACGTCGCCACGGACCCGTCGGAGTGCCGGGACCTCGCCGCGACCGAACCCGAGAAGCTTCGTGAGCTGATCGAACTCTGGTGGCGCGAGGCCAAAGAGTACGGCGTCCTGCCCCTGGACGACCGCGGGCTCGCGCTCTTCACGTCTCGGTCGCACGACTACTCGCCGCATCCGACGAGCCGCCACTACACCTACTTGCCCCCGCTCAATCCGATTCCGCCCTCGGCCGCCGCGGGGATCGGGGGACGGAGCTGGGATCTGGAGGCGCGCGTCGATCTGGCCCACGGCGACGAAGGGGTGATCCTTGCTATGGGGACCGAGAACGCCGGCGTGGCGCTATTCGTGCAGGACAACCGTCTGGTCTTCGACTACAACATCTTCACGGAGCATCACTTGTTGGAATCCACCGAAGACGTGCCCGACGGACCTTCGGTGCTCGGCGCACGCTTTCGACGCGATCGAAGCGAGGCCGACGTCACCTTGACGATCGACGGCCGTGACGTCGGCTCGCTGCACCTCCCGTTCGTCATGCGGATCTTCTCCACCATCGCCATGGGCATCGGTCGCGACCACGGTTCATCGGTCTCGAAGCGTTACCTCGACGACTTCACCTTCGAAGGACGCATCGAACGCGTGGACATACAGCTCATCTCCCACGACAGCGCCGACGAGAAGGAGACGGCGGCCCGTGAGGGCATGGCCCGTCAATAGACATGGAACGACTGCGCACGCCCGATCAGAACTTCGAGGGTCTCCCGGATTTCAATTTCCTACCGCACTTCGCCGAGGTCGCCGATCCGACCGGCGGCGACGCGCTTCGCATGGCCTACCTCGACGAGGGTCCACGCGACGGACAGATTGTGCTGCTGTTACACGGTGAGCCGTCGTGGTCGTTTCTCTACCGCTTCATGATCCCGGGACTCGTGGCCGACGGCTACCGCGTGGTGGCCCCGGACCTCATCGGCTTCGGTCGTTCCGACAAGCCCAGCGCGCGCGAGGAATACACCTGTGCGCGACACGTCGAGTGGACGAGAGAACTGCTTTTCGACCGATTGGACCTGCGCGACGTCACGCTCTTCGGACAGGACTGGGGGAGCCTGATCGGTCTACGCCTGGTGGGGGAGCATCCGGAACGATTCGCTCGAGTGGCGATCGGCAACGGCGGGTTGCCGACGGGTGATGAACAAATGAGCGAGGCCTTCAAGTCGTGGCAGGACTTCAGTCAAACGACGCCCGAACTTCACATCGGCCACATTGTCTCGGGGGGCTGCGCGCAACGCCTCAGCGCCGACGTGGTCGCGGCCTACGACGCGCCGTTCCCCGACGAGACGTATAAGGAAGGTGCCCGCCAGTTCCCGATGTTGGTACCGACGACGCCGGAGGATCCCGCCCACGACGCCAACGTGGCGGCCTGGGTCGTGTTGGAGCAGTTCACCAAGCCCTTCTTCTGCTGTTTCAGCAACGACGCCATCACCCAAGGCGGCGAGGCGAAGTTCATCCGACTGGTCCCCGGAGCGCGGGGTCAGGCCCACACGACGATTCAGAGCAGCGCGCATTTCTTGCAAGAGGAGAACGGTCCGCAGTTGGCCGGGATCCTGATCGACTTCATCGCCTGGAATCAGAAGTAGTTCTCGCCGAGCTCCTCACTCCAGGGCGCCACCCGCAGTTCGCCCGCGGGGAACACTCCAACGAAAGACCGGCTTGATGTCGAGCACCGGCGTGCCGTCGATCCCGTCCAGCCCGCGAACGCTGAAGGAGCGCTCCGCGAGTTCGTCGACGGCGACGGTGGAGAGCAACAGACGATTCGGACGATCCTTGTTTCGTTGGGCGAAGACTCCGACGTCCGGCCAGTGCTCGTTGCCGCGGGGTCGACGGTGCCACGGCGCCGGCGGCACGTCCTCGGCCCAGTCCGCGAAGAAGACGATCTCCACGTGCGAGAAGTCCGCCAGTCCCCGCAGCGCCTCGCTCGGTACGTCCTGGGCGAGTTCGACGGTGCTGACCACGTCGTCCCAGTTGTCGTCGAGCGCCTCAGCGCGTTCGTTACGGATGTAGGCGACGGGTCGAACGGAGTAGTCCACGTCACCAATCTATAGAGAGCGAAATCTCTCGATGGGCGAGATTGCGTCTCGGAGTTGCAGGACGTGGGCGGTATCGTGGGGCGTCCACTTCGATCACGAGAGGCCCATGCCCGAACTGACCTTCACCTACGGCACCATGGCGGCGGGCAAGTCGACGCTGGCCCTGCAGCTGTGTTGGCAGTTGCGCCAGGGGCGCAGTGACGTCGCCCTGTGGACCTTCGGCGACCGCAGCGACGCCGGCATGGTGACCAGTCGGATCGGTATCGAGGCCAGCGCCGAAGCCGTCGCGCCGGGCAGCGACCTCACGCCGCACATCGAGCGACTGCGGCGCGACGGCATCAACATCCTGGTCATCGACGAGGCCCAGTTCGCCAGCGTCGATCAGATCGACGCCCTCGCGCAGATCGTCGACGAGCTGGCGATTGACGTCCACGCCTTCGGGCTCTCGGCCGACTTCCTCCTCAACTTGTTCCCCGGCTCGGCGCGACTCTTCGCCATCTCGGACTGGGCTCACGAACTGCCACTGACCTCCACGTGCTGGTGCGGACAGAAGGGTCGCTGCAACGCCCGCGTGGTCGACGGCGTGGTCGCGCGCGAGGGCAATCAGTTCTTCACCGGCGACGTCAACGAGGGCGTGGTGCACTACCAGGTGCTCTGTCGCACGCACTACCGCTCGGGTCAGCTTCGCGCCGAGGCCTAAACCGGCTCCGGCTATCACCGTGCTGTCGCGGGCGAGATACCACAATGGGGGAGTGTCCGAGATACTCGATCAAGGCGGTGACCAGTCCTTACCGGTCCTGGAGTGCGCGAACCGCTTCGCCGTCTTTGCCGAGTGCCCCCTCTGCGGTGGATTCCTCAGCGCCGAACACGCGCACTACAAGTGCACGACGTGCGGTTGGCGCGACTCTTGTTGTGATTGATGACGGCGAGATGAATGTTTCCAGAAATCCTTAATTTTTCACTCTGAACGACCCTTCCGCTCACATTCTGTTTACCTTCGATTCGTAAGTTTTCTAATGGCAAAACGTTCGAATGTCGATTCGTCGCGTCGTTAATGAATCACTTTCTTTAGGAGGAAAGTTCAGAATGAAGAATCTATTCAGGTCGCTCGCGGCAGTTGCGTTGGCCGTTGCTGGTCTGCTCGCCGTCGTGTCAGCTCCCGCAAGTGCCTCTACCCACAAGAAGTCCGTGGTCTGCTACCGCCTCGTCAACAACAAAGTCCAGAGCAAGCGCTTCGAAGAGAAGGGCGGCATCTGCCCCCGGCACTGGTCGAAGCACAAGCCCAAGCCCGTGACCTCCTCCGGCGGACTGATGGGTTCCGGCAAGTCCGGTGACACCGACCTCGTCGTCCCGAGCGCGGTCTCGCTGTCCATTAACGGCTCGTCCTTCGACGCGCCCATGGTTGGCGCCACGACCAGCGGCTCGACGGCCTACTCGGCCGGTGGCAAGGTGAGCTTCAGCTCGTATCCGGCCGCCGGTTCCGGCACCGGTCGCACCGCGATCGTGAACGGCAGCGTCAACATCGGATTCTCCGACCAGCCCATGACGCCCTCGGCGGGCACCCTCCCGTCCGGCGCGGTGGAGTCGAACTTCGTCCAGGTTCCCTACATCCTGGGTGGTGCGGTCATCGGATACAACCTCGGGTCGAACCTCACCAACATCCGACTCACCACGAACGAGATCGCCCAGATCTACGACGGCAAGATCACCCAGTGGTCGAACCTCGCGATCATCAACACCAACGGCGGCCTCTCGTCGACGACCGGCAAGGCGCTCCAGGCGCTGTACACCGGTAACTCACCGAGTGACACCATCAAGGTGATCTACCGCGGTGCGAGCTCGGGCACGACCTACGCCTTCACCGACTGGCTGCACTCGTCCGGAGGCTCGGGGCACACCCCGAGCGGCAACGTGATGGAAGGTAGCGGCAACGCCTGGCACGCCTCCAACATCTTGGCGGCGGCGAACAACGCGGCCATGGCGACCGACATCAACTCGAACCCCGGCGCCATCGGCTACGTGGAGTACAGCTACCTGCTGATCCCGGGCAACGCCGCCATCCAGACGGCGTCGCTGCAGGACCGTGACGGACAGTGGCTCCAGCCCACGCTGGGCAACATCGCGGCCGCCGCGGCCGCCGCCGGCACCAACATCACGCCCGACAGCTTCTCGATCGTCAACCAGGGTGGCAGCAACGTTTGGCCGCTCGCGACCTACAGCTGGGCCATCGTGGCGAAGAACCAGACCAACGAGGCCACCGGCGAGGCGATCGTCAAGTACCTCGACTGGGAGACCCACTACGCCCAGGGCGCGCTGGCCAAGGCGGAGGGCTACGTGCCCCTGCCGGCAGCGATCGCGGCCTACTCGCGTCAGCAGCTGATGAACGTGACCTCGGGTGGAGCGGTCTTGCTCACGAAGACGTCGTAACGAACGAAGCAGTAACTACATAAAAGAGAGGTAGAGCGCAGCGGTGTCAATCGTCGTACCTCCACCTCCCGATTTCAACCCGCCCGACGAAGAGGTGCCGGAGTTCAACTCCGGCACCCCTTCGCGTACGTGGTATCACTACCTCTTGATCCTGGCGGCCGTCCTGTTCGGCGCCGTGAGCATCGGCTTCGTCGGCACGATCGTGTGGAACTCGCTGCCCGAGTTCGCCCATCACAGCGGCGCCCTGCTCGGCGGCAACGGCTGGCAGTCGCCGCTCGGGCCCTTCGGCGGCCTGGCGATGATCGTGGGCACCCTGGAGACCTCGATCATCGCGTTGGTGATCGCAGTGGTGATCGGCCTCGGTACGTCGATCTCCATCGTCTTTCTCCTGCCGCGTCGGCTCCGCAACATCGTGGCGACGCTGGTCGAACTGCTCGCCGCGGTCCCGAGCGTCGTCTACGGACTGTGGGGATTCCTGGTCCTGGCGCCGTGGATGCTGAAGACCGTCATTCCCTGGCTTGACAGCTGGCCTTTTTCCAAGGAGATCTTCGGCAACGTGGGCCAACAGGACGGTCAGTCCCTCCTCCTGGCGTCCATCGTGCTCGCGGTGATGATCCTGCCGACGTTCGTGGCTATCAGCCGCGAGGTCATCTCGGTCGTCCCCCATGACCTCATCGAAGCCAGTCTCTCGCTCGGCGCCACGCGCTGGCAGATGATTCGAGAGGTCGTCCTGCCGACGGCCAAGATCGGCCTGTTCGGCGCCACGTTCCTCGCTCTCGCGCGCGCCACCGGTGAGACGGTCGCCGTGGCACTGGTCGCCGGCGGCGTGGCCAACGTGCAGTTCCACCTGCTCTATCCCGGGACCTCGATCGCGTCGTGGATCGCCACGGAGTTCGGCGAGGCGCAGGGTAACGAGATCGCGGCCCTGATGGCCCTCGGCGTGTTGTTGATGCTCGTGAACTTCGGTCTCTCACTCATCAGTCGTGGACTGGTCTCACGTCAACGCAAGGTCCTGGCCGTCGTATGAGCGACATGATCGAACTCGAAGAGGCGAAGCCAGTCGGCCACCAGATGCGCGACGAGATTCGCGCGGTGGCCGACCGTGTGCGAGCCCGGCGGCAGTTGCGCTCGAGGATCATGGTCGTGCTGTGCGGCACCGCCCTCGCCATTACCGCGGTCCCGTTACTGCTCCTCTTGTATCAGCTCTTCAACCGCGGCCTGCCGGTCGTCTTGCACTCCGGCTTCTACACCCAGCTCCCGCAGACGCCCACCTTGATCGCGCCGAACGCCACCGGCGGCGTCTCCAACGCCATCCTCGGGACCCTGGTGCTCTCGCTCTACGCCTCGGTCATGGCGATCCCGGTCGGAGTCCTCGTGGGGATCTACCTGGCCGAATCGGACTCCAAGCTGGCCGCGACGTTACGCGTGATCTCCCAGACCATGGCCGGCGCGCCCTCGATCCTCATGGGTCTCTTCGCCTTCTCGTTCATCGTGCGCGACCTCCACATCGGCTTCTCGGCGCTGGCCGGGTCCTTCGCCCTGGCCGTCTTGATGTTGCCGGTCATCGTGATCTCCAGCGAGATCGCCGTGCGCGGCGTGCCGCACACCTTGCGCGAGGCCGGGCTGGCCCTCGGGGCCAAGCCCCACAAGGTCTCCATGAAGATCGTCCTGCCGGCCGCGGTGACCGGCATCGTGACCGGCATCATCTTGGCCATCTCGCGCGCCATCGGCGAGACGGCCCCAGTGCTTCTGGTCATCGGCGGCGGCTACATTAATTCGTGGAAGCCGTTGGACCCTGTTTCTGCTTTGCCGCTCTCGATCTACGAGAACGCCAAGTCGGAGTGGCCCAGTTTGCGTACCGAGGTTTGGGGTATCGCGCTGGTCCTCGTAGTGTTCGTATTCGTTTTGAGTTTAAGCGCCCGCATTTGGGCATCGAGAAAGCAACAGGCAAGGTAACCAATGGACCAGGAATTCGTGGCACAAGTCGAGACGAAGGTCGAGGCCCCGGCCGCCGCACCCGATCTCGGAACGGCCGTCTCACCCGAGCGCGGGGCGGCCGCCATGCAGTTGAAGGGCGTCGCCGTATCGTTCCACGGTCGCGTCGCCGTTCGCGACTGTACTTTCGACGTCACCAAGAATCGCGTGACCAGTCTGATCGGGCCGTCCGGCTCCGGCAAGACCACGTTGCTGCGCGCGCTGAATCGTCTCCACGACCTCACGCCCGGCGCCAAGGTGGCCGGCCAGATCCTCTTGGAGGGCACCGACATCTACCGCGGCGACATCACGGTGACCGAACTGCGCACGCGCGTGGGCATGGTCTTCCAGCGCCCGAATCCCTTCCCGACGATGTCGATCTACGAGAACGCCGTCTCCGGACTGCGTTTCAACGGCATCAAGAAGAAGTCGATCCTCGACGAGGCCGCCGAGACGTCGCTCAAGTCCGCGGCCCTGTGGGACAGCGTGCAGAACCGCCTGAAGGTCGCCGCCTCGAACCTCTCCGGCGGTGAGCAGCAGCGCCTGTGCATTGCGCGCGCCCTGGCCATGGACCCCGAGGTCCTGTTGATGGATGAGCCCACGTCGGCGCTCGACCCCATCGCGACCTTGAAGATCGAAGAGTTGATGACCGAACTGAAGAAGCGCGTGACGGTCGTCATCGTGACGCACAACATGCAGCAGGCCGCCCGCATCTCGGACGACTGCGCGTTCTTGCTCATGGGCGAGGACCGGGCCGGTGAACTGATCGAGTTCGACACCACCGAAAAGATCTTCAATAACCCGATCGACCCGCGCACGCTGGACTACACCCTCGGTCGCTTCGGCTGATTCGAACGCGCCGCGGCGCGTGCCAGACTACCCAGAGAGTTTTCAAAGGGGGTCGCGTGGCGAATGAACTGTGGCAGGAGTCGGCGTCATCGCTGGCGAGCATGATTCGTAGCGGCGCGACGACGTCGCGCGAGGTCATCGAGGCCCACCTGGAGCGAATCGACGCGGTGAACGGCGCGGTGAACGCCGTGGTGGAGGTGCGTCCCGACGAAGTGCGCGCCGAGGCCGACGCCGCCGACGCCACACAGAGGTCCGGCGGTCCGCTCGGCGTGTTGCACGGCGTGCCGTTCACCATCAAGGTCAACCTCGACGTCGCGGGCTACGCCACCAACGAAGGCTGCGTGACCCTGAAGGACTTTATGGCCGATACCGACGCGCCGCCGGTCGAGTCCATGCGCCGCGCCGGCGCCGTCGCGCTGGCGCGCACCAACATGCCCGACCTCGGACTGCGCATCAACACCGAGTCCTCGCTCTACGGCGCGACGCACAACCCCTGGAGGCGCGGGCGCACCGCCGGCGGCTCCTCCGGTGGGGAAGCGGCCGCCATCGCCTCGGGGATGAGCCCCATCGGTCTGGGCAACGACATCGGCGGATCACTGCGCAACCCCGCCTACGCCTGCGGGATCGCCTCCATCAAGCCGTCGCGCGGTCGCGTGGCCCAGGGCAACCCGTCGGCGATCCTCGACATGGCGATCAACGCTCAGATCATGCTGGTCAACGGCGTGATGGCCCGAACCGTGGGCGACGTGCGCCTCGGACTCGGCGCCGTCATGGGCGCACATCACCGCGACCCGCAGGCCATCGACGCGCCGCTCGGCGGACCGAGCGTCGCCAAGCGCGTGGCGCTGGTCCCTGAACCGTTCGGAGGCGACACCGACGCCGGTGTCGCCGAAGGCGTGCGCGTCGCGGGTCGGGCGCTCGAAGCGGCCGGCTACGAAGTCGAAGAGATCGAACCGCCGATGGTCTTCGAGAGCTACCTCGCCTGGGCCGAACTGATGATGACCAGTCTCTCGGTGCGTAAACCGCTCCTCATGGCGGTGATGGGAGCCGAGGGTCAACGGTTCTTGGAGCTGACGGACATCGAGTTCCCGGCGGCCACGCCGGAGTCGATGGCCCTGATGCACGAGAGCCGATACAAGGTTGAAAAGGCCTGGCGCGAGTTCATGGCGACCTATCCGCTGGTCGTGGGACCAGTGTGGACGCAACCGCCGTTCGAGCACGGTTTCGACATCGTCGACCTCGACAACGCCATGAAGGTCGTGGAGCTGATGCGCTTCGTGATGCCGGCCAACCTGATGGGTCTGCCTGCGGCCTGCGTCGCGACCGGCGTGGCCAACGGTCTGCCGACCGGCGTGCAGGTCATGGGGACGCTCTTTCGCGACGACCTCTGTCTCGACGCGGCCGAGGCGATCGAAGAGGTCGTCGGCGTGCTGACCCCGATTGACCCGCGCGACTAACTGATGGCGCGCATCCGCCCGATTGCCTACGGCGACGTAGCGGCGGCGGTCGAGCTTGTGCGCGCCGGGTCCTTGATGCCGCAGTTCGAGGACCCCGCGCGCGTGGAGGACTACTGGTTAGCGGTCGAAGAGTCCCGCCGTCAACGCGGCGACGTCCTGGTCGCTGACGTGGACGGCGAGGTGGTCGGGGTCTGTCAGGTCATCATCTTCCAGCACTTCCAACACGCCGGGGGCTGGTGCGGCGAGATCGAAAGCGTCCACGTGCGCAGCGACCTGCGCGGCCGCGGCATCGGCGCCCAGCTGCTCCAAGCCGCCGAGGAACTGGCCCGCGAACGCGGCTGCTACCGCATCTCAACTGACCAGCCGCAACGTCCGCGAGGACGCCCACCGGTTCTATCTCGCCAACGGCTACGGCCAGACCAGTCAGGGTTTCAAGAAGTTCTTTGACTGACTTCGCGCAGGTCGGCGTCGTCAACGTCGAAGACGAAGCCACGGATCTCCGTGGTGTCGATGAAGGGGCTCGCCCGCAACGTCTCGACGGTGGAGCGCACGTCTTCTTCGACGTCGCGGTAGGCACCGAGTCGAAACGGCGGTCGTACCCCGACGCTGGCCTCGACGTCCTTCGCCAGGGTCTCTTCGTCGAACGTTTCGAGGCCGCAGCGCGTGTGGTGGATCACCATGACCGACCTCGTGCCGAGCAGTCGCTGACTGAGTAGTAGCGAGCGAATCGCGTCGTCACTGGCCAGGCCGCCGGCGTTGCGGATGAGGTGGGCCTCGCCGAGGTTGAGCCCCAGGGCGCCGAAGAGATCGAGCCGCGAGTCCATGCAGGTCAAGACGGCGAGATGGAGCTGCGGCGACGTCGGGAGATCCCGGTGGCCGTGGCGTTCGACGTAGGCGCGGTTGTGGGCGACGAGATCGTCGATGACGGACATCGCACAATCCTACGAAAATGACACGAAGCGCGACGATCAGCAATCACGGGGATCGCGACGTCCACGAGTCGGTCCCATTCACGCGCGCGGAGCGGCGCAGTCTCAAGTTGCCGCGTCAAGTTCGCCTCGTCGCGCCGTAGGTTGTGGAGGTGCCCGTTCAACCCGGCGACGTCGAGGCGCGGACACTGCGTCGCGGCCGTCAACTTGAAGTGCTGACGCTTGGTTGGAATCTGGTCGGCGTCGCCATTCTCGCCTTCGCGGCGATAGAGGCCAAATCAGTGGCGCTCGCGGGTTTCGGCTTGGACAGCGTGATTGAGATCGGTGCGTCAACGGTCGTTCTCTGGGAACTCGCTGACGTCGCGCAAGCGCGGCAGCGTACAGCGTTACGGTTGATCGGGAGTGCATTCCTGACGTTGGCGATCTACTTAGGCGTGCAGAGCACACTCGTCCTGGTCATCGGGTTTCGGCCCCATCACAGCCCAATCGGGATCGTTTGGACCGCGATGACCGCGATCGCGATGTTCGCGCTCGCGTCGGGCAAAGCTCGAGTTGGCGCAGTGCTGGACAACCCCGTGTTGCGAGCCGAGGGACGAGTCACGATGATCGATGGAATCCTCGCCACGGCGGTACTCTCCGGCCTTGTCCTCAATACCTTCGCTGGCTGGTGGTGGGCCGATCCCGTCACCGGTTACTTGATCCTGTATTACGCGCTGCGCGAAGCGCGCGGGACACTCAAATCTTGATCGGACCGCTGGCACCGGCATCTACGCTCGACGCGGAGGTGGTTATGGACAGTATGGATGAGATTCGCGAAGAGCTTCGTCAGCCTTCGATCGACCTGCGCGAGATGATTCCCGATGTGATGAAGAGTTTCGCGGCGTTGTCGCAGGCCTCGTCGACCGAGGGCGAGCTTTCTCGACTCACGAAGGAACTCTTGGCCCTGGTGATATCGGCGACGCGCGAGTGTGACGGTTGCATCGTGGCGCACGCCAGAGGTGCGTTGCGCGAAGGGGCCACGCGCCAACAGATCGCCGAGGCGATGGGGGTGCTGATCGCCCTCAACGGCGGACCGGGCACGGTGTGGGGACCGCGGGCGCTCCACGCCTACGACGAAGCGGTGGCGGCGCGGGCGAGTTAGAACGCGTAGTGCAGGTGCTTGATGCCGTTGATGAAACTCGACTCCAACTGCGACGGCATTCCGGTCGAGTGGATGTCCGGGTGGCGACGCAGTAACTCGCGGAACATCACCGCGATCTCGCGACGAGCGAGGTGCGCCCCGAGACAGAAGTGCGGACCGGGCGCGCCGAAACCGTAATGCTCGTTCGGGGTGCGACCGACGTCGAAGACGTCCGGGTTCGCGAAGACGTCTTCGTCGCGGTTGGCCGAGTTGTAGTACAGGAGGACCTTGTCTCCCTTGGTCAGAGGGAAGTCTGAGAGCGTGTAGTCCTCAGCCAGCGTGCGGCGCATCCAGATGACGGGCGACGCCCAGCGCACGATCTCGTCGGTGGCGGTCTTGGCGAGGCCCTCGTAGTCGGCCAGGAGCCGCGCCTTCTGGTCCGGGTGTTGCGTGAGCGCGTAGAGCCCATGACCAATCGCGGTGCGCGTCGTCTCGTTTCCAGCCGTGACGAGTAGCACGAAGAACGACGCCAACTCCTGTTGCGTCAGTTTCTCCGTTTCGATCTCGGCGTTCACCAAGGCGCTCGTAATGTCGTCGATCGGATTGTCAACGCGGTACTCGCCCAGTTCTTCCATGATGGCGGTCAGGGCGGCACCCGATTCAAGCAGCATGAGCACGGGATCCTGACCCTCCGGGATGATCTCCGGGTCGCCGAAAGAGAGAATGATGTTCGAATGGTGCAGCACCGTCGCGTATTCACTCGGCGGTACTCCCATCATGTCGCAGATGATCTCGAGGGGGAATGGCGCCGCGATATCGGTCATGAAGTCGCCGGTACCGTTGGCGTGCGCTCGTTCGATGATCTCGTCGGCCTTTCGCTCAATCGACTCCTCGACGTCGCGCACGTTGCGCGGATTGAACGCGTTGCTCACGATGCGCCGAAGCCGCGCGTGCTTGGGATCGTCGGTGGAGATCATCCCCGAGAAGTACTCCACCATCTCACTGGGCAAGTCCATGGTCGACACCGCACCAGGTCCCGAGAGAAACACCTGGGGGTGGCGTGACGCTGTTTGGATGTCGCGATACTTCGTGAGAGCGTAGAACCCGGTCCCCGACGGGAACTCGATGGCGGTGCCTTCGATTTCGGGTTCGTCATAGTGCGAGATCGGTCGTTCGCGACGCAACGTCGCGAAGGCGGCCTCGCGTTCGGGCAGTGGTCGGCGCCAGAACTCCACGTCCGAGAGGTTGATCGAATCGACGTCCCAGTCAGTTTGTGCCATGAGCCAAATGGTATCGGCGTCGCTGGAGCGGCAGCGATCACAAATCGCCGTCGGGACGAGTCTGACGCAACGTGCCGGTAACTGGAGGAGCCATGCCGCCCTTCCGGGACGTCCCTATTGAATTCGCGGTAACTAGGCTGCAACAGGTGAACGTTGAGAAGGTCGTACTGGCCTCGCCGAGGGGATTCTGCGCCGGTGTCGAAAAGGCGATCAAGGCTCTCTACTGGATGACTCAGATATTCGAGCCACCCGTCTACTGCTACCACGAAATCGTGCACAATCGCTTCGTGGTGGAGTACTTCGAGTCCATTGGGGTGGTTTTCGTCAACGACGTCGTAGACGTTCCTCCCGGCGCGCCCCTCATGTTGAGCGCCCACGGCTCGCCACCACAGTTGGTCGCAGCTGCCCGCCAGAGTGGTCGCACGGTCATCGACGCGGTGTGCCCTTTGGTGACCAAGGTCCACCATGAACTCAAAGTCCGAGCGAACAAGGGTTACACCGTGCTCTACGTCGGGCACGAAGGCCATGAAGAGGCGGTCGGCACCATGGCCGTCGCGCCCGAATCGGTGCACCTCATAGAGGAACGCGGTGACATCGACGCTCTCTCGACGTACGACGGCCCGGTGGCGCTCCTCAGCCAGACGACGCTCAGCATGGACGAGTGGCAGGACTTGCGCGAATACGCCGAGGAGGTGTTCCCCGACATCTGGATGCCAAATCGCAGCGACCTCTGCTTTGCGACCACGAATCGCCAGGCCGCGCTGCGCGAGATTACCAACGGCGCTGACGCCGTCATCGTCGTAGGGTCATCGAACTCTTCGAATACGATGGCGCTCGCTCGAGTTGCTGAAGCCCAAGGCTGTCCGAGGGTGTTGCGCGTGAACGGTGCCTCGGAGCTACCCGATGATCTCTTTGGTACGGTCGCCCTCACGGCGGGTGCGTCGGCGCCCGAGAGTGTGATCAATGAGGTACTGGCCGTGCTGGATCCGACGGAGGGCGTTGAGGTGAAGTCGGTCATCATCGAAGACGAATACTTTCCCCCGCCACCGGAACTGCGCGAAATGTTGAAGTCAATCTCAGCCTTCCTCGACCTCGTATTTCAGGCGCCCACGACGTCTTCGCTGGATGCACAAGCCGATAGAGAGTTCACGGCGGCCGAGGTGCTTTCAACCTTCAGCACGTAGTCAGAGGTACCGGGCAGTAGTCGATCGATTACCGACTAGTAAAAGCGAGGCGACTCACCCGAGTGCATTAATCGCGCACGCCGTGTTCGAACGTGCGACCCGGCAGAACACGTTCGTTGTCTCGATGTCAATCATCATTACGGCTGATAGGTTGACGTTCATCAGATTTGCGCGAAAGGGGCCGCCACTCGTGCCAAGTAGGTTCACGCAGACAATCGAAGACCTGTTTGGTGCTCGAGACGACGTCGCGGCCAGGGCTGCTCACGAGAATTTCCCCGTCGCCTCGCGACTCTTGCCCCGAGACATCCGCTCAAAGTTGATGGCGATCTATGCGTTCGCCCGCCTCACGGATGACATCGGCGACGAGGCTGAAGGCGATCGTCTCGCTCTACTCGACTGGCTCGACGACGAACTCACCCTCGCGGGGGAAGGACACGCCATTCACCCGGTGTTCCAGCGACTCACCCCTGTGATCGAGGAACTCAATCTGGGCCTGGCGCCGTTTCGCAGTCTCATCGAAGCAAACCGAGTCGATCAGATCGTGACGCGCTATTCGACCTTCGCCGATTTAGTGGACTACTGCATGCTGTCCGCCGCGCCAATCGGACACCTGGTTCTCGCGGTGTTCAACGTCTCATCCGAGCAGCGAATCGAGTGGTCCGACCAAGTGTGCATTGCACTGCAACTCGTGGAACACCTCCAAGACGTGGGAGAGGATGCTCGACGTGGTCGCATCTATCTGCCCCTGGAAGACCTTCACGAGTTCCACTGCACCGAAGATGATCTTTTACGTCCGCAGACCAGTGCCGATCTTCAACGTCTCATCGCCAAAGAATCGCTTCGAGCGCTGGAACTGTTACGGGCCGGTTCGCCTCTCGCCTCGTCGCTCCCGTGGCAGCCGCGCCTTGCGATCAGCGGCTTTGTCGCCGGGGGCATCGCGACGGTGGCGTCAATCGTGCAAGCGGACTACGACGTGCTGTCCGTGCCGTGTCGACCGAGCAAGCGCGGGGTCGCCGTGCACATGGCGCGCGAATTCACGGCCGCGACGTTTCGAAAGGGCGCAGCGTGAACATCGATGACGCCTACAAGTGGTGCGAGGGCATTACCCACCGCGAAGCGAAGAACTTTGCTTACGGCATTCGCCTCTTGCGCCCTCCTGAGCGTCGCGCGATGTCGGCGGTGTACGCGCTCGCCAGACGAATCGACGATATCGGCGACGGCAGCGATCCTCCCGATGAAAAGCTTGCCGGCTTACAACTCGTACGAAAAGAGATCGAGTCGCTCGATCCGAAAACCAACGACCCGGTACTGGCCGCGGTCGCGGACGCCTTGCGTCATTACGACCTTCCGATGGAGTGCTTCGGCGAGATCATTGACGGCTGCGAGAGTGACGTGCTGGGGACGTCGTACGAGACGATCGACGACCTCGTCAAGTACTGTCGCAATGTCGCGGGTTCAGTGGGCCGACTCTCTCTGGCGATATTTGGCACCGATCAACCGGAGATCGCCGTGCCACTCGCCGACTCGCTCGGCGTGGCGCTGCAGCTCACGAACATCTTGCGCGACGTCCTAGAGGACCGCTCGCTTGGTCGCGTCTACCTCCCGGCAGAGGACGCCCTACGAGTGGACTGCGCGCCGGACCTGTCGGGTCCGGCAGCCGAGGTTGCCCGGCTCGTCGCCTATGAGTGCGGACGCGCCGAGCAGTGGTTCGCCGAGGGACTTCAGCTGTTGCCGCATCTCAACCCCAGAAGCAGAGCGTGCGTGGGGACCATGTCCGGAATCTATCGGCGCTTACTCGTGCGCATCGAGCGCGACCCGTACGCCGTGACTCAAGGTCGTGTCACGGTCCCGATCTTGGAGAAGGTCGCCGTGGCGCTCGGCAGCCTGGCGTCGGCGCGATCATGAATCCGACCCGTGTCGGCGTGGTCGGTGGTGGCCTGGCGGGGATAGCGGCGGCACTCGAGCTCGCGGATGCCGGTTTCGAAGTCACGCTCATCGAGCGGCGCCATCGACTCGGCGGACTCACTACATCGATCGAACGAGATGGACTCTCCTTTGACAACGGCCAGCATGTCTTTCTGGGATGTTGTTCGTCGTACCAAGCTCTTCTCAAGCGACTCGGTGCGGATGGACAGATCTATCTTCAGCCTCGACTCGACGTACCGGTGCTCTCCGCCAATGGGACCCGCAGCTCGATCACTCGCTCGAGACTTCCCGCCCCACTGCATCTCGCGTCGTCGTTAGCGCGCTACCGACACTTGTCGATCAGGGAACGGATGCGTCTCACGCGTGCGGTTATTGCCCTTCAGCGTCTCGACCGAAGCGATCCATCACTCGACCTCCACTCGTTCGGCGACTGGCTGAGGCAACATGGACAGTCGCAACGTGCGATAGACCGACTTTGGAATCTCATCATCCAACCGACGCTCAACGTAAAGGCCGACGATGCGTCACTCGCGCTGGCCGCGCAAGTGTTTCAGGTCGGCTTCCTTCATCAATCGAACGGTGCCGACGTCGGTTGGTCCGTCGTGCCACTCGCCACGCTGCACGGTCACACCGCGGAGAAGGCTCTTCGGGATTCCGGCGCCGAAGTGCTGCTCAACACGACGGTGCAGGCGATAGCACCTCAGGCGCAAGGAGGCTTCGGCGTCAAGACCCGAGACGACGAACTCGCCTTCGATGCTCTCATCGTGTCCACGTCTCCGAAGGTTGCGACAGCGCTCGGAGTTCTGTCGGGCGAATCCGATTTGGCGGAGAGGTTGGGAACATCGCCCATCGTTAACATCCATCTCGTTCTTGATCGAACCGTGACCGACTTGAAGATGGCTGCCTGCCTGGACTCGCCAATCGAGTTCCTGTTCGACAGAACCGATGCCAGCGGACTGACCTCGGGCCAGTGTCTCGTGATCTCGCTTTCTGCGGCCGACCAGTACATAGGGATCGGAACGAGCGAACTGGTGCCCCGGTTCTTTGACGCGCTCAAGCAACTCTTCCCTCGAGCTCGTGACGCCCAGCTGCTTTCGGCGGTCGTCACTCGGGAGTACGCCGCCACCTTTCGCGCGGTACCGGGAATCGAGTCACTGCGCCGCCAGACGACGACGGGCGTGCCCGGTCTCCTTCTCGCGGGCGCGTGGTGCGACACGGGCTGGCCAGCGACGATGGAAGGCGCCGTGCGCAGTGGGAACGACGCGGCCACGAAGGTCGTGGCTTTTGCTTCCGGCGCTGACGACAGTGACGAGGTCGATCGAGAAAGGGTGAACACGTGACGATGACGGACTCGGTCGCGAAACGCGAGAACGAACGCACGGCACTCGAAATCCTTTCGAGGACGAAAGCGTTGGTCCGTCCGGCCCTCGAGGCGGCGTCGTTGCGACTCAGCCCGGACATTCAACCACTGGTACGCCACCACCTGGCCGCGGGAGGCAAATACGTGCGCGCGTGCCTCGCGCTCCTCTCGGCGAACGCTGCGGGCGCGGACAACGACGTGGGGCTCGTCGGCGCGGTCGCGATTGAACTGGTGCACAACTTCTCAATCATCCATGACGACATCATCGATCGCGATGTGGAACGTCGTCATTCACCAACGTTGTGGGCGAAGTACGGCGTCGGCTCCGCGCTCATCGCGGGCGACGCCCTGTCGACGCTCGCGTTCCAACTGCTGCTGGAGGGCTCTACGTTCGAACGCGTCGCGGCCGCCCAATGCCTCGCCGAAGCTCAACAGGCGATGATCGCGGGACAGGCCGCCGACATTTCGTCGGAAGACAAACTTTCGCTGACGGTTGAAGAGTGTCTGCAGATGGAGGCGGGCAAGACGGGAGCCCTCCTCGCCTGCGCGGCATCCATCGGCGCGATCCTCGCCGGAGCCGACGCCTCCGTGATCAGCGCTCTGTCGGACTACGGCGACCATCTCGGTCTCGCATTTCAGGCGATCGATGACTTGCTCGGCGTGTGGGGTGACTCGAGTATCACCGGAAAGCCCGTCGGTAACGACCTTCGGCTGCGCAAGAAGACTCTTCCCATCTCTATCGCGAACGCCAAGGGCTTCGACGTCTTCGTCGAAGCCCCTTCCACCTCGAATCAGGAGCTCTCCGACACCGAAGTCGCCGAGGCGATGGTGCTCCTCGATGAGTGTGGCGCCCGCTACGAGACATTGGAATTCGCCACGAAGGAACTGGAAGCGGCACTCGCGGCGCTCGACGGCGCGGTCTTGGCGGATGCGGCGCGCGTCGAACTGGCGGTTACCGCTCGCTACGTGATCGAGAGAGATCAGTGAGTGACGTCGACGGCGCC
This sequence comes from uncultured Acidimicrobiaceae bacterium, assembly GCA_963703105.1. GTDB lineage: Bacteria > Actinomycetota > Acidimicrobiia > Acidimicrobiales > RAAP-2 > RAAP-2. The sequence goes on along the minus strand of OY969792.1, from coordinate 899,504 downwards.
CGCGACTTCGGCGCGGAAGGTGAGTCACCGGCCGGCTCATCGCCGTCATTCGGCCAAGACGTCACGAACTCGTTGAAGAACGCGACCGGTGCTCTCATATCAATGCAGGATCCCGACGGATGGTGGAAGGGCGAACTCGAGACCAACGTCACCATGGACGCCGAGGATCTGCTCTTGCGTGAGTTCTTAGGGATCCGTACGGAAGAACAGACCCTGGCCTCAGCGAAATGGATCCGCTCACGTCAGCGCGACGACGGTACGTGGGCCAACTTCTTTGGCGGGCCCGCGGAGCTCTCGACGACCATCGAGGCCTACGTGGCGCTCCGTTTGGCCGGTGACTCTCCCGGCGACGAACACCTCGAGCGCGCCCGTAACTTCATCCTCGCCGGGGGCGGCATCGAAGCCAGTCGCGTTTTCACCAAGATCTGGCTGGCCCTATTCAACCTGTGGTCGTGGCACGAACTGCCCGTCCTGCCTCCCGAACTCATGTACCTCGGTCGACGAATGCCACTGAACATCTACGACTTTGGATGCTGGGCCCGTCAGACGATCGTGGCACTGACCATCGTCAACGCGCACCGCCCTTCACATCAACTCGACCTCAACGTCGATGAGCTGAAGACCGGCGCCGCCGCGCCGCCGCGCGATTCACTCCGCACGTGGTCGGGTCGATTTCAGGCGCTCGACGTACTCTTGCACCTCTACGAGCGTCACCCGATCAAGTTCGTTCGCCGTGCCGCGCTTGCGTCGAGCCGAGCGATGGATCGTCCAACGTCAAGAGGCCGACGGCTCGTGGGGTGGCATTCAGCCCCCGTGGGTCTACTCGCTGATTGCGCTGCGACTGCAGGGCTACTCCCTCGAGCATCCCGTCATGCGTGCGGGCATCACCGGTCTGGACGGCTTCACAATCGAGGACGAATCCGGACGCCGACTCGAAGCGTGCCAGTCGCCCGTGTGGGACACGGCGCTCGCCGTCACGGCGCTCGCCGACGCGGGCCTCTCGCCGAATGACCCAGTCCTGCGGTCGGCGTCGCGCTATCTGCTCGGCCAAGAAATCACGGTGAAGGGCGACTGGTCGATACGCCGACCGAGACTGCAACCGAGCGGGTGGGCGTTTGAGTTCGAGAACGATAACTACCCCGACATCGACGACGCGGCCGAAGTCGTCTTGGCCCTCACGCGCACGGCGGAGGACTCTCTCGACGCCGAACGCCGAGGACTCGCGTGGATTGAAGGCATGCAGTCGCGAAACGGTGGGTGGGCGGCCTTTGACGTCGACAACGTTCAGACCCTCAGTCTGGCCCTCCCGTTCTGCGATTTCGGTGAGCTGATCGATCCACCCAGCGCCGACGTCACCGCTCACGTCTTAGAGGCTCTCGCCGGTCGCGAACACTCGAAACTCTCGATTCAGCGCGGCATCGGATGGTTGTTGATGGCTCAAGAAGAGGACGGTTCCTGGTTCGGGCGCTGGGGTTCGAACTACATCTACGGCACCGGCGCGGCGGTGCCCGGTCTGATCGCGGCCGGGATTGCGACGCAACACCCGGCCATACGTCGAGCCGTGAACTTCCTCGAAGGCCGCCAAAACGATGACGGCGGCTGGGGAGAGGACCTTCGTTCCTACCGTGAACCGTCGTATCGCGGCCGCGGCGCCTCCACCGCGTCCCAGACGGGCTGGGCGCTCTTGGCGCTGCTGTCGGCCGACGAACACTCCGAGGCAGTGAATCGTGGGATCGCCTATCTCGTGGCGACCCAACGTGACGACGGCTCCTGGGAGGAACCGTGGTTCACCGGTACGGGATTCCCCGGTGACTTCTACATCAATTACCACCTCTACCGGCTCGTGTTCCCCTTGATGGCCCTGGGACGATTCGTGAGTCGAGGGACTTCCGATGGCTGACCTCCAAGTCCTCGCGCCGTTGCGCATCGAGTCCTTCGCGTACGGCGGCGCCGACACCGTCATTGGGGCCGGTCGCAACCGTGCGCGGCGCTCCGGCTCGAAGCTCGCCGCTCGACTCGACGTACGCACGGCCGTCGCCCTCGTCGGCGTAGCCGGCGCCCTCGATCCGCGGCTCGTGCCGGGCGATCTCGTCATCGCGAGTGAGCTGAGGAGCACCGAATCAACCACGTCGCGGAACCTGCCCGGCGCGGCGCTGCTCAGCGCGGAGTTCAAGCGCTGCCGCATTGACGTGCACACGGGTCCCGTCGTCACGTCGAGCTCGTTCGTGACGGCCGGGCGTCGAAGCGACCTGTTCGATTCGGGAGCACTCGCCGTGGACATGGAGTCCTCCTGGGTCATGGATTATCTACCGAATAACCCACTGGCCGTGGTGCGCGCCATCTCCGACACCGCCACCCGAGGTCCACTTCGTGGAGGTCTGCGCGCGCTGAGCTCACTGTCGGCGGCGCGCGGACCCCTCGATCGCTGGGCGCGCGCGTGCGGCGAACGCGAAGTCATCCTCGCTTCGCCGCGATCGTTCTGCGCCGGCGTGGAACGCGCAATCGAAACCGTCGAGCGAGCGATAGGGCGGTTCGGGGCGCCCGTGTTCGTTCGTCGTCAGATCGTGCACAACCTCCACGTGGTACGCGACCTTGAGCGGAAGGGGGCCATCTTCGTCGAGGAGATCAGCGAGGTCCCCGATGGGGCCGTCGTGGTGCTCGCCGCGCACGGCGTGTCACCCGAAGTCCGTCGCCAAGCCGACGGGCGCCCGAGTCTGACCGTGATCGACGCGACCTGTCCACTGGTGGCGAAGGTTCATACCGAAGTGCGCCGCTACGCCTCGCGGGACTTCAACCTGGTGTTGATCGGTCACGCCGAACACGAAGAGGTCGAAGGCACCTACGGTGAGGCGCCCGATCGCATTCGAATCGTAGAGTCGGTCGAGGACGTCGCGGCCCTCAACTTCCACGACGACGAGCCGGTCGCCTACCTCACCCAAACGACCCTGGCGATCGACGAAACGGCGGAGATCGTGGGCGCGCTTCGTGCGCGATATCCCGGAATCGACGCTCCGAGTACGAGCGACATCTGTTACGCCACGCAGAACCGTCAGGACGCCGTCCGTTCGATCGCCCATCGATGCGACCTCATGATCGTGGTCGGATCGGCGAACTCTTCCAATACCGCGCGACTCGTCGAAGTCGCCCAGCGCGAGGGATGCCGCGCCGAACTGATCGAAGACCAGTCGCAGTTGCAGTTGGGATGGTTGGTCGGCGTGCGCAGCATCGGGGTGACCGCGGGCGCGTCCGTGCCCGACCAGCTGGTGCGCGACGTGGTGGACGCGATCTCCTCCCTGGGTCCGGTGCGACTGAGCGAAGAAATTGTCGCCCAAGAGACCGTCCACTTCGCTCTACCTACTAGGGTGCGCTAATGGGTGTTCCGCTCCGCCAGAACCTGCGCATCGGCGCGTACCTTATGAAGCACCGCTTGAAGCGGACGAAGTACTACCCCTTCATCATCGAGATCGAGCCGTTGTTCGCCTGCAACCTCTCCTGTCCCGGCTGCGGCAAGATCCAGTACCCGACGGAGATATTGCGCAAGCGCCTCTCGGTCGAGGACGTCGTGAAGGCCGTTGAAGAGACCGGATCGCCGATGGTCTCGATCGCCGGAGGCGAACCCTTGCTCCACCCGCAAATCGCCGAGATGGTCCAAGAGCTGATCAAGCGCAAGGTCTACGTCTACCTCTGTACGAACGCGGTTCTGCTCGAGCGCCGACTCGAGAAGTTCACGCCCTCGCGCTACTTCTCTTGGGTCATCCACATGGATGGACTGCAGGAACGGCACGACCTCGCGGTCAATCGCTACGGCGTGTTCGACGAAGCGGTCTCGGCGATCAAGGCGGCGAAGGCCAAGGGCTTCCGGGTCACGACGAACTCGACGTTTTTCAGCACCGATCAGCCCAAGACGGTTCGAGACGTCCTGGACTTCTTGAACGACGACATCAAGGTTGACGCGATGATGATCTCGCCGGCCTACGCCTACGAGAAGGCGCCCGATCAGGAGCACTTCCTGGGTGTCGAGCAGACGCGCGAGCTCTTCCGCGAAGCCTTCGCCGACGGCCGGCGCAAGAAGTGGCGTCTTAACCACTCGCCACTCTTCCTCGACTTCTTGGAGGGCAAGCGCGACTTCCAGTGCACCGCGTGGGGCATCCCCAGCTTCTCGGTGTTCGGCTGGCAGCGCCCGTGTTACCTCATGGCCGACGGCTACGCCACGAGTTACAAGGAGCTGGTCGAGACGACCGATTGGTCGGCGTACGGCCGCGGTCGCGACGAACGGTGCGAAAACTGCATGGCGCACTGCGGCTATGAACCGACCGCCGTCATCGCCACCATGGGTTCACTGCGCGAGTCCATCCGCGCAGTGCTGAATCGCTAGTTCGTCCGATTCCGGGTGAGCCCGGCGTATGGGTGGCCGAATGTATTGGCGGTCGATGCGCGACGGGCGGCTCTCACATCTCGTCTTGAGTGACGCCGTGGAACAGCCGTGATGCGTACTCCGTTGATTCGTCTCTTCGAAGACGTTTTGATAGCGTCCGGTTCATGCAGATCCTGGATCTCGCAAGTGATCCCGCACTCGACCACGTCCCGACCTCCCGGTCTGGCCTCGCGCGAGAGTTCGTTGGCTTGTGGCTTCTGGCCCGATGTCGATGGTCACAGGGCGCGCGCCCCTGGCTCGGTATCGCCACGACACTGGCGACCATTCTGGTCGCGACTTCACTGCACTTTCATTTTCTGAGACCCTTTCTCTGGAGGTCCGGTGACGTGTACGCGACCCTGCCACTCACGACGGAACTAGCTCGTATGCCGATGTCAATTCTTCTTCCCAACGGCGTTACTGCCACTCTGGGCGGCCTGCCTCCAGCTTCTTGTGGTCATCGGCCTTGGCGAGTTGATACTGGGTCGCTGGCTCACCATCGTCGTCGCAGTTGCCGGGCACTTCGGTTCGACACTCATCGCCCGCCTCCTACTGCAGTCGGTCCACGGCCATCTCTTCGGATTAGTGCCCGCGATGGCGCACATCCTGGATACCGGACCGTCGGCGGCGACCACCGCGGTTGGGGCGTGTCTGCTGGTCGCTACAAGAATGAATCGATGCGCCCTACTCCTCGGTATCGGATTGATCGGCGCAGCCTTCATCATGCCCGGCGTCGACGGCGTCGAACATACGTCTGCTCTGATTTTTGGAGTCACCGTTGGCGTGGTCGATTACAACGTGTTCACCCGGATCTGGATCCGCAACAACTCGTCGATTCGAGCATTGCGGGGACGCTTGACGCGGTCGCTTCGAGTCGCTTCTTTTGAGGCGACGAGATCCGGTGGGTTTCGTGGAACCTACTGAAACGACGTGGCTTGGTCGTCGTCTCTGGACGTACTCATCATGCTCGCCCAATGACCAACTGCCACTGCGCGGCCCATCGTTACTCAGTGTCGCGCATTCAGCCCCGCCGTCGGCCACTGAAGGGCACTAAACAGAATCGTCTACGGTAGGAGGGTGAATCCGAGCGATCGCCTGCAACTACCGTCGGTTGACGCGGATCTCGTCCGATTTGAAGCCTTACTTGCCAAGTCGATACTGGTCGGCGACGACTACCTCGACTCGGTCACCACGCACCTGACTGGCGCCGGAGGCAAATATCTCCGACCCGTACTGGTACTGAGCTCGGCGACGGGCGGCACGCGGCCCGCGACCGAACAAGACCTCCTCGGCGCCGTGGCGCTGGAGTTGATGCACCTGGCCTCGCTCTATCACGATGACGTGTTGGACCGGGCCAAAGTACGCCGCAACGTCGAGACGGTGAACGCGCGCTACGGCAACCTCGTGGCCATCGTCGCGGGCGACTTCTTGATGGCCCAGTCGGCCGGTATCGCGGCCAACCTGGGCGCGAATTTCGCGACGGTTCTCGCCAACACCCTCATGCAACTCACGCGCGCCCAAATCTCTGAGATGAGCACCGCCTTTTCGGTTAACCGGACCCAAGAGGACTATTTCGAAACGATCAAGGGGAAAACGGCGTCGCTGATGTCAGCGAGTTGTCGGGTGGGAGCGATGACCGCAGGATTGAGCATCGAGCAGACCGATGCCCTAGGCGATTTTGGCCACAACTTTGGAATGGTCTACCAACTTCGTGACGACATCTTGGACCTGATCGACGTCAACTTCGAACTGGCCAAGCCCCCGGGTCAAGACCTCGTCGTGGGCATCTACAACCTGCCCACCATTTTCGCCCTGCGTGATCCGCTGATCGGTTCGGAGTTGCGCGGCGTCCTCGGTGGTGTACTCGATGACGACCATCGGGAACGGGCGCGCAAACTGGTCGTCGCCACGAACGGGGTCGGCGATACCGTCGCCGCGGCACAAGAGTTCTTGGCGCGAGGGCACGAATCGCTCGCCCTGCTAGAGAACGAGACGTTACGAAACGCCTTTGGGTCACTCATCGACTCACTCCTGGAGGATCTGCCGGATTATTGAGGCTGAACCTCACAACGCGACTACTCGTCCCGGCGTCACGGGCCGTAGGTTTCACGGCAGACTGGGGTAGTGGAAGAACTGACTGACCAGGAACGCGCGACGAGGTTGAAGGCGCTCAACGCGCTGCTGGACCTCATGCGGCCATCGGTGCAGGCCGACGGTGGCGACCTGGTGCTCATTCGCTGCGACGTCGAGACCGGGGTCGTCGAAGTGCAGCTCCAGGGAGCCTGCTCCAGTTGCGCTATCTCCTCGGACACGCTGCAGGGCGGGGTCACCAGGATCCTGAAGGATCGCCTGGCCTGGGTCACGGACGTCGTCGGTGGCGTCGATGACTCGATTGACCCCGAAGACTCGATGTCCCTCGGCGTCGGCGGCTACGTCCCGCGCTATCGCCAGCTGTGAGTAACCGCTCGCAAGCCAATTCGTGAGAGGGCCGATCGGTTGGGGCCTGTGGGGCCGAATGGGCGGTATGGTCGGCCGGGGCACGAGAGCGACGCCCCGGCCCGAGCAGCAAATGAAGAGCGCCGCGCTCGAACAAGAGAGGGTCAATGAGGTGCTCGCCAAGCAGGACGCCCGTTACGACTCAATGAGCGAAGAAGAGCGCGAGCGCTACTACCTCAAGCCGAGTCTGATCACCAAGATCAAAAAAGCCCTCCGCGGTCAGTAGCGGCTACACCGCCTGCGGCTTGGGCTCCTTCGGTAGACCGAGCGCCCGCTCGCCGATGATGTTGCGCTGAATCTCGGCGGTGCCGCCCCAGATCGTCTCGGAGCGCGAGAAGAAGAACGACCCCTGCAGGTCCGAGACCGGGTAGTCGGCGCGACCGCGACGACTGCCCGCCACGGCGCCGTCACTCGGACCCTTGCCGGTGAGGATCTGGGCCTCCATGCCGAGCACGTCCAAGGCGAGTTCCATGGTCGCGCGATGGGTCTCGGACCAGAACATCTTGTTGCAGGCGCCGAGCAGCGCCGTGTTGTGCGTGCCGTTGAGCGAGTCGGTGAGGGAGCGGTAGCCGTTGATCTCCATGATCTTGACCTTCTCCCACGCTCTCACCAGTGCGTCGCGCACGAGCCGGTCGTCGTTCTTGCCCAGGCGCGTGGCCTCTCTCACGATCTCCTCCCACTCCTTGAGGAATCGCCGGTAGCCGGTGGTGGAGCTCGAGCCGCGCTCGAAGCCGAGCGTGGTCATGGCGACCTTCCAGCCGTTGTTGACGCCGCCGACGGCGTTGTTCTTCGGGCAGCGCGCGTTGGTGAAGAAGACCTCGTTGAAGTCGGCCGAGCCGTCGACCTGGACGATCGGTCGCACGTCGACGCCCGTCTGGTGCATCGGGACGAGCAGGTAGCTGATGCCGGCGTGCTGCGGGCGCCTCGGGGTCGGTGCGCACCATCAAGAAGACGTAGTCGGCGTGCTGGGCCTGGGACGTCCAGACCTTCTGTCCGTTGATGACCCACTCGTCGCCGTCCAGGACCGCGCTGGTCTTGAGGCTGGCCAGGTCCGACCCGGCGTCGGGCTCGGAGAAACCTTGGCACCAGGCGATCTTGCCCTGGAGGATCCCGGGGATGAACTCGCGCTTCTGTTCGTCGGTGCCCCACTGCAGGATCGTCGGGCCGACCAGGGTGTCGCCGAAGAAGTCGGCGCGCATCGGCGCGTTGGCCTTGGCGAACTCCTCGTTCAAGACGACCTGTTGCAACAGCGTCAGGCCCTTGCCGCCGTACTCGACGGGCCATCCGGCGCAGATCCAGCCGCCGGCGAAGAGCTTCTCGTTCCAGCTCTCGTTGAAGGCGCTGTCGCTCCTCGGGCTCATCGAGAAGCCGGGATCGAACCAGCCCTCGGGCAGATTCTCTTCCAGCCACGAGCGCACTTCCTTGCGGAACGGTTCGGTCTCGGCGGGGTAGGTGAGGTCCATTTCAACAATGTACTCACGCGAACCCAGTGGTTCTCCGGCATTTGTGCCCCCTCGGCGAATTCGGCGAGAATGGAGGACTCGCGAATCCGAAAGTTGCCCCTTGTCCCGAACGCTCCGCCAGACCATCGACGAGACCAAGGCGTCCTGGGCCCGCTCCAAGTCGATCCGTCACGCCGGCCCACGTCGCGGCGCGAGCGCCCGAGCCGGGCAAGTACCGCGTGGCCTTCCTGATCTACCGGGGCAATCCGCGCTGCGGCGGCCAGGGCGTCTACACCCGACACCTGACGCGCGAGCTGATGAACCTCGGCCACAGCGTCGAGGTCTTTTCCGGTCCGCCGTGGCCCGAGCTCGACGAGGGCGTCGGCTTCACCGCCGTGCCCGGCCTCGACCTCTACCGCGACCCCGACCCGTTTCGCATCCCGGCGCTCTCGGAGTTCACGCTCGCTGGCCGACCTCTCGGAGTTCGGGGTCATGCTGAGCGGCGGCTTCGGCGAGCCGCTGGCGTACTCGCTGCGCATCGAGAAGATCCTGCGAGACCGTCGCGGGGACTTCGACATCATCCACGACAACCAGTGCATGGGACCGGGGATCTTGAAGCTGCACCGTCAGGGCTGGCCGCTGCTCGAGACGCTGCACCACCCGATCACCGTCGACCGCTCCATCGCGCTCGATCACGCCGAGACGCCGTGGAAGCGCTACACCACCCGGCGCTGGTTCGGCTTCTTGCGCATGCAGGTGCGCACCGTGAAGCAGCTGCCGGCCGTACTCACGGTCTCGCACAACTCCAAGATCGACATCAACGCCCAGATGCGCGTGCCGCTGGAGCGGCTCACCGTCGTGCCGGTCGGGGTCGACCACACCGTCTTTCGCCCCTACGACGACGTCGTCAAGAAGAAGGGCCGCCTGATGGTCACCTCGTCGAGCGACGTGCCGATGAAGGGTCTGGTACCGCTCTTAGAGGCGATCGCCAAGCTGCGCGCCGAGCGCGACATCGACCTCGTCGTCATCGGCAAGCCCCAGCCCAAGGGCCGCGTCGCCGCGGCCCTGGACCGGCTCGGTCTCACCGACATCGTGACGACGATCTCGGGCGTCAGTGACGAGGAGCTGGCCCGCCTCTACGGCGAGGCCGAGGTGGCGATCGTCCCGAGCCTCTACGAGGGCTTCTCGCTGCCGGCGATCGAGGCGATGAGCTGCGGCGTGCCGGTGGTGGCGACGACGGGCGGCGCGCTGCCCGAAGTCGTCGGCGTCACCGAAGAGACCGGACTGCTCGTCGAGCCCAACAACCCCGAGGCGCTGGTGGTGGCGATCGGACGTCTGCTCGATGACGCGGCGCTGCGCGAGCGCCTGGGCGCGGCCGGTCGAGCAGCGCGTGATGGAGCGCTTCACCTGGGAGGTGACCGCGCGCGGCACGGCCGCCTGTTACGACGCCATCCTCACCGGCCAGCCGCTGCCCGAGTCGATGGAGTTCGACTGATGCTCACCGCGCAGCTACGACCAGCTCGGTCTGCGAACGCGGCGACACGATGCTCGACCTCGGGTGCGGTTTCGGACGCCACGCCTTCGAAGCGGCGCGCCGCGGCGCGGACGTCGTCGCCCTGGACGCCGGTCGCGACGAAGTCGAAGGCGTCAAGAACATGTTCGCCGCGATGGTCGCCGCCGGTGAGCTCGACGCCGACACGACTGCACACCGCGGCGGTGCAGGGCGACGCGCTGCACCTGCCGTTCCCCGACGCGACCTTCGACCGCGTGATCTGTTCCGAGGTCCTCGAGCACATCCCCGACGACCTCGGCGCCATGAGCGAGTTGGCGCGGGTCCTGAAGCCCGGCGGCACCATGGCCGATCACCGTGCCGCGCTTCGGACCGGAGCTGATCAACTGGGCGCTCTCCGACGAGTACCACAACGTGCCGGGCGGCCACATCCGCATCTACCGACGCACGGATCCTGACCGAGCGGCTGCGCTCGGTCGGCCTCACCGACACCGGTCACCACTACGCCCACGGCCTGCACAGTCCGTACTGGTGGCTGAAGTGTCTCGTCGGCACGACGAACGACGACCAACAAGTTCGTGCAAGCTCTACCACCGCCTGCTCGTCTGGGACATCATGAAGGCGCCGTGGCCCACGCGAGCGGCCGAGCGGATCATGGCGCCCCTGATGGGCAAGTCGATCGTGCGTCTACCTGGTGAAGCCGGCGTGACCACCGACCGTCACCACGGTCTCGGGCGTGCCCGGTCTCTTGAGCGAGGCCGAGATCGCCCGCAGCGCCGCGCACCTCGCGTCGCTGCAACTGCGCAGCGGCCAGATCCCGTGGTTCGTCGGCGGACACTGCGACCCGTGGAACCACGTGGAAGCGGCGATGGCGCTCACGGTGACCGGCTACGTCGACGAGGCGCGGGCGGCCTACCGCTGGCTCGCCGACACCCAGCTGGGCGACGGCAGTTGGTTCAACTACTACCGTGGGCGACCAGGTGAAGGACGCGCGCCTCGACACCAACGTGTGCGCCTACGTGGCGGCCGGGCTCTACCACTACCTCGTGGCGACCGACGACGTCGACTTCTGCGTCGAGCTCTGGCCGGTCGTCGAGCGCGCCATCGACTTCGTCCTGCGCTACCAGCACGTCGACGGCACGATCGCGTGGTCGCTGGACGCGATCGGCCGGCGCGAGAGCTACGCGCTGTTGACCGGATCGTCCTCGATCTTCCACTCGCTGCGCTGCGCGGTGGCGCTGGCCGAGCGCGTCGACGTCGCCAAGCCGGCGTGGGAACTGGCGGCCGGCCGACTCGGCCACGCCGTGGCGCATCACCCCGGCGCCTTCGCGCCGAAGAACGAGTTCGCCATGGACTGGTACTACCCGATCTTCTCCGGCGCGCTCTTCGGCGAGGCCGGGCTGAAGCGCATCGACGACGGCTGGGAGCGCCACGTCATGGACGGCTACGGCGTGCGCTGCGTGTCGACCAGTGACTGGGTGACCGCGGCCGAGACGGCCGAGTGCGTGCTGGCCCTCGACGCCCTCGGCCTGACCACGCGGGCGCTCGACCTCTTCAGCTTCACCCGCCGCCACCGCCGCGAGGACGGCGCCTACTGGACGGGCATCGCCTATCCCAGTGAGGTCACGTTCCCCGACCGCGAGACGACGTCCTACACCGCCGCGGCCATCATCCTCGCCGCCGACGCGCTGACGTCGCTCCTCGGCCGCCGCCGGACTCTTCCGTCACGACTCGCTGCCGATGCCCATCGACCTCGCCGAGCCGGGCTGTCCGCTGCGCTAGCGCGACGCGCGTCAAGCGCGCGCAGCGACCCGCGCTCGGCGCGCTCGATGAAGTCGCTCGCTCTCGAGCGCGGCGCGGTAGATCTCGTAGGGCGGGCGACCGCCGTCGTCGGGATCGGGAAAGACGTCGTGGATGAGCAGCAGTCCGCCGACCGACGACCTTGGGCGTCCAGGCCTCGTAGTCGGCCCAGGCGACGTCGTGGCCGTGACCGCCGTCGATGAAGAGGACGTCGAGCGGTTGGCTGAAGTGCGCGGCGACGATCGTGGACGCGCCGACCAGTCCGATCACCGTCGACTCCAGCTGGCGCTTCGGCGATCGTGCGCTGCCACGAGGGCAACGTGTTGAGCCGACCGTCGAACGGATCGACCAGCGTGGCGTCGAAGTGCTCCCAGCCGGCCTGGTTCTCCTCGCTGCCGTGGTGGTGATCGAGGGAGTACAGCACCGAGTTCGTCGCTTCGGCCGCGGCGCCCAGGTAGACGGCCGACTTGCCGCACCACGCGCCGATCTCGAGCCAGGTGCCGCGATGGGACTCGCTCGCCGTGGGCCAGGCGCGAACTCGAAGAGCGCGAGGCCCTCGTCGCGCGGCATGAAGCCCTTCACCGTGTCGGCGTAGTCGAGCAGTTCGTCGCGCCGACTCATCCGACCGCCACCGCCAGGGAGACCAGCGTCGCAGATGCCCGAGTCCGGCGAAGATCAGTCCGCCGCCGAGCCGGATGCGCTTCAGCGGTACGACGCGCTGCAGGGCGCGACCGCTGTAGGCACCGAGGAACGTGACGCAGATCGAGCGCCGAGCGACGACGGCCAGGAAGACCTCGAGGGGCTGGTGGAGCTTGGCCTCGAAGTTCGCGGCCTGGATCTGGGTGAGGTCGCCGAACTCGCCGATGAAGATGACGACGAAGGCCGTGGTGATCTCCTTCCAGCGCGTCGGCGACCTTCTCGCATCGCCGCCTCGCGCTCGACCCTTCTCCTCCTCTTCGGACTCGGGACGAACAGCAGGTACGCCGCGCCCCGGCGAGGAAGAGCACGCCCGACGATCAGGTCCTTCCAGTGCACCGGGAACGAGCGTGAGCAGCGACCCGGCGCCGACCGCGATGCCCATCTGGATGATCAACGCCGAGCGACGCCGCCGATGACGACCATCGCCGGTCGCGCCCTGCGTGCGCCATGATCACCGTCGCCACGAACGTCTTGTCGGGCAACTCGAGGACGAACATCAGGGCGAAGATGCCCACGAACGCCCCGACGTTCATCGGGTCATCAAAGCTGTTCGCGCATCGCCGCGGCGAAGGTGAGTCCCACGCGCATCCGTTCGATGTTCTGCTGGACTTCCTTCTGTTCGCCGCCGAGTCGGGTGCGACGTCGTGGAACGCCTCGACCTCGTCGGCGAAGGCCGCGTCGTTGATGAACGTGACGCATGCCGCAGCGTCATGTACGACAGCGTGTTCGGCGGGAACTTCGCGAGCACCTCGTCCCAGCGCGACGCCATGAGTCGCCACACGCTCGGTCCGGTCGTGGCGTTGCTCGACAACAGACCGAACATGGTCGAGCGCGTCCTGGTTGCGGAACTCGCTGAAGCATCTGTCGGCGGCGTCGAGGGCCGACGCGCTCGTCACTGAAGCCCGCACAGTCCTCGCATGTAGCGCTGCTCGTCCTGGGGACTGGCGGCGTTGCGGTAGCGCTCGAGGAAGGTCTCGTAGTCGCCGGGGCGGTCCTGGGACGCGACGACGCGCAAGATGGCGTTGGCGAGGTCGCCGTCTGACGTCATTGGCCTCGAAGCGCCGTACCGCCTCGGCCCGCATCGTCCTCGTCGGCGCACACCGTCGCCGAGCGTGGAAAGCACCAGCGCGCGCAGTCTGCGGCGTGAGCTCGCTCTCGCCGGGCCGTGGCTCCCAGCCGAGACGCGCGAACTGCGGTTCGAAGATCGCGCGGACCTTGCTCGGCGAAGCCGGGCAGCTGTCGGCGTCGGGCAGGGCCCGGTCGATGAAGCCGACGCGCGGTCGGCGAGCGTGCCCCACGGCGTCGGCTCGTCGTGGTCGCCGAGACCGGCGGCCACCGTCGAGGAACTGCTCGACGCTGATCTGGCTCGAGAACAGCAGCGCCCAACTGTCCGACAGCAACACGGCGCGTTCGATGGCGTTCAGTTCGTCGATGTGGTCGGCCAGGGCCGCCGATTCGGTGACGCCGTAGCGCGAGCGGTAGTAGCCCGAGCCCGCCGGCGTTCAGCACGACCGGCGGGTCGTCGGTGATGGCGATGGCGCTCGTCTTCGAGGAGGTGGACGCTGGTCGGCCCCGCCCTTCAGTGAGCGGGTCATGACCGGGACCTTCCACGACGAGCCGATCGAGCTCGTCGCCGCTCGCCGGACCGTAGGCGAAGGGGATCTGGGAGATCAGGCCGTCGCCCAGCGTGACGAGCGGGTAGCCGCCTTGGAGGATCCAGGTGTTCATGACGTCGCGCACCGGCTGCGCCGGAGACCTCTTCGATGGCGTCCCACAGGTCGGTCGTGCGCGTGTTGCGCGTAGCTGTGCTTGCGCAGGTAGTTGCGGATGCCGTCGCGGAAGGTCTCGGCGCCCAGGTACTGCTCGAGCATGCGCAGCACCGCCGCGCCCTTTTCGTAGGTGAGGCGGCCGAACATGCCCTGCGTGTCGTCGGGCGAGACGACCTCGTACTCGATCGGTCGCGTCGCGTGCAGTCCGTCGATGTCGAGCGCCAGGTCGCGATCGGCGCTGAAGGAGACCCACGATCTTCCACTCGGGACGAAAGGCGTCCTGGCACATGACCTGCATGAACGTGGCGAAGGCCTCGTTGAGCCAGATGCCCTCCCACCACTCCATGGTGACGAGGTCGCCGAACCACATGTGGGCGATCTCGTGCATGCACGACCTGGGCCACGCGCTCCATCTCGGCGAGCGACGCCTTGGCCGGGTCGATCAAGAGGTCGGGCATCCGGTAGGTGATGCAACCGAGGTTCTCCATCGCGCCCTGCATGAAGTCGGGGATCGCGACCATGTCCAGCTTGTCGCCGGGATAGGGGATGTCGAAGTAGTCCGAGAAGAAGCGCAGCGCGAAGGCGCCGGCCTCGAGCGCGTGCGCCGTGAGGTGCGCGTTGCCGATCGGATAGACGATGCGCAGCGGCACGCCGTCGACGTCCAGCGCCTCGGTCTCTTCGAAGGGTCCGATGATGAAGGCCACGAGGTACGTCGACATCTTCATCGTCGGGCGTGAAGCTGACCGTGCGCTGGCCGTTGCCGAGGTCGGTGTCCGAGGACGACGGGCGAGTTGGAGTAGGCCGCCAGGTGACTCGGCACCGTGAGATTCACTTGGTAGGTCGCCTTGAAGGCCGGCTCGTCCCAACAGGGGAAGGCCCGTCGGGCGTCGGTGTTCTCGAACTGCGTGGTGGCGATGGTGTGCTTGACGCCCGAGGGGTCGGTGAAGGTCGAGCGGTAGAAACCGTGCAGCTGGTCGTTCAAGATGCCGTCGAAGGCGATCTCCAGGACGGCCGGCCCGGCGGGCAGCGTCGAATCGAACGTGTAGGTGGCCGACCTCGTACTGTCTCGTCGAGCGCAGGTCGAGTCGAGCGATGGGCCGTGCCGCCGACGGTGAGCGTGGCGGCACCGAGGTCGAGTTCGATGGCGTTGAGCTTCACGACGTTCGTCGGCTCGAGTGATGTCGACGTCGATCTCCACGCGTCCGGCGAAAGTGGCGCTTCTCCAGGTCCGGGGTGATGAAGATCCGATAGGCCGAGGGGACGACCGTTCGGTCGAGACGATAGGGGTTGGTTTCAGTGGTCATACGGAACAACCGTACTTGGCTGCGAACTATCCTCGCTAAGTGACAGAAAGCCCCACACCGGTTTCGCTCCGCGTGAAACCCGGTCCGAATCGCCTGGCGGTGACCGGCATCGGCAACGCGATGCTCGACATCATCTCGCAGGACTCGCACGAGGTCTACCGCCAACTCGGACTCGTGAAGGCGTCGATGTCGCTGATCCAAGAGGACCAGCTCGAGACCTTCTTCAACGCCATGGGTCCGACGATCCAGATGTCCGGCGGCTCGGTCGCCAACTCCATCGCCGGCGTGGCCGCCCTCGGAGGAACCTGCGGCTACATCGGCAAGGTGGCCGACGACGACTTCGGCAAGCGCTTCCGCACGACCTCACGTCGATGGGCGTCGAAGTCGACCTGGCGATCGCCGCGCCCGACGAGGGCGCGACGGGGCGGTGTCACGTGTTCATCACCGACGACGCCCAGCGCACCATGGCGACCTACCTCGGCGCGTCCAACCAACTGCACGTCGCCGACATCAACGAGACGCTGATCGCGCGCTCGGAGATCACCTACGTCGAGGGCTACCTCTTCGACCTGCCGCCGGCCAAGGAGGCGATCCACAAGGTCGTCAACTTCGCCCACGATTACGACTCGATGGTCGCGCTGTCGCTCTCGGACATGTTCTGCGTCGACCGGCACCGTCGCGACTTCTTGGAACTGGTGACCAACGACGTCGACGTGCTGCTCTGCAACGAGACCGAGATCTGCTCGCTCTTCCAGGTGACGACGCTCGATCGGGCCTTTCGAGTACCTCGAAGAGCTCGGCATCCTCGCGGTCGTCACGCGCGGGCCCCTCGGCGCCGACGTGCTCACCGTCACCGGCGTCGTGAGCGTGCCGGCCAAAGAGGTCGAGCACGTCATCGACCAGAACGGCGCCGGCGACATGTTCGCCTCCGGCTTCCTCTACGGACTGGCGCTCGGCGCCGATCCCGTCGAGTCGGCCGAACTGGGATCGCTCTGCGCCGGGGAGATCATCTCGCACCTCGGGGCCCGGCCGGAGAACGACCTGGAAGAACTGGCGATCGAAGCCGGACTGTTGTAACTAGATCCCTTGCGCGTCGAGGATGGCGTCGAGTTCGCGGGTGTGCACCGTCTCCCACTTCACCCAGGCGATGGCGATCGGAATGCAGGCCGAGCAGCATTAGCGCGTCGCCGCCGATCCACATGATGGCGCCGCCCAGGTGGATGTTGGCGAGGATGCCCGGCCGTGGTCGATCCGCGCGGCGCCATCGCGGCGTAGGCCGGGAAGGGCGTGTGCGACGACATCGCCAGCGCCAGGCCGGTGAACGTGTCGACCGGCACGGCGGCCATGACGAAGACGAGCCGCAGACCGCGGTGGATCGTGGAGCCGCGCTCGAGGCCGAAGGCGACGCGAAAGAAGAGATAGCCCACCACGAGGAAGCCGATCTGTTCGAGGTGGTGGACCCACTCGTGCTCCATCATCAGATTGAACAGTCCCGTCAGGTGCGTGACGGGGATGAAGACGAAGTAGGCCGCGAAGCCGAAGAGCGGCTGCGTGACGAGCGTCATGAAGCGACCGTCGAGGAAGTGGCGCAGTCGCGGCGAGCCGGCGTCGTAGGCGAGGTCGAGCGGTGCGCTCAGGGCGAACAGCGGGGCCGCCACCATGATCAACAAGAGGTGCTGGATCATGTGATCGCTGAAGTACTCCATGTCGAAGACGCCGATGACGGACTGCGTGGCGATGAAAGTGACGATGAGCCCCGCGAGGAAGGCCACCGTGCGATTGGTTGACCAATTGCCGACGCGTTGCGCGGCGAAAAGGTACAGCACGAGCGCGGCGAAGATGCAGTAACAAGCGGTAGGAGACCGACGTGCCACTGGTTCCAGTCGTGCCACGAGAACTGCGGGCGCGTCGACGACATTGCGGGCACGACTGATTCTACTTTCGCCCCGACACGCGAAAACTGGCCCGTTAGTATGGCTCGGTGAAGTCGAAGTATCTCTCGCGCCGAGCGCTCGGCCTCCATCTCGCCCTCGTCGTTTGGGTGACCGTGTGCATCGTCGCGGCGTGGTGGCAGGTCGGCGCCGCGATCCTCGGCAACTCGCTTAGTTACCTCTACGCCGTCGAGTGGCCGGCTTTCGCCGTGCTCGGCGTGTTCGGTTGGTACGCGCTGCTCAACATGGAGAAGATCACCGAACATCAAGAAAAAGCCCGCAAAGAGTACGAAGAGAAGATGCGCGCCGAGGCGCAGTTGGCGCGACAGGTCGACGTCGAAGAAGACCCCGCGCTCGCGGCCTACAACGACCACCTGGCCGAAATCGCCACCCGACCCAAGAAGAGGCTCTGGGGACACTGATGGAGGTCGCCTTCCGGCGCTACCGGATCATGTCCTTCGTCACGGGTACGACGCTGCTCACGTTGTTCGTGGCGCTGCTCCTGCATCAGGTGGACCTGGCGTTATGGAAGCACCTGTCGATCCTCGTGCGCGTCGACGGCATCGCGCACGGCATCGTGATGTACCCGCTCTACATGATCGCCAGTTTCAACATGGTGCTGAAGTTTCGCCTGCCGCTCGCGTTGTTGCTCCTCATGTTGATCGCCGGCTTCTTGCCGGGTGTCGCGTTCTACCTCGAGCACCGGATGCGACTGAAGCTCTATCCCGCAGGGTCTGCCGGCCAAGTGAGTAGTCCCTGGCTCGAACGCCGCGTGATCGCCTTCGCGCACCAGGGCGGCTCCTACGAGGGACCGTCCTCCACGTTGGCCGCGATCGCGCACGCGCTCACCGAAGGCGCCAGTGCCATCGAGCTCGACGTGCACGCGACGGCCGACCGGAAGGTCGTGGTCTGTCACGACGAGACCGTCGACCGGACCACGAATCATCACGGGGAGATCGCCCACTTCACCCTGGCCGAGCTGCGCGAGATGGACAACGCCTACTGGTGGATCGCCGGCGAGACCGTGACGCACGGTCGAGAGCCCTCGGAGTACCTCGAACGGGGCAAGGCCCCGGCGAACCGCGACTACGGGATCGTCACGCTCGAAGAGGTCGTGCGAACGCTTTCCCGACGTGCTGTTGAACCTGGATCTCAAGCGCACCGATCCCGACGTCGAGCCCTACGAAGAGTTGCTGGCGGTCGAACTGCGGCGACTCGGGCGCGAGACGACGGTCATCGTGGGCTCGTTCCACGACGTCGCGGTGCAGCGGTTCCGTTCCTTCGCCCCGCGCGTCGCGACGTCGGCCGCCACCGGGGAGGCGGCGACGTTTTATTTCTCGATGCTCGAAGGCGTGCCGAGCGTGCCGCCGGTCTGCGCCTTCCAGGTGCCCGCGGTCTACGGTGACGTCACCGTGGTCGACGCGCGCTTCGTGGAGACGGCGCACGCCGCGGACATCGCGGTGCACGTGTGGACGATCAACGATCCCGGTGAGATGCACCAGCTGCTCGACATCGGGGTGGACGGGCTGATCAGTGACCGACCGACGGTCCTGGTCCAGGTGCTGAGAGAGCGGGACTGCGCGTGGGACGGGGTGCTGTAGACGGCGTTAGCCGCGGCCGCAGTTCGGCTTCTTGCCGTGATTGGCCTTCTTCTTGGCGCGCATCTTGCGCTTCACGGTTCGCTTTGACATAGGTCACAATGTTAGTTGATAGGCGCCGCACCGAGCCAAACGAGGAGACGAACGTGGAGAACAGTGACATCACCGTGGGTCAGTTGGTCATCGTCGCCACGCCCCTCGGCAATCTCGGCGACATCTCTCGGCGCGCGCTCGACCTGCTCACCACGGCCGACGTCATCTACTGCGAAGACACGAGACGTTCGAGCACGCTCTTCAGTGCTCACGACATTCCCGTCAACGGGCGTTTGCGGGCGCTCCACGAACACAACGAAGCCTCCCTGAGCGATCAGATCGTCTCGCAGGTCGCCGGTGGTCAGACCGTGGTGGTGATCAGTGACGCCGGCACGCCCGGCATCAGTGATCCCGGTTCGCGCGTGGTGGCCGCGGTCGCCGAGGCGGGATTGATGGTCACGACCGCGCCGGGACCGTCGGCCGTCATAGCGGCGCTCACGATCAGCGGTCTGCCCACCGAACGCTTCGCCATGGAGGGCTTCCTACCGCGAAAGGTGGGCGAACGCGAAGCACTGTACGCCCAGTGGTTGCACGAACCTCGGACCATCGTCTTCTACGAGTCGCCCCAACGACTCGCCGTCACGCTGAGTGAGATGGCCGACGCGTTCGCTTCGCGTCGGCTCTGCGTGGCGCGCGAGATCACCAAGCTTCACGAAGAGGTCCTTCGCGGGACCGTCGCCGAGATCGCCGATATGTTGCACGGTCGCGAGCTCCTCGGTGAGATCGTGGTGGTCCTCCAAGGCAACCCGGAGGTCGAGGTCATCGACGACGAGTTGATACGCGCGGCCCTCCGCGATCAGATTGACGAGGGGACGAGCACGAGAGACGCCGTCTCCTACGTGGCCGAATCGCTCGGTGTCGCGCATCGCGTCGTCTATCAGATGGCACTGGAGCTTCGGGCCGACGATCTTCGCTGACTATCAGAGCTACGCGAACTCTTTGGAACGTGCGGCGTCTAATCCGCGAGTATGCGCGCGACGGTGTTCAGGCGCTCCGGAACGACGCGCCACCACATCCAGCGACCCCGCTTCTCACCCACGATCAAGCCGGCCGCGGCGAGAATCCTCGTGTGGTGTGAGATGGTGGGCTGACTCTTGCCCAAGGGCTCTTCGAGAGCGCAACTACAGACCTCTTCTTCTGAGGCGATGAGGGAGAGCATGCGTAGCCGGGCCGGATCGCCGAGCGCCGAAAAGATCTGCGCCAGGTCCACGGCCTCGATGTTCGAGAGCGTGGCGCCCGCCAGCGGGTCGCAACAACTCAGGACGTCGTCATCAACGGTGATGGTTTTCCGAGACGTCATTACTCAATTATACTATTGACAGACGTCAATGTATTGGCTAACGTCATATCGACGAACGTCAATCCATTGGAGGTGACCATGTCACGACTGCAACTTGCCCTCAACGTTTCGAACCTGGACGAAGCTGTCGAGTTCTACTCGAAGTTCTTCAAGACCGAACCGGCCAAAGTCCGAGCGGGCTACGCGAATTTTGCCATCGCCGAACCGCCGCTCAAATTGGTGCTGTTCGAGAACCCGGATACCGCCGGCACCATCAACCATCTTGGGGTGGAAGTGTTCTCCACGAGTGAGGTCGTGGACGCGACGACGTACCTCGCCGGAGAGGGTTTCGCCATCGAGGTCGAAGACGAGACGATCTGTTGCCACGCACTCCAGGACAAAGTGTGGGTGGACGGCCCCGACTCTTCGCGCTGGGAGGTGTACACCGTACTCGCTGACGCCGATGAGTCGATGGCGCAGCAGAGCTGTTGCACACCGGAAGCGGCTGGCGCATCGCCCGCCACGTCGGTCAATTGCTGCTAGCGACTCCGACCGTGGGCGCGCTCGAACACCCCGTCCTCTGGCGGCGCCTTTTCGGCGAGTACGTCGGCAGTCTTTTGTTGGCGGCGATCGTCATCGGTTCCGGCATCGCCGCGCAGACTCTGTCGCCGAACGCCGTTGGGCTCGAACTCCTGGAGAACGCGGCGGCGACCGCCCTCGGTCTGTACTTCTTGATACTCGTCGTAGGACCGGTCTCGGGTGCGCACTTCAACCCCGTGGTCTCTCTCGTGGATGCCGCGACCGGGGGCCTACGCTGGCGCGACGTGCCGTGGTACGCGACGGCGCAGATCCTTGGTTGCGTGACCGGGGCGCTCGCGGCCAACCTGATGTTCTCGCGCGCCGCGCTGAGTATCGCCACTCATCACCGCGCGTCCTCGGCGCACCTCTTGGCCGAGGTGATCGCCACGGCCGGTCTGATCCTGGTCATCTTCTCGCTGACCAGATCGGGCCGGGGACACCTCTGCGCGCCGGCGGTCGGCTCGTACATCGGCGCGGCGTACTTCTTCACGAGCTCGACGAGCTTCGCCAACCCGGCGATCGCTATAGGAAGGATGTTCTCTAACAGCTTCGCCGGGATCGCGCCGGCGTCGGTCCCCGGATTCATCGTCGCCGAACTGGTGGGCGGCGTGGTCGGCTACTTCGCCGTCACGACGTTGTATCCGCGGGCCCCGCGTGAACTCCACGAACTCGAATCGTGATGGAAGGAAGCCGAGAAATGAACCTGCCCGAGAAACCGGAGATCCTCTTTCTTTGCGTCCACAACGCCGGACGATCCCAGATGGCCGCCGGCTTCGCCCGTCGCTTGGGGGGTGAGCGCGTGATCGTGCACTCAGCCGGTACCGCACCCGGAGATGAGCTGAACCCGGCCGTGGTCGAGGCGATGGCCGAGAAGGGAATCGACATCTCCGACCAGACGCCCCAAGTGCTCACCGACGCCATGGGACGCAGCTCGGACGTGATCATCACCATGGGTTGCGGCGACGAGTGCCCGTACTATCCCGGAAAGCGCTATCTCGATTGGGAGTTGACCGACCCCGCCGGCAAATCTCTCGATGAAGTGCGCGCGATTCGCGGTGACATCGAACGACACGTCGTCGCCCTGCTCGATGAACTCCTCGTCCCGACCAACTGAAAGGAACCACCGTGGCCGATAACCGACTCATCAGTGAACTGCCGCCTGAAGACCAGCGACCGCTCTATCCCGCCCTGGCATCTTTGAAACGCAAATTTCACGGAACTTTCGACGACGAGAGCATCGAACACTTCCTGGTGGACTCGTACGAACGACTCGCCGCCACCGCCCAGATCAAACTATTTCTCGGTGTCTTCGCCGAAAAGTTCGCCCGCGAACGACTCGAGGCCATGGCCCGGGTGGACAATGCGGCGTCCAACAAGCCCGGCGTCCTGTTCCTGTGCGTGCACAACGCCGGTCGTTCGCAGATGGCCGCCGGGTGGCTGCGCAGCCTCGCCGGTGACCGGATCGACGTCTACACCGGTGGCTCCGAGCCCGGCGCGGCGCTCAACCCGGTCGTGGTCGAGGCCATGGCCGAAGTGGGCATCGACATCAGTCAGGAGTTCCCCAAGCCGTGGACGGACGAGGTCGTGCGAGCCGTCGATCTCGTCATCGCCATGGGCTGCGGCGACGTCTGTCCGATCTACCCCGGCAAGCGATACGTCGATTGGGACCTGGACGACCCCGAGGGCATGACCATCGATCAGGTTCGGACCGTACGTGACGAGATCAAGACACGCGTCAATGCTCTGGTCGGAGAGCTCGCGCACCACTGAACCGTCGGGCCGGTTCAGTGAATCGGCCTCACTATCCTTGAACGATGGCCCGCTTCTACATCACGACGCCGATCTACTACGCCAACGACGCGCCGCACGTCGGGCACGCGTACACGACGGTCAACGCCGACGCCCTGGCGCGCTGGCACCGGCTGATCGGCGACGAGACCAAGTTCCTCACCGGGACCGACGAGCACGGCCAAAAGGTGGCCGACGCGGCCGAGCCAAGAACAACCAGCTACCCCAGGAGTGGACCGACCTCCAGTCCGAGCGATATCGCCAGGCCTGGCAGGGCCTGGACATCCAGTACGACGACTTCATCCGCACGACCGAACCGCGGCACTACGAGAGCGTGCAGAAGTTCCTCACCGCGATCTACGACAACGGCTACATCTACAAGGACATCTACAAGGGCCTCTACTGCGTCAGCTGCGAGGACTACTACACCATCGAGACCAGCGTCAACGGCAACTGTCCGATCCACGGGCGCCCGCTCATCGAGATGGAAGAGGAGAACTGGTTCTTTCGTCTGAGCGCCTTCGAAGAGCGGCTGATCGAGCACTACGCGCCGCACCCCGGTTTCGTGACGCCCGAGACCAAGCGCAACGAGGCGCTCTCGTTCATCAAGGGCGGCCTGCGCGACATCTCGATCACGCGCACCTCGATCACCTGGGGCGTGCCCGTGCCGTGGGACGAGGCACACGTCTTTTACGTCTGGTACGACGCGCTGATTAACTACCTCACGGCCATCGGCTACGGCCGCGACGACGACGAGGTGGCCAAGTGGTGGCCGAACTCGCACCATCTGATCGGCAAAGAGATCATCCGTTTCCACTGCGTCTGGTGGCCGGCCATGTGCATGGCCGCCGGCCTCGAGCCGGTCAGCCACGTGCAGGTCCACGGCTGGCTGTTGCTGGGCGGCCAGAAGCTCTCCAAGACCATGGCCGCCGAAGGGGCGGTGCGCCTCACCGACATCGCGCCGATCGAGCTGACCAACGAGTTCGGCGTCGACCCGCTTCGCTACTACCTGTTGCGCGAGACGGCCCTCGGCAACGACGGCGACTTCTCGCACGAGGGGATCCTCGCGCGCTACAACACCGACCTGGCCAACAACCTGGGCAACCTCGTGGCGCGCGTGACGACCATCGTCGCCACCAAGTGCGACGGCGTCGGCGCCGGTCCCGCGCGCGGATTCGCCGCTGCGCGAAGCGGCGGAACTGGCGATCACCGAAAGCGCGGCGGCGTGGAACGCCTTCGCCCCGCAGAGCGCGCTCGAGGCGACCTGGGGACTCATCGGCGCGACCAACGCCTACCTCGAACGGTGCGCGCCGTGGAAGATGGAACCGGGCGACGAACTTAGACGCCGTGATGGGCGACGCCCTCGAAGCGATCCGCCTCGTCGCGATCCTCGTTTCGCCGGCCATGCCGAGCGTCTGCCGAGGAGATCTGGCGTCGCATCGGACTCGTGCGGATCGCCTATCGACGGACTCTTTCCCACGGATCCGATCTCGGTGAAAGCGGCGTGGGGTCAGTACCGAAGCGGCGCGGCCATTGAAAAGGGCGAACCGCTCTTCCCGCGGATGAAGAGCGACGAGTGAGTCACTGGAGCGACGCGCACTGTCACCTCCAGGACCACTTCCTCGGCGACGAAGCGACGACCGCGACCCTGCGCGACACCCTGGCGCGCGCCTACGAGGGCGGCGTCGACCGGGTCGTCGTCATCGGCACCGACGCCACCACCTCGGCCCAGGCGCTCGAGATCACGGAGTTCGAAAGCCCGGTCGAGATCTACGCCACCGTCGGCCTGCACCCCCACGACGCCCTCCAGGACCTCGAACCGGTGCTGGAACTGGCCCGCAAGGGTCACCCGAAGCTGGTCGGAATAGGCGAGTGCGGCCTCGACTACTTCTACGAGCACTCGCCGCGCGCCGACCAGCGCCGGGCCTTCGCGCGCCAGATCGCTCTGGCCCACGAGTTGGACCTCGCCCTCGTGATCCACGCCCGCGACGCCTTCGACGACCTCTTCGACGTCTTGGCGAGCGAGGGCGTACCGGAGCGCACGGTGGTGCACTGTTTCACCGGCACGCCCGAGGACGCGCAGGCCTGTCTCGGCCCTGGGTGCCGACATCTCGATCTCCGGGCGTCGTCACGTTCAAGAACGCCGAGTCGCTTCGCGAGGCGGTGCGCACCGTGCCGCTGGACCGGCTCCACGTCGAGACCGACAGTCCCGTTCCTCGCGCCCGTGCCGTATCGAGGGAAGGCCAACGAACCGGCCTACGTCACGGTGGTGGGTGAGTTCGTGGCCGAGCTGCGCGGCGAGAGCTTCGTCGAGGTCCGCGAGGCGACCAGGGCGAATACGGCCCGGCTTTTCCGGTTGCCTCGCCCGATAAAGCTCGCTTCACCAGGAAGTTCGAGTACCGAGTCGGGGCGAGTTGCCCCGGGACCCACCCTCTCGTAGCGTTGTGGGCCGGGGGGATGGCCAGGACCCCGTGTGGTGGCGGAGGGTGGAGATCTGAGGGCATCAAACCCGCGGGCGCCGTGGCGTCCGTTGTCGGTACTGATCATGATCGTCGCACTGGTGGCGTCCACGGTGCTCGCCACGTCCGTGAACGCCGGTGCCGCGACCCACGCCCGACGCCACATGCCCGATCTGATCGGACTCACGCGCGCCCAGGTCTACGCCGTGATGCGCCACGACGCGCTCTACTTCGTCACGACCGGACCCGGCAGTTCCAACGGCACGTGGCGAGAGGCCGTCGGCCAGTCGCCCAGGCCCGGCACCGTGGTGCCGTGGCATTTCCAGGCGACGGTGCGCACGTCGACCGCCAGCCCGCACGGTCCGCGCCGGGTCCCGCGGCTCGATCGGTCTCTCGCGGGCCCGCACCTACGCCGTCATGAGGCGGGTCCAGCTCTTCTTCGACACCCGCGGACCAGGGAGTTCAGACGCCAAATGGGTCGTCGTGCTGCGCCAGTCCCCGGCGGCCGGGACGCGGGTCCGCTGGCACGCCACGATCCTCTTGGTGGTCAGTACCCACCGGCCCCGGCCGAAGAGACCCGTTCGAAAGCCGGTGCACAAACCGGTGACGACCACCACGCTGAAGAAGCACCGACCGACGTGCACGCCGGTCACCACGACGACGCCCACGACCACGACATCGCTACCGACCTCGACGACGATTCCCGGTGAGACCACGACGACGGTGCTCCCGCCGCCCACGACCACGACGACTATCTGCAAGGTACCGGTGACGACCACGACCGTCAAGCACAAGAAGCGACCGCGGCGCTACCGCATCGGCGACGCCACGTGGTACCGCTATATTCCCGGGCACTGCGCCACGTGGTACCTGCCGCGCGGCACGCGCATCACCGTGCGCGACCTCGCGACCGGCAGGTGATCCACTGCATCGCGTCGGACCGCGAAGGCGGCCCACGGCAACCGGGTGGTCGACCTCGACACGGTGCAGTTCCGCAGAGCTGGCCCCTCTGGCCAAAGGGGTGGTCGTCGTTAAAGTCTCTTGGTGACCCATACGCGAACCGAACTCCGGGCCCTGCTCAACGAGTACGGACTCAAGCCCTCGCGGGCGCTCGGTCAGAACTTCGTGGTCGATCCCAATACCGTGCGCCGGATCGCGCGCCTGGCCGAGGTGGGACCGGGAGACCTCGTCCTGGAGATCGGCGCCGGTCTGGGTTCGCTGACCCTGGCCCTCGTCGAGACCGGCGCCGATGTCCACGCCATGGAGGTCGACCGCTACCTGCTCGAGCCCCTGCGCTCGATCGTCGAACCGCGCGGCGTCACCGTGCATCACGCCGACGCGCTGAGCGCGAACTACGAGGAGATCCTCCAAGGACGCGAGGCCGTCGTGGTGGCCAACCTGCCCTACAACGTGGCGACGCCGCTGGTGCTCCACCTCCTCGAGAGCGAGCCGTTGATCCGTCGGATGCTGGTCATGGTGCAAAAGGAGGTGGGCGAGCGCTTCGCGGCCCACGCCGGGGACGAGGCCTACGGGGCGGCGTCGCTTCGCGTCCAGTACTTCGCCGACGCGCGCGTGGTGGGCAAGGTGAGTCCGACGGTCTTCATGCCCCGGCCCAACGTCGAGTCGGCGTTGGTGTCGATCGTGCGTCGCCCGCGCGTGCGCGTCGATCCGGAGCTCGTGAGCGAGGCCGACCTCTTCGAGGTCATCCGCACCTCCTTCGGTCAGCGACGCAAGATGCTGCGACGTTCGCTGGCCGGATGGTCGAACGACGGGGTCTTCGAACGCGCCGACGTCGACGAGACCAGGCGGCCGGAAGAGTTGACCATCGAGGAGTTCGCGCGACTGGCGGCCGCTCGATGATCGAACTGATGGCGCACGCCAAGCTCACGTGGAACTTAGAGATCACCGGGCGCCGCGACGACGGTTATCACGAACTGCGCAGCGAGATGACGACCATCAGCCTCCACGACGTGCTCTTCATCGACGAGCACACCGACCACCTCGAAGTGCTCAGTCCCTTCGCGACCGAGATCGCCACCGACGAGGACAACCTCATAGTGCGTGCCCTTCGACTGGTCGGACGACGCGCCGGGGTGCGCGTCGAGAAGTCGATTCCCGTCGGCGGCGGACTCGGCGGCGGCAGCGCCGACGCGGCGGCGATCCTTCGTTGGGCCGGGGGAGTGTCGAACGAGTTGGCCGTGACCCTCGGCGGCGACGTACCGTTCTGTCAGCGCGGGGGTCGCGCGCTGGTCGAAGGGGTGGGAGAACGACTCAGCGACCTGCCCTTCGAGGAGCGGAAGATAACCCTCATCGTGCCGGACTTCGGGGTCTCGACCGAGGCGTGTTACCGCCGCCTACGACGAGATGCGCGCCGAGGGCTGGTCACCCAGGGGGACGAATCACCTGGAAGAGCCGGCTGGCCGGGTCGAGCCGCGCCTGGCCACGACGCTGTCGTGGCTGCGCGCCGAGATCGGTCCGCAGGTCCGTTTGGCCGGGTCGGGATCGTCGATGTTCGTCGAGGGCCACCTGGACGCCCTAGCCGAGTCGTTGGGACATGACCGGTCCCGAGGGCCCTCTCCAGTTGTCCACGCTCACTACGACGCCGCGATAGGCGTCGACGAAGGCTATTTACCGGCGGCGCGACGCTGAAAGCGGGTTCGCTTCAGCATCTTCTTGTGCTTCTTCTTGCGCATGCGCTTACGGCGCTTCTTGATTAGTGATCCCATGGCTCGAACTAACTTACTCGGTCTGGCCGAGGCGACCAGAAGCCCGCGCCGTGCGTGGGGGCTAGATCCAGCCGCTCACGCGTTCGATTCGCGGGTGACCTGACCCTTACCCGGTCAGTCGGATGAGCGTCATTCGGTGTCGTCCGCGATGGGCAACGTCATGGTGAATCGAGCGCCCCCGAGCACGGGGTCGCGGTCGACTGACACGCTGCCCTGGAGTTCGGCCACGACTTGGGCGACGATCGACAGACCCAGTCCCGATCCGGGAAGGGCTCTCGCCGACGCCGAGCGCCAGAAGCGGTCGAAGATGAACGGCCGATCGGCCTCGTCGATTCCCGGCCCACTGTCGCTCACCGAAATCGTGCCGGCGCGTGACTCGACCACGATGCGTCCGCCGCGCGGCGTGAATTTAATCGCGTTGGTGAGCAAGTTCGAAATGGCGCGTTCGAGTCGGTCCCGGCGTCCCTGAACGCTGGAACTCTCGACATCGACGTCGATCGTGATCTCCTTGATACGCGCGTGGGTGCGTGCCGTGTCGACGCACTCATCGACGCACTCGTCGAGCCTCAAGGTTTCGATCGCGCCCTCGCTGCGCTCGCCGCGCGAGAGTTCGCCGAGGTCGGTGACCAGCGCGGCCAACTCGTCCACCTGCGTGACCATGTCGTCGGTGAGTCGACGAAGGTCCTCGGGAGTCAACTCCTGGGCGCGACTAAGTACCTGGGCATTCGTCCGTAGTGAAGTGAGGGGAGTGCGCAGTTCGTGGCTGGCGTCGAGCACCAGCTGGCGCTGCAGTATCTGGCTGCTCTCCACCGTGGAGAGCAGTCGGTTGAAGACGCGTCGCAGTCGACCGAGTTCGTCGTCGTCGCCCTCGGTCAGTCGGTACCCCAGGTCGTTGGTCTCGGCGACGGTCTCGATCTCGTTGGTGACCTCCTCCAGTGGACGAAGAGCGGTGCGGGCAAGGAACAGCCCGAGTCCGAGGGCGATCAGCAATCCGCCGACGGCGACGAACGTCAACGTGCGCACGAGGGAGTGGAGCTCGTTTACCTGACCGTCAATGTCGGTGATGAATAGTTCCGCCGATGTCGTCTTGATCACGCACTCAAAGCCGTTGGCACACGTGGCCAGGGAGTTGGCAGGGAGGGGCACGATAAGTTCGCGGTAGTTGCTATTGCCAATCTCCACGGTGCGATAGAGTTCGGAACTCTTGCCCTTGGCGACGGCGAGGACCGTGGCATCTATGGGATCGGAACCAGCTTGCTGTTCGGCAAGACGAGGACCGAACCGATGTGGATATCGTGTCCGCCCTGGCCCATCTGCTTCGCTTCAAGGTGGAGCGACGCGTCAACCGAGTGAATCAAGGCGTTGCGCGTCGTCAAGAACGAGGCGAAGCAGCCGAGGATGACGGCGATGGCGGCGGCCGCTACCGTCGCGGTGATGACCCGCGATCGAAAAGTCACGTGATGCGAAGCGCGTAGCCCACGCCGCGCACCGTCTGGATCAGACGCGCTTCGTTGGCCTCCTCGAGCTTGCGACGAAGATAGCCAATGTAGACGGCCAAGGAGTTGGTCCCGGAGTCGAAGTTGTAGCCCCAGACCAGGTCGAGGATCTGGTCGCGCGTGAGGACCTGACGGGGATGATGCAAGAACAGCTCCAACAGGTCGAACTCGATCTTGGTGAGCTCGACGGGGCGAGCTGCCGCGATGTACCTCGCGGGTCTGCGGGTTGAGTGACAGGTCCTCGAAGCGCAGCACGGCGCCGTCGCCCTCGATCAGGTTGTGACGACGCAACAGGGCGCGGAGCCGCGCCAACAGTTCGGCCAGGTCGAAGGGCTTCACCAGGTAGTCGTCGGCGCCGACGTCGAGGCCGGCGACGCGGTCGTTCACCGCGTCGCGCGCCGTCAGCATCAAGATCGGCGTCGAGTCGCCGGAGCGCCGGATGCGCCGACAGATCTCGAGGCCGTCGATGTCGGGGAGTTGCAGGTCGAGCACGATGGCGTCCGGTGCGCGCAGTTGAATCGACTTGAGCGCGCTGATGCCGTCCTCGAACAGTTCGACGTCGTAGTTCTCCATTCGCAGCGCCCGTCCGAGGGCACTACGAATCGCCGCGTCGTCGTCGACGATCGCGATGTAGGAGTTTGATGATGGGCGGTGGTCACGGCGCGGCTTTCTCAGATCATTGTTACAGGCTCTAGTGTTGCTGGTTGGTGTTAAGCGTCTCCAGACATTCGCTAAGAATCTCCGAAGATTGTCCGAGCACCAGTGGTGGCGGGTAGTTCAATCGGCAGAACGACGGACTTTGAATCCGTAGGTTGGAGGTTCGAGCCCTCCCCCGCCAGCTAAACCGCCCTCAACGCGTGATGCTCGAGCAGGGCCGCGAGGACCAACGGCTGATCGCCCTGGACCGAGTGACCGGAGTTCTCGACGTGCACGATGGTTGCGTTCGGAAGCCGTCGCACGAACTCGGACTCGTCCTCGTCGTCGACGACCGAACCCGGTCCCATCGCGCGGATCAGGGTGACCGGCATCGACAGTTCGGAGAGCTTCTCCCAGAGGTCGCCGGCGCTCGGCGCCTCCAGTTCGGACTTCCCGTGTTGTTGGTGACGCCAGACCCACGATCCGTCGGCGCGCTGCAGCGCGTTGTGCATGATGCCGCGACGAAGCGACGACTCGGTGCGCGTCGGGTTGTGTTGCTTAGTGCGTTCGAGCATCGCGTCGAAGTCCTCGAAAGACGTCGGGCCGTTCACGAAGTCGGTGATGTGACGCGCCTTGTCGGCGTTCACGCCCGGCGTGATGTCGATCAAGACCAGCGCGCTTACGAGGTCGGGACGGTCGTGCGCCACCAGCAGCGCGGTCAGGCCGCCCAGGGACATACCGACGAGCGGGCGCGGGGGAGTGATGAGTTGTTCGAGCGCTCGCGCGACGTCGTGGGCGTGAGCTGGCGATCGCCGACGCCGGGTAGATCGACGGATCGGAGTGACCGTGACCGGGCAGGTCGAGCGCGATGAGGGAGTGTCGAGACAGCGCGAGTGCGACCGTGTCGTAGGTGTGGGCGTTCTGTGCGCCGCCGTGGAGCAAGTATCAATTCTGGATCACCGTCACCCCAACGCAGTCCGCTCAGCTGGCGCAGTCCGTCGACCGTGACGAAGAATCGTCGGACATTCGGCGCGTACGGCTCAATGTCCCATTCGCTCATGTTCTCGTGGAAGTAGGAGAACTCGTCGTACTGAGAATCACTCACGACATGAATCGTAGAAGAACAGTGGTAAAGATGGACGCGTGAGCCGCCCAACCTGCGTCGTGGTACTCGCCGCCGGCGAGGGAACGAGAATGAAGTCGACCCGTCCCAAGCCGCTCCATCATCTCTGCGGTCGCCCCATGGTGCTCTACGTGCTGGACGCCGCCGCCCAAGAGGACGTGCGCGCGACGGTCGTCGTTGTCGGACACGGCGCCACGTGGGTCGAGAAGTCGTTGACCGAGCGAGCCCGCGCCGACGTCAACCTCATGTTCGTCGAACAGAGCGAACAGCTGGGCACCGGCCACGCGGTCTCGGTAGCGCTGCCGACCATCGATGACGAACTGGGCGCGAGCGACGGCGACGTCTTGATCCTGCCGGGCGACACGCCGCTGCTTCGTCCGGGCACCGTGGCGCGACTGCTCGACGTGCACCGCGAGAGTCAGGCGGCGTTGACCGTGCTGACCGCCGAGGTCGACGACCCTTCGGGATACGGACGCATCGTGCACGCGAAGAACGGCGCGATCGCCCGAATCGTCGAAGAGCGAGACGCCAGTCCCGACGAGCGCTTGATCACCGAGATCAACACCTCGATCATGGTGGTGCGCGCGAGCCTGCTCGGTCCGGCGCTTCGTCGCGTGGGACGACAGAACGCCAAGCACGAGTACTACCTCACCGACCTCATCGCCGTACTCGCACGAGGCCGGCCACGTCACCCAGGCGCTGTTGTTGGAGGACTCCAGCGAAGCGGCCGGCGTGAACGACCTGGTCCAGCTGGCCCAGGCCGAGTCGGTATTGCGCGCCCGGATCAACGAGAAGTGGCTGCACCGCGGCGTGGTGATCTGGAGTCCCGCTCAACACCTACGTCGACGCCGACGTCGAGCTGGCCCCGGAGGTCTCACTCCTCCCGGGCACGGTGCTCAAGGGTCACTGCGTTATCGAGCGCGGTGCGCGCATCGGTCCGAACGCCATCTTGAACGACGTGTTCGTCGGCGAGTTCGCCCAGGTGGCCACGGTCGAGGCGACGAACGCGCGCGTCGGCGCCGAGGCGCGCGTGGAGTCCTTCGTCGTGCTGGCGCCCGGTGCCGTGATCGCGTCGGGCGAGGTCGTCACACCGTTCACTTACCGCACCCCTTAAACGACCTCTCCTTAACCACGTACGCTGGCGCGCGTGGAGACACTCGCCAAACGACGCCTCGTGATGGTGACGGGGCGCTGTCACCCGGCCCTGGCGATGGACATCGCCGAAAAGCTTGGCATCACGCTCACCGAAGCCAATCTGCGCGAGTTCGCCGACGGCGAGATCCACTGCCGCTTCGACGAGTCGATCCGCGGCGCGCACGTCTTCATCGTCCAAACCCACGCGACGCCGGTGAACGACGCCGTGATGGAACAGCTCATCATGATCGACGCCGCCAAGCGCGCCTCGGCCAAGAGCATTACCGCGGTCATCCCCAACTACGGCTACGCCCGCCAGGACCGCAAGTCGGCCGGGCGCGAGCCGATCACGGCCAAGCTCATCGCCGACATGCTCCAGGCCGCCGGCGCCAGTCGCGTGCTCTCGGTCGACTTCCACTCGGGCCAGATCCAGGGATTCTTCAACATCCCGGTCGACCACCTGGTCGCCGCGCCGGTCTTCGAGGAGTACCTCATCACCCACGCCGAGAACCCGCACGACCTGGTGGTCGTCGCCCCGGACGCCGGCCGCGTGAAGGTCGCCGAGCGCTACGCCCAGCACCTGGGCTGCGACCTGGCGTTGGTCCACAAGACCCGACCGCGCGGTCAGGCCAACATCGCCGAGGCGCGCCACATCGTCGGTGACGTGAACGGCCGTCACTGCGTGTTGATCGACGACATGATCGACACCGCCGGCACGATCGTCGCGGCCTGCGATCTGCTCGAAGGCGCACGGCGCGGAAGATATATGGGTGATGGCCACCCACGCCGTCTTCTCCCCGCCGGCCGTCGACCGGCTGTTCAACGCGCCGATCAGTCGAGTGATCGTCACCGACACCTTGCCGCTCGGGCCCGAGCGCCGATTCGAGAACCTCGAGATCCTCTCGATCGCCACCATTGTCGCGAACGCCGTATCGGCGATTTTCGAGGACGCCTCGGTCTCGGACATCTTCGGCGGCGAGAACCTTCTCTGACCTTGGGGACTTCGCCCGAGGCGCACTAGACTGTATTTCCGGTGCGCGCCACTCTCGCGCCAGCCACTCCAACAGGAGTTTCGATGTCACACGCCACTTTGAACGCCACCGCCACCCGGGCCAAGGGCTCGAGCAACGCTCGACGCCTGCGCCTGTCCGGTTCGATCCCGGCCGTCGTCTACGGCGAGGGCGTGGAGCCGCTCACGATCGCCGTGGAGGCCAAGTCCTTTCGCACCGCCGTCTCGGGCGAGCAGGGCATCAACTCGTTGATCGAACTCGACGCCGACGGCAAGAAGTTCCTCGTCATGGCGCGCGACATCCAGCGTCACCCGGTGCGCGGCACCGTGGCGCACGTGGACTTCCAGGTCGTCGACCCCAACCAGCCCGTCGTCGTCGAAGTACCACTCCACATCATCGGTGACGCCGTCGAAGTGCGACACGCCGACTGGGAGGTCGACCAACAGATGTTCTCCATCGAAGTGCGTACCCGCCCCGACCAGATCCCCACCCACATCGACGTCGACATCTCGAACCTCAAGGTCGGCGGCACGATTCGCGTCGAGGAGCTCGAGCTGCCCAAGGGCGTCGAGCCGGCCGGCGACCCGACGGTCTCGGTCGTAACGTCTCGTCCCGGTCGCACCACGGCCCCTGTCGTCAAGGCGGACGTCGAGGTGCCGATCGAAGTCACGGAATAGTAGGTCGTGGCGCTTCGGCGCTACCGCGACCACGACCGACGCGGGAGTGCGAGCACACTGGTCATCGTGGGACTGGCCAATCCCGGCGGAGAGTTCGAGGGATCTCGACACAACGTCGGCGGCGACGCCGTGCGCCTCTTGGCCGAGCGACGCGGCCTGACACTCAAACACGAGAGTCGACAGCGTGCGCTGAGCGCCACGATCCCGACCGAGCGCGGCCCGGTCACCCTGGCCGTGCCGACGACCTACATGAACGAATCGGGTGCCGCCCTGGCCCCGCTCCTTCGACGCACGTCGCTGACGGACCTCGCGCACCTGGTGATCGCCCACGACGAACTCGATCTCGAACCGGGTCGACTGCAGCTGAAATTCGGCGGCGGCCTGGCGGGACACAACGGGTTGCGCTCGATCGCCAAGACGTTGGGGACCAACGACTTCTCGCGCCTGCGGATCGGTATCGGTAAACCACCCACGAAAGAGCAGGGCGCCGACTACGTGCTCCAACGTCCCACCGGGGCGCGGAAGCTCGCTATGGCCGAGTTCGTGGAGGCTGCCGCCGACGCGTTGGAGATACTCCTGGACTATGAATTCGAGGACGCCCAACAGCGCGTCAATCGCTCGTGAGTGACGCGACGGGCCTGCGACGGGTCCTCGAACGCGTCGCTCCGGCGGTCGTGGCCGAGAACGCCGCGCGGGACCTTCTACCCCCAGTTCCTTCGCCACGCCGCTCGCCGTCGCCTCCCACGCGCTGGCCCACCCCTTCACGCTCGCTGTGGTGGCGACGTCGAACGAGGCCGAACAGATACGCGATTCGGCCGCCGCGCTCCTCGGGCCCTCCGATGAAGTCGCGTTGTGGCCGGGTTGGGACACGCATCCGCTCGAGCGCGTCAGCCCCGACAACCAGGTCATGGCGACCAGGTCCCTGCTGCGTTGGCGCCTCGCCCAGGGCACGGGCCCGCGCGTCATTATCGCCTCGGCCCGATCGATCGCCCAGGTCCTTTCACCGGAGTCGATCGTCGCGCCGCTGGTGGTTCGCCGGGGGAGCGAACTCGACCGCGACGAGTTCATCGCGTCGCTCGCGCGCTTCGGCTATCGCCGCGAGAGCCTGGTCGAGCACCGCGCCGAGTTCGCCGTTCGCGGCGGCATCGTCGACCTCTGGCCGGCGCAGGGTCACGACCCTATTCGTCTCGATTTCTTTGGCGACGAGGTCGAACGACTGACCTCCTTCGACATCGCCAACCAGCGTTCGCTGCACGACCTCGAGCAGGCGCTGGTGGCTCCGGCGCGCGAATGGCTCCTGAGTCCCGACGCTCGCCAACGCGCCGAGGCCATGATCGACGATGCACCGTGGGGCCGCTCGACCTTCGACCGATTGGCGACAGGCCAGACTCTTCGACGGGATGGAGGGCTGGATGCCGCTCTTCGTCGACGAACCGCGCACGCTGCTCGACGACGTCGTCGGAGCGACGGTCGTCGTCGTGGAGCCCAACCGGGTGCAAAGTCGCCTGGCGGAGCTCCTCGAGGAGGAGCGCGAGTTGACCGACGCGGTGGCGGCGACGTGGCGCGCGACCGAGGAGATTCCCCTGTTGCACCAGGACTGGTCGCGGGTCCTGGAGGGTCGCATCGACGTCGCGCTGGACGCGTCACTGGCCGTGGAGCGCGGACCACTCAATCTGACGTCGCCGCCCATCGTCCAGGGGGACGCCGCGCGCATCGCCGCGCACGTGCGTGGTTGGTCGACGAAACGTCGCGGCGTGGTGCTGACGTCGAACGCGGCGGCCGTCGAACGAATGGCCGACCAGCTGCGCGCAGAGGCCCTGGAGGTCTCGACCGACGCCACCAAGGTGCTCGACGTGCGCATCACCGTGCTCGAGAGTTCCCTGGCTTCGGGATTCAGCGTGGACGACCCCGAGGTCGTGGTCTGGAGCGAGAGTGACCTCACCGGGCGACGGACCGTGCACCGAGCGGCGCGCACGCGCACGCGAAACGTCGACGGGTTCTTCGACGACCTGGCCGTCGGCAGCTTGGTGGTCCATCGCCAGCACGGCGTCGCCCGTTTCTCGGGGACGACGACGCGCGCCATCAACGGCACGACGCGCGACTACCTGATCCTCGAGTTCAAGGACGGGCGCAGCTACTGGCCCACCGAGATGATCGACGCCCTCACCCCGTACTCCGGCGGCGAGCACCCGGCGCTCTCGCGCATGGGTGGCGCCGAGTGGCAAAAGACCCGGGCGAAGGCGCGGGCCGCGGCCTTCTTAGTGGCGCAAGAACTGGTCGACCTCTACCGCCAGCGCAACGTCGCGGTCGGACACGCCTTCGGCGTCGACACCGAATGGCAACGAGAGATGGAGGACCTCTTTCCCTACACTTTGACCGCCGACCAGGCCCAGGCCATCGAGGACGTCAAGGCCGACATGGAGCTGCCCCGTCCGATGGACCGGTTGGTCTGCGCCGACGTCGGATTCGGCAAGACCGAGGTGGCGATCCGCGCGGTCTTCAAGGCGGTGCAGGACGGTAAGCAGGCCGCGGTATTGGTGCCCACGACGCTGTTGGCGAGTCAGCACTTCGCCACCTTCAGTGATCGCTTCGCCGGCTTTCCCGTGAAGGTCACCATGCTCAGTCGATTCGTCGACGACGCCGAGAGCAACGAGACCATCGCCGGACTTAAAGACGGCAGCGTCGACGTGGTCATCGGTACGCACCGGCTGCTGTCCGACAACGTCGGCTTCAAAGACCTCGGTCTCCTCGTGGTCGACGAGGAGCAGCGATTCGGGGTGACGCACAAAGAGGCCATCAAGGCCCGTTCCATCGGGGTTGACGTCTTGACGCTGAGCGCCAGCCCGATCCCGCGGACCCTGGAGATGGCCTTCGTCGGCATCCGCGACCTCTCGATGATCACCACGCCGCCGGCCGACCGGCGGCCGATCCTCACGCACGTCGGGGAGTTCAACGAAGCGGCCGTGGTCGAGGCGATGCGCCGAGAGCTGCTACGCGAGGGTCAGGTCTTCTTCGTGCACAACCGGGTCTCGGACATCGACCAGACGGCTCGACGACTGGGACAGCTCGTGCCCGACGCGCGCATTGCCGTGGCCCACGGACAGATGGACGAGGGCACGCTCGAGCGCGTGATGGTCGACTTCTGGCAGGGCCGTTTCGACGTGTTGGTGTGCACCACGATCGTGGAGTCGGGCATCGACCTGCCCTCGGTCAATACGTTGATCGTGGACCGTGCCGAGCGACTCGGTCTGGGACAGCTGCACCAACTACGTGGTCGCGTCGGGCGCAGCGGCCAGCGGGCCTACGCCTACCTCTTCCACCCGGCCGACCAGGTGCTCTCCGAAACCGCCTACGAGCGCCTTCGCACGATCGGCGACAACACCGCGCTGGGCAGCGGCTTCAAGATCGCCATGCGCGACCTCGAGATCCGCGGCGCCGGCAACCTCTTGGGCCACGACCAGTCCGGACCGGTCGCGGCCGTCGGCTACGACCTCTACGTGCAACTCGTCGCCGAGGCCGTCGCCGACGCCAAGGGTTTCGTGGTGCCCGAGGTGGTGTCGATCAACCTCGACGTGCCCGGCGAGGCCCACCTGCCCAAGAACTACGTCGAGGCCGACGACGCCCGACTCGAGGCCTACCGCCGGCTGGTCGGCGTCGCCACGTTCGACGAGCTCCACGACCTGCGTGACGAGTGGCTCGACCGCTACGGGCCGCTGCCCGCGCCGGCGCAGGGTCTGCTCGAGCTGGGCGAACTGCGCCTCGAGTGCCTCGCGCACGGCGTGCGCTCGGTCGTCGTGTTGCCCGCTCGCGTCGGGATCCGCACCAAGCCCGTCGTCAAGATCGGACCGCTCGACCTCACGCTCTCCCAGCAGATGCGCCTGCGCCGAACCCTTGGTTCTCGGGCTTACAACGAGGAGACCAAGGAGTTACGCGTCGAGGTCACGAATGAAGGTACGACGCCGCGCGCGCTGCTCGAGATGCTGCGTTCACTGGTCGCGGTGTCGGAAGAGGCCCACGCCTGACTCGGTAGTGTTGCTAGGTGCGCCGCATCGTTGCCCTCCTGGTTTTGGCTCTCCTCGGCGCCACGTTCTACGGACTCAGCAACCACTCCTCGGGCATCTCGGTCAACGGCTCGACGGTGTCGAGTGCGGACTTTCGCAGCGAGCTGGCGGCCATCTCGTCGAATCCCACGCTGGACTGCTACATCTCGGTGCTCAATGGCGCCAGCTTCGGCGCCGGCGCGGGCGGGGCGTCGGTGACGGCCACCGGCGCGGCGGCGTGGGCCAATCTGCGCGTCGAAGGTCTGGCCATCGACGACTTCGCCGCCCAGACCCTGAAGTTTCACCCCGACGCCGCCGCGTTAGCCAGTGCGCAAACGTCCCTGGAAAGTGAGCTCACGTCCGCCTCGACGGCGCAGAGCACGCCGTGTCCGGGTCTGGCGACTCAGGCGCTCGCTGAGATGCCGACCGAGATGCGCAACTTCGAGATCGCGTCGCAGGCGGCCTCGCTCGATCTGGTGTCCAAGCTCAATACGACGGTCCCGCTCACCGTCACCTCGATGAAGCAGTACTACTCGACGCACACTTCGGACTACATCTGCGTGAGCGTGGCCGTCGTCGAACCGACCAAGGTCGCGGCCTTCGTCGCCGGCGAGAAGGCCGGGATGAGCGTTAGCGCGCTCGCCGAGAAGTTCTCCATCGATTCGTCGGCCAAGACCGGCGGCGTCTACGGCTGCTTCGGCCCATCGAGTACCTCCTACAGCGGCGTGAAGACCGCGACGATGTCGGCACCCATCAACTCCTACCCCAGCACGCCCGAACAGATCACCTACGCCAACGCACCGGCGGCTCTGTTCGTCGCGCGCACGCCGACCACCTTCGCCAAGGCCGAGAACGCGGTGTTCAGCGACCTCCAGAGCAAGAACGCCACCGCGGCCAACACCGAAAAAGAACGCATTCTCTACCTGTCGGCCATCGCCGTCGACCCGGCCTTCGGTCGTTGGGGACTCAGCTCGAGCGGCCCGACGGTTTTCGCGCCCGCGGCGCCTACGAGTTCGGTCGTCGGTTCACAGACCGTGGCGGCACTCAGCGTCGGCGCCTCCACGTATAAGTGAAGCCCGTCGTACGCGTCGTCGGACTCGGCCCCGGTGACGCCGAGTTGATCACGCGCCGTACGTTCGACCTCTTGGGTTCCGCCCCGATCGTACGACTGCGCACCCGCGTCCACCCGGCCGCCGACGCCCTCGGTGACGTGACGAGTTACGACGACTTCTACGAATCGGCCGACTCCTTCGACGAGCTCTACCGGGTGATCGTGGCGGACCTCATCGAACTGGCGCGTACCGCACCGGGCGGCGAGGTCGTCTACGCCGTGCCCGGGTCGCCCGCGGTGGCCGAGCGGACGGTGGAGCTCTTGGCGGCGTCGCCGGACGTCATCACGGTCTTGGAGCCGGCCGTCTCGGTCATCGACGTCGTGTGCGCCGCGCTCGGACGTGACCCGATGGGCGGACTGCGCGTGGTCGACGCCCTGGCCGACGTCGAACCGCTGCGCGGTCCCGGTCCCTTGCTGGTCTTGCAGACGTACTCCTCGCAGGTACTGGCGAGCGTCGCCGATCGACTTCCCTCCACCACCGTGGTCACCGTGTTGCATCACGTGGGACTGAAGGAC
Source organism: uncultured Acidimicrobiaceae bacterium (assembly GCA_963703105.1). Lineage (GTDB taxonomy): Bacteria > Actinomycetota > Acidimicrobiia > Acidimicrobiales > RAAP-2 > RAAP-2. The sequence continues at coordinate 859,874 of OY969792.1, read as the reverse complement.
GAGGTGATCGTCGAACTCGCGGCGTCGGAGCTGGTCTCTTTCAGCGACGTCGATCACCTCACGTCACTCTGGATCGACGGACTGCGCACCGCCGGCGAGGCGATGGACGACCTGGTGGCCTTCATGCGCCGTCTTCGTCTCGAGTGTCCCTGGGACCAGGAGCAGACGCACGCCTCACTGACGCGACACCTGCTCGAGGAGGCCTACGAGACGCTCGACGCGCTCGAGGCCTTCGTGCGTGTCGACGACACACAACGATCCAACGAGGCGGCCCACGTCGAAGAAGAACTGGGTGATCTCCTGTTCCAGATCGTCTTTCACGCCGAACTCGGCGACGAAGAGGACCTGTTCAACCTCGCAACCATCGCCGACGGCGTGCGCGACAAGCTGACCGGACGGCACCCGCACGTCTTCGGAGACGTGCGGGTGAGCGGATCGAACGAAGTGGCGCAGCGCTGGGAGGTGCTGAAGCGCGAGGAGAAGGGTCGCGAGAGCGTGACCGACGGCATCGCCTGGCAGCTCCCGGCGTTGATCCTGTACACGAAACTTCTGCGCAAGGCGAAGCTCGTCGAACGTCGCCGCGAGGCTGAGGATTCGCGCGTCACGGTGCTCGACGCGGTGCGAACGCTGTCGCTACGAGACGACGGCGTCGACGACGCCGAGTCCTCTTCCGACGTCGACCACAGATGGGGCGACGCCATCGTCGCGCTGGTGGAGATGGCGCAGTGGGCCGGCGTCGATTTAGAAGGCGTCCTGAGGGACCGCGCGCGTGCCTTGCGCGACGAGATACGCAGCGTCGAACAACGTCCGGAGTGAAAATCGTCGACGACTATTCTGTAGGTCAAAACCAAGAGGAGCCGCGTCATGAGTGCGATTGAAATAGTCCTGGGACGCCAGATCCTCGACTCGAGGGGCAATCCGACCGTCGAGGTGGACGTCCACCTGGAGTCGGGCGCCTCCGGTCGCGCGGTGTCACCGTCGGGGGCCTCGACCGGTATCCACGAAGCGGTCGAGCTGCGTGACGGCGGCGAGGCCTGGGGCGGCAAGGGCGTATCGAACGCGGTCGAGTACGTCAACGGCGAGATCAGTGACCTCCTCGAGGGCTTCGACGCGCAGGACCAGCGCGCGGTGGACTTCGCCATGATCGACCTCGACGGCACCCCGAACAAGGCTCGACTCGGCGCGAACGCGATCCTCGCGGTGTCGCTGGCGACCGCCAAGGCGGCCGCCATGGAGTGCGATCGACCGCTCTTTCAGTACCTGGGCGGCGTGAACGCCCACGTGCTGCCGGTGCCGATGATGAACGTGGTGAACGGAGGCGCGCACGCCAAGAACTCCATCGACTTCCAGGAGTACATGGTCATGCCGATCGGCGCGGCCACGTTCTCCGAAGCACTGCAGTGGGGCACCGAGACCTACCACGCGCTGAAGGCGCTCCTCACGAAGAAGGGCCTCTCGACGCTGGTCGGCGACGAGGGCGGCTTCGGTCCGGATCTACCCGATAACGAGACCGCCGTCAAAGTGCTGGTCGAGGCGATCGAATCGACCGGTCGCACGCCGGGACGCGACATCGCCATCGCGCTCGACCCGGCGGCCTCGGAGTTCTACCGCGACGGCGCCTATCACCTTGACGGTGAAGGTCGCGTGCTCTCCAGCGACGAGATGGTCGACTACTGGGCCGACCTCGCCGAGCGCTATCCGATCGTGTCGCTCGAAGACGGCATGGCCGAAGAGGACTGGGACGGCTGGGCCGCGCTGACCAAGCGACTCGGTGAGAAGATCCAACTCGTCGGTGACGACATCTTCGTCACCAACACGTCCCTGCTGCAAAAGGGAATCGACCTCGGCGTGGCGAACTCCATTCTCGTCAAGCTCAATCAGATCGGAACGTTGAGTGAGACACTCGACACCGTTCGTTTAGCAATCGAAAATCGTTACAGCGTTGTGATATCGCACCGTTCCGGCGAGACCGAAGACACCACCATCGCCGACGTCGCGGTCGCGACCAACGCCGGACAGATAAAAAGTGGTGCGCCGGCACGTACCGACCGAGTGGCGAAGTACAATCAGTTGCTGAGACTCGAGGAACAGCTCGGGGATCAGGCCCGTTTTCTTGGTGCATCGTCTTTGTCGGGGGCGGCAGGTGTCAGCTACAAATAGATCGGTAACTCGCGAACGCAACCGTTGGATGGTGCCCCTCGCCGTCGTGACGGCCGCCATCATGCTGGTCGGATGGTTCCCGTTGAACGAGATCTGGCACCAGCAGAGTGAGTTGAACTCCACGACCTCGCAGATCAACGCCATCAAGGCGCAACAGCGGGCGCTCACGCTCCAGGCCAAGTCCATCGACTCCAAAGCCGCGGCGATCCTCCTGGCCCGCGAGCAGTACCAACTCGTCTCACCCGGCCAGAGCCTCATCCAGGTCTTGCCGGGCGTCGGACCGGGCAGCGCCGACCAGAGCACCGGCGACCCCGGTCTGCAGCCCCTGGTCTCGCCCTCGTCGGTCTCGTCCTTGGCGTCGTCGAACACGACGACCGCGGTGAAACACCATTCGTCGGCCAAAGCCTTTCTCTCGCGTTTGATGCGCACCCTCGAGTTCTGGCGTTGACCTTCCGCGACGCGACGCCCGGCGACCTCGCCGTGGTCGAGCAGTACCTCGGTCGGCCCCTCTCGGGACGGTGCGCCGTCGTGGTGCGACGACTCGACGGACGCCCCGTGGTCATCGAAAACGAACCGCACCTTCGTGACGGCACGCCGATGCCGACGCTCTTCTGGCTGGTGGACCCGGAGTTGCACGAAGCGGTCAGTCGCCTGGAAGGCGCCGGGGGAGTCCACCAGTTCGAGGACCTGGTCGATGCGGAGGCGTTGGAATCGGCCCACGAGGAGTACGCCGAGCGCCGTCGTCGCGCCACGGTGCGCACCGACGGCGCGCAGCCGAGCGGCGGCGTCGGCGGCACGCGCGTCGGCGTCAAGTGTCTGCACGCCCATCTGGCGTACTTCCTCGCCGGGGGAAGGGATCCCGTGGGCGAGCTCGTGGCCCTCGAGGTAGATCCGCCGGAGTTGATAGCCGAGGACCCCCGTGGCTGAGGTCGTGGCGGCGCTGGACTGCGGGAGCAACTCCACCCGGCTGTTGATCGTGAACGAAAGGAACGAGACCCTGCGTCGAGAGACCCGGATCACTCGACTCAGCCAGGGCGTTGACGCGTCGGGCACCTTGTTGGCGGAGGCGCTGCAGCGCTCCTACGACGTGTTGAGTGAGTATCGGAAGTTGATGGACGAGGCGGGCGTCGTCCGAGGACTGCTCGTGGCGACTTCGGCCGTGCGCGACGCTCGCAACGGCCCGGAGTTCTTGAACGAGGCGCGACGACGAACGAGCGTCGAGGTCAGGATCCTCGCCGGCGACGAGGAGGCCGCCTTCTCCTACGTCGGCGCCACGTCCGGCCTGCCCCCGGACGATCGTTCGACGCTCATCGTCGACGTCGGCGGGGGGTCGACGGAACTGGCCGCGAAGATCGATGGTGTCATGGAGAGTTACTCCATGCAGTTGGGTTGCGTGCGGGTGACCGAGCGGGCCCTCGGCAAGGGTGTCGTCACTGCACCGAGCGCCGCCGCGGCTCAATCGATGATCGACGAGGAACTCGACCGCGCCTGGACGGCGGTGCCGGACTTCGCGACGCTGGTCGGCCATGTTCGCCTGGTCGGGTTGGCCGGATCGGTCTCCACCCTGGCCCAGCTGGACGCGGGCCTCAGCGTGTACGACCGCGACGCGGTGCACCACCGACGACTCTCGCTGGCGACGGTCGAGCTCTGGCGTGACCGCCTCGCCAGTGAGACGCCCGAGGCCCGCCTGGCGCGGCCCGGCATGGTGCGCGGGCGCGAAGACGTGCTCCACGCCGGCCTCTTCATCCTGGCCGCGGTCATGACCCGCTTCGGCGCCACCGAGTTGCTCACCTCGGAAAACGACATCCTCGACGGCATCACGGCGTCGCTCCTTACCTAGCGAAATGCGCGTGTACCCGCGACCTGTAACGATGGAGGCGTGAGGACTCGATCCCGATGAGCACGCGAACCGCCATCTACTCACCCATATCCCTGCACGGCCGTCGCATTGTCCTTCGCACGATGACCGAGCAGGACTACGACAGCTGGTACGAAGTGCGCACCAGGTGCCGCGAGTGGCTGTTGAAGTGGGAGCCCCGTTCGGCGCATTCGTCGCACCTGGCCGACGACCAACGCAGTTTCGTGAGCCGCTGCGCCATCCGTGAGCGCGAACGCCAGCTGGGCACCGGCTTCGGCTTCGGCATCTTCCAGGACGGCCGCTTCCTCGGCGAGATCACGCTGTCGTCGATCCAGCGCGGCCCGCTCCAATCGGCCTTCGTCGGCTACTGGATCGACGAGGCCGTCGCCGGTCAGGGTCTGATGCCCGAAGCGGTCGTGGTGCTCTTGCAGTACGCCTTCGAGTCGTTGAAGTTGCACCGAATCGAGGTCAATATCATCCCGCGCAACGCCGCGTCGCGCCGCGTGGTCGAGAAGCTGGGCGTGCGCTTCGAGGGAATCGCCGAGCGCTACCTGGAGATCGACGGCGCGTGGGAGGACCACGCGCGCTACGCCATCACGGCCGAAGAGTGGGGCGACCGCGCCCCCGAACTGGTCGCCGACTGGCTGTTACCGCGACGCGACTGAGAGCGATTCTTTTCTCATTTGGCGCTCGATCAGCGTCTCCGTCGCACGCACTCTCCCGGAGCGATCGCTCACTCTCGCTGCCATCGAAGCGCGATTCGGCCAAATCTGTGAAGATGTGAACTTTGCTATTCTCGCCTTCAGCGGGCCAAAGTGGTGTTTGCGCGAGGAGTCGGCAATGAATGAATCGCGTGTGGCGTCGCCGTTATCGACCAACTTTGGACGGGCCGCACGACGCCGGCGCGTCGTCACAGTACTCACGGCCACGACCGCAATGCTCTGTTTCAATCTCCTCTCGATCACCGCGGCGAACGCGGACGCGTACTGGACGAACGCGATCGAGATGCCCGGACTGTCGGCCCTCAATCAGACCGCGGCCTCGCCCGGCCCGATCGTCTGCACGTCGTCGGGTAACTGCGTCAGCGGTGGTGGTTTCACCGACAGTAACCAAAGCGTCCAGGCGTTCCTCTCCCAGGAGACGAACGGCGTGTGGTCGAAGGCCACGGAGGTCGCCGCGGCGCTCAACGTCGGCGGGATGGGGCAAGTCGTGTCCATCTCGTGTCCGGCGGCCGGGAGTTGCACCGCTGAGGGCATCTACACCGATAACTCGGCGGCGCTCCATACCTTCGTCATCAACCAGGTGAACGGAACCTGGGGATTCCCCACCGAGGTTCCCGACTTTACGACCCTGACCTTTCAAGACGCCAGCGAGATGCTCACTCTGGTGTGCACGTCGACCACGTCGTGCGTGGGCGCCGGCAGCTACCTCGATCACGTCACCGATATCGCGCAGCCCATCCTCTTCACGGAGACGAACGGCGTGTGGTCCGCGCCGGTGGAGGCGCAGGGATCCGCGTCGTTCAACCCGAGTGGCATCGCCTTGGTTGGCGGCCTCGACTGTTCGTCGGCGACGACGTGCGTCGCGGGCGGCAACGTGGTCGATATCCTCCCGTCGGCCACGACCCTGGTGCCCTTTTTGATCGAAGAGGACAACGGCGTGTGGGGACCGGTGACGGCCGTTCCCGGTGTCGCGGTACTGAGTCGAGAGAATCAGGCCAGCATGACGGCGTTGTCGTGTGGTGCCCCGGGCGACTGCGCCGCCGGCGGCGACTACCTCGATACGGCCGGTCAGTCCCAGGCCTTCGTGGTCAACGAGGTCGGCGGCGTGTGGGGTACGGCCACGCAACTCTTCGCCACGCAACTGCTGGGAAGTGGACTTAGCAACTCCTTGAACAGCGTGGCCTGTCCCTCGGCCGGCGACTGCACGGCGATTGGCGGATTCGCCGACGCCCAGGGCCTGACGCAGCCGTTCGTGGTCGACGAGTCGAATCACAGTTGGGTTCCCGCCTTTGAGGTTCCGGGGGTGCAGACGCTCAACAACAGCGCCGGCGCGACGCTCACCGCGATCTCGTGCAGCGCGGTCGACGTCTGCAGCGCGGGCGGTACCTACACCGACGCCGGTTCCAACTCCCAAGCCTTCTTGGTCAACGAAGTGAGCGGCTCCTGGGCTAATCCCATCGAGATCCCCGGCACCTCCACGCTCAACAAGGGCGGCACGGCGGCGGTCGCCCAGGTGTCGTGCAGCGGTGACGGCAGCTGCGGGGTCCAGGGTTCGTACACCGACGCGAGTCAGAACACGCAGCTCTTCGTGGTCAACTCGTCGTTGGTCGCCCCGACCACGGTCTCTCTGGCGCCGCGTCACGTGACGGCCGTCGACAAGAAGGGCGTCATCACCGTGCGCTGGAGCGCGCCGGCGAACGACGGCGGAACCGCCATCACGTCCTACACGGTGGTGTCGCTGCCCAAGTCCAAGACCTGCGTCACGCACGCCACGTCGTGCACGTTCAAGGGACTCAGCAAGAAACTGCACTACGCCTTCGCGGTACGCGCCACCAACGCCGACGGTTCCAGCGCGCTCTCGGCGAAGTCGAACTCCGTTCGCGACCGCTGACGTCTACGGGCGCGCCGCCCCGATCAGTCCGTTGGTGAAGACCGGCGCCAGCTCGACGTTGGTGCCGGTGTGGGCGGCGGCGATGACCGTACTCGAACCCCAGGGGCCGCTTCCGACGTACATGACGACGTGGTCGACGGCGTTGTCGCCGTCGAGATTGAGGTAAAAGAGCAGGTCACCCGGCTGAAGATCGTTCAACGCCACGTGGACCAGGTCGGGCCACTGCGACTCGGTGGTGCGCGGGATCTGGATGCCGGCCTTGGCCCAGGCCCACTGGACGAGGCCGGAACAGTCGAAGCCGACGTTCGGGGTCTCGCCGCCCCACACGTAGGGCACGCCGATCTGCGATTCGGCGTAGTGCACGGCCGCCAGACCCTGGGCGCTGCTCCCAACTTGGACCAGGGTGACGGCCTGGGACGCCTGTTGGATGGCCTCGGTCACTTGGTTGGCGGCGTTCTGTCCGCCGACCGCCGAGGCGGCGGTGATCGCGGTCTCCTCGCCGGCGAGGTTCTTGCTCTCCGCGGCCAAGACCCCCTGTTGGATCTCGTAGGCGATGATCTCGCCCTTCAAGGCGACGGTCATCGCGTTCAGCGTGTGTCGCGTGGTGTTGGTGTTGTAGATGTTGAGCGAGAGCAGCTGCGACATCGCGTAGGTCTGTTGACGGGCGTCGCGGCGTTGAACACCGACGAGTCGGATGGTGGAGTCGAGAGAGGACTTCTGAACCTGGTACGTGTGTTTTAGGTGGTTGAGGTTGCCGATGACCTCGTTCTCGTAGATCGTCCGCGAGTCACTCTGGGTCGCGTTCTGATCGAAGAGAGCCAGGATCTGTGCGTCCGAGGCGCCGAGTACGTAGGCGCGCACGACGTCCCGGACCAGCTCCTTCGCGGTCACCTTGATCGCCGCGCGCTTGCCCTTCTCCTGTCCCTGGAGTCTCTTGATGTTCGCCGTGATCGTGGCCAGTTTGACCTTGTCGGCGTCGTACTGGTTCGAGGTGATTTCGCTGGTCTTTTCGAGTCGCGACAGTCGATTGGTCAAAGCGGCGATCTCGGCCTGGGTCGCGCCGATGCTCGACGCGTGCGCCGCGACGGGCGTGACGATGAGGGCGGCCACGGAAAACGCCAGCACTACGAGGGGAGTTGATCGAGTCGTGCCCCGACGACGCACGCGAATCATGAATCAAAGCCTAGGTTAAGGCCTTTGCGAATTAATGGAGTTTGGCAAATCTTTACAATGCATTACCGTTACATCGCAACGTCCGTTCGTGGGGGCGTAGCCCAATTGGCAGAGGCAAGGCGCTTAAACCGCCTCCAGTGAGGGTTCGAGTCCCTCCGCCCCTACGAAAAATGGAAGTGTCCCAGAAACGGTGATACATGGTGTTCCAGAAACCATGCAACATCAATCTCCGCCCTATGCCGTGCGTTTTTCGATGTTCCATTGTTTAGTAGCGTGGTCTCCGTGGCTAAAAGCGCAACAGGCAGATGGGTAAGTAGGGTCGGGGCGTCAGGAGGCGGCAAGGCCTATAAGAAGACCCGTCCCGGCAACTTCTACGGCGCCCTGGCGGTCATCGTCATCCTCGGCCTGGTCGCGACGGTCTTCGCGCGCTACGAGTACCAGCACCCGGCCAAGCATCCGGCCGGCATCGCGCCCAAGATCGGTACCACCTGGTACGCGGCCCTCTCGATCCAGGCCTGCGGCAAGTACCTGCCGTACCTCTCGACCGACTCCGCGTTGAAGGCACAGGGCATGTACGCGCTCCCGGCCGACGTCCTCAAGATCAGCCCGGTCTCGGCGGCCGACTCCGGCAACAACGCGACGCTGTCGCAGTTCGCCGCGGAGTATCCCGGCCTCATCATCTCGTCGAGCCAGATCCAGGTTCCGAAGAACGACCTCGGGACCGCGAACCCGAAGACCAACTACACGAATGGTCAGGCCTGTCCGTCGGGCAAGGGCGCGCTCTACGCGGGTCAGACCGGCAAGGTCAGCTACGCCTACTGGAAGTCGTTCGGTGGGAAGCCGAAGACCACGACGAACCCCGCGTCGATCAAGTTCGCCCCGGAGATGCGCATCACCATGGCCTTCGATCCCGTCGGGGTCACGCCGAAGCCGCCACGGCCGCAGACCGACAACGCCATGGTGGCCGACAGCACTTCCGTGACGCCGACCACGACGGTCACGACGCCGCCGGCCACGACCACGACAACGCCGTCGGGTACGACCACCACGAAGCCGGTCACCACGACGACCAAGGGCTGAGCTTGAAGTCGATCATTCTGGTCGGCGGTAAAGGTACGCGTTTGCGTCCTCTCACCTACGAGACGCCCAAACAGATGTTGCCCCTGGTGGGCGTGCCCATGATCGAGTGTGTCTTCGAGTGGCTCGGACGCCACGACGTCACTGACGCGGTGCTCTCCTTGGGCTATCTCCCGGAACAGTTCACCGAGGCCTACCCGAGCAACGTGATCGCCGGGGTGCGCGTGGACTACGCCGTCGAGCCCGAACCGCTCGACACCGCCGGCGCCATTCGCTTCGCCGCGACACAGTTCGGCTTTGACGAGACGTTCCTGGTCGTCAACGGCGACGTCCTCACCGACCTCAACATCACCACGTTGAAGGCGTTCCATCTCTCCCATCGAGGCGAAGCGACCATCGCGCTGCACCCGGTCGACGACCCTTCAAGATTCGGCGTGGTGCCCACGGCGCCCGACGGTCAGGTGATCGCCTTCGTCGAGAAGCCGCCGCGCGACGAGGCCCTCGACGAACAACATCAACGCCGGGACCTACATCTTCGAGCCGGGCGCGCTCGATCGAATCGCCGACGACGGGTCGCGTGAGCATCGAACGCGATACCTTCCCGGCGTTGGCCGCAGCCGGTGAGCTGTTCGCCATGGTGGACGGCGCCTACTGGCTCGACACCGGCACGCCCCAGGCCTATCTCCAGGCGAACGTCGACATCTTGAACGGTCGTCAGGGCATGCACGAGTTCACGAACATCGTGGACTGTTCGTGGCGTCACCCCTCGAGCACCGTGGACGCCACGGCGACGCTCACCAATTCGGTCGTGGACAGCGACTGCGTGATCGGCGCCAACGTCGTCTTGGAAGAGACCGTCCTACTCCCCGGGGCGATCGTGCAGAGCAACTGCGTCATCCGCTCTTCGATCATCGGTCCGGGTGCGGTGATCGGTCGCTACTCCCAACTGGGTGCGACCTGCGTCGTCGGCGCGAACGAACACGTGGCGCCGGCCTCGGAGCTCTCCGGCGAGGTGCGTCTGGGCGGCGTCTAACTAGCGGAAGAGGTCTTCGTTCGAACGGCGAAGGGCGTCCTCCTGGATCGATCCCTCACCGAAGTACGAGTCGTCGAGACCGCGCAGAATAGCGAACGGCGTCGCTTCGGCTTTGCCGAGCACGAGGTTGGCCGCCCCGGCGATCTCGTCGGCGATCGCGACCTCGGTCACCTCTAACACGCGGCCGGTGGCGTCGGTCGTGCCGCGCAAGTCGAGTATCGGCTTCACGCCCGCCGAGCCGATCGCCACGTCGGTGACGCCGACGCGCCAGACTCGACCAAACGTGTCGGTGATGATGACCGCGATCTCGACGCCGCAGCGTCGTTGGATCTCGGCTCGGAACCGCCGCGCCGAACGGTCGGGATCCTTCGGCAACAACACGGCTGTGCCGTCGTCGGTGTTGGAGAGGTCGATCCCGGCGTTGGCGTTGATGAAGCCGTGACGGGTCTCGGTGATGCGCAGCGGTCCGCGACGACGCAGGATCCGCGCGGACTCTCCTTCGATTAAGGCGGACTTGTGTTCCTCGGTGCCGTCGAATTCGACCACCTGGCCCTCGGACTTCGAGACGACCTTGCTGGTCACGATGACGAGATCGCGGTGTTCGAGCGTGAGATGTGATTGCTCGAGCGCTTCGAGGAACATTGCGACGAGGTCGTCACCGTCGTTCACCATGGCCAGCGACCGCAGGGGGATGACGCGCAGTTCGTTCACGCCAGCACCGCCGCGGCCAGGCGTCGGGCGTTCTCGTCGTCGGACATGATCGTCGTGGTGACCGTGACGTCGACGCCGCGACCGCGCACCGCGGCGGCCCGCTCGTGATCGGCCTCGTCGATGATCCACGCGACCGACGAGCCCCTTGTAGAAATCGAGGACGCCGAGACACGACACTTCGTGTCCGAGTTCGGCGAGCAGTCGATCGGCCGGGCCCTTGAGGGCGCGACCGTCGATGATGGGCGAGACCCCCACGACGACGTCGCGTCGTTGCTCGAGGACCTCGCGTACGCCGTGCACGCGCAGTATCGGATCGATGGAAATGAGCGGATTGGACGGAGCGATGACGATGCGCGACGCCTCATGTAGAGCCGAGATCACCTCGGAAGTGGCGGTCGCTTCGTCGGCGCCCACGATGTCGATCGCCGTCACCGTCACGTCGTGGTGGTGGTGCACGAAGTACTCCTGGAAGCTCATCCGACCCAGTTCGGTGTCGAAGTACGTGGCGAGTGCGTCATCGGTGACCGGTAGCAGCCGCACCCGCACGCCCAACCGCTCGCAGAGTTCGGTCGTGACCTGGGTCTTCGTGGCGCCCTCGCCGAGACGCTGAGAGCGGTAGAGGTGCGTCGCGAGGTCGCGGTCGCCCAAGCGGAACCAGGCGGCCCCGCCCAGGGCGTCGAGCTCTTCCATCACGCGCCAGCTCTCGCCGGCGAGGCCCCATCCGAGTTCGTGATTGTTGAGACCGGCCAGCGTGTACATGATGGTGTCGAGGTCGGGACAGATCGTGAGCCCGTGCATGACTAGGTCGTCGCCCACGTTCACGATCGCGGTCAACTCACTCGGATCGATCGACGAACTCAGTGCCGCCAACAGTCGAGCCGCGCCGACACCGCCGCTGAGAACCGTTATCACCCCCGAGACTCTACGGGAGCCTTGGGTAGCATCGAGTGGTGAGCGCAAACTCCCTTCTCGACGGGTGGCCCGGCACGCCCGCCGTGGTGCTCTTGTCGCTGGAAGGCGGGATAGTGCGGCGCATCGCCGAAGCCGGCGACCTCGACGAGGTCCGTCCGTGGGCCTCGGTCTCGAAGATGGCCGTCTCCCTGGCCTTCGGGGTAGAGAGCGATTGGGAGCTGCAGCGGTTCGACCAGAGCGCCGGACCTCCCGGCTCGACGCTCGCCAACCTGCTGTCGCACAGCAGTGGACTGGGGCTCGAAAAGGGTGATCCGGTCGTGCCAGTCGCGACGCAGCGGATCTACTCGAACTACGGCATCGAGTGGGCCGTGGACTCGATCTTGGGGGAGAACACGCCCGACAGTTGGCTGGACCAACGGGTCTTTCGCCCCTTCGGCATGACCACGACGACACTCGACGGTCCACCTTCGTCCGGCGTCGTCGGATCGACCAACGACCTGGCGACGCTCGCCGTCGCCTGGCTGCGACCGGACGGCGTCGCGAAAGAGACGCGTAACCGTCTGATCACGACGTACGTCCCGCACCTCGACGGATTCGTTCCCGGATTCGGTCGGTTCTCTCCGTGTCCCTGGGGCCTCGGTCCGGAGATCCAGGGCGAGAAGCATCACTGGATGGGGGAGTGGCCGGCGGCCAGCTTCGGGCACTTCGGGAAGAGCGGCGCGCTGATACTGCTGAACGCCGAGGAGCAGATCGGACTCGTGGCGACGAGTACCGAACCGTTCGGTGCCTGGGCCACCAAGCTCTGGCCCATCTGGACGAGCGCGATGCGAACGTTGGCTCTTGGTTCGTGAGTCCTACGAGCCTTCGCGTCGGCCTGGACCTAGACGGTTCGTTGGAGTCGCTGGGCAACTCGATGACCGACCTGGCCGACGCGCTGGACCGCACCGGTGAGTGCGACTTGATTCGGTTCCGATCGCGGACGTCGGCGCGCACGAGCAGCGAAACACATCTGACCCTGCGCGCCCTCTGGTCACCGCTCTGGCGACGCAGCCTCGGGCGTTCGATCGACGGCCTCCTGCCACCGGTCGACGTGTTGCACGTGGCCGGTCTGGCGACCCCGCCCACGCAGAAGATCCCGCTGATCGTGTCGGTCGACGACCTGCGACCGCTGCGGGGCGAGACCGATACCCACTTGCGCATCACGCAACTGCGACGTGCGGTCGAGCGCGGCGCGACGCTCGTCGCGTCCTCGCGCAGTGCGAGTCACGAAGTCATCAGCGTCCTGGGCGTCGCGCGCAGTCGAGTCGTCGTCGTACCGCCGGCGGTGCCGTTAGTGGACCAGACGCACGACGGCACGGACCTGGTGGTCAACATCACGGGCGTCGACCAGCTGTTCATCGAGCTCGCGCCGCAGTTGATCGCGTTCACCAAGGATCACGATTCGCGCGTGGTGGCGCTCGCCAGTACCGAGGCCGGCCAGAAGATCCGGGCCAGTGGGCTAGGGGTCACGATTCGAGCCCGCCAGGACGCGCGCGACGCCCTCGCTCACGCGCGCGTCGTCATGCACCTCTCGGACGGCGCGCGATTCCCGTCCTTCGCCATCGCCGCCCTCTCGGCCGGCGTCCCGACACTGGCGCGCGCGATCGAGATCAACCGTGAACTGCTCGAGGGAGCCGCGGCGCTCGTGAGGGACGATCGCGATGTTCGTGACACCTTGGAAGAGATGTGGACGAACGAGTCACGGCGCTCGATCATGGTGGCCGCCGGGCGATCGCGGGCGGTTGATTTCGCGCCGGACACGGCGGCGCGGGCCTACCTCTCGCTCTATCGCGAGGTCGTGCGAGGCTGGACGGCGTGACGCGGACGATCACCATCTCGATCGAGCAACTCAACCGACCGCAGCCCGGCGGCATCGCCACCTACGTGCGCGGCCTCGTGTCCGGACTTCATTCACTCGCCGATCCGTCGCTCGACGTCGTCGGACTCGCCCCCAAAGGTGCCGTCGACGAAGGGCTGTCGTTGCGGCGCGTGAACGCCCCGTGCGGTGTGCGTCTCTTGACCAAGGTCTGGTCGGTCTGGCCGCTTGGCGTCCCGAGGGAGTCCGACGTGGTCCACGCCACGTCGATGGCCGGGCCCTACGGCGGAGGATCGAAGAGCGCCGTGCACTCGGTTTCCATGCACGACCTTCTGTGGCGTGAAGAACCGGGGATCTCGACGTCGGGAGGTATCCGTTTCCACGAGCGCCGGCTCCGAATGATTGCCGATCGCAAAGACTTGCGCGTGGTCGTCACGTCGCCGGGTCTGGCCGAACGGCTGGTCGACGTCGGCATTGACGAGTCGCGAATCCACTTCATTCGACTCGGCGTCGACGAGGACTCGAAGGACGCGGCTTCGGAGTCGTCGGTTCGTCAACTTCTCGCCGAGCACGGGGTGACCGGTCCCTTCACCTTGTACGTCGGCACGCGCGAACCGCGCAAGAACATCGAACGTCTCTTGGAGGCGCACAAGATCGCCTACGCCACCAACCGCGACCTCGGTCCGCTGGTGCTGGTTGGACCCAGTGGGTGGGGCGGCGTGGCGACGGGCGACGCGACGGTGCTGGGCTCGGTGCCGCGCGCCGTGCTCCTCGCGCTCTACCGCGACGCGACCGTCTTCGCCTATGTGCCGCTCGCTGAAGGGTGGGGTCTGCCCCCGGTCGAGGCGCTGCACGCGGGCGCGCGCGTGGTCGCCGGTACGACGACGCCCAGCGTCGCGGCCAACGACCTCGTCACCCGGGTCGATCCCTTGGACGCAGCGTCGATCGCCGCGGGTCTTCTCGTGGCTGTGGACCAGAGTGACGACGAAGAACACCGTTCGATGCGTCGCCAGTCGGTCGCCGAACTCACCTGGCGCAACGTCGCGCTCAATCATCTCAAGGCGTGGCAGTGAAACTGGCCCTCGACGTGTCGGCCGTGCCGCCCCGAATGGCCGGGGCGGGTCGTTACATCGGAGAACTGGCCCGCCGCGTGCCGGCCACGGGCGTCGACACGACGCTGGTCACTCGACGCGACGACACGTTGCGGTGGCACGACTGGTCGCCGAGAACGCGCATCGCCTCGATCATCCCGAACGCTCGGCCGTCACGTCTTCTCTACGAGGCGCTGGTGGCCGGCCGGAGTTCGACCGCACGCTCGGTTGATGTGTGGCACGCACCGCACTACACCATGCCCCATCGATCGGCGACCCCGACGGTGGTGTCGATCCTCGACCTCATGTTCTTCACCAACCCCGAGTGGCACGAGCGTTCGAAGGTGCCGTTCTTTCGCCGGGCCATCGCCTACGCCGCGACGCACGCCGACGTGCTGGTGGCCATCAGCGAGTTCACCGCGCGACAACTGGACGAACACGTTCCGCACCACGCGCCCGTCGTCGTGGCGACGCTGGGCGTCGACCTCGAGCGATTCACCCCCGATTCGAGCGGTGACGAAGAACTGTTGCGTGCCCACGGCCTGCCGTTCGGTCGGCCGTACCTCTTCTTCTTGGGCACCTTCGAACCACGAAAAGGGATCGACGTCCTGCTCGACGCCTTCGACGAGGTGGCCCGCCACGACCCCGACGTCGAACTCTGGCTGGCCGGTCAACCCGGCTGGGGCGTCAAGGAGATCGAAGCGCGGATCGCCGGACACGGTGCACTGGCGAGAATACGTCGCCTCGGCTTCGTCGACGAGTCGGCGCTCCCGGCGCTGTTGCGTCAGTCCCGAGCCGTGGTGTACCCCTCGCGCGGCGAGGGTTTCGGACTCCCGGTTCTCGAGGCGCTCGCCTGTGGCGCGCGGGTCGTGACGTCGTCGGACACCGTGATGTCCGAGATCGCCGACGACGCCGCGCTGCTGGCTCGTGCCGGCGACGCGAACGACCTGGCCGACGTGATCACGACGGCCCTGGACATGAGCGACGACGAACGCGCGCGTTGCGCTCGTCTCTCGCGGGAACGCGCCGAGATCTTCACGTGGGACGCCTCGGTGGCTCAGCACCTGAAGGCCTACGAAATGGCGGCACGACGATGAAGGCGCTCGTCACCGGGGCTGACGGGTTCGTCGGGCACCACCTCCTCGAGCACCTTCGCGCGCAAGGTGACGACGCCGTTGGTGTCGACCGCGAGTGCGACGTGACCGATGTGTCGAGCGTCCTCGCCGCGCTGGAGAAAATACGGCCCGAGGCGATCTACCACCTGGCGGCCCTGACCGCGGTCGGTCCGTCGTGGTCCGACCCGGTCGGCTACACCCGCGTGAACGTACTGGGTACCAAGAACGTCCTCGACGCGGCGAGTCAAGTGGTCCCGTCGGCGAAGGTCGTGCTCGTCAGTTCGGCCGACGTCTACGGCGTCGTTCGGCCCGAGGACCTTCCGTTGGTCGAGACGTTCCGCGTGGCCCCGGCCAATCCCTACTCTTCGAGCAAGGTCGAGGCCGAGCACGTCGCCCACGACGCCGTTCGCGAACGGGGCCAGCCCGTCGTCATCGCGCGCCCCTTCAATCACCTCGGACCGGGTCAGTCCACCGATTTCGTGGTGCCGGCGATCGTGAACCGACTGCTCGAAGCCGTCGCCGTCGGCGCGGACGAGATCGTGGTCGGCGACCTCTCGACCCGACGTGACTTCAGCGACGTCCGCGACGTGGTGCGCGCGTATCGGCGGCTCGTCGAAGCGGGCGTCAGTGGCGAGGTGTACAACATCGCCTCGGGCACCGACGTGGGACTGTTCGACATCGCGCAACGTCTCGTTGCGTCGATCGCACCGCACGTGCGTCTCGTCACCGACGATTCACTGCTACGGCCGGTGGAGATACCGGTGTCACGCGGCAGCTACGAAAAACTGTTTCGAGCGACGAAGTGGCGTCCCGCCATCACCCTCGATGAGTCGCTCAACGACGTCATCGACGAAATGCGACGTCGTCGCGGCGAATCGTGAGAATCGACGAGTGAATGTCACACCGCTTCGACCAAAGCGGCCCAGTCGGTCACGAGGCGCCAACTAGCCTTTAAGGGCTAATGGAATCTCGCGCTCCGGCCGTTGTCGCCGTCGTCGTTACCACCGGTTCCGGGCCCGGGCTAGAAGTCGCCGTTGCTTCCCTCGCGGCCCAGAACTACGAGGAACTCAGCCTGCTCGTCGTCGCGAACGGGGAGAGCGAGCACGTCCCGGCGCGCGTCGCGGCGGTCGCCCCCAGGGCCTTCGTCCGAGAGCTCGAGGAGAACCGAGGCTTCGCCGCGGCCTGCAACGAAGCGGCGCTGATGGTCGAGGGCTCGGCCTTCTTCCTCTTCTGTCACGACGACGTGCGACTGGAACCGGACGCCGTGCAGATGATGGTGGAGTCGGCGTTTCGAACCAACGCCGGCGTGGTCTCCCCGAAGTTCGTCTCCTACGACGACCCGATGGTGCTGTTGCACGTCGGTCAGACCTGCGACCGCTTCGGCGTCGTGCACGAACGCGTGGAGCCCGGTGAGATCGACCACGGGCAACAGGACCTCGAGCGCGACGTCTTCGTCGCACCCGGTGGCGCCACGCTTGTGCGCAGCGACCTCTTCGCCACGCTGCGCGGCTTCGACCCCCTCATCACCGCGCTGGGTGAGGATCTGGACCTCTGTTGGCGCGCCCAGATCGCCGGGGCGCGCATCGTCGTGGCGCCGACGGCCAAGGTCGCGCACCGCGAGACAATCGCCTCGGGGGAGCGACCGGTCACCGCCCTCGGCACCCGCCGGGCCAGTCGCCAAGACCTGCAGCGTCGTCACCAGTTGCTGGTGGTGGCGACCGGCTGGGGACGGCGCTACGCCTTCACAACGTTGTCGGCGCTCTTCGCTCATGGACTCCATGGAGTTCGTGCTGGCGATCCTCGGTCGTGACAGCGACCGCGCCGGGGCGATCGTCGGCTCCTGGCGTTGGCTCTTTCACCACCGTCGCCGGATCCGGGAGCGCCGGCGCCAGCGTCACGAGATTCAGGTCCTCTCCGATGAAGAGCTCCGACGTCTGCAGGTCGGCGGAGCGAGCCGACTGAAGCGCTTCTTCGTCCTGCTACTGCGTGAGGGACTGGACCGGGCCCGAGGAATCCTCCCGCCCGAGGCGACCGCGGACCACGAGTTCGACGCCGACGCCGTCGGATTCGCCGCGGCGTTCTCCGAAGACGAGGAGTTCGACGAGATCCCCGACAGCGCGATGATGGAGCTGCGGAGCCGACCGGCTCGGGTGCTGACCTCCTTTCGCGCGCAGGCCGCCGCGGTGCTCGTGGTCGCCGTGCTTTGGCTCATCGGGTCGCGCAACCTCGTCGTCACGCACCTCCCGCTGATCGGGCGCCTCGCCCCGCTCGACTCCTGGTCGATGATGTGGCGACACTTCTTCGCCTCGTGGTCCCCCAACGGCGTCGGCACCGGGTCACCGGGCATGCCCGGCTACGCCGTGCTCGCCTTCGCGGGCACTTTCGTCCTCGGCCGGATGGGCATCCTGCCTCGGGCTGGCGCTGGTCTTCGCCATCCCGGTGGGCGCCATCGGCGTCAGCCGGCTGCTGCGCGGACGGGTCTCCAACCGCGCGCGACTGATCGCCTCGGTGGCCTACATGGCGCTGCCGTTGGGACTCGACATGGTCTCCCAGGGCCGCATCGACGTCCTGGTCGTGGTGGCCGGCCTGCCGTTCATCGTTCGCCGGCTCTTCGAGTTGATGGACGTCCCGGGCTTTCGCACCCAGCCCTACGCCGAACCGGTTGCCTTCGGTCAGCACGGTTGGCGCAGCACCCTGTCGGGCCAGCGAATGATCGCGGTGATGCTCATCGCGCTCCTCACCGCGATGGCGCCGGCCACGCTCGTCGTCGTCACGCTGGTCGTGCTCGGCGTTTTCGTCGCGCGGCTCTTCGAGACCGACGAAGGCGTCAACACCTCGGGCAAGTGGCGATTCCTCGGATCGTTGTGGGTGAACGTGGCCATACTGCTCCTCCCACTGAGCGTCGACGTCGCTCTGGCCGGACGGCGCGCCCTGGGCGTGTTCGGCCTGGCGCGAGGGCCGTGGTCGGTGCCGTCGTTTCCCGAGTTGCTGAAGGGCGGCGACGGGGGATTCGGACTGTCGTGGGCCGGCTGGCTGTTGCCCGGCGCCGCGCTTGTCGGTCTCCTGCTCTGTCGGGGCGATCGACGTCGCATCGCTTCCAAGGTCGCCTCGATCGCGACGCTGACGCTGGTCGTCGCCGATCTCGCCGCGCGCCACTGGATGGGTCCGTTCGCCCCCGATCTCGATGTGCTGCTGGTGCTTTACACGGTCATGCTCGCCGTGCTCATCGGTCTGGGGATCAGCGCCCTGGAGAATGACCTGCGCCAGGCCGGCTTCGGGTGGCGTCAAGTCGCCGCGGGTCTGACGGTCTCGGCGCTGGTCGTGGCGGCCGTTCCCTTCGCCGCGGTCTTCGCCGGCGGACGCTACGACCTTCCCACGACCAGCGTCGCCGAATCGTTGAGCACCCTGGCGCCCTCGACGGCCGGGGGATACCGCGTCCTGTGGCTCGGCGACCCGTCGGTGCTGCCGCTCAGCGGATGGTCGGTCGCCCCGGGGCTCGCCGCCGCGACGTCGAGCAACGGGCTCCCGGGTGGGACCTCGCTCTTCTCGACACCCGATTCGGGTACGAGCAACGTCATCTTGAACGCCGTGCAGTCGGCGCTGTCTGGACAGACCGTGCGCCTGGGCCAGCTGCTCGAACCGGCCGGCATCTCGACCATCGTCGTGATGAACTCTTCGGCCCCCGAACTCCAAGGAGTGCAGACCGTGCCGCTGCATCCCGTGCCGAAAGTATTGATGACGGCGCTCGGTCGCCAGAGTGACCTGTCGCTCGAGCTGCAGACGAAGTCGGTCGAGGTCTTTTCCAACTCGCTCTTCCACGGCATCGTTTCGGAGACCGTGCCCGGCGGGAAGTTTCCCACGGCCATCTTCTCCAGCACTTCGAATCGCGGTCCGGTGATCCCAGGCTCGACCGTCCAGGCCGGCGTGGCTCCGGCGAGCGCCTTCGGCCTGAACGTCGACGGACAGCCGTCGTCGCGCGCCATCGACCACATGTGGACCCCGATCTTCCACGTCAGTGCCACGGCCGGCTCCAGCGACGGCGCGAAGGGACCGACCGGCCAGCTCGTCCTGCGACGACTGCCCCTCAACGCGTTGCTGGCGGCCTTCACGTTGCTGATGTGGGTTCTGGTCTGGCTCGGATTCGGTTGGGTCCATCGACTCGAGTGGTTGGTCACCGGGCGACGTCGCCCGACCCATCCGCGACACGCGAGAGAGTCTCATGAGTAGTCTGCGGCGCGTGCCGCTGCTGGTCGTGCTCGCGGTGGCGTTGCTGGTCGTCGGCGTCGTGAGTTCCCTGGCGAAGAACGCCGACAACTCTCAACTGCCGAACTCCCTCGCCCTCAACGGTCGCGCCGAGTCGACTGCGCTTTACTGCACCGGGTTCTCCACTCAGAAACTCGGGGAGTCGGGCCGGGTGATCTTCTTGAACACCACCGACTTCCCTCGACTCATCACCATCGACGACGTCTCGAACCTGGGCCACTCCACTTCGAAAGAGGTCCAGCTCCTGGCCCATCACCAGTTCAGCTTCGATCCTGGTGCGGGACTCGCCGGCGATTACTTCGGGGTCGGCGCGCAGGTGAGTGGCGGCGGGGTACTCGGCGTCGAACGAACCACGAGCGACACCAGCGAGGCGCCGTGCATCTCGACCGGTGTCACCAACTGGTTCGCTGCGGGCTTCGACACCACTGTCGGTTCGAGCGCCGTCTTGAGCCTCTACAACCCGACCGAGACCCCGGCGGTCTTCAACGTCTCGACGTTCTCGCTCTCTGGCTACGTGGCCCCGGCGAAGTTCCAGGGCTACGCGGTCGCGGCGCACTCCCAGGCCGACATCAACCTCGGGGTCGCCCTGGTTGACTTGAGCGACATTGGCGTGCACGTTCGGGTCCTTCGCGGGACTCTCGACATCGTCGGCCTGCAAAAGTCCGGCCCGACCGTGTCCTACAACACCGGCGTCACCGTTCCCTCGACCAGCGCGCTCTTCCCGCTGGTCACGACGGCCAACCGGGCCACCGCGCAGATTCGACTCTCCAATCCCGGACCGACACCGGCCAACGTGACGCTCAAGGTGACCCTCGCGCCGTTCCACGTGCCGAACCAGACGCTGACTGTGCCGCCGTACGGCAGCGCTGTCGCCTCGATTACGCCCAACCCGGCCATCCCGGCCGCGAGTTACGCCAGCGTGGCGATGAGCTCCAGCCAACCGGTGGTCGCGGCACTCGCCACCGGCGCCGGCAGCGACGTCGCCCTGAGCGCGCCGCAGGCACCCGAGCCCGAGTTCTTGGTCGGTGACTTCACCGGTCGCGGCTTCGACGCGGTCGCGCTGACCAACACGTCGGCGCGGTCGATCACCGTCACCCTCACGACCTTGCCCGGCAGTCGGACCGGTCCGATGAGCCCCCTTCATCTTCGTCTCAGCGCGAACAGTTCGGCGTCCCTGGCGAGCGAGTTCCCGAAGGACCCTCACTTACGCGGCGTCGTGGTGATCGTGGCGGCGCCGAAACCGACGCTGTCGGTGCTCATGATCACCGGCACGCTGCCGACCAGACCGGTCGGGATGACGGTGGTCTCGGCGCTAGACGGCCGGTAGGGTCGGCGGCTGCCAGCCGGGGAGCGGCGGCGCGGCCGGCGCGGGCGTCGGATTCTTCTTCGACGCGGACGCCGCTCCGACCCCGGCGAGGGAACTGACGGTCTTCGAGCCCTCGGGGTGGACCTGCTCGCCGTGGGCCTCGTCGATCAGGCGAGCGGCGGTCTCGCCGTCGATGGTCTCGTTCTCGAGCAGCGACCGCGTCAGGGCCTCGAGGCCCCGGCGGTGCAGCGTCAACACTTCGATGGCACGCGACTCCTGCTCGCGAAGGATTCGCTCGACCTCGTCGTCGATGACCTGGGAGGTGTGGTCCGAGTAGTCCCGGGTGTGCATGAGGTCCTCACCCAGGAAGACCTGGTTGTTCGATCCCCAGGCCATCGGTCCGATCTCTTTGGACATGCCCCACTCGCGGACCATGCGGATGGCCAGCTCGGTGTTGCGCTGGAGGTCGTCGGCGGCGCCGGTCGAGAGGTCGCCGTAGACGAGGAGCTCGGCCACGCGACCGCCCATGCGCATGCACAGTGAGTCCTCGAGGTACTGACGGGCCACGATGTGGCGGTCCTCTTCGGGCAGCGTCATCGTCACGCCGAGGGCCATGCCGCGCGGGATGATCGTGATCTTGTGCAGGGGGTCGGTCTTGTCGAGCACGTAGGCCAAGAGGGCGTGCCCGCTTTCGTGGTAGGCCACGCGCTCGCGCTCGTCGTCCATCAGGACCATGGTGTCGCGCAGCTGACCCATCATCACGCGGTCGCGCGCCGATTCGAAGTCCTCCATGCCGATGGTCGAGGAGTGCCGACGCACCGCGTGCAGGGCCGACTCGTTGACGAGATTGGCCAGGTCGGCGCCGCTCATGCCGGGGGTACCCCGGGCCACCATCTCCAAGGAGACCGAGGGATCGAGCGGTTTATTCTTCGAGTGGACCTCCAGGATCGGGAGGCGTTCGTCCAGGTCCGGCAGCGGCACGACGATCTGGCGGTCGAAGCGGCCTGGTCGCAGCAGGGCCGGGTCCAAGACGTCGGGGCGGTTCGTCGCGGCGATGACCACGACGCCTTCGGAGGGGTCGAAGCCGTCCATCTCGTTGAGCATCTGGTTCAGGGTCTGCTCGCGCTCGTCGTGGCCGCCACCGAGCCCGGCGCCGCGCTTTCGTCCGATGGAGTCGATCTCGTCGATGAAGACGATGGCCGGCGCCTGCTTGCGCGCCGTGGCGAAGAGGTCGCGCACCCGAGATGGCACCGACCCCGACGAACATCTCCATGAAGTCCGATCCCGAGACCGAGAAGAACGGCACGCCCGCTTCGCCGGCGACGGCGCGCGCGAGCATCGTCTTGCCGGTGCCCGGAGGTCCGACGAGCAAGATCCCCTTGGGGATCAACGCGCCGATCTCCTTGTAACGCGCCGGGGTCTTCAAGAACTCGACGATCTCACTGATCTCCTGTTTGACCCCGAAGTAACCGGCGACGTCGGCGAAGGTGGTCTTCGGCCGGTCCTGGTTGAACTGCTTCGCCTTCGAGCGCCCGACCGACATCATGCCGGTCATCTGGTTGCGGGCCTGACGCGAGATGAAGACCATGAAGGCCACGAAGATCAGGATGAAGATGATGTAGGGCAGCAGCGCGCCGAGGATGCTGGTGGGATTGGCGAAGGTCACCGCGACGTTGTCGGTGGTGCGGAGTTTGGTGATGTCGGCGGCGATCGGGACCGGCGGGCCGTTGGAGGTGTAGTTGACGCCGTTGGCCAACTGGCCGGTGATCACGCCCGAGGTCGTGTTGATGGTCGCCGAGACCACTCCCTGGTGGCTCGCGTCGCGCAGCAACGTGGAGTACGAGATCGATTTCACGACCTTGTGGGTGAACAGTGAGGGAATGACGAAGATGCCGATGACGAAGGCGATGGCGCCGATGGTCAGAAGACGTCGACGGGCGTCGGGCGCCAAAGGCTTGTCTCCGCCCGGCATGTACTTCTTGTAGCCCGACGGTTCCTCAGGAGGCATTGTCACCAGACCAGACTAGAGGTCACGCGCGACATATCGTCTTGCACCTGTGGAAAAGTGGTCGCGAGTTAGGGTAATTGTTTGTGGATTCCTTGCTCGACTCCGAATCAGTCGAACGGCCTCGAGTGTGGGCAATCGTGGTGGCCGGCTTCATCGGATTCCTCGCCGGTCAGATCTTCGGATCACTCTTCGAGCTCATCGGCGTGTCGCTGGCCCACTACCACGGCGGACTGAGCGCCCTTAGCCACGCCACCTCGCCCCCCTGGTGGGCGAACGTCCTCGGTCTGCTCGGGCTCTGGGTCGGGTTCGCCAGCGCCATCTTCTACGCCTATAAGTACGGCAACCTCAAGGCGCTCCCGAGCCAGTGGCGAGTACAGGCCACGGACGTGTTCTACGTCGCGCTCGGCGTGGCCTGTCAGTTCTTCGTGGACCTGGTCTACCTCCCTTTTCACCTGCGACACCTGAACGCCCCGGTCCATCACCTGTTCGGGTCGGTGGTAGGCGCGAGTTTCGTCCTGCTGATCGTTATGACCATGGTCCTGGCGCCGATAATGGAGGAGTGGCTGTTTCGTGGGGTTCTCTTTCGAGCGTTGAGTGAAGGCGGACCACGGGGCGGCTCTCGCGCGGGTCGCATCTTCGGGGTCCTCTCCAGCGCCGTGCTCTTCGCGCTAGCCCACGGCGAGCCGCTGCAGTTCGCGGGCCTTTTCCTCCTGGGAATTGTGTTGGCGACCCTGGTGTGGCGAACCAAGCGTCTGGTGCCGAGCATCGTGACGCACATGTCCTTCAACGGTGTCGCCATCGCCGCGCTGGTCAGCCAGCGCTCGGGTCACTGATGCGCGACTGGATCGAGCGTCACAACACCCCGGGCGCGCGCATCGACCTCCTGGTCATCGTCGCCGTGATCGTCGTCACGCTCTTCGAGTTGCACCCGTCGCTGCTCCTCTCCAACACGCTGATCACCGGCGGGGACACCGGATCGCACCTGGCGGTGCCGGCCTATCTCAAGTCGGTCGGCAACCCCTTCAACCTGACGCCGTGGTACCCCGGCTGGTTCGCCGGCATGCCGGCCTACACCTACTACTTCGTCCTGCCCGACATCCTGGCCTACTGGGGCAGTTACCTCATCGGCTTCGCCGTGGCCTTCAAACTGGCGACGGTCCTGGGATCGGTCTTGATGCCCATCACCGCCTACATGATGGGCCGGCTCTTCAAGGCGCCGCGTCCGATCCCGGCGGCGTTGGCGGTGGCCACGTTGCCGTTCCTCTTTGACGCCTCGTTCACCATTGACGGCGGGAATCTCTTCTCCTCCATGGCCGGGGAGTACGCCTTCGCGCTCTCGCTCGCGCTGAGCCTGTTGACGATCGGACTCTTCGCGCGCGGCGTGCGCACCGGTCGCGGCTACTGGGTCGCGGCGGTGGCGCTCAGCCTCACGCTGGCGGCCCACGTCCTGCCGTGGTTCTTCACCATCGAGGCGGTGATCGTCCTGGCGATCTTCGAACTGCTGCAACGTCGCGGCATCGGCGACCCCCACGAGGAGAGCCTCACCGGGGACTACGCGCGACCCCTGCGCTTCGCCATCGTGGCCGGACTGATCTCGGTCGGACTGTCGGCCTGGTGGCTGACGTCGTTCGTCACCACCCAGAAGTACACGAACTCCATGGGCTACGTGAACGACTCCGTCAACACCCTGCACTCGATCTTCACCACGCTCGGCTGGTTCACGACGAGCGGTGGCGCGGCCGGCGACCGCTGGGTGATCCTTTTGGCGATCGTGGCGCTGATCGTGGCCTTCTGGGTGCGCGACCGCCTGGGCATGTTCCTCACCACCTTGACGGTGCTCTCAATTGGCGCCTTCGTCTTCGACCCCCAGAACGTCATCTGGAACGAGCGCCTCATCCCGTTCTGGTTCATCACCATTCACCTGAGCGCCGGATGGCTCTTCGGCTACGTCCTCGCGCGATGGGCGAAGCGGATGCCGAATCAAATCGGTCGCTACGTGGTCCAGATCGGCGACCGCCGCTTCAGCTTCGCGAACGAACCGGCCAGCGCGGCGGTCGACGAGAACGTGTTCACGGACGGCAGCGAGACGGTGGTGGCCTCGCACGAGGACGCCTTCGTGGCGTCGTCGTACCGGGAAGACGAGGACGTCGAGGACCAACCGACGCGTTGGCTGCGGCGGAGCGTCCGCGCCACGATGGTGATCCTCATCCTGGGACTGGCCACGACCGTGCCCGGACTCATCCCACCGGTCGCCTCGGCCATCGGGTTGAACACGGGCGGCAACCAGGTGTCGAGTTGGGCGCAGTGGAACTACTCGGGCTATCAGGCCAAGTCCTCGTGGCCGGAGTACAACGACCTCATGACGACGATGGCCCGGGTCGGCGAGAAGTACGGCTGCGGCCGCGCCATGTGGGAGTACAACGCCAACCAGAACCGCTTCGGCACGCCCGAGGCCCTGATGCTGATGCCGTACTGGACGAACAACTGCATCGACTCGATGGAGGGCCTGTACTTCGAGTCCTCGGCCACCACGCCCTATCACTTCCTCGATCAGGCCGAGCTGAGCGTGTCGCCGAGTAATCCCATGGTCGGCCTGCCCTACGGTCAACTCGACATCCCCCTCGGCGTCGAACACCTGCAGATGCTGGGCGTGCGCTACTTCGTGGCCTTCTCGCCGGCCGTCATCGCCCAGGCCGACCTCGATCCCGAGCTCACGCTCATCGCCTCGACCAAGGCCTGGCCGTCGCCCGGCTACACCTGGCGCATCTACAAGATCGCCTCGAGCCAGATGGTCGTGCCGCTCTCGTCCCTGCCCAACGTCGTCGCCAACACCACGAGCCGCGTCGGCTGGCTCCACGCCAACACGACCTGGTGGCTCAATCCCAAACTGTGGGGGACCGTGGCCGCGACGACCGGACCGTCGAACTGGCCGACGGCCACCAGCGTGCAGACGATGGACATGAAGACCTCGCTGCCCA
This sequence comes from uncultured Acidimicrobiaceae bacterium, assembly GCA_963703105.1. Lineage (GTDB taxonomy): Bacteria > Actinomycetota > Acidimicrobiia > Acidimicrobiales > RAAP-2 > RAAP-2. The sequence goes on along the minus strand of OY969792.1, from coordinate 833,721 downwards.
AGGTCACCGTCAGTGCCATCAACGTCGGGCTGCAGTCGATCTCGTTCCACGTCAGTCGCGTCGGGGTCCCGGTGCTGGTGAAGATCTCGTACTTCCCGCGCTGGCACGCCGAGGGCGCCACCGGGCCGTACCGGGTGAGCCCGAACCTGATGGTCGTCATCCCGACGTCGCGTGACGTCTCCCTGGTCTACGGCAGCACCCCGATGCTCACGCTGGGCAACATCATCTCCGACCTGACCGCGTTGGCCGGGCTCGTCGCGCTCTACTTCTACGTCCGTCGGCGCCTGGCGCAACGACGAGGACCCCCGAGCGAGGTGTTCGCCCGGTGACGCCTCGTGCGGCGACTACGGTTTGAGGGGCTCACGAAGGGACGTACCAATGGCGCTCGACAGTTTCTTACTGGCGTTGCTCGAAGACCCGGTCGATCACGAAGCGTTGCTCTACGTGCCCAGCGACAACGTGCTCTACAACCCGCGCAAGCGCGTCGTCTACGAGGTGCGCGACACGATCGCCGTACTGCTGCCCGATGAGACCACCCCGGCCACCGACGCCCAGCACGAAGCCTGGACCAACGACCCCAGCGTCATAAAGACCGGGCGCTCGTAACGCGGCTCGCCTAAGGGCGGGCTTAGTGAAAGCGCGTCTGGACCTGTTCGTCGACGAGCCGGCACCCGATGGCCTGGTAGACGCTGTTGCTCGTGGGATTGGCGGCGTCGGTGAAGAGCATGACGCGCGCACCCTTTTCGATGAGGTGGCGGGTCACGTGCGCCGTTACCGCGCTTCCGAATCCGCGCCGTCGAAATTTGGAGGGCGTGTAGACCGGTCCGACCCGGCCGATGGTGGTGTCGCCGGTAGTGACCACCGGCGCGTGTCCGGCGATCGCCATGACGTCGCCGTCCACCTCCCAACAGAACAACGAACGGGCGTTGACGGACTCCTTCACGCTGTCGTGTGCGTCTCTGCGCGCCGATGGCGCCATTCCGACGTCGAGCGCGAACTGCGTGAACATCACGGCGAGTGCGTCGATCTCCTCGGCGCGCGCCGGTCGTCCCACTCCCTCGACCTCAGGCGTGACCAGCTCTTCCAACTCATAGAGGAGGTCCCGACGTTCCTCCTTCAGGACCCTCGTCGATCCGGGGCTCTGGCCCTCGACGTAGCCCTCGACGAGCGCGTCCACCATGTTGCGCGGCCCCGAGAGTCCGGGGAGGGCGTCGTCGAAGCGCCCCACGTTGCGGCCCAGGGCTCGCGCCGCCTCCACGGGCATCGGCGCGACGATCATATTGAAGGGACTCGTGCGCATGGCGACGCCCACGACCTCATCACTATCGTCCCTCACGATCCACCAGCGGTGGTCGTCGTAGGTGGACCGACCGGTAGCGACCGCGAGCGAGACGCTGCCGATGACGTTCGTTCGGAGGGGATCGGCGGCGCGAAACGCCGTGGTCACCTCGATGAACTCGTCCACGGATTCGATCAGCTCGACTTTCATCCGTCGATTCTGTCAGGCGCAACGTCGACGCGTCAGTTGATCGGTGGTAGGCCCAACTCGTGACGAAGCGTGTCGGCGTAGCCGAAGTCTTCGTTGTCGGCGGCGGCGAGTTGGTCGCGTTCGCTCTGGCTGATTGGCGCGGGTGCGACGGTGAAGTGGCGATAGATCTTGGCGTACGCCGTCACCAACCTGGTGTCACCCTTGACCGCCTTGGTCAGTCTCGTCGGCCACGTCTGGGTCTCCAGGTCCGTCTTCAGCGCGGCCAGCGCCAACTGAATCTGTCGCAAGACCGCCCGGCTCGGTGATCGGTTGTAGAAGAGGTCGGCCTGGAACGGATAGAGCGCCGCGTTGTAAGCGAACACGTCTTGCAAGTACTGATGTGCGGGACCGGTGGCGTTGCGAAAGGTGAAGTGGTCGTGCCTCGGCGTCGTGGGGATGAGGTAGACGCCGTCGGCCGTCGACAGCACTTGGGCGTCACCTTGCGTCAACTCCGGAGCGAGCTTGTTGAGCGTCAGGTGGCTGAACGTGGTGGGCGCGATCGAGGGATAGGGGAGGTGGTTTGCGAGACCGCCAATGGTCGGATCCTCCTGGATCCACTGGGCGGATATGAACGCTGCACCCCGCGCGTAAGGGACGGTGATGGTCTCGGGCGTCTTCTCGGTGACGTCGTCAAAGCTGAGTCGCCATCCGCGAGCGGTCTGGACCATCTTGAACCGGATCAGGTCGCCGGCCTTGACTTCGAGGAGCTGTTGCGGGTGGAAGTTCTCGGTGACGTCACTCCAGAAGATCGAGTACTGGGCGACGCCGTTGGTCTTATTCTCGAACGTTCCCAACTGGATGAACTGGCGATTCTCGTTCTGCACCGCGATCCACGTCGAGGCGTTGCCCTCGGAGGATTGGGAGTTGATGGTGGGAACGCGCCACTGCGCGCCGATCTCCGTGGCCAGACTCGCGACGGAGTAGCCCCCGAAGCCGTAGGCCGGAGCGCCGTAGGGATTGCCCGGGTGACTCGGATGAGGAGTAGTGGTGTTCACCACCCGCACTGGAACGATCACGCCGAGAGACACGAAGATCGCCGCGAGCGAAAGCAGCCCCACGATAGCGAGCGTCAGGTACGGCATGGAATGACGCGGCATTGATTACGAACTCACTCCGTCGACACTCGGATATCCGCGGGCTTATCGATGATCTGATACGTGAGTTCGAAGACCTGATTCCCGTCGCTCGATTTGTCGGGCCGCTCGAAAGTGAATCGCCCGCCCCACACATCGACGCCACTACTGCGATCGATCTGCCACTCCAGACCTCGGTTCGCCGCCCACGCCTGGATCTCCACGTTCGCTTGAATGTGATCGCCTTCTTCTTCGACGGTGTAAAAGAGCGTGACGTAGGAGCCACTCGGAATCGACCCGACGATCACGCGTTCGTCGCCGTTCGGCGGGGTCTCGACCGGCACGCCCACCTCGATGTCAAGTTTGGCGGTCATGTCACTCGTCCAGATTCGAACGAACGAGGGTCCCGACGGGACCACGCCCTTCTGGGCCAGCCACTCGTACACCTCACCGGTCAGAGGTCCCACCACGTCGAACTCGTCCATGGTGACGGCGGCCGCGATGGCGACATAGCGCTGGGACCCTCGGATATTTCTGAATGGCTGTTCGATCATGCGCACCTCGCGTTCTTGGAGAGTGATCTCAGCGCGAAAGAACCGTACTCAGTCCAGTCGCTCGACGATCATGGCCATGCCCTGGCCGCCGCCGACGCACATCGACTCCAGGCCGAAGCGCGCCCCGGCGTCTTCCAGGGAGTTCAACAACGTGGTCATGATGCGCGCGCCGGTCATGCCGAAGGGGTGACCGAGGGCGATGGCGCCGCCGCGGATGTTGAGCTTGTCGAGAGTGATGCCCAGGTGTTTGGCGCTCGGGATCACCTGGGCGGCGAAGGCCTCGTTGATCTCGACGAGGTCGATGTCGTCGATGGTCATGTTGGCGCGCTTCAGGGTCTGGCGACAGGCCTCGATCGGACCGAGGCCCATGATCTCGGGGTTGAGTCCGCTGACGCCGCTGGCCACGATGCGCGCGAGCGGCTTGATGCCGAGCTCCTTGGCGCGCGTGTCGCTCATCACCACGACCGCCGCGGCGCCGTCGTTCAAAGGACAGGCGTTGCCGGCGGTGATGGAGCCGCCCTCGCGAAAGACCGGTTGCAGCGTGGCCAGTCGCTCGAGGGTCGTGCCGGCGCGCGGACCGTCATCCTTGGTGACCACGGTGCCGTCGGGCAGGGTGACGGGGATGATCTCGCGCTCGAAGAAGCCGTTCTCCTGGTGCGCCACGGCGAGCTCTTGGCTGCGCACCGCGAACTCGTCCATCTCGAGGCGGCTCACCTTCTCGTACTCCGCGACGTTCTCCGCGGTCTGGCCCATGGCGATGTAGATGTCGGGCAGGCCCGGCTGCGGGGACCACGGCTCGCCGACGCGCTCGGAGCGCTGGGCCGTGCGCGCCATGGCGTCACTGAAGAGCTCGTTGGTGGCCTTGCCGCTGTCCGAGGCACCGCTGGCGAAGCGCGACACGGTCTCGACGCCGGCGGCGACGAAGACGTCACCCTCGCCGGCGCGAATCGCGTGCGCGGCCATGCGGATGGTCTGGAGCGACGACGAGCAGTAACGATTGACGGTCACGCCCGGGACGTCGGGCAGGCCGGCGAGCAACGCGGCCACGCGCGCGATGTTGAAGCCCGATTCGCCGGCGGGCTGACCGCAGCCGACGATGAGGTCCTCGACGCTCTGGGGGTCGAGTTCGGGAGCTTGGCCAACACCGTGCGCACGACGAGCGCGGTGAGGTCGTCCGGTCGCATGTCGACGAGCGAGCCCTTGAAGGCTCGTCCGATGGGGGTCCGTCCGGTGGCGACTATGACGGCTTCGGGCATGGGTCCTCCTAGGTGTTACTCAAAGGTAAGAGGAGCATAACCAAGCGCGAGGTGCATGCGTCCCTACTCGTCGGTGAGCGGTCCGGCGTCGTCGAATCCTTGTCGCACGCCCTGACCGGCGCGACGACTCAGTTGGTCGGGATCGAAGAGCATCCAGTAGGCGTTGCGGGCGTGCTTGCGCGAGCGGTCGTCGAAGACCTTGGCCAGCACCTCGGGGTCGTCGGACTCGTCCTCGTGGACGAAGACCTCGAGGATCGGCGTCGCGGTCATCAGTTGGGCGAGCATGATGCCCTGGGACGCCTCGTGGGCGCACTGCTTGTCGATGGGCTCCGATCCCGGCATGCCGAGGGCCACGACGATGGCGCAGTCCTCTTTTTGGATGAGGTTCATCGCCGCGACGGCCAGGTCCTTGAAGCCGGGCACGGTGCGAGAGACGACCACGAAGGACTCGCCGAAGCCCGAGCAACTTTCGAGTTCGGCGCGCGCCGAGGACGCCCATGTCGAAGCGCGCGAACATGGTGTCGACGACGCCGATGCGCGGCACCTTCACGGTCTTGGGTGTCGGTTTCTTCTTGGCCACGGCGCTCCGATCTTTCGTCACCACAGTGTAGGGAGAGCCGTTGTGCCCTTGGACCGCTCCGTTTCGCTGCGACGTAAGGTGGCTTCAAAAGGATGGTGGGCTCATGGCGTGGGACTTTGCGACGGAACCGGAGTTTGAAGAGCAGTTGGTCTGGATGCGCGAGTTCGTGCGCGAGGAGATCATGCCGATCGAGACGTTGGACCTCAGTCACGACCAGGCCCTCACCTTCATCAAGCCCCTGCAGGACCAGGTCCGCGAGCGGGGCCTCTGGGCCGCGCACCTGCCCCAGGAACTCGGCGGCACGGGGTTCGGTCAGGTCCGACTCGGTCTGATGCACGAGATCCTCGGCCAGACCCCCTACGGTCCCGTCGTCTTCGGCAACAACGCACCCGACAGTGGCAACGCCGAACTGTTGGCGGCGGGCATGGAGATGATCGGATCAGGAGTACGTGCGCGAACGCTGGCTCCAGCCGCTTTTGGACGGCACAATTCGCTCGGGCTTCTCGATGACCGAACCCGAGACGGCCGGCAGCGACCCGCGACTGCTCAAGACGCGCGCCGTCAAAGACGGCGGCGAGTGGGTGATCAACGGTCACAAGTGGTACACCACCAACGGCTCGGTCGCCGACATCCTGGTCGTGATGGCGGTGACCAACCCCGACATCCATCCCTACCAGGGCTCCTCGATGTTCGTGGTGCCGGCCGACACGCCGGGCGTCAACATCATTCGTGACGTGGGATCGATGGACGACCCCGACAACCACTACGGCCGCTTCGGCAACCACGCCGAGATCCGCTACGTGGACGTGCGGATCCCGGCCGAGAACCTGATCGGGCCGGAGGGCTCGGGCTTCCTGCTCGCCCAGGCCCGCCTCGGACCGGGCCGCATCCACCACTGCATGCGCTGGCTCGGACAGTCCCAGCGAGCCTTCGACATGATGTGCGAGCGCGCGGTCAGTCGCTTCACCCACGGCTCGCTGCTCTCCGAGAAGCAGACCGTGCAGAACTGGATCGCCGACTCCCGCGCCGAGATGCACGCGGCGCGCCTGATGACGCTGCACGCCGCGTGGAAGATGGACCAGGTCGGCGCCTCGGCCTCGCGCGACGAGATCGCCATGATCAAGTACTACGGCGCGGCCGTCTTGCACAACGTCATCGACCGGGCCATCCAGACCCACGGAGCGCTCGGGTACTCGACCGACCTGCCGCTCGAGCGGATGTATCGCTGGGCGCGCGCCGCGCGCATCTACGACGGACCCGACGAAGTGCACCGCCAGACCGTGGCCCGTCACGCGCTGAAGAACTACACGCCCCACGAGGTCCCGAGCGAGTTCATCCCCGATCGGACCGAGGCGGCGCGCGAGAAGTTCGCCGGCATGCTGGAGTTCTTAGAGGCCGCGAAGGTCTAGCGCGGGGCCAGTCCTTCGACGGCCTCCTTGAGGTCGACGCCGAAGGGGACGATGGCCAGCGACGGGATCTGGACGCCGGCCTCGATGTAGCGCGTGACGTGCTCGCGACACGCCTCGTACGGTCCGTGGATGATCAGTTCGTCGACCACCCAGTCGGGGATCAGCTCGTTGGCCAGCTTGCGGTTGCCCTCGGCCCAGGCGTCCCACATGGGTTGCAGCACCTCGCCGCGCCCGAGCCAGCGGTGGAACTCGGCGTAGGCGTTCACGGTCAGGTACGACGAGATCATTCGCCGCCCGATCATGCGCGCGAGGTCGGCGTCGGGCGTCGGCACGACGAAGAGACGTGCCGCGATCAACTTGCCCTCGCCGACCTCGGCGCGGCACTGCGCCACGTCCTTCGCCGCCGAGCCAGTTGAGGATGGCGCCGTCGGCGTCGCGGCCGGCGAGGCGCAGCATCCCCGGGCGGAGCGCGCCGAGCAGGATCGGGGGACGCACCGCGACCGGTCGGGACAGTTTGAAGCCGTGAATCTCGAAGGTCTCGAAGATCTGGTCGATCTTCTCGCCGTCCAGGGCGCGCTTCACGAAGTGCAGGACATCGCGGGTGCGCGCGTAGGGCTTCTCGTACTTCACGCCGTTCCAGCGTTGGACGACCGGTTCACTCGAGGCGCCGAGCCCCATGATGAATCGGCCCTCGGCGACCTCGGCCATCGCGGCGATGCTACATGGCGAGCAGTCCCGCGCCGCGCGTGAAGACCGGTGTGACCGCGACACCGAGATTGAGACGCGGCTCCCAGATAGCGGCCAACGTGAGCGGCGTGAAGCCGTCGGCGCCGTCGACTTCGGCCGACCAGAGGTCGGTGTAGCCGAGGTCGGCGATGCGGTGGTACCACTCCTTGTGGTCGAGCAACGAGACGCCGTCGAAGGGGATGGTGATGCCGTAGCGAGAGTCCATGTCCTCAGTGTTCCAGATTCACGACGTTGACGTTCTCTACTTGAGGTAGTCGCCTGATCGAGATTTCGGCACCTTGAGTCCCCGGCGTTCGAGGTCGTGGACCCACCGCTCGATCAGCGTCTCGAGGATCGCCACGCGCGCGTAGTGCTTGGTGTCGGCCGGAATTAGATCCCAGTGGGCGTGGGACCGGTCGGTCATCTCGACCATGTCTTCCAGCGCGTCTAAGTACGCGCCGCGCTTTTCCCGGTTGCGCCAGTCGTCGGGGGTGAGCTTCCACTGTTTCAACGGATCGCTCTCGCGGTCCTTGAAGCGCTTTAGTTGCTCTTCGTCCGAGATGTGGAGCCAGAACTTCACGATGGTGACGTTGTTGTCGACGAGTAGGCGTTCGAACTCGACGATCTCAGCGCCGGATTGTTTGGCCAACGATTTGTCGATCAGCCCTTCGACGCGCTCGACCAGTAGTCGCCCGTACCAGGAGCGGTCGTAGACCGTCATGCCACCCGAGCCGGGAATCGTGGTCTGGAAACGCCAGAGGAAGACGTGGCGGAGTTCCTCGGCCGTGGGGGGACCGATGGGTACGACGCGAACGTGGCGCGGATCGATGCTGGCGGTCAGTCGACGAATCGCGCCGCCCTTGCCAGCGGCGTCGAATCCTTCGAACAGAACGACCAACCCTGGAGCAACGACGTCATGGTCGAGCAATCCGGCCGTGAAGAGGCGCAGTTGCGTCAGACGATGCTGGGCCGCCGCGACACGATCTTGGGACTTCGCCTTTTCCATCGACAACGAAAGATCGATCTCGTCGACTCGATTTGTCATAAGGATTGCCGATCAGGTTTCACGTCTGCAAAGTAGCGCAGCGCTCACTGTCGCTGACTCGCGTGCCAATGATAATCCCTGACCAAGAAGGTGTTATCCAGATCCAGAATGACCGCGATGTGTCCCTCAATGCAATTGTGCAGCGACATGCTGCACAATTGGCCCGAACCGTCCAACATCTACGGCTTGGTGTTGAAGACGAGTATCTCGCCGGTGTAGACCGCGACCCACACGCGTCCCGTCGTGCCGTCGTAGGTGACGCCCACGGGATTCGTGCCGGTCGGCACCACCTGGAGGATTTTGAGGTCGCTCGCGGCAAGTTCGGTCACCGTGTTCGAGAGATAGTTCACAACATAGATCGCAGTGCCGTCGGTCGATATCGCCAAGGACCGGCAGTCCGAACCGGTGTGCACTTCGGCCAGGATCTTGCCCGTGAGCCGGTCGATCTTGACGACGTCGCCCGGTTGGTTCAGCGAGGCGTAGAGGATGTCGGGATTCTGGGGATCGATGACAACGTGGCGCACGTTGTAGAGGTCGCCGATCTGTCCGACGATTTTGAAGGTCGAGAGGTTGATGGCGTCGATGACGTCACTGCCCATGATCGCGACGTAGGCGAGGCGCGAGTCGGGCGAGACGGCGATGCCGCGCGGATAGGCGCCGACGGGGATCGTGACGACCAAGTGGTGCGTCGCCTCGTTGACGATGCTGACGGTCCAGGAACACCAGTTGGTGGCGATGACGTACTTGTCGTTGGGGGTCACCGCGACGTACTTCGGGACCATGCCGACCGGCGCGACGCCGACCACCGAGAACGTCTTCGTGCTGACTTCGTAGAGGAAACTTGGGGTGTCGCCAGCGGCGAGCGCCGACTCGGGGGTGCAGGTGTCCGAGCCTTCGGGACCTGAACCCGTTCCGTACATCGAGTAGTTCGAGACCCACATGTCCTTGCCGTCGGGCGTCACGGCCGCCTCCACCGGCGCTCCGTGGGTCAGTCCCGGTCGTCCGTGGACGCCGAAGTTGGCCAGCGCCACTCCGTCGCTGATGGTCTTGACCAAATTTCCCGCCGAGTTATAGACCGTCATCGTGTGGCGGTACATCATGTTCTGGGCGAAGACCAGGCCGGTATTCGTTGACGTCACAGACTTGGGCGAGATGTCGCCGGCGATGACCTTGTAGAGGACCAGTCGTCGCGACGACGCCTTCGGACCTGGTGGCACGATCTTGTTGAGGGGCGTCGTCGTGGTGGTCGTAGTAGTGGCGAGCGAAGTCGTCGACGTTGTCGAAGATGAGGTGGTCGTGGAGTCGGAATTGCCCCGGCTCGACAGCGCAAGGTTGACGCTGAAGGCAACGAGCGCCACGACCACGAGCCCACCGCCGAGCCGTGTGATTCCTGCGCGTCGCCAACGCCGAGACCCCCGGGGCGCCGCGTGACGAGCCTTCGACATTCGCACATGGTACTTGAGGGTTAGGGAAACACTCAGAGGATTGTGATGAAATCGAAGGTTCAATGTTCGCCATCAACGCGCACTGACGTTCGGCGACCGGTTCCTCAACAACGCGACCGATAGCCTTCGGGCATGCACGCCAAGCGGCTCGCCCTCGCGATCACCTTCGTCGCGCTGTCGATCTGTGGGGGAGCGTCGGCGGCGAGTGCCGCACATCGTTCGCCGATTTCCATTCGCATCGTCCTCGCTACCACCCACGCGAAGGCGGGCACGCCGATTCACGGGACCGCGATACTCACCAACACCAATAGGACGAGGCTGGTCGTGGAGGCCTGCGCGTACAACGGGTGGCTCTTTGTAGGTCTGACCAACAAGTCCGTCACGTTCGATCCCGCGGTCACCACCGTCGCGTGTGCTCCGAGCGTCACCCTCAAGCCGGGGGAGAATCGCTTCCGAGTCACGGTGGCGACGACCTACCAAGAGTGCGAAGTGCACGGTACGCCGCGCTGTACGAAGAATGGCGCGCCGGCCCTCCCGAAGGGCACGTACCACACGGACGTCGTAACCCTGGGGCTGCCCAAAGGCACCCCGACGCTCACCCATCTACGAGTGACCCTCCAGTAGATCGTCGGTCAGCACCCGACGACGACGGACTAGGCGCCCGTGCGATTCGATTCGAAGTCCCAGAACGCTTGTGACACTCGGTTCACGACGTCTCGTCCGTAGGTCTCGCTCGGGTTCGATCCGGTCATGACCACGGCGAGGTAGTACGTGCGTCCGAGGTGCACGTAGCCGGCGCTGTTCACCTGCCAGCCCGTGGCCTTCTCCGGGTACCAGCCGTTCTTCACGCCGACCTCCGCGTTCGCCGGGACGTCGGTCGGTATGCCGAAGCGCTGGTAGTCCGCGACGTTCTCCATCAGGCTCTGTTCGTAGGCCCGCGACGCGGTGTCGAGATACGCGTTCGGCAGGACGATCGCCTTCAAGAGTTGCAGCTGGTCGCGCGGCGTCGTCTCGACGTATCCCCAGTCCCAGTTGGTGGTCGTCTGCGAGAAATGCAGGTCGTCGTTGAACGCGGTGAGCGAGGGCAGCTCGCCGATCGTCACCCACAGTGACTCGGCGGCCTTGTTGTCCGACGCTTCGATCATCGCGGTGGCCTGCTTCTGCTCCTTGGCGGTGAGGGCGCGGTGCGCGTTCTGGGACTCGAAGAGTAGGTCGGCGAGGATGTCGATCTTCACCATGCTCGCGGTCACCTGTTGGATCCCCGGCCGGTAGATGTACGTCTGACCGGTCGTCACGTTGTAGAGGGCCGCGGTGACGTTGTCGGTCCGCGTATTCAGATAGTTCGCGAGAAAGGGACTGTGGAAGGGATCCTCGATTCGGTGCGAGACGGGCACCGTGGTCGTCGTGGCCACAGTGCTGGTCGTCGACGTCGGCGACGTAGTGGTCGTGCCGGTGATCGTCGTGGTCGTATTGGGACGCTGTGCGCTGTAAGAGTCACTGCCCATCTCGACGGCGAAACCCGCGGCCGTCACGAGGACGATCGCCGTCGCGGAGCGCGTGAGCGCCACGCGGCCGTTCCCCGCCCGTCGGCGCCGTCGGTGCTTTCCCCTATTAATGGGAGAAGTTTGGCACCGCCGAACGGCGTCGGCGCGGACCGTCGTTCAGCGAAGGTTCACGGCGCGGCGCACGGCGATCAGGCTCCAGATGGCTTCCACCACGCCGAAGGGCCAGGCGCCACTCGCGAATCCGTAGATGCTCGAGAGCATGCAGCCCAGCGCGAAGAGTTCGACGAAGCGTCGGCCCCGCGACTCCAAGGCGTACATCATCATCATGAAGCTCAAGGCGATGACGCCATAGATAGTGACCGCGTTCACGACTCCGACTGATGGGAGCGTTTGTGATTGAGGAAGCCTCGCTCGTAGACCCAGTCGCCCACGAGGAACAGCGCCGCAAGCAGCGCCAGCAAGACGGCGTACTTCTCGTGCGGCGGCAAGAAGCTGTAGGTGACCGTGGAGGTGCCCTGGGGAACCTTGACGCTCTGGTAGGCCCCGTCGACGGTCTTGATGGTGACGGACTTGCCGTTCACGTAGGCCTTCCAGCCGGCCATCACCAGTTCGGTCCGCACGAGCGTCGAGGCGCCACTCGGGCAGCTGACCGTGGCCGCGTCGACGTTGGTGGTGGTCACCGTGCACGCCGAGGACTTCGTGGAGAGGAACGGCCGCGGGTGGGGCAACTCGTAGATGTTCGCCTTGGCGTCGCTGAAGGCCAGCGTCACGCCCAGGTTGGTGAGGGCGGGCATGATGGGGAGCGCCTTGGGCATCAACAGGTACTTGACCGAGGCCGCCTCGTAGTTGGCGAAGTGAGTGACGACCTCGTTCTCCTGGGCGATCATCCCGGTCATGCCGGCGTGGATCACGAACTGATACGAAGGGTCCAGCCCGGGGAAGAGCTGTCTTTCGATGAGCTTCGAAAACGTCTCGGGGAACGGCAGGTCGATCGCGTTCAGTTCGTTCAGCCCGTACTGCGAACCCCAGTTGGGCGTGAGGACCGCGAAATCGAGGAAGCGGTCCTGACCCTCGTGGGTCTTCAAGAACGTGATCGGACCCATGTCGACGTAGACCTTCTTCGCCGCTTCGCCCGACGGCACGCCGAACATCAATAGGGACTCACCGACCAGCAACACGGCGACGAGCAGCGGCACGATCTTGAACTTCGTCAGGCGCCCGAGCACGAGCAGGCTCACGACCACGATGAACGGGATCGCGTCGAGGAAGGCGAAGATGATTCGCGTCTTCGTGAGAAGGACGATTCCCTTGTTGATCGCACCGGCCGACCACACGATCCAGAGCAGTCCGAGGAGCATCACCGACGTCGTCACCGTGAAGAGTCGCTTGGCCTTGGCGCTGTCGACGAGGTCCATCATGCCGAAGGCCGCCAACAGGATGAACGACAGCTCGCAACTGGACATGATGTAGCGGCCGAAGGACACGTTCTGGATCAGGGGGATGAGGTTCCAGACCTTGCGGATCTCGAGGAAGTTCCACGCGCCGCACAGTCCGATGATCGTCCAGGCGGCGAGATAGATGCGCAACGAGCGAAAGCGCGCGCCGAACAGCCCGAGCAGCGCCAGCGCTCCGACGCCCGCCAGGAAGTACCCCCCGATCCCGCCCCAGATGCTGATGGCGTTGGGGTTCGAAAAGATCGTCCCGTGGACGTAGGGGTCGAAGAACATCTGCACGGCGTGAATCGAGATGTGCGCCGTGCCGTCGATCGCGGCGGTGTGATGCCCGAGGTTGGCCACCTTGGAGAAGTCGGCGAAGGGCACCAGGATCGGCAGCGACACGAGTACCCCGACGGCCCCGCCGATGCCGAGGCGACCGACGGCCCGCAGGCGCGAGTCGCGCGGCAAGGTGAAGAGGCGCACCGCGGCCCAGCCCAGGGCGAAGAGGCCGTTGAAGTAGGCGACCTCGGGGAACCCGGCGTAGAAGGCCAGGGCGACGGCGATCGCCATGAGGTACCAGCCCCGGTTGTTCTTGGTACTCGTCGAGTCGTAGACCATCTCGATACCGAGCAGCAGCATCGGCAAGAAGCAGATGGGGTTCAGTACCGCGTTGCCGATCCAGGCGAAGGTGCCGTTCAGCGCGTAGAGACAGCCCGCGGCGGTGGCGAAGATGACCGGCACGCCCAGGCGCTTGGTGAGGAAGTAGGTCGAGAACCCGGCGATCACCTCGAGGCTGATGTGGAACCAGAGCAGACCGGAGGAGAGCGCGAACCACAGCGTGAGCGGGAAGAGCGCCGCCGACTGCATCTCGCCGGCCAGCGGCTGGCCCAGGCCCTCGTAGTAGTTCCACCAGGGCAGGTGACCGTGCAGGAGGTCCGTCGCGGCCAGGTGCCCGAACGGTTGGGTGATGAAGCCGACGTTGGGGTCGATCATCGGACGACCGCAGGTGACGTGACAGATGATCGTCGAGATGCTGGCGGTCCACGAGATGGTGTTGGTGTTGGACTCGCCGATGAGGTAGAGCCCGTTGCCGATCAATACCGCCAGCAGGATCAAGAGCAACGGAGTGGTCGAAGCGGGGAGGCGCCGGTAGTTGGTGAGGAACCGGTTCCACGCTGACGTCACGACCTAGAGGCTACAAGAGTCGATGAACGGCTTTCGGCGTGTTCAGCGCGGCAGATAGAACATCGTCTCGCCGAGCAACAACAGCGCCTCGGGGAAGAACGGGTCCTTGAAGGTGCCGAAGATATCCCACCGGCGGATGAATCGATTGCGGTCCTCGAGCGGGTCGAGGGAGCCGCGCGAGGAGCTGACGTGGTGGATCATCTCCACGTCGGGCGTGTACACGACGAAACTCGTGTCGCTCTGGGCCCGAAAACAGAGATCGATGTCGTTCATCGTGACGGCCAGTCGTTCGTCCATGCCGCCCATCGAATCCCAGAACGCGCGGCGCACCATCTGCACGGCTCCGGTCACGGCCGCGACGTCGCGCGTCGAGCGCGAGAACTGATCGAGGTGCGGGTAGTTCGAGTCGGTGCGCAGGTGCTGCGGATAGGGCGAGACGACGATGCTCTCGTGTTCGCGGTGTCCGTACTGATCCCAGAGACAGGCCCCGACGATGGCCACGTCCTCGAGTGCGGCGAGCGAGACCATTCGCTCGAGCCAATCGGGCGTGAGCAATATGGTGTCGTTGTTGAGGGTCACGACGTAGTCGGCGCTCGAGTGCTGCACCCCGCGATTGACGATCTTGGCGTAGTTGAACGGTCCGGGACACGGCACGACGCGGTACTTCGACTGGGCGAAGTACTCCAGCGACTCGGGCTCGATCGAGTCGTTGTCGAGCAGGATGATGTCCCAGTTCGGATAGGTGGTCTTCTCCTCCAAAGCCTCGATGCAGGTGCGCACGAGGTCGATGCGGTCGCGCGTCGGGATGATGATGTCGATGGAGGGCGCGGGCGACGGCGTCTCCAGGGTCCAGTGCGACTGGGCCGGCACCGGCCCGGGCTCGACCCGACCGCGCCAGCCCCGTCGCGCGAGCGCCGTCTCCGTCACTCGACAGGTGTCGGCGTCGATATGGTCGCGCTCGAAGGCGATATCCGGTCGTCCCGCCGGCAGGACCAGGTTGACGTGGCGAAAGACGGCGTTCGCCTCCAGGAGTCGCAGGTACGTGTCGTGTTCGAACGCCCAACCGGTGTCCGCCACGAACCCCCCGATCCGTCGAAGCGTCGTCACGCGCAGCAGCGCCGGCCGACCGACGACGTTGTAACTGAGCATCGTGTGCGGCGGCACGGACGGGAACTTGAAGATCGGCGCGAAGACGTTCGGACCGACCTCGTCGGCGAAGATCGACGTCGGCGTCGCCCACGTGATTGAACAGCGCGAGCAGCGTCGTCGCGCGTTCCTCCTCGCTGCGGGTGACGTCGCACAGGAAGAGCCAGGTGGTGGTCGCAGCGGCGAGCGCGGCGTTGGCCGCTCTCGATCGCGACCGACGCCGACAGGCGCTCGTCGACTTCGACGGTCGTGACGTCGTCGGTCGGGACCTTGAAGGAGGCGAGGTTGATGAAGCGAATGGACGTCTTGGGTGAGTAGTTATAGGGAAAGATGTGCGACTCTGCCGTTTTCAGCGGAGCGGTGGCGAACTGGGCGGTGGCCTTCACGGGTTCGTCGGCCTGACGTGTTCGCAGTCGACGAAAGAACTGGAGGATCGGACGACCGAAGCGGCGGACCACGCGGTAACGCCGGGTATCTTCACCGAGGAGTTCACCCAGGACACGCTGCCACCACTTACCCGACATCCGTCGCATGTCGTGGTGGAACGAGGCCCAGCGTCGCACCATCTCTTGATCGGTCACCACGGGTTGATCGGACTCGCCTTCGAGATCGAATCGGTGGAAGGCTGGCACGCGGTCATGCTTTCGCTCGGGAGGTGGATCGTCTGAGGGCGACGTGCTCCAAATTTAACCGCGACCGGCCAATCGCCTCGGGCATTGGTCGAGGGCCGTTCGGGAGCGTCGAATACGCCGTGTCGCGACTCCGGATTCACGGCGGTCGGCATGTTACATTGCGGTACCAATCAATCAGCTAGGTGATATCGCACACGAAAGAGGTAGGCATGACCGACGTCGCGGAGCGAAGCGAAGACGCTTCATCCCAGAATCGACTGAATGCCGGGGTCCTCGGACTCTTTGACTCGGCGATCATGGGTATCGCCGGATCGGCGCCGGCCTATTCGATCGGAGCCACGACCGGGGCGCTCTTCTTCGCCGTCGCCTACGGCGGCCCGGCGGCCTTGCTGTACTGCGGATTCTTCATGTTCGGCATCGTGTGGGCCTTCAGCTACCTGAGCCGCGACGACTCGCACGCCGGCGCGGCCTACTCCTGGGTCCGTCGAGCGATCCACCCCATCCTGGGCTACCTCTCCGGTTGGGCCCTCATCGTGTCGGCGCTGCTCTTCATGGTGATCGCCACCTTCCCGGCCGGCTCCAGCGTGCTGCGGCTCTTTTCCAGCACGCTCTATCAGCAGACCGGTCCGGTCACGATCCTCGGCGCCGTGTTCTTCTTCGCCATGGTGGCGGCCGTGGCCCTGGGCGTGACCGTCACGGTCAAGGTGCAGATCTTGATGTCCTCCGTGGAGGTGTTGCTGCTCCTGTTGTTCGCCGGCCTGGCGCTCTTCCACGCCCACCACGTGACGGCGTTCTCGTGGCACTGGTTCTCGCCGTCGGTCTTCAGTGGTCACCACACCAACGACTTCGTGGCCGGGGCGTTGCTCGCCGCCTTCTACTACTGGGGCTGGGACGTCACCGCGAATCTGAACGAGGAGACCAAGAACGCCAAGAGGACTTCCGGCCTCGGGGGACTGCTCGGAACCTTCGTGGTCTTCCTGCTCTTCGAAGTGTTCACCGTCGCTTCGAACATGACCTTGAAGCCGGGCACCCTGGCGAACTCGAGCAACGTGGCCGACTTCATGTACAACCTGGGTCAGGCGGTGTGGCACGGCTTCGGGGGCAAGCTGCTCATCGTGGCGCTGCTGCTCTCCACGATCGCCACGCTCGAGACGACGCTGATCCAGGTCACGAGGACGCTCTTCACGATGGGCCGCGACCAGACGCTGCCGAAGATTCTCGGGACGACGCACCCCACGCGCAAGACGCCCTTCGTCGCGACCATGGTCGTCACGGTGCTGTCGCTGGGCCTCTTCGTCGCCAGCCAGTACGTCGGGTCGGTGGGCAACATCTTGGTCGACGGCTACAACGCCATCGCGATTCAGATCTGCATCTACTACAGCCTGGCCGGGATCTCGGTCGTGATCCTGTACCGCCGACAGCTCTTCAACTCGGTGAACAACTTCATCTTCATCGGGCTCTGGCCGTTGCTCGGCGCGATCTTCATGATCTACCTCTTCGTCAAGTCGATACCCGGCCTGAACCACGTCGAGCTCATCGTCGGCCTCGGCTCGATGGCGCTCGGACTCATTCCCATGGCCTGGTACTGGTACAAAGGTGCGCCGTACTTCAAGATGCCCGACAAGATCGACCGTCAGGCGCAACTGCTGGAGCTCAAGCAGATGGAAGAGCTCCTCTAGAACTCCAGCGTTCGAACGACCGACCGACTACTCGCTGGCCGGTCGGCGCCACAGGTCGATGCCGCTCTCGACGGCGAACTCATCGATCCGGGTCAACTCCTCAGGACTGAACGCCAGGTTGTTGAGGGCGTCGAGGTTCTCGTCGAGTTGGGCGACGCTGCTCGCGCCGAGTAGCACCGACGTGACCACGGGGTTGCGCAACGCCCAGGCGATGGCCAGTTGGGCCATGCGCTGTCCTCGTTCCTGGGCGATGGCGGCCAGTCCCCGCACCCGCGCGAGGTTCTCGTCGTTCAACATGCGCGCGGCCAGCGACGAGTCATCCTTGGAGGCCCGCGAGCCACTCGCCGTCCCGTCGAGGTACCGGTCCGTGAGGAGACCCTGCCCCAGGGGGGAGAAGCCGATACAGCCCACCCCGTGTTCGTCGAGGACGTCGAGGAGACTGGTCTTCGATCCAGCGATTGAACATCGAGTACGACGGCTGGTGGATCAGCAGCGGCGTGCCGAGGTCGCGCAGGATGGCGATGGCCTCGCGGGTGCGCTCGTCGGAGTACGACGAGATGCCGACGTAGAGCGCCTTGCCCTGACGAACGGCGTGGTCGAGCGCACCGAGAGACTCCTCCATCGGCGTGGTGGCGTCGAAGTGGTGGTGGTAGAAGATGTCGACGTAGTCGAGCCCTAGGCGCGTGAGGCTCTGATCCAGGCTGGCCAATAGGTACTTGCGCGATCCCAGGTCGCCGTAGGGGCCGGGCCACATGTCCCAGCCGGCCTTGGTCGAGATGATGAGCTCGTCGCGCAGCGACGAGAAGTCCTCGCGTAGCAGTCGTCCGAAGTTCGTCTCGGCGCTGCCGTAGGGCGGACCGTAGTTGTTGGCGAGGTCGAAATGCGTCACGCCGCGGTCGAACGCGCGGCGAACGATGGCCCGTTGCGTGTCGATCGGGCGGTCGTCGCCGAAGTTCTGCCAGAGGCCGAGGGAGATGGCCGGGAGTTGGATGCCGCTACGGCCACAGCGTCGGTACTGCATCGATGTCGTAGCGATCGGCTGAAGGGTAGGTAGGTTGACATGGCGCCCATCGTAACGGTGGCGTCTTCGCGTTCGCAACGAATGAACGAGTCCCGACCGCGACGAGTGGCGATGTTGTCACGTGTGACTCACCGCAGTCGTGCCGTGCACGTTGCCTAGTCTTCAATGAAGGTTCGCTCTTGAGAAGGTGATGAACGGTCGTGAAATTCAAGTTCCGACGACGTCGGTGGATGGGGCCGAAGCACGGACCCGCGCTGGGCGTGGCGATGTTTACCGCCAAGGGTTCGACGGCTTCGCGCGACCTAACCGGTCCCATGGCCGACGACGGTCGACTCCATGAATGGGCGCTTCTCCACGGCGTCGTCCTCCACGATGACGCGCCGAGCCTCGAACTCCTGGACGCGCATATCGATGAGTGGCACGCCGACCCCAGCCACTACGAGAGCGTGGACTTGGGCAACGGGGTCGGTATCTATCTGGGCAACGTGATGTTGAAGAGCATCGCCGGTTCACGGTGGCGGGTCTGGCCGAATGGGCACCCGGTGATCCGTGTGGCATCGGGTCGGGAGTTCGACGTCACGGCGTTGGTGGGAGAGCGACTACTTCGTTCGGGCCTGAGTCTTCCGTCGATCTACGAGCGCGCCGCTTCGGGGACACCGAGCTCTTGAGCGCACCACGGGTAGTAGTACCAAGTGCTCAGGGCGGTTACCCATATGTCCCGGTCCACGTCGCGAGGTCAATCTGGAGTGTGCGACTGAACCATCCGGGGCTGAGGGCTGGTTGACGTGACCGAGAGCATCCGCGTTGGCTGGTATCGATTTGTCGCCACCTTCCGGATTCGCTCGGGCGGCTACCTGACGATCGTTTTGCTGGTGGGCCTCCTGGGGGGCCTGGCCATGGCTTCGGTGGCCGGCGCGCGCCGCACCCAGTCGTCCTTCGCCACGCTGGAGGCGAGGACCAACTCCTCACAACTGTTCGGGCTGACCGGCGTCTACAACCCCACGATCGGGCAGACGGGCTACTCGCCCTCGCTGACGAAGACTCTAGAACACCTTCGCTACGTCAAGGACGTGAAGAGCCTCGTCGACATGAATCTCCTCATCCTCAACTCCAAGGGCGAACCGATACTCGCCTCCGAAGGTCAGTCCATGACGGGGAGCGTGAACGGAGAGCAGTTCGCTCAGGACACCCTCCTCATCACCAACGGTCGCCGCCCGAATCCCAAGAGAATCAACGAGTACGCCATGGACGCCTCTACCGCCAAGTTACTGGGGCTGCATTTGGGCGAAACCTCGACGTTCGTGGCGTACTCCAACGATGAGGTCGGCCTGCTGAACTCCTTGAGCCCGCAGCAGGCCCTGAAGAAGCTCAAGCCGATCTTGAAAGTACGCGTCACCTTGGTGAGCACCGGGGCGATTCAACCGGCCGATCTCTTGCAGGACCAGGTGGACCAGGGTGGCGGCTCAGCCTCGATCATCTTGTTCACCCCGAAGCTCACGAAACATCTCCTCACCTGTTGCATCAATACGTCCCTGGTCGCCGTGCAACTCGTGGGTGGCACGGCACACCAAAATCAGGTTGAGAGCGAGATAGCCAAGGTGCTGCCCAAGGGTCTGCCCTTCGACTTCCACGAAGTGTCCCAGACCGTGAACACGGCCGAGCAGACGCTCCGGCCCGAGTCGATCGCGCTCGGGGTCTTCGGTCTCATCGCCGCGCTCGCCATGTTGGTGATCGCCGGTCAGGTGATCAGTCGACGTCTTCGGTTCAACGCCGCAGACCTCGCCGTCATTCGTGCCCTCGGAGCGACGCCCACGACCACCGCGGTCGATGGCCTCGTCGGCATCGTGCTCTCGATCGCTGCGGGGTCGATCCTGGCGGGGTTGGTGGCGGTGGCCCTCTCTCCCGTGGGCCTCATTGGACCGGTTCGACCGTACGTGCCGCACGGCGTCAACGCCGATTGGACCGTCATAGGACTCGGCGTCGCCGTGGCGGCGCTGTCACTCCTCACCCTGGCCGTCGCCGTCGCTCTTCGCGTCGTTCCCCGTCGCTCGTCCGTACTCGAGCGCCTGGCCAAGGTCCGGGGATCCAGCGCGGCGCGCGTGGCCGCCAACGCGAGCCTGCCGGTCGCGGCGGTCACCGGCATTCGGCTGGCGCTTGAACCGGGCAGCGGGAGGAATGCCGTGCCGGTTCGTTCGGCCATCCTCGGCACCGTGTTCGCGCTCGTGATCGTGACCTCCACCGTCACGTTCGGCGCCAGCCTTCACACCTTGGTCGCCAAACCCGCGCTCTACGGCTGGAACTGGACCTACGAGATGAACGGCGGCGGCGGTCTCGGTGACATCCCCACCGCGGGGTCGAATACACTCCTCGCACAGGATAAGTACGTCTCAGCGTGGTCCGACGTCTCCTTCGGCTTCTTGAAGATTGACGGCCAGAACGTCTCGGTCATGGGCGCGAGTCCGTACGCCGAAGTGGGACCGCCCATTTTGAGCGGCCACGGTTTTGACGCGGAGAATCAGATCGTGCTCGGTACGGCCACGTTGAACCAACTCCACAAGAAAGTTGGCCAAACCGTCGTCGTAAAAGCAGGCACCACGAAAACGACCTTGCGAATCGTGGGCACCGCCACGCTGCCCACCATTGGTGTGGCGGGCTCCACGCACCTCGAGATGGGCAGCGGTGCCGTGTTGTGGTACCAACTCATCCCCGCCGCCCAACGAAATCTCTTCGACGTGACGCCCGGACCCAACGCCATCCTGGTACGGGTGAAACCGGGATCCAACCGACGCGCGGCGTTTCACTCACTCAGCGCCATCCTGGTCAAACTGGGCGGCAACAACAACGGCGCGCAGACCCAGAGCGTGCAGCGCCCGGCCCAAATCGTCAACTACGGTTCGCTCGGCTCGACACCCGTGGTGCTCGGCGCGGCGCTCGCCGTTGGCGCAGTCGTCGCCATGGGACTCACGTTGATTACCTCGGTGCGCCGGCGGCGCCGAGACCTGGCGCTCCTCAAGACCCTGGGCTTCACGCGGCGACAGCTGGCCGCGGCCATCGCGTGGCAATCCAGCGTCGCGACGGCCATTGGCACGGCCATCGGTGTGCCGCTGGGCGTGGTGCTCGGCCGATTCCTCTGGGACCTCTTCGCCCACGAGATCTACGCCGTGCCGAGTCCCACCGTGCCGATACTGTCCGTCGTGGCGATCGTCCTCAGCGCCTTGGTCCTGGCCAACCTCGTGGCCGCGATCCCGGGCCGCCTGGCCGCGCGAACCTCGACCGCGTTGTTGCTGCGCGCCGAGTAACGCGTCGCATCAGAGGACCATCGGGAATAAGAATGCGACCATGCTCGTAACGCTCCCGGACGAGACCGTGGTGCTGGCCCAGGGTCGGCTGGGGTTGGTTCCTTCGCAGCGAATTCGACCACCGGATTTCGCAGTGTACCTCGACGAGCGCTGGGACGCGGACCCCGCGGTCACCTGGCCGTACCAGTTGATCGAGTGGCCCGACTTCGGAGTCCCGAACGACGAGAGCGCGCTATTCGACGTCGTCATCGACATCCACGTGCGGGCCAAGAAAGGTGAACTTGTGGAGATCGCTTGTTACGGCGGGCTCGGGCGGACGGGAACCTTACTGAGCTGTCTCGCCATCCGTGCCGGCGTTGGACCGGGAGAGGCCGTCGAATGGGTGCGAGACCACTACGACCGAAGAGCGGTGGAGACGAGCGAGCAGTGCATGCTCATCGAGAGGTTCGCGTACTCGTTGTGAAAATATGTTGCGTCTCCGAGCGTGTTATGGAGCGTCTCTGAAGTAGACCAACTCCGGATCTCCTTCGTCGATCCCCTCGAGCTGGCCACTGAGTTGCCACCCAGTCTTTTCCAAGAGGCTGATCATTCCAGTATTCGATTGATTGGTCGACGTGAAAATGCGATCAGTTGTGGACTGAGCGACGGCTGCGTTCAGGAGTCGACTACCAACTCCCTGACGGCGCGTGCTTTCGGCCACGGTCAATAACTCGAGGAAGTCGCGACCAAAGAACGACCGCTTTCTGACGACCGCGAATCCCAACGGTTCGTTGTCCTCGAAAACGATGACCTCGCCCGACTGCACTCGCGATGTCAGCAGCGCCGCTCGCTCATGACCGACCGGTGCGATGAGATCAAGTTGCAGCACGTGGTTGAGGTCCTCCGGACTTGCTCGGCGCACGATGCCTTGGATGCCGGTCATCAATACAGTCTGACGGCACTTTCAAAACTCCAACGCCAATTCATCGTGCGGCAACAGACGAATCCTTCAGCGATGGCTAGCGTGACGCACGTGAGCATGGTGTTCGATGATGGCGCCTCGGCGGCCTGGAATGAGATGTTCAGCGCCCCGGGATGCCCGCGGCCGATCTATGAGCGGTTGTTCGCGGAACTGAGTCGTTACCAGCCCGCCGAACTGCGTCAACGATCGGAACAGTTGTCGCACACCTTCTCGGAACGGGGAGTGACCTTCGCGCACAGCGGCGAGGAGCGGCCGTTCCCGCTCGACGTCGTGCCGCGACTGATCGGGGCCCTGGAGTGGGACCACCTTTCGCGAGGGATCGGTCAACGAGTGCACGCCCTCGAGGCGTTCCTCGCCGACATCTACGGCGAAGGTCGAGTCTTCGCCGAGGGCGTCATTCCACGCTCGGTCGTCACCTCGAGTCCGCATTTCTGTCGACCGGCCTTCGCGGTCGACCCGCCCAACGGCGTGCGGATCACCGTCGCGGGGATCGACCTCGTGCGCGATGAAGTCGGTCACTTTCGGGTCTTGGAAGACAACGTCCGTATTCCCTCGGGGGTCAGTTACGTGATCGAGAACCGGCGGGCGATGACCCAGACGTTCGCGTCGCTCTTTTCCGACCACCGCGTTCATCCGGTCGACTCCTATCCCGCGCACCTGCTGGCGGCGTTGCGCGCGGCCGCCCCCTCGAACGTGAGCGACCCGGTGATCGTCGTGCTCAGTCCCGGCGTGCACAACGCCGCCTACTTCGAACACGTGTTGCTCGCTCGCATGATGGGCGTCGAACTGGTCGAGGGTCGCGACCTCCTGTGCCGTTCCAATCACGTGTACATGCGAACGACCAACGGCGAACGGCCGGTGCACGTGATCTACCGCCGGGTCGATGACGAGTGGCTCGATCCTCTGCAGTTCCTGCCGGACTCGATCATCGGCGTGGCCGGTTTGGTCAACTGCGCGCGCGCTGGGAACGTCGTCATCTCCAACGGGATCGGCAACGGCGTCGCCGACGACAAGCTCGTCTACACCTACGTTCCCGAGTTCATTCGCTTCTACCTGGGTGAGGAGCCCCTCATCGAGAATGTCGAGACCTACCGGCTCGAGGACGATGACGTGCGCCACGAGGTGTTGGGGTCGCTCGCGTCCTATGTGGTGAAACCGGTCGACGGCTCCGGCGGCAAGGGCATCATCATCGGACCCCAGGCCGATGAGAAGACGCTGGCCCGGGCCGCGGGAGCCATAGCCGACTCGCCCCGCAACTGGATCGCCCAACGGCCGGTCCAGCTGTCCACGCATCCGACGCTGGTGGATGAACGCGTCAGTCCTCGTCACATCGACCTACGGCCGTTCGCTATCAACGACGGGGAAGAGGTCTGGGTCCTGCCGGGCGGACTCACCCGCGTGGCCTTGGGCGAGGGCGAACTGGTCGTCAACTCGTCGAGGGGCGGTGGCTCCAAGGACACCTGGGTCCTGAACGACGAGTCGATGCCGCTTCGCGAATCGCGCGTGGTGACCGCCCAGCGCCAGCGCCACGTGAACTTTCCTCCGCGCCAGGACGGCAACGTCGGACGAGGCGACCAGTGAGCGAGCGCGGCATGCTCTCGCGTTTGGCCGAGTCGCTGTACTGGATCGGTCGTTACATCGAACGCGCCGACGACACCGCGCGCATCGTCGACTCCTACGTGCACCGCATGGTGGAGGATCCCTTCAACGACGAGGACGCCACCTGCCGCTCGCTCTATTCGATCCTGGGGATCGAGATCGACTCTGACGATCCGGTCACCACCGTCGAGATGCTTCAGCACATCGTCTACGACGCGAAGAACCCCAACTCGATCGCCGGATCGCTCAGCGGCGCCTTCGAGAATGCACGGCGCAGTCGCGAGTTCATCTCCTCCGAGATGTGGGTGGCGCTCAACTCGACCCGCAACCGACTACCGCAGACGGAGAACACCGCGCGCCGACTCGGTCCTTCGCAGTACCTCTTGTTCGTGCGCGAACGCGCGGCCTTGCTGGCCGGCTTAACCGACGCCACACTGAGCCACGACGACGGCTGGCACTTCTTGGTGCTCGGCCGCAGCATCGAACGTATCGACATGACGGCGCGACTCCTGCGCGGTCGAGTGCTCAGCGAAGAGCACGCGCCCGACTGGCTGGCGTTCCTGCGGGCCTGCGGCGCGATGGAGGCTTTCATGCGCTCCACCAGCGAGATCCACGACGCGAACGGCGTGGCGGCGTTCCTCGTGCTCGACCGACTGTTTCCGCGCTCGGTGTTGTACTCCTTGAACCTGGCCGATACCTGCCTCTACGAGATACAGCCGGTGAACCAGCGCATCGCCACGGCCGACATCGCGCGCCAGAGCCTGGCACGAGGTCGCGGTCAGCTCGAGTTCATGGATCCGAACGACTTGCTCGGCCGGCTACCGGAACTGTTGGAGATGCTCGAAGAGACCTGCGTGGCCATCAACAACGCGGTGACCGACCGCTTCTTCCGTCACGAGGACTACGTGGTGTGGTCGAGGGAGGGCGGTCTGTGAACGAGACGCTCAGCCTGAGTATTCGCCACCATACCGGCTTCACCTACGACGGCCTGGCCAAGGCCTCCTACAACGAGGCGCGCATGACGCCGATCACCGGCGCGAGCCAGGAGGTGCGCCAGGCGCACGTCGCGGTGCGGCCGGTCGTGCCGCTTTCGACACACACCGACTACTTCGGCACGATCGTCACCGCCTTCGACATCCAAGAGCCGCACTCCAAGCTCGAGGTCGAGGCGCGTTCCAACGTCGAAAGCCGCGCCGGACTGATCGCTCCGGCGATTTCCTGGCGTGAACTACGCGCGCCGGCGCTCGTGGACTTCTTCTCGGAGTACCTCTTCGCGACCGACCGGACCAGACTGGCCGGCGACGTCCTGGGACCACTGGACGAGTGGGCGCGGATCTCGGACCTGCACGGCTGCGTCGACGCGGTCAGTGCGTACGTGCGCGAGCACGTGACATATCTTCCTGGGGCCACGTCGGTCGACGCCACGGCGCAGCAGGCGTGGGACCTCGGCGAAGGTGTGTGTCAGGACCTCACGCACATCACCATTGGCCTTCTGCGTGAATTCGGCATCCCCGCGCGCTACGTCTCGGGCTACCTCTTCCCGCTGAGTGACGCCGACATGGGCGAGGTGGTCGCCGGGCAGAGTCACGCGTGGATCGAGTACTTCTCAGGCGCTTGGACCGGCATGGACCCGACCAACGGCATTCCCGAGACGGAGCGACACATCATCGTCGGCAACGGTCGCGACTACGACGACGTGGCGCCGTTAAAGGGTGTCTATCAAGGAGCGGCGGCCTCCGGCCTGGGCGTCGTCGTGGAGATGAGTCGCACGCACTGAGGCGTCACGTCTAGACGAGTTGGCGAGTCGTGATGTCGATAAGTGGATGAAGACTCGGCCGAAGCGAGCGGAGAATACGAAGCAGATCAGCCATTGGGATGCTGACGCATCCGGTCGTCGGTCGGCCGTCGGCCACGTGCAGGAAGATGGCCGAGCCGAGCTCCGGAACGATCGGGTGCCGGTTGTAGGCGATGACCGCCAAGTAGTCGTACGACGGCACGTTCTCCCAGAGGGCTTCGGAGCCGCCCCCGAAGTCCGGTGGCGTGCCACAGGGCACGTGGACGAAGTGGTTATAGAGCGCCGAGGAGGACTGCTCGTCCCACCAGTCGCCGCAGACCAGGCGGTGGTACGCGTAGTCGACGCCGGGATCGGCGTTCACGCCGTACATCGTGGATTGGAACCCGAAGAGGCCGAGGGGCGTCGTGCCGTCGCCCTCGCGGTGACGGGCCGAGAGACCGTTTCGACCGACGAAGGCCGGGTACGGTCCGGCGGCGAGGCGAAAGCAACTTCCTCGGCGGACGAAGTACTCCAGCGTGGCGCCCTGGGACCGCAACGTCGGAGCGATGACGGTGATCAGTTGTCCGGCCCGCGATGTGCCCACGATGCCGTCGGCGGCGACGTTGCACCCGGTGCGCGGCCGATCGACGGCGCCGGCGATTCGGGAGGAAGGCGCGATTCCCATCACCACGGCGAGAACGAGCGAGCCGATGAAGGCCGGTCTCAGCCGCCCGTAGAGGAGAAGTGCTGGTAGTCCGGTGCTGCGCTCCATCGTCCTCCCCAGAACCAGCCTACGGAAGCGAAGGCGTCGTTGAGGACTCCACCCACTTCGGCCATGCCCGGGCGAACGTCATTTCGATTGACGTAGGCCTTGCCGGCGACTGGCTGCGCGACACCCTGGAAGACGTAGGGATTCTGCACCGGGTTGACGTCGATCGCTTCGCCGTAGGCGTGTACGGACCACTGCTTGGGTCCGGTCGTCACCGCGTAACGACAGTTGAATCCCGACGTGTTGTCGGCGGCCATGGAGGCCGGATCTTTGCCCTGGAAGTTCGAGGTCGGGACCATCAGATGGATCGGGAAGCGCTTCTCGTAGAGCGTCGCGAAAACGCGAACGACGGACGTCACGACGGTGGCGTTGACGACCATCGTGCCGACGCGCGATCGACCGTCGAAGCCGACGTAGCGGAGTTGAAGCTGGCGAAGTTGGCTCGGGGCGACGGGACAGCCCGGTCGCCACGACTTGCCCAGTTCGGCGGCGTTGACGCGCGCCATGCTCCACGTGAACGGGGGCAGTGCGACGTTCGACGCGCCGCTGCCAACACCTAAGAGCATTGAGCCGGCGAGGATCGTCGCGCACAGTGAACCGCGAAGCCATCGACGCCGACGTGACGCGCGCGACGAAATGACGGCCATCGGCACAGAGTAGTTCTCTACCTTTGGCACCAGTGGTCCGCGTTGAACCGTGACAACGCGTCCGTTCGTAGAATGCGGCCATGGACCTCGAACTTCAGGACAGGGCTTTTCTCATCACCGGCGGCACCGACGGACTCGGATTCGCCCTCGCGCAGCGTCTGGTAGCCGAGGGCGCCTTGGTCGCGGTCTGTGGTCGCGACGAAGAACGACTCGCTCGAGCGCAAGAGTTGTTGGGCCGTGACGCGCTGTGTTCGAAGACCGACGTGACCGACGCCGAACAGCTCGACGAGTTCATCAGCGCCACGCTCACGCGCTTCGGTCGACTCGACGGCGCGGTGAACAACGCTGGTCGAAGTGCCGGGACGCCGATCGCGAGCTCGAACGACGACGAGTGGCGAAGTGACTACGAACTCAAAGTCATCGCCGCGCTGCACGTGGCGCGCCAAGTGTTGCCAGCACTGGAGACGACGCACGGGGCGATCGTGAACGTATTGGCGATTTTGGCGCGGACGCCCAACGCCAACACCACGCCGACGTCGGCGTCACGGTTGGCCGGTCTCGCCCTCACCAAGGCGCTCGCCAGCGAAGTCGGCCCGCGCGGCATTCGAGCCAACGCCATACTCATCGGCCTCATCGAGTCGGGGCAGTGGGTGCGTCGGGCCGCCGACGCGAATGTCTCGTTGGAGGACTACTACGCGACCATGGTGGCCAACTCGAAGATTCCGTTGGGTCGGCTCGGTCGCGCCGAGGAGTTCGCCGATCTCGCCGCGTTCCTGTTGTCCCCGAGGGCGAGTTACATCACCGGCGTGGGCATGAGCCTTGACGGCGGGATGTCGCCGGTCATTTGACGTCGTCGGGCAAGGACGCCACCGCTTCAGTAATAGATTGAGCAAGAAGCGGGGGAGCGATGACCTTCAATCTGAAAGAACTGATGGAAGAGCGACACGGCGAGAACTTCGCCTTGCACGCCCGGTACCTCAACCCGCAACTCACCAAGGTCGTGACGACCCTCGGCTTCGACCGTTTCTACGAGCGCGGCGAGGGGTGCTATCTCTTCGACGACGAGGACAATCGCTATCTCGACATGCTGAGCGGCTTCGGCGTCTTCGCCCTCGGACGGTCCCATCCGGTGATCAAGGACGCGCTGCGCCAGGCCCTCGACGCCGACCTCCCCGGCATGGTCCAGATGGACTGCGCCCTGTTACCGGGGCTCTTGGCCGAGGCGCTGATCAGCCGGAGTCCGAAACAGATCGAGCGACTGTTCTTTTGCAACTCGGGCGCCGAGGCCGTGGAGGCGGCCATCAAATTCGCGCGCGCGAGCACGGGGCGTCGCCGGATTCTCTATCACGCGCACGCCTATCACGGCCTCACCATGGGCGCTCTCGCCGTGAACGGCTCGGCGGACTTTCGCGAAGGCTTCGGTCCGCTATTGGCCGACACCACCGAGATCCCTTTTGGTGACCTCGAGGTACTGGTACGAGAGCTGAGGCGCGGCGACGTCGCGGCCTTCATCGTCGAGCCGATTCAGGGTAAGGGCGTCTACGAACTGGACGCGGAGCGCTGGCGCGAACTGGAGAACGCCGTGCACGCAGCCGGCGCACTCTTCATCTGCGACGAGGTGCAGACCGGACTCGGGCGAACCGGCGCGTTCTACGCCTTCGAGCACTACGGACTGGCGCCGGACATCATCACCATCTCCAAGGCCCTCTCCGGCGGCTACGTGCCCGTCGGGGCCATGTTGACCAGCGACAAGATCCTCCGCGGCACCTACAGCTCGATGGATCGCGCGATGGTGCACTCGACGACGTTCAAGAACAATCCCCTGGCCATGGTGGCCGGACTGGCCACGCTGTCGGTCTTCGACGACGAGCAAATCGTCGAACACGCCGCGGCCATGGGACACGTGTGGCGCGCGCGACTGGAAGAGCTCGCGTCACGCCACGAGTTCCTCCACGTCGTGCGCGGACGGGGACAGATGATCGGCATCGAGTTCGGACGTCCGACGTCGCGCGGCGCGCGGCGTCGTTGGCGCTTGATCGAGATGACGCGCACCGCGATGTTCACCCAGACGCTGGTGGTGCCGCTCTTTCACCGCTACCGGATCTTGACCCAGGTGGCCGCCGACAACCTCAACGTCATCAAACTGCTGCCGCCTCTCATCGCCGCCGAAGCCGAGATCGATCTCTTCATCACGGCGCTCGACGAACTCTTGAACGAAGCCGAGAAGAGCGGAGCCTCCCTGGTCGAGTTCGGCGTCACGATGACCAAGGGCATGTTGAGGCGCAGCCCCACCTCCAAGCGCGCCGCGGCGTCGTGAGTTTCAAACTCACCGCGGGCGACCGCGTGGTCGTCACCGGCGCGGCCGGTTTCATTGGATCGGCGGTCGCCCGCGCGTTGCTCGCGCGCGAGGTCGACGTTGTGGCCCTCCTTGAACCTGGCGCGGCGACGTCGAATCTCGACGGACTGGACGTCGAACGTCGAGAGGTCGACATCACCAAGGAGTCGCAACTGGCCGGCGCCTTCGATGGTGCCAAGTACTGCTTTCATCTTGCGGCCAAGTTCGGTTTCTGGCCGAAGGAGGCGACGTCGTTCTACGAGGTGAACGTCCGGGGCAGTCAAAACGTCGTTCGCGCCGCGACCGATGCCGGCGTCAGGCGAATCGTCTTCACCTCTACGGTGGCCACCCTCGGGCTCTGGGAGACCGAGTGGGGACGTCCGTCCAACGAAGACGACGTCGCCGACGTTGCGCACCTTTACGGGAACTACAAGCAGACCAAGTACGTCGCCGAACACGAGGTGCTCCGGTTGGCGGCCCAAGGTGCCCCGGT
The DNA here is from genome assembly GCA_963703105.1 of uncultured Acidimicrobiaceae bacterium. Classification (GTDB taxonomy): domain Bacteria; phylum Actinomycetota; class Acidimicrobiia; order Acidimicrobiales; family RAAP-2; genus RAAP-2. The sequence continues at coordinate 803,624 of OY969792.1, read as the reverse complement.
CGTCCTGGTGCTGCCGACCATGCCGCACGGACCGTTCGACCATCGACCGACGCCTTCGGGCAAGGTCGTGCTCGACTACTTGAACGGCCACATGCCCGGCTACGTCGACACCGCGATGAACGTGGCCCACGTGGACGACCTCGCCGCCGGTCACCTGCTCGCCCTGGAACGCGGGCGCCAGGGCCGCAGCTACATCTGCGGAGGCGAGAACCTCACCATGGCTCAGCTGCTGCGCATCCTCGCCGACGTGACCGGACTACCTCCAGCCGAACGTCACTTCCCCTCGATATTTCCGCTCATCGCGGGTCACGTGTCGAGCTTCATCGAGGGCGACGTCTTGGGTCGCGAACCCAGAGTCTCGTTAGAGGCCGCGCAGATGGCCTCGACCACGATGACGTTCGATGATTCCCGGGCGCGAAGTGAGATTGGCTATACGTCGCGGCCGGCGTCCGAGGCCCTCTTCGATTCCGCCCGGTGGTTCGTCGAACGTGGCTACGTCAGTGCCGATCGGGCGCGACTCATATCGTGGCACTCGCCGCACGGTCCTGACTGAGTCCGCGCGCCGATTCAATTCAGGTATAGCGAGACACCCGTCGGCGGGGTCAAAGCGATCGTCTCGTTCCAGTTGCTGAACACGATCGTCCCCGAAGAGCTTCCGGCGCTTTGCGTGACTTCGACCGGTAGCGGCCTCTTTGCGGTACTGAAAAAGAGCGTCTCGTGGTAGGCGGGCTGCAGTAGCGAGCTGACGGAGGTGCCCTTCAGGGCGTCAACTTTCACCCCGGCGCGCGTCCCGGCCGGAGCGCTCGTCACCGACGGGTTCATCCTCACCTCGGCCATCCCGGTCGAGACGGTCAGACCTTCGGCGACGTGCGACCAGTAGCTACTGGTCCGAGCGATCCCGAACCATTGACCGGCGAGTTCGCTGGCGTTCGCCGGGGTCAGCCCCATGAAGGTAGTGAGCATCGTCACGTCACCGTTGACGTACAGATTGCCCGCGATCAGTTCCGCGGTGACCGAGTCCGTCGTTCCGGCCTGGGTGAGCGTCACCGTCTGTCGCCCGTCGTTTCGACCGGCGTTGGTGACCTCCACGACTCGCTTGCCGGACATCACAGCGGTCGTCGTGACGCGCACCGAGAGCTCCGCGTTGGCGTCGGCGAGAACGGCCTTCATCTGCGCGTACGGCGTCGGCGTGGCGGCTCCCGACGGAGTGCTGGCCGTGGCGAAGACGGCAGTCGTGGCCAGGACCGACAGCCAGAGACGAATCTTCATGGCACCACCCCCTTGCGGTTGTCGCTTACTTCTTGAGTCTTTCCGCATGGTACGCCAGGACCATTCCCAACGGTCATCGGGCCGAAGTAGGTGGGCACGATGTCGTATCGCTGGTCAACGAAGTTGTGCGACTCGCGTGCGAAGATACTCTCGTTCGACGAGATTCTCGGTCAGCATGGCCGCCTCCTCGAACGCCTCGCGGGCTTCAGCGAATCGTTCGAGTCGCTCGAGACAGTCGCCGCGAGCCGCGGCCAGATAGGGATAGGTGCTCAACCGCGGATCGGTGCTCAACTCGTCGAGTAGCGCGAGTCCCGCGACGGGACCTTCGGCGAAACTGAGGGCGACGGCCCGATTGAGCGCCACCACAGGAGAGGGCCAGGCGTCGAGCAACAGGTCGTAGAGTCCGACGATCTCCGCCCAGTCGGTCTCGTCCCAGTGCGGGGCGCTGGAGTGCACGGCGGCGATGGCCGCCATCAACGTGAAGCGTCCGGGCCGTCCTCGGCGAATCGATTGCCCGACGAGCGAAAGGCCTTCGTCGATGGAGTCACGATGCCACTTCGAACGGTCCTGATCGGCCAGTTTCATGAACTCCCCGCCGGCACCGACGCGTGCGCTCCGACGCGAATCAGTGAGCAGAATCAGCGCGAGCAGACTCGCCACTTCGGTGTCGTCGGGCAACAGGAGGTGCAGCATCCGCGCCAGGTCGAGTGCGCGTTCCACGAGATCGATTTGCGAGAGGTTCTCGCCGACGGGTGACGTGTGTCCGGTTGTGAAGAGGAGATGAACCACCAACAGGACCGCGTCGATGCGGCCACGGAGTTCCGAGCGTTCCGGCACCCGATAGGGGATTCGAGCAACGGCGATCTTCTTCTTGGCCCGGGTCAGTCGAGCCGCCATGGTCGACTCCTTGACCAAGAACGCCTTGGCGACTTCGGCGGTGCTGAGTCCACACAGCATTCGCAACGCGAGCGCCACCTGGGTGTCGGCCGCCAGGCTCGGGTGACAACAGGTGAAGATCAACCGGAGTCGGTCGTCTTCGAACTCGCCGCCAGTGGCTTTCCGGGCCGTTCACCGAGTCGACGGTGACGAGCAGACGCTGCGATTTGACTGCGACGTCGCGTCGCCGTCCGAGGTCAATGGCCCGTCGTCGCGCCACGGTTGTGAGCCACGCGCCAGGGTTGGTCGGAATTCCCTGCTCTCCCCACGTCGCCAGCGCCCTCGTGAAGGCGTCCTGCACGCACTCCTCGGCGACGTCGAAATCTCGGGTGAGCCGAATGGTGGCCGCCAACACGAACGCCCACTCGTGACGGTGGGCGTTCGCGACGGCGGCCGAAACGGCGGCACCTTGATCGTCGTGACTGATGTTCAGTCGAAGACCCGAACCGGTCGAACCTCGAGGCCGCCGAACGGGGCCGGGATGTCCTTGGCGATGGCGATCGCGGCGTCGAGGTCGTCGGCTTCAATCAGGTAGTACCCCCCGAGAGCTTCCTTCGTCTCGGCGAACGGTCCGTCCGTCGTGACCGACACGCCCGAGTCGTTGGTCCGAATCGAGGTCGCCGTCATCGAGGGCTCGAGGGCGTTGCCGCCGCGAAGGGCCGCGCCGTGCTTCTCACCGAACTTGTTGTGTCCGTCCATGATCTTCTTCGAGAAATCGTCGTCCGTGCCGGCCCACGACTGCTCGTTGGAGTAAATAAGAACTAGGTATTCCGCCATGACTGCTCCTTCCGTGGAGGCTCCCATTGAACCTCTCACCCACAACGACGCGCTGACTCCTGTCGAATCGACAACAACTTTCTAGACCACGAGGGTTTTCCGTGCTCGACGACGAAAGACGACCCCCTTCCGCCCTGGTTTCGTCGTTTATCCGTCACCGTAAGGTTGATCGAGCTCGACGCCGGAAGATTGGACTGGAATGGCCCCGAAGAAGTGGACGCAGAACGACCTCCCGGATCTGACCGGACGGACCGTCGTCGTCACCGGCGCCTCGAGCGGCATCGGCCTCGTCGCGGCGCCGCGAACTCTGTGCCCACGGCGCCCGAGTGATCCTGGCCGTTCGCGACGTCGAGAAGGGTCGCGAGGTCTCGAAGGACTTTGTCGGCTCCTACGAGGTCCGCGCCCTCAACCTGGCCGACCTCGAGTCGGTCCGGTCCTTCGCCGCCGAGTGGACCGGGGACCTGGACGTCTTGATCAACAACGCGGGCATCATGATGGCGCCGGCCTTTCGCACGATCGACGACTTCGAACTGCACATGGGCACGAACCACCTTGGTCCGTTCGCGTTGACGAACCTGCTCTTGCCCCACGTCACCGACCGCGTCGTCACGGTGTCCTCGATACTGCACCGGCGGGGGATGATCCACTTGGACGACCTCCACTTCGACTCCCGGCCCTACGTCGCCATGACGGCCTATCAGGACTCGAAGCTGGCCAACCTCTTGTTCACGCTCGAACTGCAACGACGACTCACCGAGAGCGGGAGTGCCGTCCGGGCCGTGGCCGCCCATCCGGGGATCGCCCGGACGAATCTGGTGGCCCACGTCCGCGGAGTGCAGGGACTGGCGAACTCACTCACGCAACGACTGTGCAATGACGCGCTCAAGGGCGCCCTCCCATTGCTGTACGCCGCGACCCAGGACATTCCTGGAGGTAGCTACGTCGGACCGAACGGGATCGGACACCTGCGGGGTTATCCGACCATCCACGCCATGTCACGACGGGCGATGGATACTGCCATGGCGCGACGGTTATGGGACGTCTCGGCGCTTCTCACGAATACCGGTCACTAAGAGACATTGGTTTCAACCGGAGTTCGAGGTCTCGCTTCTTGTTGTGTTCCATTTGTCACTTCGTCCATTGAGATTTGAGCCACAACTTGTAGGTTTTTCACTATTCGCGTTCACCCTGGTCGGGGGGTGAACAGGGCACGCGTGGACGTTCGAAGTCGCAGTTCCGACCAGCTGTTCGGAGTCGGCAACGTTTGCCAGCTTATGGACCTAGCAAGGGAGGGCCATATGACGATTAGGAGAGCCGTGATCGGCGTCGGCCTCGCGGTCATGGCCTTCGGGATCTGGACGCTCGCCCGGGCGCACTCCCGGGTCGGAGCCTGCACCACGACCAACGGCGTCGGCTCGTCGCACTCCGGTATCGATGCGACCTGCGTGCAGACACTCATGTCGTATTCGCTGGGCTTCGTGTTTGTCGCCTCGGGCATCATCATCGCCGTCATCGCCTTCACCATGATCGCCAAGCAAGAGCGCATCGACCTGCACGCCGAGCTGCGCGCCGTGCCCCGGACCTGGGGCAAGCGCCAGTACACCACGACGGGCGACGGCCTCGACGTGGCACCCGAACCTACGGCACCGGCGCTCTACATCGTCAAGGGCACCTGAGCCACTTACTCAGGCTCGCTCCACGGGGTCGTGTCGAGTTCCTTGGGAGACTCGCGCGTCACGTTGTCCTCCTCGTCCTCGAAGCTGACGTGCACCGACTCCGCCACGAAGCGCTGGCTCTGACGCGCCAGGGCCGTGAGGACGGCCTCGTCGGCCGCGGTGAACGGCGGCGTGAGACTACGCGGATAGAGATGACGGGCCTTGACGACGTTGATCTCCGCGGCGATCAAGGTGACCTGGGCAGCGATGAAGAGGAACGACACCAGTCCCAAGATGCTCCCGAAGTAACCGTAGAGCTGGCTGGCGTGGCGCAGTTCGTGTCCCACGAGCCACGTGCCGAGGTACTGCAGCAGCGTCCAGGAGAGCGCGGCGATGGCCGCGCCTATGAAAAGCGTCCTGGTGGCAATGGAGTTCGGGGTGAGGATTCGAAAGCCCAGGAGGAACATCGCGACGTTGATGATGACGCCGACGACGACCGCGGCTACCTGCAGCCAGAGCGCGGATCCGCCGAAGGTGACCAGCCCGGCGAGCGCGGTGGAGAGGATGACGTCCAGCACCAGGACACCCAGGAAGGCAAAACCGCGTCCGATGCGACGCACGAAGCGCGGACGGTTCAGTTGCGGGACGTTCCACACGTCGGCCATGGCCCGTTGGCCGGCCTTGGTCACGCCGAGCGATCCCCAGAACAGACCCACCAGACCGACGGCCAGACCGAGTCCCTTGGCCCGCAGCTGGGAGATGGCGTCGTGACCGCCGAGCTGCTTGCCGACGACCGGGAACTGGGATAGCGCGGAGTGGATCACGCGGTTGCGCAGTGACGGATCGTGACTGAAGAGCAGTCCGAGCGCGGTGAAGAGGACGAGCAACAGCGGAAACAACGAGAGCACGCCGTAGTAGGCCAACAGCGCCGCCAGTGACGGTCCGCGGTCCTCGACGTACTTCTTCGCCACGCCGATGGTGAAGGCGGTCGACGAGTGACCTTGCTGGAAGCCATCGAATCGACGAACGAGCTTCTTGATCAGGACCGTCCCTTCGTCGCGACGACCTCAAACTTAATGGACGCCGCGAATGCCATTCGGATGTCGTCGCTCGAAAGCCGTCAGGGAATCGCCAACGCGTTGAACTTATGATGGGCCCATGACGATCGAACTCGTCCCGATAGCCGAAGAGTTGCCGGACGTCCTGCCGACCGAGCGCCTCCTCGTCAACGGCATGGCGATCCCCGAACTGCGAAGGAACTACCGCCACATCGAGAACTGGCGCAACGTGCGCGCAGTGACCATGGTCTGGCTCTGGACCGCCGCGCTGGCGTACTGCGGAGTGCGCTTCGGTCCGTTCGCCGCGCTGGCCGTCTTCATTGTGATGGGACCGATGCACGCGCGTTTCGCGATCCTGATGCACGAGTCGGCCCACAAGCTGCTGTTCTCCAACAAGCGGGCCAATGACTTCGTGGGCAAGTGGTTCATCGCGTATCCGGCGATGGTGCCGATCTCGATCTACCGACGGGCCCACTTCGCCCATCACCGCGAGGAGTTCGGTCCCGAAGAGCCCGACATGGCCTTCTACAGCGGCTATCCCTGCGAGCCGAGCGACCTACGGCGCCGACTCCTGCGCGACGCCGTCGGCATCTCTGGGCTACAAGAACTTCAAGTCCATCGTCATGGCGACGACAAAGGCCCCGAGTCGGGCCATCGCCTCGTCGATCCTGGCGGTCCAGGCCGTGCTGTTCGGACTGTTCTGGCTGGGCACCGGGGCCTGGTGGTCGTATCTGCTCTTCTGGTGGCTGCCGTGGATGACGCAGTGGCGGGTTCTGAACCGACTTCGTGCGATCGCCGAACACGGCGGGATGCTGAAGAGCGACGACCGGCGACTCACGACCCACAACGTGCGCCAGCACCTGCTGGCCCGATTCTGGTTCGTCCCGTACAACACCGGCTGGCACCTGGCTCACCACGTCGACATGGGCGTGCCGTGGCACAACCTGCCGGCGTATCACCGCGAACTCCAATCGGCCGGCTACGTGACGGCCGAGATCACCTTCGAGAACTACTTCCAGCTCTGGCGCAGCGCCACCGCGTTGGCCCGTTCTTCGCGCTCCTGATTCTGACCGGCGAGTTGTCAAGCGTGCTCGCTCGACTGTGAAGTCACTGCCTTGCGGTAAGAATGCGGGCAACGACGACATAAGGGAGTGAACGTGGGAGAGATTTCCAAACTAGGTGCCGTATCGCTGAGCTGTCCTGACCCGCACGAGTTGGCGCTTTTCTACTCGGCGCTGCTCGAGAAGGAGATCACCTTTGAGTCCGAAGATTTCTCGGCGATCCAACTGGACAACCTCTGGCTCTCGATGCAACGCGTCCCAGATTTCAAGCCCTCGACGTGGCCGACGAGCGAGACGCCGTCACACGCTCACCTGGACTTTGCTGTCTCCAATCTCGACGCCGGCGAGGCGGCGGCCCTCGCCGTTGGGGCCACGTTGGCTCCCGTGCAGCCGGAACCCGACCGGTGGCGAGTCCTCTTGGACCCAGCGGGCAACCCATTCTGCGTCACCACGCTCATTCCTGACTGACGCCGACCCATCCCGAAACGCCTGCAACGGCCGCGTTCTTAACGAACACGACTTTGTGCGGAAAAGAATTCGAAAGATTTCGCGAACCTTTCTCCGGGTTCGGGAGTCTCTATACGTGTGCACAGAAATGCGGAGACGCGTCCTGACGGGAAGGTCACGTAGGTGAGTGACGTCGTCGACGTCGAAGAACTCCGGACCTGGCTCGAGGACGGCTACTCGAGTTCCGTGCGCACCGCGTACCTGATCCTCGGCAATCGTCCCGACGCCGAGGACGCCGTTCAAGAGTCGTTCCTGAGGGCGTGGAAGTTCCGTGATTCGCTCGCGACGGGTACGAGCTTCAAGCCGTGGCTCTACCGCGTCGTCGTCAACACCTGCAATTCGAAGCTTCGCAAAGAGATTCCCCATCGCAACCGACGACGGTCCGACGACGATCTGGACGACGTCGCCTTGCTCGATGACCCCATCGGACGGGTCACCCTCTCCCACGACGTGTTGACGGCGCTGAAGGACCTACCCGCGCATCTGCGGATCGTCGTCGTGCTTCGGTACTACGTCGACCTGAGCGAGCACGACATCGCCTTGGTGATTGGCCGTCAACCGGGGACGGTCAAGTCGCGCCTCAACGAGGCGCGACGACGTCTGGCAGTTCATCCCGCACTGCAGTCCGAAGCGCCAAGTTCGATTGCTTCTCGCAAGGAGAGAGAGTTATGACCACGTTTGACGAAGAGATGATGAAGAGAGCGCTGCGGGAGGCGGCCGACGAGTTTGCGATCTCCGATGGCGCCGTCGAGAGGATCCTCGACGAGGCGCGTGACGCGGCCACTCCGAATGATTCGCCTCGAATCCGCGCTTTCATTCAGCGCACGGGTCGAGTTCAATCGGGATTCATGGCGGCCGCGGCGTGCGTCGTGGTGCTGGCCGTCGCCGTGCCCCTCTTCATTGCGGAAAGTAATTCGAATCTGGAACACGCCTCTGTTTTCCAGCCCCTGGCGGCGCCGAGAGGTGAGAAAACCCTGACGCACGGTGCTCCAAATGAGGCACTAACGGGAACGACTGGAACGGGATTCATCGCTGGGAACGCTCAAACCGTGTCAGGGTCCACAACTCCTCTTAGCTTCACGGCAACGAAAACGATCAAGGACGCGAACGTCGCGTCCTCAAATAGCTCTCTTCGAGTTGAAGAGGTCGGGACCATAAAGCTCACCGTCGGTGCCAACAAGTTCCAGTCGAGCCTTTCGCAGCTGACCGACTTCGCCACCACCGACGGCGGATTCGTCGCGAGCACGCAGTCGCACATGGGCTCGAAGGCCCGCCACACGTACTCCACGGGCAGCGTCGTCCTGCAGGTTCCGGAGCACAACTTCACGATGCTGGTCGACCAGGTGCGGCACTCGGGTGTCGCGACGTCGGTGGTCACCTCCGCCAACGACGTCACGAGTCAGTACGTCGACCTGCAAGCTCGGATCAGCGCCTTGAAAGTAAGCCGTGCTCAGTACCTGAAGATCATGACGCGGACCAATTCCATCAACGGTATCCTCGCGGTCCAAAACCAGCTCGACAACATCCAGAGCCAGATCGAGCAACTCCAGGGTCAACTGAACCTGCTCAATTCCGAGACGACGTACGCGACGTTGACCGTCTCCTTGACCGAGGCCGGACACCTGGTGAACCCGCCAACGCACCCGGCCACGGGCGTGGACAAGGCGTGGCACGAATCGCTCCACGGCTTTGCCGCCGGGGTGGAATGGCTGATCCGAATCGCCGGGCCGCTCCTGTTCGCACTTCTACTTCTGACAGTGCTTTTGGTGTTCGGTCGCTGGACGTGGCGAGCCACCGAACGTCGGCGCGGTGGCATCAGCTAGGGCCTAAATCAGCCCGTTTCTTGGGCCGCTGTCGTTTAATGACCTTCCATCTTGGAGTGACCACGGCGCTACCATCGCGTCATGTCCGGTGTGCACACCCGACCAACGGCCCACGCGCGAAGGGGAGATCGCGACCGAGCGAGTACGAGCGATCTGCATGGATCTGCCGCTCGTCATCGAGCGCCTTAGTCACGGTGAGGCGTCGTGGTTTATCAACGACAAGAAGAACTTCGTCGCCATGTCCGATCATCACCACGACGATCGGGTCTCGGTGACCTTCGCCGCCGCTGCCGGCGTGCAGGAGTCTCTGATCGATCAGGACGCGGAGCGGTACTACCGCCCCCCGTACGTCGAGGGTCGCGGATGGTTCGGCGCCTACCTGGACGGCCATGACGAGTGGAACACGCCGCAGTGGGACACACTCGGAGACCTGATCGTCGACGCCTGGCTGCTAGTGGCGCCTTCAAACATCAGGGTTCTGCTCGATCCCAGGGCGTGAAGGCCCCTCACGTCGAGCGGCGGGTTCCTTCGGGGACGTAGTGACGCTCTCCCGTGGTGTCGAGCCACACGCGCATGACGCGGTTCGTCGAGGGATCGTTGAAAAGCTCTTCGGTCCGGCGCCAATCGGCATTCGGCCTGTCCGACTCACCGTGGCGTCGTAGGGCCAGGCTGATGACGAAGCAGACGCCCACGACGGCCAGGATGATGACCACGACGACGCCCATGTGGTGGCTAGGCCGTCTTTCGGAAGGTGACCACGGTGCCGTAGGCGACGATCTCGGTGAGCGTCTGTCCAACCTCGGAGGAGTCGAAGCGCATGGAGATGATCCCTTCGCCGCCGATGAGCTGGGCGTTCTCGATCATCCGGTCCAGCGCGTGGCGGCGACTGTCCTCGACGAGTCGGGTGTACTGCTTCACTTCGCCGCCGGCGAGCGACTTGAAGCCGGCGCCGATGTTGCGGGCGATCCCCATGGACCGCACCACGACGCCGAAGACCATGCCGAGGCTGTGCTCGATCTCGTGGTCCGGGAAGACGAGGGCGGTCGTGATCGGGAACTGGGAACCGCCGGCTTCGCCGTAGTGCGGTGATTGATCGGACATGGTGTCACTCGAATCTGCGGGACCGAAAACCATCAATCGGACTCTACCGCAGGCTTTTCTAGTGCTGATATGACGCGTGACGTCGCCGCCAGATTGGCGCGACGTTGCCTCGTGCGTAACATGGTCACGAATCGAGCCAAAGGATGACAGATGGAACTGCGAGTGTTCACCGAACCGCAACAGGGCGCCACCTACGACGACCTGCTGCGCGTCGCGTTGGAGTCCGAGCGACTGGGCTTTGGCGCCTTCTTTCGCTCCGACCACTACCTGCACATGGGAGCGGTCTCGGGACTACCGGGCCCGACCGACGCGTGGGTCACCCTGGCCGGTTTGGCGCGCGAGACCACCACCATTCGACTCGGCACGTTGATGAGCGCGGCGACTTTTCGGTTGCCGGGACCATTGGCCATTGCAGTGGCGCAGGTCGATGAGATGAGCGGTGGTCGGGTGGAGCTGGGCATCGGCTCCGGGTGGTTCGCCCCGGAGCACGCCGCCTACGGCATCGAGTTTCCGTCGCTGGGGGAGCGTTTCGACCGACTGAGCGAACAGTTGACGATCATCACCGGACTCTGGGAGACGCCACTCGGCGAGACCTTCTCGTTCCCCGGGAAGCACTACCAAGTGACGAATAGTCCGGCTCTCCCGAAGCCCGTTCAGCGTCCTCGGCCGCCGGTGTTGATCGGTGGGGGCGGGAAGGTCCGTACCCCGCAGTTGGCGGCTCGATTCGCCCAGGAGTTCAACATGCCGTTCAACAGTCTCGAGGACACGTCGGCGCAGTACGAGCGGGTTCGTGAGGCGTGCGAGCGTGCCGGTCGTGGCCGCGATTCGATCATCTTGTCGGCCGCCCAGGTTCTCTGCGTAGGCGAAGACGAGGCCGAGATCAAGCGCCGAGCCCAGCGAATCGGCCGCGAAGTCGACGAGCTTCGGACGAACGGGTTGGCGGGCACCGTCGATGAAGTCGTCGAGAAGATTCAGTCTTTCTCCGACGCCGGCGCGCGACGGATGTATCTCCAGATGCTCGACCTCGAAGACCTCGATCACCTGCGCCTCGTCGCCGAACGGGTCATGCCTCAAGTCAAATAACGGCGAATTCACTCGCCACTACGGCGACCGACCGCCGCGTCGCAAATGCTGTGATGGTTCGCGATTGATCAGTGAGCTTCGGGCTCGAGTGAGGGCGAGTGATCCCGTTCCTGGATGATGGCCATCAACACGAAGAAGGCCACCGGAAAGATGAACGGACCGATGGTGAAGGCGCCGAGGGGCACGAGCAACGCCAACAGGCCGAACACGATCCAGACGAGTGCGCCGACGCCACGCCTGTGAGCACGCCGACGACGCCGAAGCGCGACGGCCACTATCACGACAGTCACAAGCGGAATGAGCAGGGGACCTACAACTTTGAGGCCATTTTCTTGGACGAGCGTCAGCTGAGGACTGCTGAACCCAGCACTATTGGTCGTCGAGTAACCATCGACGACGAATCCGGCAACCACCAGGCCGAGACTCCAAAACGCCGCTGATCCCAACCAGATCAACGCCCAACGGTCGAGTCGCCACGATTCGTTTCGCGCCATACGAACAACCTACGGTGCTCTCGCACCAGGGGCGGCCAGGTCTACTCGGTCGTGTCGACGATGAGTACTGAACAGTTCGCGCCGTGGGCCACGGAGTTCGGAACGCTGCCGAGAACCCGACGCACGCCTTTCATGCCTCGGTTGCCGACGACGATGAGGTCGGCGCCGACTTCGTCGGCTTTGGCGATCAGAATGTCGGCCGGGTCACCCTTGGCCGAGTGCAGCACCGGCTCCACGTCGTGCTTCTTGGCGATGAAGGAGAGCGTCTGGAGGAGCGCTCGGCCATCTTCTTCATTAATGACGTTCTTGAACTCGTGGGTGTCGCCGCCGGCCAGGCTCAGTTGGTCGAAGGCCGTGACGATGTGCAACGCGCCCTTGGACATGGCACAGAGCTCGCAGGCGGTCTCCACCGCTCGACGGGCCGTCGGCGAATCATCGGCACCTACCAGGATGACGTCGAACATTCTCACTCCTCCGGCTCTCGCTTGTCACGCGAAGGTGATTCGCACCTCCGCCCGAAGAATAGTTGGTGGTTTCCGCAGGGCGCACCAGAGCGACGACGTCGTGCCGTTGCGAGACGACTCATCTGCCTTCTGTTTGGGCCTCGATTACTCGTGTGACAGCCCGGCCTCCTCCAGCCACTTCCAGTGCCTGCGACCGTGATCGGCGTTCGCACCGAGAACCCCGCCGACAGTGCCGTCGGCCCAGGGGGCCGTGGGGAGGATCTCTTCGAGTTGCGAATCGCTCAATTCGGCGATGAGTTGCAGGGTCGCTCCTCGGGCCGCCGCCGTGAGGGCCAAGACCTCGCTGAAGGTTTTGCCGTGGTGGGCCACCTGCCACTGTTCGGTCCGGGCGTGGACAATCTTCATGATCTCGTCCAGAGCGCGGGGTTGTCCGTCGTCGCCGGTGATGAGTCCGACCGGGTTCGGGGCACCGGCGACATGCCGTCGCACCATCGCGTTGAAATCGTGCTCCACCAGCGCCAGATGAGCGAGATGATCGAGCGCGCACCAGCGATTCTCGGGATCGTGTTCGCTCGGCGTGAGAGGTTGGCGCATCTGATCATCGCTCAGCTCTTCGTATTGGGCGAGGAGCCAGTTTCGACCTTCGTTGAGCTTGGTCTCGAGTTCGACACGGTTCATTGCGCCTCCTTGGTGGTGCCCACCGTAGAACACGGGGAGGGTTGACCAGCGCGGCCTAAGTAGTTGCCTGCTGGCAAGCAACTACTGGTATACTGTTGTAATGTCCGACGCCACGAGAGAACCGACCGAGAAGGAACGCCAACTCGCCGAGCACCTCCGGGTTATCCTCGGGCGGCTCAACCGGAGCCTTCGACTCACGCAGGCGCAGAAGGACCTGCCACCCAGCCAACGGGAGGTGTTGATGGCGATCGCGCGCTCCGGATCTATTCGGCTCTCTGACCTCGCTAGCGAAGAGCGGCTGAACCCAACGATGGTGTCGCGGATCATCGCGAAACTCGAGGCCGCCGGAATGGTCACCCGAACACCCGATCCTCAAGACGCTCGCGTGATTCATCTCTCGGCGACGCCGGAAGGGATTGCACTGCGCGAAAGGATTCGCGGTGAGCGAACCGACGCGCTGCTCTACGCCCTGCGAAACCTCTCCAAGGATGAAAAGCAAGCGCTGAGTGCCGCGACACCGGCGCTCGAGGCCATCGTCGCCACTCTTCGGGGGAGCGACCAATGAACGTCAAGGTGTCGGCGCGACGGACCTTCTCGTCACTCTCCAACGGCAACTACCGCAAATACTTCTTCGGCCAGACGACCTCGCTGATCGGCACCTGGATGCAGATGACCGCCCAGTCTTGGTTGGTCTTCACCCTGACTCACTCGGCGACGGACATCGGCTTCGTGGTGGCCCTCCAAACCCTGCCGGTTCTTCTCCTCGGCCCCTACGGGGGAGTCATCGCCGATCGCGTCGACAAGCGTCGACTGATGATTGTGTTGCAGGCGGCCATGGGGGTCCAGGCGGCGATCCTGGCCGTACTGTCGCTGACCCATGTCGTGACGTATCTGGACGTCTGCATCCTGGCGATCGTGCTGGGACTGAACAACGCTTTCGAGAACCCGTCTCGTCAGTCCTTCATCCTGGAGATGGTCGGTCCGAAAGATCTGCGAAATGCGGTCAGTCTGAACTCGACCATGAACAACGTGGCGCGCGCCGTCGGCCCGGCGATCGCGGGCATCATCATCGCCGCCTTTGGCGAAGGGTGGTGCTTCGCCCTCAATGCGGTGAGTTTCGTGGCGGTCGTGGTCTCGCTCATGATCATGGACCTGTCGATACTTACTCCCAGCGTGCCCACCGAACGGGCGAAGGGCCAGCTGCGCGAAGGCTTTCGCTATATCGCCGCGACGCCGAAGCTCTTGTACCCGCTGATCATGATGGCGCTCGTCGGCATGCTGGCCTACGAGTTTCAGGTGTCGCTGCCGATCGTGGCCGGGAGAGTCTTTCACGGCAACTCCGAAGATTACGGCCTGATGATGGCCTCGATGGGCATCGGCGCGGTCATCGGCGGACTCTGGACCGCGTCCAAGGGAAAGACCGGCACGCGGGCGATAACCCGTGCCGCGCTGCTCTTTGGTGCGTTCATCACCCTGGCGGCCCTTTCCCCAGTGATTGGCATCGAGTTCGTTGCCCTCGCCCTGGTCGGCTTCGCGAGCGTCTCATTCTTGTCCATGACGAACTCGACGTTGCAACTGCAAACGGATCCACAGATGCGCGGACGAGTGATGGCGCTCTGGGCCGTCGCCTTCATGGGGACGACGCCAATCGGTGGACCGCTCATCGGCTGGATTATCAGTGAAACTAACGCCCGCGTCGGCCTCGGCGTGGGAGCCGCGTCGTGTTTCATCGCCGCGGGGATTGGCTTTCTCACCGTTCGACGTTTCCGGAGTCAAGACGCAATTGCGAATTCGATCCCCGTGAACGAGGCAGTTGCGAGTGATCCGCTCGTCGTGGACTGACTCAGCGACGTTCGATCATTAGGTCGAGCAGCGCGTCCTTGATCGCGGGGCGACCGCCGAAGACCAGTAGGAGCGCCGCCTCTCGAGTCGTGCGCTCAGCGATGTCGCCGGAGATGGCCGACTGACTGCCGCGCGACACCGAAAGTACGTGGGCCGCACGCACCGCTAGTTCGGCGGCCCGAGCGCGTGATGCTGCGATGCTCTTCATCTCGTACGCGTCGAGATCGTCTCGACATCGGCTCAGTTCGTCGTCGAGCGACGTTGGACCTAGGAGTTCACAACATCGGCGGGCGACGCCGAGGGCGAGTGAGCCGTTCACCCGAAGACCCTCGGGTCGCTCGAGTCCCGGTCCATACGGCTGGCTTCCGACGTAACGAGAGTTGGGTACGGAGAACTCCTTGAAAACGAGTCGGACGGTCGAGGACGCGTTCATGGCCGACAGTCGATGACGGATCGCCTGGAGTCCAGATTGTTCTGTGGCGTCGATCACGAAGCTGACGACTGCGTCATCCGATGTTCGCGCCGTCAACAAATAACACGTCGACGATTCCCCACCCACTCACCCACGGGGCGTCGCCATCGAGGGTCCACCCCTCCCTCGTTTCGGTGGCACTTAATCGGGGAGGACCGGGAAGGAGCCCGCTGAGTGCGACGCCCCCTTTCAGTTCTCCGCTGACGGCCAGCGGCAACTGTTCGCGAATCTTCTCAGGAGTTGCCGGGTCAAGGAGAGCGGCTAACAAACGGAAATGTTGGATCCACACAAAAGTCGTCGTGAGACAGGCCGCCGCGAGTTGCTCGACAACGACGCACAACGCGTCAAGTTCGAGCTCGAGGCCACCTTGGGATGTGGCCGCGAACGCGCCGTAAAGTCCCGAGTGCGCAAGTGCATCGAAGTGTTGACTCGACAATGAATTTGCGAGATCCACTTCTGTGGCGTTGGCATCAAGAATACTTGAAATGCCAGAAATTCTGGACTTAAGTTCAGGTGTCACGTTCACGATTCTTAAATAATTGACCATATCCATTAGTGCTCGCAAACATTCGCAAACTCTCGGCTCGAGACATGACACGCAAGGGGTCGCAGGTTCAAGTCCTGCACGGCCCACTGAAGAAATTGTTTCAGAGAGTGGATGTCAATCGGCGGCGGGTCTCGCACGCAACTTTTGTGAAGCCTCGTCTTCTCGACCCAGAAGAACATTGACAGGATTTGCATCCTGATCCGGCATGCATTGCTGCAATACTTATGCGCCGAAATGCGCGAGGGGTCGTTCGATTAAAGCGAAACCTAAACGTTAGGCCCCCAGAAACGTAAATGACCTGGCCGCTCACGAACGACGATTCTTCGCGTGCAAAGAAGGACACCATCGCGGCGATGTCTTCTGGTTGACCGACCCGTCCAACGGGGATCTGCTTCGCCGCCATGGTCTTGAAGTCTTCAAAGGAAATACCCATTCGCCTTGCGGTATCGGCGGTCATGTCGGTTTCGATGAAGCCTGGCGCAATGGCGTTCACGGTAACGCCGAATTTGCCGAGTTCAATGGCAAGGGTCTTGGTAAAGCCCTGCAAACCTGCTTTGGCCGCGGAATAGTTGGCCTGCCCGCGATTTCCGAGGGCCGAGGTGCTCGATAGGTTTATGATGCGGCCCCATTTAGCCTCCGTCATGTACTGCTGGGCAGCTCGACTCATCAAGAACGATCCTCGCCCAGTCGTTCGTCGTCATCTTGAATAGCAGATTGTCGCGCGTGATGCCGGCGTTGTCGGATTTCCCAGACCTTCGGCGACGTGCGATACGGCCTGGGTGACGGACTCTTCGCCGACGACGTCCACGGCCACCGGCAACGCTGAGCCGCCGAGCGTGTTGATTTCGTCGGCGACTCTTTTGCACGCACTTTCGTCGAGGTCAAGGATGGCGACGGCGTAGCCATCATGACTCAACCGTTTTGCAACCGCGGCACCAATTCCTCGGGCCGCTCCGGTGACGATCGCGATGCGCGGTGCGTTGGTCATGATTGCTCCTGAATTGTAGTGAGATAAGCGCGTTTATTGACCACGAAAAGTTGGATGTCTTCGCTCCTGCATCGCGTTCAGCCCTTCGCGAAAGTCGTCTGATTGTTCTAGCTCGTCCTGAATATCTGCCTCGTGTTCCATGGCCACTTTCAACTCACCCACTGGGATTCTGCGCAGATTCCGTCGAAGTGCCTGCACCGAAAGAGGAGCGGACTCCGAGATATCGCGAGCGAGCGTGATCGCCTCGGAGCGAATTGTTGCGGACGACGTAACTAGATCACTTAATCCGATGCGAAAAGCTTCGTCGCCACTTATTCTCTTGCCCGTGAAAAATAGTTCCGCAGCTTTCTGATGTCCGACCAAGGTCGGGAGCGTTTTGGTAAGGCCGAATCCTGGGAAGAAGCCAAATCGAGCGAAATTCGCAGACAGTCGACTCTCGCTTGAGGTGATTCGGAAGTCAGCCACCAGGGAGAGACCCAAGCCGCCACCAATGGCTGCGCCTTGCACCGCTGCCACGACTGGCTTCGTTCCCGAGAACAGAGGCAAACATTCGGAATATAACCTTCGTCGCTCGGAGCTCCCCATCCCGGACTCCGGTCCCAAAACTGCTCCGGCGCAGAAGTTTTTCCCTTCACTCGCGAGGACGATCGCCCGGCACCGTTCGTCGTTCTCGAGCGCAGCAATGGCTTCGGCGAGTTCGTGTATCAAGGAGACGTCGAAATAGTTATTAGGACCGCGGTGTATCTCGACGGTACTGACAAATTCGCAATCGGATGTGACTGATACATCACTCATAAGGAAATATCTCGTGATCAATTGAACTGAAGGAAAGTGTGTTCGAGAACCTCATCGGCATTCCCATGCGTCTTCCAGGATTCCCGATCCAGAAATGGAAGAAACGCCGTCCGATCCGGCTGATGCGTGCAGGTATCGACCATGGGTCTCTAATGGCTGTGTTTTCCGGGATCCCAGCCCGACGCCTGTAAGTGCTTGAGGCCGAAGGCGAGCGGTTCATCTTCGAGCGGAGTTACCAGTGTGTCGTTCCATCTATTCCAGAAGCCGTAGAACGCGATGACGGCAACAATCTCAAGAATCTCGTCGTCGCTGAAGTACTTTCGCAGCTCTTCGAAATGTGCAGGTGTTGACACATTTGGTGTTGCCCCAGCGGCCAGGGCGAGTGACAGCGCAGCGCGCTCGGCACCACTAAACAGCGGACTGCGCTCGAAGTCCCAGACTGCGTCGACCTTGGCGGCATCCACCTCGCTACGTTTTGCCACGCCGTTCGCGGTGTGGGCAGCGCAGTAGCGACAACCCGCGGCGCGACTGGCTACATGGCCCACCAACCATTTCAGCGCGATATCAACCTGTCCGGAGTGGATCACTACGAGGGCGAGCTCTCGCATGGCACGAGTGAGTTCGGGATTCCTAGACATGACGCGATAACTATTCGGAAAGTAGCCGGCGGCTGAGCGCATTAACTCAATGATCGCCGGCTCTGACTCTTCGATGAACGCCATTGGCGCTGGTGGCACCAGCCATCTTGAAGTATCTACGTCCATCACTTATTCCTCAATTCCCGAACGGTCACTCGGCGACACACGCCTGTTCGCTGCACTTCATTATGTGGAATGATTCTCCACGTAGAGTAGCCGTATTCGTCCACCGTCAGGGTAGCGATGGGGAGAATTGGACTGCCGTCGGGGAGGTCGCAACGTCTTACACCTGACCCGGTCTCGACGGACACCGGTCACGTCTGACGGTGCGTGGATTGTCATGAGACATGATGACGTCCTCGAAGTTCTCTCGAACTTCGTTGCCGAACATGAGCCTTTAATGGCTGTGTTTTCCGGGATCCCAGCCCGACGCCTGTAAGTGCTTGAGGCCGAAGGCGAGCGGTTCATCTTCGAGCGGAGTTACCAGTGTGTCGTTCCATCTATTCCAGAAGCCGTAGAACGCGATGACGGCAACAATCTCAAGAATCTCGTCGTCGCTGAAGTACTTTCGCAGCTCTTCGAAATGTGCAGGTGTTGACACATTTGGTGTTGCCCCAGCGGCCAGAGCGAGTGACAGCGCAGCGCGCTCGGCACCACTAAACAGCGGACTGCGCTCGAAGTCCCAGACTGCGTCGACCTTGGCGGCATCCACCTCGCTACGTTTTGCCACGCCGTTCGCGGTGTGGGCAGCGCAGTAGCGACAACCCGCGGCGCGACTGGCTACATGGCCCACCAACCATTTCAGCGCGATATCAACTTTACCGGAGTACACCACAACGAGGGCGAGCTCTCGCATGGCCCGCGTGAGTTCGGGATTCCTGGCCATGATCCGGTAGCTGTTAGGGAAAAACCCGGCGGTGGAGCGCATCAACTCGATGATCGCCGGATCTGACTCCTCAATGGTTGCCATTGTTGCTGGCGGCACTGTCCATGCCGAGGTGTCTATTTCCGTCACTTTTGTCTCCTCTTTTGACGACGTCAGACAAGTCACTGAAGGACGAATCTCGAACCGTCCGTCGGTTCCGTCTATGAAGCACTTCATTATGTGGAATGATTCTCCACGTAGAGTAATAGCCGTATTCGTCCACCGTCAAGGTGGCGAAGGGGGAGATAGGGACTCCCGTTGAGGAGGTCGCAACGTGAAACGCCCTTACCGCGTGATTGTTGCTAAACCCGGTCTCGACGGACACGATCGTGGTGCAAAGCTCGTGGCGCGCTCCCTGCGCGATGCGGGATTTGAAGTTATTTACACTGGACTGCACCAGACGCCAGAACTGATCGCCCGGACTGCGGTTGACGAAGATGCTGACGCTGTTGGGCTTTCGCTGCTCTCCGGTGCTCATCTGACTCTGGTTCCTCGGGTACTCGAGGCTTTGGCCAACAGCGGGCGCCAAGACGTTCTTGTGATGGTGGGCGGAGTCATTCCTGAGGAGGATGCTATCGAGATGATGCGCAACGGCGTTGCTGCGGTCTTTACGACCGGCACTTCGATGCCGACGATCGGCCAGTGGCTCAGCACAGCGCTTGACGAGCGCGAAGAGGCGCTGTTCTCGGCGACTCGGGGCCCGACGATCGACAGCATCGACACGTAAAGTATGTCTGGCCGATGCTTTTGTATTGCTATGTAGATGGAGACTCCATATGATGGAAGACCTTGGATGCGCCGATTGGGGTAATCCAAGCTCGAGAGGGGGGACGTGAGGTCGAATCAGAGCTCACACGCTTGGCGTATTGCTTCGCTGGCCAAGCACCTCCCGGCTCTTGGCCCCGTCACTTCGTGCCCCCATTTTCGGCGCCGCTCTTGATCCCCAGAGCGAGTGGCCGACGAAGTCAGCGCCGAAGTGACGGGCCCAAGCGACTGACTGATATTGGCGCAGCCGACACGGGGCCGATTGATGGGTTCAAACTGACCGCAAGCGACCTCTTTCAGACGTCGGTCATTCGTCAACCGTTTTCGCTCTACGACAGAGTGAGGCCGATGACGCCCCTGGCCACGACCGATGGCGTGTGGATTGTCATGAAGCACGATGAGGTGTTCGAAGTTCTCTCGAACCCTCAGACCTTTTCGTCAAGTCTCCAGCACCTTGACAACCCAGTACTACAGGAGACCCCCATCATTTTTGAGGATCCTCCGGATCACACGCGCCACCGAAGGTTGGTACAGCCGGGTTTTACGAACTCAAGGATTGCCATGATGGAGCCCTGGATTGCCCAAATCGTGGACGACTCGATTAGCGCGTTTCCTTCGGGCGAGTTCGATGTAGTGAAAGCATTATGTGACGAAGTTCCCATTAAGGTCATCGCCACTCTTATGGGGGTGCCTGTCAACGACCACGTGCAATTCAAGCATTGGGCGGACGAGCGAACCTACTTGGTCACCGGCAAGGGACGTCCAGGAAATTCCGACGATTCAAACCGTTGGGCCGCCGCCGAACGGGCCAATCGACAGTTACTCGATTACTTTCTCGCCCAGGCCGAGTCTCGGCGGGTGAAGCCCATTGACGATCTGATCACCGACATAACCACTGCAAATGGGCTCGAAGGCGCGGCCGGCGACTCCGTGATCGCCGGAACGTGCGCCCTTTTATTAACGGCCGGCAATGTGACAACGACGCACCTGTTGGCGAACATGCTCGCCTTGCTGGCGGACAACCCCGCGATCTATCAACGTGTGAGAGATAACCGCAACCTGATCCCGGAAGTGGTCGAAGAGGTTCTCCGAATTGAGAGTCCCGTGCAGTGGCTTTACCGGCGCACGACGCATATGACGAAGCTGAGCGGTGTCACCATACCGGAGGGCGCATCCGTAATTGTCTACTTCGGCGCGGCGAACCGCGATCCGGAGGCGTACGAAAATCCAGGTCGATTCGAATTGAGCAGCCATTCTGGTCGCCATGCGGCGTTCGGCCACGGCATTCACTTTTGCATAGGAGCACCGCTGGCACGCCTGGAGGCGGTCGTAGCGTTGCGCGCGATTGTTGAGCGATTCTCACTACTCTCTCGAGACCCGGACCGATCGCTTCGGGCCAGCCGCTCAGCCACGCAACTCGGTTACGAATATCTGTCGATGCGGTTCGAGGCGTAGGAGAACGACATGATGCGCGCGGTATTGAATTCGGGTGTCGATGGATCACCCCTCGTGGAATCGGTGGAACAGATCGATCCAGGGCAAGACGATGTGGTCATTCGCATCACCGCTAGCGGCGTCTGTCATAGCGATCTCAGTGCGTCACAGGGACTTCTCGGTCCACTCGGAACCGTTGTGCTGGGCCACGAGGCGACGGGCATCATCGAGGCCACCGGGTCTCGAGTGCACGGACTGATGACTGGAGATCGAGTGATTGCCAGTTTCCGGCCAGCGTGCGGTCGATGTTGGTACTGCGTGCGCGATCAGTCGCATCTGTGCGTTTCGAGGGTTGCCTTGCCCGGTGACGTCGATCGGGTGATCCGCGCCGATGGAACTAGGGCGAAGACCTTCGTCGGACTCGGCACGTTTGCCGAATGTATGACCATCAACGCCGCGAGTGTCGTGAAGGTCGAGACCGACCTGCCCGACGATCAGTTGGCGCTCATTGGTTGTGGCGTCACCACGGGCGTCGGGGCTGTGTTGAACACGGCCGAGGTCAAACCGGGCTCAACGGTCGCGGTCATCGGATGCGGGGGAGTCGGACAGTCGGTGATTCAGGGGGCGAGGATCGCCGGCGCCGCTCAAATCATCGCCATCGATCCAGTCGCGATGAAACGCGACACGGCGCTGGCCTTTGGAGCCACCCATGTGATCGATCCTCTCGAGAACGATTCCGTCGATTCCGTTCGATACCTGACCGAGGGACGTGGTGCCGACTATGCGTTCGAAGTGATTGGCTTGCCGACGACCATGGTGCAGGCACACGCGATGGTTCGGCCCGGTGGCACTGCGGTGCTCGTGGGAGTACCTTCTTCGGACGCCGAAGTCACCTTCAACGCACGGAACCTTCAAAGTGGAGGGCGCCAGATCGTGGGCTGTACCTACGGTTCGGCGCAGGTGAAAAGGGACTTTGTCGACTTCATTTCCTTGGCCGAGCGAGGGCTGCTCGACCTAAGTGCAATGGTCACGAGAACGATCACTCTGAGCGAAGTTGGTGAAGCGTTCCGGGCCTTAATCTCAGGTGAGGTCATTCGCACCGTCGTGCTGCCAGCGAGTGCGGACTAGGAGGACTCGGTTCATGACGTTGCAAACTTCGGTTGTAGATCGACTCATCCGGTCCGAGCTGGTCCAGCCTTTCATTGGTGGAGAGCGTGCGACACCGCGCAGTGGCGACACCTTTGATGTCGTCAATCCGGCCACGGAAGAGTCGATCACCAAGGTTGTCCAGTCCGACGACGCCCATATCGATGACGCCGTGGACGCCGCGCGCGCAGCACAATCGGAGTGGGTTCGAATGACGCCAGCGAGACGGGGTGAGTTGCTGTGGCGCTGGGGCGACCTCATCACTCAGCACGCGGCCGACATTGCCACGGTCGAGACGATCGAAATTGGCAAAGCGATTCGAGACTCCGGGCCCGAAGCTCTGCGCCTCTCTCGTACGGCTCAATACTGGGCGGGGATGGCGGACAAGATTCTTGGCACACAAATGCCCATCTTGCCGGGCTCCTTGACCTACACGACGCGCGAACCGGTGGGCGTGGTCGGGTCTATTACGCCTTGGAATGGCCCTGCCGCGAGCACGGTGAGTCGAATCTCAAGTGCGCTCGCCTGCGGGAACGCCATCGTCCTCAAGCCATCAGAGTGGTCATCGCTCTCGGCAGGTTTCTTGGCGGAGTTAACCGTCGAAGCCGGCATGCCGGCCGGCACCGTCAATGTTGTCACCGGGAATGGATCTGTCGGATCGTTGCTGGCGTCACATCCGGGGATCGGCGCGATTCGTTTCACCGGCAGCGTCGCGACGGGTCGCAAGGTGGCGTTAGCTGCCGCTCCAACGTTCAAGCAAGTCGTGTTGGAAATGGGAGGAAAGTCGCCGACGATTGTCTTCGAAGACGCCATGTTGGACGCGGCGTTACGAGGGACGGTGTGGGGCGTCTTCCTTAACGCGGGACAGATCTGTTGTGCGGGAACGCGATTGCTGGTCCAGGAGTCAATCGCCGAGCATTTTGTCGAGCGTCTCGCGTCATTGTCCAAGAGGGTCAAGGTGGGGGATCCCTTCGATCCGGCCAACCATCTCGGCTCGGTGGCGTCGCACCAGCAGTGCGAAAAAGTCACTGACTACATTGCTACCGGCGTCGCGGAGGGTGCGGAGTTAGTGGTGGGTGGAGGACGTCCCAGTGAAAGTGGTCCTCGCGGATTCTTCATTTCGCCTACCGTCTTTCGCGGTGTTGAGTCGAGCATGCGAATTGCCCAGGAGGAGATCTTCGGGCCGGTCCTCACCGTACTGACGTTCAAAGATGAAGAGGATGCCCTCGCAATTGCAAACGGCACTGAGTTCGGTTTGGCCGCGACGGTGTGGACTCAGGACGTGAGTCGGATGCTACGGATGGCTGATCGACTCGAGTCGGGAAGCGTGTGGTGCAACACACCGAGGCTGATGGATCCGGGACTGCCCTTCGGCGGCTTCAAAGAAAGCGGTTTGGGTAACTCGCGTGGAGAGGGTGCCATTGCTGGCTCCACGAAGATTAAAGCCGTGACCATCCATTACGACCCGTCGGTTCGCACACCGGGCTGGGACGATCTTTAGTTCCATTTCGATGCTTTCGATGTGAACAACCTCTAAGTTTCTCAACCCACATTAGGCAGTGACGCGAGCTCGCGCGTTGGTGAGACCGTCAAGTTTGAATCGACGCGGCGCGCACTTTTGCGCCTGGCCGTGCGCCGGAATCCTCCCTTCCCGCAGTTGACACTCACAAAGTCGATCGCTAGTATGTGAACAGGGCTTCTAACATATGAAGTTCTTCTGAACTTGGGGGGTCAAGTGTTCTCGAATAAAGCTCGTTGGAGCCGCGTCATGGTGGCGGTCGGGTCGACCGTGTTGATCACGTCGACCATCGTCGGTCCCAGTGTCATCTCGGTCGTCTCGTCGAAGGCGGCCACCTCGAAGGGTGGGACGTTCGTGGAGCGCGAGCTCAGTGACTTCGCGACCCTGGACCCGTCGGCGCCGAGCGGGAACAATCCCGATCTCGGTATCGAGACCGCGCTCTACGACCGGCTCGTCGCGCCGGGTCCCAACGGCACGGTCGTGCCCTACGTGGCCACTTCATGGACCATGTCGCCCTCGGCCAAGTCGATCACCTTCAATCTGCGCACTGACGTGCGCTGCACCGGCGGTCCGATCCTCACGGCGACCGATATCGCCAACTCCTTTGACCGACTCTTCAAGAGTCCCGGGGTTCAGTTCGCCCTCACCGGTGGACCCTTCACCGCGGTGCCCAATAACGCCAAGCACCGCATCACCTTCACCTCGAAGTCGCCCGCGCCCTCGGCGGTCTACGGCTTCGCCAGTCCCTTCGCCGGCATCATCTGCCCGGCCGGCCTGGCCCACCCCAGTCAGTTGATGAACCATGCCTACGGCAGCGGTCCCTACACCGTGGTCTCGGCCGTCCACAACGTCGGGGTGGTCATGAAGAAGAACCCGGCCTGGAAGTGGGGTCCCGACGGACTGACGGCCAAGAATCTCCCGGCCAAGCTCGATGAAGAGGTCATCGCCAACGACACCACCACGGCCAACGAGCTCATCACCGGCACCCTCAACGGCGCCCAGGTCGCCGGCACCAACGTGACGCGCCTCTTGCAGGACAAGTCACTGGTGAGCGTCTCGACCGAATCGCCCAAGACGCTGCCGCTGGTGATGAACGAGAGTCCCGGGCACGTGACCGACGATCCCCAGGTGCGCCTGGCCATCATGACCGCCATCAACCCCACGGACTTCTCCAACGCCGCCTTCGGCAAGGGTTTCTACAGCCTCAGTCCGAGCCTGTTCCAGAAGTCGGCGCCCTGTTACGACCCGGCCACCGCCGCCTTGATACCGGCCTACAGCATGGCCAACGCCGAGAAGATCCTGCTGGCCGACGGCTACACGGCCGGCAGTGGCGGGACGCTCTCGAAGAACGGCGCGCCCCTGGCGATCACCGTCCTCGGGGTCCCCGACATCGACGGAACCGACGGCACGCAGTACATCGCGGCCCAGCTCACCAGTTTGGGTATGACGGTGACCACCTTGAATGAGCCGACCCTGGCCACCTACGGCGGTTTCTACGTCCCGGGCAAGTGGGACGTGACCGTGGTCGACATGTCCGCGCCGAACCCGGCACCCTCAACCTTCATGTCGCTGCTCTCGGGGGCCCTGCCACCGACCGGCACCAACTACGCCTACGACACCGACGCCGCCCTCACGGCGGCCGTGACCTTTGCCGAGGCCGCCACCGGCAAGGCGTCGTGCCCGGCCTGGGACGACGTGCAGACGTTGGCCCTTCGCAACTACGACATGTTGCCGCTGTCGAGCCCCAAGGCCTACTGGTTTGGTCGCAAGGGCGCCACGGTGCAGTTCTTTAGCCCGACCTACCTCGAGACCGAGACGCTGCACTACAAGTAAACCCGGAGCGAAACCCCACTCGAGAACAACGCCGCACCCAACCACGAGCGAAAGGCACTGAGAGCACATGACAGAAGAGAGTCCCGTGGTCCTGGAGCCGTTCACCAGTGCCTCCGGATCGACGGACCTGAACTTTGAAGCGGCCTCCACCGAAGTGCGAAGTGGATTCAGACGCGTCCACATCATCCTCGGTGCGAAAGACGACCCCAACGCGCCCCACGTCTACTGGTCCCACGACCCGGCCGGCGTGACCTGGGACGCGCAGTCGCACCACACCGACTTCGTCATGTCTTATCTTCAGGGCAGCCAAAAGGTGGGCGACAAGTGGTATCACGCCGGCGACGCACGCATCGTCAAGGCCGGCACGGTCTACGGTCCCATGGAGACCGGTCCCGAGGGCATGACCGCGATCCTGGTCTTCGCCCAGGCCAACGCCAAGCCGATCTTCGCCGACGACGACCCCGACGAGAAAGAAAGTCCCTACTTCCGACACGCCCACACGAATGGGTAGTGACGGGGCGTCATTTGGTCGACTTCACCGCGTTGAGTGATACTGCCGATGAGGCCGTCGTGCGTTTGCAGGTCCGGGCATGGCTGAGTGAGCATTGGAGCTTCGACCTTACGTTGCTGCAATGGCGAGAGATATTAGTGGACTCTGGATGGGGTTGTCCGACGTGGCCAATTGAGTGGTTCGGCAAAGGATTACCTATAGGACTCCTAGACGTGGTTACCAACGAGTTCGAGCGTGCTGGGGCGGTCGGCGTGACCAACGTCGGCATCGGAATGTTGCTCGCGGCACCCGCAATCATTGAATATGGATCCGATGACGTGAAGGATCGATTTCTTCGTCCGATCGCCACCAGCCAAGTACGCTGGTGCGAACTGTTCAGCGAACCAGGATCCGGTTCGGACCTGGCGGGGCTCACGACCCGAGCCCAGCTCGATGGTGACGAATGGATCATCAGTGGTCAAAAGGTGTGGAGTACCGGAGCCGCGCACGCTGACTACGGCCTTTTGCTCGCCCGCACCGATTGGACCAAGTCGAAGAATCGAGGAATTACCTGTTTCATACTCCCGATGCGTCAACCCGAGGTCGAGGTGCGTCCTCTCAAACAGATGAACGGACACGCAACCTTCAACGAGGTGTTTCTCACGGAGGCACGCATTCCTCGAAATAACGTGATCGGTGCCACCGAGTCCGGTTGGCCGATCGCCCAGTCCGTCCTTTCGCGCGAGCGCGAACACGGCACGTCACTTGCGATCGATCCGACCCGACTCAATGGCCGAAGTCGCGCCGTTCGTGAAGCAGCGCTCGAATTGGATGAACATCAAGACACCTATCGATGGTATCCACAGCGTGCGGGGCGCCCGGACCTGTTGATCAGCCAGGCGCAAACACTCGGCGTGCAAAACGATCCACTGATTCGCCAGCGAATTGCTGGGGCGATAGCTTTCGAACGGGCCAGTGGTTGGACCAAAGACCGTGCGCGATCGGCCCGGGCCGCCGGCAAGGCGCCGGGACCGGCAGGGTCGTTGGCAAAACTGAGTGGCTCGGAGTTGGCGAGGATGGCGGCCGGCATTCACTCTGACATGGCCGGCGCCCAGGCCATGCTCAGTGGTCCTGACTCTCTGCTTGACGGCGTCATTTCAGAGGTGATCGTCTCAGTGCCGGCAGGCTCTATCGCGGGAGGCACCGACGAAATTCAGCGCAACCTCGTCGGAGAGCGAGTGCTGCAACTTCCTCGCGAACCGGGAGTCGACGTGGGTATCCCCTTCGAAGAGGTGCAACGGAATAGGAGAAGTGACGCAACAAGGGGGATTGAAAAGTGATCGTTGATCACATCAACATTGGCATTCATGCGGACGGTCTAGCTGACGAGGAGCGCTTTCTCGTCGACATGTTGGGATTTCATCGGGTTCGATCTGGACCCGAGGTTACGGCGCGATTCAAGCCGATCTGGTTCGAAGACGACGGTGGCAAACAGGTTCATCTGAGCCTCATCCCTCAGTATGCGGCGGGCCAAGGGGCACATATCGCTCTGCTCTTCGACAACGCGGTGACGGAAGTCGTGGAACGACTGCGGGCTGAAGGCTGTGAGATTGCGGCCCCATTGGAGGTCGACGGCTCGCTCCTCTTCTTCGTCACCGATCCCAGTGGAAACCGCTGGGAACTGCGCGACACGCGTGGCGCGCTCTGAGAGCGACGCGGCCGCAGCCCTCCGTTCACTTGAGCCTCGGGCCGATCGCCACGAACCTATTGCACCAAAGGACTGACTGTGCCGATTGAATCACTGCTATGGCCCGAGAGCGTCGCGATCGTCGGCGCATCGACAAATCCCCGTGCGCCGGGGGGGAAACTGTTCGAGGTTCTGCGCCAGTATGGATTCGAAGGACGACTGTTCGCGATCAATCCCAAGGGTGGAGAAGTCGCTCCCGGCGTTAACGCGTACGTCGATTTGAACGCGCTACCGGAAGTTCCCGAGCTCTGCCTCGTGGTCGTTGCGGTCGAGCGCGTGCAAGAGGTCCTTGAGGAATGCCGACGCATTGGTGTGAAGGCGGTGCTGGTCTACAGTTCGTCCGATAGCGAAGCGATTTCGTACGAACAGATTCGTCGAGGCATTGTCGACGCTACTGAGGGAAAGGCGATGCGAGTCGTCGGACCCAACTCGGTGGGATTTTTCAACAACGCCAACGGACTGGCAGCATCGTGGAGTCCGGTGATCGACCTTGAGCAGGGTGCAACGAAACCGTTGAATGGCCCCTGCGCAATCGTGGCGCAAAGTGGCGGTCTGGGTTTTGGCTTACTGGGAGAGGCGACGCGGCGGGGACTCGGTGTCCGTTACGTCGTGAGTACTGGTAACGAGGCCGACGTCACGACGGTCGAGGTCATGCACTACGCATTGAGCGATGATTCGGTGTCGGTCGTACTCAGCTTCTTGGAGGGTCTTGACCATCCGTTCGATCTCGTCGCCATCGGCAACGAAGCCCATCAAAAGGGGAAATCCATCGTCGTGGCCAAGGTAGGACGATCCGTGGCCGGTCAAGAGGCGAGTGCGTTGCACACGGCTCATTTGGCGGGCTCGGACGTCGCCTACGAAGCAGTCTTTCAAGAGTTCGGCTTCACCCGGGCCGACGACACCGAAGAGATGATCGACTACGCCATGGCGCTTTCGCGCTGTCCGACCATGAAGGGACACAACGTCGGGATTGCGACCCTGTCGGGCGGCGCTGGAGTGTGGGTCTCGGACGCCTGTTCAGCCGCTGGACTGACAGTGCCACCGTTGTTAAATGAGTGCCAAGATCAACTGAGAACGCTCGTAAATACTTATGGCTCGACCAGAAATCCTGTTGACCTCACCGGACCGAACCTGACGGCGAGTGCCCTCGTCGACGCCGCCACGGTGTTGGCGGAAGAGTCGACCATCGACGCCGTGGTCGTCATTATGCCGATGCTCAGCCAACGAACGGGCGCGCGGCTGTTGAAGGCCGATAGTGACCAGCTGACATTGGACTTGGCCGAGCTCCAGCGTCGGAGCGAAAAGCCGATCCTGATGTTCTCGTACGCCGGTGTGAATGAATTCTGGCTGGAGGACCTTTCAAAGGCCGGGCTGGCCTGGTACACGAGCCCCGTACGCCTGGCGAATTCTCTGCGGTGTCTGGTCGAGCAAGGGCACGGCATGACGCGTCGGCGCCGCACGGTCTCCGATGACGCGCGCGCTGCCACTGAACACGTTCCTCTGCCGCGAACCGGCGACAGCAACGTGATTTCCGAGCACGAGGTGAAGGAGTTGCTGTCGTCCGCCGGCATTCGAACCGCACGGGCGACCTTAGCCCGCACCGCTGTGGAGGCTGAAGAGTGGTTTGCTCAGTTGGACGTGGGAGCGGTCGCCATGAAGGCGCAGGTCGTCGGCGTCGTGCACAAGGCTGAGGCCGGACTGGTCGCTCTAGGAGTACGACGTACCCAGGTGTCGTCCACCTTTGTCGAACTCTGGAATCAGAGTGTTACGACGCTGGGCGTCGAACCAAGTGGCATTCTCATCGAAGAAATGGTGCCTCCGGGAATCGAGATGATCGTAGGGACCATCACTGATCCCGATTTTGGCCCACTGATAATGGTGGGGATCGGCGGGGCGCAGACCGAGCAGATCGGCGACCGACGCTTCCGATTGGCTCCTGCGGACATCGCGGAGATCACACAGGCCATCGAAGATCTTCAAATGTTTCAGACGCTTGACGCGTCGGGGAAGCGAGAAAATTACGATTGGGATGCGCTCGTAGAACTGGTGACTTCGGTCTCGGCTTTTGCGTGGCGACACCGTGGCCAGTTGTCCTCGTTAGAGCTCAACCCGGTGGTGATGTTGCCCCGAGGACAAGGAGTCGTCGTCGTCGACGGAGTCGGGGAGAGGGTTTCGTAGCGGTCGCAACCGCGAAATGTGACCGGGTCATTTGCGTTCGCCTCCGACGAGCACGCGCCGTCCCACGGGATCGGTCGTCGCAAGTCGAGCGAGCGACACTCTTGACAGCCAAAATGAGTTGTCATATGATGGAACTTTCATCCAAAAATGGAGTGGGGTGACTACGCTGATGAGTCCGAATGTATTCACGCTGTGTGGTCGAGGCGCTGTGCGCATACCAAGAAGGGTGACCGAACATGACTGAGGAATCCGCCGAGCGGAAAGTTATCGAAAGCAGCGCGGGATCTCAGGGAATCACCCTCGAAGATGAGTCGTTCGAACCTCGGCCCGGTTTCAAGCGAACACACATCATTTTGGGTCGTGACGATGATCACAACGCGGCGCGAGTGTATTGGGCGCAGGATCCTCCCGGTGTCGTGTGGGATCCGCAGTCCCATAACTGTGACATGGTGATTTCGTACCTGCAGGGCAGTCAAAAAGTCGGTGACAAATGGTTCCACGCCGGCGACGCGCGGGTTGTCAAGGCCGGTACGGTTTACGGCCCGATAGAGGCCGGACCCGGCGGGTCTACCGTGGTCATTCTCTTCGCCAACGCCGATTACCAGCCTAACTTTCAAGGCGCGCAAGCGGTCGATGGAGAGAGTCCGTTTGTCCCGTTCTTCGAACACGTCCGAACACTCGATGACTGAATTCGATTTCGGTCGCCGTCGCAACCAATAATAAGGAGAAACAAAATGTCTGATTTTGACACAGTGCGTCGAATTATCACCGCTCAGAAAGCGGACGGCAAGAACGTCGTTTCGATCGACGAGCAAGTGGAACCGTGTATTTCTGACGGTACGAACACGAACGCCGGCCACTCGTTGTGGCGGATATGGGGATCGGACGAGATTCCCCAGCTGCCCTTGATCGACGGTGAGGTCACGTACGCGGACACGATGTTCGCCCCGCCCGGTGGTTACCGCGTGCAGATCTGTGAGTTCCCGGCCAAGAGCGGAAGCTCGTTGAAGCCGCGCGGAGAGTTCCCCGGACTCGGTACGGAACTTGGCCGCAATGACACGCATACGGTCAGCGATGAACTCGGCGACATCAATGACACGATCATGCACTACACAAACAGCGTCGACATCATGATCGTACTTGAGGGCGAGTTGGAGTTCCACGTCGAAGGATCCGAGCAGATAACGCTGCGCAAAGGAGACGTCCTCGTGAACAACGGTGTCGCACACGCGTGGTTTAACGGCCCGGTTCCGTGCCGAATCGCGATGATTGCTCAAGGTGCGGTGCGTACCGTTTCTTGAAGCACCCCAGCATCTGCGTCGACCGAGCGTCCGACAGTTTTTCGCATCAATACTTGAATCTTGGATTGCCTGAACTGAGGAGCGCATGACATTCAACGCCGACAACGAACACCCGAAGTACCCGCGAACCTTTAAGCCGATCAGACTCGGACCGGTTGAGATTACAAATCGGATCTATATGGGACCGCACGGTCTCCCGCTCGACACGCCGATCCCGGGTCTCGGGTCACACGGTGAGCCTTCCGCGGAGCACGCCTTCTATTTCGCCGAACGCGCTGCTGGCGGAGCCGGACTTATCTTCCACAGCACACTGCTCGGTCCCTTTGCCGACATCGCGAACTACATTCACGCAACACCGGCGTTAGCAGAAACGATCCCTTCGTACGCCAAGGTGGCCGAACTGGTGCACGCAGAAGGCGCGAAGATGATGGCCGAGATCTGGTACCTCCCGTGGGTGCAACACCGGTGGGAGGTGTTGGGACCGGCCGCCCCGTCCTTGGCACCTTCGAGCATGCCGTTTTGGGATCCGTCAATTCCCGCAGCGATGTACGAAATGCGCAAGCATGACATTGCGGGAGTGATCGAAGCCCACCGCCTCTCGGCACTGCACCTAAGAGAGGCTGGCTATGACGGTGTGGAGTTGCATTTAGCGCACGGCTCGATACTCGAATACTTCCTTTCCGGGTATTTCAACCGGCGCACCGACGAGTACGGAGGAAGTTTCGACAACCGAATACGGCTGGTCCTGGAGACGTTGGAAGTGACGCGAGTTGCGGCTGGCCCAGACATGGCCGTCGGCGTTCGGATGAACGCGGACCAGATGCTGGCTGGAGGGTTCGATGAAGAAGGTGCGAGGTCCATCGTGGAACGTCTGGCGGCCAGTGGTTGCGTCGACTTCGTTGACCTCGACATCTCGGTCGAACCAGAGCAGAGACATTTGACCACGAGCAGCTACCTCGAGCAGCCGCAACACAACCTGGGGCGAATTGGCAGGGTGGGTTCGGCGGTGAGTCCATTGCCCGTGCTGGCCACGCCCGGTCGGGTGACCAGTATTGCGGTGGCGGAAAAGATTCTCGCCGACGGGATCTGCGACATGGTCGGAATCACGCGAGGAATGATTGCTGAACCGGAGTTGGTGAACAATGCACGCGATGGGCACGAAGGGGCCAGCCGAATTTGCATCGGGGCCAATCACTGCATCCACAACAACGCCGCGTCTCAAGGCTGGGGCTGTGCCATTAATGCGGCCGCAGGTCGCGAGGAACGCTGGGGCACCAAAAAGCTGGGCGAGTCGGCTCCCCATGCGATGCGCGTCGTTGTCGTCGGAGGCGGTCCGGCTGGATTAGAGGCGGCACGTGTTGCTGGACAACGAGGCCATGAAGTCACCGTTCTCGAGCGCGAGGCGTCAGTTGGCGGCGCGCTCAATTTGTGGGGCGTTATTCCGGGTCGCGAAAGTGTGTTGACGTACGGTCCATGGGCGTTGGCGCGCTTCAATGAGTTGGGCGTCACCGTGCGTACCGGCGTCGACGCAGATGTCGAAACGATTCTCGGTTACGCGCCAGATGTGGTATTCGTCGCCACCGGATCGCGATACGTACGGACCGGCGTGACTGGCTCCGTTCCCACACCAGTCGAAGGTTGGGATAGAGCAAATGTATTGACGCCCGAGGCGGTTCTTAATGGCTCCGTCAAACTGACCGGACGCGTACTCGTCGTCGATGATGAGGGATTCCAAGCGGGTGTCGGGGTGGCCGAGATCGCTGGAGCGGGAGGAGCCGACGTTGAGTTCATTACGCGGTTCTCTGTGCCGGCCCAAAATGTCGGACTCGACTTGCCATATATATTGCCGCGTCTGAAAGCCGCCGGCGTCAAAATCTCTCCCTTGACAGTCTTAAAGCAAATCGACGACGGCCGTGTGGTGTTGGAGCACACGCTGTCCCAAGAAGAAAGGGTCGTGGACGGCGTGGATTCCATTGTCCTGGTCACGGTGCGTATGCCCGAGGATGGGCTCGCCGCTCAACTTGAAGGGAAGGTTTCGTACGTCTATCTGATCGGTGATGCGCTCAGCGCGCGAAGTCTTCGGGAGGCGACCTACGAAGGTCACCGCTTCGGACGTGGCGTTGGCGAGTTGAAGATGCCCCGGCACACGACTGACGAAATGTTCTTTCCGTTGAACTCGCTGCGGCGAGCGGCACTGGCCTGACGTAGTCGAAAAAGGATCTCGGTTTGCAGTCGGGTTCGCATAATCATTGTCCTGTGATGTTTAAGGCGGCGCCGGTACATGCCATCAAAAGCATCAACCGTGACGGTTGGTTTCTTCTCTCAGTACCAGCGCCGTCCTGGAGCGCTGTATCGCCTCGCCGACCACCGGCGACTTGGGGAGTCGTCGGCGCGCACTTTTGCGCCTGGCCGTGCGCCGGAATCCTCCCTTCCCGCAGTTGACACTCACAAAGTCGATCGCTAGTATGTGAACAGGGCTTCTAACATATGAAGTTCTTCTGAACTTGGGGGGTCAAGTGTTCTCGAATAAAGCTCGTTGGAGCCGCGTCATGGTGGCGGTCGGGTCGACCGTGTTGATCACGT
This sequence comes from uncultured Acidimicrobiaceae bacterium, assembly GCA_963703105.1. Lineage (GTDB taxonomy): Bacteria > Actinomycetota > Acidimicrobiia > Acidimicrobiales > RAAP-2 > RAAP-2. The sequence continues at coordinate 769,515 of OY969792.1, read as the reverse complement.
CGACCATCGTCGGTCCCAGTGTCATCTCGGTCGTCTCGTCGAAGGCGGCCACCTCGAAGGGTGGGACGTTCGTGGAGCGCGAGCTCAGTGACTTCGCGACCCTGGACCCGTCGGCGCCGAGCGGGAACAATCCCGATCTCGGTATCGAGACCGCGCTCTACGACCGGCTCGTCGCGCCGGGTCCCAACGGCACGGTCGTGCCCTACGTGGCCACTTCATGGACCATGTCGCCCTCGGCCAAGTCGATCACCTTCAATCTGCGCACTGACGTGCGCTGCACCGGCGGTCCGATCCTCACGGCGACCGATATCGCCAACTCCTTTGACCGACTCTTCAAGAGTCCCGGGGTTCAGTTCGCCCTCACCGGTGGACCCTTCACCGCGGTGCCCAATAACGCCAAGCACCGCATCACCTTCACCTCGAAGTCGCCCGCGCCCTCGGCGGTCTACGGCTTCGCCAGTCCCTTCGCCGGCATCATCTGCCCGGCCGGCCTGGCCCACCCCAGTCAGTTGATGAACCATGCCTACGGCAGCGGTCCCTACACCGTGGTCTCGGCCGTCCACAACGTCGGGGTGGTCATGAAGAAGAACCCGGCCTGGAAGTGGGGTCCCGACGGACTGACGGCCAAGAATCTCCCGGCCAAGCTCGATGAAGAGGTCATCGCCAACGACACCACCACGGCCAACGAGCTCATCACCGGCACCCTCAACGGCGCCCAGGTCGCCGGCACCAACGTGACGCGCCTCTTGCAGGACAAGTCACTGGTGAGCGTCTCGACCGAATCGCCCAAGACGCTGCCGCTGGTGATGAACGAGAGTCCCGGGCACGTGACCGACGATCCCCAGGTGCGCCTGGCCATCATGACCGCCATCAACCCCACGGACTTCTCCAACGCCGCCTTCGGCAAGGGTTTCTACAGCCTCAGTCCGAGCCTGTTCCAGAAGTCGGCGCCCTGTTACGACCCGGCCACCGCCGCCTTGATACCGGCCTACAGCATGGCCAACGCCGAGAAGATCCTGCTGGCCGACGGCTACACGGCCGGCAGTGGCGGGACGCTCTCGAAGAACGGCGCGCCCCTGGCGATCACCGTCCTCGGGGTCCCCGACATCGACGGAACCGACGGCACGCAGTACATCGCGGCCCAGCTCACCAGTTTGGGTATGACGGTGACCACCTTGAATGAGCCGACCCTGGCCACCTACGGCGGTTTCTACGTCCCGGGCAAGTGGGACGTGACCGTGGTCGACATGTCCGCGCCGAACCCGGCACCCTCAACCTTCATGTCGCTGCTCTCGGGGGCCCTGCCACCGACCGGCACCAACTACGCCTACGACACCGACGCCGCCCTCACGGCGGCCGTGACCTTTGCCGAGGCCGCCACCGGCAAGGCGTCGTGCCCGGCCTGGGACGACGTGCAGACGTTGGCCCTTCGCAACTACGACATGTTGCCGCTGTCGAGCCCCAAGGCCTACTGGTTTGGTCGCAAGGGCGCCACGGTGCAGTTCTTTAGCCCGACCTACCTCGAGACCGAGACGCTGCACTACAAGTAAACCCGGAGCGAAACCCCACTCGAGAACAACGCCGCACCCAACCACGAGCGAAAGGCACTGAGAGCACATGACAGAAGAGAGTCCCGTGGTCCTGGAGCCGTTCACCAGTGCCTCCGGATCGACGGACCTGAACTTTGAAGCGGCCTCCACCGAAGTGCGAAGTGGATTCAGACGCGTCCACATCATCCTCGGTGCGAAAGACGACCCCAACGCGCCCCACGTCTACTGGTCCCACGACCCGGCCGGCGTGACCTGGGACGCGCAGTCGCACCACACCGACTTCGTCATGTCTTATCTTCAGGGCAGCCAAAAGGTGGGCGACAAGTGGTATCACGCCGGCGACGCACGCATCGTCAAGGCCGGCACGGTCTACGGTCCCATGGAGACCGGTCCCGAGGGCATGACCGCGATCCTGGTCTTCGCCCAGGCCAACGCCAAGCCGATCTTCGCCGACGACGACCCCGACGAGAAAGAAAGTCCCTACTTCCGACACGCCCACACGAATGGGTAGTGACGGGGCGGTCACGCAATGGAGCACGGATGCTCCGCTAAGGATCGATAGGCGGAGTGTTGCAGTGCTTGCTCAGTCAATTGCATACTGGGCGTGTCATGGCTGAATATTCGACAATGAGGCGAGTGATCACGGCCCAGAACGAGAAGGGGGAGGGCATCGTCGCGCTCGATGATCGCGTGGAGCCGATCATCGCCGAAGGGCGCAACTCCAATCGCGGTCAACAGCTCTGGCAGCTCTGGGGCTACGACGGCATTCCCCAACTGCCAGACGACGGAGTCGCACGGTTCACGAGTTCGATCTTCGCGCCGCCTGGCGGATACCGGGTGCATATCTGCGAGTTTCCGGGAGAGGACAATAATCTCACACCTCGTGGTCAGTGGCCACCTTTGGGCACCGCTCTCGGACGTCTCGACACGGGTGAAGTGAGCGATCAAATTGGCGACGTCAATGACGACATCGTTCACTACACGGACAGTGTGGACTTGATGATTGTCCTTGAGGGAGAGGTGACCTTACGTCTGAGTGACGGTGATGTAACCGTGAGTGCCGGGGATGTCATGATCATCAACGGATCACCACACGCCTGGCGACTGAGCGGCAAGCCATGCCGAATTTGTATGGTCGCTCTGGGCGCCGAACGAAATTAGGCCGTCGATGTTGCTCTTGACGCCGGTGGCGAATCTGTTTGGAGTGTACGATTGCGATTACACGCAAGGACGTCTCGCGAAAGCGATAATGATGTTGGAAACGTGCACTCGATTAATTGCGGATAGGGAGTGCCATGTCTGAATACTCGACAATGAGGCGAGTGATTACGGCCCAGAATGAGCGTGGAGAGGGCATCGTCGCGCTCGATGATCGAGTGGAGCCGATTGTTGCCGCCGTGCGCAATCGCGGTCAACAACTATGGCCACTGTGGGGTTATGACGGCATCCCCCAACTACCTGACGATGGAAGTGCCAAGTTCACGAACTCGATCTTTGCTCCGCCCGGTGGCTACCGAGTTCAAATTTGCGAGTTTCCGGGAGAGGGCAACAATCTCACGCCTCGGGGCGAATGGCCACCTCTCGGCACCAACCTTGGGCGCCTCGATACGGGTGAAGTGAGCACTGAAGTCGGCGACGTCGATGGTGATGTGGTTCACTACACCGACAGTGTGGACTTGATGATCGTCCTGCAGGGCGAAGTGAGCTTACGTCTGAGCGACGGTGATGTTACCGTGAGGGCCGGGGACGTCATGATCATCAACGGTTCGCCACATGCGTGGCGACTGAGCGGCAAGCCATGCAGAATTTGTATGGTGGCTCTGGGCGCCGAACGCAACTAGGTCGCCGATGTCGTCCTTCACGCCGACGGCGAAAATATCAGAACGGGTGCCGCGGTGAGTTTGCGCGGATGGCTTCGCTTTGCGGCCGGAAGGTTGCTCGCATTGATCGTGACGATTCTCGGGCTCGTGGTCGTCACGTTCTCGATGGTCCGTTTGATTCCAGGTGATCCAGTGCAGGCCGTTGCCGGTCTTACCTCCACGCAAGCGGAACGAACGCGACTGACCAAAGAGATGGGATTGAATCACCCATACTTCACGCAGTTCGGCCACTACTTGATCAACCTTCTCCATTGGAATCTGGGCACTTCGTTTACGGACGGCCAGTCCGTCTCGCAACAGATTGGCCAAGAGATTGGATCCTCGCTGATTCTGGCCGGTGTGTCACTTGCGCTCGTGCTGATAGTCGCGATTCCCCTGGGCTTGATCGTCGCCGCCTTGACCCAAGAGGGACGCCATCCTCGCATCGACATGATTTTCACCGGCGCAACCAGTTTCTTCGGGTCGATCCCACAGTTCCTCCTCGCCACGTTCCTTGCGTTCATCTTCGCGATTTGGTTGAAGATCTTGCCGGTGGCCGGATACAACCCGCCGGTCTCGAGCATCATTCTGCCGACCGTGTCAATCGCCCTCGCTCCGGTTGCAATACTGTCGCGCCTGGTGAGAATAGAGACGTTGAATGTCCTAACCCAGGACTACATTCGCACCGCTCGCGGTAAGCGATTGCCCACGCGCATTATTTACCTTCGCCACGTACTTCCGAACGTGCTGACCGCGGCATTGACGCTGGGAGGGGTCATCTTTGCGTACATCATCGCCGGAGCGGTGATCATCGAGAACGTGTTTAATCGGCCGGGCCTCGGAACCGGACTCATCGGTGCCGTGCAGCAGAACAACTATCCCGTTATTCAGGGAATCATTCTCGTGCTGGGACTCATCGTCGTCGCAGTCAACGCCATCGTTGACTTGGCCGTCGGCTTCTTGGATCCACGCTCACTCAACCGCCCAAGCAGTGGGGCCACCCGATGATCCGGGCCATCCTCAAAAGCCCCGGTACCATTGTGGCGCTCATCGTGATAGCGGTGCTGGTGGGCACGATGATCGTGGCCCCGATCGTACTGAACAAGGACGCAACCGTTCTTAATTTCAGCGCGGTGTCGTCGCCTCCGGGCGCCTTGCATTGGCTCGGCACCGATGCACTCGGTCGAGACCTACTGGCCCGACTGATGGTGGCGACCCGACTGTCACTCGGACTGGCATTTCTGGCGACACTCATTTCGGCCGTCCTCGGACTACTACTGGGCGGCGGCGTCGCACTCTTGCCAGCTCGAGTTCGACCCATCGGACTTCGCTTCATCGACACGTTGATCGCGTTCCCGGCACTCATCGTGGCGATATTCGTGGGCGCCATTATCGGAGCGGGTGGAAGTGGGGCCACCATCGGCGTCGGCGTGGCGGGCTCGTTCTACATAGCCCGGGTGATGAGTGCGTTGGCACTTTCCGCGGCGAGTCGCGATTACATCCTCGCGGCTCGGATACTGGGCGTGCGCCGTCTGCGATTGCTGCTCCGCAATATCTTGCCCAACGTCGCCGACGTCCTGGTCATCGTGGTGGCGCTGGGCATCGCCAATTCGATTGTGTTCCTCGCCGCCATGAGTTTTCTGGGCCTGGGTGTTCAATCGCCTCAGTTTGACTGGGGACAACTTCTGACCGAAGGGGTCCAACAGTTCTATCAGGCACCGGTCGCAGCGTTGGCGCCGGCTATCGCCATCGCCATCAGCGCCTTGGCCTTCGGCTTCGCGGGCGAAGCAGTGGCCAAGTCACTCAATCCCCAACTGTGGACCGCTATGCGCTCCATAAAGGGACAGGGGGCGATGCTCGGGACTCGCGCGAGCAAAATTCTCGAACAGCGACTCCCTTTCACCACGGACGAAAGGGAACCTGCACTCGAGGTCTCGAATCTGTCGGTTCAGATTCCCAATAAGCCGTCACCGATTGATATCGTGACCGACATCTCTTTCAGCGTCGCCCAGGGCGAGATGCTGGGGGTCGTCGGAGAATCGGGGTCCGGAAAGACGACGGTCGCGAACGCCATCTCCCAACTACTGCCGTACCCGGCGAGAATGATCGGAACCGTGAAGATTAGTGGACGCGATATCTCGACACTGTCGAAGGATGAATTCAATCAGCTCCTGGGCACCAGCGTCGCGACCGTGTTTCAAGATCCGATGTCCTCACTGAATCCGGCACTTCATCTGGACATCCAGCTGACCGAGAGGGCGGAAGTCCACCAACATATTTCACGCCGTCAAGCTCGTGAACTGGCCGTTGCGAATCTGAGGGAGGTTAATCTCCCGGCGGCCGAAGGACAGATGCGCCGATATCCCCATGAGCTCTCTGGAGGTATGCGGCAACGAGTGATGATGGCCATGGGCCTCATGACACGTCCCGCGCTCTTGATCGCCGACGAACCGACGACATCGCTGGACGTCACGATCCAGGCGCAGATCATGGATGTGCTGAAAGAGATCAACCAGCAACACAAGATGGCCATCGTCTTGATTTCCCACAATCTGGACCTGGTGGGTCAGAACTGCGATCGCATCCTGGTCATGTACGCCGGACGCGTCGTCGAGGAGTTACGTCGCGAGGACCTGAGTCGTCCCCTCCATCCCTACACGCAAGCGCTGCTCGGCGCGCTGCCCGATGTCTCCGAATCACCGGATCTGCCGCTCGTCTCGGTAGGCGGTCAGGTGCCCGATATCTCGAACCGGCCTTCGGGGTGTGCTTTCCATCCGCGCTGTCCGGTGGCGGTTGAACGCTGCAAGACGGAAGTGCCACCGCTCATTGCGGGCCGCGGTGGCGCGGTCGCTTGCTGGGTCGCTAATGAGGACACGGTCAATGAATCGGCTTGAGGTCACGGACCTCGTGGTTCGCTACGGCACCGGACGGCGCGCCCTGACGGCGGTCGACAAGGTGAATCTGGTCGTGCCCCAGGGCGGAGCGCTCGGCGTGGTCGGTGAGTCAGGCTGCGGGAAATCGACATTGGCCAGAGCCATCATGGGTCTCGTTCCCGTCGTCTCGGGTGCTATTCATCTCGATGGGGTGGACTTCACGACGGCGAAGTCTCGTAACTCCCGCGATTTCCGACGCCGGGTGCAGATGGTGTTTCAAGATCCTTACGCTTCACTCAATCCTCGAATGAGCGTCGGTAGTGCGATTGGCCAAGCGGCCGCACTTCGAGGCGTGGTCGGACGAAGAGTACGAAGGTCGGCCGCTCTACATGCCCTGGAGTTGGTTGGTCTCGACGAGGCCGTGTTGTCGCGCTACCCGCATCAGTTCTCGGGCGGCCAACGTCAACGCATCGCTATCGCGCGAGCGCTGGCCGTGCAACCTGAAGTCATTATCGCCGATGAGATCACGTCGGCCCTCGACGTGTCGGTCCAGGCCACGATTCTCAACTTGCTCAAAAGTCTGGAGAAGGAAACTGGGGTATCGCTCATTGTCATCTCCCATGACCTCTCGGTGGTTCGCTACATGAGTGATCAGGTGGCGGTGATGTATCTAGGCAAGGTGGTCGAGCACGCAGCCACGCTCGAACTGTTCGAACGCCCACAACATCCCTACACCAAGGCCCTGATGAAGAGCATTCCGAAACTCGGTGCCGTCCGTCAGAAGGCTCCGCTCTCCGGGGATCTGCCCGACCCCCATCATCCGCCCTCCGGTTGCCCTTTTCATACGCGCTGTCCGATGGGGCCACTTCATTTTCCCGATCGCACTATTTGCAAGGATGTCGATCCGCAGACGATCGCTCATGAACGCACCCACCTGGCCGCCTGTCATTTCAGTACTCCCTTGGATGAGACGTCCGCGAGGCTCTCCGATCAGCTTTTCGTAACCAACAAAACCGTGCAGTACGACAGTAAGGAGGAGGGTCATGACATGGAATCCCTATGACAACTTGCCCGAGGTGCCTTCATTCAAGGTGACCAGCAAGGATTTTCAGGAGGGAGAGAAGTTCAAACTTCCCCAGGTGAGCGGGATCTTTGGAGCGGGGGGTGAGGACACGTCGCCCGAACTCTCGTGGAGTGGATTTCCGGCGGAGACCCAAAGCTTTGCGATCACCACGCTCGACCCTGACGCTCCGTCGCCCACCGGCTTTTGGCACTGGTTGGTGGTTGATATTCCTGCGGCCACGACCGAGGTCCCGGCCGGCAGCGGTGACGAGAAGGGAACCGGTCTGCCGGCCGCGGCCTATCAACTACCGAACGACGCGCGGCTCAGTCGATTCCTCGGCGCGGCGCCGCCGCCCGGGTCTGCACCACATCGCTATATCTTCGTCGTCCACGCGCTCGATACCGCAACGGTCGGCATCGACGAGGACGCGTCGCCCGGGCTCAGTGGCTGCATGTTGACGCCACACACGCTGGCCCGAGCAGTTATCTCCGCGTGGTACCAGAGGTAGAAGTGAAAACGCTCAACGGACACGGAAGCACTACCTCCATGACGAAGGAGACGGCAACGTGAGCGACACCGCGCGACGAGTGATCACCGCGCAAGGCGACGACGGTCGAGGGATATTCGCCTTCGATGAAGAGGTCGAGCCCATCGTGATCGGCCCGATCGGCATTGACGGGAAGGGCAGCCACTCCGGCCACCAACTCTGGCAGTTATGGGGGGCGGATGGAATTCCACAACTACCCAGCGACGCGCAGGAAGGTTGGGTCGACACCAATTTCGCACCCCCGGGGGGCTATCGCGTGCAAGTGTGCGAGTTTCCGGCCGAGGGGGCCGCGCCTCGCGAACCGCACGGCGCCTGGCCCACCGCCGGCACGCCGGTCACGCGGGTCGAGCCGGGCATGCACTACACCGACAGTGTCGACCTCATGATCGTGCTCGAAGGTGAGATTGGCCTTGAGCAGGATGACGGAATTGAAGTCACCTTGAGGGCCGGGGACGTCTTGGTGCAAAACGGCGCGGCGCACGCTTGGAAGAAGCGATCGGTGCCTTGTCGCATTTGCATGATCGCCTTGGGAGCGGAACGCAATGACGGAAATATCGACGAGAAAAGTGAGAAGAAATGACGAACGAACAAAATGAACCTGCGATCTACGCGAGCAACGACGGATCAGTTGATTTGAACTACGAGTCGGACGCACACTCGCCGCGACCGGGATTGAAGCGACTGCGCGTAATTCTCGGTGAGGCCACCGATCCCAGTGCGGCGGATTTGCATTGGGCCCTGGATCCGCCCGGAATTTTGTGGGATGCGCACTCCTACCCGACGGACTTCGTCATGGTCTATATGCAGGGAAGTCAAAAGGTGGGCGACCGGTGGTTTCACGCCGGTGATGCCCGTGTGGTGAAGGCCGGCGATGTCACCGGACCGATGGAAGCTGGTCCCGAGGGTTCCACGGCGCTCGTTATCTTCGCGGACGCCGTACCTCCGCTGGAAGCCACGTTCGTGAAAACCAGTGGTACCAGCGATCAACCTGACACCAACTACTACCAGCACGCGAGGGTTCCCGAGGAGTGAGAATCTGCGCGTTGATCAGGTGGCGCACTTCGATCCCGGCTCGAGCGGCCAATTCGTAGATGCCCGGTATTCGATTCGTCCAGGACCTGGCGTGAGCGCGCTCACGGTGGCGCTCACGGGTGACACGATTCTCCAACGTCGCGTCGCTGCGTGCGCCGACGAGGAATTCGTGGACGCCGTCCGAGTGGTTCGTTCGGCCGACGTCGGCGTCACCAACCTGGAGGGTTGCGTGCAGATGGGCGAAGATTGGCACTCGTTCGTCGCCGGCAACGGCAGGGGCGCTACGTACATTCGAACACCGATCAACGTCGGCGACGATCTGGACTGGATGGGTCTGCAGTTGCTCTCGCTCGCCAACAATCACGCCGCTGACTTCGGGGAACGGGGTTTTCTCACCACCAAAGAACATCTCGCTCGTTGGCCGGCGTTGCGTCTCGCGGGGTCCGGAGCGACGTTGGCCGAAGCGACGGCACCGACGTATCTCGAGACGGGGGCGGGTGTGGTCGCGTTCGTGGCGGCCGCGGATTGGGGACCGCGAGGGTTGGGCGATTTGACCTTTCCGGCGCCTCTGGGTGCCATGGCGGCCGATGCCGATCGATACTTTCGAGGTCGACCGGGTATGAACCTCCTTCGTTTCGACTGCGAGTTCGCGGTCTCACTACAGGCGTTGGATTCGCTGCGCGACATCAGCATGCAAATGGGATGGGAGACGGCCAAGCAGATGCGAACCGGCGGGGGAGGTCGAGCCGAACCGATGACGGGCGCTTCGCCCGGCAGCGTCGAAGACGATGCCGATGGCTGCTTTTACTTCATGGGGAGGAAGTTCGTCGAGGGTGAGGCGTGTTCCTTTCGAACCTTGGCCTACGAGGGAGACGTGGATCGAATCGTGAAGAGCGTGGTCGAGGCGCGCCGTCACGCTGACTGGGTCATCGCATCACTGCACCACCATGGAGCCGCGCGATCAAGTGATGAGGCGCCTGACCACACCGTCGCTCTCGGACGGGCAGTTCTTGAGGCGGGAGCCGACGTCTTCGTCGCGCACGGTGCCGGCCGAGTTGGAGGCATCGAGTTCGTGGATTCCGGTGTAGGCGTGTACGGACAAGGTACCTGGATCCAGCACTTAGACCAGATAAAGCAACAGCCGTTGGAGATGCTCGCTCGATTCGGGCTCGGTTATGAAGATGACGCCGGTCGACTGCTCGAGGTCCGAGCAGAGCGCGAGACGCAGTCACGGATGGCCATCGACGAGGAGCCGGCCCGCACGCACCACGAAGGTCGCATGAGCAGTATCACGATGGTCAGTCTCGAGACGGGCCACACGCCCACCGTATCCGTGGTGCCTCTGGAGAGCAGAACGAAACAGACCGCTCGATCGCTGAGCGGCATGCCGAGGTTGCTTCGATTCGACACCGCTGAAGGAAGCGCGGTACTCGACGTCGTGCGACGTCGTTCGGAGATCTTCGGTACCGACGTGCAAAGCGACGGAACGGCCGTGCGCTCCGCAACACATTCGGCAGTTCATTAAGGAGATGGATCCATGCCAACAAGCGATTTGATTCGACGAGTCATCACGGCACAGACGAAGGAGGGCAAGAATGTGTTCGCGATCGATGAGCAGGTGGAGTCCTACATCTCGGACGGGACGAAACACGAGTTCGGCCAGCAAATTTGGAGAATCTTCGGCGCCGACTCCATTCCCCAGCTACCGAACGATGCGAACGATGTCTACGCCGACACTGTCTTCTCGCCTCCGGGCGGCTATCGGATACAGATGTGTGAATTCCCGGGTACCGGACAGAGCGCACTCACTCCTCGCGGGGTGGCGCCCGGGCGCGGCACGGAGCTCTTTCGGACCCACAGCGGCCCAGGGGGCGACCAGATTGGTGCGATGCATTGCACCAACAGCGTCGACATCATGGTCGTGATGGACGGAGAGATCGGACTCCAGCTCGAAGGGGGCGCCGAGGTCACCCTGAGGAAGGGTGACGTTCTCGTACAAAACGGCGTAGCTCACGTATGGAAGCAGGGGCCGGCGCCGTGTCGTGTCTGCATGGTAGCGGTGGGTGCTGAACGGTCGATTCCCCCAGTCCAAAAGTAAGCACGCGTTGTGCTTCTACCTGTACACATCAATGAATCGAAAATCAAATAAGGAGATGAAATGACAGCAGTCAAGGAAAGTATCGACGTCAAGAAGGGTTCCGCCGCCGTGTGGGCCGTCATGGGGGACCCGGGAGGAATCTCCGAATGGGTTCCCGCGATCCTCGCGTCACCCTACAGCGATGGAGTTCGGCACTGCGACCTGGGCGGCGGCATGGTTGTGGACGAACGGATTCTGGAACACTCCGAATCAGAACACTTCTACGTTTACGCCATCCTCAAGGGCGGCTTCGACGTACACGACTACGTCTCGCGGATCGAAGTTGAGGTCGTCGATGGCGGCTCTCGAATCACCTGGTCGAGTCAATTCGAAGCGGGAGATCCGGACCAGGCCAATTCGATCGCGGAAGCCTTCTCGGGACTGTATCGAACGGGACTTGAAGGTATCAAGAGTCTCGCGGAAGCATCCTGAGCATTCGTGCGATCGACGCACTGGACTTGACGGGTCACAATGAAAGGTCGAACATGAGTACCTCATCACCGTTAGGGCGGACCTCGCGGTGCTCTGGCATTGGAGAGGTCACACAGAGCGCATTATCGGACAGGCGTGCCACGGGTCCGCTTGGTAGGGAGTATTCGTATGATTGATGTCGAATTTCAAAGCGATGGGCAAACGGTTCGAGCCCACCTCTATTTGCCAGACGGACCGGGGCCTTATCCGGTCGTGGTCATGGCCGGAGGTTGGTGTTACGTAAAAGAGTTGGTCCAGCCGGACTACGCCAGAGTCTTCGCTCAAGCCGGTGTCGCAGCCCTCGTCTTCGACTATCGGAACTTCGGGACGAGCGACGGCGAACCTCGCCAGCACATCGATCCATGGAGTCAGATCGAAGACTACAAGAATGCCATTAGCTACGTGGAGACGCGATCAGACATCGACCGGGGACGAATTGGTGTGTGGGGTATCTCCTATAGCGGAGGTCATGTACTGATCGTCGGTGCGACCGATCCCCGGGTGAAGTGTGTCGTGTCAAACATCCCGGTGGTCGACGGGCTCCTCACCATGAGGTTGGTGCACGGATCGCTCAGCTTCCGGTCCCTCCAAGCCACCATGTTGGAGGACCGGCGAACGCGTTCGAATACGGGCGAGTACGGCTACATGCCCATGTCGAGTGAGAACCCGGCTGCAGAGCTCGTGACGTGGCCGTTTCCCGAAGTCACGTCAGCGTTCAATCACCTGAAGGCCACTGAGGCGCCGAATCACGAGCATCGCAACACGATTGCTTCGGTCGAACTGCTCTGCAACTATTCCGTGCTGCACTACGCCAAGCGGATTGTCAACGTCCCGACCTTGATGACCGTCGCCGAGGGAGATGACATCACGATTTGGGACAAAGAGATCGCTGTGTACAACGCTATCGCCACGCCAAAGAAACAGCTCTTTGTCTTCGACGACACCTCGCACATGACGCTCTACAGCAACAAGTCTCGACTCGAGATTGCGGCGGAGCAAGGTAGAGACTGGCTCGTCAAACACTTGGTAACGCCCTTCACGTGAGCAAGAATCGAGGCGACAGGTGATCGAGGCGACTCGGGCGGCGCCCGCGAGGTACGAAGAACAGGGCCTGTGGCCGAATCGAACGCTCGGTTCGTACCTCGAGCAGTCCGCGCGCCGGGCACCTGATTCGTTGGCCGTCGTCGACGGTGACGAGAGGTTGAGTTATGACGAGCTGTTGCGCCGCACAGTTCGTACGGCCGCAGCATTTCGCGATGCTGGGCTACGACGGCACGATGTAGTGACGTTGGACTTACCCAATTGGTGGGAAGCCTTGGTCGTCTGTCAGGCCACCGTACGATTGGGGGCGGTTGTCAATCCGGTCGTTCCCATCTATCGCGACCGCGAGATTGAATTTATCCTTCGACAGGCCAATCCGAAAATTATTGTGATACCGCATCGATTTCGAGGCTTTGACTATGTCGCGATGCTCGAACGCCTGACGTCGAGTCGTTCCAATGGCCCGACGGTGCTCGTTGTGAGGGCCGAAGGCGACCTACCGAGGGGATTTCTGCCCTTCGAGACGTTCGTCGACTCTGGCATAGGCCAGGGCGTTGCTGAGGGAGGCGCGGGAAAGTCACCGGTGGAATCGGAACTGGCTGATGGCGCCGATCTGAACGACATAACCCTCTTGCTCTACACCTCGGGGACGACCGCGGAACCGAAAGGCGTGCTGCACAATCACCGGACACTCGCCTATGAGAATCAGTCACTTATTGATCTCTACGGCCTCCAGGTTTCGGACACCGTCTTCACGGCGTCGCCCGTCACGCACATCACCGGATTTCTTTACGGCGTACTTATGCCAGCCATGCTGGGGGCGACCAGTGTGTTGATGGATGTGTGGGATCCGACCAAGGCGATGCAACTCATCGAACGAGAAACCTGCCGATTCACGGTGGCGGCATCGCCATTTCTGCAGGGACTGTGCGATGTGTACGAACAACACGCCAGCCGGTGCTCGCTCAAGCTCTTCCTCTGTGGCGGAGCTGACGTACCGAGCGAACTGGTGTACCACTCACGATCGGTTCTCGGCACGCAAGTGTTCCGGGTCTACGGATCCTCGGAGTTCCCGACCTTCTCCGCGGGTTCGCCCCGATACGACATCTCGGTGGCGGCGGAGTCCGACGGTATGCCGATCGGTCCGGCCGAGTGCCGACTGAACGACGTTACTAATGGCGTCGGAGAGCTGCTCGTACGGGGACCCGAGTTGTTTCTGGGGTACTACGACGCTTCACTCAACGAGAAGGCGTTTAGTGACGATGGATTCTTCTACACCGGTGACCTCGCCAGTCTTGACTCCTCGGGAGCGCTCACCATCAAAGGTCGCAAGAAGGACATCATTCTCCGCAATGGAGAGAACCTCAGCGCTCGCGAGATCGAAGACCTTCTCTACGAGCACCCGTCCGTGAAAGAGGTCGCGGTCGTCGCGATGCCCGATTCGCGGACTGGCGAAAAGGCCTGCGCGTTCGTCGTACCAACGCCGGGCGCGTTGCCCACACTGGCGGAGTTATGTGCGTACCTCGAAGCGGCTCGGATCGCCAGACAGAAACTACCCGAGTGGCTCGAAATCATCGACGCATTGCCCACCACCGCCACGGGAAAGGTTCAGAAATACTTACTCCGCGATCGCGCCAAGACGCTGGCCAATGGCGTGTCGACAATGGAGGAGCTCACGTGAGTGGCGTAGGAAACACTGGCAGTCGGTCCAATGGACAATGAAGGCGGTGCCAGCGGAGGGTCACTCGTGGTGCGCTGGATGTGCGAGCGAGGTCTCGACGTCTTCATCGAGGTGCCCGGCGAAACGTTTCTATCGATTCTCGACGAGCTCTACGAGGAGAAGAGAGTCCGTGTCGCGGTGATGCGACACGAGGGTGGAGCATCGTTCGCCGCGGAGGCTTTCGCGAAATTATCGGGGCGACCGGCGGTGTGCATGGCGACTCGAGGACCCGGCGCCTCGAACCTCAGCATCGGCGTGCAGACCGCGCACTACGACGGGACACCGCTCATCGCGCTGATCGGACTCATTCCTCGTTCGATGCAGGGTGGGCGGGCGTTCCAAGAGTTCGATCCAATTTCGATGTTCGGTTCCATCAGCAAACGGGTCTTCGTCGTGAACTCACCGGAAGCGTTGGTGCCTACCCTCGATCAGGCACTGGACATCGCCACGAGCGGGCGCCCCGGTCCGGTCGTTATTGGACTACCGACGGACATCCTCTCGGGGGTGGTGTCCGGTGTCTTTCCGCGACGGGATTTCTTTGCGCCGGAGCTCTGCGGGAGCGACGTGAAATGGCTGGCGGACGCTCTCGATGCCGCAATCAGTCCCGCACTTTTGGTGGCGACGTCGGCGGATCGTGGAGCAATCGCGTCAGCGCTGACGCAACTGTCGAATCTGGCCAATCTTCCCGTGTTCTGCGCGTGGCGACGATTCTCGGCATTCGACAACGGACATCCGAACTTCGTTGGTTCCATTGGCATCGGTCAACGATCAATCGTGAACGGTGGGCTCGCCGAAGCCGACCTCGTTCTCAGCTTCGGGTTCGGCATAGAACAGATCACCTGTCAGAACGCTCAGCTCGATCGTGCGGGATTGCGAATAGTCCAATTTGCCCCTGGAGTCGATGAAGACGCCCGCCGACAGGTTCCTTCCGCTGACTTACTCCAAGTGGTTGACGATCCTCTGCGGGTCGCCAACGCACTCGGGTCATTCTATGAGTCGAGGGCGAAGAACACGGGCACGTCCTCGGCCGCTTCGATGAAGAAGACCCATACGGCGAACGAGTCGACGGACGTCGGCGCGGGTGACCAGCTGCGCATGGATGTGCTCATGGCCACCCTGGACAAGATGTTGCCAGAGAGTGCCATCGTCACCTGTGACGCCGGAAACTTCGGGCAATGGATGGTGCAACACATCTCATTCGGCGGTACCCGGGTCTTTCTAGGTGCCTTGGACGGAGCCATGGGCTACGGCTTGCCGGCGGCGATCGGGGCGGGGTTGGCCTCTCCGGGGCGTTCGTGCTTCGTGTTCGCCGGTGACGGAGGTTGCCTCATGTCGTCACCGGAGTTCGAAACGGCGATCCGACTAGGTCTTTCCATAGTCGTGTTCGTCTTCGACAACCATCTTTACGGAACAATCAGAGCAAAGCAGGAGGATCTGTATCCGGGGCGTCCGATGGGAACCGAGTTGGGTTCCGTGGACTTTGGTCTGTTGGCGCAGGCGTCGGGGTGGAAGAGTTGGACCGTGCGCAGTCCAGATGAGATCGCCTCGGCGATCGATGAGGCACTGAGAGATGGCGGTTGTCGACTCGTTCATTTTGTTCTGGGTCAACTACCGTTGAAACCGGAAGCCAACTGACAGATCGAAGGGTGACCATGGTGTGCAGTGTGATCGAATACCTCACTCGTGCGTCGATCGACCAATTTCGCTGGCGCGACTAGTGCGGGCGGATCGTCTATGGGTTCTCTAGACCAGAGGAGCGTACTGATCTCCGGGGGAAACGGCGGTATCGGACTCGCGATGGCGCTCGCGGTGGGCAACGCCGGAGCGAAGGTGGTGATTTGGGGACGGAATGATGAGAAAAACGCTCTCGCCATTGACGGGTTGCTCTCACATGGTATCGACGCCCGTTCGTTCGTGTGTGATGTCAGTGACGAGGCATCGGTCGAAGATGCCTTTCAATCCTCGGTGACCTCTGTGGGCGGTCGCATCGATTCCGTGTTCGCGAATGCCGGTCGAGGGGGGACGAACACTCCGTTCATCGACACTTCGTTGAGCGAGTGGCGCGACGTCATGTTAACCAACCTTGACGGAGTGTTCCTCACCTTGCGATCGGCGGCTCGCCACATGATTGAGAACGGAGGCGGTTCACTCGTTGCGGTCTCCTCCACCTCGGCCATTCATGGCGCAGCTGGAAATGAGGCGTACGGAGCGTCGAAAACCGCGCTGCTCGGCCTAGTCCGTGCCCTCGCCGTTGGACTTGCACGTCATAACATCAGGGTCAACTCGCTGCTCCCGGGTTGGACGGACACGGAAATGTTGGAAGAGGGCTACACATCGGAGAAGTTCCGGACCGCGACGATAGGGAGAACGCCGGTTCGCCGGTGGGCCCAACCGAGTGAAATCGGCCCGGTGGCCGTATTTCTGGCGGACCCAACGATTACGTTTCACACAGGCGATGCGATGGTGTTCGACGGGGGATACACGATCTTCTAGTTGGCTGAGCCGGGGACAAATCGAGTCTCGTCCTGATCGACGGACGTTCACGAATTCCACGCGTCCTGCGGGTTGCTTCGACACTCCCAAAGGCGACAGATCAAACCCATGTGAAATACGGATTCCTGATAAAGTCGTGTTGCATTGTGCTGATTCTGTCGCCTAAGGATTCTAATCTCGTCTGAGTTAAGCGACGTTGGGTGCGCGACTGAGAGAGGCAGGGCAACTAGTGGCCGTAAGCAGTAGTTCGAAAGTGGAATCGGCTAGTCGCGGCAAGGAGCACGGGTCCCAGGCGGTCCATCGCGTATTGGGCATTCTGCTTTGCTGGACGTCGGAAGATTCCACGCTCAGTCTCACGGAGATCGCGCAGAGAACCAGCCTCACCCTTCCTACGGCGCACCGGATGATCAAGGCGCTGCAGGCAGAGAACTTCCTGGTCCACGACAAAATCTCTGGGCAATACGGCCTCGGTCCCGCGATTCTCGATCTCGCTCGGGTCCTGCTGCAACGCAGCGATCAAGATGAACTCGTCTCGACCGTCATCCCGCACTTGGAGCGAATGAGGGCGATAACCGGCGAAACGGTCGGACTCCATATTCCTATGGGCGACCTCCGACTCTGCATCGCCGAGTTGGTGAGTCGGCACCCGATTCGCACCGCCACCGGTGTCGGTCGTACGTTCCCACTTCCCGCGGGTGCGTCGGGTCAGATTCTCACGGCCTGGTCCGAAGAGCGACTCGAGCTCGTCGAACGACAGACCGACGCGTCTTTGGAGCGACGTCAAAAACTTCACCGAGAACTTGCGAGAGTCCGTAAGAATCGATACGCGATCAGCATTGGCCAAACGATTCCGGGCGCGGCGGCCCTCGCGCTTCCGCTCTTTGGACCGAACAACGATGTTCGCGCCGCCGTCAACGTCACCGGACCGGCCAGTCGCTGGACGCGCAAGGAGATGTTGAACCATCTGCCCGCACTCACCGAAGAAGTTGATTACGTCTCGCGGCAGCTGGGCTACCGTCGTTGATACCGAGACTCGCGAGATTTAGATCGGGTTCGCTGCAAGCCGCGTGTGCGAAATGAGACTGGACACGTCGTCGAGCGTCTCGAGAGCGTCGACGGCGTGTTGAAGGCGCTCGGTCGACTCCCGGCCAAAGAGTGGCGACACTAGAGCATGGAACTTGCGTCGCACTTCTTCAGTCGTCATTGGCATAGTTGGACCGCCCGGACGATCTGACGCGGTACCGGTGAGAATTCGGCCGTCGCTTGTCGTGATCTCGAGTCGGACCGTGTAGCGGAGTTCCGGTCCGAGGGCGTCAATCCTTTCGTCGCCCACGACGATGACTCGTCTCGCCAGATCGACGACAGCCGGTTTGGCGATGGCCTCATCGGAGAACTGTTCGGCGGAGACCTCGCCGAACAGCAACATACACGCCACGCCGTAAGGGATACTCATCTGAGCCGCGGTCACGCCGTGTGGCGCGTACTCCCAACCACAGTGCAACATCGAGTGCGTGCTCGAGTGAACCGTCACTGACACGGGCACCGCATTCGTTCGGGTCAATTCGTCGCGGAGCTCCTTCGCCACTTCGATGCTCGACTGCGCGGCGGCGCACGACGCATAGGGCTTGAAGCCAATGTCGTTCGTCTCCCAGCGAGCGCGCAGACCCGACGTCAGTTCGCCCAACCGCACACTGCCTCCGCCCATCGTCGAGGCGAACCCGCCGAAATCGGCCTCGAAGACGTTGGTGATGCCCGTGAAGCCGTCGCTCGCGAGCAATGCGGCTCGGACGCCGCTCTCGCAAGCGAAGCCCGAATGCAACCGTTTCACCATCGAGCCTTCCTGCGCGGCCATAAGTCCGGACGACCGACTCCCGGCGATGCCCAACGCGTGCTGCATCGCTTCGGCGCCGAGCGAGAGTCCGCGTCCGGCACTCGCCGCGGCAGCGAACACTCCGACGGTGCCTTGGGGGTGAAATCCGGCTCGAAAATGTGCGATGCCGACAGACTTTCCCACTCGGGCACCAACCTCATCGCCCGCGACTATCGCCGTGAGCAAGGTCTTGCCACTGAGGTGGCGCTCTTCACCAACCGCCAAGGAAGCGCTCAGCGTTAGCGCCCCGGGATGGATCATTCCACCCATGTGAACGTCGTCAAACTCGAACGAATGCGCAGCGGTGGCGTTCACCAGTGCGGCCTGGGTCATCGAGACTCGTTCCGACGAACCGAGGAGCGTTGCGAGCGGTGTTGCGCCCTCGCGCAGAACTGTCCCGCGCAGTATTGCTAGCCACGGCAAGGTTGAGCCGAAGAGTGCGCAACCGAGCGTATCCAGCACGGAAAGTTTGGCGTGCTCGATGGTGTCGTCTGGAATGTCGGCGTACGAAAGCGAGCTCGCAAACTCCGAGAGTTCTCGTGTTTGATCCCGCGCGAGCGAAGCCGTGTCGTTCATGGGGATCCGGCCGTTCTGCTGGTTACAGCTAAGTGACGAAGTTCGTCTATTGATTCGTAGGTATTCACGGTTGAACCATTCAATCGTTTACTGGAACTTTGCGCAGCAGGTTGTCATTCTCGGAACCACGAAGTCAATAGATGGAGAAATGTGCATCGAGGAACCTCTGTCGGCCTCCCTCGTTTCTGCACAATTGTGGTCGCGAGCAGGAGGGATTCGGAGCACCTTGACGCACCACGAGCAAGGACGTTACCATAGTGTGGAAAGAGGGTCGACATTATGGATACTGATTGAGCTTGAAAAGTGGACTCACGATGACCCGAACGGGCTGCCCGGAGAGGAACTTCCGATAGGTGAACGCGTCACCGGTCTACGTCACGGGGTACGCCCGAACACCCTTCGGCAGGTTCGGCGGCGCCCTTCGGACCCTTTCCCTCACTCAGCTCGGCGCTCTCTCGATGACCTCCGCCCTTGAACGGTCGGGCATCGAACCGGCTCAAGTGGACGAAGTGGCGCTCGGCGTCAATTTCCCTGGTGGTGATCGCTCCCTGGCTCGCCAAGTCGCGCTCCGCGCCCACGTACCCGATGACCGCGTGGCCTATACCGTCGATCGCGCGTGCTGTTCCTCGCTGGCGGCCGTCAACTTAGCCAGCAAGAGCATCCGATTGGGCGACGCCGCCATTGCGCTCGCCGGAGGCGTCGAAAATCTCAGCCGTGTCCCGTATTTCATCGAGGCAGCCAGATTTGGTCAGCGCTTGGGCGACATCGTGCTGACCGACCAACTCGTGGTGTCGTGCCCGTACTCCGGCGTGGCGCGGGCGGTGCAGGCCTCAAACGAAGCGAAAGAATACGCCGTTAGTCGCCAGATGCAAGACGAATGGGCCGAGCGTAGTCAGGAGCGATACGCGAAGGCACTGGCCACGGGATTTTTCGACGGTGAGATCGTCCCCGTCGACGTCATGGACGAAGAAGGTGGGCACGTCGTGCTCACGGCCGATGAGGTCCCTCGGCCGAACACGACACTTGAGGCACTCGGTCGACTTCCAACGGTAAACGGGAGTGACACCGTGACCGCCGGCAACGCACCCGACTTGAGTTCGGGATCGACGGCCCTGATCCTTGGCAGCTCCCCATTGCGTGACCGGCCGACGATAATGATCGTAGGTTGGGCCGCCGCCGCGGGAGATCCCCAGCGCATCGCGTCCATGCCCGCCGTCGCGGCGCAGCTTGCACTCAAATCAGCCGGCCTGACGCTAGGCGACGTGGACGTCATTGAGATCAACGAAGCGTTCGCTGCCGTGCCGCTGGTCTCGACGATCGTCTTGGCCAACGGCGACCTCGCCGAAACCGCACGGCTACGCGAGCGCACGAACGTCAACGGTGGATCGATCGCCATCGGCCATCCGACCGGGGCCACCGCGGCCCGACTGGTCATGACGGCCGCGTCGGAACTCTTACGGCGTGGAGGCGGAACTGGTCTGGTAACCATATGTGGGGGAATCGGCGAGGCCGAATCCGTCGTCATCACCGTGAGCGGTGCCGAGACGCCTGAATCGGGCAGACGGGCCGGATGACGGTGGCACGCGGGGGGATCGAGCCAGACGAGGTCGAAGGGTCGGCGGAGGCGAACCACGAAGCCGCCGAGGCCCTTCGAGAGCAGATTGATGACTGGACCTCGAAGTACGCCGATCAACTCAGCCCCGGTGAGGCCGGAGGACGAACGCTGTCGGGTATCGACGTCAATTCGGTGTACACGCCGCTCGACGTGCGGCCGCCCGGCGACTACCTGAGCTACCTCGGTCTGCCCGGCGAGGCGCCGTACACCCGCGGCATCTCACCGGGCATGTACCGAGATCGCCTTTGGGTTATGGGGCAGTATTCCGGTGTGGCGAGCGCCACTGAGACGAATAAGCGCATTCGTTCACTTCTCGAACAGGGTCAACGTGGATTTTCCGTGGCACTCGACCTGCCCACGCAGAACGGCCTCGACTCCGACCACCCGCTGTCGCGAGGTGAAGTGGGCCGAGTCGGGGTGCCCATCGACACACTGGCCGACATGGAGACGCTGCTCCAAGGGATACCCCTCGACACGATCGCTCAGATTCGTACTACCGCGAACGCGATCGGACCCATTGCCATCGCCCTCTTCATTGCCGCGGCGGAGGAGCACGGCTACGCACCGGATAGCTTCCGAGTCCTACTGCAGAACGACGTACTGAAGGAGTACTTGGCCCGCGGAACGTATATCTTCCCGCCGAGGCCGGCGATGCAGTTCTCGGTTGACGTTGTGGAGTACTGCTCGAAGTACTTACCGACCTGGGAACCGATCGAGTTCTGCGGCTATCACATCCGCGACTCTGGTTCCACGGCCGTGCAGGAAGTGGCCATAGCCTTGGCCAATGGCATCGAGTACATCAACGCCTCACTCGAACGAGGTCTCGACATCGACTCCTTCGCGCCAACGGTGTTCTTATTCCTCTCGGCGCACCAAGACGTCTTCGAAGAGGTAGCGAAGTTCCGTGCGGCGCGGCGCATGTGGTACAAACTGCTGAAGGAGCGCTTCGGAGCCGTCAAAGACGAGAGTCTGAGGGTGAAGATCTTCTGCTACACGCTCGGCAGTCCTCAGACGGCGCAGGAGCCCTACAACAACATCGTGCGCATCGCCTATCAGACCATGGCGGCGATCCTTGGGGGAGTGCAGACGCTCGCCACGTCCTCCTTCGACGAAGCCCTCGGGTTACCCTCCGATGAAGCCGTGCGGATCTCACTACGCACCCAGCAGATCTTGGCCTACGAGACCGGCGTCGCGCGCACCGCGGACCCTCTGGGCGGCTCCTATTTTGTGGAGAGGCTGACCGATCAGTTCGAAGCGGCAACGTGGGAGTACCTGGGCCGCATTGAGGCGAAGGGTGGCGCGCTCGCGGCCCTTGAATCAGGCTGGCTCCACGCGGAAGTCGAAGAAGAGGCGTACCGATTTCAACACGACGTGGAGACGGGGGAGAAGGTCATCGTGGGTGTCAACCGATTCGAAGTCGATGCACCCTCTCAACACGTTCGCACGTCCACCGCGAACTTGAAGACAGAAACCGAACAGATACAACGGCTGGCTGAGATCAAGCGGACGCGTAACGCGCAGAAGGTCGCGGAGGCGTTGGACCACCTCGATCGATCCTCGCGCGAAGGTTCGAACACGATCCCGGCGATTCTTGAGAGCGTCCGCGCCTACGCCTCGGTAGGGGAGATCTGCACCGTGCTCGCGAACAACTGGGGGCGATTCAATGAACACCATCGCTGATCTGGTTGAGCGGGCCAGCCAGCGATACGCACCACGAGTGGCGGTTGTGGATGGGGAGCGAAGCCTCACGTTCGCTGAGGTTGGCAATCGATCGGCGCGACTCGCCAACGTTTTTTTTGATCTGTCACCGGAGAACGGTTCGCGAGTCGCCGTCCTACTGAAGAACCGCCTCGAGGTGGTCGAAGTGGACTTCGCCATCGCGCGCGCCGGCAAGGTCAAAGCACCGATCAACCCCCGACTCTCGAACGACGAGCGGCAGTTCATGATCGCGAACTGCGGTGCAGTGATCGTAGTGACCGAAGGAAGCGACATTGAACGCGTGGAGGCGATTCGAGCCGATTTGCCGATGCTGCGACACGTACTCAACGTCGACGATCCGTCGACGTACGCCGACCTGATGGCGCAGGCGAGTGCGAAGCGCCCCGACGTCGTCATCCAGTTGGACCAACCGAGCATGATCCTGCACACGTCGGGTACCACTGGTCGCCCCAAAGGCGCGATGACCACCCAACGGGCCCGGGTGCTGTCGGCCGTCAACATGCTGCTCGACGAGTTCATGCCGAACGAGGACGATGGCATGGTGCACGTCGCGCCAATGTCGCACGGCTCGGGATCGAAAATCCTGCCGTTCTACACTCGAGGTGCGCGAAATATCACCTTGCCTCGATTCGATCCCGATTCGTTCTTCGAGGCAGTGACCAATCAGGGTGGGACCAGCACATTCCTCGTGCCCACCATGATCCGCATGCTCCTCGACGCCCCCTCAAGGAAGAGCTACGACCTCTCTACGCTGCGCAACATCACCTACGGTGGCGCCGCAATGCCCATGGCGCTCGCCGAGGAAGCCCTCGAGGCGTTCGGTCCGATACTGACCCAGGTGTACGGATCATGTGAGGCCCCGCACCCGGTGACCTCGCTCTCCAGTGTCGATCACCTCAGTTCGGAGCACGGTCACCTCAGCTCAGCCGGTCACGCGACCAACGGCGTGCAGCTTCGAATCGTCGATTCGTCGGGCGAAGACGTCGAGCCGGGCGAACCGGGAGAACTGCTGATTCGCGGTGATCATCTCATGAGCGGGTACTGGAACGACGAGAAGGCGACCAGCGACGCGTTCGTGGATGGCTGGTACCGGAGCGGTGACGTCGCCACGATCTCCCCGATGGGATTCGTATCCATCGTCGGTCGAGAACGGGAAATGCTCATTTCCGGGGGCTTCAACGTCTACCCCGCCGAGGTTGAAGCCGCCCTTCATCGTCATCCGAGCATCAGCGAGGCGGCCGTTTTTGGCGTGCCCGACGAGTTCTGGGGGGAAGTGGTGAGCGCGGCGATTGTCGTGCGCGACGGTCACGAATTGTCACAGGATGACGTCATGGACCACTCTCGCGCATTCCTGGCGGACTACAAACTGCCCCGTCGGGTTCTCTTCGTCGACTCTCTTCCCAAAGGCAACACCGGTAAGGTGCTCAAACAGGAATTGGCGAGCCGGGCGGTGCCATGAGTTTCGCCGTCATGATGGAGCCAGCGCGACAGTTCCACGGCGTAGTGATGATCAAGCAAAGGAGTTCGGTTCATGACGCGTGAGGGCTATGCCACCAACCACCTTCTCTTTTACCCGGGGGCGGGTCTCACCGAGGTGGAGAAGGGGCGAATGGATCGCAACGAGATTCCCATCGAAGAACTCAGCGTCGATCACCTCATCTACAGCATGTCCAAGCAGATCGAAAACAACTTCCAGTCCTTCTACACCGTGGCGGAAGAGACTGTCGGCAAGGAAAAGTCCCTCGAGATCGCGCGGGGCATTGGACGGCGGTATGGCGGTCAAGGCTATGCGCAACTGCTCAAGGTCTACGGGCGCGAGCGTCGGGGCGAGCCGCGAATGATGGCGCTCTACCAGGACCTCGTGCACGCCATCCGTGGCCCCAAGCACGCCGCCGCGCTCTTCGCGGAGTACGACGACACCCGATGCATCGTTCGGCGCACTCACTGCATTTATTTCAATGAGGACAATCCCCAGAACGGCATCTACACCGAGGCGTTCGAAGCTGGTTGCTTCGAGGGCTACGTGGCGGCCGATGACAACCTGCTGCGCGTTGAGGTGGAGTTCTGTCGTTTCCAGGGAGCACCGGGGTGCGAGCAGCACTGGGTCTTCAAGGACCCGGCGGACCGCCCGGCGCCAGGCGAGTGAGCGCTACTTCGAAGGCCGACGAACTTCTTCTCGGTCAAAGATTCTGATGCTCGACGCGTTCTCCAATTTGTACTTCTCCACGCGCCCACTGGGGGTCTTGGGAAGCTCGTTGACGAGTTCAAAATAGCGCGGCACCATGTAGGCGGGCATCTGCGTCTCGCAGTAGCGCGCGAGCGCTTCAAGGTCCGGTGACTCGACGTCATCTCGCGCGACGATGACGACGCGCAGGTCGTCTTCGCCCACCTCGGAAGGACGGGCAAGTGCGGCGACCTCGGATACCTCGGGGTAGGTGAGGACGATCTGTTCGACTTCCCACGCTGAGATGTTCTGACCTCGACGGCGAATGACGTCCTTGTTGCGGCCCACGTAAAAGAAGTAGCCCTCGGCGTCTTTGCGGGCCAGGTCTCCGGTGTGAAACCAGAGATCGCGGAATGCTTCGGTGGTCGCTTCGGGCTTGTTCAGATAGCCCAGCATCAAGCGCGCCGGGTGGCGAGGCCGGAGAAGAATCTCTCCCATGTCGCCGAGCGGAACCTCGACGCCATTCGGATCGGCGAGGCGCACTTCCCAGTCCTCGGATACTTCGCCGCACGACCCTGGTCGGGTCGGGCGATCGAGACGGTTGTAGATCGCGTTGCCGCCCTCGGTGAGTCCGTAGCTCTCGATGAGCTTTACGCCGAAGCGCCCCTCGAAGTCAGCGTCGTACTGGGCGTTGAACATGCAGCGGAGGGGATTGTCCGCGTCATCAGATTTCGGGGCTGTCTGTTTGAGCATCTGAGGAATGCTGAAGACGCAGTGGCCGACCGTGGCGCGATGGAGTCGTACGTCATCCCAATAGGCACTGGCGCTGAACTTGTCGCGAAGCGCGACGCTTGCGCCCATCAACGCGACCGACAAGACGCCCCGTAACAGACCCATGGAGTAGAAGAGGGGGAGAGGGGAGTAGAGCACGTCCTCGGGGCGAAAGTCGCAGATGGTGATGACCTCGAACGCCTTGATCAACGCGTGCGCATTGCTGATCATGATGCCCTTGGAGGGACCCGTCGTACCCGAGGAGTAGACGACGCAGTGGAGATCGTCGTGCGAGACCGGAGGATCTTCGAATGTGGTCACGTCGGCAGGTAGATCGTCGACGCCCACCACTCGAATGCGGCTGAACTTGCGGGACCAGTCTTCCCTCGAAAAGGCGCCCGAGACGATGATACGTTCGAGCGACGTCAGGCTGGCCTCCGACGTGAGCAACGCATCTAAGTACTGCTCTTCGCACAACAGGGTTCGACACCCCGCGTCATTGAGGACGTACTCGAGCATGTAACCGTGAAAGGTGGTGTTGATGAGCACCACCGGGGCGCCCCGGTACGCCAGAGCGAAATACAGATTGACGTACTCAACGCCGTTGGACAACATGAGCGCCACCAGATCGCCACGCTCGACTCCAATGGCCGGAAGTTTCGACGCGACTGCCTGTGCGCGGTCGTGCACTTCTCCATAGGTGGCCACCTCGGCATCGAAACGAATGAAGGGTTGGTGACGATCGGTCTCGAGTTGTTGCTTCAGGACATCTTTAACCAACAAATTGTCAACGCGTGACGGGTTCATGTCCATCATTCCGGCTTAGTTCTTGGAACTCGCGAGTAAAGGTGCGAACTTTGAGATGTCGTCGAGTTCCTCGAGTCGGAACACCAAGTCGATGAGACGATCGGCCTGATCCTCCTTGAGCACACCGGCGAAACAGGCTCGCGCTTTTTCGACGATTTCATCCTCGCTGAATGGATCGCTGGGGTAGCCGTGGGGCACGTCGACCCGCGACGAAAATGATCTTCCGTCATTGAGGGCAATTGTGACCACCGAGGCGAAGAAAGCGAGATTCACGGGGATCGAATCATCGACGACGACGTTTACTCGCTCCATGAGCGGCACCAGACGAGGGTCAGACGCGCGCTCGTTGGTGTACTGCGCGAGACCCGCTCGACCATCCATGAGCGTCACGGCCAGGCTGTATTCCATCGAGAACTTGCCTTCGAGACCATCCTGGGTGACGTGATGGACCAGGATGTTTGGCACCATTCGATTGACGCGACATTCGATCGACGCAATCTCCTCAAGTTGGAAAATGTGGTTGTCCCGCAGTTCCAGGGCGGCGTCCTGCGCGGAGTGAATCGCCCCGCAACAGGCGAAGCGCTTGAGCGCGATGCCCGACTCGACCAGTTCGTACGGTTCGAGGGCTGCAAAGGCCGTGGTCAAGTCCGGCACCCGGTCGAGCGTGGAGAAGATTTCAAGGAAGCTGTTCTTTCCTTCGAGCACCGAGGGGCTCGCGGTGAACCCGAGCATGGCTAGGTCGGCGGCCTGGAGACCGTGGAAGGCGCCTTGGCCGGCGTGAAACGACTTCACCATGCTGCCGAAGTTCCGACGAATTCCCGACGCCGAGGACGCAGCGATGCCGAGTGCCCAGCGGCTCTGCTCGTCATCGGCGCCGTAGAGTCGGCAGGCGGCCATGGCGGCGCCCAGTGCCCCGACGGTTCCTGTCGAGTGCCAGCCCGTTTCGTAGTGCTCGGGATTGATCTCGCGGCACAGTCGCGCCTGAACCTCGAAACCGGCGAGGTAGCCCTCCATGATGGCGAGACCGCTGAGTCTGCGGGCTTCGCCTACGGCGAGGAGCACGGGCACGAGGGTGGTGCTGGGATGAATCATGCGCATCGACACGTCGTCGAAGTCCAACGCGTGCGCGGCCACGCCGTTCGCGAACGCGGCGAGAGGAACCGATGATCTTTTTTGCGTGCCGGCGATCTGTGCGTCGCTCAAGCCGCTCGTGGTAGCGGCCCACTGGGTGGCAATACGTCCCGCGTCGGTGTCGCTACCTGCAATACAGCAGGCCAAGAAGTCGAGGAAGGCGAACTTGATCACTTTCCGCGTGGCGTTGGGGAGGTCGCCCAACGAACTCTCTCGCGCCGTTCGAACGACGAGAACCAGTGAGGTCCGCTTTCGTCACGAGCCACCTCCGTGGGCGAGCTCAAAGTAGATAAGGAAATGTCCGGGAACGACTTCGCGAGGAGCGGCGATCACGCGGTCACCGATTCGAATTGGGGACCCGGCGTTGAGGACGTTGCTAATCACGCGCGGGCCACTATCCAATTCGACCAACGCCACATTGTAGGGGAGGGCCACGGTGAAGGCGTCGTTGTAGGCGTGGTGGTAGATGCACCAACTCCAGATCGTCCCGGCGCCGCTGTCCTCTCGCCACTCACTTTCAGGACTGAGGCACTCGGGACAGAGCGGAGACTCCGGGTAACGGATGTAACTGCAGTGAAGGCAGTGTTGGAATCTCAGCGTTGATGCGATCGGCTCACTCTCAGGTGTCTGACTTATGAGCTGCGCTGCCGCAGCAAAGTGGGCATTGTCGTTCATGAGGGCACCATCGTCCCAAGGATCGACGTGGCCGCCTTTTCGAATCCCTTGGTCGAGCAATACTGCGCGAACGTAGCGCCGCCGACTTGTCGAGGTCCGCACGTACCGCGGAGTTGTCGCACCGCCTCACAGAGATGTAGCCACCCCCACATGTAACTTTCGGAGAGTTGACCGCCATTGGTGTTCACCGGAATGTCGCCGTTGCGCCGGATCCGACCCTCCTGAACGAAGGGGCCGGACTCGCCTGGTGCGCAGTAGCCATAGAGTTCCAACATCTGGAGGACCCAGAAACTCACGGGATCTTGCACGTAGAGGAGGTCGATATCCGACCTCGGTACCCCAGCGCGGTCAAAGACTCCGGGCACCATCGACTTGATCCAGGCCCGATCGAGGCTTTCCGCGTTCTGGTACTGGCGAAGTCCCGTGTTCTGGTCGATGCCGAGTAGGTAAACCGGCGTGGTCGCGGACGCCGCGACGCGATCGGACGACGTGACAATCAAGCACGCACCGCCATCAGAGATCATGCACACGTCGGATCGTCGCAGGGGCTCGACGAGGTAGGGCTCTCGAAGGTAGTCGTCAATGCTGAGGTCGTGCTGAAAGATGGCGTCCGGGTTCAGTTTGGCGTTCTCTCGCTGCGTCACCGCCACCCAGCCGAGTTGCTCGCTCGTCGTCCCGTAGAGGTAAGCGTGACGATTGAAGGCCATCGCTCCTTGCCCGGCGATGTTGTAGAACCCGTGCAATTCGAGGGAACTTGATCCGCTGCCCGCCGCCGACTGGAACCGGTGACGGGCGGAGCGTTGATTAGTGCCGTAGACCAGAGCAATTGTGGTCGCCAAGCCCGCGGCAATGGCCATCGAAGCAAGATGGAGCGAGAAGTTACACGTCCCGTAGTCGAGCGTGGCGCTGTAGCGCGGATTTAGTCCCGCGAGTCGTCCGATTTCGGTGTCGATGCCAAAGCCGCCGTACGACTTACAGGTGATTAAACCATCGAGGTCTGACTTGTCGAGGCCGCTGTCCTTGAGCGCGAGCGCGAGCGCGTCAACGCCGATCTGATCGGCTGACTGTCCCGGTAGCTCGCCCTGTTTCGTCGAACCCACGCCCACAACTGCGCATCCTCCACGAATCGTGTCCGAAGGAGTGCTCACGTGTCGGTCCCGTCAGACGATGAGGAGCGGATTGACGGGACTACCGACACCGCGTGAGATCTTGAGTGGCGCCACGACCAGGAGGCCTTCGGTCACGCCTTCTTCGCCAGGCAAACGCAAGTCGAGCAACTCGAGCAACGTCACGCCAAGGTCACGCACGAGGACCTTGTGCAGTGGCGGCAATTTACCCCGTTGACCCGTCGCTTCGACCGCGATGTTGTCCGCACCCACGATTGCTGTGTCGTGCTCGGCGAACCACGCGCCCATCGATTCGGCCACGACCGGGTATTTCCTCGCGTCGGTTTCGCCCTCTAAGGCGTCGTCCATCCAACCGGTTCGAAAGAGCATCGCGTCGCCAGGCTTGGGCGTGACGCCGCGAGCAGCGAAGACTTCATCGACCATGTCGCCAGTAATGTCCAGTTCGCCGCTGTCGCAGAGGTGGGTGAAGTCGAAGAAGTGGACCGACGCCACGAGCCCGCCAAGCTTTTCGAGACCAAGACGCTGCGCCCCACTGCTCCGTACCTCGGTGAAGGGGAAGTTGTTGTAGAGCTTTCCGCCCGACCAGACGTGCGCGAGACCGTCAACGTGTGAAGTCCCTTGGGTGGCGAGGACCATGTAGTCGTCCGCTGTTCCCCAGTCAGTGCGATTGAGAGCCGCGAAGTCGCCGCCATCTTGAGTCATGAAGTGCAGCGGAGGAATACGGTTGCCGCCGACGGGGGCGCCGCGATTGAGCTCGATTCCGAGTTGGTAAACCTTGCCTGTCCTGGGCCGACTCAGTGCCTCGAGAACCACGTCCGGGGTGAGGAGGTTGACGGCGCCGCGTTCATCATCCACTCCCCAGCGGCCCCAGTTATCACTTCGATCGGGAGCACTCAAATATCGACACTGCTTTCGAATAGTTGCATATCCGCTTTATGGTACCTACTTCTACATTGTGCTTTCTAAGGCGTCAGTCTAGCAACGGAACTTTAGCGAATTATGGAGAAGCCGATGTCGCCAGTCTCACCAAAGTGCGGTTTCGCTTCCCAGTCAATGTTGCCCATGGTCGTCCGTGACGTGGTTCTCCTCCATTCAAAGGCGCTTGCGTCGAAGTTGGGCACTCGAGCTTCGGCCCGAATGCTCACAGAACGACCGCCGCAGCGAAAGCAATGGCGTGGATTCCGCAATTCGGACGACAGGTGATCTGGCGACACATCGACCCTTTGCATGATACGCAAGGGGTCAAGGAATCACACCGAAGCCAGTCCCAATGGGCGGCGCGTCAGCTCCGCCACTTCATCGTTCGGCACGGCCGGAGAGAAGAGAAATCCTTGACCGAGTTCACAGCCCATTTGACGGAGGCGGGCGAGTTGTCCTGGCGTCTCGATGCCTTCGGCGAGCACGGTCATATTTAGTCCACGACCGAGCTTGATGATTTCTCCGAGCAGCGTGTCGTTTCGCGCACTCTCGTGAGGAGGACTGACAAAGGACCGGTCGATCTTGATTGTCTGGGGATGGAGCAACACGAGATATGAAAGCGACGAGAACCCCGTACCGAAGTCGTCGATGGCGATTCCGACACCGAGTTCCTTGAGGCTCTCGACGACTTTCATCGTGTC
Source organism: uncultured Acidimicrobiaceae bacterium (assembly GCA_963703105.1). Taxonomy (GTDB): domain Bacteria; phylum Actinomycetota; class Acidimicrobiia; order Acidimicrobiales; family RAAP-2; genus RAAP-2. Next base: position 738,655 of record OY969792.1, on the reverse strand, counting down.
GGCGATATCGAAGAGCGCTGCGGTTTCTGTCATTTCGATGACCAGACGCTCGGGAGCGAGACCGCCGACTTCCAGAGCGTCATTGACGATTGACACTATGTCCGGCTGGTGAAACTGGTGCGCGGAGAAGTTCACGGTGACGAAGGGAAGTCTCATATCCTCTCCGACGGGATCCCACGACGTCGCCGCGGCGATCGATTCGCGCAGGGCGAAGGTACCGAGTGCGATGATGAGGTCACTCTGTTCGGCGAGCGGGATGAACAGGCTCGGCGGGACCCATCCGCGTTCGGGGTCGTGCCAGCACATCAGGGCTTCCATGCCTACGACTTCGGTAGTAGCGAGATCGACGATGGGCTGGTAGTGCATCGTGATCGCACCGGACCGCAGGGCGTCGCGTAAGTCTTGGAGAAGGGTGAACCGTCCGATTGCTCGCTCCTGCATGCTCGGCGTGAAGACCACGAAGCGGCCCTTTCGCTCACGCTTGGCCACGTAGAGCGCCACGTCGGCCTCCGAGACGTAGTCTCGGTCACTTGTGGTCGTCGCGTTCCACACGGTCAGTCCAATGCTGACGCGCTGTTCAAGACGAACCGATTCGACGGTGAACGAGTCGACCAGCGCCTTCAGCAGGCGCTTCGCCACGTCTTCGGCCTCCTTCGGGGACTTCAAGCCTTCGGCCAAATAGAGGAACTCATCACCACCGAGTCGACACAACGTGTCCGACGACCGCGTCACCGCTTCGAGTCGACGGGCGATCGCCACCAGCAGTTGGTCGCCGATCAGGTGACCAAAGGTGTCGTTCACCCCTTTGAAGTCGTCGAGGTCCAGTAGCAGTACGGCGTCCATGCCTCCGGATCGAGCGAGTCGCTCATGGGCCTGGAGCAGTCGGTCCTCGAACAAGGCGCGATTCGCCAGACCGGTCAGCGGGTCGTGGAGCGCCTGGTGACGAAGATGGGCCTCGAGCTCCTCGCGCAGTAGCGAGGAGGCCTCCAGCTCTTGGAAGTTCTCGACCAGTCGATCCGACTGCGTCCTCATCCGTTGCACCAGCCAATTGAGGCGCAACATGATGATTGCCCACACCAGGACCGAGATGATGCCCAACGCCACGACGTTGACCGATATGTCAAGTGCCGACGTCACGACCAGAATCATTGGCGCGATGCACCCACTGAACAACAGGATCGACATTCGAATTCGATCGGCTCCGCCAGAATGCTCGCTGACGGCACTCATCGACTCGGCCTCGTAGCGCGGGTCGGCGGTCGACGGATGCAGAGCCGCCACCGCGATCAGCACGTATTCGAGTAGGTAAAGCCCGTCCACCGCGTTACCGGTGGTGTAGCTGTTGTGCAGCACCAAGAGGTCGTAGACGAAGTCCCCGGCGAACATCACGGACATCGCGGCGGCTAGCAACCAATGTGAGGGACTCTGCGACCTTCGAAAGAGCAGCGCGCGAAACACGACGAAGACCAGCGCGATGTCCATGATCGGATAGGCCATGTAGACGGCCAGCCCGAAGTTCGTTAAACCCGAGTCGTGGACGTAGGAGTTCATCAAGAAGTGCCAGGAGAGGGCCAAGGCTCCCAGGGCGACAATCAAGGCGTCGGCGGTGTCCTCTCGTTGGGACGATGAACCGGCGCCGCGGGTCAGGCTGAGGACGCCCAGGAAGAGGAGGGGGTATCCGGGTAGATAGAGCGCATCGGCGTACGACGGAAAGGGAACCGTGACGTGCAGGATGCTGTAGATCGAGTACACGTCGTCGCCGAGCGTGAAGAAGGCCCCGGCCGCCGCCACGAGGTACCAGCCCATCCGGTTTTTGGGTTGGTTGATGTGAACACCGACGAGGATGAAGACCACGGACGCCGTCCCGAGAACGGCGTAGTCGACGTTCTGGCTGTTGACGTTGGGAAGAAAGAAATAAATCGCAATGAGGAGTAATCCACCCAGCGAGGCGTATTTCCACGCTTGCGGCTTGAAATTCACTGTCTCAACTCAGATTCCTCGTGATGCCCCATCCTCATTTGCTTCGCAATCAACTTTAGGCTCGTCGTCGTCAAGAGAGGTTGACGGGTGACAGCTGCTCAGCCAAATCACTGAATTTGTGTCACAGAGTTGTGACGAAATGGAACGATGTGGATATGGAAGACACGTCATCGAGCTTTTCGCCGACGTTGTCGGTGACGTGACGACTTAAGGTAACAGTGGGAAATGGGCGAGTTCACGAATGTCACTTAGTGGGAAAGTTGCTCTGGTCACGGGTTCGACGAGCGGTATAGGGCTCGGCATCGCCCGGTCATTGGCCCGCGAGGGAGTGGACCTGATGTTGACCGGGTTCGGAGACGCCGGCGACATTGACCAACTGCGACGAGAACTGATGAGCGAGTTCTCGGTGAACGTTCTCTACGATGGCTCCGACCTGTCCGTTCCGGATCACGTGGCGAGCGTCGTCGCCGTGACCCAGAACGAGCTCGGCTCCCTCGACATCCTGGTCAACAACGCTGGCATCCAGTTCGTCGCTCCGGTGCACGAGTTCCCCGACGAACGCTGGGAGGCGATTCTCGCGCTCAACCTCTCGGCCACCTTCTACGCCATGAAGGCGGCGATCCCTTCAATGGTGTCGAACGGATGGGGTCGCATCATCAACATCGCCTCGGCGCACGGACTGGTGGCGAGCGCCAACAAGGTGGCGTACGTCGCGGCCAAACACGGCGTGATCGGCGCCACCAAGGTCGCGGCTCTGGAGTTGGCGAACGCCGGCGTGACGGCGAACGCGATCTGCCCGGGCTGGGTCTTGACCCCCTTGGTCGAAGGACAACTGGAGGAGCGCGCAAGGGTCTCCGGGAGGGACGTCGACGAGGAAGCGCAGATGCTGCTCGCAGAAAAGCAGCCGATGCGACGATTCACCAGCCCCGAGTCGATCGGCGAGATGGTCCTCTTCCTCTGTTCTGAGGCCGCGGACACCATAACCGGCGCCGCGTTGTCCATCGACGGAGGATGGACGTCCCAGTGAAGTCGATAGGCCCGGCACTGACGGGTGATTCGCCCGACGAGCGAGGTGCTTGACTGTTGGTGCGGAAGAGACCGCGGAAAGTTATCACCCAAGGAGTGCCGAATGGTCACCGATAAAGCCAAGAATGAGGACAAGAGCAAGGCCAGCGCAGAGGAATCGCGCATTCAGGATCAAGTACTAGACGCCATCAAGAAAACGCAAGAAGCGACGTTGAAGGCGGTCAGCGCCTGGTCCGAGAGTGTCGCGAAGATCGCTCCCAAACTGCCCGAGATGCCCAAGATGCCGCACGTCGAAAACCTGCCCAAGCCCGGTGAGATCTCGGAGGCGTTCTTCAAGTTCGCCAAGGAAGTGATGGAAACCGAGCACGAATTCGTCAAGCGACTTCTCGAAGCCCTACCGGGCCACGACAAAACTCCGGAATAGGGCGGACTTTTCCCCAGTTGTTGACGTCGCGTGCCCTGACTAAATATGTGCTTGATAAAGGTAGCGCTTGACATACACAGCATTTGGGATGTATAGTGTGCTCAGGACGGATTTCCCGTTCACTTCAAGTACCACAGGAGTCCCCAATGGTAACCAAGACCCCCACCACCGATATTCCGGAGATTGTCACCAAGTCCGGCGAGCAGTTCCTTTCCGCCCTCAAGCAGTACCAGCAGGCCGCCGTCGAAGCGACCGAGACCTGGGCGAAGGCCGTGTCGGTGTTTCCCGTCACCGAACTGCCGAGCATTCCCGGCGTCCCCGCCGTTCCCAACGCCAAGGCCCTCACGACGTACGCCTTTGACTTCACGACCGAACTGTTGAACGTGCAGCGCGACTTCGCGTTGCAGCTCTCCAACGCCCTGGCCACGGCGACGTCGCTTTAACCAGCGGCGGCAGTTCAATTACGCTGAGAGCACGGAAGACACGAACACGACCGAGGATGACCGCCGGCGCTTGCTGGGCGGATTCATCAGAGCGCAGCGGCAGGTGGCAAACCTGTCGCTGCGCCAGCTCTCGGCGATGACCGAGATCTCGAACCCGTACCTGAGCCAGATCGAGCGGGGTCTCCACGAACCCTCAATTCGCGTCCTCAAATCGATCGCCGACGCCTTGAACGTGTCCTCCGAGATCCTCTTCGAACAGGCCGGACTCATCACCGGCACGGAAAAGTTGGGCGACGAGGCGACCGAGAGCGCGATTCGGGCCGATCAGCGCCTGAGCGACGCCCAGCGTCAGGCGCTCCTCGCGGTCTATCGCAGCTATCTCGAGGCGAACCAAGGGGTGTCGTGAGCGGGGCCGCCCTCGTGGCGGCGACGCGACGTCATCGTTGGTTCGTCGCAGGGTTCTTGGGTGCTTGCTGCGCCAAGCACCACGTCAGTACCCTTTTGGTAGGTCGCGCCGCGGCACCACGTCAGTAGGGATCACCTTGGTCACAGAGAAGAACGAATCCTCCGGCGCGCAAGACCCCGACTCGAGCCTGGCCGGGCAGTTCCTCAGTGCCCTGCAGTTCTCCCAGGACGTCACGTTGAAGTTCGTGAACGCCTGGTTCGAGGGCGCCGGTGAAGTGGTCGCCAAGATGACGGAGGTCGCGATGGCGCCGGCCAACGCGACCACGCCACCGAGCGATCTCTTTTCCTTCGTCCAACAGTTACATCAAGCCCAACAACAGTTCTTCGATGAGATGACCAGCAAGGCCGATCCGATCTCGTTCATGGGTTCGTTGAAGTCGGCCCAGACCGCGCTGCTGGCCAAGCCCTCCGAGGTCGCGTCGGCGAACGTGCGCCTCGCCATCGGCCTGGACGCCGCGGTGAAAGCGACCTTGGCGCGCGCCAGCGGCGCGGTCGGCGCGGCGCCGATCGCGCCCTCGTCGGGCGACGCGCGCTTCCGCGACGAGGCGTTCGAACAGAGCCCGCTGTTCTTCTTGCTGGAACAGCAGTACCTCTTGAGTTGTCAGTACGTGCAAGAGCTCCTCGACGCCGCCGGTCTCGAAGAGCCCGAAGACGCCAAGGCGCGATTCGCGGCGAAGTTCATCCTCGACGCGCTGGCCCCGACCAACACGCTCCTCGGCAATCCCGTCGCGCTGCGAGAGGCCTTCAACACCAGCGGCCAGAGCCTGGTCGACGGGATGAACAACATGGTCGAGGACTTGCGGCACAAGGGAGGCTGGCCCCAGCAGGTGGACAGCGCCGGTTACGAGTTGGGGGTCAACCTGGCCGTGACGCCCGGCGCGGTGATCTTTCGAAACGAACTGATCGAACTCATCGAGTACGCCCCCCAGACCGAGCGGGTCTTCGCCGTCCCGCTGCTGTTCTGCCCCCCGTGGATCAACAAGTACTACATCATGGACCTGGCGCCCGGACGCAGTCTGATCGAGTGGGCGGTGCAGCACGGCCACACCTGTTTCGTCATCAGCTATCGCAACCCCGACTCCAGCATGCGCAACCTGGGTCTCGAGGACTACCTCCACCTCGGACTGCGTGAAGCCGTCAAAGTGGTCCAAGAGATCACCCACGCACCCACTATCAACCTGGTCTCGCTCTGTCTCGGGGGGACGCTCAGCGCGATCGGCCTCGCCTACGGCGCCGCGATGGGCGACACCTCGATCAAGTCGGCGACGTTCCTCAACACGATGACCGATTTTCGCGCTCCTGGCGTGCTCGGCCTCTTCACCGACGAGGCCACCATCGCCGGCCTGGAGAAGCAGATGGAGAAAGACGGCTTCCTCGAGGCCGACGCGATGTCGCACGCCTTCGACGCCCTGCGCGCCAACGACCTGATCTTCCAATACGTCGGCAACAACTGGCTGCAGGGAAAGAAGCCCCCGGCCTTCGACCTTTTGGTCTGGAACAGCGACGGGACCCGCATGCCGGCCCGGATGCACTCGGAGTATCTGCGTTCTTGCTATTTGAAGAACCAGTTCGCCCTGGGGGAGTTCCGAGTCGACGGACACCCCCTGAATCCCAAGGACGTCTCGATCGACACGTATGTCGTTTCGGCGATCAATGACCACATCGTGCCGTGGACCTCGGGCTACATGACGGCCACCATGTTCTCCGGATTGAGCCGGTTCATCCTCACGACGGCGGGACACATCGCCGGCGTCGTCAACCCGCCCGGACCGAAGCCCAAGTACTGGACCAATGAGGACCGTCCCGAAGACCCCCTCGCTTGGAAAGACGGAGCGACCCTGGTCGACGACACCTGGTGGCGGGACTGGTCGATATGGATCGCCGCGCACGGGGACGAAGAGACCGCCGCACCGGAGCATCTCGGCAGCAGCGTCCATCCACCGCTCGAAGACGCTCCGGGCAGTTACGTGCGCGTGCGCGCTTGACCGAACACACTGCATTGATGACTTCCCAGATCGTTTCGGCGAAGGGCTACCGGATCAGCGTCCGAACGGAGGGCGACGGCGACACGCTGCTGCTGATCAACGGGCTGACCCGGCCACTCGGTTCGTGGGTCCCGTTCACTCAATCGCTGCGAGGGCGCCGAATCGTCAGTTTCGACGCACCGGGCGTGGGGGAGAGCCCCAACTCGCACCTGCCGTTGTCCATCGCCCAACTCGCGACCATCTGCGTGGCGGTCCTCGACGAGTTGGGCTTGGACCAAGTGGACGTGCTCGGATTTTCTCTCGGCGGCGCCGTGGCCCAAGAGTTGGCCGGCCGGTACCCGGCACGAGTGCGGCGCTTGGTGCTCGCCGCGACCTCGTGCGGCATCGGATCCACGCTCGCCGGATGGGACCTGCGCGACAGCGTGGCGATCGTGACCAATGGCCTCGCTCGAGCGAACGCTCTGTCGACGCTGTGGCGCGTCATGGCCTTCACCTCTTGGTCGAGCATTCCCTATCTGGGCTCCATCACGGCGAGGACGCTCGTGGTGTGCGGTAGCCAGGACCGCGTGGCGCCGGTGTCCAACAGTCGAGCGCTGGCGAATCGCATGCCCAACGCCACACTGGTGGTTCTCGACGAGGGACACGACCTGCAGGCACCGGGGGCCGCCGAAGAGTTGGCTCGCGTCGTGGAAAGGTTCTTCTCGCACGATCCCGAGCCAGTCCGGGAGTGCTTCGCACTCTGAGCCACAGGTAGTCGGCGAAGGCATTCTCCGTTGTCCCCGCTCGGAGCCATTCAGAATCGACGGGCAAGTCACCATCTCTGTTGACCACTCTGCCGACCATGTACTGATTCGGTCAACGTGATTAAGGTGTCGAAAAGGAGGTGCTGGCGATGTTCGAGAACAAAGTGGCGGTGGTCACCGGCGGTACGAGAGGCATTGGAAAGGCCATCACGATGGCTCTCGCGGAGGGAGGCGCACACGTGTGCGCGAGCTACGTCGCCAACAGCGAATCGGCGGAATTGATGCGCGACGAAGCCGAGAAACTCGGATTATCGATCAGTGTGCACCAGGCGGACGTGGGGAACCCCGAGGACTGCGTGCGGTTCATCGACGAGGCCGTGGAGGCGAATGGACACGTCGACTATCTGATCAACAACGCCGGGATCAATATCGATCGCACCGTGCGACGGATGACCATCGACGAGTGGCACGCCGTTATGCGGATCAACATTTCCGGGTGCTTCTATATGGTGAAGGCGGTGGTCGAGCACATGGTGGAGCGCGGTTCGGGGCGCATCGTCAACATCAGTTCGATCATCGGTGAGACGGGCAACGTGGGCCAGGCCAACTACGCCACGGCGAAGTCCGGAATGCACGGACTCACCAAGTCCTTGGCACTCGAACTGGCCAAAAAGGGGATCACCGTGAACTGCGTGGCGCCCGGATTCATCAGTACCGACATGATGGCGTCGGTGCCGGAAGCGGTGCTCGAGAACATCGTGGCGCGTATCCCTGTGGGCCGCCTCGGGGAACCGGAAGACGTCGCCTACCTCGTCATCAGCCTCCTCGACGACAGGGCCGCTTACGTCACCGGTGCCGTCATTCCCGTTAATGGCGGACTCGACATGTGACCCGTGGTGGCGTGCGTTGAGTCGGGGCTGAGGTGTGTTCCCAGTAACCGTGGCATTGCGTGCACACCTTCAGTGCCGTCGGATTACGCCACGAGCGACGCCACCTTCCCAGCTATAAACGGCGCTCCTCGGGCCGGTCCTCTTGATCTGAATCGGACCACCTCCGCAGAACCAAGGAGTGCCCGATGGTGGCAGTACCGTCACTGCTTCATCGAGTTCCAGCCTCGAAGAGTCTCCAAAGGCCGTTGTCAGACTTCCAGCGCAGTCCAGGCTCGACTCCACCTACGAACCAACGATCTTGCCTTGAGTTTCCGTAAGGGTCATGGAGAATGTCCAAGTATGGACGCCGCTGTCCGGTTGAGCGATGGTTCCGCTCCATTCGCCCAACCAAGAGTTGGGGTAGGTGAGTGGTGGTGCATGTTTTCCGACGGTTGTCAGGGAGAGAACCAGAATCGCTGCGGCTCCGACTGCCATGATCGAGGCAGTGGCCACTATGGCGATTCGGCGCGAACGCGAAGTCTTCAACGGAGACTCCTTCACTGGACATTGGTGGTATTCCTAATGAATACAACTAGGACCTAGCGTTCGCAATTTAGGTTTGAATTCTGCTATGAATTCATGCCCAACCGCCGACGCTTGTGCGACGCCAGCGGAGCTAGACACGTTGGCTCGGACGGCGAAGCACCTCATGAACTGGGTCTTGCGCGTGGTCGCATCAGCGCTGACAACCCTGCCAATCGGCCCGTCGCAACCTGGTCGCAGCGCTGGACCTCCGCTGGAAATCGTTCGACCGGCCTTCTTTATCTTGCCCCATCGCCAGTCCGCTTGGATGATCATCAGAGATCGCCTCGGTGCTTTGAGTGAAACCTGTGCCTCTCTCGCGGAGGAGCCACAACTTTCCGATCTCGCCGGACTCGGAGAAAAGGTCGCTTCGATGGAAGCGGAGTTCAATTCTCGTCTGGAAGAGCGAGCCGTCACCTCGAACGCGAACGAAAACTGATATTGCGTCAACAAACCGCACGGATCCGAGGCGATTTCGATTCGTGCAGAACGTCATTTCCGATATCGAAAGATGTGCAGACGCAAACACTTGACGCCGATTCGATTGGGCCGAAGGCAAAGGTCGCAGTCAACTTCTAATCTGTCGACGTGAACCCAAAGGCTCGACACCCTTCCGGAAAAATCTCTCTTCAATTGAATATTGGGCTTCGCGGCACAGACCCACTGGTATGGCGTCGAGTACTCGTGCCGGGTGCAATGACACTCGAGAAACTTCATTCGGTGATCCAGGCCGCCGTGGGCTGGGAGGATCGTCATCTTCACGTTTTCGAGATCTTTGGTGAACGATATGGACCTCCGGATTTTGAATTGGAAGATGATGAACAAGACCTCGACGAAGAGGGAGTCCGGCTTCACTTGCTATTAGACGAGGCCGACCACTTCACTTATGAATACGACTTTGGAGACACTTGGATTCACGACATCGTTGTTGAGACCATTGGTTCAGTTACCTTTCCCCTGACTCGCGCGGTTTGTTTTGACGGCGCAATGGCATGTCCGCCGGAAGACATCGGCGGCCCGTGGGGTTTTGCGGATTTTGCAAAGGTAATGTCCGACCCCTCCCATCACCAATACGCCGCGATGCTCGAGCGGTTTGGAGGCATCTTCGACGCCACGGATTTCAACCTTGGTGACGCAAACGCAAGGATTCAAGCGATTCCGTAGAGGCGTCTACTGGTCCCACAAGTGCTCGCACCGCTTCTTGCGATCGGGATCGAGGACGCGTCCGTAGGGGTCATTTCTACCCATTGAGAGACCGTTGGGGACTATCGGCACCATCTGTACAGATTTAAGGGCAACGAATGTACACTAGAAACATGAACGTCGCGATCACAGAACTACGAGCACATTTAAGTGATTGGATCGATCAGGCACGCTCCGGAGAGGAGGTCATCGTGACCGATCGAGGAGTACCCGTGGCGCGACTGACGGGCTTAGGCGCAGCCTCGCTTCTCGAGCGACTTACCCTCGAAGGTGTCATCTCCCGTCCGATTAGTTCGGAAAGGATTAAGGCGCGAGGCCGGAATCGACCCACGCCTACCGCATCGGTGGCAGAGCTTCTCAGCGCGCAGCGTCGCTGATTGTGGCCGTTGTTTATTTCGATTCAAGCGCACTCGTCAAGCTGGTGATGTCCGAGGAGGACAGCGATTTGGCGAGTGACGTGTGGGACGGCTGTGACGCCGCAATATCCAGTCGACTCGCTTTTCCTGAAGTATGCGCTTCATTGGCCGCGGCCGAACGTAACAAACTGATAACAGAGAGCGAATACCTGGAAGCGGAAGCGGTGTGGGGAATGCACTGGGTTGCTGTGCGCCCTGTTGAACTGAGTGCCGAAGTTGCCGACGGAGCCGGAAAACTCGCACGTGCATTGTCTCTTCGGGGTGCCGACGCTGTCCATCTCGCCAGTGCCTTGACAATCGGACTGGACGACCTAGTCGTTGCGGTTTGGGACCGCCAACTTCACGCCGCGTCCTTGCTCGCGGGAATTCGCGTCGTTCCCGCTTCCGTCGGCCAATGAAGATTCATGCTCTTCGCAGGAAACCATGTCGAACAAATTCGCTGAAGAGGGCTCTCGCCACGGATTGAGTCCCCCTGGTGATCGCAAGAGTCGCCACCTATGATGCTCGAATGACGTGGCAAGGGATCTCTTCGCGCTTGGCGGTGGCCGCGCTCCTGAGCACCGCCATTGGGGCGTCCACGTACGTGGCGACCGCTTCGGCGCAGGGGACTTTAGGTGTTACGTGCGTTGCGTCGAGTGCGACCCAGTGCGTTGTGACCATCAACCTTGTTGCCAATATGGATGTCAACGTCGTCGTGACGTTGCCCGCCAACAAAGGCTTCTCCTTGAATACTTTCACCGGCACGCCAGGCTCGGCTCCCTCATACACGAGTTTGAACAACGGCTACTGGACCGGAACAGGATCTCCGTGGACGTGTTGCCTACTCCAGACGGGAGGCTCCGAGCCGGCCGGTGCGGTGTCAATTCTGACCTTCGCAATTACGCCGCTGACGTCGAGTCCTACCACTACCGTTCCGGGGAAGCACTCGAAGATACCGACCGCGCTGAACCTGAGTTTTGCGGCGAGGAGTTTCGTGCTGAGCGCGACGGACAAGTCTCAACTCCAAGCGCTGGCGAGAAAACTCACACCAGGGGCGAAGGTGACTTTCACGGGTTACGCACTCTCCGATCCGAGTCTCGCGCGAAGTCGCGGGCTCTCGGCGGCGGACTACCTCTATTCCAGAGTCAGAGTCTTCTGGAGAGTGGTCTCAGTAAGTACCCGTTCGCTGAACCGAGTCACGGTGACGACCACCGCGCTCTGAGATCTCGCGGAATCGGGCCGATTTCGACTGCCGCAACGCCAATAGTGGGATGAATCTTATCGGCGAGAGTATGAGCCTCTACGAAAGTTGCGCTCTAATTGTGTACATGACGACGTTGCCATTGGCAGATGCTCGCGCCCAACTTTCGAAGTTGGTTGAAGAAGCCAGTTCTACGCACGAGCGAATTGAAATCACGAAGAACGGTCATCGAGCCGCTGTGTTGATCGGCGCTGACGACTACGACTCATTGATCGAGACCATCTCCGTCTTATCTGACTCGGAAATGCTTTCGGGCCATCTGCAAGGACTGAAGGATATTGAGTCAGGAGATTTGCTCACTTTGAACGAGCTCGCAGCTGTCATGAAGGCTGCGGGGCAGGCAAGTGAAGGGCCGTATCGGCTTCTGGTAGCCCGTCCCGCCAGTGATGCCTTGCCGAGTTCCCCTCCGGAGAAAGTGGCTCTCGCGGTGGTGGAATTCGTCTCTGGTCCATTGTTGGACAGCCCTCATAGGGTCGGCAAGCCACTACGGGAACCACTTGCACCCTCGTGGTCCGCAAGGCGGGGATCGTATCGCGTGATCTATCTAATTGACGATGAGACACGAACGGTCACGGTGACCATCGTCGCGAACAGAAGTGATGCGTACCGGACGTGAGTCGACGTCTGACCCTGCGCCAAAATTCGCTGACGACTTTGCTGTAGAGCGCCTCACGAAGTTGACAGCGGCTAAGTGGATTCGTGAAGTCCTTACGCCACAGAGCCCTTCAAGTGGAGGTACGGAAGTCGTTCGGATACGGCAAGTAGTCGACGCATCGGTGCCTTAGGCCGTGCGCCGCCGTCGTATCGCGTGATTTATCTAATTGACGAAAGCGCACGCACGATCATCGTGACCCTTGTCGCGCACAGAGTCGAGGCTTACCGAAGATGAGTCAAACTCTAACCCCGCAAGCGATATTCGCTGACGACACTGCTGAAGTGATCGCGAAACCGTATGGCCCCAACTAGCTGGACAGGGCTTCGCTAGCTTTATCACCGGACTCCTTGAGTTTGTCCATTGCTTGGTGGCCTTTTTCAGCGACGGCGTGACTACCTTCGCTTACCGCTTTCGCGGCAACTTCTTTGACCTTGACTTTCGCTGTACGAATGGTGTCATCGGTGTGTTGTTTGGCTTTCCGCTTGTCCTCGACACCAGACTCGTTGAAATTACGCTTTGCTTTACGTTTCAGAGATTCGGAACTTTCTTTGGCTCGAGCCACACTCTCACCCGAGATTTTGTCGGCCTTTCGCTTGGCCTTGTCCAAGACGGCCTTCGCCCTGTTGTTCGCTTCCTCGGCAATCTTTTCTGCTCGACGCTCAGCTTTTCTCAAAATCTTCTTGGCTTTTCTTTTCCGTGCCATCGCTATTCCTGCTCCTTCTCATTGTTCGTAGCCAATGCTTGGTGGAGGTACGGGGACTCGAACCCCGGACCCCTTGCATGCCATGCGGTCGGCAGCTTTCGAACGTCGTGGTCGCAAGTCGGCAAGATCGCTTTCTCCCACTTCTTGGAGGATAGTCACGTGAAATAATCGGCGTCCTTGTGAGTCGATTGCTGAATCAATTGCTGAAGTGAATCAACACATTCGAGGAATTGAAACCTTTTCTGCTAGACGTTTCGTCAATGCATGCGGGTGATCCTGAGATTACGGTCGAACCGCTCCGACGCACCTTCTCGAACTCGACCGCTGACATTACTGCTGACACAATCCATTCTGGAGTTGGACAAGGCTCTCCGCGAGCACGGGATGGAGTCAACTTCTAATGTTGCTTCGTGTTGCGTCCTGAAAGTTGGATCAGACCAGTGGGTGAAAGTCCCATCCGGGTAAGTGCCGGAAGGCCCGGTAGCAGACCCCGGTTCGTCGTCGAGAGACGGCGGGCTGAGCGGGGTGTCAAAAGCCTCTTCGGAGGGAGCAAACGTACGGGCCGTAGTGCCACTCGGCACGAGTCCTGCAGCCTCGTCACACACACAATGGGGAAGCCGAGCCGCTCATGTCACGGCGAAGGCAACATTCGACCTACTCGCGTTCCGGAGATGCTCTTGGTCGAATTCCTCCGGGGTATGGGGAGCGGCACGCACGTAAGGCCTGATTCGAAACAGGAGAGACCCGTCTGCGCAGCCTTGTCAGCAAAGACCGATCGCATAAGCCAATGGTGAAAACGAGCGGAGCGCAGCGGGAGTCCGACGGGGTCGTAGTACTGCTGAGAGCCGTGAGCAACGCGGCAGGAGGGAAGGACCCCGACTTCGGTCACGTTGGGAAAAGAGGAACGAGTGAGGGCATGACTGGGACCGCCCAGTCCAACTCCCCCCTGGGACTTGCGTCCCCGGAGAAAGTTCGACGCCTCCAGAACCGGCTATGGGCTGCAGCCAAGCAGTCTGAGGATCGGCGATTCCATGCGCTATATGACCGCATCTATAGGAGTGACGTCCTGTGGGAGGCGTGGAGTCGAGTCCGAGCCAATCGTGGCGCCGCGGGGGTCGATCGAGTGACCCTTGAGGCGGTGGAGGACTACGGAGTCGAGCGCTTGCTCGCTGAACTCCAAGGTGACCTCCGTGCAGGCATCTATCACCCGGCACCAGTTCGCCGGGTGGAGATTCCAAAGCCCGATGGTCGAATGCGGCCACTGGGTATCCCGACGGTGCGAGACCGCGTGGCCCAGCAGGCGGCGAAACTCGTCCTCGAACCGCTGTTCGAGGCCGACTTCCTACCCTGCTCGTTTGGGTTTCGACCCAAGCGCTCGGCCACCCAAGCCATGGAAGTGATTCGTGTTGCTTTTCCCAAAGGCAAGCAGTTTGTCTTTGAGGCCGACATCACGAATTTCTTTGGCGAGATCGACCACGAGCGTTTACTCAATCTGGTCGAAGAGCGCGTCTCGGATCGTCGGGTGTTGAAGTTGCTGCGTCAATGGTTACGTGCAGGGGTCTTGAGTGAGGGAGTCGTGACCGAGACGGTCTCGGGCACGCCGCAGGGCGGTGTCATTTCGCCGCTCCTCGCCAATATCTACCTGCACGCCTTTGACCGAGCGTGGAAAGAGCGCGGTACCGGTGAACTCGTTCGCTATGCGGATGACTTCGTGGTGTTGTGTTCGTCTCGCTCGCAGGCCGAGGACGCCCAGCGGCGCGCTATCGCGTTGCTCGGTGACCTCGGTCTCACCCTTCACCCCGAGAAGACCCGTGTGGTCGATCTGCGTGAAGGGAGAGAGGGCTTTGACTTTCTCGGGTGTCACTTCCGAGCGCGTATGTCCGGCAAGTTGTGGGAGCAGAAGCGCATTATCCGCTACTACCTTCACCGCTGGCCGTCGCAGCGTTCGATGAAGCGCGCCCGCGCGAGAATCAAGGCTCTCACTAGTCGAAGTCAGGTCGGGCAGCAGTTAGAAGACGTCATTGGACGTCTGAACCTGTTCCTTCGGGGATGGGGGAACTACTTCCGCACCGGCAACGCCGGCAACAAGTTCATCGCAATTGATCGTTACGTGGCGTGGCGGCTAAAACGTCTTCTAATGAAGAAGCGGGTCGCAACCTCCGTCCCGGTCAATCAACAACGTGGACTCGCACCTGGTTCCACGACCAGGGCCTGCATCAGCTCATGGGCACTATTCGTTATCCAAAGGCAGCGTAACTATGACCAGAAGACCGTCGGAAAGCCGTGTGCGGGAAAATCGCACGCACGGATTGAAAGGGGGATGGGGAAACGGGTCCACTTGTTGGACACTGCGCCCCTGACTACCAATGAGTAATAAGGCCCGCCACCCGACCGGGATGATCACGCTGCAGGTAAGGATCGGACTTCGCGGGACGGATCCATTGATATGGCGTCGCGTGCTATTGCCTGGTGCGATGACACTCGAGAAATTGCACTCAGTGATTCAGGCGGTAATGGGGTGGGAAGACCGACACTTGCACGTTTTCGAGATTTACGGAAAGCGATACGGCCCTCCGGACTCTGAACTGGAAGACGATCTGCGTGACTTCGACGAGGATGGAGTTCGAATTCATCTTCTCTTCGATGAAGGTGATCACTTCACGTACGAATACGATTTCGGCGACACTTGGATCCACGACCTTGAAGTTGAAGAGGTCACTTCTGTCGAGATTGCCATGAAACAGGCGGTCTGCCTCGGCGGTGCCCAGGCGTGTCCGCCTGAAGATAGCGGTGGTCCGTGGGGCTTCGCTGACTTCGTTACCGCTATTTCAAATCCCGCTCACGAAGAGCACGAAGCGATGATCGACTGGTATGGCGGAGCCTTCGATCCCGATTCGTTTGTTCTCGGCGAAGCTAATGCGCGAATTCAGCGGCTTCGCTAATCAGACGCCCCACAACATCTCTCCCATAACTTTTGCCGCTTCGGCTCGGTCGGGATCCATGATGTGGCCGTAAACATCCGCGGTCATGCGAATTGAGGCGTGACCGAGTACTTGACTCACGACCTGGATGTTGATTCCTTGAGCGAGCATCAAACTCGCCGCCGAGTGACGAAGTTCGTGAGGATGCCAATTACCGAGCCCGGCAGAAGCGCAAACTCGTTTGAAGTCGCGGTTGAGATTGCGCGGATCGATGGGTGTGCCGACCGTGCTTGTAAATATGAACCCGCCGCCGACCGGCGATGAATCAGCGGCGCGTCCTTCCAATTGCTGAATCTCGAGGTGGGAAAGCAACGCGGCGACGATCTGCGGGGGCACGTTAATCGACCTTCTACTTCGCTGTGTCTTGGTATCAGACGTGACGAGGAGGCCATTCTCGCGCTTGAGTTGGCGTCGAATTCTAATCACACCGCTCGGAGCGTCGAAGTCCGACCACATCAAGCCAAGAGCCTCGCCCCGTCGGATGCCCGTGACGAGCATCAAACTGTAGAGGAGTTCATTTCTGTGACCTCGCAGACCTTCGATGAAGCGTTTGGCTTGTTCGGGGGTGAGGCTTCGTCCCTCCGTACGAACCGTCTTGGGGCTCCTTGAAAGCCTCGCCACGTTTCGAGTGACGGCACCCCAGCGGACTCCTTGATCAAGACACTGGCTCAGAACAGGCCGTATCCGGCGGACCGTTGACGTCGAATACCCGAGGTCCGTCTTCACGGAAAGAAGTCGGTCAACGTCCGCAACCGTGAGTTCGGGCAGTTTCTTGCTTCCGAGGGT
Organism: uncultured Acidimicrobiaceae bacterium; assembly: GCA_963703105.1. Classification (GTDB taxonomy): domain Bacteria; phylum Actinomycetota; class Acidimicrobiia; order Acidimicrobiales; family RAAP-2; genus RAAP-2. The sequence goes on along the minus strand of OY969792.1, from coordinate 722,154 downwards.
CGGAAGAATGTGTAGTGAAGCGACTGACATGTAGTTGTCCGCTGCGCTCGGGGCGACCTGGTGTCTGAGCACGTCCTCACCCCAGCGCGCGAAGAGCTCGCTGACTTTCAAGGTCGAATTGGGATTCGATTGTCCGTCATCGATCTGCTGGCGCAGTTTCTTCAACTTCTGAACAACTTCGTTGCGGGTCTTTGACGAGACATATTTACGGATTGGTGTGCCCGACGAGTTGTACCCCACGAGCGCTACACCCATCCATCGCTGGTCAGACGATCGTTGATAGATCGAGCCCTCATGATTGCCCCGGCGACCGGCCATATATTTTCCTCACGGCTGAGTTGAAGTCTCAGACGCAACGGTTGAAAGTGGTCGTCATTTCCCCAGTTTTTGAGAAGCCTGACTTGCTGGGAATTTATGTACTCAATGTGCAATTCGGGGGACCGTTGGAAGTTATCGAAGCGAGATCATACAGTACAGATCAGGAATGAGATAATGTACACTGGAACAATGAACGTTCCGATTACGGAGTTACGAGCGCACCTGAGTAATTGGCTCGAGCAGGCACGCCTCGGTGAAGAAGTCATCGTCACCGATCGAGGAGTCCCCGTCGCGCGCCTCGTGGGCCTCGACACATCTACGATTCTCGAGCGTCTCACGCTCGAAGGAGTTCTATCACGGCCCCTTTCTTCTGAGAAGATTAAAGCCCGTGGCCGGTGGAAACCGACGGGCACTTCATCGGTCGCTGATCTCGTGAGCGAGCAACGTCGCTAATTGTGGCAGTCATCTATTTTGATTCCAGCGCACTCGTAAAACTTCTGATCGCCGAAGAGGGAAGTGACTTGGTCGAAGAACTTTGGGACGGTTGTGACGCCGCGGTCTCTAGCAGGCTCGCGTACCCGGAGGTTTGTGCCGCCCTCGCAGCCGCCGAACGAAATAAATTCTTTTCGCGAAAGGAGATCAGTCTTGCTGAGTCAACTTGGGAGCTGTACTGGGAGGCGATGCGACTCATCGAATTGAATGCAGAGATCGGCAAGAACGCCGGTGCTATCGCCCGAAGCTCAATGCTTCGCGGCGCAGACTCCGTTCATCTCGCCAGCGCCATGGCGGTGGGATTTGACGACCTCATTGTTGCCGTATGGGATCGCCAACTTCACGCGGCTTCAATTGCTGTCGGCCTTCGAGTCGTTCCCGCTGAAATCGGAGGTTGAGTTTTCAAAGGTCCGAGTGTCGGACTGGTCAATATCCGAGCCGAAACAGCCGCTAGGACCAACCAGTCCTCTGAGGGCTTTTGAAAGTTACGCCATAATTATTTACGTGACCACCTTGCCATTGACCGATGCACGCGCCCAACTTTCGAAGTTGATTGAAGAAACGAGTTCTACGCACGAGAGAATTGAGATTACGAAGAACGGACATCGAGCCGCTGTGTTGATGGGCGCCGACGACTACGTCTCATTGATCGAGACCATCACCGTCTTGTCGGATGCGGAATTACTTTCGGACCATTTGGAAGGTCTGATAGATATCGAGAATGGAGACTTGCTCACTATGGACGAACTTGACGTTGCCATGGAGGCTGCGGGACGTCATGTCAGAGGCAAGTGACGAGCCTTACCGACTTTTAGTAGCTCGACCCGCCGAGAACGCCCTATCGGATTTACTCCCGGAGAAGATTGCTCTGGCCGTAATGGAGTTCATCTCGGGTTGATTGCTGGACAGTCCCCGAAAGATTGGCAAGCCTCTTCGTAAACCACTCACACCCGCATTCTCTGCAAGGCGGGGTTCGCATCGCGTGATCTACCTCTTTGACGACGAAATTCGCGCCGTTAATGGTCACTGCGGTCACGCGCCGGGAAGACGCGTACAGAACATAATTCAACGGTATGACGCGAAGTACTCGTCCACGTCATGAGAACATTTGGATCTCTTGCCAAATGCGTGGACGTCGAATCACGACGAGAACCTCGCAGTGCCGGGCCCTGCTCGACACTGCCAGCAGCTCCTCAGCGCCGGTGCTTGCGACGCTTGGATGAACGGGTTTTGGGTGGCGTCCCAGTTGGGGTGATACGGCTCGTCGCGTGGGGTCGCGGCACAACACTTGGGCCCAAGATGGCGTCACGTTGTGCGATTGGTCGTGAGTTGAAGTCAGTGATGAAAGCTTCGACTGAGGCCCGATCGTTTATGTGGACTCCTTCAGCTCGCGCCGTCATCCACATACGTTTGCCAAAGCTATAGCGAGATGTGTCGGCCATGTTCTGGCAGAACTGCTGCTCGATCGCGTCCAAACGGTTAATCAGCACATCAGCCGGCTCGCTGTCGGGATCGAGCAGACTGGTCTCGTCCAAGAAACTGATGAAGGTCTTGGCTTCATTAAGTATTTCTGCGAGATTGTCATCTTCGACTATCACCTTGGCAGGGTGCAACTCGAGATAGATCTCATCGAGATCGTCGCAGGTCCAGCGAGTCAAATGTCCGTCGAGATAGGCCCACTTGTAGTGGATGGGTGTCTCCACAGCGTCTTTCTCGACCGCAGCTCCGACTACCGAACCCCATTGAGAGAACTGTTTCTTCAACCTGCGACGAGCAAGTTCGTAGTCCTCGTCGCTCTTCGGCGACCAGTCGGGATTGTTCCGCGGCACCACACCATCTTTGTCGACTTCACGCGACACGTCGGGCTCCACCTCCTTACCCTCGATACCAGACTCGCTCGATAGGCAGGAAGTCCAAATCCGCAATTCCTTACCCCAGGAGATTATTTGCTGACGACTTTGCTGAAGTGGACTCAGCGCGGAGTTGACAGTGGCGAAAGAGTGCGCAAAGTACTTGCGCCCGTAGGCCTTTCAAGTGGAGGTACGGGGACTCGAACCCCGGACCCCTTGCATGCCATGCAAGTGCTCTACCAGCTGAGCTATACCCCCAAAGGAAAGACAATGTTACCAGTTCACGACTTATGTCTGGAAACCCGCGCGAGTGTTCGGTGAGCACATTCGTCCGAGACGAATGAGGAACTCGACTGATCTTGTCCCGATCTCGGACAAGAGATCGGATTGGCTATGCCCGCATCGACCGTTGCGATGGCTTTGGAATGTTGCGACCTTGTTGCCTCGCGGCTTCCAACCAAACGTCCACCGCGATCTCAACCTCTTCGACGGCCGCTTGAGGAGTATCGCCGTGTCCGGAGCAAAATTGTAAGTCAGGGACGTTCGCAATCCAGACTTGGTCTTCGTCGCTCCAAAAGACCTCGATTGGATAGATCTGCGTCACGAACCCTCCTCCAGCCTCAAATTGTACTGGCGAACGACGTTTGCAACCTGTCGGACTTGGTATGGCTTCGCGTCGCCACCTTCGATCTGTAGGTTTATCAATTCCTTGACACCAACGCGAGTGAAGACTCGATGACTTCCGCGTCCGCTTTGTTCGAAAAAACCGAGTTCGAGAAGCAATTGCATGAGGTCGAGAAATGCAATGTTCGCCACGTCGCCTCGCAAGATGCGAGCCAGAAGTCGACGTGATTTCAGCCGAGTTCCTTGTTCGTTCTTTGCTTTCTCACATCGACGCAACGGTCGTTGGAGAGTTAGCTACTCAAGAAATGTTTGGAGGTCTTTGGAAGTAGTTGCGAGCTTTGAGAGAGCTTCGCCACTTACGCGATACACCGTCCACTCGTCCAATGCGTCAGCACCGAGAGAGCGATAGAAGTCGATCGAGGGTTGATTCCAGTCGAGGACTGACCATTGGAGTCGGTGGTAACCCTTCGCGACGCACTCATGTGCGAGGTGGGCCAAAAGGGCCGTGCCGTACCCGCGACCTCGGAACTCTGGCTTGACGAATAGATCCTCGAGGAAGATGCCGTGCGTGCCGCTCCACGTGGAGTAGTTGAGGAACCACACCGCGAAACCGGCTATCTCACCATCGTCGGTCTCGACCAAGTCACAGAAGACTTTGGGCACGTCGGAAAAGAAGCTCTCACGGAGTTGATCGGGTGTGGCTCGCGCCATCTCCAGCGCTCGCTCGTAGAGGGCGAGGTCACGAATGAGTTGATGGATCGTCGCCAGATCCTCCGGTACCGCTTGACGGATATTCACTGCTGCGACTTAGTCAGTGACGACGAGTAGTGCGAAGCCGTCGTAACCCTTGCTCCCCACGGTCTGGATAGCGGTACCGTCGATTCGATCATTGGTCGCCGCCAACTCCAGAAACGCGCGGACGCCTTTCACCCTCTCATCCGTGCTCATCGCATTCGTGATCTCGCCGTCGCGCACCACGTTGTCGGCGACGATGACCGTACCTGAACGAGACAGTTGCAGAGACAGCTCCAGGTACTCGGGATATCCCTCCTTGTCGGCGTCAATGAAGATGAAATCAAACGGCTCCGCGTCCTCATCGATCAGTTGCCGCAACGAATCCGTCGCCAGACCGACACGAATATCGACCAGATTGCCGAGACCCGCTTGGTCGATGTTCATCCGCGCCACCTCGGCGTGATGCGACTCGAGCTCAAGTGAGACCAAGACGCCGTCACTGGGCAGTGCGCGGGCGAGCCAGATCGTGCTGTATCCACCGAGGGTTCCAATCTCCAGGATTCGCCGTGCTCGTTGCATCCTCGCGAGAATCTCCAGCATCTTCCCTTGATTGGGTGCGACGGCTATCGGTGGGAGACCCTGCGCGGCACTTCGAGACAGCGTCTCTTCCAGCGCACTCTCTCTCGGCAAGAATAGTCCGACCAGGTAGTCGTCGACATCGGCCCACTGTTGTTCGCTCATTCGCAAAGCCCTTCACTCAATCCAAAACGGTGTTTCGCCAACATAATCGCTCGTGGTCTCAACTGAGAATGACGTCGCAAAAGTGTGACGGCTGAGAGAGGAACGGTGAGTGTTCACTCTCCAGATCCAAGGCGAAATCACATTCTTCGGACATCAGCTGCTGCAACTCGGGATCGACGGCGTGGTCGTTCGTGCAGCGAACGTAGATGGTCTCCGCTCTCATTTTCTCGGACTCTCTCGGGGTACGAAAGCTGGCCAATGTCTGCGTCGAGAGTTGATCGACCGCCCACTTCGAGGTGTCCGGCGTGCAGTCGGCGTAGAGGGCCTTTGCCGCGAGGGTCGGATTCAATCGGAGAAAGTCTCCGTCGACTTCGATGGCGTCATCAAGCAGCGTTCGCACTCGCACGAGTCTGGACGCGTCGGTGGCGCTCTCACCGGGGCTCGGAATGAGAGCAGCGACGTAGAGGCACCGCTCGAGATTCGGTATCAGAGGGGCGGCTTCGGATGCCACGGCCCCGCCGTAACTATGGGCGAGCAGTATGTACGGACCATCACCGTCGGTCAGCGCCACGACCGCCGCGGCGTCCTCGGCCAAACCGGTCGCGGGGTCGGCGCCGGTCCTCGAACTCGGGAGGTCGACGGCGCGCCACGAGACCCCTCGGCGGTCGAACTCGGCGCCCACGTCGCGCCAGCACCACGCGCCACCCCACGCGCCGTGCACGAGGATGTACGTCGGAGATGCCATGGCGCCCACTTTCTTGACCGGGAGCGTAACGCTCAAACCCTAGAATGTCTAGATGGCGCGGCCTTTTGATGTCAAAAAAACCGAGAAGAAGTGGCAAGACCGCTGGCTCGAGGACGGCACCTACGAGGTCGACAACGACGACGGGCGCGAGCGCTACTACGCGCTGTGCATGTACCCGTACCCGTCGGGCTCGGCCCACCAGGGCCACGTGCGGATCTACACCTTCGGCGACGTCAACGTGCGCTACCGGACCATGCTGGGAAAGGCCGTTCTCTCACCCTTCGGCTTCGACTCCTTCGGCCTGCCGGCCGAGAACGCCGCCATCAAGGCCGGCACCCACCCTCGGATCTTCACCGAGGCGCGCATCGCCGAACTCAAGTCCTCGCTGATCCGACTGGGTGCGGTCTACGACTGGCGCCGGGAGGTCCGCAGCCACGACCCCGAGACCATTCGCTGGTCCCAGGCCATCTTCCTGGCCTTCTCTGAAGGCCGGTCTGGCGTACCGGGCCGAGGCGCCGGTCAACTGGTGCCCCGGGTGCGGCACGGTCCTGGCCAACGAGCAGGTCCTGCCCGACGGCACCTGCGAACGCTCCGGTGACCTCGTGGAGCGCCGGAACCTCGAGCAGTGGTTCTTCAAGATCACCGACTACGCCGAGGAGCTGTTGAACGACCTCGACGCACTCGAGTGGCCCGAACGGGTCAAGTCGATGCAGCGCAACTGGATCGGTCGCAGCGAAGGCGTGGAGTTCGATCTGGCGTTCGCCGCCGATCCGACCAAGGCCATTCGCGTCTTCACGACGCGACCGGACACCGGCTTCGGCGTGACCTACGCGGTCGTCGCGCCCGAGCACCCGTTGCTGCACGAGTTGACGACGAATGAACAGCGGGCCAACGTCACCGCGCTCGTGGAACGGGCCGAAAACGAGAGCGAAGTGGTGCGCATCGTCGTCGTCCGAAGGTGGTGCGGCTCTGGAGAAGCGCGGCGCCTTCACCGGCAGCTACGTGATCAATCCCTTCAACGGCGAGTCGGTACCGGTCTACGTGGCGGACTACGTGCTCGGCACCTACGGCACCGGCGCCATCATGGCCGTGCCCGGAGAGGACGAACGCGACCACGCCTTCGCCCTCGCGTACGGACCTACCGATCGTGCACACCACGCAAGTGCCGGACGGCTTCGAGGGCGGCGTTCACCGGAGACGGCGAGAAGATCAACTCCGGCTTCTTGAACGGACTGGATATCGCCGCCGCGAAGCTTCGCGCGACCGAGTTCCTCGCCGAGCACGCCAGGGGCGAGGTGAAGGTCAACTACCGACTTCGCGACTGGCTGATCTCGCGCCAGCGTTTCTGGGGCACGCCTATTCCCGATCATCTACTGTCCCGAACGACGGCATCGTTCCGGTGCCCGAGGACCAGTTGCCGGTCCTGGCGCCCGATGACGTGGTCATGGACAAGACCGGTCAGTCGCCGCTCGCGACCCACGCCGAGTTCCGCAACACGACCTGCCCGGTCTGTGGCGAGCCGGCCTATCGCGAGGCCGACACCATGGACACCTTCTGCGACTCGTCGTGGTACTTCCTTCGCTACACCGATCCCTGGACGCCGGACCGGGCCTTCGATCCCGTCGAAGCGGCCAAGTGGATGCCGGTCGATCAGTACATCGGCGGCATCGAACACGCGATCTTGCACCTCCTTTACGCGCGCTTCTACGTGAAGGCCATGGTCGACATCGGGTTCGCGCCGGGACTGCCGCGCGAGCCGTTCACCCGCCAGTTCTCCCAAGGCATGATCCGGCTCATCGGGATCGAAGATGTCCAAGTCCAAGGGCAATCTCGTCGCGCCCGAGGAGTACTACGAAACCGTCGGGCGCCGACGGACTCCGGCTCTTCCACCTCTTCGCCGGCCCGCCGGCCGACGACATGGACTGGACCGACCAGACCGAGGAGGTCATCGAGGGCTGCGGACGATTCCTCGACCGCGTCTATCGACTCAGCCAGTACCACGAAGTCACGTTCCACGAAGGCGTCGACGAGAGCGACCTAGAGATCCGTCGCGCGGTGCACCGCACGATCGACAAGGTCACCCACGACCTCGACCACTGGGGTCACAACACCGCGGTCGCGGCGCTGATGGAACTGCTGAACGCCATCTCCAAGTGGGCGCGCAGCGAACACGGGGCCGAACGCGCCACCTTCGACGAGGCCATCGACACGCTGGTGATGCTGCTCGCCCCGATGACGCCGCACGTGACGGCCGAGATCTGGGAGGAGCGCCACCCGGGCGAGAAGAGCGTCCACCATCAGTCCTGGCCCGTCGCCGACCCCGATCTGGTCAAACGCGCGAAGGTCACCATGGTCGTCCAGATCAACGGGAAGGTTCGCGCGCGCCTCCAGGTCCCGCCGGACATCTCCATGGCCGACGCCTCGACCGAGGCGCTCGAAGACGCCACGATCAGTGCCGCGCTGGCCGGCGCGACGCCACAGCGAATCGTCTCTCGGCCGCCCCGACTGGTGAACATCATCGTCTGATGGCCAAACACTCGGACAAGGATTCGGACACGACCGTCACGATCGAGCCGCCCCGCTTCGATCGTCCCGAAGTCGAGATTCGAGCCTCCACCCGGCGCAAGAAGACCGGCACGGCCCACTGGTCGGGGAGTCGCATCGTGGTATTGATCCCGGCGCGGATCAAAGGTCGCGAACGGACGACGTTCGTCGACGACCTCGTCGAGCGCCTCTTGACCCAGCGACCGCAGAACTCCGCCGGCGACGCGTCGCTTGGAGGACCGCGCGAATGAGCTGGCCGAACTCTACAACGACGGCGTGATGCCGAGTTCCGTGCGCTGGGTGAAGAACCAACAGGCGCGCTGGGCGTCGTGTTCTCCGGCCAGCAAGGAGATTCGACTCTCGAATCGACTTGCGCCAGTGTCCCGAGTGGGTGATCGACGCCGTGTTGGTCCACGAACTGGCCCATCTCCAAGAGGTCGGTCACACGCCGCGGTTCAACGAGATCGCCAACCGCTTCGAGCGCCAAGAAGAGAGCGGCCTGTTCCTGGAGGGCTACGCGTTGGGACTGGGTCTGCGAATCGAAGAGGGCGACGTCGACGTCACCCTGGACTGATCAGCGACCAGCGACTCAGTTGGCTTCGCCCCGGAGGAACTTCTCGAGTTCGGCCGCCAGTTCGTCGCCGCTCGGCAGCTCGTCGCCCAGGGACACGCCCTCGACCTCGTCGGCCGCCTCTTCGAGCTGCTTCGACCATCGTGGTGTGATCGGGATTGTTCGTCACCAGATCATCGACGCGCTGACGAGCTTCTTCGGCAGCAGCGCGGAGACTGCCCGCGTCCAAGGTCAGTCCGGCGATGCTCGCCAGGCCGTCGATCAGCGCCGCCGACGCCTGCGGGTACGGCATCGAGGCCACGTAGTGGGGCACCCGGGCCCACAGGGTGACGATCTCCATGTCGACTTCGGCGAAGCCGAGTTCCAGCGCAGAGCTGATGCCGGCCGGGACTTCGAGCTCGCCCGGAGACGGTGCCGACGCGCGTCAGCAGATTGGCGCTACGTGGCCGGGGCGGTGCCGATGATGCGCACCGGTCGAGTGTGCGGGGTCGGCGCGGGGAAGGCGCCGAGTCCGACGACGAGTCGCACGTCGAAGCGACCGGCGGCGTCGGTGACGACGTCCACGAAGTCGCTCCAGTGGAAGTCCGGTTCCGGGCCGACGAGAAAGAGTATGTCCGCGCCGTCGCCGTCGCGACCGAAGCGCAGTTGGATCTCGGGCCAGGTCAGTTCGGTCGTGACGCCGTCGACGATGCGCGCGATCGGACGGCGGGCGCGCTGGTCGATGAAGTACTCGGTGTCGAAGGTGGCCAGCACTTCGGTGTAGATGGTGTCGAGCATGGTGCCGATGGCGTTGCTCGCGCCGAGGCCGGCGTCGATCCAGCCCTCGAGGGCGACGACGAGGACCGGCTCGTTGAGATCGGGGTCCGCGAGGAAGATGATGTGGTCGTAGATTTCGTCGTCCATCAATTCCTCTCCAATGTCATCTTCGCACTTTGCGCGAGCATCAAAATATGAGTCGGGTATTCGGTGACGCTGCCCTGGTCACCGCCGGCGGCGCCGGCGCTGTAGCGAGCGAAGACCCCTTGCATGATGCAGGCCAACTTCCAATAACCGAACGCTTGATAGTAGGCGACGTGACTGAGGTCCAACGACGAGTGCGACGCGTACGCCGCGAGGACCTGATCGCGGGTGGCGAAACCGTTGGCGGTGGTGGGCGCGACGCCGAGCAGCGACACCGTCGGATCCGTCGGCTCGGCCCAGTAGACCATCAGGAGTCCGAGGTCGGCGATCGGGTCACCCAGCGTGCAGATCTCCCAGTCGAGGATGGCGCGTACGCGGCCGCTCTCGTCGAGGACCGTGTTGTCGAGGCGGTAGTCCCCGTGCACGACCGAGACGCGCTGCTGGGACGGGAATCTGAGCGCTGAGTTCGGCACCGACGGCTTCGATCAGACCTCCGTGATCGACGCCTTCGACGTGCATCTGCTCGTACTGGGTCCTCCAGCGACGCAGCTGTCGCTCGATGTAGCCGTCGTGGCGCGCCAAGTCCCCGAGTCCCGCGCGTTCGACGTCGACGTCGTGGAGCTGGGCCAGGGTGGCGGCCAGATGATCGCCGATGACGCCGCGTATGGCCTCGTCGAAGGTCGCCTCGGCCTGGGCGCGGTCGCGCAGGATCGCGCCCTCCACGAACTCCATGACGTAGAAGGGTCGCTCGTTGACCTCTTCGTCGACGCAGAGTCCGAGCGGCTCGGCCACCGGCACGCCGAGCGGGTAGAGGGCCGAGATGACGGTGTATTCGCGCACCATGTCGTGGGCCGTGGGGAGCACGTGACTGGTCGGCGGACGCCGTAACGCGAAGGCGGTTCCGTTGGCGTCCACGACGCGATAGGTCAGGTTCGAGCGTCCTCCGGCGATGAGATCGAAGGTGAGCGGCGCGACGGCGCTCGACGTGCTCGCTCATCCACGCCGAGACGTTCGCTTCGTCGATTCCGACGACCACGCGGTTCATAATCGATGAGCCTAACAGCGCTTTGTCACCCCTTCGTTCATCGCAACGCACCGTTATGCTGGCCGTCGTGACTGACGTAACCGACGCGACATTTGGCACCGCCGTGATGGAGCGTTCGATGACCGTGCCGGTCGTCGTGGACCTCTGGGCCGAGTGGTGCGGGCCGTGCAAGACGCTCGGACCGATCATCGAGAAGGTGGTCGGCGAGACCAGTGGTGCGGTGGAGCTGGCCAAAGTCGACGTCGACGCCAACCCGCAGGTCGCCCAGGCGTTCAACGTCCAGTCGATTCCGGCCGTCTTCGCGATTCACGAAGGCAAGATCGTGGACTCCTTCGTCGGGGCGCTTCCCGGAGTCGGCGGTGCGCGAGTTCGTCGAGAAACTCGCGCCCGGGTGCGTCGAAGGTCGACCAGCTGGTGGACGCCGGCGACGAGGCCTCACTGCGCGCCGCGCTCGAACTCGACGCCACCAACGTCGACGCGGCGGTTGCCCTGGCTGACCTGCTTGCGTCGCGACGATCGACTCGATGAGGCCGACGCCGTCCTCAAGCCGTTCGAGAACGTCGTCGCGGCCAAGACGATCCTGGCTCGGATTCGACTGCAGCGAAGCGGCGTGTCCCTCGACGGCGACCTCGACCTGACGCTCGAGCACCTGCTTGAGCAGTCCGCGAGGGCGACGAGCGCCAAGGACTCGCTGCTGGAGATCCTCGACGCCCTGGGGCCGCGAAGACCCGCGCTACGTGTCGTACCGGCGAAAACTCGCCAGTCGCCTCTACTAGTGCGGGTCTATCAACCGCCGGCGACCGATATTCGCTCATCGCTCGGCGCGACCACGTACGATCTCACGTCGCGCGCGCTGGTCATGGGGATCCTCAATCGCACGCGCGACTCTTTCTACGAACCTGCCGCTACCTTCGACCTCGACGCGCTCTTCGAGCGCGCCGACCGACTGGTCGATGAAGGCGCGGACCTCTTGGACATCGGCGGCGTCAAGGCCGGTCCCGGTGACGACGTCGACGAGGGCGAGGAACTCGAACGCGTCGTGCCGGTCGTCACCGAACTGGTGAAGCGATTCGACGTGCCCATAAGCATTGACACCTGGCGGGCATCGGTCGCCCAGGCGGCCTTCGCCGAGGGCGCCTGCATCGGCAACGACATCAGCGGCTTCGCCGACGACGAGTACCTCCCAGTCGCGGCCGCGGCCGGTGCGACGGTGGTCGCGACGCACATTCGACTTCAACCCCGTGTGGCCGACCCCGACTCCGCACTACGACGACGTCACCGCAACGGTGGCGGAGTTCCTGACCGAACGACGCCAACGGGCCCTCGACGCCGGGCGTCGCGCGAGGACCGCATCGTCGTCGACGCCGGTCTCGACCTCGGCAAGACGGCGGCGCAGTCGCTGCAGCTCCTCCGCGACTCCGAGCGACTGGCCGGACTTGGCGCGCCGCTCCTGCTCTCGGCGTCGAACAAGACCTTCCTCGGCGTCATGTTCGACCTGCCCGTGAGCGATCGTCGCGAGCCGTCGTTGGCCGCGACGGCGCTCGGAATCGCGGCCGGTTGTCGTATCGTTCGGGTGCATGACGTCCAGGGAACCGTTCGGGTGCGCGACGTGATCGCGCGACTCCTCGAAGAGGGACGAGCGTGAACGTCGAGCGTGTGCGTCGTGGGCACCGACGCCACGATGGTCTACGACGCCGTGCACAACGTCATCGCCGAAGCCTTAGGCGAACTCGATCCCTCCTTCGCGCTCCAGGACTTCACCGCCAAGGACGTGACCGCGGCCGGGGGAGAGCCGGTGACGCCGCTCGTCATGGAGGCGCTCAACACGCCGCCGTTCCTCGTCGAGCGGCGCGTGGTCGTCGTGCGCGACGCGCAGTCGCTCCTGGCCGACGAGGTCGCCGACGTGCTTGACGTGGATGAGCGACCCGGCGCCGGACGTCACGTTGGTCCTGGCGGTCGTCGGCACCAAGGCCAACAAACTCGTCAAGGGCGCCGCCTCGGTCGTGGAGGTGAACGTCGGCTCGCGCACGGCCGACCGGGTCACGTTCGTCGAGGCCAAGCTGGCCGAGTACCGCGTCAGCGTCGATCACGACACGGCGATCAAGATCACCGACCGGCTGGGTGACGACGTGGCCCGCGTCGACGCGCTCGCCCGAACCCTCCAGACGATCTACGGCACGGCGCCGCTCAACTTCAGCCACGTCGAGCCGTACCTCGGCGACGCCGGCGACGTCCCCGAGTGGGACCTGACCGACGCCATCGACGCCGGCGACGCCACCAAGGCCATCGTCGTGGCACGTCGCATGCTCGACTCCAAGGGTCGCGCCGGACTGCAGATCGTCAACATCCTGCAGCGGTACTACCTGCGAATGGCCAAACTGGAAGGCAGCGGCGTTCGTTCGGGCGACGAGGCCGGCGCGCTGCTCGGCATCAAGGGCTTTCCCGCGACCAAGGCGTGGCAGATGTCCCAGCGACTCGGCACCGAACGGATCGCCACGGCGGTGCACTGGATCGCCGACGCCGACGTGGCCCTGAAGGGCGGCGTCAGTTACGGCGGCAAGGACCTCAACACCGACATGGACGTGACCGAACTGACGGTGGTGGAGATCCTGGTGGCGCGACTGGCCAAGATGACCCAGGGCGCCCGGCGCCGCTAGGCGAGAACGCGAAGGTTAGGCGTTTTCCTTCAGCGCGGCGATCCGCTTCATCAGGCCGCTCTTCTTGTTGGCGGCCTGGTTCTTGTGGATGATCTTCTTGGTGGCGGCCTTGTCGATGCGCTTGATGGCCATGCGCAGGGCGCTCTCTTCGTCCTCGGTGCCGACGGCGGCGACGGCGTTCTTCACGCGGGTGCGGACCTCGGACTTGACGGCCTTGTTGCGCTCGCGCGCGACGACGTTCTGCTTGTTGCGCTTGATCTGGCTCTTGATGTTTGCCACGAAATTCCTCGTTCTAGTGCGCGGACTTGGCGTCCGACGGGCTTGTTAAGAATAGCAGGCCGCTTCTGATGGCCCTTTCGGTAAGGGATCAGATCGAGAACGCAGGTAGCCTTGATGGACCGTGGCTGCTCCTCCAACGACCGTCGATTCCGCCAAAATCCGCACCATCAGCATCATCGCGCACATCGATCACGGCAAGTCCACGCTGTCGGACCGGATCTTGGAGATCACCGGCGCCGTCGACCCGCGGCTCATGCGCGCGCAGTACCTCGACTCCATGGACATCGAACGCGAACGCGGCATCACGATCAAGGCCCAGAACGTGCGGGTCAACTACGACGGCCACATCATCCAACTGATCGACACGCCCGGGCACGTCGACTTCGGCTACGAGGTGTCGCGTTCCCTGGCCGCCTGCGAAGGGGCCGTACTCCTCGTCGACGCCAGCCAGGGGATCCAGGCCCAGACGCTGGCCAACTGCTACCAGGCGATCGAACACAACCTCGAGATCATCGCGGTCCTCAACAAGATCGACCTGCCGGCGGCCGACCCCGAACGCTGCATCGAAGAGCTGGAGCGGGTCCTCGGTCTGCCGGGCGACCAGATCCTCCAGATCTCGGCCAAGACCGGCGAAGGCGTGCCGAGCTGCTGCGCGCGGTCATCGAGCGGATCCCGGCGCCCAAGGGCGACCCCGACGCCCGACTGCAGGCCCTGATCTTCGACTCCTACTACGACCAGTACCGCGGCGTGATCAGCTCGATCCGCATCGTCGATGGGACGCTGCGCGCTGACGCGCGCGTGCGGATGTTGCAGGCCGGGGAGAACCACGAGATCGAAGAGATCGGCATTCGAACGCCCGACATGATTCGCGTCAATCAACTCGGTCCCGGCGAGGTCGGCTACATCGTGGCCGGCATCAAGGACGTCGGCGGCGCGCGCTCGGGTGAGACGATCACCGAGACCGCTCGTCCCGCGCAGCCGCTTGGGCGGCTACCTCGACCCCAAGCCCATGGTCTTTTGCGGTATCTACCCGATCGACGGCGACGACCTGCCCGACCTGCGCGACGCGCTCGACAAGCTGAAACTGAATGACGCCTCGATCACCTTCGAGCCGGAGTCCTCCAAGGCGCTGGGCTTCGGCTTTCGCTGCGGCTTCCTGGGCCTCCTGCACATGGAGATCGTGCGCGAGCGGCTCGACCGCGAGTTCGACCTCGGCATCATCGCGACGGCGCCGTCGGTGGTCTACCGCGCCTTCCTCACCGACGGCACGGAATTGCTGGTGGACAATCCGACGGAGTTGCCCGACGCTCAGCCGACTCGATCACATCGACGAGCCGATGCTCGCCATCACGATCCTGACGCCCGCGGAGTACCTCGGAGCGGTGATGGACCTCGCGCAGAGTCGTCGCGGCGAGATGGTCAAGATGGACTACATGTCGACCGACCGCGTCGAACTGCGCTACACGATTCCGCTCGCCGAGGTCGTCATCGACTTCTTCGACGCGCTGAAGAGCCGCACCAAGGGCTACGCCAGCCTCGACTACGAGCCGAGTGGCTACATCACGTCCCAACTCGTGCGCGTCGACCTCTTGATCAACCACGAACCGGTCGACGCGTTCTCCACGATCGTGCACAAGTCCAACGCCGACTACTACGGACGACGAATGGCCGAGCGGCTGAAAGAGCTCATCCCGCGTCAGATGTTCGACGTGCCGATCCAGGCCGCAGTCGGCGGTCGCATCATCAGTCGCGAGACCGTGAAGGCCCGGCGCAAGGACGTCCTCGCCAAGTGTTACGGCGGCGACATCACCCGCAAGCGCAAGCTCCTCGAGAAGCAAAAAGAGGGCAAGAAGCGGATGAAGAGCCTCGGTCGCGTGGAGGTCCCGCAGGAGGCCTTCGTCGCGGCGTTGAAGCTCGAGGACTGAGAAGATCATCACCTAATGCGTACCAGCGAGGACGACGTGTGAAGACGTGTGAATGCCAGGCGGTCAGCGCAGACGACGCGGTCTACTGCGCCGCTTGTGGCCGGCGGCTGGCAGAGAGCGTCGATGCCGTCACGGCACCACCACCGGTCGAGAGCGTCGTACCGATCACTGAACGCGGTCACACCTAAACGAATCCCTGTCATCGTGGCGAGTTTCGTCGCCATCGTTTTGGTCGTCGCCATCGGCCTCACGTTTTTGCTGAGAAACGTACATATCGACATATCTTCTAACAATCTTGTTTCGGTACAGCTACCGCTCACCGTCTGCAAGACGTCCGTTGGAGACTCGAGCGAAGTACCCGCGATTCTGCCAGCCGATGTTCGCGCAAAAATCGCCCGCGGAGTATCCACCCAACTCGCCTTCTATTCCGACAACGAAGGCTTGATCGAGGTCTTAGCACCGACCGGTTGGAAGTGTTCGGCCGGAATCGGCGCCGACGGCTCAAGTTCACTGTACGTTTCACCGGTCGGATTGAACAGTGACGGTCCCTCGACAGAGTCAATCAGTGCTTCGCAGACCAGCGCGTGCGTCGGTTGTCGCGAATCGCTGGCCTGTCCGTTGTTCGTGAGCGCAGCGATGGATTATCTGCGCAACTATCTGCAGGCCTGTCCCACCACGCGACCTCCTGCTGAGCTGGTGACCAAGATCAATCGGCACGTCGTGGAGTTCACTGACCCGCCAGGTGTCAACGGGGACGGGAGTCCCTCTGGTGGCGTCAATCCAGCCCGGGGAGTGATGACCTATTTCGACGACCCCAGAAGCGCCGGGAGTTGGACCGAGACGTGCCTACTGCCAACCCCGGATCGGTCCGTGTGCACGGCCATAGTAGGAAACTTTGTCACGCGATACGGAGCTCGCTGAGAAGCGTTGGAGCGTGATGCTGCCGACCAACGGCTGGCGCCTCCTTACTTGAGCACTAATCTTGAGGCAACATCAAGAGCGAACGAGGGATATGGCCCATTGACTTCGCCGCAACCTGCTTCGGCAAGGTGCGAACGCCGTGCGATGGAGGTTGAATGTCGAATATAAGTAGCCCTAAAAGTTGCGTTCTGTTCAAACCCGGCCACCATCCGCACTGGATTCAAATGTCGCGGGCGTCCAGTGACGGAGACAACACCCCTCAACCGGGCCGTGTCATTGAGTTTCGCAACGACGGGTTCTTTATCGAGGTCCAGGAGAAAGTACTGCTGCTGTGGAATCACGATCTTGGTCGCCTTACCGAAGCCGTGACGGCATCCAAGGGAGCGCTCTTCTATCAGTCACATTGGGGGCTACTTTGGGTGCCGAACGAAGTTGGCAGATATGCATTCTGTGTCACTAAGAATGAGGAGCACGCCGAGTGTTCTAACGAATTGTTTACGGGCAGTTCGGTCGAACGCCTGCAAGGTGCGGGGGGATTCACCGTCGCCGTCGAGGACGTGAAGTCGTGGATTGTCGAAAGAGGTCGAACAGATTGAGTTCCGCGCAAGGGTCTCACGACCTCAGTGTCGACCAGTTGAATCGCGCCGTCGGTGCGGTCGTTGGTAGTGCCGTAGGCGACGCACTCGGCGCTGGATACGAGTTCGCTGGCGTACCGGAACCCCACGACGTGATGATGCTCCCCGGGACCTTGACTCATGAACCAGCCGGTCACTGGACCGATGACACAGCCATGGCGATAGCCATCCTGGAGGTTGCCGCCGAACACGGAACACTCGCAACTGATGCGGCCCTCACGGCGGTGGGCGAGAGGTTTCTCGAGTGGTATCGGTCGGGACCGAGGGACATCGGAAACCAAACAGATGCTGTTCTGTCGAGGGCGACTTCGGGCCGTGACGTTTCGGCTTCAGCTGCCGCCGAATTGCTTCGCCACCCACATGGGGCCGGCAACGGATCTCTCATGAGAACTGGGCCGGTCGCCCTGGCCCATCTCGGTGACGAGAATGATCTGGTAGTAGCGGCAACGGCGATGTCACAGTTGACCCACCCGAATCAGTTCGCGGTCGACGCCTGCGTTCTTTGGACTCTGGCCGTTGATCACGCGATCCGGACCGGAGAGTTGGTCGGGCCGCGAGTTGGTCTTCACGCCATTGAGGAGATAAGACGACCGCAGTGGGAGAAGTGGATCGATGACGCAGAGCGACTTGATCCTCGGTCTTTCAATCCCAACGGTTACGTCGTGACGGCACTGCAAGCCGCATGGTCGGCCATTCACGCCACCCGAGAGGGCACCGACCATTACACCTCTGGCCTTCGGCAAGCGGTGGGCATTGGCCACGACACCGATACCGTGGCGGCCATCGCCGGCTCCCTCCTCGGTGCCACGTACGGCGTGCGCGCGATTCCTTCGGAGTGGCGCCGCGGTCTGGCGGGATGGCCCAACTACCGCGACGATGATCTGGTGCGCCTCGCCGTGCGGGCCGCCAACCGAGGTCGCCACGACGAGGAATCTTGGCCCGAAGGGTTGCGAATCGAGTAACGACAGCCACATTCACGATGTCTCTTGAACGGCGCGCCGGGATTAGCACTCAGTAGAATTGAGTGCTAACAAGGAGAGGCATGGCCCGACGCGTAGTGCGCAAACCCACCAAGGTGCTCATGGACCTCGACGCCCGCAAGGCCACGATCCTCAAAGCGGTCGTCGTCGAGCACATCGACACGGCCCAGCCGGTCGGTTCCTCGGCGGTGGCGGCCAGCGCCCACCTCGACGTGTCTTCGGCGACGGTTCGCTCCGAGATGGTCGCCCTCGAGCGCGAGGGGTACCTCGCCCAACCCCACACCTCGGCCGGTCGGATCCCGACCGACAAAGGATATCGCTACTTCGTGGACCACCTGCATTCAGGAGTCCTCGGTGCGGTCCAGCAGCAACAAGTGAAGGAGTTCTTCGCCAGCGTGCGCGGCGAGGTCGAAGAGGTCCTGGAGCAGACCTCGACACTACTGAGTCAGATGACGAGCTACACCTCGGTTGTGGTCGGAGCATCGTCACGCCCACGCCACGATCTTGAGCGTGCAATTGGTCAACCTGGACGCGCACCATCACCTGCTCGTCACCGTCTTTTCGGACGGTTCGGTCGTCAAACACAGTCTCACGCCGAGCTTCGCCGCGACACCCAAAGAAGTGATGGAGGCGTCGCGCCAGCTGAACGCGTTGCTCATTAATACGTCGCTCGAGACCCGGGTGCAGGTGCCGTCGCGTCGTGACCACGAAGCCGACCTGGTGCGCGAAGCCGTGAGCATCCTGCACGCCCAACAGCCGGTGATGGAAGGCGAGCAGGTCTTCATCGGGGGTTCGTCGCGAGTGGCCGAAGTCTTCGACGGGGTCGAGACCGTTCGACAGGTGCTCGCCATCTTGGAACAGGAGCTCCTCGTCGTCAGCCTCGTCCAAGACATCCTCGACCAGGGTCTCTCGGTCGCCATTGGATCCGAACACGGCTTCGAACCGCTGTCCACCTGTGCGCTGATCGTCGCGCCGGTCACCATCGACGGCGTCCCGGCCGGTGCCGTCGGACTACTCGGGCCGACGCGCATGAAGTACCGCGAGGCCATGGCCGCGGCCGAGGTCGTCTCCGCGCGACTATCGCGCCACTTCGCGGGAGCCGACGAACGTGGCTAACACCGATCTCTACGCCGTCCTCGAGTGCGATCACACTGCGACGCCCGACGATTTGAAGAAGGCCTACCGGCGACTCGCGCGCCAGTATCACCCCGACACCAGGCCACGGCGACCCGGCGGCCGAGGCGCGCTTCAAAGAAGTCTCCCAGGCCTACGAGATCCTCTCGGACCCCGAGCGACGCGCGAACTACGACCGCTTCGGTTCCGACGTCGGTGCCGGGGGCAATCCCTTCGGGGCCGGATCGGTCCAGGACATCTTCGACATGTTCTTCGGAGGCTTCGGCGGACAGGCGCATCGCAGCGCCGCGGCCCCCAGCCCGGACCGGACGCCGAGATCTCGCTCGACATCACGCTCGACGACGCGGCCTTCGGCGCCACCAAGGAAATGACCGTCACGCTCGCACACCGCTGCACGTACCTGTGACGGGTCGGGCTGTGCGCCCGGGACCTCACCGGTGACCTGTGTCGAGTGCGCCGGCGCGGGCGTCGTGCAACGAGTGCGCAACTCGATCCTCGGACAGATGGTCACCACGATGCCCTGTACGCGCTGCAACGGCATTCGGGTCGCGCATCGACACGCCCTGCCCCGACTGTCGGGGCGAGGGCCGTCGCAACGAGACCACGACGTTGACCATCCAGGTACCGGCCGGCGTGGAGGACGGCTCGACCATGCGCCTCGCCGACCGCGGTCCGGCCGGGCTTCGCGGCGGTGGCGAACGGCCGACTCTTCGTCCACCTGCGGGTCCAGAACGACAGCCGTTTCGAACGCCACGGCGACGACCTGCACCACGAAGCGCACATTGCCTTCACCCAGGCCGTCCTGGGCGCGACCATCGAGGTGCCCACGTTGCGCGAGACCGTCGCGGTCGACGTCGCGGCGGGCAGCGCCAACGGCACGGTCCACCGACTGCGCCACGAGGGTGTCGAGCACCTGCACGGCCGCGGTCGAGGCGACCTCTTCGTGCACCTGGTGGTCGACGTCCCCACCGACCTCGACGACACCTCCGAAGACCTGCTGCGCCAACTGGCCGAACACCGCAAGGAAGCAGGTCCTCGACGAGAGCGGGGGACTCTTCCGTCGGCGCAAGAGCGAAAAAGTGAGCCTCCTCGAGTGGCCGCGTCGCGTCGCGGCCGTCGCGCAGTTCCACGTCGGCGATCCCGATCAACCGACCCTGAGCGCCAAAGACGAACACCACCTGCGCACGGTGTTGCGCGTGCGCAACGGCGAAGAGCTGGTCGTGACCGACGGCGCGGGCGCGTGGTCGCTCTGTGAAGTCGGCGACCACGGACTTCATCGAGTGACCCCGGTGCACGTCGACCCACCGTCGCCGCAGACGACGTTGTACCTCGCGCCCCTGAAGGGCGACCAGCAGCGAACTGGACGGTCGTGAAGGCCACCGAACTGGGCGTGCATCGCATCGTGCCGCTGATGAGCGCGCGGGTCGTGGTCAAGTTCCGCGGCGAGGTGCGCGACAAGATCGTCGCGCGCTGGCGCCGCGTCGCCGCCGAAGCGAACAACCAGAGTCGTCGCACCTACGACGTGATCATCGACGAGCCGTTGCACGTGCGTGACGTCCCGGTGAACGTCGCGTTCACGCACTTCGACGGTGAGCAGTGACTGGAACGGCGTGCACAGCGTGTGCGTGGGACCGGAAGGCGGCTGGGAAGAAGGGGAGTGGGGCGATCATCCGCGACTCTCGCTCGGACCGACGGTTTTGCGCGCCGACACGGCCGGCGTGGTCGCCGCGTCGCTCCTCGCTTTCGGCGCTGGTGGCTGGGGATTTACCCTCGGCGACGGGCAATCTCGGTAATGATGAGAACAACACATGAGTGACTGCCTGTTTTGCAAAATCGTCGCCGGGGAGATCCCGTCGAAGCCCGTGGCCCAGAGTGAACGGGCGTACGCGTTCTACGACATTGCCCCCCAGGCGCCGGTCCACGTGCTGGTCGTCTCGAAAGAGCACATCACCAGCGCCGACGAGATCGCCAGCACCCACGGCGGCATCCTCGACGACATGGTCCTGCTTGGCCCAAGAGGTCGTCGAGCTCGAAGGGATCCGCGAGAGCGGCTACCGCCTGGTCTTCAACATCGGGCGTGACGGTCAGATGAGCGTGGCGCACCTGCACATGCACGTCCTCGGCGGACGCAGGATGGAGTGGCCCCCGGGATGACCTTTGATGCCACGGCCCAAGAGGCCCTCACGGCGACCACCTTCGTACCGAATACGCACCTGATGTCCGGTCTGCTCGGACCCCGCGACGAGCACCTGCGCATCATCGAGCACTCGTTCCCCAAGTCCAAGATCCGCGTCCAGGGCAACCAGATCGCCGTCACCGGTCCCGACGCCGCCAAGGTGCTGCGACTCTTCGACGAGCTGGTGCTGGTGCTGGAGAGCGGGCAGGCGCTCGACTCGGCCAAGATCGCGCGCACCATCGACATGGTCGAGGACGACCTGCGGCCGAGCGAGGTCCTGCGCCACGAGGTCGTGCGCGGCGCCAAGGGCAAGGCCGTGCGTCCCTCGACGGCCGGTCAGAAGCGCTACACCGACGCCATCGACTCCTCGATCATCACCTTCGGCATCGGCCCGGCCGGTACCGGCAAGAGCTACCTCGCGGTGGCCCAGGCCGTGCAGGCGCTGCACCGTCGACAGGTGCAGCGCATCGTGTTGACGCGCCCGGCCGTCGAGGCCGGCGAGCACCTCGGGTTTCTCCCGGGCGACCTCATGGCCAAGGTCGATCCGTACCTGCGCCCGCTGTATGACGCGCTCTACGACATGGTCGGCCCCGAGGGCGCCCAGCGTCTCATCGCCAACGGCACCATCGAGGTGGCGCCGCTGGCCTTCATGCGCGGGCGGACCCTCAATGACTCCTTCATCATCCTCGACGAGGCCCAGAACACGACGCCGGAGCAGATGAAGATGTTCCTCACGCGTATCGGCTTCAACTCCAAGGCCGTGGTGACCGGCGACGTGACCCAGGTCGACCTCAACGGGCGCCACTCGCGGGCTCGCGACCATCGAGAAGATCCTCTGGCAACATCGAGGGCATCAGCTTCATCCACCTCAGCGCGAAGGACGTCGTGCGCCACCGCATCGTCGCCGACATCGTCGCCGCCTACGACAACAGACGCTCATGAGCATCGATATCTACGCTGCCGACGAGCAGCACGACGAGATCATCGACCTCGAAACCTGGGTCGCGCTGGCGAACGGCGCGCTGACCGACGAGGGCGTGCGTGGTCTGGCCGAGGTCTCGCTGATCTTCCTCGACGAGCCGGCCATCGCCGCGCTCAACCAGCAGTTCATGGGCAAGGAGGGCCCGACCGACGTCCTGAGCTTTCCCATCGACAACGAACCGGAACCGTCCGGTCGGGTCCCCGACGGCGGCGGCACCGGCCCCGGTGAGCCGCCGATCCCGGAGATCCCGCAGCTGGTGGGCGACATCGTGATCTGCCCGGCCGTCGCCGCGCGCAACGCCGTCGAGCACGAGTGTTCCTTCGAGGACGAGATCGCGCTCCTGGTCGTGCACGGCGTCTTGCACCTGCTCGGCTGGGACCACGCCGAGGACGACGAGGCGGAGCGGATGGAGGCCCGCGAGCGCGAGCTGTTGCGGCGCCACTACAAGAAGGCCACGTCGTGATCGCCGCGATGTGGTCGGCCGGTGACACCTACCTGGTCGTGACCGTCGCGGTCCTCCTGGTCCTCTCGGGTTTCTTCGCCGTGGCCGAGACGTCACTGGTGCGCATGAACAAATCGCGGGCGCGGTCGCTGCGCGACCAGGGTCGCCACGGCGCCAAGGCGCTGGTCGAGCTCTCGGAGTCACCGGAGAAGTTCCTCAACACGATTCTTGCTGCTCGTCCTGATCTGCCAGCTGGTCTCGGCCACCATGGTCGGCGTGCTTGCCGGTCGTCTCTTCGGCGCGGCCGGCCTCTTCATCGCCACGGTCGGCGAAGTCGTCGTCATCTTCGTGGTCTTCGAAGCGATCCCCAAGAACTACGCGGTGCAGCACCCCGACTCCGCGGCCCTCACGGCGGCCCCGGTGGTGCGACGGATTTTGAAGTTCTGGCCCATCAAGTGGGTCTCGCAACTGTTGCTGTCGATCGCCGACACGGTGATCGGCTGGTTCGGACCCACCGGACGCTCTTCGCGCGTGACCGAGTCCGAGGTGCTGGCCATGGCCGACGTGGCGCACGAGGACGAGGCGATCGAGTCCGAGGAGCGCAACTTCATCCACTCGGTCATCGAGTTCGGCGACACCATCGTGCGCGAGGTGATGGTCCCGCGTATCGACATGGTCGACATCGCCGACTCGGCCACGGTGCGCGAGGCGCTCGACCTCTCGGTGGCCTCCGGTCGCTCGCGCCTCCCGGTCCTGGGTGAGGGCGTCGACGACGTGGTGGGCATCGTGAATCTGCGCCACCTGGCCGACCTGGTGGCCAACGACCTGGGTCAACGAGATCCTGCGCGACCACATGGGCCAGGCCCACTTCGTGCCCGAGACCAAGCGGGTGGCGGCGCTGCTCGCCGAGTTCCGAAGGCTCAAGAGCCACCTCTTCGTGGTCGTCGACGAGTACGGGGGCACGGCCGGGTTGGTCACCCTGGAGGACGTCCTCGAAGAATTGGTCGGTGAGATCACCGACGAGTCCGACCCCGTGGAAGAAGAGGACGACGACGAACAGACCATCGAACGCGGCTTGGAGCTGAGCGGTCGACTCAACATCGATGACGCCAACGTCGAGTACGGCCTGGCGCTGCCGAAGGACGGCTGGGACACCATCGGCGGACTGGTCATGGACTTAGCCGGCGGCGTCCCCGACGTCGGTGACGTCTACTCGACCAAGCACTACCGCCTGACCGTGCTGCGCCTCGACGGCCGCCGGGTCGAAGAGGTTCTGGTTCAGCCGCTCGTGGACGCCGAATGACCCGCTCCGGGTTCGCGGCCATCATCGGCCGGCCGAACGTCGGCAAGTCGACGCTGCTCAATCAAGTGGTCGGCACCAAGGTCTCGATCACCGCGGCCTCGCCGAACACGACGCGTCAGGCCATCCGGGGCATGCTCACCGAAGGCGACACCCAGATCATCTTCGTCGACACCCCGGGCATCCACCGACCGCGCACCACATTGGGCGGTCGACTCAACGACACGGCGCGCGCCGCGGCCGACGGCGTCGACGTGATCCTGGCGATGATCGAGGCCGGTTCGGCTATCGGACCGGGCGACCGCAACGTGCTGGCCACGATGCTTCGCAACGCGCGAGGCCGTAACGCCCCGCGGCCGTGCGTGGTGGTGAACAAGATGGACAAGTCCGGTCGCGAGACGGTCGTCGCGCAGCTCGTCGCCGCGACGCGGGCCGTGGAAGAGATCGCCGAGGAGTTGGACCTCGGCGACGTGGTCGATCGCGTCGAGTACTTCCCGGTGTCGGCCAAGACCGGCGAAGGGACCGCGGAACTGATCGCCTACGTGCGCGAGGCCATGCCGGAGTCACCGTTCCTGTTCCCCGAAGACGAGGTCTCCGACGTCCCCGAGGCGATGTGGGTCGCCGAGCTGGTGCGCGAGCAGCTGGTGCGCAAGACCAAACAGGAACTACCGCACTCGATCCACACACGCGTCACCGAGTTCGAGTGGCCGCACATCACGGTCGAGATACTGGTCGAGCGCGAGTCGCAAAAGGGGATGGTGATCGGCAAGGGCGGGGCGCTGCTGAAGGACGTCGGCATCGCCGCGCGGCGCCAACTCCCCGAGGGATGTTTCTTGGAGCTGAAGGTCTCCGTCGAGCCCGGTTGGCAGAAGCGTGACGACACCCTCGACCGTTTCGGGTACTGAGACGCGCGTTCTCGCGCGTGCGGCGCCAGTGCCGAAGCGTGAGCGAATGCAATGAGGACGATCTCGAGCGCGCCGATGACGCCCAGCCAGTCGGTCGGGACGCCGACGTACTTGAGTCCGCTCAACAAGCACCACGCCGGTGATTATGCGGCGCAGCAGGTAGCCGTTCGAGCGAGACGACAGCAGCGACCCGACGATGACCATCGGCACGCTTCCGATCACGATCGAACTGGTGAGTCCCAGCTCTACGTGACCGAACAACAGTGTTCCGAAGGCGGCCGAGAACGTGAGCGGGAGGGACTGGGCCAGGTCGGTGCCGACGAGCTGCTTGTTGCTCAAAGTCGGATAGACCATAACCAGCAGCACCAGGATCAAGGAGCCGGCGCCGACCGAGGTGAGTCCCACCATGAACCCGCCGACGACGCCGATGAAGACCGTCGGCACGGGCCGCACCTTGACGTGCTCGTCACCCGCGGCCGGGGTCTCGACGAAGACCGAGCGATAGAAGATGGCGATCGAGCCGATGATGAGCGCCGAGCCGAGCAGTATCTCCAGGCGATGCTCGGCCACCGCGCTCTGGCCCAGGAGATGCATCACGTAGGTGCCCAGGAACGCCGCCGGGACCGAGCCGTAACAGAGGTAGCGCACGACCGCGCCGTTGACGGTCTTGCGACGCCAGTGGATGAAGACGCCGGCCGGCTTCATGAAGAAGGCGGCCATGAGGTCCGAGGCGATCGCGGCCGAAGGCGTGACGCCGAAGAGGAGTACCAGCATGGGCGTCATCAGCGCGCCGCCGCCCATGCCGGTCAGACCGACGAGGAGGCCGACCACGGCACTACCCATGACGAGGTAGATGTCAATGTGCACGCCACGTCTCCATCTGTACTTTATCTAGTGAAGAAGTAGTTTATTCCAAATCGGGCCGCAATGCTGGGATTTTCCGAAACCCATTTGAAATAGGGCTCAGGCGCGCAGCTCGCGAAGGAACGCGAGTACCTGGGCTCGGTCCCGGGTTCGCTTCATGGGCGGCAACTTGCGGAACATCGCCGATCGGTAGCTGGACTGGGCGAGGCGCGTGTCGAGGACGGCGACGACGCCGCGGTCGGTCTTGTTGCGGATCAGGCGACCGACGCCCTGGGCCAGCAGCATCGTCGCGCGCGGCAGGTCGACCTCGTAGAACGGTCGCTCGGCGTTGGCCCGTCGGGCCTCGGCCAGTGGGTCGTTCGGCACGGAGAAGGGCAGTCGGTCGATGGTGACCAGGCTGAGCGAGTGGCCCGGCACGTCGATGCCCTGCCAGAAACTCGCCACCGCGAAAAGGCTGGCCTCGGCGTTGTCGCGGAACTCCTCGATGATGCGTTGACGCGACCTCGTTCCCTGGACCAGGACCTCGGTCTCCAGTCGGGGCGTCACCGCGTCGGCGACGCGGTTCATCACCGAGCGGTTGGTGAAGAGCGCGAGGGTGCGGCCACCGGCCGCGACGATGAGTTCGACCAACTCTTCGATGATCGCCTCTTCGGCGCCGGCTTCGTTGCGCCCGGGGAAGTTCTCGGGCACGTAGAGCAGGGAGTTCGCGGGTAGTCGAAGGGGCTGTCGAAGTGCTCGATCGGCGTGCCGGTGAGACCGAGGCTCTTGGGCAACGTGTCGGGGATCGTCGCGCTGGTGAGGATCGCGGTGACGTGGCCCCAGAGGTCATCGGCCAGTCGCGGTCCGACGTCCACCAAGGAGATCTCGACGTCCACCTCGCGGTCGCGCTTGGAGATGAACAGCAGTTCGCCGGCTCCGGACGTTGTTCACCCGCGCGAGGTCATTGGCCAGGTGGATGGCCGGTCCGAGGGCGCGGATCTTCCTGGCCTCCGCGTCGGCGCCGCTCGTCGTGAGCGAGCGAAGTCCCTCGACCAGGGCGACCACGAGTTCGTTGGCGCGACCAAGTTCGCGGGCGCAGTCCTCGTCGAGGCCGGTGAGCTCGTTGCGGTCGTACTGGATCTGCAATGAGGCAGCGAAGCGGTCGGCGACCGTCGACGAGTTCCAGACACCGTTCCAGGAACTCGGTCCCCGACAGCGGTCGCGCCACGCCGGCGAGCGCGCGCAGTCGCGTGGCGTTGAGCGAGGTGCCGAGCAGGGAGGCGAAGATGTCGACGATCTCGTGCGCCTCGTCGAAGACGACGAACTCGTGCGCCGGCAGGAGCATCGAGCCCGAGGCCAGGTGCGAGGCGTAGAGGTGGGTGTTGACGATGAGGATCGACGACTCGGCGGCGCGGTCCTTGGCCAGTTCGGCGAAGCAGTTCTGGCCCTGGGGACAGTTGACGCGGTGAAGGCACTCCTGCGGCGTGACCGACAGTCTGACGCCACGCCCGTTGGTCGACTTCGAAGGGCAGCTCGTCGCGGTCGCCGGTCTCGGTCTCGTTCGACCACTGGAGGATCCGGCGCATCTGGTCGGCGACGCCCTTGGGGACGTCGGTGCCGTCATCGAAGCTGAGTTGCGCCGCTCCGCCGACGCTGTGGACGCGGTTGCGACACAGATAGTTCTGCTTGCCCTTGAGGACCGCGACGCGCACGCCCGGGGTGTTCGCCGCCACCGTCGGGGCGTCTTTTTGGGCCAGTTGGTCCTGCAGGTTCTTCGTGGCCGTCGCTACCACGACGCGCTGTCCGGACATGACCGCCGGGATCAGATAGGCGAGTGACTTGCCGATCCCGGTGCCGGCTTCGATGACGGTCGTTCGTCGACGTGAGAATGCCGCGGCGACGCTTCGCACCATCGCGCGCTGACCCTCGCGACTCTCACCGCCGCCCGGAAGTTCGTGCGTGATGCGGTCCAGCAACGCCAGCGCCCGCTCAGCGTCGATCTCGACGACGTCGTCGTCGAGTTGCACGCCGCCCTCGATATCCGGTTCGACGTAGGCGCTCTCTTCGTCGGGATCGAAACTCTTCACCCGACGACCTTACGGGTTTGCCCTGACTGATTCGTGAGACCAAAGAAGTAGGTTTGATAAGTGCCCGACCCGCGTCCGCGACCGATTCCGACGTCCCTCGACGCGTCTTCGCGTGCCCCATCACGTCGCCATCGTCATGGACGGCAACGGCCGCTGGGCGCAGCGTCAGGGCCTGCCGCGCACGGTCGGTCATGGCGCCGGGGAGGAGTCGCTCCTCGACACCACCTACGGCGCGCTCTCCATCGGCGTGAAGGTCCTCACCGTCTACGCCTTCTCGACCGAGAACTGGCGACGGCCGGTTGACGAGGTTCGCTACCTCATGAACTTCAACCGCGGTCTCTTGCAACGGCGCTCCCAAGAACTCCACGAAGAGGGTGTGCGGATCACCTTTTCGGGCCGGCGCGACTGGCGCGTGCCCAAGAAGGTCCTCGCCATCATGGACAACTCCGCCGAACTCACCAAGAAGAACAAGAAACTGACGCTCAATATCGCCTTCAACTACGGCGGTCGCGCGGAGATCGTCGACGCCGTCGCCCAACTGGTCACCGACAAGGTATCGGCCAACAAGGTCGACGAGAAGGCGCTGCGTTCGCGGATGTACCACCCCGAGTTACCCGACCCCGACTTGGTCATTCGCACCTCGGGCGAGTACCGGATCTCGAACTTCCTGCTCTGGGAGATGGCCTACTCCGAACTGGTCTTCACCGACGTCCTGTGGCCGGACTTTCGCCGCGAGAACCTCTTCGAGGCGATTGAGGAGTACCAGCGACGCGAACGACGCTTCGGGGGCCTCGACAAATGATCATGACCAAGACCATGTTGGTGGTGGCCGTCCTCATCTACGCGTTGCTGTGGGCGCTCTACGCCTACGGCGACTCGGTGCTGCTGGCGCCACTGCTGATCCCGGCGATCATTGCGGTCATGGTCGCCCTCGGCGTCGCCTTGCAGCGCTTCATCGGCATCGAACCGCGCCGCCAGCACTTCGACGACCGCGACGAGTCCGAACAGTGAAGGAGCTTCGCGACGACGCGGTCGTGCTGCGCACGTACAAGTCGGGAGAGGCCGACCGGGTCGTCGTCTTATGGACGCGTCACTACGGCAAGGTGCGGGTCCTCGCCAAGGGCATCCGCAAGGCCACCAGCCGATCTGGGTGGCAACCTAGAGACGTTGGCCTACGTGAACGTCGATCTAGTGAAGACCCGCGGCGAGTTCTACATCGCGCGACACGTGGCACACCGCGAACGCCTCACGACGCTTCGGTCGTCCTACGCCCGGATCAACGCCGGCTACGCCGTCGTCGAGGTCATGGACGCCATCCCATCGGACGACGTCGCCGACGAGGACATCTTCGATCTGCTGACCCGGGTGCTGTTGACCCTCGACGACGAGTCCTACGACCCGATGCTGGTGCCGTCGTCGTTTTACTTCCGGCTCCTCGCCCTCGACGGATCGGGACCGGTCGTCGACACCTGCGTCAACTGCGGACGTGACCGGCCCCTGGTCGCCTTCGACGCTGAGGTCGGGGGCACGCTCTGTGCCGACTGTCGTTCGGGTACGTCGATCTCACCGGCGGCGTTGGAGCTGATCCGTCGCATCATGAGCGGGGACCTGGCGTCGGTGCTGCGCGAAGGGTCACCGGCCGGGGCCGGCGAGGTCATGGCGATCGCGCTGGAGTCGATCGAGGCGCACTTCGGCAAGCAGCTTCGCGCGACGCGTTCGACGCCGCCGCTCTCGCCGCCGTCACCGGCCCGGTAACGTGCCCCGATGACTATCGAGGCTCGGGAATCCTTCGGGGTCTACGTCCACGTTCCGTTCTGCGCCCATCGCTGCGACTACTGCGCCTTCGCCACGTACTCGGACCGCGACCACCTCATGGAGGAGTACGTCACCTCGGTCCTGCAAGAGATCGGGTGGGCTCGCGACGACGGTCTGCCCGTGGCGACCTCGGTGTTCTTCGGCGGCGGCACGCCGTCACGACTCCCCGCGGATCAGCTTCTGAGAATTCTGGACGCCATTCCCCGGACCGATGACGCCGAAGTGACCGTTGAGTGCAATCCCGAGGACGCGTCGCTGGAGCGACTCCGCGCCTACCGCGCCGGGGGAGTGAACCGCATGAGCTTCGGCGTGCAGTCGACGCAACCGGCCGTACTGGCGGACCTCGGCCGTCGCCACGGCACCATGGCCCATGATGAAGTGTCGCGCGCGGTCACGGCGGCTGGATTCCCCACCTGGAACATGGACCTCATAATCGGCTCACGCGCCGAGTCGCTCGAGGACGTCGCGCGCACCTTGGACGATCTGCTCGCACTGGAGTCACCGCCACCGCACATCAGCTGCTACGTACTGACGCCCGAGCCGGGCACGCCGCTGGGGGAGGACCCGCGGCGCCACCCCGACGAAGACGAGTCGGCCGACGCCTACGAACTGGTGAGCCGGGTGCTCGACGAGAACGGATATCAGTGGGAGGAGATCTCGAACTGGGCCCGGCCCGGTCACGAGTGTCGGCACAATCACGTCTACTGGGACCAGGACGACTACGTCGGCTTCGGATCGGCCGCCCACTCGCATCGCTCCGGACGGCGCTTCTGGAACGTGCGCACGCCCGATCGCTACATCGCCATGGTGCGCGCTGGCACGCGACCCGTGGGCGGCGAGGAGGGCCTGGATGAGCGCACGCAACGCTTCGAGCGCGACTCGCTGGCGCTACGAACGGCCAAGGGCGTGCCGCTCGAAGCCTTCGGTTCGCTCGAAGAGATCGCGCACCTCGTGTCGGTCCGCGACGGGCGCGTGACGCTGGCACCACAGGGCCGACTGCTCGCGAATCAGGTGATCCTCCGACTGGGAAGTGCGGTGTGAACCGGTAGCCTTTGTCGATGACTTCGACGCCGGCCACAACCCCCGACCTGCTCGAAAAGGTCACGAACCTCGCCAAGCGCCGCGGGTTCATCTTCCCTTCGGCCGAGATCTACGGCGGCTTTCGCTCGACCTACGACTACGGCCCGTTGGGCGTCAACATGCTGCGCAACGTCAAAGAGGCCTGGTGGCGCTCGATGGTCCAGCTGCGCTCGGACATCGTGGGCCTGGACGCGGCGATCCTCGGACCGCCGGCCATCTGGGCCGCCTCGGGCCACTTGGAGACCTTCACCGACCCCTTGGTGGACTGCAAGAAGTGCAAGGAGCGCTGGCGCGAGGACAAGATCGACGGCGTCTGTCCGAACTGCGGTTCGACCGAGTTCACCGAGCCCCGGGCCTTCAACCTGATGTTCAAGACCCAGGCCGGACCGGTCGAGGGCGAGGGCGCCACGGCCTACCTGCGACCGGAGACGGCCCAGGGCATCTTCACCAACTTCGCCAACGTGCTGGCCACGGTACGCAAGAAGCCGCCCTTCGGCATCGCCCAGATCGGCAAGTCCTTCCGCAACGAGATCACGCCACAGAACTTCGTCTTTCGCACGCGCGAGTTCGAGCAGATGGAGATGGAGTACTTCGTCCCGCCGGCCGACGCCGACGAGTGGTACCGCTACTGGATCAAGACGCGTCTGGACTGGTACCTCGACCTGGGCATCCCGGACGAACAGCTCCGGCTGCACGAGCACGCCCAAGAGGACCTCTCGCACTACTCGCGCGGCACGACCGACGTCGAGTTCGCCTTCCCCTGGGGCTGGGATGAACTCGAAGGCGTGGCCAACCGCGGCGACTACGACCTGACCCAGCACGCGAAGGCCTCGGGCGTCGCGCTCGACTTCTTCGACCAGGCGGACAACGAGCGCTACACGCCCTACGTCATCGAACCGGCGGCCGGCGCCACGCGCGCGATGATGGCGTTCCTGATGGCGGCCTATCACGAGGACGTCGTGGAGGGCGAGAGCCGCACGGTCCTGCGACTCGACTGGCGACTGGCGCCGTATCAAGTGGCCGTGCTGCCCCTCTCCAAGAAGTCCGAGCTCGAAGACGTATCGCGAGAGGTCCTGGGGCTTCTCCAGCCGCACTTCATGTGCGACTACGACGCCACGCAGTCCATCGGTCGTCGCTACCGTCGCCAGGACGAGGTCGGCACGCCGTACTGCGTCACGGTCGACTTCGACACGCTCACCGACCGGGCCGTCACGGTGCGCGACCGCGACACGACCGAACAGGTTCGCGTGGCGATTCCCGAACTACTGGCGACCCTGCGCGTGCGAATGGGCAAGTCCTGACGTGACCTACGACGGGCGGGGCCTTCGTTTCGGCTCGGTTGCCGAGGAGTACGACCTCTACCGTCCGTCACCCCCGCCCGAAGTGGCGACGATCCTCGGAGACCTGCGAGGTCGCACCGTGCTCGAAGTCGGCGCCGGCACGGGCAAGTGGACGCGAACGCTGATTCGACTCGGTGCGGAGGTCACGATCGTCGAACCCGACGACGACATGCGCGCGGTGCTCGTGCGCCGGAGTCCCGAGGCGCACGCCCTAAGAGGCCGCGCCGAGGCGTTGCCGGTGGACGACGCCACCTTCGACGCCGTGCTGGTGACCTCGGCGTGGCACTGGTTCGAACAGCCCACCGCCACCCACGAGATGGCCCGCGTCCTGCGTGACGGCGGCACGCTCTTCGTGCTCTCCAACGGATTCAGCCGTGACGTCCCCTGGGCCGTGGAGCTTCATGAACTGCGCGAGCAGCCCAACGACGAGCGCAAACGGCCCCGCGGCTTCGGCGCCGACCTCGGCGACGCGAACGAGTTCGAGCTCGAGTCCCAGGTGGGAATCGAGTGGGAGTGGACGCGCACGATCGATGAGGTCGTGTCACTCTTCAACACGTACTCCGGCGCGATCATCCGCAGTGATGACGAGCGTCGCGAGATGGAACGCGCGGTTCGTGAACGCCTCGAGGCGGTCGCGGTCGACGGCGTCGTACGACTTCCGATGAAGGTGCGCGGCACCGTCGCGCGGCGTCGCGCTCGAAGCTAGTTCGTCGTCCCGGGAGGGATGGAGTACGTCACCTGGGCTTTGGCGACCAGTTCCGTCTCTCCGCGTGAGTAGAGGTCGACGTCGACCACGGCCAATCGGCGTCCCAGCTTCAACGTGCGGGTGCGCGCCATCAGATCGGTCAGCTGAGGACGACGAAGGAAGTCGATGTGCAGGCTCGTGGTGCCGGCGAGGACGACCGGTCCGATCTGGGACATGATCGCCACCCACGCCGAGGTGTCCGCGAGGGACATCATCACCGGTCCCGAAAGCGTGCCGCCCGGTCGTCCGTGACTCTCGGTGACGGCGTAGCTCACGATCACGGAGTCGTCTGTTACCTCTTCAATGCGCGGGACGTCCGCGTCAGGGAAGGAGTTCGTGAGAATGGCCTGCAGTTCTTCCACGTTGAGCCGTGGCACGAGGAGCTACGCGACCTTGCGGAACTTGTTGACCGCCAACGGGGCGAGTACCGCGATCAACCCGATCGACCACCCCAAGGTGATCCACACCGAATCGCCGACGGGATAGCCGAGCATCAGAGCTCGTACGGCAGTGGTGACTTCGCTCACCGGTTGGTAGGTCGCGAAGCCTTGCAGCCATCCGGGTAGATGATTCGCTGGTATGAAGATCGTCGACGCGAAGGTCAGAGGGAAGATCACCGGAAAGACCATCGCCTGCGCGGTCTCGGAGTTCGGCGCGGCCAGGCCGACGAAGGCGAAGCCCCACGAGAGGCAGTAGGAGAAGAGGAGCATGAGGAGGCACGCCGCGATGTAGGGCGTGAATCCGCCGTGTGGACGGAATCCGACGAGGAGACCCACGCCGGTGATCATGATCAACACCATCACGTTGCGCACCGTGTCGGCGAGGGTGCGGCCGCCGAGCACCGCCGCGCGGGTCATCGGAAGAGCCTTGAATCGTTCGATCAGACCTTTCTGCAGGTCCTCGGCCAGTCCGATGGCCGTGCCGACGGCACCGAACATCGTGGTCTGGACCAAGATCCCCGGTACTAGGAAATTCACGTACAGACCGCCGGGCACCGAGGCGCCCAGCGCTCCGCCGAAGACGTAGCGGAACAGCAGCACGAACATCACGGGTTGGATCAAGGCGAAGACGACTGCCGTGGGGATTCGAAGTATCGCGAGGAGATTGCGGCGGGCCAGTGTCACTACATCGCGCACGGCGTAGCCCAGCGACGTGTGGGATGCGACGGTCGACGTAGATGTGTAGGTCGTGGTCATAGTTGAGCCTTTCGACGCTCGCGACGCGACAGTTTCTCGGGAACCACGGCTAGCAGGTCTTCGGCCTTGTGTCCGGTGAGGTTTAAGAAGACGTCGTCGAGACTCGGCTCTCGAAGCTGGAGCCCGGCGAGGACGATGTTAGAACTGTCAATGCGACGCAGAGCCTCCGCCGCCGAAGCGGGACCTTTGTCGACCGTCAACTCGATCACCGTGCCGTCGACATTGGCCGGCTTCGGCGAGATGTCGGCAATCAGACTCAGCGTTCGCTGGGCGTCGTCGGTCGTCGAGAACGTGAGGACCAAGACGGTGTTCCCGAGTCGGCTCTTGAGTTGCGATGACGTGCCCTCGGCGATGATTTTGCCGTGGTCGAGTACGACCAACTGCCTACACAGTCGATCGGCTTCCTCGAGGTACTGCGTGGTGAGGAGAACGGTCGTACCCCCTTCGACGAGCCCCTCGATGATCGCCCAGAGGTCTTGGCGACTCTGCGGGTCCAGTCCCGTCGTCGGTTCGTCCAGAAAGAGAATCGGGGGGTCGGCGACGAGGGCCGCCGCGAGGTCGAGTCGACGTCGCATTCCGCCGGAGTAGGTCGACGTCAACTTGTGTGCGAAGTCGGCCAGACCGAAGTCGACGAGGAGTTGACGTGAACGCGCGATCGCCGCGGACTTCTCCATGTGATTGAGAAAGCCGACCATGCGGAGGTTCTCAAAACCGGTGAGGTTCTCGTCCACGGCGGCGAACTGTCCAGCGAGTCCGATGACGCGTCGCACCATGCCGGGTTGCTTAACGACGTCGTAGCCGCCGACGATGGCCCGACCTTCGGTCGGGGAGAGCACGGTCGACAGGATCCGCACCATCGTCGTCTTGCCCGAACCGTTGGGTCCGAGGAGTCCGAAGACCTGGCCCGTCGGCACGTGCAGAGTGACGTCGTCCAGCGCGCGAAAGTTCCCGTCGTTGAAGGTGCGAACGATATTTGTGGCCTCGACCGAGAATTCCGACATGGGTCAGAGTTTAGGCAGCGAGACTGACACGTCCGATGTGAGTGCACGGGATAACCGGTACTTTCTTCCTATGGCCATATCGGAAAGCGAGATCGCGCAAGTTCGTTCGGCGACCGACATCGTGGCCCTCATCAGCGAGACCGTAGCCCTGAAGAAGTCCGGTCGTCGCTGGACCGGACTGTGCCCCTTCCACGGGGAGAAGACCCCGTCGTTCTCGGTGAACGCCGAAGAGGGCCGCTACTACTGCTTCGGCTGTCGCGCGTCCGGCGATCAGATCACGTTCGTGCGGGAGATCCAGCACCTGGACTTCATGGACGCCCTGCGACTTCTCGCCGACCGCGCCGGGATCGAACTGCACGACGACGCCAACGCCGGACCGGCCCGCAAGGAACGCCAGGCGGCGATGGCAGCGATGGAGAAGGCGGTGGAGTGGTATCACGATCGACTGCTGAACGCACCGGACGCGCGGCCGGCCCGGGAGTACCTCAAGTCGCGCGGCATCGGAGGCGACGTCGCTCGTCAGTTCAAACTCGGGTGGGCTCCCGACGAGTGGGACGGACTCGCCAAGGGGCTCAAGTTCACCGAGAAGGTGCTGCTCGACACCGGACTGGGATTTGTCAACAAGGGCGACCGTCGCCAGGACGCCCTGCGCGCTCGCGTCATCTTCCCGATCTTTGATCCCGCCGGCAAGGCCATCGCCGTCGGTGGCCGCATCCTGCCACCGCCCTACGGATCGCTACCTCGCGATGGTCGCGTCGAGGCCAAGTACAAGAACTCACCCGAAACGTCGATCTACTCCAAGCGCCGCACGCTCTACGCGCTCAACTGGGCAAAGGACGACGTCATCAAGTCCGACGAGATCATCGTCTGCGAGGGCTACACCGACGTCATCGCCTTCTTCCTCGCCGGAATGCCGCGCGCCGTGGCGACCTGCGGTACGGCGCTCGGCGAAGAGCACTTCAAGACCATGCGGAACTTCGCCAAGCGCATCGTGCTGGCCTACGACGCCGACAAGGCCGGCCAGAGCGCGGCCGCGTCGGTCTATCAGTGGGAACGCCAAAACGAGGTCGACGTTTTCGTGGCGCGACTGCCGAAGGGATCGGACCCCGCTGAGCTGGCCCAACACGACCCCGACGCCTTGCGAAAGTCGGTGACCGACGCCGTGCCGTTCCTACAGTTTCGACTGAACCGCGTCCTCGAGAGCGCCAACCTGGCCACCGCCGAGGGTCGTAGTCGCGCCGCGGAACACGCCATGGAGGTCCTGGCGGAGCACCCGAGTGAACTCGTCCGCGATCAATACATCATGCAGGTCGCCGGTACGCTCCGGCTCGAGGAGTCGCTGCTTCGACCACGGGTGGTGGAACTCGCGCGCAACCCGAGGCCGCGGACCGTGAATGAGCCGCCGGTTGAGCGAAGTCAACCTCGCGGGCCCCGCCTGCCGATGCCGCGTCCCGGCCTGGAGGCCCTTCGCCTCCGTGTCCACTTTCCCAACGACGTGAAGGACCGGCTGGTGGCGGCCTACTTCGTGAATGACGTGCAGCGCGAGATCTTCGACGGCCTGTCCAGCGAGCGCACGCTGTCCGAAGTCATCGATGATCTCGATCGGCGCGGCGAGGAGGAAGCTGCGCGCGTCCTCAGCGAACTGGCGGTCGACGAGCTCGATCGCGAGTACACCGTGGAAGACGTCACCGCCGTCGTCTCGCAGCTCATCCGAAGCGCCGTCACCGTCGAACTGAAGAACGTGGCTCGCGATCTTCACGACGGCACCATGACGCCCGAAGTGGCCGACGTGACCGTGCGCGACGTGAAAGAACGTCTCGTCCTCCTCGATAGCGCGTCGGGCCAACTCGCCGAGAACGAACTCCGGGAGTGGCTCGTGGAGCGAACGTCGTCCAGGTCGTCGTGACCGGAGAGACCCTGGGCATCATCGGCGGACTGGAGATGACGGCCCCTCTGAGCGTGGAGGAGGAACGAAACCTCTACCCGCTGATCCAACAGGGTCGTCGAGCCGAACAACAGCTCGGACGGAGAAACGGAGGCGACCGAGCGGCGGCGTCTGCTTCGCCTGCGGCACGCGGGCCAAGAGGCCGAATCAACACTGCTCCGCGCCACGTTGGGGCTGGTTCGAACGCGCGTCGTGGAGCGGGGGTACCGATTCGGCAACGACGAACTCGAGGCGGCCGGTGTCGAAGCGCTCGTCAACGCGCTTCGTCGGTTCGATCCGGAACAGGGCAATCGATTCGCGACGTACGCGAACTACTGGATCATGAAGCTGGTCAATCAGGCCGTGCAGCAACAGGCCGGGCTGACCGACGCGGAGATGCGACTGATTCTGAAACTGCAGAAGTTGATTCGTGCCAGTCCTGCAAAGACACTGACGAAACGTGACGTGGCGCAGGGACTCGGCGTCTCGCAGTCGAAGGCGCACGAGACGATGCAACTGAATCGCGAACTGCAGTCGCGCCGCTACGGTATGACGGAGCTCGACGACGATACCGATTTCCGAGTGCGACACGATGTCAGCGACCCACCATCGTGGGTCATCGACGCGCTACGTCGGATTTGCGGCGATGACTTTGACGCGTTTTGGCAGTTCACGTTTCAAGACGATGTCCATCGATGAGATCGCCAAGTCCGAAGGAATCTCGCGTCAAGGAATGACGAAACGCATCGCACGATGCCGACGACTGGTTCGTGAAAGTGCGGACGCGGAACGACTCCTGCAGTGGTTTGCTCGCCAATGACTCACCTTGGTCGGTGGTAATGTTGCCCTGCCTTCAAGTCCTTTCCCAGATAGCTCAATTGGCAGAGCAAGCGACTGTTAATCGCTAGGTTGCAGGTTCGAGTCCTGCTCTGGGAGCTTTCGCCCGGTTTTTGCTGAAGGGCCGTAGCTCAGTGGTTAGAGCAGGGGACTCATAATCCCTCGGTCGTGGGTTCGATCCCCACCGGCCCTACTCATTAGTCCAACCCTTTCGGTGTCTGCGCACTCACTCTTTCCGGAATAGCGTCGCAGTATGGCGCTCGCGGAAACGTATCCATTGCCAGAGGAACCAACCCTCGCGGCCCTCTCTCAGGCCTTGAATGATGCAGGACATTGGGCCTGGGTTTACGACAAAGATATGCGCCTCCTTTTCTCGACCGATGAAGTGAGACGAAGCCATGGGGGAGGTCAGGGCCTCGCTTCGATGCCGATCGGGATGCTGATGTACTCCACTGAAGCTGGAGAGGTAATTAAGTCATTGCCGTCACCTACCTATTCAGAAGTTGCCGCTCGTGATCATTTCGCTAAGCAATTCTCTTATTGGCTGAACTCTGCGGGAAGTCGCGAATCACTTCGCGCTGTTGTTGATCCTCTAGTTTTTGATCTCGTCGACTCCCTTCCAGAGGTAGAGGTCTCTTCTGCCTCATCGGTCCAGTGGGGGGCACAAGAAGAGTGGGGAATCAATCTTGGGACCTGGTCGACGATGTTTGATGTTCGTGACACTTCTGGACACCTGGTGGGGAGGGTCCAACTCCTCAAGCCAGCGGTCGGGATGTCGACAATAGGGATGATCGCGAGTGTCGGAGATGTGCGTCATCTGGAACGCGCGCAGAAGGTAGCCAAAGCGGATCGTCGTCCTGGCGCAATTCTGTTCGCTGACCTGGAGGCGTCAACTCGACTGTCGCGCCGAATGTCCACCTCGGACTATTTCGCTCTTTCCCGGAGGCTCATTCGAGCGGCGGACCAGTGCGTGGTGGACGCCGGTGGGCTTGTCGGCCGTCATCTGGGTGATGGCGTGTCGGCCTTCTTCTTAGTCGAACACCTTGGATCGGAGTCCGCTGCTGCCCGGGCGGCCATTACCGCGGCACGCAACCTTCGCATCGCTACGACTGAGATCGCAACTCGCAGCGGGCTTGAAGGTGGGGACATGACTCTGAGATTTGGTCTTCATTGGGGGGCAACCATGTACGTCGGTCTATTCAAATCGGTCGCTCGTTCAGAGGTGACAGCTATGGGTGATGAGGTCAACGAAGCCGCCCGGATCGAGGCGTGCGCCGTAGGTGGAAGGGCACTCGCGTCCAAAGCTCTGATTGGACGGTTGGATCATGACGATGTCCGTGAGCTTGATCTCGAGCGTGTGACGTACACGTTGCTGGGAGAATTGGATGCGGCGACCGATAAGACACGTCGCGACGCGGCGTCACTTGCGGTGTGCGATGTGTAATTCTGTGTCGGACAAAACGTCGGATTTGCATTAGGAAGTGGATTGATATTTCTTCACGGCGCGGACAGAGCCGCGCAATCACAATCGCGATCTAAAGAGCTCAGTAACTTGCTTGCTCACATCTTCGCCCCGCGCGGCCTTAAGGAGCAGGTGGGCTAATTCCAGATCGCTCTTCGGAATTATGCGGATTCCAATCAAGCCGTTTTGATCAAGAATCCAGCGACCAACCAACAACGCTGTCCTCTTGTTGCCTTCGGTGAATGATTGCGATCGAGCGATTCGACTCGTCGCAGTTGCCGCAGCGACCAGAGGATCAAGTTCGGTCTGAAGTTCCTCAAGAATCCGGTCGAGCCGGTCAAGATCATCTTCTTCTTCGAACCACTCGTCGTTGTGGCGGACTGCTGCATTGAATGCAACGACAAGCTCGCGACTTGGGAGATTCAATGCGAGCGGAGGAAGTCGAGCACGTCGCGGTATTCGACAAGACGTTCGGCCAGCCAAGCGCGGTCGATCTCGCTCAGTGCCTCGAGAGCCGTCGATTTCTTCGATGGAGTTGATTGCGTCTGCGACATGCACTAATCGTAGTTGTGAGATGTAACTTGGTACAGACCTCGACGGGCAAGTCGTGCCCATTGTCAAGCAGAAATCCCACGTTTCATCCCACTTACCAATCCGACACCACCAGTCCATTCCGACGTCATCGGACATCTTTTCCAATGAAATCCGGATGAAACGAGCGCCACCAGACCACTCCGACCGTTTGCTCCCACCTCATAATCCCTCGGTCGTGGGTTCGATCCCCACCGGCCCTACCCGTCCCACTAGGGATAATAGAAGTCTAGGAGGCGCAGATTGCGAACTCTTGCCCAGAAGTAGTGGCAATATCATTCCCACCGGCCCTACTTAGCCCTACCTAATTGATGGACGTCGGCTCTCCGATGCCCCACAATTTCTTAGGTTGTCTCAACTGATGCCACGTTTACGCTTAGAGGCTCTCTCTAGTTCGCCATCACCGCGTCGTAGACCTGACGCGCGAGCAACTCCGTCGATGTTGCCGTTGTGTCGATGACCAGGTCGTAGTTCATCTCTTGGTGGACCACGGCGGACGTACCCGATGCGAAACCGACGTGGCGATCGCCGCGAGCAGTCTCGCGTCTAATCAACTCGTCGACGTCGCACATCACCCCAACCCAGAACGCACCTACCAGGGTATCTCTCGCCTGCTGGCGCAGGGTTGGGTTGATAAGCACGTGATCGATGACCAGGTTGACGCCACCGCTACAGATCAGGACCCACGACTCATGCGCGAGTCGCATCATCGAGTGGAAGTCATCGCCAAACTCTGGGATCCACGAAGGGGCTGGCCCGAGGCCCGAAACTATGCGAACGCCCGTGCTCGGCGCTGCGGGCGAGCCATCTTCCCCCGGATACGTCGCGAATCGATCCGGCCATCCGAAAATAAACGCATCGATCCCCGTGAGGATCAGAGGGCGGGGCCAGAGGTCCTGAAGTGCTCTCGCTAATGTGGTCTTCCCGCTACTACTGGCTCCGTTCAGCACGATCATAGGCGCGGGCATCGTTCGATGTTCGTCTACTTTCCATCCCTTGTCAACCGACTACAGCTGATGCTTGGCAACCGTCAGCCGCTGGCCTCGACTTCTCCTGCTACCTTCAACTCGTGACGATGGAAGATCCCAACGTAGCGATGGGGCGGTCAGGATTCGTGCCACCCGAAAGTCAGTCGTTTCCCGTCGTTCTGGAAACGCTCATCTCGTTTATGCAGCGATACCCAATTCCTCCATGGTCGAATATCGAGGTTATTGAAGACCCAACTGAAATTGAGGATAAACCTACTTCGCGGGTCCTCGCTGAAACATTTGATCCTCGGTTCCAGCAGATCCTGGATCTTTGCCTAGCGGACTGGGTAAACGTTGGTGCAGTTGAGGTGGTTGATGGCGTTCTCCTTGTCAAAGTCACGTACCGCTCGATGCAGATACAAGACCGCACAGACGTTCGATTCCTCCGAAGCACGATTTCGGTGAATCTTCATGGCCCGACCAGGGAAGCCTTTGCTCGCATGGGTATTGACGCGAATGAGTATCTGCCTTAAATCAGAGTTCTGTAATAGAACTTGCGTACCATTGAAAACCAGGGAGACAATCCCAATGGAGAGCGCCACGTTCTTTCAATAGTGTGCTCGCAATATTCGTTGATCCAAGTCCCAACCGATCTTGGAAATCTCACGTTTCATCCCACATACCAAACCGACTCCACCGGACTAGTCCGACACCATAGGGCGAAGGACTGTGACCTTCCCGGACCAATCCGACGCCTCCGGGCTATTCCGACCGATTGCTCCCACCTCATAATCCCTCGGTCGTGGGTTCGATCCCACCGGCCCTACGAATATCTAAAAGT
This sequence comes from uncultured Acidimicrobiaceae bacterium, assembly GCA_963703105.1. Classification (GTDB taxonomy): domain Bacteria; phylum Actinomycetota; class Acidimicrobiia; order Acidimicrobiales; family RAAP-2; genus RAAP-2. The sequence continues at coordinate 680,523 of OY969792.1, read as the reverse complement.
ATAGGTTACTATCGAAAAGGATAGGAATGTATACTTACGGATAATGAATCTCACTGACCCTTCGATGGCAGTTACTTCGTCACTGGACGGACCCGTGCTTGTCGTCCTCGCCAGTGCCGGAAAGCCCTTGACTGTCTCTGAGGTTGCGAGCAAGTCGGCACGCGGTTCCGAGATTGGAATACGAAAGTCTTTGGGGCGACTTCTATCACAAGGTGTCGTCGAATGTACCGAACTGGGGAACACTCGCGTTTATAGCCTGAACCGGGATCACGTGGCAGCAGCAGTCGCAGTCGAAATGGCAGAAATACGCTCTGAGCTCTGGCGAAGGCTGGCTCGAGAGGTCGAGAGATGGTCTGTTCGCCCCCTCTACGCAAGTGTCTTTGGTTCCGCCGCTCGTCACGATGGGAACTCTGAAAGTGACATTGATTTGCTGGTGGTTCGTCCCCCAACGCTTTCAGAAGTAAATGAGGCACGAAAGAGCAAAACAATATGGTCGGCCCTGGGCATGTGGGCTGAAGTGATTTCGACGAGGGTGATGTCAGAAGCGCAAATCAAGAAATGGGAGTCGAACATCGACCACTTGCACGATTTGGTCCGGCGATGGACCGGCAACTCGCTTCAAGTCGTCAGTGTCACAGCCATTGAATGGTCAGAAAATCGACGAGCGCAGAGCGCGATTTATCGGAACGTTGTACGGGAAGAGATTCGTCTTTATGACGAACTCGCACCTATTAAATATCAGTACCCGAAGGGGCGGATCGTCCGTTGACTACGAGAGTCCGATCGGTTGCTTGCTCACTTCGCGAGGCTAGACAACGTCTTAATACGGCGCGGGCCTACATCGAAACTGCTGAGCTGATACTGGGAGACGAACGTCGTGAATTCTCCGGTGTCGCAGCCGGCAATGCAGTGCTGGCTGGAATAGCAGTTGCAGATGCAATTTGCGGAAAAGGGCTGAAGAGGTGTGCTCGAGGTGAAGATCATCGTCAAGTCGCGGAACTGCTCGAATCTGCATTTTTCGATGGCCCAAAGTGCAAGAAGACCTTGCTTCGGCTTTTGGACCTGAAGGACGCGGCGCACTATGGGTTCCAAGACTTCTCACGCGTGAGCGCTCAAAAGGCGGTGAAGCTCGCTCGAGAATTGGTAGGCAGCGCCGACGATTATTTCCAGCGTTAACCGTTTGCCGGATTCTTTCCTCGCCGTTCTTCAATCCTGACTCGTCGCGATCCCACTCCCGTGTTTCGTGAGTCGGATGCCGCCAGCTATTCCGACCGATCGCACCCACAATTCCACCGGTCGTGGGATCGATCGCCACCGGCCCTACCACTTGAATCCACTAACGTGCGCTCGATAAGGAAACGCACCGGGCGGAAGCGGGGAAGTGGAGGACTGAATTGTGGCAGAGGAGAGCAAGCAGGTGGAAGCGTCTCGCCGAATAGAAGCTCCGGCGGACCTCATCTTCAAGATCCTGGCGAATCCGCAGCGTCACATGGATTTCGATGGTTCCGGCATGCTCCGCGGTGCCGTCCTGGACCGTCCAATCTCCGAGGTAGGTGACACCTTCACCATGAAGATGCATCGGCTCGGAGACGATTACCTCATGCTCAACCATGTGGTGGAGTTCGAGCCGGGTCGGCGCATATTTTGGGAACCGGCTCCCGGAGACCCGTCTCGGACTGAGGGCAATGACCCGTCGAAAGTCGGCATTGCCGCGGGATATCGCTGGGGCTATATCCTCACTCCGGATGGCGATGACGCCACCATCGTCACCGAAGTCTTTGACTTCACTCGTGTCTCGCACGACCTACTGCATGAAGGCGGGACGTGGATTAACGGGAGCAATTCGGTGCTCGAGTCCATGGCAGGCAGCCTGGAGAAGCTCGAGAAGATCAGTACCGAGTAGTACCGATGCTCAAAGTGGTATCTCGAAGTAATCGTCCGTCGAAGTCCTCGTGAAGCCCAACGAGGTGTAGAGGCCTAGTGCCCGATCGTTGTTGACCTCGACTTCGAGGTGCAACCACGTCACTCCGGCCTCATTGGCTTGGCGACAGACTCGGCGAAGGAGATCACGCCCAACGCCCCGGCCCCGGTGCTGAGGCTCGACGGCGAATCCGTAGATACTCCATTGCTCGGCTGATCGGTGCACTCGAAGCGTTGCGATGACCCGACCGTCCCGTTCGGCCACCAAGGTTGAATCACCGAGAGCTTCGAGGTCGTGCGGATTCCACGGCGCTCCGAAGGCCTCTTCGAGAATGCGGGCCAGGCTTGCAACGTCATCGTTCAACGCCGGTCGCAACGTGAGCGATGGATCAGTTGGACCATCGCTTACCGCACCTTTGAGGTCGAGCGCATGCTCGGAGTGCTCGAGGAACCCGTTGCGCGACTCCGCCAAAACCCGTGCGCCGACCGAGGTTCTGGGAGCTACGAGCAGGAGCTTGCGGTGACCCCGCTCTCGGCATAACTTCATCGCCTCGTCCAGCAATCTGGTCCCGATTCCGCGCCGTCGAAAGTTCGGATGAACCATTCCGGCGACCTCGACCGTGTGACCGCCGAAGCTATAGAGGCCAAGGAACCCGACGAGCCGTCCCTCCTCCAACCAGAGGACGTCCTGCACTTCGTCGTCCGAGCGCGACTCGAGGACGCTCCACTCCAACTTGAGCCGACCACCATCGGCGGAAACCGTGTCGGCCTCCAGTACGGCGATTTCCGCAAGTATCTCGGGTGTCAGTCCCCGGGCTAGCTCGAGCACGTCACAGGGTACTGCCGGAGGTCTGGCGGCTGCTTGCTGTCGTAGGTTTTCCTCCGCGCCTTCCGAGTGCAACGCGTATTGAGTATCGATCAGGCGCGATAATGGAATCGGGCCTGAAGTACGACGACGTCGCTTCCATCTACTAGATAGACCAGTCGATGTTCCTCATCGATTCTCCGCGACCAACATCCTTCAAGGGCGTGACGCAGCGGTTCTGGCTTGCCGATTCCCTCAGTCGGGTGACGGAGCACGTCCTCGAGGAGTCGATTCTCTCGCTTCGTGGTCGTCTTGTCGCGAGACTGCCAATAGCAGTAGTCCTCCCATCCAATGGGAGTGAAAACCAGACGCATCAGGACAGTTCGTGCTCTTCACGTTGACCCGACTGTGCCTGGGACAAGCTGTCCAATAGTCGTCGGGCATTCGCCGGAGTGCGAAGGAGTAGTGCCGTTTCGTTGAGAGCGTCATAGTCAGCTCGAGACATGAGAATGGCGTTGCCCCCTTTAGAAGTGATTTCCACGGGCTCTCGATCGTCGTTTACTTTTTGAATCAGCGGGAAGAGATTCTTGCGAGCTTCGCTAGCGGTGATTGACATTGACCCTCCTAAAATCTCAATGAGTGGTACTATTTATCGTACCAGATTGAAGGAGCTGTTCGTCCGTTCACAACGGTCGCTTCGGACTGTCTCCTGATGATTAATCAAATTGGAAGCATCTCAGTATCCCTTTCTCGATGGTTTGGTCCCGATTTACCACCGCACGCGGACACAATGGTCAATCCCCGGCAATAACTAAGCAGGACGAGACAAAGGACTGGGATTGACGGAGAGTGACGCTGAGATCGTTCGCCGTTCCACGGGAAATGACACCAAAGCATTCGGTGAACTCTTCTGGCGTCACGACGGGGCGGTCCACGGGTATCTGGCTCGCCGCGCGGGGCGCGACGTCGCGGACGACCTGGTGGCGGACGTGTGGCTACGCGCGTTCCGTAGTCGTGCAACCTTTGACCTTCGCTACCCTGACGCCCGTCCCTGGCTCTACGGAATCGCCCGCAACGTCTTGAGCGCGCACTGGCGAAAGCTGACCAAGGTGCCGCCGCCTGTGCCCGCGGCGATCAGTGATCCGTGGCCGCAGCTGGAAGAACAGCTCGACGAGAGTGAGCGCCGCCAGTCTCTTCTAGAGGCACTCGACGTGCTCACGCACGAGGAACGCGAGGTACTGCTCCTCGTCGCGTGGGAGCGATTGAGCGCCGCGGAAATCGCGCTCGTGCTGAAGGTTCCCGCCAGCACGGTTCGCAATCGACTTCACCGCGCGCGCGTGCGCATGCGCTCGCGTCTTGAACCGGAACTCGACGATCTTGACCGAGAAAAGGACATTTGACATGGACAACTTCGAACTACTCGAACGTCTCGGAGACGTTGAGCCGCCCGACTTAGTCGTCACGGCGCGGGTAGCGGCGGCGTTGGAGGGAGCCGCGAGCAACGGCGGATCCGGAGACGGCTTTCCGAGCCGTTCGTCGCGCAGAGGGCGTCGACCCGTGCTCCTGTGCGCCTTGGCGGTGGTGGTGATTGTGCTGACCGCGGTCACACTCCTATCCACGGGCGGAGGTCTGACGTCCCCGATTGTCACGGCGTGGCAGTCGGGACACCCGCTGTCGACTGGATCAGGAGGACCGGCTTCGCCTCGCCACGGTACGTGGGTTCTCATGGACGACGCCTTATCGGGTACGTGGCAACAGAATGTGTCCGGTCCGCCACCGGGGGACTTCACCTGTCCCGACGCGTCGACGTGCTTCGCCCTGAGCGGAAGTTACGCCAGCGCCCAAGCCAGCGCCGCGACGTCCGAGGCCCTGTACGCCAGCACGGACTTCGGATCGACCTGGACCGACTATCCCATGCCGAGCGGCTTCCTCTCGACCAGTCCGTTGGTGTGCGCTGACGCCACGGACTGCGCGGCCGGCGGGACCTACAACGCGCAGCCGGTCCTCGTCACGACCAGCGACGGTGGGCACTCCTTCGCCATCGATCCACTGCCCGCCGGCGTAGGAACGATCTCATCGCTCTCGTGCCCCTCCACGCAGTTCTGCGCCGGGTTGGCGGCGAAGAGCGTCGACCCCAATTCGGTCCCGGTCGACGCGACCTTGCTCACGACCGGCGACGGCGGTGTTCACTTCTTGAACAGTTCCATCGTCGCGGGCGATTCCATGGCGCAGGTCGTCTGCTGGTCCACTACGTCATGCACCGCCATTGGTGTGAGTGACTCTTCGGGAAATGACGTGACCTCCGGGGTCTCCGCCGTGACCGCCAACGGCGGTGAGTCATGGTCGGCGGGAACGTTCCCCCTCGGCTTCGGGATTACTGCGCAGTCCCAGATCTCGTGCGCCGACCCACAGCACTGTTCGGTCATTGGTGACATCGAAATGCCGGTGGCCAACCCTCCGGCGTGCGCGAGCGTCACGCCGTCCACGCCATCGACGCCGTCGACGCCACCGCCTCAGTCCGCGGCCGTCGCGACGATCTCGAAGCTCGAGTACCGCTACGCGATCGCCGCCCTTCAAGGTTCTGACTCGAAGGTATTCAGCTGCCTGCTCGGCGGCAATGGCGAGACGCTGATCTCCGACGTCGCGTCGACGTCCGACGGTGGTCGGAGCTGGACCCCGGAACTGTTGCCGAGCGACGTACCCCAGCCGCAGCTCTCGGGAATCAGCTGTCCGAGCGACGCTGAGTGCTGGACGTCCGGATCCGCCGCGATCTCCCAGAAGATAGGACGGGCCTACAACGGTGGCTCCTCGGTCTTGATCGGCACGACTAACGCCGGAGTGACGTGGTCGAAGGTGATCTTTAGCGTTCCGAAGGGCTCTGCGAACTTCGACGGACAGTCGTTTCTCAGCGCCGCCTTCATCAGTTGTCCGACGATCAATGACTGCGCGGCGAATGGAACCGGAGCGCAAGGTGCGCCTAGCGCTCCGATCTACACGTTGCGAGTGCCGAGCAACGCGAACTGATGCTTCGGCGGAGGCGTGACCTCAGTCTCCGACGCGGTAATCGAGGGTGAGGTAGCCCGCCGGCGACACGACGTGGCGCGTCAGTGCGAGCCGGGCGGGCAGTCCCTTTTCGAAGAGCTTGCGTCCCTGCATGTGCAGGGCTGGAGCGACGACCAGTCGGAGTTCGTCAACGAGACCGGCCTCGAGCAAAGACTGAACGAGCGTGATGCTCCCGCCGACTCCGATGTCGTTGCCGGGCCGCTGCTTCAAGTCGGTGACGAAATCGACCACGTCGCCGTCGATGACCGAGGTGTTGGCCCAGCTCGGTTCGAGCGCTTCGGAGGTGACGACGAACTTCTCCACGGCGTTGATGAAGCTCGCGAACGGCTCGATCTCGCTGCCCGGCCAGAACGCGGCCCAGTCGTCGTACGTCCGGCGGCCGAGGAGCACGGTGTCCTGGGTGGAGATGACACGGGCGATCTCCTCGGCCGAGGAGTCATCGAAGTCGGAGAAGAGGACGAACTCGTTCGGTTGCTCGGCCGCGCCGTCGAGCGACAGGTACTCGGAGACGACTACTTTGCGCACGGCTCGTCAACCTCCGACGCGGTAGTCGAGGAGTAGGTAGCCCGCCGGTGACACGACGTGGCGCGTCAGCGTCAGACGAGTCGGACGGCCGACGTCGAAGAGTCGGCGTCCCGTCACCTGCACGGCCGGCGCGATGACCAGCCGTAGTTCGTCGACGAGGCCGACGTGCAGTAACGACTGCACCAGCGCGATACTCCCGTGCAGCCCGATGTCGCCACCGTTTCGCCGCTTGAGTTCGGTGACGAACGCAGTCAGGTCGCCTTCGATGACGGTGGCCCTCGACCACGATTGCGCGGGCGTTGTCGACGTCATCACGAACTTCTCGACTCCGTTGATGAAGCTCGCGAACGGCTCGATTTCGCTGGGCGGCCAGAACGCGGCCCAGTCGTCGTATGTTCGACGTCCGAGTATCACCGTGTCCTGGGTGGCGATGACGCGACCGAGGTTCTCGTCCATCGCCTCATCCCAATCGGTGATGAACCCGTCGGGATCTTCCGCCACTCCGTCGAGCGACAACAACTCGTAGGCAACTACTTTTCGCATCGCGTCATTATATTTGCGAGGGATCTGAGAGTGCGAGGCGTTCTAACTGGGCGACGACTTCCGAGAGCGGGGCCGACGCATCAATTTCCATCGTCGCCGTCGCCCGCAGTCGCGGCTCGACGTCCGCGAGGTATCGAACGATCTCCCGTCGCTCGGCGTCGCTGTGTCCGTACGGGTTGGTGGACCGAGTGCTCACTCGTTCGAGGATGATGTCGACCGGCGCGGAAAGGAGAACCACGTGATCGAATCTGGGATAGAACTTGCCCTGATTCGTCTTGCAGCCGGCGACGAAGAGTTGGTCGTGTTCGCGCTCGAGCAGTGAAGAAATCGCGTCCTCTCTCCACACCCAGTCCGGGGACCCATCGGAGTCCTTCGACCAGATGCTCCATTCGTCGGTATCGGTGTCCACGGTGTGATATCCACGTGAACGCAGGACCTCGAGGCAGGCGGACTTTCCCGTGCCGGACATTCCGGTCACCAACACTTTGGCCATGGGGTCACGATACCGATGGAGACGGGTCAATTCGTTCGAAGCGTGTGCGAGATTGGCTATCATCTGGTTTCCAAATCAGAGCGTGAACGGACATCATGAAGCTTCTTCTTACTTCGGCGGGCATCAAGAACGCGAGCATTAACGAAGCTTTGGTCGGCTTACTGGGCAAACCGATTGCCGAGTCCAACGCCCTCTGCATCCCCACCGCGTCGTACGCCCACGCCGGCGGCACCGCGGGGGCGTGGCGCTTTATCACCGGACATTCTTCAACCCCTATGTGCGAACTGGGGTGGAAGTCTTTGGGCGTACTGGAGCTCACCGCACTACCCAGTATCGACCAAGGGAACTGGATCCCCGCGGTCCAAGAGACTGACGTGCTGCTGGTGAATGGCGGTGACCCTCTGTTTCTGAGTTATTGGATGCGTCAATCCGGACTGGCGGACCTCTTCCCGTCGCTGCGACCCGACATGGTCTACGCCGGACTGAGCGCCGGGAGCATGGTGATGGCGCCCAACATCGGGGAGGACTTCGTGCACTGGCGGCCGCCGACCGGTGGCGACGAAACGCTGGGCGTGGTCGACTTCGCGATCTTCCCGCACCTGGATCACGTGGACCTACCGGAGAACACCATGAAAGACGCCGAACAGTGGGCCGCCGGCATGACGGTGCCGTCGTACGCGATTGACGATGAGACCGCCATCCAGGTAGTCGACGGAAAAGTCGACCTCATCACTGAAGGCCACTGGCGACTGTTCGCTCCGTAACGCGGAGATGCTCGGCGAGTCGATCCGTCGCGTCGTGAGGGTCGAATTCAGTCGTGTGCGCTGCTCACGAAACTGATACGTTGAGCCAACCGACGCAAGGGTCGGTGCTAGAGAGGATACGCAATGTCTTTGGGAATCTACTTCGTGCACGTAGGATTCACTCCGGAAAAATACGGCGAAACTATCAAGAAGCTCGAGGCCGCGGGCGCCGGCGCTCCGAAGGGGCGCAAGCACCACTTCGCCTTGGAGTCCGATGGCTCGATTCAAGTGTTCGACGAGTGGGAGACCAAAGAGGACTTCGAAGCATTCGGGCAGACCCTTATTCCCATCCTCATGGAAATGGGCGTCGAGCTGGGCGAGCCGAGTATCGCCACGATTATCAATTCAATCTCCGGTTAAGACCTGGAGTAATCGACGCCCGCGCAGGTCCGTGACTTAGTTCGATCGAAATTGATCGAACACGTCTTCGGCCAAGAGAAAGGATGATGGCATGACGGAAGAGGACGACGAAAAGGAAGCGTTGAGTCAATTCCTCGAGTACCAACGAAACTCTGTGCGATCGATCGTTTCGGGTCTCAGCGAAGAGGATTGGCACCGTTCGGTAGTGCCGTCGGGTTGGACGCCCGCGGGCTTCGTCGAACATCTGGGCGGCGCGGAGTATCACTGGTTCCAACAGGTCATCGAAGGCATCGAAGAGGACTTCTCCGAGGAAGAGGACTACGTGCCGTACGACCCGTACGCCGCGTTCGTCTCCGACTTGCCCTCCGCGGAGATACTTCGCAACTACCAAGAGACCTGCGACCTCTCCGACGCCGTGCTGGCCAAGACCTCGGTGTCGGCCAAACCGAAGGGACGCCACGGCGACGAAGAGGTTCCCAGTGTGAGGTGGGTGGTCCTCCACATGATCGAAGAGACGGCGACGCACTCGGGACACCTCGAGATTGCTCGGGAATTGATGGACGGTCAGACCAGACTCGGCAATCGTTAGAGGCCAGTCGTAGCGGGAATCGAGGTCGTGCCGCTCGCGATGGGGCCACTCCGGCGACCGGGGGAGCGACGCGCCGAATTAGTTTGAAGTGAGAATGCGACGCTATCTATCTCACTCGGCCTCGATCGCGTGTGCCGCGGTCGCGGTGGTCGTGGCGTCGGTCTTATTTGGTATCGGCCCAGTACCGGTGACGGCGGCGTCGCCCGGCGGTACCTCCTGGACCGTCTACCACGGGGACGCGGCGGGCACCGGAGTCTCTACGACATTGACTTCCGTCAATACCGGCCAACGGGCGTGGACCTCTCCGATGTTGAGCGGCGAGCTTTACGGCGAGCCGCTGGCGTTCGCCGGTGATGTCTTCGTGGCCACCGAGAACGACACCGTCTATGCGCTTTCTTCTTTGCACGGCTCGGTCGTGTGGTCCCGACACCTGGCCACTGCGGTGCCCTCGTCGGATCTCCCGTGCGGGAACATCTCGCCGAGCGTGGGGATCACCGGCACGCCCGTGATCGACCCGGCCCGCGGAGAGATCTTCGTCGTGGCCGACGAGCTGAAGAACGGACACGCCGAACACTTCCTCGTGGGTCTAAGTACCACAACGGGCCAGATTGAGATGCGAGTGCGTGTCGATCCGCGCGGCTCCGATCCGACGGCCCTGTTGCAGAGGACCGGTCTGAATCTCGATAGTGGTCGGGTCGTCTTTGGAATGGGCGGCAACTACGGCGACTGCGGGACCTACCGGGGTCGGGTCGTCTCGGTGAAGGAGAGCGGCTCGAGGCCCGACTTCTTTACCGTCGACAACCGACCCGGCGACAGTCAGGGGGCGGTCTGGATGGGGGGAGCCGCGCCGGCCGTCGACGCGAAGGGCAACGTGTGGGTAAGCGTGGGCAACGGTTCCGTGCACGGCACGGGCCAGGCGTTCGACGACAGTGACTCGGCGCTCGAACTCACCGCCGCGGGGAGGCTGGAACAGTATTTCGCTCCCTCGAACTGGGCGTCGGACAACGCGTCCGACAACGACATGTCAACCGTGCCAGCGTTGTTGGCCGACGGCCAGGTGATCCTGGCGGGCAAGTCGCCGGTCGTCTACCTCTTGAACGGAGCCCATCTCGGTGGCATCGGCAGCCAGGAAGCGAGCCTGACGTCGGCCTGTTCGAACGTCATCGATGGGGGAGTGGCGATCATTGGTCTGACGGTGTACCTGCCGTGTGTCAGCGGTACGGTCGCGGTCCACGCATCGAATTCGCCCCCGTCACTTCGAGTGCTATGGAGTGCGAGCGTGGGCGGTGGACCGCCGATTGTGGCGGCCGGACTCGTGTGGACCGTGGGCAACGGCGTCGTCTACGGACTCGACGCCGCAACGGGAAACGTCCGGCAGCAGGCCGCCGTCGGCACCACCGCCAACGATTTCACTACGCCGAGCGTTGGCGACGACCTCCTGTTGGTCGCTTCGGCGTATCGCGTCGTGGCCTTTCGAGGAACGCCCAAGGGTTAACCGACCTGCCTCGACGCCTGCGACGACCTCGAGATTGCTGGTCCCGTGCGAAATCACACCGGCGGAAGGATGAGGGATTTCGTTGGCTTCACCAATGTCTTGAGCAGCCTTGGCGACGGAGCATGACTGAAAGATTCGAGCGTGGCGCGTCCAATGACTGTCTGTCCATTGAACGTCGTCCACGACACGACGAATCCGGCTCCATCGGCGCACGTGGTCTGTTTCATCGGACCAGACCGTTCTTTCTGCACGAGGCAGGTCAAGGTGCCGAACCGTTCGGAAGATTCGTTTCGAATTGAAGGACGCTGTGAGAGGTACGTCGGTGCGAAATTCTCGACCTGCTGGTAGACGTACGCGGGCACGAGACCGATGCCTTCCAAGATGAAGCCGTTCGACGGAATGAACGGACTCTCTCGCGAGCATTGCAAGTCCGTATAGCCCGTGGACGTTGGAATGGTGAGACAGGCACTGACGTTCGATCCGCTCTGTATCCATTGCACTAGACGCCCGCGGGCGCCGCGGTAGACGTAGGCGGTGTGGAGCGTGCTCGCGTACCCGTCAACGTTGGCGACGGCTTTGGTGCCGGGAGGACTCGGAACGTTCGTCACCTCGATCGAACCCGACTCATAGAAGTCGAAGTCGGTGACCTTAAAGCTCGCCGTATACGAGGTGTTCGAACCGTGCCGCAGAAGCTTGAGGAAACTCGAAACCGTGGAACGTGAAGGAGGACCCGCCGTTGTCGTGAGGTCCGTTGTCATCAGCGTCGCCACTATGACCAAAGCCACAATGATGGCAGCAACTAATCCCCGCCGCCCGTGATGGATGTCCGATGATGCCATTGATCGCACGATACGTCGCCCCGATGGACCCAGCTCAACCAGAGCACACGAAAGTGGTCCGCGGCACTACCTTTGGCTCACGGTCTTCGTCGACGAGCGGCGGAACCGGTCCAAGGAGGTAATCCATGAGTCCCGCCATCGGCGAGTTTGGTCCACCAGTGTTGTTCGTCGAGGACCTCGAAAGAGCCAAGGCCTTCTACGTGGACGCTCTCGGTTTCGGATTAGGTTTCGGAGACGAGACTTCAGCGGGCCTGTTCATTGGCGACGTCATGTTCTTGCTGGTGACCGTTCCGTCGGCCTCGGACATGCTGCCCGGAGAAGAGTTGGGTACGACCCGCGGCCAACGGCCGGTCGGACTACTGAACATATTCGTCGAGAACGTCGACGAGGCCTTCGAGCGTCTTCGGTCGATGGGCGTGGCCTTCATCGTTGACCCCACGGATCGCGAGTGGGGGCGCCGTACGGCGCACTTCAAGGACCCCGACGGCTTCATTTGGGAGATTTCTCAATCGATGGAGTAATCGGCTACCCGGTGCCGTTGACTACGCGGAGTCGGCGAGCTCCTGTGGCGGGCTCTCGGCCAGGGGAATCACGACACCCGGTTGTTCGGGCTCCTCGGACTCTTGATCGAGTCGAACGGCGACGTCGAGGGTGAAGCCAATCTTGTCGTCGTCGATCGACGCCGGGGGAGCGATCGGGTGGATCGTCGCACCTTCGGACGTTGGAACGTCACTACCCAACAGGAACTGAACACTCGGATCCATAGCCCAAAAATACTCCCTGACCATGTCTCTTTCGGTGACCACGAACGACAATCTTGTCGAGGATTGAGCCTCGAAGCTCGTCCTTTGGTCACGGGGACCCGCCAGCCGTTGTCGCAGGAAGTCCGCTCGATCGAAACCCCTGCTTGGTACATTGGCGGCGTCATCAATTCGTTGGCGAGTTCGCGGAGCAATCTCCGACTGACAATCGAACGTAGGTCTCAGCACCATGGCAGTCCAAACCACCGACGAGAACACTCCGCTGGAGTCGGCCTTCAACCCGTACGACACGGTGTTCATGACCGACCCCGACGCGGTCCTGGCCCGCGCGCGCGACGAGGGAACCATATTTTTCAGCCCGATCCTCGGGCGCGTGGATCGTCACGCGCTACGACGACGTGGTGTCGGTCCTTCGGGACCCGGAGCTGTTCTGTTCCAAGGAGATCCTCTCCATCACCGAACTCCTGTCGCCCGAGGTCATCGATCTGTTCGGTGACGAGGTACCCATGGAGGGCACCCTGATCGGCGTGGACCCGCCCGATCACACGAGACTGCGCGCCGTGATGGAGGGCTCGTTCACCGCGAGCAGCGTGTCGTCGCACGAAGCGATGATCCGTTACGCCTGCGAAGAGCTCGTCGATCGCATAGCCGAGGGCTCGAGCGCCGATCTGCTGAGTCAGTTCTCGTACCCGCTGCCGCTACGGGTCGTCGCGCTGCTGCTCGGCATGCCCAAAAAGGCGATGCCGTCGCTTCGTCGCGGCGTCCAGGAGTGGCCCGAACTGGCGATCGCGCTCCTCATGGGCGTGCCGCTCGATCAACAGCTCGCCATGGCGAACAACATCCTGGAGATGCACCGGATGATTTCGCGACTGATCGACGAGCGCTACGTCCGTCCTCAGAACGACCTGTTGAGTGTCATCGCCCGGGGTCGCGACGAGTTCAACCTGAGTGAGCGAGAGATGCTCTCGCTCGTGCCGGGGCTCTTTCTGGCGGGTCACGAGACGCTGGCGCACGAACTGACCAACGTGCTGTGGCGACTGCTCGTCGGTGCCGGAGCGTTGGCGGGCCCTCGTCGAGGACCCGAACCTCGCACCGGCGTTCTTCGACGAGGCCTTGCGCTGCGATCCCTCGGTCTACGGGATGTGGCGGATCGCGACGCGCGATACGACGCTGCTGGGGCAGTCGGTCGCGGCCGGCCAGAAGCTCTTCCTCGTCTACCTGGCGGCCAATCGCGACGAGCGCTACTACGTCGACGCGAACTCGTTCTCGATCGAGCGAGGACGCGTCGCTCCCAACCTGGCCTTCGGTCGCGGCATCCACCACTGCATCGGAGCCCCGCTCGCCCGGTTGGAAGCGCGCGTGGCCCTCGACGTGTTGTCCAAGCGTCTTCCCACGCTTCGACTGGCCGAAGGATTCACGCCGACCTACCAGCCGCACCCGTTCTTGCGCGGCATGGCGGAGTTGCCGGTCACCTGGTGACATTCCACCAGCGGTTACCGTTAGCCCGGAAGGAGAGCGATGCTCTGTACGGCCGGACATAACAACGCCGACAACGCTGCCTTCTGTCGGGTCTGCGGCGTCAACACCTTCAGCGCGCCTTCGATCCTGGTGAAACCGTCGGCCGAGTACAACGGTATGGCCATCGCCTCGATGGTCCTGGGAATCTTGTGGCTCTACGGGGTCGGGTCGATCCTGGCCCTGGTCTTCGGGTTTATGGCCAGGCGCGAGATTGGTCGGACGGGTCAACGAGGCATCGGCATGTCGACGGCCGGCATCGTGTTGGGCTGCGTCGGCCTCGTCGGGGTGGCTTTCATCTTCACCTTCGTGACGGCCTTCTTCCATGCCGTGCACATGACGCCGTGCACTTTCAACTGTCAGCCGTAGGTCGGGCGCCGTTCGTAAACGAGCACAAGTGTTCGACGGTTCCGAATGAAGCGAACACGTCGCCATTGCCTGCGACACAACTTTCGAACAATCGCTCCGTGAACAGGGACTTTGCCCTATATAGATTGTCGAATGACAATTTCATCCGGTTAATATATTTTGATGGCGAAACAGAACCGCTCCGCGCCGGTCATGCAGGCCGTCCTGGATGCAGTCGGCGAACGCCTCATTAAGGCCGACGAGTCGCTGATTCGCATTCCAGAAATCTGCGAGGCCACCGGCGTGAACTACGGCTCGGTCTACCACCACTTCGGATCGCGCGAGGGCGTGATCGACGCGGCCTATCACCAGATGTTCACGAAGCTGGCGCAAGAGGACATCGCCACCTTGCAGATCGTGAGCGTCTCTTCGAAGACGAACGAGGAGTACCTGGTCGCCATGCAGGGGCTGATCGGGACCTTCGCCTCCAGCGACGAACGTCGCGCCCGTCGCGCGTTGCGGGCCCGCATCGTGGCGGCCTCGATGATGCGCCCCGAGCTGCGAGTGCTTATCGGCGAGACCCAATCGCGATTGACGACCGAGCTGGAGTCGATCGTCGAGTACGGCCAGCAACGTGACTGGCTGAACCGAGCACTCTCGGCTCACTCGATCGCCGTGCTGATTCAGGTGCTGTTGGTCGGGCGCACGCTCGACGACGTGTCGACGACGCCGATCGACAACGCGGAGTGGGAGACCTCGATGGCCACCCTGCTCGGCGTGATTCTTTCGTCGGCCGCGACAGAATCTGTGGTGTAGTTGATTTGTGAGAATGTGGCGTCCCGCTACGGCCGCGTTGGTGATCGTCGCCCTCGTGATACTCGAGTTTTCGTACGACCTCGCGTTCGGCGTCGGCCGCGCCGCCCATTCCCTGCACCACGTCAGCATTGGGTCAGGCCTTCGAGGGCCAGTTCCACCTCGCGTCGGTTCAGAACTTCGGCTGCGAAGGGACGTGGGCGTACGTGTGGGCGACGGTGGGCACCGGTGAGCAGGCCATTGGCGTGACCGAAGTCTTGTCCTTCCACGCGACCAGCGACCGCTGGAGCATCGTCTCACGCGCGGTCGACTGCAAGGCGAGCATCCTGCCCAGCGTCGTCTACCACCAAGGGTGCTTCTCGAACTGAGTCAACGCCGCGCTCGCTTCGTCACGCGAACGGTCATCACCTACGCTCGTGGTCGTGCGACGACGGGGCTTCGGTTCCCTCGCGTGGGCCTCCGCGCAGGAACTCTTCGATCAAGGGACGGCCTTCGGTCGTCTCGCGCTCGTGCACGTCTTGATGATGGCGGGCGACACCCTGGTCACCGTCTCGTTAGCCGGTTCTCTGTTCTTCTCCGTCTCACCGACCGAGGCCAAGGGACGGGTCCTGGCCTATCTCTTGTTGACCATCGCCCCCTTCGCGGTCGTGTCGCCACTGCTCGGCCCACTCATCGACAGGTCGGCCAACGGTCGGCGTATCCTGGTGGCGCTGTCGGCGATCGTTCGCGCCGTGCTCTGTTGGTCGATGAGCGAACACCTCAACTCGCTCTGGCTCTTCCCGCTGGCCTTCGTCGTGCTGATCTCCTCGAAGCTCTACGTCGTCACCCGCGGGGCGTTGGTACCCGAGATGGCCCGCACCGACCAACTGCGCGAACACTCTGATCACGTCGGCGGCGCCGGGTGGCCGAGCGCCGCGGTCCAACAGGAGAAGGGCTACTCCGGCTTCAACGCCCAGCTGACCCTGCTCGGCACGTTGAGCGGACTCATCGTCGGTTCGATCGGCGCGGGAATCTTGAAGGGCATCGGCGCCCCCAGCGTGCTGATCACCGCCTCGTTCGTCTTCGTCGCGGCGACCGTCGCGAGCGTGCGGCTGCAGCGCCCCTCGAAGGTCGTTCGCGACGAGGTCGCCGGCCTCACCCAGGCCGAACGCGATCGCAACGCCCTCAATCCGATGGGCGATATCGAAGTCGTGTGGGGACTCGGCGCGGCGGCCTTGATGCGCTTCACCGTGGGCTTCGCGACGTTCCTGCTGGCCTTCGGCCTACGGCGCGAGAACGCCGGACTCGGCTACTTCGCCGTCGCCCTGACGCTCAGCGCCCTCGGGGCGCTCGTCGGACTCGCGTTCGTCACGCGGGTGCGCAACGCGCTGGCGGAGTCGACGGTGCTCACGCTGGCCCTGCTCGCGACGGGACTCGGCGCCGGCGTCGCCTCCTTCCATCCGACCCTGATCGCGCAGGTCTTCCTGGCCGGATGGCTGGGGCTCTGTGCCGCGGTCGCCCAGCCGACCTTCGACGCGATCACGCAGCGCAACGTGGCGCCCGGTGCCCAGGGCCGGACCTTCGCGCGCTTCGCCGTGCGTCAGCAGTTGTTGTGGGTGCTGGGCGCGGTGATACCGGTCGCCATCACGATGCGGTTCTCGGTCGGTGATGGTCTGCTCGCGGTTCTGATGATCGCCGCCGGGCTCGTCTACGGGCTCGGCCGTCGTTTCGCGCACGCGTGAGGCGTAAATCGGCCCTTCATTTATGCTGGCCGTGAGATGGCGACTTCCTCCCGCTCCGCGCCTCGCAACCTCGCGTCGCTGCCCCACGTCGTCATCATCGGTGGGGGATTCGCCGGCGTCGCCGCGGCCAAAGGCCTCGTTCACCAGGACGTTCGGGTCACCATCATCGACCAGCACAACTTCCACACGTTCCAGCCGCTCTTGTACCAGGTGGCGACGGCGGGACTCGAGCCGGCCGACGTGGCCTTCCCGATTCGCACCATCTTCGGTCACGCCGCGAACGTGCGATTCCGTCACGGCCGCGTGCACAGCGTCGACCAGTCGCGCAACCTCGTCACGCTCGGTGACGGTTCGGAGATCACCTACGACCACCTGGTGATCGCGACCGGCGCCGTCGCGGCCTTCTTCGGCATCCCCGGGGCGTCGCAGTTCGCGATGCCGCTCTACACCCTGGCCGACGCCCGACGCCTCCGCAACCGACTGCTCTCGGTCCTAGAAGAGGCCGAGGTCCGCAGCGAGCGCGACGCGGGGTCGCCGGAGCTCACGTTCGTGGTCGTCGGGGGCGGACCGACCGGCGTCGAGACGTCGGGCGCGCTGTCCGAGCTCATCGCCATCGCCATCAAGCGCGACGGTCTGCGACTGGACCCCGAGCGGATCCGCGTCGTGCTGGTCGACGTGGCGCCGCGACTGTTGACGGCTTTCCCCAAGCGCGCCAGCGCCTACGCCAAGCGACGACTCGAATCGACCGGCGTCGACGTCGAGTTCGGTCGATCGGTCGTGGCCATCGAGAAGGACTCGATCCGTTTCAGCGACGGCGAGCAGATCGAGTGCGCGGTCGTCATCTGGGCGGCCGGTGTCTCGGCCGGCGACGCGTTGCCCGAGGACCTGGTGGCCACGGCCGGCCCCGGGGGCCGGGTTCGCGTGCAGGCCGACCTGCGACTCCTCGACAGCGCCAACGTCTGGGCCGTCGGCGACGCCGCGGCCGAACCCCTGCAAGACGGCACGTACTGCCCGCAGCTCGCGCCGGTGGCCATCCAAAGCGGTCGGCACTGCGCCCAACAGATACTGCACGTCGTCAAGGGCGAGGCGACGACGCCGTTCCACTACCACGACAAGGGCATCATGGCGACCATCGGTCGCAACGCCGCGGTCGCCGAGTTGCCGCTCGGCGTCGTCCTCAAGGGCCGCATCGGCTGGCTGGCCTGGCTCGGTCTGCACCTGTGGTACCTGGTCGGATTCCGCAACCGACTGCGCGTGTTGATCAACTGGACCTGGCGCTACTTCGACTGGCCCTCGGGACCGCGTCTCATCGTGGCCGACGCCGAGACGGTCGACTAGAGATCGGGCAGCTGGAAGTCCAGGTTGGGGATGTCGATGCCCCCGTCGATCTCGAGGACCTTGCCGGTGACGTAGGCGCCGGCCGGCGTGGCGAGGAAGATCACGCCGGCGGCGATCTCTTCGACGTCCCCGATGCGCCCCAAGAGCGTCATCTCTTCCATCATCTGTTTCAGCTCCGGGGTGGTCATGACGATCTCGAGCGCCGAGGTCGCGATCGAGCCGGCGGCGATGGCGTTGACGCGGATCTTCGGTGCGAGGTCCTTGGAGACGAGCCGGGTGTAGTGGGCCATGGCGGCCTTGGCCGTGCCGTAGGCGGCGTAGCCGCGACCGGCCACGCGGCCCATGACCGAGGAGATGTTGACGATCGCCCCGCCGCCGCGCTTCGAGCATGATCGGCACCGCCGCGCAGGTTGAGCGCGTGGGCCGTCGAGACGTTGAAGTGAAAGGCCTCTTCCATGTACTCCGGGGTCGTCATCAAAAACGGCAACGGTATGGCGCCGCCGACGTTGTTGACCACGATGTCGATACGGCCGAACTCTCGGCGCGCGATCGTCGCCAGTTCGGCGATGGCCGTGAGGTCGGCGAGGTCGCACGCGACGGTGACCGCCCGGCGCTCGAGCGCTTCCACGCGGTGGGCCACTTCGTCGAGGTCCGAGGCCGTGCGCGAGGCGATGACCACGTGCGCGCCGCACTCGGCCAGGGCGAGCGCGCTGGCCGCCCCGATGCCGCGACCGGCGCCGGTGACGATCGCCACCTGGTCGTCAACGCGAAATAGGTCCGTGATCACCGAAGGCCTCCTCAGACGTCGCGCGCGACTGCCCGACTTTCTATCACGGCCCTTCAGCGAGACGTCACACCGACGTCGTCTGTTCCAGTCTCGGCTTCGAGTCGATCGACCTCGTCCTTCAGCTTCGACGGCAGGTCGGCGCCGAAGGTCGCGAAGTGCTCGCGGATCTTGGGCACCTCCTCGCGCCACTCGTCGGAGTGGACCGTCAACAACTCGGTCATGTCCGCCGCGGTGACGTTGAGCCCCTCGACGTTGAGCGCGGTCGCCGTGGGCACGAAGCCGATCGGCGTCTCCACGGCGTCGCCGCGGCCGGCCGTGCGTTCGAAGACCCACTCGAGCACGCGGCTGTTCTCGCCGTACCCGGGCCAGAGCCAGCGACCGTCCTCGCCCTTGCGGAACCAGTTGACGTAGAAGATCTTCGGCAGCTTGGCCTCGTCGAAGCGCTGGGAGAATGTCAGCCAGTGCGCGAAGTAGTCGGCCATGTTGTACCCGCAGAAGGGGAGCATGGCGAAGGGGTCGCGTCGCAGCTTCCCGACCGCCCCGGTCGCCGCGGCCGTCGTCTCCGAGGACAGGATCGAGCCCAAGAAGACGCCGTGGTCCCAGTTGCGCGACTGGAAGACCAGCGGGATGACGCTGGCGCGTCGGCCGCCGAAGAGGATCGCGTCGATCGGCACACCGGCCGGGTCCTCCCACTCCGCGGCGATGGCCGGGTCCTGGGAGGCCGGGGCGGTGAAGCGCGAGTTCGGGTGCGCGGCCGGGGTGCCGAGGTCCTTCGACCACGACCTGGCCCTTCCAGTCGATGAGACCTTCGGGCGGTTCGCCCATGCCCTCCCACCAGATGTCGCCGTCGGCGGTGATGGCGGTGTTGGTGAATATGGTGTTGGCCTCGACCGAGAGCATGGCGTTGGGGTTGGTCACCATGTTGGTGCCGGGCGCCACGCCGAAGAAGCCGGCCTCGGGGTTGATCGCGCGCAGTCGTCCGTCGGGTCCGGGCTTCATCCAGCAGATGTCGTCGCCGACCGTCTCGACCTTCCAGCCCGGCAGGGTCGGGACCAGCATGGCCAGGTTCGTCTTGCCGCAGGCGCTGGGGAAGGCGCCGGTCACGTAGCGTGACTCACCGGCCGGGCTGGTGAGCTTGAGGACGAGCATGTGCTCGGCCAACCAGCCGTCGTCGCGCGCCAGCACCGAGGCGATGCGCAGGGCGAAGCACTTCTTGCCCAACAGGGCGTTGCCGCCGTAGCCCGAGCCGTAGGAGATGATCTCGCGGGTCTCGGGGAAGTGCACGATGTACTTGTCGGTCGTTGTTGCACGGCCACTTGACGTCGGCCTGACCCTCGTCGAGCGGCATGCCGACCGAGTGCAGGCACGGGCACGAACTCGCCGTCCTCGCCGAGGACCTCGAGGGCGCCGCGGCCCATGCGGGTCATGATCTTCATGTTGACCGCGACGTAGGCCGAGTCGGTCACCTCGACGCCGATGTGGCTGATGTTCGATCCGAGCGGTCCCATGGAGAAGGGCACCACGTACATCGTGCGGCCCTTCATCGAACCGCGTGAAGAGGCCCTTGAGGACCTCGCGCATCTCGCTCGGCTCGCGCCAGTTGTTCGTCGGACCGGCGTCGTGCTCGTCCTTGGAGCAGATGAAGGTGCGGTCCTCGACGCGCGCGACGTCACTGGGGTCCGACGTCGCGTAGTAACTATTCGGTCGCTTGGTCGGAGAGAGTCGTTTGAAGGTGCCGGCGTCGACGAGGAGCTGACAGAGGTCGTCGTACTCCTGGTCGGATCCGTCGCACCAGTGGATACGATCGGGGGTTGTGAGCCGCTGCGATCTCTTCCACCCACGAGATGAGCTTTTTGTGTTGGGTCGGGTACGACACGTTGAGTTCCTCCACTCATATGGCGTCGCCACGTTCGCGACGTTCTACCTGGCGCACCAGGTTCATGCCCACACCGACTGACCCAACAGTCCCCGAAGGGGTTTACTCCCGGCGTGAAGATGACGTCATTGAGCGTATCGCCCAAATAGTCGGACAGGCCAGATCCCCAAGGGCGAACGTCACATCGGTGACGACGCCGCGGTGCTGGCGCCCTTCGTGGGACAGGCCGTGATCAGCACCGACGTCGCCGTCCTCGGGGTCCATCTCGATTCCGAATACTTCCCATTAGAGGACCTCGGGTTCAAGGCCGTGGCCGCCGCGGTCTCGGATTTGGCCGCCATGGGCGCGCGCCCCCGCGGCTGCGTCGTCGCGGTGACGCGCGCCCGACGGGACCGACCTCGAAGAGTTGCACCGCGGCATGGCCGACGCCTCGATCGTGACCAGCTGTCCGATCGTCGGTGGGGACCTGGCGCAGCGGTCGCGACGTCACGGTCGCCGTCACGGTCTTCGGCGAGTGCCCCGGCCGCGGAGCCCTCTATCGCATCGGGCGCCCAGCCCGGCGACGAACTGCTGGTCACCGGCGCGCTCGGTCGATCGGCCGCCGGACTGCGCCGTCGACGCGCGGGCGCGTCGCTCTCCGATGAACTGGTGGTGGCGCACCGACGACCGTGGCCGCGACTGGCCGAAGGTATGGCCGCGCGCGGCGCCGGCGTGCACGCGATGATGGACCTCAGCGACGGTCTCGGTCTGGACCTGCACCGTTTCGCCGACGCCTCGGAAGTGGGCTTCGAGCTGAGTGACGTGCCGGTCGCCGAGGGCGCGACGATCGAAGAGGCCATCAGCGGGGGAGAGGACTACGAACTGCTGATCGCGACCGACGACGCCGGCGCGACTACGTCTCGTCTTCCAGGACCGCGGACTGCGCGCGCCGCTCACCATCGGCGTCGGTCGTGCGCGACGTCGACGACGAGGACGTTACGGGGCGAGGAGTTCGAACGGCGGGGCTGGCAGCACCAGCTCTGAACTACGCCTCGACGGTGCGACGAGCGGGCTTGGTGACCTTGCCCGATCGGATGCAGCCGGTGCAGACGTTCATGCGCTTGGGCGTACCACCGACCATCGCGCGCACGCGCTGGATGTTCGGGTTCCAACGACGCTTGGTGCGGCGGTGCGAGTGAGAGACGTTCATGCCGAACGACGGCTTCTTACCGCAGATTTCGCAGACGGATGCCATGATGAACGTTCTCCTTGGTCGCGGGCACCACGATGGCGCCACCGGTCTAAACCGGAACGACCATTGTAGCATTTCGACCAATGACCTCTCCGTTGACGCTGTCCGCGCGCGAACTGCGTTCAACGATCGCCACCTACTCCGAACTCCTGCGATCCCATAAGGACGTCATCAATCGGCTGAACGTCTATCCGGTGCCCGACGGCGACACCGGGACCAATATGACCCTGACCATCGAATCGGTGGCCGCCGAACTCGGCCCGCTGGACGACGACGCGGAGATGTCCGAGGTCTGTCAGGGCCATCGCGCACGGCTCGCTCATGGGCGCGCGCGGCAACTCCGGCGTCATCCTCTCCCAGATGCTGCGCGGCCTGGTCGCGAAGTTCCCCATCAAGGGCGACGTGTCCGCCGACCTGCTGGCCGAGTCGCTGGAGAACGCCGACGTCCTGGCCCGCCAGGCCGTGGTGCGCATCGTCGAAGGGACGATGCTCTCGATCGCGCGCGCCGCCGCCGAGGGAGCGCGGGCCCACTGCGAGACGCTGATCGAACTGGTCCGCTCGGCGCGCGACCGCGCGAAGGACGCCCTGGCCTTCACGCCCGAGCAGCTCCCGGTCTTGAAGCAGGCCGGCGTGGTCGACTCCGGCGGGCACGGGGCTGTTGTTGCTCTTCGACGCGCTCTGCAGCGTGGTCGCCCACGATCCCGCTGCCGATCGCGCCGTCGGCCGACTCGATCACGGTGCACGTGCACGAAGAGACCGAGGTCCGCGAGTCGACCATCGCCGACCTGCGCTACGAGGTCATGTACTTCCTCGACGCCGAGGACGACAAGATGCACGCCTTTCGCGAGGTCTGGTCGGGCATCGGCGACTCTATCGTCATCGTCGGCGGCGACGGCCTCTACAACTGCCACATCCACACCGACAACATCGGCGCCGCCGTCGAGGCGGCCCTCGACGCCGGACGACCGCGCGACATCCGCGTCACCGATCTCTCCGAGCAGGTGATCGAAGAACGCTGGGTCCGCGAAGGAAGCGCCGACCAGCCTGACGAAGAGCCGGACGCGGCCCCGACCACGTCGGTCGTCGCGGTCGTGGTGGGCGACGGCGTCGGTCGCATCTTTCGCTCGCTCGGCGTGCGCGTCCTCGTGGCCGGCGGTCAGTCGATGAACCCGTCGACCGCCGACCTCGTCGCGGCGGTCGAGGCGACCGGCTCCCAACAGGTGGTGCTCTTGCCGAACAATAAGAACATCCGCCCGGTCGCCGAACAGGTGAACGACCTGGTCGAGCAGGCGGTGACGGTCGTGCCGACCGAATTCCATCGTCGAAGGCTTCGCCGCGTTGCTCGAGTACGACCCCGACGCCTCGGCCCAGGAGAACGCGGCCTCGATGACGACTTCGGCCTGCAACGTGGTGGCCGGTGAGGTGACCCAGGCGGTGCGCGACACCGCGACCGACGTCGGCGAGGTGCACGTTGGTGACTGGATCGGGCTCTCTCCGACGGGCGTGCGCTCCATCGATCACTCCATCGCCGGGGCCAGCAACCGACTGTTGGCCGAGCTCATCACGCCCTCGCACGAACTGCTGACCATTATCGAAGGCGAGGGGTCGTCACCGGCGAACACTCGGCGCATCACCGAGTTCATCGCCGACGAGTACCCGGGGGTGGCGGTCGAAGTCCATCACGGGGGCCAGCCGCTCTACCCCTATTACTTCGGCGTCGAATGAGTGACACGGCGCCACGCCGGTTGCGCGACCTCGTCGAGATCCCCGTCGATCGTCTCCGCAACATCGGGGAGAAGCGCACGGCCGCGCTCGGCTCGATGGGTATCGCGAACATCTTCGACCTGCTGACCTGGTATCCCCGTCGCTACATCGACCGCACCAAGCGCGTCGATCTTTCGGACCTCACGGTTGGCGAGGAAGCGGCCGTCTTCGGGGAGATCACCCGGATCAAGGGACGTCGCATGAAGAACGGCAAGGTCATGGTCGAAGCGAACGTCAGCGACGACAGCGGCTCGTTCAAGGTCGTCTTCTTCAACCAGAGTTGGCGCGAGAACCAGCTCCCGGTCGGCGTGCAGGCCCTGTTCTTCGGCAAGGTCACCGACTACAGAGGTGAGCGCCAGATGACGAACCCCGTGGTCGACGTGATCGTGGGCGCCTCGGGTGACGAGCGCGACGCCTCGCGGATCGGGCGCGTCGTGCCCATCTATCCGGCGTCGGGCAAGGCCGGGCTCACCAGCTGGGAGGTCGGTGGTTTCATCGACGAGAGCCTGCGCCGCACCGGGCCGATGCTCGACCCGGTTCCCGAAGCGGCGCTGCGCGACCTCGGCCTGGTCGACCGCACCGCCTCCTACAAAGGAATCCACCTGCCCGAGGAGTGGGGAGTGCAAGACGTCGCGCGACGACGCCTGGTCTTCGACGAGTTCTTGCGGCTCCAACTCCTGCTCGCCCTTCGTCGACGCCGGATGGAAGCCTCGTCGGCGGGCATCCGTCACCCCATCGACGACGCCGACCTCGACGTTGGCGCGGACGCCGTGGCCGACGAGACCTCGACCCTGGTGCGACGGTTCTTAGTGGGTCATCACTTCTCTTTGACGACGGCCCAACGTCGCGTGCTCGGGGAGATCGCCGCCGACCTCGCCTCGCCG
Organism: uncultured Acidimicrobiaceae bacterium; assembly: GCA_963703105.1. Taxonomy (GTDB): domain Bacteria; phylum Actinomycetota; class Acidimicrobiia; order Acidimicrobiales; family RAAP-2; genus RAAP-2. Next base: position 656,050 of record OY969792.1, on the reverse strand, counting down.
CTACCGATGCATCGACTCCTCCAGGGCGACGTCGGATCCGGCAAGACGGTCGTCGCGTTGACCGCGCTGCTCGCCTCGATCGACGGCGGGCGACAGGGAGCGCTGATGGCGCCGACCGAGGTGCTCGCCGAGCAGCATCTCGCCTCGCTGCGCAAGGACCTCGAGGGTCTGACGAAGGTCGACGACTCCGTCCTGGGTGGGGAACGTCCCTTGTCGATCCAACTGCTCACGGGACGCCTGCGCGCGAAGGATCGTCAAGCGGTGCTCGACGGACTACGCACCGGTGCCGTCGACATCGTGGTGGGCACGCACGCGCTGTTGACCGACGACGTGCGCTTTCGCGCCCTGGGCGTCATCGTCATCGACGAACAGCATCGCTTCGGCGTCGAGCAACGCGCCGCGTTGCGCGACAAGGGTCGCGAGCGCTCGGACGAGGCGGCCGACCCGGATCTGCTGGTGATGACCGCCACCCCGATACCGCGAACCGCGGCCATGGTCGTCTTCGGCGACCTGGACCGGTCGGTGCTGGACGAGATGCCCCAGGGCCGACTGCCCATTGAGACGTATTGGGCGACCGAGCCGCTCGAGGTCGCGGGTTGCTGGCAGCGGGTGCGCGACGAGGTCGCCCTCGGGCGACGCGCCTACGTCATCTGTCCCTTGGTCGAGGACTCGGAGAAGGTCGAGGCGACGAGCGCGGTCGAGGAGCGCACGCGCTTAGCCCTCGGCGAACTGCGAGGACTCGCCGTTGGACTCCTCCACGGCCAGATGAAGGGACCGGAGAAGGAAGAGGTGATGGACCAGTTCCGCTCAGGCGAACTCGACGTGCTGGTCGCGACGGTCGTCATCGAAGTGGGGGTCGACGTTCCCGAAGCCACCGTCATCGTCATCGAGGACGCCTGGCGTTTCGGTCTCGCCCAACTGCACCAACTCCGGGGTCGGGTCGGACGAAGCGATGTCCAGAGTTACTGCTACCTCTTGGGCACGCCCCCGAATGACGACGGCGCGGCCCGACTGCAGGCGCTGGTCGACTCCAACGACGGATTCGCGCTCGCCGAGATCGACCTCGACCTACGAGGTGAGGGCACGCTGCTGGGATCGCGACAGCGCGGTCGTAGTGACCTGCGACTGGCGTCCCTACGTCGCGACGAGGAGTTATTGCTGGCCTCTCGCCGGGTGGCGGCTTCGATGGTCGAAGGTGACGGCCTGGAGGGCGAACCCGAGATGGTCGACGAACTTCGCCTTTTCGTCGACGAAGAAGAAGCCGAGTACTTGTTCCGTTCGTGACGAGTTCGCGACCTACCCTTGGGGGATGCGAGTAATTGGTGGGTCGGCTCGTGGGCGCCCGCTGAAGGCGAAGCTCCCGTCGACCGTGCGCCCGACGACCGATTACGCGCGCGAGGCGATCTTCTCGATGCTCGAGAGTCGCGGCGGACTCTACGACCTGGTGGTCGCCGACCTCTACTGCGGATCGGGCGCCATGGGTATCGAAGCGATGTCGCGCGGTGCCGCCAAGGTCTACTTCGTCGACGACGACCCGGCCTGTTTGGCCGCGGTCAAGTCGAACCTCGAGCCGCTCGGCTTCGACGCCGAAGCGGTCTTCGTGCGTGCCATGTTGCCGGTGTGGTCGCCCCCGGACGACCTCGATCTGGTGCTGGCCGATCCGCCCTACGGTCCACTGGACCTCTCGAGCGTGTTGAACGGCGTCGTCGCCCGGCGCGTGGTCGTCGAGAACGATCGTCACATGGAGCCGCCGGCCGGCTGGGTCGTGACCAAAACCAAGCGCTACGGCACTACGCTCGTTACGATGTTGGAACCGGACGAAGGTGGGCGATGACGACCGTTGGCCTCATTCCCGGCTCCTTTGATCCCTTCCACAACGGGCACCTGGAGGTGGTGGAGCGCGCCTCGCACATCTTCGACGAGATCGTGGTGGCCGCCATCCGCAACCCCCAGAAGTCCGAGGCGCTCTTCGACCTCGACGAGCGCCGCGACATGATCGCCGAGTCCCTGGCCCACGTGAAGAACGTCCGGATCGTCTCGATCTCCACCCTGCTGGTGAACGTGGCCAAGGACGTCAACGCCACGGCCATCGTGAAGGGGCTGCGCGCCGTGTCGGACTTCGAGAGCGAACTGCAGATGGCCCAGATGAACCGCTCGCTCTCGGGCGTGGAGACCCTGTTTATCCCGTCGAGTTCGACGCACTCGTTCATCGCCTCACGATTGCTGCGCGAGGTCGCGCGCTACGGCGGCGACGTCTCGGCCTTCGTGCCCGCCGCGGTCGCCAAACGCCTGATCGGCAAGTTTCCAGGAGGTGGGCAATGACGTCCTTTGACGGATACGACGACCCCGAAGAGTTCCAGGAGCCGTCCGGTCGCCACGTGCGCCGCGACATCGAGGCCGACCTGCGCGACCTCATCGAACTGGTCGCCAACGCCAAGCAGATGCCGCTGTCGAACTCGGCCCTCATCCCGCGCGACGACGTGCTGGGTCTGCTGGAGCAGGCCCTGCGGAGCCTGCCCGACGAGATCCGCGAGGCGCGCTGGGCGCTGCGCGACCGCGAGGAGTTGATGGCGGCCGAGCTGCAAAAGGCCCAACAGCTCATGGACCAGGTCCGCGCCGAGGCCGCCCGGATGGTCGACAAGACCGAGATCGTGCGCCAGAGCCGCCTGATGGCCCAGCAGATCGTCGCCGAGGCCCACGCCCAGTCGCGCCAGATGATCAACCAGTCCGAGGACTTCATCGACGGCAAGCTCGGCAGCTTCGAGATCGTGCTCGAGCGACTCCTCAAGACCACGCATTCGGGCCGCGAACGCCTGAGCGCCCAGGGCCTGCCGACCTCGCTGATCGAAGAGGCCGGGACCGACGAGGCGCTCTCGGGGATCGCGCCCGACTACAAGGAGCCGACCGGGATCGAGGACACCACGTCGTTCTTCGACCAAGACGCGTTCTAGACCGTGGCCTCGCCCTACCTCGTCCCCGTCGCTCGACTGCTGCGTGACGTGCCCTCGCGCGCCGAGGTCGCCTTCGAGGCCCTCTTCGACGAGCCCCACGAGTTCGCGCCGCGCGGTCCGGCCGAGACCGACGTCTTTCCCGAGGCCACCGTGCGCCTCCAGCTTCGCCTCGAGAGTTTCAACGGGGGCCTGCGCGCCCGGGGCCAGGTCGAGGCGCCCTGGCACGGGGTCTGTCGACGCTGCTCCACGCCGGTCTTGGGCATGAGCAGCGTGAGCGTGAACGAACGCTTCGTCCACGACCGCCGTCGGCGACGAAGAGGTCTATCTGATCGAGGACGACTTCATCGATCTGGCGCCGCTGGTCCACGACGCCATCTTCTTGGACCTACCGCTCGCGCCGCTCTGTCGCGAGGACTGCAAGGGCCTGTGCCCGTTCTGCGGGATCGACCGCAACGAGGCGACGTGCGAGTGCCAGGCGCCGACTCGATTCGCGCTGGGCTACACTGGACGGACTCCGATTCACCGACCTCGAGACCGGCGAATCCGAAGAAGTGTGACGGGCCCGCCCGTTTTATTCGAAAGAGAAGATCGATGGCCGTCCCGAAGCGCAAGACCAGCAAAGCCAAGACCCGTAGCCGCCGTGCGGCCAACTGGACCCTGGACCGCCCGGCGCGCAGCGTCTGCCCGCAGTGCGCCACCTCCAAATTGCCCCACGTGGTCTGCCCCAACTGTGGCTGGTACAAGAATCGCGTTGCCGTAGAGGTCAACTAAGTTGACCCTGCCCATCGCCCTGGACGCGATGGGTGGCGACTTCGCTCCCAAGGAGATCATCGCCGGGGCCCGCATCGCCGTCGACGAGCTGGGACTCGAGGTCATCCTGGTCGGCGTGCCCGACCTGCTCGGCGACCCGCTCGGGCTCGAGGTCTTTCCCTGCACCGAGGTCATCGCCATGGACGACGACCCGGCCGCCAGCGTGCGCAAGAAAAAGGACTCCTCGCTTGGTGCGCGCGGCCGAACTGGTGCGCGACGGCAAGGCCTCCGCCATGGTGTCGGCCGGTAACACCGGCGCCGACCATGGCCTCGGCGCTGCTGCGCATGGGCCGTCTGCCCGGCGTGGTGCGACCCTGCATCGCCACGCCGATCCCCAATCCCGGTCACACGCCGATGGTGCTCGTCGACGCCGGGGCGAACTCCGAGTGCACGGCCGAGATGCTGGTGCAGTTCGCCCTGATGGCCAGTACCTTCGTCACCGCGCGCTACGACGTCGAGCGTCCGCGCGTCGGCCTGCTCTCGATCGGCGAAGAGTCGACCAAGGGAACACCGCTGGTGAAAGAGACCCACCAACTACTGGCCGCGCTGGACGGCCTCAACTTCGTCGGCAACGTCGAGGGCCGCGACCTGGTGCCCGCGCCCGTTGACGTCGTGGTCACCGACGGCTTCACCGGCAACGTGGCCCTCAAGACGCTCGAGGGCGCGCTCAAGTTCATCTTCGCCACGGTCCTCTCGGCGGTCGACACCAACGACGCCACGCAAGCGCCGCCGGTGACGTGTTATTCGAGTACCTGATGCCGCTCGCCGCGGAGCTGACCCCGGAAAACCAGGGCGGCGCCCTGTTGCTGGGCGTCGAGGGCATCTGCGTGATCTCCCACGGCTCCTCCAACGCCACGGCCATCAAGAACGCCCTGCGCGTCGCCGCCGAGATGGACGCGGCCGGAGTGGTCGAGAAACTGCGTCTCGCTATCCGACCTGATCAGAAGTAGCTTCTGGGTCCACAACCCCCTTCGTTCGGTAAACTCGAACAGGGCGATAAGGGAGTGGAGTAATGGCAGACGCTGTAAATCCGTCGGCACTGGATCGGGCCACCATCTTGGCCATCGTCCGTGATCAACTCGCGGAAATCCTCGAGAAGAGTCCCGACGAGATCGTCGAGGACGTGCCCTTCACCGACCTGGGCGCCGACTCCCTGGCCCTGATCGAACTGGTCGAGGCCCTCGAAGAGGCCCTCTCCACGTACTCCGCCGGTTTCCACATCGATGACGAGGACCTCGAAGGTCTCCTGAGCGTCCGCGACGCGGTCAACTACGTCGCCGACAAGCTGCAGGTGACCTAACGAGGCACGTGACATCTGTTGCTGTCGCCACTTGATCCGTCGCCGAGCGAGTGGGACTCGCGCGCGAGAGCGAACTGCTCCGGACCGCGCTGACCCACTCGAGCTTACGCGGCCGAACACGGGTGCGAGTCCAACGAACGACTGGAGTTCCTCGGTGACGCCGTCGTCGACCTCGCGGTCGCCGACCTCATCGTCACGGCCTATCCCGAGCTCAATGAGGGATCCGGTTCGCTGGTGCGCTCGCGCGTGGTGAACGAATCCTCGCTGGCCGCGGCCGCCACGCAGTTGGACCTGGCGAGCGCCATGCGCATCGGCAAGGGCGTGAAGAAGGAACACGGGCTGGAGCGGCCCGTCGCTGCTCGCCGACGCCTACGAGGCGCTCGTCGCGGCGATCTACCTGGAGAACGGCTACGACGCGGCCAGGTCCTTCGTCCACGACACGCTGCGCGACGCCGTGGCCGACGCCGCCTCGCGTCCCGGCGACTCGGATCCCAAGACCCGTCTTCGACAGTGGTCCGAGGCCAACGGACTCGGCACGCCGGACTACGACGTCACCTCGTCCGGTCCCAGCCACGACGCGACCTACGCGGCGGTCGTGCGCATCGCTCGTCGGGCGATGGGCAGCGGCCGAGGGGCGCTCCAAGAAGAGCGCCGAGGCGAGCGCCGCCGAGGACGCCTGGGGGAGGCGCGATGCCTGAGCTTCCCGAAGTCGAGACGGTGCGCGCGTCCCTGGCCCGCGACCTGATCGGCAAGAAGGTGAAGTCCGCCTCGGTCACCAACGGACGTCTGGTGCGCCGTCACAAGACGGCGAAGGACTTTCGCTCGATGATCGAGGGCCACTCGATCCGCAGCGCGCAGCGCCTGGGCAAGAACCTCGTCTTCGCCCTGGAGAACGGCACGCACCTGGTCATCCACCTGGGGATGAGCGGCCAGCTGCTTCGCGCTAAGGGTCCCAAGGACCCGAAGCCCAAGCACACCCACGTCGTGTTCACCTTCGCCCAGGGCGGCGAGCTGCGCTACGTCGACCCGCGGACCTTCGGCGAGCTCTATATCTCGACGCCCCCGGCCGAGGGCGAGGTCGTGGAGCTCTCGAAGTTCGCGCGCCTCTCGATCGGCGGCGACGGCCTGGCCTTGCGCAAGGCCGTGCCCGAACTGGCGCACCTGGGCATCGACCCCTTCGAGGACCAGATCGGCTGGGACCGCTTCGCGGCGATCCTGCGCAGCCGCTCGACCTCGCTGAAGGTCGTCCTGACCGACCAGGACATCCTCGCCGGGATCGGCAACATCTACGCCGACGAGATCCTCTTCGCCGCGGGGCTGCGCTTCGACCGCGAGTCCGAGTCGCTCTCGACCATCGAGATCCGCCGACTGCACCGCGCCATCTCCGAGACCCTGACCGAGGCGATCAAGCACGGCGGCTCGACCCTGGACGACGAGCAGTTCGTCGACCCCGACGGCGTCGCCGGCTCCTACCAACAGTTCCACCAGGTCTACAACCGCGAGGGTCAGCCGTGCCTCCAGTGCCGCCAGCCCATCGAGCGAGAAACGGTGCGCGGACGTTCGACGTTCTACTGCGCGAAATGCCAGTCGTAACAACCAGCGCGCGTCGCCGAGCATTGGTAGCGTCGTTCCGTGTTTCTTAAGCGATTGACCATGAAGGGCTTCAAGTCCTTCGCCGACAACACCGTGCTCGAATTCGAGACCGGGGTGACGGCGGTGGTCGGTCCCAACGGATCGGGAAAGTCCAACGTGGTCGACGCCGTGACCTGGGTGCTGGGGGCCCAGAGCACCAGGGCGTTGCGCAGTTCGAAGATGGACGACGTCATCTTCATGGGCACCGCGAACCGCCCGGCGCTGGGGCGGGCCGAGGTGGCGCTCACCCTGGACAACTCCTCGGGCAAACTCCCCATCGACGGCGCCGAGGTGACGATCTCGCGCACGCTCTTTCGAAGCGGCGACTCCGAGTACGCCATCAACGGCACGACCTGTCGACTGCTGGACGTGCAGGAGCTGCTGAGCGACTCCGGCGTCGGACGCCAACAGCACATGATCATCGGTCAGGGCCAGCTGGACTGCCATCCTCAACTCCTCGTCGGAGAATCGTCGCGCGGTCGTCGAAGAGGCGGCCGGGGTCTTGAAGCATCGCCGTCGCAAAGAGCGCGCCGAGCGCCGACTGGCCGCCACCCAGGAGAACATCGAACGCCTGGGCGACCTGGTGCGCGAGGTGCGTCGCCAGATGCGGCCGCTGGAACGCCAGGCAGTCTCGGCGCGCAGTTACTCCGACGTCGAGGCCGACCTCCGCGTCGCGCGCCGCGCGCTCTTCTCCACCCGGCTCCACGGCTTCGAACGCCGGCGCGGGACGTCTCGAAGGTGAACTCGTCGGTTCGAGCGCGCGCGAGCGCGACCTGCGCCTCGAACTGGTGACCCTCGACGCGCAGGCCTCCAGCGCGGCCGCCGAGATGGCCAGTCGGCGCGAGGAGATGCTGGCCTCGGCGCTCGGTACTCTGCAGGGACTGGCCGAGCGAGCCCGCGGCACGTCCTCGGTCATCGAAGAACGCGAGCGATCGCTGCGCCAGGCCCTGATCGCCTCGGCCGACGAGAACGTCATCGCCACCCTCGAGGCCGACGCCGCGAAACTCACGACCGACCTCCAGAGCGTCGACGACGAGAACCTCGCGCTTGAACGTCTTGCGCGAAGCGGTGGCCGTGGCCCAGGACGAACTGGACGCGGCCCAGAAGACCTTCGACGAGACGTGGGGCACGGGTTCGAGCGAGGTCGACGAAGCCTCGTTGATCGCGACGCGACAACGCATCGCTCTCTTGGAGCGTTCGCTCAACTCCCTTCGCGAGAGCGAGCGGCGCGCCACCACGCGCCTGGGCGATGCGAGGACCCGACTCGCCCAGAGCACCTCGGAACACGAGATGGTCCGCCACGCGCTGGACGAAGGACGTACCGCCCTGGAGAGCGCGCGACAGGAACGACTGGACGCCCTGCACGGCGCCGACGAGGCCGAGGTCGAGAAGGCCTCGTGCGACGAAGAGCTGCGCGAGGCGACCGACTGGGCCGCGCGCACCGAGGCCCACGCCGAAGCGCTGGCGCGCGCCCTCGACGAACTCTCCGGCGCCGGAGGTCGCGCGATCATCGGCGAGCTCGACGGCGTGCTCGGCGCGTTCCTCGACCTCATCGAGATCGAAGGCGGGTGGGAGCGGGCCGTGGAGTCGGCGGCCGGCGCCTCGGTCGGGGCGATGGTCGTGGACGGACGCCAATCGGCGCGCGCGTCACTCGAGGCGTTGCGCCGCGAGAACGGAGCGGGGCTCATCCTGCCGGTCGCCGAGAGCGAGATCGACACGCCGTCCACCCCACCGGGCTGTGAGGCGCTGCGCCCGCTCGTTCGTGCTCGCAAGCAAGGCGCCGACGCACGTCACGCGCGTGCTGGACGCTCTGTTCTCGCGCGCCTTCATCGCCCGGGACTGGGAATCGGGGATGGACGTGGCGCTGGCGAATCCCGAGCTGATCATCGTGACGCGCGACGGCGACCGCTTCGCGTCGTCCGGGTGGCGCATCGCCTCCGGTCGCGCGGTGGTGACCCGATCGGCGGTCGAAGAGGCCCAGCAGGCCGCTCGCGACGCGACCGCGGCCGTCGCGCCCGTGCGCGATCGACGCAAGGACGCCGACACGACCGCCATCGACGCTCGACAACTGTTGAACCGCGCGACATCGCGCGAAGCCCAGGCGCACGCCGAGCACGAGCGCCTCGAAGGCGAAGAACGTCGACTGGCCGCGCAGATCGATCAACTCAGTGCCGCCGAGGAGACGCTGCGTGAGGACCTCGCCGAACTGACCGAGCAGATCGTCACCAACGACGGTGAACTGTCCAGCCTGCGCGAGCAGCTGCCGGCGCTCGAAGAGGCCGTGGCCCTCGCCGGTGAGCGCGAAGCGCGCGTGACGCGAGGCCCGTCAAGGATTGGAGCAGCTGCGCACGCGAGTGAACGAAGAGGCGACCGCGCTGTCGCGCCGCGAAGCGGAGTTCACCGAACGGCGTCGACTGCTCGAACAGCGCCGGGGCGAGATCGAACAGCGACTAGAGGGCCGTTCGAGCGAACGCGCCGAGGCGGCCGGCCGGCGCGAGTCGTTGGAGTTCGATCTCCAGGTCCTCGATCGGCTGTCGAGGCTGGTCGAGCGCAGCGCCGAAGAGATTCGAACGGCGCAGGAGTCGATGGACTCGACCTACCGCGAACAGCTGGAGGCGACGCGCGCGGGCGCCGAACGCCTCGAAGAGGTCCGCCGCGAACGCAAAGAGGCCGAGGCCAAGCTCTCGGAGTTGAGCGACGCCGTTCGCCGCAGCGAGATCGAGCAGGCCGAGCTGGTGGTGAAGATCGCCAACCTCAACGAACTGATCCGACACGACCTGGGTATCGAGCCGAGCGAGCTCGGGACCGTCGCCCACCCGGAGCTGCCCGAGGGCGTCACCCTCGAGGTACGGGTCGCCGAGCTCGAAGCGCGCATCACCTCGCTCGGTCCGATCAACCCGCTGGCCCTGGACGAACTGTCGTCGCTGGAGGAGCGCTACAAGGACCTGGACGCGCAGGTGAGCGACGTGCGACACGCCCGACGCGAGATTCAAGAGGTGATCCGCGCGCTCGACCAAGAGATCATGGAGACCTTCTCGTCCGCGGTGGCCGACGTCAACGAACACTTCTCGGCGCTGATCGCCATGCTCTTTCCCGGGGGACAGGGACGTCTCATCTTGACCGAGCCGGACGATCCGCTCAACACCGGGGTGGAGATCGAGGTGCGACCGCTGGGTCGCAACGTCCGGCGCCTCTCGCTGCTCTCCGGTGGCGAGCGGTCGATGGCCGCGCTGGCCTTCCTCTTCGCCGTCTTTCGTTCGCGACCGTCGCCCTTCTACATGATGGACGAGGTCGAGGCCGCGCTCGATGACGTGAACCTGCAGCGCTTCCTCAGCCTGGTCGACGAGTTCCGCGACGAGGCGCAGCTGTTGATCGTGACGCACCAGAAGCGAACCATGGAAGCGGCCGACGCCCTCTACGGCGTGACCATGGGACCGGGCGCGTCGTCCAAGGTGATCAGCCAGCGAGCGCAGCGCACCCGAGAGGTCGAATCGGCGTGATCGTCGCCATCATCGTCGTCGCGGTCGTGTTGGTCGTGGGACTTGGCGTCGTCGTCGCGCGTCGTCGGCGCCGGGGCCGCGTCGCCATCGCGTCGCCCCCGCGCGCGGCGATGCCCACGGTGCTGGTCACCGAGTTGGCCGAGCGTCCGTCGTTGGACGGCGCCGTCCCTCGCCCAACGCCTGGGGTCGTCGCGCAGCGTCTTCGATCGGGTCCGCTCGATCTCCGGCGCGGGCGCGCTGAGCGACGACGCAACTGGAGATCGTCGAAGAGGTGTTGTTGCGCAGTGACGTCGGCGTCGCCACCACCTCGATGATCCTCGACAACCTGCGCACGAACGGCGCGCCCGACGGGGTCGCCAGCGCGGTTCGCGCGTCGCTGCTCGATTCACTGACCGCCGAGCGCACGGTCACCACGACGGCGCAGGGCGGTCGCGTGCCGGTCTGGCTCTTCGTGGGCGTCAACGGCGTCGGCAAGACCACCACGATCGGCAAACTGGCCAAGCGCCAGATCGACGCCGGTCGCAGCGTGATGCTGGCCGCCGGCGACACCTTCCGCGCGGCCGCAGCCGACCAACTCGAGCAGTGGGCGACGAGAACCGGGGCCGACATCGTGCGCGCCGCCGAAGGCGCCGACCCCGGTTCGGTCGTGCACGACGCGCTCGGCCGCGCCGCCGCCCGGGGTGTGGACATCGTCCTCGCCGACACCGCCGGGCGCCGCTCCAACAGCACGAACCTGCTCGACGAACTGAGCAAGGTCCGTCGCGTCGCCGACCGCGAACCCGGTGAAGTCGTGGAGACCTTCATGGTGCTCGACGCGACGACCGGTCAGAACGCGTTGAGCCAGGCGCGCGAGTTCCTCGCCGCGGCCGAGATCACGGGCATCGTGCTCACCAAACTCGACGGCACGGCGCGCGGCGGGATCGTGGTCGCGATCGAACGCGACCTCGGCATACCCGTCAAGTTCGTCGGTATCGGCGAAGGCGTCGAGGACCTGATCGCCTTCGAACCCGAGGCCTTCGTCGATTCACTGCTCGACGCCTAACGTTAGCCTGAATCACATGTTTGATGCCCTGAGCGAACGATTCGAACGACTCGGCACGTCGCTGCGCTCGCGCGGGCGCCTCAGTGACGCCGACCTGGACGAGGCGCTGGGCGAGGTGCGCGCGGCGCTGCTGGAGGCCGACGTCGAACTCGGCGTCGTGCGCGCGTTCCTCGACGCCGTGCGCGAACGCCTCAGCGGCGAAGCGCTCAGCCAGACGCTCGCGCCCGGCCAGCAGGTCATCAAGGCCGTTCACGAACAGTTGATCGAAGTGCTCGGGGGATCGGCCCTCAAGGTCACCTACGCCTCGAAGCCGCCCACGGTCGTCTTGCTCGCCGGTCTCCAGGGCGCCGGCAAGACGACGGCCGCGGCCAAGCTGGCCGCGTGGTTCAAACAGCAGGGACGCCAGCCGTACCTGATCGCGGCCGACCTCCAGCGACCGGCCGCCGTGGAGCAGTTGCGCGTCCTCGGTGCCCAAGTCGGCGTCGACGTCTTCTCCGACTCCTCCAGCCCGATCGAAGTGGCGCGAGGCGGTCTGAAAGAGGCGACGCGGCTCGGCCGCGACGTCGTCATCATCGACACCGCCGGGCGACTCTCCATCGACGAAGCGCTGATGGACGAGGTGCGCTCCATCAGTAAGGTCACGTCGCCGCACTACACGTTCCTCGTCATCGACGCCGTCACCGGCCAAGACGCCGTCGTCACGGCGAAGGCCTTCCACGAGACCCTGGAGCTGTCGGGCATCATCGTCACCAAGCTCGACTACGACGCGCGCGGCGGCGCCGTGCTGTCGGCGCGCGGCGTGGTCGGTCGACCGGTGGTCTTCGCGTCGACCGGCGAGAAGATCGAGGACTTCGAGCTCTTCCACCCCGACCGGATGGCCTCGCGGATCCTCGGGATGGGCGACGTGCTCTCCTTGATCGAGCAGGCCGAGCAACGAATGGACTCCGACATCGTCGCCGAGAGCGCCGGTCGGATGATGAGCGGGACCTTCACGCTGGACGACTTCCTGGCCCAACTGAATCAGGTGCGCAAGATGGGATCGCTCGGCGGGATCATGAAGATGATGCCCGGCGTCACCAAGGAGATGCGCAGCGCGGCCAACAACGTCGACGAGGGCGAGCTCAACAAAGTGGAGGCGATCATCCGGTCGATGACCAAGCGCGAACGTCGCGAACCGGTCATCATCGACGGATCGCGACGCACGCGCATCGCCCGCGGATCGGGCACGACCGTGAGCGCGGTCAACCAACTCCTGAAGCAGTTCAACGAGATGCGAAAGATGATGCGACAGATGGGCAACGGCGCGTCGCCGGCCGTGCCCGGGATGGGTCGCATGGCGAACCTGGCGGCGAAGGCGCAGGCGCAACGCGGTGAGTCGCTGCCTCCCGGATTCGAAGCGCTGGGGGCCGGGATGAAGGCCGGCGCAGAGCGCTCGCGGCGGCGGTGGCAAAAACAAGAAGAAGAAAGGCGGGAGGGTTACACCTCCCAAACAACGCTAAACTTTGACGCTCGGGTATCTCGCCCAGTTCCGGTGGACCGGGACAAAAGGTTTGAAGGGAATTTCGTCGTGGCTGTGAAACTTCGTTTGGTACGCATGGGTAAGAAGAAGCAACCGACCTACCGCGTCGTGGCGGCCGAGAGCCGTCGGGCCCGTTCCGGGGCCTTCCTCGAGATCGTCGGCACCTACCAGCCCCGGGGCCTGTCGGCCGCCGAGCCCGAGACCGTCACCCTGATCGACAACGACAAGGTCGTGCGCTGGCTCCAACAGGGCGCCCAGCCGACCGAACGCGTCGCCAAGCTGCTCAAGACCAGCGGAGCGCTCGACCTGTTCGAAGCCGCCAAGGCCGCCAAGGCCGCTCCGGCCGCCGAGGTCGCGCCGTGAGCGACGTCAACGACTACGTCGCCGGCGACGTCAACACGATTGACGACGGGCTACGAGGACGACGACGTCAACCAAGAGTCAGTGACTCGGTCGCCAACGCCGCCACGGCGACCGCCGTCTTGCAGTTCATCGCCACGTCGCTCGCCGAGGACGCCAGCGCGGTCTCGGTCGACGTCTCGGAGCGCCAGGGCAAGGTCGTTCTCTCACTCAGCGTGGGCGCCAACGACATGGGCCGGATCATCGGACGCCGCGGTCGCACGGCGCAAGCCATTCGCGCCCTCGTCGGCGCCGCGGGCGCACGCGACGGCGTGACGACCTCCGTCGACATCGTCGACTAATCGTGAGCGCCGAAGAGCGCCCCACGCTCGAGGTCGGGCGAATCATCAAGGCACAGGGACTCAAGGGTCAGGTCCTGGTCGACCTCTGGAGTGACCGCACCGAACGCCTCGCGCCCGGGAGCGAACTGATCACCGAACGCGGGCCTCTCCGGGTCATGGCCTCCATCGCCCACCAGCACCGCTTCATCGTGACCTTCGAGGGCGTCGAGACGCGCGAGCAGGCCGAGCACTGGCGCGGCGTCGTGCTCTCGGCTCCTCGACTGGAGGACGAGAGCGTCATCTGGATCGATCAGCTCTACGACGCCGAGGTCTATGACGCCCACGGCGTTCGCCGCGGGGTGGTCGTCGGCGTCGAGGCCAACCCCGCGAGTGACCTCCTGGTCCTCGACAGCGGCGCCCTCGTGCCCCTCACCTTCGTCACGACCGTGGACGCCAACGTACGCATCGACGTCGACGCGCCCGAAGGACTCTTCGAATGACCCTGCGCGTCGACGTCTTGACCCTCTTCCCCGACGCCATCGCCAACTACGCCTCGACCTCGGTGCTCGGTCGCGCGAGTGAGCGCGACGTGTGGCATTTTCATCTCTACGACCTGCGTGACGCCACCGACGACGCGCACCGCACGGTGGACGACACGCCCTTCGGCGGGGGAGCGGGCATGGTGCTGCGCGCCGAGCCGATACTGCACACTCTCGAGCAACACCCCGAAATCGCGCGACCGCTGATCGCGCTGACGCCATCGGGGCGTCCCTTCACGCAGGAAGTCGCGCGCGAACTGGCGACGCTGGAAGGATTCTCCCTGCTCTGCGGTCGATACGAGGGCATCGACCAGCGCGCGCTCGACCTGGCGGTCGACGACGAGATCTCCCTCGGCGACTTCGTGCTGGCCGGCGGCGAGCTCGCGGCGCTGTGCGTGATCGAAGCCGTGGTGCGGCTGCTGACCGGGGGCGCTGGGCAACGACGAGAGCGCGCTCGAGGAGTCCTTCAGCGACGGACTGCTCGAGTACCCGCACTACACCCAGCCGGCCGAGGTGCGCGGCGTCGCGGTGCCCGAGATCCTGCGATCGGGCGACCACGCGCGAATCGCGCGCTGGCGTCGCGCCCAGGCGCTGCGACGAACGATCGAACGTCGTCCCGACCTGATCGTCGCGCGCGGCGGCTTGAGCGACGAGGACGACGCCATACTGGCCGAATTCCCGGTGTTGGATGAGAACGCGCGAAACGGCTAAACTTCTAAAGCCTCAGTGATCCGAAAGGGACCGCTCCCATGAACCCGACCGACCTCATCGACCGCGACTCCCTTCGCGATGACATCCCCTCGTTCCGTACCGGCGACACCCTGAAGGTCCACGTCCGCGTCGTCGAGGGCACCCGCGAGCGCGTCCAGATCTTCCAGGGCGTGGTCATCCGCCGCCAGGGATCGGGCGTGCACGAGACGTTCACCGTCCGCAAGATCAGTTTCGGCGTGGGCGTCGAACGCACCTTCCCCGTCCACGCGCCGACCATCGCCAAGATCGAGGTCGAGTCCTACGGCGACGTCCGTCGCGCCAAGCTGTACTACCTCCGCGACCTGCGCGGCAAGGCCGCCAAGATCAAGGAACTGCGCGTCACCGAGCGCACGCAATAGGCGTGGGCGAAGAGGAACTCGACGACTACGAGTCGACGCTGGAACTCGCTCTCGTTCAGGAGTACAAGGCAGTCGTCGGCACGTTCAACTACGCGGTCGAGACCGATCGCCGCTTCTACCTCGCCAACGACGTCGTCGTCGAGGTCCGCTCCCCGGGCACGCCCACCCTGCTCGAGGTCACGCTCAACGACGCCTGGGTCTGGGACATGTACCGCACGGCCCGTTTCGTCCCGTCGGTGCGCGTGCTGACCTTTCGCGACGTGAACATCGAGAAGCTGCCCAAAGAGGACCTGCAGCCCTAGGTCATGGCGTTGGTCCGATCTCGACGTCCGCTTCGACTCGCTCGACGCGCTCGTCGACGAAGCCCACGCCCGTCACGTCGTCGTCTCTGTGAACGACGCCGACACGGTCGTCGCCCTGGGATCACTGCACGACTCCCTGACGCAGCCCCTGGGCGTCTGGCTGGAACTCTCGGAGAACTACTCGGCGCAAATGGCGGCGCGCGACGTCGCCACGCTGAGCTGGCTCGTTCCTCTCGACGTCGTCGTCGTGCGCGCCTCCCTGGCCGACGCCAGCGCCGCGGTCGTCGAAGCGCTCTTCTCGAATGACGAGGTGAACTTCTCCAACGCGGTCGCCACGCTCGTCGGCGCCTACAACCGGCCGGCCCCGCCCGCCCCGATCGCCGTCTGGAGCTTCGACGGTACCGTCCTAAAGCGCGGTGACCAGGTGCTCCGCGAGGCGTCGCGCAAATCGAGCGCTGCCGGCGAGGTGACGACGTACCGCTAGTCGCTACTCGGGCTGGTTCGATATCCGGTCGGGTTGGATCCGCACGGTGACGCGGATCTCGCCTTGCGAGTTTCGGGATCGAGTCGACGCCCATGTACTTCTTCGCCAGTCGGTCGCTGACCTCGTCGGCGCCGATCGGTGGTGAATCCCACGACGGAGCCGCGCAGCGTGATGAGCGAATCGTCGTCGTCGGGATCGACGATCGAGACCGCGACGCGGGGGTCGGTCGCCAGGTTGCGGGCCTTGGCGCGGCCCAGCGACGTGGTGATCACCAAGTCGTCACCGTCGAGCTCGGTCCACACCGGCGACACGTTCGGAGAGCCGTCGGGGTCGAGGCTGGCCACGTGCGCGAGGACCTTTTTGGCGATGAGGTCGCGGGCGGCGGGCGTGAATGTATCAGTCATGTGAATCCTGTCGTCGTTGCCTGAAGTGAAGGTAGTTTTACTGTAATGAACATAGGTGCACACGTACGCGGGGGCGGCAAGCTCGTCCCCTCGCTAGAAGAGGGCGTCGATATCGGCGCCACGTCGATTCAGATTTTCACCCAGAGTCCCCGAATGTGGAAACCGTCGCAGTACGCGCCGGAGGTCTTAGAGGCGTACCGCGAGGCGCAGGCGAATCATCCCAGCGTCACGCACACGTTCTGTCACGCCACGTACTTGATCAACCTGGCCACTCCGGAAAAGGAACTGTACGAGAAGTCGGTCGACTGTTTGATCAGCAACCTCTCCACGGGACGGGGCATGGCGTCGTCGGGCGTCGTCTTGCACGTGGGCTCGCACAAAGGCGTCGGTTTCGAGCAGGCCTTGCCGCAGATGGCCGAGGCGTTCAAGCGCGCGCTCGATACCGCGGACTCGGCACCCGCCGGTGTCGCGGACTGCCCGATCTTGATCGAGAACGCGGCCGGTGCTGACGGTCCGGTCGGTCGAAAGTTCGAAGAGATTCAAGCCTTGATCGACGCCACGGGCGGCGATGAGCGGATCGGCCTGTGCATCGACACCCAACACCTTTGGGCCAGCGGCGTCGACTATTCGACCACCCACGCGACGAACAAACTCGTGCACGATATCGATATGCGCATAGGCCTCGGACGCCTTCGTTGCTTCCACCTGAACGACTCCAAGATCGAACTGGGCGGCAACCGCGACCGTCACGCCAATATCGGCGAAGGAACGATTGGAACGATGGGCCTGGCTGCCCTGGTCGGACATCCGGATTTCCGTGACCTGCCATTGCTGCTCGAAGTTCCAGGAACCGGTGAGGGACCTCGATGGGAAGACGTCATGGCGGCTCGACAGGTCGTCGTGGAGGGCATCAAACTTTACGACGGTGCAGTGTCCGCTGATCTGGAAGCGATTGCTCTAGTGATGCCCCCCGCCGCTACTCGACCGGCCGAATCAAAGAAGCCGGCGAAGAAGGCGGCAGCGAAGAAGGCGCCCGCCAGAAGACGCTCCGGCGACGAAGCCACCCGCGAAGAAGGCTGCGGCGAAGAAGGCTCCGGCGAAGAAGGCACCGGCGAAGAAGGCTCCGGCGAAGAAGGCACCGGCGAAGAAGGCTCCGGCGAAGAAGGCAGCCGCGAAGAAGACATCGTCGAAGAAGGCAGCCGCGAAGAAGACATCGTCGAAGAAGGCACCCGCCAAGAAGTCACCCGCCAAGAAGTCACCGGTGAAGAAGGCACCCGCCAAGAAGACGTCAGTGAAAAAGGCGCCAATCAAGAAGAAGCCCGCGAAGAAGTCTGTCAAGAAGAAGTAGAGAGGCTGCAATGAGTGAGGTGAGGATCGAGTCGGACTCGATGGGCATGATCGAGGTACCAGCGAATCATTACTGGGGCGCCCAAACCGAACGAAGCCTTCATCACTTCGCCATCGGGCACGAGACGATGCCCCCCGCACTGATTCGCGCGTTCGGCATTTTGAAGTTCGCTTCGGCCCAGGTGAATCGTGATTTGGGCAAGCTTGATTCGGAGCGCGCGTCGCTGATCGAGCGCGCCGCGCGCGAAATCATTGACGGTGTTCTCGCTGACGAGTTCCCACTGCGAATCTGGCAAACCGGCTCCGGCACGCAGACCAACATGAACGTCAATGAAGTCATTTCGAATCGCGCCATCGAGTTGTCGGGCGGCGTGATGGGCAGTAAGGATCCCATTCACCCGAACGACCACGTCAACATGTCCCAGTCGTCCAACGACACGTTCCCCACGGCGATGCACATCGCGGCGGTCCTCGAGATCACTGACCGTTTAATACCCTCGGTGGCCCGATTGCGTGACGCGCTGAATCAGAAGTCCGAAGCCTTCGCCGGCATCACGAAGATCGGGCGGACGCACTTGATGGACGCCGTGCCCCTCACGCTCGGTCAGGAATTCTCGGGCTACGTCGCCCAACTCGACGCCGATCTCGCCCGATTTGAGCTCGTACTGCCCGGACTCTGTGAGTTGGCGGCGGGCGGTACGGCCGTCGGCACGGGACTCAATACCCATCCGGAGTTCGGTGAGCGCGTGGCGGTCACCATCGCCGCGCTCACCGGCAAGCCTTTCGTCACGGCGCCCAACTTTTTCGCTGCCCTGGCCGCGCATGACGCGCTCGTCTTCGCCCACGGAGCGATCAAGACGCTCGCCGCGAGCCTGACGAAGATTGCCGACGATATCCGCTGGCTTGGTTCGGGTCCGCGTTCGGGACTGGGTGAGTTGAAGTTGCCGGAGAATGAGCCGGGCAGTTCCATCATGCCCGGAAAGGTCAATCCCACCCAGTGCGAGGCGATGATCATGGTGGCGGTGCAGGTGTTCGGCAACGACGTCGCCGTGACGTCGGCCGGCTCGCGCGGCAACCTGGAACTGAACGTGTGCAAGCCCGTCCTCATTCATAACTTCTTGAACTCGGTCGACCTCCTCACCGACGCGTGCGATCGGTTCCGCGAGTTCTGTATCGAAGGACTCGAAGCCGGACGTCGAACGAATCTCCCAGCACCTGCACGACTCGTTGATGCTGGTCACCGCCCTCGCTCCGATCATTGGCTACGACAAGGCCGCCGCCGTCGCCAAGAACGCCCATCACGAAGGCACCACGTTGCGCGAGGCAGTGGTCACGCTGGGCCTTATGAGCGCCGAGGAGTTCGACGCCGCGGTCGTGCCCGAGGACATGACGCACCCTTGACGACGACCCGCTCCACTCGACGACGCCATCATTGAGACCTGGGTCGCGGCCCATCCCGAGTGGCGCGTCGAAGATGGACATCTCGTACGCGAGGTCCGGACGACGGACTACCCGAGCAGCGTACGACTACTTCAAGCGCAGGTGGCGCTGGCCGAGGGCCTCGACCATCATCCCGACGTGACGCTGGGGTACCGGCGCGTGCGCTTCGAAGTCTGGTCCCACGACGCCGATGCGCTGACGCAGTTAGACCTCGACTACGCCGAGGGTCTCGACGTCGATCGTCACCGAGTTCGCCGACTTCGTGGTCTAAGAGACCGGGAGGTTCCAGAGCGCCATCCAGCGCGAGAGGTCCTTCTCGATGGGCAGGTCGTCGCCGACGAACGATCGCACGCGCAGTTCGAGCTCGTTGTCGCGCTGGCTCGGCCCGGTCGGTGCGAAGGGGTAGAAGGTGCCCTGCTTGAGGAGATAGACCAGACGGACCGCGCCGTCGCCTGGCGGTGTCTTGGGGACGAAGCCGAAGACGGCGCAGAGCAGCCGCGGGCCGAGTCCGTGCTCGACCATGGTGGTGTTGGCCCCGTGAATACGGGTGACCAGGCCGTCGAGTTCGGGGTCGGTGACGACCAGCCACTTGAAACCGAGATCGTCGGTCGTAACCTTGACGGTGCCGGTCTGGTCGTCGAAGTTCAGCAGCTCGAGGATCTCGTCGTCGGTCGTGATCGTGGTCTCACCGCTGCCGGCCTTGAAGCACAGACCGGCGTTGCCCGACGAGACGAGGTCCAGTTCGCTCTGCAACGTCAGCGCCGCCGAGGGCAGGGCGAAGAGCCCGTCGAGTTTCGGTGCGACCTGCTTGGTACGACCGAAGAGAGCGTCGCGAAGACCCACTAGCCGTTGAGTTCGACTTCGAGCTTCTTCAGCGCGTCCAGTCGCTTCTCCAGCGACGGGTGCGTCGAGAAGAGCGACGCGGCCGTGTTACCGGCCAGGGCCGGGGCGAAGAAGAAGGCGTTCATGCCCTCGGACTTGCGAAGGTCGGTGCGCGGGATCTTGCCCATGTCGCCGGTGACGTGCACCAGCGCGCTGGCGAGCACGCTGGGCTTGCCGATGAGGATCGCGCCCGAGCGGTCGGCCGCGAGTTCGCGGTAGCGCGAGAGCGCCATCGTCAACAAGAAGGCGATGATGTAGATGACGATCGAGATGACGAAGGTCAGCATCTCGAGCAGGACGATCTGATTGCCGCTGCGACTGCGGCCGCCGCCGGTGAGCAACGTGCTCCACAACGCGATTCGACTGACCAGGCCGGCGAGCATGCCGACCCCCGAGGCGATCGTCATCACCGCGACGTCGCGGTGGGCGACGTGGCTCAGTTCGTGGGCGAGGACCGCTTCGAGTTCCTCGTCGTTCAGACGGTTCATCAGTCCCCGGGTGGCGCAGATCACCGCGTGCTTGGGGCTGCGGCCGGTGGCGAAGGCGTTGGGGATGTCCATCTCGGCGACGCCCACGCGGGGTTTTTCCATGTTGGCGAGCAGGCAGAGGCGGTCCACGATCTCGTGCAACTTGGGCTCCTGGGCCGGCGTCACCTCCTTGGCGTGCATCGAGAACATCGCGATCTTGTCCGAGAAGAAGTACTGGGAGAAGAGCAGCCCGAAGCAGATCACGATGACGAAGCCCAGCTGCACCCCGACGCTCAACAGCACAGTGAAGATGATGACGTAGAGGATGACGAGCGCGAGGCCCGTCATGAACATGCGAACGTTCAGCCCGTGGTCACTCTCGATCTTCGACTTGGCCATTACTTGGCCTCCTCGGCTGTCGGTCGTCGGCCGTCGGCGGCGCGGAGCGTCGCCCGAGGCCAGCTCCGACGTGGCCCCGGCCCCGACCTGGGTCTTCAAGGCGGCGATCTGGGCGTCGATGTCCGAGGTCCCCTTGGCCTTGTCGAGCTGGGCCTGGATGTCGTCGTTGGTGCTCGTGAGGTCGGTGAGCGCCCCGGAGGCGAGGAGCTCGTCGAGCGCGCCACTGCGCGCCTGCATCTCGGCCACCTTGTCCTGGGCGCGCTGCATCGCGGCGCCGGCGTCGCCCATGGACGTCGAGATCCCGCTGACCGCTTCGGAGATGTGCGCCGACGCTTCGGCGGCCGTGTAGGTCGCCTTGATGGTCTCTTTCTTGGTGCGGAAGGCCTCGACCTCGGTCTGGAGGCGCTGGGCGGTGTCGGTCAGCTTCTGTTCCTGGTCGACGATGGTGGCGTGCTGGGTCTCGAGGTCGGCCAGTTGGACCGTGATGGCCTGGCGGCGCGAGAGCGCTTCGCGCGCGAGCGGCTCGTTGTTCTGGGCCAGGGCGGCCTTGGCCTGCTCGGCCAGCTTGTCGCCCTGGCTCTTCAGCTGCTCGGCCTGGATCTCCACGCGCTTGCGCGCGGTGGCGACGTCGGCGACGGCGCGCTTGACCTTGGTGAGGTTGTCGAGCTGCTGTTCGTACGAGAGATCGAGCGTCTGGCGGGGGTCCTCAGCCTTGTTCAGCGCCGAGTTCGCCTTGGCCTGAAAGATGGTGCTGACGCGCTTCATGATACCCATGGGGGCCTCCTTAGTTACGAGTCCACACTAGGGGGCAACGCGGGTACCCCGCGAACGAAATGCCGCCGGATCGATTGTAAGAAAGTCGTTAACTTCGCGGCAGTTCGCGGTCCTGTTGGGCGGCCTGCGTCGCCAACTCCTGGCGGTACTCCTCGAGCGCGAGTCGCCAACGCGTCGTCGCCGAGCGAGAGGATGCGCGCGGCGAGCAGCCCGGCGTTGGTGGCGCCGTTGATCGGCGACCGTGGCGACCGGCACGCCGCGCGGCATCTGGGCGATCGAGAGCAGGGAGTCCAGGCCGTCGAGTTGCGCCAGCGCGACCGGCACGCCGATGACCGGCAGCGTCGTCACCGCGGCCAGCATGCCCGGCAGGTGCGCCGCGCCGCCGGCGCCGGCGATCAGGACCTTCAGTCCGCGCGAGCGCGCGTGCCAGACCGTACTCGATCATGGCTTCGGGCGTGCGGTGCGCCGAGACGACGTGCACCTCGCTGGCGACGGCGAAGCGCTCGAGGACCGTCGACGGCGCCGTTCATGACCTCGAGGTCCGAGGAGCTGCCCATGACGATCCCCACCAGTGGCTGCCACTATGTCTCCCGAGTCCCCGTGCCGTACGCTCGCGCGCTCTCCCATGCTGTCACGTGCGCCGCTGCGCGCATCGTCGCCCACGACGGTGACGTGACCGAGCTTGCGTCCCGGCCGCCACGACTTGCCGTAGTCGTGCACGTGCGCGCCGGCGACGCTCCGAGCGCCGTCGATCGATCCCGGCTCGTCGGCGCCGACCACGTTCACCATCACCGCCGAAGGCAACGATCGCCTCGGTCGATCCCAGCGCGCGGCCGCTCACGGCCAACAGGTGATTGGTGAACTGACTGGTGCGCGCGCCCTCGATCGTCCAGTGTCCCGTGTTGTGCGGGCGAAGGGCGATCTCGTTGACGACCAGACCGTGGTCGCTCACGAAGAACTCGATGGCCAGCACGCCCACGGCGCCCACCAGCGTGGCGATCTTTCGTCCCGAGCCGATCGGCTTCGCGTGCGGTGTCCTCGTCGACCATCGGCGGGGTAGCGGACCTCCACGCACATGCCCCTGGGACTGCACCGTCGACACCAGGGGATAGCTGGCGTACTCGCCGTTCACGCCGCGCACGACGACCAGCGCCAGCTCGCCGCGCAGATTGAGTCGCTCTTCGACCACCACGCTCGTCGTGGCTGCAGAGTTCGTCGATCATCGCGATGGTCTCGGCGCGGCTCTGCGGGAAGAGCACGCCGCGTCCGTCGTAGCCGCCGCGCGCGGCCTTCAAGACCGGCGGTCCGACGCTGTCGAGGAAGCCCTTCAACATCGGATCGCGCGAGGACGTCGACGACGATGAACCTCGGCAGCGGGACGCCCGCGGCGTCGAAGGCCCGTCGCTGGTGGCCCTTGTCGACGGCGAAGCGCAGCGCGCGTGCGCCCGGGCGCACGACCACGCCGCGAGTTTCGAGGGCCGCGATCTGATCGAGATCGACCAGTTCGTGGTCGAAGGTGACGACGTCGACCCGGGACGCGAGTTCGTCGAGCGCGTCGGCGTCGTCGGGCGAACCGAGGACCACTGCGTCGGCCGTGGCGACGGCCGAGTCCTCGGGCGACGACGCGAGGACCGTCAAGATGACGCCGGCCCCGTGCGCCGCCTCGCCCATCATCCGCGCCAGCTGGCCCGCTCCCACCACCCCCACTGATACCGGACCAGTAGGTTGGGATTCGATCAACACGACCGTAACGATATCGGTCGAAGAAGGAGGCCCGGATGGACATCGCCATCGGCTTGGACGTCGACGGACCGCTCGAGAAGACGCTCGAACGCGCCGCGGCACTGCGGGAGCGCGGCTTCACTCGGATGTGGTCGTCGCAGATCTTCGGACCCGACACCCTCACCGTCTTCGCCGTCGTCGGACGCGAGTACCGCGACCTCGACCTCGGCACGGCCGTCGTGCCGATCCAGACGCGCCACCCCACGATGCTGGCCGCCCAGGCGCGCACCGTCCAAGAGGCCATCGGCGGGCGACTCTCGCTCGGCATCGGTCTCTCGCACAAGGCCGTCGTCGAGGGTATGTGGGGGATCTCCTTCGACCGCCCGGCCAGCTACATGCGCGAGTACCTCGACGCCCTGGCGCCGATGCTGCGCGGCGAGCGCGTGCAGCGTGCACGGGGAGCGCGTGAGCGCGACGACCATCGGCATCCTGGGACCGAGCGAGACGCGAACGCCCAGTCTGTTGGTGGCCGCCCTGGCGCCCAAGATGCTCGAGATGGCCGGCACCGTGACCGACGGCACGTTGACCTGGATGACCGGCGTGAAGACGATCGCGACGCACGTCGCGCCGACGATCAACGCCGCCGCGGCGGCGGCCGGTCGACCCGCGCCGCGCGTGGTGTGCAGCCTGCCGATCTCGGTGACCAGCGACGTCGCCGACACCATGGCGAACGGTGAACCAGAACCTCGAGATCTACGGCACGCTGCCGAGCTATCGCGCGATGCTCGACCGCGAAGGGGCCGAGGGTCCGGCCGACGTCGGTCTGTTCGGCACGCGCGCGCAGGTCTTAGAGAAGCTGCACGAACTGGCCGAGGCCGGCGTCACGGAGTTCTCGGCGTCGATGGCCGGCGAGGCGACGACCGCGACGAGACCTACGACACGCTGATCGAGTACCAGTCGAGGTAGCTCGTACTAGCGCGGCAGCTGGGTGTGCTTGAACTCGTTCAGGTCGGGTCGCGTCCGTCATCATGGCGAGCAGCGCGGTGATCAGTTCGACGGACTGCGTCGGGTCGCTCGCCGGGCTCGCTCATGTAGCGCACGAAGGTCGCGTCGTCGTTGACGACGAAGGTGGGCACGCCGAAGGCCTCGAAGCGCTCGAACTCCTTGTGACGCGGCCGCGATCACGTCGTGGGGCCGGCGCGAGGCGACGTCGGCGGCGACTTGGGCCATGTCGACGCCCGAACGGCGCGAGGACGTTGCTGATCTCGTCCAGCGTGACCAGTCGGATCGCGCGGTCGTGGCGGGCGCGAAAGAGCGCCTCGTGCGCGTCGAGGAAGTACTCGCTCTGCTGGTCGCGCACCGAGACCGCGGCGGCCAGCGAGAGCAGGTCGGCGTCGTAGGCGGGGTCGTTCCACACGTCCGGGCCGTCACCGCGGCTGCCCTGACTGAGCGACCAGGGCACGAAGTTGACCTCGAAGTCGGCGCCGGCGCGCAGCGCCGTCGATGACGTGCAGGTGGATGTTCTTGGCGAAGGGACAGCGGTAGTCAAAGGAGAGGTCGAACGATTGCATAACCCTCAGCCTAAAGGTGAAATCGCCGCAACCTTCGAGTATCAGACCGGGACCGCGACGCCGTTCGCGCGACAGAGGTCCTTGAAGGAACAGAAGCGACAGGCCCTGCACCGAGGGCGTCGCCGGGAACTCGCCGTCGACGTAGAACCGGTTGATCTTCTCCCACGCGTTGGCCGCGGAGTGCGAACGGGCCTTGACGACGACGTCGCTGACGTTGCGTTCGATGCTCTCGCCCTGGGCCACGTACATCAGTCGGATCTTGGTCGGCTTCTCTCCGAGCTCGGCTTCGCACAGGGCGGCGTAGAGCTCGGCGTTGGCGAAGGTCTGGGAGTCGTAGTTGCGATTCGGCAGGCCGCCGGTCTTGTAGTCGACGATGGTGAGCGACCCGTCGGCGTCACGGTCGAGCCGGTCCAGGATGCCGAAGAGCGGCGCGCCGTCGACCGTGGCGCCGAGTCGCAGCTCCACGCCTTCGCTGGTGACCGTCGTCGGGTCCTCCATCTGGAAGTACGTCGTGATGATCGCGTCGGTCTCGCGGAGCAGCCGCGTCATCATCGCGTCGTCCATGGCGATGTCGCGTCGCACGTCCTCGGTGAGGATCGCCTCGACGGCCGCCGGGACGAACTCGCGCGCGCGCTCGATGGTGCGCTCGTCGGGGAGGAGGTTGAAGAGCTGCTCGAAGACGAAGTGCGCGAAGCGACCCTTGGCCGTGGCGTAGGAGGCGGGCTGGGGGATGCGCTCGATCGAGGTGTACTGGTAGCGCCGGGGGCAGGCCTGAAAGTCCGAGAGTCGAGAGGGGGAGAGCGAGCGGGGCAACTCCTGGGTGAAGGTCATGTTCCTACCGTAGGACCGCGCTGTGACGTCGAGTGACCACAGAGCCACCGAGTAGAAATGACGTATGAAACCACGCGCCGTCGTCACCCGTCACGGCCACGTGGTGCGCAGCACCCGCTGGAACGGCGTGCGCGCCGGCGACGCCGTCGTCGTGGACGGCGTCAAAGAACGGCGTCAGCACTGGGTCTTCGTCGCGCACGTGGTGAATGAGTCCACGAACGACGAGTGGGTCGAGGTACGCGGGGGACGGGTGGGCGAGGCCAAGGGCCGGTCGTTTCGACCGGAGGCTATATACCCAGGTTCTGCGAAGAGGGGCTCTCGCCTAGTGGGTATGTCGCTGGCGGAGGCGCCGCAACTTCCGATTCCTTGACGCGGCCCGCGTCGACCTCGTTGATCTTGCGCGAGAGGATGATCCACACCCCCGGTGCCGCCGACGCCAGGCTGACCACCACGAAGTAGGTGCGCACGCCCCACTCGGTCGCCAGCAGTCCCGCGACGACCAGTCCGATGGGGGCCAGACCCAACGACATGAACCAGTCGACGGAACTCGCGCGCCCGAGCAGTTCACGCGGCACCTCGGTCTGCATCATCGACTCCCAGATGACGTTGCCGAGCAGCAACAGCGGCGAGGCGATCGAGCGGGAAGATCATGACCTCCCAGAAGTTGGTGGCGAAGCCCACGATGAGCCCCGAGAGTGAGCTGATCGTCCAGAAGGTCCACATGACGCGGACGCGGTCGTCGCGGCGTTCTCAGGTTCGAGGCCACCAGCGCCCCGAGCGCGCCCGAGAAGCCCATGACGGCGAAGGTGTAGCCCACGACCACCTTGCTGTCGTGCAAGGTGTGGCGCAACAAGAACGGCAGCAGCACCGCCATCGGACTGAACATGATGGCGTTGGCGATGCCCGCCGCGACCAGTCCCGCGCGGAGCCACCTCGTGGCGCGAACGTAGCGGATGCCCTCTTTGATCTCGGCGAGCATGGAGCTGCCGGGCGTGCGACGGGGCGTCGGGCGTCGGCCGCATCATCAACAGCGCGCTCGGCCGAGACCAGGAACGTCGCGCAGTCGACGCCGATCGCCCACGACGTGCTCGCGGCGTAGATCACGCCGCCGACGGCCGGGCCGATCATGTTGCCCATCAGATTGTTCGATAGCGGTCGCACCGCGTTCATGGCCGGGAGCAACTCTTCCGGGACGATCTCCGGGGTGAGGGCGGTGATGCACGGCATGAAGACGGCGTCGAAGGTTCCGAAGAGCACGGCGAAGATCAGCAGCTCTCCGTACTTCAGGTGACCGGTCGCGATCAGGACGACGAGCGCCGCCGTGAGCACGGCTCGAACGCAGTCCGAGATGCAGCAACAGGATCCGGCGAGAGAAGCGGTCGACGATGGCGCCACCGACCAAGCAGGAAGACGACGAGCGGCGTCATTCGCGCCGCGACGAACCACGCCAGCTTCGAAGCGCTGTGCGTCGTGTCGAGGACGAGCAGGGTCAGGGCGACGAGGGCCACCCCGTCACCGAACTGCGAGATGGTCTGGCCCGTGACGAGCAGGCGCGGTTCGCGATGCTTCGCCAGCTGGATGATCGCGATCTTCTTTTTCACCGAGACGACCTTACGACGATTCGATTCCCCAGAGACTTCACCGGCCACGAAGACGTCAGAGCACACCGTCGGTATCGTGAACTCCGTGGCCCTGGACCTAGAGGACGCGCGTCGCCGCTATCACTTCTCCTTCACCCGCGAAGATCACGACCGACTGCCGTTCTACTCCGCGCTGATGATCGCGCTCGAGGGCGACCGGGTGGCCCAAGAACTCCTGGCCGGCGTGCGCGTCGAACAGCGCAACCCGATGTTGGTGCTGGCGACGTTGCACCTGGCCGCCTTGCGCGGACATCCGGTGCTGACCCCGATCTACGTGGATGCCCGACACGGCGCTATCAGCGATCACGAGGCCGCCGCGCGCGACGTCGTTCGCGTACTGCAACGCCGAGCCGGAGTTGGTGCGTTCGGAGTTACACCGGTCCACGCAAACGAACGAGCCGGGCCGTTCGGCGGTCTTTCAGGCGGTCATCGCGCTACATCGCGCAACGCGGGCACCGGTCGATCAATCTCATCGACGTGGGAACCTCGGCCGGCATCAATCTGCACTTCGATCAGTTCCCGGTGCGCGATCGCGATGACGGCGAAGCCGTTGACGCTGGTCTGTCGCGACGAGACGCCGCTCGACCGCTCGCTGCCCTTACCCGAGGTCGTCTCGCGCGTCGGCATCGATCCCTCGCCCCTCGACCTCTCGCTCGAGGATGACCGCCTCTGGCTGCAGGCCTGCCTGTGGCCCGAAGAGCCCCGTCGCGTGGACCGACTGGACGCCATCGTCGCGGCATCGTCCGTCGTGGCCCGCGACCACCGTCCTTCGCGGCACTGCCGCGGAGCGACTGGACGACGCGATGGCCCTCGGTGATCCGTCGCATCTGACGGTCGTTCTCAACAGTTACGCCGTGGCCTACTTCTCCGATGACGAGCAGAGGGCGTACTTCGACGACATGGCCGAGCGCTGCGCCGAAGGGCAACGTCGCGTGGATCTCCCTGGAGTCGCCGTACATGGTGGACTGGCCGACGTCCGTGCGCTCGAGCGACGGCGCCAAGACCGGCGCGACCCAGGTGCTCGTCACGCTGCCCGGCGGGTCGCCGAGCGACTGGGGCTGGTGTCACCACCACGGACTCTGGACC
Source organism: uncultured Acidimicrobiaceae bacterium (assembly GCA_963703105.1). Lineage (GTDB taxonomy): Bacteria > Actinomycetota > Acidimicrobiia > Acidimicrobiales > RAAP-2 > RAAP-2. The sequence goes on along the minus strand of OY969792.1, from coordinate 627,619 downwards.
CGGCTGGCCGTCCCGGCGACTACGACGCTCTACGGCGCCTCCGAAAGGTGGTGCAGATTGATCGTGACCCGACCGCGACCGGACGTGATGGCGCGAAAGTCGAGACCGTAACGATTCAGTCCCTCCTCGGGGATGAACGCCGTCACGGTGACGGAGGCGGCGTTGTCCTGATTCGTCGCCACGACCTTGCCCCGGCGGCCCTTGAGGTCGTTCAGCACCTCACCGAGGTACTCGGTCGGGAACGTGGAGGTGACCTCCATGATGCGCTCCAGCACGACCGTCCCGGCGGCTTCGAGCGCGGCGCGCAGTCCTAGCGATCCGGCCGTGTCGAAGGCCGCCTCCGAGGAGTCGACGCTGTGGAACTTGCCGTCGAAGAGCGTCACGCGAAGTCCGACCACCGGGAATCCGGCCGGGCCACCGCGGGACATGGACTTCTCGATGCCGTTGCGCACGGCGCCGATGAACTGGCGCGGGACGGCCCCGCCGACGATCGCGTCGACGAACTCGAAGGGCTCATCGGGCTTGATGGGCTCGACCTTGAGATTCACCACCGCGAACTGGCCGTGGCCGCCGGTCTGCTTCTTGAGTCGACCCTTCGCATTCGCGCGCCGATCGGATCGTCTCGTAGCGCTGGACGTCGGGCGTGGCGGTCGTCACGTTGACGTTGAAGCGCCGGCGCAGTCGCTCCAGCGTGACCTTGAGGTGCGTGTCGCCCATGGCGTCGACCACCAGGCGGCGCGAGACCGGGTCGTGACGTATCCGCAGCGAGGGGTCCTCTTCGGAGAGCCGGTGCAGGGCGGTGGCGATCTTGTCGTCGTCGTCGTGCGACGCGCTCAGCAACGCCACCGACAACGCCGGCGCCGGGGCCTGACTGGTCACCGTCGCCAGGTCGACGCCGCGCTTGGCCAGCACGTCGCCCACCGACACGTCGTTCAGTTTGGCGACCACCACGACGTCCCCGGCGACGGCGCGCGTCACCGGCACCAGCTTGGAGCCGAAGAGATGATGCAGCCCGTGCAGGCGCTCGTCGTTGCGGGTGCGTACGTTCACCAGCGAGACGTCGGGCGTGATGGTGCCCGAGATCACCTCCATGACCACGATGCGTCCGACGTAGGGGTCGACGATGACCTTGAAGGCCCGCATGATCGGTTCGCCGTCGGGGTCGCGGTCGAGGAACGTCTCGTTCCCGTTCATCAGGGCCGGAATCGGTCGCGAGACGGCGATCTCGTCGAGCAGCGTGGCCAGGCGGTCCACTCCAACGCCCTGGGTCGCCGAGCCGCAGGTCACGGGCACGATGCGACCTTCGATCATCAACTCGGCCAGCGCCGGTTCGAGCTCTTCCATGCTCGGCACGTCACCCTCGAGGTAGCGCTCGGTCAACGTGTCGTCGGCCACGACGATGGCCTCGATCAGGCTGTTGCGCACGCGCGACTCCAGTTCGGCCAGCTCCGCGGGCACCGGAGCGTGACGGGGTGAGCCGCCGTCATAGAAAAGGGCCTCGTCGGCCAAGAGGTCGACGACGCCTTGGAGGTCGGGTCCCACGCCGATCGGCAGCTCCAGGGGAGCGAGGGTGGGGCCGACGAGTAACTCGAGTGAACTGAGGGTCGACTCGAAGTCGGCCCGCTCGGCGTCGAGCGCGTTCACGAAGATGACCACCGGCACGTCGGCTTCTCGCGCTAGGTCCCAGGTGGCCACGAAGTCACCCGAGATGCCGTCGACGGCACTGACGACGAGTACCGCCACGTCGGCCACGTCGAGGGCTCGTTCGACTTCGCCGTGGAAGTCGATCAGTCCGGGGGTGTCCAGCAACGTCAACTTGTCGTCGCCGATCCACACCGGCGCCATCGAGATGCCGAGCGACATCTGATACTTGCGTTCTTCGGGATCATTGGCGCCGAGCGTGGTGCCCGCGTCAACCTTTCCGGCCCGTTCTAGACCTCCGGTCGCGACCACGAGGGCTTCGAGCAGTGACGTCTTGCCGACGCCGTTGCGGCCGATCAGTGCGACGGTCCGGGCCTTGGGATGGCTGGGAGCGATGGTCAATGGCACCTCGATTCACGTGGGCAGTGAACATAACGTAGTCCTCACGAGCGTTTCTTGCACCGGGACGGTGCGGCTTGAAGTTACGTCGCTCGTGCGCGGCGGATGCGGCCCTGTGACACCGTGACGCCCAACAAGATGATCACCGCACCGACGGGTTCGTACCAGTAGAGATGTTCGTTGAGGAACGCCATGCCGACGATGACCACGGCGATGGGCGAAAGATAGGCGACGCCGCTGGCGGTGGAGCTGCCGGCCGCGTCGATCACCTGGAAGTTCAAGATGTAGGCGAAGCCGGTGCTGAGGACTCCCAGGGCCAGCATGCCGAGGATCGTGCCCGCGCCGAGATGACCCCGGTGCTGGGGCGCCGCGACGATCTCCGAGATGAGCAACGCCGGGATAAGGAACGCCGCGCCCAGGACGACCTGGCCGGTCGCTTTGGCCAGCGTGGTCTCCGGGTCCATCGAGAGGTGTCGTCGGGCGTAGGGGAAGGCGACGCCGTAACAACAGACCGCGCCGACGCAGGCGAGCGATCCGAGCAGCTGGCCAGTGCGCAGCCCCTCCCACACCCCCAAGACCACGAGCACGCCGAGGAATCCGAGCACCAGTCCGATGACGCGCTCTCGGGTCGGCTTCTCCTCGGGAAACGCGATCAACAAGACGGCCAACGTGGCCAGCGGCGTCATGGCGTTGATGAGTCCGGCGAGGATCGATGATACGTGCGTCTCGCCGTAGGCGAACAGCGCGAAGGGCACGCTATTGAGCAGGATCGCCACGACGGCGAGGTGACGCCACGTCGTGCGCGACCGCGGCAGTCGCGTCCTGGTGACGCCGCAGGTGACGAGGAGAGCCAGCGCCCCCAGCGACAGTCGCGTGAACGCCAACTCGATGGGCGACTGATACTCCAGTCCCAACTTGATCCACCAGAACGAACAGCCCCAGGTCGTCGCGAGCACTACGAAGGAGACCTGCCACGGCAACCAATACCGTCGCGGCGTCGAGCGACCGGCGTCGTTCTCGCGGGAAGTGGTCGACACCGGTTACGCCGTATCGATGTCGAAGTGGCGAGCGATTCGTTGGGCCAGGTCGAACGGAGCCGACGAGGTGGTGTCGACGACGAGGTCGTGGTGGACGCGGTCGTGCACGCGATCCGATTGACGAATGAACATTCCCACCACGCGATCACCGCGTTCTCGTTCGCGCCGCTCGGCCACGTCGACGTTGCACGTGACGCCGACCCAGGCGATGCGGCGGCCGGCGAGCGCGTCGCGCAGTCGATCCTGTGACGCCACGCCGTCGAGAAACACCTCATCCAGGATCAGACGTGCTCCGCTTTCGGCGATCGTCGAGAGACCTCGCTGCCAGGCCGCTTCGAGACGGCGGAACTCGCTCCCAATCTCGATGTCGCCGTCGGCGTCGAAGGAGATGCCGCCGGGACGAACCACGTGGTCTCGCGGTCGCGCTTCGATCATCGCGTCGCCGTCGATGTCCAACAGGGCAATCGGCATCGCGCTGATCAAGGTATCGATGCCGAAGACCAGCCACGATCCACGAAGTACGTCCTGGAGCGCGACCGCCAGTGTGGTCTTGCCCGAGCTGGACGCTCCGTTGAGCACGATGACCTCGGGCGAGCCGGGGGAGGTGGAATCGGCACTCATCTCTTCAATCCTCGTTTCGGGCGTCGCCGTCCACTCAACCACACCGGCGTCACGTCCACCAGCCAACAGGCGCGGCCGCGTGCCCTCCGGACCGAGCCGTGTCGGTGGGTGCCCCTACACTCGACGGTCATGCGAGTGTCGACGTCGACTATCTCTATTACGGCGCCGCGAGAGTTCGTGTGGTCCGCGGTCACCGAGCCCGAACACGTGCGCCGATGGCAGTACAACAGTGACCTGACGACCGACTGGATCGTGGGACACCCGATTCGCTTCAGCGCCGAGTGGCAGGGTCAGACCTTCGCGCAGTGGGGGACAGTCCTGGAGGTCGACGCCCCGAACCGGCTCCGCTACTCGCTCTTCGCGCCACGGCCCGGTTTGGAGGACCGCCCCGAGAACTACTTCACGATGACCTACGAGCTCACCGATATCGACGGCGGGACTCAGGTGACCTTCATTCACGAAGACCCCCGGGAGATCGACGGCATCGAGAACAACGTCGACGAGGAAGACCCCGTATTGATGGCGTTGCGCGACGTCGCGGAAGTGATCGCCCGCGGGTAGGCGGGGCTACCCGGCACAATTTGCACGCCCTTCACCGAAGGGGCCATAAATCGTCACACTCCATTCATGCGCGGAACTTAGGGTGCCCCCATCTGCCCAACAGGAGGAAGTGATCATGCTTCACACAAAACTGCGACTTTGGACCTCACTCTTGGTACTCGGAAGTGCCTCGGCGGGAGTGGCGAGTATTGCCCTCAACGCCGCCCCGGCCTCGGCCAACGACGGGTCATTGCAGGTCTCCCAGATCCTCTTGGGATCCACTTTGCACCACTCCTTCACGCTGACCGGTTCGACCACGGTGCACACGGACGCCCTCACGAAGCCCGACGACATCAGTCAGTGGGGCGACAAGCTCTTCGTGGGCTTTCAAAACGGTGTCGGCCCGGACGGATCGGCGAGCACCGACGGCAACCTCTACAGCACGGTCGTGGAGTTCACGTTGAGCGGTCACGTTCTGAACCAGTGGGACGTCATGGGAAAGACCGACGGGTTGACCGTGGATCCCGAGCTCGGCACTTGACCACGGTGAATGAAGACTCGATGTCCGCGCTCTACCTGATTCGCCCGTGGGCTCCGGCGAGTAGCGCGGTCACGCGCTTTAACTACAGCGGGACGCTGCCGCACCTCGGGGGCACCGACGCCATCTCCATCGACCACGGCCAGATCCTGATCAGCGCCTCGGCGCCGGGAACCAACGGTGCGGCCGCGCCCCAATCGACGTACCCGGCGGTCTACTCGGTGACGTTGAACGACGCCACGGACACGGCCACCGCGACGCCCCTCTTCTACGACGAGGCTTCGGCCACGGTGGCGAACCAGGGCAGCACGCTCGGCACCACGGTGGGCTTGAAACTGACCGATCCCGACTCGAACGAGATTGTCCCGTGGTCGAGCCCCCGCTTCGCCGGCGATTTCGTGCTCACCAGTCAGGGCGACCTGGAACAGATCTACGTCAGTGGCGCTGGGCAGTCACACCAGCAACTGAGCGTGCTCACCCTGACCCAATCGGTGGACGACACCGCGTGGACGTCGGACCAAGGATCGCTCTACGCGACGGACTCGACGAACGACTCGGTGGACGTCGTGACGGGACACTTCGATCGCAATCAGCCGATCGTCGTGGCGACGCCGTGTGGTTCGAACGCCGCTCCGTCGACGTGTCCGGCCACGGGCTTCGGGCCCAACTTTCTGGCGACGTTGAACCTCGAGACGGGGGCCGTCACGATGATCACGGTCACCGGAGCGCCGTTCGTGCCCCAAGGCGGCCTGGCCTTCGTCTCCAACCACGGTGATCACGGCGGCCACGGCGGGCACGGTGATCAAGGTGGCGAGGGAGACCGCGGTCACGACGGGCGATAGCCGGCCCCGCTGACCGTACTCACAAAAGCAAGTGCAGCGCGTCTCTAGGTCTTGGGCAGGGCGCAGCTCGTCGTGCCCGCACCGCATCCGCCCGTCACCTTGAAGTGGAACTTATGGAACGGAACGACCGGTTTTCCTACGTCAATCTGGATATCGCCGTGCGCCAGGAGTGGGGTTAGACGGGGGTTCCCCGTGAGCCGTTTTCCGTTCTCAAACACCACGACTTTTCCTTTGGCCGGACCCACTTGCGACGGGCTGAGCGGCTGGTTCCATATATCGAAGAACTGACCGAGCGTGAAGTTTTTTGGTCCCGGCGTCTCGACGTGGACGATGTCGTCAGCGACGTGCGTGTGCAGCCAGTAGAGGCAGTCGTACAGGCCGACGTCGTAGAAGTGGCCGTTGGAGTACTTCTCCAGTAGTCGCGGCGGCGTGATGCCGATACCGGCCGGCAGGCGTTTCATCTGGCCGTTCACATATACGGCCACGTGCACGTGAACGTGATAGGTGACTTTCTCGGCCGCCTGCTTGCGACAACTGATCCCGTCCACCGTCTGACCATCGCGGGTCGTGGCCGGCGCGAGGTTGGGCACGTTATAGATGAGGACGCCTTCGGGCCCCTTGTGCGAACTAGGGGTGGCGTAGGCGGGATTGCCGAACAGCAGGGTTCCCGCTCCGCCGATGAACGCGAACACGACCAACAAGGTCAGGGCGATGGCGGTCCGCGTCCTTTGCTGGGACCGCTCTTCGACTGTCCTCATCACGTTCCTCTTCAATTCACGTCCCCGTGGGACGGCCGAAACTAGTCGGTGCCTACCCCGTCATTCTCACGAAATCACTCGCGCGTCGCAAGGGTCGTTTGGCACTAAACACCTGCAATCGCCGAGCGCGCGAGATATGCGCGCCGGTCACGGGAACATCGGGGTGAACTGTTTACGCGGTGGCGTTGTTTAACCTGACGTAGGTGATTCCCGTGCGACGTCGTCTTCATTCGAGTCGTGCGGCGAGCACGGCGGTGCTCATCGGCGCCGTCATCGCTCTCGCGTCATGGAGCGTGGCGTCGGCCGACGGGATCGATAGTCACGCGAATGCCGGGTCTCCCTTGCCCGTGCCCGCAGCCCTCAAGCATTTTGGAGCGGCGACGTTCGCCGGCGAGGGGAAGTGGCGCGCCGCCGGACGACCCGTTCACGGGTTGTCGGCCGTCTACGAAACCACCCTGATGCCGCCGGGCGGCACCGTGGCCGCCGGAGTCGCCTGGATGGACACGCGACTGCTGTCCGCGCGGCTCTACTCCGGCTCGTTGAGTCCCGGGAAAGGGCCGTATCGATTCACGGCGCCGGTGCTGCCGGCCTACGCGAGGACGTTGGTGGCCGCCTTCAATGGCGGCTTCCAGATGAAAGATGCCCACGGTGGGTACTACACCGAAGGCCGATTAGTTGATCCCTTGCGCAAAGGCGCCGCCTCATTCGTCATCTACGCGAACGGCGGCGTCAAGATCGGCGCCTGGGGTAGGGACGTCAAGATGACGTCGAGCGTCGTGGGCGTTCGCCAGAATCTGAATCTTCTGGTGGCCGACGGGCGACTCACCGCGGCCGCCATAAGCCGGAACTGGAGAGCCTGGGGGGACACGTGCGGGGTCTATTCGTGCGCCAAGTCCGTTCCCGGCATCGAACACCAGTGGCGATCGGGCGTGGGCATTACCGCCAACGGAGCGCTGGTGTACGTAACGGGTCCCGGCCTGAGTCCCTTCCAGTTGGCACAGTTGCTCGTTCGCGCCCGGGCCGTTCGCGCTATGGAACTCGACATCAATTCGAACTGGCCCGACTTCTCGACGTACGATCCGCCGGCGGCGAACGGGTTGGCGTCGGCGACGAACGGCAGCAGGCTCCTCGCGTCAACCGTGCAGGGCCCATCGACTTTTTTCGAGCCTTCCTGGGCCCGTGACTTCATCACGATGTCGGCAAAGGCGTAACGCGAGGTGCTCGGTCATCGCTTTCGGAAGAGGTTACGTTCCTCGCCACAGGCGCCCTACGCCGACCTGGACCCGATGCTCGAAGCGGCGATGAACGACCTCACCACGCTCGTCTACGATTCGCATCTGTCGAGTTTCCTGCGCCCGCGTCAACTCACCACTCACTTTCACCTGGACGGTCCGCAGGGAACCGGTCGCGCCGCCTGCGTGGCGATGTTCAAGAATCTCCAACACCTCGGTACCGAGTGGGATACCGCCGCCCTCTGCGAGTGGGCCGTTCGTCGCGGCTGGGTCACCAAGGACATCGACCTCCTCCGCGAGTTCGGGAACGGGATTCAATCGGGAAAGAGATTCCACACGGTCCCTCGACCGTGGTCGTGGTCCATCACCGAATCGTGGAGTCGTGGCGTACCGATGAACGACCGAGCGCGACCGAATCGCCGTTTGAAGATCATGTCGTGCTGCCGAAAGAGTGCTCCGCCACCCCCAAGTCGAGCCGAGAGAATGGCCCGATCTTCCGCGCGCTTCACGCGCCGCTGACGCGCTGCCCGTGCGTCAGACGGAGACTTCGCTCCAGTGGCCCCCCGCGTCGAAAGTTCGAAACAGCGACGAGTCCAACTGATACGAATGTCGCAACACGATTGTGAAACCCTCCGTGCGATTCGTGAACACGATTTGGGAAGGCGTGTGTGTGAGAACGATCTGCCAACTTCGGCCCCAATCCGTGGAGCGCACCAACTGGTAACCCGACCTCGTGGATTGCTGGAGGAGGATGGTCCCCGGTACGGGCGCGGCCGGCAGTCCCGGCACCGTCGAGTAGCTCACCTGATTGGAACGCGACAGTTGTCGGAACGGCCGGAACGTCGCCCCGGCGTCGTAGGAGATGAAGAGCCAGGACGCTCCGTCGTTCCAATCGCGGGGTACCGAAGACGCTGATAGTTGCACGATTTCGGCGCTTTGGCACACGGCGAGCAAGATCTTCGTTGTGACGGCGGTAATTGGACAGAAGCTCGCGTCGTATTTTTCAACCGAGGGTCCGCGCCACGCGTTCCACGAACCGTCGCTTGACAGCCGTGCACTCGAGGTGAATCCTCGATCGTTGCCGGCCACAAACCATCCGAGGGGTCCCGCAAAGCTGAAGTCACCTAGTAACGGCGTGCCTCCCGCGGGCATTTCCATCGGCGAGTTCGATGTACTCTTCCACCGATCAAAGCGCGAAGGGGTAGCGAGGACGTAGACGGGACCATAATCATTTATTCCGAAGAGGTACGTCCGTGCTCTGCGAGTCGCCATGTCGACCACGCCGCCTGTCAAGCGGAGTGGACCGAGGGGAACGTTTTGCCACGTCTTGCCGCCGTCGTGTGTAGCCCACAGACGATTCTCCCAGTTCGGATTGGACGTGTTGGACGTAACGGGCGCGGGGACCGTTCCGTAGATCCACCCGTCACGCGCGTCGGCGAAGTGGACGGTGAGGGTCATGTAGTCGGTGCCGTAGCTGCCCCACGTCGCGAGTCGCATATCTCCATTTAGTTGGCTCGGAGTTGATGTCCCACCCCAAGAAGAAGCCGCGTTGTTGGTCTCGCTCAGCGCAACGCAGATCTTCGCGGAACAGTCGTAGAGCGAGAGCACGTAACCAACGTGAGGTGACGGGAACGACATCGAGATCGGGTCCAGATGGTGAGGCGATGCCTGCGCCATCGTGGGAGTGAGAGTCAACCCAAGTGCGAGGAGAATGCCAACCAGTGGCTGCGTTCTCGATCGAAGTGCAGACTTCATTCTTCGTCACCGGCACGTGACCTCGATCGGGGGCGTTTGGCGGGCACCGGCGTCAGGTAGACGAATTCAATTGACGGCCAGCGCGTGCGAAGGTCCTCGGGCGCGGCAAACAGTGACCAGAAGAATCTCTCTCGCCCGTGACCGAGCGGGTGCCGTTCGTCTGGACCCCGGGCGCTGCTTAGGACACCTTCAAGTAGAAACAGCACGACCGCCGCGTCGGCCGCGTTGACAGCAGTCTGCGCTCGCAGGGCCGTCGATCCGGTGATCCAGGCTGCCACGCCAAGCCCAACGACCTCCACACAGTTGACGACAAGAGCGGTGATGACGCCCACGTTCGTCGATTTGTCAACCGTGTCTGTGGCCACTTGAACCGCCTAGGTCGTTTCGCGTGCATCGGAGTTTCTCACAACTCTTTAAATGCTGCCGAGTAGCGCGAGTGCCAGCCCAGCTCAAGTTGAATCAAAAGGCTTGCTCTTCGTTGGAGGACCGTACTGCATTGCCGGACGCTCCGACCATCACCGATTCAGATAAGGCCATTGGAGCAAAGGCGACCGTGATTGAGAGCCCGCCGTCGGGCATCGGTCGCGCGATGACCGTGGCGTCGTGAGCATTGGCGACGGCGCGGACGATTGAGAGGCCGAGTCCGTGTCCGTCTTGATGAATCAACCGGCTCGGATCGAGCCGCTGGAAGGGTTGAAAGAGGCGCTCGATCGCGTCGGATGGAATGTGCGGACCCGAGTTGGTGATCATTAAGACGGCGTTGCCGTCACGCATCTCTGTTATCACGTTGACCCGTCCATCCTCGATGTTGTGACGTACCGCGTTTCTGAGCAAGTTCACGACCAGACGTTCGACGAGGAGAGGGTCACCGTTGAGATGTACCGGATTGGTCTCCACGTCAACGTGGATTCTCCTGCGATCAATCTCGGGTTGCAGATCGGTGAGTGCTACCGCGACCATGGTGGCGAGGTCAACCGATTGCCCCTCCTGAAGTCCTCTCGCACCACTGGCGAGTGTGAGAAGGCCCTCGATAAGTCGAGCCTGCTCTTCCGTTGATGCGAGTACGTCTTTCGCGATCATGCGCCATCCATCGGTCGTCATGTCGGGGTTGTCAAGCGCGACTTGCAAAAGTGTCCGTTCGACCGTCATGGGCGTGCGAAGTTCGTGCGAGGCGCTGGCGACGAACTGTCGCTGAGCCTCAAAGGAGACGTCGAGTCGTTCGAAGAGTTCGTCGAGCGTATCGCCGAGTTCCTTGAACTCGTCGGTCGGTCCTTCCAGAGCCAGTCGTTCGTGCAAGCTCGCTGAGGAGATCCGTCGGGCCGTACGGGTAATCGTGCGAATCGGCCGCAACATCCTGCCGGCCAAGAGCCAACCGGCCAAGATGGCGAGAATAGCGACGAGGGCGAGCGCGATTCCGGAGTTCACCAAGAGTTGGTGCGAGTCAGCGGCGCGCTGGGCGGCTTGCACCGCCCCGGAGTGCGTGATCTGATGCACGTCGCCCGACAGTTGATGCTCGGCGGTCGCCAACTCCCTTTGCGCGGCGGCCATGAGCTGGCGGATCGGACCTACGTTGAACACGGCCTGATTCGGCGAACCGAGTTGGTGAAGCTGGTTCTGCGCCTTCGAGAGCTCCGTCTGTGCCAGCGCCAGTTGATGCGGTTGCTCGTAGTACTTGACGGTCGTCCCGCTAGGGAGCGGCAAGAGATTCTGGATGGCCGGGATCCCGGGGATCTTCGGTAGATGAGGCAACTTGTACTTCGTGGCCCGTTCGAACAAGGCGTACGTGGCCGCGAGCAACGCGGCACCGGAGACCAGGAACAGGCCCCCGTAGAGGGCGGTGAGTCGAAATCGGGCGGTGCGGCGTGGCAGTCGCAACCACATTCGGGGGCTGACGGGTGCGACACTCATGAGCGACCTCCGATGCGATAGCCCGACTTCGCGACCGTCTCGATGACCGGTGGGTCACCGAGCTTGGATCGCAATCGACTGACCGTCGTCTTGACCGCCTGGCTGAACGGTTCGGCGCCTTCATCCCAGACTCGTTCAAATAACTCATCACTGGACACGACGGCGCCGTCGGCGCCGAGCAGGATCTCTAACACGGCAAACTCCTTTGGACTGAGCGTGATTGAAGTGGAGGCCCGCGTCGTTTCACGACGGGCCGTATCGAGTTGCAGATCTTCGTAGACGAGCGTCGGCGGCAGTGACGTGCCGCGTCGACGTGCGAGTGCTCGCACGCGCGCCACGAGCTCGCCGAAGTCGAAGGGCTTGGCCAAGTAATCGTCCGCACCGAGGTCGAGACCCTCGATCCGGTCGCCAACCGAACCCGACGCCGTGAGCATGAGAATCCGTGTCGGGGATCGGTCTTCGGCGAGCGCGAGGCAGACGTCATCACCGTGCACGCCGGGGATGTCTCGGTCGAGGACCACGACGTCGTACTCTGTCGTCGCCGTGTGATCGAGCGCGTCGTGGCCGTCGAAAGCCACGTCGACGGCCATGCCCGCCTGCCGCAGACCGACGGCAATGGTCATCGCCAATTTCGCGTGGTCTTCGACTACCAGTACCCTCACGTCTCTGTGGCCCCCTCGACTGATTCACGTTGTGTGCGTGGTGACGTCCAGCATGGCAGAACCCGGGTTGCGAAAAGGTATCGGCGTTACCGCGAAAGGGCGTTGTGCGCCGTACATTCGCGTCGTGAAGCTGAATTGGGGAATCGCGCGAGACGACGAGTTCACCGCGAGCGCCTCGTCGCGTCGTTCGTTGTTCCACTCAGTCCATCGCACTCCGTTGGGCGCGTTGGCGTTGGCTGGCGCGAGCGTGTTGTTCGCGGCCTGCGGGGGTCCCAGTGCACCGGGCGTCGCCAGCGTCGGCAACGGTCAAGGAAGCGGGTCGGCGGTCACGACGACGAGTGTGACGACCGGGAACCCGAGTGAGTTGCTCGACGCGTGGGCGTCGTGCATGCGCCGTCACGGCGACCCGAGTCAGAGTGACCCCTCGATCGACGCGCACAACGTGATTCACATCTCGATATCGCCGAATGTTCGAGGTGGCTATGAGGGGTACAGCGGCGAGTACGGGGTCGGTGGCCCGGGCACCCACTGCGTCACAATCCTCCAGGCCGCTCAGAACGCGTTACGCGGGGGAAGAGCTCCGCAGCGACCAAGCCAAACGAAGTTGGTGGACTTCTCACGGTGCATGCGCGCCGGGGGGATCTCCGACTTTCCCGATCCCGGAGCGCAAGGGCTGGTCCTTCGTGTCGGAGGCGACCTCAACCCGCGTGATCCCAAGTTTCAAGCCGCCTCGGAGGCGTGTGCCAAGAAGACCGGTGTGCACGGATTCACGGGCACCCCGCAACCCGGAACGGTCGTACTTGACGGAGCGGGCGCTCTACCGTGACACGGCGATTGACGGATGGCCGGTCCGTGACCCGTGCGAAGCATCGCGCGACAGGTCTCAGTGCGGCGCTGATCATGCTGGCCGGCATCACGCTGGCCGCGTGCGGCGCACCGAACGCCCCCGGCGTCGCGAGCCTGGGAACCGGCGGAGCGAAAGGAAGCCCGACGACGGTCCCGGCGAAGGGCCACCCCAACGAGTTGCTCGTCCAGTGGGCGGCGTGCATGCGCCGACACGGCGATCCGGACCAACCTGACCCGACGATCGATTCTCATGACGGGATCAACATCGACATGCCGGGAGTCAATGGGGGATCCCTGCCCAACGAGGTACACGACCTAACTGCTCCGTGCAATCAGTTCCTGGCGGCCGCGGCATCCGCGTTGCGCGCGGGGGTCCCGAACCTCACGCCGCCCAATCAATCGGCACTTGTGCGATATGCCGAATGCATGCGCGTGAACGGAGAGCCGAACTATCCCGACCCCGGCACCGGAGACAAGACGAACTTGAATGGCATCGATATGAACAGTCCGTTCTTCAAACGGGCGAACAGACTTTGCGGTCGGCAAATCGGAGCGCTCGTCGTGGTGGATCAGCGGCGGGGGCCCTCCGGGGGACATCTCCGTCCAAAGTGGACCGAGTAACAGCTTCGGTCCGCACACGGGTCCGAACCGTCCGCGGACGACACCAACGACGATGGGGACTGGTTAATCGATGATGCCGCGTTCCGCAGGGCGACGTCGACTCTTGAAGGCACTTTCACTCTCGTTGTTGTTCGCCGGCGCGAGTTTGGTAACCGCGGCGTGCGGCAACGGTGCGGTGTCACCGGGCGTGGCGAGCGTCGGGACGACGACGACCACGGTTGCGAACCATCACGGCGGGAACAGCGCGACGAACGGTGACGCCGAACTCGCGTATGCGGTGTGCATGCGCTCCCACGGGGTGCCGAATTTCCCTGATCCCAGTTCCACTGGCGGTTTCGAGTTCGGCCGTAGCGTCAATACCTCGTCGCCGTCGTTCGAAGCGGCGCAGACGAAGTGTCAGAGCCTGATTGGCGGCGGTCTGCCAGCCCCCGGCACAACCTTGCACCCTTCAGCGGCGACGCTCGCCCTGTTACTCAAGGTCGCGCGGTGCATGCGCGCTCACGGGGTCACCGACTTCCCCGATCCGTCAACGACGATGCCGTCAACGCACGGCTTCCAGGGAGTCATATCGGTCCGCGACGGAGCGATCCTCGTGTTTCCCGGTTCACTCGACATGCAGTCACCAGCGTTCACGCAGGCAGCGGCAGCGTGTCACTTCCCGTTGACCAACCACTGACGAGACGCGCCAGTCGTTGCGTCGTTCGCAACTTTTCTCCGACTCTCATTGACGGTCGGTCGCTGAAAGATTCAACGTGACGGTGACCAAAGCACCCCCCAGATGATCGTTGGTGACAGAGATTGTGGCGTGCTGGTGTTCGAGCAGGCGCTTCGCGATGGTCAGCCCGAGGCCCGCTCCCGATTCGCTGGCGTCTGCGGCGGGGTTACCTCGAATGCCCGGTTCGAAGACATGGGGAAGGAGCTCAAGGTCGAATCCCGGACCGTGATCCAGCACACTGATCTGAGCGTTTGACTCGTCGAGAACGATCCAACTCATTAGGACTGGGGCGCCTCGCGGGCTATAGCGCAACGCGTTTTCGAGGACGTTGGTGAGTGCGCGTTTCACCCGGTCGCGGTCCACGATGACATTGACGGCACGACTGCCGTCGAGGACGATTTCGTTCTCGCCCACTCGGATGGTGTGAGCAAGGCCGTCAACAGTCTCTTGGACGAGTTCGACCAGGGGAACTGTTTCTAGCTGCAGTAATGGTTGTGCGTAGTCATCGCGGGTGAAAGCGAAAAGGTTGCCGATGAGTCGCTCGAGGGCGTCAGCTCTGGCCTCCGCCCGCTCCAGGTGGACGGTCGGGTTACCGAGCCCGGAGCCAATCGCTTGCAAGTGACCGCGCAGTGCGAACAACGGCGTCCGCAAATCGTGCGCCACGCTCGTCACCAAGAAGCGTCGGGCCTCATCCGCCTCGGCGCGACGTTGTTCGGTCTCACCGAGTGCCGTGGTCATGCCGTCGACCGCCTGTGCGATGTTCGAAATCTCACCGATCCGACTCTGTGGAACCGCGATCGAGAGGTCGCCGCCGGCGACCTTGTCGACTTCGGCGCTCAAGCGAGCGAGGGGCGACACCATCCAGCGACCGACCAGCGAGATCGCCGCGGCCAGGCTCACGAGAAACACCACGACCCAGGTGACGAACGCGACGAGCACCCGGGCGGCACTGGAGGCGTGACGGTAGTAGAGAATGGCTGCGAGGATGGTCGTCGACTTCGACGTCGACCTAATGATGATGGTGTGACGTTGCCGGCCCCAGGACGCGGATATCTCAGGCGCCTTCGCGGCTTTCCCTTTGGCCGACCCTTTGATGTTCGGCCCCTCAAGACCCCGGCTCAGGAAGAGCACCTCTTTGCTGGGCGGCGACTTCGCGGCGATGACCAACTGTGCGCGGAGATTGAGCGGGACGAGCATCGCCTCGAAACGTTTAAGCGTTGACGGCTCCTTGATCGCGTCGCGATGCGTTTCCAGAAACGAGACCGCGAGGTCGATCCGACGTTGGATGTTGGCGTGTTGGTTCTCGCGTTCGATCGCCCACGCCGCGCCGGCGGCCATCGTCGGCACGAGTAGCACCACGAGAATCGTGACGAGAATGAAAGTCCGGAAACGAAGGGGTGAACGGCTCATCCGTTACCCGCATCGAGTCGATACCCGGAGCCCCATACCGTGACGATGTACGTCGGCCGGGCCGGGTCGGGCTCGATCTTCTGCCGAAGCCGAGCGACGTACACGGCCACCGAACTCCGATCTCCGTACGATCCCCAGACCAGCTCGTACAGTTGATCGCGACTGAAGACGCGACGAGGCTGTTCGACGAGCACGCGCAGCAGTTCGAATTCGCGTGCCGTGAGTTCGATCGCCCGGCCGTCTCGACTGACTTCGTGCGACGCCAGGTCGACTTCAAGTTGACCGTAGCGGAGTGTGTGCGTTTCGTCGACCGGGGACGCACGACGCAGCACCGCTTTTACTCGGGCAACCACTTCGGCCGGCGTGGCCGACTTCACGATGTAGTCGTCACCGCCGAGTCCGAGTCCCCGTATCTTGTCGGCGTCACTGTCGCGAGCGCTCAGAAAGAGGACCGGAACAGTTGAGTCGCGGCGAATTCGACGACAGACCTCGAAGCCCGACTCATCGGGCAGCATCACGTCGAGCAGCACCAGGTCAGGACGGCTCCGTGCGAACTGCTCGATGGTCTCAGTCGCGTTTCCGGCACGGCGCACCACGAAACCTTCCGCCTCCAAGAAATCTCGCATCAACTCCGCGATCTGTTCGTCGTCTTCGACGACCAAGATCGACGGGCCCGTGGGTTCGTCGTTCACCGTGCTCAGTCTCGTCGAAGCAGCTACACGCCAAGGCTCCGAGTTGCCGTTTTCATGGAATATTCATGGGCTGTTCTTCTCGCTGTCATCCACAGCCCGCCAAACTCACGACGTGCACTCGCTGACTCTTCCGTCACGGACTGTCGCGCTTTTCGTCATTGTCTCGGTCTCGGGTCTGGTGCTCTCTGCGTGCACCACGTCAACGCCACCGGGGGTCGCACATTTTGGTGTGACCACGACAACTTCAAACGGCGCGATCACCACTACAACGAACAAGTACGCCGCGTGGCTCGCGTACTCACGCTGTATGCGTTCAAACGGCGTGCCGACGTATCCCGATCCCAAGCAGTTAGACGGGGACGTCCAAGTACCAGGCTCCCCGGCCGGGGTGAATCCCGACTCGCCGGCTTTCGCCACCGCGCAACAGTCGTGTCATCACCTTGAACCGAATGATGGCCAGTCGACGAACGCCGAGCGGCAGCGGGCTTCGTCACGGATGCTGCAGCTCTCAAAGTGCATGCGACAGCAGGGCATAACTGAGTTCCCGGATCCGACCTTCGATCCTCCAACGAATCGAGGTGGATTCAGCGACATCGTAAGTAATGACGGAGTGTGGTTGGCGATTCCCAACGCGGTGGACCTTCACTCTCCGGCGTTCGACAAGGCGTCGGCCGCGTGCGGCTTCGGAGCCTCCTGATGATTCGCGACGCGAGGCCGGTACGACTCGCTCGACCGAAGTCAGTGCGGCGCGGCCTTCTCGTCATCGTCGCCGCCTTGGCTGGACTGTCTTTGGCGGCGTGCGGCGCGACGCACACTCCGAACGTCGCGGGCGTTGGTACGACGACGTTGGCGCCGTCGACGGGTAACGGTGTTGCGAGCAACGCGGGTGCGTTCGCCTTCGCCCAGTGCATGCAAACGCGGGGGGTGTCGAACTTCCCCGAACCGAACAGCAGCGGGATATTTCCCAAGGAGACCCCTGAACAACTGGGGGTCACCGAATCGAAATACCGCTCGACGCAGCGCGCGTGCGATCACTTCCTCCCGAACGGGGGCAATGGCCCATCCGCCGCTGAGATTCAACACGTGACCGAACTCGGGTTGGAGTTCGCCCGGTGCATGCGCGCTCACGGTGTTGACCTCCCTGATCCGGGGAGCGACGGTCGCATACCCGACCCCGCCACCGTGGGGATCGATCAGGGATCGCCGCTCTTCCAGGCGGGCAATCAAGCGTGCGGAAAGTACCGACCGCCGTACATGCCCACGAACGCGCAGTACAACGCCTACGCCCGATCTCAAGGGTGAGAAGGGGACGGCCAATGGTTGACACGAATGGCAGCACTAGGAATGTAGTCCGGAGACGGCCCCGGATCGTGCGGGTCGGTGGCGTCCTCATCGCCGTGGGCGCGATCTCTCTGACTCTGGCCAGTTGCGGGTCGGCGAGCGCGCCCCATGTCGCCAACCTGGGCACGACGACGACCGCGGGCGTAGCCCAGGGGAGTGGCGGCAATGACCTTACGAAGATGATCTCTTACGCCCGGTGCATGCGCTCACACGGTGTGGCGAATTATCCGGACCCCTTGAGCGACGGCGAATTCGACAAAGCCACGGTGAGCCAACTGGCCAGCACCAATTCGCACTACCAAAGTGCAAACCAATCCTGTTCGCACCTGCTCCCGAGCGGGTCCAATGGGATGACCCCCGCCCTGGCCCAAGAGATCTACAGCGACGAGTTGAAGTTCGTCCAGTGCATGCACTCGCACGGAGTGGCGAATTGGCCCAATCCCAAGCTCGACCGTGGTCGATACGACTTCGATCCTGAGGCCGCGGGGCTTGATACCAACTCGCCTCAACTGAAATCCCAGATGCAGGCATGTGACTACCTCTTCCCCGCCAACATCGGGGTCCCGCCCGGCGCGGGTCACAATCCGTGACGCCTCCGCGACTCGACGGGCGCGGTTGCGAAAAGGTAACAGCGACACCGAAGGAGAACGGCGTGCACCGTAACTTTGCGACATGAATTGCGAGAGGAGTAGCGCGCGGTGACCACAGTCCCTCCCGAATCCCCGCCTCGCCGTCGGTTAGCCCGTTGGCCGGCGTCTCGTCGCGGCCGTGTCGCAACGATTGTCGTGGCGACACTCGTCGCGGCCGTCATCGCGTTCGTCGTCACGAACCCATTGGCGACGTCACCTTCGAACGGGGGATTCAAGGACAACGCCTACCCGACCGGAAAGGCCACGGTCACCCAGCAGACGTTGTCGTCGCAAACCGAGGTCAGCGCGACGCTCGGCTACGCCGGCCGCTTCACCGTGTCGGTCCCGAGTGGCACGTCGGCGTCGACGATCACCCAAGCGAGTTCGACGCTTCAGCTCGCCCAAGCACAAGTAAAGAGTGATAGAACCGCCCTGGCGCACGCCGCGGCGACGGCCGCGCCCACGAACGCCGCCACGCTGGCCGCGGCGCGCGCCACGGTTTCGAACGACGATGCGGCGTTGAGTGCGGCCCAGAGCCAACTCGCGGCCGACGAGAACTTGGGATGTCCGGCGAGCTCGTCGGCGACGGTCTCGTCGCCGGTGGGGACCGGATCGTCGAGTACATCGAGCGCGAGTCAGGCGAGGTTGCGAACCTCGAATGGCTCCGCTTCCCGTTCGACGGAATCGCCGGCGGAACAGTCATCGGGGATCCGGAGTACCCACGACGCGGGCGCGCCGACGGCGACGACGGGTCCGGCCGACGCGACCACCAGCACAACGTCACGCCTCACGGGCACCGTGAACCCGAACGGGGCCGAGACGACGTACTACTTCGAATACGGGACCAGCCCGAACTTCGGTTCGACGACACCGTTGACGGGCGTGGGTGTGGGGACGGCGGACGTGGCCATCACGGCGACGCTCTCCGGTCTCGCGCCGGGCGACACCTATTACTACCGACTGGTCGCGACGAACTACTTCGCGACCGTCTACGGCCAGCCCGCGACGTTCCAAACGAGCGCGACGCCGAGCGTGACGACGGGTTCGGCAACCTCGCTGTCGGCCAGCACCGAGAGTCTCTCGGGTCAGGTCAACCCGAACGGCACCGAGACGACGTACTACTTCGAGTACGGAACGACCTCGTCCTTCGGTGCGACCAGTCCCGTCACGGATGCCGGCGGTGGTCAGCAACCGTTGTCGGTCACTGCGAACGTCAGCGGTCTCAGTCCCGGCGTCACCTACGACTTTGCGCTGGTCGCCACGAGCGCGCTCGGAAAGTCCGTCGGCGCGACGCTCACCTTCCAATCCGCGGCCTCCTCGTGCGTGTCCGAGGCGGCAGTGATCGCCGAGGACACCTCGGCGCTTACCCAGGCGAAGTACTCGCTCGAGACCGACGAACTCGGACAGGGCGCGGCGGTCGAGAGCGCCGCGACGACGTTGCGGAGCGACGAGGCGGCTGTCTCGAGCGATGAACAGGCGCTGGCGCTCGACGAAGTCAATGCGACCAACGCCAATACCACGATTACGAAGCTGCCGGCCCCAGGGACGCGGCTGCACCGAGGGCAAGCGGTCTATGACCTCAACGACCAGCCGGTCCCACTCTTTTACGGGGGGGTCACGCTGTATCGGGCGCTCTCACTCGGCGACCGCGGCCCCGACGTGGCGGAACTCAACGCCAACTTGAGCGCGCTGGGATTCGAGAACGCGGGATCGAGTGACGTCTTCTCGAGCGAAACCGCGGCCGCGGTCAGGGCCTGGCAGGGCTCGCTCGGCGAGCGCGAAACGGGCGTCGTCGCATTGGGCGACGTCACCGTCGAACCCGGCGCCATCGAGGTCTCGAGTCTGTCGGCGTCGAACGGCCAGGTCGTCACCGGGGGCATGTCGATCTTGAAGGCGACCTCGCGCACGCCGGTCGTCACGATCGCTCTTGACGTGTCGCTCCAGGGCGAGGTCAACGTCGGCGATCCGGTCACGATCACGCTGCCCAACAACGCGACCACGCCGGGTGTCGTGACCTCGATCGGCAAGGTCGCGGTGGCGCCGTCATCCTCCTCGTCGTCTACCAATCCCGACGATCACGGTCGAGGTCACTCCGACGAAGTTGGCCGCGGTCGGCAACTACGACCAAGCGCCGGTGAACGTGTCGATCACGAGCGCGACCGTGAGGAACGCGCTGGCGGTGCCCATCGACGCCCTGCTCGCTCTCGCCAACGGCGGTGACGCTATCGAAGAGATCGACGCCGACGGCGTCCACCACTTGGTCGCGGTCACGCTCGGACTCTTCGACGACGCCGCGGGACTCGTGCAGGTGAGTGGGAGCGGGCTCAGTGCGGGTCAGTTCGTCGTCGTACCGAAACTGTGAACGGCGTTCCAAACGAAGCGGCGACGTCGCCGCCAACCGGACCTGACACGATTGTCGCGGTTCAACCGGTCCTCGAACTCGAGGACGTGACCAGGATCTATCCGGGCGAGCCGCCGCTCGTGGCGCTGCGCGGCGTGAGTTTTCGCGTGGGAGCGGCCGAACTACTCGCCATCGTCGGACCATCTGGTTCAGGCAAAACGACGTTGCTGCACCTGTTGGGCACCCTGGATAAACCGACGTCGGGGACCGTGCGCGTCACCGGGCACGACGTCGCCGCGATGTCGGACCGGGCTCTCTCGGCGCTTCGCGCGAGCGACGTTGGCTTCGTCTTCCAGAACTTCTTCCTGGCCGAACACCAGAGCGTTCGTGACAACGTCGCCGACGGCCTCCTCTACGCCGGCGCGCCGCTTCACCGCCGACGCGAAGCGGCGCTGACGGCCCTAGAAGCCGTCGGCATCGCCGATCGCGCCACGGCGCGCCCGACACAGCTCTCGGGTGGCCAGCGTCAGCGCGTGGCGATCGCGCGCGCGATCGTGGGATCGCCGGCGATCCTCTTGGCCGACGAGCCGACGGGCAACCTCGACAGCGCGACGAGTTCAGTCGATCCTCGACCTCTTCGCGCACCTCAACCAGGCGTTCGGGACGACGATCGTCGTGATCACGCACGAGCGCGCCATCGCACAACGCCTGCCGCGCCAGATCGAGATGCTGGACGGGCGAGTCGTGACCGACGTCACCCGAGACGCGTGGCGCACAATCGAGGCGGCGACGTGAACGAGCAGCGACGCCTCAGCGCCACCGATCTCTCGCGCCTCGCGTTCGTGGGGCTGCGCACCCGAAAGCTGCGCGCCGGGCTCTCCGCGCTCGGCATCGCGATCGGCGTCGCGGCGATCGTCGCGGTCTTGGGGCTCTCGGCATCGTCGGAGTCCGGACTGCTCGCCGAGATCAACCAACTCGGCACCAACCTGTTAACGGTCACCAACGGTCAGAGTCTCTTCGGCTCGACCGCCGAACTGCCGATCGCCGCGCCCGCCATGATCGGGCGAATCGGTCCGGTGAGCGACGTGCAGTACACCGGCTCGATCAGTGTCAACGTCTATCGCAGTCCGTTCGTGCCGGTGATCGACACGAACGCCCTCTCGGTCGACGCGACGAGTCTCGGTCTGTACCGCGCGGTCGACACCTCGGTCGCGCAGGGTCGCTATCTCAACGCCGCGACAGCGACCGAGCCGGTGTGCGTGCTCGGCGCCGCGGCCGCGCAACGCCTCGGCATTGACCGGGTCTTCTCGGGTGAGCGGGTATGGCTGGACGACATGTGGTTCTACGTGGCGGGGATCTTGCGCACGGCGCCGCTCACGCCCGAGGTCGACTCCGAGGTACTGGTCGGGTTTCCCGCCGCCGAGCGCTACCTGAGCTTCGACGGTCACCCGTCCGAGATCTACGTGAAGGTCGAACCGACGTCGGAGACCGCCAGCGTCGACGCGGTCCTGGGCGCGAGCGCGAACCCCGAGGCGCCGAACGAAGTGGACGTCTCGCAGCCGTCGGCGGCGCTGGTCGCCCAGGCCGACGCCCAGTCCGCGCTCAACGGTCTCTTCCTCGGTCTCGGCGCGGTGGCCCTCCTCGTCGGCGCGATCGGGGTCGCCAACATCATGGTCATCTCGGTCTTGGAACGTCGCTCTGAGATCGGTCTCCGGCGGGCCCTCGGTGCGACCAAGGGCAACATCCGTGTGCAGTTCCTCTCCGAGGCGATCGTGCTGGCCGTTGATCGGTGGTGCGGTCGGCATCGGGCTCGGCGTGATCTCCACGTCGATTTACGCCTCGACCAAACATTGGGCCGTCGTCATCCCGCCGCTCGCCTGGGGTGGTGGCATCGCGGCGTCGATCGTCATCGGCGCGGTCGCCGGACTGTGGCCGGCGCTGCGCGCGGCGCGCATGTCGCCCACGGAGGCGCTGTGGAGCGTGTGATCGTGACGCGCGGGGCGAGGCGAATCCGATCGCGTGGCTGGCGTGATGGCGTGGGCTACGTTGCACTCTTTGGAGTTCTGGCCCTCG
Source organism: uncultured Acidimicrobiaceae bacterium (assembly GCA_963703105.1). Taxonomy (GTDB): domain Bacteria; phylum Actinomycetota; class Acidimicrobiia; order Acidimicrobiales; family RAAP-2; genus RAAP-2. The sequence goes on along the minus strand of OY969792.1, from coordinate 605,018 downwards.
CGGGGATCGGGCTGTCGGCGTGTGGAAGTGGGTCGACTCCACCCGTCGCAAATCTCGGCTCGACGACCAGCACGACCCAGACTCCCTCTCAGACAGCGGGTCATGGCAGCACCGCTAAGTACAAAGCCGCCTTCGCGTACGTCGACTGCATGCGCTCGCACGGCGTATTGAACTTCCCCGATCCGACCAGCGATGGCCAGATCGACGTCAAGTTCGCGTCGGGTGGAAAGGGTGGCGCGCCGGCGTCGAGCGGAATCGATCGGATGTCACCGCAGTACATCTCGGCTGACCGAACCTGCCGGCACCTCCTCCCAGGAGGGGTGCCCACTCCCGCACAGGATCGAGGTGGCGCTCGCCAAGGAACTGAGGTTCGCGCAGTGCATGCGCTCGCACGGCGTGTCGAACTTCCCCGATCCCACCAATGCCGGAGTGCTGCACCTCCTCGGCGTCGACCAGAACTCGTTTCGCTACCGGAGCGCGAGTAAAGCGTGTGACGCCCTCATACCGGGGGCCTATTCCAAGTGAACCGGTTGTCCCCCTGGCGACGGCTGATCGGAGCGCGCAGACGTTCCGCCTGTCTTACGATGATGGCCGTCGCCGGGCTCGGACTTGCCGCCTGTGGCGGTCCGTCGACGCCGGGCGTGGCCACGGGACCTGCAACGACGACCAGCACTACTGGCTCCTCGGACCATGGCGACACTGGTGCCACGGGACTGCTCGCGTACTCCGCGTGCGTGCGCTCGCACGGCGTGGCGAGCTTTCCGGATCCGACCGGTAATGGGGGGATCCCCAAGGAAACGCCACAGCAGCTCGGAGTCGACCCGTCCCAACTCGAGGCGGCCCAGAACGACTGCAAACACCTCCTTCCAGCCGGAGGGACGCCGAGCGGGACGAATGAACAAACGATCACGGTCGCACAGCAGCAGTACTACCTCAGAGTGACTGCGTGCATGCACTCACACGGGGTCACCGACTTCCCCGAACCGAGCTTCTTCGCAAACTCCGTTGAGTTCCAGGGACTCGGACATCTTCCCGGCGTCCACTCATCACTCTTCAAGCAGTCATTCGACATCTGCGCGAGGCTGATTCCCCACGGACTCCCTTACGGCAACCCACCAAGCGGATGATCTGTCGCTGAACCGTGGCGAGCTTGGAAGGCTGGTCGACGAGGCAAAAGTGACCACATAAAAACACTGATCAAAAGACACAAATGTGAGTTGAATACTCTCGTGATAGTCGTTTGGGTACTCCATGGACACTAAGTCCGTGCGGCTAACAGAGACGGATTTCGTTCGTGCCAACACGAGTGTGTAGCGACATGCGAGAGCGATGATGTTGGGAAGCGAGACGACGCTTCGACCTAACGCTGGTTGTAGCGAATCTGGCATGATTCGCCGTCGGCGAGGAGGATGGTGAAGGTGTATCTGCCAATTCGAGAGCGAGCACGAACTGTGACGCGTACGACCAACGCGTGACCGGTGTCACGGGTCACGACCGCGTTCGTGCCCGAATGGCTCGTGATGAGTGGTTTCCCATAGAAACCAGAGCCGTGGATGACGATAGTCCTCGTTCTTCCGGCGACGGCGTCGCCGGTGATGGACGTCGCGGTCGGCACTACCAACGGGGCCGTGACGGTGAGCACGAAGGTGAATGTTCCTACGTCACCCGTTGCGTCGCTGACCGTGCCGGCGGCACGGTATGAACCTTTGCTCAACGCTCCGCCCGTCGTGACGAGACCGCTGGAGCTCACAATCAGGGCCGGAGTGCCCCTCGTTTGGACGTAAGTCACCGCGCCCAAATTGGCCCCGATGTCGAGTTGGTTGCTGAACGTCGTTGTGTCGGTCGTAAGTATCGTCGCGGTCAATGGATTGCGCTGAACGAGCGCGCCGACCTTCACGGTGAGCGTGAACGTCCCACTGTCGCCAACGGGATCGCTCGTCGTGCCCTTGGCGAAGTACGAACCGACCGTTAACGCCCCGCTCGTCGAGACGAGACCGCTCGCGCTCACCACCAGCGCCGGTGTACCGCTCGTTTGAACGTAGGTGACTGCGCCATCGCTGCCCGTGACGCTGAGCTGGTCGTGATAGCTCGCCGAGCCGCTCACTTTGACCGAGGCGGTCACGGGCGCACTCTGGATGAGCTTGCCCACGTCCAGAGTAAAAGTGAACGATCCGGTGTCATCGTTCGGGTCGCTCGTCGTGCCCGTCGCGACGTAGGTTCCGGGCGTCAATGTCCCACTCGTGGTGACGAGCCCACTGGCGCTGACCAGCAACGCCGGACTCCCGCCCGTTTGGACGTAGGTCACCGCACCGTCATTGTTGGTGGAGACAATCTGGCTGGTGAAGGTCGCCGACCCGGCCGCGGAGACCGACGTCGTTAGTGGAGTGCTCAAAAGACCGCAGGCGTAGTCACCGTCGTAGCCGAGTGAACCGTACTGGGTGAGTGCCACGCGCCCACCAGTGAAGGACACCAGACCACAACCCACTTCCGCCGTCGCCAGGGAGCCGAAGCCCGGGATCCACACCGGTACGGGAGGGAGCGACGACTCGGTGCGAACGGTGATGACGTTCCACTGCTGAGACGTCGAGTAGACACCGACCGAGCTGATACCAATGTTCTCGAAGGAGGCGATCATGCCTTCGATCGACGCCTCGTCGTAGGCGCCGGTCGCGGAACTTCGTCCGTACAAGAGGGTCTGCCATTTGTTTCCGGTCTCCACGTCGAGCCACCACGGCGCGGCGACCGTTGCGGCCGTTGGCGATGATGCACCGTCGGCTCTCTCGGCGTTGACGGCGGTTGCGAAAGCGAATCGCGCCGCATTCCAGCCGTAGTCGTAGGAGCAAGCGACCGAGTTGGCGCCGGAACATACTTTTGGGGTCTGTTGGTTCGTTGGCCAATTCGTGTCGTTCGCCGGACCCGGGTTTGCGGTGTTGGCGTAAAAGGCGGGTGTTTGGTTCGCGGCGCCACTGGCCCAGGTGAGTTCGCGGGCAAGACAGGGATTCGAGGTGAAAGTCTTACCCCCGTTTACGCCCACGATGCCAAAGCCGGGCGACGGAGGCATTGACTCAGTGCACTGGGGAAAACTGATGTCGAATCCGGTCGCTGTGGGTGCGAGTGTCGGGCCGGCCAGAGCGGGGCCGGTCGTGGCCAAAAGAATGACCGTAGCCATGACGACAACGAACGAGGACTTCGTCAATGAAGAAAGCACGCGGTCCAAGCCTAGGAGCGTCGAGAACGTCTACTAAAGGGAACGTCTTATTGTCTCCTGAGAATGGTTCGTGATGGGCTCAGGTTTGCCTGACTCCAACGATCACCAATCACACTGCTAGGTGAGGTGAAAAAGGCGTTGCGAGTGCAGCCAAATTTCTCCGTCTGATCGCGACCGTTGAAAACGCATCCGTTGGGCACCATTGGGCACTCGCCCAGTCAGCGGTCACTCGCCATTGGTCGAAAGTCGATACGCACGCACTCACGGAACGACGTTTTGGAGCGGGTGACGGGAATCGAACCCGCATGGCCAGCTTGGAAGGCTGGCCAATAGGGCAAAGGCAGCAGAGGAACATCCCTGATTAAGCGGTGTTTATTTTGATGTCCATCGCGTTATGGAGTCACTCGGGCACCCCATGGGCACTAAGTCATTGAATTCGAAAGGCGTAGACGAGATCCCATCAGCAGCCCACAACGCGCGACAATAGTAAAGCGCTGAAGGTTTTTGTGGGTCGTTGTAGGTGCGCAATTGGATTCAATGTCGTGACGGGGGGATTGACAAGAAGTTGTGAGTCTTGAAACAGGATCTTGACATTGTTTCTGAGATGTTCTTTGTGCGCAGCAACCTTGCCGTGCACCGCTGCGGTGGGAGGATACTGTGTCGATTCGGTCCAAGGGATCTTTCACAAGGCATTCGCGAAGGACTCACTTCACGAAGTTCGCACCAGTCATCTTCGCGACAGCGGCCACCGGCCTGCTGTTCGCGTCGGTAGCGCTTGCCATCGGGTCACCATCAACGCCGAATGGTTCACGCTTTTCAGCGGTGTCCGTTACTACACCAGCACCTTGGACGACTCCCCAAAACGAGGTTGGAGCACCATCGATCCCGGTTCCGGGCGGAGCAGCTGAGGGTATTGGTGCATTTGATGCAATTAATTGCCCTATTACAACGTTGTGTGTTGCGGTCGGTGGTGACTCCAGTTTGTCAGGGACCGTTGCAACGTCGAGTAACGACGGGGAATCGTGGTCATTTAGCACTGTGCCAACTGGTCTACCTGAACTTAAATCTGTGAGTTGTTCGTCGCCGAGTAAATGTGTCGCAGTGGGAATTGGCGTCGCCATCTCGTCGAGTGACGGCGGCGCGACGTGGAGTGCCAATGTTATCGACTCAACTAACACGGCTCTTCTCGGAGTCAGCTGTCCGAGCGGTACGAGCACTTGTATCGCGGTCGGTGTCACACCAAATGATGGCGGACCCCTCAGCGGCGCGATTGTCACCTCGAACGACGACGGGACCACTTGGTCGGCTCCGACAAAGAAATTTCCGTTGGGCGCGCTCGGAGGAGTCAGTTGCTCGAACAGTAGTTTCTGTGTTGCTGTCGGTGCTCAGATTCTGGTTACAAAGGACGGAGGCCAGACCTGGAGCCAGGAGTTTGTCAGCGGTGGAACAGGCGTCCTGCGAACAGTGTCGTGCGGATCACCCACTACCTGTGTCGCTATCGGAGCCAATCCATCGGGAGCAATTCATAGCGGTGAAGCGGGCGTGGCAATCCAAACGACCGATAGCGGAAACACCTGGAGCAATGTCAATCTCCCGATCGGGTCCTGGGTGGTCAACGCCCTGTCGTGTGCTAACGCCAATGACTGTGTACTGAGCGGGCCGGCGCCAAACGCCACTGGAACACCGCTGTGGATAAGTTCCGACGGCGGTTCGACGTGGTCGGCGACAGCGTTACCTTCTACTCTCACAGCGATCAGCTCGGTCAGTTGCGCCTCAACCACATCATGCGTTTACGTCGGCCTCGCTGGATCTAGCCCTACTGCTGGCACGAGTGCTGGCGATGCCAGGTGGGCGAACACGCTGATCCCTGGGTTCTCCTCGACAACGGCTGGAAGCGCGTCATGAGGCGGTACTCGGCGCCACGTCCGCGACAGCTGATGGTGACCTCGTTTGTGGTTGCCGTCATTCTCGGAACACTCGCGGGCGACGTGATTGCGAAGCCAGCGAGTGCAGCAAGCATTGTTCGTTCAACAAATGTCCTTCGTGACGGGATACGTTCGGCTGTTCGGAGAGCCCATACCGGAGGAACTCCCGTGTACACGCCGGGCGAACTGTACGGTGGGTCAGACTCCGTTGCGCTGTGTTTCACTTGCGAGGCCTCAAATATTACAGGCACAGCACCCCCGACAGCATCTCTTGACGAGGGGTCTGGAGTCAGCACGCTAACGGGCGACTACTCGTACAACCTGAATCTGTTCAACGCGCCGGGGTCCGGTTCGACAATGTCCGATTCCCTCACATACGACGCCCAACTTGCCCAAGCAGAGATCACCGCTAGCCAGAGCCCCGGCCCGCTGGGTTACGGGTGGAATTCGACCTGGAGTGTCTCCGCCACGCCCGGCCTTTCCTCGAATGAAGTGGTGAATGAGGGCAGTGGAGCCCAGGTCACGTTTAGTGAGTCCGCCAGCGGCGGAACCTCAACGTCCTGTCCGACAGGCGATCAGTCAACGACGAATAGATACACGGAGCCGGGTGTCTACGGGACGCACCAATGGTGTGCACTAGCCAACGTGCAGGCTCAGTTCGCGGACCAGTCGACAGCTCTCTTTTTTCAGCAGAACGGTGGTCAGGAGGTTTACAGTTTCAACTGGAACGGCAGCTTTAATGGTAACGACAGTTACGGAGGCCCTGGTCTTCAGGAGACCTACAGCGTCGCGCCAGGTTCGGGCGTAAGTGGTGGACCGAATCCGTTGACCTGTCCGACGTCCGCAAACTATTGCGATGTCTTAGTCAGCGGTTACGGCGGCGACGGACGACAGATACTCGAGGCATTCAATTCGAATTCACAAATCTCGGAGATCATCGGACCCAACGGCATTGCGTACAACCTCGGCTACAGCGCTGGAAACCTCGTGAGCGTATCGTCGAACATCACTGGAAGCGCGAGCACCTGGAGCTTCGTCTACGACCCGAGTGCGCCAAACCCTGGACCCGACACCAGTGACCTCGTGCAGGTCTATGACCCCGATTCAGGGGTCGGCTCCTCTCCGCCGGTAAGTGCTGGAGCCGCACACTCGAACTACATTGCCTACAACAACTCAGGCACCGATGTCGGCATGGTGAGCGAAGTTGAAGATGGCACCGGCGCAGTCACCACATACAGCTACGCCAGTGGCTGTTCAACAGGCGGCTGTGTGTCGGCCGGCAACACGCAATCGACAATCGTCACGTATCCTGCTCAGGTACCGTGTCCGACTTGTACCGCGGTTTCACCGGTCGAAAACGACCAATACACGTCGGGGGTTGAGACTCAAACATCTCTCGGTGCATCCGGCGGAGGCGCCAACAGTGAGAAATGGCAGTACGCGTGGTCACTTGGTTATGGCGCGGCGAACTCGACCGAAACAATCACGTACCCTGACTCGCTGAGCGGATCGTCACCGACGGCAACGATCGTCCTCGACCCGGCGGGAAACATTATTTCAACCACTGATGCACTCGGTGACGTCGCCACGTCGGCCTACAACGACACTGGAGCCAACATCCTGCCGGAGCTTCTCTGGAGTTATCCGGGATCGTCATCGAACGGACCCTCGAACCCACCGAGTGGGTCCGAGGTGTACACGTATAACACATCGGGATTCGTCGAGACCGAGTCCGACCCCCTCGGTAACGTGACGAAATTTGGCTATTACACGGGCAACGAGATTCCTTGTTACGTAGAACCACCCACTGTGGCGGCGGGAACGGGTTCCCCGGCGAGTTGCCCGAGCGACGAAGGATCCCTGAGCCCTGGAACCACGCCACCCGTCGGATCGACCGCGTACGCCTACGACAGTTATGGCGACAGGACGGCAACATACGTCGATTATGGCGACACGGCGTCAGGGTCCGATCCCCATGCGACCACCTCTTCCCACGATCTCTTGGGCGACGAGCTTTGGTCGATTCCTCCGGCGGGTCAAGGGGGCACGCAGAGTTCGAGTAACCCCTACGCCACTGTCTCCACGTATCTGCCGAATGGCCTCATGGCTTCGGTTGCCCTACCCAGCGAGGGAACGACGGAGTACACATACGACCTCGCTCTCAATGCGACCAAAGTGCAGACACCGTACTCAAGCGTGTACCAGATGGCGGTCTTCGACGGAGATAATCGACCCTGCTACCAATTGACCAACACTCTTCAAACGGGACTCACGTGCTCAACGGGAGCGCAAGCAGGTTCGACCACCACGACATACGTGCCAGGAAGCACCTCGCCCGCCTCCATTAAGGACGGCAACGGCCACACAACGTCCTACTACTACGGCGATCTGGCGTTCCCGAATTCGCCCACTGAGGTTGTTGACGCAGCAAACGACGCGGTCCAGTACACGGCGTTCGACGACTTTGGATTCGTCTGCGAGTCAGGCTCAGTTTCAATCGCAATTGGGACTTCGACTCAGTGCAACGCGGTATCTGGCGACACGACCACCACGTATAACGCCCTCGGCAACGAGACGTCAATCACGGATCCCAGCGGCAACGCCACGACTTCTGCATATACCAATACAGCGTTTCCCACTTCGATAACTTCCGCAACGAACGCGTTGAGCGCGGCCACGTCGTACACCTACAACGCCGACGGCGAACTGACAAAGATCACCAATCCCGATACGACGTCTATCTCCACCACGTATGACGCCGACGGTCGAGTCTGTGTCCAAGCCGACAATGGCACGACCTATAGCTGCGGCGGTGGCATAGGGGTGGCCGGGGTCACTTCCTATAGCTACAACGGTGCCAACGACCGGACGTCGATGACGACGTACACACCGTCGACCCTCTCGATGTCGTATTCGTATTCGACCGGCCAACTCACGGCGACCACTGACTCGAACGGTAAAACGACCGCTTACCTGTATAACTACGCCGGCCAGGTTCAGTGTGAGACGTACCCGGTCAGCACTTCGACAACGTGTGGCACGTTGTCGAGCCCTGCGACGGGGTCGACAACAAATACCATCGTCACGCGCGGCTACGACGCCTCGGGCAGACTCTCCACAGTCAAGGACTGGCTGGGCAACACGACGACCTATGCCTACACGAAGACGTCGGCGCCACTCGCGGTGACGTCAATCACCTATCCGTCATCGAGCGGGCTCGTGAGCACGATGACGCAAGACAACGACGGGAGCCTTGCATCGCTCACGGCCGGATCTTCCATCAGCGACTCATGGTCCTACGACAGTAATCAGCGCGTGTCGACGATGGGGGTGAATGGATCGACATCCGCCGCGACGGTCTACAACGCGAACAATCAGGTGACTGGGGCCACCAATCTTGCCCACACGACCAGCAACGACACCTACACCCTGGCCCCCAACGGCGAGATCACCCAAGACGCAGTACCCTCCGGAGCCACGACGTCTTACAGCTACAACGCGGGCGCCGAACTCTGCAGCGCCACCGCGGGAACGAGCGCCACGTCGTGTGGCATGAATCCGTCGAACGGCACGTCCTACACCTACACCACCAACGGACAACGCTCTAGTGCGACGCTCTACTCCAATAGAACGGCTGGGGCGGCGACCAAATACGCCTGGAATCCATATGGCGAACTCTGTAACGCAGCGACCAGCACGACATCGTGCGGATCGGCACCAAGCGTTGGCGGGAGCTACACGTACAACGGCGACGGTCTGCGGATGACGTCATCGACGAACGTGCTGCCACCCACCACCAACTCGATCGCCGCCGTCGGTTCGCTCGCTCAGGCCGAGGGCACGGGCATCTCGACGTTGTCGGTGAGTCCCGTCAACGTCGGTGACGCGTTCGTGCTGGCCGCCAAGGTCAAGGATACGACGGTGACCATCTCGTCGATCAGTGGCGGGGGCGCCACGTGGCAGAAGCTGACCAACGCCGGCTCGAACCCCGACGTCGAACTGTGGTTGGGCACGATCACCTCCACGGGCTCCTCGACCATCACGGTGACCTACACGGGCAGCGTGAGCGCCGACGCCATCGAACTGGACGCACAGGAGTACACCAACGGGACGGGTTCGACGACCACTTGGTCCCAAGACGTGGTCGGCAGCTCGAACAACACCGGCTCGTCGACGACGGTGACCTTCCCGACGTTGACGCCGAGTGCAACCCACGAGCTCTACGTCGGCTTCGCGCGAACTCCGAATATGGGAAGCGCCGGATACACATCTGGTTTCACCTACGACATCACCTCGCCCAATACGAACATCTATATCTACGATTCGAACGTGTCGACCTCGGTGAGTCCCACCGCAGTGGAGGGACCGGCCGGGACCTCGATCGCCGTCGGAGCGTTGATCACGTCGAGCGCTCTCATGGTCACCGACTCAACGTGGGACTACGTCTCGGGCGGGAATATTCCACTTAACATCAACGACGCCGCGACGAGGGGATCAACTACCACGAATGCCAGTTACGTTTACGGCGATTTACTCTATGGTGGAACGGCCCCTATCGAGCAACTCGTTACGACTGGTTCGGGCACGACGGCCTCATTCATCGTTGCCAGTCCCCAAGGCGTCCAAGGTGTCTACTCTTCGGCTGGCGCCGTGCAAGAGCTTGCGGCCTACTCGCCATATGGCTTACAAACGATTTCGAGCGGGACACGGGTGACTCCCTTCGGCTTCCAAGGTTCCTACACCGATTCCACGGGCTTGATTTATCTCATCAACCGCTACTACGACCCGACGACCGATGAGTTCTTGTCAATCGATCCAGACGTCGCGATCACGGATCAGCCGTATGCGTTCACGAATGACAATCCGTTGAATGCGACGGATCCGCTGGGGCTTCTCGCAGATGAATTTGAAGGAGGCCCATCAGAGGAAGAAGAACCCGGCACCGGAACGGGAAATGGCACGACTCCTGAAGGCGAAGCTTCTTCGGAAACGTCTATTAAGTACAATCTCTCAAAACTCGAAGAGGGAAACAACCAGCCCAACGTCACTGTCAAAAGTCAAACTCAACTTCGAAGGTTTTTGGACGAGAATACCAAAGGGGGCAAAGTCGTTTTCGACGGTGGCGTTTCTGGTGGAGGGCTTGTAAGGTATGAGCTTCCAGACGGTACGTCGGTACAATATCGAGGATTTTCACGGTCTGGTGGCGACACGATCGACATCAAGTTTCCAGGTGACCCGGACATTGTCAAGGTGCATATTAAGTGATGAATAAGACATTGGCGAACGAGATCTTGAAGAGGGGAATGGAAGATCTCATTCAATTGGCTGAAATCATTTCGGTTGCGCATTCCGTTTTCGATATTGAACTTGGTCCGCAAATGATTTCGACCGTTTCCGAATGCGTTGGATCGCTCTTGAATCAACGTCTTGTTCTTGTGGGGGACTTGGATTATTCCGGTTCACCATTGAAGGTGAAACCTTGGCCGGGAGAGCCGAGTGAAACCGTCGATCGAATAATTCGAGAATGGACAGCGTTAAGTCGTGACCCGGGACTAGGTGAGATTTGCTGGCTCGAACTGACGGCCGAAGGTCGTAATTGTGGTAGTAGATCAATTTCTGTAACTTGAGCGGCGTCTCGATGCGGGCGCAACAGGTTCACATCAATCTTGGCGTGACCTGCATAGTTGGACATGGCAATTATCTTTGCCTGGACGGATAGAGTATCGAAGGCGCGTTCGACCCACGCCTCCATAACTTCGGATCGACCGTCGCGAAACGGTGTCAATGTCGTGCCCGCGATCAATTTGGGTTTCGACAATCTTCACGGATGCGTACCCCGAACTCCCTGGTCACGGCGTCCGACAACGAGGTGTTCACGCCGTCGTGTGGTGAGTTCCGTAGTCAACCGCTACTACGACACGGCGACCGATCAGTTCCTGTCGATCGACCCGGACGTCGCAACGACCGATCAGCCGTACGTATTCTCGAATGACGATCCGTTGAACACGGAGGATCCTCTAGGTCTCGAGCCGGGGACCTGGATGAAATATGGTGCCAATTGGCCGACAGGCGACCTACAAAACGCAATTCGAAGTTATTTGGGCAACAATATTGCCGTTGAACAGGGATCGAATTCTTCGAAAATAGTGTTCATTGACGTGGATGATCCTGCGAAGCAAATTGTTTACGACGTTCCTGCCAATGCCTATCGCATTGCAAGGGCATCAAATGGAGTCACGAAATACTACGACAGAACCAATGATTCCTGGGGAACTGACAAGAGCCTTGGAGAAGAAGGGCTTGCTAATTCGCACTATTCCAACACAGGAGATTCGTACAGTTCGGTGGACGATGCATATCAACAATTGATTGAAACCAGTTACTACTCGGGAGACGGCGAAGGAGACGATACCGGCGGCTCCGTGGGCTCTGGAATGCTTTTCATGATCTTCCCTTCGGTTTGTCAATTGCTTCCTAGCGCTTGCAATTCGAAGAAGAGCGTGCAAACTTGAATTCGCGAACACCATCAATCGATCCACTCGTGGGATTCCGACAACAAGCCGGTCTCAACGTTGCCCATAAGCCTCAGAAGAAAAGAATATTCACAATCAAGTACTCGAAAATGACGACGTCTTGTGAGTCGTTAATCTATTTAACAAACGAGTGAATGAATCAGGTGAGGCATGAGAGTTACGAAAACCTCTGGGATCGCGAGACACGATGGCTCTTTAGAGTCAGAGGATGACCTCGATACTTTGAGGTTGCCATTCTCGATATTGAGTCGAACATTCCAAATGGGACTTTGGCAAGATATCAATGCCCAATGCGGAACAATGCTTGATGAGTACGAAGGTTTTTGGATTGAATCGGCAACCTCACGAGTGGCTGCGAACTTGATCCGGCAAAGTTTGGATCAAGATCGCGGAGCTCCGGAAGATTATGTGAACTGCCTTAATGAGGCTGCGAAGTTGCTCGAAAATTGCGCGATTCGCGGTGTCCGAGTCATGATCTCGCTGTAGCTTTCCAAAAATTGACCTTCTGACATAGTGGATCTCCTTCCTCATCTTGACAACGTAAAGAAGAGTTCCTCAAATAGACCTTCAGGATCCTGCTTCTTCTGGAATCCCAACTCCCGCGGCCGACGGGCGCAAGGCGCCAAGTCGGCCAAGCGGGCGGGTTATGCGACTATCAAAATCGAGGAAATTTAGGGCTGAAAGACAATTATTGGAATCTCCAAAGTCGTGTCCAATTTGATCAAGTTTGAGGAACCTTTGAGTAGGGCGAGAATCGATCGCTCCGAAATGAGGACTCGATGGTCAGAGGTTCAGAAAACGAAGTACTGAGGCGTTCGGCGCTCGATTGGTTGGAGATCGATTCTATTGATGATCGATCACACGATCTTGGTCTCGATATCGAAGCGCAACACTTGTGAACGCCGAGGAAGCTGCGCGGCTAGTTCGAGAACTCCAAGGATCGAGCAACTGTTCACACCCGATTCGTCTTCGTGGTGAGATGATCAATATCGCAACTGGTGAGGTTTCGGAACGTGATCTACGGGTCGCGTGTAAGGACAGGCGTGAAGTCGTTTGTCCGGCATGTTCGTATCTCTATAGGGCAGACACCTGGATTCTGGTTTCCACCGGACTGGTAGGTGGCAAAGGAACACCCGTCGCCGTCGGCACACATCCACGACTCTTCATTACTTTGACGGCCCCGTCATTCGGTGTTGTTCACACGATTCGAGATGGAGGAAGCTGTGTTGCGCGATCCCGACCGACGAATTCGTTGTGCCTTCACAGCCGGTCCACTTCGTGCTCACGACGACACGCTGAAAGTGACGCCGAACTAGGTCGACCGCTTTGCGAGAAATGCTTCAACTACCGCGGTGCCGTTTTGTGGAATGCACACGCGTCCAGGTTGTGGAACAACACCATCCAACTCATTCGTCGGTTGTTAGCCGCAGAAGGAGGTGTTGGGCAGCCGAATTTGGGCACGGTCGCTCAATTGCACTATTTGAAAGTGGCCGAGGTGCAGCGTCGCGGTCTGGCGCACTTCCATTGCGTGCTCCGCCTCGACGGCCCCGAGTCAATTGATGTGGAACCTCCAACGTGGGCGACGGTTCAACTCCTTGAACGGGTTGTTCGCTCTTCGATCGAGAGAGCGTCGGGCCCCTGACCGCGACGGGCGCTCAGTTCAGTGGGGTCGTATCTACGACGTCCAAGACCTCGCCCAACGAGACGATGAGGCGGTCAAGGTGGCTGCCTACGTGGCCAAATATGCGGCGAAAACCACCGACGGATCTAAGGAACTGGCCCGACGCTTCCGTTCGCGACGTCAAATCGTGACGCTTGTCGACGACTCCCATCTGAAGCGCCTGGCCCTCACTGCGTGGGACCTGGGAGGCGAAGCAAAGTACGAAACGTTGCGACTTAAGGAGCACGCCCACACTTTCGGATTCACGGGGCAGTTGATTACCAAGTCAAGGGCGTTCTCGACCACCTTCGCGGCCCTCCGAAGCGCTCGCACCGAGTTCATGGCCGGAGAACGGGACGGCGATCCCGTTGAAGGGACGTTTCACTTCGAAGGTCGAGGTTATGACGACCCTCGAGGAACGCAACTCGCGGAGCTCTTCTTCACGTTCGAGCGGGAACTCAAATCGGAGGCTCGCGCGCGGGAACGCGCGAAGTCCGAAGAGGCTGCAAGCTGACGGATTGCCCGTTCGATTCGCTCAGATCGAACCGAATACAGCGATTCTCTTCGACCGTTGGAATGTGGTGCCCAAAAAAGTTAGCCAGTCGGTAACGCTGCGATGACGTCGAGACGACACTTCGGAACGATTCGCAAACGGTCGTCAGGACGATGGCAGGTCGTCTATCGCATCGAAGGTCGCATGTTCTCGGCGGGGGCATACCAGTTCAAAGCCGACGCACTTGCTTGCCTAGCATCGATCGAATCCGACCTCCGCCGCGGAGCGTGGATCGATCCTCGCGCTGGCAAGATGACACTTCGTGTATACGCCGAAGAATGGCTCGACCAACGCAACGAGCTCGCGTTCAGGACGAAGGAGCTCTACGCCTATCTACTCGAGAGCCACATCATTCCGTCTCTCGGAAACGCAACACTTACCGGTCTCGCCCCGTCGAAGATTCGTAGTTGGCATGCGAGTCTCGCTCGGGACCATCCCTCGACGGCGGCTAAGGCGTATCGCTTGCTCTCAGCGATTCTGAAGACTGCGGTCACCGATGGCTTCCTCGTTGCGTCACCATGCAAAGTCGCAGGAGGGGGAGTGGAGCGTCCGGCCGAGCGTCCGGTGGCGACCGTGCATGAAGTTGAAGCTCTGGAAGAGGCGATGCCGGAACACCTTCGTCTGATCGTGTTGCTCGCCACATGGTGTCAACTTCGTCGCGCGGAATTGCTAGGACTCCGGCGAAAAGACATCGACCTCGCCAACGGCTCGTTGAGAGTTGAACAGAGTCGAACCATCACGATGCATGGGAAATCCCTGGTGAAAGAGCCTAAGACGGACGCCGGACGACGCACGATTGCCGTTCCAGAATTCTTGATAGTGAGACTCCGCGACCACCTCAATCGTTTCACGGGTCCCGAGGCAGATGCCTTAGTTTTCATCGGTATTACCGGCGTACCCTTGACGGGGAACGTCTTACAGGTTGCCTGGCAGCGGGCGCGTACGAAGGTCGGTCGGATGGACCTGCGCCTGCACGACTTAAGACACACAGGCTTAACCCTGGCCGCAGCCACAGGTGCGACGACCGTCGAGCTCATGCATCGCGCTGGGCACTCATCGTCAGTTGCTGCGATGCGCTATCAACACGCGACCAAAGACCGCGATCGCATCATCGCTGACGCACTCGGTGTCATCGCCAAGCCGATCGGCAAAGAATCCCAGGAGTGAGTCCGTTTTGAAAGATTTTCACTTTCAAGCGCACCGACCCGTCGTTTTTGATGCTGATTCCGTTCAACAGGAACACACATTTGGGCACCTATGGGCACCCCGTGAATCAGTTTGGGCACCTATGGGCACTTCACAGCGGTCACTCGTGGTCACTCGTGGTCACTCGTGGTCGCTCGAAAGTGCTTGAAACCATTGCACTCTCATCGAAAAGACTGAGAGCGGGTGACGGGGATCGAACCCGCATGGCCAGCTTGGAAGGCTGGAGCTCTACCATTGAGCTACACCCGCGCGTCTCCTACGAGACCCGAAGAAGTCTAGATGACGCCATTAACGTAGCGAGGTGGAGGCAACGTTCTACGACCAGGTCGGTGGTCACGAGTTCTTTCATCGGTTGGTCTCGAACTTCTACGCCGAGGTCGAGCACAACGAACTCCTGCGACCGATGTATCCGGAGGACCTGAGCGAGTCGAAGCGGCACTTCGAGATGTTCCTGGAGCAGTACTGGGGCGGACCGAAGACCTATTCCGACGAACGCGGGCACCCGCGTCTGCGCCTGCGCCACGCCCCGTTTCACATCAATCGGGCCGTCCGCGACGCGTGGCTCGGTGCCATGTCCACGGCGCTGGAGAGTGAACGCCCGAGTCTGAGCGAGGAACAGTTCAAAGAACTTCACGAGTACTTCGATATGGCCGCGCACCAGATGCGCAACGTCTAACGCCAAATTTCACACGACTTTCACCGCCGATGTTCAGATTCTTCGCTGAAGAGTCTTTACGCTTGAGGATGTGGCACCACGGATAATTTTGCGCGAGGGCGAGGTGAGGATCATCTCGGTGACGCCCGTGGCCCGCGGTACGGTGCGACCCTGTCTGGTCGGGATCGTCCTGCTCGGTCTGGTGATCTTCGGTGGGCAGCACGTGGACTTCATCCACCAACACGAGGCGCTCATGGGACTCATCCTCGCCGGCCCCTTCGCGGTAGTGGCGCTCACGCGCACGTGGCGCTGGCGTTCGCACAAGGTGCACGTCACCAACGAGCGGATCATCATCGAAGGCGGCGTGCTGCGACACCACCGCAGCACCGTGGACCTGCGCGACGTGGTCGCGCTGCGCGTCGATCAGCGGGTCGCCGAGCGACTCACCAGGCGGGGCCTGGTCGTCCTGGAGACGAACGGTGGCGCTATCGCGATCGGCAAGCTCCGCCACCCCGGGGCTCTCGTTCGACTCATCGACGCCGAGCGGGCGAACAACCAAATCGACCCGGTGCCGTTCGACACCGTCTTCGGCTACGAAGATCCGGAACCTTTCGATTACGAAGTACGGCCCCGGCGCCGGGGCCACTCCGCGTCCCTTGAATGAGATAACAGATCTCCAAGTACCGTGACACTGTGACTACTCGCTACCGATGCACCGCGTGCGGGAACCTCACTCGATTCGATGTCGTGGAGACCACGTCCGTACGGTCCTTCCACCACTTCACCGTGGGCGGCGATCTGAGCGTCGAAGAGCCCGAGATCATCGCGAAGAGCGTTGACTCGGTGACCTGTCGATGGTGCGGCCACGGACGCGCCGTCGAACCCATCGTCGAATCCAGTGACGTCTGAGTTCAACGCCCGTTCCTTCGACCGACCACGTGATCGCGTCGCCCCGAGTTCGCTGCGCGGCCACTGGCCCGACGGCGCCGAGGTAACGATCGAACTGACCGACGTGACCCTCGTCGTGGCGATCAAGCCGCACTGTGACGGCTGTCGCGAGTTCCTCCACTCGGACCCTGACGAACTTGACGTTCCCGTGGTCGTCGTCAGCGCCGAGGAGGATGAAGCGACGGAGTGGCGCGACGCCCGTCATCCGGTCTTCGTCTCTCCGGAGACCTTGCGCCTCCTCGACGTGCGATGGCCACCCTTTTACGTGTTGATCGATCCGCACGCCCGACGCGTGTTGACCGAGGGTGTGCTCTTCGGCGCCGAACAGGTGGCCAGCGAGATTGCGACGTATCTTCCCGCCGTTGCACGCCGATCGGGGAAGTTCGATGACGTCGCGCACCGTGAGCCAGTTACTCTGCGACCTCGGCGTCGTGCAGAGTCACTCCCGGCCGCACCAGTCCAACGACAACCCGTATTCGGAGTCGCAGTTCAAGACGTTGAAGTACTCACCAACGTTTCCCTCACGCTTCGCCAACATCGCCGCGGCGAGGTCATTTTGCGATGACTTCTTCGAGTACTACAACCACGTGCACCGCCACTCGGGCATCGCGCTGCACACTCCGGCTGACGTGCACTTCGGTCTCGCCGGAGCCGTGCGCGAGAAACGTCAACGCGTCCTCGACACGGCCTACGCGAATCGTCCCGACCGGTTCCGCTCACCACCCGAAGCTCCGAGAGTTCCCGAGGTGGCGTGGATCAACCAGCCTGAGGAGGAGGTCGCTATCGCCATCTGACTGATCGGTGTCTCATTCGGCTTGACAGGTACCGTTCCGGCCTGACGTGTCACAGGCGCCGGGCAAAGTGGTGGCAAGTGAAGGGGGCCACCATGAGCCACGAGATCGAACTTTCCATTAGCTGTCACGACTGCATACGTCGCGGAACGCCGGACTGCGCCGACTGTCTGGTGAGCTTCGTGCTCGGGGAAGAGCCCGACGAACTGGTGATGACCGCGCAGGAGGCCGACGTCGTCCAACTCTTCACCTCCCAAGGCATGATGCCGCGACTGAAGTTTCAACACCGATCCACGACGTCGGAGTAGATCTCGACGAGGGGCCGTTGACTAAGTTGGTCCGATGGCTCGTCACGTGCTGGTGACTAACGACTACCCACCCAAAACCGGCGGAATCCAGGTCTACCTTCACGAACTGTGGCGCCGACTCGAGAGCGATCGGGCGGTCGTCGTGACCGCGACGTCGCACCCGGACACCGAAGTATTCGACGCGAGTTCCGAGATCGTGATCGAACGGATCCCGGCGAAGACACTCTTCTTTCCCACGTGGCGCGCCAAGCGCGCCATCGAATCGGCGATCGCTCGCCACCAGCCCGATCTGGTGCTGCTCGACCCGGCGTGGCCCCTCGGCCTCTTGGGACCGCGACTGTCGGTTCCCTACGGCGTGGTCGTGCACGGCGCCGAGGTGGCCGCGCCCGGGCGCATTCCCGTCGTGGCTGCGTCGTTGCGCTACGTGTTGAAGAACGCGGCCGTCGCGATCTGCGCCGGATCGTATCCGGAGTCCGAGGTGCGACGGATCACGGCCGAGTACGCGCCGCCGATCATCCAGGTGACGCCCGGGGTCGACACGCGGCGCTTCACGCCGCTCGATTCCGCGCGTCGCGCCGAAGTCCGTCAGTCCCTGGGATTTGCCGAGGGCACGTTCCTCGTCAGTTCGTACTCCCGACTGGTGCCGCGCAAGGGCATGGACACGCTGATTCGCGCGGCCGCGCGCTTGAAGCCCCAGTTCCCCGACCTGTTGGTCGCCATCGGCGGCGCCGGTCGAGACGAGAAACGACTGCGCCGGCTCGCGACGCGCCTCGGGGCACCGGTCACGTTCCTCGGACGGGTGCCGGACGAGGAGCTGAGCGACTGGCTCGGTGCCAGTGACCTCATGGTGATGGACTGTCGCAGCCGCTGGCTGGGACTGGAGCAAGAGGGTTTCGGCATCGTCTTCGTCGAGGCCGCCGCGACGGGCGTGGCGCAGATCGCCGGTCGCTCCGGCGGGAGTCACGAGGCCGTGACTAACGGGGTGACCGGTTACGTCGTCGGCGATTCGCGAAGCGCCGATCTCCTGGCCAAGGCCATCCGGTCGCTGATCGTGGACGACGATCTGCGACGCGGGTTCGCCCGGGCCTCGCGGGCGTTGGCCATCCGCCGGTTCGACTGGGACACGTTGGCCGCGCGTCTCTCGCGCGATCTCGCGCCCTTCGACCACTTTGGTGGCGCGCAACGTCTGCCCTAAGGTTGGGGCGAGGAGGAGCGGTGACACCACGCGCCACGGAATCGATCACGGTCCACGCCTCGCCCGAGACCATCTACGAGGTGGTCACGGACTTCGAGCACTACGCCGACTGGGTCTCGGACCTAAAGCGAATTGAGGTCGTCAGCCGAGACGACCAGGGACGCGCGCTGGAGGTGGAGTTCCGCGCGGCGGCCTTTGGCCGCTCGACCACCTACACCCTGCACTACGACTACGCCCGAGCCCCCACGGAACTGTCCTGGCGCCAGGTCCAGGGCGACCTCACCGAGACCCTGAACGGGCGGTACCGCTTCGACCTCGATGGCGACGAGACCAAGGTCACCTACGACCTGGAGGTTGAGCTGTTGGTGCCCATCCCGACGTTCATCAAGTCACGCGCGGCCTACCGGATCCAGACCCAGGCGCTGCGCGAGCTGAAGGCGCAGGCCGAGCGACGGCGATGATCGACGTCGCGATCGGCGTTGACGTCGGGGGGACCAAGGCGTTGGCGCTCCTGGTGGCCCGCGACGGACGGGTCCTGGGCGAGGCCCAAGCCCCGACGCCGCACCTCCTCAGTGACAACGTCGGCACGCCGACGGCCGACGTGGTGACCGAGCTGATCAAAGACCTGTGCGCGCGCCAGGGACAGGATCCGTCGTCGGTGCCGGTATGCATCGGACTGCCGGGCATGATGCGCCGCGACGGACGGTTGGTCTACGCTCCGAACCTCCGGTCGGCCTCAGGCGCCGACCTGGGAGCGCTGCTCGGCGCGTCGTTGGCCAGCTCGAGCGTGTTCTGCGAGAACGACGCCAACTGCGCCGCCCTGTGTGAACACGAGTGGGGCGCCGCACGCGGCATCGACGACTTCGTGATGGTGACCCTCGGCACCGGCATCGGGGGCGGCGTGGTGGCCGACGGCGAGCTCGTCCGTGGTCGCAGCGGCTTCGCCGGCGAGATCGGTCACATGGTCGTCGTGGCGCGCGGCGCGGCCTGTCTCTGCGGCGGTCACGGCTGCTGGGAGCGCTACGCCTCGGGCGGGGGCCTCAATCGCCTAACCCGCGAAGCGGCGATCGCCGGGCGGCTTCCGACGCTGGTGGCCCAACGCGGGAACGCCGCCGCGGTACGGGCCGAGGACGTGACGGCCGCCGCCGCGCAGGACCTGGACGAGGCCGTCGTGTTGATGAAGGAGATCGGGTGGTGGCTCGCGCTCGGTCTGGCCAACCTGGCGGCGATCCTCGACTGCGGCCATTTCGTCATCGGTGGGGGACTCTCCATCGCCTCGGAGCTCGTCTTGCCGTCGGCCCGGGAGTACCTGGCCGACCTCGTCGAGGGGTACCGCGCGCGACTGGCGATCACCGTCACGCCCTCGATGTTCGGGCCCCGTTCGGGCGCCATGGGCGCCGCCCTGGTCGCCTTCGAGCGCACGTGAAGCTCGGCGTACTGCTCCCGACCTTTCGAAACGGCGCCGCCGACGCGCTCGACTACGCCGCCCGGGCGGTTGAGGCCGGGCTCGACGGCCTCTTCGCCTACGACCACCTCTGGCCGATGGGCTCACCGACGCGGCCGTCCCTGGCGCCCTTTCCGCTGCTCGCGGCCGTGGTTCGCCGCCACGACTCGGTCACCGTCGCCCCGCTGGTGGCGCGCGTCGGTCTCGTCGGGACGCCGCACCTGGTCGAGGAGTTCCTGACGCTCGAGCGCGTGGCTCCGGGTCGCGTGATCTGCGCGTTGGGTGCGGGCGACCGGCTTTCGGCGGCCGAGAACGAGGCCTACGACATACCGACGCGCGGCGCCGACGAACGACGGGCCCTCATGGCCGAGACCGCGAGGGAACTGAACGACCGCATGCCCGTCTGGTTCGGCGCGGGCAATGACGAGACGAATCGCGTGGCGCGCGAGGTCGGAGCGACCATCAACCTCTGGGACGCGTCGGCGCCGCGAGTGCGCGACATGGCGACGTCCGGAGCGGTGAGTTGGGCCGGTCCGGTGCCGTCGGATCTGACCGCCACGTTGAACGCGGTTCGTGACGCCGGCGCCACGTGGGCCGTGTTCTCGCCGGACGCGGACCTAAACGCGCTGCGACAGTGGCGCCAAACGCATGCCGATTAATATTCATTGATGGAATTCCGTCGCGTCAACGGCCTGCCGCCGTACGTCTTCGCCCAGATCAACGGGCTGAAGGCCGAGGCGCGCGCCGCGGGTCGCGACGTCATCGATTTCGGCTTCGGTAATCCTGATCTCCCGAGCCCCGACGTGGCCGTCGCGAAGCTCGCGGAGGCGGCGAACAATCCGCGCAACCATCGCTACAGCGCCTCGCGCGGCATCCCCAACCTGCGCCTGGCGATGGCCTCGCGCTACAAGATGCTCTTCGACGTCGTCCTCGACCCCGACACCGAGGTCGTCACCACCATCGGCGCCAAGGAGGGTCTCACGCACCTCATGTGGGTCCTGCTCGGTCCCGGTGACGCGGCCCTGGTGCCCAGCCCCAGCTACCCGATCCATCTGGCCGGACCGGGGTTCGCCGGCGCCACGGTCATCACCGTGCCGATGCACGACCCCGGTGCGACCACGAACGATCCCGGGGACGATTTTTTCGGAGGACTGGTGCAGGCCTGGGAGGGCGCGGCCGTGAAGCCGCGGGTGCTGATCTGCTCGTTCCCGCACAACCCGACGAGCGCCTGCGTCGACCTCGCTTTCATGACCCGACTGGTCGAGTTCGCCCTCGAGCACGAGCTCATCGTCTGTCACGACTTCGCCTACGCCGACCTCGGCTTCGACGGCTACCGTCCGCCGTCGATCCTGCAGGTGCCGCGGGCCAAGGAGTGCTGCGTCGAGCTCTACACCCTCACCAAGTCCTTCTCCATGGCCGGGTGGCGCGTCGGGTTCCTGGTCGGTAACGCCGAGATCGTGGCCGCGCTCACCAAGTTGAAGAGCTACCTCGACTACGGCACGTTCCAGCCGGTCCAGATCGCCGCCATCGTCGCCATGAACGAGGCGACCGACTACCCCGAACACCTGCGCGTGATCTACCAGTCGCGCCGAGACACGATGATCGACGGGCTGGGTCGCATCGGCTGGGCGGTGACGCCGCCGCGGGGCTCGATGTTCATCTGGGCTTCGGTACCCGAGCCCTATCGCGAGATGGGTTCGCTCGAGTTCGCCAAGTTCCTCATCGAAGAGGCCGACGTGGCGACGAGTCCCGGGGTCGGCTTCGGCGAGGGGGGCGACGCGCACGTGCGCTTCGCGCTGATCGAGAACGAACTACGGACGTCCCAGGCGATCCGCAACCTTCGCAAGGCGCTGACGAAACTCGGCTGAGCGAGCGACGACGATTATTAGGGCGTGCCGGCGCCCGCGACGTCGACGCGTACCGCTTCGATGCGACTCGTCGTCTTCTCGGCGATCTCGAATCGGTCACTCGTGGATCCGGTCATGACGTAGAGCGTGCGCCGGTCCTCGTCGCCGAGCATGCAGGCGAAGGCGCGCGCGGAACAGGTGACCGTGGCGGTGACCTCGCCGCCCTCGCGCACCCGTTCGCAGCGGTGAGTGAGCGCGTTGGCGAACCAGATCTGTCCCTCGGCGTCGAGGCACATTCCGTCGCTGGCGGCGTTGACGAGCGGCGCCCACACGCGTCGATTCGCGAGCGTGCCGTCGGCGGCGACGTCAAAGGCCGTCAGCCTCGAGGCCATGGTCTCGCCGACGATCAGCGTCGCGCCGTCGGGGGTGAGCACCGTGCCGTTGGGAAAGGCCATGTCGGGCACCACCTGGACGATCGCGCCGTCGGGGTCGAGGACCACCAGATTGGTGGAGGGCGGGGGTTCGGCGATGAAGCGCTCGATCCCCAGTTCGGCCAAACGGGCGTCGAGGTCGAAACCGAAGTTGCCGACGTAGCTGTAGCCGGAGGGCGACACGATCATGTCGTTGGCCCAGAACGTGGCGTATTCGCTCACGTCGGCGAAGGTCGACACGGCGTCATCGTGGAAGCGGAGCACCTTCTGGTCGGTCATGGAGACGCACAGGAGATCGCCGTCGGGGAGCCACCCCAAGCCCGAGGGCTGGGTCGACACTTCGTGTTCCAGGACCTCGTCCGAACCGTCGCCCGCCATGGAATAGACGGCGTGACGGTAGAAGTCGGAGTACCAGAGACGGCCCTCGTGCCAGCGCGGCCCCTCGCCGAAGCCGAGACCTTCGCGCACCACCGCGGCGTTGTACTCCTCCATGGTCCTCCGTTCGACGTCACGAAACTACTTCTAGGCGTGTTCGAGCGCGCGACGCCAGGCCGCGTAGCCGAGGTCGACGAAGAGCGGGTCCTCCGGCTCGAATCGCCGGTCGAAGCTCCAGAGTTCGTTGAGTTCGTCGAGCGAGTTCCAGAGACCGGCCCCGAGGCCGGCGATGGTGGCCGCGCCGCGCGCGGTCGCCTCCAATGACGTGCTGCGCAGTACGGCGAGTCGTGAGTTCGTGGCCTGGAGTTGCATCAAGAGGTCCATGGCCGCCGCGCCGCCGTCGGCGCGCAACTCGTGCAAGTCGATGCCGCCGTCGCGAAAGGCGTCGGTCATCGCGCGCACCTGATAGGCGAGTGCTTCGATCAAGGCGCGCGCGATCTGAGCGCGGCCGGCGCCGCGGCTGAGTCCGGTGATTGATCCGCGCGCGTCGCTGCGCCAGAACGGCGAACCGAGCCCGGTGAAGGCCGGGACGAACTGCACCCCGGCGCTGTCCGCGACACTCATGGCGAGCGCTTCGAGTTGCGACGAGTCGTCGAGGAACCCCATCTCGTCGCGCAGCCACTGCACCGCCGCGCCGGCGACGAAGGCCGATCCCTCGACGGCGTAGGTCGGTCGCCCGTCCCCGAGGTCCCAGGCCAGCGTCGTGATCAGACCGCCGAAGACACCGGGGTTGGTCTCGCCGACGTTGGCGAGGATGAAGGCGCCGGTGCCGTAGGTGGCCTTGACGACGCCCGGGCGAAAGCAGGCCTGACCGAAGAGCGCCGACTGTTGGTCGCCCAGAATCCCGGTGATCGGCACGCCGGCCAGTTCGGGGACGACGTCGGCGCTGACGGTCCCGAAGGTGGACTTCGACGGTTGGATCGTGGCCAGCATCGTCGGATCGACGTCGAACAATTCGGTCATCGACTCGGACCAGCTAAGGGTCGCTAGGTCCATCAACATCGTGCGCGACGCGTTCGACGGCTCGGTGGCGAAGGCGCCGCCCTCGACGCCACCGGTGAGCCACCACACCAACCAACTGTCGACCGTGGCGAAGCTCGGCGTTGCGAGATCGTCCATGTGCGCGTGGTCGAGGAACCAGCGCATCTTGGAGGCCGAGAAGTAGGCGTCGAGCACGAGCCCCGTGGTCGAGCGGACCATCGGCGACTCGCCGCGTGCGTCGAGCTCGCGGCAGTATTCGGCGGTCCGGCGGTCCTGCCAGACGATGGCCCGTTGGGGGAGTCGTCCGGTCGTGCGGTCGAAGGCGACCGTTGTCTCTCGTTGGTTGGTGATGCCCAGGGCGACGATGTCGTCACCCTTTGCGCGGGCGCGCGCGGCGACGTCACGCAGGGTCGCGACACAGAGAGCAGCGATCTCTGAGGCGTCGTGTTCGACCTCGCCCGGACGCGGGAAGTGCTGGGTCAGCTCGCGGTAAGAGGAGTCCTGGACCCGCGCGCGGTCGTCGAAGGCGACGGTCCGGACCCCCGAGGTACCGGCGTCGAGGGCGAGAACCAGTTCCACCCGGGTCACGCTACCGAGGGTTACCGGTCGGTTTTTGGGTAGATCATTGGGCTGAAAATAATTGTTTCAAAAACCATCGAAATTGAGTTGACGCGGTGTAATTACAGTGCTGTAATGACACAGCATCTAGCGACGAGAAGTGGTTTGACCACTACATCTTGTGGCCGAGGGGGAAATGGGTAGTAAACTGGACCTCCCGACTCCGGCGTCGCGAGAGGCATGTTCTAAGTGTCGGTATCGGCAAGAAAAGAGAGAATGAAATGGCTATCGCACCTCAGCGACTGGGAATTGGCATCCGCCGCTACTTCACCACTGACGACCGTCACCCCTATGACGAGGTGACCTGGGACCGACGTGACGCGCGGATATCGAACTTCCGAGACGGATCGGTGGCCTTCGAGCAACTGAACGTCGAGGTGCCCTCCAGCTGGTCGTTCAACGCCACCAACATCCTCGCCCAGAAGTACTTCCGCGGCACCCTCGGCACCGACGAGCGCGAGACCAGCCTCAAGCAGGTGGCCGACCGCATCGTCGACACCATCACCGCCTGGGGCGTCGAGCGCGACTACTTCGTCGACGACGAAGAGGCCGAGGCCTTCCGCGCCGAACTGAAGCACCTCTTGATCACCCAGAAGGCGGCCTTCAACTCTCCCGTCTGGTTCAACATCGGCGTGAAGGGCGTGCCGCAACAGGGCAGCGCCTGTTTCATCCTCTCGGTCGACGACTCGATGCGTTCGATCCTCAACTGGTACACCGAAGAGGGCATCATCTTCAAGGGCGGTTCGGGCGCGGGCGTGAACCTCTCCCGGATTCGCTCGAGCGCCGAGATGCTCGAAGGCGGCGGCACGGCGAGCGGCCCCGTCTCGTTCATGCGCGGCGCCGACGCATCGGCCGGCACCATCAAGTCCGGCGGCAAGACGCGCCGCGCCGCCAAGATGGTCATCCTCGACGCCGATCACCCGGACATCGAGGAGTTCATCTGGTGCAAGGCCAACGAGGAGAAGAAGGCGCGGGTCCTACGCGACAACGGCTTCGACATGGACTTAGACGGTAAGGACATCCATTCGATCCAGTACCAGAACGCCAATAACTCCGTGCGCGTCTCCGACGAGTTCATGGACGCGGTCTTGGCCGACGCCGATTGGGACCTAAAGGCCCGTCACGGCGGTCGCGTCATCCAATCGGTGAAGGCCCGCGAGCTGTGGCGTCAGATCGCGCGCGCCGCGTGGGAGTGCGCGGACCCCGGTCTCCAGTTCGACACCACGATCAACAAGTGGCACACGTCACCCAACACCGATCGCATCAACGGATCGAACCCGTGCTCGGAGTACATGCACATCGACAACTCGGCCTGCAACCTGGCCAGCTTGAATTTGATGAAGTTCCTCCAAGACGACGGCAGCCTTCGACGTCGACGCCTTCAAGCACGCCATCGAAGTGCTCTTCAGCGCCCAGGAGATCATCGTGGGCGCGGCCGACTACCCGACCGAGAAGATCGCCGAGAACTCACGCAAGTTCCGCCAGCTCGGACTGGGCTACGCCAACCTGGGAGCGCTCCTCATGGCCTCGGGTCTGGCCTATGACTCCGACGAGGGTCGGGCCTGGGCCGCGGCGATCACCGCGCTGATGACCGGACACGCCTACGCCGTCAGCGCGCGCACCGCCGGACGCATGGGACCCCACGAGGGCTACGAGGAGAACGCCACGCCGATGCTCGACGTGTTGCGCATGCACCGAGACGCGTCGTACCGGATCGACGAGGCCCTGGCCCCGACCGAGATCCTCGAGGCGGCCCAGCGTTCGTGGGAGGAGGCCGTCGACCTCGGCGCCCGCCACGGCGTGCGTAACGCCCAGGCCTCGGTGCTCGCCCCGACCGGCACGATCGGCCTGCTGATGGACTGCGACACCACCGGCATCGAGCCCGACCTCGGACTGGTCAAGTTCAAGAAGCTCGTGGGCGGCGGCAACATGGCCATCGTCAACCAGACCGTGCCGCGCGCGCTGCGCAAGCTCGGCTACTCCGAGATGGAGTCGATGGCCATCGAGTCCTACATCGACGAGAACAAGTCGATCGTGGGCGCGCCGGGACTCAACCCCGAGCACCTGCCGGTCTTCGCCTGCTCCATGGGTGACAACACCATCCACTACCTCGGTCACGTGAAGATGATGGGGGCGGTGCAGCCGTTCATCTCCGGCGCGATCTCCAAGACCGTGAACATGCCCGAGGACGCCACCATCGAAGACGTCGCCAACCTGCACATGGACGCGTGGAAGCTGGGCGTGAAGGCCGTGGCGATCTACCGCGACAACTGCAAGGTCGGTCAGCCGCTCTCGACCGCGAGGAAGGACGGCGAGGAGTCCTCCTCGTCGGTCACCGCGACCGACTCGGTCGCGGCCGAGCTCTTCACCCGCATCGAGCAGCTCGAAGCGGCGTTGGAGTCGGCCAAGTCCGAGGGTCAGCACGTCGTGGTCGGAGCGCTGCGCGAGCGCATGCCGCGCCGTCGCGTGTCGACCACGTTCGCCTTCCGCGTCGCGGACTGCGAGGGCTACGTCACCGTGGGGGAGTACGAGGACGGTCGACCGGGTGAGGTCTTCATCAAGGTCTCCAAGCAGGGTTCGACGTTGGCCGGCATCATGGACGCCTTCTCGATCTCGATCAGCCTCGGCCTGCAGCACGGCGTGCCCCTGGCCACGTACGTGCGCAAGTACGTGAACATGAAGTTCGAGCCGTCGGGCATGACCGACGACGCCGACCTGCGAATCGCCACGTCGCTGGTGGACTACATCTTCCGCCGCCTGGCGTTGGACTACTTGAGCCCGAGCGATCGCGAAGAACTCGGCGTGCTCTCGACGAGTGAGCGGATCCAGCCGACGCTGCCCGAGGTCGCGGAACAGGCGACGCCCACCGTGAACGCCAGCGTGCAGCCGACGCTGGTGGACTTCAGCGAGAAGCCGGCCGAGCAGCCCAAGTTGCTCAGTCGTGACCAACAGCGTGACGCGCCCATGTGTTACCAGTGCGGCAACGCCATGCAGCGCGCCGGCTCGTGCTACGTCTGTTCGAGTTGCGGAGCGACGAGCGGCTGCTCCTAATCCATAATGCGGTAGTGAAGGTGGACGACGCCGCTCGCGAAGCGGTCGACGCCTGCTAGATCGAACCGCGTACGAACGTGCTCGGGATACGCCGACGTGCCGCCTCCGACGCTGACGGGCGTGACGAACAGGTGCATCTCGTCGACTACCCCGACCTCGAACGCCTGACTCGCGAGGTTCGCACCGCCGACCGAGATATCGAGTAGTGACTCCTCCTTCAGTCGCCGCACGACATCGGGATCAAAGACTCGTTCGATCCGCGTCTTCGCGCTGGAGACCTCCGTCAACGTTTTCGAGTACACGATCTTCGTGGCCGAGTGCCAGATCTCCGCAAATTCCAATTCGTTGGACGACGCGTCGTCGGACCCGTCGAAGGTCTCCCAGTAGACCATCGTTTCGTACATTCGCCGTCCGAATAGATAGGTGCCCACACCCCGCTCCAGGGCGTTGATGAACCGGGACGACTCGGGATCGGGAGCGCCCCACTCGAAGTCGCCGTGCTCGTCGTTGATGTACCCGTCAAGAGAGGTGATCGCCGAGTACACCAGCTTGGCCATGGCTCACCCTAACCGTCGACTGTGAATTGCCTGAGAATCGAAGTCCGTTGGCCGGCGACGTACCGGTGAGTAATGCCGTGAACTCGGCTCACCAGTGCGGCAGCCGTTGGAGAAGCTGAAGCGCGAAAGCTTCTCGTTGATTTGATTCCCACTCAATGTTGAGTCATTCGTGCGATTGCTGCGCGTCCGTTCGAGTGAAATAACCTTTAGCCTGTTAGTAGGCATTTGAGTTATCGGTGGATGCCGTACCCCGGGGAAACAACATGTCGCGTATCCGTGAAACACTCGTTCACCATCGTCGCAAGATTCTGCCGAGCCTGGTCTCCTTGACCCTCGCCGCGGGACTCGCCGTCAGCGTCATCGCCACGCCGAATGCGCTGGCCGACTACAACGTCGGGTGCGGCTACGGCTACAACTCGGCCGCCGCCAACTTCGGTTCTGGAACTGGCAACAACTACGCCTACGGATACCTGAAGAACGGTACCTTCGGCTACGGCTACGGCAACCAGGTCTGTCCGCTCGCCGTCACGACGACGACCTTGCCGGGCGGGACCGTGGGAACCAGCTACTCGGTGACGCTCGTCGGTACCGGCGGCGCCAGCCCCTACGTCTGGACCGAGACCGGGGCACTGCCCGGCGGCCTGAACCTTTCCGGTGCCGGCGTCATCAGCGGGACGCCCACGGCGGCCGGATCCTTCTCGTTCACCGTCACCATGACCGACGCCTACGGCCAGGTCAAGACGGGCACGCTGTCGATCGCCGTCGCGGCGAAGGCGAAGCCCCATTTCCGAGCGATCAAGGTGCACGGATACGCCGTTCGCGGTCGCACGGTGACGCTGGTCATCACCGGCGTCGGTTTCTACGGACGCCCGAGGGTCACCAGCAACGAGCGCGGCACGTCGGTCGTCGTCCTGCACGACCGTGGCACGCAACTCGTCATACGAGTGAAGGTCAAGGCCGGGTCCGCGAGGGATTGGCACACCTTCACAATTCGCTTGGCCAACGGACAGATCGCCCGAGTGAACTATCTGGTGAAGTAACCGCGCGACGCCGAGGCGCCGAACTTTACGGTGCGGGACACGGCTGTCGATCAGATGATTCGACCTCGGTGCGTTAACCCTGTGCCTCGGATACTTCGGGGGCCGTGACCTTCGCCGCCGGCGCCTGTGAGGCGATGATAAGTAGAAGCCCCACGACGCCGATGGACGCCAGACCCCACAAGAGACCGAATAGCGAAAACGCCACCAGCAGTACGCCGACGATGGCCGACGCAATCCCTGGACCTCCGTAATTGCGCCGCTGGCGGACCTTGTGATCGATGACGGCCATCAGCAACGCGCACGCGACGACGCCCGCAATGACGAGGACGGACGCACCGTCACTTTCGAAGAGCGTCAGGGCCGGGGGAAAGCCCGTGTAGGTGTGCCCGCTAATCGTCACGCTCAAGACCCCGATCGGCTGGTTGATGTGATAGGTGAAAGCCACGACGAGGCACACCAGCGCCCAGAGGGCCGCGACGTAGAGTGGCCAACTTCGAGTGCGCGATGTCATCTCCATCATCGTGTCAGAGAAGTGGGACCTCGGCACGCGGCCTCTGGCCCCCGGCGTTTCAGGCGGTAATCGCCGTCCTCGCGTCCGTGCGGAGCCTCGAATCATTCTCACCCGGGTTCACGAAGCCGACACCTTCGCCAGAAAAATTGTGAATCCGAAGTGGTCCTGACTACGGATAAACGGAGAACCCTTAAGGAGGTCGTATGGAAGAAGTCAGCAGGAGAGTGTTCTTCAAGCAAGCGGGAGCGGCGGCCGCGGTCGCCGCGGTCGCGACCGGAATCGCGGTGGGGCCGACGAGCGCCATCGCCGGAGCCGAGACCCCGAAGGAAGCCGCGATATCGCCCCAGGACGACCTTCGCGCCGGCGAGCACCTCGTCGCCCGAGTGAAGAACGCCCGTACCGGGGAGATCAATCTCTTCATCGGTCAAAGAGAAGTGACCATTCACGATCGCAAGATCGCCGCCCGCCTCATTCGCGCCGCACGTTAGAAAGGAAAACCACCATGTCATCGCACCGTGAAGCACCAGAGATTTCCAAGGACCCCGTCGCCGACAGCACGGACCTCTACGCCTTCCTCAGTCCGGACCAGGCCGGCACCGTGACGCTCATCGCCAACTACATACCCCTGGAGACGCCCTCGGGCGGTCCGAACTTCTACGAGTTCGGTGACGACGTCCTCTACGAGATCCACATCGACAACGACGGCGACGGCTACGCCGACGTCACGTACCAGTTCAACTTCCGCACCGAGAACATGATTCCCACGACCTTCCTCTACAACATCGGGCCGATCGAGTCGCTCTCCAGCACGAACTGGAACCGTCAGCAGTTCTACTCGGTGACCCGCGTGACCCGAGACGGCGACGCCCAGATGCTGGCCGAGAACCTCCGGTGCCCGCCGTGCAACATCGGACCGCTCTCGACACCGAACTACGCCACGCTGGCCGCCGCGGCGGTCTATCCGACGTCGAATCGACGGCATGGTGTTCGCCGGTCAGCGCGCCGAAGCGTTCTTCGTCGACCTCGGGTCGATCTTCGACCTCGGCGACCTTCGACCGATCGCCAACCTGCACAACACCTTCGGACTCGCCACGGTCCCCGCGGCCGCGGGCGTGAACTCCCTGGCGAACTCCAACGTGCACTCGATCGCCCTTCAGGTACCGATCACGGACATCGCCGCCGGAGGCGTCGCGCCCACGAACTCAGCGTTGGCCAGTTCGAGCGTGGGCGTGTGGACGACCGCGAGCCGACAGAAGGCGCGGGTGCGCGACTCGGACCACGGATGGCACGACGACACCGGACCGTTCGTCCAGGTCTCGCGGCTGGGCAACCCGTTGTTCAACGAGGTGCTCGTGCCGCTCGCCCAGAAGGATCAGTGGAACTCGTCACCACCGTCCCAGGACAAGGTCTACGCGAACGGCGTGGCGCACCCCGAGCTGGCGGGACTGCTCAACGTCCTCTACCCGGGTTTCTTCCCCAACCTGGCCGCCTACACGAAGCCCCGGGCGGACCTCGAAGCGATCCTGCTCACCGGGATCCCGGCCGGCATCGTGTCTTCGACGTACTCCACGTTCACCGGCGCCACCCAGGCCGACATGCTGCGACTCAACCTCGCGATTCCCCCGGCGAAGAAGCCGAGCGTGATGGGTGTCCTCGGCGGCGACGTCGCCGGGTTCCCCAACGGCCGACGCGTCGCGGACGACGTGGTCGCCATCGAGCTGCAGGCCATCGCCGGCGCCACGATCTTCCTCGTGGACAAGACGTTCAAGACCGACGGGGCCCTGGTCGACGTCAGTGACGGCGTCACCGGTGCCGGTCTCAGCCTGTTGCCGGGCTTCCCGTACCTGGGCACGCCCTACAGCGGCTACAACGTACCGGCCTGATCGGTTCATCGAAGAAACTCTGAGCAAAGGAGAGCAACATGTTCGTAGGTGAGATATTCGGGCCCGATCTACTGATCGTGGTCATCGTGCTGGCCGTCTTGCTGTTTGGCGGAGCGGCGATTCCCAAGTTCGCGAAGAATCTGGGTTCGGCGAAGTCGGAGTTCGAGAACGGACTGAAGACTTCGAAGGCGGCGAAAGCGGAAATCGAGGCCGCGGTGTCCCGGATCCAAACACCGGATTCTCGGATCTGACTCAGTAACTCGTCACAGGAAGGGCGCGGGAATCGTCGGTCCGGCCGGACCGAGGTGCGCGCGCTCGCGAATGAGCGATTCGACGCCATCGACGTCGTCGGGAGTGATGAACGCCTTGACGCGTTTGCCGAGGTCGAGGACCAGGCCCTCCTGCTTCGACGATCGCTTGGTGTCGAGGTTGGCCCAGTAGGCCATGTTGGCCGTGCCCCAGAGACGTAGACGGCCCTTCAAGGCCGTCAGCGTCACTCGTTGCACCGCGACGATCGAGCTGTAGCGCACCTTCTTGGATCCCCACAGGTAGTAATGGCGGATCTCCACGGTGTCACTACCGCAGATAATTCCCTTGTCGTGGTAACTGTCGGCCATTGATTCAATGTACCGTTCTCTCGCATCAGGTCTCCGTTGGCGAAGGCGGTCACTTCGACATCGGACTGCGTTATCGTCCGTGGAAGCAGTGGACGTCGTGGGGGAGATGATGAGTCAGGCGAAAGAGTCGATCGAGTACCTGAGCGACGAAGACACGGTCGCTGGCGTCTTGCGCGGCGACGTCTTCGTGTCGACCGAGGAGTTGATGGCGCGAGCTCGCCGAGCGGCCACGGGACTTCGCACGCTGGGCGTCGAACACGGTGGGTCGGTCGCCTTGTTGCTTCGAAACGACCACGAGTTCTTCGAAGCGGCCTTCGCCGCATCAGCGCTCGGCGCGGCGACGGTGCCGATCAACTGGCACGGCAGCGCCGAAGAGGTGGCCTACGTCGTTAACGATTCCCGAGCGGCGGTCGTCGTGGCGCACGCCGACCTCTTGCACCACGTCCGTCACGCGTTGCCGTCGTCGGTCACGGTCCTGGGCGTTACCACGCCGCCGAGCATCGCCGAACGTTTCGAGATCGACGACGCTCTGACCCGGCTGCCGAGTGACGTCGCGGAGTGGTCGACGTGGCGCGACGGATTCGAGGAACTCTCGGACGCCTACGTGGGCGATCCCTTGACGATGATCTACACCTCCGGGACGACCGGCTTCCCCAAGGGCGTGCGACGACTCCCGGGCACGAACGACGGGTCCCAGGCGATCGACTACCTGACCGAGGTCACGAAGCTCTTCGGGGCCTGGCCCGGCATGCGCACGATCGTCGCCGGACCGATGTATCACTCGGCGCCCTACGCCTACTCACTGGTCGCCGCGCGCGCCTACGGCGCGTACCTCGTCCTGGAGGACCGTTTCGACCCGGAGGAGTTCCTGGCCCTGATCGAGCGGCACCGGATCACGTCGATGTACATGGTGCCGACCATGTTCGTGCGGCTCCTGCGCCTCGCCCCGGAGGTGCGCGAGCGCTACGACCTGTCGTCGCTGCGACACATCTCGCACACCGCGGCGCCGTGCCCCCCGGACGTCAAGCGCGCCATGATCGAGTGGCTCGGGCCGATCGTCGACGAGTTCTACGGCAGTACCGAGGTCGGCTTCATCACCGGCTGCACCAGCGAAGAGTGGCTCGCCCACCCCGGCACCGTCGGAAGGCCCCTCCCGTCGAGTGACGTGCGCATCATCGACGAGAACGGACCGGTACCGGTCGGCGAGTCCGGCGAGGTCTTCGTGCGCGCGCGCGCCAACTCGGACTTCACGTACTTCGGCAAGTCCGAAGCGCGCGCCGAAATCGAGCGCGACGGACTCATCACGTGTGGCGACATCGGCTTTCTCGACGCCGACGGCTTCTTGTACCTCTGTGACCGCGCTCGCGACATGATCATCTCCGGCGGGGTCAACATCTACCCGATCGAGATCGAGGCCTGTCTCCTCAAGCTCGTCGGCATCGCCGACTGTGCGGTCTTCGGCATCCCCGACGACGAGTACGGCGAATCGATCGCCGCCGCAGTCAAACTCGACGAGGGCGCCACATTGAGCGCCGACGATATTCGGGCCCACGTGCGAAGTCACCTGGCCGGGTTCAAGGTGCCCAAGGTGGTCACGTTCCACGAATCGTTGCCGCGCGAAGACTCCGGCAAGATGTTCAAGCGCCGACTGCGTCAGCCGTACTGGGAGAAGGCCGGTCGCTCCATCTGATCGTCGAGCGATCAACTAGTTAAGGATTCCTTCAGCCTCCGCGATTGACGGTGTCGCATCGGTAAAATCGACCTATGTCGAATTCGGGTCCTCCGCCGTCGCACGTCCCGAATGGGGCCCGACTCGAGGCGCTGGGCCAGGCCGTGGACGCCCGTCAGGGCGTCACCGGACCGCGACATCGCCAACGAGGGAAGCGCTCGCGCGGGAAGATCATCCTGATTAGCCTCGCCACGGTCGTGGTCGTGATCGTCGCGGCAATCGCCGGTGACTACTGGTACATAAACCACCTGATTCATCACGTGAACATCCCGACCGAAACCACCCAGACCTACAACAACTCCGAGAACATCCTGCTGGTCGGGTCCACGACGCGCTGCGGACTGAAGGTGCAGAACAAGGCGTACGGACTGTGCTCCCAGGGGGTGACCGGCGTCAACAGTGACGTGGTCATGATCCTGCACCTGAACCTGGGGACCAACCAGGTCTCGATCCTGTCGATTCCGCGTGACCTCTTCGTTCCGAACGCGCGCGTCGACGGCGCGAACAAGATCGACGCCGCCCTCTACAACGGACCGCAACAGCTCGTCGCCGCGATCCAAGAGGACTTCGGCATCCCGATCAACCACTACGTCGAGCTGAACTTCGACACCTTCGCCGAAGTCGTAGACGTGCTCGGCGGCATCAAGATGTACTTCCCGATGGAAGTATTCGACGCCTACTCAGGGCTCTACGTTCCTCATACTGGATGCATTCAACTGAATGGCTACCGAGCGCTCCAGGTCGTACGCGCTCGCCATCTGCAGATTCGATTCGCCGGCCAAGGCACGGACTATCGCACGTGGCCCCAGGAGGCACTCTCGGATCTCGCCCGGATACGACGCGACCACGAGTTCTTGAAGGTCTTGGCCGACGCCGTCAAGGCGAAGGGGATCGCCAACCCGATCACCGACCAGCGTCTGGTCACGGCAGTCGCCCGATATGTGACCGTGGACCAAGGACTTACCACCAGCGCCCTATTGAGTCTCGCTGAACACTTCCACGGCATCTCGGTGGGTACGGTGCCCGAATTGACCATGCCGGTGGTGCTGGTTGAGACGTCCGGCGGTTATATGTACCAGGGCTACCCATACGGCGACGTCGAGTTCCCGATCGATCCGGGCGTCACCCAGACGGTCGATCGATTCTTGAACGTCGGTGCGAACATCGACACGATGACCGGCAAGCCTCTCCCCGCCGGATCGTCCTTCACCGTGTCGGTGGTCGACGGATCGGGAATCGCCAACGAGGCTCAGGTCGTGGCGCAGGGACTCCGTCGTCGCGGCTTCGTGATCCACGGCATCAGTTCGGCCACTCCTTACGGCGTTCGCGAAGAGACCGTCGTGTTCCACGCCAACAACTCCGGAGCCTCACTCGCCGCGGCCCAGGCCGTGCTGCACACCCTCGAAGGACCGGCCGTCATGGCGCTCGGTCCCACCACGGCCGGCGCCACGGTCACCGTGCTCACCGGATCAGACCTCAGCATCATCGCTCCGCCGCGTCGTCCGACGACCACCACCACCGCCAAGAAAAAGCATCACGCCCACGACCACCACGACGCATCCGGTCACGCAGATCACGGTCGTCGACCCGTCGGCCGTCAAGCACGACACGTCACTGTCGGCACCGACCGACGTCACCCAGGCGCTGCAGCCGTGGGACCCGCGTTCGTGCACCGCCAGTGGCGGCGAGGGGCCGTAGGCGAATCATTGTCGCGCCGCCGGTCACGATGCGGCGACGTGCACTACATTTCCAAATCATGAAGCGAGTCCTGCTGGCCGTCGTGGTCGCCGCGGTGATCGTGGTGGTGACCCTGGTGGTGACCGACAGTAATCCGTCGACGCCGCGAGCGGCGCCGTTGGTGTCGCACACGATCACAGCGACCCCGGCCAACATGGCGGTGCTCAAGGCCACGTTCATCGCGTGGAAGCTGCGCTACAAAAACATGACCAGCACCGATCGGATCACCTGGGGCCAGGTCGTCGAACCCAACGGCCCCAAGCTTCCGCTCCTCGCCTACGACGCCGTCGATCACCGTGATTGGGCGATCGCCTCGTTCAATCTCGTCATCCCGGCGAGTTACAAGGCCGAAGTCTCGTTCCAGGACGGTGGCAACATGGGCATTTTCGACAAGGTCGGATCCGGCAAGTGGGTCATGACCGGTTCTCCGGGATTCCCGCTGTGCGCCAAAGACGTACCGTCAGTCGTCGCCCACCTCTGGGGTCTGCGGAACTATCCGGCCTGCAACTAACCCGATCGCGACGTCGGTCCTCACGACCGGAGATTCGCGCGCAGTTCTTTGCGCCGCACTGCTTTGATTCCCGACCAGTCCTCGTCGAAGGCGGCCACCTTCACGTCCACGAGGCCGAGCGGCAAGACCGCCGCGCGAACGACGTTGTCGGTGATATCTGATTCATGGCCCCCGGCGCGACGCGGCCACGCGATCCAGAGTGATCCGTCGGGGGTGATCGTCGTCGAGAGAGACTCGATCGCTCGATGCAGTGACGCCGCGTCCCGGAAGAACGCGATGGTGATGTCTGCTACGGAGCCGCGTCGACGAACGACCTTGACGTGCGAAGGAAGGTCGTTGATAGACCACTCTCGGGGTGCGCCGACGAGCAGCACGCGATGTCCTTCCTTGACGCCCAACTTCTGCGCCAACGGTGTCCCCGAGTAGCCAGCTGCCACGACGCTGAGTGTACCGACGGGCTCGAACGCTGACGGTCACGTCACTTTTCATCGGTCATGTTGACCCTTAAGAGGTTTCCATCTGACTGCCGTAGTGCGGTCCGTTCATTTTCGGCCGAAAGCGCTGGACTGCGATGTGCTTGGATGACAGTGATGAACGCGACCGATCAAGTGATGGACGACGCCACTACCACCGATCGAATTGTTGCGCCCGCGAGCTCTAGATTCCGCCGCAAGCGTCAATGGGCTCTCTGGGGTAGTGCCATGGCCGTCGTCGTCATCGCGAGCCTGTGGTACGGCTTCTCGCGCACCAGTGGACCGACGATCAGCGCGACCGTGGCGGACTGCTCTCAATCGCTGGTGAACCTCAACACCGGACTTCCGGCGACGGGTTTACGTCCAGTTGTCGTCGGACTGGGCACGGTGGCCTCGATTGCGGCTTTTCAGACTGCCACCGGCCCAGGCTGGTGCTACGACGGGATGGGGACGGGCGGGGGCGGAATCAGCCGAGCTGCGATGCGCTTGGCGGTCGACGCACCCGTCGCCGTCGTTGACGGCGGTCTCAACAGCGACGTGCTCATGCTCGTGCACCTTGGTCAGAAGACGACGTCAGTTGTTGTGACCACGGCGACTTCGCGCTCGATCGTGCTGGCCCATGGTGGTGCCTTCGAGGTGCTACGCGTGCCGATGGCACAATGGCCGCACTGGCGAGCATGGTGGCCCCGCCGCCAGGTATCTCTCGGACGCATTATCGGATTCGACCGGCAGGGTCGAGTGACGTCCAGCCAGGCCTTTACGTGGTGCCCGGGGAGCACTAACACGTTCCCCGGAACTCGATGCTGATTATGGTTTTCGGCGGTCAGATGGATACCCCTTTTGCTTTTTCACACTGGCGTCACCTTGGAGGACCGCGTTCAAGACGCGTGGGAATAGCGTGCACAGACTCGCCCCATGTGATATTTATAAGAGCACTCAAACCCAGGGGGAGCCAATGGCCCAATTCGACATGAAGAAACTTGACACGTCCGATCGCATCGTCGTCGGAATGGGCGTTCTGACGCTGATCTGTCTGTTCTTACCGTGGTACGGCGTGTCCAGCGGACCGTTCAGCGCGTCGGTGAGCGGATTCTCCACGAGTTACGGCTGGCTCGGCGCCATTCTCATCATCGTCGCCGCGGGCTACCTGGCGGCCCTGCGCTCCGGATCGAACGTGCCCAAGATCTCCTACGGTCCGGGCGTCACGGTCTTGGGACTCTCGGCGATCGGCACGATCATCGTGATCCTTCGCTGGATCACCATTCCCAAGGGTGGCTTCGCCGGCTACAGCTACGGACCGGAGTTCGGGATGTACCTCACGATTCTCGCCGGTTTGGTTCAGGTGTTCCTGGCCTTCCGTCTCTTCAAGGCGTCAGGCGAAAAGGTGCCGTGGGAGAGCAAGAAGCCCCAGTAATCGACCTCGCCGACGATCTAACCCGACGACTCGAAATGGAGTCGTGACCCGACGTGCGTCAGGGCCTCTTCTTTCCGGCCTTTGACGGCGTCGCCGATCCCCATCGCCTCGTCGAGTTGGCGCAGGCCGCCGAGCGGGCGGGCTGGGACGGCCTCTTCCTCTGGGACCACCTGCTCTATAACGGCGACGTCACCAAGATCCTCGACGCGTATATCTCGTTAGCCGCGATCGCGTCGGCGACGACAACGCTGCAACTGGGCGCCATGGTCACGCCGCTGATTCGCCGCCGACCCCAGGTCCTCGCCCGTCAGGCGGTGACGCTCGACCTGCTCTCGCGCGGTCGCCTGATACTCGGTCTCGGTATCGGCGATGACGGCGAGGTCGGCGAACTCTCGCAGCTTCGGCGAGGTCGTTGACGCGAAGGAGCGCGGCCGCATGCTCAGTGAAGGCCTCGACGTGCTCACCGGTCTCCTCTCGGGCGAGAGCGTTGCATCACGTGGGCGAACATTTCCGCGCCGACGGCGTGACCTTTCAGCCGACGGCCGCGCGCGAGGGAGGGATACCGATCTGGCTCGCCGCGCGCTGGCCCAACCCCGCGCCCATCCGTCGCGCCGCACGCTACGGCGGCGTGTTCGTGATCCAGATGAACGATCCCGGCGACGTCGCCGCGTTGCGCCAGCGACTCGTCGAAGGTGGCGCCGACCTGGATCACTTCGACATCGTCATCAGCGGCGCCATCGGGGACGATCCGTCGCCGTGGGCGAGGGCCGGGGTCGACTGGTTCCTCAGTTGGATTGGTCCGTATCACATGGACTTCGACGAGGTGCACGAGATGATCGTCGAGGGCCCGAGGACGATCAACCCCTAGAGGTCCTTGCGCCACGCCACCATGGCGCCGGCGATACGGGCCCCCAGCGCCTCGTTGACCGCGATCATCGGAGCGTTCAACACCGAGTTGAAGGTCGTGATCTTCTCCGTGGCGTAGCTGACCGTCTTCGAGAAGTCGCATGGTCGCGATCTTCAACAGTCCGCCCAGTCGGTGGCCCCGGTGGTGACGTATGACCAGCGTGTCCCACTGGTAGGCCGTCTGGGGCTGATCGCGTGAGACGGTGAGTTCGCTGAAGCCGACGAGCTCGCCGGTGGCGCGGTGCCGCGCCGCCGC
Source organism: uncultured Acidimicrobiaceae bacterium (assembly GCA_963703105.1). GTDB lineage: Bacteria > Actinomycetota > Acidimicrobiia > Acidimicrobiales > RAAP-2 > RAAP-2. The sequence goes on along the minus strand of OY969792.1, from coordinate 565,595 downwards.
GACGAGGAGGTCGCGTCCCATCGAATCGGTCGTCGCTTCGTGGTGACGGACGCGTGTCGCGTCCCAGTGTTCGGCCTCGACGTCGATGTCCACGTGCGGCGTCTCGGCCGGCATGATCGCCGACAGATGCGCTCGGGCCGGCGAGTAGCTCTTCCGGCGTGGCCGTTAGACCACGAGATGATCTCGTAGTCCGTGGCGAAGGGACGCCACTCGTCCCAGAGCCGGTCGAGCTCGCCTTCCGGCCGAGGCCAGGCCAGATCACGACGGACGTTCTCTTCGGCGACGCGATAGCCGTGGCGCGCGGCGAAGGAACGATTCGGACCGGTGCCGATCTCGCGCGAACCTTCGATGACGAAGATGACCAGCGTCGGGCGCTGCAGTTCGCGCGCGCACGCTTCAAGTTCGGCGAGCAGTCGCCGAGCCGTGGCCCTGGCGGCGCTCGATCGGGATCGACGAAGAGGTTGCCCTCGATGAAGGCCAGGTTGTCGTCGCGGGTGACTTCGAGTGCGCCGACCGCGACCGGTTGGTCCGACCGAGGGACCGTAGGAGTAGAGGCGAAAGTACCCTCGGCGCGCTCTCGTCAACGGCTCGCGCTCGCCACTCATCGGGATGCCACCCCTGGCCCGAGCTCGCCCTCGCGGCTGCGCTCGGAGCGCTGGAGGACGCCGAACCACGCGTCGAACTGCGTATCGTCGGCTGGCGTCGATCCGTGTGAACTCCACGGTGCTACTCGATCGCGGGACTGGGGTGCGGGGCTCGCGACCGTCTTCGCTGGCGCTCAACAGGTGGCGCAGTCGCAGCATGAGCGCGCCGCCGACCAGCGCGGTGAGGCCGGTGCCGAGCGGCCACCAGTTGCCGAGGTGGTCGTTGAAGTAGAGCGCGGTGATGGCCGGCGCGAGCGTCCCCGAGACGCCCCAGGCGAGACCGGCGGCGGCGTTGTAGCGACCGCGCAGGTGTTCGGGGGCGATCTCGTTCACCAGCGCCGGGCCGACGGGCGAGAGCATCGTCTCGCCGAGCGCGAAGACGACCATGGCGACGCACAGCGACACGATCGCCAGCACCTTGGGCAGCGCCAGGGCGGCGTCGAGGATCACCCAGAAGACGAGCCAGAACAGCGCGACCGTCGCCATGACCTTGGTGCGGCTCTTGCCTTCGATCCGGTTGAGGACCCAGAGCTGCGAGCACACGATGGTCGAGGTGTTGAAGAAGAAGATGACGCCGATGACGTGGATCGGCAGCTTGAGGTTGTTCACCACGAAGAGACTGAAGCCGGCCTCCTGAGAGCCGTAGCCACCGATCATCAAGACGACGGCGGCCAAGACGTAGTGACGGAGTCGCCGATCGCGCAAGACCTCGCGCCACCCTTCGCGCCTTCAGCTGCACGTCGTCCCGGTGCTCCTTGATCGGCCCGCCGTACGTCATCAGCGTGAGGACGATGATCCGCCCGCACATGGTGATGCCCGCGTTGAAGGTGTAGAGGATGACGAAGGACTCGGGGTGGTGCAGGTCGACGATGCTCGCCGAGACCAGTCCGCCGAAGCCGATACCGAGGTTCACCAGCATGAAGTTGAAACCGAAGGCGCGCTGGCGGTGTTCGGCCGGCACGATCCGCGAGAGCAGCGTGCTGCTCGGGCCCCAGCCGGCGCCGCCGAAGAGGGCGAGCAACAGCGCGGCGACCGTGGCTTGGGTTTCGGTGTGCGCGTGCGCCCAGAGGATCAGCGACGCGGCGTCGGCGACGACCGCGATCATGATGACGCGAATCGGACCGAAGCGGTCGGTGAGCGTGCCCCACAAGGGACTGCTGCAGATACCGACGAGCGCGGCCAGCGAGAGCAGGAGCGTCGCGAAGTCGGTGGAGAAGCCGCGCACGTTGTGTAGGTACACCACGAAGAGCGACAGCGTGAGACCCTGACCCATGCACGACACGAACGTGCCGGCGTAGTACCGGCGCAGGGGGCCGGTGATCGAGCTGCGAAAGTCAGCCGGAACGAGGGTCTCAATCAGTTTCACAAGAGCGTCAGAATACTTCGAACCTTGTGCAGCGAATCACAAGTTCATGGATTGTCATATTGGCTGGAGTATTACGCTTGGGTGTAACTCACCCTTCTGGGTGGGCGGAAGGCAGTTGATGGTCCTTAAGAGTTCCCCGAAGAGTCGTACCGATCTCCTGTGTGAAATTGCGCCCGACGTCGAGCGCCTTTATAACCGACACCTCGAGGCTCCGCGCCTCTGGTATCCGCACGAGCAGATCAACTGGGGCGAGGGCGAGAACTTCGCCGACGTGCCGTGGGAGCCGTCGCAGTACCCGCTCAACGAGGGCGTGCGCAGCTCGATCTACGTCAACCTGCTGACCGAGGACAACCTCCCGTACTACACGCATACCTTGCTCAGTCACGCGCCCAAGGGCCACCCGATCCTCGACTGGAACCACCAGTGGACGATGGAGGAGAACCGCCACGCCATGGTCATGCGCGACTGGGTCCACATCAGCCGCTGCATCGATCCCGACGCTGTTGGAAGACGGCCGCCGGGTCCAGATGAAGAAGGGCGAGGTGCCCCAGCCCAAGGACATGGCCGAGCTCATCGCCTACGTCTCGTTCCAGGAGCGCGCCACGCAGATCGCGCACCGCAACACCGGCGCGAAGCTGCCCAAGGACGACAAGATCGGTCGCAACGTGCTCGGTCTCATCGCCGGGGACGAGACCAAGCACTACCTCTTCTACCGCGACCTCACGCTGGCGGCCTTCGCCATCGATCCCTCGACGATGATGATCGCCGTCGCCAAGCAGGTTCGGGACTTCGCCATGCCCGGCACCGGCATTCCGAGTTTCACCCGTCACGCGGTGCGCATCGCGCGCGAGGGCATCTACGGACTCAAGCAGTACCTGCGCGACGTGCTCGATCCGGTCCTCGGCCTCTGGGACGTCGAGCACCTGGCCGGACTCACCGCCGAGGCCGAGAGAGCCCGTCAAGACCTCAGTGACTTCATCGCGAAGTTAGGCGACGGCGTCGAGCGAATGGCCCAAAAGGCCGCCGCGTCGGCCGCGCTGATCTCCTAGGTCTCGTACAACTTCCTCATTGACTCGATCGCGGTAGCGGTCGTCGAAACGCCGAATTCTCCCCACCTCGTTGCTTAGGATTTGTCAACGGCGAGGAGGGTCCGGTGGGATTGAGTTTTCAAGAGGCCAACGCCGTGGTGGGCGCACCGGGCAGCCCCTTCGAAGTGATCACCGCCGAAATCGACGGCGTCACCACCCGGACCTTCAAGAACGCGCCGTCGGACCTGCGTCAAGTCTTCGACACCGCGCGCGGGCTCGACGAGACCTTCATCGTCTACGAGGACGAGGAGTGGACCTTCGCCGAGGTGATGGAAGAGGCCGACGCCCTGGGCTACGCGCTGGTGCATCACTTCGGCGTGCAACCGGGGGACCGCGTCGGCATCGCGATGCGCAACTACCCGGAGTGGATCATCTCCTTCGCCGCCATCCTCTCGATCGGGGCGATCTCGGTCTCGATGAACGCCTGGTGGAGCGGTCCCGAGCTGGAGTACGCCATCAACGACTCGGAACTATCGGTCCTCATTGGCGATACCGAGCGCATCGAGCGTGGCGCCGGCGCGTGCCAGCGGGCGAACGTCCGAATGATCGGCGTGCGCCTGGACGAGCTCGTCCCGCTGGTACCCAACGTCGAACATTGGCACGACGTCGTCGTGCGTGGAGTGGCGATGCCGGAGGTGACCCTCGCCCCGGACATGGACGCCACGATCCTGTACACCTCGGGCACGACCGGCTTTCCCAAGGGCGCGGTCTCCAACCACGGGACGATCACGCAGACGATCTTCGCCTTCTCCTCGGGGGCCGCCGTGACGGCGGCGCGCCGAGGACCCGACGCCGGACCTTCGGTGGCCGCCGTGCTTCATCTTGATCGTCCCGCTGTTTCACGTCACCGGGTGCATCCCGGTCATGATGACGTGCTTCAGCTTTCACGTGAAACTCGTCATGATGTACCGCTGGGAGCCGGAGCGCGCTCTGGCGCTCATCGAACGTCACCGGGTGACGAACTTCGTCGGCGTGCCGACGCAGTCCTGGGACCTGATCGAGTCAGCGCACTTCGCCGAGTACGACACGTCGTCGCTGGCCTCGGTGGGCGGCGGTGGCGCGCCGGCTCCGCCGACGCTGATGAACCGCATCGACGGTTCGTTCAAGAACGGGCGACCGGGCCTCGGCTACGGCATGACCGAGACCAACGCCTACGGTCCGCGCATCGACGGTGACGACTCGCTGTCGCACCCGAACTCGACGGGACCGGTGCCGACGCTGGTGATGGACGTGGAGATCCGCGACGAAGAACGACGGGACGTCGGTCCCGGCGCGAGCGGCGAGATCTGGATGCGCTCCCCGACGCTCATCCGGGGCTACTGGCGAAAGCCCGAGGCGACGGCCGAGACCCTCGTGGACGGCTGGCTGCGTTCGGGCGACCTGGGTCACATCGACGAGGACGGCTACCTGTACGTCGAGGACCGCGTGAAGGACATGATCCTGCGCGCCGGGGAGAACGTCTACTCGGCCGAGGTGGAGGCCGCGATCTACGAACACCCCGCGGTCTACGAGGCGGCGGTCTTCGGACTGCCGGACGAGCGCCTCGGCGAGGTCGTGGCCTGCGTCGTGATGCTGAAACCGGGTCAGCGCCTTAGCGCGGACGAACTGCGGCTCCACCTGGCGCCGCGACTGGCGAACTTCAAGGTCCCGACGCGAATCGCTTTCACCGACGAGCCGTTGCCCCGCAACGCCGCCGGGAAGTTCTTGAAGCGTGAGATGCCGGGGATCTACTTCCCCTGAGCCGACGCGATGGCCGCGCGCGCGTACTCGGCGATATTCATCGTCTCGAGGTCGCCCAGTTCGAACCAGGCGGCGTGATCGGTCGTCCCGTGCACCTCGTGGTGGAGTTCGCCGCCGGCCAGATCGATAGTGAACAGGATGCGCACGGTGTGGATCTTGTCGCCGTTGTCGCGGCGGCGCACGTCGCTGGTGACGCCGAGTAGCACGGGGTGGCGCACGACCAGGCCGGTCTCTTCGTGGAACTCGCGAATCAGCGTGTCTTCGGGCGCCTCGCCGAAGTCGATGCCGCCGCCGGGCAGCCACCAGAGCGGCGGGGTGTGGCGGGGATTCGACGAACGCACCAGCGCCACGCGACCGGCGTCGATGAGGACGCCGTAGGAACGGACACTGGTGTGCTGCTTACTCACGATGCTCTGGTCCTGACTGGTTGAAGCCGTACCACGCGACCGAGAGGTGCGACGGGCTTCGCTGCAGAGAGTGTAGGCGACACCCCCTCGAGTCCCGGGAGCGGACGTCAGACCGGATCCATGGCGTCGCCGGAGGCGTCGACGGCGGAGTGGCGTTCGTCGAAGCGCTCGGCGCAGCGCGGAGAACAGAAGTAGTAGTCGACGAGGCCGACGTGGCGCGTGGCGCCCGGGGCCGAGGTGTCGACGGTCATCCCACAGATCGGGTCGGTGGCGACCGACGACGAGGGGCGACCGGAGCGCGCCACGAGCCAGATCGTGACCAGCGCGGCTGCGGCCACGATGTTGAGCGCGAGGGTCCAGCCCAACGGGAAGGTCCCGTTGGCGAAGCGGACGTGGTGCGTGCGCGGCACCCACGTCGCGAGGTGGAAGAGTCGGTCGACGGCGAGTCCGCCCGCGCCCATCACGAACCACAGCAAAGCGAGGAGTCGCAGCGCGGCCCGGGTGCCGTAGAAGCGACGGTAGATCAATAGCAGCGGCATCGTCACCAGGTCGGCGAAGATGAAGCTGATCACGCCGCCGAAGGCCACGCCGTGGGCCCACAGGGCGGCGGCGAGCGGGATATTTCCCACCGAGCACACGAAGGAGACGACCGCCAGCAACGGCGCGACGACGACGTTCTCGAGGACGGTCCAACCACCGTGGCCGCTCACGAAGAAGTGCGACCACCAGCTGTTGGGCACGTCGACCATGAGAAAGCCCGCGACGAGGAACCCGGCCAGGAGCTCTTTGCGCAGCATCGTGAGATCGCCCATCGTGAAGCGCGCGGCGACGCGGTAGTTCTCCCTATCGCGGGCCCGTTCGCGCCAGCTCTGACCGGAGGTCCTCATCGACGGCGGCGAGTCGTGCTCGACGCGGGTCCGGAGTCGGTCCTCATAGCGCCGCGAGAAGACGAAGTGCGTCACGAAGGAGAGCAGCGCGATCATCAGCGCGCCGCCGACGAACTGGGCCACCAGGAACTGCCAGCCGAGCAACAGGTAGAGCACGATCCCGAGCTCGATCACCAGATTGGTCGAGGCGAGCATGAAGACGAGCGAGTTCGTCCACGACGCCCCGCGTCCGAAGAGTGCGCGCGCCATCGCGCTGGCGGCGTAACTGCACGACGAGGAGATGACCCCCAGCGCCGACGCCTTGGCCACCGACGTCGCGTTGGTCCTCCCGAGCTGCGCGCGCAGCGCGTCGCGCGGCAGAAGGCTCTGGACCAGGCCGGACAGAATGAAGCCGAATACCAGGGGCCACCAGGTGATCCAGATCATCGCCCCGGCCTCTTTGAGCCCGTCGCCGAGTCCGTGGAAGAAGTGCAGCGAGGCGATCACGAACTAGCGGGTGGTGGGGAAGCCGAGGTCGATCTGGGACTCCGAGGGCTGGGGCCAGCGCGTGGTCACCACCTTGGCGCGGGTGTAGAAGGCGAAGCCTTCGGGGCCATAGATGTGGCTGTGGCCGAAGAGCGAGTTCTTCCAGCCGCCGAAGGAGTAGGCCGCGATCGGCACGGGGATGGGTACGTTCACCCCGATCATCCCGACGCTCACCTCGCGCGAGAAGAGCCGCGCGGCGTTGCCGTCACGCGTGAAGATCGCCACGCCGTTGCCGTACTGGTTGGCGTTCACCATGGCCACCGCGTCGGCGTAGGTGGCCACGCGCGACACGCCGAGGACCGGCCCGAAGATCTCATCGTCGTAGGCCCTCATCCCCGGCTCGACCCCGTCGAGCAGGCACGGCCCGACGAAGAAGCCCGGCTTGTCGGCCCACGACGTGCCGTCGCGCACGACGGTGATGCCGTCGCTCGGCGCCGAGGTGACGTAGCCCACCACGCGGTCGCGGTGCTCTTTGGTGATGAGCGGACCGAAGTCACTGGAGGGATCGTCCCCGGGTCCGACGCTCAGTCGGTCGAGACGCTCGGTGATGCGTCCGATCAGCTCGTCGGCGACGTCGCCGACCGCGACCACGACGCTGATCGCCATGCAGCGCTCACCGGCCGAGCCGAAGCCGGCGTTGACGGCCGCGTCGGCCGCGATGTCGAGGTCGGCGTCGGGCAGGACGACCATGTGGTTCTTCGCGCCGCCCAGGGCCTGCACGCGCTTGCCGTGCGCGGTGCCCGTGAGGTACACGTGACGCGCCACCGGCGTCGAGCCGACGAAACTGACCGCGTCGATCCCCGGGTGCTCCAGGAGTCGATTCACCGTGTCGGCGTTGCCGTGGATCACGTTGAAGACGCCGCTCGGCAGTCCGGCCTCGCGCAGTAACTCGCCGAGTCGTACCGAGACCGAGGGATCTCGTTCGGAGGGCTTCAGGATCACCGCGTTACCCGTGGCGATCGCGTTGGCCGTCATCCACAGCGGCACCATGATCGGGAAGTTGAACGGCGTGATCGCCGCCACGACGCCGACCGGTTCGCGCACCGAGTGCACGTCGACGCCGTCGGCGACCTGGCTGGAGAACTCACCCTTCATGTGATCGGTCAGTCCGCAGGCGTACTCGACGTTCTCGAGGCCCCGGGCCAGTTCACCCTTGGCGTCGGCCAGGGTCTTGCCGTGTTCCTGGGTGATCAGCGCCGCCAACTCGTCCGCGTGTTCGACCAGGAGTTGGCGCAGGGTGAAGAGTACGTTGGTGCGCTCGGAGAGGGTGGAGTTGCGCCACGAATCGGCGGCCGTGCGGGCGATCGTGACCACGTCGTCGACCAACTGCGCGTCGGCGATGGGAACGTGTGCGTTCACGTCGCCGGTCGCCGGGTTGTAGACGAGGAGGTCCCCGGCTCCCTCGACGCGTTCATCGTTGATGAAATAGGGAATGGTCCTCATGGACACCTCTTTCTCACCCGCCAATCTAACGGTTCAATTGAAAACCGCCGTTAAGGTTTGGCCATGAGCGCCGCACGAGAAAGTCGGTCGCTGCGCGACGCCGCGGCCGTCGAGCGGCTCAGTTCCGGGCACTACGCCGCCACGATCTCGGACGATTACACCGTCGCCGGCCATCCCAATGGCGGCTACCTGCAGTGCCTGTTGGCCAACGCCGCGCGCGCGGCCGCGAGCGACCAGGATTCGGGCCACGGGCACACGACGGCGATCACGACGAACTACATCTCGGCACCGAACGTCGGGCGAGCCGAACTGCGTACCACAGTGCGCCGAGTCGGCCGCAGCGTCTCGTTCGTCCGCGTCGAACTCGTCCAAGACGGAGCCGTCACGACCGAGTCACTGGTCACGCTCGGCACCCTGGCCGAGAACGCCACCGTGCGCTACCTTCACCCCCAGGTACCGGACCTGGCGCCGATCGAGGACTGTCTTCAACGCACCGTGGTCGAGGAGATCAAGCTCATGAGCGTGGTCGACTTTCGTCTCGATCCTTCGTGCGCGGCGTGGTTGGACGGAGAACGCAGCGACGTGGCGGAAGTAAAAGGGTGGCTGCGCCTCAATGACGGCGCCGGAGGTTGGGACGCCTGGACGCTGCTGTTCGCGAGTGACGGACTGCCGCCGGCGACCTTCCCCCTGGGATCGTCGGGTTGGGTGCCGACGCTGCAGTTGACGTCCTACGTACATCAGCTGCCCGTCGGCGAGTGGTTGCGGGCGCGCCAGTGGTGCGTGGTCATCACCGACGGAGTCGTCGAAGAGCGTTGCGAGTTGTTTGACGAGCGAGATCAGCTGGTGGCCACGTCCACCCAGTTGGCGATGGTTCGATTCCCGACGCCCCAGCCATGAGCGCGCCTCACGCGGCCGAGGACGGCTCGCTCTTCATTCGGGCTCGGCTCACGATTCCCGCGGACGAGGTCGCGCTACGCGTGACGACGTCCGGTGGACCGGGAGGACAGCACGCGAATCGGTCGCTGACGCGGGTCGTCGCGTCCTTCGACGTGCGCGATTCGAGCGTTCTCTCGCACGCCGATCGAGAACTGTTGTTGGAAAAGATCGGTCCGGTCGTCCGCGCCAGCGCCAGGCGTTTCCGATCGCAGGGTCAGAATCGCAGTGCCGCGCTCGAACAACTGGCCGCAGAAGATCGCTCGTGGCGTTGACCCGACTTCCCGCCGCGACGCGCCACCAAGCCGACCAAGGGCTCGAAGATCCGTCGCGTCGATGACAAGAAGGCGCGCGGTCGCGTGAAAGAGCAGCGCCGACGACCGACGGATGACTAGCGAACTTTGTTTAGGTGTCGGGCGATGGCTTCGAGCGCCGAGTGGACCAGTCCGTCGAGCCCCGGGTCGGCGTCCTCGTGGGGTCCGCGCAGGGGTGTGAGCGACGCGTAGCCGGCCACGAGCAGCGCGCCGTCCTCGTCGGCGTCCTCGTCGCTGACGTCACCGATGTCGGGCGTCGCCGCGCCGAGGCGCAGCGACAGTTCGCCCCGGTCGCCGAGGGCCTCACCTTCGAATCGACGGTCGCGCGGACTTGACGACGCCGGCGCGCGAGATGCGTCCGCGCCGGACGCCCTTCATGTCGGCGGCCGAGAGGTTCGGCACGTTCAGATTGAAGAGCGTGCGCGAGGGCGCGTTCATGAGCTCCTGCAAGACCTCGATCGCGACCTCGCCGGCCGTGTCGTAGTGGACATCCTCGCCCCACTGCACCGAGACGGCCAGACCGGAGAGACCGAGTTGCGCGCCGGTAAGTATCGCGCCCACCGTGCCCGAGTGCAGGACGCTGCGTCCGACGTTCGCGCCGGCGTTGATGCCCGAGAGGATGAGGTCGGGCTGGAACTCGAAGCTGCCCACCGCCCCGAGGATCGCGCATAGCGCCGGGGGAGCCTCGAGCGAGTAGGCCACCAGCGACTCGGCGCCCGGGATGATGTGGCGCTCGTAGGTGACGCGGGGGTGGGAGAAGACGTCGCCGACGGCGGCCGACATGCCGGAGTGGTTCACGCTCGGCGCCACGACGATGGCCTCGCGGACTTCGTCGGCGGGCGCGCTCGTCGATCCAGCGCGCCACGTTGCGCGCCAGCACCTCGAGTCCCGGGGCGGTGATGCCGTCGTCGTTGGTGAGGAGGATTCTCATACGGCGTACGATAACGGGCGTAGGTTACGCGTCAGTGATTAAAAGGAAAAGCGACTGATGCTGCCATCCGGTGAACAGATTGCCATCGCCCACGGCGACGAGCGGGCGGTGATCACCGAGGTCGGAGCGACGCTGCGCACCTTCGTGAAGGGCGGCCTCAGCGTCATCGAGGGCTTCGCCGGCGAAGAGGTCCCCACGGGCGCCCGGGGTCAGGTGCTCTACCCGTGGCCCAATCGGATGGGCGACGGGGAGTGGACCTTCTCCGAACGGGTCGCGCGCCCGACCATCGACGACGTGGCGCACGCCACGGCCATCCACGGGCTGGTGCGCTGGCGACCGTTTCAGCATCGACTCGGTCAACCAGAACCGCTGCTCGCTCTCTTTGTTGTTGCACCCGTCACCCGGCTATCCCTTTCTGAGCGAGATCAACGTGACGTACCACTTGGGTCGTCTCGGACTGACGGTGACCACGACGGTGACCAATCGCGATGACGTGCCGATTCCCTTCGGCGTGGGCTTTCACCCGTACCTCGCCGTCACCACGCCGACGATCGAGGGGGCCGAGTTGGAGATCCCGGCGACCGCCTACGTCGCGGTGAACGATCGCCAACTGCCCGACCGGCGAGATCTTGCCGGTGGCGGGCAACGGCTTCGACTTCACGACGCGCAAGTCGGTGAACGGCCACACGCTCGACACGACCTACACCGAACTGGTGCGCGACGACTCGGGGCTGGCGACGGTGGTGCTGGCCGACTCCGACCGGCGGCGAGATCGAGCTGAGCGTCGATCGCAACTTCCCGTACCTGCAGGTCTTCACCGGTGACCACTTCGAAAAGGGCCGACGACGCACCGCGGTGGCCGTGGAGCCGATGACCTGTCCGCCCGACGCCCTGCGCAGCGGCAAGGACATCGTGGTGCTCGAGCCCGGTCAACACTGGGCCGGTTCGTGGCGACTGCGACGGCGATAGTCGTGGAAAAGCGTCGTCCTAGTCACCGGTTCGACGAGCGGTATCGGCGAGGCCACGGCGCTGCGATTCGCCGCGGTCCGGCGACCGCGTGGTCTTCAACTCGGCGCGCAGCGTGGAAGCGGGCGAACGTCTGGCCGGCGCGACGCCGAACTCGCTCTACGTGCAGGCCGACATCGCCCAGGCCGAGGACTGCACGCGACTCGTCGCCGAGGTCCTCGAGCACTACGGACGACTCGACGTCCTCGTCAACAACGCCGGTACGACGAAGGTGATCCCGCACGCCGACCTCGAGGCGGCGTCGCTCGACGTGTGGCGCGAGATCTTCGAGGTCAACGTCTTTGGCACCTGGAGCCTCTGCGTCGCGGCGATGGAGGCACTGCGGGCGAGCCACGGCGCCATCGTGAACGTCTCGTCGATGGCCGGCCTTCGACCGCTCGGCTCGTCGATTCCCTACGCCGCCTCGAAGGCCGCGGTCAATCACATGACCGCGCTGCTCGCCAAGGTCGTCGGGCCCGAGGTCCGGGTGAACGCGGTGGCGCCCGGTCTGATCGACACGCCGTGGACCGCGGACTGGGACACCGTGCGCGGCTTCGTCAACGCCGCAGCGCCGCTAAAGCGCAGCGGCTCGCCCGAAGACGTCGCCGACGTCATCGTGGCGCTCGCGTCGTCGTCCTACGTGACCGGCCAGGTCGTCGTCATCGACGGCGGACTCAGCCTCGCGACCTAGGCGGAGGCGGAACGAAGAAGCGCAGGAGCCGACAGAAGCACCGACGTGGCCGGCTGGATGAACCAATCGATCGCGAAGCGGCCGCTCGGCGACGCCGAGGAGGTCTCGCTGCCACGGCGCCATGAGGGCGTAGGAACTGCGCACCAACAGCCAATTGACCGAACGGTTGATCACGCCGCGCTGGACGCCGCGCACGACGAAGTCACGCGCCGTGGCGCCCTCGACGGCTCAGTCGCAACTCCGGACGGAATCGCTCGATGGCGGCCTCCAACTCGGCGACCGAGGTCGGGGGATCGACCATGCCGAGGTCGGTCGCTAGGTTCGCCATCTCGTGAACGTACCGGTCGGCGTCGGCGTCGCTCAGACGGACCGCGCCGAATCGCCGATAGGCGGTGAGGAACATCGACGTCTCGGCGGCGTGGACCCAGGCCAGCAGATGCGGGTCGTTGGCGAAATACGTCGCGCCGTCGTCGGCGACCCCGCGCACGACCTGGTGCACGGCGAGGACCCGCTCGATCGACGCGTACGCCTGGGCCCTCGTGCCGTAGGTGGTGTAGCCGATGAAGTTCGCCGTTTGGAGGAGTCGTCCGAGGGGGTCCTCGCGGTAGCGCGAGTGTTGGGCCACGCCGGCCATCGTGTGGGGATGGAGCATCTGGATGAACAGTGATCCGAGGCCGCCGACCAACATGGGCGGCAGGTCGCCGTGGATGATACGGGCCACGCTGTCGAGGGCGAAGTAGGCCTCGTCGGGATCGTTGCAGCGAGGCGGCGGTTCCTGGGACAGTCCGACGGAGTTTCGGATGTCGCGGTTCACGCGACGGCGCAGTCGAGTCAGGGCTTCGGTGGCCATGGTGGCTGACACGGTCCTCGCTTTCTTTGGGACAGACTACGATCCGTCGCTTTCAATTGATGCAGCGGTCTGGGACACTAGAGAATGGCCTCCACGCAACCGCTGCGGCGCACGACGACCGAGGGGACGTCCAAACCGAGGACGCCGTCGAGACCAAGCGACCGTGGAACGTGATCGTGTGGAACGATCCCGTCACGCCCATGACGGTCGTGGTGGTGATCTTCCGCAAGATCTTTGGTTACTCCAACAACAAGTGCACCCAGTTGATGTTGGCCGTGCACCACGAGGGTCGCGCGCTCGTCTGGTCCGGCCACCGTGAACGCGCGGAGAGCTACTGCGTCAAGTTGCAGGTCGCCGGTCTACAGAGCACGATCGAACAGGACACCTAGTGGCCGGCAGCAAGGTCTTCACCCGTCGTCGCGACGGTCGAGTGGAAGTGCGCATGAACGACTACGGCCGCTCCGTCGTTCGCAGCGCCTTCGCCAACGTGCTGGCGGCCGAGCGGGACCCTGATCACGAGTGGCACGTCTCGCTCACCGGCCCCATCGATCCCAGCCTCGATCAAGACAACCCCGTGGCCATGCTCGCTCGACAGACCGAGACCTCGACGAACGCCGAGTTGGCGAGCCTGACCGTCGACGAGCAGTTTCTGAACGACGCCGAGGCGTGGGTGTGGCTGACGACCCTGCAGGTCGCGCTGCGCTCCACGGCCCAGACGCACGGGCTGCTCAACGACGAACAGTTGGCCGCGGCCGACGACAAAATGCTCACCTACGTGCGAACGCTCCAGGCGCTGCTTTTCGATCTCGCCGCCTGTTTCTAAGCTCGGTCGCGCGCCATCAAATCTGTGACAACGCCCCTCAACTTCAGGGGATCTGACCGGAACGCGTCCTAGCCTCGCCGCATGACGGCGGCCTCGGATCGATTGGAACTGTCGCGCCTCGTTCACCGCTTCGGCCTCGGGCCCAAACCGGGTGAGTACCTGCGACTCCTGGCCAGTGGCATCCCGCGAGCTCGCGCCCAGATCATGGCCCGGCGCGCGGATCCCGGACTCGGCGCGCTCGTGACGCCGCCCTTCCCGAACATGGGTCAGGCACCCTCGGGCCGGGCCGCGAGTTCGGCCTACTGGACCAAGGTCTACGACCAGTCGATCACGGTGGGGATCTGGTGGATGGACCGCATGGTGCTGGCCGACTATCCGTTCGTCGAACGCATGACCTGGTTCTGGCACGGCCACTGGGCGACGTCGATCAACAAGGTCTCCTTCGCGCTGCCCATGAAGATCCAAAACGAGACGCTGCGCACGCACGCGCTGGGCAACTTCAAGGACATGTCCCGGGCCATGGTGCGAGACGGCGCGCTGATCTATTGGCTCGATGGCGAGGAGAACGTCGCGTACTCCCCGAACGAGAACCTCGGTCGCGAGTTCATGGAGCTCTTCACCCTCGGCGTGGGCCACTACTCCCAGAACGACGTCCACCAGGCGGCCCTGGGCTTCACCGGGTACAGCGTCGACCAGACGAGTGGGGCCGTCACCTTCGACCCCAAGATGCACGAGAACTCCCCGGTCAGCGTGCTCGGCAAGCGAGAGGTCTTCGACGCCGTGTCGTTGAGTGATTGGATCGTGTCACGTCCGGAGAACGCCACGTTCATCGCGCGCCGGCTCTGGTTCCGATTCATCTCGACGACGACCGAACCACCGGCGTACTTGGCCAGGGTCTTCGAAGGTCGCGATATCTCTACGCTCATCAACGCCATCGCCCGCACTCCCGCCATGCGTCGTCCCCAGTACTCCCAAGCGAAGTCGCCGGTCGAGTGGTTCGTCTCGGCCGCTCGGGCGCTGCGCGTCACGCCGTCCAAGCTGCCCGAGTCGTCCGGTTTGGCGTGGCTGCTCGGCTCGATGGGTCAGTTCCCCTTCAATCCGCCGAGCGTCGGCGGTTGGCCCTACGACCAGGCGTGGCTCACCGCCGCGGCCATTCCGTACCGCGTCAATCTGGCGAGCACGCTCGTGCAGTACGGCGACCTCGCGCCGTTGACGTCCGCGCCGAAGTCCGAGATCGTCCAGACGGCCGCCGACTGGCTGGGCGTGGCGCGCTGGAGCACGCGCACCGAGCGCGCGCTCAGCCAAGCCGTCGCCGACCCCGAGCGCCTGGCGCTCCTCGCCCTCAACGCCCCCGAGTACCTGGTGAACGCATGAGTCCGTGCGACTTCAATCGCCGCCAGTTCCTTCAGTACACCGGGGCCGCCGGTGCGGCCACGGTGGCCGCGACCCTGTCGATGGACGAGGTGGCCCAGGCCGCGAGCGCGACACCGCTGCCGGTCGGCACCCCGATCCTTGTGATCGTCACGCTCTACGGCGGCAACGATGGACTCAACACGGTCGTGCCGTACCTCGACCCGGCCTACTTCTCGAATCGACCGGGCATGTCCTTCACCGCCGCCGACGTGATTCCCCTCAGTGACGGCCTGTCCCTCAACGGCACCATGACCGGGTTCGCGTCGCTGTGGGCCGCCAACAAGCTGGCCATCGTGCTGGGAACCAGCTACCCGAATCCCAACCTCTCGCACTTCTCGTCGATGGCCATCTGGCAGAGCGCGTCGCCCGTCGAGGAGATCTCCAGCGGCTGGATCGGCCGGTACCTCGACGCCCTCCCGCACGACCCGTTCCGGGCGATCGGGATCGACTCCACCCTCACCCCGCTGTTGGCCGGCGTGAACCGCGTGGGCTCGATGGTGCCGATCAGCGGACTCCAGCTGCCCTGGGGATCGCTCGCCACCCAGCTGGAGTTACTGGCGGGAACGTCGCGACAGGACACCAAACTGGTCGCCGACGCCGCCGGCTCCATCGCCGACCTCTACGCGCTCTCGGCGACCCTGTCGCCGGTTCTCAAGACGGCGCCGCCCTCGTCGGCGTCGCCGCTGGCCCAACAGCTCGACGTCGTCGCCAACATGATCACGGCGAACGTCCCGACGCGCGTGTACTCCGTCGCACTCAGCGGCTTCGACACCCACGCCGCCGAACTGAGCCAGCAGAACGCGTTGGTCGGCCAGGTCTCCGACGCGATCACCGCGTTCCTCACCCAGATCGGGACCACCCCGCGCGCCGACGACGTGGTCGTCATGGTGTATTCGGAGTTCGGTCGCCGCGTGCAAGCCAACGGCGGTGAGGGCACCGACCACGGGACGTCGGCACCGGTCTTCGTCGCGGGCAATCGAGTGGCCGGTGGTTTCTACGGGGAGCAGCCCTCGCTCACCCAGCTGGTGCAAGGCGACCTCGCCGTGGTCGTGGACTTCCGCGACGTCTACGCCTCGATGCTCGAAGACGTCCTCGGCGTCGACGCCGGCAAGATCCTCAACAACTGGTCGACCAAGCTGGACCTCATCACGCCGGCGGCGTAGCGACCTCACTTCGGGTCGACGAAGCTAGGCCCGAGCCCGACTCACCACATCGTTGATCGACGCGACCATCTCGTCGGCGCTGGCGCCGGGTCCGAAGACCGCCGCGACGCCGGCCGCGCGCATGTCCTCGAGGTCGTTGTTCGGCACGATGCCGCCCACGATCACCGGGATGTCCGATCCCCGCGTTCGCAGGGCCTCCACCACCAGCGGCGCGAGGGTCAGATGGGCGCCCGACAGCATGGAGAGTCCGACGACGTCGACGTCTTCTTGGATGGCGGCGATGGCCACCGTCTCGGGCGTCTGGAAGAGACCGGTGTAGACGACCTCCATGCCGGCGTCGCGCAGGAGCCGCGCGACGACCTTGATGCCGCGGTCGTGTCCGTCGAGACCGACCTTGGCGACCAGGACGCGGACGGTCACAGGGTCGGCACCTCGACGTGGCGACCGAAGACCTTCTCCATGGCGCCCATCATCTCGCCGACGGTGGCGTAGGCGCGGCTGGCGTTGATCAGAGCCGGCATCAGGTTCACCTCGGGATCGAGGGCGTCGCGGGTGAGCTCTTCGATAGCCAGGAGGACCTTCGCTTCGTCCCGGGAGGCTCGAACCTCATTGAGTCGTCCCACCTGCTTGCGCTCGTCGGCGTTGGTGATCCGCAGGATCTCTAGGTCCGCGTCGTCGTTGCCCTCGGTGAAGTCGTTCACGCCCACCACGATGCGCTGGCCGGTGTTGAAGCTGCGCTCGAGGTTGTAGGCCGACTCGGCGATGCGACCCTGGAACCAGTTCTCCTCGATGCCCTTGATGCAGCCCTCGAGCATCGAGCCCTCACCCATGGCCGCGATCTCGGCGAAGATCGCTTCGGCCTCATTGGCCATCTCGTCGGTCAGTGCCTCGACGAACCACGAACCGCCGAGCGGGTCGGCCACGTTCACCACGTTGGTCTCGTAGGCGATGACCTGTTGGGTGCGCAGCGCAATGCGCGCGGCCTTTTCCGACGGCAGGGCCAGGGCCTCGTCCATGGAGTTCGTGTGGAGCGACTGGGTGCCGCCGAGCACGCCGGCCAGGGCCTCGATGGCGGTGCGCGCGATGTTCACCTCGGGCTGTTGGGCGGTCAGCGAGACCCCGGCCGTCTGGGTGTGGAAGCGCAGCTTCCAGCTGAGCTCGTTGGTCGCCTGGTAGTGGTCGCGCATCCAGGTGGCCCAGAGGCGCCGGGCGGCGCGGTACTTGGCGATCTCTTCGAAGAAGTCGATGTGGGCGTTGAAGAAGAACGAGAGTCGCGGCGCGACCTCGTCGACGGTGAGACCGGCCTGGCGCGCCAGCTCGACGTAGGCGAAGCCGTTGGCCAGCGTGAAGGCCAGCTCTTCGGCGGCCGTGGATCCGGCCTCGCGGATGTGATAGCCCGAGACCGAGATGGAGTTCCACTTGGGCATCTCGGCCGCCGTGAAGGCAATCGTGTCGCGAACCAGCCGCATCGACTGACGGGGCGGGAAGACGAACTCCTTCTGGGCCTGGTACTCCTTCAAGATGTCGTTCTGCAGCGTGCCACCGAGCTGCTCGCGGGGAACGCCGCGTTCTTCGGCCTGGGCGACGAAGAGCGCCAGCATCACCGCGGCCGGGGAGTTGATGGTCATGGACGTGGTGATGGTCGATAGGTCGATGTCGGCGAAGAGGTCGCGCATGTCGGCGAGGCTGTCGATGGCGACGCCGCAGCGTCCGACTTCACCGAGCGCCATCGGGTCATCGGAGTCCAGTCCGAGCAGCGTCGGCATGTCGAAGGCCGTCGAGAGTCCCTGACCCCCGGCGGCGATGATCTCCTTGAAACGCTGGTTGGTGTCGAGGGCGGTCCCGAAGCCGGCGAACATGCGCATGGTCCACAGGCGCGAGCGGTACATGGAGGCGTGCACCCCGCGGGTGTAGGGGAAGAGCCCCGGGAACTCTGCGTCGCGCGGTCCGTAGACCGGGTCCTCGGGGACCCCGGACATCGTCGCGAAAGTGGCGTCGCGCGTGGCGGACGCGTCGAAGAGTGCAAGCCACTGGTCGTAGGCCGACGGGGTCATCTGATCACCTCCGGACATTCTGTCCTGGCGTCAGCATAGGTTCCACGAATCTTGGGCACTTTCGACGGGGATGACGTCAGAGTGCCTGTCCGTCGAGCAGCAGCTCCACGTCAATGTTGCCTCTCGTGGCGTTGGAGTACGGACAGACCTGGTGTGCTTCTCGAATCAGTGCGACCGCCTCGTCGCGGTCGCTCACGGAAGGGATCGAGACGTCGAGCGTCGCGGAGAGGTGGTAAGTCCCGTCGCCGACGGGGAACAGGTTGATCGCCGAATCTATGGCGACGACACCGACGTCGACGTGACGGCGTCGCGCGACGGAGGCGAGGGCGCTCTCGAAGCACGCCGACCACCCGACCGCGAACAACTCCTCGGGGTTGGTTCCGCCTCCCTCGCCGCCCATCTCTTTGGGTACACGTAGATCGACGTCGAGCTCGCCGTCGGAGGTTCGGCCGTGACCGTTTCGACCTCCGGTGACGTGGGCCTTCGCCGTATAGAGAATCTTTGCCACGGTGGCCTCCTTCAAAGTATGGACGTTATCCATCGGCGACCGGCTTCGATCACGGCAGTAGTCGTCGCCAACCGTTTAGGCGCGATGGCGCTGATCGGAGCGTTGCCGGACCACTGAACGAAAGGATGCGCTCATTCCCCGTAGGCTTGAGACCATGCCCTTTTCGCCACGTCGTCGTTTTCCGCTCATCTCCCTCGCCCTCGGGGTCACCCTGGTGCTGGCCGTCGCGCCGGTGAGCGCGGGGGCCTCGGTGAAGAACCCGACGACGAAATCGGTCCTCCAGGCCGCGCAAAAGGCCATGGCCAAAGAGTCGGGCGTGCACATCTACGTCACCTCGAAGACCGGGACCGTAAGGAGCGTCGTGGTCGTCGATATCGGCGCCACCTACGGCGAGGAGATCATCACCTCGGGCAAGAGCAGCGTGAAGGTCATCGTGACCCCGACCGACGCGTACCTGAGCGGTAGCGCCACCGGCCTCACCAAGATCATGGGTCTCACCGCCGCGGAACAGAAGAAGGTCGGCACCTTATCGGTCGTGATGAAGGCTGGGTCGACGCCCTACACCAGCTTCCACTCCAATCTCACGACCACGGTCCTCGCGGGAATCCTGCCCCTGGCCAAAGGGACGAAGTACAAGGCCAGTAGCGATAGCGCCAAGGACTACCAACTCTCCTGGCAGACCGCGGCGTCCAGCACCGCCGCGGCGACGAAGAGCGTCTTGACGATTTCTTCCGGGTCGAAGACCCTCCCCATTAAAGAGGTCATCACCGGCACCACGGGCGGGGGCACCACGTCGTTCTCCAAGTGGGGCGAGCACGTGGTCGAGGTGGCTCCGGCCGTGGCAAGCACCATTGCCTACGCCAAGGTCATTGGCTAACTTTCCCCTTCGCTGTCCCGCCAGCGCGTAGTAGACCCGAAACGTGGAGCCGTTCGAGGATCGACGCGACGCGGGACGTCGCCTGGGTGCCCGACTCACCGAAGTGCTCAGTGAGAGCGACGCGGTCGTGCTCGGTCTCCCACGAGGAGGGGTACCCGTCGCCTTCGAGGTCGCACGAGTGTTGCGGTGGGCCCTGGACGTGATCGTCGTTCGCAAGGTCGGCGTTCCGATACAGCCGGAGTTGGCGATGGGGGCGATTGGCGAGGACGGCGTGCTCGTCGTCGAGCCCGGCACCGCCAGGCGCTTTTCCGTCACCGACGAGCAGTTCACGCGCGCCGTCGCCGAGGAACGCACCGCCCTCGAGAAGCGGACTCGTCTCTATCGTGAGAGCGTGCCCGCACTCACTCTCGAACACAGAGCTGTCGTGATCGTGGACGACGGACTGGCGACCGGCGCCACCGCCCAGGCGGCGTGCGAGGTCGCCCGCGCTCGAGGTGCGGCGAAGGTCATCGTGGCCGTTCCCGTCACCAGTGTCGCCGCGGCGATTCGTATGGAGCAGGTCGCTGACCGGTTCGTGTCCTTGGTGCGAGCCGACGGACCGTTCGCGGTCGGGCAGTGGTACGAGGACTTCGGACCGACCTCGGACCGCGAGGTCATCGACGATCTGGTCAACGCGAGAACCTCTGAGCCCTAGAGGTGTTAGTACGAGGGGCGTCGGTGAGGTGAGCGCCTTTTACCCGGATCGTCGGGGCCGTGAAACTGAAAGCAAGCGGCACCGGGACGCGGAAGGGGACGGTCGCATGGGTGAAAGGTCTCGTTCGCGGTGCGAGATCACGACGTGACGGTGACGCCTCCGGCGCGTCGGCCGGCCCTCGAGCGCTGGGGT
Source organism: uncultured Acidimicrobiaceae bacterium (assembly GCA_963703105.1). Taxonomy (GTDB): domain Bacteria; phylum Actinomycetota; class Acidimicrobiia; order Acidimicrobiales; family RAAP-2; genus RAAP-2. The sequence goes on along the minus strand of OY969792.1, from coordinate 545,047 downwards.
CACACGACGTTTCGGCGTCGACGACTCATCTTGTGGAGCACGCTGCTCTTCGCCGTGGCGGGCGCCGCGTGGGGGAGCGGCGTCTTCGGATCGTTGCAGAACGCCGGGGGCTTCACCGCCCCGAACAGTCAAAGCCAGCGCGAGAGCGATCTCGCGACCGCGGCTTTTGGCCGCGACGCCGGTGACGTCGTCGTGCTCTACACCAGTGCGTCGGCGACAGCCGGTTCGGTGACGTCGGAGCGCGCCGTCAGCCGCACGCTCTCGTCGTTGCCCCACTCCGACGTCCTGTCGTACGCGACGTACTGGTCCACACACTCGCACGCCTTCCTCAGTGCCAACGGTCGCGAGACCTACGCGGTGATCGAGTTGGCCGGATCGAGCGACGACGCCCGACAGACAAACTACGACCACATCAAAGGTCGTCTGGCCGCCAGTGGCCTCACCGATCAGGTCGGGGGACTCGTGCCGACCTACGAGATGATCAGCCAGCTCACCAGTACCGACATCGGCCACGCCGAGTCGCTCTCGTTGCCGATTCTGCTGGTCTTGCTGCTGATCATCTTCGGGAGCGTGACGGCCGCCAGCTTGCCCCTGGCGATCGGGGGGCTCGGCATTCTGGGAGCCTTCACCGCGCTGCGCCTGTTGACCCTCGTGACCGGCGTGTCGATCTTCTCGGTGAACATCGCCACGATCATCGGCCTGGGACTCGGCATCGACTACGGCCTCTTCATGGTGAGCCGGTTCCGCGAAGAGCTCCATCGCGGGGGCACGACCGAAGAGGTCGTGGCGCGCACGGTGTCGACGGCCGGGCGCACCGTGGCCATCTCGGGCGTGACCGTCGCCGTGGGTCTGTCCGGACTACTGCTCTTTCCCGAGACCTTTCTACGATCCATGGGCTACGGGGGAGTCTTGACGGTGGCCCTCGACGTCATCGCGGCGCTGACCACGATGCCCGCGCTGCTGTCCGTCCTGGGGCCGCGCGTCAATTCACTGCGGATCCGTCGCTCCCTCACCCGTCCGGAAGTGCCGGTCGAAGCGGGACGGTTCTACCGGCTGGCTCGGGGGGTGATGCGAAGGCCGATCCTGGTCACCGTGGCGATCGTCGTTCTCTTGCTCGCGCTCGGCTCGCCCTTCCTCAAGGTCGTGTGGGGCGGCACCGACGCCACGGTCTTGCCGCCGAGCGCGGTGCCGCGCGTCGTGGCCACGGCCCTGACCCGTGACTTCCCGGGGAACTCGACGGCACCCATCGAGGTCCTCGTGACGTACCGAACCGCGTTGACCGGCACGGCGACGCAGCGAAGTCAGCTCGCCTCGTACGTCGCTCACCTGGCGCACGTCGCGGGCGTAGCGCACGCGCACGTCACCGGCGCCACCGCCCACGCAGTGCGGGTCGACCTGAACTACGCCGCCGCGCCCAACTCGCCGGCCGCCGAATCGATCGTCGATCACGTGCGCGACGTGAAAGCACCTCCGGGCGCCCGGCGATACGTGGGCGGCGAGACCGCGCAACTCGTCGACACGTTGGTGAGCCTGGGGTCAGTGCTGCCGTGGATGGGCGTCGTCATCATCGCGGCGACGTTCATCCTTCTCTTCCTGGCCTTCGGTTCGTTGGTCCTGCCGATCAAGGCAATCATCATGAACGTCTTATCGCTCTCGGTCATGTTCGGCGTGCTCGTGTGGGTCTTTCAAGAGGGCCACCTCTCGGGATTCCTCGGTTTCACCGCGACGGGGACGCTCGACCCGTCGACCCCGATCCTCATGTTCGCCGTCGTGTTCGGCCTCTCGATGGACTATGAGGTCTTTCTGCTCTCCCGCGTGCGCGAGCACTATCTGGCCACGGGCGACAACGACGCCGCGATCGCCACGGGGCTGCAGCGAACCGGCGGCGTCATCACGGGAGCGGCGTTGATGCTGGGCGTCGTAGTGGCCGCGTTCTCACTCTCGCAAGTGACCTTCACCAAGTTGATGGGCGTGGGCACGGCCGTGGCGCTGATCGTGGATGTCACGATTGTGCGCTTGGCGTTGGTGCCGGCCACGATGAAGTTGTTGGGACGCGCGAATTGGTGGGCGCCGAAATCGCTGCGGCGGTTGCGCGGTCACCCGGCGGAGTCACCTTTCACCTCAAGGGCGACCGTCGCGGGCAATTCACCCGGTTAGCGCGACCCGGAGGGAAGTTGCTCGCCGGCCTCCACGCGTACGGGCAGGTGGTTCGTCGGGGGAGGTAGGGGACAGGTGGCGAAGTCCGTGTACGCACAAGGGGGATTCGTTGCCCGGTTGAAGTCCAATACCACCCGGCCGTCCGGACCGGGAGTCTTCACCGTCAGGAACCGGCACGCCCCGTAGGTGGTCTGGCTGGCGGTCAGATCGGTGAAGACGATGAAGAGTTCGTCGGGGTCTTCCCCGTTGAAGGCGACGAGACGTTGGACCTGTCCTTCGAGTTCGAACTCGACCTCGCCCGGTGATTCGTACACGTGTGAAAGGCCCTCGACCGTGGCGGCGACCGTGACCGCACGCGGCGCGTCGGAGGGCCGCAGTGTGCCGGTGATCACCCACTCGGCGCTCGGGGGATAGGTCGGGGTGCCGCGATAGTCGGCGCGGACAACGTGGTCGGGATGGCGCGGACGGATCATGAAGTTCCCATCGCGGCGAGCCACTTCCACGATGGCGTCGGCGAAGCGGGCGGTCACGCCGGATTCGTCCACGTCGTGGAAGCGGTAGTCACCGACGACGCGATCGTCGTCGACCAAGAGTTCCTCACCGTCGCCGAGCAGTACTCGCACATCGTTGAGGCCACTCGACCACTCGCCAGGCACGTCCGCGAATCGTTGTGGCTCTGCGTCCAACCAGTGAATGCCGGTGATCGCCAGAAACCCGTGCGGTCGAGCGCGTCGAACTTCGTGATCCTCATGCCAACGCTCCCACTCGGCGGTGAAGGCGGAGTCGTCGAGTTCGTCGATCATCGCTTCGCAACGGACCAGATATTGGAGGATTGGTTGCTCACCTAGGACCACCTTCGCCAAGGACCTGAATCAATTATTGGTGGAAGCGATTCTTGCACGCTGGGCACTCGATTTGAATCGGGCGCCAAATGGCTCGAGGGCTGTCCGCCCTTCAAGGAGGTAGGGAAGGGACTCGCGATACGACAAGGAAAATCGTTGTTGCGCATGACTGTGGAGCGCCGTCTCGAATCGTTTGACACGGTGACATTGCCCTACCAGAATGGCAAAAATGCTCGGACTGACGCGGGAGGTTCGTCGAATCGCGGGTTCCGGGGGGAGACAACCGAGGGGGAGAGATGGGGAAACTGTTATTGGGAAAGCGGGCACGTGTGTACGCCGGAGTGCTCGCGCTCGTGGTCGCCTCGTGCGTGGCCATCTCTTCGGGGATCTCCCACGTGGGGGCCTCGACCGGCGCGACCGCGTTGCTGCGCGCGCACGTCTCGGCGAACGGCGGGGCCGTCACGGCACTCGACTGCAACGGGGACAGCCCCGTGCAAAAGATGTTCCGACCTATGAACTGCACCGACATCGCCGGCAATCTGGGTGCGTCCAACCCTGACACCTGGGGCGGGAAGTTCTACGACAACGGTCAGTACATCGGCCACGACGAGCCTGACGCGGCCTTTACCTCGCACGTTCCCGGATCCGGGAATGACGTGAACTGGAATCTGACCCTCGGCACGGACCCGCGCGCCCTGCCCACCACCTCACGGCCCGGCCACGACGTCTCGCACTGGTTCGAGTTGTCTCCGGCCCCGTGGCTCTCGATGGCCATGTGCGACAACTTCTCGTTCCCGATCACGCCGTGCACGCCCCAATCGGACTCGAACGCCACTACGGCAAAGAACCCGGGCGGCGGCTCGGCCTTCATGGAGATGCAGTTCTACCCGCCAGGGAGAGCCACCCTTCGTGGACAGCACCAGCTGCGACGACACCCACTGGTGTGCGGCGCTGACCATTGACAGCCTGGAGTGCAACGCGACCACCTGCAACAACAACTGCATTGAGCCCGTGAACTTCGCCTTCATCCAGACCGACGGCGTGCCGGACCAAAACGGTCTCACGCCGGACGACAAGACACTGCTGATGAACCCGGGCGACCAGATCTCGGTCCACATGTCCAACGCGCCCGCGACGGGCGGGGGCAATGCCTTCCAGGTTCAGATCACTGACCGCACGACCCATCAGAGTGGATCAATGCAGGCCTCGGCGGCCAACGGCTTCGTGCATACGTCGATCGCCGACTGCTCGCAGACGCCGTACAACTTCCAGCCGGAGTACAACACGGCGTCGCAGAACAACATCGTTCCCTGGGCCGCGTTGCAGGTCGACGTCAGCACCGAGTTCGAGACCGGCCACTTCGAGCCCTGCACGTCGCTGACCACGTCGATCGGCACCAACCCCTTCGATCCGGCCGACCCCAACGGGACGATGGGCGAGTGCGTCGGGTCCTACGAGAGCGCACCGTCGAGCACGGAGACGTCCACGGAGACGTTGGACGCGATGTGCTATCACCTCGGAGACACCCATCCGGGCTACGCCGGGCCGGGCACGTCGACGGCACCGGATGAAGTGACCGGCTGTCAGGACAACCTCACCCAGAACGGTGACCTGGACTTCGACGGCTCGCCGTACTGGCCGGAGTGGCCGACGAGCACGCAACCGGGAATCAATCCAGGTTCCTTCGTCGAACAGATGCCCAATAGTGGTGGTCACGCGTACTCGAAGTACTTCTTCCAGACCGACGTTGCGCTCTCGGAGACGCCGTGCACTCCCACTACTTTGAGCGGCTGCACGGTTCCACCGGTCGGACCCGGTGGTTTCTACCCCTTCTGGAGCGTCACCAGTGGCAACGGTGGATGCGCGCTGGAGTTCGGCAATGTGACGCGCGGGTCCGTGAATGACTTCGGCGGCGACAGTCAATACGGGACGAACCAGTACAGTTCGATCGGCTATCCGGAATTTGAGGGACCCCTGCACTCGACCAACTGCAGCAATGGCCAGGGAGGGAATGACCAAGCAGCGTCCACCTAACTCACAGACGCCGAAGTGGCCATCACTTCAATGGTGGTGGCCACTTCGGCGCAGTTCGCACCGCGGCTGTCCGTTGCCGGCCAAGTGACTGTTGACAGAAGAACTACCTCGGTCAATACTTGGCCTGGGGTGAGCCGCGTCGCCACGGTGTACGTGGGTCCGAATCGTAGCGAAGGAGTCATATGTCAGAAGAAGATTCCACAATGGGCGGCCAGGATCGAATGGATGCCGACGTGGTCGGCGACGGCAACGAGTCCGAGGGCGAGGTGATGGGCGGCGAGGATCGGACGGATGCCGACGTCGTCGGAGGCGGCGACGAGTCCGACAACGACGTGATGGGCGAAGGGGATGAGTCAGACTCCGAGGTCATGGGTTCGGGCGACTGACACAAAACGCTTGGGCTTGTCATGACGATGATGAGGTGACGAACCGGACTCGTCGTTTTTGCACCGTGCGAGGCGAGTCTGAACCCTTTCGAATCAAAGTCCCGATTCACCGTAGGCTCATGTTTATGTCCGACGCCGTCTCAATGCGACACTCCCGCCCTCGTTCTTCCTCACCTCAAGGACCGAACAACCTCAGTGGATGGGAAGTGCAGACTTGAGGCATCTCGGCAAGGACTCTGATCGATGAGAATCTTGGTGACGGGAGCCGCCGGTTTCATCGGATCCACGACCGCGTCGCTGCTCGTCGATCAGGGCCACGACGTCACGGGCTTGGACAGCCTCGTGTCGGGTCGTCGTGAGAACGCCCCGATCGGCGCGACCTTCGTCGAGGGCGACTGTGGCGACGCTGAACTGATCAAGTCCCTCGGCGCATTCGACGCCTGCGTGCACTTTGCCGCGCGCATCGAGCCGGCCGAGTCAATGAAGTTCCCGGAGGTCTTCTTCTCCAACAACGTCGCGTCGACGTTTCGACTCCTCGAGGCTCTGGTGCACACCGGTGTCGAGCGATTCGTGTTCTCCTCGTCCTGCGCGGTCTACGGCGATCAGGTCGAGATGCCGATCGACGAGAAACGAGAGACGCGTCCGCACAGCCCCTACGGCCAAAGCAAGCTCATGGTCGAACAAGGCCTGCAGTGGCTCGTCGCGCAAGGTCGAATTCGTGCGGCGTCGCTTCGGTACTTCAACGCCGCCGGTGCCACATTGGCTCATCCGGAACGCCACAACCCGGAGATACACCTCATTCCGATTGCCTTTGATGCCGCGCTTGGTCTTCGCGATCGGTTAGACGTCTTCGGTGACGACTATCCGACACCGGATGGAACGTGCGTGCGCGACTACATCCACGTGAGCGACCTCGCTGACGCTCACTCGCTGGCCATTGGAGCGCTTGAATCGCATCCCGGTCTCACCTTGAACTTGGGCACCGGAGTTGGATCGTCGAACCGTCAAGTCATTGACGAAGTAAAGAAGGTCACCGGTCGCGACTTCGTCGTTCGATACGTCGAACGACGAGCGGGTGATCCCGCCGCGGCCGTCGCGAGTAACGCCCTGGCGAAAGAGGTCTTGAGCTGGAATCCCACACAATCGGATCTCAATACGATCGTCTCCGACGCGTGGGCCGCACACCAAACGCTGTAGGTCAAACGCTCTCCGTCGCGGAATTACGCGTCCGCAAGATGACGACAATCCATGCTCGGCACGATGCCTCCGATCGGCCGAGACTTTATCCACAAGTTCATCGATTTAATTGAATCTTTTTCCACAAGTTGATGAAATTACCTATCGACCGGTGTCATTTTGCATTAGCCCTGATGCGCAGAGAAGTCAAGAAAAGTTATGCACAACGCAGCGTACGGTCACGAAGATTTAACAATGTTGCTCGCCGAAAGGGCATGATTTGGCGGGCAGTTGTCTCATAGTAGGTGGGCACTTGTTTCTAGTTTGACAGGTTATATAGATGCAAATTCACAATGCTGGATCGGGCGAGCGTAGGGCTGCGCATCTGGTCACTCAGCTCTCCGCCCTCGCTGCAGCAACGACCGTTTTGATCTCGTTCATCATCATCGATGCCGGCGCAGCCACGAACTCGACAACGGTTGTTGGTACTGCCCAGTTGGGGGCCGGTGCGTCCGCACAGTACAAGGCATCGTTAAGTGATCAAATCAGCAGCCTGGCCCTTGGCGGAACGACCTCCCTCAGCGTGAGCGTGCCAGTGAAATATACGCACCAGCTCTCGACCAAGTTGTCGAGGATTCATCGTCGTCATGCGCCGGCGACGACCACGACGGTGGCGAAGCTGACGACAACGACGTCGAGCAATGGATCCACCACGACGACGTTCGCCAACGGCACTACGACAACCGTCTCAGCCAACGGCACAACTACGACGACGTACCCGAACGGAACGACCACCACGACGACGCCAAACGGCGCAACCACGACGACTTTCGCCAACGGCACGACGACGACCACCGCCGCGCCGAAGTCAACGACCACAACGATTGCACCCGCGCCTGTCACGACGACCACCGCAGCCTCCGGTAGTTCCATCCCTCAAGGCGTGCCGGATAGCTCGGAACCATCGGGGCAAGCGCCTCCGGGGGCCAACGCAATGACCGGCTACTCGCAGTCGTACGTGGACGACTTCTCTGGATCCTCGCTCAGCGGTTGGAGTGCGTACTCGGGAGCTCCCGCAGGAGATCCCGGTTCCCAGTGGGGCGGTGTCTCTCACGCTGTGGTTGGGGGAGGACTGCTTTCATTGAACACGTTCCAAGATTCCGCGTACAGCAATGAATGGGTCGCTGGCGGTGTGAGTCAAAACTTGACACGAACCTACGGCGCATACTTCGTTCGTTCGCGGGTGACGGGTGCCGGCCCGACCAATGTTGAACTGCTCTTCCCGGCCACCGGCTGGCCGCCCGAAGTTGACTTCAATGAAACCAGTGGCGTGTCAACTGGAACGACAGAGACCACGATTTGGGCTGTAAATGCAAGCGGTACAAAGAGCCAAATCCAGATTCCGCTGTCCATCGACATGACTCAATGGCACACCTGGGGAGTGATCTGGACACCGACAAGCGTCACCTACACCGTTGACGGCCGCGTTTGGGGATCGGTTTCCAACGCCGCAGAGGTGCCCCAGGTGCCCATGCGTTTGGACCTCCAACAGCAAACCTGGTGTTCTTCAGGATTTGCCTGTCCGACGGCTCCCCAGTCCATGCAGATCGATTGGGTGGCGGAGTATGGGGCCAATTGACCCGCGACTTCGTCCTCAGCCATTACCCAACGGATTCCCAACCACGTTGGCTTGGTTCCACCCGATTCTGAGAGTTAATTCAGTTCCATGATTAAACCGCTAGTTCTCGTCACTGACCCTTGGTTACGAGTATTTGTGTGATTGCTTCAGCAGTTTTAACAATTCCGCTATTGACATTCCTTGTCGTAACTGCAATTCTTTGATACGCAAGGGCAGAAGGAGTATTCAAAAGTGGTTGCCCTCAACCTGGACTCACCCATGTCCGGTGCCGACGACAGTTTTGAGCGTTCTAACGTCAATTTTGAACCAACGGTCTCAGTCATGATTCCCACGCTGAATGAAGCGGGAAACCTACCCTACGTGCTCAACACAATTCCCAGTTGGGTTGACGAGGTCGTGCTGGTGGATGGTCGCTCAAAAGATGACACCCTCCGTATCGCCAAAGTCCTGCATCCGGAGATTCGGATTATCAAGGAGCTACGACCAGGCAAGGGTGTCGCGATGCGGGCGGGTTTCGAGGCGTGCAAGGGCGAGTACATCATCGCCCTCGACGCCGACGGCTCCATGGACGGCGCCGAGATACCGAAGTTTCGGGCGGCGTTGGCCAACGGTGCTGAGTACGTCAAAGGTCGACGATTCGGTCCGGGTGCGGGTTCGGCCGATATAACCAAGTTCCGTCGCTTCGGCGATGGAGGCATCTGCTTCCTCATTCGACTGCTCTTCGGGGCTCGCTATTCGGATGCGACGTACGGTTACATCGCGATTCGCAAGGATTGTGTGGACCGGCTGCACCTTGATACGGATGGTTTCGAGGTGGAGACGCTGATCGGGATCCGGGCGCACCGCGCCGGACTTCGAACGGCAGAAGTGGCGTGTTTTGAATCTGTGCGGATTCACGGGACCAGTAATCTTCATGCCATGCGAGACGGTGTTCGGATCTTCCGAACGATCCTTAAAGAGAGATTGCGGGGGTACAGTCATGCCCCCGAATGACGACTTCAATGACGTAATGGGCGGTTTCGCGACGATTGGATCATCAATTGTCGTGGCTGGACCGAGCTCGTCCTTGACTGTTCCTGGATTAATCGTCTCCCAGATCGTGGCGTCACTTTCCGAGGCCAACTCGATCGTGCGTATCGCCGTCGATTCAACTCACGACTTCGACGCCGGACTTCATCGCTCTCAGTCGTTGGCCGCGGCGCATCACTCGAACTCGCCGGGTGACGTCGTGACCCGTCAGGCTCCGTCCAACCCTCGACTTCGCGCGCAGGCATTCAGAGAGTGGATTACGCCCGACGTACGGGGCGCTATCGCGATCGTGTGGCCCAGCCTCGACAACACCTGGGTTCGACAGTTTCTTTCCACCGCCCGGGCCTACGACGTGCCGTCGATGGTGATGAGCATCAGCTCTCCGCGCACCGATCACGCGAAAATCTTCGCGCAGGCTGAATACATGATCGAAGCCGATCTCGTCATGGTCGGCAATATCGACGAGAGCGCGTCCCTCGTCAGAGCGTTTGGAAGCTCGGGTCCCAAGGTTGAGGTTCACAAGGCGCTCTCACTGCACGGTCGCGCCAATCGCTCGTCAACCCAGCAGATAACGGCGTTCCTTCCCAAGGACAACTACGAGACCTTAGCGACGTTGCTGGCCGCGTACGACGCGATTCCCGAAGCGTGGATCGATAGGTACAACCTTCAGATAGTGATGCGGTATAAGGGCGAGACCGCCGAGCAGCTGGTGGCCGAGAGTTACCACGCCGAGTACACGAACCTCATTGGCACCGATATCTCGACGACGGACCTGAACCGACTGTGTGCTTCGTCGTCCGCGCTGATTATCGCCGATCCCGCCTTCAATTCGCGCGCCTACTCGATCGCCGTCGAGTGCGGGGTGGCCATAGTCGTACTGGCGAATACCGAGCTTCCCGATGTTGGACACGGTTACGTCGGTGCCTTGTTGGCTGATATGAACCGATCAGTGTCGATTCACGTTGCGTTGTCACACGCATTGAGACTGGCAGAGCTTCATTTCCCACCGCCCGACGCATGGAATGAGTTAGTGCACCGACTGGTTGGAAGAACGACTCTACGGGCGGTTCCTTCTTCGCCGCCCCCAGTTCCTTTATCTCTGCCTCTTGTCCCTTCTCGGCAAATCGGTTGAGGCTCTCTAAAACTCATTACTCCTAATCGATTAATGGGAGGATGAGATAGTGAGGGCACGCACGCCGGACTGCGAACCAATAGCTTCGAGAGATCTGTCGGACGGATCGTGGGCTTTGCGGTGATAACGATGCCAATACCAATTGTCCAAGTTGATGTCGCGAGAATTACGGAACTCGTGGTCGCGAAATCGGTCGACGGTAGTCGAGTGTGGGTGGAAGTTTCCCGAGAAGGTCAGGTTGTCGGCATCGTCGAAATGGTGACACGTGACGGGAGGATCTCGGCCAACGATATTCGACAGCGCACCGAGGATTTGGGGGCGGTTACACCCTCGACACGGGTCGATTTTCCCATGGAAGAACTTCCGCGGATGTCAGTGGTCGTACCGACCATATGCAAGAACCCACTTCGACTCCAGTCGACCATCAATCGCCTGATGAGTCTGAACTATCCGAGTTTCGACATCATCGTCGTCGACAATCGACCGGATCCGAACAGAAGTCCATTGCCCGATTTCGGAAGCGACAGTCGGGTGCATGTGTATTGGGAGCCCCACCGCGGTGTTTCTGCTGCACGCAATTGCGGATTCGGAAACGCCACTGGTGACTTCGTGGCCTTCACCGACGACGATGCCGAGGTTGACGTCAACTGGTTGCTCGAGATGGGACTTCGTTTCGTCGCCAATCCTACGGTCGACGGAATCGGCGGACTCGTGTTGCCGATGGAGTTGCGTACGGCGCCTCAACTGTGGTTTGAGGAGTTCTTCGGAGGATTCAATCAATCGTTCTCGGCGGAACTCATGAGCATGGAGCTCCTCGCGGATGATCCGTTGTTCCCCTACGCCACTGGACGATACGGTGCCGGCGTCAACATGGCCATTCGTCGATCGGCGTTCATCGCGATTGGAGGGTTCGATGAGAACACTCGGAGTCGGCACGCCCTCGAGGGGTGGGGAAGACCTGTCCCTCTTCATGCGACTGGTGCTGAGCGGTGGCACCGTCGCTTTCGAACCGCGCGCGGTGGTTCGCCATCAACATCGTGAATCCGAGACGGAGTTCTTCGACCAGGTGTTCGGCTACGGGACCGGACTCACGGCGATGTTCACCGCGCTGATCATCAGCGATCCTCGTCACGTCCCCAAGATGATCCGACGCCTCCCGCGTGCGTTTCGGCTCTTGACGGAACCTCGCGACGAACGCTCACCGAGTTCGCGAGCTTCCTATCCCCGACGGACGTACACGTATCACCTCTTGGGGATGGCCTATGGGCCGATCGCCTACGCAAGAAGCGTTGTGCGCACGCGTAGAGAACGGTCGAGCCGAACCGCCATCAAGTCGTAAGGCAGAATGTCTAGAATTGCGGTCTGTCGACGAGTCATCACCAGCCGGACTCCCGTATCTGACAACGGTGCGAAAGGACCTCTCGTGAGAATTGGACGCACCGGTCCATGAGATTCCCGGGTGAATTTCGATGGTGGCGCAGTAAGGCGCCGGAGTTCGGAGTGGACCACGGCCTCACGTTCAGCGAAGAGCTCGACAAACTGCGCTCGAGTGAGTCGGGAGTCGCCTTCATCTACACCTCGATGTCCGTCTTCATCTCCCGCTTCGAGATGCGCGATGTGGTGGTGGTGCTCGACGACGGGCTAGGGGGAACCCAACTGTTTCGCTACGGGGGAAAGGCCATTAGCGCCAGCCAGAAATCCTTGATTCGTTCACCGCCCGGCGCCTACAGTGATCCACCTACCGCGTCGCAAATCGATCTGAATCTCCTTTTTGAACGATGTCGAATTGAGTTCGAGAGCCTCCGCGCGGTAGGCGACGCCTCGACCGGCGTTCTTCGGTTCCGCCGTTTTCGGGCTGCTAGCGGCTCGGACTCCGTCAATCAACTCAGCGAGTCACCTCCAATGGCGGACGAACTCGAGAATGAACAGAAACGCGACTCCGAACCGGACGGTGAGTTCGCGCGTATCGCGGTCTCAAGACTCTTCGTGTTCATAGCGGTGATGAACATCCTTTTCGCCGCCATCGACTGGACCGGTCCGGTTCGCTATCTGTTCGGACTGGCTCTCGGCGTGGCGATTCCTGGTTGGGCGATCGTCGGCAGGCTCAAACTGCACAACGCGGCGTTGGAAGTGGGCCTCAGCATTGCGACCAGCCTGGCTCTTCTCATCATCAGCGCCCAAGCGCTGATTACTTTTCACATTTGGCACTTGACCGCGTACGACATTGTGCTCTCGTTGGCCGTGCTGCCTTCCCTGCTCATCCAGTCGCATTGGCCAGTGCCCTATCGCGGTTGGCGTCGATGACCGCGATCATCATCGCTAATGCGGCCTCCAAGAGCGCGCCCTTCGTGCTGGCGATTCTCCTCCCGGTCGTTCTTCTCCTCTTGTTTCGAGCCAGTTGTGGCGCGCTAGGCATTGCTCTCAAACAGAAGGTGCTTCGACGCCTTGACCTATCGATTGCGATTGTGCTGGTGCTCCTGGCGGTATCCGTCTTTTGGAGATTCAAGGTCATCGGATGAGTGTTCTCGTGAGCGACGAGACCGTCTTTGCGGCGCGAAGACAGGTTTTCTTGAGAGACCGGCTCGATCTCTACTGCGGCGTGGGCGGCGTTGTCCTTTGGCTGATCGCTGTCGCGACCTCGGATTATTCGCGAATGAACGGTTACGGACTGGTCTCAGTCCTTGGCTGGCCCTATTTCGTTGGTTTGTTGCTCGTGGTTCTCGGATTCGGCATAGAACTCAGCCGACCCACGCTCCGACACCGTCATCTTCTTCTCCTGATTGTCTTGCTCGTTGTCTATATATATGGCACGGCGTGCGCAATCGAACCGGTGTCGGCCCTCACAGACTCGTGGATTCACTCCGGTTTCATTCAATACATCCTGGTGAACGGGCATCCTCTCAACGGATTCGACGCACGGTTCTCGTGGCCGGGAGCCTTTTCGATGGCGGCGGTTCTGACGCGGCTAGTGGGCGAGCCCAATGCGTACAGTTTCCTTCGTTGGTTTCCCCTCCTAATCGAGCTCGCGTACCTCGCCCCTCTCCTGGTTATCGGACGTTTCAGTGGAGTTGGTCGGCGCGCGGCGTGGTTGGGCATCGCCTTTTACGTGACGTGCAACTGGATCTATCAGGACTATTTCTCACCGCAGGCGTTGGCGTTCTTCTTCTTTCTGGTCATCATCGCTACGTCACTCGCATGCTGGCAGCCGATGAGAATCGCACTAAGTGGTGCCCAAACGAACTGGATGCTCGATCGGCTACGCCGGACGAGATTCGCGTTCACTCGGGATCGATTGGCCGGACGCCACACGACCTCTACGTGGACTCCGCGCCAAACGATGGGGCTGGTTGCCGTGTTTACCGTCATCTTCTTTGCTGGCGTCATGAGTCATCAGTTAACGCCGCCGGCGATAGTCCTCGCCCTCGGCGCACTCTTGGTGACCCGTCGACTCGGACGTCCGGAATTGGTGTTCCTCATACTGATCTTTACGTTCGGCTGGCTGAGCCTTGGCGCGAGTAACTACTGGGTCGGACACCTCAGCGAAATCTTTGGCTCCCTGGGACAGTTCGGGAGCAAAATCAGCTCGAACGTGACGAGTCGTGTCACGGGTCGACCTACGCACTTGATTGTGGTCGAACTCAGAATCCTTATCACCGCGGCGGTGTTCTTGGTGGCTGGCATCGGCACCCTCCGTCGCTCGGCGGAGTCGCGAACGCTCGAGGCGCTCGTGATTCTTCCGTTCGTTCTCGTTGCCGCACAAAACTACGGCGGGGAAGGACTTATTCGCGTCGTGCTCTACGGTCTCCCCTTCACGGCGCTGCTGGCCGCGTCGGCCTTTTTGCCGCGTGAAACAGGTGAGATCCGTTCGATCCTTCCCCAAATTCCTCCGGGCAGGGTATCGCGGTTGGTCGCGAAGGCGGTGCCCGTGGCCATCGTCATTGCCGTTTCGGCCTGCGCGCTCGTGACGACCGTCGTGCGTGGCGGCAACGACGCGTACGAGTCGTTTTCAACGGGTGAATTGGCGGCGGTGAATTATGTCTACGACCACGTGAAGTCCGGCGACGTCATTGGGATGGCGAACTACTACCTTCCCATTGGTCAGAAGGACGTCGGCTCCGTCGCTCAGTTCGTGGCTCCGGACGAACCAGAGAATCATCTCCAGAGAATCAGCAATTTTCTTCTCAGAGCGGCACCGAACTACATCATTTTCTCTAAGTCGCAGGAGGCTTACGGCGAACAGGTGGTGGGCGACAATCCCGGGTGGGAGTCCCAAGTGCAGCGCTCCTTGGTGGGCCACGGCTACTCGATCGTCGCGAGATGGAGCACGGCGACTGTTTTGAAGAAAGGCGCGAGGATTATTGCGATCAATGGCCATTAGTCAGAGTTCCTCATTGGTGCCAAGAAACGTCCTTCAGTGTCGGCAGTGGACGACATCGAGTTGATCGCATGTGACCTTTAACTTGGCGAAGACGTGCCCTGTCAAGCTCGCCCGTGATATGTCGCTCCTCGATTTTGAGACCTGAGGATTAACATGGTGGGAGACGGTGATGTGGTGATGGCACTCTCGAGCTGTGCCAAGGAGCGAAAGTACCCCCATGAATCGCAGTGAAGCACGCGACCAATCGTCGCCGGGACCCTTGACGGTAAGCGTCATCGTGTGCGCGTACACGATGGATCGTTGGGAGTTAATGAATGAGGCTCTTCAGTCAATCGTTCGCCAAGAGATGCCTCCGATCGAAGTGTTCTTGTGCATCGACCACAATGTCGATCTCTACGAACGTTGCGTCGCCGAACTTTCGGACCTGGACGCGAAGGTGCCGTGGACGCTCAAGGTAGTGAGTAACCGGTTTGACAATCATCTTGGTGGTGCGCGAACGACCGCGGCCGAACTCGCGACGGGCGACGTTTTGGCGTTTCTCGATGACGACGCGGCGGCAACCCCGGAGTGGCTTCTTCGCCTCACGGGCCATTACGAGGACCCGGCCGTCGTGGCCGTAGGCGGAGCGCCGGTCGCGCGATACGAAGAAGCGCGACCACGGTGGATTCCCTTCGAATGCAACTGGATCTTTGGCTGCGCCTACCGAGGTCTTCCGGAGCGCGTCGGACCCATCGATCACATGATCGGTGCGAACATGTCCGTCCGACGAGAGGTACTGATGTCGTGGGGAGGTTTCCAATCGGACAATCACGACGACATGGATCTCAGTCATCGCGCCATTCACGCCCACGGAGCGGACGCGGTGATCTACGACCCTTCGGCGATCGTCCATCATTTCGTTCCAAAAGGACGATTGACCTGGACCTATTTCTGGCGGCGATGTTTTTTCGTCAACCGGGGCAAGGTCGCCGCGTTTCGAGGACTGGGAGAAGCCTCCAATCTCAAGGCCGAAATTCGATTCGGTCTCCGGTCGTTGACGAGGGGGGCAGTCCGGGAAGGTCGGGCCTTCACCGGCGGCGACCTGTACGCGCCGGTCCGGTACCTCGCGTTGGTCGTGGCGCTCACCCTAGGGGCGGCCGGCGCCGTCGTCGGTCGTTTGTCGTGACGCGGCAACGCCGACGCGTGCGACGACGCCCACATCGCGAGGGGAATACGTGGACGTTCTGATCGTCGGCGCCGGACCGGCCGCGGCCGGAGCCGCGTTGGCGCTCGCCACGGATCCCGACGTGCACATTCGGGTGCTCGACGTAGGCGGACGACTGGAGGCGCCCAACGAAGCCGCCCGACGAAGGATGTCCGAGCACGGCCCAGCCGGTTGGACTTCGTCAGACGTGCAGACCATCAGCCGCCTGGCTCATCTCACCAAGGATCAACGACTTCCGGAGAAGAGGAACTTCGGTTCCTCCTTTCCCTTCGACGACTTCGGTCAGTTGCGGGGCGTACGTGGGGAAGGAGACGTCAACACCAACGTGATCTCCGGAGCCTACGGGGGTTTCTCCAATACGTGGGGAGCGCAAACCATGGTGAACAGCGCGGCCAGTTTCGGGGACTGGCCCTTCTCGCGCGACGATCTCGAGCCCGACTACCGCGCCATACTCGCCACCATCCCGTACGCGGGCGAGCACGACGACCTCGAGGAGTACTTTCCACTCTGGGGCCCGGCCGATCCGCTGCCCCCCTTGAGCGACAACGCCACTCGAATCCTCGATCGCTATCGGCGCCATCGACTCCAGATTCGACGACGCGGCGTGATCCTGGGAAAGAGTCGCCTGGCCTTAGATGGTTCCTCGTGCGTGTCGTGCGGACTGTGCATGACCGGGTGTCCGTACTCGTACGTGTACTCCGCGTCGCACACGTTCGATCAGCTGATCGCGAGTGGACGGGTCGAGTACATCGGCGGTTACGTCGCCGAAAAGGTGGGCGAAGAGGGGGAGCGGCCCTACGTGCTCGCTCGTAACGTGGCCACGGGTGTGCTCGACAGATTCGATGCCGACAAGGTCTTCGTGGGTTGCGGCGCGATCGGCACGACGCGGCTGGTGGCCAGTTCGCTGGAGATGTGGTCTCAGCCCATCCACTTCCAAGAGTCGGCCCAGTTCCTCATGCCGCTGGCGTCGATACGGGGATCCAAACGTCTCTCGCAAGACGGATCGTTCACGCTCAACCAGTTCAACATCGTCCTACCCTTCGACGAAGCAGGGCACGACATCGTCCAGATTCATGGGTATCCCTACAACAGGTCCATGGATGACGCCTTGCCCGCGTGGCTACGCACGCCCCTCCTTCGCTTCCTGGGCAGCGCGGTGTTGAAGCGCCTCACGGTCGGCCTTGGTTACCTGCCATCGTGGTGGTCACCCGGATTCGAGGTGACCATCGAGCAGCCCTCGCCGTCCGAGCATCTGGCGCGGGTGGTGATCGGCCCCGACGCGCAGGGCGCCGACGTCGCCGGGACCAAACTGCGCGCGATCAATGCGCGGCTCTTACGAGCGGCCCCGCACTTGGGCGTCATTCCGGTGGTACCCATGGTCTCGCTGTCGGCACCCGGAAAGAGCTATCACTACGGCGGGAGCTTCCCGCACGCGAAGGAACCCCGGCAGGGCCGTGAGACGGACCTCCAGGGCCGGCTCCATCCGTGGCGAAGCGTTCACCTCGTCGACGCCTCGGTGTTTCCCACCGTGTCGGCGACGACGTTCACCTTGACCATCATGGCGAACGCCCATCGAATCGCGCGAACCGTGGCGAAGGACGCTCGTGCGTAAATCGGCCAAGGTGACCGTGGGGATCACCGGCGCGAGTGGGTACCTGGGCGGCGCCCTCGGGGCCTCACTTCGGTTCCACGGCGTCGACGTCGTGCAGTATCGAAGGTCCGCTCGGACTTCGGACGAAGACGACGTTCGGCATTTTGAACTGGGCCGACGACCTGAACCGGGAACCTTCGAGGGCGTCACGTGTCTAGTGCATACGGCGTGGGACCTACGAGAAACGAATCCACGGCGCAACTGGGAGTGCAACGTCGAAGGTTCGAAGCGCCTCTTGGAATCGGCGCTCGACGAAGGGGTGCAACGATTCATCTTCGTGTCATCGATGTCGGCCTACTTCGGCACCCGCCAGAACTACGGCATCTCCAAGCTGGCCGTCGAGCGAGCCGTCCTCGAAGCCCACCAGATCGTCGTTCGTCCCGGCCTCGTGTATGGAGGCTCGCCCGGCGGGATGGTGTTGACGCTCTCGAAACTAGCGAAACTCCCCGTCATTCCGGTCTTTCGCCGGGCCAAGCTCTTCACCGCGCACATCGACGATCTGGTCACCGCCCTAGAGACGCTGATACTTCTCCCTGAGGTGCCGTCAGGGGCGCTGGGACTGGCGAACGAAACGCCGACCCCGTTTCCATCCATCATGCGGGCCTTGGCCTCTGAAGTCGGTTCGTCGTCATCGAATCTGCCAGTGCCGTGGCATCCCCTGTTGCTGTCGTTACAAGCCGCGGAGAAAATCGGCGTGCCGCTACCCGTGCGCTCCGATTCGTTGCTGGGCCTCGTTCGCGGACCGCAGGGCGTTCCTGAACGAGCGACTGTCTCAAAACTGGGACTCGAATTCCGGCCGTTCCCTGAGGGACTCGTTGGTTCATTCGACGATCATTGAGCAGGATTTTCGCTGATCATCGCCATGGCACGCCATCGATTCGACTTTTAATCCACGGATATAGGTGATGTGACTTTCGTCGCCGCTCGTCTGCCGGTCGCCGAACTTTCTTCGCGCGAGAAATTGTGAGAAAGTAGTTCGACCCGTGACCGCGGGGCTGACCGGCACTAGGGACCGCGCCATACTGCCAATCCGAGACAGGCCAGCGAAGAGGAGGGCAGACCGTGGAGGTAAAGCCGACGGCTGCATCTCACGGGAGACGTCAGCGACGTAACACTTCCGGGATTCCGCGTCGATTCCAACATTGGTGGGTAGTCGTGGGCGCCGTAGCGCTCGTCGTCGGATTGTTCGCGCTCGTCATGCAACCAGCGGGCTCCACCAACTTGACCGGTACGACGACAACGACGACGACGTCCCTCGTCTCGACAGCCATTCAATTCCCGATGGGCGTCGCCGACCCCACCGAACCATCGGGGGAGGCACCGATGCCGGCGAACGCGCTAGCGGGCTACACCCAAACCTACGTGAATGACTTCAACGGGACCTCCCTCCCTCCCGGCTGGGACGTCTTTGCGGGCACGGCCTCGGGAGACACGGGCTCCCAATTCGGCCCGGCCCACGTGACTGTTTCAAATGGTCTGCTGTCCCTCAACACGTGGCTCGACCCGTCGTACGGAAACGAGTGGGTCACCGGAGGACTATGCCAGTGCAACGGATCTCCGTTGACGTACGGGGCATTCTTCGTGCGTTCACGGGTCACCGGACCTGGACCGACATTGGTCGAACTGCTCTGGCCCACCACTAGTTGGCCGCCCGAAGTGGATTTCACTGAAACGGACGGTTCGACGCAGGGGAACGCGGCAACGGACATCTGGGCTCAAAACGGAGAAAAGAATCAGATTCACCTCGACGTCGACATGACGCAGTGGCATACCTGGGGAGTCGTGTGGACGCCGACGACGCTCTTTTACACCATCGACGGAAAAGTGTGGGGACAGTTTGGCGACGCGGCCGACATTCCCCATCAACCGATGGCTCTCCACATACAGCAACAGACCTGGTGTGCGTTTAACTTTGCGTGTCCTACGCTTCCGCAATCCGCTCAGATCGACTGGATCGCCGAATACAGTCCTGTGGCGAATTACACGACAACCCTGGGACCGTTCGCGCCGGATAACTCGGCGCTGAATGGACCTCTCAAGACGCAGATTCTCGCCCTCGCTGCGAGTATTGACACTCAGGGTGCTGAATCAGTTGCATTAACCGGGTACAGCGACTCGAAGACCAAGGCGAGAAACGCACGGGCGATCGGCGAGAGGCGTGCGTCGACGGTGATGAGTTATCTCTTGAGTGCGCTTTCTGGCCTGAATGACAACGGAGTGACCGTAACAACCAGCGCTGGAAATGAGACGAATCCGACGACCTTCACGACGACGTCGAGCGGGAGAGCCCGAAACGCCAGAGTGGTGGTCCAGTTTCTCCAAAAACCTTCCACATAGTTACCGTCGCCCGCACTTGGCTGACTGACCGAACGACGTTTCTCGATCTGCGCTAGTGCGCAATGCGAATCTCAGTGAGCTTGAAAAACGTCTTGAGAAAAACTGAATCGAATGGGACCAATTATCGTCGAGGTAGACACCGCACCGAGTGCCAGCCCGGCGGAAAGCTCCTGAAATAACGGTTCAGTTATCATCTCTCAATGACCCCCGCTGCGGAAACTCGCCACTCCGGCGAGGTACCGATGCCTTCAGGTCGACTCCGTCCGATACTCGTGAGACTGCATTTACTGAGGCTGGCCAAGACCTTGCACTGGGGAGTTCGACAGACCTGGGTGCGACTTCAAGGACTTTTGAAGCGATTGACGAGGTTGCCGTTCTTCGGAACCTACATCGCCGTTCTTGTGCTTTATCTGGAACGGAACAACATATTGTCGTTCGACTTCGAAGAACTCGAACGGGTGTGCGCCGAGCTCGACAAGGGGGATCTCACCTATTGGATCGCCGGCGGTTGGGGAGTCGACGCTCTGGTGGGCTCGGAGACCAAACGTCACGGGGACCTCGATATTGTCCTCGATTCATTCGACGAGAACATCCCGGCGGTCGATCAGATCGTGGATCGCCTCGGGTACAAGAGGCAGGCGCCTCTGGGTGGCACCATTTGGTTTCCGAAGGACGCTGTCTACGAAGACGGGCGGGGCCACCGGATCGAAGTACTTGGCATTGATTGGCAACGGATCGAAGATGCGGAGAACGCTAATCGGTCCGGGACCGACGCAAAAACTTCGATAGGAAAGAAACCGTCATCATCGTCCGTCTTCGCACGCTTCACAACAACGGGACGACTTGGAGAGAAGACGCTCCCTGTGTTGACACAAGATGCTCAACGTATTCTGCACACTGGTTATCAACGTCGTCGAGAAGACGTTTTCGCCGATGCCATCCTGGATTTACTGGAAGCGAGTCGGTCTCACGCCGCGAAACATTCATCCTCGGTGGGTACTTCCCGGGACGCAACACCAGGGGCCTCGTCGACGCTTCTGCTGATCCCGTTTTTCACTTTCCCGGCCGAACTCTGGCATCTGTGCACAACCTTGCACAATGATCTGGAAGCGATCCCGCCCCATGTCACTTTGGCGTATCCATTTCTGCCCGTATCCGAGGTGAACGATGAAGTTATTCGACAACTGACACTCTTATTCGCCGAAGAGACCGCATTCACTTTCCAACTCGGCGAAGTCAAATGGTTCGACAAAGGGGTGGTCTACCTAGAGCCTTCCGCAAGCGAGCGACTCCGGGCAATGACGGAGAGACTTCAAGAAAACTTCCCCGATTTCCATCCGTATGGCGGCGAATTTGATTCGATTGTCCCTCACGTCACGCTGTCGCAGCATGGCTCATTCGCCGACAGGCGCATGCTGGCCAAACGCGCAACGGCATTTCTCCCGTTGAATGTTCCGGCGAGCCACGTGTGGCTGATGTCCAACGACAATGTAGGCGGCGCCTGGTCGGTTCGCGAGATCTTCTCCCTGGGCACGACGCCGCACCACGATTGAAACAGCCCAAGTCGGTGGCCTCCAGCGGACGCCGTTTCGGGTGTCTACGACGCCGTCACCGAAGATTGTCATAAGCGCGTAACAGTCGGTGTCATAACAGACGAATCTAAAACAGCCGATGACAGTGAGTCGTTTTGTCAACAATTCCGTGGACAACTGATACTTGGCCCAGTGAAGAGGAGGTCATCGACGGGGTGGAGGCCCTCCGGGGTCCCCTCCCGAGGCGGTTGTCCCACTTCCGAAACGAGTTGTTTCCGTGTAACCTTCCGTGGAGACACTACGGCGTCGAGAGGAACTTGGCGCCTACCCGGAGGTTGTGAAAATGTCATACTCATTCCCACACGTTGGAATATCGCGAAGGTTAGGCAAATATGTTGCCGTATTCGCCCTCGTGGCCTCCGGGCTCACGTTGGGCATCGCCGGCACCGCATCCGCGACTCCGACTATCTCCGAGGCCGCGGGTTTCCCGGTGAGCGGCGAGTCAGCTGGTTTGACATCGCTCAACATCACCCCGCAGAATGTTGGGGACCTCGTGATTCTCAGTTCTCAGATCCACTCTCAAACGATCACGGTTTCCAGCGTCACCTCCGCTGATACGGGAACATGGCAAATGGCGCAACGGAACGTTGATTCGACCAACGGCATTATCACGGAAGAAGTCTGGTGGGCTGTGGCAACGGCCACTACCGCGGCAACGCCAGTGACCGTGACTTACTCCGCGAGTGTCGCAGCTCTGTCACCTGAACTCGTGGCCGACTCTTATACGACGTCTCAGCCGTCAACTTGGAGCACGGTCGTAGGAGGCGGTGCCGCCGCGACGGCTGTCACCACCATCGCCTTCCCGTCGCTCACCAGCGGAGCGGGCAGCGCCCAGGTGTACTGGGGCTACGCAGAATCTACCGCGACAGCAATCGCGGGATCGACGGCTGGATTTACTTACACGTCAACATCCGACGCCAGTGGCAACATGAGCATCGAGAACCCTTCACTCACGCCAAGCACCATCTACGCGCCCACTGCATCTCAGACCTCTGCGAATACGACTTCAATTGCGGAAATCTTCGCGGCCACACAGACCGACACGATCACCTTTAACTCCGAAGGTGGCAGCGCCGTCGCCAATATGAGCGGACCTGACGGCACGACCATCACCCTGCCCGCCGCTCCCACCCTGGCTGGCTCGACCTTTGACGGTTGGTTCGCCGCCGCCAGTGGCGGCACAGCGCTCACCTCGCCCTACACCCTGACCGGTTCGCTAACGCTCTACGCGCAGTGGACGGCCATTCCGACCGACACGATCACCTTTAACTCCGAAGGCGGCAGCGCCGTCGCCAACATGAGCGGACCTAACGGCTCTACCATCACCCTGCCCGCCGCTCCAACTTTGGCGGGTTCAACCTTTGACGGTTGGTTCGCCGCCGCCAGTGGCGGCACAGCGCTCACCTCGCCCTACACCCTGACCGGTTCGCTCACGCTCTACGCGCAGTGGACGGCCAACGGTGGGACGTTCACGGTCACCTTCAATAACAACGGAGGACAGGGTTCTCTCGCGAGTGAGACCGCCAGTTCGCCCACGGCGTTGACACTCTTTCAGACCGGGAACATGACCCAGACCAACTCGTATTTCATCGGTTGGAACACGTCTCCGACGGGCGGCGGCACGTTATACAACGACGGGGCGATCTATCCGTTCACGTCAAGCGTTACGCTCTACGCTCAGTGGCATTTGGTTCAAACCGGACCTTCGCTATTGCCGCTTGGCGTCACGGCAGCGAGCGGCACCGTGACGTTCGGCAGTGCGTTCACGCCCAGCGCTACGGTAACCGCCGGACTCACGGCGGGTGACACCGCCGTTGTGTCAGGGACGATCTTCACTTATGCCGGAACTGACAACACGACCTACGCGGCCTCGACGACGGCGCCGACGGCCGTGGGAACCTACTCCGTCACACCTTCGGCCGCTACCGTCACCGTGACGCCGGCGGCTGATCAGGGTAAGTATTCGAAGACGTACGCGTACGTTGCGGGCGCCTTAACGATTACCGCGCCCACGTTGACCGTCACGGCGGGCAATGTGAGCATCAAGGTGGGCGGAACCGTCACTCCCAGTGCAACGGTCGGGGGCCTGGTCGGCTCCGACACCGCAGCGGTTTCGACTGCGACCTACACCTATGCCGGGACCGGATCGACGACGTACGCCTCGTCAATCACCGCGCCAACGGCGGCGGGGACGTACTCGATCACTCCGTCAGCCGCCACGGTGACTGTGTCGCCGAGCGCCGACGCCACGAACTACGGCCTCACCTACAACTACGTTGCGGGTACGTTGTCCATCGCTGCCGTAGCCAAGCCGCCGGTCGTTCTTCGCGCCACGCACCTCATCGGATCAATTGTCCCGGGGCGTCGCTTGAAGGTCACGATCGTGGGCACCGGATTCTCCGGTCGACCGAAGATTACGAGCACTTCGCCTGGAACGGTCGTTGTGGTATCGAAGGACACCGGCACGCACCTTACGGTGTGGGTCACGGTAGCGGGCTCAACGCGGCCAGGTCACGCGACGTTCACGATTCGCCTCGCCAATGGGAAGTCCTGCAAGATTGGATATGTGATTAAGTAATTTGCTTACATGGTTTCCCGCCCCGGCGTGGAAGTCTTGTCGCTTATCGCCCCCGTCAGCGTGCGCTGACGGGGGCGATTTCGAAAGGGTGGCGCATGAGAATCTTCGATCCGCCGGGACCCGTCCTCGTGATTTCGACTCATTTGGATGACGCGGTGTTGTCGTGCGCACAATTCCTACACACTCGATCCGATGCGACGGTCGTGACAGTCCTTGCTGGCGCACCGCAGGCGGTGCACCAGGGTTATAACAGCGCCACAACTGGCGAAGAGTATGCGCCAGACGCAATACAGAAACGAAGGAGCGAGGACGCCAAGGCGTTAGCGACGCTCGGCGCCCGATTCGAATGGCTCGATTTCGAAGAAGACGATTATCTGAGACGACGACGCAGTGACCATGAATTGGCCGAGCTACAAGATTCGCTGGAAGCGGCGATCCAACGTCTTCGACCCAATTCGATACTTTCGCCCCTAGGCCTGTATCACGTCGATCACCTTGATGTGAGCTATGTCTGTGCCGAACTCATGCGACGAACTTCCTGTAGGTGGTTCTTGTACATGGACTTGCCCTACGGTCTCGCGGATCCCAAAGCGGTGACGAAGAAACTCGATGCGATGCCTACAGACATATCACTCGAACAATTCGCGCCCTTCTCGGGTGATCGACAGATAAAGGATCTGACAATGAGGATGTACGCAACACAATATGGCCCGACCAAGAAGAGTCATCGAAAAGGCTTTAGAGCAACGATGCGAGGTACCGAGACCTACTGGGAAATCCGGATCGCCGCACAATGATCGGCTTGAGTTCATTCATTGGGACCGAGTCATCGCCAGTTCACTGTGTGACCTCGAATCTTCTTAAACGATACGGCGACCCGAGAGATGATTTTTACGGCAAAATAGGTCATCAAGGGCGTGAAGTCTCGCCGACGATAGTCCTTGGTCCATTGCCGTATCGTGCGGCGCTTCGCCAGAAGTCTGCTGCGAAATGTTACGTCAGGCGCCGACTTGGCGCCCAGATGGGGGAGGTACGGCGCGATTTCACGACCCCCCGTGACGACGCGAACTTCAATTCTTATCAACTCTGGAAATGTCTTCGGCGTCGTAAGCGTGAGCGTCGCGTCTCTCAGAACACGCCTTTCGTCGACGTGGAACTGCTCGTCAAAGAACGTATCGTCCGCAATAACTGGAGGAAATATCCCGAAACGTCGCCGTGCTTCGCGACTGGCCCCGTAGAGGCCACGGCCCGAAAGATGAACGTCTGACCATCGCGAGACGATAAGACTATCCATCGCCCTGTAGTAATTCCGTACGCTGCGCGAACAATTCGAAACGTCGAAATGAACCGTCGGTCCCGCGGCAATAACTTCGTCAGTTGTCAGCGTCTCGACGAGACGTTCGATGGATCCGACGTCAATGTCAATGTCCGCGTCGCAGTACAACCGTGGGAAAACGTCTGCGGCCCGGCGATCCCCTTCGTTGAGCGCAAAGTGTTTGCCAACGTCGTCGATCTCGATTACTTCGACTCCGGGATACTGGCTGGCAACTTCCACGGTCTTATCCGTGCAGCCGTTACAAACCACGAAGATCGCATAACTCTCCTTCTCACATAACTTGACCAGAGTGGTGAGAAGTGAATGCATTCGATGTTCTTCATTGTGAGCGGGAATCACAATTGAAGCTCGATAGATCATGGTGCGACTGTAGTCCACGCATAATGAAGTACTTGCAGTTGTGATGCGTCTCAAGCCGCAGGTTTAAGCCACCGCTAGCGACAGTCCGATCGTCTGCCACTTCACCGATGAGGCGAGGGTCCAGTTGGCGCTCACGGTCGAGGGTGCGGCGACGATCTGGGTGGCGACGCTCTCGCCCCAGGAGTAGACGAAGGCGCCCGCGTCGTAGTTGGACCACGGCGATGACGGGGCCGCGGTGATGCTCTGACCGTTGACGTAGACGAGGGCGACGTCACCGGGTGCCGTGGTGGTGACCGAACCCGTGGGACTGGTGCCGGTGCCCTGGGTGGGCGTGCTGGCCACGACGCTGAGCGAGCCACTGAACTCGGTCGCTTGCGCGAACCCCGAGCCGGCGCCGCTCCACGTCACGGTGAGTGTGCGGGCCGCGGCCGTGACGTTCGAGCAGATCCACAGTTCAATATCGGACTGGCCGCTCTGGAGATTGCTCGTGACCTTGGTGAAGGTGCCCATGGGACTCGTCACGGAGGTGACCGTCTGACCGGTCGAACCGGCGCCGAGGACCGCGACGACGACCGTGTCGCCGAGCGTGGCGTTGGCCGGGAGCACCGTCATCGCCGCCCCACTGGCAATGGCACTGGTGCCGGCGTCACCCGACTGAATCTTGGTGATGGTGCCCGTCGAACTCGACCACTGCGCGTAGAGGGTGGCGCTGGCGGTGAAGGGGTAGGTCGCGCCGTTGGCGTAGGCGGTGCCCGTGCCGTTGGCGATCGTGTTCCAGCCGGTGAAGGTGTAGCCGGTCCGGGTGAAGGCATTGGCGCTGAGCGCCGTGGGTGAGCTGGCGACCTCGTTGGCCATCGATCCGCCCGTCGCGCCGTTGCCGTTGAAGGTGACGGTGTAGGTGGGCACGGTAGTCCACTGCGCGTAGAGGGTGGCGCTGGCGGTGAAGGGGTAGGTCGCGCCGTTGGCGTAGGCGGTGCCCGTGCCGTTGGCGATCGTGTTCCAGCCGGTGAAGGTGTAGCCGGTCCGGGTGAAGGCGTTGGCGCTGAGCGCCGTGGGTGAGCTGGCGACCTCGTTGGCCATCGATCCGCCCGTCGCGCCGTTGCCGTTGAAGGTGACGGTGTATTGGCTGGCCGGGGTCGCAACGATCAGGGCGCCAATCGAACTCTGCGTCGAAGGATTACCCGACGCGGTCGTGAACGGTGCCTGCAGCGCCGCCGCGACGTCGGGATTGACGAGAATTGCGTCACCGTCGGAGGTGACGTCCACGGTGTATCCCGCGGTGGTCGGCCCCGTGTACACGCCCGACGTGTTATTGCTGTTGTAGCCGGCGTAGAGTTCGCCCGCGCCCACTGGTGTCAGCGAGGGGAACTGCATCGTCAGGGAGGACGCGTTGCTCTCGAAGTGGTTCGCCGTGTCGAGCGAGTAGGTCGACGGTGTCGACGGCTGGAACTCCTGGGTCGAGAACTCGTTGTAGTCGCTCGAACTATTACCGGACCAGGTGAAAGTGAGCGAGACGGTGCCGGCGCTAGTGATGGGTACGTACCAGATCTCGTCGTCGTTGCCTGGATGGTCCACGGTGTAGTACTGGATGGCGTTAACCGGCGCGCCGATGGCGCCGGTACCGGATGCACTGATATTGGTGACGTGGATCTGAGAGTTCGAGGAAAAACGCGACTTCACCCAAATAACAAGAAGGTCACCCGCCTTCGCAAGGCTTGCGTCGGCGGTCGTTATGCCGTCGTTGCCAGTCGTGACAAAGTTGCCCACCTCGCTAAAGATCGCGGCCGTCGACCACTGCGCGTAGAGGGTGGCGCTGGCGGTGAAGGGGTAGGTCGCGCCGTTGGCGTAGGCGGTGCCCGTGCCGTTGGCGACCGTGTTCCAGCCGGTGAAGGTGTAGCCGGTCCGGGTGAAGGCATTGGCGCTGAGCGCCGTGGGTGAGCTGGCGACCTCGTTGGCCATCGATCCGCCCGTCGCGCCGTTGCCGTTGAAGGTGACGGTGTAGGTGGGCACGGTAGTCCACTGCGCGTAGAGGGTGGCGCTGGCGGTGAAGGGGTAGGTCGCGCCGTTGGCGTAGGCGGTGCCCGTGCCGTTGGCGACCGTGTTCCAGCCGGTGAAGGTGTAGCCGGTCCGGGTGAAGGCGTTGGCGTTGAGCGCCGTGGGTGAGCTGGCGACCTCGTTGGCCATCGATCCGCCCGTCGCGCCGTTGCCGTTGAAGGTGACGGTGAATTGGCTGGCACCACCGGTGCCCGCTAGCGACAGTCCGATCGTCTGCCACTTCACCGATGAGGCGAGGGTCCAGTTGGCGCTCACGGTCGAGGGTGCGGCGACGATCTGGGTGGCGACGCTCTCGCCCCAGGAGTAGACGAAGGCGCCCGCGTCGTAGTTGGACCACGGCGATGACGGGGCCGCGGTGATGCTCTGACCGTTGACGTAGACGAGGGCGACGTCACCGGGTGCCGTGGTGGTGACCGAACCCGTGGGACTGGTGCCGGTGCCCTGGGTGGGCGTGCTGGCCACGACGCTGAGCGAGCCACTGAACTCGGTCGCTTGCGCGAACCCCGAGCCGGCGCCGCTCCACGTCACGGTGAGTGTGCGGGCCGCGGCCGTGACGTTCGAGCAGATCCACAGTTCAATATCGGACTGGCCGCTCTGGAGATTGCTCGTGACCTTGGTGAAGGTGCCCATGGGACTCGTCACGGAGGTGACCGTCTGACCGGTCGAACCGGCGCCGAGGACCGCGACGACGACCGTGTCGCCGAGCGTGGCGTTGGCCGGGAGCACCGTCATCGCCGCCCCACTGGCAATGGCACTGGTGCCGGCGTCACCCGACTGAATCTTGGTGATGGTGCCCGTCGAACTCGACCACTGCGCGTAGAGGGTGGCGCTGGCGGTGAAGGGGTAGGTCGCGCCGTTGGCGTAGGCGGTGCCCGTGCCGTTGGCGACCGTGTTCCAGCCGGTGAAGGTGTAGCCGGTCCGGGTGAAGGCATTGGCGCTGAGCGCCGTGGGTGAGCTGGCGACCTCGTTGGCCATCGATCCGCCGGTCGCGCCGTTGCCGTTGAAGGTGACGGTGTATTGACCGGTCGTTGGCGTGGCGGCGAAGATCGCGGCGATCGAGGTGTTGTTGCTCGCCGGCGTCTCACTCGCCGTAGGGGCGTAGGCGGAGTTCGGGCTCAAGGCATCATTGGAAGTGATGAGATTTCCCACGGTGGTGGTCGCATAGGTGAAACCAGGAGTGCTGCCAGGCACCGCCGTCGCGGTCGACGCCGCGTAGCCCCAATACAACTGATTGGCAGCTGCACCGCTGGTGACGCTGGGGAACGTGATCGCCGTGGTGGACGCTCCGGCCGCGCCCCCGCCCGACACGAAACTCCAGACCGAGGGACTGGCCGAGGTGAAGGAGTCACTCACGAGTTCGGGACGGAGAGTGGCGACGCTGCCCGAGTAGGTGGCGCTGATCTTGGTGGGACCGGTCGACGTGGCCACCGCCCACCAGAATTCTTCAATAATCACGCCGTTGACGGTGTCGACGTAACGCTGAGCCAGTTGCCACGTTCCGGTCTCTGGACACGTCACGCCGAGGATCGTGATGCTATGAGAGTGGATCTGCGATTCGAAGATGACGAGGTCGCCGACCTTTTGCGGATTGACCGATAGCGTCGTCCCGCCGAGAACTTCCGCGCTGACCGGGAAGGTCGCGGCTTCAGAAATTGCCGGTGTGGGCGCTGCGTGAGCCGCAACATCGAGACCAATGGAAAGTACCGACGTCATGCACACAACAGAAACAATGAACTTTAATGCAACGCGGGCGGTCTCCTTGAGAGTCCGACGGTGACCGGTCATCGAACGCCTCCCTCTGCGCAGGAGATTCTACCCACTCCTGAGGCGTGCTTTTCTGTGAACTTTAAAGCGGAAAGGGAAGATCCCTTTGGTGGCACTGGGCGGTCGGTTCCTTGGCCGGCATTGGTGGGCGCTCGTCAGACGAATATCTGGATTCTCACGTGAAAAATGTGTCGCGACAAGGGATTAATCTTGTATCCATCGCCTAAGACATCAAGGTAATTCGGACGCCTCTCGATTGGCCGGATCAGGTACCAACCCAACACTACGAACGGAGTTGCACAGTCTTGAGAAGCGAAGCCAAGTGGTCAATCCGAAAGATCGTAGGCGCCAGCTCACGCCCGGGGAGACTTGTTCAAAACGCAATTGCCCTGATGATTTCGTCGGGAGGAACCGCCGTAATTGGCGTCGTGTTCTGGGCGGTCGCGGCACACCTCGCGTCGGCGAAAGTTGTCGGACGTACGACCGCCGAGATAGCAGCCATGCTCCTACTGGCTAATCTTGCGCAGTTGAGCTTTGGCTCCATTTTCGAACGATTCTTGCCGGTGGCCGGTTCAATGACCCGAGACTTCGTCAGGCGCGCTTACGCAATGGTCGTTATCTTCGGTTTCGTTCTCGCGTTGGCCTATCTCGCGGCCGGTTTCGGTCACAGTTTCTTGCCGTCCACCTGGGGTTGGAATGTGCTTTTTGTGGTCGCCGTGATCCTGTGGACGATCTTCGCGTTGCAAGATTCTGTCCTCATTGGACTTCGAGCATCCAAATGGGTCGCGGTTGAGAACATTGCCTTTTCCATTGCGAAATTGGTGTTACTTCCCGTCAGCATTGCGATATCAGCGACGCAGGGAATCTTCGCTGCATGGACCGCGCCCGTCATCTTGACGATCATTGTGATTACTTGGTATTTGTTCAGTAAACGAATTCCAGAACACATGTCAATGGGTGGCTCGACGGAGAAACTGCCTTCGACGCGAGAGCTATTCTTCCTCGCAGGCGCGCAGTACGCCGCCACGTTGTCCAATATATTCATGCCGTCGATAATCACGCTGATCGTCATTCAACGTCTTGGAGCGGTTGCCAACGCGCACTACTACGTCCCCTCGATGATTGCGACGGGACTAAGTCTCGTTTGTCTCAGTATCGTTCGATCATTTCTGGTCGAAGCGTCTCACGAACCTCACGCGCTACGCCATCACGCGAACTCTGCTATTCGGGCGATGGTCATTCTGTTGACACCGAGCATCGTTATTGGATTCATCTTCGCCCCACAGTTTCTAGCAATCTTTGGAGCGCAGTATGCCAATCACGGTGCGGTTCTAATGAGATTGCTGCTTCTTGCGGTGCCGGGCAGCGCGGTAATGACCTTCTACAGCACGTTTGCCTGGCTCGACCAGCGAGTGTGGTGGATGACCATCCGAAATGTCGTGGGCAGCCTCCTGCAGTTGGTTGTAATTTTCGCCTTAATCGACAGCCATGGCATCGACGCCATTGGGATTGCGATGTTGGTCAATTCAGCCGTTACCTTGATATTCTTTCTGCCTGCATCTATACGGCGATATCAAATGACGGAAAGAACCTGAGAGTCCAGCACGCGAGGGCTCAGTTGCCTTTGCTTCGCATTTTCTTTACCGCGACCCGGACTGAGGCTCGCGGCGCGTATCGGAAGGCTCGTCCAAATGCCGCTACTGCCTTCACGTAACGGCGCGCTTCTCTTTCGTTGTTCGCACGCGAGAGGGCCATATGCGCGCGAGCGGGAAGCACGCTCTTCATGCCCTTGCGAACCGCGCGAAGGTTCGCTGTCTCTTCGTTGTCCAACGCCGCCAATTGATGCATCGCCAGGATTATCTTCAACTCTTTACCAGTCGAGGGAGTGGCTCTGGTCCACGTGTTGTTGGCGTGATGTCGGTATTCGAGCAACACCTCAGGGAGATAAACAATCTTACTTTCGCGAGCGAAGCGCAAAACGAGATCAAAGTCCTCGCCAACCCTGAACAGCGGATTGAATCCACCGACCTCAATGAACACGGACTTGCGGATCATCGATGCGCCGATCAGCGTCAGTCCGTCAAGACGCAGATATTCCGCGTAGGTGGAAGCGCGCGAACCGCCTCCCGTTTTGAGGATTGTTCCGCTGCTGTCGATGATCCGTGCTTCGGCATGGCAAAGGCCAACGGATTCATCCTCCATGACCTCTGCTTGGGCGCGGAGCCGGTCGGGCAGTGAACGATCGTCGTCATCGAGAAACGCAACGAGATCTGACGTTGCCAGATTCACCCCGACGTTCCTCGCTATTGATACGCCACGTCTGCGCTGTCGAAAGACCCGAACACGGGGGTCGCTCTCCAGATCGGAGAGGTCCTCGTCAAGACCGTCGGTGACGATGACGATCTCCCAGTCGTCGATCGTCTGGGCCCGCACCGAAGCCACGCTCTCGCGAAGATAGGGACCACCGCGAGAAGTGGGAATTACCACGGACGCAATGGGCATCGATTTCCTCCTCGTACCGTCCGGAAAAGCGGCATCGGTGCACGTAGACGTCCTTTAACCCTAACCTCTCAATCGAGGTTTCTGAGAACGACCAATCAAATTGGGATCTAGTCCAACCGGAATCTTCGCCAACTCGCGAATCGAGAGTTCAGTCTCATATCGACGCATCGTCTCGTCACGACAGCGCGTACGTCGCGCGTCAGTTCTACGACACGTATTTGTTCATGATGTAATCATCGAGAATCGTGACGGCCCTCGCTCGGCCCTCGGTACTGAGAAAATCATGATCCAGATCGGGAACTACTTCGATCCGGCACATTCGCGTCGAGATCAACCTTCGCGTGTCAAGGGACCGCAAGATCGGCGTGCGGGGGAAAGGATTAATGTCCTGGGGGCTGACCATGAGCAGCATCTCCGTGCCCTGGTTTGCCAGCGCTCTACGGACCTTGAGTGAGTACGCGGTCGGGAGAAGAACACGACAGACCTGCCAGACCAGTTTTCCGATCCAAGGTTGATTCTTCACCGACTGTCTCAGTTTTCTGAACAAATGATGTTCGGACTCTTCGAGTCGGTCTGCGGTTCGAAGTATCGCCGGACCCACCTGAGGATTGATCGTGCACAGGCCCCGAATATGAAGTTGCAGCGCTGCCCGGACCGCCAGATGAGCACCCGAGCAGAGGCCAACGAGAACCACGTTGGAGAGTTCGTCCGGACTGAGACCCCGAATCACGTCGACGATATCCCTCAATCCCGGATCATCGTGCTCGCCGCCCGGCGGGTCATCACCCGCGTGTGGACTTTCACCTAGGTCGATGAAGTCAAAGCGTACGCACCGAAGTCCAAAACTCGACCATCGCCGCGAAAGCTCGACCCACTGTCGAGACGGTCCCACGTGGTCTTCGTTCAGGCCATTGACCATCACGATCCAAGGACCCGTCGCATCGCCAACTGGCTCGCTCGCGATGGCGAAAAGACCCCGAGGTCCAATCGACAGTGCTCGCTCTCGCACCGACATCGGCCCCGGACCAGTGCCGACAAGCGCCTCGGATACCTCTGATGTCGCGAGTAGGGGCGTTTCGTCCACTTTAGACTGGACGATCCAGTCCCGAACTCGATGAAGTGTCCGTTCTGGCAGTTTCGCGAAAGGAAGCTCGACCTCCAGAAACGCACCTTGCTCATTGGTTGAGTCCCATTGGACCGAAACCGTCTCGAACTGTTGTGCCAACTTCGTTGGTGTAACGCGATCATCTCGGGTGATCACGAGTATTCGTTCGGCGAGTTTCTCCGGCTCCACCTCGACGAGTGTCAGGGCCCGCATCTTTTCTCTGGTCTCTTCGCGGTACACGAACTCTGATTTTGTGTTGACTCGAGTTGATCCAGGGTGGCGATCCTCTTGAGTGGCCGCCTCGAAGGCGGCGAGTTCACGCAGGTAGGACCGCCCCGATTCGCATGGATCCCAGAGCACGACGGTCGACAGATCAAGACTCTGGAGCTGCGCCGCGCGTCCAAGTATCGTCGCCCCGAGTCGCAATCCCAGTGCCGAGACGGAAGGCGCGCCAACGGACCGCAAGAGTTCAACCCCTCGTCGTACCTGATCCGTCCATTCGTCAAAGAACGTGTCATCGTCGAAGTGTCCACTGGAGTCGCCCGTACCGAAATGGTCATATCGCAAAACGGCGAAGCCTTCGCTAGCGATGGACGCGGCCAGAAGGCGTAGGGCCGGTCGCGCCGCTCGAGACTCCCTTCCGATGGGAGGAGAAATCAACAGGCCCCCACCAATGGACGCGGTGACTGGCGTCGTGAGGCGGGCGAATACGGGATACGCCGGCGAGCCCAACCAGAGCGACTTTTCGTTCACACTTCGAGAGCCCGTCGGTCCGAACTCATCGGTGATCATGCCGTGCGCTCTGGACTCGCTGCGTCGCGGAATGAATGTCGCGCGTCACTCGATATGTGCACTCCGCACTTCTCCCTCAAACAACGCCTCAGATCAGCCCATATCATAGAGGGCTTGAACCCCGCGGAACGCCGTTCAAACCTCTTTGAGACGGCCTGACGTGCCAGACTGGTGGGAGTTACGCAGACGCGACCTTTACGGAATTGCTTCGAATATTCACTCATCTTGATCATTGGACTTAGGGAGTATCGGATGGCTCGACGACGCGCGACGATTCGCATCGGTCTCGACGTGCAGTCAATCGAAGAGGTGCAGGACTCCATCGAAGAGTTTGGCGATCGATATACGCAACGCGTCTTTACACCTCACGAGATCGAGTCCTCGGCGGGGGACAGTTCGACGCGCGCCAGTAGTTTGGCGGGGAGGTTCGCCGCGAAAGAGGCAGTGTTGAAGGTGCTGGACATTGAAGACAAAGTGCCTCTGATGAGGTCGATCGAGATTTGGCGGCCCGACGACCATCGCCCCACTGTTCGCTTGCACGGAATGGTTGCGGAACTGGCTCGTCGACAGGGCATTGACCAGCTGTCATTGAGTCTCAGCCACAGTGGGGGAGTTGCCGCGGCTGCGGTCGTTGCTCAGATATCGCCTCATTCGTTTTGGACCCGACGATGAGCGATATTGACGCCACCATCCGTCGAGTACTCGAGGCGCACGGCCGTCTCGGCACGCCGGTCGCCAGTGTGAAAGACGATGACGACCTGTATCAAAAGGGACTGTCCTCTCATGCGAGCGTCAATGTGATGCTGGGAATTGAAGACGCATTTGAGATCGAGATTCCCGAGGCGCTCCTTACGAGGGCGACGTTCAGAACCATCGGATCGATTCGTGAGACCGTCGAGGCTCTGGGCGTGTCGAACGATCGTGGGAGCGCGTAGTGCGAATCTGGAGAGTGTGTCCGTGAATACTGAAGAATTCCGGCACCAGTTGCTGGAGACGGGTCTATTGGTCGACGCCGGGTCGCCCGGTCTCTATCACCGCTCAGCCGACTACGAGGGTGTGGTGCGAGCTCTCGAGCTTTACGCTCGTGAAGCAGGTCGCGACGACAATCCGCAACGACTGTTCTTTGCACCGGTGATCAATCTTGAAACTCTGAAGGGCAGTGGCTACGTCGATTCATTCCCTAACTTGATTGGCACGATCGATAGCTTTGACGGCGATCCCAAGCAGCTCAGCGAGCTGCATAAGCGGGTCGATTCGGGCGGCGATTGGCTCGAACTGATGTCGCCAACCGACGTCGCACTCCCGTCGGCGGCGTGCCACAGCGTGTACCCGATGTACAAGGATGCCACGCTGCCGGTCGGGGGGCTCTACTTCGAGGTCCTGGCAAACTGCTTTCGCCATGAACCGAGCATGGATCCCGCCCGAATGCAGTCGTTCCGAATGCACGAATTCGTCTACCTCGGCCGTCCCGATGATGCGTTGAACTTCCGTGATCGTTGGGTCACCAAGGGCCGTGAACTCTTACGAGACCTCGGTCTCGTGACCGATCTCGTCGCGGCCAACGATCCGTTCTTTGGGCGAGGGGCGCAAATGATGGCCCAAGGGCAACTAGAGAAGGAACTTAAGTTCGAAATTACGGCGTCAATTTCGTCCGACGCACCGGGTGCCGTCAGTTCCGGCAATTACCACGAAGACCACTTCGGGGTCACGTATTCGATATCGACGAACGACGGTCACGTGGCCCACTCCGCGTGCTTTGGTCTCGGACTTGACCGCATCACCCTGGCCCTCTACTACGCGCACGGATTCCGGCTTGAGGAGTGGCCCGTCGAGGTCAGAGAACGCCTCGTGTTAGACCGGTCCTCGTATGTGAACGGGCCAAAGTGACGCCTCGCTTTCCGCCAAATATCAAGGTGCGGAGTCACGAGTTCTTTGGCTCCATCGAAACGAAAGTTGAACTGAAATGGACTTGATGCGTGAACTTAAGAATGGCCTCACCGCACCGTCCGAAGGAGTCGGACGGTGGGAACGTGCTGCCTGGGACGTGGGTGTTGAGGTCGCCGGTCCAAATGCGGACGACGTCGATCGCCTCGCTCGCTTTCCGCACGAATCACTGGCTGCCATGCGCGACGCCGGTCTCCTCTCGGCGGCCCTGCCCGAGGAGTTTGGAGGTGGCGGGGCCAATGTCGCCGAGATGGTCTGCGCGGTTCGCGCACTGGCCTTTCACTGCGCTTCGAGCGCCTTGGTGCTGGCGATGCACACTATTGAGGCCTTCAATCTCGGTCGTCACGGCACCACGCCGTCCCTTCGCGACTTCACTCGGGAAGTGGCGAAGGATCAACTCCTCCTCGCCAACGCGAACAGTGAAGTCGGTGTCGGGGGTGACGTCGCGCGAAGCATCTGTGCGCTCAACGACGCGCAACAGCCTTGGACCTTAGAAAAGGAAGCGCTCGCCATCTCCTACGGCGAGTCCGCCGACGCCATCATGACCACCACTCGAAGATCGCCTGACGCGCCCGAGACAGACCAGATCTACGTCATTCTTCGTCGAGGGTCCTTTACCTTGGAGAGGCTTTCCGAATGGGACACGCTGGG
Source organism: uncultured Acidimicrobiaceae bacterium (assembly GCA_963703105.1). Classification (GTDB taxonomy): domain Bacteria; phylum Actinomycetota; class Acidimicrobiia; order Acidimicrobiales; family RAAP-2; genus RAAP-2. The sequence continues at coordinate 508,403 of OY969792.1, read as the reverse complement.
ACTTCGCGGGACGTGCAGCAGCGGGTTTCGAATCATCGCCGAGGTCGATCCGGGACTGATGTTCTCCGTTCCTTTCGGGACGATGGCGAATGAAGGCTTGGGCCAAGCGCGCCAACTGCTGTTGAGCTCCGTGTGGGTGGGAATAGCCGAAGCGGCCGCCGCCAAAGCCCACGACTACGTGCGAGCGGCGGCACGCCGTTCGGTCGGCGTCGTTCCGACCGGGGCCCTGCGCGTCGCCGAGATCGCCGGCCAGCTGCAGGCCGCCCGTAGCCTCCTCATCACATCGGCCATTCGGTTCTCGACGTTCGAAGAGGGCAGTGAGATGTCGACCGCCAACATCTCCATCACCCTGCGAGATTTGAAGGTGTCAACGTCGAAGATAGGCGTCGACGTTTCGAGGGCCGCGCTCGAAGTGTGCGGCATCATGGGATACAAGCAAGAGTCGCCCTTCTCCCTTCTTCGTATCATTCGTGACGCCCACGGCGGACTCGTCATGGTGAGCAACGATCGTTATCTCCACGACAACGCACAGCTCTTGCTCGCCACGAAGACCCTTTGAGCGGTGGTCGTCGTGGTTGACGCCGTTCCCCTTTCGGAGCGGGTGTTGGCCTACGTCTATCACCCCCGTTCCTTCGCCACCCTTGCACTGAGCGACGCGGCGAAAGGTCTGTGCCGGCTGCTGTGGATCGTGGACACCTCGAATGAAGAGCAGGCCTCGATGCAGCGCTTGCTCCGCAGACTGGGAACGGTCGTTGATATCAAGGGGCTCGGGATGGACGACGCCGCAAAGGCCATCGGACAATTTGCGCCCGACGGCATCTTGACATTGGCCGACGACAATCTGCGGCTCTGCGCCGAACTGGCCGCTCGTCTCGCCCGGACCTTTCACTCGCCCGAGACTGCACTGGTGCTCACTGATAAACACCTCCAGCGCGTCGCGCTCGAGCGCGCGGGATTAGTGGTGCCACGCAGTTGGGTCATCTCGCCATCTGACTATCAGAGGGCGTGGTCGATGATTGAAACCGAGATCAGTTACCCGGCCGTGTTTAAGCCTCGCCGCGGTGAGGCGAGTCGAGATACGGTCCCCGTCAATTCGTCGGAGGAGATGGAGATATTGATCGAGGAGCACGTGGCGGGCGGTGGACGCGAGTTCGTGATCGAGGAATTCATCCCTGACGCACTTCCCGGCGTCGCGGGCGATGGTTTCGCCGGCTACGTCTCGGTCGAGAGTTTCGTTGTCGACGACACGGTCACGCATCTCGCCATTAACGGCCGCACGCCTCAGGCATTTCCGTTTCGTGAGACGGGTTTCTTCATCCCGAGCGCCCTTGATGACCAACTCGCGCAGTCGGTGCTCGACGTAGCAACGGGGGCGATCAGGGCCATGGACGTGACGACCGGCTGTTTCCACACGGAGATCAAACTGACGCTCGATGGTCCCGTGGTGATTGAAGTGAACGGACGTATAGGCGGTGGTGTGCCGGAGATGCTTGTGGCTGCGACGGGAGTCGACTTTCTGAAGATCTCGATGAGTCTTGCGTTGGGCGACACGGTGGATGTTGGCGGACCGCTTCCAGCCCAGTGCGTCGCGTATCTCTTCTACGTGCACGCCCCCGCGGAAATGCGACACATCGTTGCCGTCGAGGGACTAGACGAGTTGCGCGCGATGGATGGTGTCCAAGAAGTTGTACTCAATCGTGGACCCGGGCAGTCCGTCGACTGGCGAGATGGGAATCACGGCCACGTGTTCTCGGTCTTCGGAACTGCGGGCGACCACGATGGAGTTCGCCTGATCGACCAATCGATCCGATCTGTGGTGACAATCACGGGGGAGTGAACGCTTTCATACGCGACGCGCGTTGGCACCTTCAGAGAATCGTTGCGGTCAGGCCTTGCGCGAGACGATCTCCACTTCGTCGGCGTAGCGGGAGAAATTCATGCAGAGGGCGGCGGCCATGGCGGGGAGTCGCACGACGTTGACCAGAAGATCCGTATTTCGCCAGGGGCGAGAACGGCCGAGGTAGTGCAGGCTCTCGGCCCAGCTCCATCCGGTACTCGAACCTCGCACCCGAATGACGTCAAATCCTTCCTCGATGAGCAGGTTCCTCAAGGAAGAGCTGCTGAAGACGAGGTAGTGCCGTGGCGCGTCCCAGTTCACCCACATCGCGCCAAACAACTGAGCGACGGGTGACGCGCCGTTGGGTGTGGTGATGGTCAGAGAACCACCAGGTTTTAGGACCCGCGCTGCCTCGCGAACCGCCCGACGAGGATCTTGACAGTGTTCAATTGAGTGGGACATCAAAACCGCGTCGAAGGAATCATCGGGGAAGGGGAGGGCCGTCGCTTCAGCGAGCCGAACATCTAAGCCCTTTTCCCTGCCCGAGTTCACTGCGGATTCGCTGGCATCGATACCGATGCACTCCCAACCCGCCGCTTCCAGGCGTCGCATTCGTTCGCCGCTGCCACAACCAACGTCGAGAACTCGCCCGGCCGGCCCCGGAGGCGGGTAACAGGGCAAGAGGTCGGCGACCGCGCTGGTCATTCGAAAGGGACGTGCTCGGTAGCGCGAGATCAAGAGTCGCTGGCGAAGCATCCCCAAGACTCGGGCGGCGAGAGACAGCTCCGGCCACTGGAAGCTGTAGTAGTCGTTGCCGTAGGCCAATGCAATGTCTTCGTGCGAAACCGGATCCCGAAGCCAGTTCACGCCGCAGGGGCATCGAACGCTTACGAACGTACCGTTCATCACTCCCGAGAGATCGGTGAGCACCCTTCCCTCACTCGTCGCTTCGAGACCGCAAATGGGGCACTTCCCAACTGTTTGACGTCGAAAGTTTTCTGACATGTGACCGTAACAACTATTCCACGACCCGGCTCGCGAAATGTCATCCACGAGACTCGCCCTACCGATTGGGTCCGTTCGCGGCATCTTCACCGCCCTTTCGCCGAACAGCCTGCTTTTCTGGTGTTCTTGGAGAGTGTGTTCGAAGAGTGTGCCTTCGGTTGAGGTTGGCGACCCGGCGAATGCCTAATGCTCGAGGGACAAAACTGTACCGAACCCATAGAGAGAAGGCGCGGGCTTAGAATGTACCAGTGGTAACCGTCGACAACCTAAAAGTCGAAGAACTACCTGGGTTTCTGGGCGAGAAGTCTCGCTTTTACGTGAAGTTCGCGTCAATGAAATCGAGTCTGTTCTTGGTGGTTGCCTGCGGACTAGGTTCGGCGCTTAATGCTTCGTTCACGTTGGTGTTCCTTCGTTTCGTGGGCCAGGTCAGATACTCCGCTGCTGCGCCACTGCTCACCGTTGGTTCAATTGCCGCGACGGCCGCTATCGGCGTTGAGTACGTAGCTACCATTCATATCGTCAGATCGGGTTCGCTGACGGCCGCGTTGCGTCAGATGTTCGTGGTGTTGGTCTTCGGGTCACCGTTGCTCATACTCGCTCCCGTCGTCGCGGCATTTCTCCATATCGGTTCCAGCGTTCCGGTTCTTTTGGCGACGGCGCTTTTTGTGTGCACGTTCGCCGCGGCGTTTCCCTCGGCCATGCTGTTGGGCTACGGACGCCTGTGGGCATTGGGTCTTATTTCAATTCTCGAGCCGGTAGTGCGTCTCGTGGCGTTTGTGCCGTTCGTACACCACGAGCCAATCGACGCTGCGATGGTGATCTCCATCGGGGTCACCGTCGTCGGTGGCGTAGCCATGGCCTTGATCGCCATTGCGCGAGGTCCGCGTCGGCCCTTAACGATTGCCGCGAAAACTCCCATCGCCAATAATCAGTGGATGGGCCGAAGCATTATTGGTCTTGGATTGTTGCTGCCGTTCGTCATTCCTACGTGGATGGCCCGAGCACATCTATCGGTGAGTCAAGCGGGACACGTGGCGCTCGCCGCGTTCTTGGCGGCCGGTGCGTTACTGCTCGTGGCACCCGTGACGAGTGCGATGATCCCGCGCGCGGCCGCCGGCGAACACAAGAGCGTCCTCAATCGAGCTGCATTGCTATGTCTAAGTCTCGCGGTGATCGCCGCTCTCTCTTGCTGGATTTTGGGACCGATAGCGGCTACACACTTCTTCGGCGAGCGAGCGAGCGTTCTGCGAGACCCTCTCACCCCCATGGTCCTCGCGGTGCCGGGATGGGCGCTGGTCGGGTATTGGATTTGGGTCAAACTGACCGATGGCAAGGGAATCGTGCGCTATCTGTTCGCCCTGGCCATAGGTGCGGTGGCCCAAGTGATGACCGCGTTAAGTCTGCATAACGTGGTGGGCGTGACCATTGGACCTCTTGTCTCACTGATGTTCGCCGGAGCCTTCATCGTGACGACGTCAGTGCTGGAAAGGCTCTCACCGAAGAGGGCAGCGGTACAAGGATGAGCGACGATCCATCTAATTCACCGGTGTCAGAAACGGGGTCCCGCGTTCCGGTGAGTGTCGGCATCATGGCGTACAACGAGGAAGTGTTCATCCAGTCGGCGCTTGAAGACGTCATCAATCAGCAACAGAATTTCGTCTACGTCGACGAGATAATCGTGATCATCTCGGGCTCGATCGACGCGACGGAAGATATTGCTCGGTCGATGGCCCTGAAAGATTCGAGAATCCGGGTGATTTTAGAGGCCGAGCGCACGGGGAAGATATACAGCGTCATTCATTTCCTCAAAGCGTCACGCAACGCGATTTGCGTCGTATCGTCGGCCGACGTCTTGGCTGAAGCAGCGTGCTTCGACAATCTGGCAGCACCTCTGATCAACGATCCTGAGATCGGAATGACGGGCCCCCGCGTTATTCCGATAACCACGCGTCAACGACGAACTCTGGCGTTGCGTCTTCATGATGAACTCTGGGAGATTCACCATGAGTTGGCCCTGACCAGGCCCAAGTTGGGCGAATTGGTCATGGTTCGCAAGGAGTTCGTCGATCAAGTCCCCACGGTATCGGGCTGCGATGAAGTGATGCTCGAGGCCGCGGTCATCGGAAGTGGGGCCCAGCTCGCGTACGCTCCCCAGGCGATCGTCCACAATTTCGGGGCAACCAAGATAGGCGAGTACTTCAGGACCAGGAGCCGAAATCATACGATGCACCTGGTGACTCACCGCGAGCTGCACTACGACGCCTCGACACTGCGACTTCGGACGATCTTCGGTCCGCTCGTCAATTACTCGATCCAACGGCCCAGGAGATTTCTCTATGTTGTCGTGCTCTTGACCTTCGAAGTCGCGGCTCGAAGTCGCGCGCGCTGGAGTTTCTATCGCGGCGAGTCGAAGATGACCTGGGAGCCGACTCAATCAGCCCGAGTGCACCCTTAGTCACCGTCGGTTCATGAAGACGCCGAGGACTATTTCGATTCCTCCGGTGTGGCGCCGCATTCAGCTCCCCAGTCGTGGCCGCCATGACAACGCTCGCCGATCTGGCGTCGCTCTCGAGAGTGAGGTAGAGGCCAGCCGCGGTCGTGGGGCGGCCCGATTTGCCGACCTACGCATCCCCATCATCGTGGGACTGCTCATTCGTCTTCTCGTCGCACCCTTTACCTCCCTACCGGGTGACGTAGCCGTGTGGTGGCAGGCCGCCGCCCACGCGACTCAGGGTGTCGGCCTGTACCAGTTTCCCGGTTTTTCCTATCCTCCTCTCTACGGCTATTGGGCAATATTGGTGGGTAGCGTCGTCCATCTGTTTGGCGCTTCGCCGGGAGTCCTGGGCAGCGTCACGACCCACGTGACGTCACCGCTCTACGAGGCGCTGGGTTCGGTCGTCACCACACCGATCGGTACCTTGCTCTTCAAACTTCCCATGATCGCGGCGGACCTGGGTACCGGGTGGTGCGTATGGCGTCTCTCGTTCAAACTTGGCGCCACCGCGAACCAGGCGCGAAGCGCTTTCCTGTGGTGGTTCTTCAACCCTTTGGTCATCGTGGTGAGCGCGGTCCACGGACAGATCGACTCCCTAGCCTCTCTCGCCATCGCATTGGCCCTCTTGGCCGCGGCGGAAGAGGCGTGGACGCTGGCCGGTGCGGCCCTCGCTTTGGGGGTCGCGGTGAAACTCGTGCCGGGCTTTCTCTTCCTGCCCTTCGTTGGCTACATCGTCGGAACGTCATCGAGATTCAGGAACCAATCTCTGGTCCGCTTCGTGTCGGGTGCGTTCGTTGGTGGCGTCATTCTGCTTGGACCCGTGCTTGGTCATAATTTCATCCAAGACGTCTTTACCAGAGAGAGCGTGACCGGCAGTGGTATCGGCGGGCTGGGTCTCGCCGGTCTGCTCAATGTGCCGGCGCTGTCGGGCGTGCTCAGTTGGGCGACCGTTCATCTGGTCGGCATCAATCGTCTGATTCTCGTGGTCGATACCTTGGTGTCACTCGGCGTCGGGTACTGGTGCAGCCGCGGTCGGCGTATCTCGGCGCTGGTCATGGGAAGCATGATCACGATGCTCGCGGTGCTGATACTCAACCCCGTCACGAATCCCCAGTATCTGCTGTGGGTGCTTCCCGTGGTGGCGATCGGTGCGGCGGGGCTGTTGCAGTTTCAACGTAATTTTCGGATATCACTCTGGCTCATGGCGGTCGCGGGTATTGGCTACCTGGTCGGCAGTTTCGGTTGGGGAACATTTTTGGCCCCGAGTGCCAAATACCTAGGCTGGCCTTCGCCGGCGTCAATCATTTCGCAGTTGAACTATCTCGCGAGAGTGTCCGGACCGGGCTGGATACCCCAAAGCGCCGAGCGTCAGATCCACCTCGTGGTCTGCGTCATCGCACTCGGCGCCATGACCTACCTGGCTGCTGCGTTCTTCCAAAGTCAAGCGCCCATTGAAGCCAGGCCCGTCCGAGCCAACGCGCCGTCTTCGCGAAGCGGCGCGTACCTACTACGGGCACTGGTCGCGATCGTGCTGGTCGAGGCGGTCTCGATCGTGGGACCCTCTTTGACCGTCGCCCCGGCCTTCTCGGCCGTTCGACTGAACGCATCGGCCACTGCCCTGCAGATCAAAGTGACGAACGATTCTCGAACCAAACTTCGGGTCGTGGCCTTTCCCGTCTCGTCGGCCGAAGGTGTCCGCCGGATTCTCTTCTACCGCTCGCCGACTCGACCCGACGCCGGTGCGATCGACGCCTCGGTGGTAGGGACCTATCAGAACCTGGCCGCCGAACTCAATGTGGTCGCGCCCAGGGTGCGTTTAACCATGGTGGATGCTCAACAACTCGGGGCGGCAGTCGCCAATCGGTCGCCGTCCACAGGAACCTTGATTGTGGACGTATCGGGAACACTCCCTAACACGGTGTGGGGTCCCGGGGGAACGGGCAACCTATTGCCATGGCTCGAACGCGGGGGACTGCTCGCATTCGCGGGCGACGTTCCCGGCCGCTTCTCGGTGGGTGTGGGCCAGGTGATCTCGACGGAGGTGGACGGCAAGTCGGTGCTGTCGCGTCACATGGCCGTCGTTCGCAACGGAGTCCTGCTACCCCCGGGAGTCGTCGGTTCGATCGACTCGTCAACAGCGCTGGCGACGAGACCGAGTGGTTGGAGTGCGGCCCTGGGCACCTCGTACGTGAGCGACAACGTCCGGATCTTCAGCCGGGCGGTGATTGCCGACGGGGGCGCCGTCCTCGGACGCACCAGCCACGGACTCACGAGCGAAGCGTTCATCCCTCGGGGCCAGGGCGGCGTCCTGGTGTTCGCGGGCAACGTGATCCCTTTACAGACCGGACTGATTTCAACCGACCTCGCACGTTTGGTGGCGACGAACTGGTTCTCTCATCTGGGCTACGTGGCGCAAAAGAGTTCGGACGCCTCCAGTATCCTGCTTCGCGTGCCCACTCAATCGAAGTACTGGGCGCTCGAGGTCGTGCTCTACGACTCGAGCAGTCCCATCGGCTTGTGGACTCGGGTGCTCAAGTGACGTCGCCGGCGCCGATCTCGGTCGCGGTAGCGCTCGTGGTCTACGGACAATCTGACGCCACCATTGCCCGGGTCCTCGACCAATTGGAGTCTCTGGAGCACAAGCCGCTCCCGGTCTATCTCGTGGCCAATGAGCCCGAGCGTTCCCTTCGTCACTTCGAATCGCGGGCCACCGTCCTCGAACCGCTCAGCAATCTCGGGTTCTGTGGAGGGGTGAATCTCGCGGCGCGCGCTGCCGTGAGCGCCTCCCATCTCTTGTTGATCAATCTCGATGCGGAGTTGCTGGCGAGCGATCTCGTAGCTCGCCTCGCCCAGGTTTTCTCGATCCGACCGGACTGCGCCTTCGTGAGCCCCGGCATCGTCTATTGGCCCGATACGTCACTGGTGTGGTATCGAGGCGGTCGAATAGTGCGCCCAATGTGGACAGCTCGTCATCCCGGGATCGGGCGCCCGTGGGCCGCCGCGTCACGCGGGGTCGTGCGCACCGACTATTTCTCGGGGTGCTGCGCCCTGGTCGAATTGGCGACTTTTCGTCGAGTTGGCGGCTTCGACGAATCTCTCTTCATGTACTACGACGAAGTGGAGCTCGCGACCAGAGTGGCGCGCGAGGAGTCCAAATACTGCTATTTGCTCGACGAGCCTCTCGTCGCTCACGAAAAGCCGGGAAGAAAGTTCAATGAGAACGAGTCGTACTACCACGCCCGCAATTCGCGATGGCTGCTGGGTCGGTACGAACGAGGTTGGCGTTACGTCGCGGGACGAATTGGACAGTACCTGCTGATACCCCTGCAAATCTCGAGGTGTGATTCGCGCGCATCACGAGCGGCGTACCTTCGTGGCTTCCGTGCCAGGGGTTGACGAGTCCAGGCGCCTCCAGATGGGCACCGCAATTCGCAGCACTTATCGTCGTCGTTGGATGACATCCGATGACGACGCCTCGCGGGACGTTGCTCCAATGAGACTTTCATGTTGAGTCAAATCTTGTTGTATCAACCGAAGCAACCGGCCCTGAGTGAATGACACTGAGTTTCAACCATGAGATTTCGAAGGTCGGAATCCAGTTGAGACGAATCGCGACAGGTATTCTTGGTCCATCGCAACCAAAGCGGGGAGCGAGTACCCGAACTAGGCTCGGAAAGTTCAAGCCTGGTCGTCAGCGATGACGCCGATGTCAATCCCAGAAAGTGCGACTCGATGGATCTTGAGTGGTTGAAGGATGCAGTACTGAGGGATTCAGTGGATCGATCGTCGCTGAAGGACGCTCTTCTGAAGAAGGTCTATCGCCCGCGGAACTGGTTGCGTCGATGCGGATTTGAAGTGGTCCCCAAAACTCGGGGAACGCTGCTTGGCTTGCACCTGTGGACGTTGTTCGACCAGTACAAGATCAACGTTGTGATCGATGTCGGCGCTCGTCGAGGCGAGTATGGCAATTGGTTGCGACGGAACGGCTACAAGGGCTGGATCGTGTCGTTCGAACCGGTCGCGGAAAGTTATGGCTTCTTGGCTCAAACGGCGGCGCGCGATCCGCGTTGGCGGGCGTTCAACCTGGCCTTGGGACATGAACACGGCAAAGCGACGATCAACGTGACGCAACTCACCTTTTACAGTTCATTTCGTAACCCATCGCCCTATGCCTATGACACATTCGGGACTCAACCGACGGTGAGAACTACTGAAACGGTCACGGTGGCGACTCTGGACGAGATGTTCGATCAGGTCATCTCGGGCATCTCGGATCCGCACGTCTATCTCAAGATGGATACTCAAGGCTGGGATCTGGAAGTACTAAAGGGTGCCACGGAATCCCTGACGCACGTGATGGCCTTGCAGAGCGAGATCGCTACGCAGGCAATCTATGATGGCATGCCCATGATGAGAGACTCGATTGACTATCTCGAGCGCGCCGGATTCGCGATTTCGGGCCTATTTCCGGTGAACCTTGATAGGAATCTTCGTGCCGTTGAGTTTGATTGTGTCGCGGTACGGTCTCCGGACTCGCCGTAGTGGCTCCTTCGAATACTGCGTGTTGGTCCCGAATCGGTCTAGGGACCATGAGGTTGAGTTGTGCTCGACTCTGTTGTGTGAAAGGGAGCGCTGATCAAGCATCTGCCGAAGAAAGGTTGCTCAGGATCCCAAGCGTCGATACCAGAGCCGCCACGGGGTTGTATGGCGCCGCCATACGTCGGGCCCCGCGCTGTACGGCGGCCCGACGTGACGGCGCTGGGCGGCGGAGGTCTCGTCAACCTCGTAGACGGCTAAAAATCGGGGAGCTCCCAGGTAGGGAGCCTTGACTTCCTCGATGAGCTCGTATCGCGTGGCGCGTAGCGCCTTTCGTCGCTCGGCGACTTCCACGAGATGAACATTCGTATAGAAGTCGTTAAAAGTCACTAGATCCGTGTCAGTGACGTCGGCAGGAGGGTTTACGCCCAGAAGGTAAATCGCGTAGGGCCGCTGAGTCGACGGAGCGGTTTCGGCGATCTCGCGATACAGCACGGACCATACTTGTCGGAGACCTGGATATACGTCTTCGTCGGGATTCTCTCGATGGCCCTCCAGAGTCGTATGCGCACTGAGCGCCTGTGGTGGACGAAATCCACGAGCAGCGACCGCCAACAGTTCGTAGCGAGCTTCGTTGCTCGGAAACGGAGGACTGGAACTCTCAAAGGCTTCTATCGCGTCGGGAATCGCTCGGGCCCCAGTGCGGACCTCCCAACCATTCCACGACGCCATGTGTGACGCGCTCTTGGACATGAACGCAGGCTACGTGCGCGCGTTGCGTCCATGCCAGACCAGCACCCACATTCTTTACAAGAGCCCATCCGGGACGAGGACCGGGAACCTGAGCAGGCGCACTGGACCCTAGAACTGGCTGTAGTGCACGTTGCAGGACTTCCCGTTGCTCAACGTGATGCGAAAGACGTGCATGCCCAGCGGTGTACCTGGTCGCACGGTCACGCGTACGGTCAATCGCTTCCCGGTGTCGTGGATCACGTGTGCCGTGGTTCGTCGACCCGTGTTGCTGATGATCCTCGGTTGACCGAAGAAGCCCGGTGCCCAGAGATGGTCACGGTGACGGTTCGACCGGTCCACGCACCGCCGACCACTTTCGTGGCGCGGAGGGGGACCTTGGAGACGGCCGAAATGACGAGTGAGCCCGCGACGTAGTTGTACGTGGTTGCGTAGATGCCCTGATCGGCGTTGGGCGTCACGACCACTGTGGCGTTTGCGGGCAGTGCGAGGTACGTGCCCACGGCCGACGGTGCGATGGTGGAGGCTGCGTAGACCGTCGGAGCGACGCCGGTGTAGGTGAACGTGTCCTTGGTGACGGTCGCTCGATCGGTCGCGGTGAGCCCGGTCACCACCGCCACGATGTTCACGGGGTGGCCCACGGTGACGTTGGTGGCTCTCGCCATGATCGTGAGCACACCGGGCGTGATGACGACGGAGTGAGCACCCGCGGCGGACGTGAAGTAGTCCGTGCCGTTGCCCACGGAGGTGATAGTCGCGTAGTAAGTGTCGCCCGGGGTCAGACCGGTGATGGTCTCAGTGCCCGTGGTATTGCCGATGACGGCCTTCACGAGAGAACCGTCCTTCGCCAAGCGAATGGTGACGGTGCTCGTACTTGGCGTTGACGTTGGGCACGAATTTCACGACGATCGAGCTCGGTGAGACGAGGGAGACCGACGGCGCGGCGGGCGTGGCCAGGGTCTCGGTCACGGTGATGACCGGCGACTTGGCGAGCGTGGTCTCCGTGCCGCCCGAGGTGGACTTCTCCGTCGCGGTCCACGTCGCGGCGCCGACGGCGGTGGTCGCGGTAGCGCCCGGTCCCTTGGCGGCCTTTGAGCCGTAGTGATGGTGAGGGTGGCGCCGGAGGCCAGGGTCACCCCGAGCACGATGATCGTCTGAGCGTCAATCGAGACCGTACCGGTGCTCGCCGTGCGTGTAGCCGGCGGACGTACCCGTTGTCGACGGAGCCGACCAGCCCGCTGGGACCGTGAGGTGGACGCCACCGTTCGACACGCCGCCGGTGGCGGCGGTGTACGTGAAGATGATGGCGTGGCCGGTCGAGCCGTAGGTAACACTGGAGGTCTTGCTCGTCATTGTTCCAGTGCCGTTCGCCGCTGCTGCAGACGCCGGTTCGGCGCCAAGTACCAGGCCCGAAACCATGAGCAGTAGTGGGAGCAGCCATTGGCCAAGGGTGAAAAGCACCGTTGGACGAGGACTAGGTCGTTCCATGATCGGACCTCCAATTGTTCGCGACACCGTCGATATGACGATTATTCGGTTGGTTCATTTCGCGGACAGCAAGGTCCGGACCATCGCGAAACCCTCGTATGTCAGGGCAATCTCATCCTAAGTTCAGGTGCTTCGCGATGGGTTGTCAGCAAGGCGTGGTCTCAGGCAATTCACAGCATCGGACCAATGAAATCGGTTACTTCACATCGAACAAGTGTTCACGCGGGGAACGGCGGCGCTGTCGCGCCCTGCACCGTCGAGCGACAGATGAGAACTAAAGCCTCACGACGTAGCCGCTCGCAGGGGTTCTAGGCGTCTCCTTTGGTCTGTGGCTCTTTCGAACTGTGATCGAGTCGGAACTCGTCGGCCGTGAAGTGATGGTCTTCGTCGAGACCGGGGTGGTGCTTGGGACAGAGTTTGTGCTTGATGCCGTTCATCTCGTATTCGTGGCGCCCGAAGTGCCAACAGCCCTGGACCCCGCAGTTTTGACGGCGCACGACGGTCACAATCGATCCAACGATCACCACTTCGCCAATGTCCGAACCCATGCCAGACCAGAACGCGTACGCACCGCTTCCTGATGTCGGACGCACGCCGATTTCATGAAGGAGCCAGTTCCACATAACTAGTTGGCTCCCATATGAGCTGGTTCGGAGTTCGACCATCGGAACCTGGCCACTTTTGCGGGATTCACCGCGCTGGACTGCTCGAAGCTCCGATCGTCCAACGGCGCGAAATCATGCCACCGTCCCTCGTCATACTTTCTCAGACTTCGCATGAACTCCTCTTCTATGGTTCCCCAAGTGGATCGCGGTCAATGCCTTGACATGAGACTTCGTGCAGCGCCGGACGCGTTGCGACAATCACTCGTCCCCCGCACTCGGGCTTCCTAGTGAAGCGGGGGACGAGTGGTCGCGGACGACAGCACCCTCTGCGTCGGTGGCCTCATTACTTGGAGGCTTGAGCGGAATCCACTATGAAGGACTGAAGCCCGACGGTCAAAAGTGTGATGTGCGGGTTCGGAACTACGAGACATACTGAAAACGAAGGTCGACACAAGAGTGCCGAACGCACCGATCATGATCAGGATTATGTCCATCGGGGGGAGACTGGATCCAATGATTTGAAGGGTGAACGTCCAATACGTCATCGCGCTTAGCGAAACCGAAGTCGCGACTAAGACAATTCCTGTTAATGCCACAGCACACTCTCTCCTCAACGACCTGACGACTTGTCAGCGAGAAGGATGCGGGGTCTAGACGTCCTAAAGGCAACGTATCACGACTGCCCATAGGAGTCCGCTGAATGTTAGATCTCGAGCAAGAATCGGTTTCTTCCATTGGGACGATCTCGGTTGTGAAGTACTTCAATCACCAGGCGGTCTGAAGGAACACAACTAACTGACCTTGACGCCATATTCCGGTCAACCGTTATTAGAACGTGGTCTGGGGTCAAGGTCAAATGGTGCGCCGGCCGGGACTTGAACCCGGAACCTGTTGATTAAGAGTCAAATGCTCTGCCAATTGAGCTACCGGCGCGTGACGAGTCTAACCACACGTCGGCATGGCAACGGGCCTAACTGTGCTGGACGGCCTTCACCTCGAGAAATTCCTCGAATCCGTATTCGCCGCGCTCGCGGCCGAAGCCCGACTGCTTGTAACCACCGAAGGGCGCCACGGTATTGAAAGCGCCTCCGTTGATGTCCACCTGACCGGTGCGCAATTTACGCGCGACCTCGACGGCCTTGGCTTCGCTGCCGGCCCAAACGCCACCCGATAACCCGTACGCCGAATCATTGGCGATCGCGATGGCTTCTTCCTCCGTGTCGTAGGGGATGATGGAGAGGACCGGACCGAAGATCTCCTCCTGGGCGATGGTCATGTCGTTGCGAACGTCCGAGAAGATCGTGGGCCGGATGTAGTAGCCCTTCTCCAGACCTTCCGGCGGCTCGACGCCACCGCAGAGGAGCCGCGCACCTTCGTCGATGCCCTTCGTGATGTAGTCGCGAACGCGCTGCTGCTGGGTCGCGCTGATAAGGGGGCCCAGCATGCTCGAGCCCGTGATTGGGTCGGCGGGCGCCAGCCCCTGGGCAGCCGCGACTGCGAGATCTTCGACTTCGGCGAGGCGCGCACGTGGCACCACCATCCGCGTCAGCGCCGAGCAGGTCTGACCGGAGTTCATGTAGCGCCGCGAAGACACCGCTGCCGACGGCCGTCGGGAAGTCTGCGTCGTCGAGGATGATGTTGGCTGACTTGCCGCCCAACTCCAGGGCGACGCGCTTCACTGACTCCGAGGCGAGTTGCATGACCCGTTTGCCGGCGCGCGTCGATCCGGTGAAGGACACCATGTCGGTCTTCGGGTGCGATACCAGGGCTTCGCCGACGATCGGTCCGTAACCGGTCACCATGTTGAACACGCCCTTGGGCAGGCCCACTTCGTCGATGATGTCCGTGAGGATGAAAGCATTGATCGGCGCCACCTCGCTCGGCTTGAGTATCACCGTGCAACCGGCCGCCAGTGCCGCCGACACCTTCAGAGAGATTTGATACAGCGGGTAGTTCCACGGCGTGATCGCCGCAACTACTCCGGCGGGCTCGCGCAAGAGCGTAGAGTTTCCGAGCTCCTCTTCCCATTGGAACTCCGCCGCTCGTGCCCCGTTCTCGGCGAACGCCATCGTTGGCAGACCGACCTGGATGCCTTTGGCCAGCATGAGTGGCATACCCACCTCATTGGCGATCACGAGCGCGATCTCGTCGTCTCGCTCGGCCAACTTCTCCGAGATCCGCGTGAGGTACTCGCCGCGCTCCTTGGGACTGGTGTTGGCCCAGCCGGTGAAGGCTGCGGCAGCCGCCTCGACGGCGAGGTTCGCCTCCTCCACGGTGCCCGCGGGAACCGTGGCGAAAACTTCGCCAGTGCCCGAGGTAGTGACCTCGATGGTTTCCGAAGAGCGAGCCTTACCCACTCACCATTGATGTAGAACGAGTCACGAACGATTGTCATTGGTCTCTCCAGTCGAACCTCGGATGAGGCTGCCTAGGCGAAATCTACACGGAGCGATGCTTTCGCGCGACAGAAAAAACACCCGACTCCCACGGGTGAACGCGGAAGCCGGGTGTTGCGTGGGGTGAGCGACGGGGGTCGAACCCGCGGCCTCCAGGACCACAACCTGGCGCTCTAACCAACTGAGCTACGCCCACCAAGTGAATCCAGTATTGCACAGGGCACTTCACGTGAGCCAAGAATCCGTCCGTTCGTTCAGTACGCCTTGGCCGTACGCCCCTGTAGCTCAACTGGATAGAGCAGACGGTTTCTACCCGTCAGGTTGCGGGTTCGACTCCTGCCGGGGGCACCGTTTCGCTGGACTCAAAGTCGCGCCGCAAAACAATGCCCGCGTGTCACGTACATGACACGCGGGCATTGTTTTATGAGTTAGTGCGAAATGCTGTAGCTGTAAGGAATTGCCGCGAGCTCGTCAGACTCCACCAGACCGTTAACGATCTGTGCCCCAAAGGCGAAGTCGTCAACGTAGAGGGTTCCGGAGACCTTCGTCCCCGGTGCTCCCGTCACGTTCACAGTAACCGGGATACTGGTCGACTGTCCTGGAAACAAGAGCACTGGGGTGGGTGGGGCAGTTGATGGTCCGTCAAAGTACGACCACAGGTCGCCCGTTGGCGACGACATCGATGCGTCGAAGGCCTGGGTTACTGCGTTCACGGTCGCACTGGCGGTCACGGCTGGCGCTCCGGACGGATACGGTCCGATCTCGGCGGGGTTGAGGAGCCAATACCCCGGACTGATTTCGGGTTCGTTGAGCGTCACGTTAGCGCTGTCACCGTTGATTGACCCCGTCGTCGACCACCGGCTGTTGACACCCGGTGTGATGTCGGGGTCGCCTGGGAAGTACGAGAGGTCGAAGGTCACCGGTGCCGAACCGGTGATGCTCGCCTGCAGCTGAGTCGTCTGTGAAGGCACGACGTACACCGGGGGGAGTCCAGCGGGGAGTGGCAAGGTCATACCCGTAGCCGAACCGAATACATCCGGCAGACTGATCGTGACGTTCTGGTTCAGTCGTGGGTCGAGGAAGTACTCCTCCGGCGCACTCCCGGTGTTGGTTACGTTGACGTTGAATGTCTGCGGGCTGCCAGTTTCGAACTTCGCATGACTTGGAAGGTTGCCCGAGACGTTGACCTGGTTGAACTGAATGGTGCCGGTGAACGGTTCACTCAGTTCATTTCCCGTGACGGGATTGAGCCATTCGACGATAAGAGACCATTGTCCGCCCATCGGGTTCAGCGCGTACAGGTTCGCGGTCTGAAGCCCTGTCACCGCCAGTGAATTGAAACCCACGGCGTTCGTCGTATAACCGACAGTCTGGCCATTGGGATTCACAAGTTCGGCGATGAAGATGTCATTGGGGTCGTTTGCCAATGCCACACTCACATTGAGGTCGTTCTGTCCCCAGGGCACGTGGAAGGCGTACGTGTTCGTGGCGGCCTCTGCGCCAGCACGACCGTTGCCACCGGTGAGCACGCCACTGAAGGTTCCCCCGGTGTGGTCGGTGGGTACCGTCGTGCGCACGGTCACGGGCACCGTGGTCGCGCCGTACGGGCTCGTGACGACGACGGACTGACTGGAGTCACCCGCGACGTTCGAACTGGTGAGCGAAAGGTGCGCCGTTCCGGTCTGACCGGGACCGAGATTCAGGGTCGACGGGAATATGTTGCCGCCCGCGGCGTAGGTGAATGTATTCGCGCTCCATTGCACTGTTCCGCTCGTGCCAACAAGGGGTGGTGGGCTTGGGGGAGTTGGGTTATCGGCCGCTGTGAAGAACACCGCGGTCCAAGTCCCGGGCGTTGGATTGGTTACCTCGACGTCGCCGTAGTCTCCCAGTCCCTGAGGAAGCGAATACCCGGCGTAAGCCCCATTTGGATCTATGAGTGCAAAGTGCAGCAATGAGTTCTGACCGGTGTTCTGGTAGTCCGCGGCGAACTCCAACCTCGACAGTCCGCCCGTCGAGGCGACCGTGAAGTGCACGTCCTGATAGACCTCGTTGACTCCGCTCCAGATCGGGAATGTCCCAGTGTTGCCTTCACACCCCGTGACCGGAGTGCCGGGCTGCAGGCAGAAGGAGCCGCTCTGAGTGGCCACTGGTGTGGACGCGAGCGCCCTGGTGGAAAGGTCCACTGCGACGGATTTGGTACCGGTATTGGTCACTTGGATGTTCTGGTTGGCAGTGTCGCCCGGATCTTGGACGACGTTGATCTGGCCCGGATTGAGGAGCAGTCCGCCACCAGAGACCTTCGGCGAGTGCGAGTTGTCGCCATCGCCTCGATCACCCTGGATCGACTTGGCCTCGTTCACAGCGGCGAGGACGTTCAAGAGACCGGCGCCTTGTTCGGTCGCAGGTGCACCGATGTCGGTGGCCGTACTCATGAGGATCTCTTTCACGAGCGCGGGTGTGGGGTCGTTCCCGTTGTGCGTTGAGGCGTAGGCGGAAATCACGTCGGCGGCGGCACCGGCGGTCAGCGGGGAAGCCTCGCTGGTTCCACCGGAGAACTCAATTTGTGAACCTGCACTGTTGGCGTAGTCGGTGCAGTCCGTGAACAACGTGATGTTGGGACTGCAGAGCGCCCAGTTGAGGTCGCCGGGAGCTACCAGATCCACGGTGTTGCCCGCCTGGCTGTAGCCGCCTGACGACAGGCTCGAAATGTTGTTGTCAACATACGTACCGTTCGCGTTGGGGTCATTGATCCCGCCATAAGTCAGTTGTGTGTAGGAGCGGAAGGTCGTGGACGCGCCGACGCTGATGACGTTGGGGTCAGTGGCCGGTGAACCGATGGTGCTCGTGACACCCGCGTCGCCCGAACTCACGACGACAGTGACGCCCGCCGCCACCGCGGCGTCGTCGGCCTCACGGGTGACGTCCAGCGCGGTGTCGGGGAAGTTGTTTGAGCCGAACGACTCGTTGAGGACTTTGGCGCCACTCGAGACGGCGTAGTTGATCGCCTGAAGGAAACCTGACTCGGTGGTGTCGTTGAATTCGGAGAATACCTTGAGAGCTTCGACGTTGGCGCCGGGGGCGACGCCGACGATCTTGATGTCACACGGCTTTGCAAACTGGTGTACGGGTGCGACGAAGTTGTTGAGGTCGTACGTTTGGTTGCCCTGGGCGGCGATCGAACTGGCGTCCAAGAACGCCTCTCCGCCGGATGTCGCGACGCCCGGGGCGTCGCCGGAGAAGTCATACTGGGTCACGACGGGCGAACCAGTGGGCGAACCAGTGGACCTGTAGTCGGCATTGCGCTGGAAATCCGGATTCGTCGGGTCCAGACCATCAGCCATAAACGCGACGGTGACGCCTGTACCGACGTTATTGCCCAACTGCGTGGGTGTCGCGTTGATGTTGTTCAGCGCCTCGGGATTTAGTTGCGGACTGCCAGCAGTTCCGCAGGAGGCCGGAGTGACCATGCGCGCCGTGACGTTGTGACTCGACTTCGCGCCAGAGGCGGACAACGCAACCTTCGAAGTGGGAGCCGGTCCGGGGATCACCGAATTACGCAGTACTTGAGACACCGCGGGATTCGCCGTTAGTAGCCGCGCCTCGGCTGGCGACATCTTGGCGACCACCGCGTTTATGAGACTGAGTGAGGAAATGTGCGTAGCCCCGCTCGCTCGCAGCGACCTTACGATCGGCGCCTGTTCGATGCGTACGGCCGCTTTGCGGGCGGCTGAGCGCGCCGACAGCGAGCTGTTTTGATTTCGCAGCATGACGATCATGATCCGAGCTGGTCCGGACGGCCTTGCAGCAGCAGTGCCCGGTGAACTGTTGATGAGGAAAGCCCCGCAACTAACAATTACCGCGAGGGCGGCTGTGCCGGCTCGACGAGATTGACTCTTTCGCAACATTTTGAATCCCCCAATTATCACGACGGTCATCCATCCGTGATGGCCGCGGCCACCGGTATAGCCCAATTCTGGCTTTCGCGCCATCGAGAAAATGTATAGGAATTCGAATTATTCATTCCCGCGAGCAATTCGTAGATGCGCTATTGCGTGTCGGGGGAGTAGGTAGTCGCCGACCCGTCGGCCTTTCTGGACCGATCATTCCCGAGTCCTCCTCATCGGATGACTCGGTTCGACACAAATCCGAATCGAATTACGTCAAGGGCAAGAGCGATGGCGGTGTGTAACTGGTGCTACAGCGTCCTGTCACACCGTCCAGCGCCACGTGAACCGTTACCCTCACCACCTCGTCCTTTGCGACGGCCGACACCTTCTGGGAGAGCCGGGCATTACCAGCAGCGTTCGCTCTGGAATTCGGTGTCATCGACCAGGTGCGGCCACCCGCAGATTCGGTGCCCGAGACCGCCGCACCTGGTTTCGTCGACACGTTAATGGTCACGACGCTGTAGGAGTAGGGTCGACTGTCCAGCACTCTGGCCCTGCAGGAAAGTGTGCTGGTTGAAGCGTTGGCCTGTGAAATCGCCAATGTGGAGAATCCGACTACCGACACGGTTACCGCGCTCAGCACACGTGCCATTTTTACGGCGATCCGCAGACGCGACTGCCTCATAAGGACGACTGTAATGGCAACTGTCGTCGAAGAGTCTTCATCCAAAATGCGACTCGCAACCGAGTCGGGGCGCCGGGATTCGAACCCGGGACCTCCTGGTCCCAAACCAGGCGCGCTAACCAAGCTGCGCTACGCCCCGTGCCTCCATCGTTACACATCCAATGAATTGCGCATTTCCCCACGGTGCTTCGTAGGCTGCAGAAAGGACCAATGGAGGCGGACGTGGCCTACGAATGGATTGTCGATGCCCTGGAGACGACGTGGGGCTCCATCGACCGACTGGTTCGACCTCACCCAGCGGACAGCTACGACGCGCCCACACCGTGCCCGGGCTGGAGCGTCAAGGACGTACTCAGTCACCTCGTCGGTTTCGAAAAGATGCTTCACGGTGCTCCGGTGCCGCTGCACCACGGAGCGTGGCCCGACTACGTTCACAACCCCATCGGCGAATTCAATGAGGCCTTCGTGCAAGAGAACCGTGACCGACCGGGTCTCGAGGTGCTCGACGAACTGCGCGTCCAGTGTGTGCGTTCGATCGCCGCGTTGCGCGCGCTCGATGACGCCGGATGGGAGAAGGTCGGATGGAGTCCGGAGGGGGAGCGTCCGTACCACCGGTTTCAAGAGACGCGAGTCGTCGACAGCTGGATCCACCTCCAGGACATCCGCGACGCGCTCTTACAGCCGGAAGACGATCACGGACCTGGCGAAGAGATCGTGGTCAATCGTTTCGAATCAGCGCTGCCGTACATCGTCGGTAAGCGCATGAAGTCGCCCGACGGGACGCTGGTGCGGATCAATCTCAGCGGTCGCCTCGCGCGGTCAGTGTTGATCAGCGTCGTTGACGAGCGCGCGCTCCCGCTGAGCGAGAGTCCCGACACGCCGACCCTCGAGATCTCCACCCCCGTGGCCCTCTTCTGGCGGCGCGCCGCTGGGCGCATCAGCGCCGCGGCGTTTCTCGCGCGCGTCGGCAACCGACGTTCGTGGAGACCACGAGATGGCGCGCTCGTTCGCCGATTCGCTCGTCATCATGATTTAAAGGCATTCGAACTCGCTCCGGTAGGCTGGCATCTCCTATGCGCGCCACCACCACCCTCTTAGAGAACAACAAAGTCATGCTGACCGTCGAGATCGACGACGCCGAGATGGACGAAGCGATTGACGCCGCGGCCAAGAGCCTCGCCAAGCAGGTCACGGTGAAGGGCTTTCGCAAGGGCAAGGTCCCCAAGAACGTCCTGATCGCCAATATCGGCGGACCGTCGGTCCTCCGGTCGGAGGCGATTCGCGAATCCCTGCCCGACTTTTACGCCCGCGCCGTCGCTGACTCCCTAATCGACCCGATTGGTCAGCCCGACATCAACATCACCGCCGGGGAAGAGGAGGGTCAGTTCACCTTCGAGGCCGAGGTCGAGGTGCGACCGGAGATCTCCATCCGGGGCCAACGCGAGCTTCGCGTCACCATTCCCTCGCCGGTCGTCACCGACGGTGAGGTCGACGCCCAGATCAATCGGTACCTCGAGACCGACGCCGTGCTCAATCCGGTCGAACGGCCCATCGTTACCGGGGACCTCGTGACCATGGACGTGCACGTCCAACAGATCGCCACCGACGCCGAGCCGCTCGACATGACCGACTTCATGTACACGGTCGGCTCCGGGTCGATCGCCGAGGGCCTCGACGAGCTGATCCTCGGACTCAAGTCCGGCGAAGACCTCCAGATGAACGCGCCGGTCGGTGACGGCGTCGTCGCGACCTACGAGATGAAGTTGAAGCAAGTCCAAGAGCGAGTACTGCCCGAGTTGAGCGACGAGTGGGTCACGGACAACACCGAGTGGACCAGCGCCGAAGAGATGCGCGAGGCGATCCTGGTGCAAATGCGTCGACGCAAGATCGTCGAGGCGCAGATGTCCCAGCGCGACGCCTCGCTCGTCGCGCTGAGCGAACTGGTAGCCGAAGAGGCCGCACCCGAGGTGCTGATCAACGCTGAGACCAACGAACGTCTCCACGACCTGGGTGAGCGACTGGCCGCGCAAAAACTCACCTTGGAGATGTTCTTGCAGGTGACAAATCAGACGCCCGACGATCTGCTGGCCACGTTGCGCCAAGACGCCGTGCGCGCGGTCCGGGTAGACCTCGCGATGCGCGCGCTGGTCGCCGCCGAGCACCTCGAAGCGACACCCGAAGAGATCGACGAAGAACTGGAGCGCACCGCCGAAGCGATGGGCGTGTCCGCGGACGTACTGCGTGACAACCTTCGCGACTCCGGTCGCGTCGTGAATTTCAGCGCCGAGGTCTCCAAGATGAAGGCGTCGAAGTGGCTGAGCGAGAACGTGGTCTACGTGGACCCCGAGGGCGTCGAGATCGACAACGCGATGTTGCGCGCCGATCAGTCCGTCGACGACGACCTCACCTCCGAGCCCGTCGAAACGGCCGACGACAGCGGCGAATCAACAGATTCCGACGCCTAAGGTAGTCGGGTGAACGAATACTTCAGAGCCCAGAATTACCTCGTCCCCACGGTCGTCGAATCGTCGAACCGGGGCGAGCGCGCCTACGACCTCTACAGTCGACTGCTGCGTGAGCGCATCATCTTCCTCGGCACGCCGATCGACGACACGATCGCCAACCTGATCTGTGCGCAGATGCTCTTCCTCGAGTCCGAGGACCCCGACAAAGACATCAACCTCTACATCAACTCCCCGGGCGGTGACATCACCGGACTGCTGGCGGTCTACGACACCATGAAGTACATCAAGCCGGCCGTCTCGACGTTCTGCTTCGGCCAGGCCGCCTCGGCCGCCGCCGTGCTGCTCGGCGCCGGCGCCAAGGGCAAGCGTTTCGCCCTGCCGCACGCGCGCGTGCTGCTGCACCAGCCGTGGGGCGGAGTCGGGGGACAGGCCTCGGACATCGAGATCCAGGCCCGGGAGATCCTTCGTATGAAGGACATGCTGAACGACATGCTGGCCCAGGACACCGGCCAGTCGGTCGAGCGCATCACCAAGGACACCGACCGGGACTTCATCATCAGCGCCGCCGAGGCCGTGGAATATGGACTCATTGACGAAGTAATTACGGCCCGGCCGTAGGTACCGGAGTTTGACACCGCCGCCTCGTAGGATGGTCGCGACGGAGGTCATGTCGGAGGAAATCAGTGGCAAAGTTTGGCGAGAGCAACGACCTTATTAAGTGCAGCTTCTGCGCGAAGGGTCAAAAACAGGTAAAGAAGCTCATCGCGGGACCCAGCGTGTACATCTGCGACGAGTGCATTGACCTCTGTAACGACATCATCGCCGACGAATTCGGTGACCGCCCCGAGTTCGTACTGGACGACCTGCCGACGCCGCGCGAGATCTCAGCCTTCCTTGACGAGTTCGTGATCGGACAGATCGAAGCGAAGAAGATCCTCGCCGTCGCGGTCTACAACCACTACAAGCGAATCCAGACCGGACCACTCCACGACGACGACGTCGAGGTCGCCAAGTCCAACGTGCTGCTCCTCGGTCCGACCGGATGCGGCAAGACCTTCCTCGCCCAGACGTTGGCCCGGATGCTCAATGTCCCCTTCGCCATCGCTGACGCCACCGCCTTGACCGAGGCCGGTTACGTCGGTGAGGACGTCGAGAACATCCTCCTCAAACTGCTGTCGGCCGCCGACTTCGACGTCAAGCGCGCCGAGCGCGGCATCATCTATATCGACGAGATCGACAAGATCGCGCGTAAGGCCGAGAACCCGTCGATCACGCGCGACGTGTCCGGCGAGGGCGTGCAGCAGGCGCTGCTCAAGATTCTCGAAGGCACGGTCGCGAGCGTGCCGCCCCAGGGTGGACGTAAGCACCCGCACCAAGAGTTCATCACCATCGATACCGCGAACATCTTGTTCGTCGTGGGCGGAGCGTTCGCTGGACTCGAAGAGATCATCGAACGTCGGCTGGGCACGAAGTCGATGGGCTTCAACCAGCCCGTCGAGTCCAAGCGCAAGGGTGACATCGAACTCTTCCGCCACGCGCTGCCCGAGGACCTCGTCAAGTTCGGACTGATCCCGGAGTTCATCGGACGGCTCCCGATCGTCAGTGCGGTCCAGCAACTCGACCGCGACATGTTGATTCGAGTGTTGACCGAGCCCAAGAACTCGCTCGTCAAGCAGTTCCAGCAGGTGCTCGCGATGGACGGCGTGGAACTCGTCATCGATGAGGGAGCACTCGAAGCGATCGCCGACCTCGCCCTCGAACGCGGCACCGGTGCGCGCGGGCTTCGGTCCATTCTCGAGAACGTCCTGCTGGAGGCGATGTTCGACGTCCCCGGCCGCAACGACGTCGTGAAGTGTGTCGTGACCGCCGAGTCGGTTCGCGACAAGGTCGCTCCCGAGTACGAACTGCGAAAGGCGACGCGAACCCGTCGCGCGAGCTAACGCGTGCGCTTTCGGACGTACGTCGAAGCGCTGACCTGGCTGGAGTCACACGTCGATTACGAACGCGTCGCCCCGAACCGACGAGAGATTCCGACGTTGCAGCCCATCGTCGACACCCTGGCTCTGCTCGCCGATCCGCACGACGACTATCCGACCATTCATGTCACCGGCACGAACGGTAAGGGCACCACGTCGACCTTGATCAGCGCGTTGTTGAACGCGACCGGACTGCGCGTCGGTACCTTCACCAGTCCGGACCTGCACGCCGTCAACGAACGAATCGCTTTGAACGGGGAACCGACCGACGACGAGGAGTTCATCGAGCTCCTCCAGCGCTTGGCCGACGTCGAGTCGGTGAGTGAGATCGCCCTCACTCGCTTCGAACTCTTGACCGCGGCGGCCTTTCTGCACTTCTCGGATGAAGGGGTCGACGTCGCGGTCGTCGAAGTCGGAATGGGCGGCACGTGGGATTCGACGAACGTTATTGACAGTGACGTCGCCGTTCTCACCAACGTCGATCTCGATCACACCGCCGTGCTGGGCACGACGATCGCCGAGATCGCCAGCGACAAGGTGGGTATATTTCGCGCCGACGCCATCGCCATCGTGGGCACGACCAACGCCATCGTCGTCGAGATCGCTCAGCGCCGCGCCGACGAACTCGGTGCGGCGCTGTGGCTAATGGGTGACACCTTCAACCTGGAACAGAACGAACTGGCGCTCGGCGGTCGGGCCATCACCGTGCGCACGCCATTCGCCCACTACGAGGAGATCCTCGTGTCGTTGCACGGCATCCATCAGGGCGTGAACGCCGCCACCGCGATCGTCGCGGCCGAAGCCTTCCTGGGCCGTGCGCTCGGGGATGAGATCGTGAGTGCAACGCTCGCGACGGTCCGCATGCCCGGTCGAATGGAGCTGATTTCGCGCAAGCCGATGATTGTCGTCGACGGCGCGCACAATCCGGCCGGGGTGAGGGCGCTCGTCGCCACGCTCGACGGTGCCTTCTACGTCGCGGGGGAGCGGCGCTGCGTGCTGGGAATGCTGAGCGGTCGCGACGTCGACGACATGGTCGAGCCGCTCGTGGCGCTCGGTTTCACCGAGTTCCACTGTTGTGCGCCGCACTCGCCAAGGGCGGTTCCCGCGATTGACGTCGCCAACGCCGTTCGTCGTCACGGTGGCGTCGCGTTTGAGCATCCGAACGCCTTGTCGGCGCTCGCGCACGCGAGAGAGCGCTCGACCGACGAGGACCTGATCGTCGTGGCGGGCAGCCTGTACCTCGTCGCGGAGGTCCGCGGCGAGGTGTTGCGGGTGCGCTCTCGTCACTTGACCTAGCGGCTGTTAGATTGCTTCGTCGTGGATAGAACGCTCTTCATTGTCAAGCCTGATGGCGTAGAGCGCGGCCTCGTCGGGGAGATCATCGGACGTCTCGAAGCAAAGCAGTTACGCATCGTCGCGGGCGAATTGCGCACGATTGACCTCGCGACGGCCGAGCTTCATTACGCCGAGCATCAGGGTCAGCCTTACTACGACAAGCTCGTCGAATTCATCACGCAAGGTCCCGCACTGATCCTCATCGTCGAGGGTCCCGAGGACACCTGGCAGGTCGTGCGTGGTCTCATGGGGGCGACGAACTCGAAGGACGCCGCACCGGGAACAATTCGCGGCGATCTCTCGATCGGTCATCGTGAGAATCTGGTCCACGGTTCGGACTCGGCGAACTCAGCTCAACGCGAGATCGCAATCTTCTTTCCTCATCTGGTTTAACGAATACTTCTCCGTTACGTCAACTTCAATGGGTTCGAGTCTTCTCGCAACCCTTTTCGGGAGCGGTTTGTAACGAGCCCTCTGGATGCTGAGATTCGAAGGATATTGACTGGGATTCAGTGCGTCACTCAGCGTTTTTCGAGTGCCGATTGCGGTTTGGATTGAGGTGTAAAGTTCACACAAATGAAACATAAGATTCCGCTTCTTTTCTAGATAATCGATTGACAGAAGTGTCGAGGAGTGCCTGATAGGGTTGATTATTGGGAAAATGTGAAGTCTTCACATTGGAGGACGAAAATGGTCGCGCAAGTCCGGAAGAAGATTTCAAACCACCGAAGCATGGTCCTCCCGGCACTCGCCGCAATTTCCTTGCTCTCCGGATTGTTCTACAGCATGGCCTCGACGCCGAGTGCGCTCGCTGACTACTACACGGGTTGCGGATACGGTTACAACGCCAGCGGTACCGGCTTTGGTTACGGGACAGGGATCGCATTCGGATACGGCTACAACTTGTCCCATCAGTTCGGATACGGATACGGCAATGAGGTCTGCCCGCCAACTACGACCACGACGATGGGTGGCGGTGGCGGTGGCGGTGGCGGAACGACGACAACGAGCACCACAAGCACCACAACGGTGACGACTACGACGACTGCTCCTGTGACGACTACGACGACGGTGGTGGTGCACGGACGACCTAACGTGTTCTGCAAGAAGGTTCATGGGTACGTCATACCGGGAAGAACCACTAAGGACGCAATCACCGGAGGCGGCTTCTACGGCAAACCATCAATCGGGAGTAACGAGTTCGGTACGAAGGCTGGCGCCATACACGACTATGGCAACCTACTGATCGTGAAAGTCACCGCCCGTCATGGTTCGAAGTTGGGCTGGCACACCTTCAAAATTACCGTCGCTAACGGACACTTCTGCAAGGTCAACTACTTAGTGAAGTAAATTCCGTGCTTCTTCACAGCATTAGGCCCCCTCAAGTGAGGGGGACTAATGCTGTAAAGAACCTGTTCGCTTTATCCCCAAGATCGTTCCAGCGCTTATTCGGGGATTCATTTCGGTGATGGCAAGGAATGATGAGGACCAGAATCGAAACTCGCACAATCTAAAACCTAGGATTTGAGAATTGTGAAACCGGGTTCATGTCACGTCTAACCAATTGGTTTCGACACGGAGAGCGCTCTTCGAGTGCGTTTTACTTTGCATTAGTCCTTGCGATCATGCTGCCTCTGTTTCGACCGGGGTATCTCTTGGCTTTGGATCTGTCTTGGACCCCGAATATTCCGGTACAGGTATCTTCGAACAATTACTACCTGATCTTTCTCATTCTTCACTTGCTTAGTTTTGTGATCGCGAGTCAGTTGCTTGAAAAGTTCCTACTGTTTGGAATTCTTTGGCTTGCGGCCAGTGGAATGCACCGGCTCGTCAAGGTCTGGGGTACGTCAGAGGCATGGGCATGTTATTTCGCGGGCATTCTTTATCTGTTCAGCCCATTCGCCTACAGCAGGTTTTTAGCGGGCCAATATCTGATACTCCTGGGCTTTGCGCTAATGCCGTGGTTCGTTGCGGCATTGTGGAATTTTCTAACCAGCCCTGATGCACGGTCATCGACCCGGCTCCTACTTTGGGCGTTGGCAGTAAGCATTGTCGACCTCCATTCAATTATTTTGATGGTGCTCCTGACAGTGGTGTCAATCGTCGGTTTCGGAGTGACAGGCAAACTTGATAGTCGTCGTCTGCTGAAATGGGGGTCTTCCTTAAGTCTCGCTTGGATCGTGCTTTCGAGTTACTGGTTACTACCACTCCTCTTGGGTACGAGCAGTACCGCCACCTGGATTCAAAGCTTCAATGCGCAGTTCGTGCGCGCATTTCAAACCGTAGGTGATCCGAGATTTGGAGTGCTGTTCAACGCTGCCGCCATGTACGGATTTTGGGTCGACAAGCTCGGTCACTACATTCTTCCGAAGAGCGACGTTGGTATTTGGCCAGTACTAGCTGTTCTGTTCATCGCACTGTCCATCGTGGGCCTGATTGCGGAGAGGCGGCGCGTATTTGTTTGGATCGTCTTCACCTGTGGATTGGTTGCTTTCGTTCTTGGCGTGGGAGCCGCGTACTCGCCTTTTGCCGGCATCTATTTCTTTCTCTTTAACCACGTGCCCTTCTTCAAAGGAGACCGCGAATCGGAAAAATTCATTGGTCTTCTCGTCTTGGCGTACGCGTTTCTGGGAGCAATCGGGGCATCTTGGCTTGCGACCTTGGCGAAGCGGCGACTGAAGGAGGGCCGCGGAGAGTTCGTAGGCGGCATACTTTTACCTTTTCTCATTTTGATATCACCGCTCGTTTACAACCCCATCGAAATGTGGGGGTTTGCGGACCAAATGAAGCCGGTACAGTATCCCTCCGATTGGTATGCGGTTAACAGCCAACTCAACGCAGACAATTCGAACTTCCAGGTACTTTTTCTGCCATGGCATATGTACCTGAGCTTTAGCTTCACCAGTGATGTCATATTCAATCCCGCTGCGAGCTTTTTCAATAAGTCCACCATTCAAGGCAATGACATACAGATAGCCAATATCTATACCGAATTCAACACGCCTACCAGTCTCTATGTGAACACTCACATCCTTCCGGTTGGCTCACTCGTGAAGAATATTGGTGTGAATCTGGATCATCTGAACGTCAAGTACGTTGTTGTGGCGAAGAACTTCGATGTCGGTCAATATGCATGGCTAGGCCACCAGAACGACGTAACACTTATTGACAACACTAAGAATCTTCTGGTCTACAAGAACGACGCGTGGAAGGCGACTCCGTAAATTGTCCGTGACATATCTTTCGAAATTGGAACATCCCGACGAAGCTCTCGCAGAACTAATTTGCGAAACTTGGTTGGCGGACTCTTCCGCCTCCATTCAGCATTCGAATCATTCGTCCATTCGATCGGGCAACCGTTGCCCAAGCGGGAACCAATTTGGGACAGGATCGTCGTGAGTCTTACTGCGGACAACTACTGGCATGATACGTCGGTGCTCGTTACCGGCGGGACTGGTTTAGTCGGTTCGTGGCTCGTCAAACGGCTCTTGAAAGAAGGAGCCAATGTTACGTGTCTGATTCTTGATTTCGACCCTCGAAGTGAACTCCTCCGAAGCGGCGACATCAACGAGGTGTCGACGATTTCGGGAAACCTTTCGGATCTCATGGCGGTGCGGAGAGCCGTCTTTCAAAACGAATGCTCGACCATTTTTCACTTAGGGGCGCAGACCATCGTCGGAACAGCCCTTTTGGATCCCGTCGAGACATTCGAATCAAATATTCACGGTACGTGGAACGTCTTGGAAGCGGCCAGGACGTCCGCAGGACTCGTCAATAAAGTACTCATCGCATCCAGCGACAAGGCGTACGGCTCTGTCGACACGTTGCCGTATGACGAGGACATGCCACTGCGGGGTGATAGCCCCTACGACGTCTCCAAATCGTGCGCAGATCTGCTGTCAACGAGTTATGCGAAGACGTACGGGGTTCCTCTAGTCATCGCGCGGTGCGGAAACATCTATGGCGGCGGAGATCTCAATTGGAACCGAATAGTTCCGGGTACGATCCGAAGTCTGCTGAAGGGAGAACGACCTCGAATTAGGAGTGATGGACGTTCTATCCGCGACTATATCTATGTTGAAGATGCCGTATCCGCCTATCTGTGCATGGCGAAAGGTCTCGACATCGCGGGTGTGGCGGGAGAAGCGTTCAACTTCTCGAGGGAAGAGCCCCTGACCGTTCTTGAGGTCTACGAGCACGTGTGCCGTTCCCTAACCGGTGGCTACGTTGAACCCGAAGTGTTGGATATCGCTTCGCACGAGATACATGAACAGTTCTTATCGAGCCACAAAGCCCGCGAGATACTTGGCTGGCAGTCGGAGTACTCGATCACGGATGGTCTGCAACGAACGGTGGATTGGTACAAAGACTTTCTCGAGATCGAGAAAGTTTGAGAAAGCCAGAAAGACGCTCCCGTTCGAAAGCCTCAGACCAAGAGGTCGGCATGGAGTCGTAGGGGTCACGCCTGTATCGACCTATAGCATTGCCCCAAACATCTTGTTGACTGCGTAAAAGGGAGTCGGATGAGCGACGGCTCATACAGTTCGGCTAATTGGTCCATTGAGCAAGATGTCGAACTTATCGTTTCCGAGACTAAAGATATTTGGCCTTCGTTGCGAGGTGCCCGGATGTTTGTCACGGGTGGGACGGGCTTCATTGGAATTTGGCTCCTTGAGAGTCTCCGCCTTGCCGATCAGCGCCTTAACTTGGGAATTCACGCGACAGTCCTAACGAGGGATCCACGGCGATTTCAGACCAAGCTGCCTCACCTGGCCAACTATCCCGGATTCCATTTTCTCAGTGGCGACGTTGCCAACTTCGATTCACCAACGGGAGATTTCACGCATCTCATCCACGGTGCTACTGATGCAAGCGCGACTCTCAATCAAACGAATCCTCGTCTCATGTTCGACACGATTGTTGAAGGAACTCGTAGGGTTCTCGATTTTGCGGTCGAGAAATCTGTTGCGAGGATGCTCTTTCTAAGTTCGGGGGCTGTCTATGGTCAGCAGCCGCGGGAGTTGGAGAGAGTACCGGAAGACTGGCGTGGTTCACCCGACCCCACTGACCCGAACTCTGCCTACGCGGAAGGTAAGCGCGCCGCAGAGATGCTCTGCACCATCTACAACCGTCAGTTTGGAGTGCAGGTCAGCATTGCACGCATTTTTGCGTTGCTCGGTCCGCGTCTTGAATTGGATATTCACTTCGCAGCCGGAAATTTCATCCGTGATGCGATTCAAGGCAAGCCGGTCATCGTCAAAAGTAATGGCTTGCCTTGTCGCTCATATCTTTACCCGACGGATCTCACGATCTGGCTGTGGCATCTCTTGATACGAGCGAAACCCTTACGGCCCTATAACGTAGGTTCTGATGAGTCCATTTCAATTGGCAGTTTGGCGGAGCGTACGGCACGACTGTTGGCCAATGGCGAATACCAGGTTTTAGGTCGAGAAGATGACGGCTGGAACCCTGGGCGATACGTGCCAGAGACCGACCGCATTGGGACGGAACTTGGCCTCTTCAAAACCGTGTCCTTGGATGAGGCGATTGTGAAAACGGCGCTTTGGAATGGCTGGAATGGAAGATAGATCGTGAAACTTTCGGATTATGTGGCGCAAAAGGCGGTCGAACACGGCGTCAAGCATGTCTTCATGGTTACTGGTGGTGGCGCAATGCACCTGAACCACTCTCTTGGAACCCGTGAAGATCTTGAATGCATATTCAATCATCACGAACAGGCGTGCGCGATTGGCGCGGAGTCGTATTACCGCCTTACAAACCGGCTTCCACTGGTGAACGTTACCTCTGGTCCGGGCTGCACTAATACGCTCACCGGTGTTTACGGGGCCTTCGTCGATTCGATTGCCATGGTCATACTTTCTGGTCAAGTGAAGCGGGAAACGACGGTGCGAAGCACCGGGTTACCACTCCGACAGTACGGCGACCAAGAACTTGATATCGAAAAGATGGTTCGACCGATAACGAAATACTGCGTGATGGTCACAGAACCCGAGTCCATTAAATACCATCTCGAGAAAGCGTTCTATCTGGCAACGTCAGGGCGGCCCGGTCCCTGTTGGTTGGACATACCACTGGATGTGCAGGCATCTCAAATTGATCCGAAAAACCTCGTGGGCTTCGACCCATCAGAACTCACCGAACCCTGGAAGCGCTCGGACCTGAAGTCCGTAAGCGGCGAGATACTGGACAAAGTCGCGGCCGCAAAACGTCCCGTCCTCTTCGCCGGGGCGGGGGTTCGTCTCAGCGGCCAGCATGAAGCCTTCATTTCACTAGTCGAAAAATTGGGCATTCCGGTTGTCACCGGCTGGAATGCCCACGACGTTATTTGGAACTCCCATCCACAGTTCGTCGGACGTCCAGGGACGATCGGGGACCGCGGTGGAAACTTTTCCGTTCAGAATGCCGACCTTCTTCTCATTCTCGGAAGTCGACTAAACATTCGTCAAGTCAGCTACAACTGGACCACATTTGCTCGTTCGGCTTTCAAGATATGGGTGGACATCGACGAAGCGGAGTTGAGCAAACCTACGGTGACCGCTGAGATGCCCGTACATGCCGACCTGACTGATCTGATGCCCGTGCTCGTAGCCCAGAACTATGCAGGTGCCACCAAGGAGCATTTGGAGTGGCTGAAATGGTGCAAAGAGCGCCAACGTCGCTTCCCGGTGGTACTCCCGGAGTATTGGGAGAACACGTTGGTTAACCCTTATTGCTTCATGCAAGAGCTGTTTCAACAGTTACCCGAAGGACAAACGATCGTGACTGGAAACGGGACCGCCTGCGTCGTGGGTTTCCAGGCCGCGGATCTGAAGCCCGGGCAGCGGCTTTGGACAAATTCAGGATGCGCCACCATGGGTTACGACCTGCCGGCCGCGATCGGCGCCTGTAAAGGATCCGGAGACGCTCCAGTTGTTTGCTTGGCAGGTGACGGAAGTATCATGATGAACTTGCAAGAGCTTGAAACTATCGCCGGAAACAATCTGCCAATAAAAATATTCATCTTGAATAACGGTGGTTACGTGTCAATCTTCCAGACACATCGCAACTTTTTTGGCGGCGTCGAAGTAGGCGGCGGCCCGAAGAGTGGGGTTACGTTTCCTGACTACGGTCGCGTAAGTGAGGCCTTCGGCATTCCGTTCCAGCGCTGTGCTCATCACGAAAATTTGGCCGAGACAATTGCCGCGACATTGGCAATCGACGGTCCTGCTGTGTGCGAAGTGATGCTGGACGAAAATACAGTGTTTGCTCCCAAACTCGGGTCGAAACCTTTACCCGATGGACGCATCGTGTCGCCCCCTTTGGAAGATCTGTCTCCTTTTCTTTCACGCGAAGAGCTTCGAGAAAATATGATTATTGATCTCATTGAAGACGATCAATTCTAAATATCCGGTCGCATGGACCGTGGGAACCCCCAACTCTGAAAAGAGATTGTGCATCCCGTGGGTCTTCGCAATGCTCACCGCGGGTGACTCGGAGACAAGTTGAGGTCCAGGCGCGGTTCAGTTGTAGTCGCTTACCAGACCTTCCAAGGGGCGGAGCCACTCGACCAAATCTCTTCAAGCAATTGAAGTTCGCGAATCGTATCGACAGGCTGAAAAAAACCTTCGTGACGAAAGGCCGACAGTTGGTCGTTCTTCGCCAGCTCGACCAGCGGGCCCTGTTCCAGAAGCGTCTCGTCGCCCGCAATCCCGTCGAGCACTGCTGGCGACATCACGAAATAGCCGCCGTTGATCCAGCCTCCATCGCCGGTTGGCTTCTCCAAGAAGGCTGAGGCCTTATCGCCTTCAACTCTCAGCGCGCCGAATCGACCTGGTGGCTGTACTGCCGTTACTGTTGCGAGTCGTCCTCGAGAATAATGAAATTCAATCAACCGTGAGACATCAATATTTGCAATGCCATCGCCGTACGTCAGGCAAAAATCTTCGTCACCGATGTAACGCGCGACTCTCTTGAGCCGGCCCCCGGTCTGAGTATCGATTCCCGTGTCCACGAGCGTGATCCGCCATGGTTCGGTCGCTGTTTGGTGAACCTCAAGAGAGTTGTTGCTCAGATCGAACGTTATGTCAGAGGTGTGGAGGAAGTAGTTGGCAAAGTACTCCTTAATCATGTATCCCTTGTAGCCACAACAGATTATGAAGTCCGTAACACCGTAGGCGGCGTACGTTTTGCAGATATGCCAAAGGAGTGGACGCCCACCTACTTCGACCATCGGCTTCGGCCGAAAGGTTGTTTCCTCGGTCAGTCGAGTGCCTCGACCTCCGGCCAAGATAACGGCTTTCAATAGATACTCCGGCCTCTCTGCTTCTGTCTCAGACCTCATTCTCTCCTAGAAATGAGATCCCAGCCAATGGCGGTGCTGTCAGGTTCCGCGCACTTCCGAACTCTCAGTATTTGGAGGGATTCGCTTCAATAGTTTCGCCGGATTGCCTCCGTAGACGGAAAAGGCCTCCACATCTGAAACAACAACGCTGCCCATTGCAATTATTGAGTTCTCTCCTAAGGTGACCCCATATCGAATCAGGACATTGCCGCCGATGTAGACACTGTCCCCGATGTTGACGCTTTCGCCGAGATGTTCATTGATCGGTGATTCAATCGGATGACCAGCACCATAGATACACAAATTCGGACCGATGAGAACGTTGTTGCCAATTGTTACGTACGCATCCTTATTCTGATAACTCGGATAGATCTGACATCCGCGACCAATACTTGAATCTGAGCCGATACGGATCTTCCACGGATATCGAAAGAAGCACTTTGGGCCCACGTATATGTTCTTCCCGAATTCATTAAACGTAACCCGATAGATATTTCTTCGCAGGACCGGTGGCAAAACTTGAATGAGAAGATCAAGACAACTTTGGACGAAATCGTATGACTCAACGACTCTTCGATCTTTCCTCTTCACACCTAGATCGTACAACTGACCCGGCCCGCGTACTCTTTCTGTCAGTTAGCGAAGTTTGCACTCGACGCATTAAGAGTCAACGTTGGGTTGGACCTTTGCTTCTGTCGTTGTCACGTAACATTTACGAAGTGTTGATTCTCCTCGAACCAGAGTTCTGCTTCCAACGACCATCACGAGTGTGAGAGCACGGGTTCGCTCCCAAATCCATTCGGATGCCGGATGCCCGGCTTTGCCGGATTCACCGGAACGAACTACATGGCAACTGTGACCACTATTTTCAAATCTGTGTTGACCTGAGATGTTCGCCGGCGTCGTTTTCAGCTTCCTATCCGCCATGTGCGCCAGTACGGGTAACGTCGTGCAGAAACTCGCCGTCAACCACATGCCCGACATTTACGGCCGGCATCCCGCTCGAATGGTCCGCAGCCTGCTGTCCTCCCGGCAGTGGCTGCTGGGGTTAATCCTGTCTGTTGCCGGAGTTGGCCTACTGGTTCTTGCGCTATCGCTTGCTCCGATTGCGGTTGCCCAGTCGATCGCATCAACTGGCATCGTGTTGATGGTCGTGGTGTCACGCCTGTATCTTCACGAACACCTGCGACGTATCGACTTTGTAGGCCTTGGCGTGGTGGTGGTCGCCGTGGTGTTGGTGTCGGCTTCACTCCGCGGATCTGATAACGCTGTCGGGCTCGGTGGATCGTGGATTGACATGTCGTTCGCCGTCGTGCCCACGGTGGCGGCAGTCGTCCTACTATTCGTATGGATTCGCCGCCGTTGGGGGAGTACGGCAGTTCTCTACGGCACCGCGTCCGGACTGCTCTACGGAATTGCTGCCCTGGGGATGAAGGGTGCCTCAACCCTCGTTACCCGCTATGGCCTGGTCGCCAGCGTGCCGAAGGTCTTCGTCTCTGTCTACCCCTACGTGACCGTTGTGGGAATGATATTCGCGCTGCTCGTCTTTCAGATTGGCCTTCAGCGGAGTCGGATTGCCGTCATGGGCTCGGTATCCAGCGTTGTATCCAGCACCTACCTGGTTGCGATCGGCATGCTGGTCTTTGGAGAGCACCTGCCCACCAACCGCGTTGTTCTCATCCTTCGCCTAACAGGGTTCGCAGGAGTTCTCATAGGGTCGTGCTTTCTCGCAGGTGGGGAGTAAGGAAGCCATAGGCAACGTGGTCACTCTCGGATCAAGTTCGAAATGATGCGACTTCGAGTACATAGCCGCGTCGGCGGAATTCGTAGGCCACCTGTACTTGATGGCTTCTCCATTCCAAGAAAGCCGCCGAGATACTCCGTGGCATTGTTGCGTTGATTCCTCGTAGCCACCCACCAAGAGTGTTTGTGACCCTGCGATCGAGTGAAATGAGAACCGCACTAGTCTCCCTAGCCGGAATTTCGTCCGTTCCCTTTCGTTTCTGGTTGATTGGAACATTCGTTAAACGTCTCCCCGCTAAAGTGGTTTCAGAATCAAGTGAACACGGCAAGGCCGTAGCGATATGGAATGAGTGGATACGAGTTGATATCGGTCGAAGTCCGCTTGAGGTTTGCTTGCAATGAGTTCTGAATTGCTTCTACCGGTCAATGCTGGTCACTCCAAATTGCCGAGAAACACTTTGCTTTCAGCTTTGGTTGTGCTCGCAATCATGTCGTGGTCAATGTCGTTCCTGTTTTACACAGCGCCTCAGCGTGAGGTCGGGTCTGGCCAGATTGGACCGATTTCTGCTTCATCTCGGAGAGCAGTGGATGTTCATGCTCCGCCTGGTCTTGGCTCTGCTCCATTGCGGTCAATAGACCTCAGGTTCCAATTTCGAGTCGCCAAGTTTGTGACCTACGAGAATCTTTTCCAAACTGGACCAAACAATCTCGGGATACGGGCGGAGATGTCTCCGAATATTCAGGGTCATCGCTCCATCGACTTGATCTCGCAGTTTACAGATGGGACGTCCTTCGTTACCCCGCTGGTCGAGAACACTGCTATCGGCAAAACATATGCGATAGTTATCAAAATCTATAGGGGGAGCCGAATCACTGCCTGGGTCGACGGGCAAAAGCAGTTCACCTATTCTTACGCCACTCCGATAATTGAACCTTCACTCGGAAGCGTTGCTGTAGGGACTGGGTACAATCAAACTCGACCATTCGATGGCGTGGTGAACGGGTTCAAACTTTCGTATCGAGAGTTCGTCAGTTCAACCTCGAGCACCACGCCGATGGCCCTTCAGGTGACAGCGGCTCTCTTGTCTGCAATTGCCGCAGTCCTTTTTCTCTTTACATTCGCCACGGGCGGACTGACAGCTCGGCTCAGTGCGCGATCCACTAAGCGAGTTCCAGATCATTGGTGGGATGAGGGTCTCGGCCGGCGATATGTTCTTCTCGGTTTGCTCTTAGTGGTGGTCGGGACGACGATTCTGGAGGTCGTCACGCCTCCAGAGAACGCAGTTCTACAGCAGTCTGGAGAGCAAAATTTTGCGTTGGCGGGTGTGTCTCCGGGCAAGATGACTAACTACAGTCTCGGTAGCACTCCTCAACTCTTCAAGAGCGCGGCATCTCTTGATGTCTCCATCTCTTTCGATATGAAGCTCGACGCAACCCCTCCGAGAGGTAGTCAATTCTCTCCAGTCGTCGTCTCCACTTTGAACGGGAACGAGGGAATCGACTTTTATCTCCTGCCGGGAGGAGGATTAGCGGCAACATGGGGTCAGGTGTACCTACCTACACCGACCGGGGCCCTACTTAGTAAACGGCTCCCCCGGAATCAATGGATTTCTGTGCAGGCAATCATGAAGCGCAACCAGTCCTCACAAATTCTGATAGATGGTCAGCAGGTGTCGGCTTTCATGTGGGCAGTTCCAAATCTCAACGTTCTGCCTTCACAGGTAGTGATTGGAGGAGACCCGAGCGCCACGGTGGGAGGGAGCGCAGCGGATCCTCAATTGTCTGGCGGAAGCAAGAGCGGAACATTCGGAGGAAGCGTAACCAACCTGAAGATGAAGGTGGTGCTCTACCGTGAGCCGTCCTCACGTGTCAATTACCTTCTAGTACGCTCAAGCCAGCTACTTGCAATATTGGCCATTGCTTTTGGAACAATCTTGCTGGCCAGCCGGTTTCTATCGCGACTGATTCCTCTGGCCGCGGGTGTACATCGAAGTCTGGTGCTCATTGTTTTTGGAACCGCAGGCATCGGGATCGTCGTTAATCTTTTCATTGATCAGCTCCACGTTCAGCAAAGCCCAGTGCCATATTTTGAGCGGAGCACGTGGTTAGCGACCCCAATTCCACGTTTCTCGGATTTTATGCAGGTCTTTGAGATCTTTAAGAGTCTGAACCCTTATGGCGTGCAAGCCGGTAATTATCCGCCTGTCGGGTTTTGGTTGGTCTCACCATTTAGCTGGATGAGTCAGTACGCGAGCCTTTATGTCTTTCTTTCCGTTTGCGCTGGTTTCATGCTCTGGTGGTTTGCCCGATCATTCACCCAGGGACTCTCTCGAATTGGTCAGGCATTGGTTGTGGCGACACTGTGTCTTTCGTTGCCAGTGTCCTTCGCCTTTGACCGCGCGAACATAGATCTACTTGTGTTTATTTTTGTTGTCCTTGGAACCGCTGCGTTTGAGCAGAGGCGAAGTGGACTTGCCGCAGTGTGGATTGGAATGGCAGGTGCAGCGAAAATCTTTCCCGGGCTTTATTTACTCCTCTTTCTTCGTGGGCGCAAGCCATATCTAATTCTCGCAATTGCCGTCGTAATCTGCGCAACGCTCCTCGCCACTCTCGGATTTGATGGCTCGCTCCGCCAGAATTTGGATCGACTCCCAAGTGATTTATTCTCCTCGAATCCAGGTGGCACGGTGGGGTCCACTTATTACAACAACTCACTGGTTGGAGCAGCGCAAGGTTTCGGGCTTGCTATCAACGGTATGCATGGAATGGAAGTGGTATGGCGCGCCATCCAACCGTTCACGATCTATCTGGAAACGACCGGAATAACTTTTCTGACTTGGTATCTCTGGTTTAAGGAGAAGTCACTTTGGAGGTCTACAACCCTTGCGACAGTCGCGTTCCTGTTACTTCCTACGGTTTCGTACTATTACGAATTGATCTTCCTCTTGATACCCGTGGCATTATTCATACGTCAGGGGAGCGTCAACGCAAGGACCCTTCGAATTGCGTGTCTTTTTGGTCTCATACTTGCACCGAAGGCGTACTTCTATATCGCTAATTCGCAGGTGGACATTAGCGTGCTCTTTACCGCTCCGCTATTAGTCGCTCTTGGTGCTGCCGTGATTCACGATGGGGTGTGCGAAAGACGGATCAGTACCAATGACAATCCAAGTGTGAGTCACGCTGAGTTAGGTGACGACAATATTCCTTCTCATGCGGCGAAACAGTCTGAATCGATCGAGTCATAATCGCCACGACTAACTTCAACGATCGGCTGCGAGCAGAGTTGGCGCCAATTCGGTGACCGTCGACACACAAATGTCCGACGTAACGGTTGGAGCGGAGAATCACCAACTGGTGCATTACTATAAAATGCGTGAAGAAGACTATTTCGGTTGTCGTTCCCGCTTACAATGAAGACGAATGTGTCGAAGAGTTGTGTGCTCGACTGAAAAAGGTCTTTGACCAGCTTGTGAACTATGACTTCACGGCAATACTCGTCGAGAATGGATCGAGTGACCAAACCTTCGAAAAGCTGCAGAGAATCAATAACGAAGATTCTCGATTCAAAATTTTGCAGCTCGCTAGAAATTTTCGTATGGATGGCGGCATAACCGCAGGACTTTCCGTGGTTGATAGTGACGCCTTGGTTCTTATGACGGCGGACCTTCAAGATCCTCCTGAACTCATTCCAACATTTGTTGAGAAGTGGGAGGAAGGGTACGAGAACGTCTATGGCATTGTCACACGACGACGGGGTACGGGTCCGATTCGCCGTATGAACTCACACATCTTTTATTGGCTTATGGGTAAATTGACGGGCGAATTCATTCCGCGCAACGCGAGTGATTTTAGGCTTCTTGACCGACAGGTATACGAGCAGGTTCGGCAAATGGAGGAAAGAAACCGATTTGTGCGAGGTCTCGTTGCCTGGGTCGGATTCTCTTCAGTTGGAGTGGAGTTCGTTCGTGAAGAGCGGTTTGCGGGCGAATCCAAGGCGTATACGTTCCCCGTAGTTCATCTTGCGATCAAAGGAATACTTGCTCATTCGCAGGTCCCCCTAGTTCTCATTCCTGTCTTTGGTTTCGTGATTTTCATTGGTTCGTTACTCACGCTGGTTGGATTCTCAGTCGATTGGCTGTTGTTTGGCGTGCCGTTCCCAGGATTTGGATCGATAATTGCACTTATGCTCCTAATGTTCAGCGTCCTCTTCTTATTCATGGGCATCCTGAGTCTTTATATTGGCTCGATTTACGAAGAAGTCAAAGGTCGACCGAACTTTATAATTCGCCAGGCTGTCGGGTTCGCGGATCCTTCACCCAGATCCACGTTCGGTGATTCCGATGACGGTGATTCTCCTTTGAGTTCGTAGAGGATTCGAGTCGAGAAGAAGGGTTAAAGCCTTCGACACCCTGAGCGGTGTCACTGAGTTCCGCCAAATAATGTCAATTCTTGGCATTGGGTGGTTGTTCGGCCAATTATCGTCCGTTTGGTGAAGTGAAGTACTGAAGTAAAGCTGTCGGCAACTATTCCCATCGGAGCAGATATATGGAAACAAAGCCAGGCGTCCTGGTACTGGGAGGAACTGGGGAAATTGGTTCCAGCATTGCCCTTAAATTTCAAAGCAATGGGCACGAAGTACTTTCTTGTGGGACCAAGGACTTTGATTTGTCGAGCACGGAGTCAATCAAACGGTGGTTTGAACGACCTCGCTTTGAAATAGGGGTCTTGGTTCATGCAGCCGGTTTTAATAATCCAAAACTCTTCGTTGACTTGTCCGACGAGGAATTGCGGCAATCCCTTGAAGTGAATCTTGAAGGCTTCCTCAAAGTGACGCGTTGCCTATTGCCGGAGTTGATAGCACTTCGAGGCCGAATCGTGGCCATTTCGTCGATTTTCGGATTCTTATCGCGAAGCGGCCGCCTACCGTATTCCGCATCGAAACATGCGTTGATCGGCGCCTGCAAGACGCTCGCTATTGAACTTGGTGGTGATGGTGTTCTGGTCAATTCAGTCTCGCCCGGTTACATCAATACTGAGTTGACATCGAAGAACAATGATTCAGAAACGATCAATCGGCTTAAGAGAAATATCCCCGTCCAGAGACTTGGTCTTCCCAGCGATATTGCGGAGGCAGCGTATTTTCTCGGTTCTGAGTCCAATCAATACATAACTGGTCAAAACATTGTCGTTGACGGTGGTTTCTCCATTGATGGAGGAAGGAACTGATCGTGTCGGACTTCTCGGTACAAGGTACTCAATTCAGCTACGTGTCCTCTGGAGAGGTCGCGACACTCCACATAATGTCTTCACCGCGCGATTACCGAGTCGACTTCACGAGTGATATGAGCATCGAGGAGAGCCTTAGGGAGCTGTTTTCGGACCTGACTGATCCAATAGTTCTATGTGACCAGAACGTCTTCAACTCTCATGTCGAATCTTCTTCGGTTGTCACTCAGCATCCCACTTTGTACGTCGACGCGTCCGAGAGCTTCAAGAGCATTGACGGAGTTCTCACCGTACTCGACTTCATCGAGTACACAGCGAGTGGGAAGAGGTTCGACTGTTGTCGTCTTAGGGGGAGGAATAGTTCAGGACGTTGGTGCATTTGCGTGCGGCGTATTCAAGCGAGGAGTTCCCTGGGTGTACGTGCCCACAACTCTCTTAGCGCAAACAGACAGTTGTATCGGTTCAAAGAGTGCTTTGAACTTTCAGGGTGCGAAGAATCTCGTTGGAATGTTCTCTGCACCACGAAGAGTAATGGTCAATTCAAACTTTCTCAGGACACTTCCGCAGTCAGAGATCGACTCTGGATTGGGCGAAGCCTTTCGCCTCTCAATCATTGGTGGTCTTGATTCGTTCTCTCAATTTGAGGAACTGTTGCCTTCGGCACTGGAACGAGATCAGAAATCACTCGAGAAGATAATCCACTTAGCACTTGGGATCAAAAAATCGGTAATTGAAGTCGACGAGTTCGAACTGGATCTGCGCCGATCCATGAACTACGGACACTCCCTGGGTCACGCGATTGAAGCTTTAACGAATTGGGCAATCCCACACGGAACAGCGGTTGCGATTGGACTCATCATTGAGAATGAAATGAGTATTCAGGCTGGGTTGCTCTCGCAGTCCGAGAGAGAGCGAATACTGAAGGTTGGATCGCAACTGATCAATAACATCACGCGAGACGGACTTAGGAATATCGAATTGACAGGAATAATCGACCTGTTATTCAAAGACAAAAAAACGGAAGTTGGAGTCCTGAAACTCGTCATTCCGAAGTCGATTGGCGAGATTGTTTTTATTGACTTTCCACTGACCAGCGACGCCATGCCAAGACTTCAAGAAGCCTTCCGGACTGCTCTGCACAGCATTGTTTGAATTCATGCTCTCGGTCGCTTCACGGTCCAGCCCGGGAGGTCTGCAGTGAGTGATCAACTATCCGAGAGTACCTTCCATCGACTTTCGAGCATGTCAATCCGTTTTGCGTCCTCACGCTCAATGTTTCCGTAATATTCGCGCTTATTCAACAGCCACAGGATTTCAAAGTGAACCGCCTGGAGAAGCCCTTCCTTCGCGTTCGAGCCGTCAAGGCAATCACTGGAGAAAATAATCTTTCGGGTCTCAAATCGGGTCAAGAAGGTGTCGTGGATCTTGCGCAGAGCTGGAAGTGCATCTATTCCAACCCCACCCCCGACCACATATTCGAGACCCTTACTCTTACAGGCCGCGGCAGCCTTCACGCAATACTCTGTAACCTCATCCGAATTGGTGGCCTCTATCGGTAGGCCGTTCGACCCCGAAAAATCCACTCTCCCGAAAACGACGCCATCGACGCCATTCGGAGCCGCGGCTATGTCCATCATTTCGTCGAGAGAGTTGTAGCCAGCAATCGTTTCAAGGTTGAAGAGGAAGTCCGTGTCCTCTTGCTCCTCCTCCGAATACGCCTTGTTCTTTGCGTCAATGAATTTGTGTAGTGCGTATCCGCTTTCGATCATTGGTGCAATCACATAGTCGGCCCCCAACAATTTGCTCTGCAACAGGTCATGGATCGCTTCGCAACCCCCGATCTTGAGTCCTAGCTTCAGGTTTGCTCTTCGAGTCAATTCGTTCAGTCGTAGTAGTTCATCTACGCGTGTACCTTCCGCTTCAAACTCTGCCTTGACCGAGAGGTAGCCATATTCCTCTTGACCCTTTTTCAAGATCTCCAACATTTTTCGTTCTCGTATATTCACTTTTCAACCTCTCGAGAAATAATCCGATACCGGTACCGTCAATAGCCGAAGACTCAACACATGTCCCTAAATGGCTCATAAAATTTAAAATAACCAGCCGACATATGGCAATCGGGACGTTACCATAATTGTGTGAAAATCCGTCGTTTGTAACACATTGAGAATTGTCGAGTGGTCAGAAGTGCGGATCCGCCATCCTGATCCATGTCCACTTTCTGTACGTTTTTTCGATGAGCATTGTGAACGCGTTCGTACTCTTCGTGACTGCGCCACGACGGATGAGACCTCGCGGCCGCATCCGCTCTGCCCAATCGATTTGTCAGAAACCGATTGAGACAGCGTGCAGATTTTCTTAAGAATCTCTTTGACGTGAACTTCGATGACGTGGTTAACCGGAGTTGTACGTCGTGACGCGTTTATTCACTTGCAAGAACGGCATTTGAGGGCACGCGCGTACTTCCACGTGCGAGTCATCGTGAATCATCAGGTTTATTGGCCTTGAGAGCCTCTGGTGTCCTAGCCTTGTAGCCGAAGAGGGCATCGTCGTCACTACTTAAAGGGTCTTTATGGTTGATAGTCGTTTCTCACTTTTGGGCCGAGATATGGCCGTCGACCTCGGAACGGCGAACACGTTGGTCTACGTGCGGGGCCGCGGCATCGTCTTGAACGAGCCGTCGGTCGTCGCCGTCGACGTCAAAGACGGGAAGCCGCTGGCCGTCGGCGCCGAGGCCAAGCGCATGATCGGTCGAACTCCGAGCAACATCCAGGCCATCCGTCCATTGAAGGACGGC
The DNA here is from genome assembly GCA_963703105.1 of uncultured Acidimicrobiaceae bacterium. GTDB lineage: Bacteria > Actinomycetota > Acidimicrobiia > Acidimicrobiales > RAAP-2 > RAAP-2. The sequence continues at coordinate 464,834 of OY969792.1, read as the reverse complement.
GTCATCGCGGACTTCGAGATCTGCGAGAAGATGCTGCGCTACTTCATCCACCGCGTCCACCAACGTCGCTTCGCGAAACCAAGAATGGTGATTTGCGTCCCGTCCGGTATCACCGGCGTCGAGCAGCGCGCCGTCATGGAGGCCGCCGAGTTCGCCGGCGCGCGCAAGGCCTACATCATCGAAGAGCCGATGGCCGCCGCGATCGGCGCCGGTCTCCCGATCCACGAACCGACCGGCAACATGGTCGTGGACATCGGCGGTGGTACGACGGAGGTCGCCGTCATATCTCTCGGCGGAATCGTAACCAGTCAGTCGATCCGCGTGGGCGGTGACGAACTCGATGAGGCGTTGATCGCGTTCGTGAAGAAAGAGTTCCAGCTAGCGCTCGGTGAGCGAACCGCCGAAGAGATCAAGATTCAACTGGGCTCGGCCTATCCGCTCGAAGAGGAGTTGCGCGCCGAGATCCGTGGTCGCGACCTCGTCACCGGACTACCGAAGACGGTGATCATCTCGACCGAACAGATCCGCAAGGCCATGGAAGAGCCGGTGCAGGCCATCGTCGACGCGGTGAAAGTGACCCTCGATCGCACCCCGCCGGAACTCTCGTCGGACCTTATGGAACAGGGCATCGTTTTGACCGGTGGCGGCGCGTTGCTCGCCGGCATCGCGGCGCGCCTGGAGTACGAAACCAATATGCCCATCATCGTGGCGAACGACCCGCTCAACTGCGTGGCGCTAGGAAGCGGCATGTGCCTCGAAGAACTCGACGTCTTCGCGCGCATGTTGAAGACCAGTCCTACGCGCTAACCCGTGGCCACCGATCGGACGAGGCGTCGTACGTGGACGATCGGCGCCACCGTCTCGGTGCTCCTGGTGGTGCTCTATCTCAGCGGCGGGGTGGTGTCGGGACTTCGCACGGCGGCCAACTTCGTCACCTCGCCCTTCACCTGGACGGTCAACGAGATCGCGCGGCCCATCGGCCACATGTTCGCCGGGGCCATCAACTACAGCGACGTCGTCGCCCAGAACCAGAAGCTGCGCTACGAATTGGGCAAGGCCGAACTCCGGGCCAACGAGACCTGGGCGGAGAACCGGCAACTGGAGCAACTCAGCACGCAGCTCGACGTACCCTTCGTCGGCGCGCTGCCCACCGTCGCGGCCCAGGTGACCGCCCTGTCGCCCACGAACTTCGCCGCCACGGTCGCTATCTCGAAGGGCCGGGACAACGGCGTCATGGTGGGGATGCCCGTCGTGGCCAATGGGGGATTGGTCGGTCTGGTGACGCAGACGAGCCCGCACGGCGCGACAGTCCAACTCATCACCGACGTGAAGTCCCTCATCGGGGTGACCTTCGGAACGGGCAAGACGTCGCTCGTCGTCAACGGCCAGGGCGTAAACAACGGCCTCGGCGCCACGGCCGTGCCTCTGACGTCGTCGGTGCGCTCCGGCACCGTGCTGTCCACGAACGGTCTCGACGGCGGACTCTTTCCTCCGGGCCTGCCGGTCGCGAGCGTGACCAAGGTGACACTCACCCCCGGCGCGGCCACCTACAACCTCTCGTTGCATCCACTGGCTGACCTGCGCAACCTCGACTACCTCGACGTCGTGCTGTGGGAGCCTTCCACGTGACGCGGGCCCTCATACCGGTCATCGTCGTCACCATGTTCATCGTCGGGATACAGCTCTCCGTCTTTTCGACGTGGCGATTCGCCGGCGTGGTCTTCATGCTCGTGTGGCTCTGGCCCTTCGCGCTCGGTCTGGCCGGCTTCACCACACTGTCCGTCTGGTCGGCGGTGGTGGGGGGCGTGTTCTTCGACACGCACGCGACGACCCCGTTCGGACTAACCGCGATGGTGGGAGTCCTGCTCGCCTACGGTGCGTCGCGTCTGGGGAAAGAAGGCGTGGGCGACCTCGACTCCGCGGCCTGGTGGGTGACGCCCATCCTGGCGGCGGGTGCGGGCGCCGCGGCGCCGGTCATCTTCACCCTCGGTGGCATCGGCGTCTTGAACTTCTCGCTGTGGCACGGCAGTCTGATCAATTCGGTGGTCGTGAACGCCATCGCCTTCTTTGTATTGGCCCGACCGGTCTCGCGCCTCGCGCGCATGGTCGGGCGCTCGGGAGTGCGGGCGCGTCGATGAAGGGGTCGTGGCGTGATCGCCCTTCGGGTTCGCTCTTCTCGCGACTGTGGCGTCCGTGGGTCTCGCTCCATCCCTTCCGTGGTCAGGGCCGCTCGATCAATGAGCCCAAACCGGTGGGCATCCGTGACCTGGTGGCCGCACCCGGTGACGTCAAGTTGCGGCCCGAACGTCGCTGGTACGTAATCGGCGGATTCTTCCTCCTGTTGTTCTTGTTGTTGGTCGCGCGGCTCTACGTGCTGCAGATCAAGGACCACAACCAGTCCGTCGCCCAGGTGGACGCCCTGTCGCTCCACGTGGCGACCATTCCGGCGTCGCGCGGACTTATCCTGGACCGCAACGGCACGCCACTGGTGAACAACGTGACGACCGTGGAGATCCGACTCTCGCGCGCTGAGGCCACGCTGAATCCGAAGATCGAAGGCACGCTGGCGTCACTCACCGGACAGAGCGTGACTCAGATCGCCGGTGACCTGGCCAACCAGGCCTACAACCCGTACCAGCCGGCGCCCATCCTCGCCAACGCACCCGCCAACATCGTCCAGTTCATCAAGCTGCACGCCTCGGAGTTTCCCGGCGTGTCGGTGTTGGACGTCTCCCAGCGCACCTATCCGCTCGGGAGCAACGTCGGCGCGCAGGTGCTGGGCTACGTGGGTCCGATCACGGCCAACGAGATCAAGGCGCACCCCGGCGCCGGGTACCAGACCGACTCCACGATCGGTCAGTCGGGCATCGAGTCCTTCTACGAGCAGTACCTGCGTGGTCACGACGGCACCAGCACTATCGAAGTGGGCGCCACCGGCAACGTGATCGGGACGCTCAAGACGACCCAGCCCAAGGTCGGCGACTCGGTCGTACTGAACATTGACGGCGGATTGCAAAAGGCCCTCGACGGAATCTTGAAAGCCGACATCTTGCACGACCGCACGGTGCCGGACCCGCGTTCGGGCGTCCTGCCCGCGGCCATCAACGGCGCCGCAGTCGTGATGGACGTCAACAACGGCGCGGTGCTCGCCATGTCGAGCTACCCGTCCTACAACCTGTCGTCGTTCGTCAACGGTCTCTCGGAGGCGCAGTTCCACCATCTGCTCGCCGTAGGAGCGTTCAACAATTACGCCATCCAGGGCCTCTACACCCCGGGTAGCACTTTCAAGATGATCTCGGCGACCGCGGAGATGCAGACCGGCGTCCTCTCACCCAACGCCCTCATCGACGACACTGGCAGCTTCAAGGTGCCGGGCTGTCGCACCAACCCCAAGGGTTGCGTCTTTCACGACGACGAGACGACGGGCCTGGGCCAGGTCAACCTGACCTCCGCTCTCACCGAGTCCTCGGACTACTACTTCTACAACTTGGGTTACCTCTTCTGGTCCCAGCAGGCCCGGTTTGGCCAGACCCCGATCCAGAACGTGGCGCACGAGTACGGCCTCGACCAGTACACCAACATCGACCTGCCCAACGAGGTCGTCGGGCGCGTCGACTCACCGGCGGTGCGCCGGGTCCTGCACGCCGAAGCTCCGAGTTCTTTCCCCAACGTGAACTGGTACACGGGTGACAACATCGAGATGGCCTTCGGCCAGGGCACCACCGCGCTGACGCCGATCGCCCTCGCGAACGCCTACGCCACCTTCGCCAACGGGGGCACCCGCTACGCCCCCGAAGTCGCGGCCGCGATCGTCAACGCGCACGGGCAGACCGTGCTGCGCTACGGCGCGCGCGTCCTCGGTCACGTCAGCTTGCCACCGCGCGTGCGCAACCCCATCCTCCAGGGACTCGAAGGGGTCGTCATGAACCCCGCGGGCACGGCGTACGCACCGTTCCACGCCAACATCAACTTCTCGCTCACCTCCTTCCCGATCGCCGGCAAGACCGGCACGGCGAGCAACGGCGGGGTAAGCAAGGAACCGAACTCGTGGTTCGTCGGGTTCGGGCCGACCACGCACCCCAAGTACGTCGTCTTGTGCGTGATCGAAGAGGGCGGATACGGGGCCGACGCCGCGGCCCCGGTCGTCGCGCGGACGTTCAACTACCTCGTGGCCCACCCCATCGGTCCGGTCAAACTCAAGCGGCAGTTGACGGCCCCCACGACCACTACCACGACGCCGCACTCGACCACGACGACCACCACATCACCGACCACGACCACGACGCACTGAACGGTCGATCGTCTCGACTGGGCCCCTTCGTTGCACGAGTTTCGGCGGGACCTCTCGGAGTGGCTTGACGTGAATCGCCGCGCGTGACTGAATGCGTGAGGTTCGTGGACGGTTGTAAGGTCAGGCGATGGGGCCGCACTCCTCCTTCTGGTCATGAAGACCAGGAATCTTCTGGGCGCAGTGGTCATGACGGGAGTTGGTTTCACCGGATTGACACTCACGCCAGCCGCGTACACCTAACTCGATCATGGGTCATCTGCGCGTCGGCCGGCCCACGACACGTGAGATCTCGGGTGTAGTCGAATCGAAGGTTGCCCCTGGGTCAAATATCTGCCGTGTCGTCAACACCGGTTTCGTGCCGAGGAGAGAGTCTCATTCTCGCCAGGTAGGTGCCTGGGTCTTGGCATGGGTCGTCTGCTGCGGGACCGTCTTAGTCAACGTGGCCTCCGGCAGTGCCGCCGTCCGGACCTCCGGATCAGCCAAGCAGATGATCGTCATACTGCGCGATCAGAACAGCGCACTCGCACCGCGCTCGGCCGAACGCAAGGCCGCAGTCCGGACCGAGCAGGCTCCGATAGTTCGGTCCCTGCTCGAAAGCGGGGCAACCGACATTTCCTCACTGAGTGTGATCAATGCGCTGGTGGCGAAGATGTCGCCGGGGGAGGCGCGCTTACTCGCCGCCAATCCGGCGGTCGCTCAGGTGCTCCCCAACGCCGTCATACCTGGACCGATTCCGAGCTCCCGCCCCGTTGCGGTACAACGGCGGGCAAAGGTGTTACACAATCCCACGTCAAAAGTCACGGTGAATACGACCTGTGGTACCGCACACAACCCGCAGTTGAATCCTGAAGCGCTCACCAATATCAACGCCACGCCGGATCAGTTGGGCACCATTGACGGCTCCGGCGTGACGGTGGCGATCCTCGCCGACGGTCTCGACCCGACCAATCCCGACTTCCAGCGCAACGCGGTGTACGGCACAGCCGGCGAGCCGGTCGTGAAGGAGTACGACTTCTCGAGCGACGGGGCGGACGCCCCGACGCCGGGCGCCGAAGCATTCGGTGACGCCAGTTCCATCGCGGCCCAGGGCAACGCCGTGTACGACCTCTCCCAGTACGTGTCACCCGCGCACCCGTTGCCGACGGGCTGCGACATCAAAATCGTCGGCGTCGCACCCGGCGCCGACGTCGAGGCTCTGAAAGTCTTCGCCACGAACAACGACACCACGACGTCGGGATTCCTCCAGGCCATCAACTACGCCGTAACGAGCGGCGCCAAGGTCATCAACGAGTCCTTCGGCTCGACAAGCTTCCCCGACACCGCGCTCGACGTCACCCGTGACGCCAACGACGCCGCCGTCGCGGCCGGCGTCACCGTCGTCGTCAGTTCGGGCGACGCGGGAAACACCAGCACCATCGGCTCGCCGGCCTCGGACCCGAACGTCATCAGCGTTGGCGCGTCGACGACGTTCCGCAGCTACACGCAATTGACCTACGGCGGCATCAACGACCCCAACGCCAACGGAGCGTACGTCGACAACAACATCTCGAGCCTCTCCTCGGGTGGCTACACCCAGGCCGGTAACACCGTCGACCTCGTGGCCCCGGGCGACCTCAACTGGTCGGTGTGCACCTCTAACCCCCTGTACGCGGATTGCGACAACGAGAACGACGCCGGCTCGCCCATTGAACTCTTCGGCGGAACGAGCGAAGCGGCCCCGCTGACGGCCGGGGCCGCGGCCGACGTGATTCAGGCCTACGCCTCGACGCACGACGGCACCGACCCAACGCCGGCTCTGGTCAAGCAGATCCTCATGAGCACCTCGACCGACATCGGCGCGCCCGCGACCGAGCAGGGCGCCGGACTCTTGAACGTTCTGGCGGCTGTCAAAGAGGCCAAGTCTGTCTTCGGCGGCGACGGCGCTAACAAAACCTCGTCCAGCTCCGGCGGGGGACTGCTGCTCAACCCTGGACAGATCAACGTGACCCAGGATCCGGGCGATGTCTCCAGCCAATTGGTCCACGTGAGCAACACGGGGGACAACGCTGTGACGGTGAACCTGTCGACGAGGTCGCTCGCTCCGACGCCGGTGGCGTCCTCGAGCGGCGGCTTCTGCATGCAACCCGCGTCTCCTACGCTCGGGTGTCCGGCGAACACAGGGACCTTCCCCAGTTGGAGCGGAATCGGACAGGTCTATCAAGACGAGCACTTCACCGTCCCCACGACCAACGGACTTTCGAGGCTCGAGTTCGCGGCCGCCCACTCCTTCGCCGGTCAAGCCTCCTTGTTCGAGCTCGCGCTCATCGAGCCCAACGGGACCTACGCCGCCTACTCGCTCCCGCAGGGGTACGGGGACTACGGCGAGGTCGAGGTGGCCAATCCGCCGCCCGGGAGGTGGACCGCGGTCTTCTTCGCCGAGGGCGACGGTCTCGGCGCGAGCGGGATCATCCATTGGAGCGCCGACACCTTCACCTACGTCCCGGGCGGCTCCATCGTCCCGTCGACCCTGACCATCGGGCCCGGCCAGAGCGGCGTCGCGCAACTGTCCCTCGCGAGTTCCAACATCTCGGGGGATACCAGTCAGTCCGTCGTCGTCTCGAGCCCCTACGGCACCACTACGGTGCCGGTGACGGTGCGCACGACCGTCGCCGTCAACCTGCACGGCGGATCCTTCAGCGGTGTACTCACCGGTGGCAACGGCCGGAACGGCTCCCAGGCCGCGGCCAACTCCTACGCATTTAACGTGCCCTCGGGTCAGAGTGACCTCGACGTGAGCGTGACGCTGGCGAACGATCCCGGTGACTTCTTCGTCGACGAACTGATCGACCCGAACGGCCAGACCGTGAGTTACTCGACGAACGTGCGCGACAACGCACGCGGGGTCCCGACGTCGAGTCTGGCCGCGGACCTGTACGCGGTCAGTCCTATGAGCGGCACGTGGACACTGCTCGTCGAGTGGCTCAACCCCGTCTCCGGACTAGAGCTCAGTGAACCGTTCACCGGCACGATCGCCTTCAACCAGGTGAACGTCACCGCGAGTCTGCCGAACGGCACCGCGTCGATCGGGACCGGCACGACGCAGACGTATCGCGTCACCGTCACCAACTCCGGCAACGCGCCCGAGGAGTTCTTCGTCGATCCGCGACTCAACCAGAGCGAGACGATCAACCTGATGGACCAGAACTTTCCGCCAACGGCCGCGTACATCGTGCTGCCCTTGCCCCCGGGACTGATATTCCCGTACTACGCGGTGCCCTCGCAGACGACGCAGTTGCAGGCGAGTATCACCGCCTCGGGACCCGTGACCTTCGACCTCCAATACTTCTCGGGCGACCCCGATATCGCTCCCGGGGTGAACCAGGGGTTGAGTACGACGGGATCGATCGAGGGGGACCGCGCCGACGTGACGCTCACCGAACCGGACATCAGTTCGGGTTTCTGGCTGTTCGATCCCGAAGAGATCGGACCGTATCCGGCCGCGGGGGCCCCGACCGAAAGGGCGAGCGCGACCATGAAGGCGGTGACCCAGGCGTTCGACCTTTCGATGACGTCCGCGACCGGTGACCTCTGGTCCTCCGTCAACGGACTGACCAGTACCTTCGCTCCCGTGTACGTGTCCCCGGGAGCGTCGGCCACCATCACGGTGAGCGTCACCCCGACCGGCCCGCCGGGGACCCGGGTTTCGGGAACTCTCTACGTTGACGACTACACCGTCGGCACCGAGTTCTTCGACGGCCCGGTGAATTCGGACGAACTGGCCGCGATTCCCTACAGCTACACCGTGTCGAAATAGGACCAGTCGCTGGTCGGGCCGTGTCGGCGACTAGCCTGATGGCGTTGGGCGTTTTCTGTGCAAAAGGTGCAGGGCGCGTAAAGAACGCAGCAGTTGCGCGGTGCAGTCGCACTCCGTTCCTGCAGGCATTGAGGACTACACGTGGTACACGGCAGTGAAGTGACCCTATTCCTAACCTGGATAGCCGCTCTCACGTTGACTTTTCACGCCACCTCTCCCAACACCTACGTCGCTCGAGCCCTTCGGCGCGTATCCACCCCCGTAAGCGCGGCGCACTGCGCCCCTCTACCTAAGAACTCAAGGAGTACCCGTCGTGAGCGACGAAACCAACACTCAACCCGCATCATCGTCTAGCCCTCGGATAGGCGACACCCGACCAGCCCCACAGATTGGCGATACCCGACCAGGGTCCGCGACCCCAACGTCGAACGGTCAGGCTCCTGTTCGTCAGGGGCAAGGTCAAGGACAGGGTCAAGGCGGCGGCAACCGACGCCGACGCGGCGGACGTGGTCGCGGCGGCCAAGGCGGTCAAGGCGGCCAGGGCGGACAGCCGCGCAATCCGAATCGAACGTTCGACTCTCCGGTTGAGGCCTCCGCGCCGGAAGCGGCCGGTGACGAGAGCGCGGCCGGCCGGGGCAAGAACAAGCGACGTCGCGGCGGGGAAAAGCGCACGCGCGCCCAGGGTCGCTACCTCATGTGCGTCCACACCACCAAGGAAGCGACGCACATCGCGACCCTCGAGGGCCGCACCATGGTCGAGTACACCGTGGCCAAGGCGGCCGACGAGACGAACCAGATCGACGGCAACATCTACGTGGGACGAATACAGAACGTGCTACCGGGCATGGAATTGGCCTTTGTCGACATCGGAATCCCGAAGAATGCGGTGCTGTATCGCGGCGACATCTCCTTTGACCTGGACGACGTCGAAGGGGCGTCGACGAACGACAAGCGCATCGAACAGATGATCAAGTCCGGACAGACCATCATCTGTCAGGTCACCAAGAACGCCATCGGCGCCAAGGGCGCGCGCCTCACTCAAGAAGTCTCGCTGCCCGGTCGCTTCGCGGTGCTGGTTCCCAACTCGAGCACCATCGGTATCTCCAAGCGTCTGCCCGACGGCGAGCGACGACGACTCCGCAAGATCATCGACGACGTGAAGCCCGAGCGCCACGGCATCATCATCCGCACGGCCGCCGAAGGCGTCACCGCCGACGACCTCGCGCGCGACGTCACCTCTCTCGTCGGAGAAGTGGGCGGCCATCGAAGCCGAGGTCGCGAAGTCCAATCAGCCGCGACTCGTCTACCGCGACCTCGACCTCGCGGTGCGCGTGCTGCGCGAAGAGCTCAACGACGACTACCGCGGCGTCCTCATCGACGATCAGGTGCTCTACGAGAAGGTCCGCGAGTACGTCCTGGCCGTGAACCCCGAGTTGGCCGATCGCATCGAGTACTACGACCGCGCCACCGAGGAGCTGCCGCTCTTCGAGCGCTACTTCGTCCACGAACAGCTGCACCGGGCGCTTGACCGCAAGGTCTTCCTGCCCTCGGGCGGATCGTTGATCATCGAGCGCACCGAGGCCCTCACGGTCATCGACGTCAACACCGGCAAGAACGTCGGCACCACCAACCTCGAAGAGACCGTCTTTCGCAACAACCTCGAGGCGGCCGAAGAGGTGGCCCGACAACTGCGCCTGCGCGACATCGGGGGCATCATCGTGATCGACTTCATCGACATGGAGTCCAAGGGCAACCGCGAGGCCGTCGCCTCGGCGCTGCGCCAGGCCCTCTCGCGCGACAAGACCCGCACCCAGGTCTTCGACATCTCCGAACTGGGCCTCGTGGAGATGACGCGAAAGCGCGTCAACGAGGGTCTCTTGGAGTCGGTGTCCAAGATCTGCACGGTCTGTGACGGTCGCGGATTCGTGGTCGACACGGGCCTGTAGGGCTCGGGCGCCTCGCGCCATCGGCTACTATTGAATCCCTATGTACGCCGTTATCCGTGTAGGCACATCTCAAGAGCGCGTCACCGAGGGCCAAGTCGTCCGCGTTGATCTGCGCCCGGAAGAGAACGGTGCCGAAATCCAGTTCGAGCCCGTCTTGTTGGTCGACGGCGACTCCGTGGTCGCCGGCCCGGCCTTGAAGGGCGCGTCCGTGACCGGCACGATCCTCGGCGAGGAGAAGGGTCCGAAGATCCGGGCCCTCACCTACAAGGCGAAGTCGATCCAGCGCAGGCGCTGGGGCCATCGCCAGCACTACACCAGCGTCGAGATCACCAAGATCTCGCCCAAGGCCTAGGAGAGAACGATGTCCAAGACCAAAGGAGGCGGTTCCACCCGGAACGGCCGCGATTCCAACGCCCAGCGTCTGGGTGTCAAGACCTTTGACGGAACTGCTGTAAAGACGGGAAGCATCATCATGCGCCAGCGTGGCACGCAGTTCCACCCGGGGCGCAATGTCGGCATCGGCAAAGATGACACCCTGTTCGCGCTCGCTGAAGGAACCGTGAAATTCGGCTACCGAGGCGGCAGAAAACTGGTTGACGTACTCGTCGGCTGAGTTTTCCTCCTAAAACAAGAAACCCCCGGGGATTCGCCCGGGGGTTTCTTGTTGGATTCGAGAACTACGCGCTCTTGACTGCCTTTTTGAAGGTCGAGCCAATGGAGACCTTCGGAGCATTGGAAGCCTTTACCTGAATGGCTTCGCCAGTCTGGGGATTACGTGCCGTGCGGGCCTTGCGGGCAACACGCTCGAATGAAAGGAAGCCCGACAGAACAATCTTCTCACCCTTTGAAACATTCGATACCACAACATCTTCAAGGGCCTTGAGGACCTCAGCTACCGTGTTCTTGTTTGCGCCGCTTTCGGCAACAATCGCATCTACCAACTCGGCCTTGTTCACCGGTCGACTCCTTACTCTTCGTTGAATCGGACTGGGAGTGTTCCCAGCAACCGGAGCCATCTTTACGCAAAACGAAGTAAATATTGGGATTTCCCATAAGATTTCGCTTCTCCCAGCGATTTCGAGAACTTAAAATCGCTGGTCAACCGAGGTTTCTGAAAATTCCGTGTTAAGGAATCGTAACGTTTCGTTCTCCGCAGAGCCGCCAAAACTCTTTAAATCACCGGAAATCGAAGGGATTTCGGCGTACGAACGCCGATTGATCACGCGCGATTCTGTCGACGTGGCGACGTTGGAAATATATATTGGCGACGTGATGATCGAGTGTGCGGACTGTGGCTGCGTCGTGGACCGAGGTCTGCGTCTAAGGGCCTGTGCCAACGCCAAGTGCTGCTGCGCGCAGCTGGAGATGCAGTCCATGGAGATGCTCGCCGCGAGAGTGCGCGACGCCTTGGAATCGGCCGATCTGACGCAGATCGGCGTCCTCCTCACTCCGAATGCCCGCTGGGGGGCGCCCGAACAAGAGGTGCCGACCTGTCGGAACTCGCGACAGATCCTCACGTGGTACGGAGCGGCCAAGGAGAAGGGCGTGCGCGCGAAGGTCACCGACACCGTCGTCATCGGTGAGCACATCGTGGTCGGACTCAAGATGCACAGCGCCGACGGGTCGTCAAACGCCCCGGACGGAGAGCGCTGGCAGGTGCTCACCGTCGCGGACGGTCGAATCGACGAGATTCGCGGGTACGAGACTCGAGGCGAAGCGACGCAGTTCGCCACCTCGGGCGTCTCGCACTGGTAGTCGAACGCAGCGTCGCGAGGACCCGGACGACTCTTCGTTCGCCACGAAATGGCCTAGAAATACCGAGCCGTAGAATGAAGGCGTGTCTACGTTCGTCGATTTCGCCCAACTGCACGCCAAAGCGGGCGACGGCGGGGCTGGCTGCGTCAGTTTTCGCCGCGAGGCGCACGTCGCCAAGGGTGGCCCCGACGGGGGTGACGGCGGCAAGGGCGGCGACGTGTGGATCGTCGCCGACCACAATCAGGCCTCGCTCCTGGGCTTCCAAGACCATCCTTTTCGCAGGGCGACCGACGGGCAACACGGCACGTCCAAGCGTCAACACGGCTCGAGGGGTAAGGATCAGGTCGTGGTCGTCCCGGTCGGCACCATGGTCTACAGCCGAGAGGGCGAGCTTCTCGTGGACCTCAACGGTCCGGGCGACCGCTGGCTGGCCGCCGAGGGCGGACTGGGTGGTCAGGGCAACAACCGGTTTCTCTCGAACAACCGGCGGGCGCCGGCCTTCGCCGAACAGGGCGAACGGGGACAGGAGAACTGGTTCAACCTCGAGTTGAAGTTGCAGGCCGACGTCGCCCTGATCGGATTCCCCAACGTCGGTAAATCGACGCTGATCGCGCGCGTGTCGGCCGCGCGACCCAAGATCGCGGACTATCCCTTCACCACCCTGGTACCGAACCTTGGCGTCGTTCGCGTCGGAGAACGAACTGGCCGCCCGGGCGACGCCACGGAGTTCGTGATGGCGGACATCCCCGGCCTGATCGAAGGCGCGGCCGAGGGTCGCGGACTGGGACACGACTTCTTGCGCCACGTCGAACGAGCCCGCGTCCTTTGTGTGTTGCTCGACCTCTCGGAGATGGCGCCGATGTCGCCGCAAGACCAACTGGAGATCTTGCTCCGCGAGCTCGGGGACTATCAGGCCGACCTGTTGGAGCGCCCGAGGTTGATCGTGGGTTCCAAGGGTGACGCCGCGGCCTACGAGATGCCCGACGCGCTCACGATCTCTTCGATCACTGGCGAAGGTATCGATCAACTGTTGGCGCGAACTGGCCGGACTGGTCGTTGAGGTTCGCCGCGAGGAGACCCAACGCCTCGAGCACGAGGTCGTCGTCCATCGCCCGCTCCCCGATGAGATCTCCGTCGAACGAAGTGGACCGCACTCGTGGGTGGTCGAGGGACGACCGGCGATTCGCGCCGTGCGCTTCCAAGATCTGACCGACGATGAGGCGTTGGCCGAGATCGTGCGACGACTGCGCACCCTGGGTGTCGATCGGATGCTGACGCGCGCGGGCGTTCTCGACGGCGACGTCGTCACCATCGGACCACTCTCCTTCGAGTGGTGGCGCGACGAGACGAGCGCCGGGCTCGACCGCGGCGACCACCACCGCGCGTCGCGTCGCGAACGACTGGCCCGCCACGGGCGCTTGGACCTGGGCGAGAGCGAGGGCGATGGCGACTCGTAGCCTCGTGGTAAAGATCGGCACCACGTCGGTGACCGACGACGGGGGCGGCGTCGCGCTCGAGGCCCTCGACAACGTGGCGCGCGACGTCGTCGATCTGCGCGCCCAGGGGTGGACGGTCGTCGTCGTGACCTCCGGGGCCATCACCGCCGGTTGGTCCGAGGTCGGCCACGGTCGGCCCCGACCTTCGGACAGCGTCACCCTGCAGGCGGTCTCGGCCGTCGGTCAACCGCTCTTGATGCACGCGTGGCGCGACGCCTTCGGCGCCGTGGGCGCGAGCGTGGGCCAGGTGCTGTTGGCGCCGCTCGATTTCAGCCACCGCGGTCAGTACCTGCACGCGCGCGGCACGCTCGAAGCGCTGCAGGCACTCAACGTCGTGCCGATCGTGAACGAGAACGACGCCGTGGCCGATGAGGAGATTCGCTTCGGGGACAACGACCGGTTGGCGGCGTTGGTGGCCAACCTCGTCGGCGCCACGCACCTGGTGCTCTTGACCGATACCGCCGGGCTGCTGACCGCCGACCCTCGACTGGACCCGACGGCGACGTTGATCGATGAGGTGACGGCTTTCGATACCGAACTGGTCGACGTCGCCGGGGTGAGTCGCTCGGGAGTGGGGAGTGGTGGCATGGCTTCGAAGCTCGCGGCGGCGCGCATGGCCACGTGGTCCGGCATCACGACGGTGATCGCCCCGGCGCACGCGCCGAACGCACTGGTGCGCGCGATCAACGACGCGCCGGGATTCGGCACGACCTTTCATCCGCGACCGGAGCGGCTGTCGGCGAGGAAATCGTGGATCGCCTTCGCCGTGGCGAGTCGCGGCGCGTTGCACATCAACCAGGGCGCGATGCAGGCACTCGAGCACCACGGTCGAAGCCTGCTGCGCGTGGGCGTCGAGTCACACGCCGGCAACTTCGCCGAAGGCGACGCCGTGGAGATCAAGGGACCGGAGGGTCAGGTGGTGGCGAAGGGTCTGGTGCGCGTCAGCGCCGAGTCGTTTCACGACAGCGACGACGTCGTCGTGCACCGCGACGATCTCGTCCTCCTTCGTCGCACGTGAAGTCACCCATTACGATTGCTCTATGTCAACCGACGCGCTGAGGGCGCAGGGCCGTGAGGTCCGCGAGGCCGCCCGGGCGCTCGCGCAGGCCCCCGACGAGGCGCGTCGCGCCGTGCTGATGCACGTGGCCGACCGCCTCGAAGAGTCCCGCGAGGAACTGCTGGCCATCAACGCCGTCGACGTCGCGGCCTACCACGAGTCCGGCGCCGGCGTCGATCGACTCACGCTCACCGACGCGCGCGTCGAAGGCATGGCAGAGCGCCCTTCGTGAGATCGCCCATCACCCCGATCCTCTGTTCGAGAGCGTCGATCGGAGCGTGCGTCCCAACGGACTGCGCGTCGAACGGCTCCGCGTGCCCCTCGGCGTCATCGGCGTGGTCTACGAGAATCGGCCGAACGTGACGAGTGACGTGGCCGGGCTCTGCGTGCGCAGTGGTAACGCCGCCTACCTTCGCGGGTCGGCCTCGGCCTTCGCCACGAATCAGTTCATCGTGTCGCTCTGGCACGAGGCCCTCGAAAAAGAAGGCCTCCCGGCGGCCGGGGTGTCGCTGGTGCAGGACTCCTCGCACGAGACCGCGACCGCGTTCATGCAGATGAGCGACGTGCTGGACTGTCTCATCCCGCGTGGCGGACCGAGTCTGATCAAGGCGATGCGCGAGCACGCCCGCGTGCCCTACGTGCTCGACGGCGACGGCAACTGCCACGTCTTCGTCGACGAATCGGCCGACCTCGAGAACGCGGTCGCCATCGTGCGAAACGCCAAGACCTCGCGACCGGGGGTCTGTAACGCGGCCGAGACCGTGCTGGTGCATCAGGGAATCGCGGCGGAGTTCTTGCCCGCGATGTCGGCGGCCATGCCCGAGGTGGAGCTGCGCGCCGACGACGCCGCGCGCCGGTACCTGCCGAACGCCACGTCGGCGAGCGAAGAGGACTTCGAACGCGAGTTCCTCGACCTGATCCTCGCGGTGAAGGTGGTGGACTCACTCGATGAGGCGATCGCGCACGTCGCGCGCTACGGCACCGGACACAGCGAGGCGATTCTCACCGGCGACCCGGCCAACGCCGACGCGTGGGTGCGGCGCGTCGACGCCGCGGCCGTCGTGGTGAACGCCTCGACGCGCTTCGTTGACGGCGGCGAGTTGGGACTCGGCGGCGAGGTGGGGATCTCGACCCAGAAGCTGCACGCCCGAGGTCCGATGGGACTGCGCGAGCTGACCTGTCTCAAATGGGTTCTACGAGGAGAAGGACAGATCCGATGACCGCACTGGACCCGCGCGAGGAACTCGCCAAACGCCTCGGACTCGACGAGGTGCCGCCGGTGCGCTTCGACTCGGCCAAGGACGTCTTACAACGTCTGGCCGAGAACGACTATCTGAGTGACGACGCCATCGCCTCGGTCTGCTTCCTCGCCGACCGACTGGCCAAACCGGTGCTCGTCGAGGGCCCGGCCGGGACCGGCAAGACCGCGCTCGCCCGGGCCGTCGCCGACGCCGTCGGCGCGCGACTGATCCGCCTGCAGTGCTACGAGGGTCTGGACGACTCCAAGGCGCTCTACGAGTGGAACTACCGCAAGCAGCTCCTGCGCATCCAGGCCGGTCGACCGGAGGGCGAGGGGACCGAGGACTGGGAGCGGCTGGAAGAGGACATCTTCGGCGAGGAGTTCCTCCTGACCCGGCCCCTGCTCGAGGCGATCTCGGCGACCGACCCGGTCGTGCTGCTGATCGACGAGGTCGACCGCGTCGAACTCGAGACCGAGGCGCTGCTCCTGGAGATCCTCTCGGAGTACCAGGTCTCGATCCCCGAACTCGGCACGGTGCGGGCCAAGCAGATCCCGATGGTCTTTCTCACCTCGAACAACACCCGCGAACTCTCCGAGGCCTTGAAGCGGCGCTGCCTCTATCTCTACATCGGGTATCCGAGCGTGGAGCGCGAGCGCGACATCATCGTGTCGCGCGTGCCGGGTATCACCAGCACCCTGGCCGAACAGATCGCCCAGGTCGTGCGATCGTTGCGCACGCTGGACCTCAAGAAGGCGCCGTCGGTCGCCGAGACGCTGGACTGGGCGCGCACGCTCGTCGTCCTCGGACGTTCCGAGATCGGTGACGTCGACGTCGCCGAGACGCTGCACATCTTGTTGAAGTACCAGACCGATATCGAGCGCGCCACGAAGGAACTCCTCGGTCGGCCCAAGACCGGTGCTTAACCTCCTCGGTGACTTCATCGGCGAACTGCGCGCCGCGGGCATCCCGATCTCCATGAGCGAGCACATCGACTCGGCCAAGGCCATGGAGGTCATCGACCTGTCCGATCGCTCGCTGGTGAAGAACTCGCTGGCCGCGACGCTGGTGAAGGACGGCGATCACCTGGCCGTCTTCAACACCGCGTTCGAGGTCTTCTTCTCCCTGCGGTCGTGGGACAACGCGTCGGAGATGATGGACGACGTCGACACCGACGAGATGGACCGTGACGGCGCCGCCGGGGCGACCGGCCCGGGTCAGTCGCGCGGCGAGGGTGGCGGCGCGTCGAGCTCGCTCAGCGCCCAGGAGCTGGCCGAGCTGCTCTACCGGGCGCTGCGTGACGGTGACCGCGAGGCCCTGCGGCTGGCGGCCGGCGAGTCGGTCACGCGCTACGCCGGCATGGAGCCGGGCCGTCCGGTCGGCGGGACCTACTACCTGTACCGGACGTTGCGCAACCTCGATCTGGAGAACCTCGAACAGCGTCTCACGCAGGGCTCGCCCGACGACGACCAGCTGGCCCAGCGCCTCGCCCGTGAGGAGGCCCGTTCACGTATCGAGATGCTCAAGGCCGAGATCGAGCGCGTGATCCGCGAACGCCTCGTCGAGGACCGCGGATCGGCGGCGCTGGCCAAGTCGGTGCGCAAGCCCCTGCCCGAGGACCTCGACGTCATGCACGCCAACCGCGACGAGATGGCCCAACTCGAACGCGCGCTGCGTCCGCTCAGTCGCAAACTCGCCGTGCGCCTGGCGCGACGCCGACGTCGCCGGCGCCGCGGGCCGGTCGACCTTCGCCACACGGTCCGTCGCAGCCTCTCGACCGGCGGCGTGCCGATCGACCTTCGCTTCAAGCCGCCGCACCCCGCCAAGCCCGAGATCTTCGTCATCGCCGACATCTCGGGGTCGGTGGCCTCCTTCGCGAGGTTCACGCTGCACCTGGTGCACGCGATCAGCTCGCAGTTCTCCAAGGTCCGCAGCTTCGTCTTCGTCGACGGACTCGACGAGGTGACCCAGCTGTTCGAGGGCGTCGACGACCCGGCCGAGACGGTGGCCAAGATCAACGCCGAGGCCGACGTCATCGCCTTCGACGGTCACTCCGACTACGGTCGCGCGCTGCTGAGTTTTCACGACCGATTCGCCAAGGACATCACCCGGCGATCGACGATCCTCATCCTGGGCGACGCGCGCAACAACTACCACCAGGCCCACGCCGAGGTGATCGCCGACCTCAAGTACCGCGCCAAGGCGGTCTACTGGCTGAATCCCGAGCCGACCGCCTACTGGAACAGCGGCGACTCGATCGTGAGCCAGTACGCGCCGTACTGCGAACGGGTCATCGAGTGCCGGACGCTGCGCCAACTCGAGCGATTCGTGGGCGAGCTGGCGTGAGCGACAGCGAAGACCGGCGACTCCCGCCGGCCGGATTTCGTCAACGCGGTCCGAAGCCCTCGGGCACGCGGCTGTTGATGATCCGTCACGGCGAGAGCTACGCCAACGCCGACGGACTGGCCGGGGGACCGATCGGCGACGGGGGACTGACGCCGCTGGGTCGCCGTCAGGCCGAAGCCTTGGTGGCGCGCCTGGTCATGAGCGCCGAGCTGTCGAAGGCCTCGGCGTTCTACACCTCGGCGCTGCCGCGCGCGATCGAGACCGGCGAGATTCTTCGGGCCGCACTGCCGAGCCTCGAACCGGTCGTGGACGCCGATCTCAACGAGATCAGCGTGGGCGAGGGTGACGGACTGCCGTGGGCGCAGTATGTCGAGCGCTACGGCGCGCCGGACTGGGACTTAGAGCCCAACGCCCTGACGGCCCCGGGCGGCGAGTCGCTGCTGGGCTTTTACGAACGCTGCCGCGCGGCGATCGAGCGACCTGGTCGCGGCCCATCCTCACCAGTTGGTGGTGCTGGTGAGTCACGGCGGCTTCATCGAGCAGGCCATGAAGATCTACCAGGGCGTCGAGCCCCAGGTTCGCCTGCGACCGCGCATCGAGAACTGCTCGATGACCGAGATCGAGTTTCGCGAGGACTGGCGACGACTCCTTCGTTACAACGACCGCGCGCCGTTGCCGGCCGAGTAACGCTGCAAGAACTCGGCGACGTGAAAGGCCATGTCGAGGCTCTGGGTGGCGTTCAGTCGCGGGTCACAGATCGAGGTGTAGTTGAGCTCCAGGTCGCCCTCGTCGAGGCGTGAACCGCCGCCCAGACACTCGGTGACGTTGTCCCCGGTCAACTCGACGTGCAGACCACCGGGCCAGGTGCCGAGGCGCGAGAGCAGTTCGAAGAACTTCGAGGTCTCGGAGAGCACGTCGTCGAATCGTCGCGTCTTCTGTCCGCCCGAGGCGACGAAGGTGTTGCCGTGCATGGGGTCACAGGCCCACACGACCTCGCGGCCCTCGGTGCGCAGTGACTCGACGAGCGGCGGGAGTTTCTCTTCGACCAGCCCGTCGCCCATGCGCGCGATCAACGTGAGTCGTCCGGCGCGGTTCTGCGGGTTGAGCACGTCGACCAGTCGCAGTAGTTCGTCGACACCCATGGTCGGACCGACCTTGAGTCCGAGCGGGTTCGAGACGCCGCGCAAGAACTCCACGTGTGCGCCGTCGAGCTGGCGCGTGCGGTCCCCGATCCAGAGCATGTGGGCCGAGCAGTCGTACCAGTCACCGGTCAACGAGTCGCGGCGCGTCAGGGCCTGTTCGTAGGGGAGGATCAGCGCCTCGTGACTGGTGTAGAAGTCGACGCCCTGCAAGGCGCCGTCGTCGTGGAGGTCGATCCCGCAGGCCTTCATGAACTGCAGGGCCCGTTCGATCTCGTCGGCCACCACCTCGTAGCGCTTGCCCTCGAGTGAGTTGGCTACGAACTCCTGGTTCCAGGCGTGCACGCGCGAGAGCGCGGCGAAGCCCCCGGTCGTGAAGGCGCGCAGGAGATTCAGGGTCGCCACGCTCTGGTGATAGGCGGCCAGCAGGCGTTCGGGATCGGGCCGACGCGCCGACGCCTCGAACTCCTCGCCGTTGACGATGTGACCGCGAAAGGCCAGTAGTCGTTGGCCGTCGCGCTCTTCGTACTCGTCGCTGCGGGGCTTGGCGAACTGTCCGGCGATGCGCCCGACCTTGATGACCGGCACCCCGGCCGCGTAGGTGAGCGCCACGGCCATCTGCAAGATGACCTTGAGCTTGTCGCGGATCGAGTCGGCCGAACCCTCGTCGAAGGACTCCGCGCAGTCCCCGGCCTGCAACAGAAACGCCTTCCCGTGGGCGACGAGTTCCAGGTGGTCTTGGAGTCGGCGGGCCTCGCCGGCGAAGACCAAGGGGGGTTTCAGCGCGAGGTCGGACTCGACGCGCGCCAGGTGCGCCTCGTCGGGCCAGGACACCCCCTGGGCCGCGTCACGCGTGCGCCAGGTGCTCGGGCTCCAGTCGGGGGTGGACTTCTCCATCCGTAAAGCGTAGAGGTTCTATGAATCGACCGGTAATCGCGTCATAGTGTGTCGTCAATGTCATGCGGTCTGCTGTCCGATGGTCACGCGTGAGCGATCGGCGAATTGGACTCTTCGGGGGGACCTTCGATCCGCCCCACTTCGGTCACGTTGCGGCCCTTCGCGCCGCCGCGGCCAGCGGTCGCTACGACCTCATCGAAGTCACCGTCGCCGGTGATCCCTATTTGAAGCGGCTCGAGGGGAACGTGCGCGACGCGACGCTGCGACTGGCGATGGCCGAGGCGGCCTTCGGCGACCTCGATCTCGTCGAAGTCTCCGATCGCGAGATCCGCCGCGACGGACCGAGCTACACGATCGACACGGTGCGCGAACTGTTAGTCGACTGCGGACTCCGTCGATCTCATCGTCGGCGCCGATCTGGCCGAACAACTCGACAGTTGGCACGAGGCCGACGAACTGCGAACGTTGGTTCGCGTGGGCGTGGTGCCGCGACCGGGCGCGAAGAGCGTTGTGCCTGATGGTTGGGTCAGCTACGAGATTCCGATGGACCCCGTGGATCTCTCGAGCTCGTACGTGCGCGAGTTGGAGCCGACGTCGTCGAACCTCCGAAAATATCTCCCGGCGTCAGTGATTCCGCTTTACGTCGGCGCTCGAGGCTAAAGTGCCAGGGATGGCAGTCCGACTCTTCGACACGACCGAGACCCAGCCCCCGAGGCTGCGCAGCTTGGAAGCGGCGCCGAAGAGTCGAAGAGAGATTCGTCGCTTGAAGCATCGATACGCCGTCCTCGGAGTGGCCTCGCTCGCCGTCCCGTTCGTCGCCGCTCTCGTCGTGCTCGGGGTGTCGCACTGAGTGACAGGGTTTTCCACTGAGTAACTTGGTCACCAGCGGCGAGACTCCTCGCGGCCCGTACACCGATTTCGTTGCCGCCCTGGTGAACGCCGCGGTGATGGCCGCCGAGGACAAACTCGGTCGCGACACCGTGGTGCTCGACCTGCGCGAGCTAGTCGACTCCTTCGACGCGCTGGTGGTCGCGTCGGGTCGGAACGATCGCCAGGTGCGCGCCATCGCCGAAGAGGTCGAGCGACTGGTGGAGATCGCCCTCGACGTGAAGCCACTGCGCGTCGAAGGCTGGACCAGCGCCGAGTGGATCGCTCTCGACTACGGCGACGTCATCGTGCACGTCTTCGACGAAGCCGCGCGCGAGTACTACGACCTCGAGCACCTGTGGAACGCCGCGCCGGCGCAGCGCTCGGCGACCATCGTCTAAGGGTTCAAGAGACGCGCGAAGTCTTGCGGCGTCACGAGGATCGATTTGTGGCCGCCCGGTAACGGCGAGTCCTGCACCACGCCGGCGACGGTGATCTCGACGCCTTTGATCGCGATGCCCCGGGTGACGCCCACGTCTTTGGCCGTCAGCACGAGTTGGCCGATGGCCAGGACCTCCTGGCTGCGAGGCATATCGGAGAGCGTCGTGGCCAGGTCGATGTAGCCGACGGCGCCGCGAAAACTCGCCGAGAGGACGATCAGGTTCTTCGGCAACGCCGAGGTGTAGCCGGCGAACGATTCGATCTTCGTCGGCCCGATGATGAGCTGTCGCAGTACCGACTCCAGCACCGGCGGCGACGGCACGATCCGACTCGACGGGGCCAGGTGGCCGGTCGCGTCGACGATGTACACCGGTTGGGAGATGAAGCGGACCCGGCCGTTGTTCGTGCCCGGGATGGTCTTGCCTAGCAGTCCGAAGGGGACGTGCTTGCCGATCAACTGCGGTGAGGACGTCGTCGGGACCAACGAACACCCGGCGAGCGCCAGCGCGCCGAGGCACAGGGCGATCAGTACGCGGAGCCTTCTCACGTCGGCACGCTCGTGACGATGGGCAGCAGGATCTGGAAGCGCGCCCCGCCGTCGGGACTCTCGGTCACGGTGATCGTCCCGCCGAAGGCGCGCACGTGGTCGCGCACGAGCGCGAGACCGAGCCCGGTGCCTCGCGCGATGCCGCGGTCGTGGGCCGCGCGTCCGCGAAAGAACCGTTCGAAGACGGCCTCGTGCTCGTCGTGCGGCACTCCCGTTCCGGCGTCGTCGACGTTGATCGCCAGTTGGTGTCCCTGGACTTCGACGCGTAGGGCGATCGCGCCTTCGGCGTAGCGGTGCGCGTTGTCGATCAGGTTGGTGATGACGCGTTCGAATCGTCGACGGTCGACCAGCACCAGGGGATCACCGACGCCGTCGGCGATCTCGACCGGCGGCTCTTCGATGCCGTGGCGACGAGCGGCCGAGCGCACCGACTGATGGACCAGTTCGATCGCCGACAACCTCTCCATGACGAGCGGCACGGCGCCGGCGTCGCTGCGCGACATCTCCAGGAGGTCTTCGACCAGCGACTGGAAGATCGAGAGGTCGGCCACCAGGAGGTCCAGGCTCTCCTGACCGGCCGCGGTGAGGTCCTCGCGGTGTTGTTGCAGCACCGAGGCGGTGGTGGCCAGGGTGGTGAGCGGCGAGCGAAGTTCGTGGCTCACGTCGCTGGCGAATCGGGCGTCGCGCTCGAGTCGCAGCACCAGTTGACTCACCATCTGATTGAACGACTCGGTCAGCTGCTGGACTTCGCGGTCGGCCCGACTGACCTGCAGCCGCGTGGTCAGCGCGCCCTCGGCGATCAGCGCGGCCGCGTAGGAGACCTCCTCGAGCGGCCGAACCGTCCGGCGGGCGACCCAGATACCGCCGCTCATACCGACGATCGACGTGAAGAGCGCACCGAGGATGAGCACGAACGCCAGGACGCGCAAGGTGTGCTCCAGGTTGGCGAGTTGGAAGACCTCGAAGACCTGGGTCTCGACCGAGGGGATGGGCACGCCGACCACGAAGATGATGCGCCCCGCGGCGTTGAGCGTCTGTTCGGTGGCGTGGCCCGCGGCCACGGTCCGGATCGTCTTGCCCGACACGTCGAGGGTGGAGGCGCTGTTCGAACGCGCCAACCACTCGTTGTGCGTCTGGACCAACACGTTGGAGGCGGTGGCCTTGTAGATCGAGTTGAGGAGGTCGGAGAGTTCGGTCGGCGACGAGTAGAGCGTGCTTCGCACGAGCGCGGCGTTCACGTAGCTCTGGCTGAGGTCGGTCTGTTGTTGGTTCTCGATCAACAGGTGCTTGACGCCGACGTAGGTGAGCGAGGCGAAAAGCGTGCTGATCACGAAGGCGCCCAGGCCGAAGGTCACGAGCAAACGAAGTCGGAGACTCCGTCGGCGCATTAGATGACCAGCTTGTACCCGGTGCCGCGTACCGTCACGAGAAAGATCGGGTTGGCCGGATCGGGCTCGATCTTCATGCGGAGCCGTCGGATGTGCACGTCCACCAGTCGAGAGTCACCGAAGTAGTCGTAGCCCCACACCCGCTCGAGCAGGTCCTCGCGCGAGAGGGCCTTGCCGTTGTTAGAGGCGAGGTCGGTCAACAGGCGAAACTCCGTCGAGGTGAGGTGCAACTCGTTGCCGTCGCTCTGGCGCACGACGCCCTCGTCGGGAATGACGTGGAGGTTACCGAGCTGAAAGGCCCCGGTGCTCTTGTCCGGTCGACGGCGCAGGTGCGCGCGCACGCGCGCCAGCAACTCTTCGGGCACGAACGGTTTGGTGACGTAGTCGTCGGCGCCCGACTCGAGTCCGAGCACGACGTCGGCGGTGTCGTCGCGCGCCGAGACGATGACGATCGGGAGGTCACTGGCGCTGCGCAACGCCACACAGGTCTCGAAGCCGGACATCCCCGGCAACATGATGTCGACGATCGCCATATCTGAGGCCATGCGGTTGAACAGCGCGATGCCGACCTCGCCCGTCGGGGCGTCGTCGACCACGAAGCCCTCACCTTCGAACATCAACCGAAGTGCGGTGCGGATGTGGTCGTCGTCTTCGACAATCAAGATGCGCGACACGTGATTCCCCCTCAGAGTCCCCATTCACCTTAGGAGGTCACGAGACGCCCGCGAAGTCGTCGGTAGCCTTGGGGCGTGGCGCCCCCGAGAAAATCAGTTGAGATAACTGGACCGTGGCGCCTGAAGGACTACGGCGTCACCATTCGCGCGACCGACAAGGCCGAGGCGACCCGAGCCGCCTACCTGGGCGACATTGAGGCCTTCATCACGTGGGCCGAAGCGCGCGAACTTCGTCGACCGCGCGACGTGACGCTCGACGCACTCCGCGACTACCTCGCGTTCATGACCGAACGCGGGGACGCGCGCACGTCGATCATTCGACGGCGCGCCTCGTTGCGAAGTTACTTTTCGTGGCTCGTCGAACGCGGTTATCTCGAGGAGAGTCCGACCGACGCGGCTGTCGGCGCCGCGTCCCAATCGTCGACTGCCCAAGATCGTGGTGCGAGAACAGCTCGACGCGTTGCTCGACGACGACTGGGGTGACGACGCCTGGGCGACGTTGGACCGCGCCGTGTGTGAGGTCCTCTACGGTGCCGGGCTGCGCGTCAGCGAGCTCTGCGGGCTGGACGTGAGATCGGTCGACTTTCGCCAAGGCCTGCTCCGCGTGATGGGAAAAGGGCGCAAAGAACGCATCGTGCCGTTGCACCGCCGGGGACTGGAGACCGTACAGCTCTGGATCGAGGACGCGCGCGCCGACGTGATGCGCGCGGACTCACCGCCCGACGCGCTCTTCTTCAACCGGCGGGGTCACCGACTCGGCCCGCGCGACGTTCGACGAATACTCGATAACCGGGTCCCGCGGGGCCACATCTACCCGCACGCCCTTCGCCACACCTACGCGACGCACCTGTTGGAAGGAGGCGCGGACCTGCGGGTCGTGCAAGAACTGCTCGGTCACGAGAACCTGCGGACCACGCAGATCTACACGCACGTCTCCAAATCGCGCCTTCAGAAGGTGCACCACGACACCCACCCGAGGGGATAGCTGACCGAACGGGTAGGATGGTCCGGCTCTCTCAGAGTGGGGGAGTCAATGAAATGTCGCCGTGGTTTCGTACGGTCGCCTTCGGGTGCACCACGGTGATCGAGCAACCGAACGGAAGGAATAATCACGTGGCATTAGTCACCCTGCAAGAACTGCTGGACTCGGGGGTGCACTTCGGGCACCAGACCCGCCGTTGGAACCCCAAAATGCGCCGGTTCATCCTCGGCGAACGCAACGGCATCTACCTGATCGACCTGCGTAAGACGCTGCTCGGCATCGAGACGAGCTACGCCTACGTGCGCGACCTCGTCGCCGACGGGGGCGTCATCCTCTTCGTGGGCACCAAGAAGCAGACCCAGGGTCCCATCGAGGACTACGCCAAGGCCTGCGGTATGCCCTTCGTGAACCAGCGATGGCTGGGCGGCATGCTCACCAACTTCGCCACCGTCGCCGGACGGGTCAAGCGCATGGTGGAGCTGCGAGGAATGCAGCGCGCCGGCGACTTCGACAACATGCCCAAGCGCGAGGCGCTGCGCCACAGCCGCGAACTCGAGAAGCTCGACCGCAACCTCTCGGGCATCGCCAACCTGGACCGCGTCCCCGACGCCATCTTCGTGATCGACACCAAGAAGGAGCACATCGCCGTCACCGAGGCCCGCAAGCTCGGCCTGCCGGTGGTGGCGGTCGTCGACACCAACTGTGACCCCGACGTCATCGACTACGTCATCCCCGGCAACGACGACGCCATCCGCTCCGGCGCCCTGCTCTGTCGCCTGATGGCCGACGCCGTCACCGAGGGCCGCTACATCCGTCAGAACCGTCCGGTCATCTCCAAGCAGCTGTCGGCTCCGGCCAATCGGGCCGCGCTGATTGACGAGGTCGGCACTGACGCCGTGGAGACCGTGCCGGTCATCGGGCTTTCCGATGCCGCACCCCTCGTCGCGCCGGACGAAGTACCGGAGCAGGTCACGGTCGAGACGGCGGAACCGGCTCCCGAGGCGGCGTTGCCCGTCGCAGAAGAGACACCGGACGCCGAGGCGGTAGTGCCGGTCGAAGAGACGCCGGAGGCCGAGGCGTCGCCATCGGCCGACGAATCCACGGCCAACGCCTAAATTTCTTACACAGAGATTCAAAGAGGAGAACCAAGGTGGCTATCACCGCGAAAGACGTACAGGCGCTGCGCCAAGCGACGGGGGTCGGGATCCTCGACGCCAAGAAGGCGCTCGAAGCCAACGACGGCAACATGGAAGAGGCCACCAAGTGGCTGCGCGTCCAGGGCAAGGCCTCGGCCGCCAAGCGCGCCGACCGCGAAGCGAGTGAGGGCGCCGTCGCCGTCGTGCGCAACGGCAACGTGGCGGCCATGGTCGAGATGCGCTGCGAGACCGACTTCGTCGCCAAGTCCGAGGAGTTCGTCTCGCTGGTCGACGAGATCGCGGCGCGGGTCTGCGCCGAGGGTACCGAGGCCGTGTCGCAGTTCGACGACCAGGTTGAGAAGATGCTCACGACGCTGAAGGAGAACATCTCGATCGGCCGGGTCTACCGGCTCGAGGCCGGAGAGGGCGAGGTCGTCGACACCTACATGCACCAGCAGGCCGGACGGGGCGTCAACGGCGTCATCATCGTGGTGAAGGGCGCCTCGGAAGAGGTGGCCCACGAGATCGCGGTACACGTGGCCTTCACCAAGCCTCTCTACCTGCAGTCGCGAGGACGTGCCGCAGTCCGAGATCGACGCCGAGCGCGCCACGGTCGAGGAGATCTCGCGCAACGAAGGTAAGCCCGAGGCGGCGCTGCCCAAGATCATCGAGGGACGGATGAACGGGTGGTTCAAGGACCGCGTGCTGGTGGAGCAGAGTTACGTGAAGGACGAGAAGCAGACCATCGCCCAGTTCCTGGGAAGCGCCTCGATCACGGCGTTCGCGCAAGTGGTCATCGGGGGATAGGTCATCACCGTGCGCCGCGTCGTCTTGAAGCTGTCCGGTGAGGCCCTGGCCTCGGCCGCCAGCGACGAGACCATCGACGCGTCGACGGTGGACTTCCTCGCTTCGGAGATCGCCAGTGCGATGGATCGCGGCGACCTGGAACTCGCCGTCGTGGTCGGCGGCGGCAACATCTGGCGCGGGCGCGACCGGCGCCATGGCCGGCATGAACCGCGCCAACTCAGACCTGATGGGCATGCTCGGCACGGTGATCAACGCCCTGGCGCTGCAAGACGCCATTGAGATCGCACGGACGTCCGACGCGGGTGCTGTCGGCGATCGGCATGGACCAGGTCGCCGAGCCCTACATTCGTCGCCGGGCGGTGCGTCACCTCGAGAAGGGTCGCGTCGTCATCTTCGCCGCGGGCATGGGCAATCCGTACTTCACGACCGACACCCCGGCCGCGCAGCGCGCGGCCGAGATCGAAGCCGACATCGTGTTGAAAGGTACCCACGGCGGCGTCGACGGTGTCTACAGCGAAGACCCGCGGGTCAATCCGGAGGCCACCAAGTTCGAAGAGTTGTCCTTCGACGAGGTCATCGCGCAGGACCTGCGCGTCATGGATATGACGGCGATCACGTTCTGCAAGGACAATCACTTACCCATTCGCGTCTTTGACCTGATGGCTGATGGAAACCTGGGTCGCGCGCTCGACGGTCAGGCCGTCGGTACGCTGGTGAGGTAATGGACAACGAACTCGTCGAGCTGGTGATGCAGGACACCCGGGAACGAATGGCGAAAGTGATCGAGCACGCCAAGGCCGAGTTCTCCACCGTTCGCACCGGCCGCGCCTCGTCGTCGCTGGTCGAGAACCTGATGGTCGACTACTACGGCGCCGAGACCTCATTGAAGCAGCTGGCCAACTTCTCGGTGCCCGAGCCGCGGCTCCTGGTCGTCTCGCCCTTCGACAAGGGCGCCATGGCGGCCATCGAAAAGGCCATCTCCAACGCCGACCTGGGGCTCAACCCCTCGAACGACGGCGTCGTCATTCGCCTCGTCTTCCCGTCGCTCACCGAGGAGCGCCGCAAGAGTTTCGTCAAGATCGTCCACACCAAGGCCGAAGAGGGACGGGTGGCGCTGCGCGGTTGTCGACGCCACGCCCGACAAGAACTCGAGGCCCTCGAGAAGGACAAGAGCATCTCCAGTGACGACCTCGAGCACTACGAGAAGATTCTTGACAAGATGACCCAAGAAGAAGTGGCGCTGGTAGACGCGCTACTCGCTCATAAGGAGCAGGAACTACTTGAAGTCTGACGACGACGACGGCACGCTCTTCGAAGAGCCCACGGGCGAGATACCCGTGGTGAGCACGACCGACTCTCGGGTGACCATCACCGGGGCCGAGATCGCCGCCGACGCCGCCGACGAGACGATGATCATCGACCCGACGACATTGTTGCCGCACTGGACCGACGCCCCGACCGGGCAGGTGCCGATCGTCGTGGCGCGCGAGGCCGCCGACAGCGACGACCCCTGGTCGGCGATTCCCGCCCCGGCCTGGCGCGAGGGCGAGGCCGACTGGGTGGCCCACGAGGACCAGTTCGACACGGCGATCCTGGCCGGTGAACAGCGCGAGGACACGGCGCGCCCCTGGGAGTTCGCCGAGCCGGAGGTCGTGGTCGCCCACGACGAGTTCGTGACCGAGGCGCCGCGCCCGGAGCCGGACCGGATCCAGCGCACGCGTCGCTCCATCTCCAGCAACCCGCTGGCCGGACGGGCCGTTCGCCAGAGCAACGACCGTAACTTCTCGCGCGCGCTGGCGACCGGCGTGGTCCTAGCGGCCGTCGTCTCGCTGGTCTTCAAACTGGGCGCCCTCCCGGTCGCGGTCATGGTGCTGATCGTGCTCGGCCTCGCCGGGGCCGAGGCCTACGCCGGGTTCCGCTCGGCCGGCGCGCACCCGGCCACGGTGCTGGGCATCGTGGCGATCCTGACGCTCGGGGTGGCCGTCTACAACAAGGGCCTGATCGCGGTCGGCGCCGTCAGCGTGCTGCTTGATGATCTTCGGCTTCGTGTGGTACCTCAACGCCGGCAAAGAGGTCGACGTGCTCGACGGGCTCGGCGCCACGGTCTTCGTCTACGTCTGGATCGGCGTCATCGGTTCCTACGCCCTGCTCTTCGTGGCCCCGCGTTCCTTCGTCGACGGTCACGGACTCTCGTACCTGTTCGGGGCGATGGTGCTGACCGTCGCCAACGACTCCGGCGCCTTCATCATCGGACGACAGTTCGGCAAGCGCACGCTCAACAAGGTGCTGTCGCCGAACAAGACCCTCGAGGGAACCGCGGGCGGGACCGTCGTGACGCTCATCGCGGGCGCGCTGCTCTTGCCGCTGATGAGTGTCTGGGGGCGTAAGGCCGGTCTCGAGGCGGCCGTGGCGATCTCGATCGTGGTGCCCCTCGGCGACCTCTTCGAGTCGATGGTGAAGCGCACGATCGGCGTGAAGGACCTGGGCCGACTCTTACCGGGACACGGGGGACTGTTGGACCGCATCGACGGACTGCTCTTCGCGCTGCCCACGATGTACTACCTCTGCCACGTTCTCAAACTGGGCTGACGATGCCGAGTGAGCGGCGCAGCGTCGCGCTCTTGGGCGCCACCGGATCGATCGGAACCCAGACCCTGGACGTCTTGCGCCTCGAACCCGAGCGGTTCGAACTGGTGGCGCTCTCCGGCGCGGAACAGTCTGAACGAACTCGCCGCCGTGGTGAACGAGTTCCGCGTGACGCGCGTCGGCGTGATCGACGACGCGCACCGCGACGCCCTGGCCGATCTCGTGGGCGCGGGTGTGGACATCGTGGTCGGCGACGACGGACTGTCCGCGCTCGCCGCCAGCGCCGACATCGTCGTCAACGCGGTGCTCGGCTTCGCCGGTCTCCCCGTCACGCTCGCGGCGCTGGCGGCCGGCAAGCGACTGGCGCTGGCCAACAAGGAGTCGCTCATCGCCGCCGCGCCGCTGGTGGCCCAGGTCCGCTCGACACCGGGCGCGACGATGTTGCCGGTCGACTCCGAGCACTGCGCGATCCACCAGTGCCTGGCCTCCTCGCCGGCCGAGCCCGGCTACCCCGACGTGCGCCGACTGCTCCTCACCGCCTCGGGCGGACCCTTCCGCGGCTGGTCGATCGAACGCCTGCGCACGGCGACCAAGGCCGACGCCCTCAATCACCCGACCTGGTCGATGGGCGCCAAGATCACGATCGACTCGTCGACGTTGATGAACAAGGGACTCGAGGTGCTCGAGGCCTCCGCGCTCTTCGGCATCGACGTCGAACGCGTGGAGGTCGTGGTGCACCCCCAGTCGATCGTGCACTCGATGGTCGAGTACGTCGACGGGTCGGTCCTGGCGCAACTCTCGCGTCCCGACATGCGCCTGCCGATCGCCTACTGCCTCGGTCTGCCGGTGCGACTCGATCACGGGTGGGGCGCGATCGACTTCACCAAGGACCTCGAGCTGACCTTCGAGCCGCCCGATCCCAAGGCCTTCCCGGCGATCGCCCTGGCCTACGAAGCGTCGCGCTTGGGAGGCGCGGCGCCGGCGTGGTTGAGTGCGGCCAATGAAGTGGCGGTCGCGGCGTTCCTGGCCGACGAGATCAGCTGGTGCGACATCGTCGACGTCGTGGCGCGCGTGATGGACGGCTACGTGGCCGATCCGCTGAACTCCCTGGAGGACCTGGTCGCCAACGACGCGACCGCTCGAGCGCGGGCTCACGGTATTCTCAACCAATAGTCATGGAACCGAACCCCGACACCCGTCGGTCCCTGCTCTTCTTGCTCGCGGGCATCGTCGTGTTCGTGGGGCTGCTCACTTGGATTGTTGGTTGGGCTCTGCCGCTGGTCATCTTCGCGATCATCTTCATCGTGATGTTCCACGAGTTCGGTCACTTCATCACGGCCAAGCGCGCCGGCATGAAGGTCACCGACTTCTTCGTCGGCTTCGGTCCGGTCCTGTGGTCCACCACCATCGGCGAGACCCGCTACGGCGTGCGCGCGATCCTCGCCGGCGGTTACGTGAAGGTGCCCGGCATGACCTGGACCGAGACGATCCCCGAGGACGAGGAGGCTCGGACCTACCGCTCGGCGTCGTACCCGAGGAAGGTCCTCTTCGCCTCGGCCGGCTCGCTCATGCACGTCGTCATGGCGCTGGCGCTGGCCTGGGCCGCCCTCACCTTCGTGGGACTGCCGTCCTCGAGTCACGTCGGGGTCTACGACTTCACCAAGTGGCAGGGCCACAGTGAGAACGCCGCGCAGCTGGCCGGCATGAAGGCCGGCGACCAGATCGTCGCCATCAACGGCGTCGCCATCTCGAGTGACAGCCAGCTGCAGCGAATCGTGAGTCACGACTCGGGCAAGCGACATCGCGATTGAAGTCCAGAGGGCCGGTCGGACGCTGACGCTGCACGCCACCCCCGTCTACGGCCCGACGCTCACCGTCAACGGCAAGCCCCTTGCGGCACGCGGGTACCTCGGCGTCAGCCTCGAGAACCTCAGCGTCCGCGACTCCTGGTTCGTCGCCATCCCCGGGTCGGTGACCGAAGTGGGTTCGCTTCTCGGCACCGCGGTGCACGCGATCGTGCACGTCTTTTCACCGGGGGAGTTCTCGAGTCTCTTCCAACAGGTCGCCTCGCCGACCGCGGCCACCAATCCGAAGAATCAACTGACCCGACCGGAGTCCATCGTGGGCGTCGTGCGCATCGCGGTCCAGAGCACCTCGACCGGGCCCGGCGACCTGCTCCTCATCTTGATGGCGGTCAACATCTTCGTGGGCGTGCTCAACATGCTGCCGATGCTGCCCCTGGACGGCGGCTACGTGGCGATCGCCACCTACGAGCGACTGCGTTCGCGGCGCGGGATCCGCTACCACGCCGACGTCAACAAGATGGCGCCCATCATCTACGCCTTCATGGGGGTGCTCCTCATCCTCTTCGCCACCACGCTCTTTCTCGACATCGCCCACCCCATCGCTAATCCGTTCCACTGACCGGCTAACTGCACCGCCTCGCCCAGGAACGGGCAGAATGGATGAGTGGACGTCACCGCCAGCCCCCTCAGCCCCCGTCGAAAGACCCGTCAGATCGCCGTGGGATCCGTAAAGGTTGGCGGCGACGCGCCGATCTCGGTCCAGTCGATGACCACGACCAAGACCGCCGACGTCGAGGGAACGCTCGAACAGATCTACGCCCTGGCGGCCGAGGGCGCCGACATCGTGCGCTGCACCTGCAACGAGGTCGCGGCGGCCGAAGGACTGGCCCAGATCGTTCCGCGCTCGCCGGTGCCGATCGTCGCCGACATCCACTTCCACGTGGAGATGGCGCTCGCCGCCCTCGAAGCCGGCGTGCAGGGACTGCGCCTCAACCCCGGGAACCTGCGCAAGCCCGAAGAGATCAAGTTGGTGGCCTCCGAGGCGCGCGACCGCGGCGTGCCGATACGCATCGGCGTGAACGCCGGAAGCCTGCACCCCGACATCTACGAGCGCTTCGGCGGCGCCACGCCCGAAGCCTTGGTCGAGTCGGCGCGACTGGAGCTGGCCTACTTCGAAGAGGTCGACTTCCACGACGTCAAGATCTCGGTGAAGGCCTCGTCGGTCGCCACCATGATCGCGGCCTACCGCTTGGCCTCGGAGACGTTCGATCACCCGCTGCACCTGGGCGTCACCGAAGCGGGTCCGCTGCCCGGCGGACTGCTGAAGGGCACGGCCGGCATCGGGACGCTGCTCGCCGAAGGCATCGGTGACACCCTGCGGTACTCGCTCACCGCCGATCCCGTCGAAGAGGCGCGCGCCGGACGCACGCTCTTGGAGGTCCTCGGACTACGAGAGCGAAAGGGACTGGACCTGATCGCCTGTCCCAGTTGCGGACGCGCCGAAGTCGACGTCATCAAGATCGCCAACGAGGCCCAGACGGCGTTGGAAGCGTTGAACCTGCCGATTCAGGTCGCGGTGATGGGCTGTGTCGTCAACGGTCCGGGCGAGGCGCGTCACGCTGATCTGGGCATCGCCGCCGGCAAAAAGCGCGGCCACCTCTTCATCAAGGGACAGATCGTGCGCGTGGTGAAAGAGGACGAGATGGTCGAAGCGCTCGTCGACGAGGCGACCAAGATCGTCGCCGAAGGCGTCGAAGCGCGACTGGCCGCGCGCGACCAGAGCGCCGAGGCCGAGGCCGAGGCCGACCGCGCGATGCTGCTCGATGACCGCGGCGCCGACGTGAATCACGCGAACGAACGCATCGAGAAGATCCGTCGACGCGTCGAGAGTTAAAACGACACTTCGCTAGGATTGCGCAACGAATCGAAGGAGAATCGTGGCGCCCAGCGTGCTGACCCCCCAGAGCGAAGACTTCCCGCGTTGGTATCAAGACGTCGTGGCCAAGGGCGAGATGGCCGACAACGGGCCGGTGCGCGGCACGATGGTCATCCGCCCCTACGGCTGGTCGATCTGGGAGCGCATGCAGGCCGAGATGGACGCGCGCATCAAGGAGACCGGGGCCCAGAACGCCTACTTCCCGCTCTTCATCCCGCTGAGTTACTTCCAGCGCGAAGCCGAGCACGTCGAGGGATTCAGCCCCGAGCTGGCCGTCGTCACCCACGCCGGCGGCGAAGAGCTGGCCGAGCCGATCGTCGTGCGCCCGACGTCCGAGACGGTGATCGGGGAGTACATGGCCAAGTGGATCCAGAGCTACCGCGACCTGCCGTTACTGCTGAATCAGTGGAGCAACGTCGTTCGCTGGGAGCTTCGCCCGCGGCTCTTCCTTCGATCTTCGGAGTTCCTCTGGCAAGAGGGCCACACCGCGCACGCCAGCTACGAGGACGCCAACGCCTTCGCCACCAAGATCCACCTCGAGGTCTACAACGACTTCCTGGAGACCGTGCTCGCCGCGCCGTCACACCTCGGTATCAAGCCGGCCAGCGAACGCTTCCCGGGCGCCATCAACTCGATGACCGCCGAGTCCATCATGCGCGACGGCAAGGCGTTGCAGATGGCGACGACGCACGAACTCGGGCAGAACTTCGCCCGGGCCTTCGACATCTACTTCCAGAGTGAAGAGGGGCAGGCCGAGCTGTGCTTCACCAGCTCGTGGGGTGCCTCGACACGCATGGTCGGCGGGCTCGTCATGCTCCACGGCGACGACGACGGTCTCGTCGTGCCGCCGAAGCTCGCGCCGGTCCAGGTAGTCGTGATCGCCGTGCGCGACGAGCCCGAGGTGAATGAGGCGTGCGACAAGGTGGCCGCGTCGCTTAAGTCCGCCGGCGTCCGTGTCCAGATCGATCGAGGCCGGGGTAGCTTCGGTCGACGCGTCACCGACTGGGAGATCAAGGGCGTGCCTCTGCGCGTCGAAGTCGGTCCCCGCGATTTGAAAGAAGGACTGGTCACGGTTGTGCGTCGCGACAACGGCGCGAAGTCGCCGCTCGCGCTCGACGCCGTCGCCGCCAACGCGCTCGCGCTGCTCGGCGAGATCCAGGCCGACATGTTCAACGGCGCCAAGGCTCGACTCACCGACGCGACCCACGACGTGAGTTCGATCACCGAGGCGATGGAGGCGGCCGAAACGGGATTCGCGCGACTCGACTGGTCGAAGGTCGGCGAGGCCGGCGAAGCGGAGTTGAAGGTCGACGCGATCACGGTGCGGTGCCTGCAGCGTCGCGACGGCTCGATGCCGCTCGACGACACCGAGGACGACCTCGTGTGCATCGTCGGCAAGTCCTACTGAGTCAACTGAAGAGTTGGACCCTCGCGGCCACGATCGGCGTGATGCCGAGGGTCTGTCCCGGTCCGCGTGACGATCCCTTGCAGTAGTCCATGACTCCCGGTCCTACGCCGTGCGCGTGTTCGACCGTCGGCGACGCGGTGGTGTAGGGCGCGATCAGATAGAAGAACGACGAGACGTAGCGGTCCCCGAGGTCGCAGCGATACTTGGCCACCAAGAAATAAGCGTGGCCTCGCGGAGCGAGGTTGACGAGACGCGGTGCACGCGTGCGGAAGTACTGGCTGGAATGCGAGTACCCGAAGGTGAGCAGGCGTCCGGCGCTCGTGTAGAAACGCACGGTGGGGTAGCCGTGGATCTGACAGAGGTGGGTGCTGACGTTGGTGAGCGTGATCGTGAAACCGTCTTCGCCTAACTGCTCCGACACGGCCTGGGGGCCGGAGTAGGAGAGCTGGCTGGCCGTGCACTCGATCGAGGGCTTGAGCGTCGTCGTGGTCGACTTGGAGGCTTGGGCCGCCGGGGCGAAGAGGGCCGAGGCGAGGAGTGTCATCACGATGGCGGGGGCCGCAAGGGCAATTGGCGCGCCCCGCCAACGGTGATTGTTCGGCGACACGCGTTGAAACTAACACCGCTTCTTGCGGAACTGTCAGCAGCATTTCATTAAGAATTTATGATGAATCTTGAGGGCGCCCGGAGCGGATTTCGATTGTCATCAGGGGCGAGAAATGCTATTATTGTTGGCTACAGTCCGCTCAGGACGTATGGACTCGTTTAAGCGCGGGCCTCGGGCCCGCGCTTTTTCTTTGTCTGAACGTCCGAACGGCACAGGAGAGGAGACGGTCGTGGACTTAGAGACACCACTGCGCTCCCTCCTATCCGAACTCGGACTGGACCTCTACGACCTGGAGATGGTCAAGGGGACCCTCAACGTCGTCGTGACCAAGCCGGGCGGCGTCGACCTAGAGGCCCTCACCCGGGCCAATCGCCAGATCTCGGAGTGGTTGGACGTGAACGACCCCATTCCCGGGCGCTTCACCCTGGACGTCTCGAGCCCCGGCCTGGAGCGCAAACTGAGGACTCCGGCGCACTTCGTCTCGACCATCGGTGAGGTCGTGACGCTGCGCGAACTACGCGGCGACGAACCGACGCGCCGACTCGAGGGCACCGTCGTCGCGGCCGACGACACGTCGGTGACGCTGGACGACGCCGAACACGGCCGCGTCGTAGTGGCGCTCGAGAACATCGAACGCGCCCGCACCGTCTTTAAGTGGGGCGCCGAAGCGAAGCCGTCGCCCTCTCGCGCGAAGTCATCGGCGTCAACGACGAGGAAGGGAGGGTAGGCATGGCGAACTTTGAATTCCTAGAGGCGTTGGGACAGATTGCTCGTGACCAGAACATCGACGAAGGGGAGTTGCTCATCGCCCTCGCCAACGCGCTCCTCGCCGCCTACAAGCGCCGTCCCGACTCGGCCGAAGACGCCGAGGTGGAGATCAATCCCGAGACCGGGGAGATCAAGGTGTGGGGGCTGGAGCTCGACATCGAGGGCAACGTCACGCGCGAGTGGGACGCCACGCCCGAGGACTTCGGACGCATCGCGGCCCAGACCGCCAAGCAGGTCCTGATGCAGCTCATCCGCGACATCCAGCGACGCCAGATGTACGAGGAGTTCGCGAATCGCGAAGGCGACATCGTCTCGGGCACGGTCCAACAGAACGACAATCGCTACACCCTGCTCGACCTCGGTCGGGTGGAGGCGTTGCTGCCGCAGGCCGAACAGATCGCCTTCGAGCGCTACGAGCACGGCGCGCGGATCAAGGTCTACATCGTCGAAGTGCGCAAGACCAACAAGGGACCCCAGATCGTGGTGAGCCGCACCCACCCGGCGCTGGTGGCCAAGCTCTTCGAGATCGAGGTGCCCGAGATCGCCAACGGCATCGTCGAGATCAAGGCTCTGGCGCGCGAGCCCGGTCACCGCAGCAAGATCGCGGTGGCCTCGAACGACCACATGATCGACCCGGTCGGTGCCTGCGTCGGGGCGCGCGGCAGCCGCGTGCGCAACATCACCAACGAGCTGCGCAGTGAGCGCATCGACGTGGTGCCCTACAGCGACGACCCCATCGAGTTCATCCAGGCGGCCCTGCAGCCGGCCCGCGTGCGCGAGGTGCGCCTCGACGAGACCGAGGGCATCGCCACGGTCATCGTGCACGACCAGCAGCTCTCGCTGGCCATCGGCAAGGAGGGGCAGAACGCCCGCCTGGCCGCGCGGCTCACGGGCTGGCGCATCGACATCCGTTCGGAGAACGAGGGCGTCGAAGAAGAGGTGGTCGAAGAGGTCTGGACCGACGGTGACGTGGTCGTCGACGAGACGGTCGCCGTGGTGGTCGAAGACGGCGAGGCGGCGATCGTGATCGACGAGGTCGTCACCGACGCCGAAGGTCACCACGAAGAGGTCATCGTCGTCGAAGAGGTCGAACTCGAGGACCATGCGCCCGGCACCGAGGAGTCCGACGCCGCAGCGGCCGTGGAGGACGAGGCATAGCGCCGCTTCGCACGTGCGTGGTCTGTCGAAGGGTCCGAGACGACGCCGAGATGATTCGCGCCGGACGAGACAACGGCACGTGGTACCTCGGGCGGGGTCCCGGCCGGGGGCTCTGGTGGTGCGACGCGGAGTGTTCGAAGGGCCTGCGGGTGGGACATCTCGCCCGCGCCCTTCGCGCCGGCGCGAGCGAGAGCGACCTCGAGGCCGTGCGCGCATTGGAATCGGGTCGCGGTTGGCATTAGCGGTGGTTGTGGAAGAATAGGTAACTGTGCCCGCGAAAGAGGGTACGAGAAGCAAGGGAAGGTTTTGGCCCAGAAGAAGATCCGTGTGCACGAGCTCTCGAAGGAGCTCGGTCTCACGAGCAAAGAGCTACTCACGCTCGCCCAAAAACTCGGCATAGGTGCTTCGAGCCCCTCTGCGTCGATAGAGGACGCCCAGGCCGACCGGATCCGACGTCGGGCCGACGCCGATGGTCTGCGTCGCGAGGTGCAGCCCGAAGAGGCCGCCAAAGCGGCCAAAGCCGCCAAGGCCACCAAAGCCACCAAGGCGACGGGCACGAAAAAGGCAGCCGCCGTCGTGGCCGCGCCCGAGATCGTCGAAAACCCGCCCGCGCGCGTCAGTCGGGTCACGAAGCCCGTCGAAGCGAGTGAAACAACGATCGACGCCCCGGTCGTCGAATCGGCCCCGGCCCCCGCGGCCGTGGAACCCAAAGTGGTGCGCAGCCGTGCGCCTATCGTCAAACCCGCGCCGACGCGCATCGCCTCACCCAGTGGACCGACGACCATCCGACCCACCCAGCGCTCGGTCTCGGGCGAAGCCGGTGAGGGCGGTTCACCGTCGACGCGTCCGCCACTCAGCTCCACCGGCCGCCCGATCCCGCCACCGCCCGGGCGTCCGATGAGTGCCACGGGGCGACCGATTCCGCCGCCGCCGGGTGCCCGCCGTCCGATGTCCGCCCCGGGGGCGCGACCGTCCGGTCCGGGTGGACCGCGGCCGATGAGTCCTCGTCCCAATCCCGCTTCGCGTCCCGGCGGCCCCACCTCGCGCCCCGGTGGCGCCGGTGGTGGATTCCCCGGACAGCGTCCGAGCACGCCGGGCGGCGCTCCCGGCGGGCCGAACCGCGGTGGACCGCCGAGCCGCGGCACCGGCGGACCTCGCGGCTCACAGCGCAAGGCGACGCGTCGTCGTCGCCGCAACGTGGAAGAGCTCGAGCCGACCCAGATGACCACGTGGCAGCCCAGCAGCCTGCCCGTCCCCGACGGTGAAGTCATCATCGAGCGTGGCTCGACGGCCAAGGACGTGGGTCCCCGGCTCAACCGCAGCGCCGCCGACATCATTCGATTCTTGTTCTTGCAGGGTGAGATCGTCACGGCGGTGCAGAGCCTGAGCGACGACATGATCGAGCTCTACGCGGCCGAGGTCGGCGCCAGCGTGCACATGGTCGATCCCGGGGAGCAGCAAGAGGCGGCGCTCCTGGCGAAGTTCTTCGACGAAGACGATCAGGACGACGAGATCCCCGCCGCGCCGCGTCCGCCGGTCGTGACGGTGATGGGACACGTCGACCACGGCAAGACACTGCTGCTCGACAAGATCCGCCACTCCGACGTGGTCGCCGGCGAAGCCGGGGGCATCACCCAGCACATCGGTGCCTACAAGCGTGCAGTGGAAGGGCAAGGCCATCGCCTTCATCGACACGCCCGGTCACGAAGCCTTCACCGCGATGCGCGCCCGCGGCGCCAAGGTCACCGACATCATCATCCTGGTGGTCGCCGCCGACGACGGCGTGATGCCCCAGACCGTCGAGGCGATCAATCACGCCAAGGCCGCCGACGTGCCGCTCATCGTGGCGATCAACAAGATGGACAAGGCCGACGCCAACCCCGACCGCGTGCTCCAACAGATCAGCGAGTACGGACTGGTCCCCGAGAAGTGGGGCGGCGACACGATCTGCGTCGAGATCTCGGCCCTGCAGGGCGCCGGCATCGACGAGCTGCTCGAGCAGGTCCTCTTGGTCGCCGAAGTCGCCGAGCTCGCGGCGCGCCCGAGCGGTCGCGCCGTCGGGACGGTGCTCGAAGCGAACCTGGAAGTCGGTCGCGGACCGGTCGCCACGGTCATGGTGCAAAAGGGTCTGCTCGCCGTCGGCGACCCCGTCGTGGCCGGTGCCGCCTTCGGCAAGGTCAAGGCCCTCATCAACGATCAGGGTAAGCAGATCAAGTCGGCCGGCCCGTCGACGCCGGTGCAGATCCTGGGCTTCAGTGAGCCCCCGTTCGCCGGTGACGAGATGCGCGTGGCCCACGACCTCGCCCACGCGCGTTCTCTGGCCGAGGCCCGCGCCCAGCGCGCGCGCCTCATCGGGCACCAGCCCGTCGCCTCGACCAGCGGGGCTCGCCTGGAAGACCTCTTCGAACAGATCCAGCGCGGGGAGACCGCGACGCTCAACATCGTCTTGAAGGCCGACGTCCAGGGTTCGCTCGAGGCGTGCACCGAGTCGTTGCGCAAACTCGAACGCGACGACGTGAAACTGGTCATCGTTCATCGCGGGGTGGGCGGCATCACCGAGAACGACGTGCAACTGGCCAAGGCGTCCAACGCCACGATCATCGGCTTCAACGTGCGACCGGACAAGCGCAGCCGCGACCTCTCCGAGAGCGAAGGCGTGCAGATTCGTACCTACGAGATCATCTACAAGTTGATCGAGGAGATCGAGGCCGCGATGCTCGGACTGCTCTCGCCGGTCTACGAAGAGATCGTCACCGGCGAGGCCGAGGTGCGCGAGGTCTTTCGCGTGCCCCGGGTCGGCGCGATCGCCGGTTGCTTCGTGCGCGACGGCGTCATCACCCGGGGATCGAAGGTTCGCTTCCTGCGCGAGGGCACCATCATCTGGAAAGGCACGATTACTTCGCTGCGTCGCTTCAAGGACGACGCGCGCGAGGTGGCGTCGGGCTTCGAGTGCGGTATCGGTCTCTCCGACTACCAAGACCTCAAGCCCGGCGACGTCATCGAGACCTTCGAAGAGCGCGAGATTCCCAGAACGGCCTAACGCATGGCCCGCTCATCTGGATCAC
Organism: uncultured Acidimicrobiaceae bacterium; assembly: GCA_963703105.1. GTDB lineage: Bacteria > Actinomycetota > Acidimicrobiia > Acidimicrobiales > RAAP-2 > RAAP-2. The sequence goes on along the minus strand of OY969792.1, from coordinate 424,701 downwards.
ATCATCCCTATCCCGCGGTCCGCGCGTGTTAATCAGATCCTGCGCGAAGTGATCTCGGACGAACTGACCAGGATCTCGGACATCGACGACCGCATCGGGATCGTCACCGTGACCGGCGTGGAGACGACCCAGGACCTTCGCCAGGCCATGGTGTTCTTCGACTCCCTGACGCCCGAAACCAGGCTGGCCTTGGAAGAGCGCCGGGCACAGATCCAGGCCGCGGTGAACGCCCAGACCCGCTTCAAGCGCACGCCGAAGTTGTCGTTCATGGCCGACCCGGCCGTGGCCAGCGGCGAGGCCGTGGAAGAGATCATCCGTCGTCAAAACCATGACGACGAATAACGGCCTCCTCCTCGTCGACAAGCCGCCGGGACTCACGAGTCACGACGTGGTGGCGCGCGTGCGCAGGATCCTCCACGAGAAGAAGGTCGGCCACGCCGGCACGCTCGATCCGATGGCGACCGGCCTGCTGGTGCTCGCCGTCGGACCCTCGACGCGCCTACTGCGCTTCGCCCAGTCCGAGACCAAGCGCTACGTCGGTGCGGTGCGCTTCGGCGTCGCGACCGACTCACTCGACGCCGACGGCGTCGTCGTCGATGAACGGCCGGTGCCCGCGTTGACGACCGAGATGGTCGACGCCGCGACGGCCGCGATGCTCGGAACCCAAGCGCAGACCCCGCCGATGGTCTCGGCCATCAAAATCGACGGGCAGCGCCTCCACGCCCTCGCGCGTCGCGGCGTGGAAGTGGAGCGCGCCGCGCGTGAGATTAGCGTCTCGGTCTTCACGCTCACCCCCACCGACGATGCCACGGTGTGGCGTTTCGACGTGGAGTGTTCCGTCGGGACGTACGTGCGCGTCCTGTTGAGTGACCTCGCGCAACGACTCGGTACGCTCGGGCACCTCGTGGAACTGCGACGCGTGTCCAGTGGTTCGCACCACGTCGAAGACGCGGTGACGCTCGACGAACTAGCCGATGCAGTGGAACACGGGCGTGACGTACTGGCCCCGCCGGCGAAGTTCGTGAACGCTCTGGAACACGCGACGCTGAGCGACGATCAAGCGCGCGCCATGCGTATGAGGCCAGCGCGTCACGATCGCCGAGACGATCCACGGCGACGAGGTCGCCGCGCTGGACGGAAACGGCGAACTGATCGGCGTGCTGCAGCGGCGCGATGATTCGTGGAAGCCCGAGTTGGTATTGGCGTTGCCGGCCGAATCGACGCGCGGATAGGTTGCTCAAGTGATTGTCGTGCGCGACGGGGAGACGTCGAAGCTTTCGGACTTTGATTCGGTGATCGCCATCGGGGTATTCGACGGTCTGCACCTCGGCCACCAAGCGGTCATCAACATGCTGTTGCGCCTCGACGGCGAGCGCGCGCGAGACGCCGTGGCGACCATCGTCACGTTCGATCCGCACCCCGCGTTGCTCCTCGCTCCCGAGCGCGAACTCCGACTACTCGGCACGCTCGAGCAGCGCCTCGAAGGCTTCGAAGCACTGGGCATCGAACAGGTTCGCGTAGTGACATTCGACGCCGCACTCGCCAGCGAGTCGGCGTCGAATTTCGTAGGCCGGGTCCTGGCCGGTGAGCTACACGCCTGGGAGATCGTGGTCGGGGAGGACTTCCGGTTCGGACACGACCGAAAAGGTGACGTCGCGCTCCTCAGCGCCGAGGGACAGCGCTACGGATTCGGGGTCTACGAGGCGCCGACCTTCGGAGAGCCGCGCTGGAGTTCGACCGCGGTGCGCGAAGCACTCGAAATCGGCGACCTCGATTCGGCCAACGCCACGCTCGGTCGCCCGTTCGTGCTGCGCGGACGCGTGGTCCACGGGGACGCGCGCGGGGCAGAGCTCGGCTTCGCCACAGCCAACCTGGCGACCGCAGCACTCCAACTGGTGCCCCTCGAAGGTATCTACGCCGGCGCGGCGCGGACGCCGGAGCGCACCTGGCGGCCCGCGGCGATCTCCATCGGAACGCGACCGCAGTTCTACGACCACGGCCCTGTCCTCGTTGAGGTCCACCTGCCGGGTTATGAAGGCGACCTCTACGATACGACGCTGGACGTCGCGTTCCTGGCGCGCCTGCGCGGCGAGGCGGTCTTCACCGACGTGGCCGCCTTGATCGACCAAATCGGTCGCGACGTCGAACAAACCCTTGCGATATTCGAGAAGTTCTCGCCTTTCGGCTCGGCACTGCTAGAATAGATATTCGGTCAGCGACGCTGACTATGTGGGTCGTCACGTTGGCGACTTGCTACGAGACATCCGACTCATAAGGCAAATAAAAACGTTATGGCTGAGAAGCAGCAGATCATCAAGGACTATCAGGCTCACGCGACGGACACGGGTTCTCCCGAGGTCCAGGTGGCGATCCTGACGGACCGGATCGCTCACCTCACCGAGCACCTCAAGGTTCACAAGGGCGATCATCACACGCGCCGTGGACTGATGAAGCTCATCGGCCAACGTCGCCGTCTGCTCGACTACGTGCAGCGCGGAAATGTCGAGCGCTACCGCGCTTTGATCGGCCGTCTCGGCATTCGTCGCTAGCCGAACGGCACGTTGACGCCGTCAACGCGCTCAACACATCCGATTCCTCGGAGGCCAGTGGAGAACAGTCGCGATTCGCGAAGGTTGCCCACTGGGATCCGGGCGGAGTGTTGCTAACCAAATAGGAGCAATACCAATGACTGACGCAATTAGCGTAAGTAGCCCGGTTACGGGCACCGAAAAGACTTTGAGCTTTGAAGCGGGCCGCCTGGCCCAACTGGCCGACGGAGCCGTCGTGGCTCGCCTCGGCGACACCATGTTGCTGGCGACCGTCGCGGCCGCCAAGAGCGTGCGAGAGGGCATCGACTTCTTCCCGCTCACCGTCGACATCGAAGAGCGCGCGTACGCCGCGGGCAAGATCCCCGGGGCCTTCTTCCGCCGCGAGGGCAAGCCCTCGGACCAAGCGGTCCTCACCTGTCGGCTCATCGACCGGCCGCTGCGCCCTTCCTTCCCGAAGGGATTCCGCAACGAGGTCCAAGTGGTCGGCACGATCTTCAGCGCCGACCAGGAGAACCCGTACGACGTCTTGGCCATCAACGCCGCCTCGGCCGCGCTGATGATCTCGGGCATCCCCTTCGAGGGGCCGATCGGCGCCGTGCGCATGGCCTACACCACCGACGGGGAGTGGGCGCCGCACCCGACGTACCAAGAGGGCGACGCCGCGACCTTCGAGCTCGTGGTCGCCGGACGGGCACTCAGTGACTCGGCCGATGCCGACGTCGCGATCATGATGGTCGAGGCCGGCGGGACCGAAGGATCCTTCGAGAAGTACGCCGACGGCGCGCCGAAGGTCTCCGAGGAGGTCCTCTCGGCCGGACTCGAGGCCTCCAAACTGTGGATCCGCGAGTCGATCAACCTCCAGCGCGAGCTGGTGAAGAACTTCATCGCCGTGCGCGGACCGATCCCCACCATGGAGTACCAGGCGATCGCCGACTATCAGAACGACGTTTACGAGAGCGTCGAGGCCATGGGCGCCACGTCGCTGACCGAAGCGAACAAACTGACGACCAAGACCGCGCGCAACGAGGCCCTCGAGGCCGCGACCGCGTCGATCATCGAGCACCTGAAGGACGAGTTCCCGAACCGCCTCGGTGAGATCAAGGCGGCCGTGCGGTCGGTCACCAAGAAGATCGTGCGCAAGCGCATCGTCGACGAGGGCGTGCGCATCGACGGACGATCGGTCACCGACATCCGTCCGCTCTCGGCCGAGATCGACCTCTTCCCGATGACCCACGGCTCGGCGCTGTTCCAGCGCGGTGAGACCCAGGTCGTCAACGTGACGACGCTCGGGATGCCGCGCATGCGCCAGCAGCTCGACACCATCGGACCTGACGAGTGGCGCCGCTACATGCACCACTACAACTTCCCGCCGTACTCGGTCGGGGAGACCGGTCGCGTGGGCATGCCCAAGCGCCGCGAGATCGGCCACGGCATGTTGGCCGAGCGCGCGTTGATCCCCGTACTGCCGAGCGAAGAGGACTTCGCCTACACGCTGCGCGTGGTCTCGGACGTCCTGCAGTCCAACGGCTCGACGTCGATGGCCTCGGTCTGCGGCTCGACCCTGTCACTGATGGCGGCCGGCGTGCCGATCAAGGCGCCGGTAGCCGGCATCGCGATGGGCTTGGTGTATGACGACGGCAAGTACGTCACCCTGACCGACATCCTTGGTGCCGAAGACGCCTTCGGCGACATGGACTTCAAGGTCGCCGGCACCGCTGACGCGGTCACCGCGCTGCAACTCGACACCAAGATCGACGGTCTCCCGGCCGAGGTCCTGTCGAACGCGTTGGACCAGGCCAAGACGGCCCGGCTGTTGATCCTCAACGTGCTCACCGCCACGATTCCCGAGCCCCGGGTGCACGTCGCCGAAGTGGCTCCGAAGATCGTGTCCCTGCAGATTCCGATCGACAAGATCGGTGAGGTGATCGGTCCCAAGGGCAAGGTCATCAACACGCTGCAGCAAGAGACCGGAGCGGACATCGCGGTGGACGACGACGGTGTCGTCGGAACCGTCACCATCGGCGCCAAGGATGGTCGCGCCGTGGAAGAGGCCCGTCGACGCATCGCCATGATCCTCGACCCGCCCACCCCCGAAGTCGGGGCGACCTATCCGGGCCGCGTCGTCAACATCGCCAAGTTCGGCGCGTTCGTCTCGATCATGCCCGGACGCGACGGCCTCTTGCACATCTCCAAGATGGCCCCGCTCAACGGCGGCAAGCGCATCGGACAGGTGGAGGACGTGCTCGAGCTCGGTCAGGCGATCGACGTGAAGGTCGACGACATCGACCCGCAGGGCAAGGTCTCGCTTTCGCTGGTCGGCGACTTCCCGGAGTCAGAAGAGGACGCCCGACCGCCGCGTGCGCGCGACGGCGAACGGGGTGGTCGTGACCGCGATGGCGAACGAGGCGGCCGTGACCGTGACCGCGACCGTGGTCCGCGCGAGCGCTCACCGCGCGAAAGTGCGAATGCGTCACGTCCCACCGCGTCGTCATCGTCCTTCGAAGCGGCCTTCGAGGCCGAGCTCGCGGACGAGATCGGCGACCTAGGCCCCGGTGGTCCGGCCTTCGTGGACGGCGACGGAGCCCGACGCAGTCCTCGACCGCGTCGCCGATAGTCATTCGACGCCCGTGCGCCACGGTCCTTCGGGCCGTGGCGCACGGGCGTCGTGCTTTTTCGTAGCGTGGGGCCAATGAGCCTCGTCACCCCCGCCCATCAGAAACGATGGTGGCGACCGCTCACGAAGGGTGACCGACGGTCCCTGTGGGCGATGCTCGTGGTGCCGACGTTGCTCTTCGTGATTCCGGCGCTCTTGGGCCATCCGGCCATCGACGGCGACAACCTGATCCAGAACTTTCCGCTGCGCGTCTTGAGCGGCCAGCAGATCGCGTCGGGCCATCTGCCGCTATTCAATCCCCTGGCGAACTCGGGGACGCCGCTGCTCGGGGGACTCAACGCCGGGGCGCTCTACCCGCTCACGGTGATCTTCGCCTTCGTGCCGCCCATCGCCGCGTGGCTCATCAACTGCATCGCGGTCTTCGTGATCGCCGCGACGGGGATGTTCGCATTGTTGCGCTGGCACGGTCTGCGCACGCTGTCCTCCTTCGCCGCGGCGATGAGTTTCGCCTACTCGGGCGCGATGATCGGGCAGCTGGTGCACCTCGGCGTGGTCCAGGGCTTCGCCTTCATTCCCTGGGCCGCGTTGATCCTGATCTCGCTCTCGCGTCGGCTGTCTCTCGAACCGACCACGAGCACCTGGCGCCACTACGCCCGCGTGTCCAAGCCCTGGGTCTGGGGCTACGCGCTGTTGTGGGGCCTGACGTTCCTGACGGGCGAGCCGCGCGGCATCGCCGAGATCGAGCTGGTGACCTTGATCCTCGGTCCGTCGATCCTGTTGGTACGCAGCACGTATTGGATCCAGACCTGGCGTGGTCGCGTCGCCTACGTCGTCGCCCTGGCGGCGGGCCTCGCGTGGGGGTGCGCCGTCGGGCCTGGTGCAACTCCTGCCCGGATGGTCGTTCATCCACATCTCGCAGCGCTCGACGATCAGTTACCACTACTTCGGCGCCGGCTCTTTGGTGGTGCGCTGGACGTCGCTGCTCTTCGTGCCCGACCTCTTCGGCGGGAACGGTTCGGGCGGTCAGCCCAACTACTTCGCCCACTACAACCTGCCCGAGGTGACCGGCTACGTCGGCGTGTTGGCGCTCGTGGCGACCTTCGCCTTCATCGCCAAAGTGACGAGGCGCGGGTGGAGGGGCGAGGACCGCGACTACGCCCTCTACTTCGTGGTACTCGTCGTGGGACTGTTCGCCACGTGGGGCTCGTACACGCCGCTCGGCCACCTCTTCCGCCACATCCCGCTCTACGGCAGCACGCGACTGCAGAGTCGCAACATCATCCTGGCCGACTTCGCGATGACCGCCCTCCTGGGCTGGTGGCTGCATCGCCTCCAAGACCGTCGCACGGCCGAGGCCGGTCTCGAGGGCAAGCGCAAGTGGGTGTCGCTGGCGCCCGCGGTGTGCGTGATGGCCCTGTGCGTGGGACTGTTCCTTTGGGGCGCCCAGGTCGTCTCGTACCTCGGGGTCTTTCCGAAACAGGAGGACCTCGCTCAGGACATGCACCTCTCCTACGGATTACACCTCGCCGTCGCCGTGATCGTCGTAGGGGCGATTCTTCTCTGGCGACACTCGAAGCATCTGATGAAGATCTTGATGGGCGTACTGGTGAGCGACGTGCTCATCTTCTTGGTCCTGAGCGCCACCGCCGTGATCGGCGGCGCTGGTCCGACCGAACCGTCGAGCGCAAACGCCATGGCGATCCTGGGTAACGCTGGTCGCACCGCGTTGGTCGACCAGGGCGGTGCTCACCAGCATCAGTTCCAAGCACTCGGCGTCCCGAACATGAACGTTTTCACCAAGCTGCCGAGCGTGCAGGGTTACGGCTCCTTGATCTCGAGCATCTACGACGAGAACACGGGCACACATCCGCAGGCCGCGATCGACGCCTGTCGATTGGCCGACGGGACGTTCGCGCAATTACGACTATCGGCCATTGCCGTCTCGTACGCGCAACTGAGCCGGAACGTGAAAGTTCACGTCGCGCCAGTGCCGAACTGTCGTCAGGCAGCACCGTCACCAGTCGCCGACCGCTACTTCGGGCAGATCCTGCGCGTGCGAAGCGTGAGCCTGCACGGTCGTGGTGGTCGTCCGGTCGCGACCGGCACGGTGTATTTCACCTTGCTCGACTGGAACGGCCGAGGAGTCGGCCCGGTGCTCTCCGAGGCCGGAGTGAACGACATGACCTTCACGATTCCGGGACGTACGCCGCCCAAGGCCGCCGGTTTCGAATTGACCGCGAAGAGCGGTATATCGATCGGAGACGCATTGGTCACGCAACTCGCGCCGGTCAAGGTCACCTACCAATTGAACTCCCCGATGCAAGAGGCGTTGGACAGTCACCAATGGCACCTCACAGACACCGTCGGAACCTTCTCGGTCTTTAGAGCCGAGACCGTGAAACCGACGGTGTGGTTGGCGCCGACGTCGCAAGGCACGTTGTCGCACGTGCGCAACGTGGCGTACGGCGACACGTGGGTCGACGTTCACGCGACATCGTCGGTGACGCTCGTTCGCTCAATGGCGTACCTGCCGGGCTGGCGCGCGACCGCCCTCAACACCGCGACCGGCAAGAGCGTGGCGCTCAAGGTGACCCGCAACGGACTCATTCAACAGGTGACCGTGCCAAAGGGTGTCTGGAGCGTCCACTTTCACTATCACGCGCCCTACATCGAAATGAGCTTGGCCGCGTCGATCGTCGGCATGGTGCTGATCATCGGCGTCGGTATCTATCTTCTCGTCGACGACCGACGACGGCGCACGGTTAAGGTGCGGTCGTGAAAGCTCTCGCGATCAATGGCGGCGCGGGACGCATGGGCCAGACCCTGGCCGGCGGACTGAGCGCCACGGGTCGATTCTCGATCGCCGCGCTCATCGACACCCGCGAACCGCACGAGCTCTTCGGCGCCGTCTACTCCCCGTCCTGGGACGCTGTGGACGAGAGCACCATCGACGTGGTGGTCGATTTCTCGTCGCCCGAAGGCGTGCTCGCGTCCGCGTCGTGGTGCGCCGCTCACGGCAAGGGACTCGTCATCGGCACGACGGGACTGTCAGAAGATCAGCGACGCGAGGTGGAAGAGACGGCCACCAAAGTGGGGGTCGTCATCGCGTCGAACTACTCACTCGGGGCGGTCCTCTCCGAAAGATTCGCGGCCCTGGCCGCGCCGTACTTCGATCGAGTGGAGATCATCGAACTGCATCACGACAAAAAGGTAGACGCCCCCTCCGGAACGTCGATCGCCGCGGCGAAGAGCATCGCGGCGGCTCGCGACGGCGCCGGCTTACCCGAGATGATTGATCCGACCGTTCGACACACCGTCTCGGGCGCGCGCGGGGCCGACACGATCGGCGGAATCAAGATTCACTCGGTGCGACTGCCCGGACTCGTGGCGCACCAAGAGATCCTCTTCGGCGGACCGGGTGAGGGACTGATGATCCGTCACGATTCTTTCGATCGGCTGAGCTTCGTCCAGGGCGTGGCGCTCGCGGCTCACGCCGTTGACTCGTCACCCCGGTTGATCGACGGCATCGAATCACTGATCTAGAGCGTGGATTCGAAGTTCACGTGGGTGGCCTCACCGACGATGACTGGTAACTTCGAGGTATGACCACCCCGCGTTTCGGTCGCGTTCTCACCGCCATGGTGACGCCCTTTCGAGCGGACGGTGCCATCGATTTCGACGTCGCGATCGAGGTGGCGACGTACCTAGTGGGCGAAGGGAGCGAGGGCCTCGTCGTCGCCGGTTCGACCGGGGAGGGCTCGTCGCTGTCGGATAAGGAGAAGCTGGAGCTCTTCGCCTGCGTCGCCGGCGCGGTCGAAGTACCGGTCTTGGCCGGGTCGACCTCCGCCGACACGGCGCAGTCGGTCGCCCTCACGCGCCAAGTCCTCGACACCGGCGTCAGCGGCGTACTGGCGACCACGCCGAACTACGCGCGACCGAGTCAAAAGGGCATCGCCGCGCACTTCGCGGCCATTGCCGAGTCCACGGAGCTGCCCATCATGCTCTACGACATCCCCTCACGCACTGGGCGAAAGATCGCCGCCACCACCACGATTGACCTCGTCGCGTCGCACCCGAACATCGTGGCGATGAAGGACGCGTCCGGCGACTTGGTGAGTGCCGCCCACTACAAGGCCGTCCTCGGTGACGACCTTGACCTCTACAGCGGCGACGACGCGGTGCTCTTGCCCTTCATGGCGATCGGCGCCGTCGGCCTTGTGTCGGTCGCCGCGCACTGGGCGGCGCGAGAGTTCATCCAGCTGGTCGACTGCGTGGAACGAGGCGACTGGGTCGGGGCGACAGCGGTCAACGAACGACTGGCGCCGAGCTACGCCTTCGAGACGAGCGAGTTGTATCCGAACCCCATGCCGTCCAAGGCGGCCATGCGCTATCTCGGGTTCCCGGTCGGCCAGTGCCGACTGCCGCACTCTGCGAGCGACGACGCTCTCGACGCGGACGCGGCGAAGATCGTGGCCGCGCTTCAGGCGTCGCGTGGCTAAGGACACGGTCCGCGTCACCTTTCTGGGCGGTCTCGGGGAGATCGGCCGAAACTGCGCCGCCATCGAGCAGGACGGTCGCATCGTGATCGTCGACGCCGGTCTGATGTTCCCGGAGCCCACGATGTACGGCGTCGACCTCATCCTCCCGGACTTTCGATGGCTGATCGAACGCAAGGACCGCGTCGACGCGATCGTGTTGACCCACGGACACGAAGACCATACCGGAGCGCTGCGCTACCTCGTCAAGGACATCAACGTCCCGATCTACGGATCGGCGTTGACGCTGGGCTTCGCCCGCCATCGCCTCACCGAGGCCAAGGTCGCCAAGTCCCTCACCTTCATCGAGGTGAGCGACGGCGAGCGGCGCAAGATCGGACCCTTCGACGTCGAGTTCATCCCCGTCACCCACTCGGTGCCGAGCGCCCACGCGCTGGCCTTTCACACCAACGCCGGCATCGTTGTGCACTCGGGTGACTTCAAACTCGACCTCACGCCGATCGACGGACGGCGCACCGACATCTCGCGACTGGCCGCCCTCGGCGACGAAGGGGTCGCGCTGTTGCTGGCCGACTCGACCAACGCCGAGGAGCCGGGCTTCACCGCCTCGGAGCGATCGGTCGGGGGAGCGCTGCGCCGACTCTTCCTGGAGCGACCGGAGCGACGCATGGTCGTCGCCTGTTTCGCCAGCCACATCCACCGCGTCCAACAGATCATCGACGTCGCGCTCGAGCAGCACCGCAAGATCGTCTTGATGGGTCGCTCGATGGAGGCGAACGCCAAACTGGCGCGCAAGCTGAACCTGTTGCACGTGGGCGCCGCCGACCTGATCGACATCGAGAACATCGATCGGTACGCGCCGGGTGAGGTCTGCGTCATCTGCACCGGCAGCCAGGGCGAGCCGCTGGCGGCCCTCGCCAAACTCTCGCGCGGCGACGCCCGGTTCTTGAAGGTCGGCGCCGACGACACGGTGATCCTCAGCTCGCATCCGATCCCCGGAAACGAGTGGACGGTCGGCCGTGTCATCGACGACCTGCACCGCGCCGCGGCCGAGGTGATCCACTCCGGGCACGAGCCGGTCCACGCCTCCGGCCACGCGCGCCAGGGCGAACTGCGGACCTTCCACCAACTGCTTCGACCGCAGAACTTCGTCCCGGTGCACGGGGAGTACCGACACATGGTGCACCACGCCGAGTTGGCGCACTCGATGGGACTGAGCCCCAAGCACGTCTTGATCTGTGAAGACGGCGACCGGATCGAGGTCAACAAGACCGGCATCAAGCGCGCCGGTCAGGTCCCGGCGGGATTTCACTACATCGACGGCAGCGCCGGCGATTTGGACGAGCGACCGCTCGAGGAGCGACGGATGCTCGCCGAGTTCGGCGTGGTGCAGATCTCGGCCGGCGTCGACAAAGTCGGCGGCACCATCATCCAGCCGGTGCGTCTGACGGCGCGCGGGTGGTTCGAGGGTGACCAGGATCGCACAGTGCTCGACGCGGTGACGAACGAAGTGCGCGCGGCGCTCGACGTGGCGCTGCGCGAAGGCACTCGTGACGAAGAGGCACTGAGCAAGGTCGCCCAGCGCGCGGCGGGCCGACTGCTCGGACAGAAGTATCGCCGCCAGCCGGTCCTGCTCGCGGCGGTCGTCGTCCTCTAATCGCCTTTTTCGGGCTCGCCGTGATCGGCGTTGTTGCGTCCGACGCGCCAGAAGGCTTTCATGCTGATCGCGTCGTCGTCGAGTCCCCGGTCGAGCAGCGCCTCACGTACGGCTTTCATCACGTGGAACTCGCCGAAGAGATAGGCGTGACCCCGATCAGGCGGTAGGGCGAACGCCGACAGACCGTTGAAGAGTCCCGCGGGGTCGTCCTTGGCGCGGCCCGTGCGGTCCACGAAGATGCCGGTCACGGCGATGCCCTCATCGAACGAAGTGGTCAGCGCGTCATCGGCGTGATCGGTCTCCACGATGAAAATCACCTTGCCGGGCGCCTCCACGCTGTGGGCCATCCGATAGGCCGAGCCCAGGCACGTGATGTCACCCATGAAGAGGTGCCAATCGGCCTCGGGATCGAGCACGATCTTGCCCCGGGGCCCCACGATGTCGACCTCGTCGCCCGGCTGGGCCTGGCGTGCCCACACGCTGCCCGGTCCCTCGTGGGCGATGGTGATCCACAGGGTGAACTGATCTCGCTCTTCGTCGACGGCGTGGACGCTGTAGCGCCGACGCACCAATTTGCCCGCCGGGTTGGTGAGCTGCACCATCACGTCGTTGCCGGGCACCCCGCACAAGAGGGCGGCCTGACCTGCGAGAACGACCTCGCGGATCGAGGAACTGATCGGGGTCGAGGAGACGAAGTGGCAGACGCGCGCGTTCGCTTCGAGGCGCGCAGCGAGTTCGAGTGAGCTGTCGTGGGGAGTGGACGGCATCGGTTCAGCCTAGAGCGATTGGCACCGAATACGAAAGAATGTTCGGTAGCGTTGATGTCGTGGTACAGGCACGACACAAGAAAAAGCCGGTAAAAAAGACGGCTCGCGGATCGGGGGAGTCCGTCTGGGAACGCCACACCCGCGACCTCTGGATCCTCTTGCTCGTGGTGATCGGGGCGTTCAGCGCCCTGGCCGAAGCCGGGGCGCTCGGGCCCGTCGGGCGCGGCATCTCCAAGGGCCTGGCCGTCGCCTTCGGCGTCGGCCGCTTCGCGCTGCCCATCATGTTGATCGCGCTGGGCGTGGCGCTGGTGGCGGGGAAGATCGAAGTCGAGCGCACGCGAGTCGTCGTGGGCCATCGCCCTGGGGTTGATCAGTGTCTGCGGCATCGGACACCTCGCGGGGGGACGACCGCCGCTGCAGCACGCCACGACCAAAGAGTTCGCGCACGCCGGCGGGTGGCTCGGGGCGCTGATCGGCGGCGGCCTCGATAAGGCCATCGGGATCGCCGGGGCGCTCGTCGTGCTGCTCGCGCTATTGATCATCGCCGTCATGATCGGCACGGGGATCGGTCTGCGCGCGCTCTACGGCGGAACGGCGGGGTTCCTGCGCGCCGCGGGCTCGTGGCTCGCGCGGTGGTGGTCGAGTCGCGAACGGCCCGAGGCTCTCGAGGAAGAGGAGAGCGAGGAGCCCGCCCCGAAGCGCGTGCGCGCGGTACCGGACCCTCTCGACGTCTTCGTCGAACCGGAGGAGTACGAGGAAGAGTACGAAGAAGACGAGTACGAGGAAGAAGAAGACGAGGAGTCCGAAGAGGAGTACGAGTACGCGGAGATGGAGAGCGACTGGGAGTTGCCGTCTCCGTCGTTGCTCGTGCGGACCAAGGACGTGAAGCAGGACCGCGCGGCCATCGAGGACCTCGGCGGAGAACTAGTCGAAGCGCTCGCGGCCCACGGCGTGGACACCACGCTGGTCGGCTTCACGGTGGGTCCGACCGTCACCCGCTACGAACTCGAACTCGGCCCGGGCGTGAAGGTCTCGAGCGTGACCTCGCTCCACAAGGACATCGCCTACGCCATGGCCTCGCCCGACGTGCGCATCCTGGCGCCGATTCCCGGACGCTCCGCCATCGGCGTCGAGGTCCCCAATCGTCAACGCACCCTGGTCGCCCTCGGTGACCTCCTGGCCTCGGAAGAGGCCGCCAACTCCACCCATCCGTTCGACGTGCCGTTCGGTCGCGACATCTCGGGCAAGACCCTCATCGCCAATCTGGGTGAGATGCCCCACGTCCTCATCTCCGGGGCGACCGGCGCCGGCAAGAGTTCACTCATCAACTCCATCGTGACCGCGCTGGTGATGCGCGCGACGCCCGGATCGACTGCGACTCATGTTGGTCGACCCCAAGCGCGTGGAGATGGGTCAGTACAACGACCTGCCGCATCTCCTCGCGCCGGTCGTGGTCGATCCGAAGAAGGCCGCCGGGATGCTGGCGTGGGCCGTGAAGGAGATGGAGCGCCGCTACGACATCTTGGCCGAGAGCGGCGCGCGCGACATCACAAGCTACCAGCAGATGATCGCGCGCGGCGAACTGGAGCCCGAGACCAGCGACGACGAGCGCGTGGCCGAGATCTTCGAGCGCACCACGGGCCTGGAGTCCGACGTCGAAGCGTCCGCCCGGTCCCGAGGACCTGCCCTACATCGTCATCGTGGTCGACGAGTTGAACGACCTCATGATGGTGGCGGCGCGCGACGTCGAAGAGTCGGTCGTGCGCATCGCCCAGATGGCCCGCGCCGTCGGTATCCACCTGGTGCTCGCGACCCAACGTCCGAGCGTCGACGTGATCACCGGCGTCATCAAGGCCAACATCCCGAGTCGCATCGCCTTCGCCGTCTCGTCACTCGCGGACAGCCGCGTCATCCTCGACCAGGCCGGCGCAGAGCGTCTCATCGGCAAGGGCGACATGTTGTTGGTGACCGCGTCGTCGAACGTCGCGCGTCGCCTGCAGGCGCCGTGGGTCTCGGAAGAGCGAAGTGGCGCGGGTCGTCGAAGCGTGGCGCGCGCAGGGCGGACGACGCGAGAACGTGATCGCGCTCGACGTACCGAGCCGGCCGGGGCGGTTCCATGGGTGGCGGATCGAGTGACGACGACGACGAGGTGCTTGGCCCAGGCCCGCGAACTGATCATTCGCACGCAGTCCGGTTCGACGTCGATGCTGCAGCGCAAACTGCGCGTCGGCTTCGCCCGGGCCGGGCGCATCATGGACCAGCTCGAGCAAGAGGGCGTCGTGGCCGCGGGCGACGGTTCTAAGGCCCGCAAGGTGCTGGTGACGCCCGAAGAGTACGACGAACAGACCTCGCTGTAGTTCGTGACCAGGAGATCGTCTCGCCGTCCGGCCCTTCGTGGGCTCTTCACTCGATTCTTCTCGGTCGTGCTCGGAGCCGTGGTCGCCGCGCGGCCTGATCGTCTCGATGCAGCTGCCTTTCTTGCACGAGAGGCCCACGATCCATCTCGACCTCAGTTCCTACGGCAGCTTCGATTACACGCCAGCGCCGCTGGCCTGGCCGAGCCAGGGCAGTGCGGCGATCGACGTACCCGGCCCTCGGCATCATCGCGCGCCCGCCACAACCGGGTCGTACCGATCGCCAGCCTCACCAAGATGATGACGGTCTACGTGGCGCTCAAGCATCTACCGCTCTCCATCGGGCGAACCCGGACCGTGCATCAAGGTGAGTGACGCCGACGTCCTCAACTTCGACGCCGACAAGTCAGCCGCACGATGTCGGCGGTCATCGTCCAGGCAGGGCGAGCAACTCTGCGAGATCGACTCTGCTCAACGGCATCTTGGTCCACTCGGCCGCCAACTACGCCGACATCCTCGCGGCGATGGTGCTCGCCGACTCCGCTCGCCTTCGTGGCTCGGATGAACGCGACCGCGAGGTCCCTCGGACTTAGGAACACTCGACTACGCCGACGACACCGGCGTGTCAGACCTGTCCGTCTCGACGGCCCTCGATCAGGCGAAGCTCGCGGCGATGCTGATGCGCTCACCCCTCGTGCGCTCGATCGTCGATCAGACCATGGTGGACCTGCCGGTCGCCGGCTTCGTGAACTCCTTCACGCCTTTGGTCGGGACCAACGACGTGGTCGGGGTGAAGTCGGGACGCACCGCCGCGGCCGGCGGATGTGACGTGATGGCCGTGGCCTATCGCCTGAACGGTCGCCGCCACCTTCTCTACGCCGTGGTGCTCGGTCAACGAACGGGCAACGTGCTCGCCGAGGCCGGCGTCGCGGCCCTCGCGTTAGCGCAATCGGCCGAGACGAGTCAGGTCGACGTCGCCTTCGCCAAGGGCGCCGTACTCGGTTCGATCGGCTTCGGCCACGACGTCGCGCCGTTCGGACTCGCGCACCAGAGTCACGTGTTCTGGTGGGACCAACACAACGACCACCCGTTGAACATTCGACTGCGTCATCTCGGCGACACGATTCATCGCGGCGAGGTGGTCGGATGGATCGAGGTGCACAGCGCGGAGCGGCCGATACCGCTCGTCGCGCTTCGTTCGATCGCCGCGCCCACGCTCTGGCACCGCATACTGTAAAACCATGTTCGCGCGCGTTCCCGCCAGTTCGGCCAACCTCGGACCGGGCTTCGACGCCCTGGCGGTCGCCTTATCGCTCTACCTCGAAGTCTCGCTGGAAGTGGCCGACAGCTTCTCGATCACCAGTGAGGGCTTCGGCGCGCGTCTCTTCGACGACGAACGCAACCTCGGCGCGCGCGTCGCCGCCGAGGTCCTGGGACATTCGAACTTCACCATGCACGTGAAATCCGAGATCCCGCTGTCGCGCGGTCTGGGGTCCTCGGCCGCGTTAGCGGTGGCCGCGGCCGTCGCGGCCGGAGCCGCCGACCCGCTCTTGGTCAGCACCCGCGTTGACGGTCACGCCGAGAACGCGGCGGCGTCGTTGCTGGGTGGACTGGTGGTCGCCCGATCGAACGACGGCGGCGTCGTGGCGCGTCCGCTCGCCCTCGATGACGAGTGGCGATTCGTCGTCGTGATCCCCGATGAGGAACTCTCGACCAACGAGGCGCGGCGGCGTGCTGCCCGACCAGGTGCCCTTCGTCGACGCGGTCCACAATCTCAGCGCGCTTGGGCCTGTTGCTCGCCGGACTGGCCGATCACCGCGCGTTGGTGGACGGCGCGATGGACGACGTCCTGCATCAGCCGTACCGGATGAGCCTGTTGCCTTTCGCCGAGCCGCTGCTCGCGACGCTGCGCGACGAGTGGCGCCGCGGGTCGTGTTGGTCCGGCGCCGGCTCGACGATGCTCGGACTCGCCACCAGCGACCGCGCCGAGGGGGTCGCCGGTGCCGCGCGCACGTTCCTACACGACCACGGGGTCGCCGGCGTCGTGCACGTGCTCGAGGCCGACCGCACCGGCCTGGTGACGCATTGAGCCCAGAGAGCACGCGCTCGAAGACCCAGGCGGTGAGCGGTGCCGGGTACATGTTGCTCGGAGCGTCGTTAATCCAGTGGTCGGCGGCGATCGTCACCCACGTCTTCGGCCAGATCGGACCTTCGGCGACCAGCGCGTGGCGATTCTTCCTGGGCGCGGTCGTCCTCATGGCCTTCACGCGACCGAAGCTTCGGGCGTGGACGAAGCAACAGTGGCTCGGGGCTCTGGCCCTGGGTCTCTCGGTCGCCTTCATGAACCAGTGCTTCTACCAAGCGATCGCGCGCATCCCGTTGGGGGCGGCCGTCGCCATCGAGTACCTGGGGCCGTTCATGGTGTCGGCGCTCGGTAAGCGCTCGGCGCGCCACTTCGCCTTCGTGATCCTCGCCGGACTGGGCGTCCTGGCGATCGCGCGCCCCGGCGCTGGGCTGAACTACGAAGGGGTGCTCTTCGCGGCCGGCTCCGGCCTCGGGTGGGCCGCCTACGTGTTCGCCGCGCACCGCGTCGGGGGACAGGCCGAGGGCTTCGGTGGCCTCGCGGTCTCGATGTCGATCGCCGCGGTGGTGACGTTGCCGTTGACGATCAGTTCATCGCATTACGTGGTCACGCATCCGGCGACGCTCGGGCGACTCGCGCTGGTCGCCCTGATGGCCATCGTGCTCGGTTTCGGGTGCGAGCTGCAGGCGCTTCGGCGACTGAAACCGTCGACCGCCGGCGTGCTGTTCGCGCTGGATCCGGCCGTCGCCTTCGCCATCGGTCTGATCGTGCTGAGCCAGAGCATTCATCCCTGGGACCTCGTGGGAATGGTCTGCGTGGTGGTCGCCGGCGCCGGGGTCACCTACGACGCGGCCAACTCGAAACCGACCTTGGTTCAGTAGGCTGGAATCGTGGATTCGCCCAAGAAATTCGCCATTCGGACCTTCGGGTGCCAGATGAACGAGCACGACTCCGAGCGCCTGGCCGGGCTGATGGTCGCCGAGGGCATGGTCGCGGTCGCCGACGAGTCCGAGGCGGACGTGGTGATCTTCAACACCTGCACGATCCGCGAGAACGCCGACCTGAAGCTCTACAGCGCGCTCGGTCAGATGAAGGCCGAGAAGGAACGGCGCCCCCAGATGCAGATCGCGGTGGGCGGCTGCATGGCCCAAAAGGACCGCGGCCAGATCCTCGAACGCGCCCACTGGGTCGACGTGGTCTTCGGCACCCACAACCTGGCCGCGGCGCCGCAATTGCTCGAGCGCGCCCGGACCGAAGGGCCGATCGTCGAGGTCCTGGACGCCCCGGACCCCGAGGCCAATCGCGACATGGCCCCGGCGCTGTACGCCGTACGCGAACTGCCCTTCGCGGCGTGGATCACCATCCAGACGGGCTGTGACAACACCTGCGCCTACTGCATCGTCCCGGCGGTGCGCGGTCGAGAGATCAGCCGGCCCTTCGCCGACCTGGTGCTGGAGGCCGAGATGCTCGCCGCGTCCGGAGTCACCGAGATCACCGTGCTGGGCCAGAACGTCAACTCCTACGGCCGAGACATCACCCGTCGCAGCCCCCTCTTCGCCGACCTGCTGCGCGCCCTCGGCCGGTTGGACGGGATCGAGCGGATCCGCTTCACCAGTCCCCACCCCAAGGACCTGTCGACCCGAGACGATCGCGGCGATGGCCGAGTCGGCCACGGTCTGTCCCCAGCTGCACCTGCCCTTGCAGTCCGGATCGAACCGCGTATTGAAAGCGATGCGTCGCGGCTACCGGGTGGAGCGCTACCTGGAGCGACTGGCCCAAGCGCGCGCGGCGATTCCCGACCTCGCGGTCACGACCGACCTGATCGTCGGCTTTCCCGGTGAGAGTGACGACGACTTCGACGAGACCCTCGACGTCGTGGCGGCCTGTGAGTTCGATTCCGCCTACACGTTCATCTTCTCGCCCCGCGAAGGCACGCGTGGCGCCTCGATGACGCGCAGTTCATCGCCGAGGACGTGATCAAAGCTCGCTTCGAACGACTGAAGGACGTCCTCGACCGTTCCGCGCTGCGCAAGCACGAGGCGCGCGTCGGACGCCGCGAGGAGGTCCTCGTCGAAGGACCGTCGCGGCGCAACGAACTGATGCTCTCGGGTCGTACCCGTCAAGGCAAGCTGATCCACTTCCCCCAGGTCGACGAGTCTTTGCGGGCCGGATCACTGGTGATGGTCGACGTCACGCACGGGGCGCCCTATCACCTGCTCGGGGAGTACGCGTCGACGGTGCGCGCCCCTCGCCACAAGGTTCGCATTCCCCTCAACACTCGTGACAACCCGAACGTCGCGGTCGCGCTGGTCGGACCGACGGCGTCGGGCAAGTCGGCGCTCGCGCACGCCGTGGCTTTCGAACAGCTCGACGACGTCGAGATCCTGGCCGTCGACGCCATGACCGTCTATCGCGGTATGGACTTGGCGACGGCCAAACCCACGCGCGCCGAACGAAGCGACGTCAGCTATCACCTGCTCGACCTCGTCGAACCGAGCGAGGAGTTCACCGTCGCGCAGTTCCAGGCGGCCGCTCGCGCCGCGGCCGCGTGACGTCTGGGGCGCGGGCCACAAGGTCCTCTACGTCGGGGGCACCGGACTCTATGGGCGCGCGGTCTTGGACGACCTGGCTATCCCCGGTCAGTACCCCCACGTGCGAGCGCTGCTCGACGAGCGAGCGAAGGAAGAACTTCCGGCGCTCTACGCCGAGCTCGAAGCGCTCGACCCGCTCGCGGCCAGTCGCATGGAGGCAACCAACGCGCGACGGATCGTGCGCGCGCTCGAGGTCACCCTGGGAGCCGGCCGGCCGTTCTCCTCCTACGGCGAGGGCCTCGTCGACCTACGGCCCCGCGCGCGTCGTCCAGGTGGCGTTGCAGAGCGACTTCGAACAGTTGGACCTGCGCATCGCCAGTCGCTTTCGCGTCGTGGATGGACCGGGGACTGCTGGAGGAGGTGACGGTGTTGGCGAGCACGCCCGGCGGCCTGAGCCGCACCGCGCGCCAAGCCGTGGGCTATCGCGAACTACTGCGACACGTCGAAGAGGGCGCCGACCTGGAGGCGTGTGTCGAGGACGCCATCATTCAGAGTCGCCGACTGGCCCGTCGCCAGCGATCGTGGTTCTTGCGCGACCCGCGCATCGAGTGGTTCGACGACCCCGAGAGGGCGCGCGATCGGCTGCTCGCCGTGCTGAATGGTCCCGACGGGTTCGTGCGAGACTAGAAGAAATGGCCTTGCGATCCCTCCAGAAGTGGCACGGTGCGGGGAACGATTTCCTCGTCGAAGTGAGCGAACACGGCACGGCGCCGTGGTGGAACGCCGCGCGCGCCCACGCGATCTGTGATCGCGCGACGGGCGTCGGAGCCGACGGCCTGTTGCTGGCCACGGTCGGTTCGGTCGTGACGATGACGCTCTACAACGCCGACGGTTCCACGGCCGAGATGTCCGGCAACGGTATCCGGTGCCTGGCCGCCGCGGTACGTCGGGCGACCAACGGAACCTGGGACACCCTGGACGTCGAGACCGTGGCCGGGACCCGCACGGTGACGCTGAAGACTGGAGGACACCAGCGGCTACGGGAGCGTCGACATGGGCGAGGTGACCTTCGGGGAGACCCGTCCCGGGACCCTCGGGGTGGCCTTCGTGGGCAATCCGCACGTCGTCGTGCGCGACGACCCGAAGTGGACCGACGCGATGCGCGAGGAGCTGGCCGAGAAGCTGTCGGTCGACATGGACGGCGCGAACGTCGAGTTCCTGACGGTCGAAGACGACGCGCACCTTTCCATCAAGGTCATCGAGCGCGGCGTCGGTTGGACGAGGGCCTGCGGGACCGGATCGTGCGCGGTGGTGGCGGTCGCGCATCGCGAAGTGATGTGCGGAGCGGACGTCACCGTCGACAATCCCGGTGGCGCGTTGCACGTGACGCTCGACGGCGCCGACGCGACGCTAGGCGGCCCGGTGCAGTTCATCGCCAACGTGGAGTGGCTCGAAGCGTGACCTATATACCCACGACCCTCATCGATCGCAGTTTTCGCGAGAAGATCGTCCTCGTCGGAGTGCAGTTTCCCGGCGTGTCCGAAGACGAACTCGACTACCAACTCGACGAACTGGCCCTGCTGGTGGACACCGCCGGGGCCGACGTCGTCGCGCGCGTCGTCCAGCGCCGGGACTCACCGGATCCGGCGACGTTTCTCGGCTCGGGCAAGGTGCAAGAGCTGCGCGAGATATGCCTGGCGCTCGACTCCGACACGGTGGTCTTCGAACACAACCTCTCGCCGGCGCAGCAGCGCAACCTCGAGAAGATCCTCGGACGAACGGCGATCGACCGCACCGCGGTGATTCTCGACATCTTCGCGCAGAACGCCCGCACGCCGGAGGGCAAGGCCCAGGTGGAGCTGGCCCTGCTGCAGTACCGTCTCCCGCGACTGCGACGGGCCGGGGGATCGCTCTCCCAGCAGGCCGGTGGCATCGGCACGCGGGGTCCGGGTGAGACGCAGCTCGAGACCGACCGCCGCCGTCTCGTGAATCGCATTCACGCGATCAAGCGTGAACTCAAGGAGATCGACCGCACGCGCGGCGTGCAGCGCCACGGCCGTGCGCGGGGACGTCACCGCGAGGTGACGCTGGTCGGCTACACCAACGCCGGGAAGTCCTCGATGCTGAACGCCATCACCGACGCCGGGGTGGAGGCCGAAGACCGACTCTTCGTCACCCTCGATCCACGCACGCGTCAGCGCCAGCTCGCCGGGGGTGAGACCGTCCTGTTCACCGACACCGTCGGCTTCATCTCGAATCTGCCGCACGACCTCGTCGAGGCTTTCATGTCCACGCTGAAGTCGGTCCAGCTGGCCGACCTCTTGGTCCACGTCGTCGACGGCGCCAACGATCACGCCGAAGAACAGATCGCCGCGGTACGCGAGGTGTTGCGCGAGATCGACGCCGACCACGTTCCGGAGCTGCTGGTCTTCAACAAGGCCGACGTCCCGGGTTCGCGGGCCCGCGAGCTCGCCAAGTTGCACGAGGGCAGCGTCTGGGTCTCGGCCGTGACCCACGAGAACCTCGACGCGGCCATCGCCACCATCGGTGATCGTCTGCGCGTGAACGACCGTGTGGTCACGCTGCATCTGCCCCTCGACCGCGGCGACCTCCTGGCTCGCGCGCACCGCGAAGGCGAGGTCGTCGACACCTCGATCACCGAGGACAGCGTGGTGGTGCGCGTGCTTCTGGACTCGGTGAGCGTCGCGCACTTCGACGAGTGGCGGGTACCGGCGTGAGCTTCACGCCGCCGCCGTACCCCTACGAACGCCTGGATGTCTTGAAGAAGTTGGCGGCGGTCCACGACGGCGGGCCGATCGACTGTTCCATCGGGACCCCGATCGACCCTCCACCGGACGCCGTGCTGGCAGAGTTGGCTAAGGGCGTTGGCGCCCGGGGCTATCCGACGTCTCAGGGCTCCTCCGAGTATCGCACCGCGGCCGCCTCGTGGATGGAACGCCGATTCGGCGTGAGGCTCGCGATCGATGACGTGGCGGCCTGCGTCGGGACCAAGGAGTTCGTCGGCACGCTCGCCGGCTACTTGCACCTGCGTTCGCCCGAGCGCGACACGGTCCTCTATCCGGCGATTAGCTACCCGACCTACGCGATGGGCGCCACGCTCGCCGGGCTGCGACCGGTGCCGGTCGCCGTGCGCGACGGTCGTCTCGACCTCGGCGTCGATCGATCCCGGCGACACCGAACGCGCGCTCGTCCTGTGGGCCAACTCGCCTTCCAACCCGACCGGGTTCCTCGACGACCTCGAAGCGGTCGCCGTCTGGGGTCGTCGTCACGGCGTGCTGGTCGCCAGTGACGAGTGTTACGCGGAGTTCACCTGGGCCGGACCGCCGCGCTCGATCCTCGAACACGGCAGTGACGGCGTGCTGGCCGTGCACTCGAGCTCCAAGCGTTCGAACCTCGCCGGCATGCGCGCCGGCTTCTACGCCGGTGACGAGGAGCTGGTCAACTTCCTCAAGTCGGTGCGCCAGCACGCCGGCTTCATGGTGCCCGCGCCGGTACAGGCGGCCGTCGCCGTCGCCTACGACGACGACGAGCACGTGACGCTTCAGCGCGAGCGTTACCGGTCGCGCTTGACGATGATGTCCGAGGCCCTCACCGACTACGGCGTGCGCGCCCCGATGCCCGAAGGCGCGTTCTACCTGTGGTGCTCGAAGGAAGGTCTCGACGGCTGGGCGCTGGCGAGCGAGATCGCCGAGCGCTCGGCGCTGGTGGTCAGTCCCGGCGAACTCTACGGTGATGACGGCCGGAACTTCGTGCGCCTGGCGGTCGTTCAGAACGACGAACGCCTCGCCCTGGCTGCCCGACGGCTCCGAGGAGAGTGACCGTCGCCAGTACGAGTGGCGACATGAGCGATCTCGAAGCGCGCATCACGAAGTGGTACGAGAGCATCGCCGAGATGACGCCGGAGAACACCGAGGCCCGCCGCGACGTGGAACTGGTCATCACCAAGCTCGACGACGGACAGCTGCGCGTGGCCGAGATCGGTTACCAAGGCGACGTCATCGTCCACGAGTGGGTCCGCAAGGCGATTCTCCTGCTCTTTCGCCTGCGGGGTCTGGAGCGGAGCGAAGTCGGACCCTTCGAGTACCTCGACCGACTCGAGCTGAAGCGAGACTACGAACGCCGGGGCGTGCGCGTGGTGCCCGGCGCGTCGGCCCGGCGCGGGAGTTTTCTCAGTCGCGGCGTGATCCTGATGCCGAGCTACGTCAATATCGGTGCGTGGGTGGGACCCAACACCATGGTCGACACGTGGGCGACGGTCGGCAGCTGCGCCCAGATCGGGGCCAACGTCCATCTCTCCGGCGGCGTGGGGATCGGCGGCGTACTGGAACCGGCCAACGCCGTTCCGGTCGTGATCGAGGACGACGCGTTCATTGGCAGTCGGTGCATGGTGGTGGAGGGTGCCCGGGTCGGACGGGGATCGGTCCTCGGTGTCGGCACGGCGCTCAGTCCCTCGATCCCGGTGATCGACGCCGCGACCGGTGAGGAGGTCTCGCGCGGTTACGTCCCGACTACTGCGTCGCGGTGTCGGCGAACCGCAAGCGCGAGTTCGCCGGCGGGGAGTTCTTCTTGCCGTGCGTGCTCATCATTCGTCGCATGAGCGAAGGAGAACGCCACAACAAGGTCGCGCTGAACGACATCTTGCGCGAACACGGCGTCGCCACGTGAGCCGACTGGATGACGCGCTCGCGCTCGTCGCCATTGACTCGGTGAGTCGCGGCGAGGCCGCCATCGCCCATCATGTCGCGACCGTGCTGCGGGGCAATCCCGACCTCGACGTCGAGCGCATCGGCGACAACGTCGTGGCGCGAACGACCGGGCATCACGCGACGCGTCTATTGGTGGCCGGGCACCTGGACACCGTGCCCGGTGACGCGAGCGCGGCCACGATCGTGGGCGACGAACTCCGTGGCGTGGGAGCCTGCGACATGAAAGGCTCGTTGGCGGTCATGCTCGAACTCGCCTCGCGGCCCACGGCCGCGGTCGGTCGAGGTCACCTGGGTCTTTTACGCGCGTGAAGAGATCTCACGGAGCGAGTCGGGGCTGTCGGAGATCGCCGAACTGCGACCGGAGCTGCTGGACGCCGACGCCGCGATTCTGGCCGAGCCGACGAGTGGCCACGTGGAGGCCGGATGTCAGGGAACGCTTCGGGTGACGGTGGAGATGACGGGTGCGCGAGCACACACGGCGCGTCCCTTCACCGGGCGAAACGCCATCCACCGTCTCGGTGACGTGGTCACCAAGGTGGCGAGCTACCAGCCGCGCACCGCGGTGATCGACGGGATCGCGTTCGTCGAACAGCTCCAGGTCGTCGACATCGCCGGGGGAGTGGCGCCGAACGTGGTGCCCGATCGAGCGAAGTGCACGCTGAACCACCGCGTCGCCCCCGATCGAACGAAAGAAGAGGCGGTGGCGTGGCTCTTCGATTTCTTGAGCGACGTCACGGGCGAGGACGACACCATCAGCGTGGTGGATTGGGCTCCGTCCGCGGCACCCGCCATGACCAACGAGCGTCTCGTGGCTCTGATGGCTCTGACCGGGGAGCCGGCGATGGGCAAGCTGGGCTGGACCGACGTCGCGACGTTCGCCGAACTCAAGATTCCCGCCACCAACTTCGGCGCCGGCGATCCTTTGTTAGCCCATCGCAGTGACGAGTTCGTGACCCTCGCTCAACTGGATCACTTCGCCGCCGTACTAACGGATTGGCTGCACTGAAGTCTCTAGTAGCTGCGCAGAACAGAGATGACCTTGCCGAAGATGAAGACGTCACGAGCATCGAACTCCATGGGCTCCATCGTCGCGTTCTCGGGCTTGAGGACGACGCGGTTTCCCTGCGGAAAGTAGCGCTTGACGGTCGCCTCGCCGTCCGGGATCTCGGCGACGACGATCTCACCCTTGTTCGCCGTGTTCTGACGCTGCACGACGACGTAGTCACCCGGCAGGATGCCGGCTTCGATCATCGACTCACCGCGGACCTCGAGGACGAAACTGTCGCCGCGTCCGGCGAACTGCTCCGGAATCGACATGAGTTCGTGCGCGATCTCTTGGGCCAGGACGCCGGTACCGGCGGCGACGTCTCCGACGAAGGGGATGTAGCGAATGCGCTGATCGGGTGCGGGGTTCTCCACGTCGAGTCGAACGGTGAGTGTGCGCGGCTGTTGAGGATTCTTCTCGATATAACCGGCGCGCTTGAGCACCTCGATGTGGTTGGCGACCGTGGCGGGCGACTTCAGGCCGACGTGATCACCGATCTCGCGGATAGTGGGAGGAAAGTTGCGCTCACGCTGACAGGTGATGATGAACTCGAGAATCTGGCGACGCATGGGAGTGAGAACTTCAGCCATGGGCTTCCTTTCAGGTACGAACAGTTGTTCGTAGGATACCCCAAACCTCGTACGAAATCAAACACCTGTTCGCATTGAATTGGAGTAGACCGAACCGGTCGTGTTGCCTTGTCTCGATCGTCGACTACTCGTTGACGAATACAACGGCTGACGAATTGTCGCGATAAGCGAAAAGAAAAAAAGTGAGAGAACGTCGCGCATTCACAGCTCTCGCGCCTCACCGGAAATTTACCCTGACCTTACATTTCGTTCACCCAATGCTAAGTTCTCGTGATGGCGAATGCCGAATTGTTCCGAGAGGGGAATGAATGAAATTAGGGATAAAGAGAATTGGCGTGGTCGTGGCGACTACGGCCCTGGCCTTATCGGGAGTGGCAACAATCGCCACCACCGGTGCGTCCGCGGCGAAAAAGGTCGTGCACCTGAAGACGTACGAGATTGGCTACCAGGGACCGCTTTCGGGTGGAAACGCTGCTACCGGTCTGTACGAGAAGTACGGTGCCCAGTTGGCGGTCAAGCAGTGGGACGCCAACAAGAAGCGCCCGTTCAACATCAAGCTCGTTCCCGGTGACGACCAGGGCGACCCGACAATCGCCCCGACCGTTGCGACCGGATTCGTGCTGAACCAGAACCTGTACGCCATCGTCGGACCGGCGTTCTCCGGAGCCACCGTTGCGTCGTTGCCCATCTATGGCGCGAACCACGTGGCCATGGTGAGCCCCTCGGCGACTCGTGTTTCCATCACCACGCATGACCCCACGGCGAGCCCATCTGGTCCGCTGAACACGTATCACAACTTCTTCCGAGTGGTTGCGAACGACGGCGTTCAGGGTCCGGCTGACGGCGCGTACCTGCAGAAGCACTACGGCACGGGCAAGGTCCTCGTGATCTCTGACACCAGCACTTACGGTGCCGGTCTTGCCAGCCAGGTCGCTGCCGCAGTGACGGCCGGCGGTGGATCGCTCGCCAATGGTGGTTCGATCCTCGCTCTCCCGTACTCCAACGCCTGCACCGCGGGTGGTACCGGTACGAGTGACGCGGTTACGGCCAGCCTCACGGGTGTGTCGGCGATTTTCTACGCCGGTTACTACTGTGACTTCGCCCAGGTCGTTGACAACCTGGTGGGTACCCAGCACTTCTCGGGAGCCATCATGAGTGGTGACGGATCGGACGAGCCGCAGTTCATCACGACGCTTTCGAACCCGGCCGACGGCAACGGTGTATTGCTCACCTGCGCCTGCTCGAACGCTCAGAGCGCCGCGTGGACGGCTCAGTACACGGCCGTTGCCCACGAAGCTCCTGGTCCGTACGCGGCTGAGTCTTTTGACGCCGCGAACCTGGTCATGACCGCCATGGGCAAAGTGAAGGGCACGATGACCCGCGCCAAGGTCCTCGCGCAGATCAAGAAGATCACCTACAAGGGAATCACCAAGACCATCAAGTTCAACGCAGCCGGTGACGTAGCTGGCACCGCGATTTTCGTCAACAAGGTTGAGGGTTCCAAGATCGTTCAGCTGGGGCTTGAGTAAGCCGTAGTTGTTCAGCCTTTCCAGAGGGCCGGCTGCTTTCGAGCAGCCGGCCCTCTGCAATGCGCCGGGTGGCGCTTCGAAACTCAGATAGTTTGTCAAGAGTGCATTTTCGTCGGGGGTATTGATGGCTAGTTTTGTGGCGCTGGGAATCTTCACCGGCCTCATTTACTCCTTGGTTGCCATTGGCTACACCCTCGTTTACGGTGTCCTTCGCCTCATCAACTTCGCTCACAGTGAAGTGCTCATGAGCGGCGGATTCGCCGGTTACTACTTCTTGCATTACACGATGAAGACGACGAACGTCTCGACCGGTCTGCGCGTGCTCATTCTCATCGGCGCGGTCGTGGCCAGCGGCGCGGTCGGGGCCCTGGTCGCCACGGGCATCGAGCGCTTCGCCTACCGCCCCCTTCGTCGACGCAACGCGCCGAAGCTGACGTACCTGATCTCGGCGATCGGCGCATCGTTCTTCCTGTCGAACTTCGCCGGCAAGGCGTTTGGGCACAACCCCTCGGCCACGCCTCAACCCATCACCTCGAACTTCTCCTGGAAGGTCCTCGGCGCCCAGATATCGGCGTTTGACGTGGTTTTGCTGGCCGTCACCGCGGTTCTGTTTCTCGCCGTTAACACGCTCGTCACCAAGAGCAAGGTCGGTCGCAGCATTCGGGCCGTGGCCCAGGACGCCGAGACCGCGAGCCTCATGGGCGTCAACGTCAACTCGACCATCGCCTCGACCTTCGCCATCGGTGGATTCATGGGTGGCGTCGCCGGTCTGTTCATCGCCATGAGCACGACCGTGGACTACAACATGGGATTCACCCCGGCCCTGCTGGCCTTCACCGCCGCAGTACTTGGCGGAATCGGCAACATTCGTGGAGCGATGGCCGGTGGCGTCTTGCTCGGCATCTTCATGTACGTGCCGATCTACTGGATCCACCAGCCGTTCTACGAGCCGGTGATCGGCTTCACGATCTTGGTGCTCGTGCTGATGGTGCGCCCGACCGGCCTCTTCGGTGAGTCCCTGGGGAGGTCGGCGTGAAGGCCCCGCAGCAGTTCTTGCCCAAGTGGCGCCTCGACCAGGAAGACCTGCGTCTCTTCTCGACCTGCGTCGGTAGCGGGCTCCTCCTCGCGGTGATGACCGGACCTGAGGGCGACCTGACGACCCCGCTCTACACCGTCGGACACGCGCTCTTCTCGACCCACGTGGTCGGGTTCGTCATCTTCGGCGTGGCCCTCGGGGCCTTCATGGTCTACAACAAAAAGGTCCGCGCGGGCATCTTGAACGCGACCTGGCGCAACTGGATCAAGGCCATTCCGACGAATGTGAAGGCGTTCATCTCGAACTCCGGAATGGTCCAACGAATCATTCTCGCGGTGATCGCGTTGGTGGCCGCGTTGCTGATCGCGGACTTCACGGGACCGTACGTGAGAAACAAGATGTCCTGGAATCAGATCGTGGGTCAGCTGCTCCACACCCGCACCTACGGTTACATCGCCATCATCTTCTGGCTGCTCAACACCGTTCGCGTTCGGGCCCAAATGAGAAACGGTGGGTCTCGAGCGCCGAGTTTCTTCGATGCCACCTGGGTGAAGATTGTGGGCGGCGTGTTGGCCGGTCTCTTCTTCGCGGTCTGCGCCGATCCGTGGCTCCCCGTGCGCTTCAGCCTCTCGTACTTCAAGTGGAGTGGATCGAGCGACGACAACTTCTTCCATCACTGGACGACGTACGGCTGGACGTTCTGCGGACTCCTTGTTGGCATTCGCGCGGCCTTGCAGGACCGGATGCAGGCGCGCGCCGTCGTCCAGAGCCGCTGGAAGATGCACCACATCAAGGTCAGTGCCAATACCCGCTTCGCGCTCTACGCCGGGGCGCTGTTCGTCGCCGTGGAGGCGCCGAAGTACATCGACGCCTTCTGGCAAGAGACCATCTTCCAACAGATCGGCATCTTCTGCCTCCTGGCGGTCGGACTCAACGTGGTGATCGGCTTCGCCGGACTGCTCGACCTCGGGTACGTCGCGTTCTACGCCCTCGGTGCCTACACCAACGCGTACTTCAGTGGCGCCCTGCCGATACATCCTCCCTTCACGATCAATACCTTCTTCGTCGTACCCATCGCGATCCTCGTCGCGATGCTGGCGGGCGTCTTACTAGGCCTGCCGACCCTGCGTCTCAGCGGCGACTATCTGGCCATCGTCACGCTCGGGTTCGGCGAGATCATCTACGTCTTGGCGAGCAACCTGACGAATCTGACGGACGGTGCCGGAGGAACCGGGCCGGCGGGCAGCTTCTCCATGAACCTGCCGGGAATCCACTTCGCC
Source organism: uncultured Acidimicrobiaceae bacterium (assembly GCA_963703105.1). GTDB lineage: Bacteria > Actinomycetota > Acidimicrobiia > Acidimicrobiales > RAAP-2 > RAAP-2. Next base: position 395,443 of record OY969792.1, on the reverse strand, counting down.
CTCAGCGGATTCGCCATTCAAGACGACCTCAATTTCTATTATCTGCTCTTAGCGTTCATCATTCCGATCCTGTTCTTCTTCAACTCGTTGAATCATTCGAAAGTCGGGCGGTCCTGGGCCGCTATTCGGGAGGATGAAACGGCGGCGCGTTCGCTCGGCATCAACGGCCTGAAGTACAAGGTCATGGCCTTCGCGATTGGAGCGAGCACGTCCGGGGTCGCCGGCGTGCTCTCGTCGGCGAAACTTGGATCGATCTTTCCCTCGGACTTCGCTCTGCAGGTCTCGATCACGGTCGTGGTGTTGGTGATCTTCGGCGGCATGGCCTCGATCACCGGCGTGCTCCTCGGCGCGGCCTTCATCGGTTGGATACTCCAGTACCTGACGTTCCACACCTTCATTGACTTCAACATTGCCGACAAGTACATGTACCTCGGCGCGATCCTGATTCTGACGATGATCTTCCGACCGCAGGGGATGATCCCCTCGAAACGCCGCCTCCGTGAGTTCCAAGACGCCGAGGCCGATCTGGGGACGGCCGACTCGATGGGTCCCGCGACCGGGGGTGGTGTGACGTGAGCGACGTGACCTACACCCAAGGAATGGCGTCGGTGACAGAGAACATCTTCGAAGTGAAGAACGTGACGCTGCGCTTCGGCGGCGTGACGAGCCTCAACAACGTGTCCTTGGAACAGCGGCGCGGAGAGATCCTGGCGGTCATCGGACCTAACGGCGCCGGCAAGACGTCGCTCTTCAACTGCTTGACCGGCGTCTACCGCCCCCAAGAGGGCGTCATCAACTTCCACGCCGTCTCGCGCGGCACGGTCGACCTGGTGGGCAAGCCGCCGCACCGCATCAGTCACATGGGGGTCGCGCGCACCTTCCAGACCAGTCGGATGTTCAACGCCCTCACGACCTTCGAGAACATCAAGATCGGCGTGGAGGCCGGTCAAAAGACCGGTCCGATCGGGGCGATGCTCCACCTGCCCCGTATGCGTCGCGAAGAGCGAGAGTCCGATCACCGCACTCTCGACCTCCTCGAACTGGTGGGACTGACCCATCGGCTGAACACCATGGCCGACTCCTTGCCCTACGGCGACCGCCGTCGTCTGGAGATCGCGCGTGCGCTGGGCACCAATCCCGAGGTGCTGTTGCTCGACGAGCCGGCGGCCGGGACGAATCCCTCGGAGAAGCTCGCACTGGCCGAACTGATCCGCACCATCAACAAAGAGACCGGCATTTCGATCCTGCTAATCGAGCACGACATGCGACTGGTGATGTCACTGGCCGAGCGGATCTACGTGCTGAACTTCGGTGAGGTCATCGCCTCGGGAGCACCCGCGGAGATCCAGCAGAACCCCGACGTGGTGGCCGCCTACCTGGGCGTGTCCGAGGACGAGGGTGACGCCGGATGAGTGAGACGATGCTGAGCGTCAACAACGTCGAGGTCCGCTACGGCGCGGTGCCGGCTATTCGGGGCCTCTCGCTCACCGTCGACCAGGGTGAGATCGTCACGCTGCTGGGCGCCAACGGCGCCGGCAAGACCACGACGCTGCGGATGATCTCGGGTCTGCACCGTCCCTTCTCGGGCACCGTCACCCTTGAGGGAGACGACATCACGATGACGCCGGCCCACCATCTCGTGGAGCTCGGACTCTGCCACATCCCCGAGGGGCGACGCATCTTCGGGACGATGTCGGTCCTCGAGAACCTGGAGATGGGCGCCTTTCGACGCAAGGGCAACTACAGCGACGAGTTCGATCACATCTTCACGCTCTTTCCGGTGCTCGGGGAACGACGCAAGCAACTGGGGGGGACCTTGAGTGGCGGCGAGCAACAGATGCTGGCCATCGGCCGCGCGCTCATGGCCAAGCCGCGGATCCTGCTCCTCGACGAGCCGTCGCTCGGACTGGCGCCCAAGATCATCACGGCGATCTTCGAGATCATCACCCAGATCCGCTCCGAGGGCGTCACCATCTTGCTGGTCGAACAGAACGCCAACCAGGCGCTCAAGATCGCCGACCGCGGCTACGTGCTGGAGAACGGTCACGTGCTCTACCAGGACACCGCGCCCGCCCTCTTGGGCGACGACCGAATTCGCCGCGCCTACCTCGGTCAGTAGTCAACGCGGCCACGGCTATTGATTCGATGAGCCGTGTCGAGTATTGAAAACCTCCATCCGAGTGCTCGACGGGTGGCCGAGGCTTTGCGCCAGCGCGGTGTCGACGGTCCGTTCTTGGAATTTCACGCGTCGACGAAGACCGCCGCGGACGCCGCGCGAGCCTTGGAGTGTGACGTCGGCGCCATCGCCAGCTGTTTGGTCTTCGTCCTCGATGACGCACCGGTCGTCATCATCAAGAGCGGCGCCTTTCGCGTCGATACGGCACTCTTCGCCTCCCTCGTCGACGGTGAGAAGGTTCGTCAAGCGACACCCGAAGAGGTTCGCGAGGCGACCGGTCAACCGATCGGGGGCGTCTCGCCGAGTAACTGGCCCGATGATCTTCGCGTGTTCATCGACGACTCACTCGCGCAGTACGAGCGGATCTGGGCGGCCTGCGGCACGCCGAACGCCGTCTTCGCCACGACGTTCGTCGAGCTGCAAACGTTGACCGACGCCACCACACTTTCTCTACGCACGTAGCCGAAAGCGATACCCGGGCTACGCACTCGCCACGAGATAGCGGAACTCGTTCTCCAAGCGGTACGAGCCGTCTGCCTGGAGCGCGTGCGCGAAGGCGCGGGTAAGTGCGTCGCGGGTGGCTTCTTCGCCGGCGACCTGCACGCAACGTTGCAGCGGTCCCGCCGACATCTGAATTCGTAGGGCCGACTCCAGGTCGGGAAACGTGAAGGGAGCCGCCACGTCGCCGGAGTCCACGGGCGAAAATCCGACCGAGGCCACGAGGGACTCCAGTCGCCCCGGTGCGCTCAAGGCGAACGGTCCTTCGGCGTCGGGCGGAGGTGGTGGAAGGAGCGGGCCGATCTCGGCGAAGACCCAGCGGATGTCGCAACGTTCGTAGTCGCCCCAGGTCACGATCGCGAACTGACCGTTCGCCGTTAATACTCGCTTGGCCTCGCGGAGCGCGGCCACCGGATCGGCCGCGAACTGGATGGCGTTGAACGACGTCACCAGGTCGAACGAATGATCGTCGAAGGGGAGTGTCTCGAGGTCACCCTGGCGCAGATCGACGTCCGGCAATCGGCCGCGCGCGACGGCCAACAGTCCCTCGGACGCGTCAAGGCCGGCTACCGTCGCGCCGCGCTCGCTCGCCATCATTAGGGCCAGTCCGGCGCCGCAACCGAGGTCCAACATGCGGCGACCATCGGAAAGTTGCACGGCGTCGAACACCGCGTCGTAGAGCGGGACAGCGAAGCGTTCGTTCTCGGTCCAGTCACTCGACGCGGCGCCCCACAACTTTCCCTGCACGTCGGATGATCCCATGATCGGTCTCCTCGGTCGCTGACGTTGGAAATGTACACCTCGGAACTTTCGAATTCAATCTGTCTCGACTTCGAGGTCCAGAATTCGCCGGGGCTAGCATCGTTGAAGATCCTGGAGACCTCTGGCGATCGACTTCAACGAGCACCGAGGATCAGATTGACCACCGACACGCCGTCCAGCCCGAGTGAGGTCTCTGACGAGCCGGCGTACGCCAACCTCAGCCTGTCGCTGGTCGCGCCGGTCCAGCGCCGACTCTCCATCTTCTGGCGATGGTTGCTCGCCTTTCCGCACTTCTTCGTGCTGGCCGTCGTCAGTTACGTCGCGGTCTTCGGGGCCATCGGGGGTTGGTTCGTCGCGCTCTTCACGGGTCGCCTCCCGAAGGGCCTGCAACGGTTTCTGACCGGGTACCTGCGTTACAACGCCAACGTCATCGCGTATTCGACGCTGTTGATCAACAGATGGCCGTCGATCAACTTCGAGGCGCAGTCCGACTCATTGGTCGATGTGGAGATCAATCAGGTCCAGCTGAATCGCCTCGCGGTCTTAGGCCGCGTGTTCCTCATGATCCCCGCGCTGGTCGTGAGCGGCGTGTTCGAGTTCGGCATCTATCCGCTCCTTTTCACCATGTGGGTGGTCGGCAGCATCACCGGCCGAGTCCCGCGCCCCTTGCATCAAGCGGTCGCCACCATCCTGCGTTATCAGATTCGTTTGAACGCGTACCTGTTCCTGCTTACGCCGCTGCAGCCCTTCTCCGGCATGTTCGGCGACGGTATCGAAGGGACCTCGACGGTCGTCGAAGGCGGGGAGACGGCGGAGGTGTCACCGATCTCCGAACCAACGATGGGCCACGAGACCAGGCCGGATTCGGCGGGATCATGGCGAATCGTCGAAGGGGCCCGCCGCCTCATCGTCGTGACCCTGGTCATCGGCGTCATCGGCTCGGCGCTGTACTTCTCGTTCGTGCCGATCCGGTCCGCCTCGACGAAGAGTGACCTGACGCTCTTCCAGGCCGTGGGCACCTCCTACAACGCCTCGGTGACCGAGCTCAACATCATCATCGAGACCTTCTCTACGTGCACGTCGTCGTCGTGCATCGCGGCGGCGATCGAAGGCTCCGGCGACACGCACCTATACCAGGCGACACTGGCGCTGGAGAAGCAGGCGCCGTACCCGAGAGGTGTCACCAGCGCCCTCAACACGTACATCACCACCCTCATCAATATCCAAAAGGACATCAACGCGGTGGCGAAGGCCACGACGATCGCCGATCAGAAATCGATCGTGACGAGCAGGATTGAACTCGACCTCGGCAATCTCACGTACCGCGGCATCGCGATCCTGATCTACCTCGGGGAGCAGCCGAACTTTGCCGGTATGACGTTCTATTGATCTCCGCGCTCGCCGCGGAGGTCATAAATATTTCGCGACGAAGAGCTTCAACGCTGATTTGAGTCGCGGCGAGAAGGGGAGGTCCTTGCCGTAGTTCGTTTCGGTGAGGCTGGCGTCGACCTTCAGCACGAGATCGACGCCGTGGAGGCGTACGAAGTCGAGGTCGGCCGAGGACGAGGCGAATCCGCTCGCGACGCGGTCCACCTCAGCGCACGTCACTTGAACATCATCATCACTGCAGGTGAGAAGCACCGGGGTGCCTTGGGCCACGTCGCTCGCCAACGTCTTCGGATCGAAGCGGTCGGTCTGCGCCCAGAATCGAGCGTTCGCGGGATTGAGCACATTCGCCAGTCCGTAAGGGAGATCGGCCTTGACGGTCCCCGAGGTCCTCACCTGCGTCACCGCTTTGGCGAGGTCGCGCTTCACGGTCTTCTCTAACGACTTCGTGAGGAGTCCGGAGTGCACCTGCGATGTCAACGATGCGTCGATCTGTGCGGTGAGCAGATCGAGGTATCGCTGGCTCAGGGGCTCGAACAGTCCCAGGGCGCGTATCGGAGGTGTGGTCCCGGCATGCCTGGTGGCCAAGAGGAGCGCGAACAGCGCGCCCTCACTGTGACCGAAGACGCCGAGCTCGTGGTCGTTGACGACCTTCTCCTTCGCGAGGAACTCGAGCGCGCCGCGAGCCTCTTGTTCGTAGACCGATACCCCAATCGAGGCCGGGTCCGCGGCGTACGGTCCCAGGCCGGTGCGGCCGCTGCCGAGTTTGTCGTATCGCAGACTCGCGACACCGTCCTCGGAGAGCCAATCGGCCAAGGTCTTCAGGGTGTTGACGGCACCGGGTATCAGCGAGGAGTTGCCGTTGCGATCCGTTGGTCCGCTGCCGGCGATGAGTAAGACACCGGGAACAGTCCTCGTCCCATCCTCGGGATGGCGGAAGGTCGCGTAGATCGTCATTCCCCCGGACGAAAAGGAGACATGTTGGTCGACCCAGCTCGACGGGTTGCCCGACCCTCCGGCTCGCAGCGAAGGTATCACCGCGAACGTTGATAAAGCGACGATGGATGCGATCAGCACCGATGCGCGAGATCGTGCGCAGTGGGAGTTACCCACCATTAGGAGCTTGCCTTTGAATCGGACGGAGACATCGTCGAAGAGTACCGAATTGGACGGACCGCCCCAGAGGGACGGCCCGTCCAATCGACTGCTATCTATCGCGAAGCCTATTTAAACGTGATGCGAGTTCGCGCGGAGTCGCCCTTTGCGGCATTGCCAACCGAGATTGAACAGGACTTCAGATTCGAAGGTTTGGTGCCGCACGTTCCGGTACCGATCTTTCCGGTTAGGACCTTGAAATTAAAGGCCGGCAGGACGCCTCTGGCGGTGATCTTCACCGGGTGCAACGTCTTGATGTCACAGCCCGCTTCGGTGGTGGACGTCGCGAGGCACTCGATCACGAACACCTGGTCGCCGGGCTTGAATCCGGTTCCGGACACGCGAACCTTGGAGCCGTTCTTAAGACCGGTGACGGGCGCTACGTGGAACCGACGCGGTCCAATCTTTACCGGAGGTGACGTCGTCGTTGTGGTCGGACTCGGTAGCGCAAAGGTGATCGGTGCGGCGGCGGAGTTGGTCTGAGCTTGGTCGGCGACCTCAACTATGCACGTGAGGTCCGACGACGTCGTGCCGCACGTCCCGCTGCCAACAACGCCGGCGACGACAACAAACGCCTGCGTGAAGGTGCCGGTGGCGCTCTCCGTCACGAGGGTGGCACTGGACGTGTCGCACCCGGTGATGCTCGTGGCCGTGGCCAGACATTCAATCGCGTACAACGTGAGTCCGGGCGTGTAACCGGTGCCGACGACCGAGACCGTCTGACCCCCGACCAACGCCGTGTTCGGTGTCACCGTAATGGCAGGTCCCGCGGCAGACGCGGTGGCGGCACCGAGGGAAGCGAGCCCTCCCAAGACCAACGCCCCCATGGCGATACTCGACATAATCCGTCTCATTGTGTACGTCCTCTCAATAGCTGTTGTCACGAACCTCCCTTACGAACGTTCGCGTTGAATCAGTTGCTCCGACATGCGACGGGCACTGTGCCGCACGCTGAATCGACGTCTCAACCTTCGATTCACGCCCACCCCATCTTAGATGAGGGTCATCGAGCGAGTACGGTCGCGCTGCCGTACTTCTTCACCGGTGACGCGAGTATTACGTCCCCAACCAATGCCCTACAGTACGTGGTGTGCGCTCCATTCGTTCACTTGAATACCGCGCGGCGCGAATGTTCCTCGCGGCGCACTAGGTGATGACTTCGTGAGCACTTTGCCCAACGAGAACGCGTCGATTCAACGCCTGGCGGCGATCTCGTACAGCGACGTCGACGAGGATTTCATTCGCTTTCGCGACGATTCGTTGGACGATTCCGTCAAGAGCGTCGTGGCGTCCGTCGTGGCCGTTGATGAATCAGAGCGGGATCGATTCCGTTCCGCACTGGCGAGCGAAGGCATCGACACGCTCCGTCTCTACGCCAAACGACGAACGTTGCAGGCCCGCCGACGTTCGTCGCTGAACCTGGTCGATGACGCCATGGACGGGTTCGCGCTGATTCCGTCGCGTACCGACGTGCCCTGGGATACGTGGCTGAAAGCCGGCCTGTTCGTCGCTCGTTCGCTCGGTCGTGACATCGATTCGATCGCGCAGCGTTTCGGAGAACTTTCCACTATCGAGGCGGCCGAGCGCTTCGACGTGGCCTACGAAGCCATGAGTCGCGTCGAGACGCTCGATCAGTGTTTCATCGCCGAAGTGACGACGACCTACGGCACGGGCTTCATCGAAACCATCGTGCACCGTGACACGACCTCGACCGGCTCCTTCTTCAGCGCACCGCGCCAGGCCGACGACATCGTGCCCTACCAACCGGTCACGAACCTCGCGCAGTTGGCGGCGAGCCTCGCCGACGCCTTTGACGCCACGGGACATCTGCGCACCAGCGCCATCGCCCAGGACCAGTTGGCGGGCATGTCGTTCAACCGACAGGTGCCCGGAGGATTCTTGGAGACGACGGGCTGCCTCAGCTTCTACGCCGATGCGCCGAGCGACGACCAGACCTTCAAGGTCTTCGTGGCGGAGTTGCCCGGTGGCACGGACGTCGAAACGCTGGCCTTGGGCGCGGAGAGCGGTGATCAGGCGGTCTGTTTCGACGACACTCGGTTGATCCTCTTCGCGGCGCCGCCGAGCTTCGACAGCGAGGAATATGTGGCCTTCGACTTCGGAGACAACCTCGATATCGCACGAGAGTCACTGCGAACGTCGATACCGGCGGGTTGGCATAACCGTTAAGGGCTAGATCGGACCGACGTTGTGACGTCGTGACGGCGTCCCCGGACGTCGCTGTCGGCGGGGCCATGTCCGAATGATTGTCCCGAAGACGGTTCAACCCTGAGGGTCAGAGCGACGAGGTCGAACCTTGGAGCTGTTGGATCAAGGCCGGCGTGATGACGGTGACGCTCGAGGGCACGTCGATCGGATCGTTGTCGTGCGTGACGGTGGCGCTCAACGTCACGGTGGCATTACCGGCCGTACCGCTGCCCGCGGGCGCGGTGATCGAGATGGAACCGCCCGTCGCCACCGAACCGGCGTTGGTGAGGGTCAAGGTGTAGTGACCTTTCACCGGACCGGCCGTGGCGGCGGAAGGATCGACACTGGTGATCGTCGGCTCGAGGGCCGTCAGCACCGATTCCAACGTGCCGGTTTCGCTGTAGCCGCCCGAGGTCAGTGACTTAGCGTGGCCGTCGTCGATCAGCGTCGTCAGCGCGTCCAGGATCTTGCGCTCGATCGCCTGGTCCTTCGTCGCCTGTGCCTGCGCCGCGGCCGACTTCGGCACTACGGATTTGATCAAGGTGCTCGGCACTTCGAACCACTTGCCGCCCAAGAAGAGTTCCGCGGCGGCCAGTTCGGACTGGTCCTGAGCGGTCAGGGGGAGTCCGGGAATTGAGTTGATCGCCGTGAGGTCGGCGTTCAAATAGACGTCGCCGTTGATGACGCGTACGTCGGCCAACGTCTTGGCGCCGACATTGATCAGGATCTCGGCGCTGTCCTTGCCGTCGGACTGCGAGAGCGGACCGCCCGACGGGTTCACGTAGCGGGTGTCCATCGACACCACGTTGAGCACTCGTTGGGCTTCGGCGGTGCCACTTCCCGAGACGCTGGCGGTGAAGTGAACCTGTAGGTCGGCCTGCGCGCCGAGTGACGCGATCGATTGGTCGATTGTCGCCTTGGTGCTACTTCCGCACGCCGACAGTCCCAGTGACGCCACTACCGCTCCGAGTAATAGGACCATCTTTCGCACGTTCGCTCCTCCGTCGCCTCGCTCGTCGCCGTGCGGGATGCCCGAGACCGCATGGCGTGGGCTCTGCGCGGAACGCTACCACCGGCCCCTGTGACTATGAGATCATCTTTCACGGTCGCCGAATCGGGGCGAAAAAGTTGGCGAAGCCGGAGGACTCACCGGGCGATCGGTCCTGAAGATCCTCAAGAACGCGGCGGTTTGGTCGTAAATCTCTCGCGGCGCCGGACATACTGAGACAGGCGGACTCACCATAGGAATGAGAAGAATGAAATTGAATCACACTCGAGCCAGCGCGGTCCTGGGCACGGCCCTCCTGATCGCCCCGATTCTGGCCTTCGCAGGCGCCGTCGGGCCGACGGGTGCCGGGGCGGCGACCCCGACTCGGCTGCTCACCTGCACCTCGAAGCTGACCACGAGACCGTCGACGTACCTGCTCTCGTGCGCCGACGCCAACGCCGGCTGGAAGGGCATGGCGTGGTCGGCGTGGGGCGCCACGTCCGCCTCGGGCCACGGGATCCTGCGACAGAACGACTGCACGCCGAACTGCGTCTCGGGCAAGTTCATCAACTACCGCGCTACGGTCACGCTTACGAAGGTCGTCGAGACGAAGAAGTACGGGGAGCTGTTCTCCGAAGCGATCTTTCACTACAGCGTGGGCGATAAGCCCAAGACCGAGACCTTCGGCTTAGCCGACTGACGGGCATCGCTCCCGAGGAGCAACGACTAGCTCAGTCGACCGGGACGCGTTCGCGGCGAGGGGTTGGTCGAACGTCGCGAGCGTTCACCGCTTCGCCGCAGGACGAACACGTCGTCACCGCGCCGAGTGGGTGTCCGCAGTGGTGCGTCAGCACCATCGGTGGTGCCTCGCCGTTGGTCAGGTAGCGATCTCCCCACTGCATCAGCGACACGATGACGGGGTAGAGGTCGAGACCGGCCGGCGTCAGTCGGTACTCGAAACGCGGCGGGTGTTCGGAGACGGGCTGGCGCTCCAACACGCCAGCTTTGACGAGGGTCTTCAGTCGAGCGGCCATCGTGTCGCGCGGGGCACCGGTGCGGCGCACCATCTCGTCGAAGCGTCGGTTGCCCAGGAAGACTTCGCGCACCGCCAAGAGGGCCCACTTCTCACCGACGATCTCGAGGGTGCGGGCGACCGAGCAGGTTCGAGGTTCGCTGAAAGTAGTGGTCATAGGCCCAATATAGCAGTAAGTCCGATAACTGGACGTACAGGGTCATTGTCGTGTAGGGTACATCCAGAAATCAAACTCACTAGGAGATCGAGATGAGCGTGGAGACGGTGTCGAGCGCGAATGCGCCGGGTCAGGGATATTCAAAGAGGCGAGTGGGTTTGATCGTCGCGGTCCTGTCGTTGGCGGCCTTCATGTCGAGTCTCGACCTCTTCATCGTCAACCTGGCCTTTCCGTACATCAGTCGCGACTTCCACGGGACCTCACTCGACTCGTTGAGTTGGGTCCTCAACGGGTACTCGATCCTCTTCGCGGCGGTCCTCGTGCCGGCCGGCCGCTGGGCCGACCGGATCGGACGCCGACGGATGTTCGTGGCCGGCCTCGTCGTTTTCACGCTCGGCTCGGTCCTGTCGGGCGTCGCGCCGGACGTGGGGTTCCTGATCGCCTCGCGCCTCGTCCAGGCGATCGGTGCGGGCATGATGGTCCCGGCGTCGTTGTCGCTGTTGCTGGCAGCCGTACCCGGGAACTTGCGGGCGCAGGCGATCGGCACGTGGTCGGCCATCGGAGCGCTGGGCGCGGCCCTCGGCCCGGTGATCGGGGGCTTCCTCGTCGAGGTGTCGTGGCGCTGGGTGTTCTGGATCAACATTCCCGTCGGTATCGTCACCGTGTTCCTCGCGCTCAAGGTGCTCCCGGAGAGCCGTGACGAGACGGCGACCGCACGGCCGGACCTGTTGGGCGCGGTCCTCGTGGCCCTGGCCGCCGGTTCATTGGCGCTCGCCTTGGTGAAGGCGCCGTCGTGGGGCTGGGCCTCGAAGGACTTCTTCGGGCTGCTGGTGTTCACGGTTGCTCTGTTCGATCGGTGTGGTGGTGCGCTCGGCCCGTCACGACGCGCCGGTCGTCGACCTCAAGCTGCTGGAGTCTCGTTCGTTCGACGGAGCGATCGTGGCCTCGATCGCGTACTACGCCGGCTTCGGCGCCTTCTTGTTGAACATGGTCGAGTTCTTGACCGGGGTCTGGCACTTCTCGGCGATCGACGCCGGTCTGGCGATCGCTCCGGGGCCGTTGATGGTCCTGCCCTTCGCGCGGGTGGTGGCGCCGCGGCTCACGGCGAGGCTCGGGGGACCGGGACGCGTCGCGGTGATCGGGTGCTTCGTCAACGTCGCGGCCCAGGTCCTGTGGCTCAACCAGATCCAGGTGCACGCGGCCTACGTCACGCACCTCTTGCCGGCGCAGCTCCTGGGCGGAGCGGGCGTCGGCCTCACGATTCCGTCGCTGATCGGTGCCGGCACCGCGTCGATTCCCCCGGCCCGTTTCGGCACCGGCAGCGGCGTACTCAACATGGCGCGTCAGATCGGCACCGTGCTCGGCGTCGCGGGGCTGATCGCCATCCTCACGGGCCTCAACGTCGCGGACCCGTTGGTCGCCTTCCGTCACGGCGTCGAGCTGGTGATCGCCTTCTTCGCCTTGGCCGGTCTGGTGTCGGCCGCGCTCTTGAGTCGAAGGGTGACGACGAGCGCGTAGTCGCCGACCGCCCGGCCGACACGGATCAACGCCGTGCAGTCATTCGCGCTTGAGGGCCACCGAGTGCTTGGGCTGATAGAGACCGATCGTCGTGCCGCCGGGCAGCGTGAATCGCGTGACCGTTCCCCAACGTTCTTCGTCCACCGGGAGAAGGCCACGCCCTTCGCTTCGAGTTGGCGCATCTCGGAACCGAGGTCATCGCAAAGGAGATAGATCTCGTTCGTCGGACTCTCGTCGGTCGGATGAAAGGCGATCTCCGAGGGCGGCATCGCGAAGATCAGCCACCCGCCACCGGAATCGACGCTCTCCATTCCGAGGACGTCGCGAAAGAAGTTCCGGTCGGCCTCGGCGTCGTGGGTGAAGACGATGACGTGCGCGCCAAAGATCATGGTTCGTCCTTTCGAATGGCCGTAACGACAGTAAGACTACGACGGCCCAATGTCGACCTCAACGTGAACGCACGGACGCGAACGTGAGTGGGCCGAAAGGAGATGAGAGGGGACATCGACAATTAAGGCGGTCAACTCCTTTCGGCACCGATTCTCACGATGATTCGTACCGCACCTGTTCTACGTTGGAAGGGGTCAAACGGATCTTTTGAATTCTTGAAATATGGGTCGGCTGCAGACAGGTAGTGAGTGAGGACCGGAATCGGCTCATTACTGATCAGAATGAAGACGACATGAAACTCTCTACGTCCAGCGGCCATCCGGCCGACGCGCACTCGGCGACACGACCAGAACCGCCGCAGCCGGGGTGGGAGACTGGAGTCATGAAGGGTAGCTTTGGCGCCAAAGTGTGTGGCCCCCTGACCGTCGCCATCCTTACGCTGTCGTTCCTCGCGGCGTCGATAGCCAGCGCTGGGGCCGCGTCGGTCACCTCGACGACGACCCCGAGCGTGCAGACCTTGTGCGGCGTCGTGGCGAACCCGAAGGTTCATTTCGTATCGAAGCAGTCGCCCTGCGTCATACGGGTTCACCCCGGCACGAACGTTCGCATCAGACTGCGAACCGGGTTTCGCTGGGGCTATCCGACGAGCAGTTCGAGAGCCGTGATCGTGACGAACATCTCGCGCGACTCGGTTGGTGTCGTCGCGGCCACCCTGCACGCGTCAGTGAGTGGCCGCGCCACGATTCGAACGACCGGAACCGTCTACTGCATGCCCGGCGTCGCCTGCCCCGATCTGGCGTTGCTCTGGAGCCTCGAAGTCATCGTCACGTAGAGCGGCCCGTTTACATGTCGAAGTCGAGCGGCTCACCGGTTTCGAGGAACGTCTTGAGACTCGACAGCAGGGGTGGCCACCCTTCGCGAATGGCTTCGTGAACCGCGCTGCCCGATTCGAACCCGTCGTGCAGAACCGTGAGGCACACGACGCCGTTCGGTTTTGTGATTTCGAAGGCCACCCGGGACCTCGGTTCGTCGGCGAACTTTAGGCGGTCCTCTTCGGTGTAGTGGTGAGCGCTGGCCCACTCGGAGGAGAACGTGTGCCAGGTGTAGGCGAGGCGGGTTGGCGACGTCGACTCCAAGACGATTTGCTCGGGGTGGCGAATGGTGAGATGACCCATCCTCCAATCCATCGCGGAATCGACCTTCCAATCGGTGACGAACGAGACGTTCCACCATTTCTTGGTCTTCACGGGATCGGTCAGGGCCCGCCACAGCCGTCGGGCCGTGGTGTCGATGTAGATCTTGTATTGAAACGTGTCGTCGCTCATTCGCCCTCCATCGATTCCATTGTGCCACCACTGAGATCGAGAAATGGTCTTGGCCGCGGCCACTACAACGAGATTGCCGAAGGGGAGAGTTAGCATGACGGGATGTTCATGCACGCTTTGGGGGTCGGTCGATTCGCGTCCGCCCTTGACGCGCACGACGCACGTGGGCGTAGTCCATGCCCGTAAGGCGAACACCGCGCCCCACGCCGGGTGTCGAGGAGGAAGAAGAAGTCCCCGAGACTCGCCGACGACGTTTCGTTCGCCTCGCCGAGGGCAACTCCGTCCCGGTGCTGACGATCCTCGTGGCGGTCTTCATCGTGGCCGGCGTCTACCTGTCGGGCCAGGTGATCTATCACCTGCGCGACCTGCTACTGCTGGGACTGGTCGGCGGCTTCGTCGCCCTGATCCTCAACCCGGTCGTGGTGGCGTTGCAGCACTGGCGCGTGAAGCGTCGCGGTGGCGCGGTGGCGATCGTGACGTTCGTCGCGCTGTTGATTTTCCTGGGACTCGCGGTCCTGTTCGGGTACCCGCTCATCAACGGCATCACGCACTTCGCGACCGCCCTGCCGGGCTACGTCAACCGCGCCCAGCACGGTCAGGGCTGGATCGGTCACCTCTTTCGCAAGTACCACGTCGAACGCTGGGTGCGGCGCAACTCCAGTCACCTCACGTCGCTGGCGACCGGTCTGGGCAAGCCGGCCCTGGCCCTGGGCAAGGGCGCGTTGTCGGCCCTGCTGTCACTGGTGGCGATCTTCTCGTTCGTGGTCCTGTTGTTGATCGAGGCGCCCGAAGATTCGCCGTTCGCTGTCGAAGATGGTGGCGCCCGAACGAGCCAAGCGCTATCGCCACATCGGACGGATCATCTCGCGTTCGGTGTCGGGCTACGTCTTGGGCGACATGATGACGTCGATCGCCGCGGGCGTGGTGGTCTTCGTCACCCTCTTGATCGTCGGCGTGCCCTACGCGTTCTTGTGGGCGCTCTGGGTGGCGCTGGTCGACTTTCTCCCAACGATCGGCGGCGCGTTGGCCGGTGTGCCGACGGTCCTGTTCGCGTTCGCCCATTCGCTCACCGCGGGGTTCGTCACCCTCGTCGTCTTCTTGGTCTACACGCAGATCGAGAATCACATCTTGAATCCGATCGTCATGAGCCGCACGGTGAAGATCAATCCTCTGCTGGTGTTCGTCGCGGTCTTGATCGGCGCCGATCTCGGCGCCTGGGTCGCGGGCCTGGCCGGGGGGTTCGTCGCGGTCCTGCTGGCCGTGCCGATGGCGGCCACGATTCAAGTCATCGTGCGAGAGTGGTGGCGCGCGAGCGAACCGGACTAGCGGGTCGGCGTCGTCGAGAACTACAGCGGCGTGACGTAGGCCCCGTGAATGCCGCCGTCGACCATGAACGTCGTCGCGGTGACGAAGGAGGCGTCGTCGCTGGCGAAGAAGAGCACCGCGTTGGCGATCTCCTCGGGCTCCCCGAAGCGCCCCATCGGGACGTGCACCAGGCGCCGCGCGGCGCGTTCGGGGTCCTTCGCGAAGAGCTCGATCAAGAGCGGCGTGTTGACCGGTCCCGGGCAGAGCGCGTTCACGCGGATCTTCTCGCGAGCGAACTGGACCGCCAGTTCGCGGCTCATGGCCAACACGCCGCCCTTGGAGGCGGTGTAGGAGATCTGCGACGTCGCCGAGCCGAGGACCGCGACGAAGGACGCCGTATTGATGATCGAACCGCCACCGCGGCGCTGCAGGTGAGGGATGCCGTACTTGCAGCAGAGGTAGACCGAGGTCAGGTTCACGTCCTGGACCCGCTTCCAGGCGTCGAGGCCGGTGGTGAGGATCGAGTCGTCGTCGGCCGGTGAGATGCCGGCGTTGTTGAAGAGCACGTCGATGCCGCCGTAGACCTCGGCGGTCTTCTCGTACATCGCGACCACGCTCGCCTCGTCGGCGACGTTCACCTGCACGAAGAGCCCACCGATCTCGGCGGCGACTTCGGGTCCGTGCTCATCGTCGAAGTCCGCCACCACGACGCTCGCTCCTTCGGCGGCGAAGCGGCGCGCGGTCGCTCGACCGATGCCACTGGCCGCGCCGGTGATGACCGCCACCTTGTTCTCCAAGCCGTCCCATTATTCCTCCGTTGAAATGAATACGTTCTTCTCTTCACTGAAACTTCGCAGGGCGTCCGGTCCCAGCTCTCGTCCGATGCCCGACTGCTTGTAGCCCCCGAAGGGCGTCGAGTAGCGCACCGACGAGTTCGAGTTGACCGACAGCGCGCCGGTCTCGACGCCGCGCGCGACGCGCAGGGCCCGACCGACGTCGCGGGTCCAGATCGAACCGGACAGGCCGTAGGGACTGTCGTTGGCGATGCCGGATCGCTTCGGCCTCGTTCTCGAAGCGCAACACCGAGACGACCGGACCGAAGATCTCCTCGCGGAAGGCGCGGTCCGTGCCGTCGGTCGACTCCAGCACCGTCGGCGGATACCAGTAGCCCGGGCCCGCGGGCGCTGAACCCCGAAAGGCGACGACGGCCTCTTCGACGAAGGAGTCCACGCTGGTGCGCTGTCCGGCCGAGATGAGCGGTCCCATCTCGGCGCTCTCGTCGGGTCGGGTCCTGCACGCGAAAGTTCTTCACCGCGACCTCGAAGAGCTCCATGAAGCGTTCGTAGACCGAGGCCTCGACAAGGACGCGCGAGCGCGCACAGCAGTCCTGGCCCGCGTTGTCGAAGACGGCCGACGGGCGCGCCCGCGGCGGCGCGTTCGAAGTCCGCGTCGGCGAAGATGACGTTGGCGCTCTTGCCGCCGAGCTCGAGCGTCACGCGCTTTACCTGCTCGGCGCAGCCGGCCATCACTCGTTTACCCATGTCGCTCGAGCCGGTGAAGCAGACCTTGCGCACCGCCTCGTGGGTCACGAAGCGCCAGCCCACGACGCCGCCGTCGCCGGGCAGGACCTGGAAGACGCCGTCGGGTAGCCCGGCCTCGAGCCCGAGTTCGCCGAGGCGCATCGCCGTCAGCGGGGTCAGCGTGGCTGGCTTCAGGACGACGGTGTTGCCGGCCGCCAGGGCCGGCGCGAACCCCCACCCGGCGATCGGCATGGGAAAGTTCCACGGCACGATGATGCCCACCACGCCGAGCGGTTCGTAGAAAGTGAGGTCGACGCCGCCCGCGACGGGGATCTGCTTGCCGCTGTGGCGCTCGGGCGCGCCGGAGTAGTACGCCAGGACGTCACGGACGTTGCCGGCCTCCCACCGGGCGTTGCCGATGGTGTGCCCCGAGTTGGCGACCTCCAACTGCGCGAGTTCCTCGATGTGCTCGTCGACGACCTGGGCGAAACGACGCAGCAGGTGCGCGCGCCGCGCGGGCGTGACGTCGCGCCACTGCGCCGCGACCTTCGACGCGCGCGCGATCGCGCGCGTCGGTCGCCTCGAGGTCGAAGAGCTCGATCGAGGCGACCGCTTCTTCCGTGGCGGGATTGAGTACGGACAGCACGCTCACAGGCGCTCGAATCCTCGGTAGCGCTCCCAGTCGGTGACGGCGGCGTTGAAGGCGTCGATCTCGACGTGCGCGGCGTGCACGTAGTGATCGACGACCTCGTCACCGAAGGCCGCGCGCGCGACGGCACTGCGGTCGAACAGTTCGGTCGCTTCGGCGAGCGTCGTCGGCACGTGGGCGGCGTCGGCCTCGTAGGCGTTGCCCACGAACGCCGGCGGCAGGGCCAATTTGTCGTCGACGCCCTGCAGTCCGGCCGCCACGAGGGCGGCGATGGCCAGGTAGGGATTGACGTCGCCGCCGGGGATCCGGCACTCGAAGCGCAGCGACGGCCCGTGGCCGACGACACGGAACGCGCACGTGCGGTTGTCGTGGCCCCACAAGATCGCCGTGGGGGCGAATGATCCGGCAGCGAAGCGCTTGTAGCTGTTGATGTTCGGGGCCAGCAACATCGAGAAGTCGCGCGAGTGGGCGAGCAGTCCGGCTAAGAAGTGCTCGAAGACCTCGGAGAAGCCGTGCTCGCCGGTACGCCGGCGAAGACCGGCTGGTCGTCCTGGTCCCGCAGCGAGAGATGGATGTGACAGGAGTTGCCCTCGCGCTGGTCGTACTTCGCCATGAAGGTGAGGCTGTTGCCCTCCTGGGCCGCGATCTCTTTCGCACCGAGTTTGAAGAGACTGTGCTCGTCGCACTTCTCCACCAGCGTGTCGTACTTGAAGGCGACCTCGTGCTGGCCGAAGTTACATTCTCCCTTCACCGACTCCACTACCATGCCCGCCGAGCGCATTGAGCGACGAATGCGACCGAGCAATGGTTCGATCCGCGACGTCCCCTGAATTGAGTAGTCGACGTTGTACTGGTTCACCGGCGTCATGTCGCGGTAGCCGGAATCCCAGGCCTGCTCGTAGGTGTCCTCGAAGACGATGAATTCGAGCTCGGTGCCGGTGATGCCGATCCAGCCGCGCTCGGCGAGCCGCTCGACCTGGGCGATGAGGATCTGGCGCGGCGACGGCGCGACCGGGACCCCTTCGACGGTCTCCACGTCGGCGAAGATGATGACCGTCTTGTCGTGCCAGGGCACCAAGCGGGTGGAGGCGAAATCGGGCTTGAAGGCGAGGTCGCCGTAACCGCGTTCCCACGAGGTCAAGGCGAAACCGTCGACCGTGCGCATGTCGACGTCCGAGGCGAGGAGGTAGCTGCAGCCCTCGACGACCCCGTCGGCCAGTTCATCGAAGAAGTAAGAGGCGTCGAGGCGCTTACCCTGCAACCGGCCCTGCATGTCGGTGATCGCGACAATAATGGTGTCGATTTCGCCTTCTTCGACCATCTCGACGAGTTCGTCACGCGATGGTCGACCGGCGATATGTGTGGTCACGTTGTCTCCTCGGATCAGCGACGTCCGACGAGCGCGGACGAGTGCGGATTGTCAATCTAGGTGTCGAGGCTACACACTGCACTCTGGTGATGATTCTTTAATGGCGGCGCAGTATCGGCGTCCGGGTGCGGCGATCAACGCAGACCTTTGTCTCGTGAGCGTCTTCACGTGTGAAGTAGTAGCGACACTTCACACGTGAGGACGCGTCTTCGAGTTCGGCCTCGCGTTCGTTCGTCAGGACCAAACGAAATCCAAATCGCTCAGAAGTCGCGTTCAGGAATTTAATCAGGTGAACACAATTCTCCGTGCTCGGAGTGGTCAAAAGTTCTAGTATCTCGCTCAATGGTATAGGCCATTTGAAACGGGGGGATTTTCGTGTCTGACCGAAGTGTCACCATCTCGCCGACCGAGTCACGCGTCGGTCGCTCATCGCTTCACCAGAGCATGAGGAGGGCCGCATGAGCGACGCCTCTTCAATGAGGACGTCGGACGAGAATAAGCTCGCCGCCCTCGGCTACAAACAAGAGCTCAACCGCGGTTGGAGCGGGTTCTCCAACTTCGCGATTTCGTTCACGATCATCTGCATCCTCAGCGGCTGCTTCACGACCTTCGGACAGGCGTGGAACGACGGTGGCCCGATCGCGATCTCGATCGGATGGCCGGTGATCAGCCTCCTAGTTCTCCTGGTCGGACTCTCGATGGCCGAACTCGCCTCGAAGTACCCGACCGCGGGCGGAATCTACTACTGGGCCTACAGTCTCGGCGGTGTGCGCTGGGCGTGGTTCACGGGTTGGTTCAATCTTCTCGGCCTCGTCGCCATCACCGCCGCGGTGGACTACGGTGCCGCGTCGTTCCTGAACTCGGTGCTCGCCCTCTACGGGTTCAACTTCATCATCAACTGCACGACGACGGTCGGTTCGACGATCCTGCACAACACGTTCATACTGTTCTTCATTATCCTCGCCCTCCACAGTGTCATCAACGTCTTCTCGTCACACCTGGTTTCGCTGCTGAACAGGATTTCGGCCTGGTGGATGCTCGCCGGAGTGATAACGATCGTGGGCTGTTTTGGCCTTCGGACCCTCAACGCACCAGAGCTTCAACTTCGTGTTCACACATCGGAACAATTACAGCGGATTCTCGGGACACTTCTACTGGTTCATGATCCTGCCGCTGGGCTTCTTGCTCACGATGTACACGTACACCGGCTACGACGCCTCGGCGCACCTGTCGGAGGAGACGCATGACGCCGAACGCGCCGCCCCGCGCGGCCTGTGGACGTCCATCGCTTACTCGGCGGTGGGCGGCTGGGCGGTGTTGCTCGCGCTCACGTTCGCGGCGACCCACATCGCCACGATCAACGCGGGTGGCGGCGGGTCGATTCCGATCATCGAGTCGTCACTGAGTACGACTCTGGCAAAATTGGTCCTTGACGTCTCCACCATCGGACAGCTGTTCTGCGGGATGGGTTGCGTGGCCGCTGCTTCACGCATGGTATTCGCGTTCTCGCGCGATAAGGCCGTGCCGGGCCACCAACTGTGGCGACGGCTGAACAAGCACCAGACGCCAACGTGGTCGGTGCTGTTCGTGGTCGTCCTCTCGCTCATCATCACCATCCCGGCACTCTTCGGCACCAAGGCCGGATTCCCGGTGGCGTTCTTCGCGGTCACGTCAATCACGACGATCGGTCTCTACATCGCCTATATCCTGCCGGTCTTCCTGCGTTGGCGGATGGGGGATCGGTTCGAACCGGGCGTGTGGAGCCTGGGCAAGCACTACAAATGGATCAACCTGATCGCCATCGTGTGGGTCGCGCTCTGCGTCATCATCTTCTGTCTCCCCACGGGACCGGCGGCCGTTCCGTGGGACCCCGGCTTCAACTGGGTTGACTTCAACTACGCACCACTCGTCACCATCGCTCTGGCGCTCGGGGTCTGGATCGCCTGGGTGGCCGGCGCCAAGAATACGTTCAAGGGCCCAGTGAGGACGCTCGACGATCCCGACGTCGGCACGCCCGACGACCCGGCGCTTATGCCAGTCGATTAAGGGACTAATTGACGAGCGTCTCTAACTCGTAGCCGAGTCCCCTCCATCTGCCGTGAAGTTGCGGAGATGGAGGGGACTCTTCTTGTGAGCGCGACCGTTGTCAGACCCCTAATCGAGGAGTCGTCGTGTTATCGACCGAGAGTTGTGAAGATTCGAGTTCCTGTTGGCGCGACCTCGCCGACGTGCTGTCGGCCGGAATATCGCGCGTGCTGCTCTACGGCCCCTCGGGCACGGGCAAAACTTACGCGGCGTTGCACCACGGGGTGGGCAGTACTCCCGCGGAACGACTGGTCTGCACCGAGGACCTGACGTCGGGCGAGATTACCGGCACCTGGATGCCCGTAGGAGAGAACCGCTGGGAGTGGCGCGAGGGCCCGGCAATCCGAGCGTGGCGGGGCGCGGGTGGACTGGGTGGCCGACTCGTCGTCGACGAGGTCGATAGAGCGTCCGGCGATGCCCTCAGCACGCTGCTGGCGATGACCGACTCGCCGGAGTCGGCGCGTTGGCGCAACCCCGAGACCAGTGAATGGGTGCGACCGGGGCCGCAGTTCTCGGTCGTGATGACGACCAACTGTCGACGACCTCGACGAGATCCCCGCGTCGCTTCGGGATCGGTTTCCCGTGTGCCATCCGCATCGACCAGCCGCACGCGTCGGCGCTGGCGAGTCTCAGTAGCGACCTTCGAGCGCCGGCCCTGGCCGGTTCACTAGGACCGTCGAGCCGGCGCGTGTCGCTTCGCCGCTTCTACGCCTTCGACGAACTGCGACGACACCTCGGAGCCGCTGCGGGCCGCACAGCTGGTCTTTGGCGACGACGTCGGCACCAGCGTGCTCGACGCGTTGACCATCTCCTCTCTCGCGTGAGCGAGATCGTGCACCCGGAGTTGGTCACCGGTCGCGACGACGACTTCGTCAACGCGCCGTGGACCGTCAAACCAGGTACGACGCGACGGGGCGAGGCCAGTTGCAACTTGACCGAGCGGATCCTCGAGGTCCCGCTCGGGAGCGACGCCACCGTCTCGCGTCGTTCGGGCGCACGAGTTGATGCACGCTCGGGTCAGTCCGCACCGCATCGAGCACTTCGGCGCGCTCGAGGAGATGGCGCCGCGGGCGCTGGAGTGCGCCGAAGAACTTCGCATCAACACCCTCATCGCCCGACTTCGATTTCGACGTGTCCCTGTTACGTGATGGATCCGAGAAGATCGGGGCACGGCGAATCGCCGAGAGCGCAAGATTGGTCCGAGGCGATCTGCTTTCTCATGGCCGTCGTGGGCACCGGGGGAGAGAAGGAGTACCTCGCGGGCATCCGACAGGTCGCGCCGTCGTGGATGCCGGGACTGCGCGCCGTGCGTAAGCGGGCTCTGGGACTCTTCGACTCCTTCACGAGCGCGAATCTCGGGGCCACGCGCGTGAACGACGAATCGCTCCCGAGTGGTTACGCCAACGCCACCGTGGTGCTGGCGCGTCTCCTCACGCAGTCCATGATGGCGCGACCGCCAAAGACGCCCGAGGAACTTCGCGCCTTCAGACGCTCACTGGAACCAGGTGGTCGCCGTCCGCCGACCGGTCGCTTCGCGCCGCTGGTCTTCGACGCCACGGTGGCGATGTCGCGTCGTGCCGCGCGGTGCCGGCGTACGCCGCGCGCGGGCCAGTACGAGTGGACCGACAATGCGCTATCCCAGTCGTCTCCTCACCGACGATCGCAAACGAGCCTTCGCGCGGCGTTCCACCTTTCACGGCGGCATCGTCATCATCGATCAGTCCGGATCGATGGACTTCGATGAAGCGTCGTTGACGACGCTCCTGCGTCGCGCACCCGACGCGCTGGTGATCGGCTACAGCCACCGCCCCGGCGACCACGGGTCGACGCCGAACGCGTGGATCCTCGCCGATCGGGGATCGGTCGCGACGACGGTTCCTTCGGGCAACATCGGCAACGGCGTCGACGGTGCGGTTCTCGACTGGGCGCTGCGTCGGCGTCGCGGTACTGAACCGGTCGTCTGGGTCACTGACGGACAGGTGACCGACTCCCACGACCATCCCGATGATCGACTCGACCGGCGACTGCGCCGAGTTGGTGCGGCGCCACCGGATCCGGCTGGTACGAGAGCTGGGCGACGCCGGTCGGGCGTTGTCGTGGGGACGAACAAACGGCCACGCCGAGTGGACCCGCTTCGGGCGATTAGGCCGCAAACTCCTGGAAATGACAGTGTTTTAGACCCCCTGTCACAGCCGGAAATTACACTTGCAACGAACACTTGTTCGCCTTACACTATACGAACAGGTGTTCGTGAAAGGGGTCGGCCATGGCGGCAGTTGAGGTAGTGGAGTTCGAGGAGTTCGACCAGTCTGATGAGCGACCGTACCTGCGACTGGTGAGCACCCCCGAGGTATTTCGCACCGGCCCGTCACTGGCGATTCGCCGCGCCGCGCGGGCTCGGATGATGAAGCGGCGCCGTCGATACGCTGCGTCGTGTTCGCCGTACTGCTGGGACTGGTGATCCTGGCCTGGCCCGGCCACGCGTTCGGGGGAGAGACCGGCGCGGGACTCCCGAGTGATCTGGCCAACAGTTCGGTCCTGGCGTCGGGCATGAATTACGTCGTGCAGCCCGGCGACACGGTCAACTCCATCGCTCGCATGATGAATCCGCTCGACCCGAAGGTGGCCCGCGCGTGACCTCGTTCGCGAACTCGATTCGTCGGTCGTCGTGCCCGGCGAGCACGTCCTAATCCCCTAAATTTCAAGGGATTTGGGTGTATCCTCAAGTCATGCGCTGTCCCTTCTGTTCGGCGGATGACGACCGCGTCGTTGATTCGCGGCTCGCCGAGGATGGCGTGGCCATCCGGCGCCGGCGTGAGTGCTCCAACTGCAATCAGCGCTACACGACCTTCGAACGGATCGAGGAGATCGGCCTCTACGTGATCAAGCGCTCCGGGGACCGCGAGCCGTTCGATCGCGGCAAGATCCTGCGCGGGATGCGCGCCGCGAGCAAGAACCGCCCGGTCGACGAAGAGGTCCTTGAGGCTCTGGTGACGGCCATTGACGAGTCGATGCGGCTGCTCAACCGCGACGTCACGAGCGAAGAGATCGGGATGGCCTCCCTGGAGGCCCTGCGCGACGTCGACGACGTCGCCTACGTCCGCTTCGCCTCGGTCTACAAGGGGTTCGAAGGGACCGACGACTTCGCGCGCGAGATCGGCATGCTCGTGAAGACGACGGCCCCCAAACTGCGCGGCTGATGCGCGCGCTCACCCTGCGACCCCAGAGCGCCATGGCGATCTACGCGCACCCCGACGACGCCGACGTCGCGGCCGGGGGACTCCTCGCCCAGTGGGCCGCCGACGGCTGCGCGGTCCACCTCGTGGTGGTCTGTGACGGCGACAAGGGATCGCACGCGCTCACCGCTGACGCCGGCGCCGTGCGCGAGGTGCGCGAGGCCGAAGTGGAGTTCGCGGCCGACCTCCTCGGCGCCGCGACGGTCACCAGGCTGGCCCGACCCGACGGCGAGGTCGACAACGACGTGGAACTTCGCGCCGCGCTGGTCGGTCTGATCCGCCAGTACCGGCCGGAGGTGGTGATCGGACCCGACCCCACGGCGACGTTCTTCGCCGGCGTCTACGTGAACCACCGGGACCACCGAGAGACCGGGTGGGCGCTCCTCGACGCGGTCGCCCCCGCGGCGGCGATGCCGCTGTACTTCCCCGACCAAGGCGAGCCGCACCAGGTCGCCAGCCTGCTGCTCAGTGGCACGCACGAACCGGACGTGGTGGCCGACATCACCGGCACGATCGACACCAAGGTGAAGGCCGTCTTGGCGCACAGCTCGCAGTTGGCCGGCGACGCCGACGCCATCCGCGAACTCGTCTACGGACGCGCCGAACAGGCCGGGCGACCCGTCGGCGTCCCCGTTCGGTGAGGCCTTTCGCAGTGTTGAACTCGCCTTCTGAGAGCCCCTCGGTCGACGACGCGCCGATCCTGCACGTCGACCTCGACGCCTTCTTCGCGTCGGTCGAGATCCTGGACGACCCCACCCTTCGTGGCAAGCCGGTCGCCGTCGGCGGCGGCGGGGCGCGCGGGGTCGTGGCGAGCGCCAGCTACGAGGCCCGCCGCTACGGCGTGCGCAGCGCCATGCCCAGCGTGATCGCGCGACGGCGCTGTCCCGACCTCATCATCCTGCCCGGTCGCTTCGATCGCTACGAGGAGTACTCGCGACGGTTCCACGACATCGTGCGCGACCTCACGCCCGACTTCGAACCGCTCGGCCTCGACGAGGTGTTCGCCAATCTGTCGAGCCTGCGCCGGCTGCACGTGCGACCCGCTGGAGGCCGCGGCCGAACTGCGCCGACGGATCATGGACGAGCTCGGTCTGCTCTGCGGGGTGGGACTCGGGCGCAACAAGCTCTTCGCCAAGCTGGCCTCCAAGGAGTCCAAGCCGACCGTCGTCGACGGGCGACTCGTCGAGGGCGCCGGCGTCGTCTGGGTCAGTCCCGCGCTCGAGGCGCAGTGGCTGGCGGAACTTCCGGTGCGCGCGCTCTGGGGCGTCGGTCCGGCGACCGCGGCGAAGCTGCAGAAGCTCGGTCTGCGATGGGTGCGCGACCTGGCCAAGGTGGACGAGGCGACGTTGGCCGCCCACGTCGGGGCGGCGATGGCCTCGACCCTCGTGGCCTACGCCCACGGCGAGGACAAGCGCGAGGTGACGGTCGATCGGGTCCTCAAGTCGGTCGGTCACGACCAGACGTTCGCCAAATCGCTGAACGGCCTCGAGGCGATCGTCGAGGCGGCGAAGACCCAGGCGGCGGTCGTCGCCCGGGCGCTGCGCGCTCAGACGTCGCGTCGCGCGCACGATCACGGTCATCGTCCGATTCGACGACCTCACGAGCGTCAGCCGTTCACAGACGCTGCCCTTCGGCATCGACGACGAGGTCGCGATCCTGGCGATCGCCGAGGCGCTGCTGCAATCCATCGACCTGGCGAACTCGGTTCGTCTGTTGGCCATCCACGCGTCCTCGTTCCTCCAACGCGACGACAACCACCTGCAATTGACCTTCGGACTGGATCCGACGTCGCAGGACCCGCGCGAACAGGCCGAGGCGATATCGCGCGAACGACAGGTCTCGAACGAGGCCCTGCGCGACGCCGTCGATGACGTTCGAGAGAAGTTCGGTCGGGCCGCGGTCGCCGCAGCGTCGGAACTCGGAGAGCACGGCATCGAGATCGCCACCCAGCGCGGCAGCAGTGCCTTCGGACCGGAAGAGTTCCAGCACGGCCCATAAGTTGGTGACGCCGGCCACAAAATCGTGGCGCCACGCGTGGGATTCACGTGGCGCCACACAGGGGACATCACACTGTTGTTCGACGCGGCACCGGGCGCCGGATGACGTGTCTCGGAGACCGGTGAAGTTTCGAGAACCGAAAGCGCAGTATTTTCTGGAATCTCGGGTTCGACATCCGGCAATACCGATCGGCGTCGAACTAGAAGTGGATATGTATGGATGACATCCGAGAGGTCAGTGACGCCCAACTGGTCACGATGATCGCGCGCTACAACGAGGTGGCGCTCGCCGAGACGTACCGCCGGCACGGCGGCGCGGTGTTCGGCCTGGCCCGGCGGGTCCTCAACGGCGCCGCCGAAGCCGAGGACGTCACCCAGGAGGTCTTCTTGCGTCTGTGGAATCAGCCCGAGCGCTTCGACCCCACGCGGGGAAACCTGCGGAGCTGGCTCCTCACGCAGAGCCACGCTCGCGCCGTCGAGACCATCCGCTCGCTCACCGCGCGACGCCAGCGCGAGATCAACGACGCGCACAAGGCCGCGCGCGGCGCCTACGACATGCAGCACGAGGCCTGGGACGTCGTGCTGGCCGAGGACGTGAAGAAGGCCCTGGGGGAACTGCCCCCGGAGGAGCGTCGCGCCATCGAGCTGGCGTATTTCGAGGGCTACACCTACGTCAAGGTGGCCGAGATCTTGAACGAACCGGAAGGCACGGTGAAGAGTCGGATCAGAAACGGGATGCGACGGATGCGCGCCACGCTGGTGGAGTCCGGCATCGAGGGAGCGGATCGATGATGAGTCACGACGAAGCGAGCGAACTGTTGGCCGTCGCGGCGCTCCACGCCGTGGACGCCGAGACCCTGGCGGCCGATCGAGGAGCACGCCGCCACCTGCCCGCGGTGTCAGAGCGAGCTGGACGCCAATCGCGCGGTCGCCGCGGCGATCGGCAACTCGGTCGAGGAGCTTCCCGAGGGACTGTGGACGAACATCTCCAGTCAGCTGTGGGAACGACACGGCGAGTCGGCGCGGATGCCCGCGCTCGTCGTGGGCGACCCGCCCGCGGACGTCGTGGCGATCAACGCTGCGACCCGACGGTCGCGCCGTATGCGCACGGCCCTCGGTGCCGTGGCCTTCGCCGCCGCGGCGTCGATTGTCGTGCTGGCGCTGAGTCTCTCCAGTGCTCAGAACCACGTCACCAACTTGCAGGGCGCCATCCGGCTGGCCAGTCGCAGCGCCGTGCAGCGTGCACTGGCGACGCCCGGTCACCAGGTGGTCAATCTGACGAGCGCCACCGATCAACCACTGGCCGAGTTCGTGATGCTGCCGGACGGCACCGGGTACCTGGTGAAATCGACGATGCCAACACTGTCGTCGAACGACACGTACCAACTGTGGGCCATTGTGAAGGGTTCGCCGGTCTCGATCGGCGTGATGGGACCGTCGCCCGGTCGGGTGACGTTCACTATGAACTCAGTGCCGGGCCCATCGGAGTTGGCCGTCACGGTGCAACAGGCCGGCGGATCGTTGACGCCGGCTAAGAGTTTCGTGGCGTCGGGACCGGTCGTCGCGTCGTAGCGACGTCAGAAAGCTACTCGTCCTCTGATGCGCCGTCGTGCTCGTGCTCGTGCTCGTGCTGATGCTCCGGTGCCGGGGCGGGCTCCGACGCCGGGGGCATTGGGGTTCGACGGCGCCCGAGGAGCCAAAGGAACGCTGATCCGACCTTGCCGACCGGGTGATGGTGCTCGGACGGGCCGCGACTCGCTCCCGGGCCAGTCATGCCATCCCCACCACCGGTGAGACCAGCGAGCGGATTGCCACTGGAATCCGGATACTTGGACACACGCGCCAATCGGCGGCGCGGCTTTCGCGGCTTGTCTCCCGAAGAACCCATGGTTCGCCCTCTTTCTCGTTACTGATGAATTGGTTCGAATGTCACGGAAGTCGATGGGGCGGCGTATCGAGCTTGCCGATGCCGGCCGCCAGCACCACGGAGTTCGGCACCTTCAAGAGGCCGTCCTCGGTCTGCAGCGTAACGTAGGTAAGTCCGATGCCCAGCACCCACGCGTCGATCACCCCGATGGTGCCCGAACGAACTCGGATGTGTTCTCCAACTTTGAACGGTCGAGCGAAGAGCAACACCAGCGAGGCGAATATATTGCCCAGACTCTGTTGGGCCGCGATCCCCAGCACGACGCCGGCCAGTCCGAAGCCGATGATGAGATGAGCGAGCGAAACGCCCAGTAGTTCGAAGACCGCGATGAGCACGAGGAGATAACCGACCCCGGTCGCGACGAGACGCACGACCGCGGCGGCGGCCTCGATCGAGCGCCGCGCGAGGAAGCGCCCCATTGCGTCGGCCAGGCGGCTGACCGCGTAGATGCCGGAAATCAACAGGACCGGCACCGTGATCCAGGTGACGAGCGAGGAGTGGTGCACGCCGTGACGATGATCGAAATCTGACTTCACGACGATCGCCGCGACGGCGATGGCGGCGGCCACGAGTCCCGAGATCCACACCTGTTGCAGCGACGGAGGCGTTCCCCGGGATCGTTTGCGAGCCATAGACCACAACCTTAATAACGATGGCGGAGGTCATTCTCCCTGATCCCCGGTCGGTGCGCGCCGGCGCGCTGCGTGGGGATATTTTCTTATGCGTTTGTTAGAAGAACCATCTAATGTCCGAAGTGACGGACCCTCCACTGAACGTTTTTGGTCAAGCGGTTGGAGTTCGCCGAGGGGCAGTGCGTCGGGCCGTGCCGAGTGGTGACGTTCGACGTTCGTATGAGATTGTCGCTGGAATATCGTTCAGCCGAATCGTGAGCGGGCTACAGCGATCAGGTGGGAAGAATGGTGCACTAAGAGTTGCCATGAGTTTGTGGATTTCGTATTCGCCAGAGCGGTTGACTTAGTGATCTCGCGTTTTCTCCTTTAGACGACGAGCACAGGGCAGTGGCACTGTTGCGATATGGAGTGCAGCTTCAGGGCAACTCCGTGGTGGGGGACATCCATTCATTGAATGGAGTGCAGCGTGTCATCTCGACACCTTTAGAGTCTTTCGCGCCCGTTGACTGTTTGCTAACTCTCGGCTCTTTTCCCTCACCGCACTCGAGTTGTTAGGGTGGCGCCAGAAATGTATTTCGACGTGACCGGTTGAGAGGAGAGAGTCCGTGGCCAAATTTCTGAGCGACGTTAAAACCCTTCGAGAAAACGCCCGCAAAAATCTTCGCAAGGGCTCCATCACCGACGCCTACGGCGCCGACTTGCCGAGGGTCCTCGAGGTCTTGCAACAGTCACTGGCCACCGAGCTCATCTGCGTACTCCGGTACCAGCAGCACTCCTTCGCCGCACGCGGGCTCGACTCCGAGGCCGTCGCCGCGGAGTTCTTGGCCCACTCACGAGAGGAGCAGGGCCACGCCGAGTTGATCGCCGCGCGCATCGGCCAGCTCGGGGGTGACCCCGATTTCAACCCCGACACGTTCAGCGGACGCGCCCACTCGGAGTACAAGACGGCTACCAGCCTCACCGACATGATCAAGGAGAACCTCATCGCCGAGCGCATCGCCATCAGCTCCTACTCAGAGATCATCGCCTGGTTGGGCGACGGCGACCCCACCACCCGTCGAATGCTCGAAGAGATCCTGGCCGTCGAGGAAGAGCACGCCAACGACATGGTCAACCTGCTCGACGACAAGAAGTCGTAATCGGGCAGCAAGTCCTAGGAACCCTGGCGGGCCGCCGCGCCGAACTTGATTGGTCCGTAGCGACGGCGAAAGGCGATATAGACGCTGCCGCCGGCCAGGATGGGCAGCCAGTACGTCACCAGGCGGTAGGCCAGCGTGGCGATGATGGCGCTGGCGCTACCGACACCGGCGAGCACGAGCAGTCCACTGAGACTCGCCTCGACGATGCCCAGTCCTCCCGGCGTGAGCGGCACCAGGGCGATGACCGCGGTCGCGGCGTAGGCCAACAGTACAAGTGGAGGCTTGGGGCTCGCACCGGTGGCGCGCAGTGCACAGAGCAGGGCGAAGTAGTCGAAGCCGATGCGGCCACCGATTAAGACCACGGCCTCACGCCACCGCCGTCCCAGATTCGACCGCACCAGATTGCGCTCGTCAATCAGTCGCTTCGGTAGATCCTCGGTCGTCGTCTTGCGCCGGGGAAGGGCGTTCAGGAATCGCTGCGTCACCCGCGCGATCCAGGTCAGCAGTCCGTTGGTCGTGAGCAGAACGGCGCCGAAGGCGACGATGAGTACGAAGCCGACGATACCCAGATACGCCGCGTGTTCGAGACCGGGACTGACGGGAAGTCCTCCGAGGATCGCGGGCAGGATAACCACCGGCAACAAGAACAGGCCCGCCAGTCCAATGATGGAGGCCGCGGCCAGGCCGCCGGCCGCCGCGTCGGCGTTGATGCCGCCGATGGCGAGCATTTGAAACTGCACGCCGGCGCCGGCGACGTCGCCGGCCGGCAGGACGTTGGTCACCGCGTTGCCCACGAGTAGCGCGGCGACCACGGTGAACCACTGCTTCGTCCGAAGGAGTAAACGCAGCAAGGTCATCGCGCAGAAGAAGCTCGCCACTTCGGCGACCAGCATCAGAAGGAGCCAGGTGAAACTCAGGTGGAAGAGTTTCGGCCAAGCCGACAGGACTTTGGTGAAGGCGGGAAGAGCGACGTAGAAGGCGAGGCCCGTGACGACGATCGCCGCGATGCGTTTGGCGGGACTCGACGTGTTCTTCGCGGGAGCAGTATCGCTGATGGAACCAATCTACGGGCTCGCGTCCGAAGGCTCGATCGCGTCCCACGATTCTCGATGATTGCCGAGGTAGCGTCGTCCACGTGTCCGTCACCAGCGAGTTCAACAATGAACGTGTAGAGACGAGCGTGGTCACGGGAGACCGAACCGCCCATCAGACCTTTCGACCGGACATCCAGGGTCTGCGCGCCGTCGCCGTCATTCTGGTGATCTTGGCGCACGCGAGCGTGCCCGGCTTCGAGGGTGGCTACCTCGGCGTCGACGTGTTCTTCGTCATCAGTGGCTTCGTCATCACGAGTCTTTTACTGCGCCAACCGCCGCGACACGTGCGCCAGAACCTGGCGTACTTCTACGCCCGACGGATTCGACGGATCGTGCCCGCGGCCACGTTGACGCTTGTCGGTACCACGTTCGCGGCGTACTTTCTCCTCGGAACGAACTTCGTGCCGCAGTTGCTCGGCGACGTGCGATGGGCCTCGCTCTTCTCCGCGAACTTTCGACTGATCCACACCGGCAGCAACTACTTCATCCCCGGCGTCGCGCCGTCGCTGGTCACGCACTACTGGTCGCTCGCGGTCGAAGAGCAGTTCTATCTCTTCTTCCCGCTCGTCGTGTTCTCCTTGACTTGGCTGACCCCGCTACGTAGTCGCGCCACGTCGCTGGGGCTGTTCCTCGCCGCGGCGATTGCGGCGTCGGCCTGGTACTCGTGGCACCTCACGCCGATCAGTCCGACGGTGGCCTACTACTCGCCGTTCACGCGGTTCTGGGAGATCGCCCTCGGCGGACTGGTCGCGATCTTGCCCGCGGCGTGGGCTCGCCGCACGCCGAACCTGAACGCCGTGCTGGCCGTCGTCGCGCTCGTCGGGCTGGCCGCGGCCGTCTGGCGACTCAACGTGGCGAGTGTCTACCCTGGTCTGCTGGCCTGGTGGCCGTGCGGCACGACGGCGATACTGCTGTGGACCGGGCAGGCCAGTACCCCGGGGGGTCCCTCGTCGTGGCTCTCCTGGCGACCCCTGCGCTACGTCGGCGACATCTCGTACTCGCTCTACCTGTGGCACTACGTCTGGCTGATGCTCCCGCTCCAGATGGTCCATCCGCCGACGTCCCCGTGGGCCCGGGTGATCGAGGTCGCCGGCGCCTTCGCGTGCGCCGTGATCTCGTATCACCTCCTCGAGAATCCGATACGTCACTCGAAGCGGCTCGACCGTGACGGGGTGGCCGTGGCGCTGATGCTCATCGATCTGCGTCGGTCTCTCGTGGGACGCGACGCTCTGGGTCGGACACCTGGCCGCACGTCAACTGACGGGGTGTCAACGGTCGATGTACATAGCCGCTTCCGGCGTCACCTGCACGTGATAGACCGCGCCGATCGAGCGCGTGACGTAGGTGGAAAGTACGTTCTCGCCGACGTAACTGAAGTGGATTCCGTCGGCCTCGCGCAGCAGTGACGGAATGTTGTTCACTCGCGCGGCGTCGACGAACTGACCCTGGGCGTTGGCGAAGAGATCCCACGTCGGCAGAAACGTCATGCCCGGCACGGTCGTGGCCACGTTCGCGAATACCGAGTTGATGAGAATCATTCCCTGGCGATACCCGT
This sequence comes from uncultured Acidimicrobiaceae bacterium, assembly GCA_963703105.1. Classification (GTDB taxonomy): domain Bacteria; phylum Actinomycetota; class Acidimicrobiia; order Acidimicrobiales; family RAAP-2; genus RAAP-2. Next base: position 363,342 of record OY969792.1, on the reverse strand, counting down.
TCGGTTGCATGATGGGCATGCCGACCCAGAGGACGTAGGCGCCACTCTTGGTCGCCGCGCTCGCCATCTTGGTCACGATGTCGGTGTAGGCGCTCACCCACGGCGCCGATCCGAAGGCCAACACGTGACCGTTGACTCTGAGATTCTGTTCGTCGTTCGCGCCGAACATGATCACGACCAACTGCGGCTTGTACTGCGAGAGCAACACCTTCTCCTTCTGCGGCCAGTTGTAGAACCACGGCGTCAGCAGTCCGGTCGAAGATTTGTCGGCCTGCACGAAACGCACCGCGTGATCGTGCCCGAGTTGGCGGGCGAGTCCCCAGCCGAGATCGTTGCCGAGGGAGTCGCCGATCTCGAGCACGGTGCATCGTCCCATCGGTGTGATCGTCGGGATCGTGGTCGTGGTGGTCGTCGTGGATGTCGACGTTGATGTATTCGTCGTCGACGTTCCGGAGGGCGAACTCGGAATCGGTGCGCCGGTCGAGAATCGACAGCCGGCCCCCGGTGGCTTGAACGCCGTCATGTTGACGATGGGCGGTGGCAAGCTCTTCGATAGTTTCGACGGTGGTGTGGTCGGCGCCGTGGAAGTTGACGTTCGTGCGGTCGTCGTGGGGTCCGATGCCGTTGTCGACGTTGTCGTGTGAGACGTTGTTGTGGGGGTCGCCGCGGGGGAGCGGGGATCGTGTTTCAGTTGAAAGCCCACGATGATGAGCGCGGACACGCACAGTCCCAGTCCGACCCGGAGGGGCCAGCTGGGGACGGCACCCGGACGAGTCGACTCACTTGGCATCTAAATCGAATGTAACAGCGGGCGTGAAAATTACAAGACGAAACGACGATGACGAATTGTGAAGATGTTCGCTACGCGTTAATGGTGACGAGCGTGCCGATCGGCGTGTACGGGAAGACGGTCTCGGCGCTCGCCCAGGGCATCTCGACGCAGCCGAGGCTCTGCGGGGAGCCGTAGGAGTAGCGCGGGAACTCGTGTAGCGCGTCGCCGCCGTTGAAGTACGAGACCCACTTGATGCCCGGATCGCTGTAGTGCGAGCCGTCGGGGTTGGTGCCCGACATGGTCGTCGACAGGAACCGTTCGTAGACCGGATAGGTGCCCAGAGCCGTCGGCGACACGGAGATTCCGGTGTTGACCGGCGTGGTGAACTTCACGTGGTTGCCCACGTAGAGCGTCAGGCTCTCGGGCGAACCCTGCGAGACGCTCACGTAGTCGTACGTCGTGGGATCGACCTTGTGCGCCTGCACCGCGGTCATCAGGTCGCTCCACGTGGCCGCGTCGGCGACGCCCGTCGTGGGGAGATTGTTCACGCTCTGGAAGTTCATCAGGGCCCCTCGCAGGATGACCCCGGCAACACCGACCACCCACTGCGACTGAAGGGCCGCGGGCAGGCTCGGGTACTTCCAGGTGAAGGTACCTGACGCCGGTTGCGTCGGGTCACTCTGCGGGATGCTCGGGCTGAAACTCACCGGTAAGTAGTCGAGCTCGGCCAGGAGCTGCTCTTCCCAGGTGGTGCTCGACGCCACCGACGCCAGTCGAGGGCGCGTGGCGGTGAAACGACAGACCGTGGTGCAGGTCATCCGGGTGGGCAGCTCAATGGTGTAGACGGCGGCCGGTTGCAGGGATCCGGTCACGACGGCCTGCACTTCGTGGGTGCTGATCTGCTGCCATGCGGTGGCGAGAAAGGGACGAGTGCGCAGGACCGGAAGGTCCTTGACCTTGGTGGCGCCACTGAAGTGGAGCCGAAGGAGGGGTAGTTGGCTCGAAAGCGACGTCGGGAGATTGCTCGTGATCACGAAGGACTTGACGGCGGCGGTGGCGTCGGCGCTAAGTGCGGGAACCAGCGTGGCGCCCAGTGTCACCAGGGACAGGAACGTCGCGAGAGTAAATCGTCTGGTCACCGATACAGATTACTGAGCGCAGGCTCCGGTAAATCGCCGCCTACGATGGAGCTAGGACGAAGGAGGGGCAATGGCCCTGGTGAAGACGGTCGGGGCGCTGGTGCTCATCGGGTTGGCGCTGTGGATCATCTTCACGGTGATCGGATTCCTGGCCGCGACCGTCATGACGATCTTCGAGTTCCTCATCATCGCCGCGGTCGTCGGTGCGCTGTATCACCACTTCAAGCACCAGAAGGCCCCTCGAACCTGAAGAGTAGGATGGCCAGTTCTGGCGGCGTGGCCGAGTGGTTAGGCAGGGGCCTGCAAAGCCCCGTACTCCGGTTCGAATCCGGACGCCGCCTCCAGACATTGAATCCCTTCGACCTGATGGCAATCGGTGCACCGAGCGCAGGTCTCGAGGGAAGGTCATCGGTTCGTGAGCCAAAGGCACGGCCGAGCACCGCGATTCCCTCCGCACTAGCATCGCGCCGACGCCCGTCCGTTCGGACCCCGGGTCCGCGACCAGTGGCGCCGTGACCTGTGCACTCGATCCAAAAAGGGGGACATCGTGATTACCACTACTCAGAAACTTAGGCAACGCGGCCCAACCTCCCGCCGATGGGCGGCCGCGATTCGAGCCGTGCCCGCCGTGGCCGTCATTGCCGCCACCGTGTTGATGGCAAGTCCAGCGTCGGCCGGGGCGTACTCGATGAGACTCAGTGGTCCGGCCACCAACAAGATGGGGACAGACTTCAACTTCGTGATTTCGGGAAGTGGCGGTGGTCCCGCCAACCGCGTCGTGGCGTGGGAACAGTTCTACAAGTCGAATGGCTGTGCGCCAACCTTCGCGGGCGAGAGCGTGAGAGCCCTCTTCGAGCCGTCAAGCGCCTACGGTCTGACCAAATGGACGAATCAGGGAGTCTCGGGTGCGTACTCGGTCACCGCGGCGTTCGGCGCCCACAATCTCGGCGTCCACGGGATCTGCGCGTATCTCATCAACTACACCACCGGCACGACGTACGCGGAAGCGGGCGCCTTCTGGACGAACGTCAACTGACCGTCGCTCGAACCTTTAGTGCCGCGGAGAATCGCTCGCTTCTTTGACGTGTGATCTGAGTGTCGAATCATTTCTCGTGAGGGCTCCTAAGGTCGGCGACACAATCGCCAGAACGAGAGGATGAGCTGTGACCACGGATCTACCAGGGGGTACCTTCACACTGGCGCCCGGGCTCAGCGTGACCCGGATGGGCTACGGCGCCATGCAACTGGCTGGCCCGGGGGTCTTCGGACCGCCGAAGGACCGCGACCAAGGTATCGCCGTACTGCGCGAGGTCGTCGAGAGTGGCATCACGCACATCGACACCAGTGATTACTACGGACCCTTCGTCACCAACGAACTGATCAGGGAGGCGCTCCACCCGTATCCGGAGTCGTTACACATCGTGACGAAGGTCGGCGCTCGCCGCGACGCCGGCGGCGCCTGGCTGGAGGCACGCTCTCCGGACGAGCTTCGTCGGGCCATCCACGAGAACCTGGACCACCTCGGTCTCGAGGCGATGGACGTGGTCAACCTGCGTCTCGGGGGATTCGCCGAGGCCGAAGGCGGCTCCCTCGCGGAGCCTTTCGGAGCGCTCGCGGAACTCCAGCAACAGGGACTGATTCGCCATCTGGGTCTCAGCACCGTGAATGCCGAGCAGATCAAAGAGGCGCAGTCCATCACCCCGATCGTGTGCGTCCAGAACTTCTACAACGTCGCGCATCGAGGGGACGACGATTTGGTCGACTCCCTCGCCGAACAGGGGATCGCCTACGTGCCGTACTTCCCGCTGGGCGGGTTCTCCACCTTGCAGTCCACGGAGCTCGCGTCAGTTGCCGCACGACTCGATACGACTCCTCTGGCCGTAGCCCTCGCGTGGCTACTCCAGCGTTCGCCCAACATCCTCCTGATACCGGGCACGTCGACTCGCGCGCATCTACGCGAGAACATCGCTGGCGCCTTGGTCGTACTCTCCGAAGAAGACCTCGTCGAACTCGCCCGCATCGCCACATGAAGAGACATTGCAGTCAATTACTTGATGACGATTGAGTCAGGCCTCGCTGTGAGGGGAGGGCGCCAGACGCCCATTGGACGGCACCACGTGAGAACCGGTACCCGCTCGTCGGTGAGGCCGACCGCTTTTACCCAGGCGAATGAAGAGGATCGTTGCGATCACCAGATAGATCACGTAGACGAAGGCCTGGAGTTCGGTCGGATGATCGGCGTAGCCGAGGAGCGAGTGAAGAATGTCCCCGACACTCGACGACTCCGAAACCGCGCCCGAGGTATTCCACAGCACGTGTCCTCCGAATTTCAGCCAATGCAATTGCTGCATGTTCTCGATGGCGTCAGCCAGCAGTCCCGCGGCGAAGACCATCAAGGCGATCCCCAGCACGCGAAAAAAACGCCGCATGTTGAGTTTCGCACCCAGTTTGAAAATGGCGAAAGCCACACCCAGGGCCACGGCGAGCCCCAGGCCCGCTCCTATCAAGAGCAGCTTCCCGTGCACCGGCGTGGCCGCTTGTCGGTCGGCGGCGAAGATGATCGCCAGCGTGAACACCATCGTCTCTAAACCCTCGCGGCCCACGGCCTGGAAGGCGAGCAGCCCGAGTCCCCACCGCTTCCCTTTCGATAGGGCAAGGTCGCTCCGCTGCTCAAGTTCCTTCGCCAGACCCTTGGAGTGCAACTGCATCCAGAAGGTCATGTAGGTCAGGATCACCGCCGCCAGTAAGTACGTCGCGGTCTCGAAGTAGGTCTGAACGTTGGAGCCTTCATAGTGTCGAATGAGGAAGAAGGCGGCGATTCCTCCGCCGAGGGTCAACACCAGCGCGGCGGCCACGCCACTGAAGACGTCGCGAAAATGGCGACGTTGGCCGGTCCGGTGCAAATACGCGAGCAGTATGGCCACGATCATGGACGCTTCGATTCCCTCACGAAGGAAGATAACGAAGGTTGGTATCACGAGATTTAGGCCCTTATTCGAGGATGTTCAATGAAAGAGATGGCACGAACAGCTTGATTGACCCGACAACTGCACTGAACAGTTCTGACCAATTGCAGAGGTAAGTCTACGCGTCTGTCTTCGCGGGGCTCCGTCCGCAAAGGGCACGACAACGCATCAAGAATTCTCATTTGCTAGAGCGCCGCGCCGATTCGAAAGGCACGATCTCGTTGCGTTGCGTCGGCTACACGACGCTGACCAGGGTGCCGATCGGGGTGTAGGGCCACAGGTGCTTGGCGTTCGCGAAGGGCATCTCGACACAGCCCAAGCTCTGGGGGAATCCGTACTGCGAGCGCAGGAACCCGTGCAGGGCGTCGCCACCGTGAAAGTACGAGACCCACGGGATGCCGGAGTCGCTGTAGTGACCACCGCCGGGATAGGTGCCCGACATCGTCGTGACGAGATAGCGCAGGTACACCGGATAGGTGCCGTCGGAGGTCGGTGCGCTACTGACGCCGGTGTTCACGGGTGTTATGTAACGCAGGTGACCGTTCACGTAGAGATTGAGCGACTCCGGGGTGCCTTGGCTCACGACGACGTAGTCGTACGTGTTCGGGTCCAACTGATTCTTGGCGGCGGCTTGCACGAGGAGCTGCCACGTCTCGGTGGTCATGCCGGTGTTCCAGGAGAGTCCGTGGACCGCTTGAAAGTTCATGACCGCGCTTTGGAGGATGACGTTGTTGGTGCCCACGGACCATAACGAGCGAAGCGGTCCATGGATCTTGGGATAGCGCCACACGAACGAACCCTTTTGCAATGCCGTTCGACTCGGCCTCTTGACCGGCTTGGGCCTGGGCTTCGGACGAGGCTTGGTGGTCGTGGTGGTCGGCGCCGTGGTCGTTGTCGACGTCGGTGCAGTCGTCGAGGTGGCGGGAATCGTCGACGTAGTGGTGGTACTGGTCGTCGTGGTGGTTGTCGAAGGTGGCGTCCTCTTGCGAGTTGTCGCCGCGACGAATTTCACCGGAAGGTAGTGAAGCGTGGCCAGGAACTGGTCCTCGAGGCGGATCGAGAATGCGACGTGCGCGTAGCGGGTGCTGGTCGTCCCCGTAGATCGATTGGACGAGTTGACCTGTGACCCGAATGCCGTCGAAGAGAAGGGTGCGACGACCAGCGATCCGGCCAGGATCGAGGCCGCGACAGTACAGCTCAGAAGGGGGCGATTAGCGAACTGCACTTTCGCAAGTTTACTGGGCCGGCGCGCTCGCCCAACGTCAGACCGGCGTCAAGAACAGGTATTCATGAAAACGTCAAATGGTCTTCAGGAACTCTTCAGGTTGGACCCGACTAGTCCTGATGACGTCGACGACGCCTCATGCTGGTGAGGACCGACGGCGCCCAACCGGCGTCCACCGGATTTAGGTTCGTGCCCGGAGGATTGATCTCATCGATCCGATCGAGCACTTCGCTTGCGAGACGGATTTCCGTCGCGCCGAGTTGGGACTCCAGGTGCTTCATGGTCCTCGGGCCGATGATGGGTGAGGTCACGGCCGGATGTTCCAGAACGAAGGCGAGTGCTAACTCGATGAGTGTGATGCCGGTGTCGTCGGCCAGAGCGGTGAGCTGGTTGACCGATTCGAGCTTTCGTTGGTTGCCTGGAGAGTCCAGGTCGTAGCGGTCGGGTAGCCGCGCGGCGCGACGGCTCGAGTTCTTCTTGCCCTCTCCGTATTTGCCGGCGAGCCAGCCGCCGGCGAGCGGGCTCCAAGGAATGACGCCCATGCCGAATGATTGGGCGGTGGGAAGAACGTCGCGTTCGATGCCTCGTACGAGGATGGAGTACGGCGGCTGCTCGGTCCGGAAGTGCTCGAACCCGCGCCGCTCGGCGGCCCACTGAGCGGCCACGATCTGTTCGGCCGGGAACGTCGACGATCCGAAGTATCGGATCTTCCCCTCGTGGACCAGGTCGCTGAGGGCGCCGAGGGTGTCTTCGATGTCGGTCGACTCATCGGGCCGGTGAATTTGGTAGAGGTCGATGTAGTCGGTCTTGAGTCGCTTCAGGCTGTGCTCCACCTCGGCCATGATCCAGCGCCGGGAGTTCCCCGAGGACAACGGATCATCGCCCATCTGACCGTGGACCTTGGTCGCCAGGACCACACTCGAGCGGTCGATCGAAGACAGCGCCTTGCCCACGATCTCTTCGGACTCGCCCTGGGAGTACACGTCGGCGGTGTCGATGAAGTTGATCCCGGCGTCGAGCGCTTTGTGGATGATCTTGATCGATTCTTCGTGGTCCGTGTTACCCCACGCGCCGAACATCATGGCGCCGAGGCAAAGGGGGCTTACTTTGAGGCCGGTACGGCCCAGGGTGCGCAGTTCCATTTCCTCACCATATGTGGTGCGGAGACGTCGCCAGACACTGACCCTCTGACCGTGGTTGGTCAGACTCCGAGGCTGCCCTTCGCGGCCTTTTCGAAGAGTCGAAAAGGAAGAAGGCGTTTGCCCATGATGCCCAATCGCTCGTCGAGCTTGCCGACCGAGACGCGCAGCGGTGGGTTCTTGGCGCGCAAGATCTTCTCGACGACTCGAGCGACGTCGGCGGGATCGGCACCGTTGGTCTCGTCGCTCTCCATCACGGCGATGGCCTTGTCGCACGCGACCCGGTAGGGGTCCGCGCCGACGACCATCACCTTTCGTCGTTCCGCGGTGAAGTCGGTCTTGAAGTTGCCTGGCTCAACCAGCGTTACCTGGATGTTGAACGGCGCGACTTCGTAGGCCAGCGATTCGACGAAGCCCTCCAGGGCGAACTTGCTCGCGCTGTAAAAGGCCTGGTAGGGGATTCCGAGAATCCCACCGATCGAGCTCATCACGATGATCCGACCGCCTCCTTGTTCGCGCAGACGCGGCAACGCCGCGCGCACCACGCGAACCACGCCCCAGAAGTTCGTTTCGAACTGAGCCCGGGCGTCCTCGAGTGTCGTATTCTCGGCCGCGCCAGCGAGTCCCCATCCGGCGCAGGCGAGCACTGCGTTCAATTTTCCGTACTCGGCGTCGACGACTTCGAAGACGTGCTCGACTGAGTCGTCACGGTCGACATCCAGTTGCACGCCGCGCCAAGAGCCGTTCGAGGTTCCGCGACGACTCCCACCGATGACGGTCCATCCGGAGTTCGCGAGTTGAGCGGCACATTCGCGTCCGATGCCCGCGGACGCTCCGGTTATGACGATGACTGACTTGTTCATGCGCCACTCTTGCGCACCGCGAAACGCCCGTCAAACGTGTTCGTCGGCGTTTCTGGCTATCGTGCCGCAGTGCGAAGTGAGTCGTAATGCCGGCACGACGGCGACCGTCGTGTGACAGGAAACTGTAAGTATGGGCTCGTGGCAAAGAGATATCAGCGAGTTCCAGAACTCATCTTGGGATTCGACACCGAGACCACGGGGCTGAGCGTCTCGAGTGAACGAGCTATTTCGTACGGCTTCTGCGCCTACCGTTTCGGAGTTCCGGTCTGGTCCGAACAGTTTTTCGTCGTTCCCGATCGACCTATTTCGCCCGGAGCGAAGAGGGTGCACGGACTCAGCGTGGAGGACATCGAAGCCAAACGGGAGAGTGCCCATGTTTTCACCGTCGAACAAGGACTGGCCCGAGCGGTCCGGATACTTCGTGACTACCACGAACTCGGTGCGTACGTCGTGGGCTCGAACGTCGTACGGTTCGACTTAGAGATGCTTCGTCGAAGTTGTATGTCGGTGTTGGGCATGGAGCTCAATGACGCGTACTTCGACATCTCACTCTTGCGGATCATCGACGTGGTCGATCACGATCTCGCAATCGAACCCAGTCGAGAGTTTCGGCCCCGTCGAGGTCAAACCTATTTGTGCCGTCACTACGGGGTTAAGCCGGGTGGACACGATGCACTGAGCGACGCACGCGCTGCCGTCGAGGTGTTTCTGGAACAGGTCGTCCACAACAATGCGGGACAGGCCTCGCTCAATCTCATTTCGGACCCCGTTGACTTCGTCGCTTCGTTGGAAACGCCGTAGACCGGGGTGTTCTTCACCGAGTTCGCGCTGATCGAAATGGTAGGGTTGTCACCCTGAGGGGCCGTTGGCGCAGTCTGGTAGCGCACTTGCATGACACGCAAGGGGTCGCAGGTTCAAGTCCTGCACGGCCCACCAGATTTTCGTTGAATTGACTGAAGAGTTTCAACGTGCAAGTGCAAGTTCACATTACTGGTGAGCAACTTGGTGAGCAACTTTAGATATGAATCGTCCGGCTGAGCTTGAATAGCTCCACCTCGTTGTTACACAACGACGGTACGATACTCACAAGATGAACAAGCTTCTTGCCAGACTGGTTCTTTAGTGTCGACCAATTTTCCCATCAACGAGGCGACGGTTCCCCTCTGGGATGAAGCGCCGAGGTTTTCTGTCGATGACAATGATGGAAGACTCGTGGAAGGTCCTGAATATGACGGCGTGCCTTCATTTGTTTTGGACGTACCTGAAACAATTACTCAATTAGGCTACGGTTCTCACCAGTTTTTTCGCTATTACGGGAAGTTTCCGTCGATCGTCGGCAGGGAAATTGTTCGACGATTCCCATCGAATGCTCCGGTTGTCGACACTTACGTAGGTTCGGGAACGTCTCTTGTGGAAGCGCAGATGGCTGGTCGACACTCCCTTGGTATTGATATCAACCCATTGGCTGTGTTGGCATCAGAGGTCAAAACTCGCTACTACGACGCCGAACGGTTGCGGAGTGCATTTGATGAAGTTCTGAGCGCTGCGATTGCCTGTCGCTCTCCATGGCTCCCCACCACTGAGCGGACGAAACTCGAGAAATGGTTTTCAAGTGAGGCCATCGATGACCTTGGGAAAATTCGTTGGGCGATCGACCAGCAATCTGAGTGCAATGAAACCGACTTTCTGATTGTGGCTTTTTTGGCGATTGTGAGACGGTGTTCGAATGCCTTTGACGGTGAAGTTCGCCCACACGTGAAATTGGACAAAAAGCCGCGACCGCCCTTTAAAGCATTTGCTGACAAGTTCCGTGACATGGTTAGTGGTTTGAATGAGCTCAATTCGCTCAGACCTGCTGATGTTTCCGCCGCAGCTGTAATCGGTGACAATCGTAATTCCGCGTCGTACTTGTCGGTGCATGACGAGACTGCCACACTTGCAGTGGCTCACCCTCCATATCTGAACTCGTTCAACTATCTCAATGTTTTCAGTCTTGAGTTCATGTGGGGCGATGGTATTGAACGCCTATGGAAGGGATGGAACCTAAAGCAGATTCGTGCGCTTGAGCACCGCGCTCATCCTGCGACCGATGCCAATTTGCTTCGTGCGTACTACGAAGATTTCTTTGCGATGGCTGGGACCGTTCACAAATTCTTGGCTGATGGAGGAGTGCTGGCGGTTGTCGTTGGCGACGCAACCATTCACAATGTCTTGGAACCCGTGCATTCCAAGATGTGGATTGGTCTGAAGGAGCTTGGCTATAAACCGCTAGAAATGTGGTTTCGAACAACACACTACGGAATTGGAAAATATGCCTATTCTCATCGCGCTGATTACCACGGCGAAGCTTTGAAACGTGACGCGATCATGTTCCTTTCCAAGTAGTGCCGGAGTTGGTTAGTCAGTTGGATTCACTCCGCGAATGTGACTGGAAAGCACCTCTCGGAGCGATCTTGTTTCATCCCTTGGAACGACGATCTCAAAGTCATTGTCCGTCGAAATGAATTCGTCGGGATCTTGTTTCGTCATTCCTTGAAAGTAATTCATAAAGAATTCCAAGAAGTCTTCACCTGGAGGCGTTAAGTTGCGCACGAATTCGGCGTAGCGAATTATTGCAGCGTCGGTAACTAAGAATGTGAAGTCAACGTAGGTCTGCAGTACTTGTAGATCCTTGGTCGTCCAGTGAACTCCATTCCCAAGAGCGACAACGCTCAGAGTCTGCTTCGAACCTTCAGTCTGAAGTGGTTTGATTGTTCCATTGTTTTTGAGGTCAATGTCGATTGCAACTAATGATGCCTGTTTGGCTTTCTCGATTGTCTGAATGCCGGAGCCTAGTTTTTCGCTGCTTGAGAATCTCTGCGCACCAACTCGCTTGCTTTCTAGTGACCCCAACAACTGACTTCGGTCGATGACGTCAAGGCGAAGAGTACCGTCCAAGACACTCACCCGAAGATCCTTAGACATTGAATCCAGGAACGTTCGAAGTCCGCTCAATTTTGGGATTTGAACGTTTTCAGAAATCCAAATTTCTTTCCGCGAGGAGTCAAGACCCACAGCAATGCACGCACTCTCTTCGTCGACGGCCTTGATGATCAGACCGTTTGTCTCAGGGACTTCCAATCCGACTGAAGGATGAACAATTGCTTCGATTGCGTACCAGGAGAACTCGACCTTGTGTTTCGCCCCGCTTGCTCCTTCCAAGAATTGCTCTAGATACATCCTTCTCTTGAGGTCAGGACTTTGTTCAAGGTATCGCCTTAGTACGAGCTCCTGAACGACTCCGATTTTCCGGCCCACTGTCCTACCGCTCGAAAGTGACGTAACCGACTCGAAGTAATAAAAAATGTCCGATATTCGGAGGTCGCGTTCCGCCTTGGTGTTCTCATCAGTCACGCAGATCACAATAGGTCTATCTGTCGGAATGTGGCCGTCTTCTCGAGCAGCCACCGTTGACATTCACCAGACTTCGTCGGAACAAGGCGAGACCTAGGCGCGAATGTCGGCGGTCTCTCTTTTTCAAGGCAGAACACGAACTGAAAATCTGTCTAGGCGTATCAGTGGTCAAGTCGGTAACTATCTGACGTCCGACGAATAATTGACTTCACCGAGTCCAGCGCATTTTTAATGTCGTGAGATACTTGGTGCAAGAACGACTTAAGACGCCAAGAAGTTTCAGCGAGCGAGGTAAATGTGAGTAGCGACCGCCAAATTCATTTGGGTGCTCGACTCGATTCGGCGACACTCGATTCTTTGGCAGATTTCATTTGCGGTGACGACCAAGACCGATTTCCTATATATCGCAGTTCTGCGTTTCTCACGCGATTCTTTCGAAGTGTTGGAGTCAACGCCACGCACGACGGAACGACCCGAAAGTACTGGGTTTTGGGGATACTCGAGCAACTCTCTCCTGGTGACTTAGAGAAAGTGCTACTCAAGTTGACTGACCTGCGAGAGTACAAAGGGAGCAAGGACGACCTAGCCGTGGCCTTCAAGAGCATGAACGAGATCCTGTCAATGGACAATCTTGGAGTAGGTATGGATGGCGTTCGTCCAATTCTAATTCGCGGCAAGCCGCTAAAGCTTGACGAAGAAGAATTGTCAAGCTCCGCGAAGCCGTCTGCAACTGAGCAAGAGTTTCTGAAGAAGAAGTTCGATGACAATTTGATTGTTGCGGACCTTCATCTGGACCCAAACATCACGCCGTATCTTCAGGACCGCATAGACGAGGTACAGGCTTGTCCGAAAGATAACGTCGCGCTCGGAACTATTTTTCTGCTAGGTAGCACACTGGAAGGATTGTTGCTAGCGGTGGCACTTAAGGATCAAGCGAAGTTCATGAAGGCAAATGCAGCGCCCAAAGACAAACTGGGGAATGCCCACAAAATTTACGATTGGAAGTTGATTTCACTCATAGACGTGGCCCACGAAGTTGGAATTCTCGATGTCGACGTGAAGAAGTTCAGTCACGCTCTCAGGGACTTTAGGAACTACATTCACCCCTACGAGCAGATGTCTCAGAGTTTTCGCCCGACGGGCGATACTGTCGTTATTTGCTGGCATGTATTCAAAGCAGCCTTTGAACAACTGCGCTCATACCTGACGCCTTAAAGCTTCAAGATGGCGGCGGCGGCCATGGCATACTGCCCGCGTTGCCTCCGTAGTCCGAGTTCACGGGCGGTAACGTCGGAAGTATGGGAATAGTCCTTGTGTTCTGGTACATCAAGACGGGCATGGAGCAGGAATTTCTTAATTATTGGGCGAAGTTAGATCCGAAGGTCAAGTTTGAACTCTATGCGGAGTTTCTCTGCGAGCCAGTCCTCCAGAGCGAAATCGAAGGATTCAATGTTATTGATTTCAGTTCTAAACACGATGCCTGCACAGTGTTTGTGAACGTCGCAATATGGAAGGACGAGCACTCATTCGGAACGTTCATCAAACCTAATGAGAATCGAGCCTTGGAACCTTTTGAGGTTCAACTGCCCACGAGATCAGTTTTGAAGAGGAAGAATCAGCACATGGGCGAATGGTCCGGAGACTGGCGACCGACGTGATCACCAGCGTCTAACTCTGCTCAATCGGCAAACAGCGCGTTCAGGCGAAATTCGGCAACGTCCACGACCGATTTGAGATTGTGCCGATAGACCTGTGAAGTCATGCGCGTGTCCACGTGCCCCATGGCGTCAGCGACCTCTTCCATCGGGGCACCCGAAAGCGACATTAACGACGCAAAGGAGTGACGGAGTTCGTTCGGACTCCAGTGCCCGATTCCGGCATTCGCGCAGAATTCATTCATCGCCCTTCGGGTGTTGCTCGGGTCAACGGGAGTGCCGATCTCCGTCGCCACCACGAGGTCATAGTCCTGCCACAACTCACTGGCGATCTCTCTCTGTCGCTGCTGGTATTTGGAGTGTTGATGAAGAGCTGATATGAGTTGCACCGACATTTTGAGTGTGCGGGTCGAACCGTTCGTCTTTGGTGGCCCGAATCGAAGTTGGTTGTTTTCTCGCTTCAGCGAACGACGTACTGACAGCGTCCGCTCTTCAAAGTCGATATCGGACCACTGTAGACCTAGCACTTCACCGGGTCGAAGCCCCAGATAGAGTCCGATTTGGACCGTGACGCCCAAAGGGTGATCTAGCGAGGCAGCGATTAGTTGACGGGCCTGTTCCGGCGTCAGTGATCGACCTTCACGCCTGGTGGCGCGACGAAGATCCGTCAAGGCCGCGACGTTACGATTCACGAGGTCGCGTCGCTCTGCATGTCGCAATGCCTTTACAAGAACCATTCGGATCCGTTGAACCGTGGAACCACTGAGTCCTGCTTCGTATTTCTGATTCAGTAGTTGGTCCACGTCTAGCACCGTTAGGTCCCTGAGTCGTTGCTTGCCGAGTGTCGGAATCAGATGATGCTTCACAATCCCTCGATAACTGGCCGCAGTATTCTGGCTGAGGCAGTTGGGTTCGATCGTTGTAATGAGCCACTCTTCGAGGAAATGCCCCAACCGAATTGAACCGTTCGTGACCGGTTTGCCGAGCACCATCTCAGCTTCAATTTGTCGAAGCTTCTGCCGGGCTTCATGTTCCGTAGAACCGCGCACGCTGCGGCGCTGACGAACGCCATTCAAATTCGTGCCAGTCGCGATGCAGCCGATCCAACAGCCACGTCGTTTGTCGTAGAAAACCGACCCACGAGACTTGGTTTTCCTCATCGGAACCTCCAGATTCGTCCTTGAGAGGAGGAATCGTACCGGACAGGGGGAGATGCCAGGGGGCGTAAAAGTCGCTCTGATGAGGAGATATGTTTCGATGGAGTCTGAAAAGGCGAAATATCGCCAATTGGGGCGCTTCTGCTCCACCCAGGCGGCTGTCCGAAGCGAGCATCCGGTGAGTAACTATTTCTCGACATTTTGATTGGAATACTGACGGAGGCGTTCGCTGGCTTCGCGTACCGTGCGCGGGTCAACCTCACAGCCGAGGAAACTCCGACCTTCTGAAAGCGCAGCCACTCCCGTCGTTCCCGAACCGGTGAACGGGTCGCACACGACTTCGCCCGGTCTCGACGCTTGTCTCACGAGTTGAACAAATGGCTCGACGGCTTGTTCCCAGGGGTGACGTTCTTTCTTTGGAGGAGTGACGTGATCGATGGTGTCCTTGATCCATCCACGGCGGTCGTACTCGCCCTTGGAGAGCATCAGGAAAGGCCGGTATCCACCTTCGATCTTTCGCGCGTGAATTCGTGATGGTTTGTTGTTCTGAACGACCACGCCCTGCCAGACGTAGTCCAGCTGCGTCGTGAGGTAGTCGTACACATCGGGCAATGCCAACTTTCCCGAGTAAGCGATCAATAGACGTCCCGGTTTGAGAGCTCTTTCGGCGAATTCCGCGAGATCCCGATATAGCGGAAGTGCTTCCATGGTGTACGGAGGGTCGGTGAGGATGAGGTCAACCGATTCATCTTCGACCTCCCATTCTCGAATGTCAGCGCATTCAAGACGCCAATTGACACCTAGTTTGGTGGATCCGTCGGGGATGGCTCCAGAACGAACGCGATTGGCCTTAGCTCTCTTCTCGAGCCGAGCCACGGAAGTCGTATTGGCTGGCAAGTCCTCGCCCAGTTCGGAGAGAGCGCTTATGGCTCTCTCCTCTTCGCGCTTGGAATGGACGGAGACAGAGAAGCGCTTGCTTGAGGGGTATCGACGACCGTCGAGACCTTCCACCATCTCAGGTGTGCCATCCGGTACACCTGACAACGAACGCGCCACCGTCGACTTTCCGACCTTAAGTTCGTCGGCGATTCTTTGAAGACTCCAACCGCGACGACGTAGTGAAGCGATCAATTTCTCCCGTTGCTCGGGGAGCAGATGTCGACGGTGAGTGTTGAGCCGAAAGGCCTGAGCAATTCGCTCAGCATCGCTCCCGTAGCGACGCAATTTGCTTTCGTACATTGGCAAGCGAATCCCTTCGGCCCGCAACTCATGCCACGCGCGATGACGATGATGGCCGTCGATGATTCGTCCAAGTTCGTCGATCTCGATAGGAACCTGAACTCCGTTCATCGCGATATCCGCCTTGAGACCGGCAAACTCTTCGGGAGTTAAGTCAGGCAGGATCTGAAAGCGGCTCGGCCTCGCGCGGGGAATGTCACTACTCACGATGTTCCACTGGGCTAGTCGAGTCAAGGTGCTCCCCGCTTGGTCCGGACACGGTGTACTGGTCGTCCGGACCAGCGGATACCTCGAGGATTTCCCTGGAATTATCGGACCTCTCGGTCCGGACAGACTCGCTCGAGCTGGTTGGCATGTCCAGACCAGGCACTGACTGACCGGACTGACGCCAATAATGCTTGGGCGGGTAGCCCGGGACGAGTACGTGGGTAATACCTGCCGCTTGTCGGGCACGACGGAGAGAACGGTCAACATTTCGCCCAAACTCTTGGCGGGCAAGCTTCATTGCTTCGCCGGTTTCGACGGCACCATTGGCGGTGAGTGCCAGGAGGTAGGCCACAAGTTCGTGGCCGAGTGTTCTTTCCTCTTGAGTAGGTGCGGCCGCTAGCAGTTGATCGGCGGTGAAATCTGCGGGACCCAGCCAATCGAGTCTCGCGCATTCATTGGCATCATCCGCCACCATGCGAAACGCAATCGATCGAGCTTTCTCGCCGTAGTTTGACTTGCTGTGAGAAAAGATCATTCGAGTTCCCGTTTCATCGCTTGGGTCGGCGGCAACGAAGTGTGCAGAACGAGCACGAGCAATCATTGACATTGCCCCTTGTCCCATTTGAATGGCATACGGTTGAGCGCCCTTGGTGACATGTCGGACGAGAACGAGAGCGAAGTTCAATTCTTCTGCGAGAGATATGAGGGGACCGAAGGCCTTTCGAACGTCGGCATTGTTGAGTGAATTGAAGCCGTCGCTCATAAAGTCAAACGCTGGATCAAGCACGAGAAGTTTGGCTTCATGCTCGAGGAGCCTTTCGCGCAATGGCGCAATCCTTTTCGGAGTCGACCACCGTTCGGATTCAATGTGTCCACCGTGTGACCACTCCACGTTTCCTAGAAGGTGTAATCGATTGGGATCTCCGCCAGCTGAGAGATACCGTCGTTGAATTACCGCTCCGGCGCTGTCCTCAGTGTTGGCGAGAAACACGCTTGAAGGACCGCCTAGGTCACTGGGCGTGCCATCGGGGAGAATGTCACCGCGACTTACTCGAGCAGCTATGTCGATGGTTATTAGTGACTTTCCAACGCCGGGATTGCCATCGAGAATCGTGGCCATGCCAAGCGGTATTCGATCATGCCAAAGATAGAGAATCCGCTCTTCGTCGAGCTCGGATACGCGGCGCGCGACGAGGGACGGAGCAGCGTTGCGGCGAGTCGAGGTAGATTCTTCGCCTATTAACTTGACATTCGCATCGCTACTTCGGTCATCAGATTTGACTGATGGTCTTTCTTCAACGCGTGATGCGTTGCGACGTATTTGAGTATTTACAAACCGGGCGATGGAACCGGGCGACAGATCTTTAAGTGGGCTCATTTTTCGTCGTCCGTTGGAATGTCAGCAAGGATTTCAATCGAATTGGCGCTGATACGCCAAGTCGTTCCAACCTTGACTCCTCGAAGCCGGCCCTCTTTAATCAGTCTGACCACGCTGGGTCGGCTGAGTTGAGTTCGAGCGCATGTTTGATCCAGCGTGAGGAGGACGACATCGTCGTTCGCTTCCGTCGCATTACGGCGTTCAGGCAGTTTGTCCATAGGCGCAACCCTTTTACTGGTCTTTCCCAACTCGTCACCTCGTCACTTTTGTGACGGCAACCAAGTCGGGACCATTGGGTCACGCCCGTTCACTGCTGTAAGCGTGTAAGAATACCTGAGCTGACATGGATCGTCAAGAACAACTGTCGTCGATTTCCGAACCTCTCATGGCTGCGGCGCGTCACGTTTTTTGTGGACAGTGTGAGGCCAATGTGCGCCCAAAGCGTCAATGGATAATCGCGACCATTGAACCGCCGCATCTAGGAGGACCTGAGGCAGCACATCTTCGTCGACGTCGGCGTCTCACTAAAGATGGAGACGGGAAACCTGACCTAAGCGGATTGTCCACAATGGAACGTCTGCTGGTCGACCATCGACAGGGTCAGTTCGACATCTCAATTAGGCAACGCATTCGTGACGGCGTCACGGTGAAAGAGGCCTTTGAGAAAGAGTATTTCGCGGCTCACTTTCCACGAACGGATTCTGATGAATTGGATAAGCAACACCAGAAGCAGATGAAGTATCTGTTTACCGACAAGAGCGAAGTTCGACTCGCGTACTATTTGTTAGAGACCGATGTCAAAAAAATGGTCGTGCTGAGATGTCCGTATTGCCATTTTCAAAGAAGGTTGAAACTTTCAAATATTGAAAAGAAATACTTCGTGGTATTTGAAACGGGCGGTCGCCTCGTGCTGAGCAGTTCCGGATTGGATGTTCGAGTCGATGGGAAAAACGTCCTCCGACCAAATCAGCATCCTCGAGGTGTTTAGCCGCTGGAGAGAACGAAGGCAACCAGTTGGTCGGACTACTTGTCTTGATGTGAAGTCCCCTTCAGAAGTTGTCTTCAATTTCTGAAGTCCCGTTCAGAAGTCCTCTTGCTTTGACTTCACCACCTTTAAAGGCACCTTCAAAAGTCGTCTCTATTACCTAAAAGGCACCTTCAAAAGTCGTCTTTATTACCTTTGAAGGCATCCTCGCGAGACTGACACGGGATCGCTTATACAACTAGCAATTATCTAGCTATGAATCACTAATTGTTGGGCTTCGGCTTTGGCTCTGTTCTCAAACTCCAATGATCCACTTAGTTTGATACCAAAATCGTCGGTTGGCCGCCCATATTCGCGACCGTATCCGCGAAGACTTCGAAGAGCTGATGTAGTTGTGACATGCGCGGTTCAGGTAGGGCTTGAGATGTTGCGTTTAGCACGGACAGACTCAGTCCGGGTTGAACAATCCCAATCTCACCCTGAACGAGCGGCTGAATCGTATTCCAGCTTTTCCTTGTATTTGTGTTTGCAGATGTGCGCTCCCCGAGTTGGTAGAGAAGGCGTGCGGGGGAATCGCTCCCAGCTACAAATGTGGCTCGAGGGGATTTGCGAAGTTGAATTCTGTCGCGTAGTACGTTCCAGACAGAAGGGTCGTTGAATCTGCTCCTGCTTCGAATCGCTTGAGCAACTAGAACTTGAAAGTCCTTGATTCGGAGGCCAGGAGTTCCGCCTGCCGCCTTTGCATGCCAGAGTGACAAGCGAGGCATTCCATCAGGCGACCATTCGATGACGATGTAGTCAGCAATCTCTCCCGCACCGTCGTTGCACAACACCCAACGATACTTCTCCGACTTGGGCCGGGACAGTAAATAGTTCTCCAGCTCTTCATGAATTGAGATCCCTATACCATGACTGATTGCTGTAGCTCGCGTTTCAGCCGAAATATCCACACCACTTCCCACCCAATCAAGAGTACGAATGATTCCTAGGTCATAGTGGGGAAGAGATTGTTGGCTGACGTCATACATCACGTTTCCATAAATTGTTACGCCGTTAAGAAAATAGATGAGTGGTGGAAATTCCTTTAGGAATTCTGAAAGCGCGGTCTGATGCGAAAAGCCGTGCTTCACAATCAAATCGTCACTCAGCACATCGATGTCACCAGTGGTAGCAAAGTTTGCCAGCCAGATTGCCTCGGTGATTCCTGCGGCTTCAAAACTGGCAATACCGACGATCGCGAGATGATCTGCTGAATAGGTTGGCATTGTGTAGGTGCCCGTCGGATCAATGTCGGCGAACATATCAAAATCTTCAAAGTTGCATATCTTGTCGGTCGAGTTCCATAGCTCGTAGCCGCCATTTATGATCCGCGGATTTGGTTCGATCGCAATTGCCAACGAGTTGGGCCACGCATCGAATGCTTCACCCCGAGCCAGCTGAGGTAATAATCGTGCGGCAGCACCGATCCTGGGAAACCAAAGTAACTTTGCCGTTTCAGAAATCCAGTCGGCATATTCAGACAAGTGTAAATAGGTGTATTCCCAAATGCGAGCCTTTTCAAACGCCGTTCCAACTGTCGCTGATCCTGAACCAGTTGAAATCTGCATCATGACGTGCCCGAGTGAGGAGTTCGTAGCTTCTGCAGCCAGGAGATCTGTGTCAGTGTTCGTTCCCGCCCGCGTCTTATAGCTCGTGCCTCTGGTTCCAAAAAAAACATTGCGCATGCCGATCGAAGAAACCGACGTGCGAGGCAGACTTTGCACGTAGTCATCGAGTCGGGATGTAGATACCCTGGGTGATCCCTGAGGTATGTCAAGCAATTCCATTAGGGCATTCTCTATTCGTAAATCACTTCCGTCGACAAAAAGGAGAGAAGGTAGGCCAGTACGCTGGGTTGCGCGATACGAGATAATCGAGAGTCCATATTCGACGTCTTCGATGGTTGGGTCGGCGGACCAAGGCGGGATTGTCAGTCTTCGCGTTACAAGGGCAATGGTTGATCCGTCTTCAGTCGAAAGTGACATCAATATTTGAGCTCGGCCTATGAATTCGCCTACCTGAAGCGAGTCCACCATTTGGCCCGAAGTCCCTCGTGGTTGCCAGCCGTGTTCAGTGATCTCGTAGACCTTCGGCTTTGGCATGGGCCTTAGGTTGGCGGGGTTGATTTCGCCGTTCCTCTCTTGCAGATTCTCGATGAAGGAGCGGTTCCGCGTTTCAGCGAGCACCTCTGCATCAATGATTCCGGGCAAAAGCGTTGCCCAATCAGCGTCTTCTCTATAAAGTTCGCGGACTACGTCTCTAAGTTCCGGATATACCTCAGTGTCATCCGCCGTTACCAGAACCGACTCTTGACTAAATTCGGCGCTAACTCGTGCGAGGCGCCCGATCAGTTGGACCGTGACGGGCGTCGACTTGTGTTTGTCGTGATATGCAACGATCCGGAGTCGGGGAAGGTCGAATCCTTCCCCCAGCATGCCGACGACCGCAATCGCGCGCAGATCGCCTTCTCTGTATTTCCTTATCATTATTTCCTGATTCACGGTACTCAGCCGACTTGTTAGAACTTCAACGGAAAGACCTCGGCTCCCGTACAGAGATGAGAGTTCCTTGGCTCGATCTACGTTGGCTGCGCGAATCAGGATCGAACTCGTTGAATGTTCGCTTGCTCGCGCCAAGTTCATGACGGCATCTGCAATCGCGTGATCTCGAGCTGACACATCGTGAGATGTTGGTGGGGGAAGAATAAGTGGTCGTATTGGCTTGTAGAACGATTCACTTATCGCCTGCCGGAGGGGATAGTAAAAAATACGATTTCCAGGAACGCGTTTTCGATCAAGCCGAAATGGCGTAGCAGTCAAATACACGGCATTTTTGAATGTCAAGTGTTCCACGACACCCTGCCAGGTCGCGGCAGGAAGATGATGAGCTTCATCAACGATGACTAGATCGAAATAGTTCTCTGGTGGAACGGACACCGAGGTTTCGGACTTCGGGCTAATTGACTGTGGAATTGCAACGATGACATCCGAATCATCTAGGGTTGACCAGTCTGTCGATATGCCTTCAATCTTCGACACCTTCAGTGTCGAAGGTTCGCGCCAACGGGTGAGTGCGCCGATGTTCCTGAGTAGTCTCATTGAGCCAAACTGATCTGCGATTTGATCCCTGGTTACTTTTGAAGGAACGAGTACCAAGATGCGCTTCGGAGGTTCTGGAGTAAGAAACGGTATTGCCAGTGCCACTCCGGTTTTGCCAGCGCCGGTTGGAAGTGACACGAGCGCAGGGTCAGAAGGATCTAGCGCCCAATGTGCAATGAGGGATCCGAGGGCGCCGCGTTGCGGGCTCCTCCATCTCGCTCGCCAAAATTCGAACGATTGTCGCTCAGCGTCGAAGAAATCCACTTGTACCCAAGACGAAAGCGAGGAGGTTGACGAGCCGAACAACACTGACAATCTGGTCGTGAGACATTATGAAAATAATGCGCCAAGGAGTGCCGAATATTCGACAGTCTGGCAGTGACATCGACCCATGAAACAAGCGTACGAGTGGGCGCTGGCTTGCGCTGGGACCCAAGGATCTTCCCGTAACGGATGTATTTCCACTTTCTCCGGGAAGTGTTAATTGATACTCCGACAAACTGAATTCTTCGTGGTAGTTGCCCTAGCAGTCTCGTGTATTCCGTGGCGACTTAGCGAAATGGGCGACGTCGAGTCGTGCGAGAAAGTATCTCCCCTGCAATGATTTGAATACCTATCACGGGAATCGCAATTGCCGCAAGTAGACCGAGGATCTCGCGAACCTGTTTGCTTACGTACTGTGTTTGAGAGGCGCCAGGTATCTTTGGGCCGACGACATGGTTCAGAGCATTGTTGAGGCCAGACAGTCCCAACTGGACTATGCAGTATGCGAGCACCATTCCGATAATCGCAATCGCCAAAGACAATGCGATCCGCATTGGACTCGACCAGCCAGTTGCTTGGCGTCTTTTCGTTTTGTGTATTGACATGGCTCAATTTTAATAGGGCGCTGTTACATCAGAAGAAAGGTCCCGCTGGGGTAACAAACTTGCCGGCATCTTCCCAGATCACAATCGCATTTACCGTCGCCGCAAGATCGAAAAGATCTGAGCGCGGTTTCGAAGGAAGAAGGATCCCGAGATTGTCGACTTCTACGAATCTTGAGTAGTCGAGAAGTTGGCCGATGGCCATTCTGACGGCTTCTCTCGTCACAGTTCCCTTCGCTTCAATAAGCCACTCATTCCGATTGAGCACAACATCGGTGAACATTGGCTTCGCCTCTCCTTTGGGAAATATTTGAAGTCGAGTGACGACGAATTTATTCACGTTTGCCAGATTGCCGAATCTCTGAACGAGCAGCGACTCTCTTCGTTCTGCAATCGTTGGTACTTTCTTCGGAGATTGGACAAATGTTTCGGTGTTTCGTGCTTCGACATCAACATGTGTGACTCTGTTCTTTGCTTTGGGAGCAGTTTGAATTGCCGACTCTGCATCTGATTCGCGAATCACTTTCGAATTGGCAGGAGCTAACTTGAAGACGATCACCTTTCGAAGCGGCCCGTCACCGGTCGCCGGTGCATCGTCCTCGTACCATCCGACGTAATTCATTTCGCCCGAATACTTCACCGTTCCTTTCGCTCCTTGAAAGAGGCGCAAGTGTCGGCCTTCTGAGAGTTGGTCCTTCACTGTACGATTGCCACTCGTCATCGTTTGATCGCCATGCTGACCTTCTCCGGTGTAGTGAAACAGGCCATCGTCTTTCCATCCGTCGTAATATCCGTGCTGAACTCCCGTTTTCGGATCGGTGAATATCATCACGTTCTTTGACTTGGCGGATGGGCTTATTCCCCCTTGGCCGCGACCGCCGTATTTCTGGTGGAGCTCGGTTCGCTTTATTCGATCACCCGGCTTTAAATCCCAAGTTTTTGGCAAATGTCTTCCTTTCAAAGTTCTCTCGAGTTTCAGCGCAACGAACATCAGCGTCTTGAATTGATCTTCGCACCTTTTTGAAGATTTCACCGTCGATTCTGCGGGGGCGACTACCGCATTGGACATTTCGTCAGATGACGCGCTGAAGGGTCCTTTACGGGCGCTCCAGCGCAACGGGTCATAGCTCAGTGACACCCAAAATTGTCATGGTGCCAGGAGTCGCCCATGACGGTTCAGATCAATTCAGAACGAAAAAAGGATTAAAGGGATTTGAAAGGTGATTGGTCCACCTATGCCGGTTCTCCCAAGACGTCTTTTATCTCCTTGATTGCTGCTTCCAAAAGCGTGCTCGACCAGAGATGAGTAGTCATGAGTGTGTTTGTGTTTGGGAGAGCAGCCGCGTCGAAACCCAGCATGGCGAGACTCATTTCTAATCTCCGAATGAGATCAGTCCTTGCGAGTGTTTCCGGACTTCCATAACTTGGTGCCCACGGCATCGAGTCATGCTGATGCTCCATTTGCTGCACATTGAAAAGATTTCTCATATCCAACACGATTTGAGAAATGTCCTTGATAGCAGTGAGACCCGTATTCGTCAACTGTCGAGACGTACTAAGAGTTGAGGTTGCGTACATGGGTCCTGGCGCACTTGAAACGCCGCTCACCCTTAGGAGGGGAGTAGATTTTGCCTCGAGAGCTGCTTCTTCGTATTGGAGTTTCGATTCCATGTAGCTGGTGACAGTGAGAAGGTATTCGTCGTCGTAACGCCAAGCATCGGCCCTCACTGTCGCGCGTTCCTTCATTTCAGTTAGAAAGTCAACAGAGTATTTCTCCGGTTCAAGATCATCAACGAGTTGATGGTGGTTAGGACACATGAGAATGAGATTCTCGTATCCGTTTCTTTCCTCATCGTTCATTTCGGGGTCGTAACGCGTGCTTGTCGGGCGGAGTCCACGAATGTGGCAAATCTCGGCTCTGACCTGTTCCCAAGATGGATCAGTGAGCGCGTGCTCGCAACCGATCTGAGTTTCCGGATCATTCCAGCCGCATACATTTCCGGATAGCGCAAAAAGCGTCTTTATTGTCGTACTGCTGATCACCGACAGAGAATACCGGCTCAAATCAAACCGCTATTGGGTAATGCCGATCACATCCAAGGGAACCGGAGGTGAGCATCTACGCCATTCTTCTTCAGAACAAATGTCTGAACCGCCAGTAGGCGTCATGTTCACGTCGTCAAATTCCCGACTGTTTCGCGAGCTCTAGGATCAATTCAAGCCCGATGAGGAGCCATCTGGGGAGCAATTCGTCAACGCCCACCGAGTGTTACGGACTCGTATCGACGAACACGTTTCGCTGCTAAGCCCAGTCTTTCTTTGTCAAGTGGTAGGGCTCACTCACACTCATTCGCAACCGTTGCTTCGATGACACGCAAGGGGTCGCAGATTCAAATCCTGCAAGGCCCGCCAACGAAATCCCAACTTATTCGATGATGTGACTTAAGTCTCTAGCGGCTGCTGCGCAGATTCCATAGGTTCAACTCGGGTGCGCATTGATCCCCGAGTTCTATTTGGTCGCCTTACTCGGGGTAAGCGAACGGCGAAACCGCTGCCTTATTGAAGTATTGATTCATTTCAATCAATCCTAGGAGGCATTTACCAATGAATTTCTTAACTAGAAGAACACGTATATTCGCGGTAGCCGGGGTTGCGATCCTGACGCTGGGACTCGGCGTCCCGGCAATCGCTTCAGCGGGGACTAGAGGTGGGGAAGGATCAAATTCTAATTCTGCAGCTCCAAGTCTTTACAACAGCATGACTGTCTCGTCGAACTACGTGTGGTCCTTTGCTTTCGCTGCAACTGGTGCTGATCAGTTTGGGAACGACGTCACGCTGGTTGACGGGGGTGGCCGACTCGGTAGCGTCGTTGTGTCATTGGCCAACTTCGCTCCGGCGTCATCGTCGGCGCCTTTGCCGATCACCTTTACCATCTACAACCCAAGCGCTTCTGAGCCGGGTAACGGCGTTGTACCCGGAAGCGTGATTGCGACTGACACCGTGAACGTCACTCCGCCCGGAACGGCTACCGGGAGTACGTTTCCGAATAATCCGCCCACTTACGGCATTGACAACTTCAACGTCACGTTTAACTTCCAATCACAGAAGATTGCGCTCCCCGCCGAAGTTGTGTATGAGATTTCGTATAACAACACGACTGTGGACACGGGTTTGAACGTGAACTTGTCGTATGAGTCGTCCAGTGTTCCGAGTGTGGGTGCCGACACGTATCCCGGGAATCTGTTCGTGGCCACGAGTGACGGGTCGAACGGCGCTACCGGTGGCCCCGCTGGCGAGATCACTTGTCAAAATGTGAGCTCGACCTTTGCGCAGTACAGCACTGAGCCGCTTGTTTACGGCAGTAGCAATTGTGGTCTGGCAGCTTTGCCCGTAGGTCCGGGGCTTCTCGTTCCGGCCGTGCAGTTCACTTCAAACAGTCATTAGGCATTTCGCAGTCCGTCTCAGGCGGGAGGGGTCGAAAGACTCCTCCCACCTGACGATGTGATTGGAAGTCACCAGCGCAAGTCGTGTAGAGCCCACGGTTGTGACTGGCACGGCTCACGCGGACCTATCGGCCCACCGCATCGCAGATCAATCACCACAGCTTGGACAGTTGACCTTCGACGACTCCAGAACCATCAATCACGACCGCCGTAGGCGACGACGGGATTTGCTCGTTTTTGCCGGTGGAGGGAATTTCCACGAGGGTCGAACGGACCGGTTCGCTCAAGAAGCGCGACGGCTGGGCCCAGGAGTGGTCGTCGCGGACGCGGTGATGGTGGTAACGGAGAGGTACGTAGACGGCGAGATTCCTCCGTGCCCGCGTAACTGCGACGTAAAAGAGACGGCGTTCCTCTTCGAGCCCTTCGGGCGACCCCAACGACATATCCGAGGGAAAGTTGCCGTCGGCGGCGTGAATGACGTGGACCGCGTCGAACTCGAGACCCTTCGCCGAGTGGACGGTCGAGAGAACGAGCCAGTCCTCGTCGATCATTGGGGGACCAGCGAGGTCTCCGGTCGACGCCGGTGGCTCCAGCGCCTGCTCGGCCGCCACGTCGCTCAGTCGAAGCGTTCCCGTGCACGCGAGGACGAGAGCTCCGAGGTCCTCGAGCCGAGCCGCCGCATCCTCGTACGACGATGAGATGAGCGGCACGATCGCACGGCGAATTCGCTCCGCGTGCACTTCGACCGGCTCCAGCTCTTTTCCGCCCAGGGCGTCGGCGAGATCACACGAAAGATCTTCGACATCGCTCGGTAACTCCTCGACGACGCCCGACCATCTTCGCTGGATCTCGCCATGGGACAGGGGGAGCTTCGCGTCCACGTCTCGGAGGGCGTCGATGGCCCGTCTCGCCTTGGATGGGCCGACGCCGGGCATGAGTTGCAGAAGACGGAACCACGCCATCTCGTCTCGGGGATTGTCAGCGAGACGAAACGCGGCCAGCAGGTCCTTCACGTGCGCGGCTTCGAGGTAGCGCAGACCTCCGTACTTGACGAAGGGGATACGTCGCCGGGAGAGTTCAATCTCGAGGTCGCCGCTATGGTGCGCCGCTCGAAACAACACCGCCTGCTTCTGCAGGGAAATGCCCTGCTCGTAGAGCTCCAGGACCCGATCGGCGACCGACTCCGACTGATCACGTTCGTCAGCGCAGTGCACGAGCAACGGCTGGTTCGCGCCGATAATCGGGACCTTCTCTCGAAGGACCGAGGAGAATCCCTCGGGCGCGTCGGCGGCGACCGCGTTAGCGACCCCGAGGATCGCGGCGGACGACCGGTAGTTGACGTCGAGGGTGATGGTCGTGAGCCCGTTGAAGTAGCGCTCGGCGTCGAGCAAGAACCGCGCCGTCGCGCCGCGAAAACCGTAGATGGCCTGCGCGTCGTCACCGACGATGGTGAGCCGAGAATCCGTGCGTCGCAGCCCGACGAGCACGTCCAACTGCAGCTGGTTCACGTCCTGGAACTCGTCGACCAGGATGTAGTCGTACGCCGCTCCGAGTTCCTCACCCAGTGCATCTTCCTGCGCGGCCACCCGCCAGAACAGGAGCAGATCGTCGAAGTCCAGCAGTCCGAGTGACCGCTTTCGAGCGACGAAGGCCGTGAAGAGCGAGGCGACCTCGTCAAGGCTGTCCACGCACCACGGCGTGGTTTCACCCATGACAACGGCGAGTCGCATTCCCGTGTTCACCGTTCGTGAATACAGTGCGCCCAGTGTCGACTTCTTCGGCAGTCGTCGTTCCCGGCTCAGTATTCCCAGATCGCCGCGAACCAGGTCCATCAGGTCGGCGGCGTCGCCGCGGTCCAGAACTCCGAATCCTTCGGGCAGTCCAACGGCGGCGTAGTGGCGGCGAAGCGTGTGATGGGCAACGGAGTGAAAGGTCCCGCCCGAGACTCTGCGACCAAGTTCGGCGCCCCGCAGTGCTCGAACACGGCTCACGATCTCTCTCGCCGAACGACGCGTGAAGGTCAGGAGCAGGATTCGCTCCGGCGCCACGCCGCGCTCGAGAAGGAAATTGACTCTGGCCGTTAGCGTTGTCGTCTTCCCAGTTCCGGGTCCCGCGATGACCCGCAGCGGTCCCTCCCCGAATGAGGCGGCCTCCCATTGCCGCTCGTTGAGCTCTCGTTGCGAAGTGAACATGTGTTCGAACTCTAAGTTTGGGGTATCACATCACCGGAGACGGCGGGGTGCACTCCAATCAGGCTTTGGTTCGATGGAGCCGGAGACGCGCCAATCAGCCGGGCTCGTGTGCCACCTGTGGCGATGACGCAGGTGCTGGTGAAGGGACCGTAGGCACATGAAAGTCCTTGGACCTGACGAGCCACGCGGCGGCGGCGGCACCCAGCACGACGATGATGGCGCCGATGACGAAGATCGTGCGCAACCCCGAGGCGAATGCGACGCGAGCGGCGTCGGCAATCCTCGGATCGCCGTGGGCGGCCGCCTTGACGCCGGCCGAGGAGATGACACGACCGATCGCGGCGGCGTGCGCGACGGCACTTTGACGACATGGAAGAGGTGATTCGCTGCTGGAATACGGCGCCGAGCGCGGCCACACCGGTCGCGAGCCCGCCGATCCGGAACGTGTTGCTGAGACCGGATGCCATGCCGCTGCGTTCCGGGGGCACGACGCCGAGCCCGACGCGCGCGATCGCGGGATTGGCGATGCCGATACCGATGCCGGAGAGCACCATTCCCAGGATCAGGACCGTCCAGCCCGAGTTGGCTCCCACCGTCAAGGAACGCGAGGATACCGCCGGCCGTTATCGCGATACCGCCACCGAGCACGACACCCGGCGGGAGTCTGTGAATGGGGGAGCGGAAGAGAAATGGAACGAGGAAGGTGGGAATCGTCATCGGCAAGAGGCGAAGGCCTCCGCCGAGCGGGGAGTACCCGAGGTCGTTCTGGAGGTACAACGTCAGATACGGCATGAGCGCGAACATCCCGCCACCGACGGCGAAGGTGCCGAGCGAGACTCCACTGAAGCCCGGTTTGCGAAAGAGTGAGAGGTCGAACATCGGCCGCGTCCTGGTGAAGTTCGATGACGATGAAGGCGAGGAAGGCCGCCGCGGAGCCGCCGAACATGACCACGATCGGTCCGCTCGACCAGCCCAGCGTGTTGCCGCGGATGAGGCCGAGTTCCAGCAGGAACATCGCCGCGGAGAAGCTGACGAGCCCGAGGACGTCGAGTCGTTTCGCCCCGGGGTCGGTCAGGTTGCGCATCTTGGACGAGGAGAGCCAGATGGCCACGACGCCGATGGGCACGTTGACGATGAAGATCCAGCGCCAACCGACGCCGCTGGTCAGTAACCCGCCGACGAGGGGCCCGATCGCCACGGCGCCGCCCACGGTGGCTCCCCATGCCGCGATCGCCTTGCCGCGCGCCGGGCCCTGGAAGTCCTGGGCGATGAGCGCCAGACCGGTCGCGAACATCGCGGCACCGCCAACGCCCTGAAGGGCGCGCGACCAGATGAGCATGCTGATCGACTGGGCGAGTCCGCAGAGCAACGACGACGCCGTGAACACCGTGAGCCCGGCGATGAAGACGCGCTTGCGTCCGAACCGGTCGGAGATCGAACCCCACGTGAGGATCAGCGCTGCCAGACTCAGCGCGTACGCGTCGATCACCCATTGGAGGTCGGTGAATGAGGCGCCGAGGTGACGCTGAATTGTGGGCAACGCCACCTGCACGATCGTCACGTCGACCAGCAGCATGAAGGTGCCCGCGCAGATCGCGATTAACGTCCAACGGTTTCGAGCGGCGTTCACGTCCGGTGAGCCATTAGATCTGTCTGTGGTCATCAGTGGTGCCTCTCAGCCTCGATCGTCGAAGTAATAGTTCGGTGGTAGACGCGATACGTAGACGACTGATGTTAACGGGGGTCACGGTGTGAACCACCTGCCGTTGACGGCATCCGCTGTGGAAGTATGTGGCCGTGACCTCCGATGACAGCGACGAGAACGCTCTCTCTGCGGCCATTACGCGTCGACATTTTCTGCGGTGGCTGGCCGGGGGAGTGGGCGTGGTGGTGGTCGCCGGAGCGGCGGGGTTTGAGCTGGTGAACCACGACATCCTCCCAGGTAAGCAACTCCTCGATCGGATCGACGGGGCCTGTTCGGTGCCCGCCACCACGTTTGCATTCGGGACCGTCGGTGCGAGCGAATCCGGGCGGTTCTACTCGCAGGCTCGTCGTCGAAGCGTGGGCTACACGATCGCGTACCCACCGTCGCGTCAACCCGGCGACTCACTTCCACTCGTCGTGATGCTGCACGGGTACGGCGGCAATCACACGAACGCCCTCTTCGGGATCTCACCCGCGCAGGCGTTGGCGCTGCAAGGAAAGGGTGCCGGACTCTCACCGATGGCGATGGTGACGGTCGACGGCGGCGACGGCTATTGGAACCCCCACCCCGGTGATGACCCGATGGCGATGGTTGTTCATGAGCTCATCCCTTTCTGCCAACGAAAGGGACTGGGTGCAGCCCCGGAGAAGATCGGCTTGATGGGCATCTCGATGGGCGGCTACGGTGCACTCGCGATCGCCGAACGGTTTCCGGGTCTCGCGTCGGCGGTCGCGGCGATCAGTCCCGCCGTGTGGACCTCATACGGCCAGACCCACTCGGCGAACGCCGAAGCCTTCGCATCGAAGTCGGCATTCCGTGCCGGAGATGTGATCAAACACGCACGTGCATTGAAAGGCATGGCCGTGAGAGTCGCGGCCGGCGTCGATGATCCCTTCCAGCCGGGAGTTAAGAGCCTTGCCCGCGTTCTTCCAGCAAGGAGCACGGTGGTGTTCTCCGCCGGATGTCACACGCCGTCGTTCTTCTTGGAACAGGAACCACCGTCCTTGAATTATCTCTCTCGTCATCTCCTGTGATCCGGAGGCGAACGGACCTCCGGCGAGGGAGTCAGACGTTCGACATCGACCACTCTTTGGGCCAAGGCGCTTCTGACATTGGAGAGGGCCGACCCAGCAGGAATCCCTGTCCCCAGTTACACCCGAGATCTCGCAACGTCTCGAGTTCTTCGACTCTCTCGATGCCCTCGCCAATAACGGTCGCGCCGATGTCGCGCGCGAACAGAACGAGCGCCGCCGCCATGGCCCGTTTGGCGGGATCCGTGTCCACGCCAGTTACAAGCGTGCGGTCGAGCTTGATCACGTCGGGTTGCAATCGCACCAGGAACTCGAGTCCCGCGAATCCCGCACCGGTATCGTCGACGGCCACCCTGATTCCCAGGCTCCGGAATCCCTCCAGATTCTCAATGATGGAGGGATAGTCGTCCACCTGGCTGTGTTCCGTCAACTCGACGACGAGCCGCCAGGGATCGACCGAACAGAGAGAGACGAACTTCGGTTGCATGGTGATAGTCGGCGACGCGTTCACCGTCAAGAAACTGTGTGCCGGGACGTAGGGAAGGAAACCGAGAGCCTTGCTGACGGCTAAGAGTTCCAGTTCCGTTCCCAGTCCCACTTCGGAAGCGTTGGCGAACCATTTGTCAGGTGGCAGTTGTGGTTTGCCCGGGAATCGCGAGAGAGCTTCGAAGCCGACGATCCGATTCGAGGCCAGCTCGCATATCGGTTGAAAGACGATGGACAACGCTTCGTTGGCCAGGACCGTCTCTATTTTTCTGCGTTGCTCCCTCTTGCGCTCCAACTGCACTCTCTCGGAGTTGGTCCGGTCCTCAATGAATCCCTGGAGGTACGTGTTGCGTCGGCTCACCGCTTTGTAGAAGTGTGCGGTTTCCAGAGTGTTGCGAACGCGGCAGATGACCTCGAATCGATCCAGCGGCTTGGTGAGGAAGTCCTTGGCACCGGCGGCCAGGACCCGGTGCTTGGACTCCGGCGTGACGTCGGCCGACAGGACGATGACCGGCAGAAAGACGTCGAAGGCCAGCTGCTCGTGGAGCTGCTCGAGAAATGAGATTCCGTCCAACTCGGGCATGTGAAGGTCCAGCAACAAGACATCGGGAGGCGAATCAACGCAACTCTTGAGCCCCACCTTCGGGTCCGTGAAGGTTTCAACACGTTCCCAACCAACCTTTTCGAGGATCCGTCGCAAAAGAGTGTTGTTCTCTTGCACGTCGTCGACGATCACGATTCTCGAGTTCGCCATGGCGGCGTTTCCCTTGACCACGAACACGTCGTTCTCGTGGTCAAGCACGTCGCGTGGCCTTAACGATGGACGCCGTGTGCGGAAAAGGCGCCGAGGGCAGTTGCCCACCAGAAATGAGGGTCAGTCTGTGGGAGGTTTCACGAGTTTGGCGCGACCGCTGTGTCGGACACGGTGTGGCATCGACACGGGTTCGCCCCACCACGCTATTCATCGTTACAAAGCACGCCCAATACACCACCCTTCCAGCCTCGTCTAATACCTGACTCGTGAATGGAGGTTTCTCGATGATTCGGAACAAGAACTCTTGCATTTCTTGTACAAGTTCCCTAGGGTTCGACCATGGAAATACGAGTCGGGGAACTCGCGCGCAGAACCGGGGTCGGGGTGGGCACGCTTCGAGCCTGGGAGCGGAGATTCAACTTCCTCGAGCCGCACCGCTCCGCCGCGGGCCATCGACTTTACGACGAAGCCGACGTCGAACGGGTGGAAGCCGTTCTCCGTCTCGTCGCCGACGGGCTCACCCTTCCGACCGCAATTGCCCGCGTCTCCAATTTGGGTACCGGCGCTCTCCCCGGAGGCGAAGGCGAGGAGTTCTTCTTCGGTCAGATCCTGCAGGTCGCCAGCCAAGGGGTCTGGGTCTCGCGGAACGGACGCACCCGCTACGTCAACGCGAAGATGGCCGAGATGATGGGCTGCTCGGTCGGCGAGCTGCTTACTCGACCGGTGCTCGACTTCCACACGGGCGACGAACTTCTGGCCGATGAGGCTCGGGGCAGACGAGTGCGCGCGGGCGAGCGATTGACATTTACTCAGGAGTTGCGCCGGGTTGACGGTTCAACCTTCCTAGCTCACGGGACCACGACTCCACTGTTCAATCACTCCGGTCAGTACGAGGGATCGGTCGCGATGGTCGACGACGTGACCGACCGGGCCGAGGAGGAGGCCCAGTCACGCTTTCGAAACGCCCTGCTCGACGCCATCGGTGATGCCGTCTTAGCCGCTCAGCCCGACGGCACGATCGTGTACGCGAACGCGGCAGCTGAACGGCTCCTCGGCTGGAAGGTCTCGGAGTTGATCGGTGAGAACGGCCTCGAACTCTTGGCCCCGAAGGAAACGACCCCCGAGGCGATGGACTTCCACTCCCGACTCCTCACGAAGCAGTCCCAGTCGGGAGAGCTCCCCATCGCTCGCCGAGACGGGACGCACGTCGTCACCCACGTCACGGGAACGCCGGTCCTCGATCGCAACCGAGAACTCGTAGGGCTTATCGCCGTTTTGGTGGACAACACCGATCGACACCGAACCGAGCACCAGCTCAGAGTCCAGGAGCAGCAAGCCGAGGTGGTCGCTCTCCTCGGTGCCGAAGCGTTGCGCGGACGCCCGGAAGACGGGCATTCCTTGCTCATCGAGGTCGTTGAGGCGGTCTGTCGCGTGCTGCAGTGCGGGCATTGCCTGCTCGTTGACACCCGACCTGACGGCAACCGGTTGCGAGTGTCGTCACCTCGTTATGGCGACGCCGACGCCGATCACATCCCGTTGGGAAGTCGATCGTTGACCGGATACACCGCGCGCGCCGGCAAGGTGGTCTTGGTCGAGGACGCGACCCGCGACCGCCGGTTCGACATCGCGCCCGGATCGACGCAGTTCGGCATCCGATCAGCGCTCGCGGCGCCGGTGATCGGATTGAACGGGGTCCGTGCCGTCCTTATCGCCGCGAGTCCGGAGCCCGCGCAGTTCAGTATGTCCTCAGCACAGTTTCTTCAGAACATGGCCAACGTCGTGGGAATCGCCTTGCGAGACGGGTGAACGTCGGGCGCCTCGAGCTTTTATGGGCCACTAGGTTTTGTCGATGACGTTGGGGTCAGGGCTGGCACGTCTCGACGGCTATCCGTTTGAGGTGTGCCACAGCGAAGGATCGTTGGAGCGCGCGCGGGCCTCGGCCGACCTCGCCGCGGACGCCTACGACTACTTCGGTCGTCTGTTTTCTGGCGTACAGCCCGACATTGCCGTCATCGTTGCCAGCGAGAAGGACTGGGAGAGTCGGCAGCCGTACGGGCTGCCGTTCTTCAACAATGACGAGGGGCAGATCCGCCCGGGCATCGTGGTGATGCCCGCCGGCAGTGGAGACTTCTGGAGCGCCATCGGAGAAGACCTCCGTCAGACGTCGCCCAGCGGTTACTCGATACTGCTCGATGCGTACCCCGACGGTGCCGGTGGATTGGATCTGCAGCCGTTCTTCGACCTGATCACGATTCACGAACTCGGCCACGCCTTCGAAACGCTCGGGGATCTCCGATTGCCGACCTTTTGGCTCGGCGAGATCTTCGCCAATCTGGCGCTTCACGCGTTCGTCGCGACGAAACAGCCGCAGAATCTGCGCACGCTCGAGGAGCTGTCCATCGTGGGAGTGGAAAGCGTGGCTGTTGACGATCGAATGCGCGCCGAGGGTTACACCACGCTCGAGGATCTCGAAGCTCACTACACAGGCGGTGACGAGCCGATGAGCCCACTGAACTACGTCTGGTACCAGTATCGGTGGCAGCGTCTCGCGGCCCAGGTGTTCGACGCTGACGGCGCGGACGGACTCGTCCGATTGTGGAACTGCTTTCACGCCATCGACCGATTCGCGATCAACGAGGTCACGACGCAGTCACTGGCCGCGCTGCTGAAATCGGAAGTCAGCGAGACGCTCGGTCGAGCGATTCAAGAGTGGAGATAAGCGGCACTCATTCGCGGTATCAGTTATTCGTTCCCGTGAACCACCGCTCCCGCAGCCACGGTTACGTCGACGGTCGTATAACCGACCTCCGACGTGGGAATCGCCGTGATGTCCTGACTCAGCACCGCCACGTCGCCTTGACGACCGACGTCGAGCACGCCCAGTAGGTCTTCATCTCCGTTGACGTACGCCACCCCGGACGTGAACGCCGCGAGCGCTTCGGCGACGGTGATCCGCTCATCGGGACGAAAGGGTTTCGTCGTCTCATCCGTACCCGGGCGACCGAGGTTCGTCGAAAGGCAACGGTTCACCGCGACGTGGATCTCTTCGAGCGGGTTCGGACTCGACACCGGCCAGTCCGACCCAAAGGCGATCCGTGTTCGCAGGTTCCGCAGTGACGCGATCGAGTACTGCCAGTCGATTCGGTCCTCGCCGACGTAGGGAATCGTGAACTCTTCCATCTGGGGATCACTACAGGCCCACAGCGGCTGGAAGTTGGCGATGACGCCGAGGCGCGCGAAGCGGTTCAGATCCTGTGGGTCGATGAACTGGAGGTGAGCCACGTGGTGACGATTCGAGCCCCAGCGTGTTGGATCGACCGACTCGATCGCGTCGAGGGTTGTCGAGACGGCCCGGTCGCCGATGGCGTGGAAGTGGACTTGGAAATTCTCGGCGTCGAGGGCTCGCACTGCGTCGATCAGGAGGTCACGCTCGATGAAGAGGTCACCGCGATGCGTCTCGTCGTGAGCGTGAGTGCCCAAGTACGGCCTCGACATCGCCGCGGTGAACATCTCGCACACGCCGTCAACCATTATCTTCACCGAGTTCGCTCGAAACTGTCCGGTCGGCGCGGCCTCGCGGCGGCTCAGGAGGTAGTCCAGTTGTTCGAGACCCTTCGACCGGTCCCACCACAGGGCGCCGCGCACCCGCGCGCTCAGCCACCCCTCGCTCGCCGCCGACCTGTACGTGTCGAAGGTGTCGACCACCCCGATGTCACCGGCGTCGCCGACGCAGGCGTCCTGCCAATGGGTGATGCCGTGTCCGTGCAACGTCGTCAGGGCCGCGCGCAGCGCCGCCGACATCTCTGCGCGCGACGTCGGTGGAAGGTGGCGCGCCACCAACGCCATCGCGCTCTCATGCAGGGTGCCCGACGGGGTGCCGTCGTCAAGTCGCTCGATTCGCCCGTTGGGTGGATCGGGCGTGCGCGCGTCGATGCCGGCCCGGTCGAGGGCGACGGTGTTGACCCAGGCGGAGTGGTGGTCGCGATTCGGAATGAACGCGGGTCGGCCGTCGCACACGGCGTCGAGGTCGACCGCCAGGGGAGTACCGCCGGGAAACGCTTCCAGGGCCCAGCCTCCTCCGAGCACCCACCCGTCGGCGGGCAGTGACGCGGCGTAGGTGATGATCGCCTCGAGGCACGCCGCTCGACTCTTCAGTCCCAGCAGGTTGCAGCGCAAGCTCTCCAGACCGCCACCGATGGCGTGGACGTGGGCGTCGCCGAAGGCCGGCACGGCCAATCGTCCCGCGAGGTCGACGACTCTGGTCTGTGGTCCGCGCAACGCGTCGATCTCGTCATTCGTTCCGAGTGCGCTGATGACATCGTCGTCGATGGCGATAGCCTCGACGTAGCCTCGCGGTGACGCCGGGGTCAGCACACGGCCGCCTCGCATTACCAGTGTCGGATGGGTCATGGACGAACTCCGTTTCGACGCGACGATGCTCAACCTAGTCAGGCCGACCAACGCTCGCCGGGTTCATCGTCGCCTGCAGCGGCGCTCGAACGCGGTTGTCAGTGGCTCGCTGGAGGATCGAGAACTATACTGCCCCGCCACATGACAACGAGCGTCGAGGCACCAGACGGAGCACCCCAGATGGTCGACTCCGGGGACGCCGCCGTCGTGCTCGACCGCGTCGACAAATCCTTTCGGGGACCGACCGGGCTCAAGACCGTCGTGCACGACCTGTCGTTCAGTGTGCTCACCGGGGAATTCTTCTCACTTCTGGGACCATCGGGGTGTGGCAAGACGACCACGCTGCGCATGATCGCCGGACTCGAGATGGTCGACAGCGGTCGAATCTTTCTCGCCGGCAAGGATGCGACGGATCTGCCGACCCACGCACGAAACGTCAACACCGTCTTTCAGAACTACGCGCTCTTTCCGCACTTGCGCGTCTTCGACAACGTCGCCTACGGACTTCGCCGTCAACACGTGCAAAAGGCGGAACTCCAACGGCGGGTGATGGAGGCGCTCTCCCTGGTCCGCATGGACGGGTTCGCTATGCACCGTCCCCAACAACTGTCCGGGGGGCAACAACAGCGCATAGCGCTAGCCCGCTCCATCGTCACGCGACCGACCGTGCTGTTGCTCGACGAACCGTTGGCGGCGCTCGACTTGAAGTTGCGCGAGTCGATGCAAGAAGAGCTCAAGCGTTTGCAGCGCGAACTGCAACTCTCGTTCATCTTCGTGACCCACGATCAGGCCGAGGCCTTCGCCATGTCGGATCGGGTCGCGGTGATGGAGGGCGGCAATCTCGTCCAGGTAGGGACCCCCGAGGAGCTCTACCTACGCCCGGCGACCCGATTCGTGACGACCTTCGTCGGCCGAGCCAACTTCATTCCCGCGACCCTGGTCGACGGCACCGCGATGGAACGCCCGGACGCGGTGGCGTCACGTCAGCTGAGCGAGTCGCCCGATTCCGGCGCGCCGGGCGCCACGGAACCCACGATCTTCGTGCGGCCCGAGCGGCTGATCGTGCGGGTCGGGGCCGCGGGCGCCGACGTCCAGGGCCCGCGCGTCCACGGGGTCGTCGTCGATAAGACGTTCTCCGGAGGACTGACGATGATCCGGGTGATGGCCGGAGGCGACATCGAGATCACCGCGACCTGCGACAGTGCGTCTCCCGAAGCGCGCGAGGCCGTGGTGGGCGAGCCAGTTGTCTTGACCTGGCTTCCCGAAGACGCTACGCTTCTCGATCGTTGATAACTTATTGACCAGTCAGTTTTGCTGTCTGTACGGTCCCCCCGTCCAGTTGCTCGCCCATCAAAGGAGACGGTAACCATGGACAAGAATCACCGCGACGAAACACTGCGAATCCTCGCACCGAAGGGCCATCCGCTCACTCGTCGCACGTTCATTTCAATGGCCGCGGCCGTTGGTGCCGGCGTCGCCGTCGGCTCCGCCGCGGGGGCCGCGAATACCACGAGTGCCCTCGAAGCGGCGGCGCGCAAGAGCCTGAAGACGGCCGGTAAGACGACCAAGAACCTCTACCTCTACACGTGGGGTCAGTACGACAACCCCACGACGTTCACGGCCTGGCAGAAGGGTACGGGCATCCCGATCCAAATCGGTAGCTACGACTCCAACGAGGCGATGATCGCCAAGCTCGAGTTGGCCAAGGGTACGGCCGGCTATGACATCGTCGTGCCGACCGGCGGCTACATCCCCGAGATGGCCGCCAAGGGTCTGCTCTTGCCCCTCACCAAGTCGCTGATCCCGAACTTCGCCAACCTGGACCCGGCCCTGTTGAACTTCCCGTGGGACCGCGGCAACAAGTACACCGTGCCCAAGGACTTCGGCACGACCGGGTTCATCTACGACAAGACGTTGATCACGCGCAAGATGGAGACGTGGAGCGACTTCGTGAAGGCGGCGGGACTGCCCCAGGTGTCGGGCCGCGTGTCGATTCTGGACGACCCGAATGACGTGCTGGCGATCGCGCTGTGGAACGAGGGAGTGGACTGGAACACCCTCGACAAGGCCAAGCTGCACACGGCGAACAACTGGTTGATCAAGAACCTGGCGCCCCACGTGAGCAACCTCGACTCGTACCCGGGCGGCACCGGCGGACTCACGAACGGTACCTACGTGCTCTCGCAGGCGTGGAACGGCGACGCGCGCCAGGCGTTGCTGAAGGACCCGACCAAGTTCGAGTGGGTGGTGCCCTTCCCCAAGTCCGAGATCTGGGTCGACAACTGGGCCCTCGCCAAGGGGGCGAAGAACGTCGACACGGCGCACGCCTTCTTCGACTACATCCTGGACCCGACCGTGTCGGCCAACGAGATGGTCTACACCGGCTACAACACCGCCGTGGCCGACGTGCGCAACTTCCTGCCCAAGAACCTGGCCCAGGAGAGCGTGATCTTCTTGACCAAAGCCCAGGAGAAGCGACTCGTCGCGTATCTGGTGAACTCCACCAACAACCTGCGCACTCAGCTCTACGACGACTTCAAGGCGGCCATCGCCTAGTACGCCGTCGACCGAAGCCGGCACGACCGAGATGGGAGAGACGTGTTAGGGCGCGGCAGTCTGCGAAGTTTTACGAGCCTCACCTACGCGTGGTTCGCCCTGTGGTTCCTCGCCCCGACGGGGATCATGCTGGTCTACGCCTTCGGTCACACCGCCGGCATCAATCAGGCCGGACTGGTGAACCTGAACCACCTGGGCTTCGGTAACTTCTTCCAGGCCCTGCGCTACCCGACGGGACCGGTCTTGGTGATCAGCCTGGAGAACGCGGTGTTGGCGACCGCGCTGTGCGGCGTGATCGCCTATCCGGTGGCCTACTTCATCGCGCGAAAACTCGGACCGCGTACTCGCGTGATCGTCCTGCTGCTCGTCGTGTTGCCGTTCTGGACCGACTACCTGCTTCGCATGCTCGGGTGGCGGATCTTCCTCAGTCCCCTCGGTCTGCTCTACGGCGCCCTGCACGCGATCGGCTGGCACATCACCTACGTCTCGATCCTCGACACCCGAGCAGCGGTGATGATCGGACTCGTCTACAACTACGTGCCGCTCTTCATCTTGCCGCTCGCGGTGGTGCTCGAACGTATCGATCCGCTCTTGCTGCAGGCGGCCGACGACCTCGGCGCCAAACCGTGGACGATCTTTCGCACGGTCACGTTTCCCATCTCGATGGCCGGGGTCGTGGCCGGGACGGTTCTGGTCTTCGTCCCGATGCTCGGCGACTACGTGACACCGACGTTGATGGGAGGAGCCCGGGGACTGATGATCGGCAGTCTTATCGCCTCGGAGTTCAACGAGGGTCAGAACTGGTCGCTCGGCGCGGCGATGGCGATCATGCTGATCGTCATCCTCGTGGCGATCGTGGTCGCCTGTTGGCTGTTGTTCGTTGGCGTGCGCTCTGCCCTTATTCGAAGGCAACGCCGCGCGCTCGAGCGTGAGTGGGCCCCCGCATGACGCGCTGGGGAATGAACAAGTGGCTGCTCGGCTTCATCACGACGGTGGTCGTGCTCTTCCTCTTCCTCCCGCTCGTGGTCGTCGTGGTGTTCTCCTTCAACGGGGGATCCGATGCCTTCTTGTGGGGTGGGCTCAGCACCGCGGCCTACCCGCAGGCCGCCCACGACACCACGCTGATCATCGCGCTGCGGATTTCGATTGAAGTGGCGGTGGCCTGCGGCCTTATCAGCATGCTCGTCGGGCTGATCGCCGGTCTCGCCAGCACCGGTCGGGGCTGGTCCCACCGCCTCCTCTTCATCCTCTTCGTGATCATCCTCGCCACCCCGGAGATCGTCGGGGCGAGCGGGTCGCTTCTGTGGTTCGTGACGCTCGGCGTATCTAACGGATTCGAACGTCTGATCATCGCCCACTCCATCTTCGGTAGCGCCCTGACGGCACTCATCGTCCGGGGCCGAGCCTCGGGCCTCGATCCTGCGGTGTTCGAGGCGGCCAACGACCTGGGCGCGAGGACCATCACCATGCTGCGGACCGTCGCGGTGCCCTTGCTCGCCCCCGCGCTCATCGCCGGAGGACTCCTCTCCTTCACCTTCAGCCTCGAAGACCTCGTGACCTCGGTCTTCGTTAGCACCGCGCAGACCACGCCGCTGCCCGTGTTCATCCTGGCGTCGTTTCACTCGCAGTTCCACACCGACATCTTCGCGATCGCCGTCCTGGTCTTCGTCGCCACGACGTCGATGTTCCTGGTGGCGCTCCTCGCGATGGGCGGCGGATCGCGCTCGCGTCTGCGTCGCGGTCTGCGCATGCTCGGCGCTACGACCGCCGAACCCGAATGAGGAGGTCACCCCGGGACCTCGGACCACCGTGACACACACTGTCAACGGAGGGGTCTCCTTCTGGCAGAGCCAGCTCGGCCCGTCGCCCTTGCGACCAGCGCTCAGCGGCCCGGTCACCACCGACGTGTGTATCGTGGGGGCCGGCTTCACCGGGCTGTGGACGGCGTACTACCTGCACCAGGCCGACCCGTCCTTGTCGATCGTTATCGTCGAACAGCGATTCGCGGGATTCGGTGCCTCGGGTCGCAACGGCGGCTGGTTGAGCGCGGCGGTCGCCGGGTCACTCGAGCGATACGCGTCAAGTCGGGGCGTCGGTGTCGCTGGCGAACTTCAGCAATCGATGATCGACGCCGTTGACGAGGTGATCCGTGTCACGCGCCATGAGGGCATCGACGCCGACGTGGTGAAGGGCGGCGTCCTACGCGTCGCTCGCACGCCGGCCCAGCTGCACCGGATGGTCGAGGCGGCGAAATCGTCGACGACGTGGGGCGACGTTCACTCGATCCTGACGCCGGCGGAGACGCAACTTCGCGTGAACGTCGAGGGAGCGCTCGGCGCGACCTACAGTCCCAACGGAGCTCGGCTGCACCCCGCGAAATTGGTTCGCGGACTGGCCGACGTGGTCACCGGGGCCGGCGTGTCGCTCTACGAGTCAACGCCGGTGACGGCGATCAGTCCTCACCAGGTGACGACATCGTCGGGGGTCATCGAGGCCCGGTACGTGATTCGCGCGACCGAGGGCTTCAGCGCGTCGCTGCCGGGGCTTCGTCGCCGGTGGCTACCGATGAACTCCTCGATGATCGTCACCGAACCCCTCGACGCCAGCGTGTGGGACGAGATCGGTTGGGGAGGTGGTGAGACCTTGGGAGACAGCGCGCACGCCTTCATGTACGCGCAGCGCACCGCGGACGACCGAATCGCCATCGGCGGGCGCGGCGTGCCGTACCGCTTCGGTTCGCGTATTGACGTCGACGGCGAGACGTCACAGGCCACGGTCGCCCAGCTGCGACGGGTGCTGGTCCGTCTCTTCCCCTCGACGAAGGACGTGGCCATCGACCACGCCTGGTCCGGAGTCCTGGGGGTTCCGCGCGACTGGTGCGCGACCGTGGAGTTCGATCCCTCGACCGGCGTCGCGGCCGTCGGCGGCTACGCGGGACACGGTGTGACGGCGGCCAACCTCGCGGCGCGCACGCTGCGCGACGTCATTCTCGGACACGACACCGCTTTGGTTCGACTTCCGTGGGTGAACTGGCACTCGCGTGATTGGGAACCGGAACCGCTGCGCTGGTGCGGCGTGCGAGGACTGTACCTGGCCTACCGGGCGGCTGACCGCGCCGAAGCGTCCGGCCGGACGACGACGTCTCGCTGGGCGCGCGCGGCCGATCGGATCGCCGGTCGCTAAGCCGACGTTTATTTCATGTGGTGAGTTGACCCATGAATTCGTGGAGCGTCGCCTTCATCGTCGCGACGTCCATCGACTTCGATTTGGCGAGAATCTGCACGGCCATGCCGTCGATCATCGAGATCAACATGTCGGTGAACATGTGGGGGTCGCCGGGTCGTATCCGTCCCTCGGCCTGACCCGCGCTGATCAGTCGCAACACCACCGAGCGCCAATCGAGGTCCAGGATCTCGATGACGTCTTGCAGCTCGGAGTCGCGGATGGAGATCGCCCAGAACTCCGCCCACACCCGCCA
Organism: uncultured Acidimicrobiaceae bacterium; assembly: GCA_963703105.1. Taxonomy (GTDB): domain Bacteria; phylum Actinomycetota; class Acidimicrobiia; order Acidimicrobiales; family RAAP-2; genus RAAP-2. Next base: position 321,166 of record OY969792.1, on the reverse strand, counting down.
CGCTCGGATGGACTCGCGGTCATCGAGCAAGTAGGAGTCAAGGTACTCCAGGAGCATCTCAACCGGGTCGAGGGACGACGCGAGTAACTCCTTGCGTCGGTCGATCGAGTGGCGGACGTTGTACTCGAACGCGGCGCGCAGCAGCGTCTCCTTGTCGTCAAAGTAGTAGTGGATGGTCCCCGTGGAAAAGCCGACCTCTTTCGCGACGTCGGAGATTCGCAGCGCACTCACACCACGCGCCGCCACCACCTTGCAGGTCGATTTGAGAATCTGTTCGCGTCGGAGAGCCTCGACGCTGGGGCGCGACATGGTGGACCTCCGACCGCTTCGATGTGATGTGAGAATCGAGTCTACGAAATGGCCGTCGAGAAAGCGTTCCTGGCGTGGATCCGACTAGAAGTCACCTAGATAGCGAGGCCCTGAACCCGAACGTCCCGCGAGGTCGTCACGATTGGCGAGGGCGCAGGTGCGAAGTGAGAGACACCCGCACCCGATGCAGCTGGTCAATCCACCCCGCAATGCTTCCAGTATCTCAATGCGCTCCTCGATCCGCTCGCGCCACCCCCGGGACAGCCGCTGCCACTCTTTCGCGTTGGGCGCCTTGTCCACGGGGAGCCCGTTCAGCGCCTCCACGATCTCCTCGAGGGACAGTCCAACCTTCTGGGCAATTCGGATGAAGGCGAGCCGGCGCAGGACGTCGCGTCGGAAGAGACGTTGGTTGCCGGGCGTACGCTCGGCGTGCACCAGTCCGGCTTTCTCATAGAAACGCACGGCGGAGGCGGCGAGCCCGCTTCGATCGGCGACCTCGCCAATTGTGAGCAATCTGCTGTCCATATTGACACAAAGTTTCTCTAGGTGGTACTTGACTTAAACGTTACTTTAACTTGTATTTTGGTCGGTGACGCAGTACGAGAAGAGAAAGTTGGCTGAGTATGCCGGTTGCCATGGTCACGGGGGCCTCGCGGGGATTCGGTCGAGCGCTGGCCCTCGCTCTGGCCGCTGACGGCTGGAAACTGGTCATCGACGCCCGGAGCTCGGAGGAGCTCGAGAAGGTGAGAACGGCACTCGTATCACTCGGTGCCGAGGTCACGGCGATACCCGGCGATGTCAGAAGTGGCGACCATCGCGCCGCCCTCATCGAGGCGGCGGAAAATCTGGGTCCACTCCAGTTGCTGGTGAACAACGCCAGCACCCTCGGACCGAGCCCTTTGCCCTCACTGGAGGCGTACGGACTCGCGGAGTTGCGGGAGGTCTTCGACGTGAACACGCTGGCGCCCTTGGCACTCATCCAGCTGGCCCTGCCGTTGCTCAGGCAGTCTGGCGGCACGGTGGTGTCGCTCACCTCCGACGCCGGTGTCGAAGCCTACGAGGGGTGGGGTGGCTACGGATCTTCGAAGACGGCACTCGATCACCTCCACCGGGTGCTCGCCAAAGAGGTGAGCGGGGTCCGTTTTTACACCTTCGATCCCGGTGACATGCGTACGGACATGCATCAGGCGGCGTTTCCCGGTGAGGACATATCGGACCGCCCGGAGCCCGAGACGGTCGTGCCGACGTTTCTCTCTCTGCTGGCCTCCGATCTGCCCAGTGGACGTTACGTCGCATCCGAGTTGGGATCATGAGCGTGCTCACCGACCGCTACGAACGGTTCGACTTCGAACTACCCGCCTCACAAGAGGCGTCGGAGCCGCCTGAAGCACGAGGCCTCGCTCGTGACGCGGTGCGGATGCTCGTCGCCCGTAAGTCAACCGGTTCGCTCGTGTCGAGCGCCTTTCGAGAGCTGCCCACCTTCCTCGATCCAGGCGACCTCGTGGTGATCAATACCTCGGGAACCATTGCCGCGGCGATCGAGGCCGTGGCCGGTGACGGCACGTCACTGATGGTCCACCTGTCGAATGAACTCGAGGATGGACGGTGGGTGGTCGAACTGCGTCGAAAAGTCGGCGGTTCGACCGAGCGGTGGTCCGGTCCGGTCCCGTCGCGACACTTCGAGCTGCGCGGCGTGGCCACGATGGACCTCGAGGAGCCCTTTGGGGCCGGGGACCGTTTGTGGATCGCCACTCTGCACCTGGGCGACCCGGTTCTTCGTTGGCTCGAAACGCACGGTCGACCCATTCGCTACGGCTACGTGCACCGGACGTGGCCGCTCGAGATGTATCAGAACGTCTACGCGACCGAGTTCGGGAGCGCCGAGATGCCGAGCGCCGGTCGACCTATTACCTCCGACATCATCACGCGACTGGTCGCCAAAGGGGTCGGCGTTGCCCCGGTGTTGTTGCACACGGGCGTCGCGTCGCTCGAAGCCGACGAGTTGCCGTACCCCGAGCGCGTCCGGGTTCCCAAGACGACCGCCGAACAGGTGAACGTCACGCACCGGCTCGGTCATCGGGTGATCGCCGTGGGCACCACGGTCGTTCGCTCCCTCGAAAGTTGCGCAACGCCGGAAGGTGAGGCGTTCGCCTATGACGGGTGGACCGATCTCGTTATCTCACCCAAGCGCTGCCCTCGCGTGGTCGATGGTTTGATCACGGGATGGCACGAGCCCGTGTCGTCGCACCTGATGATGCTCGAGGCGATGATCGGGCGAGCACTCCTGGAAGACTCGTACCACGCCGCCTTGGTGCAGGGCTATCAGTGGCACGAATTTGGCGATTCGCACTTAGTCCTGCCCTGAGTCACCGGGAGGCCAGCGCCAACTGTTCCGTTCCGGCCCCGTTACTGTAAGTCCGTAGTGAAACGAGCGGAGGGGTTGGCGTGTCAGATTCGACGCTGGGGCGGATATGCGTGACGGGGGCCAGTGGGAAAGCGGGTCGCGCGGTGGTGCGCGATCTCCTGGCCCACGGCTACGGCGTCAAGGCGACGGATATCGCCTCGACACGCGAAGACGTCGAACACGGAGCGGTGCGCGCGGACCTCACCGATTACGGTCAGACGATCGAGGTCCTCCGGCACGTTGACGCGGTCGTTCACCTCGCCAACATTCCGGCGCCGGGCATTCACACGTCGGCGGTCACGTTCAACACGAACATGGCGATGAATTTCAACGTCTTCCACGCTGCCGTGAGTTGCGGTCTTCGCCGGGTGGTGTGGGCTTCGAGTGAGACGACACTGGGACTGCCCTTCAGCGCGGTCGACGGTCCACCCCGGTACGCGCCGGTGGACGAGGATCACTATCCGGTACCGGGGTCGGCGTACGCGCTCTCGAAGGTCGCGAGCGAGACCATCGCCGGACACATCGCGCAGTGGTCCGGAATCCCCTTCGTGGCGCTTCGCTTCTCCAACATCATGGACCCCGATGACTACGGAGAATTCCCGTCGATGTGGGCCGAGCCGCAGTTGCGCGTGTGGAACCTATGGGGATACGTCGACGGTCGCGACGTCGCGTCCGCCTGTCGTCTTTCGCTCGAAGCGCCCGCCGAGTCGCTCGCCGGAAGCCCGGGACTGATCATCGCGGCGGCGGACACCGTGATGAACCGACCGTCGGCCGCTCTCTTCCGAGAGGTCTTCCCGGGAGTGCCGCTCACTCGCGACCTCGGTGAGTACGAGACGCTGCTCGCGATCGACCGCGCTCGCGAACTGATCGGCTACGAGCCACAACACTCGTGGCGAGATCACATTTCTGCGTCCTAATCAAACAGCATCAAAGCGGCTCGTTGCTGTGACGAAGCATCTCTCATCAGGGACCTGGCACTGCGGGTCGCAACAATTGCGTTGATGTAGCGAGGATTCAGTGAAGGCTATGGGAGAATGACTTCGAGTGGTGTTTGCGCCGCAACGCCGTTCCAATTCATCGGGTTCCCCGATGAGCACCGAGTTAGGTAGACGTGAGAGTTGTGTCTGTGACTGTCGCGCGACAGCTCTCACTACCCGACAATCTGTTTCCGGGGCGTCGCCCATGACTCAGGAGCGAGCCCCGACGGAGCGCCGGACCGAGGGTTTGCGGCCGTACGTCGCGTGGACGTACCTGGCCCTCAACGCTCCTCTGATCACGGCGGTCTTCTACTTTCCGCGCTACCACGTTTATCTCTGGGGTCTCCTCGGCGTGGGCTCGGCGGCGGCCATCGTCCTGGGCATCGTCCGCAATCGTCCCCAGCACCGCGTGGCCTGGATCGTCATCGCGATGGGAGTGGCGACGTTCGCACTCGGCGATATCTCGTACGACGTGCTGACGGAGTTCCTGCACCAGGTCAACCCGTATCCGTCGATCGCCGATGTCTTCTACCTCGCGACGTATCTCTTGTTAGCCGCGGGCTTGATCCTCATGGTTCGGGCCCGACGACAGCACGAAGGTGAGGGTGGCGCAGCCTTGGACGCGCTCATCATCACCGCGGGTCTGGGGGCGTTGTCGTGGATCTACCTGATACAGCCCTACGTGCACGCGGCCGACATGACGATGATCGCCAAGTTGACGTCGATCGCCTACCCCTTAGGCGACATCGTCCTGCTCTGCGTGCTGGTTCGACTGTTGTTCGGCGGCGGCACCCGTGGCGTCTCGGTTCGACTCCTGGCCGCCGGCGCGTTGGGTGTCCTGGGCGCCGACTGCATCTACGGCTGGATTCAGTTACACGGGCTGTGGACGGTGGGCGGTCCGACCGACCTTGGTTGGGTCCTGTTCTACGTGTCGTGGGGTGCGGCGGCGCTGCACCCGTCGATGCGCGACCTGACCCAACAGAGGCCATGGGAGGCTCGTCAACTCAGTCCGGTGACCCTGGTGCTGCTCAGCGCGTCGGCGCTCGTCGCGCCATTGGCGCTCGTGTTTCGAGACGTCGCGGGCATCCCCGCCGACGATGGCACGCTCGCCATCGTGTCGGCCCTGGTCTTCGTCTTGGTGATGATCCGGCTCGTTGGACTGGCCCGGTCGCAGTCCATCGACGCGCGTCGTCAGCAGTCGTTGCGCAGATTCTCGGAGTACCTCGTATCGGCCACGGAGCGTTCGGAGGTGTGGAACGCGGGCGTCAACGCCCTGTCGGAACTCGGTGCGGCCGGGATACTCGGCTGCGTCGTCACCGGCTCTGAGTCGCAACGGGTCCCTGTCGTGGCGGCCACCTGGCCCGAGGTCATTGGCGTCGTCGTCAAGGTGACGACCCCCGACACACTGAGCGATCGTCGAGTCGTAAGTTTGACCAACGGCGAAATGGTGCAAGACACGCCTCGTTCGACGATCTGGACGCAACTCGTATCGAGCGAGCGGCCGGTCACTCGTGAACGGATCCTCCTCGCGCACGAACGGCCGCTCTCGGCCGACATTCGAGCGATTATCGACGGCATCGTGGCGCAGCTGCTGGTGGCGCTCGAACGTGTCGAGTTGGCTCGGGTGGTCCACGAAGCCCGCAACGAACGTCGGTTCCGCGCGATGGTGCAGTACTCGTCGGATCTCATCACGCTGCTCGGCACCGATCTGCGAATCACCTACCAGAGCGAAGCGGTGATGAAGATCCTGGGTCGACCGCCCTATGAGTTCGTGGGTAAGGCGCTCAACGACGTCGTCCATCCCGACGACGTGCCGATCGTCCAGGCGCACCTAGCGAAGGTGCTCACCGGAGGCCTCGGCAGCACCTCGACCTTCGAACTGCGCATGGTCCACCTCGACGGCGACTGGCGCATCGTCAACACCGTGATCACCAATCTCTTCGCCGAGCCGGACGTCGGTGCCATCGTGCTCAACGGTCGTGACGTCACCGAGCGTCACGCGCTGGAGCAAGAGCTCAATCATCAGGCCTTCCACGACACGCTGACCGGTCTGGCCAACCGCGCCCTCTTCGTTGACCGGCTCTCCCACGCCATGGACCGCAGCGCGCGCGAAAACAACTCGGTGGCGGTCCTGTTCTTGGACCTCGACGACTTCAAGACGGTCAACGACAGCTTCGGCCACCCGGCCGGTGATTCGCTGCTCGTGGAGGTGGCGAAGCGAATCCGCTCGGCCACGCGGCCGGGCGACACCGTCGCGCGTTTCGGCGGCGACGAGTTCGCCGTCTTGATCGAAGCCGGCTTCATGCCGGTCGCCGCTCAAGAGGTCGCCGAACGTATCATCGACGCGCTGACCCCGACGTTCCGGGTTCTCACCAACGACGTGGCGATGCGTCCGAGCATCGGCATCGCCATCGCCGATCAGCCCTTCGCGACACCCGACGACCTTCTTCGCGACGCCGACCTCGCGATGTACGTCGCGAAGCGCAAGGGCAAAGGGCGCTTCGAGATGTACGAGCCCCAAATGCACGAAGACGCCCTGCGTCGACTCGAAACGGAGGTCGGGATCCGAGAGGGTATCGACGCCCATCAGTTCGAGGTCTTCTACCAGCCGATCGTCGACACTCATTCGGGAAAGCTCACCGCGGCCGAGGCGCTCGTGCGCTGGAACCATCCGAGCCGAGGTCTCCTGGCTCCGATCGAGTTCATCAAGGTCGCCGAAGACACCGGTTTGATCGTTCGCCTCGGCAAGCAGGTGTTGAAGTCAGCGGTTCGCCAGACGCAGGAGTGGAAACAGTCCGGCGCGGTGGAGCCCGACTTCTACGTCAGCGTGAACCTCTCGGCCCATCAACTCCAAGACGCCGGACTGGTAGAGAGCGTCGCTCGAGCGCTGAGCGAAACGGGACTTTCGCCCGACGGGCTCGTACTGGAGGTGACGGAGAGCGCCCTGGTCGAGAACCTGGCCGATACCGTGCCGCGCCTCCTCGCCTTGCGATCACTCGGGGTTCGATTGGCGATCGACGACTTCGGGACCGGCTACTCGTCGCTCAGCTATCTCGCCGATCTGCCGATCAATTACGTCAAGATCGACAAGTCCTTCATCGATCGAATGACCCCCGACGTCGAAGGTTCGGCCGTGGTGCGCGGCGTCGTGGACCTCAGTCACGCCATGGGCTTCACTTGTGTCGCCGAGGGCGTGGAGGAAGACTCCCAGCGCTCCATCCTCGATGAACTCGACTGCGACTTCATTCAGGGTTACCTCTTCGGGCGACCGCGGTGCGTGGCTGAAGCGACCAGTGAATTTCAGAGGCTGAGGTGCGGGCACGTCTCGGAGCCACCTTTAGTGTCGATCGTTTCGACCTGAGGTTGTCAAGCACTACTCGGATCGAAGTACGAGTGCCGTGGACGTTCTCGCGGCGATCCGACCTGGCACCAACGCCACGAGATTGGCGAACACGAGCGCTCCCACGCCGATGAGGACCACCGACACCGTTGGGACGGTCGATTGGGGCACGGCGGCGATGCGGTGCGCGAAGAGCACCCACAGTGCGCGTCCGCAGACGATGCCGAGCGGTATACCCGCGACGCTACCGATCAGCGCCGCCACGGTGGCCTGCCACGCAATCGCCGCGGAAAGCTGTCGTTGCCGGAACCCCAGTGCTTTCAAGAGCGCCAGGTCTCGCCGACGCCTCCGAACCGACGCCACGAGGATGAAACCGAGGGCGGCCACCGCCCCGAGGGCCAGACTTGCCGCGAACACTTCGGGAGCGGTTCCCATGGAGCGGAAGTTGACGATTTCGACTGGTCGAAGCACCGTGATCACACCGCCGGCCAGTCCACTGGCCGCCGGGATCGCGTTGACCTCCCGGTCAACCTTCTCGAGGGAGCGGTACGCCGTCGCGGCTCCAACGCCGTTTTTGATACGAACGAGAATCGCGTTGGGGCCGGGAATTTGGGAGCTCTGGATGTTGAGGAACGCGGCTGGGAAGATGCTCGACGCGGCTATTGCTCCCGATCCCATACCGAGGCCATCGGTCAACGCCGGCATGGTGGCGGTACCGACGACGCGCAGTTGCACCGGCTTTGCTGACCCCGCGCGGAAATTCACGGTGTCACCGAGGTGAAGGCGCAGTCGCGCCAACGTCGTCGATCCGAGCACGATCTGATTGGGCTCTTCGAGCCCGTGTCCGCTGAGCAACGGGGGAGCGACGCTAGCGCCCGGATGTTCAGCCAGGAACTCAACGGGCTGACCGTTGATCTTGGCGCTGGAGAACCAAGCACCGGACCAGGCTTGGACGTCGTGATCTCGATTCAAGAACGTGGCCGTTTGGGGGCCGGGATAGTTTTCGGCGCCGGCGAAGCTGGACAACAAGGCATAGTTCCAGTTCCACCCGTAGAGCGCGGGGTGGGAGACGAGGCCGTTCAAGCTGGCCCCAAACGTCACGGTGGTCGTGAGAACGAAGACCGCGAGGATCGAACCCACGATGGCCGAACGAACGGGAGCGGCGTTTCGGCCGCCACCCGGTTCGAGGGCGAATCGGACGCCGGTGACGGTGGAAAGTGAAAGACCGGAGTTGGCAATCGAACGCACCACGTTCGATTCACGAGTCGGGAATCGTGACGCCCAGCTCGAACTGTTTTGTCGCACCTCGCGTCGAGCGGTGAGAACGCTGAGCCCACCTAACGCGATCACCAGGATGAGAAGTCCGAAGCCGAGCGCCACCCAGTCGAACGCGATCCCCGGGTGTGGATAGACGGGTCGGACAGGACCCAGTGGAGTGAGGGGCGACAGGGCGACCGCAATCACCACGGCCAGGAGTGAACCGACGACGATCGCTGCGAGCACGCCGAGCAGTTGGTCGCCGAGCATCATGGAAGGGTTGGCTCCCAGTGCTCGAAGCGTGCTGGTCTCTTCGGAACCAATTCGCAAGACGCGTCCAATCATGAGCGCGGCGATCAAGAAGGTGGCGAGCAAGGCGATAGCACCGAACACCGCCAGGGCCACGGCCTCGGGTTCGATGGCCTGCTGGACGGCAGGTATGAACTGCGAGGTCCGTCCTTCGCCGAACTGCGCCGCGTCGGCATCGACGCGATTGACTTCTCGCAAGACGCTCGTGGCGCCGCCACCAGCTGTTAGTTGCAGATTCGTTTCGGTCCCGGTAGCGCACATGGGTGCAAGGGCTCGCGTGAGGGCGGGGGAGAAGATCACGTCCGCCGAACCGAGCGCGTCGATATCGCTCTGGATCACGCCGCCGAGAGGAATGATTTCGCCGACCATTTTTACCGAGACGATCCGAAAAGGTTTGGGTAGCTGCGAGTACGACGACACGTTCTTCGTCTGGGCGTCGGTGTAAAAGGGAATCTGAATCGTCGAGCCGACGTGGAGTCCCATCTCCTCGGCCGCCTGTCGGTTCATCACCGCCTCGCCGACGCGACGTGGATTGGCTAGACGCCCACTGACGAGTACGGCGCGGTCGACGCTCGAGAACTCTCCGTTCAGACTGCCCACGAAGGTCGCGGGCGACTCGCCCGCCCGCACGTGGGGATGGAGCCCCTTGATGCCCGGGATATTGATATTGCCGTCGAAGATTATGGAGGTCGTCGCGCGCCGGACGAAGGGCAAATGAGCGATGGTCGTCGCCAACTGTGGGTTGTAGCCATTCTTGATACCCAGACCCGGGTCGTCGTACGTACTAATCATCTCGATGGCGGAGGGATTAGAGCTCGCCACGTAGGCGGGAAATGATGACTCCGTTCGACGCGCTCCCGCGACCGACGCCAGGGCCAGCCCGCCCACCATCGCGATCAGGATCACCACGCTGAGATAGCCGCTCCGGCGTCGACGAAAGCGGGCACTGAGTCGGAACCAGGCGACCCGCAAGGTCTGACTCATGCCACCGATGACCTCCACGACCGCGTCGTCAACCAAAAGTTCTCAGAAGTCTCGCCGCGGGGACGACGAATTCAAAGAATGGCAGCCTCATCGCAACAACTCGTAGTACCACCACGGTCCGGTGGCATCGTGTTGAATCGGTCCCTAAATGTCGCGATCTGGCACGGGGGCATCGGTCAAGGGCAGCGTCACATTCGTCTGCGGCGCGGGGCCGTCCGGGTTCGCCAGTAACCAGTCGTAGCCGACCTCGTTGTGTTCGCTGACGTCGAGCCCGGCGTCTTGGTCGGCCACGCTCACCCGTAGCCCGACGGTCTTGTTCACGAACCACAAGATGATGAACGTCATCACGAACGGAAATACCAGCGCGGCCACCGCCAGGACACTCTCGCGCCCAAACTGCACCATCCCCCCGGACGCGCCGAAGGCGTTGACGGCGAGGCTGGCGAAGACCCCGGTGAGCACGACCCCGACGAAGCCGCCGACCATGTGGACGCCCACCACGTCCAGGGCGTCGTCGTAACGAAGACGATCCTTCAGTCGAACGGCCAGGTAGCACAGCAACCCGGCGCCGCCACCGATTACCAGTGAGGCCCAGGTCGGCACGTAGCCCGACGCCGGCGTGATGGCGGCCAACCCGGCCACCGCCCCCGAGGCGATGCCGATGCCCGAGGGCTTGCGACGCTGCACCCACTCGATGGTCATCCAGGCCAACATCCCCGCGCACGCCCCGATCTGGGTGTTGACGAGCGCCGCGACGGCCACGGACCCGGCGTTGCCCGCGCTGCCGGCGTTGAAGCCGAACCAGCCGAACCAGAGGATTCCAGCACCGAGGAGGACGAAAGGCACGTTGTGTGGGCGGTCGACCTTGTGGCGGCGCCCGAGGTAGATCGCCGTCGCGAGTGCCGAGGCTCCGGCCAGCTCATGAACCACCGATCCTCCGGCGAAGTCCACGGCGTGCAGTCCGCTGGCCCCCAAGAAGCCGCCACCCCATACCCAGTGGGCGAAGGGGCAGTACACCAGGAGCGACCACAGTCCGATGAACGCGAGGTATCCCGAGAAGCGCATTCGTCCGATGAAGGCGCCAGCGATGAGCGCCGGGGTGATGACGGCGAACTTCATCTGAAACGCCATGAAGAGCAGCGGAGGGATACTCGGGGCGAAGGCCGTCGGCGTATTGCCGACGCCGCGCAGCATGAAGTTCTGCAGGCCACCGATGACCCCGGCGTGGTCCGGACCGAACACCAGCGAGTAGCCGATCACGATCCACAGCACCGAGATGATGCCAATCGCGACGAAGGACTGGGCCATCGTGGAAAGGACGTTGCGTTCATCGACCAGCCCGCCGTAGAAGAAGGCCAGACCGGGCATCATGAAAAATACCAACGCGGTCGCCGCGAGCATCCAAGCGGTATCACCGGCGTTCACGTGCATAAGACCCCCCAACAACGCTGTCGGTCGTCCGGATTCGAACGTCAGATGTCAGATTAGGTCGTTTGGAAGCGAACGGACGTGACCAGAATTGAAGTTGTGATTGGTCAGCACCGAAGGAGGTTCAGGGGAAGGACGCGGAGTTGCGACGGCGGATTCACATTTCCCGTACTTCGGAACTGACTCCAGATCAGGTCGCGACTGTCGACGCGAAGTGATCCCACGTACCAGTTACCCTTCGTGGCGCTGAAGATCTTCGGCACCTGGCACCACGACGTTGAACCGGGTGCGAGCTCAAAGAGCTGGTCTTGCGTCGGTACCGTTGCGGTGACGACCATGGCGAGCAGGGCACCGCTGGGCGCGAGCAGCAGCTCGTCTCCGAGGGGCAGGGGATTCGGCTGACCGGGGATCCGCGGAACGCTCCGATTGGACCACGTCTGCCCGGAGTTCGACGACTGCAGTAACTCGTACTGGGACGAGGGATCGAGTAGCACCAGACCGTGCGGTGCCGTGGCGATCAACTGTTGATCGAAGCAACTGTTCAACGTGCTGTTCCACGCAGTATTGAACCATTTGTCCCACTGACCGGTAATCGAGCCGGGAGCACCCAACATGATCGATTGATTCGTGCCGTCCATGGCGCAATTGCCCTCGAGGAACGGACCGAACGCGGCGCACGGTCCGACGCTCGGACAGCTCAACGTGGACGGCGTCCAACTCTCACCGCCGTTGCTGGTCACTTCGGTTCTTATGATGCCGCGGTCAGAACCCACCGGCCACGTGTTGCCGTAGCCGGAGCCACTTTGATTGGTGTCGAAGTAGACGGCGACGACTTGGGATCCCATCGACTCGAAGCCAGAAAAGTCTTGGGGAGCCAGGCCCCTAGGCGTAGGCACACTGCGCCATGAATCACCGCCGTTCGTCGTGTAGAGCGCCGCCATGTAAACGGGAGGAATACTGCCGCCCTTGGCCGCGTCAAAACCGACGAAGTCCGAAGAGCGATCGTGGGGATCGACGAGGATCGTGGCGCACTCCGGCGGCGACGCGGGACCGGGCGGCGGTGAGAGGCCTAATCCGCGCATCGTTGCCGCCACGCTCGACGTGCGCAGCACCGTTGAGGTAGCCCCGTTGGTGAGCGTCGGACCGGTGGCGCCGCACCACGCGATCCGCGGCGAACCCGGAACGGGACTTATGGTCTCGGGACCCGCCCAACTCGATGACAGTGATGAGAGGCGACCGAGTGACGCCCACGTCCTGTCCGGCGTGAGCGCCAAGACCTTAGGAGCCAGGTCGACACTGAATTCGCCGCCCTTGGCCAGTCGATTGGATGTGAACTCGGCGTAGTTCGTGGAGCGAGCGTGAGCGACGGAGAGGTTAAACCCAAAGGGTTCGCCGATGATCGACTGAAGCGGTGCCCAACCCTTCACTTGTACTTCGTCACCCGGCGCCAAGCGACGCGCGCTGAGATGCAGCGTTTCACACGGTCGGCCGGAGACGCAGCGCCGAGGCGTCGGAGCCACCAACTTGATCGTCGTCTGTGCCGACGGCGGGCCGAGAGCGCATCCCGACGTCACCTGTACGCACTCGATGGCCACGTCGTAGGTACCCGAGACGAGCGGATGAATCGTGACGCCGCCGTGGGCCACTTCGAGCCACGCCGTTGAAGGGACGCTCAGCGTCACGCGAAAGGTTCGCGGTCCCGACCAGTGCAACGTCGCGCCCTGTTCGTCGAGGCCCGTCTGACAACCGTCCCAGCAGAGATCGGCGAAGGAGTCCTTCGTCTCCCAGGAGCCTGAGGCGTAGTGACCAACCACGGTGACGGTGGCGCCCGGTCGAGCCGATGGCGTTGACAGCGTCAGCGACAGATTGCTTCGAGGCGACGTCTTGAGCGACGTGGTCGGGCCGAGCGATCTCACGCCGGAGTCCTCGAGATACGCCTGCAACGAGACCACCAAGGACGTACCCAGGTTGTCGGGCACGCGAAAGCATCCCGTGATGTTCCCGTTCATCGACTGCTGAATGAAGTTGGCGGTCGGTGAACACATCGAACTCGGCGCGACGTAGTTGGTCGGCGTCACACGATTCGTCGCCCGAATGACCGAGCTCTGCGGTGAGCCGCAGGCGCTCAACGCCAACGCGGCGAGGGCAATCACGGAAGCCAGATGCAACGTCGATCGGTTTCGACGCAGATCCACGGTGAGCCTCCCAATCAGAGCTTTGGAACCATCGAACGTGCGCGACGGCTGATTCCTGACTGCGAGCCAACCTATATCGAATAGGTCACGGCGACGTCACCGGACTTCGACGGACGTTTCACAAGCGCAACTATCGGACTCCGGGTTTCACAAGGGTTTTCCCCTATGGCGGGTATTCCTCCGTTCATTTAGCCTGACGTTAGAGGACGTAAAACGCGAGTGGGAGTTGACCGGATGAGTGTGCAGACCATTGACGAGACGTCACACCCGAACTCCGCGGACGGACACTGGGCGGTCGAGACGCACGGTCTAACCAAGCGGTTCGGTAACAAAGTGGCGGTGAACGACGTGGAGTTGCTGGTACCCCGAGGCTGCGCGTTCGGATACCTCGGACCGAACGGCGCCGGAAAGACCACGCTCATTCGGGTGTTGCTCGGACTCACCCACGCCGACGCGGGAACCATGTCACTGCTCGGTTATCCGGTGCCTCGCCATCGTGACCGCGCGCTGGCGCGGGTCGGCGCCATCGTGGACGAACCGCGTTTCCACGGTCACCTCACCGGTCGACAGAATCTTGAGATACTGGCCGCCGCGCGTGAGCCGGCGGCGCGAGGACGCATCGACCCGTCGCTGGAACGCGTCGGCATGACGCACCGCGCCAACGACCGCGTGTCGAAGTACTCGATGGGCATGCGCCAGCGCCTGGGTGTCGCCGCCTGCCTGCTCGGTGATCCGCAACTCTTGATCCTGGACGAACCGATGAACGGACTCGATCCGGCGGGCATGCACGACATGCGCGACATGATCCTCTCGCTGGTGGCCGAGGGACGCACCGTCATGCTGTCGTCGCACCTCCTGGACGAAGTTGAACGAACCTGTGACGCCGTAGCCATCGTCGACAGCGGCAAGGTCATTCGCCAGGGTCCCATCTCGGAACTGCTCGCCGGTGCGGCCTGGAGGTGCACGTCGGTTGCTCGACCCCGATCGGGCTCGCACGGTTCTCGCCTCGACCGCCTTCGGCGAGAAGATCGACGTCGAGGCCTCGGGGCTGTCGATCCACCTCCCGTCGGGCACCGGGAAGGACGCCATCGCCGAGATCAATCGGCTCCTCGTCGAAGACGGCATCTCCGTCTACCGCCTCGAAGAGATGCAGGTGTCGCTGGAGTCGTGGTTCTTGCAGGTCACCAGCCGATTGGGAGAGAGCGAATGACGTCCGTTCCGAATCAGTCCCGCGCCCGCCGACGCGCTCCCGTGCGAACGCCGGCCGCGAGGACAATCGCGGTTCCTGGATTCCCAACGGCGCGATGATCAAGACCAGGTTCATGGAGTTGCGCAAACGGCGGGGCCTGATGGCGGCGCTGATCGTCGTGAACATCGGTGTGCCGACGATCTTCCTCCTCGTTCGACTGATCGCTCACGCCGTCGCGCCCAAGTCCTACGGACCGGCCGGCGGCTACGACATCTTCACCGCGCTCGTCGTGGGCATCGATGTACTTCTTCGGCTTCATCGTCGCGGCCACGCTGGGCTGCACGGCCGGCTCGGTCGACCTCACCGACGGGATGTTCCGGCATCTGGTCATCACCGGCCGCTCGCGCCTCGCGCTCTATTTCGCGCGGATCCCGGCCGGCCTCGCGATCATCGTTCCGCTTGGTCGCGGCCGGCTTCACGATCGTCTGCGCCGTCTGTGTCTTCGCCGCGCCCACCAAGCTCAGCTACGAGGGCGTCAACGTACCTCCAGGTTTGAGCGCTCAGGGTTTCGATCACTGGGCTGAGAGCCACGCGAAGATAGCGGTATGCGGCCTTCCTTCGAAGGGCCCGAATAACGTGCCGTGCTTTGTCAACGGCAAAGGACAGGTCGTTGTTCCTCGCGGCACCACGGGTTTCACGAACATCTCGCCCGCCACGTTGCGCGCCGACGCCAAACTGATCGCCGAACAGAACTACACCGCCTACAAGAAGCTGTTCCTGTATCCGTCGGACGCGCTCATGATCAGGACCGGGTTGTGGATCGAGCTCGAGGCCGTCATCGGCTTCATGGTCGGACTCGGTCTCGCCTCCTTAATGGGTCAAAGAACGGTCCCGGTCGTCTTGATGATCGTGCTCGAGGTCATCATCACGCCGTTGTTCTCGCGAGTGTCGATTCCCCATCTGATCAACGCGCAGCGCGGCCTGGTCGGACTCGCGATGTCGCACTTGGAACCCTCGGCCTTGCCGCACGGCCTCGGTGGGGGAGGTGGCGGTCCGCGTGGTGGTCCCACGCTCGTGCCGGAGAGCCTGACGGTAGCGATATGCGTCGTGGTGGCCTGGATCGTCGGTTGGACCGCGCTCGGCGCGTGGCGAATGGTGAAACGCGACGCCTAGATCTTCTGGGGACGCTCTCCGCTGCCTCGGTCGGGCAACGCGGACGATGACACGCCGAGATTTATGGAGATCCGTCGAAGTAGGGCCAGAAGTTCCGCGCGTTCGCTGGGCTCAAGACCGGCGCAGATGCGAGCTTCTTGGAGCGTCGCTTCGGCTTGGGCCCTGGCCAGGAGCGTTTCGCCACGCTTCGTGAGATGAAGGATTCGAGCCCGACGATCCGAGGGGTGCGGTCGACGTTCGAGGAGACCTTCCGCTTCGAGATGGTCGACGATGGCCACCATCGTGCTCGCGGGGATCGCCAGAAGGTCGCCGATGGCCTGTTGCGCCTGGTCCACGTCACGTTGGACGGCGTGCAGTACGGCGAAATGACGCGGTTCGAGTCCGAGCGCGCCGACCACCTCACCGAACTGACGTGAGGTCTCGAGTCCCACTTGGGACAGGGAGAATCCCACGGAGTTCCCCGGCATGGTCACCCCGGCGTCGTGATTTGGTGAAATGTCCTCGTTTCGAATTTGGTCCACAAACCACTGTACACCCAGAATGATTCGTGCTAGAACTATTCGGAACAAATTAATTCGAGACCGAAGGAAAAGAGATGATCCGGGTGAACAAAGGTAAGGAATCGTCGGGCTTGGGTCGCTTAGGACGTTGGGTGATTCGCCATCACCGCCGAGTGATGCTCGCCTGGCTGGTGTGTTTCGCCGCCGGCGGATACGCCGCGTCGCAACTTACCCATCGACTCAGTTACGACTTCTCCCTTCCCGGTCAACCGGCCTACGAGACGGGCGTGAAGATACTCGCGCTGTACGGCAACGGCGGCACCACGACGCCGGAGGTGCTGGTGGTCACGGTGCCCGCGGGCCAGAGCGTGACGGGCGATCGCTCGACGATCGCCAGCGCGTTCGTCGCGGCACACGAAGCGAATCCCGAAGTGCGCATCGTGGACTTCGCGAACACCGGTGACGGGCAATTCGTCACGTCCGACGGGCGCACGACCTACGCGTATCTGTTCGCCCCGCCCAACAGCAGCCTCGGCGCCGATCAACACATCGCCGCCGCGCAGGCGAGTGTCACCAAAGCGCTGCCGGGTTACCACGTGGGGCTCACCGGTATCGCCGCGCTCAGTACCGGGGGTTCGTCCAAGGGTCCGAGCGTGTTGATCGAGACGCTCCTGGCCGGGGTCGCGGCGTTAGCGGTCCTGGCGTTCGTCTTCGCCTCGTTCCTGGCGTTGCTGCCGCTGATGGTGGCGTCGGTGTCGATCCTCACCACGTTTCTGCTGCTCCTCGGACTGTCCTATCTCACGACGGTGTCGTTCATCGTGCAGTTCCTCGTCTCACTCGTCGGTCTCGGTGTCGCGATCGACTACTCGTTGCTGCTGGTGACTCGTTGGCGTGAGGAACGCGCGCGCGGGGCCTCCAACGAGGACGCGGTGGTACGAGCGATGGAAACGGCCGGTCGCGCCGTGCTGTTATCTGGCTTGACGGTGGCGATCGGCCTGGTGTCACTCATCGTGTTGCCGGTTCCGTTCCTGCGCAGCACGGGTCTCGGCGGAATGTTGATCCCGCTCGTGTCGGTCGCGGTGGTGCTCACGCTGTTGCCGGCCATCCTCGCCAGCGTGGGACCGCGTTGGGACTGGCCTCGACTCCGCAACGAGAGCTCGGCGAGTCGAGGGTGGAAAGCGTGGGCGACCGGCATCACGAAGCACCCGTGGCTGGGTCTCCTCACCGCGGTACTGATACTCGGTATCGCCATCTCTCCGGTGCTGCACCTGCGCGTCGGTCAGACCTCGGCCCAGGCCGAAGCGCAGAGCGGTCCGGCTCACCACCTGTATCAAGAACTGTTGTCGGGTGGGATTCAGGCCGGCGTCATCACACCGATGGAAGTCTTGGTGAAGTCCGCCCAGGCCCCTTCGACTCTTGAGTCGCTGCGGAAAGTCTCCGGGGTGGAGACCGCGGCCCTGGCGACGGGCGCCGCCGGCACGACGGCCGGCTACGCCGACGTCGTCGTCGTTCCGACGATCGAGACGCTCAACAGCGCGACGTTAGGTCCCACGCGTTCGGTCGAACGCGCGCTCGCCACGATGCACGGCGTGGTGGGCGTGACGGGCGAGGGTCCGGGGCAACAGGCGTTCACCTCGGCCGTCTACGGCAACGTCCCCCTGATGCTCGCCGTCCTGGCGATTCTCACGTTCCTCTTGCTGGCTCGGGCGCTGCGCTCGATCATCCTCGCCGTCAAGGCGGTCGTCCTCAACGTCGTGTCGCTGGCGGCCACGTTCGGGATTCTCACGTGGTTCTGGCAGGACGGGCACGGATCGTCGCCGATCTTCTCCATCCCGGCGACGGGCGCCGTCACCTTCTGGGTACCCATCACCGTCTTCGCGTTCCTCTTCGGACTTTCGATGGACTACGAGGTCTTCATCCTCACCCGGGTCCGCGAGGAGTACGACGCCGGGCACACGACGAACGAGGCCCTCGTCGAGGGACTCGGCCGTACCGGTCGTTTGGTGACCAGCGCGGCGCTGATCCTGTTCCTGGCCTTCATCAGCCTCGCCTCGGCTCCGCTCACGGACGTGAAGATCCTGGCGACGGGTCTGGGCATCGGCATACTTCTGGATGCCACGGTCATACGCGCCCTCTTCGTACCGTCGCTGGTGACGTTGTTCGGAAAGCGCAACTGGTGGTTCCCGGACGGTTTCGGTCGACTGCTCCTCGTCAAAGACCGCGTGGAGGGCACGCCGGACCGAGAGGTCGAGATCGCGGTGCCCGTCTAGAGCAGATTTGGGCCCTAAGTACCTCGTGACACGTGGTCGTCGCGTGTGACACTGAAGTCGGTATGAATCAGTCACTGACTCACGGTCTCGCCGTGGTGGGCGCGATCGGGTTCGCCGGGCTGTCGATATTTCAGATCTCGCTGGCCGCGGGGCTGCCCTTCGGACGTGCGGCCTTCGGCGGGGCGAATCGAGTGCTGCCCACGAAGCTCCGGTTGGCCAGCGGGGCCTCGGCCGCGGTCTTTCTCGCGGCGTTGTACGTGATCCTCGCTCGCGGCGATGTGCTGGGGAGTGTCGGTCACTCGTCCTGGGTGGCGCGCGCGGGGATCTGGGTGCTGGTCGTGATTTTTGGCCTCAGCACACTTGCTAACTTCTTCTCGCGTAGCCGTTGGGAACGCCGGATTATGGCGCCGGTCGCTCTGGTCCTCACGGTCTGTTGCCTCCTGGTCGCGCTGTCCTGATCGACCACCTCCGGTCGCTACTCGGCGCGCAGGAGTAACGCCGACGGCGTGCGGGCGGCGATGCGCCCCGGGATGGCGGCGACCACGTTACCCAGCACGAGTGCGGCGGCCACGATTCCCACGATCGGGAGAATCACCACCGTCACGCTGGGCACGACGTAGATCTCTCGGGCGAAGAGCACCCAGAGCCAGTGGCCGAGAAGAATGCCCAGCGGCACGCCGAGCACGAGTCCGATGACGACGGCGACGCTCGACTGCCAGGCCAGGCTGATCGCCAACTGGCGGCCCGTGAAACCCAGGGTCCGCAGCACGGCCATCGACCGACGCCGGCGACGGACCGACGTGATCAGCGTGAGGCCCAAGGCGCTCACCGCCCCCGCCGTGAGTCCCAGTCCGAGGTACAACGGCGTGGAACCCATCGAACGGTAGTTGACGATCTCGGCCGGTCGTTGCACGCCGAACACGTAACTGGAGTAGTTCGTCGGCGTCGACACCTTGGCCGCGATGCGATCGAGTGAACGCAGCGCGACGTGCGCGTCCGCGCCGGATTTGAGACGAATGAAGATGGCGTTGGGACCAGAGGGAGAGACGTTGAACTGATTTCGCACCGGCGCGGGGAGGAGCTGATAGGGCACCAAGGCTCCGGTTCCCAAGGACGGGTGGCCGGTCAGGCCCCCGACGCCGACCGCCGGCATGGTCGCGGTGCCGACGATCACCAAGTGATGGACGGTGGTCGCTCCGTAACTGACCCTGACGGTATCGCCGAGGACCTTATGGATCTGGGACAGCGTGTCGGGGGCCAACACGATCTGATCCGGTGCGTCGAGGCCGTGGCCGCTGAGGATCGGCGGCGCCACCGCGGCGCGCGGTGAACCGCCGAGCACCGGCACGGTCAGGCCATTGATCTCGAGGTTCCCGAAGTAGTACCCGGACCACGCCGCCACACTCGCATCGTGGTCGAGCAGTGTCGCCGACTGTTTCGCGGGAATGTCGCCGGCGCCACCGCCGGCCATCATGGCGTAGTTCCAGTTCCACCCGTAGAGGCGGGGGTGCGACACCAATGAGTTGAGGCTGGAACCGAAGACCACGGTGGCGATCAAGATCGTCACGGCCAACACGGCTCCGAGGATGGCCGAGCGCACCGGCACGTTCTCCGACTCCGCTCCGGGCTCGAGGGCGAAGCGCACTCCGAGGACCGCCGAGGCCGGCAGGCCGGCCGACGCGGCGCTCCCCGCCAGGCGCGAGGCGACACGTCGACGGCGCCACGTCGTAGCCCGATGCGGCGCCCGGCGGAGCGCGAAGGCGAGGGCCACCGCGCCGAGGACGACGATGAGCCCGACGATGCCCACGCCGAGCACGGTCCAATCGAAGGCCACGCCCGGAGAGGGATAATAAGGTCGTACCGGTCCGAGCGGGGCCAGCGGCGAGAGCGCGACGGCGACGGCCCCGGCTAGGACCGAGCCGAGGACGACCGATCCCACGATGCCGAGCAGCCCGTCACTGGCCGTCATCGCCGGACTGGCACCGATGACGCGCAGCGTACGCCACTCGGGATTCCAGAAACTCATTTGACGCCCGATCATCTGTGCCGCGATGAGTATCGCGGCGAGGGCCGCGATGAGCCCGAAGACAGCGAGCGCGATGGCCTCGGGCCGGATGGCGTTCTGTGCTTTGGTCACGTCGACGGAGCTGGCGAAGAAGTCGTAGGGCAACACCGACGGGACGATGCGCTCGATCTCGGATTCGACCGCGCCGACGTAACGACCGCCGTGGTCGAGCTGGAGGTACGTGAACGAGAAGTTCGCGCAGCACGTCACCAGCCGGTGCGCGAGCGCGGGCGTGAGGATGACGGTGGTCGGGCCGTTGGCGTCGATGTCGTCTTGGACGACGGCGTTGTTGAGGACGACCGTGGCGACGAGGGTGAGGCGCTCGCGTATCGCCGGGAGCGGGGGAGTACCGGACGACGAATTGGATTGATCGTCCGCGTACGTACCCCAGCTGACGGTCTGCCCGACCCGCAGTCCCAGTTCGCGGGCGGCGCTCACCGTCATCATCACCTCGTTGGAGCGCTTCGGATTGGCCATTCGTCCTTGCACGACGGTTACGCGGTCCTGGTTGAAGAACAGTCCATCCACGCTGCCGAGCACGTCCATGTTGGCCCGCTCCGCGGCGGCGGTCGGTTGACCGTTCGCCTTGATCGGGACGGTGTAGACGTCGGAGTAGCTCTCGGCGCGCTTCACGTGCGGCAGCCCCGAGATTCTCTCGACGAGAGCCGCGTCGTAGCCGGTCTTGAAGCCGAGCGAGGGGTTGTAGAGCGCTGTGCCCAGCGCCAGATTGGAGGGTTCCGTGTGCGCCAGGAAGACGCTGTACGACAACTCGGTTCGTCTCGCGTCGGCCAGTGAACCCATCGCCAGGCCACCGACGAGACCGATTAACAGCACCAACGACAGGTAGGCGCCGCGTCGGCGAGGCAACGTCGCTCGGAAACGATACCCGGCGACCCGAAGAACCGATCCGTTCACCGGTCCTCAACGTCCTTGATATCGAAGTACGTCGTCGCCATCGCATCGACCCCCGAGGCCAGATTGCCCGATGTTCCGTTCGGCGCCAAGGTGGTCAGCACCCGTTTCGTTGTCGCGCCAGTACTACTCGGCTAGGGAGGTCTGTCCAACTAGTTCGGTCCACAACTCTCTTTGATCGGCGCCACACTTGACGGTCCGTTGGCGCCGACGAACATCCGGGCGACCGAAGGCTGAGCATTGCCGAAGGTCATGAGGCTGATTGAGGCGGTCCCTTCAAGCGCAATCTGGAGGAAGCGCACCGTGGTCACGCTCACCACGTCGAAGGCCGCCGCGTCATCGTCATCAAACGGAGGGAGATGGTGAGCGGTGAGCAGTTCGAGGAACCACTTGTTGGGTTGGTGAATGGCGTCATACAGCTGGACGCCTTCGCGCATCTGATTGCACTGGTCCGCGCGACTCTGCACGACCAGCAGGTCCGGTCGAGCGGCCTCAGTGGCGTAGGACTGGTACGTATCCTCGGCGCCCGACAGAATGATGACCGCGCGGTACGCGAGTCCCGTGCGCAGGCTGGCGTAGTTGATCCCTTGAGGGTTGATGCCGTGGTCGTAGGCCAGCATCCCCACCGCCTCGGCCCCGTCGGAGTGTCCGGCCAGCGCGATCTCCGAGCGATCGGCGAGGCCGAAGGCGATGGGGCAGATCGACATTTCGACCGCGGAGGCCTGGAGCACTGAATCGGTAACGAAGGCGAGATCCTCGGGTTCGTTGGCGAGATCCTGCTCCGTGTTCGCGCCGTGTTGCGCGGCCACCGCCGACGGACTTTCGTCCGGAAAGAACGGTGCGACGACGACGAATCCGGCACGGGTCCACGCGTCCAACAGAGGCGCGTAGGTGTCGGGCGTCACGTCGTAGCCGTGGGCGAACACGACCATCGGATAACCGCCGCTGCGCGGCACCGGCGGAGCTCCAGCCATCTCGGCCGGTCCGCCGGCGAGATAGTTGGTCGGATATCTGATCTCGGTCACCAGCACGCGACTCGACGACGCCACGCGATAGGGCCTCTTCGCGTAGTTCAGCACCGACCTCGAGTGATCAATGAACGTGCACCGAGCGAGGCCGACCCCAAAGGGGGGAGCGGAGGTCGACGGACGGAGACGGCTCGTGTCGGCGCCGAGCGGCGTGACGATCACCGTCACCAGAGCGAGGGCTGACGCGAGGACGGGCGCGACCCGACCGACGTGGCCACGTCGACGATCGCGTGATCGATTGCACCGGCTCATGATCATCGACTCGAGTCTCAGATTTCACTAGGTCCCGCGGGACTGACCTTTTACCGAAAACGTTAACCAACGGGGCGTCGGCTCCGACTCATCGACCACCCACAGCCGACGCCGTTCCCACCGAGGCGCAAGACGGTCCCTTGAGCGTCACCAACGGCGACGAATCTGCCCCCATCATGAGTAAAGCGTTGGTTTTGAAGTTCGTGGTGCCCGCGAATGATCTCATTTCGCACCCCAGCCGTACTATCTGGAGATGAGACCACGTGGTCGTTACGACGAAGAGGCTTCGGACGAGGCCCTGCTCTCGGGCGTGGCGGTCGGCGACGATCGGGCGGTCCTGGCGTTCGTCCGGCGATACCAACGACGGCTCTACGGCTTGGCGTTGGGGATCGTCGGTGACCCCGGGATGGCCGAAGACGTCGCCCAAGAGGCGTTCATCCGCATCCTTCGCCACGCTGCGGTCTATGACGCCCGCCGAGGATCGGTCGCCACGTGGACGCTCACCATCACTCGAAATCTCGCCATCGACGCCGTTCGGGTTCGGCGACCGATTCCTACCGCCCCGGAGGATCGAACATTTCTCTCCCTCGTCAGCAACGAGCGCTCACCGGATGATTCCGCGGTGATGTCAGAGTCCGTGGCGCAGGCGCGATCAGCTCTGGCCACGTTGCCGGTCGATCAGCGCCGAGCGATCGTGCTCGCGGTCATGTACGGCCGCACGGCGTCCGAGGTGGCCTCGCTCGAGGCGATACCGCTCGGCACGGCCAAGAGTCGCATTCGCCTGGGCTTGGCGAAGCTCCGCGAGTTCGCCGCGATGACGGAGGCCTCATGAACCGCGAACCAGAGGAATCGATGACCTGCGAAGCCCTCGGCGACGACCTGATCGAATTCGCTCTGGGCACCCTGTCCGGTCGAAGTCGGTCGAGAGTTCTCGACCACCTCGAGTCGTGTGCACACTGCGACGCGGAGTTGGAGTCCCTGGCCGGGGTCGTGGATACGATGTTGTGGCTCGCCCCCGAAGCCGAACCTTCGTTGGGCTTCGAAACACGACTCGTCGAGAGGTATCGACAGAGCGATACTCGCCATCTCAACGTTCGCCGCCGCCGAGCCAGCCTTTTGGCCGTCGCCGCGGTACTCGTCGCCGTGCTCGGCATCGGTGTTGATGCCCTCGTGACCACACAGGGTGGCACGCCCAATCCATCGGCGACGCAGCGACCGACGTCCGGTCGCTTGACGGCCGACGGCGTCACCGTGGGTCACGCGACTATATCGGCCGGGAGCCCCTCGTGGCTGATCATGGATGTCGACACGGGAAAGTTGTCCGGTGTCGTGTGGTGTGAAGTCACGTTGGCCAACGGTCGTGTCCAGACGGTGGGGAAGTTCACGATCACGCAGGGCTACGCCTCGTGGATCGCTCCGATTCCCACGTCGGGAAGTCCCGTTCGCGCGGCCCGCCTGGTCAACGCGCACGGTACCGTGCTGGCGCAGGCTACCTTCGCGACCTAGACGTGGCGAGTGCCAAGTGATCCTTTCGACTCACCGGTCCGTAGTACTGGATAGCAACAGAGGATGAGTCGGGTGAAGAAAGACACGCTCGAACGAATCGCCCCAATATGTTCCACCGAAACCAAACTTCAGGAGACACACGACATGGCCCAGACATCAAATGACCTTGCATCGCGCGCGAGCTTGAAGGGACGTGTGGCCGCCGCGTTCCTCGTCGTCGGGGGCCTCGGCCTCACGGTCGGCGCGACGAACGCCTCAGGTGCCGTGCACAGCCACGCGCAGAGCGTCGTCATCTCGACGCTCAAGACCGCCAAGTACGGCACGATCCTGGTGAGCGGTCGGACCGTGTACACATTGAAGCCCAACTCGGTCAAGTGCTCCACGAAATGCCTCACGTTCTGGGCCGCCGTCGAGTTGCCCAAGGGTGTCAAGAAGGCGACCGCCGGCTCCGGCGTGAACTCGGCCATGCTCGGAACCGTTAAGGGAGCCGATGGGAAACTGCAGGTGACCTACGGCGGCAAAGCCCTCTTCTACTTCTTCCAGGACAAGGCTCCCGGTCAAGTGAAGGGCAACGTCACTGACACCTGGGGCAAGTGGTCCGACATTGTGCTCGTCAAGCCCAAGGGGAAGCCCACCACTACGACGACCGTCGCCGGCGGTGGTGGCGGAGTCGGGTTCTAATACCTAGGTTGTGATCGAGGAGGTTCGCATGTCGACCGTCATCGTTTCGCCGGAACGTCTACTGGACGCCGATGACCCACCCGAGTCGCCGAGACCGGCGGAACGTCGTCGACGCGGAGTTTCGTCGCGTGTCTACCTGCCCGCGCTCTCGATCGTCTCGGTGGCGCTCGTTCTGATCGCCATCGGTCTCTCCAGTCGCTGGGGAGGATCCGGATTCGCGGCGTCCATGACGAATCAACGAGTGATCGTCGTCGGCCCGGTGACGATAGCCATCCTCTTGCTGTTCATGGTGGTGGAGCGACTGCGACCGGCGCAGCGTCGGTCCTTCTTCGCCCGAGGCTATCGACAGGACGTTCTCTACACGGTCTTGAACGCGACCCTCGTCGTTCCCCTGGTCGTGGCGCTCTCGCTCTCCTTCGCCGAGGTGGCGCGTCATTCGTTGCCCTGGATCGTGGTGCCCCACTATGGGTTCATACCCCGTTGGTTCGTGATCGCCCTGATCTTCGTGGCCATGGACGCGTGTAACTGGACCGCGCACTTGGCCAATCACAAGGTCCGCGTGCTCTGGCGATTTCACGAGCTCCACCATTCGCAAGAAGACATGAGCGTGCTCACCGTCTTTCGCACGCATCCCTTGATCCACGTCTCCTACCTGATCGCTTTGGTTCCCGGTATCGTGCTCGTCGCCAACGGTGCGGTCACCACCACACTGTTGGTCGCGTACGCCGCGGTCGTCGCGTTCGAGCACTCCAACACGAATCTGAGCTTCGGTCCCTTGAACCGGATCTTCTGCAGTCCGAACTATCACCGGATCCATCACCGGGTCGAAGGACGCCAGGACGTCAACCTCGGTTTTGCCCTCACCATCTGGGATCAACTCTCCGGGCGTGCGGTCTTCCCGACGAACGAGACGATCCGCATCGACACCGGTCTCCCCGGTCGGCCGCTCGCCGTCGAGCAGAGCGCCCCGCGCGCACGTCACTTCTCGGTATTCGTCGCTCAACTGCTCGGTCCGTTTCGACCGCTTGACCAGAGCGCAGAGATCGTCAGGGACGTTGAGGGGGTCGGCGACGAATCACCGCGAAGTTCAGTACGCGACTCCGTTGAACCCGCGCCCCGGAGTGGAATTCGATAATGACTGAAGCGTGGCGCGCTTCGAATCGACGCGGCCGCGCCCTCGTGTCGATGGTGTTCTCGACCGGCCGCGCGACGCGCGCCAGCGACGCCGCCCTGGCCGCGTTGCGCATCGCGCTCGCGTGGATCTTCATCTACTACGGCGCCGGGAAACTCTTCGGGGCGTTCAACGGACCCGGGATCCACGCGACGTCGCTCTTTATGTCGAACACCGCGCACCTCCATCCGGGTGGACTCTTCGCCGTCCTCGGCGGGGTCATCGAGTTTGGCGGGGCGCTCGCGATGGCCCTCGGGCTCGGATCGCGGTTGGCCGGACTCGCGCTCTTCGGGGACCAGGTCATGGCCATGATTACGGTCACCTGGGTGAACGGGATCAACTCGGAGACGCTGACCCCGGGATACGAGTTCAACGTTGCGTTGGCCGTCATGGCCCTGGTGATCGTCTTGCTCGGTCCGGGTCGCCTGAGCGTCGACGCGCTCATCGAGCGCCGCTTTGGTCGCCCGACGATTTCGAGCGTCACGTGACGAACGACACATTCCAGGAACGACAGCAACCACTCCGCGCACAACGTCCGCATCGATCACCGCGGACAGTCTTGACCCTGCGCATCGCGGCGAATCTCGTCGCCGCGTTCGGGGCCGCGCTGTTCGCCCGGGCCGGCCTCCAGTACTACTCGCGCACGCACTCCTTAATCGGCGCCATTTTCCTCTTCGAAGAGCTGTGGGTCGTCGTCGCCTACTTGGTGCGGCGTCCGGCGCGCGTGGTCAGTCAGCGACCGCTCGACTGGCTGCTGGCCTTCGGCGGCACGTTCGGCGGCGTACTCCTTCGACCGGCCGGTGCTCATCCCCACTGGGGCGTCGTGGCCGGGTTCGACCTTCAGCTGATCGGCCTCGTCCTTTGCGTGGCGTCCTTCGCCGCCCTGGGCCGCTCCTTTGGCTTCGCCGCTGCCGATCGCGGCCTCAAACAACGCGGCCCGTACTCCGTCATTCGCCATCCGATCTACGCCTCGTACTTCCTCCTCCTGATCGGGTATCTCCTCCAGAGCCTCTCGTGGCAGAACGCCTTCGTGGTGGCGTTCATTTGCAGCTGCAACGTCGGGCGGGCCATCGCCGAAGAGCGACTCCTCGCATCCAGTGGCGACTACGACAAGTATCGATCGAACGTTCGCTGGAGGTTGCTCCCGGGCGTGTGGTGAAAATCGCGTGCTCCTCGGAGGACGACTAACCCGCGACCTTCATCTCGTACCACAGGCCACCGTTGAGGCGCACGCGATTGCCGCTCGCCTGACCCGGCGCGGAGTCCCCGACGTAGGTGTAGAGAGGGTGTCCGTTGTAGGTGACCTGGGACGCACCGCCCGATCGCTTCACGGTGGCGAAGGAACCGGAAACGCCGACGGCCATCGCTGTTCCGAGCAACGGAGGCCAGTACGCCGCGCACGTCCCGTAACAACGCGACATCGTGGGGGAGTCCGGAGCGAACCAGTAAAGCGTGTAGCCGTGTGCGGTCGTGAGCACCGGCACCCCGTGAACGTCGGCGACCTTCACCGAAACCTCCGAACCGCCGGTGTTCGTCGACGACGCCACCGTCGGGGGCAGCAACAGGCCCAACGAGATAGCGGCCTGCACCGTAAGAATTCCGGCCGCCCACCTACTCGCGCGAAGTACCAGGTTTCGATTTGCGAAACCGAGCCGAGGGGCGATTCGTAACCGTGGTGCCTCGTTGCGACGTATCGGGCGCAAGGTGACGGCCGCGAGTAAGGCGAAACCAACGATCTCGATCACGCCAGCCACGATGCCCG
The DNA here is from genome assembly GCA_963703105.1 of uncultured Acidimicrobiaceae bacterium. Lineage (GTDB taxonomy): Bacteria > Actinomycetota > Acidimicrobiia > Acidimicrobiales > RAAP-2 > RAAP-2. The sequence goes on along the minus strand of OY969792.1, from coordinate 293,454 downwards.
CGGTGGTACGCACCTCGCGAAATCCAAAGAGGCTGATTCGCAGGGCCAGGAGGTAGCCCAGCAGCGTCGACAACACCAGTCCGGCCCCAGCCGCCGACACCAGTCGGCTGCTCGAGACGATCAGCGCGATGCTGATCACGAAGTCGGCGATTACTTGGAGCAGGAACAGCCATCCAATCGTGGGTATGGTCCGATAGCCGGTGAGGTAGAGATCGAGATGAATCACGCCGGTCGCGATGAGCGATACCGCGCCGCCGAGTCGGACGAGACGCCACATCGCGAAGGACCGCGTCAAAGAAGGGGTGGCATCCGACGCGTTCCGATTCGCGCCTTGGCGCTTCAGTGAAAGGTCGCCCCGACTCATCATGGTGTCAGGTATACGGCGCAATTGCCTGGACGGATCTCTTTCGGTGATCGAATTCGAGACGGATCAGGGGTGCACGCCACCCTCATGATTGACGTGTGAGGCCGGCTCCAGTTGGAAAGTGGCGTGCGCCACATCGAAGTGCTCGATCAGGCAACTTTGTAGGGCGTCGAGTATTCGCGGGGCGTGACCGGTATCGAAACAGCGATCCTCCACGATGACGTGCGCCGACACGGTGTGTGATCCCGAGGTGAGTGTCCACACGTGGAGATCGTGTACGTCAAGAACGTGGGGTACGCCGATGAGATGCGATCGGATGTCGGCGAGCACCAAGGTGTCGGGAGCGGCTTGGAGCAGAATCCGTCCCGCGTCTCGGAGTAACCCCCACGCGGAATAGATCATGAGCGCCACCACCACGAGCGAAGCGATCGAGTCCGCGCGATTCCAACCGGAGAGCACGATGACCAGCCCGGCGATCGCCGTGCCAATGAAAGCTTAGAGGTCCGTCACGATGTGGACATAAGCACCGCGCAGATTGAGACTGCGACGATCCGCCTTCGACAACACCCACGTGGCAACCAGATTGACCAGTACGCCAACTCCCGCGACAACGAGAACGAGACCACCATGCACTCGATGCGGATGGATGAGGCGCTCGATGGCGTCGAACCCGATCAGTAAAGAGATCGCTACCAACGCAACTCCGTTGGCCGCCGCCGAGAGGATCTCCGCCCGTTGAAGTCCGAAGGTCCAAGGGCCGTGGGCCGGACGTCGCGCGAGGCGAATCGCCCACGCGCTGAGCGCGAGTGCGGCGACGTCGGTCGACATATGCCCGGCGTCGGCGAACAGAACGAGAGAATGACCCAGTACCGCGGCGACCACCTCTCCCACGAGAAATGCACTGATTAAGACCAGCGCGACGAGCACGTAACGCATGTCACTCGTCGAAGAAACCGGGTGAGCGTGACCAGGTTCGCTGCGTTGCTCAGTCATTGGAACCTTGATCAGTGAGGTCATCCAAAGCCATACGAACATTCTCCCATTACGGCGGGGATTCCGTGACCGGAACTGATCGCGATGGTTTGCGTTTCTAAATCCGAGCTCTAGACGGCGATCACTTTGAGAATATCTTCCAGACCTCGAAAATCATCGGCGTTACGCGTGTAGAGGGGGAGATTCGCGGCGCACGCCGTCGCCGCAATCAAGAGATCGACCGCACGAGCGCCGCGCGCACGACGACCCGTTGACACGACGGCGGCGAAGATCCGTCCATAGGCGCGCGCCGCGTCCGCGTCGAAAGAGAGGGAATCGAATGCGGCTTCGGCTCTCTGTAGCCGGTCTTGTCGCCGAGCCCGTTCGTCCACATCGTCAGTGGCGTGCGGTCCCGCTGCGAGCTCGGCCATCGTCAAGGCGCTGACTGCGAGTTCAACCGGAAGGCTCGAAGGATCGATCTTCTCCAGATCGATTACGACTGAGGTATCGATGATCCCGCGAGCGGGACGACTCGAATTAGCCACGAGGTTCGAACTCTTGCGGCGCCACGCGGTCTAAGTCGGCACGGAGACGACGCAGGTCGACACTGGGTGCACCTTTGAAAATGGCGGCGGCCGCATCTGCGCTGACGAAGCGATGTCGGCGTAGGGGAGTCAGTTCTCCTACGGGAACGCCGTTTCGTGTCACGACGTAGGTGTGGCCAGAGTCCAGACCGCGCATAATCTCGCCGCTGTCGTTGCGGAGTTGTCGTTGGGTGATTTCTGATTCCATTCACTCAGTGTAGCACGACGTGCTACAGGCTGGTCGTTCGCGCTTAGACACCACACAACGGTCGCAGTTCTAGCCGCCGTCGTTCAAAACCCATCGGAGTGTTGGTAGATGCTCAGCGAGGCTTCGAGTCCTCGGACGTCACCCTCATCATCAAATAAAGTCAACAGCTCCGTGAATCCTTGAGCGGCCAGATCGCCTTGGAGCAGCTCAACCTGCTCATCTCCCAGCTCGACAAGTAGGGAGCCACCGTGCCTCAGAAAGTGGCGACTTCTACTGACGACACGACGGAGAACGTCGGCGCCATCGTCGCCTCCGTCATAGGACAACGTCGATTCGTAGACCAATGTGTCTCGGGGCAGAAGCGGCAAACTCGGCGTAGGGACATACGGCACGACCGCGATGACGACGTCGACCGTTCCTTCCAAATCACGAGGAAGCGGTGCGAACAGGTCACCGAGATACGCCTCTACACCGTTCGACGACGCGCATTTAACCGCGCGTTCGTCAATATCGGAGGCGACGACCTTCGCGTTCGGTCGGGCGGCGTGAAGGGTCTTCGCGATCGCCCCGGATCCCGTACAGAGATCGACGGCAACGCCCCGCTCCGGGAGTCGCGTGACGGCGCGGCGGGCGAGTGGCTCGCTTTGCCAACGCGGCACGTACACGCCGGGATCGACACGGATCTTTAGTCCGCAGAACATGGCAAAGCCCGTGATCCACGCAATCGGCTCGCCACGAAGCCGTCGCTCGATCATTGAGGCAAGACGAGCGTCATCGCCGAGTGAACATTCCAGGAGTTCCTCGGCCTCGTCACGGGCGGCGATGAACCCCGCGTCGGCCAAACGCGCGGTGAGGTCTTGGATTTCGATGGCTACTCGGTCACGACGAGGTTGGCGGCCAATTGCTCCGAATGACCACGTGGGCGATTTGACGGTCACGCATTCGTTGCAATTCGTCCCTCGAGGTTGAGAGATGTCGGATTCACACCAACCCCACCTTGGTCGCTGCTCTGGTACGCGGCGAGTGCAAATTGAAGGACCTTAACAGCCTCTTCGCCGTTCCAGAGGAGGGGACCGCGTCCCGAGCGCAACGCGTCGATCCAATGGCGTCCCGAGTCGCGAAAGCTGCTCGCCCAGTCGTCGTCGAGAGCGTGGAACGATCGCATCTCCCCGTCGAGATAGATCTCAAAGCTCGGTTCCTGAATCCCTCGACCGGTGCAGCGATTGACTCGGGCGAAACCTCGTCGACCGGTGACCTCCCAGCGTTCGTCGTTGGTGTAGTAGTCCGAACGTAGGTACATGTCGACGGCCAACGTGATGTCCCACACGCCGCGCACGCCGTTGTCGTGCTCCCAGATCAACGTCGCCGGTGCATCCAACGTGATGCCGGGAATAACTTCGGTCGCACCGATCCAGGCGCGCACTTCCTTCACCGGACCGAAAAGCCAGAGAGCGGTCGAGAGTTTGTGCCAGCCGTCGTCGAAGACGAGTGGACCACGACCGTCGCGGGCCTGTTGAAATCGCCACTCGTACGAATCGCCGGGCACCTCCCAGCCGCCTCGTCCGCTCGCCACCATCTTCATGTGGTACCCGCTGATCGGTCCGAGTACTCCGGACTCAATGGTCTCCTTCAACTTGACCAGTGGTTCGTAGAAGAGGTAGTTCTCCATCACCCGGAGTTGCAGCCCACGCCGACGGGCTCCGTCCACCATCCTCGTCGCACTCGACAGATCATTCGCGAGAGGCTTCTGCAAGTTGACGTGCCACCCGCGAGCCAGGCAGGCCATGACCACTGCTTCGTTCTGCGTCGTCGGGAGGAGTATCTCGACCGCGTCGATCTCGACGTCGCTCGAGATCAGCTCGTCCACCGACGCGAAGACCGCCGCCTCGGGCCACTCTGCATGACGCAGCAATCGACGCGATTCGCTGGTATCGACGATCGCCACGACCTCGGCGTCGGGATTGTCGACGTAGGCGCGAACGTTGAGGTCGAAGACCCGCCCGAGTCCAATGATCGCCGAGCGAACCGGACGATCGATGGGCGTGAAGGTCTCGAAGGATTCGCTCTCGGCCATGGCAAATCGTACTGGCCGAGGACGTTCTCACCAGTGTCGTACGAAGGACCACACGTCCGAGGTTCATTTCGAGACGCCAGCACGCCGTCGGTAGTCTGACATTCGTGACCGACGAACCAACGACGTCGCATCGACGTGGAACGCTCTGGCTCGTCGTGCGCTACGTGCTTGGCCTTGGTATTGGCGTACTGATTCTGTCGTTGCTGGTCGGTAAGCGTGGTGAGTTCGTCGCCGCGCTCGACCACCTCGATCATCTCAACGTGGCGTGGGCCTCGGGGGCGGTGGTGACCGAGGTACTTTCGATCGTGGGCTATGGATTCCTCCAGCAGAGGGTCCTTCTCTGGAGCGGCAGTGAGATCTCACTGGCCGCGCTCACTTTGGTCTCGATCGCTAACAACGCCATCGCGTACTCCGTCCCCGGTGAGCCGGCCGTCTCCAGCGCCTATCGGTACAGATTCTTTCGACGCCGCGGGGCCAGCGGCGCCAGCGCCGGTTGGACGATTCTTACGATCTTGATCGCGCAAGCCATCGGCATGTCGTTGCTCCTGCTCGTCGGCGTACTCGTGGCGCTCTCGGGTCACGCCGGGGTGGCGGCGCGCGGGACGGTCTTCGTCGGTCTGTTCGTCGTCCTCATCGCCGGAGCGCTGCTGGTGCGTCGCGACGCGCTCCTTCGATTCCTTGGTTTCGCCACGCGTCTCTGCCAACGGATCACCGGACACCCTCGGGGAGACGTCATGATACGGATCGAATCGACCCTCGCGAGGATGCGCGAGATCCCGCTCTCGACGCCCAACGTCGTGAAGCTCGTCACCATGGCCACGGCGCTTTGGTTCACCGACTTTCTTATACTGCTCTGTTGTTTCGGGGCGGTGCGCGCCTCCATTCCCTGGAGCGGCGTACTCCTCGCCTTCGGGGTGGCCCAGATCGTGGCCTCGCTGCCGCTGATCCCCGGCGGCATCGGCGTCGTTGAAGGCAGTCTGGCCGTCATCCTCGTCGCCTACGGAGCCCACCGGGCGCCCGCACTGGCGGTCGTCCTCGTCTATCGATTTCTGACGTTCTGGCTGGTCATCACCGCCGGGTGGATCTCTATCGGCCTCATCGAGTGGCGCGTTCGTCGCGTCACTAGTCAAGCGCGAGGCGCCTCCGCCCTTGAGGTGACGGACACCGAAACAGTGACGTAGGTCGCCGCCCGGCGGTCGCTCACGCAAATAGGGTGGAGCCATGCGCGTGGCGAACTCCCTGCTGGACCTCATCGGCGAAACCCCGCTCGTCCGTTTCAACCGACTGACCACGCCCGACGGCGTGTCGGTTCTGGTGAAACTGGAGTCGATGAATCCCGGCGGGAGTTCGAAGGACCGACCGGCGCTTACGATGATCGACGCCGCCGAACATGACGGACTGTTAAAGCCCGGGGGCGTCATCGTCGAGCCCACGAGCGGCAACACCGGCGTCGGACTGGCCATCGTGGCGGCCCAACGCGGTTACCGCTGTATTTTCGTGATGAGCGACAAGATGGCCGCCGAGAAGGTCCGACTGCTCGAGGCCTACGGCGCCGAGGTGATCGTCTGTCCGACCGCCGTGGCCCCCGAAGACCCCGACTCGTACTACTCGACCGCCGAACGCCTGACCCGGGAGACGCCCGGTGCGTTCCGACCGGATCAGTACTCCAACCCCGCCAATCCGTACGCGCACTACACGACGACCGGGCCCGAGATCTGGCGCGACACCGACGGCACGGTGACGCACTTCGTGGCCGGCGCCGGTACCGGCGGAACGATCTGCGGAGTCTCGCAGTATCTGAAGGAACAGAATCCGGCGATCCGCGTCATCGCGGCCGATCCCGAAGGGTCGGTGTACTCCGGCGGCGAGGGTCGCCCCTATCTCACCGAGGGCGTGGGTGAGGACTTCTGGCCGAAGAACTACGACCCCAGCCTGGTGGACGAGGTGATTGCGGTGAGTGACGCCGACGCCTTCGAGATGGCGCGACGGGTGACCCACGAAGAGGGGATGCTCATCGGTGGTTCGGGCGGGACGGCCGTCGTGGCGGCGTTGCGCGTCGCCGAGTCGGCTCCCAAGGGATCGTGCGTGGTCGTGCTCGTGCCCGACACCGGGCGCGGCTATATCTCGAAGATCTTCAACGACGACTGGATGCGGGGCTACGGCTTCTTGACCACCGCCAGCGGACCGACGGCGGGCGACATCCTGGACGTCAAGGGGGCGAACGCGACGGACCTCATCCTGGCGACGACCGAGAAGAGCGTGCGCGAGGTGACCGCCCTCATGCGCGAGCGCGGCGTCTCTCAGGTGGTGATCGCCGTCACCGACGAACTGCCGCTCGCCGCGAAAGAGGTCGTCGGCACGGCCATCGAACTGGACCTGATGGAGCTGGGATTCAAGGATCCGACCATGCTCGATCGACCGATCGAAGCGGTGATGGGACCGATCCTCGAGACCATCGGCGTGGGCGAGCCGCTCGAATCGGTGACGCGACGACTGGCCACGACTCCGGCGTTGCTGGTCCTGGCCGACGGTCGGCCCCGAGGCGTCGTCACCGCCTCGGACGTACTTCGCTTTCTCTCGAACACCGCCTCCGAGTAATCGAAAGGACCGTCGTGCACTTCTCAACCCGGGCCATCCACGTGGGACAGGAGCCGGACGAAGAGACCGGCGCGGTCAACGTGCCGGTCTACCTCACGTCGACCTACGCCCAGGAGTCGGTCGGCGTCGTCAAGTTCGCCGACTACGGACGAGGGGATAACCCCACTCGCGCGGCCCTCGAGGCGGTGATGGCCAGCCTCGAAGAGGCGCGCTTCGCGGTCGCCTTCGCCTCCGGGCTCGCCGCGACGGACGCGATGCTGCGCACGTTGTCGCCGGGAGACCGCGTGACGCTCTCCTCCGACGCCTACGGCGGCACCTATCGCATGTTGACCAAGATCTTCGGCCCGTGGGGGATCGAGACCGACGTCGTCGACCTCTCGGACCTCGAGGCCGTCGAATCGTCCTGGCACGAGGGCACCAAGCTCGTGTGGGCCGAGACCCCGAGCAATCCCTGGCTGCGGATAGCCGACATCGCGGCGCTGGCCGAAATCTCCCATCGCCACGGCGCCCAACTCGTGGTCGACAACACGTTCGCCACGCCGTACCTGCAGACGCCGCTCACGCTCGGCGCCGACGTCGTCATGCACTCGACGACCAAATATCTGGGCGGGCACTCCGACGCCATCGGCGGGATGCTGGTGACCGACGACGCGGATCTCGCGGCGCGTCTGAAGTTCTTTCAGTACGCGGTCGGGGCGATTCCCGGTCCCCTGGACTGTTATCTGATCATGCGCGGGATCCGAACGCTCGGGGTTCGCATGGACCGACACCAACTGAACGCCGCGCGGGTGGCCGACATGCTCTCCCAGCACGAGAAGATCGAACGGGTGTGGTACCCGGGCCTGGAGACGCATCCCCACCACAAGGTCGCGCTGGACCAGATGCGGGGATTCGGTGGCATGGTGAGCGTCGAAGTGGCCGGCGGGGCTGCGGCCGCCGCGTCGTTCGTGGAGAAAACCAAAGTCTTCACGCTGGCCGAGTCGCTCGGTGGAGTGGAGAGTTTGATCGAGTTGCCGGCACGAATGACGCACATGTCGACCAGCGGATCGCTGTTGGAGATCCCGGAGAACTTCGTGCGCATCAGTGTCGGTATCGAGGACGTGGATGACCTACTGGACGACCTTCGACAGGCGCTGGCGTAGAAGGGTCAGCTCTTCACGTCGGCCGCCGGCCCGGTCCACTCCAGCTGGACGCCTGACGCCGTTCGCACCAACTTGATCGAAGGCCGCAGTGACTGGGTGAGCGCCAGCGCGTCCTCGCCGGCCACATTGATCGCGTTGGCCCCGCGCTGGCCGAGCACGACCGCGTAGGTCAAGAACGTCTCATTGGCGATGGTGACCCTTACGGCCATAACGTCGCAGCCGCCGGCCGGGTTCGTGTAGCCGGACTTGACGCCGACGACATTGGCCGTGCCGATCAACGGCGTGTAGGAAACGACCACGCCGTTGTAGGGAAGAGCGACGTGCGTCAGCGCGACGATTTGATCCACGATCGGTTCGGCCGTCATGAGATCGACCGCCAACGTCGCCTGATCCCGAGCGGTCGACTGGTCCCCGGGAGCGATGCCCGTGAGGTCGACGTAGTGCGTTCTCGTGAGTCCCAACGTGCGCGCGTCTCTATTCATCACGCGAACGAAGGTGGCCGGACTCCACCCGATGAGGCTCTGGAGCAGTTGGGAGTAGTCGCCGGCGGAGTGCACGAGTAGTCCGCGTAGCAGTGTTCCCTCACAGATCTTCTCGCCCACGACGATGCGGGCGTTCGACTGTCCGGACGCGACGTCGTAGTCGTACAGCGCAACGTCGTGCGCGCTGACGACGAGGCAAGGTCCTTGTTGTTGGTAGGTGACGGGCAACTGATGCAGGACGACCCACACCGTCATCATCTTGGTGAGGCTCGCGATCGGTACCCGTGGTTGATACGACGAGGTGGCCGCCACGCAGAGTCGAGGAATCGCTATCGCCGCGCTGTCGTGGAGGGGCCAGGCGATCGCCGTCTTTCTCGGCACCGTGGTCGTGGTGGTGGACGTAGGAACCGTCGTCGTGGTTGTGGTCGGCACCGTCGTCGTGGTCGTGGTGGTGGTCGTAGTGGTGGTCGTGGTGGTGGTCGTGGTCGTCGTGGCAGGGATCGTCGTCGTCGTCGACGGAACGGTCGTCGTGGTCGTGGGTGGTGGGGTCTTGGAGCACTGAGAAGGCACAGTGGTAGTCGTTGTGGGCGACAGCGATGGATTGTCGTGGGCCGCGGTGGACGTTGCGGTCGCCCCGACGACCAGCGCACTCAGTGCGATCGAGAGGGTAGCGCCGCGTCCTAGCCAATGAGATCTACGACGTGTCACCCAGTGAATGTACAACGTGTCATCGCTCACTCCGGAACGCCTGAGACGGACGCTCGAGTGGTCCGTGACGATACGATTCGAAAGTATTGAATACTCGGGTTCCGGTGACAACTTGATGACAGTGAGCGATGTCCGTCGCGAAAGAGTCACTCGTAAGCGGTTTCACTGTGAGGCGTCCTTGACCTTCCTTATAAACGGGTGAGAAGTGTCCGTTTGGTGACCACCTGATGAGTGATGTGTTGTGGGTGTACTTAGAGTGTTCTTATGACCAATAAAAAGCGTCTCATTCAAATCATCTCGGGGCTCGTCGTAGTCGCCCTGATCATCGTGGTAATCGTTGCGGTCTCCGGAGGTGGGAAGCCGAATGCGGCCGGTCCGCCGAATAACGGCAAGGTCTCGGGCACCATCACCTTTGCCGAAGGCGCCGGCGCGAACCCCAACTGGATCTTCCCTTACGAGTCGTGCCAGTACTGCTCGGTTGACAACATCAACCAGTTCCAGGACGAGATGTTCCGACCCATGTACTGGTTCGGCGTCGGCGGCAGCGTCTCGCTGGTCCCGTCTCTTTCCCTGGCCTATAACCCGGTGTACTCGAACCACGACAAGACCGTGACCATGAAGCTCAAGGGCTGGAAGTTCGCCGACGGTCAGACCGTCAACGCCCAGTCGGTCATGTTCTTCTTAAACATGTACAAGGCGCTGCCGGCCGACTTCTGGGGCTACAACCCCGGATACGGCATCCCCGACCAGGTCTCCAGCATCACCGGCAACGGTATGACGGTCACCATCAACTTCAAGACCACCGTGAACCCGCTGTGGATCACCAATAACTACCTGAACCAGATCACCCCGTTCACCGACAAGTGGGACGTGTCCTCGCCCACGCAGAAGCAGAGTTGCGCGACTGGCGTCTGGGGTGCCAAGTCGACCGACACGGCGTGCACCGCGGTCTACAACTACCTGAACGGTCTTTCGAGCAAGCTTTCGACCTACACCGACGCCCTCTGGCAGAGCGGTGACGACGGCCCCTGGCGCTTGACGGCCTTCGACAACCTAGGCAACCTGACCTTTCAGCCGAACAACAAGTACTCCGGTCCGGTGAAGGCCAAGGTGGCCTTCGTCAAGGAGATCGCCTACACCACGACTCAGGCGGAAGAGAACGACCTGCAGGCCGGCAAGCTCGACCTCGGATTCGTCGACCCCGGCGTCCTGACCTCGCCGGCGCCTTCGCCCGGCAAGATCGGACCGAACTGGGCCAACCTGGCGAGTAAGTACAACCTCTCGACGGGCACCATCTGGGGCTTCAACTACGCGCCGTTCAACTTCAACAAGAAGGACCCCAAGGTCGCGGCCGTGAACCAGCTCTACATCCGTCAGGCCCTCCAGGACTCGACGGACCAGACGGGCGTCATCAAGAACGTCGACAAGGGCTACGGCTTCCCGTCCTACACGGCGTTGCCCGCCGTGGTCCCGGCCAAGTACTCCGCGCCCATCGCCAACCCCTATCCCTTCAACCTGAGTACGGCCAAGAAACTGCTGTCGTCGCACGGTTGGAAGATCGTGAACGGCGTCCAGACCTGTGAGAACCCGGGTACCGGGTCGAGCCAGTGCGGCGCCGGGATCACCAAGGGCTACACGTTGAACTTCACCTTCGTCTACGCGAGCGGCTCACCGTCGCTGACCCAAGAGATCACCGCCGAGGTCGCCGACTGGGCCCAGGTCGGCATCAAGGTCGGCACCTCGACCGAGTCATTCAACAGCGTGGTCGCCGACTGCTCGAGCGGCGCCGGCTTCCAGCTCTGCATGTGGGGCGGCGGCTGGACCTTCGCGCCGAACTACTTCCCGACCGGCGAGACGCTCTTCGCCGTCGGAGGGGGCTTCAACCCCGGTGACTACGCCAACACCACGATGACCACGCTCATCAAGGGCACCGACTTCGGCAAGTCGAACCTGACCAGCTACGCCACCTTCGCCGCGCAGAACCTCCCGGTCCTGTACGAACCGGAGAGCGCGCCCACGGTCGAGACGATCAAAACCCTGAAAAGCACCATCGGTTGGACCGGCAGTCCGCTGCTGAACTTCATGCCGGAGTACTACTACTTCTAATCAACCCGTTTTCTCAGTACTATCGATCACGCCACTCGAGCTCCGGACCATTCCAACCGGGCTCGGGTGGCGTTGATTAGGAGCTGAAACTGCCGTGACGCCCCTCACCCGACACGAAGCGGCCTACGTGCTCACGCATGTCCGCTCGCAGTGAGATCCGCCCGTGGGCGAACTCGATGGCCAGGGCCTCGGCCTCGGTGTGACCGAGTCCTTCGTACAGCGCGAGGCGGTCCTGGCGCATGCAGACCTCCGGGAACGAGGCGATCTCCTCGGCTAAGTCCAGGGCTGCGGAACGGACGTGGCCTTGTTCGACGACGCGGTTCACGAGACCGATGGCGAGCGCTTCGGTCGCGCCGACCGCCCGACCGGTAAGGATCAGGTCCAGGGCGCGTCCGACGCCGACGATCCTCGGGAGTCGGACCGTGCCCCCGTCGATCAACGGCACGCCCCAACGACGACAGAAGACACCGAGTGTCGCGTTCTCCTCCATCACGCGCAGGTCACACCACAACGCGAGTTCCAGTCCTCCGGCGACGGCGTATCCGTCGATTGCGGCGATGACCGGTTTGGAGACGGTCATCCGCGTCGGTCCCATCGGACCGTCACCGTCACTCGTCACGCGATTGGCTTCGGGCGTGCCGATGGCGCGCAGATCGGCGCCCGCGCAGAAGGTCCCTCCTTCGCCCGCTAGGACGGCGACCTTGGCGTCATCGTTGTCGTCAAAGGCCCGAAACGCCTCGACCAGCGCGGTGGCGACGGCACCGTTGACGGCGTTTCGCACTTCGGGGCGATTGATGGCGACGACGAAGGTCGAGCCAATCAGTTCGGTGTTCACGGGTCGTTGGTTCATGGACCCAGCATTTCATGCGCCGAAGAGACGCCGCCGTTCGTTGTCGCGGCCGATGTCCTGGTGACGGGAGATTAGGGCGGCGGCGGTTCCTCGCCTGGCTTGAAGCGCCCGGCCCAAGGGGTGAGAGCGCCGACGTGGCGATGGATCTCGTCGAGCAGGTCGGTGGCCTTCTTCACTTCCTTGGTCAACGCCGTGTTCTCGTCCAAGAGAGCGCGGATGTCGTCGGTGTTCTTCACCGTGTGCAGGGCGATCTCCGACGCGATCGAGTCGGTGCGCTTGGCCGCGATCAACAACGCCGCGGCCTGCACGCCCGCCAACATCGACAGGAAGAGGTTGAGCAAGATGTACGGGTACGGGTCGAACGCGCGGTGATGAATGACCCGCTGCAAGAAGTAGGTGTTGCCGGCCGCCCAGAGGATCATGACGGCGAAGAAGCTGAAGACGAAGGGCCACGATCCCATGATGTTGCGCATGCGGTCGGCGGCACGCTCGCCGATACTGAGGTCTTCCTTCTTTCGCACCCCCGGGTGCAGGTGCCAGAACGTGGGCCAGCCAGCTTTGCTCATGGTCAAATCATTCCACCCGACGAGGACGGTGGCGGGCACCGTCACCGGCGAGTCAACGAACCCCGAGCCGTCCAATATCCTTGGGGGACTGTAGAGACCACGAGACCGCCCGGTCTTGAGTCGAGAAGGACAACTTGGAACTGCCGTCGTCGAGTGCTGCGTTGAGCGAGGTCGTCGTCGGGGTGCTGCGTACCCTGGGACTGGGTGTCGGTTCGGACGTCGAGTTCGCTGCCGACGCGAGCCCCGGACGCGTCAGCATCGTGCACGGAACGACCGCCGACGTCATCTGGTGCGACGAGTTCGGTCGCGAGACGACGTCGACCAGTCAGTTCGCCACCAACCTCAACCTCAGTCCGGTCGCCGGCGACTGGGTGAGCGTCCGCGACGGCTACGTGATCTCGGTGTCACCCCGGACGACCGAGTTGCGACGACCCGGCGCGACGCCCGGGGACGTGCAGGTCCTCGCCGCGAACGTCGACGTCGTGCTCGTGGTGCTGCCCATCGATCGGGAGTTGAACGTCCTCATGCTGGAGCGTCTGGCGGTCATGGCCTTCGACAGTGGCGCCACGCCGATCGTGGTGCTTACCAAATCCGACGGCACCGATGTCGTCGACACGATGGTCACCGCGGCCGAGGAGACCGTGCCCGGCGTCGAGGTGATGACCACGAGCTCGGCCAGCGGTCACGGCATCGAGGATCTTCGGGCCATTCTTCATCTGGGCGTGACGGCGGTCATGCTCGGGGCGTCCGGCGCCGGCAAGACGTCGCTGCTGAACGCTCTCGAAGGTTCGAACGTGTTGACCGCGTCCGTGAGTCGAAGCGGCGAAGGACGTCACGCCACCACCACCCGACGGCTGTACCGCCTCGCGAGCGGGGGAGTGCTGCTGGACATCCCCGGGATTCGTCTCCTCGATCTCACCATCGGTCCCCAGGGGCTCGACGACGCCTTCGCCGACGTCACCGCCCTGGCCGAGCAGTGCCGTTTCTCGGACTGCGCGCACAGCGGGGACGAGGGCTGCGCCGTCGAAGCGGCCGTCGCGCGCGGGGAACTCTCGGCCCGTCGACTCGAGAGCTGGCGCACGATTCGCGACGAGATGATCCAACAAGAGTTGAGTCGCGAGCAAGAGGTGGCGACGCGCAAGAAGAGAGGTCGGGGGGCGAAGCCCCGGCCGGCGCCGTCATTCGACGACGACGACGAGTAGCGACTAAGAGGGGTCGGCGATTTCGAGGGCCAGGAGTGGGGCCGACGCCTTGTTGATCGACTCCTCGTACTCGAACTTGGGCTGGCTGTCAGCGACCACTCCGCCCCCGGCCTGCACCGTGGCGACGCCGCCGCGCAACGACAACGTCCGGATGGTGATCGCGAAGTCGGCGTTCCCGGAGAGTGAGAAGTAGCCGACGGCACCCCCGTACGGTCCGCGGTGGACGGGTTCGAACTCGTCGATGAGTTCCATGGCGCGCACCTTGGGAGCGCCCGTGAGGGTGCCGGCCGGAAAGAGCGCGTCGAAGGCGTCGAAGGCGTCGAGGCCCTCCTTCAGTCGGCCCTCGACGTGCGAGACCAGGTGCATGAGGTGCGAGTAGCGCTCGATGTGGGCCAGCCGGTCGACCCGTACGGTCCCGGTCGTGGCGACGCGACCGACGTCGTTTCGCCCGAGGTCGACGAGCATGACGTGCTCGGCGATCTCCTTCTCGTCGTGCAGCAGCTCTTGTTCGAGCTCGAGGTCCTCAGCCTCGTTGTGGCCGCGGGCCCGGGTACCCGCGATCGGTCGATAACTCACCAGTCCGTCGTGGACGCGCATCAACATCTCGGGCGACGCCCCGACGATCTGAATCTCACCGGAGTCCAGGAGGTACATGTAGGGCGAGGGATTGAGCGCGCGCAGTACCCGATAGAGCGTGAGTGGATTCACGGTGCTCTTTCGTCGGAACTGTTGACTGGGAACGACCTGGAAGACGTCCCCGGCGAACACGTGCTCGCGGGCGCGTTCGACGACGGCGCCGTACGCGGCGCCGCTGAAATTGGAGAGACCTTTGGCGATGGCCCGAATGTCGATCGCGGAGCGCTGCGCGGGCGCGGTCGCGATGAGGCGTTCGGTCACGGGATCACTCGGCGGTTCCGGTCCTAACAGGACGTCGACGACGGCGTCGAGTCGGGCGCGGGCCTGTTCGAAGATCGCGGTCGGATCCTCGTTCGCCTCGATCACGGCGTTCACCACGGCGGTGGTCGAGTGTTGGACGTGGTCGCAGATCAGAACCGTGCCGGGAAAGGAGAAATCGACCTCGGGCCACATGTCCGCGACGGCCGTTCGAGGGAGGCGCTCCAGTCGACGCACGTAGTCGTAGGTCACGAACCCCACGGCCCCACCGAAGAAATCGGGCAGGTGGCGAGGCGCGTAAGTACGGTACCGAGCCAGGATGTGACGAAGCGCGTCGAGTGGAGCGAGCGTGGGGTCGCCGCCGTCCGTGCCCTCGACGACCGTCGCTCCCTCGAGTGTCGTCACCCTCCAGCGACGATCGAGTCCGATGAAGGAGTAGCGGCCGGTCGCTTCACCGAGGGCCGCGCTCTCGAGCAGGAAGATCGCCCGGGGGCCGAATCGCTGGTACAGCGAGACGGGGGTCTCGCGATCGAGCTGCAAGGTCTCGGTCAGCGGTAGGACGTTGAAGCCCTGTTCGACGAGCCCGAGAAACGACGCGAGGTCAATCGGCTCCATTGAGAGATGATAGTTACCGCCTCGGACCTAGAATTTCTTGATGAGCGACGCGCCGTCCATCCTCGTGATCGACAACTACGACTCGTTCGTCTACAACCTCGTCCAGTACGTGGCCGAGTTGGGGGCCGAGGTCACGGTCCTTCGCAACGACGAGGTGACCGCCGCGCAGGTGATCGACCGGGCGCCCGACGGCGTGTTGGTGTCGCCGGGACCCGGGCATCCGCGCGACGCCGGAAACTGCGTCGAGATCATTCGCGCCTGCGCCGAACATCGGATCCCGATGTTCGGGGTATGCCTCGGTCACCAGGCGCTCGGGGAGGCCTTCGGCGCGACGATTGACCGCGCGCCGGAACTGCTCCACGGACGCTCCAGCCTGGTCGAGCACCAGGGCCAGGGAGTCTTCGAGGGCGTCAGTGATCCGCTCGTCGTCGGCCGCTACCACTCCTTGGTCGTCAAGGACGAAGGACTGCCGGCGGATTTCGCGGTCACGGCCCGGTCGCACGGCCTCATCATGGGGATGCGCCACCGCTCACTACCACTCGAAGGCGTGCAGTTCCATCCGGAGTCGGTGCTGACCCAAGACGGTTACCGGATGCTGGCGAACTGGCTGCACGAGTGCGGCTCCAGCGACGCGCGACAGAGGGCCGAGGCGCTCTCGACCCGGATGGACACCGTGCGCGCGGCGCTTCCGCAGCCGGCGCGCTGAGTTCTACTCGACGAGCGGGGCCTGGAGTCCGGTACGCGAGTCATTCTTGATCCGGTGCCGTGAGGCCTGCACGAAGATCGTGAAGGCCGATGGCAGCATCACGAAACTGGGTATGGCGAGCGGCGGCTGGTGGATCAAGAATCCGTAGACCAGCCAGCCCAGGGACGTCAGACAGGCGAGGCACCAACTGATGATCGAGACGCCGCTCAGGTCCTTCGGACGGATCACCAAGGCCAGCTGGGGCATGTAGATGATGATGGAGCTTCCCACGGCCACCGTCGCCAAGACCCATCGCAGGTCGTGGAAGGATCCCGCGAAGAGGGCGAGGAGAGCGATCACGGTCATGGCGAGATAGCCCGTCACGCTGCGCGCCATCTTGTCCTGGCTTCGAGCGGCGAGAAAGGCCACCACCAGGGAGACCACGACGGCCGGTGAGTTGGCCACGAGTTCGGCGGTGACGTGAAAGATGAGGCCGTAGCAGAACCAGATCTCGCCCATGAACGCCGACAGGATCCAGGTGGCCAAGGAGACGCCTCGGGCGCCGGTCGTGCGGATGCGATTGGCCTGCGCGAGGCATTGCAAGATGGTCAGCATCGGGGCCACGATCGCGAAGGTCCGAGTGATGGTGGAAGTGGCGATGATCATTGCGGCGCATCTCTTTTGGTCGACACCCGCAGCGAAGTGCTCAAAAGCGGAGTGTTGCGATTTGAATTCTAGCGGTCGTCAAAACGGTCATCGGAACGAACCGCCCACGCCGAACCTCGTTTCGACGACGTCGCCGTCGACGAGTTCGACCTTGTACGCGGCCGGACCGGTCACCGGATCGACGGGGGCGTCCGAGACGACCGTGGTCGCCTCCAGGCCCTCGTACCAGATGCCCACCGTGTCGTCGGTCGCGTACGCCAGCGGCGAGAGAACGCCGCTCTTCATGAGTTCATGCAGCAGTGGCCGACGTTGCGCTTCGGCGTCGTAGTGGACCCCGTTGGCGTGGGGCAGGAATCCCAGGGCGTCGGTGACCGGCTGGAGCACTGGACCGAAGGAGTTGGTCGTGCCGCCGAGATGCCAACAGAGGCTGCCGGCCGAGACGCCACCCAGGATCACGCCCTGGTCCCACGCACTGCGCATCGCGGTGTCGATGCCGTGAAGTCGCCAGAGGGTGAGGAGGTTCGCGACCGAACCACCCCCGACCCACACGAGGTCACTGCCGCAGAGTCGTTCCTCGGGTTCGGCCGAGGGCTGCGGGAAGACCTTGAGTTCGGTGACGTCACAGCCGGCCGCGTTGAACGCCTCGTAGGCGATCGCGTAGTGCGTGAGGTTGTCGCCCATCGCGGTGTTCACCAGACAGACGCGCGGCCGGAGCTTCTCGGTCGAGGCGAGGGCGTCGGTCAACATCGTGCCGAGGCGCGAGGACATCTGTACCGGTCCGGCGACGTAGCCGCCGGACGTGGCCAAGATTCGTGGTGTTTTCACTCAACCGTTCTACCGGAGTGCCATTCAGTCTTCGACGCCGACGGCGTTACTCATTAGTATTCGAACGTAAAACGATCGACGAGGAGTCTCATGGCCACGAGTACAGCGCAGATCGATGAACTCATTGACGACCTCGTGACGTCATTCCCGCCGCGCGAGACCGAGCCGGTCACCTTCTTGGGCGAGCAGTTCGACCGCGGGCTCGCCTGGGTGCACTTTCCCGTGGGCGAAGGCGGACTCGGCGGTACGCCCTCGGACCAGTTGTACGCGATGCGCAAGATCTCCAAGGCCGGCGCGCCCTCGGCGATGGGTCGAAACGTCATCGGTTACGGCATGGTCGCCCCGACCGTCGTGACCCACGGCACCCAGGAACAGAAGAGCCGTTTCCTGCGGCCGCTCTTCACGGGCGAGGAGATCTGGTGCCAGCTGTTCTCCGAGCCCGGTGCCGGATCGGACGTGGCCGGGCTCGCCTGTCGTGCCGAGAGGGACGGCGATGAGTGGCTCCTCAACGGCCAGAAGGTGTGGACCACGTTGGCCCACCAGTCGGCCTTCGGTCTGATACTCGCGCGCACCAATCCCGACGTGCCCAAGCATCGCGGCATCACCGCGTTCCTCGTCGACATGCGCGCACCCGGCGTTGAGGTTCGTCCGCTCTTCCAGGCCACCGGTGAAGCCGAGTTCAACGAGTGCTTCTTCGTCGACGCGCGCGTTCCCGACGCGCAACGCCTCGGCGGCGTCGGCGAGGGATGGGGCGTCTCCATCACCACGTTGATGAACGAGCGGGTATCGATCGGCGGCACCGTGCCGCCGCGTGGTTCCGGGCTGATCGGTGAGGCCGTCAAGATCTGGAAGAAGCACTGGACCGGTCGCGCGGACGCGCACGCCATGGCCGTGCGCAGTGAACTGATTCAGTCCTGGGTGCGCAATGAGGTCGGCCGTCTGACCAACTGGCGCGCGAGCGATCTGCGTAAGGCCGGCACGCCCGGTCCTGAAGGGTCCGTGGCCAAGCTGGCCTTCGCCGAGGAGAACCAAAAGACCAGTGAACTCTGCGTCGACCTGATGGGCACCGAGGGGATGCTCTACGGCTCGACCTACCCGCAGATCCGGCCGACGGAGACGGCGTTGACCAGCGGCGACATGCGCAAGGCCTTCATCCGCATGCGCGCCAACTCCATCGAAGGCGGTACCAGCGAGGTGATGCGCAACATCATCGGCGAGCGGGTGCTCGGACTGCCCGGCGAACCGAGGAACGACAAGGACATCTCGTGGAAGGACGTCCCGCGCAGCTGATTACTTGTCGCGGAGGTGCTCGTCGAAGAAGGCGAGGGCCCGCGCCCAGGCGTCCGCCGCCGCGACCTCGTTGAACGAGTCGGGACGCGCGTCGCAGTGAAAGCCGTGTTGGCCCTCGGCGTAGCGCACGATCTCGGTGGGCACCGATGCGGCGTCCGTCGCCTCGCGAAGGGCCTCGACCTGATCGACCGGGATGCTCTGGTCGAGGTCGCCGTAGAGACCGAGCCACGGAGCCGTGAGATCGGCGGCCAGTTCGATCAGCGGCGGAATACCGAATCGTCCGGTCGCCAGACCGCCCCCGTAGAAACTCGCGGCCGCCCCGACCGTGCCGAGCGTGGCGGCGAAGAACGCCACCGTCCCGCCCATGCAGAACCCGACCGCGGCGACGTTGGGTGCGCGAAAGCCCAGCGTGGCGAGGAAGTCCGTCGTGGCGTTGAGGTCGTTGGTGAGGCCCTGCTTGGTCAGCTTCGCCATGAGCGGCATGGCCGAGGCGTAGTCGTCGTAGGGGATCTCCGGAGAGCCGTCGCGGTGAAAGAGCTGGGGCGCCACCGAGAGGTAGCCCTCGTCGGCGTATCGGTCGGCCACGCTGCGGATGTGATGGTTCACGCCGAAGGCCTCTTGGATCACGATGACGGCGCGCGACGAGTCAGTCTTACCCGAGGCGTAAATCGGGAAGCCGACGGGCGCGTCGCTCATTCGAACGTGGGCTCGTCGATGCGCGCGCGCTTGATCTCGAAGAATCCGGGGGTGCTCGCGACCATCATGACGCCGTCGTAGAGTCGACCGGCGGCCTCGCCCTTGGGGGCCGGCGTGACCACCGGACCGAAGAAGGCGATGTCGTCCACGTGGATGACCGGGGTACCCACGTCGTAGCCGACGGGGTCCATCCCTTCGGCGTGACTGCGCCGCAGTGCCGTGTCAAAGTTCGTATCGTCCGCGGCCGCCGCGAGTTCGGCCTCGAGGCCGACGTCGGCGAGCGACTTGGCGATGACCTCGTCCCAGTCCTTCTCCTGGCGCACGTGACGTCGAGTGCCCATCGCCGAGTAGAGCCCCTCGACGACGGTGTTGCCGTGGCGCTCTTCGGCGGCGATCAGCACCCGCACCGGCCGGTACGCGGTCTCCAACCACTTGGTGTACTCCGGCGAGAGTTCACGGTTCTCGTTGAGCACGGCCAGACTCATGACGTGGAAACGAACGTCCAGGTCGCGAACGGCCGCCGCTTCGAGTAACCAGCGCGACGTGATCCAGGCCCAGGGGCAGGCGGGGTCCACCCAGAGATCAACTTGTTGGCTCACGATTCACTCCTAGTGTTTGGCGTACGCACCTAACACGGTAATGACCGAATTGGTGACGCCAACCGTCATCGGGAGGTCCAAGAACTCGTCGATGGCGTGCGCGTTGGACTGCGGTCCCATCACGCCGGTGGCGACGAACTGCACGTCGGGATAGCGCTTGCCCAACGAAGCGAGGAAGGGAATCGACCCGCCCTCGCCGGTGAAGCCGGGCGCGCGGCCGAAGGCCTCGCGCGAGGCGACGTCCAGCGCCTCGGCCAGCCACGGCGCCAACGGCGGAGAGTTCCATCCGCTGCCGTACTCCCAGTTCTTCAACGTCACCCGAGCCGACGACGGGACGTCGGTGGTCAGTAGTGGGATGAGCGCCTGACGCGCGGTCTCGGCGTCAACGCTGGGTGGGAGGCGAAAGGAGAGCTTGGCCGTCGTCGAGGGTCGAAGGACGTTGCCGGCTATCTCGGGTAGCGGCGCTCCGCCGAGGCCAATGATCGACAGTGTGGGATACCACGTCCGGCGAAGAATCCGCTCTTCGGCGCTGGTCCCCATCAACTCCACCCCCTCCAAAGTCGGCAGTTCGCGCGCGATGATGTCGCCGAACTCCGCCGCCAGTTCGGAGGCGGCGCGGAGGTCGTCGTCCGGGATCTCCGCGTTCATCTGGCGAACCAGCACCTCGCCGGTGGCGGCGTCCTCGACGCGGTCGAGCAGTTCGCGAAGAATGCGGAACGACGAGGGCACGACGCCGCTCGCCGATCCACTGTGTTGGCCCTGGGACAACACTTCGATCTCCAGGTCGACGTTCACCACCCCGCGTAAGGACTTGGTCACCCACAGGCGGTCGTAGGTCAGAGCGCCGGAGTCGAGACAGATCATGAGTTCGACCTGGCCGAGGTGGTCCTTCAGATAGTCGAGGTAGGCGTCTAAGTCCGGGCTGCCGCTCTCTTCGCTCGCTTCGATCAGGACGACGCAGCGACTGTGCGGAATGTTGTTCGCCTCCATGGCCTCGACGGCGAGCAGGGCCGAGAAGGTGGAGTAGCCGTCGTCACCGACGCCGCGGGCGTAGAGGCGGTCCTCGCGGCGGACCGGCTCGTACGGCCCGAGGCCCTCGGACCAGTTGCCGAGCGGCGGCTGCTTGTCAAGGTGTCCATAGAGGACGGCCGTGCCGTCGCCCGGCGCCGTGGCCGCGATGGTGACGACCAGGATCGGCGTGCGCTCTTCCAGGCGGTGGATCTCGACGTCGAAGTCGGCGAAGCGTCGCGCGAGCGCCCAGTCCGAGAGCAGTTCGATCGCCCGATCGATGTGTCCGTGTTGGACCCACTCGGTGTCGAAGCCCGGGGAGAGACAGGGGATGGTAGCGAACGTCGTGAGTGCCTCGAGGGCGTCGCGTTCGAGGTCAGCGAGGTTGAGCAGGGGCACCTAGCGAGGTTACTTCGCCGCTTTGGCCCAGTGAACCGCCTCCCAGCAGTACCAGGCCACTGACGTCCGCGCGCCCGCGAAGCGTTCGCCGGCGACGGCGAGATCCTTCTCACTGATCGTCTCGTCGAGATCGTGGAGAAGGGACCAGCCGACGCGCACGCCGTAGTCGCCGACCGGCCATACGTCGGGTCGCGACATCGTGCTGATCAAGTACATCTGCGCGGTCCACGGTCCGATCCCGCGCACCGACGCGACGTCGCGAACGATCTCGTCGTCACTCATTCGCCCGTGGCGTGAGAGGTTCACCCGCGCGTCACGCACGTCGTGAGCGAGGTCCACCATCGCCTGGGCCTTCGTGCGGTTGAGTCCCGCGTCGCGGAGCCGTTGGGGCCCGGTCGCGATGATGGTGTCCATGGTGACGACGCCGCCGCAGGCGTCGACGACGCGACCGTGAATCGTCGTGGCCGCGCTCGTCGCCAGCAGTTGATGGGTGATCGATCGCACGAGGGCCGGGAAGCGTGCATCCACGGCCGCGGCCCGCCGTCGAAGCGGTGGCGGACCGGCGAGGGCGATGATCGGTTTGAAGGCGCGATCGCGCGAGGCGATGAAGGCGGCGACCTCGGCGGGCTTTTGATTGGGCACCTCCGAACCCTACTGAGGGGCTGTCTTACCGAGATAGACGCCGTCGGGCACGTTGGTGGCGTGGCGCACCACGTCGATGAGCAGCGCATGGATCGCGCGAACCGGCGCGGCCGGGAAACCAAAGCGCCGCGTGGCCAACATCACGCGGCGTTTGGCGATCTTATCGATGTGGCGAGCCACGAATTTGTCACGCAAGTGTCGCGACAGCATGGTCGCCGGGAGGATGGACGGACCGTAGCCGTTGAAGGTGAGCGACGCGATGGTCCGCAGTCCGTCGAGCTCGATGAGCGGCGTGAGTTCGACGCCCTCCAGACGGCTGGCCTCGTCGATCTCGCGGCGGATCGGAGTACCGCGAAAGGGGAGGAGGATCTCGTACTCGGCCAGAGTGGCAAAGGTCAGGGGCTCGGGGAGCGTCGCCAGCGGGTGGTCCCTGTCGACGATCAAGACAAGGTCCTCACTGAAGATGTCGACGCCACTGAGTTCCGGGGCGTAGATCGGCCAGGCCACGACCGCCAAGTCGAGTTGGCCCTTCACCAACTGGGGCTCGATGACCGAATTGGTTCCCTCCACGATGTGCAGGGCCACGTGGGGGTAGTTCTCCTTCAACGCCTCGAGCAGCAACGGCACGATCCAGCGGCCGGCCGATCCGATCATGCCGAGTACGACCTGGCCATGTATCTCGGCGTTGAGCTCCGAGACGTCCGAGGCGATGCCCCGGAGTTCACCGAGAATGCGGCGAGCTCGGTCGACCACGATCTCGCCCGACTCGGTCAGCAGCCCGTTGGAGCGATTCACCAACTCGGTGCCGAGTTCGCGTTCCAGATGCGCGATGCGGTTCGAGATATTGGACTGCACGGTGCCGAGGACCTCGGCCGCGCCGGAAAACGATCCGTGGTCGGCGATTCCAATGAGGGCTTCCAGTTGGCGTATCTCCACATATCGACTATACAGATAGGAACTATCTGCCGCATGCTGTTGTGTGATACGCACCCGAACGGCATACTTATTGACAGCCTGCTTCATTCAATTCCCCCCAATTGTTGAAGCAATGGTTTTGCAGAAGGGCCAACCACCCCCCGGTTGGCCCTTTTGTGTTTTCCGGGGCCTAGCGTTGAGACATGGCCAAAACATCGATGATGCGAGGTCGCCTCGCTTCGATGGCCGTGCGAACAGTGAACCGCGTCTCGCGACTGACTGGTCGGGGCTCGGGTACGGTCGTTGGTGGTCGAGTCGGTATGAAGATCGCCCCGGACCTGGTCAGGTCCCTCGCGCGTGGACGAACCGTCATCCTCGTGAGTGGCACCAACGGAAAAACGACGACCACCTCGATGGTCGTGGCCGGCTGGGGAGGGTCGGTCACCACCAATGAGACCGGCGCCAACATGCCCGCTGGTCACGTCGCGGCGCTGGTCGAATCGAAGAACGAGCACGTCGCCCTTGAAGTGGACGAGGCGTGGCTGGGCGACACGCTGTCCACCACGCGCCCGCGCCTCGTGGTCCTGTTGAACCTATCTCGCGACCAGCTGGACCGCGCGAACGAGGTGCGTCATCTGGCCGAGCGCTGGCGCAAGGCCCTCGAAGCCCACGACGACGACGATCTCGTGGTGGTCGCCAACGCGAATGACCCACTCGTGGTTTACGCGGCCGAGGTTCGGGCCAACACCGTCTGGTGCGACGTGCCCACGACGTGGATCGCCGACGCGCTGTCGTGTCCCCAATGCACCCTCGCCATCAGTCACGTCGGCAACTCGTGGCACTGCGCCTGTGGTTTCGCCAAACCGGGGCCGGTCACGTCGATCCTGGGCGACGACCTCGTGATCGACGGGGTGACGGTGAAGCTCGACCTGTCGATGCCCGGCGACTTCAACCGCTCGAACGCGACGATGGCGCTCACCGCGCTGCACTGCGTCGGCGTCGACCTCGACGAAGCTGTACGGCGCGTCAACGCGATCCACAGCGTGGTCGGACGCTTCAGTGTCCGACGATGGAACGGTCACACCCTGCGACTCTTGTTGGCGAAGAATCCTTCCGGCTTCGCCGCGATGTTGGCGACGTTGCCCGACGACGGTTCGGACGTGTGGGTGGCCATCAACGCGCGCGTGGCAGACGGCCACGACCCTTCGTGGCTCTATGACGTGCCCTTTGAGATGCTGCGCGGGCACCGGGTCTACTGCTTCGGCGATCGTCGTCTCGACCTGGCCACTCGTCTCGAGTACGGAGGGGTCGACTACGTCGTGGTCGACGATGACTTGACGGTGCCCACGTCGAAAGAGACCGTCTCGGTGTTGGCGAACTACACCGCCTTCAACGACTGGCTCGGGCGGTCGGTGCCGTGACGACGATCTGCGTTCTCTACCCCGAACTCCTCGGAACCTACGGTGACGTGGGCAACGGTCTCGCCGTCGCCGAACGGGCCCGGCGTCGCGGCTTCGACGTTGAGTTGGTAACGGCCGGACTGAACGACGCCGTTCCCGACGCCTCGCTCTATCTGCTCGGCGGGGGAGAGGATGGTCCGCAGCGCCTGGCCGCCGACCTGCTGCGATCGTCCTCGTTCGTGTCGCGGGTTCGCGACGGCGCCAACGTCGTGGCCGTCTGCGCCGGTCTCCAGATACTCGGACTCACGTTCTGCGTCGAGGGCGATGACGAGTACGAAGGACTCGGTCTGGTTGACGTCGTGACGAGTCGGGGCGAGCGCCGCTCGGTCGGTGAGCTCGCGACGCGCGTCGACGGTCGACTGCTCGTCGGCTTCGAGAATCACGGGGGGCGAACGACGCTGTCGGGCGGAGTCGAACCCCTGGGGACGGTGGTGAAAGGACGGGGCAATGACGCCAAGTTCGACGGGTATCGAACGAAGAATATCTGGGCGACCTACGCCCACGGACCGGTGTTGGCGATGAACCCCTGGTTCTGCGACGAGGTACTCGCGGCGGTCCTCGACGCCGAACTCGAACCGTTGGCGAGCGCGGCCGACCTGCTCTACCAGGAGCGCAGCCGGGTGTTGAGCCCTTAGAGTCCCTCAGCGGGCTTGACGCCGAAGGTGGCGTCGCCGCTCACCTCGCGACCCAGCTGTTCGACGGCGTCGACGATGCGATTGTTGAAGCGCCGGATGTTCTCGCCCTCTTCGACGTACATGGCGTCGCCGAAAGACACGATGACGTGATGGCGATGTTGATCGGGCGCGGAAACGAACTTGGCGGCCTTGGCGTACTTGGGACCCTGGAGCCAGCCGGATTCGTGGATGTACATCGGGATGACCGGTTTCCTCGACCGCTCGGCGAGGTAGGCCGCCCCGCCCTTGAACTCGTGCAGTTCGCCGTCGGGCGAACGGCCGCCCTCGGGGTAGATGAGGAGGTTCCAGTTCTCCTCCACCAGGTCGTAGGCGATCTGGGCGCTCCGTCGATTCACCTTGTGCCGGTCGATGGGGATGGCGTTGAAGACCAGGACGGTGCGAAAAGCGCGACCGGAGTCCATGAAGAAGTTGTCCATGGCCGCGGCGACGACCAGGCGACGTCGGATGGCGCCCGGCAGGGCGGCGAGGACCAAGGGGGTGTCCATGTTGCTGGCGTGATTCGCCGTGAAGATATACGGGCCGTCGCCGTGAATCTTCTCCAGTCCGCGCACCTCGAGGGTGGAGAGATAACGCGTGTAGGGCACTAGGAACACCCCTTGAATCAGATTGCGGATGACTCGTACACCGGGGGATCGGCCCCATTTGGTGGGATAGTCGAGTCCGAGTTTTGGCACGAGTTATCGCTTGCGCGGTTTCTGCTTCGGGGTGTAGCGCTTGGAGGCGGTGGGAGGCGCGACCGGGCCGGGCGTGGGAGCGGGGGTCGCCGCCGCCGAAGCCTTTCGGGCGGGAGCTCGGCCCTCCTTCTTGGCCTGGGCCATCTCGCGCGCCGCCTTGTTCGAGCCGGACCACGAGGCCTCGCCGTAACGCTGCAAGCGAAACGCTCGCACGATGAGCCACACGCCGAGGAATAAAAAGACGACGCCGTAGAGTCCGAGGGCGATACCCAAGAAACAGGCGAAACAGGCAACGCCGGCCCTCTTACGTCGAAGGGCGAAGAACAGGATCACCAGCCCAATGACGAAGACGAAGAGGAACTGAGTAGCCCAGTGACTCTGAGCGCTCACCAGCCCGCAATAGTCCTTGACGTGATCGGGAAAGGCCGTGGGACAGGTCTTTCCCTTGACGAACTTCTGACTGCTCAGCCACGCCGCTTTGTTAATCCAATTCACGCCGAAGATCAAGGAGATGACGACGGCGAGACCCACGGAGATGAGACTTAGTTTGCGCTCGAGTGGGTCCATTCCGAAGACCACCTCGCGCGGCACCATCGAAGGTTTTCGTCCTTGACGCTGGAAGTGGGAGCGTTTGGGAGACGAATCAACGTTGTCAGGCACGGTCGAAGGATACAACGATGTAGAAAAGCAGGTGTCCGTCGTGCGAAGTAGGATTGCTGTTCCGGGCGTTTAGCTCAGTTGGTTAGAGCGCAGCCTTCACACGGCTGAGGTCGGAGGTTCGAGTCCTCTAGCGCCCACTCGTTGGAGTGGTTGATGTCGGGTGACTCCGCGCACTTTCTCAGGCGTGGCGTTGACGAGCGACGGCGATAAAGGTCGTGAACACTTTCGCGACTGAGGCGCGCATCGCCCGGCATTGCCTTCTCGGCAACACCGTCAATTGGCGATCACGCTCAGTCCGTTTCGTACTCTCGTCATGCCGTAGTATTTGGCACATTCTGATCAGCGCCGTCGGCGCGATGTCTTGAGGGGGACAGTGTGTCATTGATCGTGGAACCGGCCAATCGGGCGCCGGAAAAAGGACTCAAGAGCGGCGCACTGGGCCTGATCTCAAGCACGGTCATCGGGATTGCCTCGACGGCGCCGGCGTACAGTCTGGCCGCCACCCTCGGCTTTGTCGTCGTGGCGATCGGGCTTCAGGCACCGATCGTGACGATCTTGGCGTTCGTCCCCATGTTCTTCGTCTCGCTCGCCTTTCAACAGATGAACAAGGCCGACCCGGACTGCGGCGCCAGCTTCACCTGGGCGACCCGCGCCTTTAGCCCCCGCGTGGGCTGGATGGGCGGTTGGGGTGTGCTCGCGGCCGACGTCATCGTCATGGCCAGCCTCGCGCAGATCGCGGGTCAGTACGTCTTCGACCTCTTCAACGCCAACGGCATCGGTCACAACGCGTCGAGCGTGTGGGTACTGCTCGTCGGCATCGCCTGGATCATCGCCATGACGTGGATCTGCTACGTCGGCATCGAGATCTCGGCGAACTTCCAAAAGGCGCTCCTGGGCGTCGAACTCACCATGTTGATGGTCATGTCGGTGTGGGCCCTCATTCGCGTGGGCGACGGATCGGCCCCGGTCGGGCACATCGCCGTCGCCGCGTCGTGGTTCAATCCCTTCGCGATCAAACACTTCAGTTACTTCGTCATCGGGCTCTCGGACATGCTGTTCATCTACTGGGGCTGGGACACCGCGCTCAACCTGAACGAGGAGTCGAAGGACGCCCAGACCATCCCCGGTAAGGCCGGGATCTACTCGACCTTCATCTTGCTCGGCATCTACGCGCTGGTCATCCTCGCCACCGAGTCCTTCGCCGGCATCGGCAGCAGCGGTATCGGCCTCGGGAATCCCGGCCACACGAACGACGTCCTGTCGATCTTGGGTCCAGCGATCTTCGGCCACTCCACGCTGGCCTCGGTCCTCGATCACCTCTTGCTCTTGATGGTGCTCTCCTCGGCCGCGGCCTCGACCCAGACGACGATCCTGCCGACGGCGCGCACCGTGCTGTCGATGTCGGTGCACAAGGCCCTGCCCGACGTCTTCAAGAAGATGCACCGACGATTCCTCACCCCGACCGTCGCGACGGTCACCTTCGGGCTCGTCTCCATCGTGCTCTACATCATCATGAACTCCATCTCGGCCGGCCACGTGATCGCCGACTCGGTGGACTCGCTCGGCACAATGATCGCCTTCTACTACGGACTCACCGGTTTCTCGTGCTTCTGGTACTACCGCAAGCAACTCACCAAGAGCGTGCACAACTTCTTCGTCCAAGGGGTCGCCCCGCTCTTGGGCGGTCTGATCCTCTGGTCGATTCTCGGTTGGACGTTCTGGTACTACTGGAACCCCGTCAACAGCTACACCCACTTCGTACTCTTCGGTCGCGACATCGGCGGCACGTTCACGCTCGACGTGGGCGCGTTGCTGCTCGGCTTCATCTTGATGTTCTTGATGAACGCCTTCCGGCCGGCCTTCTTCCGCGGTGAGACGCTGACCCGTGATTCTCCGACGCTCGTCACCGAAGAGTTCGTCACCCACGCCGACCCGGTCGACTGACGTAAGAAAGAAGGGACTATGACTGATAACCCTCGCATCGTCGTCGGGGTCGACGGCTCACCCCTCTCGATGAACGCGCTCGAGTTCGCCGTCGAGGAGGCGCAACTTCGACACGGCCACCTGCACGTCACGTACGCCTACCCGGCCATGGAGAGGCCGGTCACCGGCTCGACGGGCCACGACTACTACGAGCAGGTCGAGGCCGAGGCCCGCGAGTTCATGAAGGGCATCATGTCCTCGGCGCCGTCGACCGAGGGACTCGAAGTCGAGTGGCTCGCCGTGCCGGGTAACCCCGCCGCGGTCCTCATTGAAGCCAGTAGCGGTGCGGCGTTGCTGGTCGTCGGTTCGCGCGGCGTCGGCGGTTTCCTGGGCCTTCGAATGGGTTCGGTCTCCACCCAGTGCGTGCACCACTCGCACTGCCCGGTCCTCGTCGTGCGCGAAGATCACTGAGTAACTCGGCCCGGCACTTGCCGTAGTACGTGGTACGTAGTAGTATTGAGGCATGGCCCGACGCACGGCACTCCCGAACCGCCTCGCGGTGCGCTCCAACGATCCTTCCGTCCTGATCCTCACCAGCCTTGTCTCGGGGTCGAAACACGGTTGGGCCCTCACGAAGGACATCGAGGAGTTCTCCGGCGTCGCGCTCGGTCCCGGCACCTTGTACGGCGCGATCACTCGTCTGGAGGAGCGCGGACTGATCGAGCCGCTGCCGGTGGAAGACCGTCGGCGACCGTACCGGATCTCATCGGCGGGCCGCGCGGCTCTGACCGAAGCCCTTCGAGAGATGCGCGCGTTGGTGGATGCCGGTGAGCAGCGTTTGGGACTACGCACCATGGTCCGTTCGGTCGTGAGCTCGGGCGCCATCAGAGCGACCCGATGAACGAGCGCAGCCGCTTCGAAAGGATGATCCGCTGGTACCCGGCGTCGTGGCGAGCGCGGTACGGCGAGGAGCTGACGACGCTGCTCCATGACGCGCACGGCGAGTCAAAGGTCCCCCTCAGTGTGCGACTCTCATTGGCGCGACGCGGATCGATCGAACGAGCTCGAGTAACCGGTCTCCTCGGGAGCACCTTGGCCGGCGACGAGCGGTCGCGCGCCGGATCGCTGCTGGTGCTGTGGGGGTGGGCGCTCTTCATGGTGGCCGGAGCGATCGTGGCCAAGATGGGCGAGCACTGGGAGTCCGCGATACCGGCGGGCCACCGTGCGCTTCCGCACATCGCGTTCGGCGCGGTGCAGTTTGCCGGAGGACTCGGCGGTCTCCTCGTTCTTACGGCCGCCGTCATCTCGCTCCCGGGATTCGTCGCGGTACTGAGAGCGGGCAAGTGGCTGGAGGTTCGACGTCCGGTGGCCCGCGCGGTGGCATCCGGCGTCATTGCCACGGCTGCGACAGTGGAGATCGTGATCTGGTCTCATGGTCTCAGCCAACACCAGCGCAATGGCGGACTCTTCTTTCACGGTCTCGTGTTCATCGTGTGGAGTCTGACGATCGTGATCGCGCTCGTGATGGCGACGGCCGCCGCGACGTCGGTCGTGCGCCGCATCTCTCTGTCTCGACGCCTGGTGCGCCTGCTCGGCGCGCTCGCCTTCGCCGTCGCGGCGCTCATGTTGACGGTGGTGACGGGAACGATCATCTGGTGGAGCGTGATGGCGCACTACGCCCCCGGGTTCTTGGGCAACGGACTCCTGGCGACGTCCAACGTGTTGCCACTTCCGCTCATCGCGGCCGTCACACTCATGGTGGTCGGTGTCATCGTCGCTTCCATCGGGGTGTTCCGGATCGCTCAGTCGATGACAGCGCCGCAAGTCGCGTAGACGTCGCTCGAGCGAACGCTTCTTTCGTCGCGAACCATTCCGCGTCGTTCAGGTACCGGAGCGGAGGGTCCTCGCGTACTTGTTCCACGCCCGTCGGCCGACGAGGTGATACAGCACTTTCACCGGCGGCGGGACGTTCGAGAGCATGTAGACACGGTCCGCCGGACTGAGCGGCTCCAAGATCATGCCGAAGGCGACGAGTCTCTTGTTACCCGGGATGGCTGCGATGCCGTGCTTGGCGAGGCTGTCCCACTCCTTTTGCGTCACCGTGACCGCGGCCAAGGGCACGATCTCGCGCTCCTCGTTGTCCAGATGCGGTAGGAGCGACGCGTTCAAGGCGTCCAGTGAGGCGGCCAGTTCTTCGGCCGAGTCGCTCGTCGGCGTCCTTCGCCAAGCGGCGCACGCCGCCTGGGCGTGATCGATCGCGCCCTTGACGACCTGATGTTCGTGGTCGATCTGTTCGGTTCGAGTGGCGTGATCCGGTACGCGCTGCACCAACAGCGGATAGAGAATCATGTCCTCGCCTTCGTGGTGGTGGTGCAGCATGGTGAGTCCGAAGTCGATGTGATCGGCGAGGAACGTCACGCGACCCGGTGAGGGAGTGGGCGCCCGGCGAACGAGTTGCGCCGCCTCTTCGTACGCGCGCCGAAAGGTTTCGTGAATGATCCCCATGTCGCGCACTTCAATCGGGTTGGTCGTCGACATTTCGTGTCCTCCTCCGCCTCGGGAACGGCGAAACAGGGCCGACGATATCTCAAAGTACGCGTGAACGCACCGGTAACCACTTGAACCAGAACCGCGACGGTTCGCCGCGCCGACGGAGCGGCGCTTTCAGGTGCTGGAGTTCGGGTTCAGACCGACGCGTGGACCGGACTGGCGTCGAGATCGGGAACGATTGCCTTGGGCACTCGGATGACGATCGCCGAAATGAGGAAGCCGGCGAAGGCAATGAACGCGGCGACCTGGAAGGCCGTGGTGTACCCGTGGGTCGTCGCGATGTTCATGGCCTGTCGCGAAGCGACGCCGTGGGTGGCACTCACCGCGCCGGCCAGTTTCGATTTGTAGGCGTCGATAGCGATGGTGGAAAGGATGGCGAGGCCGAGGGCACCGCCGACCTGCTGGGTGGTGTTCAGTAGGGCGGAGGCGAGGCCGGCCTCATTCGGTTGCACCCCGGATACGGCGGTCAAGGTCAGCGGAACGAAGGAGAGACCCATGCCGAGCGACACGATGAGCAGGGGCACCACGATGGCCCCGTAGCCACTGTGGATGGTAAGTCGCGTGAGGAGTTCGATCCCCACCACGGCCGCCGCGGGACCGACGAGCAGCGGGATTCGAATGCCGATCCGGCCGATGAGCCGCGAGGCGAGCACGGCCGCGGTGATGATGCCGAGCGTCATGGGCAAGAAGCCCACGCCGGTTCTGATGGCGCTCCAGCCCAGGATGTTCTGGAGGTACTGGGTGAGGAAGAAGAACATCGAGAACATGGCCGTGCCAATGCAGAGCATCATGGCGTAGACCCCGGAACGGTTGCGGTTGGCGAAGATGTGCAGGGGCATCAACGCTTCCACTGTCCGGGTCTCAATCAGGACGAAGGCGATGAGCAAGACGGCCGCGATGGCCAAGGAAACCAGTGTGCTCGTCGCGGTCCAGCTGTGGCCGGCGACGTTGGAGAGACCGTAGACCAGCGCGAGCATGCCCCCGGTGGCACTGAGGGCTCCGGGAACGTCGAGCTTGCCCGCCGTCGTGGTGGACTCATTCAACGCGCGCGGAGCCAGGAAGAGGATGACCGCGGCGATCGGCACGTTGACGAAGAAGATCCAACGCCACGACACGAGATCGACGAGCACACCGCCGAGGAGGAGGCCGACGGCGCCGCCGGCGCCAGCCATCGCGGCGTACACGCCCATAGCCCGATTGCGCTGTGGTCCCTCGGGGAAGTTGGTCGCGATGAGCGAGAGCGCGGTCGGTGCGGCGATGGCGCCACCGACGCCCTGACACGCGCGAGTGATGATGAGCCAGATATCGGTCGTGGCGAAGCCCCCGAGAAGTGACGAGACCGCAAAGATGGCAATCCCGATCATGAACATCCGACGCTTGCCGAAGAGGTCCCCGGTGCGTCCACCGAAGAGCAACAGCCCGCCGAAGGTCAGCGAGTACGCCGTAATGAGCCACTCCAGGTTGTTGACCGAAAAGTGCAAGTTGCGATGAATGGTGGGCAGGGCGACGTTCACGATCGTCGCGTCGAGGATGATCATGAGCTGAGCACCGGCGATGACCGCCAGGGCGAGTCCTAGGTGCTTACCTTCGGTGTTGCTGCCGGTTAGTTCGGGGGCTTCGGTTGTTGACATGGGGTTTCCTTGGAGTTAGTCGTGGACGGGATTGGTAGGAGCGGTAGCGAGGGGGAGTATGACGTCGTTGATGACGTGACCCGAGAAGTCGTTGTCCGGCAGTTCGCCGGTGATGAGCACCTGTTGGATCAAGAGCGCCGGAAACAACGCCACGAGAAGATCGAGGTTCCGTTCGGGCGACACTTCGCCCCGCGCGACCGCGCGTTCAAAGATGGAGCGAATCACTTGCGTGCGGGGATCGATCATGCGTTCGCGAAAGACCTCGCGCAGTTCGGCGTCGTGGGCGAGGGCGGTGATGAGGCCCAACATGATCTGGGCGTTGAATCGACTCTCTTGACTGCAGAAGCCCTGTCCGAGCGCTCCGAGGTCACCTTCGAGCGAACCGGTGTCCGGTTCGGCCATCGAGCCCTTCGAACAGTTGAGAGCGTCCACGACGAGGGCAGCCTTACCTTGCCAGCGGCGATAGATCGTCGCCTTGCTGGCGTGGGCACGCGCGGCGACGGCGTCCATCGTCAGTCGGTCGTAGCCGATCTCGGAAAGTAGGTCCAGCGCCGCGTCGCGAATCGCCACGTCGCGGCTCATGTCCAACGGGTGACCCCGATGACGAATGCCGTGACCGCCTTGGAGTTCCAGTCGACGATCGACGACCTCTGTCTGATCCATTCGCCGCTCCTTGTCGTGGTCTCGATTGAGTACTGTACTGTATCGTACACTTAATCTTCAAACGCCAATCACCAATGAATTAAAGGAAAGTGCGGATCACGGTGGTCGGAATTCGGGCTCTCTCTGATGGCGGCAGGCAGTCGAAGAGTGTAGTACGCTAGGTATCTAGTGTCCTAGTGAAAGTGTGACCCGTGATCGAATTTCGACTGAGCGACCACTCCGGAGTCTCGCCGTACCAACAGATCGTCCAACAGGTGAGAAGCGCCCTGCGCCTCGGCCGACTCCTCGTGGGCGACCAACTGCCGACCGTCAAAGAGGTCGTCGGCAAGATCGCCATCAATCCCAACACCGTATTGAAGGCCTACCGCGAACTGGAACACGAAGGCCTCGTCGCGGCTCGACCGGGAATCGGGACATTTGTAGTGAGTTCATTCGACGAGACGAACTACGCCGCGCAGCGACCGCTGCGACGGTCACTGGAAGTGTGGATCGAAAAGGCCCGTCGAGCCGGATTGGACGACGAAAGCATCGAAGCGCTCTTCGTCGACACGTTTCTATTTTCGGCGAAGGAGTTAGTCCGATGACGTTCGCACTAGCGCCACGGATCTCGGCAAGCGCTACGGCCGCAAGTGGGCATTGAGTAACTGCACGCTGGACATTCCCGAAGGCCGAGTGGTGGGCCTGGTCGGTCCGAACGGCGCGGGTAAAACGACGCTGCTGCAACTCGCCGTCGGACTCTTGAGCCCGAGCGCCGGTTCGATCTCGGTACTGGGTCAGAAGCCGGCGAGTAGCGCCGAGCAACTCGGACAGATCGGCTTCGTCGCCCAGGACACACCGGTGTACGCCGGGCTGAGCATTGACGATCACCTTCAGATGGGAGCGGCGCTCAATTCGACGTGGGACGCACAGGTGGCCGAACGCCGGATTCACGACCTCGGTCTCGACCCAAATCAACGCGCCGGTCGCCTTTCCGGAGGACAACGCGCGCAGCTCGCTCTCACGCTGGCGATCGCCAAGCGGCCGTCGCTGCTCTTGTTGGACGAGCCGGTGGCCAGCTTGGACCCGCTGGCTCGACGTGAGTTTCTGGCAATCCTCATGGAGGTGGTCGCCGAACATCACATCAGCGTCATCCTCAGTTCGCACTTGGTCGCCGACCTCGAACGAGTGTGCGACTACCTCGTGGTACTGGCGGCGTCACGGGTGCAGGTGAACGGCGACATCGACGAACTTTTATCGACGCACCATCGTCTCGTCGGCACGCCGCGGGACCTTGAGAACTTGCCGGACACCGTGCACGTCATCGAATCGAGTTCGACCGATCGTCAGACCACGGTGACGGTCCGGAGCGCCGATCCGATCATGGATCCCGCGTGGAGCATCGAATCCCTGACGATGGAGGATCTGGTGTTGGCGTACATGAGTCAGGCCGAAGAGCAGCGTCGAGGTCTCGTTCGTTCGAGCGGCGGCACGCAATGATTCGCTTCGCGTGGCGTCAGTTCCGTTTTCAAGTCCTGGTGATCGCGGTGCTCTTGGTGGCCGTAGGGATCGTGTATCTCATCACGGGTCAGCACATCGCGCACGAATTCGCGGAGCTGAAGGGCTGTAAAGCCAAAGGCGATTGCAACTTCCTGGACAACGCAATTCAAGGCGGCAACAGCAGGATTTACAACTTCGGCACCGCTCTCAGCCTTGTCTTTCCGGCGCTCCTCGGCATCTTCTGGGGCGCGCCGTTAATCGCCCGAGAACTCGAGACGGGGACGTATCGACTCGCGTGGACCCAGGGTGTGACGAGGTCGAGGTGGATTATCACAAAGATCGCCGTGGTCGGTGTCGCCAGCATGATCGCCGCCGGACTCATGAGCTGGATGTTGACGTGGTGGGCCAGTCCCATCGACACCCTCAACGCGAATCGTTTCGGCACGCAGGTCTTCGATACTCACTACATCGTCCCGATCGGCTACGCCGCCTTCGCCTTCGCCGTGGGCGTTACCGCTGGCGTGCTCTGGCGTCGCACCTTGCCCGCGATGGCCACCACGCTTGCCATCTACGTCGCGGCGCGGATCACGTTCGCGCAGAAACTCCGTCCGTATCTCTTGACCCCGCTGAAAGTGTCTACCAAGTTGTCGAAGAACGCGGGTGTCGGCTTCGAACAGACGCCGAGTGGCCTTCAGTTCCTCACGAGAGGCTCGAATCTGCCGAACTCACTGGTGTTCAACTCCGTCATGGTGGGCAAACACGGTGCCTCGGTGACGTCGCAGTGGTTGGCGACCAACTGCCCGAAGCTATTGATTCACGGCGCCCCGGTGTCGGGACACAACAGCGTCGGCATCAAGGTGGGTGGCCCCGTACCCCGGGCCTTCAATGAGTGCGTCGCGAAGATCACCGCCAGCTTCCACCAGGTCCTGACGTACCAACCGGCCAGTCGTTTCTGGCCGTTCCAGTGGATCGAAGGGTCGATCTTCCTGGCCGTCGGCCTGGCGCTGTGCGCGTTCAGTTACTGGTGGTTGCGCAAGCGCGTCGCCTAGGGAGAGGCCCGGCGGGTTTGGCCTAAAGGGCTCGCATCCGATTGTTGCGTGCGTCATGCGTCACTTCGGCGAGTCCCAGGGCTTCCAGCAGCGGCGGGAGATACATCCCGAATCGTCCGCGGTAACCCTTGCGCAGCCCGTACCATCCTCCGACCGGGTTGGTCGACGACCTTCCCCACGCTTCGACGGTGCCGTCGGCCGCCGGCTTGTTCTCGTCGGCCGCGCCTAGGGGTACCCAGTCGCCCTGGGCCAGCAACCACGCGTGAAGGTCCTCGATCGCGGACAAGTGATACTTCAGCGTCGTCGATCCAACTACGCACACGAGCGCCGGAGGGTCGCCCTCGGGGTCCCGGTACATCGCGTACTTCGACGAGCCGGGCGGCGTCGTCAACTCCCACGGGTCGCTCTTGGTCCCCTCCGTCACGGTTTCCCCCCATCGTTCCTGGTGACTACGAAGTGCTACTTCTTGATCCGACCACGAAGGGTTTCGACGCCGTCACCACTGAGTGACGCGAAGAGTGGTCGCGCGACCATCGCCATCAAGAGCGCCAGCGTCGGACCGGCGACCTCCGGACCCTCCCCGTGCGACCAGTCCGCGTCGGTGGCACGAAGGTGCACGCCAGCGATGGTCTTTTTGCCCGGGACCGGGAAGTTCGAGTTCTTGAACATGTTCAGGCAGGCCAGTTTGGCGTCCATCGACGTGTTGTCGTCGATACCGAGTGGTTGACGAACGTCGGTCCCGTGGACCACGACTTCGCCGAGCATGGCCATGGCCGGCGCCGGGGGTTTGTTGGTCGTCGTGGTACGTGCTCGGATGCGCCCAATGATGTCGGCCGGTGACAGCTGACTGGCGTGACTCACGTCGCGGTCGGTCATGACGTTGAAACGAAATCCGCTGCCGATCAAACCACTCAAGAAATGGCCCGTCGTCTGTTCGCTCGCGATCATCATGTGCGCCGCGACATTGCGGACGTTCCAACCCTCGCAGAGCGTGGCGGCGGTCCACTGTTCGGGCGAGAGTGATTCGAGCATGTCGGCCGCCCGAGCTCGCTCGTCGTGGATCATCTTCCAGGTCTGTGTATCGCTCATGATCTCTCCCCGACGGGTGTTGAGGCCCGCACTGAATAACGTCGCAATCAACCTACGCCCTAATGCGCGCCGGGGTCTTTCAAACCCCCGCTCGCCCCTCGGGCGTGCGCCTCGACCGCGTCGACGATCGTCGGCCAGTAGCGCGGGGCGAGGTCGTGGCCCATGCCGGCGATGGGAAGGAACCGGGCCCCGGGAATGCACTGCGCGGTGCGCACCCCGCCGCTGATGTCGATCAGCGTGTCGGCGTCGCCGTGGATGACCAACGCGGGCACCGACACCGATTGCAGTGACGGCGTGCGACTGCCCGTGGCGACGATGGCCGCCATCTGTCGCGCGACTCCGCGCGGGCAGTAGCAGCGATCGAAGGCGTCGCCGACGCGCTGGGCGACGCGGTCCGGGTCAAACTCGGTCGGACTCGTGTAAAGGCGCTGGAGCGCCTGCGCCCGGGAGATGACCGTCTCGCGTTCCTCTCCCGGAGGGGCGTAAAACAGAGCGGCGACCTCGGGACTGGGTTGGCCGACGTCCCGGTCGCCCGTGGTCGACATG
Organism: uncultured Acidimicrobiaceae bacterium; assembly: GCA_963703105.1. Taxonomy (GTDB): domain Bacteria; phylum Actinomycetota; class Acidimicrobiia; order Acidimicrobiales; family RAAP-2; genus RAAP-2. The sequence goes on along the minus strand of OY969792.1, from coordinate 255,948 downwards.
ATCGACGTCATGGAGCGCAGCCGACTCGCGTGGTCGATGGCCAGCTGTTGGACGATCATGCCGCCCATCGACACGCCCACGACGTGAGCCGCGGCGATAGTGAGGGCGTCGAGAACGGCGACCGCGTCATTGGCCATGTCGGAGAGTCGGTACGGAACGTCGGGCGCGCGTCCCTCTCGCACCGCCGTCACGACGTCACGCAGATGTGGCGTGTAGTCGTCGAGTTTGCTCGAGAGGCCCACGTCGCGGTTGTCAAAGCGGATGACGAAAAATCCGACGGTCGACGAACATCTGACAGAACTCGACGTCGTAGTTGATGCACTGACTGCTGAGACCGTTGATCAGGAGTAGGGGGTCGTCGCCCGCTTCGCCAAAGGTCTCGAAGTAGACCTCGACGGAGCCGTTAGTCGCGAACGACATCGACGCCCTTCGTCATTCGAAGACCAGACAGCCGTCGTCGAGGTCGACCAACGGCAGTTCGTCTCGTTCGGCCCAGTAGTCCTGGGTGTGACGCCACTCCGGCCGGTCGAGTCGTTTCGGCATGAGGTGCATCGATCGCATCAAGTAGTTCGGGATTGAAGTACTCGACGTCCACCCACTCCAACCAAGGTTCCTTGCGGTCCACCTCACGCAGTCGGGGGGTGACCCGTGTGGCGCCGAGTTCGTCCATGTGCACGAGCATCCGATTGACGAAGTCGCTCACGAGGTCGACGCGCAGGGTCCAGCTGGCGCGGAAGTAGCCGAAGACCCACACGAGATTGGGCACGCCGGAGAACATCATGCCGCGATAGGTGACCGTGTCGGCGAAGTTCAACGGCTCTCCGTCAATGGAAAACGAGATATCGCCCAGAACGCTCAAGTTGAATCCGGTGGCCGTCACGATGATGTCGGCGTCGAGCACGTCGCCGCTCTTCAACTCGACCCCGCTCTCGGTGAAGGTGGCGATCTCGTCGGTCACCATCGACGCCTGACCGGCGCTGATGGACTTGAACAGGTCACCGTCCGGCAAGAAGGCGATGCGCTGTCGCCACGGCATGTAGCGCGGGGTGAAGTGCGTCTCCACGTCGAAGCCGGGCGGCAGGGCGTCGCGCACGAGGTCGATGAGTGCGGTCTTGGCGAACTCCGGCTCTTCCAGCGCGAGCTGCGTCAGGGTGCGCAGGTTGAAGAGGTTCTCACGGCGCACGATGTCGTGGACCCACTCCTCGGGGACCTCCAGTTCGCGCAAGTGGTCGGCCAGAAGGTTACGGTTCTCACCGGTGAAGTAGTAGGTCGGCGAGCGCTGGAGGATCGTCACGTGCGCGACGTCGTCGGCGATCGCCGGGACCAGCGTCGCCGCGGTCGCGCCCGAACCGATGACGATCACCTCTTTGTCGCGGTAATCGAGGTCCTCGGGCCAGTTCTGGGGATGGACGATCGTCCCTTGAAACCGCTCCATTCCCGGCCACTCCGGGGTGTAGCCCTCGTCGTGGCGGTAGTAGCCCTGACACATCCATAGGAAATTGGCGCTGACCGTGACCGTGTCACCGGTGTCGGCCCGTGTCGCTTCGACGTTCCAGCGGTTCTCGGTGCTGTCCCACGACGCCGCGTCGATGTGGTGGCCGTAGCGGATGTGGCGCTGCAGGTCGTTCTCGGCGATGACATCGCTCAGGTACTTCTGAATCTCGGCCGCCGTGGCGATGGGCGCGCTGGTCCACGGCTTGAAGCGGTAGCCGAAGGTGTAGAGGTCGCTGTCGGAGCGGATCCCGGGGTAGCGGTGGGTTGCCACGTCCCGCCGAAGCCGTCCTGGGCTTCGAGCATGACGAAGCTGCGGTCGGGGTTCTGGGTCTGCAGGTGATAGGCGGTGCCGATCCCGGAGATGCCGGCGCCCGACGATGACGACGTCGAAGTGCTCGGTCGCCTGTTCACTCGTCTCTGCTCGCTCCATGGTCGTGCTCATCGTCGTCCTTTCCGGGCACCACGTCGAGGGCGTTGCGTCACTCGGTTCGTCTCACACGGAGAATAACCGTCTCGCGATTCAGACGTCGGGTGACGTCGTACGTCGACAGGGCGCGATTCGTTCAACTTCGCGCGTTAGGGTTTGGACGCCGACGAAGGAGGAGGCATGAAAGCCGCGGTCTACTACGAGAACGGCGCCCCGAGTGTCTTTCGCTACGAAGAGGTGCCCGACCCGGTTCCCGGTCCCGGCGAGATGCTGGTCGGTGTCGAGGTCGTGAGCATCGAAGGCGGCGACACGCTGAATCGACTGGGCGGACCGCTGGTCAGCGTTCCGCACGTTGTCGGCTACCAGTGCGCCGGGACGCTGTTGCGCGTCGGATCGGACGTCACGGGCTTCGCGGTCGGGGACCGCGTCGTCTCCCTGGCCTTTCACGGTTCGCACGCGCAGCTTCGCGTCGCGCACCCGCTCACCACCTGGAAGATCCCCGACGGTCTGGCGACCGAACTGGCGGCCTGCGTGCCCGTCGCCTACGGGACGGCCCACGACGGGCTCTTCGAGTTCGGCCGACTCGTCGAGGGCGAGACGGCGTTGATTCACGCCGGCGCCGGCGGGGTGGGACTGGCGGCCATCCAGATGGCCAAGCGCGCGGGAGCCCGGGTCATCGCGACGGCCTCGAGCGACGAGCGACTCGAGCGCCTGAAGCGCGTTCGGTCTCGACGACGGCATCAACTACCGGGAGAAGGACTTCGTCACCGAGGTTCGTTCGCTCACCAACTTCGAAGGGTGCCGACGTCATCCTCGACTCGGTGGGTGGCGAGAACCTGCAGAAGAGCCTGACCGCGCTGGCCTATCGCGGACGGTGCATCACCTTCGGCAACGCCGGACGAAGCGAGGTCGACGAAGCTGGACACGTCGACGCTCGGTACCTCGAATCAGAGTCTGATCGGCTACTTCCTCGGGCCCGAGTTGTTCGTCGGATCGCGGGCGTACGCCATGATCGCGAACGTTCTGGAAGAGGTTGCCGCAGGAGATCTGCGCGTGGAGATCGACCGACGCTTCGCCTTGGCCGACGCCGAGGAGGCGCACGCGTTCATCGAGAGTCGTCAGGCCTTTGGCCGGGTGGTTCTGCTTACCGAGTAGGTCCGATCAGGTACTGGGGGAGTCCTCGGCGCTCAGTTCGCCGTGCTCGGCTTCGTAGGTCTTGAGCGTTTCGATGTACTTCTCGATGTCGCTGTCCGTCGAGGCCGGGGCACGATTCTGGGTCTGGAGGTAGGCCGCGAGTCCGAGTTGGCGCAGAACCCCGTCGGCGCCGCGCTTGGCCTGCACTTCGCCGACCTTGGCCTGGCCCTTGGCCGCCGCGTCCTTGGCCGCCGAGGCGGCCGAGGCTGCCTGTTCTTTCACCTTGTCCATGAATCCCATGGGATCTCCTTTGTGTTGCCTGTCAGGTCACGATACCGCTCTGCTCTCCGTTGGCGCTCGCCCGCCACGCTCGTCGACGCCTGCGCGACCGCGTCGCGCGACGGTTGATTCCGTGTCGCGGTTTCGCTGGACCAACGAGAACGACCGTGAGTGGATTTGGTCCGCTACCGCGCCGGTCTTAGAATCGAGCCGCGCCACGGGTTCGTGCCGCGCTATCGCGCGACCTGTCACTTGTCCCCCCGGGGCTGAACCGAAGGATCGTGCCCATGAGTGTTCCCAGTGCCTCGTATTCCGTGACCATGCGCGTGACGCTCGAGAATCACTCGCGCATCGGGGCGGTCACGACCGCGGTCGGTGACGCCGGGGGCGCCGTCACGGCGCTCGACGTGGTCGATCCCAACGGTTCGGGCATGACTATCGACCTCACGTGCAACGCCACCGACGAGGGCCACTCCGAGTTGCTGCGCGCGGCCGTCGAGGTCGTCGACGGCGCCCGGGTCATCGCCATGAGTGACCGCACCTTCCTCATGCACCTCGGCGGCACGATCTCGGTGGAGCCGAAGGTCCCGCTCGAAGACGCGCGACGACCTCTCGATGGCCTACACCCCGGGCGTGGCGCGCATCTCGATGGCGATCGCCAAGGATCCGTCGGCGGCGCGCAAGTTGACCATCAAGCGCAACACCGTCGCCGTGGTGACCGACGGCTCGGCCGTCCTCGGTCTCGGCAACATCGGACCGGAAGCGGCGCTCCCGGTGATGGAGGGCAAAGCGCTCCTGTTCAAGCGCTTCGCCGGCATCGACGCGTGGCCGGTCTGTCTGGCGACCCAGGACGTCGATGAGATCGTGCGCATCGTCCAGTGCATCGCTCCGGTCTATGGCGGGATCAATCTCGAGGACATCTCTGCGCCGCGCTGCTTCGAGATCGAGCGACGTCTGCGCGACCTGCTCGATATCCCGGTCTTCCACGACGACCAGCACGGCACGGCCATCGTCGTATTCGCGGCGCTCATCAACGCGCTTCGCGTGGTCGGCAAGGAGATGAAGGACGTCGGGTCGTCGTGCTGGGCGTCGGGGCGGCCGGTGTGGCGATCTCCAAGTTGCTGTTGAAAGAAGGAGTGGGTGACGTCATCGGCGTCAATCGCGGCGGCATCATCTCGGCGGACGACGAGCGTCTCGACACGGAGCGCCGTTGGTTGGCCACGCATACCAACAAGGAGAAGCGCACCGGATCGCTGAGTGACGCCATGGCCGGCGCCGACGTCTTCATCGGTGTCTCGGGACCGAACCTGGTGAGCGAGGACCAGCTGAAGCTGATGGCACCGGGATCCATCGTCTTCGCCCTGGCCAATCCCGACCCCGAGGTCGACCCGGTCCTGGCGCGACGCTACGCGGCGGTCGTGGCGACCGGCCGCAGTGACGAGCCGAACCAGATCAATAACGTCCTGGCTTTTCCGGGGATCTTTCGCGGCATGCTCAACGCCGGGGCCAAACAGGTCACCGAGGAGATCGAGATCGCCGCCGGACGCGCCATCGCCGACGTCGTCACGCCGGGCGAACTCTCGGCCGACTACATCGTGCCGACGGTCTTCAACCCGCTGGTCGTCTCCGCCGTGACCAATGCCGTCGAAAAGTTGGTGGGACAGACCCGCTGAGTGGTCTCCAACGTAGGGATGTCGATCGAGGATCGATGAGCGATTGAGTCGTTTCGGCCGGAGCGCGCAACCGCGCGACGGATAACGTTCACAGGACCATGAAGCTCAGCCACAAGATCCCCGATGACGCCGTGGCGAGCTCGAAGCACCTGGGCCGTGCGACCCCGAATGGTGCTCCCGCTGTTCGGAGGACTCGCGGCCTTCGGGTTCGGCGAGGGTCTGCTCGTCCAGTCGCAGTGGGGGGCCTCGCCGTGGACCGTCTTCGCCCAAGGAATCGCCAAGCACGCGCAGATTTCGCTTGGGTTGGTCGACCGCGCTCATCAGCGTCGTGGTTCTCCTGGCCTGGATTCCGCTGCGCCAGCGTCCCGGTTTCGGGACGATCTCCAACGTCGTCATCATTGCCTACGTCTTGGACCTGACGACCTACGCCGTCGCGCGCGCCGCACGCCGACTGGCTGAAGGTGCGTCTACGTCGCTCGGCGCGGTGCTCTCCATCGGCGTGGGGAGCGCGTTCTATCTGACCTGCAACCTCGGGCCGGGTCCGCGCGACGGACTCATGACCGGACTGCATAGTCGACTGAACGTGAGCATCGTGTATATCCGTCTCACCATCGAAGCGGTGGTGTTGACGATCGGTTGGCTCCTGGGCGGCACGGTCGGCATCGCGACGGCGTTCTTCGCCGCGACGATCGGTTTCAGCATCGGGGCGAGCCTGAACGTCCTGGAGCGAATATTGAAGTGGCGCCGCCCGTGATCTCGGGAAGTCAGCTCGCCGAGTTCTTCGTCGCCTCGATCACCATCATCATGGTGCCCGGGACCGAGCGTTCTGTTCACGCTGGCGCGCGGCGTCGCCTGGGGCCGCGCCGTCGCGGTCTTGACGGTACTCGGCAACTCGATCGGTACGTTGGTCCTCTCGATCATCGTGGCCGTCGGTCTCGGACCCCTGCTCAGTCACTCCAAGACGTTCTCGATCACGCTGCAGCTGGCCGGCGGTCTGTACTTGCTGTGGCTCGGCGTGGGCGCCATGCGACACCGTCACGCCCACGCCGCCGCGATGGCCAAGCGTGAGGAGTACCGACCGTCGAACGTCCAGGTCATTCGCCAAGGATTCACCGTCGGAATCTTGAACCCCAAGTCGCTGGTCTTCTTCGCCGCGGTCTTTCCCCACTTCGTTGACCGCACCAAGGGAAACGTGACCGTGCAGCTGTTGATCTTCGGCGGCATCTTCAGCGTGATGGCCTTTCTCAGTGACGGGACGTGGGGCATGATCGCGGGCACGGCGCGCGAGTGGCTCTCCGATTCGCCGCACCGACTGGTCGTGCTTCGAACGGTCGGCGCGTGCGTCATGATGACGCTCGGCGTGATCATCGTGGTGAGCGCGCTCGCGTCATAGCGACTGTCGTTGTCACACCGTCTCCGTATCTTCGCTTTGTGGGAACGGTGCACGTGGGTCAACACGACGAACGGGTGCGTCTCGAACGTCGGCTCGTTCATCGCGAACCTGCCCGAGATGCTCGGCGCCATGGTGGTCGATCCCCGTTGCCTCGTCGCGGTGATCGAGTTCGAGGACGTGCGCTACGTGCAGTACTGGCCTGTCGCCCAACGGCGCCGTGATCGCCGAAGTGATCTCCAACCTCAATATCGGTGACGCCGTCGCGCTCACTCCCGACGGACGAGGACAAACTGCGAGCGGCCGGATGGTCCGAGCCGTCACCCGGTGACCGACGCCGAACTGGCGCTTCGAAGCGCAGGACATCGCCGGTCTGATGAGGATCGTCACCATGACGCGCGACGCGGTCTACGACGTGTTGCGTGAACACGACGCCAACCCGGTGTCGGTGCGGATCTGGGAGGGCCTCTCATCGAGTGGACGAGCGACGACGCGGGCGAACCGCCGCGGTCCGCACGAACGCGATCATCCGCGACTTGGAGCAGCGTCTGCGACGAGAGCTGACGAGCGCTCGCCTCGCGCAACGCCCTTCCTACAATCGAATGGGCTATGGAGACGCGATGAGCATGCACGGCGGTGGCGGGGGGTGGCGGTGGCGGTCGCATGGGCCTGCGCTCGATGCGACAGAACCGCGACATCCTCGAGCACCAGATCAAAAAGGGCACGCTGCCCCGGATGCTCACCTACGCGACGGAAGTACCGCGCGCTGCTCGTCATCTTCCTCGATCGCCGTCGTCTTGGACGCCGTCGTCAGCTCGGTCACGCCCCTGTTGTTTCGCGGCATCATCGACATCGCTATCAGAGACAAGCAAGAGGCGCTGGTCATCGGCCTGGCATCGCTCGGCGCCGGGCTCGCGCTCTTCGACGCGTTCCTCTCGCTGTTCGAGCGCCGCACGTCGGCGGTGATCGGCGAGGGACTGATCTACGACCTGCGCGCCGAGGTCTTCAGCCATATTCAAGAGATGCCGATCGCCTTCTTCTCCCGGACGCAGACCGGCGCCCTGATCAGTCGACTCAACAACGACGTGATCGGCGCGCAGCAGGCCTTCACCGACCTGTTCTCGAACGTGGTGGGCAACGTGATCCTGGTGACCATCGTGATCGGCACGATGCTCGTCCTGAGTTGGCAGATCACGCTGGTCGCCTTGCTCCTGTTGCCGGTCTTCTTGATACCGGCGCGACGGGTGGGACGAAAGCTGGGCACGTTGTTCCAGCGGGGCATGGAGCTGAACGCCGAGATGAACATGGTGATGACCGAGCGCTTCAACGTCTCCGGGGCCATGCTGGTCAAGCTCTTCGGTCGTCCGCACGACGAGCGCGAGTTCTTCGAGAGCCGGGCCGGTCAGGTGCGCGACATCGGCATCCACCAGGCCATGTACCAGCGCTTCTTCTTCATCGCGCTCTCGCTGACCGCGTCGTTGGCCACGGCCTTCGCCTACGGATTCGGCGGCGTGGAGGTCATCCACGGCGCGCTGGCGCTGGGAACCCTTGTGGCCCTGACGCTCTACCTGACCCGTCTCTACGGACCGCTTACGCAACTCTCGAACCTGAACATCGACTACATGTCGGCCATGGTGAGCTTCGAGCGACTCTTCGAGGTCCTCGACCTCGAGCCGATGATCAAAGAGAGCCCCGACGCCGTCGTCGATCCCGGACGGACCGGCCGAGTTGGTCTTCGACCACGTCGACTTCTCGTACCCCGGGGCCGAAGAGGTCTCGCTGGCCTCGTTGGAGGCCGTGGCGCGGCTGGACGACACGCCGCGCACCGACGTCCTGCACGACGTGTCGTTTCGCGTCGAGCCGGGGACGATGACCGCGCTGGTCGGGCACAGCGGGGCCGGCAAGACGACGATCTCGATGTTGGTCTCGCGCCTCTACGACGTCGACCGTGGTGCGGTCACCATCAACGGCGTCGACGTACGCCACGCCACGACGGCGTCACTCAACGCCATGGTCGGCGTCGTCACCCAAGACCCGCATCTCTTTCACGACACCCTGCGCACGAACCTGATCTTCGCGAGACCCAAGGCGACCGAGGCCGAGATCGAAACGGCGCTGCGCGCGGCCCAGATCTGGGACCTGGTGCAGTCGCTGCCCCTCGGTCTCGAGACCGTGGTGGGCGAGCGGGGCTATCGACTCAGTGGCGGCGAGAAGCAGCGCGTCGCGCTTGGCGCGACTCTTGCTCAAGGCGCCGCGACTCGTCGTGCTCGATGAGGCGACGGCGCACCTGGACAACGAGAGCGAGGCGGCCGTGCAACGCGCGCTGGACGAGACGATGTCGTCGCGCACGTCGCTGGTGATCGCGCACCGACTCTCGACGATCCGCAACGCCGATCAGATACTGGTCGTCGAGAACGGCACGATCGTCCAGCGCGGTAGCCACGCCGAGCTGTTAGCCGAGGGCGGGGTCTACCGCGTCCTCTACGAGACGCAGTTCGCCGACCAGGAGGATCTAGCCCATCGAGTGATAGCCGCCGTCGACGTAGACGACCGAGGCGGTCGTGCCACGAAGCAGCGGTGACAGCATCGCGACGGCGGTGTCGGCCACGGCGCTCGAGTCGTAGACGTCCCAGCCGAGCGGCGCCTTCTCGCTCCAGGTGTCCTCGAACTGCGAGAACCCGGGGATGGACTTCGCGGCGATGGTGCGGATCGGACCGGCGGCGAGCATGTTGACGCGGATCTTGTCCGGGCCCACCTCTCGCGCGAGGTAGCGTCCGAGCGACTCGAGTCCGGCCTTCATGACGCCCATCCAGTCGTACATCGGATAGGCCCGCGAACCGTCGAAGTCCAAGCGCGATCGACCGACGCCCCGCCGAGGGCCTCGCTCTTTTGCAGCAGCGGTCGAAAGGCGCCCACCAGCGCCGCCAATGAGTAGGTCGAGATGTGCAGCGCGGTCGCGACGTCTTCGAACGGGGCGGCGAACATCCCGTGACCGAGGCAACTCGGCGGCGCCATGCCGATGGCGTGCACCAGCCCGTCCAGTCGTCCGAAGCGGGTCGTCAGTTCGGCCGCGGCGGCTTCGACCTGCTGCCGGGTCGGTGACGTCGAGTTCGATGATCTCTCCGACGTCGCCGAGTTTGCGCGCCGTGCGCTTGGTGAGGGACAGGCCGCGCCCGGCGCCCGAGAGGGCGATCGTGGCGCCTTCTTCCAGAGCGCGCTTGGCGATGCCGAAGGCCAACGAGTCATCGGTGAGGACGCCGGTGACGAGAATACGGTGGTCATCCAGGAGCGCCATCTTGTTAGCGTACTTGCCAACATCTATTTTTCGAGGACGACGATGGCGACAGTTGGCATTCTGGGAGGCACCGGTCCCGCCGGTCGAGGGGTCGCGGCGCGACTCGCCAGCGCCGGCTACGACAGTCGTACTCGGCTCTCGCGACGCCGATCGCGCCGAAGGGGATCGCGCGGGGTCTCACGCTTCGCGGCGAGGGCACGGTCGAGGGCGGCACGAACGAAGAGGCCGCGGCGTGCAACCTGGTGGTCGTGGCGACGCCGTGGGATTCGGCGATCGCCACGACCAGCGCCCTGCGCCAACTGCTCAAGGGCAAGATCGTGATCTCGATGGTGAACGCGCTCTCGCGCGAAGGTCGTGAGATGGTGGCGCTCTATCCGTCGCGCGGATCGATGGCCGCGCAGATCGCCCACGCGCTGCCCGAGAGCGTGATCGTCGGAGCGTTCCACCACCTGCCGGCCGCGCAGATGGAGGACCTCGACTCGCGAACTCGACGCCGACGTGCTGATCTTCTCCGACGACGACGACGCGCGTCGACAGGTCGCCGAGATGATCGATCGCGTGAGCGGACTGCGCGCCGTCATCGCGGGCACGATGTCGCTCGCCAGTCCCATCGAGGCCTTCACCGCCGTGTGCATCTCGATCAACATCCGTCACAAGACGCACAGCTACGTGAAGATGGCGGGCCTCTAGACTCGATGCAGCTCTACGACACCGCGCGCGGCGGCGTGTTCGCCCTCGAGGCGGGCCCGATCGTCACCATCTACAGCTGCGGCATCACGCCGTATGACGCGGCGCACCTCGGACACGCCTACGTCTATCTCTGCTTCGACCTCCTGCAGCGCCGACTGCGCGACGCCGGCCACGAGACGCGCTGCGTGCGCAACGTCACCGACGTCGACGACGACATGTTGCGCAAGTCGCGCGAACTCGGGGTCAACTACCTGGACCTCGCGGCCCAGGAGATGGCCAGGTTCGACCGCGACATGCAGCTCATCAACCTCCTCCCGGTCTACGCCGAGCCGCGCGCGACCGGCGCGATCCCGGAGATCCTCACCATGATCGGTCGGACCTTCGACGCGGGTATCGCCTACGAGGTCGACGGCTCGGTCTACTTCGAGGTCTCGAAGTTCCCGCGCTTCGGCCAGGTCAGTCACGAGGACCGCGTGGCGATGCTGGAACTGGCGGCCGTGCACGGCGGGCCGTCCCGACGACCCGAACAAGCGCGACCCGCTGGACTTCGTGCTCTGGCAGCCGTCGCTGGAGGACGAGCCGGCCTGGGAGTCGCGCTGGGGTGCCGGTCGACCGGGCTGGCACATCGAGTGTTCGGCCATCGCGCTGCGCGACCTGGGCGTGACCCTCGACGTGCACGGCGGGGGACGCGACCTGGCCTATCCCGCACCACGAGTGCGAAGCGGCCCAGAGTGAGTCGGTCTCCGGTGCCGCCGTTCGTGAAGCACTGGATGCACGTCGGACTGGTCGGACTCGACGGCACGAAGATGTCCAAGTCCCTCGGCAACCTCGTCTTCGTCGAAGAGCTGGCGTCGCGCGCCGAGCCGACCGCGGTGCGACTGGCGTTGCTCGACCACCACTACCGCGACGACTGGGAGTGGCGCGACGAGTTGCTCTCCATGGCGCAGTCACGTCTCGCGACGTGGCGTTCGACGTTGACCAACGGTCGACCGAGTTCGGTGCGTGGACGACGTACGCTGCGCCCTCGACGACGACCTCGACAGCCCGGCGGCGCTGCGCGCGATCGACGACGCGGCGCACGCCGGCTTCAACGTCGCCCCGGCCGCTTCATTGTTAGGCATTAACATTTGACAATGAGTGGCCGAAATGTCTGACATCGAAGTACAGCTCCCCGACGGCAGCCGGCGCACGCTCCCGCAAGGCGCCACGGCCTACGACCTGGCGAGCGCGATCGGCAAGCGACTCGCCAAAGACGCCCTGGCGGCCGCAGGTCAACGGCCAACTGACCGACCTCTCGGCGCCGCTACCCGACGGCGCCGCCGTCTCGATCGTCACGCCGCAGAGCGAGCTCGGCCGCGAGGTGATCCGTCACTCCAGCGCGCACGTCCTGGCCCAAGCCGTCACCCGACTCTGGCCCGGCGCGCACTACGCCATCGGCCCGGCGATCGCCGACGGCTTCTACTACGACTTCGAACTGCCCGGCGCGGCGCACTTCAGTGACGACGACCTGGTGCGCATCGACGAAGAGATGCGCGCGATCATCGCCGAGGACCAACCGTTCACCCGACACGAGTACTCCATCGAGGAGGGCCTCGACGCTCTTTCGCGACCAGCCCTTCAAAGTGGAGATCATCAACGCGGTCGCGAAGGCTCCGACCGACGAGGACCTCGCCGAGGTCGGCTCGACGACGTCGGTCTCGACGTACTCGAACTCGCCGGCCTTCACCGACCTCTGTCGCGGTCCGCACGTCCCGTCGACGGCGCGTCTGGGGCATTTCTAGTTGACCCGCGTCGCCGGGGCCTACTGGCGCGGCGACGAGAAGAACCCGCAGCTGCAGCGCATCTACGGCACGGCCTGGGAGAGCGACGCGGCGTTGGTCGCGCACCTGGAACAGGTGGCCCAGGCCGAACTGCGCGATCACCGCAAGCTCGGCGCCGAGTTGGACCTCTTCTCCTTTCCCGGCGAGATCGGTCCGGGACTGGCGGTCTTTCACCCCAAGGGCGGCACCATGCGCCGCGTGATGGAGGAGTACTCGCGCCAGCGCCACGAGGTCTCGGGTTACGACTTCGTCTACTCGCCGCACATCTCAAAGTCCGAACTCTTCGAGACCTCCGGTCACCTCGAATGGTTCGCCGAGTCGATGTACCCACCGATGGAGCTCGACGGCGGCACCAAGTACTACCTGAAGCCGATGAACTGCCCGTTCCACACCTTGATCTTCAAGTCGAGCCAGCGCAGCTACCGCGACCTGCCGCTGCGCTACTTCGAGTTCGGCTCGGTCTATCGCTACGAGAAGTCTGGCGTGGTTCACGGACTGACGCGCGTGCGCGGCATGACCCAAGACGACGCCCATATCTTTTGCACCAAGGAGCAGATGGGCGAGGAGCTGACGCGCACGCTGCAGTTCGTGCTCGACCTGCTGCGCGACTTCGGACTCAATGACTTCTACCTCGAACTCTCGACGCGCCCGCCGGGCAAGGCGGTCGGGACGCTACGAGGAGTGGGGCGAGGCCGAGGCGACCTTGGAGCAGGTGGCGAAGGCGGCCGGGCTGGAGCTGGTGATGGACCCCGGCGGCGGCGCGTTCTACGGTCCCAAGATCTCGGTCCAGGCCCGCGACGCCATCGGCCGCACCCACCAGATGTCGACGGTGCAGCTCGACTTCCAGACCCCGCAGCGATTCGACGCGACCTACGTGGCGGCCGACAACACGCAAGCCCGTCCGATCATGATCCACCGTGCCCTCTTCGGATCGGTGGAGCGCTTCATGGCCATCTTGCTCGAGCACTACGCCGGCAACATGCCGACCTGGCTCTGCCCCGAACAGGTGCGGGTCCTCGGCGTGCGCGACGACCACGACGCCTACGCCGGCTACGTCGCCGAGACCCTTGCCCTCGAAGGACTGCGCGTCGGCGTCGAGGTGGCCAGCGAACCGCTGGGCGCGCGGATCCGCAAGGCCAAGCTCGAGAAGATCCCCTACATCCTGGTGGTCGGGGACGACGACGTCGAAAAGGGCACCCTCGGCGTCAACGCGCGCGGGTCGAACGATCCCGAGCGCGGCGTGAGTGTGGCGGAGTTCCGCGACCGGGTGGTCGACGAGGTCGCGACGCACGGCTCGCCCGAGGACCGCTAGTGGCCCTCGAGCGGTTCTCGGCCGCCTGGCGCGAGAACTACGTCGTCAACGTCGCCCAGAGCCACGTCGCCGACGACGGGGCGTGCGTCTTTTGCGCGCTGGCCGCAAGAGCCGGTCGACGAGAGCACCGGGGTCATCGCCAAGAGCGACCTCACCTTCGTCGTCCTCAACGCCTTCCCCTACGGCTCGGGCCACGTGTTGATCCTGCCGATCCGTCACGTGTCCACGCTCCAAGAGCTCACGCGACGCCGAGTACGGCGACTACTGCGAGATGCAGCGCCGCACGCGTCGTGGCCCTCGAGGCGGCCTACGGCCCCGACGGCATGAACCTCGGCATGAACCTGGGCCAGGCGGCCGGGGCCGGAATTCCCAAGCATTTGCACGGCCACGTCCTGCCGCGCTGGCTCGGCGACACCAATTTCATGACCACCATCGGCGAGACGCGGGTGCTGCCCGAGTCGCTGGAATCGACGTGGCGAAAGGTCCACGACCAGATTTGAGACGAACCGGATATAACGGTTCGTTACAATTGAGTGACGGGATCCGGAGGATCGATGCTCGACGGAAACTTTAGGAAGTCGGTGGAGACGGTGACGCTGCCGACGGGACGCTGGTTGGTCCGCATCGGATTCTCGGCCGACGTGCTCACCTTCTCGGGGCTGGTCTTCTCCTTCGCCACGGCCTGGATGATCGCCCTGGGCCACTTCTGGATCGCCATCGTGCTCCTCACCCTGACCGGGTTCCACGACCTCTTCGACGGACCGGTCGCCAAGGCCTCCAAGCGCGCCAGCCAACGCGGCGCCTTCTTCGACTCGGTCATGGACCGCGTGGCCGACTCCCTGATCCTCGGTGGCGTGGCGTTCTACCTCACCGCGCACGGCCACGGCCAGCTGGTGCTGTTGCCCTTCGCCATTCTCACCACGACGTACCTGATCTCCTATCAGCGCTCGAAGGCCGAGAGCCTCGGACTGGCCGCCAAGGGTGGGCTGATGGAGCGCGCCGAACGGATGATCCTCCTGGGCATCGGTCTCCTCGCCAAGCCGATCTTCATCCCGGTGCTGTGGATCATGCTGGCCCTGACGGCCATGACCGCGGCCGGACGGTTCTGGCGGATCTGGCAGATCGCGGCCAGCGCCGATCCGCCGATGACCCAGGCCGGGCGGATTCATCACCACAGCAGCCGGATTCGTCGAGGGCTTAGTCGCACGTCGCGTCGCTAACCGTGGGCGAGCCGATCGAAGGTCACGCTCTTCAAGACGCTGGGCGCCGTCATGGAGCGACTGCCGGAGCGTTTCGACGTGGCCCTCGCCAAACGGCTGTCCGAAGTTCGTGGGCCGGCACAACCGGAGCGCTCGGGAGAACCTTCGCACCAACGTGGCGCACGCGCTGCGCGTCGACGACCGACGCGCTCGACGCGCGGACCTTGGAGCACTTCGTCGACCGGGGCTTCGAGAGCTACGGGCAGTACTGGGCCGAGGGCGCCAAGCTGCCGGGGATCAAACCGGAACGAGTCTTCGCGCGCTTTCGCATCGGCGAAGGACTGGAGTACCTCTACGACGCCAAGGCCCAGGGACTCGGCACGATCATCGCCCTGCCGCACATCGGCAGCTGGGAGTGGGGCGGGTCGTTCCTCGACTCCCTCGGCCTCGGCATGACCGCGGTCGCCGAGGACCTCGAGCCGCCGGCGCTCTTCGCGTGGTTCAAGGAGAAGCGCGAGTCGATCGGGATCCGCATCGAACCACTCGACGAACACGCCGGCACGGTGCTGCTGCAGACGCTTGAGAGGACGGCGGCGTCGTCGGCCTGCTCAGTGACCGCGACATCCAGGGCAACGGCATCGAGGTCGAGTTCTTTGGCGAGCGGGTCCGTCTGCCGGGCGGTCCGGCCACGTTGGCGCTGCGCACCGGCGCCACGCTGGTGGCGGCGGCGTGTTACTCGGGACCCGGTCGCGATCACTTCGCCGTCATCACGCCGCCGATTCGCGCCGAACGGCTCGGTCGACTGCGCGAAGACGTCACCCGGGTCACCCAGGCGCTGGCGCGAAGAGCTCGAGGGCCTCATCCGCCGAGCGCCCGAGCAGTGGCACGTTCTGCAACCGCGATTCGAAGGGAACTGAGTGCGCGTCGCGATCGTGTCGCCCTACGCGCTCAGCGCGTACGGCGGTGTGCAGGAGCAGGCCCTGGCGATGAGCCGTGAACTCGCTCGGTCGCGGTCACGACGTGTTGCTCGTGGTGCCCGACGCACAGGACGACGCCGCCTATGACACGCCGGCGCAAGATGGTGCGCTTCGGGCCGGGTGTTGAAGATTCCCGGCGAACGGCAGTCGCGCGCCGCTGACACTGTCGCCGAGCGCGTCGCGACGAGCGTCGCACGCCGTCGCGGACTTTCGTCCCGACGTGGTGCACTTCCACGAACCGTTCGCGCCGCTGCTCGGGTGGGGAGTGCTGCGCGCGCACCGGGCCGCGGCCGTGGCGACCTTCCACCGTAGTGGTGGCGGCCCGGCGCTGAGTCTGTCGAGGCCGCTCCTTCGACGACCTGGCGAAGAATCTCGACGCGTCGGCGGCCGTCAGTGCAGTCGGCGGCCGCGACGGTCACGGCCGCCTGCGGGCTCGATGCCGACCGTCCTCTTCAACGGCTTCGAGATGGAGCGCTTCGTCGCGACCCCGCGCGAACGCGGTGACGACATCGTGTTGGTCGTGCTCGGACGTCACGAGGAGCGCAAGGGCATCGCGCACGCCATCAACGCCGTTCGCGCGCACAACGCGAGGGACGAAGACGCGTGGCGACTGGTCGTCCTCGGCGACGGACCCCAGCGCCGTACCGCTCGAAGCGCTGGCGGCCGGTGACCCGTTGATCGAGTTCGTCGGGCGCACCGAGTGACGTCGAGAAGCGACGCTGGCTGCGTCGGGCGAACGCGTTGATCGCGCCGTCGCTCGCTGGCGAGAGTTTCGGCATGATCCTGCTCGAAGGCATGGCCAGCGAGACCGCGGTCGTGGCCAGTGACATCGAGGGATACCGCGAGGCGGCGTCCGGATTCGCCACGATGTTCACGCCGGGCGACGAAATCAGCCTCGAGCGCGCGATCGAAGTGGCGTTGCAAGAGTCGCCGGAGAGAATCGCGAGCGCCAAGGCGCACGCGCACGAGTGGTCCATGTCGACGTTGATGGACCGCTACGAAGATCTCTACGTCGCTGGCCCGCCAGCGATTTTCGGCGACCAAGTAACCTTGGTCCATGGCCACCAAGCAACGCTCGAGGTCGCGCCGGTCCAGTCCGTCGCGCGATCGCGGTCCGCGCTACGTCGCCCCGGTCCTCGATCCCAACTGGCTAAGCCCGTATTCGCCCACCAACGCCGAGAAGCACGCGAACCAAAAGGTGGTACGCGCCTTCGCCACGCGCAAGAAGCTACCCGAGACCATCGGCGTCGCGATTCGTCGTGGTGGCGCTCATCGCCGGCGTGGCCGTGGTGCGCGTGGCTCCCGCTGGTCGGCCTCGCCATCGCCCTGCTCTACGGATGGGACCTCCGTCGCGCGTTGGTCCGCTATGAAGCCAAGGGGCTCACGCTCGGGAACCTCGTCCTCGATCAGTTCCAGGCCGGCGGCACCGAGAAGGATCGGCTCCGCCTCACGACGGTCATGGACCGGCTGGCCGCCACTTTCGGCGTCGACGCCGTCAACACGTATATCGTGAGCGACCCGGGCTACAACGCCGCGCTTGATACCCAGTGGCGCAGGACTCTCCTTCTTCGTCACCGACGCCCTGATGCGCGATTTCGAACTGATCGAACTCGAGGGCGTGGTGGCGCACTGTCTCGCGCGACACCGCCTCGGACTCTTGCTTCGCGAAAGCGTGGCCGCGGTCGCCGTTACGAACGACGAGTCGCGTCGGGCGCTGGCCGGTCAGGGACTGGCTTACCGCGCCGATGAGGTCGCGGCGGCCGCGATTCGATACCCGCCGGGCCTGGCTGAGGCGCTGCGCAAGTGCGCGGGCCAACAGCTCTCGAGCACGTCGTTCTTCGCCGGTCCGACCTACGCGCAGTGGCGCTGGATCTGGTTCGACATCTGGAGTGGCCGCGCGAGTGACCTCAGTGACCTCGACGACGTGGAACTGCGAGCACGTGCGCTAGAAGAGTGGTAACCGAAGGCAATTAGGCTGGTGGGCATGAGTTCCTCGCACGATTCCTCAACCATCGGATCGGCGCTCGTCAAGCGCGGACTGGCCGACATGCTGCGCGGTGGCGTCATCATGGACGTCGTCAACCCTGAACAGGCCAAGATCGCCGAAGACTCGGGTGCCGTCGCGGTCATGGCCCTCGAGCGCGTTCCCTCCGACATCCGCCGAGACGGCGGCGTCGCGCGGATGAGCGATCCCGAGATGATCCAGGGGATCCAGGCCGCGGTGACCATCCCGGTCATGGCCAAGGCCCGCATCGGACACTTCGCCGAGGCCCAGATCCTCGAGGCGCTCGACGTCGACTACATCGACGAGTCCGAAGTTCTCACGCCGGCCGACGAGGAGAACCACATCGACAAGTGGGCCTTCACCGTGCCGTTCGTGTGCGGCGCGACGAACCTGGGTGAGGCGCTCCGACGCATCGGCGAGGGCGCGTGTCTGATCCGCTCCAAGGGAGAGGCCGGCACCGGCAACGTGGTCGAAGCCGTGCGACACCTGCGCACGATCAACTGGCCCAGATGCGCCGACTCCAATCGGCCGACGCCAACGAGTTGTTCGCCCTGGCCAAGGACCTACAGGCGCCGTTGCCCCTCATTCAAGAGGTGTCGCTCACGGGCAAACTTCCGGTGCCGCTCTTCTGCGCCGGAGGCATCTCGACCCCGGCCGACGCGTCGCTCGTCTTGCAGCTCGGCGCCGAGGCGATCTTCGTCGGCTCGGGCATCTTCAAGAGTGACGATCCCGATCGCATGGCCAAGGCCATCGTCGAAGCGACGACGCACTACCGTGACGCCCACGTGGTGGCCAAGGTCTCGACCGGACTGGGCGCCGCGATGAAGGGCATCGAGACCGCCTCTTTGGAGCAGCGTCTCGCCGAACGCGGCTGGTAGACGTGCCGCGCGTTGGCGTCCTCGCCCTTCAGGGCGACGTGCGCGAACACACCTCGATGCTCGAGCGCGTCGGCGCCGACGTCGTCGCGGTACGCAGCGTCGAGCAACTCGATGACCTGGACGGTCTGGTGATGCCCGGCGGCGAGTCCACGACGATCGCCTATCTGCTCACGACCTCGGGCATCCGTCCGACGCTGGAGAAGAAGATCGAAGACGGCCTGAGCGTGTTGGGCACCTGCGCCGGGCTGATCCTGATGGCTCACGAGATCCTCGACGGGCGAAGCGACCAGTGGAGCTTCGACCGGTTGCCGCTGGCCGTTCGCCGCAACGGCTACGGCCGCCAGATCTCGAGTTTCGAGACGCTGGTCCACGTGAAGGGCGTCGGTGAGGTACCGGGCGTCTTCATCCGGGCCCCGAAGATCGAGACCTGGTCCGAGGACCTCGATGTGCTGGCCTGGCACGACCACGGCGACGGCGAACACCCCGTGCTCGTTCGCCGCGAGCAGATCTGGGGCTGTTCGTTCCACCCGGAACTGACGAACGACGAGCGGATCCACCGTCTCTTTGTCGACGCGCTGTAAATCTCCGGTACGCTGAGAAAGCCCAATTGGGCGGGAGGAATTCATGTCCGGCCATTCGAAATGGGCAACGACCAAACATCGCAAAGGCGCCAAAGACAGCGCGCGCGCCAAGGTCTTCGCCAAGTTGATACGCCAGGTGGAGGTCGCCGCGCGTGAAGGCGGTGGTGACCTCGACACCAACGCGTCGCTGCGCACCATGTACCAAAAGGCCCGCGAGTCGTCGGTCCCCCTGGACACCATCGAGCGCGCCATCAAGCGCGGCACCGGCGAACTCGAGGGCGTGCGCTACGAGGCGATCAGCTACGAGGGCTACGGCCCCGACGGCGTCGCGGTCATCGTCGAGACCTTGACCGACAACCGCAACCGCACCAGCGCCGAGATCAAGCACGTCTTCGCCCGCAACGGCGGCACCATCGCCGAACCCGGCGCGGTCTCGTGGCAGTTCGATCGCAAGGGCGTCATCGAAGTCAAGGGTCCCCTCGACGAGGACCAGTTGCTGGAGTGGGTCATGGACGCCGGGGGAGAGAACTTCGAAGCGAACGGCACGAACTTCACGGTCACGACCGAGCCCCAGGACCTCGCCTCGGTGCGCGACGCGCTCGACGGTTTCGGGGCCAAGGTGCTCAGCGCCGAGCTGACCCTGATACCCCAGAACTCGATTCCGGTCGGCTCCGAGACCGAAGCCAAGAAGATCCTTCGCCTGATGGACGCCATCGACGACCACGACGACGTCCAGAACGTCTTTTCCAACTTCGACATCGCCGACGAGATACTCGCGTCGTACGAGGGATAATTCCCGTATCGACGGTCGCTGGAGGTCTAGTATCGAACGTATGTTCGTACTCGGGATTGACCCCGGATTGACCCGCTGCGGTTACGGCCTGGTCGAAGGGTCTTTCATGGGCGTGGAGTCCTTCCGGGCGGTTCGCGCCGGGACCATCGAAACGGACCACGAAGATCCGGTCGAACGGCGACTAGGCCAGATGTTGGTGGAACTGCGTTCCCTACTCGAAGAGACCACCCCGGACGCGGTGGTCGTGGAGCGGGTGTTCTACCAGCGAAACGCCAAGACCGCGATCCCCGTGGCCCAGGCCAGCGGCGTCGCCGTCGCCTTAGCCGCGGCCCTCGACCTGCCGGTTCGCCAGTTCAACGCCCAAGAGGTGAAGCTGGCCGTCACCGGCTACGGCGCGGCGAGCAAGGTCCAGGTGCAGGGCATGGTCGCGCGACTCTGTGGCCTAGCCGAAGTACCGACGCCGGCCGACGCCGCGGACGCGCTGGCGCTGGCCATCACGTACTTCATGGTGGTGCGCAGTGAGCAGAAGTACCCGATCGAGAGCCACGCATGATTGGGTGGCTGCACGGTCAGGTGTTGCACCACCACAAGGACGGCGCCATCGTGCTCGACGTGCACGACGTGGGCTACGAGGTGAGCGTCGCCTCCCAAGCGGACTACCGCGTCGGCGATGTCGTCGACCTTTATATCTTCACCGCGGTGCGTGACGACGCGATCGTGCTCTACGGATTCCCGAGCTACCTGGACCGTGAGTTCTTCGAACTGTTGTTGGTCACGCCGGGCGTCGGTCCGTCGACCGCGCTGGCGGCCCTTCGAACGATGTCGACCGGTGACCTGGCGATGGCGATCGAGAGCGACGACGCCAAATTGATCGCGACCATTCCGGGCATCGGTCCCAAGACCGCCAGTCGCATCGTGCTGGAGCTCAAGGGCAAGGTCGTCGTCCCGGAGACCTACGTCGCCACGAAAGCTCCTCCGCAGAACGACGCCATCGAAGACGCCCTTCGCGGACTCGGCTACAGCACCCAAGAGGTACGCCAAGCACTGGGCGGCACGACGCTCTCGGACGACGAGGGCGCGGCACTGCGTCAGGCGCTGCAACTGCTGAGGCGACCGTGAGCCGTCACGAGATCGACGTCGAACAACTGGCGCGCCACGTGGTGGCCCCGGTCGCCGACGAGCAGGACCGCCGCGCCGAAGTGTCGCTGCGACCGGGCACGCTGGCCGAGTTCGTGGGACAGCGCGAACTGGTACGCCACCTCGAAATCGTGCTCGGCTCGGCGCGGGCCCGCAATCAGACCGCCGATCACCTCTTGTTCGCCGGACCGCCGGGACTCGGTAAGACCTCGTTGGCGAGCATCGTGGCCGCGGAGATGGGTGCGGGGTTGCGGATCACCTCAGGGCCGGTGCTCTCGCGTCCCGGTGACCTGGCCGCGTTGCTCACCGACCTACAGGACGGCGACGTCCTCTTCGTCGACGAGATTCACCGGCTGTCGCGCGGCGTGGAGGAGATCCTGTATCCGGCAATGGAGGACCGTCGTCTCGACGTCATGATCGGACGAGGTCCGTCGGCGCGGGCCATCCGACTCGACCTGCCGAACTTCACGCTGGTGGGCGCCACGACGCGCACCGGACTGGTGGCCGCGCCGTTGCGGGACCGCTTCGGCTTCGTCGGTCAACTCGACCTCTACGACCCCGAGGACCTGACGGTCATCGTCGCTCGCTCGGCCGGCCTGTTGGACGTAACGCTGAAGGGTGAGGCGGCCTCCATCATCGCCGGACGCAGCCGCGGCACGCCGCGCATCGCCAATCGATTACTGCGACGAGTGCGTGACTTTGCCGCGGTGCAGGGCCATGACGTCGTGGACGAGGACGTGGCCGTCGAGGGCCTTGCGCTCTTCGGGGTCGATGAGTACGGCCTCGACAAGATCGACCGTCGCATCCTGGGACTGCTCTGTCAGCAGTTCGCCAATCAACCGGTCGGACTCACCACGTTGGCCCACGCCTGCGGCGAAGAGCCGTCGACGATCGAAGACGCGTACGAGCCGTTCTTGCTGCGCGACGGTCTGTTGATTCGAACCCCGCGCGGTCGCGTGGCGACCGAACGGGCCTATCACCACCTCGGAATCACTCCCCGTGGGGGTGGGCTGGTCTAAAGCGGTGGGCCGGAACGACTAGGGTTTCTTTGTCTATATACGGAGGAATTACCTATGTTGTTCGCGGTTGATTTGTTGTTGGCGACAACCAAGAAGACGACCTCGTCAATCAGTCCGATCCTGATTCTGGTCTACGTGGTGGTCTTCGGATCCCTCTATTTCTTCTACATCCGCCCCCGTTCCCAGAAGCAGAAGGCCGCTCGATTGACCAATCGGAAGGTCGAACTGGGCGAGCGCGCCCAGACCATCGGCGGCTTCATCGGCACCGTGGTGAAGATGGACGACGGTCTTGTCACCCTGCGCAGTTCGAGCGGCGTGGAGCTGGACTTCATTCCCACGGCGATCGCCCGTAAGTACGATCCACCGGCGGCGGTTCCCGAATCGGCCGACGACGAACATCACGAAGAAGGCGATCAGAAGTAATGGCCCAACAGGTCGGTTCACGACGGTCGATGATCGTCAGTCTCATCCTCACGATCGCCATCGCGTTCGGTTCTTTGGTGGCGACCCTGTCACTGGGATGGGGACCGAAACTGGGCCTGGACCTGGCCGGCGGCCTCTCGGTCGTCTACACACCGGCCACCCACGCGACGACCGCGGACATGCAAGAGGTCGTCACGATCCTGAACAACCGCGTCAACGGCCTCGGCGTCTCGGGCGCCGCGGTCAACCTGCAGGGCAAGAACGTCGTCGTGAGCGTCCCCGGCGTCACCGACGCCCGTCGAGTGCTCAAGCTGGTCGGCGAGACCGCCCAGCTGCTCTTTCGGCCCGTGCTTTGCCAGGTCGCGGAACCTACGAAGAAGGCCAAGACCTACACCGGCTCGGTACCGCCCTGCGCCAGCACGTACCTCTGGACCGAAGCCAACCTCGGGATCGTTCCCAACAACTCGGCGGCGACGTTCAGTAGCAACACCTTGCCCGTGGACCCGGCGTACTCGGTCGTGAAGACGACGAAACCCGTCGATGACAATCCCAAGGACAATGTCATTCTTCCGCTGCTCGGCTCGCCCGGTGTCCGCTATCTGCTCGGACCATCGGAACTTACCGGGCAGGCCATCGGCAAGGCCATTGCGCAACAGTCCCAAGTCGGCGCATGGGTCGTGAACTACACCTTGACCAAGACGGGCAGTCCGGAGTGGGATACGGTGGCCAACAAGAACTTCCACCAGGCGCTCGCCATCGAACTCGATGGCGTCATTCAATCGGCACCGTTCATCCAACCGGGACAGTCAACCTTCACGAGTTTCGCCGGATCCGGTGAGATTTCGGGGTCCTTCACCGAACAGGGCGCCAAGAATCTGGCCATCGCCATGGAGTTCGGTGCATTGCCGGTTCGACTGAACCCTCTCAACACCGAGATCATCTCACCGACGCTGGGTCATAGTGCCCTCGTCGCCGGTCTCGGCGCTGGTCTCGTCGGACTGGCGCTCGTGCTGCTCTACACGATCCTCTACTACCGCGCGTTGGGTCTCGTGATCGTGCTCGGACTCGCGACGACCGCGGCGCTTGCTGTGGGCGATCATCTCCGCGCTCGGCCATACCGCCCTGGCGCCGAGTTTCGACCTGGCCGGCATCACCGGGATAATCGTCTCGATCGGTATCACGGTCGACAGTTACATCGTGTACTTCGAACGATTGAAAGACGAGGCCCGAGCAGGGCGCTCGATCCGCACTTCGGTCGACCGGGGTTTCCGCTCGGCCTGGCGCACGGTGTTGGCCGCCGACACGGTCAGTCTGCTCGCCGCCATCTTGCTCTACCTCATCGCCGTGGGCGACGTGCGGGGCTTCGCCTTCTTCCTTGGCCTCTCGACATTGATGGACGTCTTCATCACTTGGTACTTCACCCGACCCTTGGTGATCCTGCTTGGTCGTCGCACCAATGAGAGCACGTCCGCGATTTCGATGACCGCCGGCCTGACTCCGGGAGTGAGCGCCCATGAGTGACGACGTGACGACCGAGAGAAGACGCCCGGACGCCTCGGTCGGATCTACCAGGGCCGAACCACGATCGACTTCGTCGGGTCGAAAGCGCACCTGGTTCAGCATCTCCATGGTGATCATCGTGCTGGGTCTCGCGTCGCTTGGTATCCGCGGGTTCAATCTCGGCATCGACTTCAAGGGCGGCAGTTCGTGGGAGGTTCTCGCGCCGCACTCCTCGATCACAGCCATGACCACTGCCGTCAAGAATGCCGGACTCGGCAACCCCACCGTCGTGAAGCTCGGATCACAGACCTACGAAGTAACGGCCGACATCAAATCGCTCGGCGCGCAAGCTCAGACGCACCCTCTCAAACAAGGTTTCGGACGCCATGGCCAAGGCGGCCGGTACGAGCTCCAACCAAGTCTCGACGAGCAGCGTCGGTCCGACGTGGGGTGCGTCGATCACGCACCGCGCGCTCGAAGCGCTGATCGTCTTCTTCATCGCCGTCGTGGCGTACATCAGCATCCGCTTCGAACCAAAGATGGCGTTGGCGGCTTTCATCGCCATGGTCCACGACCTCCTGGTCACCGTCGGTGTGTTCTCCTTGTTCGGATTCCAGATCACGCCGGACACCGTTATCGCCATCCTCACCATCCTCGGGTACTCGCTCTACGACACCGTGGTCGTGTTCGACCGCGTGCGCGACAACGCCGGCGGCATCTTGAAGAGCGGTGAACTGACCTACGGCGAGATGGTGAACCTGTCGATGAACCAGACCCTGGCGCGCTCGATCAACACGTCGCTGGTGGCGATCCTGCCGGTCCTGGCGGTCTTGTTGGTCGGCGCCGACCTCCTCGGCGCGACCACGCTGCAGAACTACGGCCTCGCTCTGTTCGTCGGACTCATGAGCGGGGCCTACTCGTCGATCTTCATCGCGAGCCCGTTGCTGGCGTGGATGAAAGAGCGCGAACCGCGCTTCCGCGAGTTGGCGGAGCGCGCGCGTCAACGCGGTGCCCAGCGCGTCCTCACCCCGGCGGCGGCGGCGCTGCTCGCCGGCGACGGCGTCCAGCGTCAAGCGCGCGCCACGGCGACGACCGGGACACTGCCCCGTACGGCGCCGGGCACACTGTCGCGCGGCACCATTCAGGCGCGCGCGCGTAAACAAAAACGGCGATAGGCCGCCATTAGGCTGACTTCATGGTCAGTCTCACTTCTCGCTCCTCGGCCGACCCCGCGCTGAGCGGGTCCATCGAGCGCCTCATCGGGCGATTCCTCGAGCACCACGTCGACGGCGACGTGGAGGTCATCCGCCGCGCCGGCGCGGCCGCCATCAAGGCCCACGAGGGCCAACTCCGCCGCACCGGCGAGCCCTACGTCACCCACCCCATCGCCGTCGCCGATATCGCCGCCGACCTGGGACTGGACGAGATCACCATCACGGCGGCCCTGCTGCACGACGCAGTCGAGGACACCGGCATCACCAAGGAGTGGGTGGCCGAGGAGTTCGGCGACCAGGTCGCCGCGGTCGTCGACGGCGTCACCAAGCTCGACCGGCTCGAGTTCGACTCCAAAGAGGAGCAACAGGCGGCCACCATCCGCAAGATGTTCATCGCCATGGCCCAGGACTGGCGGGTACTGCTCATCAAACTGGCCGACCGCCTGCACAACATGCGCACGATCTCGGTCATGCCGATGGCCCGCCAGCGGGCCATCGCCCAAGAGACCCTCGACGTCTACGCGCCGCTTGGCCCACCGCCTCGGGGTCCAGCAGGTCAAGTGGCAACTCGAGGACCTCAGCTTCGCGACGCTGCACCCGAAGCGCTACGCCGAGATCGAACAGATGGTGGCCGCGCGCCAGCCCGAGCGCGAGGACTACCTCGGCGAGGTCATGGCGACGCTGTCGGCCAAGCTCGACGAGTTCGGCATCAAGGCCGAGGTCCGCGGCCGGCCGAAGCACCTCTGGAGCATCTACGAGAAGATGGTCATCGGCGGCAAGGAGTTCGACGACATCTTCGACCTGGTGGGCCTGCGCGTCATCGTCGACGAGGACCGTGACTGCTGGGCCGTCATCGGCGCGATCCACGCGCTGTGGTCCCCGGTCCCCGGTCGCTTCAAGGACTACATCAACTCGCCCAAGTTCAACCTGTACCAGTCGCTGCACACGACGGTGATCGGTCCGCGGGGCAAGTCGGTCGAGGTCCAGATCCGCACCTTCGAGATGCACCGTCGCGCCGAGTTCGGCGTCGCCGCGCACTGGGGCTACAAAGAGGGTGCCTCGAACAAAGAGGTCGCCTGGATGCAGCGTCTCGCCGACGTCGAGGAGGAGGAGAACGACCCGATCGCCTTCTTGGAGGCCCTCAAGCTCGACCTCGGGCAAGACGAGGTCTACGTCTTCACGCCCAAGGGCCGGGTGATCGCGCTGGTCGAGGGGGCCACGACGATCGACTTCGCCTACGCCGTGCACACCGAGGTCGGCCACCACTGCGTGGGGGCGAAGGTGAACGGTCGATTGGTACCGCTCGACACGGTCCTGCGTTCGGCCGACGTGGTCGAAGTCGTCACCAGCAAGAGCGACACCGCTGGCCCGTCGCGCGACTGGCTGGCGATCGCCCAATCGTCGCGCGCCAAGTCCAAGATCCGCCAGTGGTTCCAACGCGAGCGTCGCGACGACGCGATCGAAGGCGGCCGCGAGGAGCTGACCAAGGCGCTTCGTCGCGAAGGCCTGCCGATCGCCACTTCGCTCTCGTCGAGCGCCCTGGACGCCGTCATCGCCGCGATGAACCTCGAGGACCTCGACGCACTCTTCATGTCGATCGACAGCGGACAGATCTCGGCGCTCGCCGTCGTCCAACGCCTGGACCGCGAACTGCGCGGCGGCGGCGATACCGAGCAGATGCCGACCACCGTCACGCGCATGCCGCGCACCGGTCGCACGACGCGACGCACGGCCGGGGTGTACGTCGAAGGTCTCGACGACGTCATGATCCACCTGGCGCGGTGCTGTTCGCCGGTGCCCGGTGACGCCATCATGGGGTTCATCACCCAGGGTCGCGGCGTGTCGGTGCACCGTGACGACTGCTCCAACGCGGTCGCCTTGGCCCAGCGCCTGGGCGAGCGGATCATCGACGTCGAGTGGGACGGATCGGTCAGCGGTCAGTACCGCGCGGTTCTCGAGGTCATGGCCTTCGACCGCTCGCGGCTCCTGCTGGACGTCTCCAAGGTCGTGGCCGAGTATCACCTCAGCATCATCTCGAGTTCGACCTCGACGTCGGGTTCGCGGATCGTGCGCATGGTCTTCGACGTCGAGTTGGCCGACCCGACGCATCTCAGTAGCCTGTTGGCGGCGCTGAAGGGCGTCGACGGCGTCTTCGACGCCTTCCGACAACTACCGGGACAGAACAAGAATTCATGAGCGACGCCGTCACACCCTTTCAGGCCCCCATCGGGACCCACGACGTCCTGGCGCCGGCGTCGGCCGAGTGGGAGGGAGTCGTCGCGACCTTCGCGCAGTTCGCCTACCGCTACGGGTTCGAGCTGGTCATCACGCCGATGTTCGAAGACGTCGGCGTCTTCAACCGCGGCATCGGCGAGGAGAGCGACGTCGCCAAAAAAGAGATGTACGTCTTCTCGGACCGCGGTGACCGGCGTCTACGCCCTGCGTCCCGAAGGGACCGCGCCGGTCGTGCGCGCCTTCATCCAACACCACCCCACCACGCCGTGGAAGGCGTGGTACGTGACGCCGGCCTTTCGCTACGAACGTCCCCAGGCCGGGCGCTACCGCCAGCACCACCAGCTCGGCGTCGAGGTTCTCGGCACCGACGACCCCGCCGTCGACGTCGAGGTCATCGCCCTGGCCGAGCGCTTCTACCGCGCGCTCGGACTGTCGCGCTTCCGACTCCTCATCAACTCGATGGGTCACGACGTCTGTCGCGCGGCCTACGTGGAACTTTTGCGCGCGCATCTGGCGAGTAACGCCGAGCGACTGGGCGAGGAGCACCGCACGACCTGGTCGGAGAATCCACTGCGGGTACTGGACTGCAAGGAGCCGGCCTGCATCGCGGTCACCGCAGAGGGTCCCATGCTGATCGATCACCTCTGTGACGACTGTCGCGGCCACTTCGAGAAGGTCGTGGCCGGTCTGACGTCGATCGGCATCGAGTCGCAACTGGACCCGCGACTGGTGCGCGGATTCGACTACTACACGCGCACGACGTTCGAGTTCGTGGCCGACGCCCTCGACGGCGCGCAGAACGCGATCGGTGGGGGAGGACGCTACGACAAGCTCGCCGAGCAACTGGGCGGCAAGCCCACCAGCGGCATCGGGTTCGGCAGCGGCATCGAACGACTGATCCTCACGCGAGAGGCCGAGGGCGTCGAACCGCGCAACCTCGTCGAGCGAGCGCTCGACCTCTTCGTCATCGACACGACCGGTGACGACGTCGCCACCGCTCTTGGTCGACGAGCTACGCACAGCGGGCTTCGCGACGGCCCGGGCCTACGACGATCGCTCGATGAAGTCCCAGATGAAGCTGGCCGACAAGTCGGGCGCGCGCCTGGCGCTCTTGGTCGGACCCGAGGAGCTGGCGGCCGACGAGGTTACGATTAGGGACCTGCGAAGCGACGATTTCGAGCAGACGCAACGCCGGGTCGCGCGAAGTGACGTCGCGTTCGTGGTCGCCGAACTACTGACGAAGAGTTGACGATGTCGAAGAATCTGGAATCCACGAGCATGCGCGATCTGCTGTGCGCGTCGCTGCGACGAGAGCGACGTCGGCACGAAGGTCAGCGTCTGCGGTTGGGTGGCGAAACGACGCGAACACGGCGAACACCTGGCCTTTCTCGACGTCCGCGACCACTCGGGCATCGTCCAGGCCGTCGTCGACGGCTCGGTCGACGTGCGCAGCTGAGTACGTGGTGCGGGTAACCGGCACGGTGACGCCGACGGCCCGAAGGGACGGTGAACGACAAGCTCGACACCGGTTCGGTCGAACTGACCGACTGTGTCGTCGAGGTCCTGGCCTCGGCCGAAGCGCCGCCTTTTCAACTCGATGACCGCGTCGACATCGACGAGTCGGTCCGGCTGCGCTATCGCTACCTCGATCTGCGTCGCGAGCACATGCAGCGCAACCTGCGACTGCGCGCCGTCGTCAACGCCGCGCTACGGCGCGCCATGGACGCCCAGGGCTTCTGTGAGGTCGAGACGCCGCTGCTCTGGGCGCCGACGCCCGAAGGGTCACGCGAGTTCGTCGTGCCTTCGCGACTCCAGCCGGGCGAGTTCTACGTCCTCCCGCAGAGCCCCCAGATCGCCAAGCAGCTGTTGATGGTCGGTGGATTCGATCGGTACTACCAGATCGCGCGGTGCATGCGCGACGAGGACCTGCGCGCCGACCGACAGTTCGAGTTCACCCAGCTCGACATGGAAGCGAGCTTCGTCGATCAAGACGACGTTCTCGGCTTCGTCTCGGTCGCCGTCCTGGACGCGGCCGAAGCGGCGACCGGCGTGCGTCCCGAAGACATTCCGTCGATGACCTGGACCGAGGCGCTCGATCGCTACGGCACCGACAAGCCGGACCTTCGGTTCGAGATGCTGCTGCACGATCTCTCGGAGGTCTTCGCCAGCACCGACGTCAAAGCCTTCGCGGCGCCGACCGTCAAGGCGATGCGCGTGCCCGGTGGCGCGAACCTCTCGCGCGCGCGTCTAGATGAACTCACCGACCAGGCGAAGGTCATTGGGGGCCAAGGGACTGGCCTGGTTCCGAGTCACGCGCCGATGGACTCGACTCACCCCTGGATAAGTTCCTCAGCGAG
This sequence comes from uncultured Acidimicrobiaceae bacterium, assembly GCA_963703105.1. GTDB lineage: Bacteria > Actinomycetota > Acidimicrobiia > Acidimicrobiales > RAAP-2 > RAAP-2. Next base: position 226,116 of record OY969792.1, on the reverse strand, counting down.
GCCGAGCGAGCCGCCGTGTCCTCCGTCGACGGCGCTGAGGTCGGGCGACCTCGTCTTCTGCGTGGCCGACGAGTACGCCGAGGCCTGTCACGTGCTCGGCGCGATCCGCACGACGTTGGGTTCCCCGCCGGTCGGCGAGGGACCGCACAAGTACGTCTGGGTGACCGAGTTCCCGCTCTTCGAGGGCGTGGACGACGAGGGCCACCCGCTGGCGGCGCATCACCCCTTCACGATGCCGCACCCCGACGACCTGGACCTCATCGAATCGGACCCGCTGCGCGTTCGTTCCCGCGCCTACGACCTGGTCCTCAACGGTTGGGAGCTCGGCAGCGGATCGGTCCGCATCCACCGCGCCGATATCCAGTCGCGGGTCTTTCGGGCCCTGGGCATCACCGAAGAGGAGGCCGAGAGTCGCTTCGGATTCCTGCTGGGCGCCTTTAAGTACGGCGCGCCGCCTCACGCCGGGTTCGCCTTCGGCATCGACCGCCTGGTGGCGATCTTCTGCCGGCGAGGAGAACATCCGGGAGGTCATCGCCTATCCCAAGACGCAGTCGGGGGCCGACCTGATGACCGGCGCGCCCAAGGGCGTCTCGCCCAAGGTGATGCGCGAACTGCGCATCACCGTCTCGCCGAAAGGTTCGTGAGTTACGTCGCTCTTTGACGACGCCGTCGCTCAGCGCCTGAAGCAGGTCGCGCCGCTCGCCGATCTCCTGCGTCCCAAGACCCTCGACGAACTCGTCGGCCAACCGCACCTCGTGGGAACGAACGGTCCGCTGCGCCGCTTCGTGGAGGCCGGTGAACTGACCTCCATGATTCTGTGGGGGCCGGCCGGCACCGGCAAGACCACGCTGGCGCGGATCCTGGCCAGTTCGGCCGGCTACGCGGTCGAGAGCCTGTCGGCCGTCACCAGCGGCGTGAAGGACGTGCGCGAAGCGCTGTCGCGCGCCCACGACCGGCTCGGGGAACAGAACCAGCGAACCGTGCTCTTCATCGACGAGGTGCATCGGTTCAACAAGTCCCAACAGGACCTGTTGTTGCCGGCGACCGAGACAGGCCAGGTCGTCCTGATCGGCGCCACCACCGAGAACCCCTACTTCGAGGTGAACGCCGCGCTGATGAGTCGCTCGACCCTGTGGCGGCTGCACCCCCTCTCCGACGACGACCTCGTCGTGCTGGTGCACCGGGGACTCGAGCTTCGAAAGAGTTCCATCACCGACGAGGCGCTCGAGGCCATCACCGCGGCCAGTGACGGTGACGCGCGCGTCGCGCTCACCACGTTGGACACGGCGATCGTCTTGGCGCGAGCGCAGGACGCGGCGAGCCGACCTGGTCCAGGTCGAGCACGTCGCCCAGGCGCGCGACGGTCGCCTCTATCACCAGTCGCGCGACACGCACTTCGACCAGATCAGCGCCTTCATCAAGTCGGTTCGCGGATCGGACCCCGACGGCGCGCTCTACTGGCTGGTCACCATGCTCGAGAGCGGCGAGAGCCCGCGGTTCTTCGCGCGACGCCTCGTCATCCTCGCCAGCGAGGACATCGGTCTCGCCGATCCCATGGGCCTGGTCCTCGCCGACGCCGCCGCGCGAACCGTCGAGTTCATCGGACTGCCCGAAGGTCGACTGACCCTGGCGCACGCCACGATCACGCTCGCCCTTATGCCCAAGAGCAATTCGGTCACGCGAGCGCTGGGCGCGGTGACGTCGCGCCGTGCAAGAGGGCGGCGTGGTCGAGGTACCCGATCACCTGCGCGGGTCGAACTACCGCGGCGCCACCGAACAGGGCTTCGGCACGGACTACCAGTACCCGCACGACTATCGAACGCGGGTGGGTCGACCAGCAGTACCTGCCCGACGCGCTCGTCGGTCAGCACTTCTACGACCCGGCGAGTACGGACGCGAGAAGGCGTTGGTCGAACAGTGGCGCGCGATGGTGCAACGCGAGGACGAGGCCAATTCCGGGCCTTCGGTAGAGTGAAGCCCGTGGAAGCCGCCCAACTTCGTTCAATTTTCCTGGATTACTTCGCGGACAACGGCCACACTGTCGTGCCCTCGGCGAGCCTGATTCCCTACGACCCCAGCCTGCTCTTCACGGTGGCCGGCATGGTGCCCTTCAAGCCGTACTTCACCGAGGAGGAGCCGGCGCCCTACCCGCGCGCGGTCTCGGTGCAGAAGTGTTTCCGCGCCCTCGACATCGACATCATCGGCACGACGCAACGCCACCTGACCTTCTTCGAGATGATGGGCAACTTCTCCTTCGGCGACTACTTCAAGGAAGGCGCCATCCGCTTCGCGTGGGGCCTGATCACCGAGGGTTTCGGTCTCGATCCCGAGCGCCTGTGGGTGACCGTGCACACCTCAGACGACCAGGCCGAAGAACTGTGGCGCGACCTCATCGGCATCCCGGCCAGGCCGCATCCAGCGCCTCGGCGAGGACAACTTCTGGGAGATGGGTCCGACGGGGCCGTGCGGTCCGAGCTCGGAGATCTTCTTCGACAAGGGGGCGCGCTTCGGCGCCGACGGGGGACCCGAGAGTGGTGGCGAGGACCGGTTCGTCGAGTTCTGGAATCTCGTCTTCACGCAGTACGACCGCTCGCGGCGACGGGACGCTCACCGAGTTGCCGAAGAAGAACATCGACACCGGCGCCGGCTTCGAACGGGTCCTCGCGATCCTCAACGGACTCGATTCGGTCTTCGCCACCGATCTCTTTGCGCCATTGCTCGAGACGGCGTCGCGCGCGCTCGACGTCAACTACGGCGCCGACGAGTCGAGCGACGTGGCCGATCCGGCGCATCGCCGAACACGGTCGCGCCATGACGATGCTGGTGGCCGACGGCGTGCTGCCGTCCAACGAAGGCCGCGGCTACGTACTGCGTCGCATCATCCGGCGCGCCATCTTGGCGGCGCGCCGGGCCGGCTCCAACGCGGCACTGTCGTCATCGTTGGTCGACGCGACCATCGAGAAGATGGGTCGGGCCTACCCGGTACTGGTGAAGGACCGCGACCTCATCGTCGAGGTCCTGGAACGCGAGGAGGCTGGCTTCGCGCGCACGCTCAAGACCGGACTCTCGCTCCTGGAGGAGGCCGAACGCGAGGTGACCGCGAGCGGCGCGACGATATTTCCCGGTGACGTCGCCTTCAAGTTGCACGACACCCACGGCTTTCCGATCGAACTCACCGAGGAGATCGTGTCGGAGTCCGGGCTGATCGTCGATCGCCGCGCCTTCGACGAGGCCATGACCGCGCAGCGCGAGCGGGCCCGTTCAAGGTCCAAGGCCTTGAACGTGGCCGACGACGCGCAGTACCGCGACCTCATCGAACGCCACGGCACGACCGAGTTCGTCGGGCGCGACGTGTCGCGCTACAGCGTCGAGACCGAGGTCCTGGCTTCGCTGGTCGGCCAAGACGGCGTCGGCGAACTCTTCCTCGACTCGACGCCCTTTTACGCCGAGTCCGGAGGTCAGGTCGCCGATACCGGGATGGTCGTGACCGAGACCGGTAGTTTCAAGGTCCTCAACGTCCAGAACGTGGCCGGGGGGCTCTTCGCGCACCGCGGGCTGCTCTCCGGTGAGATCCATCCCGGCCAGGTCGCGGTAGCGACCATCGACGCCGACCGGCGCGAGGCGACGCGGCGCAACCACACCGCCACCCACCTCTTGCACGCGGGACTTCGCGCTGTCTTGGGGGACCACGTTCGTCAACAGGGATCCTTCGTCGGCCCCGACCGCCTGCGCTTCGACTTCTCCCACGGCGCCGGGGTGACCCCGCACGAGACCGCCGAGATCCTGACCCTGGTGAACACCGACGTCGTGACCAATGAAGAGGTGAACACCATTCAAACGACAAAGAAGGAGGCCGAGTCCATGGGGGCGATCGCCTTTTTCGGCGACAAGTACGGGGACCGGGTCCGCGTGGTGCGCGCCGGTGCTCACAGCCTGGAGTTCTGCGGAGGGACCCACGTCGATCGCCTCGGCGACATCGGCCAGATCCAGATCGTGAGCGAGTCGTCGATCGGCTCGAACACGCGACGGATCGAAGGCGTGAGCGCGATGGGCGCCTACCAACGAAGTCACGACATGGAGACGGCGCTTGGATCGGTGGCGTCGATTTTGAACTCCTCCATCGACGACGTGGTTCCGGCCCTGGAACGCGTCATGGAGCGACAGCGCGACTTCGAGAAGGAACTCTCGTCGCTCCGCCAGGCGCAGCTGTCACGATACGCCGAAGAGTTGCACGCGCAGGTCACGTCCGACGTCTTGGTGGCGCGGGTGGACGGCTATCCCGGTGAACAGTTGCGCACCCTCGCGGCCGACCTGCAGCGTCGAGGACGTCGCGTGGTCGTGTTGGTCGGGGCGTTCGAGGACAAGGTCTCCATCGCGGTCGCCAGCGATGAGACGTTGGACGCCACCGCCAGCGTCAAAGCGTTGGCCCCGCTGGTCGGCGGTGGTGGTGGTGGTTCGGCGCGCCTGGCGTTGGCCGGTGGTCGTGATGCCCGCGGCATCGACGCCGTCTTGAGCGCGGCGGCGGCACTGTAACTCGATGGCACGAGTCCTCGGCATCGACCCCGGCACCAAGCGCTGCGGGATCGCCGTCACCGACTCGCGTCCGTCCATGGCGTTCCCCAGACCGGCTCTCGCTCGCGACGACACGACGATGGATCGACTCCGTGATCTCATCGACGAAGAGTCGATAGCCGTGATCGTCATTGGACGACCACTCGCGCTGTCCGGCCGAGAGACCATGAGCACCGCCGACGCCGACGATTTCTTCTCGCAGGTGCAACAACGTTTCGGTGAGGTGTCGGTCGTGCAGTGGGACGAACGACTAACGACGCACGAGGCGCAAAAGTCGTTGTCAGAGGCGGGATTGACGGCCAAGTCGTCTCGTGCACGCCTCGACAGCGCGGCCGCCGTCATCATGCTGCAAAACTATGTAGATGGGCTCAATGCTGAGTAAGCCACTGGGCCGGATTGTCGCTGGTCTCGTGGTCGTCGTCATCGTCATGGTGGCGTGGTTCGCCCTACAGGTTGACCCCCTCTTCCACGGCAAAGGCAAGAACGTCATCGTCACCATCCACAACGGGGAGTCGTTGTCGGCGATCGCGAACGCCATCCACGCGAAGGGGGTCATCGCGTCGGCGCTCGCGTTCCAGATCGACACGGCGATCTTCGGTTCGTTCCAAGTTCAGGCCGGAGCCTACGAGATCGCGCAGGGCTCGTCGTTCTCGCACGTGCGATCCGTCTTCAGCTCGCCACCCAACGTCGTGGCGGTCGACGTCAGCGCCGGTCTGACCCTGCACGAAGTCACCTACGACGTGGCCCAGGGCGAGGGGCAACGCCTACGGCGACAAGTTCGCCCAACTGGCCACCGCCGACAAGACGCCGAGCCCGTTTCATAGCTCCGGCTCTCTGGAGGGACTGATCGGTACCGGCGAGTACATCATTCGGCCGGGCGAGTCGGCGGCCAAGCTCGCCGCGACCATGGAGAAGCGATTCGTGACGCAGGCCGCGTCGGTCGGCCTCACGCCGTCGACCACGCTGAACGGACTCAACGCCTACCAACTGGTGATCGCCGCCTCCATCGTGGAGAAGGAGGGCTACTACCCTGTCAACATGCCCAAGGTCGCGCGGGTCATCTACAACCGGCTCAAGCGCGGCGGACCCCTGCAGATGGACGCGACGGTGCTCTACTACCTGGGCAAGGACGGCGGGACCGTGACCCCGACCATGCTCCAGACCCAAGAGCCGTACAACACCTACCTGAACACCGGTCTCACCCCGACGCCCATATGCGCGGTCTCGACCATCGCCATGCGCGCGACGCTCCATCCACCGGCCGGGTCGTGGCTCTATTTCACGCTGATCAACCAAGACGGCACCATGGCGTTTTCGACCACCTTCGCGCAGCAGTTGCGCGAGGAGAAACTGGCCCAACAGAACGGCATCGGATGAAGTGGCGACTCGGCGTGGCCGGTTCGCCCATCGCGCACTCACTCACCCCCCAGCTGCACGACGCCGGCCTGGCCATGGTCGGGCTCGAAGGATCGTCGCGACGCGTCGAACTGGGCGTCAAGGACAAGGCGAAGTTGAACAAAGTGGCGCGAAAGGAGTTCGACGCGTTGTCGATCACGATGCCCCTGAAGGGATTCGGGTTCGAGATCTGCGACGATCTCGATGAGGTGGCCTCGAGGACCCAGTCCGTGAACTCCCTGCTCGTGCGCGACGGGAAGCTCCTCGGCACCTCGACCGACGGCGAGGGATTCGTCAATGCCGTTCGCGGGCAGTTCGATTTGAACGTCGAAGGCACGCACGTCGTCGTGCTGGGCGCCGGAGCTGCGGCCAGCGCCATCATCGACGGACTCATCGGGGCCGGTGTCGCGTCGGTCGCGGTGCACGCGCGCAACGAGGCCAAGGTCGAAGCGCTCGTGGCGCGTTACGACCACGTCTACGACTTCTCGTTGACGTACCGGCCGGTCGACCTAATCGTCAACACGACGCCGATCGAGGGTCGGGCCGACGAGGTCGCCGTCATGCAGGGCGTCGGCGCGCACACCGTCGCCGTCGACATCACCTACGAACCCCGCCTGTCGCCGTGGCGGGCCCTGCACGAGCGCTCGGGCTGTCCCAGCGCGAACGGGCTGGGCATGCTGGCCTATCAGGCGGCGTTGCAGATGCAGTGGTGGTGGGACGCGCCCATCGACGCAGCGCAGTTACTCAAGGTGATCTCGTGACCGACACCCTGAGCATGATGTCGTCGCGTATCCGCTCGAAGGACCGACTGGACCTCGGTCTGGCCGGCGGGCTCATCGCCCTGGGTGTCACCGGCGTCGTCATGATCTACAGCGCGACGCGCCAGGGCCTGATCAACGCCGGGTACAACCCGCACTACTACTTGGAGCGACAGGCCTTCTTCGTCGGGCTGGGCATCATCGTCATGTACGTCGTGTCACTCATCGACTACCGACGCCTGGAGATCGTGACCACCCCGCTCTACGTGTGCGGCCTGCTCGGACTGGTCGGTGTCTACGTCATCGGCTCGTCGGCCCAGGGCGCCCTGCGGTGGTACAGCATCGGCATCTTCCAGATTCAACCCAGTGAGTTCACCGTGCTGATCCTGATCCTGGCCATCGCGACGTTCTGTCAACGAAGACCCGACGGACTCACGATGTACGACGTCGCCCGACTGCTGGTTATGTCGGGCGTGCCCCTGCTGCTCATCATCGTCCAACCCGACCTGGGCACCGCGATCATCTTGGTCCTGAGCGTCGGGGCCATGCTGGTCGTGGCCGGAGTGCCACCTCGACTGTTGACGTTGCTGGCGATTCTCGGTTCGATCGGGGTGGTCGCTGCGTTCTACCTGGACCTCGTCGGACGCTACGCGATCGACCGGTTCGAAGGCTTCTTGCACCAGAACTCGACCAGCGCGCAGTGGGCGCAGTACATCTACAACGTCGACAACGCCAAGAACGCGATTGGTTCCGGCGGGCTCCACGGCGCGGGACTCTTCAAGGGACTCCAGACGAACCTCGGCTACGTGCCCGAGCAGCACACGGACTTCATCTTCACGGCCATCGGCGAACAGTTGGGATTCATCGGATCGACTGTTGATCATCCTGTTGCTGGCCTTCGTCGCCTTCCGGTTCTTTCGCATCGGCCGTCTGGCCAAGGACACTATGGGCCGCATCATCTGCATCGGCGTCTTCGTCTTCTTCGCGTTCAGCTGCTTCGAGAACATCGGAATGACCATGGGCATCATGCCGGTGACGGGGATTCCGCTACCGCTACTCAGTTACGGGGGATCGGCCGCCCTGGTCTTCTTCACCGCGGGTGGGCTGGTGCTCTCCATTTCGCGCCGCACCGGCAATTAGGCTGGACCCCTGATGAGCGACGAACTGACGCCGGCGAGCGACGAGCCGAGCGGTTCGCTCGAGGCCAGCGCCACCGCCGAGGACCAGGCCGAACTCGTCGAAACGGAGCCGAAGTTCAGTGTGATGAGCATCGAGTCGGTGCTCTTCGACCTCTCGGACTCCTCGCCACTCGTGCACCTCATCGAAGAAGAGGCACCGTACCGGTACCTGGCCATCCCGATCGCCCTGACCGAAGCGGTCGCCCTGCACAACGCCCTGGACAAGATCGACGGACGACGTCCCGGGACTCACGAGGTGATGGCTGAGGTCCTGCGGCGACTGAACGCCGACATCGTGGCGGCCCGGATCACGCGCTACGACGGAGGCGTCTTCCACGCCGAACTCGACCTCATGACGCAGCGGGGCCGTGAGGTCTTTGACTGTCGAACGAGCGACGCCTTGATCCTGGCCACGCGCCAGAGCGTGCGAGCACCGGTGCTCTGCGCGGAGACGGTCCTCCAGGTGTTTTACGTGTAGATGGTTGAAGTTGAGCCGGCGACTACAGCGCCACGCAGGCCACGGTAATCGTCACCGTCTGCCCGGCGGTCACCTTGAAGGGGTTGTTATTGTTCCCGCGGCAACTGGGATACCACCCGGGCGGTCCACCCCAGGCTCGATACGTGCCCGGCTTCAGTTTGACCGAGAACGTTCCCGACCTGCCCACGCCAACCGTCAAGGCGCGATGGTGATTCTCGGTGAAGACGACCCGTCCCGACGAAGGGCTTCCGGGACCTGAAGGTGAATTGACCTCGACGCCACCTTCAATGCGTATGGATCCGCGCACGACTCCGTAATGGGATGCGGCGGCGCCAATCGCGCTCGATCCCGCGACGAGTCCAACCGTTAGGACGACCAGCGGCAGGCCCTCTCGTATCCACTGACGATGTCGCGTCGTCACGAATCGGGTTTACCACGGCTCCGTCGCCGTCGCATCTCAACCAATCGACTGTCATCAGATGTTCACGGCGCCACGCCGTTGCGATGCGGTGATTCGGAATTCAGGGTTTCTTGAACTTGACGGCGACGATCTCGCCACCTCGACGGTCGAGACTGTTCTCGTCCGAAATCCGCAGGAGCAGGGCCACGATCAGATAGTTGGCGAAGAGCGAGCTGCCGCCGTAGGCGACGAAGGGCAGCGTGATGCCGGTGAACGGGAGGACGCGCAGAACGCCGGCCATGATGAAGAACGCTTGGAATCCCATCAACGCCGTGAGGCCGGTGGCGGCCAGTCGAACGTAGTCCGACGTCGCGCGCTGGGCGATGGAGAAACCTTCCCCGACGAAGGCGGCGAAGAGACACACGATCAGCACGATGCCCAGAAAACCGAGTTCCTCGCCGAGCGCCGCGAGGATCATGTCGGACGTGAGGTCGGGAATGTTGCCCGTCACTTGCGAGCCCAGCCCGAGGCCGGTGCCCGTCATACCCCCGTTTGCCATGGTGTACCACCCCCACGCCAGTTGGCAGGTTTGATGGGGTCCCGGTGTCAGACAGGCGGTCCAGGGATTCAACCAGTCGGTGACGCGCAGGTGCACTTGACTGAAGTAGCGCGCTGCGAAGTACAGGCCGGCCAGCGAAAAGTCCCATGCCGAGCACGACGTAGGTCTTCAGTCCGGTCGTGACCCAGAGCATGGAGATGAACAGCGCGAAAAGCAGCAGCGCGAAACCGATGTCGTTCTCGGCGCCGAGAATCGCCATGGAGAATCCCCACGCGAAGAGTATCGGCAGCAACACCTTGGGCGGAACGATCTGGCGTCGACCGATTCGTTGTGTCGGCGTGGAAAGCAACTCCCGATTGGCGGCGAAGTACGACGCGAAGAAAAAGACCAAGCAGGATCTTGGCGATCTCCACGGGCTGGAACGAGATCGGGCCGACGTGAACCCAGAGTCGGGCACCGTAGATGCTCTCCCCGAAATGTGGCACGAGGGGTAGCACCAGCAGTCCGACCGCGGCGAGCAGCGTCAAGTAGCGATAGCGGTCGAGGTCGCGTACTCGGCGCACGAGGGTCAGCGTCACGACGACGGCGGCGGCGCTGACTAAGAACCAAAGCGCTTGAAAGCCGGCGGCCGTTGGGTTCCAACGTGCGATCTCGACGTAGCCCACTCCGTTCAGCAAGGTGGCGATCGGCAAGAGCACCTGGGAGGAGTTGGGGGCCAGGAAGCGGACGCACACGTGCAAGGCGAGTGAGATGGCGATGATCGTCGTGAGGAATATGCCCAGCCGATCGGGCAGGTGTCCCTTCGCGCCGAGCGACGCCAGCACGTAGAACGAGCCGACGATGATCCACGCGAGGATCATCAGACCGAGTTCTGTGAGACGTCCCTGTGACACTCTGGTGACGGATGGGGGCTTGGCCGGCGCAACGGCGGTGTTCGCGTGTCTCGCCACGAATCAACAGTAGTCGTACGATGTCTCTATGGATCTAATGGACGCGGAGGAATCGGGCGCACTCGACATCGACGTTCGTTCGTTCGGTCCGGAGCGGTTTTCGAGCCGCGAACTCTCGCGTCTCGAGTTCGGTGCACGTCTGCTCGACCTCGCCGACGACCACATGCTGCCGATCCTCGACCGCTGCAAATTCGTCGCTATCTTCGCCGACATGATCGACGAGTTCTTTCAGGTGCGCGTCGTCAGCCTGGAGGACAAGGTCGCGGCCGGCGTGCAGACGGCCTCGATCGACGGCGTGCGACCGCGCCAACAACTCGAATCCGATTCGTGAACGGGTCCTCTCACTCGTCGAGCGCCAGGACCGACTCATGCTCGACGTGATCTTGCCGGAGTTGGCGCAAAAGGGCATCGCTATCGTCCCGTTCGCTTCGCTCAACGCCGATGACCACGACCGAATGACGAAGTACTTCGACGAGAACGTCTACCCGGTGCTGACGCCGCTAGCGGTGGATCCGGGTCATCCCTTCCCGATGATCTCGAACCTTTCATTGAACATCGCGGTCTACGTGCGCGACGACGTCACCGGCGAGGAACGCAGCGCGCGCGTGAAAGTACCCAACTCATTGCCGCGTTTCCTCCAGGCGAACGAGAGCCAGTGGTGCTTGCTGGAGGACCTGATCACGTCGAACCTCGGTCGACTGTTCTCGGGCATGACGGTCGGTCGCGCCGACCTCTTTCGCGTCACTCGGAACGCCGACCTCACCCTGGAAGAGGACGAGGCCGACGATCTCCTGGTGGCCCTCGAAGTCGAACTGCGTCGACGACGCTTCGGGGAGGCCCTGCGTGTCGAGATTCAAAGCGGGATGTCGCCGGAGTTCTTGGAACTTCTGGTCGACCAACTCGACCTTGACCGGTCCAACGTGTACGTCACCGACGCGCCGCTTGGGACTCCACGACCTCTGGAGTCTCTACGCGATCGATCGCCCCGACCTCAAGGGCGAGGGGTGGTCGCCGATCACGCCGCGGCGACTCCTCGACGGCGAGCACGTCGGTGACATCTTCGCGGCGATTCGCGAGGACGACATCTTGCTGCACCACCCCTACGAGTCCTTCACCGACTCGGTGGAGATGTTCATCGCTCAAGCGGCCGCCGATCCGAAGGTCGTCGGCATCAAGATGACGTTGTATCGCACGTCCGGTGACTCACCGATCGTGGCCTCGCTGATCCACGCGGCGGAACAAGGTAAGCAGGTGGCCGCGCTCGTGGAGCTGAAGGCCCGCTTCGACGAGGCGGCCAACATCGAGTGGGCCAAGGCCCTGGAAGACGTCGGCGTCCACGTGGTCTACGGCATCGTGGGCCTGAAGACGCACTCCAAGACCGCGCTCGTGTTGCGCAGCGAAGGCGACACCACGGCGCGCTACGTCCACATCGCCACCGGTAACTACAACGGCAGGACCGCGCGCACCTACGAGGACTTCGGTCTCTTGACCTGCGACCCGGCGATCACCGACGACGTGGGCGAGCTCTTCAACTTCCTCACCGGCTTCTCCCGGATCGGGCAGTACAAGAAGATCATGGTGAGCCCGCTCTCGACGCGCACGAGGGTCGATCGAGCTCATCAACCTGCAGCGCGACCGGGGACCGCTGGGCCGGATCTCCATGAAGGTCAACGGCCTGACCGACCCGACGATCATCGACGCCCTCTACGAAGCGAGTTCGGCCGGAGTCGAGATCCGTCTCGAGGTCCGCACGCTCTGTTCATTGCGTCCCGGCGTCGTCGGTCTGTCGGAGAACATCACCGTCCACAGCCTGGTCGGAGAGTTCTTGGAGCACTCGAGGATCTTCATCTTCGGCACGCCCGGCGAGCCGGAGTTCTCCATCTGGCTCGGTTCGGCCGACCTGATGGAACGCAACCTCGACCGCCGCGTAGAGGTGCAGGTGCCGATCGAGAACCGCACGCTGCAACAAGAGCTGCTGGAGGCCTTCGAGGTCACGTGGCGCGACGACCTCTACACGTGGGTCCTCGGCACCGATCGCCGGTGGCGCCGTCTGCAGCCGGTGAACGAGTTCTCGGCCCAGAGCGAGTTCAAACGGCTGGCGATGCTCCGGTCTCGGGCCCTCGCTTAGGCGCGAGCCCGTTCTCCTTGCGCCACATGAGCGAGGCGTAGGAGATCCCGCCGACGGGGATGGGGATCCAGAAGTTGACGAGGCGATAGGACAGCACCGCGAGGATCGCCTGGCTGTGCGGCACGCCGAAGCCGACGAGCGTCGGAATCAAGACGCCCTCGATGATGCCCAGGCCCGACGGCGTGATCGGAATCGCGGCCAAGATGTTCGCCAGGCCGTAAGCGACGAGCAGGTCGATGGGCGAGATGACGTGGCCGAAGGACCAGATGAAGACCCACAGGCACGCGGCGTCCAAGAGCCAGTTGAGCGCCGCCCACATGAACGCGGCCCACAGGGTCCGTCGGTTGTTCACCAGCATCGTGATGCGGTCGGCGACCTTGGCGATCAGCGCGCTGATCCTGTCGGGGTTGACCGCGGGGATGCGAAGCGCGATCCAGCGCAGCCAGTTCGCGGCGTGTCGCTGACCCCTCGTGATCAGGAGAATCGTCCCGGAAAACGCGGCCAACAGGAAGACGCCGGCCAGGGCCGCGAAGCCGTAGGCCGGGTTGAAGCCGCGCAGCGGGATCGAGATCACCAACGCGAACCAGAAGATCATGTTCAACACCACCGCCGAGCCGGTGCCCTGGACCGCGAGGCCGAAGGCGTTGGTCTCCTTCGGCACGCCGAGTTCGTTGAAGATCCGATAGGACAGCGCGCCGGCCGGAGCCGTGCCGCCCGGGCACGACGTGGCTGATCGCGAGGCCGGCCAGGTTCACGCGCAACAGGTTGTAGCGACTCGGGGGCGTAGGGGTAGAGCACGGACTTCGTCAGTTCGACGTAGGCGTAGATAGCGGCCATCTCCAGCAGCACGGCGACGATGACGAGCACGGGGTTCACGGTCGCCAAGAGGTGCAGCGACTTGCGAGCCGACGCGAACTGGGGCAGCACGAGGTACTCGAGAGTACGAAGACCAGCAGACCGACGCTCAAGATGATGCGAACTTCACGCGGCAGCGCGAATCGCTTCTTCTTGACGGGCTCCGGCATACGAGTACCTTAAACGGGGCACTCTTGATGCTCCAAACATTCGACCAGTGGCGGGAAAGCCGGTCCAGGTAGAATCCACCAATGCGTACGCTCGTGGTTCTTCCCACGTACAACGAGATTTTGAACGTGGAGCCGATGCTGCGCACGTTGCGCAAGGTCGTACCCCAGTGTGACGTCCTGGTGGTCGACGACGCCAGCCCCGACGGCACGGCGCACGCTGGCCGAGGAGGTCGCCGACGACGTCGGACAGATCACGGTACTGCGGCGCACGAAGAAGTCCGGTCTGGGCGGCGCGTACCGCGCGGGCTTCGCCTGGGGACTCGAGCAGGGCTACGACCACTTCGTCGAGATCGACTGTGACTTCAGTCACGACCCCAACGCGCTGCCGACCCTGCTGAGTGCCGCCGAAGACCACGACGTCGTCATCGGCTCGCGCTACATCCCGGGTGGTCACATCCCGCAGTGGAGCTTCTCTCGCCGGATGCTCTCGCGCGGCGGCAACCAGTACGCGTCGCTCATGCTCGGTCTCGGGGTCGCGGACTCGACGGCCGGCTACCGCGTCTACTCGAAACGAGGGCTGGAACTGATCGACTTCCCGACCGTCAGCGCCGACGGCTACGGCTTCCAGATCGAGATGACGTACCGCGCCCGACGCGCCGGGGCCTCGATCATCGAGGTACCGATCTCCTTCACCGACCGCGAGCTGGGCGAGTCGAAGATGTCACAGGCCATCGTGGTCGAGGCGCTGTGGCTGGTGACCAAATGGGCCGTCGAGCGGCCCTTCGGCCGCGGCGCTCACTGAACGGCGTCGACCAGCACCGACGATAAGAAGCTGGCCAGCTTGGCCTTGGTCTCCTCGCGCTCAGCGATGGGGTCGGACTCACTGACGATGCCGGCCCCGGCCCACGCCTCGAAGTCGGCACCCGAGACGAGCACGCCGCGAAAGCCGATCCACCACTCGCCGTCGCCGCTGGTCGTCGATCCACCCGAGCGGTCCGGCGTAGAAGCCGCGGTCGATCTGTTCGAGACGTCGAATCAGTTCGTAGGCGCTCTGGCGCGGAACCCCGCCTACGGCGGACGTCGGGTGCAACAGACGCAGCACCGCGAGCGCGTCGGGCGCGTCGGCTTCGTTGCGACACGACGCGTCGATCCACGTGCCGAGGTGCGCCAGGGTGCGCAGCGCCACGATCGACGGCCCGGCGTCGGCGCGCACGTCGTCGTACACGCGTTCCGAGCGCGGTCACGATCTCGTTGACCGGCACGTTGTGTTCGTGCAGGTTCTTGGTGCTGCCGAGCAGCCAGGTCAAGTAGTCCTCGGGCGCGACGTTGGGCGGCAAGGCGATGGTGCCGGCCAGGGGGTGACTGCGCAGCGTGCGACCGGTGCGCCGCGCGATGAGTTCCGGCGTCGCGCCCACGAATCGACGCCCGTCACTGGTGGGGATGACTGAAGATGGTGCAGAGCGGCTCACGATGGTGAAGGCGTTGCGCAACCGCGGCGGCGTCGATCGCCTCGGGCACGGTGCCGCGCACGGACCGCGCGAGGACGACCTTGTCGATCTCTTTGGAGCGGAGTATCTCGACGGCGAGGGCCACGTTGTGCGCGTACTCGTCGGGGGTCGGTTCGAGGGAGAGCGAGCGGAGGCTTTGGGTCTCTTGCACCGGCGACGACGCACCGTCCAAGAGAGTCGCGCCACGGTCGCGAGAACCCTCGAGCGAGGTGAGCCACGCCTCGCCGTCGCTGATCTGCGTGATGCAGTACTCCGGGACGTCGAGTCGACTCGGGGCCGAGCGGTCGAAGGGCAGGGCGCCAAAGGCGACGACGCCCGAGCCGGGCGGCCCGTTCTCGCCCTCCAATTCGTGTTGGCGCAGCGACGCCGTCGCGTCGAAAGCGCACCTCGAGTCCCTGATCCAGAGCCGACGTGATCGACCGCCGCGCCGAAGCCGACGCGAATGACGTCGCTCGTCTCGATGAGCCAGCCGTCGCGCGCGCCGACGCAGCGGAGCGTCGCCAGTGGCTGCGGCTCGATCCGGCGACGGTGGAACCTCACGAGGTCCTCGTGGCGATGAACTGTTGGCTGAGTCCACCCATGATGCGACGGTGATTCACCGCGGCGAAGCCCGATCGGTTCAACATGCGCACGATCTCGTCGCTTGTCGGGCAGGTACGCCGTGGATTCGGGGAGGTAGTGGTAGGCGGCGCGGTCCGAGACCAGTGAGCCGATGAAGGGCACGACCCGTCGAAACCACACGCGAAACCCGGCGCGCCAGATCCCCGATCGCGGTTCGGCACACTTCGAGGAGGGACAGCCGCCCCCCGGGACGAGTGACGCGCGCCATCTCGTCGAACGTGGCCGCCAGATCGCTGAAGTTTCGAAGCGCGTAGCCGCACGTCACGCCGTCGAAGCCACCGGCGCGAAACGGGAGCGACGAGGCGTCGGCCTGGACGCGATCGTTCATCTCCTTTCCGGCCCGCAGCATTCCGAAGCTCAGGTCGGTGGCGACCGCTCGGTGACCCTGTCGCGCGAGTTCGCGCGTGAAGTCGCCGGTGCCGGCCGCGACGTCGAGCACCACGCTCGCGCGCGGCAAACGAAGGTCGACGACCGCGCGACGACGCCACCGCGCGTCGAGTCCGAAGGTCATGAGCTTGTTCACCAGTTCGTAGCGCGACGCGATGGCGTCGAACATGGCTCGGACCTGGCGAGTCTTTTCTTCGCCGTGGGGGAGGGGAGTGGTCAACACGCTTAGCGGTAGTAGCGAAAGACCACTTGCGCGACGCACGACGGCTTGGGAGCGTCCTTCACTTCAACGACGACGTCGAGAGCCACCTGGACGCCGCCGGCGACCTCGTCGACCGACGCCAGCGTGGCGCCCGCGCGAATCTCTGAACCGACCGGCACCGGACTGGTGAATCGGACCTTGTTAGTGCCGTAGTTGACGCCCATGGCGACGCCGTCGACCTTCATGACCCCGCCCAGTAGTACGGGGATCAACGAAAGCGTGAAGTACCCGTGAGCAATGGGTCCGCCGAAGGGACCGGCCTTGGCCCGTTCGGGGTCCACGTGGATCCACTGGTGATCACCGGTGGCGTCGGCGAACAGGTTCACCTCTTCTTGGGTCACGGTTCGGTAGTCGCTGTAACCCAGGTGCGTGCCGATGAGTGGCGTCAACTCTTCGATGCTCTTCACGTGCGTCGTCATAGAAAACCTCCAGAGTCAAGCCTAGACAATCGACTCGTCAAGCCAATAGACGATGGCGAACCCGTAAGATTGGGCGATGAGTGAAACCTTCCACCCCGAAAAACACCGCAACGTGGCCGGGAGTTGGTATCGCGCTTCGGTCTTCGGCGTCAGCGACGGACTGGTCACCAACGCCTCGCTGATCCTCGGTTTCGCCGGGGCCAATCCCGGTCACAACATCGTCCGACTGGCCGGACTCGCCGGACTCGTGGCCGGGGGATTCTCGATGGCCAGCGGCGAGTACATCTCGGTGCGCGCGCAAAAGGAGCTCCTCGAATACGAGATCGGCGTAGAGCGCAAGTCGATCGCGGACTCCCCGGTGCAAGAGCACCGAAGAGCTCCGACAACTGTTCGTCGATCGCGGCATCGACGCGGAGTTGGCGGGCCGTCTCTCCAGGACCTCATGCGGGACCCGGAGATGGCGCTTCGCACCCACGCGCGAGAAGAGTTGGGCGTCGATCCTTCGACGACCGGGTCGCCGTGGGGAGCCGCGATTTCGTCGCTGTTTTCCTTCGCGATCGGGGCGTTCATCCCGCTCCTGCCCTGGATACTCACCACGAGCGGCGATCCGATCGTGTGGTCGATCGTGCTGGCCGTCCTCGCCGCCGGAGGCGTGGGCGGCGTGATCGGGTGGTTCACGCGTAACGGCATATTCAAGTGGGCCGTTCGTCAGATCTTCGTCGGCGCCTTCGCGGCGGCCGTGACGTTCGGCATCGGACGCCTGGTGGGCGTGCATTAGCGACGCGAGAAGTGCAACAGCCGGTCGTCGCGTTCGACCTTGAATCCCGAGCGACTCGTACAGCTTGAGCGCCCCGACGTTCGACTGATCGACGAAGAGGATCGCCGTCGAGACGCCCTTCTTTCGTAAGACGTCGAGACCCTGGGTAACCATGACGCGACCGAGGTTGCGTCCCTGAAAGTCCGGGTGCACCGAGATGATGTAGATCTCGCCGAAGCGGTCGGGGTGCAGTTCGTGGACCTTGGTCCAACACGACGCCGCGAGTCGGCCGTCGATCTCCAAGAGCAGGAATCCCGAGGGGTCGAACCACGGCTCGCTGGTGCGCTCTTCGAGGTCCGATCGCAGCCAGGCGCCCTGTTCGGGGTGGTCGGCGAAGGCGGCGTTGTTCTGCTCCAGCCAGGCGTCCTCGTCGCGCCCCGGCTCGAAGTTGCGCAGCGTCGCGCCGTCGGGCACGTCGACCGTCGTCACCGGCAGCGCGACCTGCATCAGCTGCAGGGTCCGCACGACCTGACACTCCGAGTGGACCGGCACCATCGATCCCCGGGTCCACCAGTCGAGGGACTCGTGGTACTTCAACAGGTCCTGCAGGAGCTCCTCGTCGATTCCGCCGCCGCTCATCTCCACCATGGCGTTCTTGGTGCCCGTCGCCATGGCGTACTTGACCAGCAGTCCCTCGTGGTACTGCAGCCAGTGTTCGGCTCGCCAGCCGTGCACCACGATGCGGCGCCGACCTTCGTCGATGGCCTCGCGGCCCAGCAGTGTCTCGGTGCGGTTGAGGAGATTGAGGACCTCGAGTCGACGCTCGGGCGTGAGTGAGTGGCTGCGCTGCCACGTATCGGTCATGAGCGAACGATTACCGCGCGCTAGGCGATTCGACCGACGACGCGGTTCAGGCGACGAAGCAGCGCACCGAGCGTGCGCTCGGCGGCCACGAGTTCGGAGTAGATGTCGGGCGGCATCGCCGAACCCTCCGTCTCGACGAGGGCCGTGACGCGACGCGAAAGATCGTTCATCGTTGAGGTGATGGTGTTCAGTTCGTTCTGCATGCTCATCGACGTGGTCCTTTGCGTTGGGAGCGTCTGGCGCGCTGGCGAATACTGTAATGGTCGATGACTAAAACGTCCGACACCGTGACCGATACGAGCGTTCGCTGGTCGAGCATCGTCGCGCGCGGCCCCGAAGCCGACTCCTTCTTGCAGGGCCAGCTCAGTCAGGACGTCTGGACCGTCGGTGCGAAGGGCGCGTGGGCGCTCGTGCTGGCGCCGGACGGCATCGTCCTCACGTCGTGTCACGTCTCGCGCCTGCTCGACGGCTATGACTTGATGGTGCCTCGGGAACTCGGTGACGTCGCGCTCACGCGTCTGCGTCGCTTCCTGCTTCGCACCAAGTGCACGTTGGAGTTGGTCGAACGAGACGAAGGGCCGTTCAGCACTCTTCGCGAACAGATTGACGCGGGCGCACCCGGAGCGGCGGAGTTTGCCCGCGGCCTGACGCCGCAGTCCTTCGGCGCGAGTTTCGTCGCCTCCACGGTGTCGTTCACCAAGGGCTGCTTCACGGGACAGGAGTTGGTGGGGCGACTCGACGCTCGAGGCTCGAGTGTGCCGTGGCGCATGGTGCGAGCGACGGGTCCGAGCGCCTCGCGCATCGACGACGTACTGACCTCCAAAGGTCCCGCCGGGGTCGCCGGACTGACCACGTGGATACACGATGGTGATGCAGTCGTTGGTCTCGGATTCGCGCACCGGAGCCTGATCGGATCGACGGAACTCGAACTCGCCGGCGAGGTGCGCGTCGAGGAGATTACCTGACGGCACGCGGTGTGGGCCGTTAACGTGTGGGCCAAGGGGTCGACACGTGCGGTTGAATACTGAAGGTATCTTCATCAAGGTCTCCGGAGTCACCACCGAAGACGACGCACTGTTCTCCATCGGGCTCGGGGCCAGCGCCATCGGATTCGACTTTGGTCCGACGCCGCGCCAGATCTCGGTCAACGCCGCCCACGATATTGTGCGCCGTCTTCCGATGGGGGCGATCTCGGTCGGCGTCTTTCGCAACGAGATGCCCCAGCGAATCGTGGAGATCGCCAACACCCTCGGACTTTCGGCGGTGCAGATCGATGGCACGGTGGCGAATGAAGAACTGACCTACGTGTCCGAACGCGTCAACACCGTGCTGCGTAGTCTTCCCAGCACGGCCAATCACGATTTGGTGACCGCCCTTTCGGGCGTCGACTATCTCGTGGTGCCCGAATCGGACGACCACTACTCACTGATGGACTGCCTCGAGCTGTTCAGTGACCGCGAGGTGCGAACGCCGATGATCGCCTCGGGTGGGCTCACGCCGTCCAACGTGGTCGACATCGTCCAGAACTACCCGGTCTGGGGTGTCGACGTACGCTCCGGTGTCGAGAAAGCGGTCGGGCGAGAAGGATCCCGTTCTGCTGGGCCAGTTCATCGCCAACGCCCGTTGGGCCTTCGACAACGCCTACGTCGAACGTCACCACGACGAATGGCCGATGTAGGAGGTTGCGTCGCCAGGACGGTGCGCTCGGCTTAGGCGTGGAAGCGTCGGAAGACCACGCTGCCGTTGTGGCCGCCGAAGCCGAAGGAGTTCGACAGCACTACTTCGACGTTCGCCGCACGCGGCTCGCCGATGACGACGTCCAGTCCGACGTCGGGGTCGATCTTGGTCGTGCCCGCGGTCGGGGGGATCAGCTGGTTGACCAACGTGAGCACCGAGACGACGCCCTCGAGCGCGCCGGCCGCGGCCAGGGAGTGACCGAGGTGGCCCTTGATCGACGTCACCGGCGGAGCGTCGTCACCGAAGACCGCGCGCACGGCCACCGACTCGGCGAGGTCGTTGAGTGGGGTCGACGTGCCGTGGGCGTTGATGTGCGAGACCTCATCGACCGTGATGCCCGGCGTCCTCGAGCGCCAACTCCATGCAGCGAATGGCGCCGAGTCCCGAAGGATCCGGTGCGGTGATGTGGTGCGCGTCGGCCGTGGAGGCCGCGCCGAGGACCTCGGCGTAGATCGTGGCGCCACGCGCTATCGCGTGCTCCCACTCTTCCAGGATCAAGATGCCGGCGCCCTCGCCCATGACGAAGCCGTCGCGTTCGATGTCGAAGGGACGAGAGAACTCGGTGTTACTCAGCGCGGTCATGTTGCGAAAGCCGGCTTCGGCGATCTCGACCATGACCGCTTCGGCGCCGCCGGCGACCGCGACGGTGCTTCGCCCGGTGGCGACGAGCCGCGCGGCGTTGCCGATCGCGTGCGTTCCGGCGGCACACGCGGTGGTCACCGTTTCGCAGGGCCCGCCGAGTCCGAAGCGCATCGAGACCGCCGCGGTCGCGGCGTTGGGCATCATCATGGGCACCATGAACGGCGAGACGCGGTCCGGTCCCTTCTCGGACAGCACCCGGAACTGTTCGATGACCGTCTGGAGTCCGCCGATGCCGGTGGTGACGATGCTGCCGGCGTCAACCAACGGACCGGTGAGGCCGCTCTGATTCCACGCCTCGTCCGCCGCCATCAGCGCGTAGAGCGAGAAGGGGTCGAAGCCGGCGCAGCTCCTTGGGACCACCAATGTGCGTGGCGTCAAACGGTGCGATCCGTTTGGAGGGTGGCGCCGTGTCCTTCAGCAACGCACTCCAGAGCGCCTCGACGCCGACGCCGGCGCAACTGATCGCGCCCAAGCCCGTGACGGCGACCCGGAAGCCGGGAACTGGACCGGTGGGGGTGACCGCGACGCGCACTACAGCTTGGCGTAGATCAGTTCGAAGGCTTCGCCGACCGTACGAATGTCCTTCAGTTCATCTTCGGCGACTTCGATGTCGAAGGTCTCTTCGAGGGCCATGACGAGTTCGACGAGGTCGAGGCTGTCGGCGCCGAGGTCGTCGCTGAACGAGGCGTCGAGCGTCACCTTGGAAGGGTCGACCGCCAGGACTTCGACGGCGGCGTCGGTGAACTTGCTTAAGGCTTCGTTGCGGTCCATGGAGGTGCCCCTTTTTTCTGTCGCTCCATGGTACTCAAAGGCCGCCAAGGATCGGTCACTCACAGACCCATGGCGAGGCCGCCGTCGACCGCGATGACGGCGCCGGTGATGTAGCGGGCCTCGGCACTGGCGAGGAACCCGACAACCCCGGCGACGTCGCTCGGCTGGCCGATCCGGTCCATGGGGATCATCGCGGCCATGGCGTCCTTGGCCGCACCCAGGTCGCTGGTCATGTCGGTCTCGATCAGTCCGGGGGCCACGACGTTCACGGTGATATCGCGCGAGGCCACCTCCTTGGCGAGGGCCCGGGCCAGCCCGACGAGGCCGGCCTTGGCGGCGGCGTAGTTGGCCTGACCGGGCACGCCCACGAAGGGACTGATCGATCCGATGAAGATGATCGAGCCGGCGCGCTGGCGCACCATGGAGGCCATCGTCGCGCGCGCACCGTAGAAGGCACCGTCGAGGTCGGTCGACAGTACCTCGCGCCACTGATCGTCGGACATGCGCAGGGCCAGGCCGTCTCGGGTCACGCCCGGCGTTGAGGACGGCGACCTCCACCGGACCGAACTCGGCGATGGAGGACTTGACGGCGTCGTTGACCGCCGCGGAGTCCGTGACGTCGACGGCGAAGGTCTTGGCACAACCGCTGGGCGCCTCGCCGGAACGAGAGAGACGCGACGACCTGATCACCGCGGTCGATGAACCACTCGGCGATGGCCGCGCCGATACCGCGACTGGCTCCGGTGACGATGACGTGTCGACTCATAGTTCGATGGCCTCCAGCTCGAGCAACGTCGCCGGGGCGAACTGGCGCTCGAAGGGGCGGATCCGCTTCGTCAGTCCGGTCAGAACGCCAGCGGGCGGCATCTCGATGGTCGTGGTCACCGTCTCCGGCAACGCCAGCGTCGCGTCGTGGAACTGCACGGCCGAGGTCAGCTGACGCGACAACAGCTCTTGCCAGTCGTCGGCGCTCACGTGCACGCGCGCGTCGACGTTGGAGATCAGCACGGCCTCCGTCGTTCCCCACTCGACGCTGGTGAGCGCCTTGTCCAGTTCATCCTGGGCCGGTGCCATGAGCGGGGAGTGGAAGGCTCCGCCGACGGGAAGCGGCGTGGCCCGACGCCACCCGAGTTCCTTGTGGCGCGCGAGCAGATCGTCCAGGCCCGCGCGGGTGCCGCTGACGACGATCTGGCCGGTGCCGTTGATGTTGGCCACCCAGACTCCCTCGAGACCGTCGAGTGCGTCGCGGGCGCCGTCGTCACCGCCCATCAGGGCGACCATCGAGCCTTCGGCCGCCGCGGCCGCTCGGGCCATCGCCGCGCCGCGCACGCCGATGAGACGCGCCCCGTCTTCCATGCTCAGCAGTCCCGACGCCACCAGCGCACTGAACTCGCCGAGGCTGTGGCCGAGCAGGTAGCGCGGTCGAATGCCCCGCTCGATCAGGTCGTAGTAGCCGACGAGCGAGAGCGCGAACGTGGCGATCTGGGCGCGGTCGGTGCGAACGACGTCCTCGTCGGTGGATCCGATCAACAACTTCGCGACGTCAAGGCGGGCGGCGTCGCTGACGCGCGCCAGAATCTCCCAGAAACGCGGTGACTGCCACTCGGTTCCGGCGCCGCCACCGAGCGACCCTTGACCGGGGAAGAGCGCGACCACGTCGTCACGAAACCCCAACTGTGTCTGATCGGACATCTTCTAACGGTAACAGTGCGCTTCGCGGGCTCGAAGACTCTTCAGCGTTGACAGCTCGCGCAGTGCCCGATGACGTCCAGGGCGTGTGACGTGGCGTGAAATCCTTGCTCGAGCGTGAGTTCTTGGACCATCCGGGCCACCGTTCGTTCGAACGCCCGGGTGGGCGTCACGTCGATCACCCGGCCGCACGAGGAACAGAGGAGGTGATGGTGATGGTGGAGGAAGTCCTCGGCCAACTCGAAACGAGCGAACTCATCGCCCGCGGCGATTCGCCGGACCACCCCGGCCCGCTGGAGGTCGGAGAGATGACGGTAGGCCGAGCTCCTCGGCACTTCGGGAATCTTGGCCTCGATCTCGGAGATGCTGAGGGGATGACCGGATGACTCGAGCAGTTCGACCACCGCTCGACGGCCGGAGGTATAGCGCTGATCGATTCGCCGCAGGAGGACCTCGACGAACTCGTGCAGGTCCTCGATGGAGTCAAAGTGCTGCACGGTCACGACTCCTTTTCGCGAGCCGGGGATCGAAGACCCCGGCGGTGGATGGTGGCTCCTCAGTATACGGTCTCGGTTGTAATGAGACTCAGTCTCAATATAATCTTCTTTCATGCTCAATCGCACGCGTTCAGTGGCCGAAATGGCGTCGCGACGCGCCGCGTCGAAAGTCGTCACCTCGCTGGTGCTCGCCATCGTGTCGCTCTTCGTCGTGACGGCGCCATCGGGGGCGGCGGCGCCGCGCTCCAAAGCGGGAGTGATTACTGCCGTCGGTGCGGAAAACGAGTACGCGAACGTGCTCGCGCAGATCGGCGGACGCTACGTGTCGGTCTCGTCGATCCTCGACAACCCCAACACGGATCCCCACACCTATGAAGCGAGTACCTCCGTCGCCCAAGAGGTGAGCAGCGCGAGACTCGTGGTGCAGAACGGCGTCGGGTACGACAGCTTCATGAACAAGATCGAATCGGCCTCGCCGAGCTCCAAGAGAAAGGTGATCGTCGTCCAGAGCGTCCTGGGGCTCGCGACCAACACCCCCAATCCCCACCTCTGGTACGACCCGAAGACCATGCCCGCCGTCGCCCGCGTCATCGCGAAGGACCTGGAGGCGTTGGATCCCAGTCATCGTTCGTACTTCCAGGCGAACCTCCGATCTTTCGACTCGTCGTTGAAGCCGTGGCTCGCGGCGATCGCCGCCTTCAAGGCCAGGTACGCCGGTACGCCGGTCGCGGTGACCGAGCCCGTGGCGGACTACCTCCTCAAGGCCATGGGCGCCAAGATTCTGACGCCGTTCGTCTTCCAGGCCGACATCATGAATGGCGTGGACCCGGCGCCCGAGGACATCTCGCTCGAGGAGGGCTTTTTCACGACGCATCGGGCCAAGGTGTTCTGCTACAACCAGCAGGTCGTCGACTCACTCACGATTTCGATCCGGCACACGGCCATCTCGTCGCACGTGCCCGTGGTCGGGGTCTACGAGACGATGCCCACGCCGGGCTACGACTTCCAAACGTGGATGCTGGCCGAAGTCAACGCCATCACCGCCGCGGTCGCGCGGGGCCGATCGACGCAGAAGCTATGAGCGAGAGTCCGGTCCTGGAAGTTGATGGCGTGTCGGTCACCCTCGGGGGCCGGACGATCCTCGACGACGTGAGCTTCGAAGTTCGACGAAGCGAGTTCACCGGTCTGATCGGTTCGAACGGCGTCGGCAAGACGACCCTGTTGCGGACGGTCCTCGGACTGCAGCGACCAGACCAGGGACGGATTCTGGTGTCGGGCGCACCGCTCTCGCCGCGGAGTCGCTCGCTCGGCTACGTCCCCCAAAAGGTCGTGATCGATCCGGACATCCCCCTGCGAGCGCGCGACTTCGTGGCGCTCGGTCTCGACGCCCATCGTTACGGCTTCGCTCGAAGAACGGCGCGCCAGCACGAACTCGTCGAGCAGATGTTGCGTGACGTTGACGCCGATCGCTTCGCCGACCACCGACTGGGCAGCCTCTCCGGAGGGGAACAGCAGCGGATCTTCATCGCCCACGCGTTGATCAGTCAACCAAAACTCCTGCTGCTCGACGAGCCGTTGGCGAACCTCGACCCCAAGAGCGTGCAGGAGATCGTGGCGCTCCTCCATCGCGTCTCGCGCGACCACGAGGTGGCGATCCTGCTTTCGGCCCACGAGATGAACGCCCTCCTACCCGTCATGGACCGCATCGTGTACGTGACCGGGGGACGGGCCGCCAGCGGAACCACCGACGAGGTCGTCCGCTCCGAGGTCTTGAGCCAGCTGTACGGCCATCACGTCGACGTGCTGAAGCTCCACGGCCGGGTGCTGGTCGTCGCTGAACCGCGACAGGACGACGAGCAGATCGCCGAGCACTCGACGCTCACGGTCGGCTGAGTCGTGCATCTCTTCTTCGAACCGGGACTCTTCGCCAGCGGACCCGTGCGCACGGCGATCGTGATCGGCTCGGTCACGGCCGTGGTCTCGGCGGTCGTCGGCGTCTTCACCGTCGTGCGGAGTCAGTCCTTCGCCGGCCACGCCCTCACGGACGTGGCCACCACCGGCGGCTCGGGCAGTTTCCTTCTCGGCATCAATCCTCTCCTCGGCTTCATCGGCGGTGGCGTGATCGGCGCCGAGGCGATGGACCTGATCGGCGTGCAGCGTGCGCGGAGTCGCGACATGGCGACGGGCATCGTGCTGGGCACCTCCACCGGTCTGGCGGCGCTGTTCCTCTACCTCGACACGACGAAGGGAGCGACCACGGGGGCCACCCAACAGATCCTCTTCGGATCAATCTTTAGCGTCGACGCGTCCACCGTGCCGCTGGTACTCGTGATGAGCGCGGCGACCCTGGTGGTCATCGCCCTGATCTTTCGACCACTGCTGATCAGCTCAGTGAACGCCGAACTGGCCCGGGCCCGGGGCGTCAACCTGCGACGAGTGGGGCAGCTCTTCATGATCGCGATGGCCGTGTCGGTCGGGCTCTCTTCGATCGCCGTGGGCTCCATCCTGTCGACGGCGCTGCTCATTGGCCCGGCCGCCGCGGCGGTACGGCTCACGTCCAGTCTGCGCATGGCCCTGGCACTGGCGTGCGGACTCGGCGTCGTGACGACGGCCCTCGGCATCGTCTTCGCCTACGACAGTTTCTATTGGATGCCATCGAGCCAGGGACTCCCGGTCAGCTTCTTCATCGTCTCGCTGATCTTCCTGTCCTACCTCGTGTCCGGGCTCTCGCTGAAGCTTCGACGACGCGGGCGCGTGAGCGAACGTCCGATGAGTCCGAGGTCGTCCGACGAATCTCTCGCCGACGCGGCGGTCCTCTGATGTTCAGCGGCTTCATGGTGAACGCCTGGCAGGTCGGCACGATCGTGGCCATCGTGGCCGGCGTCGTCGGATTCTTCGTCGTCCTGCGGGGTTCGGCTTTCCCCGCGCACGCCATCCCCAACGGCGCGTTCGCCGGAGCCGCCGGGGCCAATCTCCTCGCGATAAATCCGCTTATCGGTCTCGGCGTGTTCTCCTTGGCCGCGGCCCTCGGCATCGGGGCCATGAGCCGGCGGGGTCGACGAGACGCCGTCACGGCGCTGGTGCTGGTCATGATGCTCGCGCTGGGCGCGGCGTTTCTGAGTCAGAGCACCGAGTACGAGCCGCAGATCTTCTCGCTGCTGTTCGGCGAGATCCTGGGCGTCAGCGCGAGCGAGATTCTTCCGGTGGTCGTGATCGGCGCGGCGTGCGTCCTCGCCGTCGGCCTCATGTACCGACGGCTGTTGCTGACGTCGACCGCGCCGGAGATTGCCTGCGGCGCGAGGTCTGCGGCCCCAGCGCGTCGAGATGGTCTTCCTCCTGGTGTTGGCCGGCGCCACCACGATGACCGTTCCGGTCGTGGGGGCGCTGCTGATCTTCACCCTGATGATCGGTCCCACGTCCACGGCCCAGTGTTTCACGGACCGCGCCGGTCGGGCGATGTTGTTATCGGTCGTCATCGCGTTGTTGACGGTGTGGTCGGCGATCGCCTGCGCCTACGAGTCGAACTGGCCGGTCGGGTTCTTCGTAAGTGTCTTCAGCGCGACGGCCTACGGCGTGGGACGCGGCTACGCGGCGTGGCGACACCGGATCCGAGTCATCCCTGATGTCGCGATCTCGACGAATCTTCGAACGACCTGAACAGCCGCTTACGGAGACTGTCACTTATGTCGTGACACATCAACACTGTCCCAGAAACCCTGAGACATGTTGTCCCAGAAACATGGAACCTCGGAACGTGCCCGGAGTGGGACTTGAACCCACACACCCTTTCGAGTAAAGACTTTTGAGGCCTCCGCGTCTGCCGATTCCGCCATCCGGGCTGAGCGAACAACGATAACAGGCCCACCTAGTGTGACGATGATGAAAGCGACCTTGTGGCGACAGGACACGACAATCCGCTATCCGGTGCGCGCCGCCGCCCAGCGTCACGACGAGCGCTCGCGTCTCTATCTCGGTGTCGCACACGACGGGGCGACCGGCTACGGCGAGGTCGCACCACAACCGTGGGAACTGAACGGTGACGCCGCGATCGCCGACGTCATCGACGAAGTGCGGATCTTCGTCTTGCCCCAACTCCAACAGATTCTCGAACGCGAGGGTGACCTACCGTCGTGGACGAGGGTCGCGCGCTTCGCCGGGTCGCGCGCGGCGAGCAACCCGGCCGTCGCCCTGCTCGAGATGGCGCTTCTCGACCGCGAGCTACACGTGGCGCACCGCGCGATCGACTCCCTCTGGCCCGACACCTACGCCACGCCGCTCCAGGGCACGGTCTCGTTGATCGACGATGGTGAGTGGCAGGTGGATGCCGACGTCGCGCGCGTACGCGCCAAGATCTCGGCCGCACCGCTCGGCACCAGTGCCCTGCGACGCCTCCGTGAACTGACGGTGCCGGTCGTGCTCGACTACAACTGCGGCGCGAGCGCGGACGCTGACGTGATCGAGCAGGTCCGCGTGGTCGGCGACGTCGCCGACGTTGCGGCCGTCGAGCAGCCCTATGCCGTGGGCAACGTGGTCGATTCTGCGCGACTGGCCGAACTGCTGGACGTGCCGGTCAGCATCGACGAGGGCGTGCGCAGTGTGCGCGACGTCGGCCAGATAGTGCGCTACGGCGCCGCCGAGATCATCTGCGTGAAGCCCGCGCGCGTCGGTGGCCTCGCCAACGCGCGAACGATCATGGTCGAGGCGCAAGAGGCCGGACTGCGGCCGTACCTCGGGGGGTTCTTCGAGTCGCCGTACGCCCGTCAGGTTCACCGGGCCCTGGCGCAACAGCTGCGTCGACGAGCCCAGCGACCTCGGCCCGGTCGACGTCGTGCACGAAGGCTACGCGCGCGAGGTCGACCCCGTCGTTGACGGCTTTGGCGTGCGACCCTCGGCCGAGATGCTCGAACACGGTGCCGTTCTGGTGAACGTCGAAGTGACCATTTAGACTCACGCCATGAGTTCGCGCCTCTATAAACGACGACTGGAAGACGTGCAGCGCCAGCTCAATCAGGCGCGCGAGAGCCTCCACGTGCTCGAAGAGCAGGTCCTGGTCTGGAACGACGCGCTGGAGGACTCCCGCATCCGCGCCCTGGTCTCCGAGACTCCCCTCCAGGCGCACGAGTACGACGATCTCTCTCGTCACGTCGCCGTGGCGAACGCGGAGATGCGTCGGCGCGCCGAAGAGGTCCGGGAACTGGTCGAGGCCCGCGACGAACTGCTGCGCGACTGGACGCCGGACGACGACCGTGGATAAGCGCGTCGTCATCGCCGACGACGAGTCCATCATTCGCCTCGACCTCAAGGAGATCCTGGAAGGCGATGGCTACCTGGTCGTCGGCGAGGCCGCACGCGGCGACGACGCGCTGGCCATGATCGAAGACCTCCGTCCCGACCTGGCGTTGCTCGACGTGAAGATGCCCGGTCTCGACGGCATCGAGGTCGCCCGGGCCCTCAAAGGTTCCGCCACGGTCGTGGTGCTCCTCACCGCCTTCAGTCAGCGCTCGTTGATCGAGAGCGCGCGCGACGCCGGCGTGGTCGCCTATCTCGTCAAGCCCTTTCGCTCCAGTGAGATCCTGCCCAAACTCGCGGCGATCCTCTCGCCGCCGTCCGAAGAGCGCGACGCCGACGTCTCGCACGTCGAGGACAAGATCGAGACGCGAGAGATCGTCCAGCGGGCCAAGGAGATGCTGATGCACCGAGCGCGGGCTCGACGAGCCGGCGGCCTTCGAGATCATCCAGCAGTCGGCCATGCGCGGACGAACTCGCATGCGCGACATCGCCCAGCAGATCCTGAAGGGTGAGTTCGTTGGCTGAGGCGGCGACCGATCAGCGTCCCCTGGTGCTGTTGGACGGGATGTCGTTGGCCTTTCGCGCCTTCTTCGCGCTGCCCACCGACATCGCCACGTCCGAGGGACTGGTCACCAACGCCCTGCACGGCTTCGCGGCGATGTTGTTGTCGCTCGTGCGGACCCAGAATCCGCGCGCCCTGGCCGTGGCCTTCGACCTCGCCGGCGGCACGTTTCGCGACGCGATGGTGGAGGACTACAAGGGGGGACGGGCCGAGACCCCGCCGGAGATCGAGCACCAGTTCGACGCTGATCCGCGACCTCTGCGAGGTACTGCACATACCGGTGCTCGGCGTGCCGAACTTCGAGGCCGACGACGTACTGGCGACGCTGGCCACCTGGGGACGCAACGAGTCGATTCCGGTGGTCGTGGTGACCGGCGACCGTGACGCCTTCCAGTTGGTCGAGGACCCCTACGTCAAGGTCCTCTACAACCGGCGCGGCGTCTCGGACTACTCGCTCTACGACGAGGCGGGCATCTTCGAGCGCACCGGCATCGAGGCCCGGCGCTACCCGCTACTCGCCGCGCTGCGCGGCGACACCTCGGACAACCTGCCCGGGGTCCCGGGCGTGGGGGAGAAGACCGCGGCCAAACTCTTCGCGCAGTACCGCGACATGGACGATCTCTACGCCCACCTGGGCGACCTGACGCCGAAGCTTCGAGAGAACCTGGCGACCTACGAAGAGCGCGCGCGCAACAACGAGAAGGTCATGCTGCTCATCCGCGACGTGCCGCTGGACTTCACCCTGCACGACATCACCCTGGGCGGATGGAACCGGGCGGAGACCGACGCCTTCTTCGACCGCTTCGAGATGACCCAGATGCGCAGCCGCTTCGGTCAGCTGATGAAAGAGGGCCTGCTGGGCGACGCCGGCGTGACGTCGGCGCCGTTGAGCGAACCCGTCGAGGCGAAGAAGACCAAGACCGCCAAGGCGCTGAAGGTGGCGAAGTCCCTCGACGAGGTGCTGGCCTCGACCACCACACCGGTGGTGGCCTATCGCCACGCTCGCGCCGCCGTACTGGACGCCCAGAAGGGACTCGTCGCGCTGTGCGACCTCGATGACGCCATCGAGGCCTTCGCGCGCGTCGCCCCGTGTGGTCACGACCTCAAGGCGCTCTATCACGCGGCCGCCAGTGGCGACCGCGTGATGCTCGAACCGGCCGACGACACCGCCGATCATGGCCTTCTTGCTCGACGCCAACAGCGGACGCTACGACCTGGCCGAAGTGGCGCAACGCTTCCTCGGCGAACCGATCGTCGACTCCTCACCGTCGCTCTTCGACTCGACCACCAGCGACGAGACGTTGACCTACGAGGTGGCGCTGATCGCGCGGCTGCGCGAGCACCTGCGAAGCGAGATCGCGCAGTGGGAACTCACCTTCGTCTACGAGCAGATCGAACTGCCGTTGGTGATGGTGCTCGGGCTGATGGAGGCGCGGGGCGTCCGGGTCGACGTGGAACTGCTGCGCACGATCGCCAAGGAGTTCACCGAGGAGGCGGCCTCCCTGGACAAGCAGATCCAGAAGGTCGCCGGCCACGAGTTCAAGGTCAACTCACCGCAGCAACTGCAGACGGTCCTCTTCGACGAGCTGGGACTGACGGCGGTGAAGAAGATCAAGTCGGGCTACTCGACCGACGCCGCCAGTCTCGAAGCCATCCAAGACGAGCACAAGATCATTCCCTTGATCCTGCGCTACCGCGAAGTGGAGAAGCTGCGCGGCACCTACGGGGCGCCCCTCATCGACGCGGTCCAGTCCGACGGGCGCATCCACGCGACCTTCCAACAGATGGTCGCGCGAACCGGCCGACTCTCCTCGGACGGCCCGAACCTGCACAACATCCCGGTGCGCTCCAAAGAGGGGCGACGCCTGCGCTACGCCTTCGTGCCGAGCGAGGGGTGGGAGATGGCGGTCTCGGACTACAACCAGATCGAACTGCGGATCCTCGCGCACCTCTCCCAGGACTCGGGCCTGCTCGCGGCCTTCGCGTCACACGAAGACGTGCACCGCACGATCGCCGCGTCGGTCTTCGGCTGCGCGCCCGACGACGTCCTGGCCGAGCAGCGCGAGCAGGCCAAGGCCGTCTCCTACGGACTGGCCTACGGCATGGAGGCCTTCGGTCTCAGCCGTCGCCTCGGCGTACCGGTGAGCGTGGCCAAGGAGATCATGGACAAGTACTTCTCGGGCTTCCCGTCGCTGCGCGCCTACATGGACCAGACCATCAAGGACATCCGGGCCAAGGGCTACTCGCGCACCGAGTTCGGCCGCATCCGACCGTTCCCCGACATCGCCACGGCCACCGGGCCGCAGCGCCAGGCGGCCGAGCGCCAGGCCATGAACTCGGGCATCCAGGGACTGGCGGCCGACATCTTCAAGTCGGCCCTGGTGCGTCTGGACCGCCAGCTGCGCGCCGAGAAGCTCCAGGCACGACTCATCCTCCAGGTGCACGACGAGGTCGTCGTCGAGGCCCCGCCCGAAGAGAAGGCCCGCGTCGAGGCGGTCATCCTCGACGCGCTGACCAACGCCGCGTCGCTCAGCGTGCCTCTGGAAGTCACGCTGCACTGGGGCGAGAACTGGGCCGCCGCCAAGGGCTGAAGGCGTCCCGACTAGAGTTGTCAGTTGGGTTTACACCGGAGACCCACTCCCTATTCCCTAGCTGACCCCGGTGTGGTCTGTGAAAGAAGTACGCATGTCGGACGGCACCAGCCTCCTCTCCCCCCAGCAGATGGGAACCTTTGACGAAGACGGAAATTACATTCCGCGCGTCATCACCGAAGACGACATGGTCGGCACCGACCTCGCCACCCTGGTCGGCGACAGCGTCCTCGAGTTCGAAGACGGTGACCTGGTCACCGGCACCGTGGTCAAGATCGACCACGACGAAGTCCTGCTCGACATCGGCTTTAAGTCCGAGGGCGTCATCCCGGCGCGCGAGCTCTCCATCCGCAACGACGTCGACCCCTCGGAGATCGTCTCCATCGGCGACCGCATCGAGTGCCTGGTCCTCCAGAAAGAGGACAAGGAGGGACGCCTGGTCCTCTCCAAGAAGCGCGCCCAGTACGAGAAGGCCTGGAGCCAACATCGAAGAGCTGAAGAACCGCGACGAAGTGGTGAAGGGCGTGGTCATCGAGGTCGTGAAGGGCGGACTCATCGTCGACATCGGACTGCGCGGATTCCTGCCCGCGTCGCTGGTCGAACTGCGTCGCGTGCGCGAGCTCCAGCCCTACATCGGCAAGACCGTCGAGGCCAAGATCATCGAGCTCGACCGCAACCGCAACAACGTGGTGCTCTCGCGCCGCGCCTGGCTCGAAGAGACCCAGAAGGAACAGCGCGGCGACTTCCTGTCGAACCTGAAGCCCGGCGAGCGTCGTCACGGCGTCATCTCCTCGGTCGTCAACTTCGGCGCCTTCGTGGACCTCGGCGGCATGGACGGACTCATCCACGTCTCGGAGCTCAGCTGGAAGCACATCGACCACCCCAGCCAGGTCGTGGCCGTCGGCGACGAAGTCGACGTCGAGGTCCTGGACGTCGACTTCTCCAAGGAGCGCATCTCGCTGTCGCTGAAGGCGACCCAGTCCGACCCCTGGCAGGTCTTCGCCGACAGCCACTCGGTCGACCAGCTGGTCTACGGCCGCGTCACCAAGCTCGTGCCCTTCGGCGCCTTCGTCCAGGTGGGCGAGGGGATCGAAGGACTGGTGCACATCTCGGAGATGGCCGCGCACCACGTCGAGTCGCCCGACCAGGTCGTCACCGCCGGTGAGGAGCTGTGGGTCAAGATCATCGAACTCGACACCGCGCGTCGCCGCATCAGCCTCTCGATCAAGCAGGCCGCCGAGGGTGGCGAGGTCTCCGAGGAGTACCGCGAGGCCTTCGGCTCTCACGCCTACGACGACGAGGGCAACTACATCGGCGCCATCGAGTACGGCGAGTTCACCCCCGAGACCGAGGCGCAGGCCGCCTGGGCCGAGTACGCCGTCGAGGTCGCGCCGAAATCGGACGACGAGGCCGCGCCCAAGGTCGTCGACGAACTGGCGGTCATCGACCTCGTGGACACCGCGGAGAACCTCGCGGCCGAGACTTCGGACGTCGAGACGCCGCACCGGAGACCGCCGAGGCCGTAACACCTAGCGACGAGTAGTCGTCAGCTCGGCAGCGCGCTCGGCGTCGCCGACTTGTGGTGGATGGTCAAGGGATAGTGGCACGAGACCATGTGGTTCGGCGCCACCTCTTGGGGCAACGGCTCTTCGTCGGCGCACTTCTGGGTGGCGTTCGGACAGCGCGTGCGAAAACGACAGCCGCTCGGCGGATTCATCGGGACTCGGCGGCTCGCCCTCCAGGGTCTGGGAGTGCATCGGCGAGTCGGGGTCGGCCTCCAACGCCGCGCCGAGCAGGAACTCGGTGTAGGGATGGGCCGGAGACTCGTAGAGCGTGTCGGCCGGACCGATCTCGCAGATCTTGCCCAGGTACATGACCGCCACGCGGTCGCTGACGTTCTTCACGACCGCCAGGTCGTGGGCGATGAAGAGCAGCGTGAGCCCGTACTCGGCCTTCAGGTCCTCGAGCAGGTTCAGGATCTGCGCCTGGACCGAGACGTCCAGGGCCGAGACCATCTCGTCACAGATGAGGAGCTTGGGTCGCATGGCCAGGGAGCGCGCGATCGAGATGCGCTGGCACTGGCCGCCGGAGAACTGACGGGCGTAGCGGTTGCCGTAGACCGAGGGGTCGATGCCGACCTTGCTGAGGAGGTCGCTGACCAGCGCGTCGCGCTCGACGCCGGTGACGGTCTTCCAACAGTCGAGCGGTTCGGCGACGATGTCCTTGACGCGCCGGCGCGGGTTGAGCGAACTGATCGGGTCCTGGAAGATCATCTGCATGCGCGTGCGCGCGCTGCGCAGCGCCTTACCCGACTCCTTGGTGATGTCGACGCCTTCGAGTTCGACCGTGCCCTTGGAGGGTTCGACGATGCGCATCAGGGCCTTGCCGGTCGTCGACTTGCCGCAACCCGACTCGCCGACCAGTCCGAGGGTCTCGCCCTCCATGATCTCGAAACTGACGCCGGCGACCGCGCTCACGGCGTGGCCGTGAACGAAGAAGGTGACCTCGAGGTCGCTGACCTTCAACAGGGGCGTGCGGGCGTCGCTCACGGCAGGGTCGCCTCGGCGTTGATCGGCAGCGGGTTCCAGCAGGCGAAGGAGTGGCCCGGTTCGACGGAGGGCTGCAACTCGGGGCGCACGAGGTGGCACTGGTCAGTCGCGTACTTGCAGCGCGGCGCGAAGCTGCAGCCGTCGGAGAGGTTCAACAGGTTCGGCGGTCGACCGGGGATCGTGATCAGGCGGGTGTGACTCTTGTTGGAGACCTTGGGCGAGCTCTCGAGCAGCGCGCGGGTGTAGGGCATGCGGTGATGGTAGAAGACGTCGCGCGTGGTGCCGGTCTCGACGATCCGGCCGGCGTACATCACGGCGATACGCGACGTCCGGGTCGCCACGACCCCGAGGTCGTGGGTCACCAGGATGACCGACATCTTCAGTCGCTCCTTCAACTCGTCGAGGAGGTTCAAGATCTGCGCCTGGATCGTGACGTCGAGGCCGGTGGTCGGTTCGTCGGCCATCAAGAGTTTGGGCGAGCAGGCCAGCGCGATGGCGATGACCACGCGCTGGCGCATGCCGCCCGAGAGCTGACCGGGATAGGCGTTGTAGCGCTGCACCGGCGAGGGGATCCCGACCAGTTCCAAGAGCTCGATGGCGCGGGCCTTGGCGTCCTGGCGGTTCATCCCGAGTCGCACCCGCAGCGCCTCGTCGATCTGCTTGCCGATACGCATGACCGGGTTGAGCGAGGTCATCGGGTCCTGGAAGACCATGGCCACCTCGGTGCCCCAGATCGTGCGCTTGTCGTTCTCACTGGCGCCGACCACTTCGAAGCCGTCGATGATCGACGAGCCGGTCACGGTCGTGTTCACCCGCGGCTGGAGTCCCATGATCGTGCGCGAGAGCACCGTCTTGCCCGATCCCGACTCGCCGACGATGCCCAGGGTCTCGTTACGCGCGAGATCGAACGAGACGTGGTTCACGGCCGTGAGGTCGCCGCCGCCGGTGGCGAAGGTAGTCGTGAGGTCCTTCACGACCAAGAGTTTCTCGTCGCTCACAGCTTGGCCTCCGTCACGTCGAAGTGCGCGCGGATGCGGTCACCGATGAAATTGAGGGCGATAAGAAAGAGACACAGGGCCAACGACGGGAAGAGCGCGAGCCAGATGTTCTGGCTCAAGACGGTGCGGGCCTCGTTGATCATGTTGCCCCAGCTCGGCGTCGGAGGATTGACCGAGAGGCCCAGGAACGCCAACGCGCCTTCCAAGACGATGATGGTCGCCACGCCGATCAAGAAGAAGGAGAGCGCGATGGGGGCGATGTTCGGCAACAGCTCCTTCATCAGAATTCGCCGGTCGGTGGCGCCCTGGACCTTGGCCGCGATGACGTAGTCCTTGGTGGCCACGCTCAGGGTTGCGGTCCGTATGACGCGGTAGACCAGCGGGACCGACGCGATGCCGATCACCACGATGATCTTGAACATCGAGCGCGGCGTCCAAAAGGAGAGCACGGCGATGGTCGCGATGATCGCCGGAAAGGCCAACAAGAGGTACATGATCGTCGTGAGGATCGCGTCGAAGCGCCCGCGACGGTACGCCGCCAGCATCCCCAACGGGGCGCCGATTCCGTAGCCGATGAGGATCGCGCCCAGACCGACGGTGATCGAGACGCGTGAACCGTAGACGACGCGCGAGAGGATGTCGCGCCCCAGATCATCGGTGCCGAAGAGGTGGTGCAGACCGGGTCCGACGTTGATGGCATTGAAGTTCTCGTAAAGCGGGTTCTGCAGTGGCAAGACGTTGGCGAAGATGGCACCGATGAGGTTGAGGCTGATCCAAGAGACGCAGATCCAGAAGAACAGTCCCAGGGGCTCGCCCGGCTCCTCCTTCACGCCCATCAGGGCCGTTTCCGACAGGATAGGACTGTAGTTACTCACGGCTGATCCTCGGGTCGACCACGTTGATGACGAAGTCGAAGAAGAAGTTGATGGCGACGACCAACACCGACACCGTCAGAACGATGCCCTGCACGACCAAGAAGTCGCTCATGTTGATCGCGAGGATGAGCGTGTAGCCCAGACCTGGTATCTGCAAGAGATACTGCACGATGAATCCGGCCGCTAACAGTCCACCGATATTGACACTGGCCGCGCCGAGCAACGCCACCGAGGAAGGGCGAAAGGCGTGGCGCCACATGATGCGACGCTGACTCAGTCCCTTAGAGCGCGCCATGGTGATGAACTCTTCTTGCAGGGTCGCGATCAAGTCACTGCGCAACACGCGGTAGTAGACGACGTAACTGCCGATGGCGAGGGTGAAGGCCGGTAAGGAGAGGCTCTCTAAGTTCGTGATCCAGTCGGTGCCGAAGGACACATAGGCTGACGGACCCGTGCCGGACAGTCCCAACTTGATCGAGATGAAGAGCACCAGGACCACGATCAAGATGTACGGCGGAATCGACAAGAGCGTGAAACTGGAGGCGCCGAGGATGCGGTCCAGGATGCCGTCGGGCTTGCGCGCCGAACGCATGGCGGTCGGAATGGCGGCGGCGAAAGCCATGATCTGACTGATGACAATGATCTCCGCGTCGATCGGCAGCGCGGAGCGGATGACCGAAGAGACGGTCGTCTGGGAGATGAAGGAGATCCCCAGGTTTCCGTGGAGAATGTTGCCGAGCCACACGAAGTACTGCAGGTAGATCGGTCTACTCAGCCCGAGTTGCTTATAGAGGATGGCCTTGGCCTCCGGCGTGGCGCCGAAGCCGAGGATGACGGTGGCTGGATTTCCGGGCAGCAGGTGGATCAGGTAGAAGCTCCCCACCGATATGACGAAGACGATGCCGACCAGCAGCATCAGTCGTTTCGTCAAATATCTGAGCACTTTCCCCCCTGGTGAGACTGTTACGACATTACTCAACGCCATTAGCGCCAAAGGACCACCTACCGGGCTTCGGGTGGGCTGTTACAGCGTCTGACTACCGTGGTCTGATGAAAAGAATTGTCATCGCCGGCGGTATCGGTGCGGGAAAGTCCGCGGTCGGCGATCGACTTCGTCACCTCGGCTTCACCGTGGTCGACGCGGACGATGTGGCCCACGACGTGACCAAGCCGGGCAGCCCCACGCTCTCGGCGTTGGTCGACGCGTTCGGCAGTGCCGTACTGAACGATGACGGTACGCTCGACCGCGCCTTCGTCGCCGAGGTGGTGTTTCACGATCCCTCGGCGCTGCGTCGGCTCAACGCGATCACCCACCCGGCGATCGGGGTCGAGGTCGCGCAACGCCTGAGCGCGGCCGACGGCGAGGCGGTCTTCGCCGCGATCCCACTCTTTCGTCCCGAGCACCGCGCGGCCTTTTCGCTGGACGCGGTGTGGTCGGTCCAGGTGTCACCGGAGACCGCCGTTCGCCGACTGATCGACGGACGGGGATTCAGCGAGGCCGACGCGCGCGCCCGACTGGCCACGCAGATGAGCAACGACGAGCGCGCGGCGCTGGCCGATCGCGTGCTGTGGAACGAGGGAACCATCGACGATCTCTACGCCGAACTCGACGCGGCGCTCTCCGACGCGGGACTCGTCCGTGGATAAGTTCTTGGTCGAGTCGCCGTTCCAACCGGCCGGCGATCAGCCCAAGGCGATCGCGCAGTTGGCCCAGGGCGTCGAGGACGGACTGCGCTACCAGACGCTCGAGGGCATCACCGGCAGCGGCAAGACCGCGACGATC
The DNA here is from genome assembly GCA_963703105.1 of uncultured Acidimicrobiaceae bacterium. Lineage (GTDB taxonomy): Bacteria > Actinomycetota > Acidimicrobiia > Acidimicrobiales > RAAP-2 > RAAP-2. The sequence continues at coordinate 187,872 of OY969792.1, read as the reverse complement.
GCCTGGCTGGTCGAGCACGTGCAGCGCCCGACGCTGATCCTGGAGCCGAACAAGTCGCTGGCCGCGCAGCTGGCCTCGGAGTTGAAAGAGATGCTGCCCGCAGAACCGCGTGGAGTTCTTCGTCTCCTACTACGACTACTACCAACCCGAGGCCTACGTGCCGCGCACCGACACCTTCATCGAGAAGGACAGCTCGGTGAACGAGGAGATCGACCGTCTGCGCCACGCCGCCACGTCCTCGCTGCTGACCCACCGCGACACCATCGTCGTCGCCTCGGTCTCGTGCATCTACGGCCTCGGCTCGCCGGTCGAGTACCGCGAGCGGATGCTGCAGCTCGAAGTCGGCGACAGCTTCGACCAGCGAGCGCTCCTTCGTCGACTGGTTGAGATGCAGTACAACCGCAACGAGCTGGTCCTGGAGCGCGGCACGTTCCGCATGAAGGGCGACACCCTCGAGATCCAGCCGGCCTACAGCAACGAGGCGATCCGCGTCTCGTTCTTCGAGAACGTCATCGAAGAGGTCTCCTTCTTCAACCCGGTGACCCAGGAGAGCCGCGGCAAGGTGAAGGAGTTCACGCTCTTCGCGGCCTCGCACTACGCCACCAGCAACGCGACGTTGCAGCGCGCCTTCGCGAGATCGAAGAGGAACTGCAGAGCCAACTCGCGCAGTTCCAGTCCGAAGGCAAGCTCCTCGAGGCCCAGCGTCTGCGCTCGCGCACCGAACACGATCTCGAGATGCTCGAGCAGACCGGCTTCTGCGCCGGTATCGAGAACTACAGCGCCCACCTCGACGGACGAAAGCCGGGGGAGCGTCCCTTTACCCTGCTCGACTACTTCCCGGAGGACTACCTCTTAGTGATCGACGAGTCGCACGTGGCGGTGCCCCAGGTCCGCGGTCAGTACGCCGGCGACCGCTCCCGCAAGGAGACGCTGGTGGAACACGGCTTCCGCCTCCCGTGCGCGCTCGACAACCGACCGCTCAACTTCGACGAGTTCATGGAGCTGGTGCCCCAGATGGTCTTCGTCTCGGCGACGCCGGGACCCTTCGAGATGGAACACAGCGACCAGATCGTCGAGCAGGTGATCCGACCGACCGGTCTGCTCGATCCGGTGGTGACCGTCGTACCCACCAAGAACCAGATCGACGACCTGCGCACCCGTCTCGACGTGGTGGTGGCGCGCAACGAACGGGTGTTGGTCACGACGCTCACCAAGCGCATGGCCGAGGACCTGACGAACTTCCTCACCAAGGCCGGTTACCGGGTGCAGTACCTGCACAGCGACATCGACACGATCCAACGCATCGAGATACTGCGCTCGCTGCGCCTCGGCGAGTTCGACATCCTGGTCGGCATCAACCTGTTGCGCGAGGGGCTCGACCTGCCCGAGGTCTCGCTGGTGGCCGATCCTCGACGCCGACAAGGAGGGCTTCTTGCGCTCTCGCAGCGCGTTGATCCAGACCATCGGACGCGCCGCGCGCAACTCCAACGGCCAGGCCATCCTCTACGCCGACCGGATGACCGATTCGATGCGCGCGGCGATCTCGTTGACCGAACGCCGACGAATGCTGCAGATCGAGTACAACGACGAGCGCGGCATCGAACCGACGACGGTCATGAAGAACGTGGCCGACATCCTCGGCCGGCTGCGCTCCGAGACCATGCCCGAGCCGGCCAACCGGGTCCACGGCGTCTCGTCCCTGGAGGACATGTTGCCCGACGACCTCTCCCTGGAGATCGCCCGCGTGGAGAAGGCCATGTTGCTCGCGGCCGGGGAGCTGCGCTTCGAAGAGGCGGCCGCGCTGCGCGACATTCTCCACTCCCTGCAGCGTCAGGGCATGATTTCGTCGCTCGACGAACTGGCCCTCGATGCCTGACCGGTAGATTCCCATCATGTCCTCGACCATCCGGGTGCAGGGCGCCCGCGTCCACAACCTCAAGAACCTCTCGGTCGAGATCCCGCGCGACCAGTTGGTGGTCTTCACCGGCCTCTCCGGCTCGGGCAAGTCCTCGCTGGCCTTCGACACCATCTACGCCGAGGGTCAGCGCCGCTACGTGGAGAGCCTGTCGGCCTACGCCCGTCAGTTCCTCGGCCAGATGGACAAGCCCGACGTCGACTTCATCGAGGGACTGTCGCCGGCCATCTCGATCGACCAGAAGACGGCCTCGCGCAACCCGCGCTCGACGGTGGGCACGATCACCGAGATCCACGACTACCTGCGACTGCTCTTCGCGCGCGTCGGCGTCCAGCACTGCCCGAACTGCGGCAAGGTGGTCACGCGCCAGACGCCCCAGCAGATCGTCGACCAGGTACTGGCCCGTCCGAACGACGAGCGCTTCTTGGTGCTGGCGACGGTGGTCGAAGGTCGCAAGGGCGAGTACAGCACGTTGCTCTCCGAGCTCGCCGCTCAGGGATTCTCGCGCGCGCGCGTCGACGGCGTGGTCATGGAGTTGGCCGAACGCGAGTCCCTGACCCTGGCGCGCTACGAGAAGCACACCATCGACGTGGTACTCGACCGCCTCAGCGTGAAGAGCTCGAATCGCCAGCGCCTCACCGAGTCGGTGGAGGCCGCGTTGAAGTTGACACGGGGGCTGGTCTCGTTCCTCTTCGTCGACACGCGACGAGCTGGTCCAGTTCTCCGAGAAGATGGCCTGCAACGACTGCGGGCTCAGCTTCAGCGAGCTGGCGCCCCGGGACTTCTCCTTCAACTCGCCCTACGGCGCGTGTCCGGTCTGCACCGGGCTGGGGACGCGCTTCGAGGTCGATCCCGAGTTGGTCGTGCCCGACGACACCCTCTCGCTCAACGAAGGCGCGCTGGCCCCGTGGGCCGGCGTGCGCTTCAAGTACTTCACTCGATTGATCGACGGCATCGCGGCCTTGGGGGAGTTCGACGTCAACACGCCGTGGAAGAAGCTGCGGCCCAAGGACCGCAAGCTGGTGCTCTACGGCGTCGAGAAGCGCTCGGTGCCGGTCAAGTACCGCAACCGTTACGGCAAGGTCCGCACCTACGACACGACCTACGCCGGGCATCGTCGACTGGCTGGAGCGCAAGCGCAACGAGGCCGACGGCGACTGGTCGCGCGAACAGGCCGAGCAGTACATGCGCGAGGTCGAGTGCCGCACCTGTCACGGCCAGCGTCTCAAGCCCGAGATCCTGGCCGTCAAGGTGCACGGTCACAACATCGCCCAGATCAACTCGATGACCATCGACGAGGCCATCGACCTCTTCGCCAAGCTCAAGCTCACCAAGCGCGAGGAGACCATCGCGCGGCGCGTCGTCAAAGAGATCGTCGAACGGCTCACCTTCTTGATGGACGTGGGGCTGGACTACCTGACGCTCTCGCGGGCCTCGGCCACGCTCGTCGGGCGGCGAGGCGCAGCGCATCCGGCTGGCCAGTCAGATCGGCAGCTACCTCGTCGGGGTGCTCTACGTGCTGGACGAGCCCTCGATCGGACTGCACCAGCGCGACAACCGCCGTCTGATCGCCACGCTCGAGCGACTGCGCGACCTCGGGAACTCGGTCATCGTGGTGGAGCACGACGAAGAGACGATCCGCCTGGCCGACTACATCATCGACATCGGTCCCGGCGCCGGGGAGTTCGGCGGCCGCGTGGTGCACGCCGGCACCTACAAGGAGCTCCTCGAGAACCCCGAGTCTCTCACCGGCCAGTACCTGTCGGGCGAGAAGTCCATTCCGATCCCCGCCACGCGACGAACCGGCGACGGCAAGAAGCTGACCATCAAGGGCGCGCGCGCGAACAACCTCCAGAACGTCACCGTCGAGCTGCCGCTCGGAGAGTTCGTCGCCATCACCGGCGTCTCCGGTTCGGGCAAGTCCACGCTGATCAACGGCATCCTGCTCGCCTCGCTGGAGCGCCAGATCAACCGCGCCAAGACCGACGTCGATGGAACACGACACCATCACCGGCGTGGCCAACCTCGACAAGGTGGTCGCGGTCGACCAGCAGCCCATCGGTCGCACGCCGCGCTCGAACCCGGCGACGTACACCGGCGTCTTCGACAAGATCCGCAAGCTCTTCGCCGACACCCAGGAGGCCAAGGTCCGCGGCTACCAGCAGGGGCGCTTCTCCTTCAACGTGAAGGGCGGGCGCTGCGAGACCTGCGCCGGCGACGGCACCATCAAGATCGAGATGCACTTCCTGCCCGACGTCTACGTGAACTGCGAGGTCTGCAACGGCGCGCGCTACAACCGCGAGACCCTCGAGATCAGCTATCGCGGCAAGTCCATCGCCGACGTGCTGAACATGCCGGTCGCCGAGGCGCTGAGCTTCTTCGAGCGCCAGCCGGCGATCCTGCGACACATCCAGAGCCTGGCCGACGTGGGCCTGGGCTACGTGCGCCTGGGTCAGCCCGCGCCGACGCTTGTCGGGCGGCGAGGCCCAACGCGTCAAGCTGGCGACGGAGCTGGCCCGGCGACCGACCGGTCACACGCTCTACGTGCTCGACGAACCGACGACCGGACTACATTTCGAAGACGTGAAGCGTCTGCTTGGAGGTCCTGCACCGACTGGTCGACCAGGGCAACACGGTGCTTGGTCATCGAGCACAACCTCGACGTCGTGAAGACGGCCGACTGGGTCATCGACCTGGGTCCCGAGGGCGGGCGTCGGGGAGGCAAAGTGGTCGGCGAGGGCACGCCCGAGGATATTGCGATGCTGCCGAGCGCGACCGGTACTGGTCCTGAAGGAGTCGCTGGCAGCGCACGGACGGCTCTAGTGCTCGGCGCGTCCCTCGGGCATCCCACGCCAGAGCGGCTGCTACCTCTTTCGCAACGCCCAGGGACAGATCATCTACGTGGGCAAGGCCCTCTCCCTGGCCTCGCGCCTGGGGAGCTACTTCCAGCGCCCCGAGGGCCTGAGCCAAAAGACCCAGGCGCTGATGGCCGACGCGACCTCGGTCGAGTGGATCATCACGCCGACCGAACTGGACGCCCTGGTCCTGGAGAACGAGCTGATCAAGGACAACCAGCCGCGCTACAACATGCGACTGAAGGACGACAAGAGCTTCCCCTACGTCGCGCTCGACACCCGCACCGACTTCCCCGCGCCTTACATAACGCGCGGCAAGCACGTGAAGGGCGTGCGCTACTTCGGCCCCTTCGTCGACGTGCGCGCGCTGCGCACGACGATGGACGAGCTGATCCAGGCCTTCCCGCTTCGCTCGTGCACCAAGCACAAGTACAACTATCACCAGCGCATCGGACGGCCCTGTCTGCTCTTCGACATCGGCAAGTGCTCGGGCCCGTGCGTCGGGCGCCATCGACCCGGAGGGCTACGCAGGAACTCGTCGCCGTCGTGGGCCCGATTCTTCGACGGCGACGTGCGACAGCTGCGCGGGCTCCTGCAGCGCCAGATGCACGAGGCCTCCGAGAAGAAGCACTACGAGGCCGCGGCCAAGGCCCGCGACGGACTCGACGCCCTAGAGCGGGCCGCCAGCGTGCAGAACGTCGTGCTGGACGACCACTCGAACCTCGACGTCCTGGCCGTCGCCAGCGACGGCGGGCGCGCCGCGGTGGTGCGCTTCCGCGTGCGCTTCGGTCGCGTCATCGGTCGCAGCGTCCACCTCATCGATCGCTCGATGGACGAGAGCGACGCCGAGATCCTCGAGAGCGTCCTGCACCGACCTCTACGTCGAGCGCCGAGTCCGTGCCGCCGGTGGTGCTGGTCGCCGACGAGGAGCTCGGCGACGCCGCTGATGCGCGAGTACCTGATCGGAGCTGCGCGGACGGCCCGTCGAGGTCGCCGCGCCCCAGCGCGGGAAGCGTCGTCGCGCCGTCGAACTGGCCGCGCCACGACGCCCACGCGGTCATCGACCGCGACTCGCTGCGTCGCCAGAGCGACCACAACGTGCGCGCCCGGGCCCTGCAGGAGCTGGGCGCCGCGCTGGCGCTGGACCAGCCGCCGTACCGCATCGAGTGCTTCGACATGAGCCACCTCCAGGGCACCAACTACGTCGGCTCGATGGTGGTCTTCGAAGACGGTCTGGCCAAGAAGAGCGACTACCGGCACTTCAACGTGCGAGAGGTCCTGGGCAACGACGACGTCGGGGCCATGGAAGAGGTCGTGCGACGCCGGCTGGGCTACTGGGACGACGAACAGAAGCGTCACCAAGTTCCGTCGCGCCGACCTGATCATCATCGACGGCGGACTGCCGCAGCTCCACGCCGCCCAGAAGGCGGCCGCCACGCTGGGCCTCGTCGACCAGGTCGAGTTCGCGGCGCTTGGCCAAGCGCGAGGAGTTGCTCTACCGACCGGGCTCGAGCGTGCCGATCGCCCTGGAGCGCGGCTCGGAGGCGCTCTATCTAGTCCAGCGCGTGCGCGACGAGGCGCACCGTTTCGCCATCTCCTTTCACCGCTCCAAGCGCGGCAAGTCGATGGTCGCCTCCTCGCTCTCGGGCGTCGACGGCCTCGGTCCGGCGCGGCGCGAGCGCCTGCTCGGGGCCTTCGGATCGCTCGACGCGCTGCGTCACGCCACGCTCGAGGAGCTCGAGGCGCTCGCCTGGCTGCCCGGTGACGTGGCGCGAAGGCTCTACGATCATCTGCAGGCGCCAGCCCAACCCAAGCCGACCAAGGGGAGCGACGATGAGTGAGGTCTTGCTGGTCACCGGGATGTCGGGGGCCGGCCGCTCGACCGTCTCGGCCGCCCTGGAGGACATCGGCTGGTTCGTCATCGACAACATGCCGATCGAACTGATCGCGCGCGTCGGTGAGCTCGCCATCAGCGGCTCTCGCGAGTACGCCGGGGTCGCCTTCATCGTGGGCCGTTCCGGCGGCGTGCAGCCCAACGACTGGCTCGGGGTCGAACGCGAGCTGCGCCAGCTCCACGAGAACGCCAAGATCCTCTTCCTGGACGCGCCCGATGACGTCCTCATCCACCGCTTCGAGGGCAACCGCCGACGTCACCCCTTCGACGCGGCCACGCTGGCCGAGTCGATCAAGGGCGAGCGCGAGCTGCTGCAGTCGATCCGCGACGGCGCCGACCTGGTGATCGACACCGGCTCGATCAACGCCAACCAACTGCGTTCGCGCATCGTCGAGACCTTCACCGAGATGGCCGGACTGGGATCGCTGCGCGTCTCGCTGGTCTCCTTCGGCTACTCCAACGGACTACCGCGCGACGTCGACCTGGTCTTCGACTGTCGCTTCCTGCCCAACCCCTACTGGATCGAGGAGCTGCGACCGCTCTCGGGCCTCGATGAGCCCGTGGCCGACCTACGTGCTCGACCAGGAGGCGGCCCAGCACTTCTTGGCCGACGTGGTGACGCATGCTGGAGTGGCAGATCCCGGAGTTCCAAAAGGAAGGCAAGTCGTACCTCTCGATCGCCATCGGCTGCACCGGGGGACGACACCGTTCGGTGGCCATCGCCGAAGAGCTGCGTCGGCGCCTCAACCTCGAACACGCCGTCTTCCACCGCGACATCGCTCGATGAGGGTCGTCGCGGTCGGCGGCGGCCACGGCACCGCGGTGTCGCTGCGCGCCCTGAGGCGGGTCTCGTCCGACGTCACCGGGGTCGTCTCGGTGGCCGACGACGGGGGCTCGACCGGACGGCTTCGCGCGCTGCTCAACGTCGCGGCGGTCGGGGACCTGCGCAAGTGCCTCGGCGCCCTGGCCGACCCCGACAATCCGCTGACCGCCTCCTTCGAGCACCGTTTCAGCGTCGGCGAACTCAACGGCCACGCCGTCGGCAACCTCTTGCTCGTCGGCCTCATCGACGCGACCGGCGACCTGGAGGAGTCAGTGCGCGCGGTGGCCCAGGTCATGGGCGTGACCGGACTGATCGTGCCGGCCAGCTCCGAAGGGCGTGGTCCTCGTCGCCTCGACCGAAGAGGGCGTCACCCGGGGCCAGAGCGCGGTCATGCAATCCTCCTCGATCCGACGGATCCGCGTGGAGCCGACCAACGCGGCCACGCCCGATCGCCGCCGTCGAGGCGATCGAGCGCGCCGACCTGATCCTCATCGGCCCGGGATCGCTCTTCACCAGCGTGCTGGCGGCCTGCGTGGTGCCCGGCGTGACCCAGGCGCTCGCCGGGACGGCGGCGAAGAAGGTCTACGTCGCCAATCTGCACGAGCAGATTCCCGAGACCGAGGGCTACTCGCTGCAGGACCACGTGGACGCCCTGGTGCGCCACGGCGTCGTCCCCGACGTGGTGCTGGTGGACCAGCGATCGGAGTTCGCGTCGCAACAGTGTTCACTGGCCGTTCACATTGCGAACCTCTCGGGGCGAAATGGCCTGGTCCACGATGTGCAAAAATTGACCGAAGCGGTATTCGCCGAAGGGCGATAACGACGCCGACAACCAGAGGAGCGAAGTGGCAATACGCGTGGCAATCAATGGGTTCGGACGAATCGGTCGGGGATACCTGCGCGCGTCGCTGTCCAACCCCGACGTCGACGTCGTCGCCGTGAACGACCTCACCTCGCCCGAGGTCAACGCCCACCTCCTGCGCTACGACTCGACCCAGGGGACCCTGGACGTCCCGGTAGCGATCACCAACGACGGCATGACCGTCGGCACGAAGACCATCAAGGTGCTGGCCGAGCGGAACCCGGCCGAACTGCCCTGGGGCGAACTGAACGTCGACGTGGTGATCGAGTCGACCGGACGATTCACCACGCGCGAGAGCGCCGCCCAGCACCTCAGCGCCGGGGCGCGCAAGGTCATCATCTCCGCGCCGGCGACCGACGTCGACGCCACGTTCGTCATCGGCGTCAACGAGGACTCCTACGACCCGGCAGACTCATCACGTCGTCTCCAACGCGTCGTGCACCACGAACTGCTTCGTGCCGATGGTGAAGGTGCTCGACGACGCCTTCGGCGTCACGACGGGACTCATGACGACCATCCACGCCTACACCAACGACCAGAACCTGCTCGACCTCGAGCACAAGGACCTGCGCCGCTCACGCGCGGCGGCGATCAACATCGTGCCGACCTCGACCGGCGCCGCGCGCGCCACCAGCCTGGTGCTGGCCTCCATGAAGGGCCGCCTGGACGGCACGTCGCTGCGCGTCCCGGTGCCGGTCGGCAGCATCACCGACTTCACGGCCATCGTCAGCTCGACCACGGTCGAGGCGGTCAACGAGGCCTTTCGCGCCGCCGCCGCGGGACCGCTGAAGGGCGTCCTGGTCTACACCGAGGAGTACATCGTCTCGTCGGACATCGTCGGCACGCCGGCGTCGTGCACCTTCGACTCGCTGATGACCATCGTCCAGCGCATCGACGACGACCAGAGCATGGTCAAGATCTTCGGCTGGTACGACAACGAGTGGGGCTACGCGAACCGCCTGGTGGACCTGAGCGTCCACATCGGGAAGTAGTGGTGGCGACGCTGCCCTCCTACGACCGCTGGGGCAGCCTCAAGGGCAAGCGGATCCTCGTGCGCGTCGACTTCAACACGCCCGTGGCCGAGGTCGACGGGCGCCTCGAGGTCACCGACGACTTTCGCATCCGCGCGACGCTGCCGCTCTTCGAAGAGCTCCTGTCGCGCGGCGCCGATCGTCGTGGCCTGCACGCACTTCGGTCGCCCGACGGGCGAGGTCGTCGAGCAGCTACCGCGTCGAGCCGGTGCGACGGCGCCTGCACGAACTCTGTCGCGACGTCGAGCTCCTGGAGAACCTGCGCTTCGATCCCGGCGAGGAGGGCAACGACCCCGCCTTCGGCGCGTCGCTGGTCGCGGGCTTCGACTACTACGTCAACGAGGCCTTCGGCGCCTCGCACCGCGCGCACGCATCGATCATGGTGCCCCCGACGCTGGTGCCCAGCGCCGCCGGTCTGAATCTGGCGCGCGAGACCTCGACCATCCTGGGCCTCCTGGAGAGTCCGGCGCGCCCCTTCGTGGCCGTCATCGGCGGCGCCAAGGTGGCCGACAAGCTGGCGATCACCCGGGTGCTCTGTGCCAGAAGGCCGACACCGTCATCGTAGGCGGCGGCATGGCCTACACGTTCCTGGCGGCCCAGGGCCACAGCGTCGGCTCGTCGCTCTTCGACGCCTCGCTACGTCGAGCAGTGCGCCGAGCTGCTTGGCGACCGGCAACGTGGTCATTCCCAGTGACGCCTGGGGACTGCCCTCGGGCTCGCCCTTCGGCGCGACGGGGGCGGCGAACCGGCCGACGCTCTTCGGCGCGGACATCCCCGACGGCTTCGTCGGCCTCGACATCGGCCCGGCCACGGCCGAGCGCTTCGCCGACGTCATCGCCGGGGCCGCGACGATCCTCTGGAACGGTCCGATGGGCGTCTTCGAAGACGAGCGTTTCGCCGCGCGGCACCGAGGCGTGGCGCGCGCGGTCGCCAAGTCCGACGCCGTCTCGGTGGTCGGCGGCGGCGACTCGGTCGCCGCCCTGCGGGCCTACGGTCTCGAGGGCGACGTCAGCTTCGTGTCGACCGGGGGAGGGGCCTCGCTCGAACTGGTCGAACTCGGCGACCTGCCGGGACTTCGCGCGCTGCGCGAGAGTCCGTTCAACTGATGACGCACCAAGCCACTGGTCATCGGCAACTGGAAGATGAACCTCGACTTCGTCGAGGCCGTGCACCTCGGTCAACAGATCGGCGTGCTGTTGAAGAACCGGCCGTCGGAACACACCGAGATCGTGGTCGCGCCGCCCTTCGTGGACCTGCGCAGCGTCGCGTCCGATCGTGGACTCCGAGCGGATCCCGCGTCGCCGTCGGGGCCCAACACGTCAACGCCCACGAGAACGGCGCGCACACCGGCGAGGTCAGTGCCTCGATGCTGCATGCGCCTCGGCGTCACCTGGGTCCTCGTCGGACACTCCGAGCGACGCGCGATGTACGCCATGGACGACGCGGTCGTCGCGCTCGACGCTGCGCGCCGTCGTGCGCGCGGGCCTCAAGGCCGTGCTCTGCGTGGGCGAGGCGCTCGAGGTACGCGAGGACGGGCGACCAGGACGAGTGGGTGCGCGCATCAACTGCGCAGCGCCCTCGACGGCCTGGACGAGCGATTCGCCGAGCAGGTCACGGTCGCCTACGAGCCGATCTGGGCGATCGGGACCGGCCTCACGGCCGACGCCGAACAGGTGCGCTCGATGATGACCCACGTCCGTTCGGTCCTGGCGACGTCGAAGCTGCGCGACGCCCGCGGTCCTCTACGGCGGCTCGGTGAACGCCGAGAACGCGGCGTCCTTGGTGCGCCGAGGGCCGCGCCGACGGATTCTTGGTCGGGGGAGCGAGCCTCAAGGCGGAGTCGTTCCTTGCCATAATTCAGGCCTGTGACGACTGCTACGCTTTAAAGCGCTAATCGGAGGAAATCGTTGTTCACCTGGACATTCATCACAATTGAGGCGCTGGCCGTCGGTCGGGCTGGTCTTTCTTGGTCCTGTTGCACTCCGGGCGCGGCGGCGGGATCTCGGACCTCCTCGGTGGCTCCATGGGTTCGGCGGCCTCCGGTTCGACGGTCGTCGAGCGCAACCTGGACCGCATCACGATCGCCGTCGCGTTGATCTTCACCTTCGCCACGCTGACGCTCGACCTGCGTTTGCAGTAGCGGCGATGGTCCGCGCGAGGATCACTCGGCCGGGGCGCGATCCTCGCCCTCGTCGTGGTCGCGGTCCTCGTCCCCATCGGGCGCTCCGGCGCCTCCCCGGCCAAGACCAACTCGCTCAACGCCAAGACCATCGACGTCTCGCTGCCCGGACCCTTCAACGGCTGCACCTTCCTCGACCCCGGGGCGACGCCGACCACCGACGCCATCAACGACCTGATCGTGCCGTCGGCCTTCCTCACCACCAGCGCCGGCAACCTCTACGGCGAGAACGGGCCCATCGCCTCGGCCGAGCTGACCTCGCTCACGCCCGAGACCGTCAAGCTACACCATCGCGCCCGAACGAGAAGTGGAGCAACGGCACCGCCTTCAACGGCAACGACCTGGTGGGCTGGTGGCTGCGGGCGCGCAGCGCTGCGCACGGTGCTCTCAGCGACGGCTACCGCGACATCAAGTCGCTCACGGTCTCCAAGGACGGCGTACGGCGTGACCGCCGTCTTCGCCACCCCGTACGCCGACTGGAACCTCTCTTTCGCGACGTCGAGGCCCTGGGCACCCAGGGCAACTGCTCCCTCTCGTCGCTCGCTCGCGCGTCCGTCGCTGGGGCCGTACTCGGTCACCAGCGCGACGGCCAGTCGCATCGTGCTGACCATGAACCGGCACTGGCCGGTCGACACCGACCGCTTCGGGCGCATCGTCATCACCGACGCCGGGGCGATCCCGGCCTCGCCGAGCGCGCACTTCGTCGAACTTCTCGCTCGTCGTCAATCGCGCGCTGGTCCAGGCCATCAGCGCGCGCCCCAACGTGATGAGCCACATCGGCATCCTCGAGCAACATCGAAGAGATCTCCTTCGCGTCGACGCGTCCGCTGATCAAGCGCATCGCCGTGCGCGAGGCGCTCAGCTGGTCGATCAGCCGTCAGGCGCTGATCGATCAGCTCTGGGGCGCGGTCACGTTCTCGCCGTCGGTCGCGGCCTCGGCGCTGTATCTCCCAGGGTCAGTCGAACTATCCCGGACCGGCCGGCACGTCACCCGTCGGCCCAGACCACCACCACGACGATCGCTCCGAGCACGGCGCACAACGGTCTCGGCGACTGTCTCATGTGCGCGCTCGACGTCCTGTCCCAAAGCGGCTTCGTGCGCACGGCGACCGGGTGGACGACCGCGTCGGCGACGCCGCTCGATCTCACGCATGGCCGTCGGACCGAGCGACCTGGACGAGACGGTCGCCGCGTCGATCGTGCACGAGTGGGCGTCGATCGGCATCAAGGTGAACGACGTGAACGTGCGCAGTGACGTGGCGGCGGCGGTGGCGACCGCGACCAACACCGACGACCTGGCGATCTTCACCCGGCCGACCGATCACCGCCGTCTCGTACGCGGCGCGCTCGTGGAGCGGACCCGGCTACGCCGACGCGTATCCCAGCGGGTGGCGCACGGCCGCGGTCACCAACCTCTTCAATCAGGCGATCGCCAACTTCAATCCGGTGACGGCCGCCATCCACCTGGCTGCAGATGGACCAGACGATTCAGAGTTCGTACTGGGTGCGACCCCTATTTACGTCACCCTCGCTCTTGGCGTGGACCAACACGCTTGACGGGAGTCACGACGAGTTTCTCGGTGCCCGGTCTACTCGACCAAGTACCAATCTGGTCGGTCGCGCCACCGACCACGCAGGGTTGACTCGGAGATAGTGCGTCGATCGAAGCGGCTAAAGTAGAACTTCGCGTCGGAGTGGCGGAATAGGCAGACGCGCCAGCTTGAGGGGCTGGTGCCCTCAGGGGCGTGCGGGTTCAAGTCCCGCCTCCGACACCACAGGTTTGCAACCCTGGTTCAACCCGACCTCTTGAAGTGTCACGAGAATCCGAGGTGCGCCCACGATCTGAACCGTCAATTGATCTGGGTAAATGTTGACGGAGTCAACAAGATCTTCAACCAGAATTCGTCGTTCAGCAACACTGGCTTCGTCCCAAAGTGCATCGACGTTCAGCTCAGCGAGAATGTGCGCAACCTGCTCGAACTCGAGACTTGCCCATTCGCGTGTGCGCTGTGTCGCGTTCCGCTTCCGCGATTTCGCCCTCGAGCGTAAGGCGTTGCGTCGTGAGTCGTCTGGACTCCTCAGCGAAGCCGTCGGGGTCGATCTTGTCGGCGTAGTAGAGATCGAGCAGCTTGCGCTCTTTGGCTCTCGAGAGCCGCGACCACAGACGTGGTGCTGGGACCGCTGTGTGAGCTCACTTGAGGATTCGCAGAGAGCTGAGCTCGAACAGCGGCTTGAAGGTCAGTATCGCTCCCGAGGACCTGTAGACCGAGCACGGCGGCACGATGCGGACCGTTGGCGGAGCGCCCGGATTGAGAGCAGCCCTGGCCGCGATGGCGACAGCGATACATCGCTTGGTTGCGATCGTTGTAGTGCACACCGGCGACGCGTCCGCAGAGCCCGCAACGAACTCGACCGGATAGGAGATCCTTGCTGCGACGTTGTCCGGTCGTATGGCCACGGTGCGCGGCATCGAAGAGCTTCCGCGTCAACGAGGGCCGAATGTTGTCCTGGGAACCAGTCGTCGCCCAGTCGCACTTCACCCAGGTAGACACGGTTCAGGCTGATGTGGCGAGCGGTCGAGTACTCAATGCCGACGTCGGCCGAGATTGACGGATAAGCTCGCGCCGGCCGCTCGTAGGTCGAAAATCCGACGGACCAGTGGGGCCATGTCATTGGGGACCAGCTGTCCGTTCGACCATGTCGTAACCGGTCGGTGCTCGGTTCAGCCAACGTCCCTGCTCGGCCGCCTGGCGCTGTCCCATGCGCGTGTTCTCCACGATCTGATCGCGGTAGTACTGGGCAAAGACCCCGTGCACGCCGATCTGCATGCGACCCGAGGCACTGGCGAGATCGAGGTCACCTTCGTTGACCGAGTGGAACTTTGACGCCGTGACGATCAAAGAGTTTCACCAGTGTCGCGAAGTCGCCCTGGCGCGAGACTGAGCCTGTCCCAGCGCCAGATGAGCAGATCCTTCACCTGATTGAGCCCGACCGAGTCGAAGGAGCTCTTGCACCGCCGGGCGAAATGATATATCAAGATCTTTCCAGATTCTTGCCGGACCAACCTTCTGTCCGCGAGCACGGTGACCGGCTCGAGTCCGCGGAGTCGGGCGAGGTCGCGACAGCGCTTCACCTGGGCGTCCGGCGAGAACTCCACTTGGTCTTCAGTCGAGACCCTCAACTAAGCGACCGTTGTGCTCATCGTTCTCCTCCTCGCTCGACTCCTCTGAAAGGAGTCGCAGTCCGATTGCGATCAGAATGCCAGCCGCCCGTGACAGGTCGCGACCGTCGCTCATGAATCCGCTCGCATCCAACGGTCTCGGCAACGGCTAACCCGCCCGAACTTTTCATTGCCGGTGACTTTTGGTCGTTCCACGATGCTCCTAGTGGAGGGTCGAGAAATTCACCCTCTACTAGAACTAGCCACACGCATTTCCTCGATTTCGAACAGAAACTTTGAGGAGTCTTTGAAATATTTCTCGAAGTCAGAGGATTGAGAAGATTTTGATGATCACACAGGTAGCCCGAACGGACGGCTTGGCGCTTCGCGCCGGCCGTCCTCGGGCTCTAGGAATTGGCCGAACAAAGCACCCGAAATGTGAGTGTGATGAAAGCGCCTATACGTATTAACAAGATCGGTGTGGATTCGTGCCCAAGTTCACAATCTGATCAGTAAAGATTGACGCGTTTTGTGCTAAGTCAGTTGCCGGGACATACAGGCGAGAACTACCTCCAAAATTGCGTTAGGAGCAAAGCATAAGCGACCGTACATCCAGGTTCGGGATCAGGCCAAGAAGCGTCGCCGTTGTCGCGGCGTTGGGTGCAGCAATTGTGGGACTCACCCTTTCGCCTGCAGGTGCAAATAGCTCTGCTCCGCCAACGACGACACCAGACATCATCATCGGAGGCGGTGGCGGTTTCTATTACAGCTGGGACAAGTTATCCAACATTAGTTCGGCAGATCTAACAAGTTGGTCGGGCACTCTCGGGAAACCTACTTTGGTTGGGCAATACCTCGACTGGGACGGAAGTCCGGTTCTAAATACCACCACAATTGGAGTGATGCACAATGCTGGAATCAAGGTCATCCTCATTATGGACAACGATGAGGTTTATGGCAACGGAACGGCCGACGCCAACCTGGCAGCTCAGCAAGCGGTAGCCCTCAGAGCGCCAGCGAACGGAACCGTTGCAATTTATCGTGACGTCGAGCCAAGTGACAGCCCTTCGTCAACGTATTTGAACGCCTGGTACAACGAACTGTTAGTTAAGGGATTTATTCCTGGCTTCTATGTGAATCCATTGTCAAGTCATCCGTTCGCAGGGGACTTCTGCGGATCGAATTCTGCAACCATTTCGGGCTCGTACCTTTGGTCCCAGCAACCACTCCAAACACAGTCACCAACGTATCCTGCGAGCTTCAAATCATCTGCTCTGCCCAAGACATGGGAACCTGACTATCCGTACTGCACCATTGGCAATACGGTGAGTGCTTGGCAATATCAGATTTTTAACGGTACGACTTCACCCGTCGACGTTGACGCCGATGCCATCGCCGGTGCTTGGTGAAAGTGTCCTGCCTTGATTCGGTCACTTGGATCAATGACTCGCCCGCTGTTCGATGCTCACAGACGAAGGCTTCAGTCGGCTCCGTCGATTACGGCATCGCTCCTGGAGTTTAGAGATTGAGAAGCCTCATTGGCATATTCCGCTTACATTTCCTATCGTTGAAAGGGACCTGATGAGACGATCCACCACCCTCGGACTGGTTGTTCTACTGGCAACGATCAGTATATGTTTTGGACCGTCCGCAGCGATTGCAAATGCGGCTAGACGACATTCTCCTGCATGTTCGGAACTTCTCGTTGGAGCAACAGATTCTGACGGCGCCTCCGGAACAGGACTAGTTGTATTTCTAATTGCCAACCACGGAAGTCGCTGTTCAATTGGTGGTTTTCCGGTCGTGGAACTGTTTAGCAGCGATGGCAAACCAGTCGTCACGAAAAACAATCATGATGTATCGATGGTCCTCGCAATGCCTAAGTCAAGGACGATCACTTTGGCCCACAATGGCGTTGCATCGTTCGGAATGGCGTGGAATGAAGTGTCTTCGCGAGGAAACAAATGCAGTGAGGCCGCGTATGCCTTATTGTCGGTCCGCCTCGGAGCGACGTCAAGGAGTTGGAATCCAGGAGTTCACATCACTCCGTGCGGAAAGACCGTTAGCATAAGTGCTATCGAATCGGGTCCCTGGCCTAAAACATAGACACGTAGAAAATTATTGTGCTCGTGTATTGCGGTTCGGCCCGTGGAACCGAATCTGATTGCCGAATGTCAGCGGTTTTCTTGATTCGTCCTCATTTGCTGCGGGCAGACTGACCATTCGTCCAACTGGATTGGTTCACATCGGACAGGTAGTCACCGTTACCGGAGTTGGATTCACACCAGGAGACGAGATTTATCTTGTGGAGTGCTACAAAACCGTATGTAACAATCTGTCCATCACTCCGACATCGGTGACTCAATCAGGGACAATTCGCCCAACTCATTTTCGCCTTCTTGCAACCACCGAGTTTCGATGCGGCTTCAAGACGGTAACCCAATGTTTTCTGTCTGCCAGCACGATGACAAACACGGACAAGGCAGAAGTGAGAATAAATTTCCGACGAATCCCCTGACGAGGCATCGTGAAGAGGTTCAGGGAAGGCGAAGAAGTCGGGTACTCAGGACATTGGGGACTTCGCTACGAGCGTGCCGCCGCCGCGTGCTCGAAGGACTCTGCGACAACCCTCACAATGCTCCAAATTCAAGGAGTTGAATACTTGGAAGCCAACGTATTTCCCTGCGCGACCGAATCCCGCAGGAATGCCATGCCTTCCGCAATCGGGGCATAACAAGTCTTGTGCATACAACTGGTCCTCGGACATCTCTTCTGATCGAATCGGCACTTCCATTTTCATTCCTTTCTCGGACGTTTCCTGCCCATGGTATCCACGGAAGTCGACGCTGTCGTTTTCGTCGGCCCGCCCCTAGTAGGTCTCCAATGCACGGTTGCAGAACTCCAATATCGGGCCTCGAAGCAGAACCCTCACGGACTAACCCAAGCGCCAGTGCGAGGGTGTAGAACTGTCGCGTCGGGCCTGAGATGGATGGTCGAGTACTAAATTCGAATGATGATCGATTCGGCGGAAGTTTCACACGCGAACAATGTGAAGATTCATTGTCTCACAAACGGTCAAGAAACCGAACTACCTATCACGTGGTCTCACCTAAAGCGAGTCGGAATCGCAAGAGTCGAATGTCCATCCTGCGGATCAACTCATCAAATTGTCTGTCGTCCAAGGCCGAGAGAACAACTTGAACAAGAAAGATGAGTAGTGGACCCTCTTACAATCGAACCTCTGAAGGTGCCGTCCATTTCTCAAGCCGCCACTCGGAGATCGTGTAGGTCGGCCCTCCGACACCAATAATCTGATAATCTGATTCCATGACCGAAATTAGTGCTACCGACGCCGCGAGAAATTTCGCCGAGCTACTGGACAGCGTCGAACACAAAGGCGAGCGAATCACCATTGTTCGCCGTGGACGGGCCGTGGCCCATATCGAGCCGGTCGTCCATGGGCTCGGTTTCGACGTGAAATCCCTACTGAAAAGGCATCCGGCGGACAGACAATGGATGGAGTCGCTGCGGGCAATCCGCGAAGTGGTGGTCGCTGAGGAAAGATTCTGAGTCGCCTGCTTCTTGACACGACCTTCTTAATCGATGCGGAAAGGTCGAATACCGATCTCGACGACCTGATCCAGGACGAAGACGACGTAGCAATTGCCGCCATCACGGTGGCGGAGCTTCAAGTGGGTGTCGAACTATCGAATGGGAAAACAAGACACAGTCGCCAGGAACTCCTCGACGAGATCGTGGCGGCGGTGCCAATATTGGACTACGACGTCGCGGTCGCCCGAGCTCACGCTGAACTTCTTGTCGCAGTCCGGCGACAGGGTCGTCCCAGAGGAGCGCACGACCTCATCATCGGGGCCACCGCCTTGTCGTCGGGTCGGTCTCTTGTCACGGCAGATCAAACGGCCTTCGTCGACCTACCTGGCATCGTCACAATTTCTTATCGGTGACAAATCGAAAGTTCTATTCACCAAGCCGCCAATGAAAGGTTGCACTTCTGCGGCGTCGGGCCTCCGACACCAAGAATCTCCGGTACCTTGGGGCACATGCGCGAAAGTGAGGTGGTCGTGAGATCTTGGCACCGGGCCTTTGCGCGACGAATCTCGACCACTTTGGTGTTGGCGATCGGCATGATCCTCGTACTACCGGGCGTTGCCGTCGCGGCAACACAGCTGGCAACGCCGGCGGCTCCATCGATCGTCCAGAGCTCTCCCACGTCCATCAGTGGATCGTTCACGCCGGACCCTAATGCGATGTCGAGCACCATCAACCTCTACAACAGTTCAGCATTTGTCACCTCGGAGTCTGTGACCACAGGTTCGTTTTCCTTCTCGTCGCTCACGACGGGTGACACATACACGGCGACGGTGACCTCCATCGGTGACGGGATCAACTTTTCCAATTCATCGGAAGGGCCAATGTCGTCGCCGGTCACCCTCGTCCTCCCGCAGCTGGCAACGCCGGCGGCTCCATCGATCGTCCAGAGCTCTCCCACGTCCATCAGTGGATCGTTCACGCCGGACCCTAATGCGATGTCGAGCACCATCAACCTCTACAACAGTTCAGCATTTGTCACCTCGGAGTCTGTGACCACAGGTTCGTTTTCCTTCTCGTCGCTCATGACGGGTGACACATACTCGGCGACGGTGACCTCCATCGGTGACGGGATCAACTTTTCCAATTCATCGGAAGGGCCAATGTCGTCGCCGGTCACCCTCGTCCTCCCGCAGCTGGCGACACCGGCGGCTCCCACGCTGAGCCAAACGACACCGACGTCAATCACGGTGACATTCACGCCTGACCCGAACGCCGTCTCGAGCACGATCACGTTGAACAACACCACGGCGTCGACGTCAACGTCCCATACTGGCGTTACGACCGGCACCACGGTCTTCACTGGGCTCACCCCCGGCGACACGTACACGGCAACCGTGACCTCAATTGGTGACGGCACACACTTCTCCACGTCACCGATCGGCGCAGTCTCCACGCCCCTGACGCTCCCCGTGCCTCAGTTGGCGGCTCCGGCGGCGCCCACGCTGAGCCAAACGACACCGACGTCAATCACGGTCACGTTCACGCCTGACCCGAACGCCGTCTCGAGCACGATCACGTTGAACAACACCACGGCGTCGACGTCAACGTCCCATACTGGCGTTACGACCGGCACCACGGTCTTCACTGGGCTCACCCCCGGCGACACGTACACGGCAACCGTGACCTCAATTGGTGACGGCACACACTTCTCCACGTCACCGGTCGGCGCGACGTCGACACCGCTTACCCTCACCGTCCCTCAGCTGGCGACGCCGGCGGCTCCCACACTTTCCCCGGTGTCGCCGACGTCTCTCACGGTCACCTTCACGCCTAACCCGAACGCCGTCTCGAGCACCGTCACGTTAAACAACACCACGGCGTCGACGTCAACGTCCCATACTGGCGTTACGACCGGCACGGCGGTCATCACCGGTCTCACTCCTGGCGACACGTTCACTGCCACGATCACGTCGATCGGTGACGGCGTAAGTTTCGCGACGTCACCGGTCGGCGCAGTGTCGGCCCCCCTTACGCTCGCCCTCCCTCCGTTAGCCCAACCGGCGGCGCCCACACTCTCCCAAGTGTCTCCGTCGTCAATCAAGGTGACATTCACGCCGGACCCGAACGCCGTCTCGAGCACGATCACATTTCACGACACGACGGTGAATTCGACGACGCCAATCACTGGGAACACATCGGGCACGTTTACGTTCACAGGTTTGACGACGGGCGACACGTTCACCGCAACGATTACGTCCATCGGTGACGGCGTCAGTTTTGTGACGTCACCGGTCGGAGCGACGTCGGCGCCGCTCAGTTTGGCTCGGTCGCCACTGGGGACGCCACAGATCGCTTCGACGTCAACGACGAATACGTCGGTCACCGTTTCATTCGGGTCAGTGCAAAACGCGTCGTCATACACCGCCACTGTCTACAACGGCCCAACCGTCGTCGCGACCAATTCGACGTCCTGCGTCCCGGCGGGGTGTGTCGTCAATGGACTGACGGCGAACACCTCGTACTTGGTGGTCGTGACGGCCATTGGCGATCACGTCACGTACAACGACTCTCCGCCGAGCGCCGCGGCATCAATTCAGACCACGTCATTTGGCCCGGTGACTGCGCCGCCGCCGAGCGGCGTCACCGCATCATCGTTGGGTGCGCCGGTCTCAGCCACGGTCTCGGCGACGACGCCCACGACCATCACCCTTTCGACGTCGAGTACCAAGAGTTCGATCACTGTTCCGGTCGGGGCACTACCCACCGGCACGACCGTAAGCGCGTATCCCATAGCGAGCGTCACGACGCTGGCGTCGCAGCTGCCCGCGAATCACTCCTACGTGGTGGCGGTCGCGATCTCGTGGGAAACGGGAACAGGAACGTCGCCCGCCGCGACGCCGCCGATCACGTTGACGATCAGCGACGTCAGTATTGGTGCCGGCGACACGATCTACGCCCTGACGTCCAGTGGCATGGTCGCCGTTGGCACCGCCGCGGTGAGCGGTGAAGCCGCGGTCACGTTGACGACGCAATCGGTGTTCATCGTGTCGTCGATCGCGAAGAGAGCACAGTCTCCCTTGCAGGTCAAGTCCGCCACCGCGCCGGTGTCGCACTCGGTGAAACTCTCGACCATCGGCGGGTCGGGCGGCGGCGCGATTACCTACAACGTGACCGATGGGACCGCCAAGGGCTGCGCGCTCACGTCGTCGGCACGGGGCACTCTCAGCGCGACCACGTACGGAACGTGCATTGTTACGGCGATTAAAGCCGCGGACGTCAACTTTGGTGCGGTCTCATCGCTGGCGGCCACCGTCCGGTTCACCGCCTTGGTGCAGGCCAGTCTCACCGTGTCGTCGGCACGGGGCACCGTGGGTAAACCGGTCGCTCTCTCATCGAAGGGAGGATCGGGAAAGGGCGCCGTGATCTTCGACGCCGTGAACGGAACGGCGACGGGCTGCACCATCGAACACGCATCGAGGTTCATGCTGACCTCGTCCAGTGCCGGGACCTGCCTGGTCGTCGCTCGAAAGAGTGGCGATGAGACGCACCGCGCGTCGTCGTCGTCCCGCGTGGCGATTCGATTCACGCTTCCTAAAGTCGGGGCCAAGCCAGCGGTCGACGCGGTCACCTCGCACGTGAATGGCGGAAAGACTACTTCGATGGTCCTCACCGGAACCGGTTTGAAGAACGGAACCGTCTCCACGACAACCAAGGGCGTCGTCATCAGAGTTGTGAAGTCAACGCCAACGTCGATGACGCTGTCACTGAAGGTTTCCAAGCTCGTGCGTTCGGGAATGTACCACTTGACCGTGGCCAACAAGAGTGGGACGACGACCACAACGTTCCGTGTCGTCGCGACTCCAACCCCGAACGCCGGTCCACTGATCAGTGCACTGTTCGCGGGCTATCGAGAGGCGTGGGCGGTGAGTGCGACCGCCGCGATTATCTACGCCTATCAGCACGACTATCCCGGCTCGGCGACCTCAGAGAGCGCCTTCCTTGCGTGCTATCAGAAGGCGAACGATGGCCAAACCGGAGAGACCGACACGCCGGTGCTGAGCTCCCTTCGTCTCACTCCGACGTGGGTGGGCCTGGGTCCCAACACGGCGGCCTGGAACTTCGACGGCAAGAAGCCGAGCGGCACGACCTATAGCCTCACCGACGACAGGAAGTTGGTCTACGCCAGCGGGCCCGCGTCGAACGTCTCGACTACCGTGCACGTGACGATTCTGAACGGTGTTGCGTACTTTTATTTCGTTCCGGCCTGTTGAACTCCCGACGACGATGTCGTCCGATCGAGAATGATTTGATTCACCGTCGCTGGAGAGCGCGTTCACGACAAAGGGATTCAGGAGCTGCTTGACACAGACTTACGTTCGCGGGATTGATCGACGTCCTCGCTAACGCTTGGCGGTATTTCCTGCCAGCGTCCATCCGACCAACGCGTTCGCGTGGCCGTGCCCCATCGCGTATTCGGACTTCAGGTAGCCAACGATCGCCATGTGCTTGTCTAGGCCACAGTTAAAAATGATCTCTTGCCACTCCGAGATTGGACGGCCGTATTTCTTCTCGATGGATGGGAAGTACGAAGCCGGTCCCTGCTTCGGCCATGGTGCCGAGTACTCAGACACGAGGAAATCTCCTTATTCGTACGAACGGGCAGCACCAATTGAGTGAGACTGTCGCGTCACAAGTTACCCGATTCCCGTGATTCCGCGTCGCACCTACCATCGTTCGATCCGCCAATTGGAGATTGCCGGCTCTTGTCTCGATAAAGTTTCGCAATGCCGAATTACTGGTCCGGGGTGACCTTCGACTGTCTTGACCCGCAGCGAGTGGCACGTTTTTGGGGTGCTTTGCTTGATCGCGACCCCGGTCCATCTGAACATGGGTGGGTGTATCTAGGTCGTCGGGGCGATCCTCAGCCACGTCTCGTGTTCCAGCCGGTGAAGGAGCCGAAGAGCGTCAAGAATCGCCTCCATCTTGATGTCACCGTTGACGACCTCGATGAGGCCATCGAACGCGTGGCCGCTCTCGGCGGACAACCGACCGGTGAACGCCACACGTACGACGAAGGCGTCGTCGTCATCATGACCGATCCCGAGGGCCACGAATTTTGTCTGGTTCAATACTTCTGACTTTGGGGTGGTTTGAAAGCACCGTGACCGGTTCCGGAGTTGGGAGCTGACCTACCTGGCCAGAAGAATCGATAATTCGACCGTCCACCTCGTCTTGCGCGGTTCGACCGCGGGGTCGGTCCAGAAGGCCTCGTAACGACAGGTGAATGCATCGCCCTCGGGGACGGTTCGGCGGTCGAGCGTCAGGCCGTTGTCGCGTGCCCAATCCTGCAACGCCTGGTTCGCTCGACGGGCGTGGTCTCGGTACTTCATCGTCGCGTAACGTCCCGCCACCATCGAGCCGGGCCGGAGCCTCGGGTGTGCGAGGTGCACGGGTTCCGCCGTGAAGTACCCCGCTTCTAAGTCCATTGGCCCGTCCATGTCGATAACGTGCAGCCGGAGAAAGCCGTAGCCGACGGACTCGATCCCGGCCTCATTGATCCCCGCGCGCGCCTCCGCCAGAAGACTGTCTCGGACCGCCAACATCCCCCGGAACGGCGTTATGACGCGAATCCCCACGTACGGGATGGCGGGTCGTTCCTCCACTCGTGCCGGCTCGACGATCTCCATCCGGACGACGGTATACGACCGGTTCACTCTAAGTAAAGCGGTGGGTCGACGAACCCACGCCCCATGAGCCTCAAGGCGGTCGTGCAAGGATCGCAGGAATGATCAACGTTCGGGATGTGGTGCGCAATAAGGCAATCGCGGTGGGTGCTGAGGACTGGCTCCAGAGTCTCCCCGAACTCATTCGTGACCTCGAAACTCGGTGGAGCATCGAGGTCGGGCCCCCAATCGAAGGGGGAACTGAGTCGTACGTGGCCGAAGCGGTTGGTGATGACGGCTCTGAACTCGTTCTGAAGCTATTGATTCCTCGCGAGGGTAACGCTGCGTCGAACGAGATCAAGGTCCTCTCCATCGCGAATGGAAAGGGGTGTGTCGAGTTATTAAGGAGCGATGAATCATTAGGAGCCCAACTGATGGAGCGACTTGGCCCCACATTGCACGCATTGGCGCTTCCCATTGGCGAGCGTCATGAAATCCTCTGTGCTGCGTTGGAGCAGTTGTGGCGACCGGCGCCTGACTCGAGTCTTCCCACGGGGGCGGAAAAGGGCGACTGGCTTATTCAATTCATATTGACAATGTGGGAGGAGTTGAACAACCCGTGTTCTGATCGCGTCATCGAGCACGCCGTTGGTTGTGCCGCCAATCGAATTACTCGTCACGACTCGGAAAGAGCCGTTCTTGTTCACGGCGACGTCCATCAATGGAATGCCCTGCAGTCAAGCGACGGTTTTAAGTTGATTGATCCGGACGGACTCTTGGCCGAAGCGGAGTACGACCTAGGAATCTTGATGAGGGAAGACCCCATCGAGCTCTTGACCGGCGATCCACGCGAGCGGGCGCGATGGCTCGCACGTCGATGCAACTTAGACGCCACGGCAATCTGGGAGTGGGGAGTCGTGGAGCGGGTCTCGACGGGGCTTTTGTGCACGCAGGTCGAACTGCAGCCGGCTGGGAGGGACATGATGATCGCCGCGGAACACATAGCTGCATTGGAGTGTCCGTTAACGTAACCGGTAGGTTTCGCCGGGATGGGGGAGCAATGGCGCCGAACGAGAGTGTGGTCAAGAGCTACCTGCAGAAGGTCTATACGTTTCGCCCCGGTGAACAGGCCATTCACTCGACGAATCGCCTTGAGCTATTCACTGACGCCATCCTCGCCATCGCGGCCACCGTTCTGGTTCTTAATCTCAGGGTTGCTACGGATACACGGCGAAACGGACTAGCGCACCAGATCTATTCCCAGCGTGCCGCACTGGTGAGCGTGCTATTGGGCTTCCTCTGGATTAGTGGCGCGTGGATCTTGTCGCACCGGTCGCTACGCCAATTGAGAGGCGTGGATCACTACATGACGTTGTTGGTCATCGCGGGCACGCTCACCGTCACGTTGATCCCCTTCGCGACCCTCCTGCTCGCCCGAGGTTACGGTCAGTCGGACTTCTGGGTCGGTGTCGAGGCGGTCGGTCTGGTCATCTTGCTCGGCGCGATGCTCTCCTCGCTCGGCGCCCGGTACGCGCATCGCCACGGACTGCTGGCCACGGCGCAGGCCCCCGCGCGTCAAAGCGTGGCGATGACGATCTGGTACGTGGTCATGGCGCTGACGGTAGCCGCGGTCGTGCTGGCGCCCTTTGCACCGTGGATCGCGCTCGCCCTGATCGTCGTCACACGAGTGAGCGCCCTCCTTCCCCTCGGCTCCGACCGAGTGGGACTTCCCGGTGACTTGCGTTCGAGTAGCACCACGTAGTTGCACGTTGCCACCAGCCGCGAAGTTGTGAACCCTTCCGTCCGGCGTAATCCCTGTCCCAAGTCACTGCCCATCATGTATAAATGCCCTTGAGACATTCGGAGGTGAACATGCCGGCAGGGAATCCATATCTCATCGGGAACAACGCGCCGATGTTGACGGAAGAGACGATTACCGACCTCGAGGTGACCGGCTCACTGCCATTGAGCCTTAATGGGCGCTACCTTCGCAACGGCCCGAATCCCATCTCGAATCCCGACGGAGCTACCTACCACTGGTTTGGGGGAGAGGGCATGGTGCACGGGATACGACTTGAGGCCGGACGCGCCTCCTGGTACCGAAACCGATGGGTCCGATCCATCGACGTCGCCCGTGTCCTCGGTGAAGAGCCCCGTTCCGCTCCGATTGAAGGAGTGATGGACTTTGCGGCCAACACCAACGTCATCGCCCACGCCGGTCGGACGTTCGCCATTATCGAGGCGGGCGCTCGCCCCTATGAGCTGGACTACGAACTCAACACCATCGGACCTTCTGATTTCCAGGGTACGTTGCCCGTCGGATACACCGCGCACCCCAAGCGGGACCCGCAGAGTGGCGAACTGCACGCGATCTCGTACTACTGGGGCTGGGGTAACCAGGTGCAATATACGGTGGTCGGCGTCGACGGCCGAGTTCGCAAGGTTGTCGACATTCCGGTGGGCGGGATGACCGCGGTCCACGACATGTCCCTTACCACGCGCTACGCCGTGATCTACGACCTACCCGTCGTGTTTAGCGGTGAGGCGCTGATGGAGGGGTTCAACTATCCCTACCGGTGGTCGAAGGATTACCGGAGTCGGGTTGGGCTGCTTCCCCTCGAGGGAGGAGCGGACGACGTGGTGTGGTGCGACGTCGATCCCTGTTACGTATTTCATACACTCAATGCCTTCGACGACGACGGAGCGGTCGTGGTCGATTTAATCCGCTACGCAAAGATGTTCGACACGCACCTCAATGGGCCGGACGAAGGTCCACAGTCTTTTGAGAGGTGGCGTATCGACCCCGTGTTAGGAAAGGTGAAGTGCGAGACGCTTGACGACGTTGCCCAAGAGTTTCCAAGGGTTGACGAGCGCGTCGTCGGTCGTCAACATCGCTATGGCTACTTCGCCGGGTGGGCCGAGACCGAGATGGGTAACACACTCATCAAACACGACATGGCGGCCGGGACCAGTGAGACGCGGCAACTCCATGGAGGGGTAAGTGAGGCAGTCTTTGTACCGGAAGACGCAACGTCCGAAGAGGACGATGGTTACGTCCTGAGTTTGGTCTTCGACCCTGAGCGGGGCGCTTCGGATCTCTTTGTCATTGCATCGCAGGACTTCACTGGTGATGCGGTCGCTGTTGTGCATCTTCCTGTCCGGGTGCCCTACGGTTTCCACGGCAACTGGATACCCGACGAGCAGTAGAACGTGACAGCAACCGGCGGCGAGTCTGAGTAGTTTTCGCCGGATTTCTCGAAAGGAGTCGTGATGGACATCGTCAACTTGGGTGCGACAGACGGGCTGCCTCCCGTGGACTGGGCCGACATCGTCGAGAAGCTCGACGCTGGACTGCCGCCGGAACCAGACGCTCACAACGCTCGTACGACGTGGCTCACGACCGTCAACGAGGACGGGAGCCCGCACGTGACTGCGGTCAGTGCGCTGTGGTTGGACGGAAGCTTCTGGTTCCAGACGGGATCGAAAACTCGAAAGAGCCGCAATGTCGCGCGCGACCCGCGCTGTTCGGTCGCGGTGTCAATCCGCGATGCCGACGTCGTCGCCGAAGGTGAGGCAGCGCGAGAGACCGACCCGTCCACGCTGACGCGCCTGGCCCGGGCCTGGGCGGACCAGGGGTGGCCGGCCGAACTGGACGAGACCGGGGCCGGCATCACCGCCCCGTTCAACGCCCCGTCGCAAGGACCTCCGCCGTGGAGCGTCTATCGCATTAAGCCTCATTCAGTAACTGTGACACTTGGTATCGAGCCGGGCGGGTTGACTCGATTCAACTTCTAACCCTTCCCTGTTGTTGTAGCTAATCAGGCTCTGAATTCGTTTGATCCGCCAACCGCGACGTTCCCCAGTCTTCGGGTTCGCGTGCGCTCGTCAGAGTGACTTGACCGCACTGACGGCCGCCGCCGCGGCGTGCGCTGCTGCCAGCCTGGCGTCCTTGGCCGTGCGGGCTAAAGACGACAGGCGAGCCGGGTGCTTCAAGATGAAGGCGGTGATCTTCCTCACGTTGAAGGTGCCGTCGCGGTTGATCAGCTCCAACACTTCGTCGTCGAGGCTGACTTCGGTCGCCCGGTCGCTGATCGCTCGAAAGACCGACCAGGGGATGCCGCGGCCCTGACAGAACTCGGCGATGGTGGCCGTCTCCATGTCCAACGCGATCACCCCGTTGGCCCGCAAGTGGGCGATGACGGCGAGGTCCGTGATGAGCTCGTCCGACGTCCACATCTTGCCGCTCGGAGTGTCCCCACCGAGCCGACGGGGTCGGAATTCGGCGCCGGTTGCGCCGTTGACGACCGCCGCCGGCATGACGACCGTGCCGATTGGCGTGTCATTGTCGAGCGCCCCAGTGATGCCGACCACGACGACGTGCTCGACGTCGATCGCCTTTACAAGCCGCTCGACCCCTTCGGCAGCGAGCAGGCTGCCGATACCCGTGACGATCGCCACGACCGCCCGATCGCCGAGCGAGCCGGCGTAGACCTCGAGCGATCCGACCACGGTCTTCTCCAGGGGGAGCAGGCGCTTGAGAGGGGTCAACTCCATCGGCATTGCGCAAACGAAGGCTACGGGCTTCAGCATCCGAGACCGGTCATTAACCCCCAACCATGCTGCTTTACTCGCTTTCCGGGAACTGCTGGGCGTTGCCGTACGAGCTCGTGCCTGACCAAACCAAGTTCTCCTCGCGCTATCTCACGGTACCCCGACCGGTCACGACTCGGTGGTGTGATGCGTCGCCGGAGATTTAGTTAAGTCGATACTTGACAATCGACATCGGAACGGCAATACTTAAGCACATGCTTAACCAAGAAGCTCAGCTCGACCTCATGTTTCACGCGCTCGCCGATGCCAGTCGTCGAAGCATGTTGCAACAACTTGGTTCCGGCCCCTGTTCCGTCAGCGAATTAGCCCGTCCTCTTTCGATGTCGCTCGCCGGCGTCGTGCAACACGTCCAGATTCTGGAGACCAGCGGATTGATCTCGTCAACGAAGCGTGGTCGCACGCGTACGTGCCACCTCAATCAAGTGGCGCTCAGCGCCGTCGAGAAGTGGATCGCGGAACGTCAGAGCAGTGTCGAACGCCAACTCGATCGACTGGGCGAGATATTGAACGACAGCATCAATCACCAACCAAGGAGAAACCAATGACCGAGCGAACAGTCACGTGCAATACCTTCACCATCGAACGCACTTTGGCGGCGTTACCCAGTCGAGTGTTTGCTGCGTTTGCCGACGTCACTCTCAAGACTCGAATGCTGGCATCAGCCGATGACGAAGGGATCGGTGAAGCACTCGCACACGCGGAGTTTGACTTCAGAGTCGGTGGTCGAGAGCGTTTCGAATTCGTCGAAGAAGATGGCCGCACAATGCAGTACGACGCCCTCTATTACGACATCGTGCCAAATCAACGCATCGTTTACAGCTACGAGATGTACTCCGACGGATCGCGGATATCCGTTTCGGTGGCGTCGATTGAATTACTTGAATCTGCAAGTTCAACGACTTTGATATGGACCGAGCAGGGTGCGTTTCTCGATGGGCTCGATACTTCAGACATGAGAGAAGGTGGCACGTCCTGGATGACCGACAACATGGTTGAATACTTTGCCGCTCGCAGTCCGTCAGATTCGTGATGACGCCGTAGTCAGCGTCCAATCGATCCCGGGAGAGTACTAGTCAGTTAGCGAAGCCGGCGGTAGTGCAAGACGACGACACCGTTGGTGCCGGGTTTACACGACACGAGCTCGAGCGGTTTGGACTCCCCGACGTCGTCAAGTTCGAACATCCGCGTTCCCTGACCCATCAGCAGCGGGAACACCGTGATGCGGAACTCGTCAATGAGGTCGTGGTGCAGGAGGTCCCGAGTGATGCCGTTGCGCCCGGTCACGATCATGTAGCCGTCGCCCTCGCGCTTTAGCTTCTCGACCTCGGTAACGAGGTCGCCTCGGTTGATCGTCGTACGCTCCCAGTCCGCCGACTCGAGGGTGCGCGAAAAGACGACTTTGTCCGTCGCCGCGTAGATCGGTGCGAAGGGGTGATCGGCCGCGGTTTTGCCCTGGAAGTGCTTGGCAAAGTCCTCGTAGAGGATTCGACCCATGAGGTACAGCTCGGCCCCCGCCAAGAAGGTGAGAATGGACTCCTCCTCGTCGGGATCGTCCGGGAGGCCGGCGATGAAGCGAAACTCATCGGTGTCGTCCTCCATGCACGCGGCATTCACCGAATACACGTAGGTCATAGAGATCAGTGTGCGCATGTGTGTGCTCCGGCTGCCCGCAAGTAGTTGGTAGGCGAGACAGGAAAGTCAATTTACCTCGACGCGGTCCGTTCGTCCAGCGAGGACCAGTCGCAAGTCGCCCGAGCGACGGCCAACATCATGCTGTCATACGTCCGAGGGTTTGGCTCTTAGACTGCCTGCCCTTTGTGGTCATCATCTTTTGTGCCGACCCTCGGACGTTCGGAGCCCACGTGAGCGTTGCGTCGCCGAGCCCGCTGATAAGGACCATCGCGGTCGAATCGTATCGACACAGTCCGGATCTCATCGCCGGACTCGTACTCATCGACTCCGCCGATCCGGCAATCCTTGCTCGACGTGGTCTGGTGGCGCTTCAGGCTCCGCCATCTGGGTCCCCAGAGCCTTGGCCGCGGTCGGGCTGCGGCCCCGAATAGCGCGCTCGCTCGCCCACAAAGAGGCCGCGGCGGACGCTCGTGACTCCCCGTTCGAAGCGGCCCTGGCCGAAGGACTGCTCGAGAACCTAGTCAGTGACTCGTCGCGAAGAACCGCGTCGGCCGAGTTAGCCGGCCTGTTGAGGGGCGCGAAGATCGACCTCGACGAAGTAGGTAAAGGACCTATACAGGTGCCGCTCGCGGTCTTGAGCGCGACCAAGGGAGGGACGAGCAAGAAGATGCGGGCCGT
Source organism: uncultured Acidimicrobiaceae bacterium (assembly GCA_963703105.1). Classification (GTDB taxonomy): domain Bacteria; phylum Actinomycetota; class Acidimicrobiia; order Acidimicrobiales; family RAAP-2; genus RAAP-2. The sequence goes on along the minus strand of OY969792.1, from coordinate 157,017 downwards.
GTAGACGAGCCATCACCGTCTTCTTGCTTCAACGTCAGAGAAGGGTCGACACATCGAGATCTCGGGTGGTCACTATTTACACCGGGAGCAACCGAGCTCGGTCATCCATGAAGTCCTCGCGCTCCTCCAGGACGTTCAACGGCAATAATCGACGTTCTGGAATCCTGTTTCCGACACGGGTTAGGTCATGTCGTGAAGCATCCATACATTCGGTTCCCAATAGGAGCCGACACCATCCTTGACGACGAGCGGTGACAACCCGAAGGGAAACACGTACTCGCCTTCGTTGGGGAACGTCATGCCAGTCCAAAGTTCCCAGTCAGTTGTCGGGGCCTCGATCCGCATCGATTTTGGCTCCGTTCGCATGATGGTCGCTCCAAGTCGCGAGTGCACTCGTAGCCACGGATCAAACGGCAGGTCGTCGTCCCGCTTCCAATACGCGTAGCGATCGATAGGTGTGAGGGGGTAACGATCCTTCCAGCTGGGGCGAACGGGGGCCACGAGTGGTGCGAGCCCCGCCTGACGGGCCACACTCGGCCATGGCCTGAATGATCAGTCGACTAAGTCCTTGCCCTTGGCGATCCATGGCGACTTCGGCCGCCAGGGCCGACAGCGCGGTCGGCGAACGCGAATCGTCGACGGCTCGCAGCCCTACGGCGTCGATGCCCGTCGGCAAATCCTCGAGCGATCCGTCCCACCGAAACGGAATCGTCCGCCCTCGCGCCACCACCGTCTCGGTGGCGCGGTCGAAGAACAGGACTTGGAGATGTGCGTGCCGTGCGAACAGCGTGCCGAAGTACTTCGCGCTGTCGTTGGCGTGGAGGTTGTATTCCGGCCACACGCCGGCGAACGATGATCGCGCCACCTCCCAGAGGTCCGGACGCTCCCGCGCCGTATAGGCGACGATGGAACTGTCCGCGGGGAAATCAAGACCGAGCATCCATCAATCATGCATTACGGTGCGCGCGTCTTTTACGAGACCGAGCGCTCCGTGGCCCGGCCTCCGTATGAAGTTTCCAGCATTCTGGCCACGTCGGATGCGTCGGAATCGCGAACCTCACGTGGAGTAGGAGGTAGAAGGTCATCCCAGATGGCGAAACAGGTGCCCTGGAGCTGGACGAATCCTTCCGGTCGGGCGAAGAAGAATACGTGAAGGTGCGCACCACCATCGCCCCATCGCGACACGTGCGCTCGAGCGATGTGCGGCAACGATTCGACGGCGCGCGCGATATGTGTCATGAGTACTCCCAGCTCACCCGCGAGGTCGTCCGGCAGATCCGTCAGGTCGAAGTGAGATTTTGGCTGCAACATCAGAACCAGCGGCGCGCCCGACGTCTCGGAGAAGGCGACGAGCCGCCAGCGATCGTCTTGCCAGACCTCGCCTCGGTCCACCGTCGCACACGCCTCACACGGTGAACCGTCTTCCCCTCGTCGTGATGGTTCGGGCAGCGCTGGCTTCCGTAGGGGAACAACTCGAAGACCATCGGGTTCAAAGGGAAATATCTCCCACGCGGTGAGTCGTGAGAGCGGCATTCGACGATCGGAATCCGCCGCGTTGAGAGCGTGAGCATAAAATTCTTCCGGAGTCAGCGGCATGGACGGATCGTACTTCCGTCCGTTGACTCCGGCTCACGTCTTTCGTAGACGGCGCTCTAGGAGAAAAAACTCTTGACGTGTTCTGAGCGTGTTTCGGCGGATTCGCGTGAGTGAATCGCGATGATCAACTCACTTGACCTAGGGCCGTCCTGGACCAATAATGTCGCCATGTCCAGCCAAGAGATCTCGGCGTACGTGGACGCACTCGATGAACCCAAGCGGTCAACGCTTCGACAACTCCGCGAGACGATCCTGGAAGTGATCCCCGATGCGGAGCAAGGAATTTCGTATCTGCTTCCGGCGTTCCGTGTTCAAGGGAAGGTCGTGGCCGGGTTTGCCGCGTTCAAGAATCACCTCAGCTACCTGCCGCACAGTGGCTCGGTGTTTCCGGAACTCCAAGAGGAGCTCGCGGACTACGGCAAGTCGACCGGCGCGCTGCGCTTCCCGATTGACCAATCACTCCCGAAAGAGATCGTCGCGAAGTTGATCGAGGTACGCATCGCGCAAGCGTTCCCCGAGTAGCTCTATCTGCCTCGCCGCACGGCATCGACGTGGCCGGCACTAGAGATTTCAAAGTGCTATAGCCTGCTGTTCGATGGTCCTTTCCTCCTGCGCTGTCGTCGCGCGCCAACTGATCGCCCAATGACCGGCACCAAAGATCCTTCTTCGACGGCGAGTGAGCCGCGAAGGAGTAAGGCGATGTTCGAAGAGTCGACGGAGCGAACGGCCGAACGTATCGCGCTCGGCAACGCGCTGGAAGCGCGCACCGACGACATCGTGCGGTGGTGCCAGCTGGAGTTCGTCAAGCACACGGGAGCCGAATTCGATGAAGTGGCCGCGCCACAGTCCGGTTGGGCCACTACCGCGCTGGCGGTGCAGTCGATCGCCAACTGGCTCAAGAGCGGGGTCTCGGCCACCTTCCTCGATCGCGAACGGATCGCCTCCTTGGGAAAGGCGGCCGCCCGGCGCCGTAAGGATCCCACGTCGTCAATCCGGCCGATCGAACCATCGAAAGTCGAGCAGACGGTAGGTCCCCTCTTGCAAAGTGAATCTCCTCTGCAACTGTCGGTCGCCCTCATTACCCGACTCAACCTCTGGTGGAGCGAAGCGACGCGCCTCGTTCTCGCCGAGGAGGCAGATCGGTTGAAGATCAGCGAGGCCACGCTCGAGGAAGCCTGCGACATGGTGGTGCGGAGTTGCAACTCGGCCCTGGTTCGGATGGCGAAGCAGTTCGACGCCGAGTTCAAAACGCTCTACGAACGGCTGTCCAATCTTGCCCTCCACGACTCACTCACCGGCCTAGTGAATCGCGCCACGCTGGTCGAATGGCTCGACCGAGCGATCGCGCGATTGGCCCGACAACCAGGAGGTCTGGTCGTTGCCTTCATGGACATCGACAACTTCAAGGAGGTGAATGATGTCTACGGCCACGCCTGCGGCGACGATGTACTCGTCGAGTTGGCGTCGCGCCTGCAAGCCCAGATGCGTCCCGGGGACGTGGTCGCGCGCATCGGCGGAGACGAGTTCGTCGCGGTATTCGGTGACCTCACCGATCCTCTCGTGGCCGCTCAGACGATGGCCAGTCGCCTGCACTCCATCGTGGACGAACCCCTCAGCGTGAATGGACAAGAGCTCCACATGACCATCAGCGTCGGCGTTGCGGTCGTAGAAGGACCCGAGTGCCACTCCGATGAGGTCCTCGCCGCGGCCGACGCGGCGATGTACTCCGTGAAGAAGACCGGACTCAACAAGATCGTCACGGTGGAGAGCGGATCCCCGACCCCGCCTTCGTAGCCGCGGGGAGCGTACTCAAGGCGACGCTGGAACTCGGTCCCAAGGGCAAGAAGGTGGTCGCGGTCGCGCCGGACTGGCCCGGTTTGGAACGCGGAGCGGCGACCGAAGAGGCCGCGCTGGAGAGGTTACGGGCGTACGCGCCGCGTTACGCCAAGGTCGCGAAGTTGGCCGGGCTCGACGGACACTTCCCGATCAAAGGCGTCGACGTCGTGGAGCGCTACACCGGCATCGGCTCGACGGACTTCTGGGGCATCTCGTTCGCGTTCTCGAGCATCGATGAACGGGCGTTGACGAGTCCTGAATTGGAGCGCCAACTGTTGTTGCTGCAGGCGTGCTGGACGTTCTTCGATGAGGTGCGTGCGAACGTCTCGGCCGAGATGCAAAAAGGACCCAGGGGTGGCGGACGGGACCGCGACCGGATCGTCAGCCATACCTTCGCCGTCGAACAGGACTGGGCGAGAAAGGTCGGCGTCAGCACGCCACAGGGTGTCGTCGTAACGACCACCAAAGGACTGAAGAAGTACCGCGACGAATATCGCGCGGCGATCCGAGCGTTTCAGTCCGAGAACAAGCTGGCTCGAACGTGGCCGCTGCGCTACCTCATTCGCCACACGGCATTTCACACCATGGATCACGCGTGGGAGATGGAGGACAAGGACCTGACAGATCGTCGATAACTTTTCGGAGGACGTCACTGCCACTGGTCGGTCAATCGAATCACGTCGGGTCAACCTACCCGTGACGGATTCCGTCGTCACAGGACTCTCCTAGATTGAGGCCATGAACATCGAGGAGGAATACGACTATCACGGCGCCCTCGTCGTGGTCGAAAGCGGCGTTGACGAGATCGTACTGATCCATCCCCTCGGTGCGCCCGCCGATGCGCCCGCGTCGCTTCCCAGTGATCCCTGCCAACCCGGTGAGGAGCCGCTCGACGCGGCGGTTCGAATCGTCCGCGAGAAGACGGGTCTCGACGTGAGCATCACGCGCGAGTTCGTGACCTTCATCCAACACGGCACTCCCACCGGAACGATGTGCGCTCACGGCTTCGTAGGAACGGTCGCGGGCGGAGAACTTCTCCAGGACGGTCCCGAAGGCGCGGCGGTGGCGTACTCACTGGACGACCTACCCGCCATCGTCCCCATTCGAGTCGCGAATCGCACGGCCCTGGACGAGTACCTCCGGCAACGAAGCCTCAGAGGCGTGTGACGCCGAGTGACAACTCGCCGAACGAATAATCGGCGAATGCCTACCTAGAGCTGCCCCTTCGGGCAGTAGAAGTACATGACGTCAACGGCGAGGCGACCGGCCACCACAGCCGGATCTGACTCAGCGAGGTGCCGAGTTCGTTCCAGTGAACCGGTCTGGTAGATGGCCAGTCCGCGGAGCGTCTGATCGCGCTGTTCGTCGAACGGTCCGGCGACTCGAATGGATCCGGCCCGCGTCAGTGCCGCGAGGTGCGCCACGTGGAGGTCTTGGAGGCGGTCCGATTCCTCGTCCGACACCGTCGGCCGGGCATCCGGTCGACGGAGCAGTACGAGTTCGAATCGGTCCAACTCGATTTCCGATTCATCGCTTGAAGCATCCACGGCGCCCCCGATTCCCCTCTGTAATGATGCTCACTCCCCGCGCTGCAGCCAAGGACCATCACTCCCGCTCGGACCCCACTCAGGGTAGAGAGTACGCCGGACCATTGCGGGCGTTGCTCTCTTGACCGGTCACCGCCCCGACGTTCCGGATCAAGCTGACCCATCAGAGCCCTCTCCGGATTAATGATCGACGACGTCGAAACTGAGTAGCAGCGCGATGAAATAACCTGCATCAAACGACCTCGCGAAGACCGAAGGGGCGGACGATGAGGATTGCCAGGGTGCGTCTCGTTGTGACTTCACGCAAACTCACAACGATCGTTGCAGTGTTGGCGTCGATCGTAGGCGTCAGTTCGGCCGCCGGCGCGAGTCCCGCGTCTCCATCGTGGGCATTCCCGAACGGCAATCTCGCGAACACGCGCGTTGCCAGTGGCTCGACCATTTCCCAGAAGAACGTGTCGACACTGAAATTGGCCTGGGGCTTCATACTGACCGGGAAGGCGGCCAAGAGTCTCTCGCACGTCGGCTCCCTGGCCGAGACGCCGATCGTCGTCGACAACGTGGTCTTCATCCAGGACCTGCGTTCCAACGTCTACGCACTGTCACTGACGAACGGGGCCCTGCTGTGGAAATACGCAGTGAACAAACCGGAAAAGAGCGGTCCGGGGCCCAACGGCGTGGCCGTCGTTGACCACGTCGTCTACGGGTTGACCCCCACCTCGGCGTTCGCGTTGAAGGCCACGAACGGCCACCCCCTGTGGGTGAACCACACCATCTTGAAGAAGGGCCAAGGGACCTTCGGGATGCAGCCCCAGGTCGCCAACGGACGAGTCTACCTCGCGAGTCAGTACGGCTCCGGCCCCGGTGGCGGGATCCTCGCCGCGCTCGACGCCGCGAACGGCAATGTCCTTTGGAAGTTCAAGACCGTTCGCCACTCGAGTATCGGCGTCACCTCACTCGGTCTAGGCGCGGGCGGGGCGTGGGAGACACCGCTCGTGGGCGCCGACGGCTCGGTGACCTTCGGAGTGGGCAACCCGTACCAGACGCTGTCGTCGGCGATCGCCCATCCGGCCAAGCTTCTCTACACCGACAGCGAAGTGAACCTCAACGCCGCAACGGGAAAACTCCGCTGGTACTACCAGGCGGTGCCCAACGATTTCAAGGACTTCGACATGCAGGCCTCACCCATCGCCACGACCATCCACGGACACGCGGCGATCATCGGTGGGGGGAAGATGGGCATCGTCTACGCGATGAACGCGAGCAACGGCGCCCTGTTGTGGAAGACCCCGGTCGGAGCGCACAACGGCCACGATGATGATTCGCTCAATCTGCTCGAGCACCGCGGCACGCTCAAGGTTCCCTTTTCGTACGAGCCGGGATCCTTCGGCGGGATTCTGACCAATATGTCGGTGGCCGGCAACAACGTGTACGTGGCGACCGTGGACCTGAAGCTTCAGTTCACCAAGGTCGACCAGGTGGACGGCGTGGCGACCAAAAAGGTCGTCGCGTCGGGCGAGATCGAAGCGCTGAATCTGACCACCGGCCGGGTCGAGTGGGACACCAAGGTCGCCGATCTCCCACTGGGCGCCACCACCGTGGTGAACGACTTGGTATTCACCACGCTGTACAACGGCGAACTGATCGCGCTCGACCGCTCCACCGGCGCCGTCGTGTACCACGTGGAGCTGCCCGCGTCCACCAACGCCGCGATCGCGATCGCTGGCAACACGATCATCATTCCAGCCGGAGGGCCCGAGACCACGACGCGCGACAACGTGATTCCCCAAGTTGACGCGTTCCGCTTGGGATAGAGGCCGGCACACCTGCGCTCGAGGTAGCGACGGTGGAGCGCACCTACCATTACGTCATGATCGAGAGTGCCCGTGGCGCGACGCCGCGGCGTCCGTGCGCCCTGTGACGACGAGCGGTCCGTGGGCCTACGACGTCGACGACAGTCCCGCGCGCGTCGACCTCGAGGTCGTCTGGCGGTTCCTCTCGACCGAGGCGTATTGGAATCGTTGGCGCACCCGCGAGGAGGTCGAACGGCAGTGGCGGGGAGCCTGGCGCGTCGTGGGCGCCTACGACCGCGCCAACGGCACCATGGTCGGGGGCGCCCGCGCCATCTCTGACGGTGTCAGCGACGCCTATCTGGGCGACATGTTCGTCCTCTCGGATCACCGGAGACGAGGGCTCTCGACGCAGCTCTTGAACGCGATGATCGAGAACGGGCCGGGACGGGACTTTCGGTGGGTGCTGGCGACCAGTGACGCCCACGGCCTCTACTCGAAGTTCGGTTTCGCTGCGCCGGACAATCGGGTCATGGTCCGTCCCCCGGGCAAGAGAATGTGACGGTCGTCAGTCGCTCGTGACAAGCGGCCGCTGCAACGCGGGCTATTTGGTCCGGATGACGATGGTGCGAGCGAACTTGTCGTGCAGCGTCTGGTTGTTCTTATCCCAGGCGACCCACAGGAGGTCGATGAAGTGGGGAAGGGATAGGGCGAAGAGGATCAAAAACTGGTGCGCCTCGTGGTGCAGTTGGAGCGTCGTGGGCTTGGCGTAGGTCTGAAAGTGGTAGAGGCTGCCGATGATGGTCAGCACCCCGTAGGCCACGGCGCGCTTGACGGCTCGTTGGTAGTTCAGCTCCGTGACCCCGTCCTCGTCGACGCAGCGCACGGAGACCGCGCGCATGCCGAGCGTCTGGCCGTGGTTGAAACCGATGAAGAGCGAACCGTAGAAGAACGTGGTGACCGTCACGAGCACCACGCTGGTGGCGAAGCTGGCGTGCGCGGCGTGCAGGGGTAACTGCACGACGACGTAGAGCAACAGGCCGTCGATGAAGAAGCCGAGGAATCGTATCCAGAAGCCGGCCGGGGCGCGCCCGATCGCGGGTACCGATTCGACGGGGAAGGCGGGCAGGGGAGCGGGGTTGGCGTACACGGCGGACGACGGAGAGCCGCACGAACTGCAAAACTGCTGACCCGCGATCTCCTGCGCGCCGCACGTCGGGCAGGTGGCCATTTCGGTGTCTCCTTGGTCGTTCGAGTGTGCTTCGCGGGACTACGCGAGTCACCAGAACATTAGAGCCTGGTCAGCCCCGCGGCGGTCTCGATCGTCGTGAGACGATTCAAGACCGCTTGGTCGCCACGAAGACCGGAATAACGCGTTCGGTCTTCAGTTGGTACTGCGCGTAGGGCGGGAAGGCCGCGACCGCCCGTTCCCACCACGCCGCGCGCTCCTCGCCGGTCACTTCTCGAACGGACACTTCGAAAGGTTCGGGACCGTCTTGGATCGTGACCGACTCCGGATTGTTGATCAGGTTGTAGTACCAGACCGGGTGCTTCGGAGCGCCGCCCTGGGAGGCGACCAGCGCGTAGGCGCCGTCGTGCTCGACGCGCATGAGTGGCGTCTTTCGAATGTTGCCGCTCTTGTTGCCGCGGGTCGTCACGACAATCACGGGTAGTCCGGTGTCGCGCAGGGTGTTGCCTTCGGCGCCGCCCGTTCGCTCGTACAGCTCGACTTGGTCGCGCACCCACGCGGAGGGGCTTGGTTCGTAGTGACCTTCAAGTGACATGTCTCTTCCTCGTACGTCGATCCAGATGTTGCGTCTTCATCGTAAAGGTCACGTCGCGAGGTGCCATCGCCCGAAATGACGATTCGCGCCCGTTGTACAGTGGGCAAAAATGAGGAGAAGATATGGATCTGCGAATTGCACTGGCCGCGACGGTGGAGGCGAGCCCCGACCGGGTCTATGACGTCCTGCGCACGACCGAAGGTCAGAAGGCCTTTTGGACGACGGACTGCGAGCTCGACGATCACCGTGGTCGATTCAGCTTTGCCGAGGCCCCGGTCGATCTCATCGTGTCGATCTCCCTGGTCGCCGATGAACTGGTGCGGATGAAGGTCGATTCCGGATTTCCGAACTGGAAGGGGTCGACCTGGGAGTGGGAGTTGAGTTCTGATCCCGAGGCACCGAATGAGACCAGTGTGCAGTTCCGCCATTACGACTTCGAGTCCGGCTACAGCGAAGCGGCCTTGGCCTACACCGCTCAATCGTGGGCGCTGATCCTCGATCGACTGGCTCGCTACGTGAAGAGCGGTGTTCCCGATCCCTATTTCACCAACGACGTCGCGCCGCACTGACGGTCGCCTTCGCCACACGCCGTCCGCCCGCACTCCCGGAGTGCAACGGAGGCTTCCAGTCGCCGACGGGGCAACGCTAAAGTCGTCTACACCGCCGTCGCGGTCATAGCAAAGGACTCTCATGGCCATTGACTTCACTCTCGCTCCCGAACACGAAGAGATCCGCATGCGGGTTCGAGAGTTCGTGCAGGGAACCGTTATTCCGGCCGTCGCGCGGCCGCAGGACGAGGAGCGGTCGCTTTCTCGCCGGGACTACCTCACCACGATCGCCGGACTGCGCGAGCAGGCCAAGTCCCTCGGCCTCTGGTTGCCCCACATGCCCAAGGAGTGGGGCGGGATGGGACTCGGTCACGTGGAACTGGCGATGGTGCAAGCCGAAGCGGGCAAGACGCGCATCGGTCCGTGGGTGCTCAACTGCATGGCACCCGGACGAGGGCAACATGCACACGCTCCTGCACTGGGCGCAACGATGATCAAAAGGAGCGCTACCTGCGCCCTCTCTGTGAAGGAACGGTGATGTCGTGCTTCGCCATGACCGAGCCCGAGGTGGCCGGGTCCGATCCGACGCTCATTCGCACGCACGCCGAGAAGGACGGCGACGAGTGGATCATCAATGGTCACAAGTGGTTCATCTCCAACGCCCGCCGTTCACAGTTCGCAATCCTCATCGCTCGGACCGAACCGGACGTGCCGGAAGGCTCCTCCGGGGCGACGACGGCGTTCATCGTGGACATCCCCTCCGAGGGATGGAACGACGTCCGCGAGGTGGAGACGATGCACGGTTCGACCGGCCACAGTGAGATCGTCATCGAAGACCTGCGCGTGAAGGACGAACAGATACTCGGGGGCCGGGGCAACGGACACCGCCTCGGCCAGGCACGACTCGGTCCGGCCCGTCTGGCGCACTGCATGCGCTGGATCGCCCAGGCGGAGACGGCCCTCGACATGATGGTCGATCGTTCGATTCAATCGGTACTCTCACGGCTCGACGCTGGCCGAGAAGCAGGGCGTCCAGTGGATGATCGCCGACTCGGCGATGGAGCTCTATCAGTGCAAACTAATGGTCCTGCACACGGCCTACAAGATCGACCGGGGCGACGATTTTCGAACCGAGGTCTCCATGACCAAGCACTTCGTCGCCAACAGTCTCAATCGGATCATCGATCGCGCGATCCAGGTGCACGGCGCGCTCGGCTACTCGACGGACACGCCGCTCGCCTCGATGCTGCAACACGCTCGTTGGGCCCGACTAGCCGACGGCGCCGACGAGATCCACCAGATGAGGATCGCCGAACGGACCATTGCCGCCTACAAGGACAGCGGTCGACGGCGTCGGCGACCGGTGATCTGCCGATTTGATCGAGTTGTTACATTCGAGGTGAACACTGCCGTTCCCGACGGCGGTGACGAGAGTAGCGAGGAAGGATCAACGTGGTTGACGAAGACATCTATCAGCGGATCAACACCCTGGTGGACGAGGAGAAGGTGCTGCGCGAGCACGAGACGCCCGACGACGTCCAGCGGCTCGCGCACATCGAAGAGACGCTCGACCAGTGTTGGGACCTGCTGCGTCAACGACGCGCCCTGCGCGAGTTCGGTCGCGACCCCGATGAGGCCCATGTCCGTGACGTCGACATCGTGGAGCGCTACGAGCAGTAACGCTCCGTGCTGAGGCGAAGAGCGATTAACCGACGAACTTCTTCAGGTCGGCGATGATCTTGTCTTCCACCTCGAGGCTCCACAACGAGTCGGCGACGTCGACGGCCAAGAAGAGGTCGGAGATGCAGCAGCGTCTCTATGGCGGCGACGCCGAGATTCTGCAGCCACTTGCCGATCCGAATCGCACCGTGAAGTCGGCTCGGGGTTCCGGTGATGGTGATCGTGAAGGCTCGCTCGGCGGCGACCACTGTCGCGCAGGAAGCCACTCTTCTTGGCTTGAATGACCGTTCCTTGGTCACTGGGAGCCGACGTTTGGACGGTGAATCCGTCGCTCTTCAAGTACTCCGTCGAGGTGCGACTCCAGGGCGCTTAGGTCGGTGCCCTTTCCTTCAAAATGTTCTGACTTATCTCCGAGCATGAAGCCCTCCTCATTGGGTGCGTTTCATGACCCTACCGGTGGCGTCGCGGGCGACACGCCGATTATTCGAGAGATTCTTAGGATGCGCCGGCACATCCGTGGCGTCGCGAACTCAGCGTCGCGACGACGCAATGCGCGCGAAGAGTTCGCCGACCTCTTTGATCGAGAACTCCATGGTGGCGTCACCGACGTTGAACTCGAAGCGCTGCAACCTCGGACCCTCCGTTTCGTAAGGGCCGGCGAACATCCAGATGCCGTCTCTGCGGGCTACGCCCAGCATCCGGGTCCGCACGGCGTCGACCGGTCCGTTGACGCGAACGTGCATCATGGGGCTCTGCACCGGGAAGGGGAGGACCTCCACGCCCTCGATGCGATGCAGGACTCGTGCGATCTTCTGCGCGCGCTCGTAGTAGTCCGCGAATCGGTCGCCTCGAAGTCGCAGCGAGTTGAGGGCGGACGCGGCGTAGGGCCAGAGACCGAAGGCGCGCCCGCCATGGCGGATCCGCCACAGCTTCAGCTCTTCGATGGTCTCCTTGTCGCCCGCGACGCAACAGCCGGCGATCGCGCCGAGTCCCTTGTAGAAAGAGACGTACACCGTGTCGAACAGGTCGGCCACGTCGACGATCGATTTCGAGGCGGTGGCCTGGTAATACGGCGCGGCCTCCCAGAGACGCGCCCCGTCCATGTGCGCCGCCGCGCCGTGATCGCGCGCCCACTGGACTTGGGCGACGAGCTCGTCCCACGCCGGCAGCGTGCCGCCGAGGTCACGCTGGGGTAGTTCGATCAACACCGCGGCGACCGGCTCGGCCACGGAGGCGAGTTGCGTCGACGTCAACGGTTCGTTCGCCGGTCCGCACGTGACGGCGACCAGACCGTGAAGTCGTTCGTAGGCCCGCTCCTCTCGAACGTCGAGATGGCATTTCGGATGAAACACGACGCCCTTCCGGTTTCGCCGATCGGCGTGAATCCGCAGCACCGCCTGTTGGGCCATGGTGCCGGTGATCATGAAGAGCGCGGACTCCTTGCCGAGGCGACGGGCCACGTCGTTCTCGAGCTCCTCCACCACGCCGCCGCTGCCGTAGTAGTCGGTGCGCGAGTCAGCGGGGATCGTCGCGAGCAGCGTGGCGGCATCGCGGCTACCGCTGCCGTTCAGGGTTCGCGAGCAACCCTCACGCAGGGCGCGCAGTTCTTCAGGAGTGGCCGGTGACGAAGGACTCCGCGAGGGAGTTCGCGACGCGGCGCCTTTGGTCGCCTTCTTGGCTCGGGAATCGGGCACAGGCACGACCATACCGAACGGGTCGCGAGTCGTGACGTCTCCCGGGCACGAGTGAAGACCTCACCACGTAACGTTTCAGGAATGGACCCTGAAGGAGAGCAACTTGGGCGTCCGGCGGTTCCCTCGGCGCCGCTGAGCGATCCGACGCCTCCGGTGATGTGGCCCGATGCCGGGAGCGGCTTTGAGGCCGACCCCTTCAGTCCGGCCGGTCTGTCGCAACAGATTTGGCGTGCGACGAGCGGGAGACGACCGCACAGTCGCACCGGACGGTGGATAGTGCGCATTGTCTGCGTGATCATCGCGTTGGCGTTCATCGCCGCGCAAGTCGCCCACTGAGCGTTCCACGAATGTGCCGACGACAAGGTGCGCGGTGCGCGGCTAACTTTCACCTTGACGACCGACCAACGAAGGAGCAATCATGCGCGAACCCGTGACGACAGTAGATGAGCGCTTCAGTGACGAAGGAGCCTCACCAACCTCGTGGGCCGACACCCAGGACGTTCTCGAGACCGCCGAGCTCTTCTGGCTCACGACGGTTCGGACCGACGGGCGACCACACCTCACCCCACTGGTCGCCGTCTGGCACGACGACGCCCTCTATTTCTCCGCCGGTCCGGACGAGCAAAAGGCGGTCAACCTCCGTCACAACCCGCACGTGATCCTCTCGACGGGCTGTAACTCGTGGAACGAGGGCATCGACGTCGTGGTCGAGGGCGTTGCCACTCGAGTGGAGTCACCGGAGACTCTGACGAGGGCGGCCGAAGTCTGGACGCGCAAGTGGGACGGACGATGGAACTGGGCGGTCGGAACCGACTCGTTCCACTTTCGCGACGGCGAGAACGTCGGCGACGATGACATCTACGTGTTTGCGGTAACACCGGAAAAGGTGTTTGCCTTCGCCAAAGGCTCGTTCAGTCACACTCGCCATAAGTTTTGACGCTTGACGAAGGCCACCGGCGTGCGTGATGTTGATCGAATCCGCATCGCCACCTAGCTGTCATGTCCTAGTGACTTGGTAGCGTTCGGCCATGACAGTCAACTGGCCCAGTGACCTTCCCGAGCGCGCGGATCCCGGTCGGCTCACGGGAGAGAAGCAAGCCTTGGATGAGTGGGTGGATTACCATCGCGCGACGCTGTTGATGAAGTGTGAAGGGCTGACCGACGAGCAGCTCAAGAGGAGATCCGTCGAGCCTTCGACGCTGTCGCTGCTCGGCCTCGTTCGCCACATGAGCGAAGTCGAGCGCGGATGGTTCCGACTCCACGCCGCCCGTGAGGACCTCCACTTCGCCTACTCGACCGACGATGAACCCGACGCCGATTTGTTGAACGTCGAAACGGCCGACGCGTCATCGGACCTCGCGCACTACGTGGCGGAGTGTCAACGAAGCCGCGACGCCACGGCTCATCTGTCGCTCGACGACGTGGTGCCCAGTCGCGGACATCACCCCGAGCGCACCCGTAACGTCCGGTGGATCTACTTACACATGATCGAGGAGTACGCCCGACACAACGGCCACGCCGACCTCCTTCGCGAGTGCATCGACGGAGCCACCGGCGACTGAACGGCCACGGTGACGCCGGCATCGGGTCGCCGACGATGTGGCGCCCGCCGGTACGCTGCCATGATGTTCCAGGTCTCGAACGAACGATTCGAAGAACTCGCGGCCGAAGCCGTCGCGTCACTGCCCGAATCGCTCTCGTCGCACATGGACAACGTGGCGATCATCGTCGAGGACGAGGCCAAGGGTCGCAATCTCTTCGGTCTCTACGAAGGCATACCGCTCACCCGTCGCGGATTCTCCAGTTACAACGGGGTGATGCCGGATCGGATCACCCTGTATCAGAGAACGATCTGCCAGGTCTGCGCCAACGAGGACGACGTGCGGGCGCAAGTTCGAAAGACGGTGATTCACGAGATCGCCCACCACTTTGGCATCAGCGATCCCCGACTCGACGAACTGGGGTGGGCGTAGCGAGCTGCGACGTACCCCCACGCCGACATCGCGTGCCCGCCGGAGCGGAAACCGTACCGGTCGTAACGCCTGTTGACAACCTCGAACCGGCAACAAAGAATGGTCACCAATGGTGAGCATGCACGACCTCGAGGAGATCGCCCTGAGGATGCCCGGCGCCAGCCTGGAACTGCGCCACGACGACCGCCCGGCCTTCGTGGTCGACCACAAACAGTTCTGCTTTCATCGCACGAAGCGTCGCGACGCCCTCGACCCGGCGACGGGTGAACCACTTGATGACGTGCTGGTCTTCAGCGTCGCCGATGAGGAGATGAAGTCGATGTGGCTTTCACAACGGCCCACCGTCTACTTCACGACCGATCACTTCAACGGTTACTCGGCAATCCTGGTGCGTATCGCGTGGCTGGCCGACATCGACCTCGAGGAACTCACGGAACTCGTGTCCGACGCCTGGCTCGCTCGGGCACCGAAGCGCCTAGCGCAAAAGTGGCTGGCGGACCAAGGATTGGGGGAGGATTCGGACTAAGCAGTAGGTGAATAGCGCTTCGACGGGTTGCGGGCTGGTGCCCCGAACTCGTTCGACACGCGGGAGGCATCGATGGAACACTTCGCTTCGTTTGACGGCCTGGACCTCGCCTATCTCGACGTGGGCGAGGGCGATCCAGTCATACTTCTGCACGGCTTCGCTGCCGATCACGTTTCGAACTGGGTGGCGACGGGCGTGGTCGACGCCCTCGTCGACTCGGGACGACGCGTATTGGCTCCGGACGCGCGCGGTCACGGGGCGTCGGCCAAACCGCACGATCCCGACGCGTACGCCGACGACGCCATGGCCCGCGACGTGCAGGCGCTCATGGATCACGTTGCGGGCGAGCGCTTCGACGTGGTCGGCTACTCGATGGGATCAATCGTGGCCGGTCGGCTCGCCCCCCGCGATGCGAGGGTGCGTTCGCTGGTCCTCGGCGGGGTCGGCGGAGAGTGGGGTGGTGAACAACGACCCCTCGATACCGTGCCCATCGTCGACGCGTTAGAGACCGAGAGTCCCGGTGACATCGAGAGTCCGTTGGCGGCGGCCTTTCGACGTTTCGCCGACAGCACCGGGGCCGACCGCTTCGCCCTGGCGGCCAATCAGCGCTCACGCCAGGGCGAGACCACCGACGTCGGAGCTATCTCGGTACCCACGTTGGTCCTCGTCGGAGATGGCGATCAACTGGCCGGATCCTCCGAGGCGCTGGCCGCGCGTATTCCCGGGGCGACGTTTCGGGTGCTTCGGGGGAATCACCTGACCGCGGTGCGCGACCCGCACTTCAGCGAGGCCATCGTCGCGTTCGTGAACGCGCCGTCGTAGACGCTTCAGGGCAGGAACTGACTCATGGTCCAACTGCCGGTGAAGTCGTAGTCGCAGAGCGCCTCGGTGATCGTGCACATCACCGCCACCACCTGTTCGGCCGGAGCGCCGGACGGTACCTCCATGAGGAGGCCCCGTGTGTTGTGATCCTGCCGGATCGCGTATGGCGCGCCGGCGAGGAGGAGGGCGACGCGCTCGGCGCCGAGGCGACTACGAGAGTGCAGAACCCCGAGCGTCGAAGGTTGCGGAATCCCGTGGCGCGCCGGCGCGGTCACGAAGCTCGCGACGGTCACGCCCTTGTTGAGACGCAGGCCGAAGTAGTTCACCTTCATGTCGGGTACGTCCTCTTCGACGTTGGGCGACACGTTGCACCACCCGCGGCCCGATCCCACGGACTCGATCGCCGCAACCGCGGCTCCCCGGTCGCTCGAGAAGGTGAAGACGGTGGGGACCGTCACCGTCGCTCCGGAGATTCGGTCACGGTCCTACTCCCGCTTGGTGTCGCGCTCGTACACACGAACGGCCAACAACGAGAGCTACGGCGGTCCAGACCGCGATGACGATCCAGGCCTCGGCGGGCCAGGCACCACCGCGCAGGGCGGTCTTGCTCGCCTGGACCAGCCAGTAGGAGGGGAGGAACTTCACCACGGACAACAAGAAGCCACTGCGGATGAGGGGACCGTAGGAGCCGCCGAGGAGGGCGAACAGCGAGGTCACCCCGCCGATCGCCGGGCCAAGCGAGTCGACCTTGAGCAGGTGACCGAACATGATGCCCATGACCGCGAAGGGGATCAGGCCCACGAGCAGCAGGCCGATCATGGTGAACCACTGGAGCGCGTCGAGTCGCACGCCCTCGCTGGTGCCGGCGGCGAAGAGGACGGCCATGCTCAAGAGCGCCATCATGTAGCCGCACACGATCTTGGCGCTGAAGTACGACCACGTCGGCAACGGTGTGATCCGCAACTGTCGCGTCCATCCGGCGTTGCGCTCTGCCGCGATGCGCGCGCCACTGGAGATGACCGCGACCATGGTGCCCCAGGCGATCATCCCGGTCATGTAGTACAGGGGGAACGGCACCCGATCGAAGGTCACGTGCTTGTTCGGTCCGGCGATGGCCAAGAACAAGATCAGCGGAAAGACCAGGGAGAAGAGGAGGAACCGACGGTTGCGCCAGGTGCGCAGCACTTCGTAGCGGAGGTAGGTCAGTTCGGTCACGGCGCCTCGTCGTCCACCGTCAGCTCCAAAAAGGCCTCTTCCAGTCCGGCGCCGCGGACCTCGATGTCGCGAATCGCGGGATAGGTCCTCAGCAGTGCGCGCAGGGTTGCGTCGGAGTCCGAGCAGTTGAGCGTGATGGCGTCGCCCTTTCGATCGACCGCCGTGACCCCGGGCATCGCGTGGAGCGTGGAGAGATCGACGTCGGGCAGGGTCGCGCGAAGTATTCGTCCGCCGACGGTGGCCTTGATCTCGGTCGGCGCGCCGTCGGCCACGATTCGTCCGCGCGACATGAGGACTATTCGGTCGGCGTAGGCGTCGGCCTCTTCGAGGTAGTGCGTGGCGAAGACGACGGTCTTGCCCCGGGCGGCGAAGGCGCGCATGGCGCTCCAAAAATCGCGTCGACCCTCGACGTCGAGGGCCACGGTCGGCTCGTCGAGGACGAGGAGTTCGGCGTCAGACACCAGCGCGATGGCGAAGCGCACCCGCTGGGTCTCTCCGCCGGAGAGCTTGCGGGTCTGGCGTTCCGCGAACTCGGCGGCGCCCGAGATGCGCAGGGCCTCGTCGACGACCAACGGGGCCGGATAGATGGCGGCCACCATGGTCACCAGTTCACGGACCGTGAGGTAGTCGATGAGCTGACCGGTCTGGGTCATGGCGCCGATCATGCCGGCCTTGACAGCCTCGGCGGGGGAGCGCCCGAAGAGCGAGACCGTGCCGCCGTCCGGCTTCGTGAGTCCGATGAACATGTCGATCGTCGTCGTCTTGCCGGCGCCGTTGGGTCCCAGCAGGGCGACCGTGGAGCCTCGTTCGAGGGTGAGGTCCAGACCGCGCACGGCGTGCACGGCGCCGAAGGATTTCGTGAGTTCGTGCGCGACGATGTGATCGTGCAGTTCTTCAACATGCGAGGTACTAGTCACGGATTCCTCGGGCCCTGAACGTTACGATGAAACAAAAGTAGTCGAATACGTATCGACGTCGATCCGAGCGCGCGCGTAATCGAGCCCGTCCGTGAACCTAACCCGGCGTCGCGGTATGTTGAAAATATGCTGAAGCGCCTCTTCGAGCTACTAGGACTGGCCACCATGGGGGTCGGGCTCTACTTCGTCGTTAGCGAACAAACTCAAAACACGGCCTGTAACGCTGTCGAGGGCAGGTTCGTCGGTCTCGGCATGAGCACGACGTGTCAGCACGTGGTCTACACCTACTTCGGCGGGTTCGTCCTCCTGGCGGTCGGCGCGTTGGTCGTCGTGTTCGGCATGCTCGCCACGCGCCGGGCCGCGAAGCGGCGCCTCACCCCGAAGCACTCGCTCGCCTCGCAGTATCACTGGGTCGATCCGAAGAGCGGACGTTCGCCGCTCACCTAGCGGCTCGTTACTTCGCGCGCACCAATTCGACGACCGGAATCTTGCGGGTCGTCTTCGACTCGTACTCGGCGAATCCGGGATAGCGCTCGGCCTGAATCGGATAGATCCAGTCGCGTTCTTCGAGCGAGACTGGCGTGGCCGTCGCCTCGAACGTCTCGGTCCCGAGTTCGACCGTGACGCGAGGATGGGCCACCAGATTGTGGTACCAGTCCGGATTGGTCGGAGCACCGGCTTTGGACGCGAAGACGAATCGACGTCCTTCGTAGTCGAGGTACATCATCGGGTTCACGCGCTCCTGGCCGCTGCGCGATCCCGTGGTATGCAGCAACAGGACGGGCGCCCCTTCGAAGCTTCCACCGACCCGGCCCTCGTGGGCGCGGAAGTCGGCGATGACACTGGCGTTCCAATCGTTGACTGACTTGGCGCCCGATGTGGGTTCGTCGTCGCTCACGTCTCTCTCCTTTTCAATGTTCGACGGGAAATGCCCCCGCCAGGGTGGACCTTAGGAGGCGAGTGAGCGGAGCAGTCCCTCGGTCTCGCGGGCGTCCAGTGGCATGCCCAGGTGATACCCCTGGGCCAGCGTGCACTTGAGGTCGCGGAGCGGCGTGACCTGTTCGGGCGACTCGACCCCTTCGGCGATGGCTATGAGTCCGAGGGTGTGCGCCAGTTGCACGATGGCCGGCGCGAGACTGGGCCGACCGTCGGGAGTCGTGAGGTTGGCGACGAAGGAGCGGTCGACCTTCAAGATGTCGATGGGCAGTTGCTCCAAGTGGGAAAAGGACGAGAACCCCGTGCCGAAGTCGTCCACGGCGATGCTCAGTCCGAGGGACTTGAGCGACTCGAGGTTGCGGATCGTCGCGTCGAGGTCGCGTAACAGGGCGCTTTCGGTGATCTCAAGGATCAGATGGGTGGGCTCGAACCCGGTCTCAAGCAGCGACAGACTGACGCTCTCTCGAATCGAACTGTCCGAGATCTCGCGCGCGGAAAGATTGACGCTCATCAAGAGTCCGGCCGGGGCGAGTCCCTCGCTCTGCCAGTGTCGTGCCTGCGTGCAGGCTTCGGTGAGCACGAAACGATCGATGTTGTGGATGAAACCGATCTCTTCGGCGAAGGGGATGAACGAGGTCGGTTGGAGGAGACCGAGCGTGGGGTGTTGCCAACGCACGAGCGCTTCGAAGCCGACGATGACGCCCGACTCGAGGTTGATGATCGGCTGGTAGTGAACGCGCATCTCTTCGGAGAGCACGGCGCGGCGCAGGTCGGTCTCCAGTTCGAGACGGTGCACCACGGCGACGTGCATCTGGTCCTGGAACTCCTCGATGCGGTCCTTGCCCTGGGCTTTGGCGAGATACATGGCCAGGTCGGCGTTGCGAAGGAGTTGGTCACTGGTGTGACCCTTGATGCCGAAAGTGATGCCCACGCTCACGGTGGACGTCACATCTTGACCGGCGACCATCACCGGTTCACGAAGCGACTTCATGAGTCGATCGGTCATGCGCAGCACCTCTTCACGACTCGGGGTGTCCTCGATGAGCACCGCGAATTCGTCGCCGCCCAGTCGGGCCGCCGTGTCGGAATTGCGAAGGTTCTTGACGATGGTGGCCGCCACGATCGTCAACATCTCGTCCCCGGCGGTGTGCCCGAGGCTGTCATTGACCGTTTTGAAGTTGTCGAGGTCCAGGCACAGCACCGCCACGTAGTTGTCGCTTCGTTCGCTCCGGGCCAGCGCCTGATTGACACGGTCCTGGAAGAGCGCCCGATTCGGCAAGCCGGTGAGCGCGTCGTGAAAGGCCAGATGGGCGAGATCGCTCTGGAGTCGTTTCTGTTCGGTGACGTCGCTGAAGCTCCACACCCGTCCGACCACTTCCCCGGAGACGTACTGCGGCTTGGAGAAACGCTCGAACACCCGCCCGTCGACGAACTCGAGCGTATCGAAGCTCTCCGCTTCGGGATGGGCGTAGAGGTCGTTCACGCGCGAGATGAAGACGTCGGGATCGACCAGCTGGTCGGTCACGTACTCGATCAACCGATGGTCGTTGCGGGCGGCGACGAGATTGGTCGGGAGGTGCCACATCTCGGCGAACTGACTGTTGAAACTCGTGATGGTCCGATCGACCCCGACCACGAGCAGGCCGTCGGCCGTCGACTCCAAGGTGGCGTTCAGCAACGACGAGGTGTCGCGCAGTTCGCGAACCGTGTTGCGCAGCTCCATCTCCGCGGTGACGCGCGCCGAAACGTCGTGCGCCGTGACGACCAAACCGCCGACGGTGGGATCCTCCACCAGACTCACGATGGAGAGTTCGAAGGAGATCATCTCCTCGCTCCCGCGTCGAAGCATTCGCAGCGCCTGCACGACCGGTTGGGTCGCGCTGGAACTTCGCAGGGCGTTCTCGATCGCGACGCGTAGGGCGGGCCGATCCGTCACCGCGACGATGTTCGCGAGCGGCTGGCCCTCGACGACCTCGGGGTCGTGCCCGAGCATCCGCGTCATCGCTCCGGACACCGATTCGACGTCGCCCTTGGGAGAGATCAGCATCATGATCGTGGTCGCGTTATGGACCAGCGAGCGGAATCGGGCCACGTTGTCGCGGGCCAATTCAAAGCGACGTCGATCCGTGAGGTCGCGAATGCTGAAGAGCACCGCCCCCTTCTCGAACCACGGCACGGGCGTCCCGATCAGTTCGATCAGCCGCCAGTCGTCGCCGATCTTGGCCCGGATCTCCAGGGGGCTGCCGACGCTCTTGGACTGGACCGTTTCGAGCGAGCGCAGCACGATCTCGAGGTCGTCGGGATGCACGAGATCGATACCCGACATTCCCAGGGCCGATTCCAGGGGCCGTCCGAAGAGTTCGACGGCGTACTGATTGGCCCAGAGGACGTTGCCCGAACCGTCGAGGACCACGACGATCTCCGGGAAGGAGTTGAGTAATCGCGCCAGTCTGCGGTCGCCAACGTTCATCTCGCCTCAAAGGTCTCTCGACGATGAAAGGAAACTCTCTCCCAACAGGTCATTCTGAGTTGGCTCGAGAGTTTTTTCACTCACTGAACCGTAACGCAGCGCGCGCGACGATCTGCGCACCGCACTCGGCCACCGAGGGGCGTCAACCGTGGTCGTTTTCCTGTGCACAACAGTGCCAACATCCTGTGCGCGGCGTCGCGAAATGTCCGGACGTCACTCAAAGCCCAGCGATTGAACCGCGTCACACCCCGTGGCGCACTCTCGCACTTGGCAAATTAAACCCGGAAATCTCACTGCGTTCGACACACGCGCACACAGATGCTTCATGACTGACTATTCGGTCAGTCAACTTTTGCTCGATTGTTGAGAACTTGTTGACAATCAAATTGGGACACCGACCTAGCGTTCACTCGTGACCGATCTCTCCGAACGTCCTCGCGCCACGAGCCGACCCGAAACGAGCCGGTTGCCCTACGCCTCCCCGGCCCTCGCCTCGTCGGACAACCGAACGCCCGCGTACCGTTCGGCGCACCCACCGTCCTGGAATGGACTCCTCGAGGCCCTGCCGGAACCGACCGCGCTGATCGACGGCGACGGGGTCGTGCACTACGTGAACGGACTCTTGACGGAGTTGACGGGCTACGAACCACACGAACTTATTGGACAAGATGTCGCGATTCTGGTGCCCGAGCGCCTGCGCGAGCGTCTGTGGCGCGCGCGGCGCGAACGGCCGCGATCGGCCCCGGCGTCCATGTGGAGCGACCCGGACCTGACCGTCCAACGTCGCGACGGCGAAGAGATTCCGGTCGAGGTCTCGCGTTCGCCCCTGGCGCTGGAAGAGGGCTCCTGGGTCGTCGTGGCGATCCGCGACGTGAGCACGCAACGGGCGAGCGAAAAGGCTCGCGCCGACGCCGAACTTCGATTCCGCGTCGCCTTCGAGAACAACATGGCCCCGATGACCTTCGCCGACGCCAACGACCGGATCATCGCGGTCAACGACGCCATGTGCCAGATGGTGGGCTTCTCGAAGGAAGAGTTGCTGGGTTGCGACTCGACGCCCTTCACCTACCCCGACGACGTGGGCATCACCGAGAGCACGCACCAGCGTCTGATCTCGGGCGAGGTGGAACAGGAACGCTACGTGAAGCGCTACCTGCGTAAAGACGGTCGGGTCATCGACGTGGAGGTCTCTCGCTCGCCGGCGCGCGACGAGGACGGCAAGATCCTGTACTTCGTCTTCTCCGAGCGCGACATCACCGAAGAGCGCGCCCTGGCGGCGCAGCTCTCCCACCAGGCCCTCCACGATCCGCTGACGGGCCTCGCCAATCGAGCGCTCTTCGAGGACCGCCTCGCCCAGGCCCACGGCCGCGTGGTTCGTCAAGGCGGCATCGGCGCCGTGCTCTTGATCGACCTCGACGACTTCAAGGGCGTCAACGACACCCACGGTCACTTCGTCGGCGACCAGCTGCTGACCGCCATCGCCAATCGCCTCGAACTCGTGACGCGCTCGGCCGACACGCTCTGTCGCTTCGGCGGCGACGAGTTCCTCTACCTGGCCGAAGGCCTCGTCTCTCCGGAAGAGGCCGAGGTCCTGGCCGAGCGACTGATCAGCGTCATCGCCGAGCCCTACAACATCGCCGGTTCGCTGATCGAGCAGCGCGCCAGCATCGGCATCGTCATCTGGGACGCCACCAGCAACGGCTTCTCCGAGACGATCCAGAACGTGGACGCCGCGCTCTACGAGGCCAAGCGCAACGTGCGCGGACGCCACGTGGTCTTCACCCCCACCATGCACCAACGCGCGGTGAGCCGCTTCGCGCTGGTCCAGGAGTTGCGTCACGCCTTCAACGCCGGTGACCTGGTGATGCACTACCAGCCGATCGCCGACCTCACGACCAGCGAGGTCGTCGGCTTCGAGGCGCTGATGCGCTGGAACCACCCCGAGCGCGGTTGGGTGCCGCCCAACGTCTTCATCCCCCTGGCCGAGCAGAGTGACCTCATCCTCGAACTGGGATCCTTCGCGCTGCGCGAAGCCGATCCTCGAAGCGAGCAAGTGGGCGCCCGAGGACCCGGCGACCCGTCGTCCCTACGTCACGGTGAATCTCTCGGCGCACCAGTTCCTCGACCCGGGACTGGTCCCGACGATCAAGAATCTCTTGCGCGAGTGCTCCCTCCCGCCGTCGTGCCTGATCCTGGAGATCACCGAGAGCGTGGCCCTCATCGACATCGCCGAAACGATGACGGTGCTGGACCTCCTCGGCACGCTCGGCGTCGGCATCGCGCTGGACGACTTCGGCACCGGTTTCTCGTCGCTCTCGTACCTGGCGGCGCTGAGTCCGCGGATCATCAAGATCGACCAGTCCTTCGTTCGACCGGTGCACGAATCCACTCGCAACGACACCCTGCTCGAGACGATCATCTCGCTGGGACAGAAACTCAACATGACGATGCTGGCCGAGGGCATCGAGACCGAACGACAGTTCAGCCGGCTGCGCCGATTGGGATGCGAGCTGGGTCAGGGCTTCCTCTTCTCGCCGGCCGTGCCCAATAGTGAGGTCGAGGCGATGGTCGGCCAGGTCTTCCCCAACTGACCTTCGACAGCGTCGCTCAGGACCGCGCCAAGCGCCGACTTAGACTTCGCCCATGTTGGTGGACGGCGGACTTTCCTTTCGACGACCCGGGCGCCGAGGCGCGCGAACTGGAACTCGCCGGCTACGACGGCGCCTGGTCGGCCGAGACCGGGCACGACCCGCTCCTGATCGTCGCCGGCGCGGCCGCGACCACCACGACGCTGGAGCTGGGCACCGGCATCGTCGTGGCCTTCGCCCGCAGCCCCATGATCACCGCGACCATGGCGAACGACGTGCAGCTCCTGTCGCGCGGTCGACTGCTGCTCGGCCTGGGCTCTCAGATCAAGCCGCACATCGAGAAGCGCTACTCGATGCCGTGGTCCCATCCGGCGCCACGGATGCGCGAGTACGTCCTGGCGATGCGCGCCATCTGGTCGTGTTGGAACGAGGGGAGCGCCCTCAACTTTCGCGGTGAGTTCTATCGACACACCTTGATGTCGCCGTTCTTCAACCCCGGCCCCAACCCCTACGGGGCGCCCAAGGTCTACCTGGCCGCGGTCGGCGAACTGATGACCGAGGTGGCCGGCGAGGTCGCCGACGGTCTGTTGGTGCATCCCTTTTCGACCGAGCGCTACATCCGCGAGGTCACCCTGCCGGCATTGGAACGCGGCCTCGCGCGAGTCCGGTCGTGACGCCGCCGACTTTCCCATCTCGTTCTCGGGGCTCGTCGCCACGGGGGAGACCGACGCGGAGCTCGAGGACGCGGTCCGACGGGTCCGTGGCCAGATCGCGTTCTACGGTTCGACGCCGGCCTATCGCGGCGTGCTCGAACTGCACGGCTGGGGCGAGCTGCAAAGTGAGCTGAACGCGCTCTCGAAGTCGGGGGAGTGGGAGAAGATGGGCGAACTGATCGATGACGACGTGTTGAACGCCTTCAGCGTCGTCGCCGCGCCCCGATGACGTCGGCGCCGATGGTGCGACGAGCGACTCGACGACGTCATCAGTCGCTTCAGCATCTACGCGCCCTACGCCCTCGCTGATGACGCGCGACGGGCGATCGTCGAGCGGACTTCGTCGCTAGTCGTTCTCGAGCGCGACGAGGCGACGGAGTGACGAACTCTCACTCGGGGAATCCTCAGTTTTCACCGAAGGCAAAACTAAGGTCGAGAGGTGAGCTGGAACGAGGAGCCGTGGTCTTGGGAACCAACCCAAGACATCCTCGATTACCTGGGCTTTGCCGGCGTCGAGACGACACGCGACCAACTGGCTCGACTCCATCGTCGCCGCTTGATCGGCGAGCCCTTTCACGACCAGAGCGGTGGACGCAGCTCCCTGGCTCGCTACCCGGCCGGCACGGCCGAACGGATGCTGCGCATCTCACAGTTGCGCTCGAGCACCAAGCAGCTCGACGAACTGGCCTGGCGCCTCTGGTGGGAGGGCTTCGACGTCGAACCCGATCTGATTCGGACCTTCCTCTTGAAGCGGGCCACGCGCTGGGACGAGCAGTTGCGAGAGACTCCGCGCGGTCGCCACCGAGACGAGCGACGAGGACAAGGGTGAACGCGACGTCCTCGACGAGGTCTTCTTCCAGCACCTGAAGGCCGGTCCGGCGATGGTGTCGGCTCGCAAGCGCCTCGGGCGAGGATCGGAGCTCTACGCGGAGTTCTCGGCGCTGCTCATCGACTTGATGCACGGCGACCTCTCCGTCGCTGGACCGGATTGACGGCGGGCTCTTCGATCGCGAAGCGACCGGTGGCGCGGCCACGGACGAGGAGTCACCACGGGCCGGCGACGTGGCCCTGCAGGCGATGCAGGCCAGCATGGACACCGCCGTTCATCCAATTGGTGGCCTCGCTCGACGACAAGGAGATCGCCAACGCCCGGCCCGTCGCGCTGCGCCTCCTCGGACTGATCTCCCACGTCGGGGGCATCGTGCAAGAGGTCTTTGGCGGCTCGGGCCACGGCCGCGACAACGTCGGCAAGAGCCTCATCACCATGGCCGAGAACTCCGAAGAGCAAGTCCTCTCCCTGCTCCTGACGTCGTCCTTTCTGAAAGACGACCGGGTCCGCGAGGCGCCTTGCCGGACATCACGCCGGTGACGGCCCCGCCACCGGCGATCTCCTTCCTGGACTTCCTGCGACTGCGATTTCTCGCGATCGAGGTGCCGGGTTTCGTGGCCGCTGTTGGCGCCGGCGCTGGTTCGCGACGCCTTCGCCACGCCCGAAGGCGCCGCGCGGTGGCACGCGCGATTCGACGAGTACTGGCTGAGCCACTTCTTCGAGCTCCAAGAAGCGATGGCGCTGCGACCGGATCTTTTCGCCGAAGCGCCGCTCGAACCGGACGAAGAAGTCGAAATTGAAGTCGAAGCTAAAAAAAAAAATCTAAAATGAGGTTCTGGAAAGGTGAATGCAGTCGGGCATTCACCGACTGGCGAGGGCTCCACTTCGGAGTTGAAAGCGGCGCGTGGCTCGTCGACGACACCTCCACCGAGAACTCCCTCGCGGAGTCGACCGCGGTGTGAACCTTGACCGTGCCGAGGGCGCGTTCCGAAGTTTCTAGATGCGACCGAGTTCGCCGGTCGTGCTGTGCGCGCGCTGGTGGCAGGCCGTGCACAGGTACTGGCAGTTGGCGAGTTCGTCGTCCCCGCCGGCGCTGAGCGCCTTCTTGTGGTGGAACTCCTTGGCGGGCAGGCGACAGTGACCGTAGTGCGGGCACCAACTCGCCGTGCACTCACACGTGCCGCGAGCGCGCTGTCGCGCGAGACGCTGCACCGACTCGGGAAAACTCACGCGCCTCCTCTGTCGTACCTAGGGGCCACAACTAGGAGAACATCGTAGTAGCCGCCCCGAAGAACGGCGGGTATGCGGCGGTGCGCGACTTGATCTAGAACGAGGTTCCCACCATCGCCGCCGCCTCGGCGAAGGGCACGGCCGGCGAGAAGAAAAACCCCTGACCCAGCGAGCAGTGCAAGGACGCGGAGGCTCTCGAGTTGACCCTCGGTCTCGATGCCCTCGGCGAGCATGGTCATGCCGAGGTTGTGCCCGAGCGACACGATCGTCTCGAGGAGACGGTCACTGTGGATGCTCTCGAACGTCGGTCGAACGAAGGTCTGGTCGATCTTGATGATCATCGGGTTCAACAACGCGAGGTACGACAGCGAGGAGAATCCCGTGCCGAAGTCGTCGAGCGCGACGCCGATGCCGAGTTTGGTCAGCTGTTCGATCATCTTCATCGTGTCGGACACTTCCATCAACGCCACGCCCTCGGTGATCTCGATGATGAGGCGATCGGCCGGCAGCGAGGAGGCGTCCAACTCACGTTGCACCAACGCCAGCAACCCCGGATCGTGGAACTGGCGCGCGGAGAGATTCACGGTGACGTAGGGCTCGGCGAAGGAGTCGTTCGAGCGGCCCCACTCCGCCGGCGGCGACGATCGATTCGTGCAGGGCGAACGCGCCGAGTGTCCAAGATGAGGTCGCTCTGCTCGGCCAGGGGGATGAAGACGCTCGGCGGCACCCAGCCCCGCTCGGGTGGTGCCAGCGCATCAGCGCTTCGAAGCCGACCACCTCAGTCGGTGGAGAGGCGCACGATCGGTTGGTAGTGCATGGCCAGGTCACCCGTGGTCAGCGGCCTGTCGCAGCTCCTGGACCAGGGAGAACCGATTCACCACCTGGTGATGCATGCCGGGGACGTAGACGAACTGACGTCCCTTCCCGAGACGCTTAGCCTCGTAGAGCGCCACGTCGGCGTCGCGCACGACGTTCGACAGTTCGGCGGTATTCGAGTCCCACACGACGACCCCGAGGCTGGCGCGTTGCTCGAGGGACAGGTCGCCGATCACGAACGGTTCGTCGAGGGAACGCAGGAAACGTTCGGCGATCATCTCGGCCTCGTCCGGACCGGAGATCCCTTCGGCCAGGTAGAGGAACTCGTCACCCCCGAAGCGGCTGAGCGTGTCGCTCGTTCGCGTCACCCCTTCGAGTCGGCGGGCCACGGCCTCCAGGAGTTGGTCGCCGACCAGGTGTCCGTAGGTGTCGTTGACGCCCTTGAAGTCATCGAGGTCCAACAGGAGCAGTGCGCCGTGTCCGCCCTGACGCACGACGCGCGAGTGGGCCTGTTCGAGCCGGTCGTCCAGGAGCGCCCGGTTCGCCAGCCCGGTCAAGGGGTCGTGCAGGGCCTGGTGTGAGAGCTGCGCCGTGAGTATCCGCTCTTCGGTGATGTCACGCTCGGAGATGATGAAGTACAGGGTCTTGCCGGTCTTGTCGCGCGCGGGGGACTTGGAGACCTCGGCCACGATCATCCGGCCGTCCTTGTGCAGGTAGCGCTTGATGTAGCGAGCCTGACGTATCTCGTCGTGCAGGAAACGCTCGTGCGACGCCTCGGTGATGCCGACGTCGTCGGGGTAGGTGAAGGGTTTGGAGTCGAAGCCGATCAGTTCACTGCGGGTTCGGCCCATCATCGCGCAGAACGCGTCGTTGGCCGCGATGATGCAGTCCTTCAGGTCGGTGAAGACCATGGGTGCCATATTGTCCTCGAAGGCCAGGCGGAAGTGTTGTTCGGCTTCGATGCGCGCCTGCTCGGCGGCGCGCTGGGCGCTGTTGTCGCGGATCGAGCCGACGGTCCACCGAACCCCGTCCAGGGTCAGTGGTGAGAGTGCGAAGTCGACGGAACGTTCGGTGCCGTCCTTTTGCAGCACCGACAGGTTGCGGTCGTTCCAGATGATCCGCGAGTCGGGGTCGCGCGCGTACTGACGCCGCGCCTCGCCTTCCATCGGTCGAAGGTCCGGGGGGATCAGAATCTGGACGTTCTGACCCACCAGTTCGTCCTGGGTGTAGCCGGTGAGATAGGCGAGCTCGGAGTTCACGTAGTGCATGACCCCGTGGCTGTCCATAATCGCCGTGCCGTCAGGTAGAGCTTCGAGGAGGCTTTGCCATGAGATTGAATGCTGCTCCGGCGACGTCACGTCAGATCAACGCTCATCCGGATTCCGTACCGACGTTTGGACCACTCATTACCTAAATGATGACACAGTGAGCGAAATAACTGGGACTCCGTGCCACGCCTCGGCGATTCGAACGAACGGTGCGCGAGGCCGGAATCGGCCGTTACGACGGAGTGTCCTCCGGATGGTCGGCGATCCACTCGGCGTCGGTCTCCATAGCCGGGTGCTCCTTCACCCACTCAGCGTGGTGGGGATTGCGCGGGTCGAGCAGGTCGTCCGAGACGTCGGACGCGTACTCGTTGTGGGCGATCGATTCGGTGCTGACCTCCTCGGTGGGAATCGCCACCTGCGGCAACACGCCGGGACCGGCGGGGCCGGCCGAGCTGGACAGTCGAATCGGTGGAGCACTCAGGTCGGGCGCGTAGCTCACTCCTCGCTGGCCGGACTTGCGACGGATCAGGACGGCGCCGATGATCACGATCGCCAACACAATCAACACAATCACGAACGCCATGTAATGGACCTCGTCTCTTCCTGGGATCGCCCAGCCTCGCTCGCCGCGAGTTACGTCACGAGCATACCGAGGGAGGAACCCGGATTGTGTCGAATCAAACGGACCGTCCGGACTCCACGACGACCGTTGTAACTACCATTGAGCCACGAGGTGAATGGTGTCCCAACTGCTCTTTACGGCTTTCAGCAATCGAGCCGACGCGGTGCAACTCGCCCGAGAGGCCGGCCGCCAACTCGAGTCCGACGGCATCACCTCGAGCCTTCACCTGCTCGACGTCGACGCCACACCCGTCGTTGACGCCTCGACCGTCGTCGTCAGTCTCGGGGGTGACGGCACGTTCCTCAAGTCCGCGCGACTCGCCCACGCGATCGGCGCTCGCGTCCTCGCGGTCAACCTCGGGCCGAGTCGGGTTCCTCCTCAACGTCCCGTCCAACGCGGTGGTCGCCGACGCCAAGTCCGCGCTGTCCGGAGCGACGACGTCGTGGATCGACTGGCTCTCTTGATCACGGTCTCGGGCACGCACACTCAAGGAGTTCGCGCTCAACGAAGTCGTCGTGGAGCGAGCGCACGCCGGGCACATGGTGCGACTGAAGACCTTCGTCGACGAGGACGAGTACCTCACCTACTCCGCCGACGGCGTCATGGTCGCCACCCCCACGGGCAGCACGGGCTACAACTTCTCGGCCGGGTGGTCCGGTGGTGGAGGCGACGCTGCCGGTCATGATCCTGACGCCGGTGGCCCCGCACTTCACGATCGACCGATCGATCGTCGTCGCCGACGACAAGGTGATTCGCCTGGTCGCCGAGGACATGCCCGCGGTCATCGTGGCCGACGGGCGTGACATCGGGTCGCTGCGAAGCCGGCCAGTACGTCGAGGTGCGCAAGAGTCCCACGCCGGTTCGGGTCGTCGCGACGCGGAGCTTCGACCTGGCGACCCGACTGCACGAGGGCCTCCGAGAGGGACATGCCTAAGTCCCAGCTGTTGGAGCTGTACGCCCACGGACTCGGGGTGATCCAAGACGCCCGACTGGAGTTCGGGCCGGGCTTCAACGTACTGACCGGTGAGACGGGAGCCGGCAAGACCTTGCTGTTGGGCGCCCTCGACCTCTGTTTGGGTGGTGACGGCTCGGTGACGCGCGCCGCGATCGCGCCGGACATGCGCGCCGCCGCGGTCTTCGAACTGAGTGGCGAGCGCGAAGTGGTGCTGACGCGCGAATCGGGTACCACGGGACGCCTCCGCAGTGCCATCGACGGCGCCTCCAGCAGCGCCGAGGCGCTGCGATCGCTGGCCGATCAACTCATCGTCATCCACGGACAGCACGATTCGCTGACCCTGCGAAGTCGCGAGTGAAGTACTGCGGCTCATCGACGCCAAGGGCGACGTGTCGGTCGAGGAGCTCGTGGCGACGCGCCGCGCTCTCCACGACGCGCAACGCGAACGCGTCTCGTTGGGCGGTGACGCCGAGGCGCGGGCACGAGAACTGGACTTCGTGGACTTTCAAATCGCCGAGCTCGAAGACGTCGCCGTTCGCTCGGTCCACGAACTTGACGAGACCCTGGAAGAGCTGACACGTCTCACCGAACTGCGCGATGGGCAGGCGGCCCTGGTCGAGGTATTGGACGAACTCGATGCCGACGGTGACGCCGCCGTGCTCGCCAAGTTCGCGCGAACGATCAACGACCTGCCCCGCGGTGACGCCTACGACGGCGTCACGAACTACGCTGCGCGGTGCACTGGAGCAGGCGCGCGACGCGGTCCACGAATTGGCGGCGCTGTCGGACCCGGAGTCCTTCGACGCGTCGGCCCTGAAAGAGCTCGAGGACCGCGCCACCGTCTTGCAGGCGCTTGGTGCGAAAGTACGGTTCGCTGGCGGAGGCGCTGTCGCGCGCTGGACGAGTTGCGCGCTCGTCACATCGCCCTGGAGGAGGCATCGTCGAGGACGCTCGCCCTGGACGCGGCGATTGACGCGCTCCGAGGGCGAGTGGACTCCTTGGCCGAGACGGCGCGTCGGGAGCGAGTCGCGGCGGCGGAGATGTTCAGTACTGCGGTCGCCGGACAGTTGCCCCGCGTCGCGCTGACGCACGCGGACTTGCGCTTCGTGGTCGACGGGGAAGACGGTGCGGACGCCCAGATCCTCTTCACGCCGAATCCCGGGCAGCCGGAGGGACCGCTCCAGGCACTGGCGAGCGGGGGCGAGTTGAGTCGAGTGCTGCTTGGCGCTCTCGCTCGAGTCGGCCCACGAGGACGTCGTCGCGGTCTTCGACGAAGTGGACGCCGGCGTCGGCGGTCAGGTGGCCCAGCAGATCGGCGAGTGCCTGCGCGAACTCGGTCAGCACCAACAGGTCCTCGCCGTGACCCACCTGGCGACGGTCGCGGCCAAGGCCGATCATCACTTCGTCATCGAGAAACGATTCGTCACGCGATGACGTCATCACCTCGGTGCGGGCCCTCAGTGGTGACGAGCGCGTCGAAGACGAGATCGCGCGAATGCTCGCCGGTGACGAGATCACCGACGAATCACGGGCGTTGGCCCGGCAAATGCTCGAAACACCGCGTTAATAGTTCTGTCAAGTCAGACCGCTTCGCTATGCTGGTGTTCCGTGGAAGCGGCGGTTTACGAATGACCAAATTCGTCTTTGTAACTGGTGGGGTGTCAAGTTCCCTGGGCAAGGGTCTCACGGCCTCCTCGCTCGGTCGACTCCTCAAATCTCGGGGCCTCAAGGTCACCATGTGCAAGCTCGACCCGTATCTGAACGTCGACCCCGGCACCATGAATCCCGGCGAGCACGGCGAGGTCTTCGTCACCGACGACGGCGGGGAGACCGACCTCGACCTCGGACACTACGAGCGATTCATCGACGAGTCGCTCTCCAAGATGTCCAACACCACGACCGGATCGGTCTACTCGAACGTGATCGCCAAGGAACGGCGTGGTGACTACCTGGGCAAGACCGTCCAGGTCATCCCTCATATCACCGACGAGATCAAGGAACGAGTCCGTCGCCTCGGCACGCTCGGCGCCGACGTCGTCATCGTCGAGATCGGCGGCACCGTCGGCGACATCGAGATCGTGCCCTTCATCGAGTCGATTCGTCAGTTCCGCCGCGACGCCGGTCGCGACAACGTCTGTTACGTCCACCTCACGCTGGTGCCGTACCTCGCGCCGTCGGGCGAGCAGAAGACCAAGCCGACCCAGCACTCGGTCACCGAACTGCGTTCACGCGGTATCCAGCCCGACGTCATCGTCTGTCGCAGCGACCAGCCCCTCTCGGACGGTCTGAAGCGCAAGATCTCGCTGCTCTGTGACGTGCCGATGCAGGCCGTCATCTCGGCGGTCGACGCGCCGAGCATCTACGACATCCCCATCACCATGCACGACGAGGGCCTGGACACCATGGTGTGCAACACCCTGGGCATCGACCTCGAGGAGAACCCGATCGACCTCAGCGCGTGGCGCGAGGTCGTTCGTCGGGTGCACAGCACCACCAAGACCCTGCGCATCGGCGTGATCGGCAAGTACGTGACCATGCCCGACGCCTATCTCTCGGTGGGCGAGTCGATTCGTCACGCCGGATTCGCCGTGGGCGCCAAGACCACCATCGAGTGGCTGGAGGCCGAACGGGTCCCGACCGAGATCGACTCCGAACGCATCCGCCAGCTCGACGGCATCGTCGTGCCGGGCGGTTTCGGCGAGCGCGGCGTCGAGGGCATGATCGCCGCGGCGCGGATCGCTCGCGAGCACGACATTCCCTATCTGGGCCTCTGCCTCGGGCATGCAGGTCATGGTCGTCGAGTTCGCCCGGCACTGCCTCGGACTCAGTGACGCGCACTCGACCGAGATCTCCATCAGTACGTCGGCGCCGGTCATCGCGCTGATGGCCGAGCAGATGGACGTGACCGACCTCGGCGGCACGATGCGCCTGGGCGCCTGTCCGGCGATGCTCGACGAGGGATCGGTGGTCGCCGAGCTCTACGGCACGACGGTCGTCTCGGAACGTCACCGCCACCGCTACGAGTTCAACTCGCGCTACCGCGCGCAGTTCGAAGCGGCCGGCATGCGCTGCTCGGGCACCTCGCCCGACGGACGCCTGGTCGAGTTCACCGAGATCGCCGATCACGCGTTCTACGTCGGGACCCAGGCCCACCCGGAGTTCAAGTCGCGCCCCGATCGTCCGCACCCGCTCTTCCTCGGCCTCGTCAAGGCGGCCGCCGCTCGCGCCGAAGGGCGAGAGCCGCACATCATTGATCCGGAATCGGTCGACGCCACGTTGTGAGCGAGTCGTTCCGGATCGTTGGAACCAAGAAGCTCTTGCAGTCACGCGTCTTCGGCGTCGAGCAGCGCACCGTCGAACACGACGGCGCCACCTTCGAGCGCGACGTGGTCACCCACCTCGGCGCGGTGGCGATCCTGGCGATCAACGAGCGCGACGAGATCGGCATGATCCGTCAGTACCGCACGCCGTTCGATCGCTTCTGCTGGGAGGTGCCGGCCGGGACGCTGGACGTGCCCGGCGAAGACGCACTGCGACGCCGCGCAGCGAGAGCTCGCGCGAAGAACTGGGATGTCGAGGCCACGCAGTGGACGCTGGTGGGGCGCTTCATGACCTCGCCCGGGCTGGTCGAACCAACTGATGACCATCTTCGAGGCGCGCGGACTCACGGTGACGTCGCGACAGCCGGCCGGGACCGGAAGAGGCCGGTTCCAGCGTGCGATGGTTCTCGCGCGACGAACTGCGAGAGACTCTTCGACGTGAGCCCGCGATCGACAACACCACCGTCGTCGCCCTCGGACGGGTCTACGGAACGTTCTTTGACGACGTCTGATCGATACCTCACGGAGTACCTGCAGTGGCTGACTATCGAGAAGGGTCGCAGCCGCGCCACGATCGAGGCCTATCGCCGAGACCTCACCAGACTGCTGGACCTGGATGCGCGACGCCGAGCTCGACCTCGACGCCGTGCGCGAAGCGGACCTGGAGCGCTACTGCAACCAGCTACGCCACGCCAGAAGCGAGCCGAGACGTCCATCGCGCGCACGGTCGCCTCGATTCGCGGGTTCTTCGCGTACCTGGTCGTCGAGGGCCACCTGTCGAGTGACCCCAGCGCGCGACTGCGCGGCGGTCGCCGAGGGCGCTCGCTGCCCAAGCCGTTGGCCGAAGACGAGGTGGCGGCGCTGCTCGACTCCATACCCGGCGTCACGGCCATCGACCTGCGCGACCGCGCGCTGCTCGAACTGCTCTACGGAACCGGCGCCCGGGTCTCCGAAGTCGTGGGCATCGGCCTGGGCGATCTCGACTTCGACGAGGGACTCATCCTCGTGACCGGCAAGGGCTCCAAGCAGCGACTCGTGCCGATGGGTTCGACGTTGACGTCGGCGCTGCGCGACTATCTCGGCGCGCGCGGTCGCGAAACGTTTCCCGACGCGCGAAAGGACACTCGTCTGTTCCTCAACGCCCGCGGGGGAGCGCTGAGTCGACAGGGCGTCGACCTCATCATCGATAAGCGTGCCCTCCCGGTCGGCATCGAGCGCTCGCGCATCAGCGCGCACGTCTTTCGCCACAGTTGCGCCACGCACATGTTGGCCCACGGCGCCGATATCCGGGTCGTGCAAGAGTTGCTCGGTCACGTCTCGATCTCTACGACGCAGATCTACACCGCGGTGGCGGTAACGTCGCTGAAACGCGAATACCACAACGCGCACCCTCGGGCGCACGACTAAATCGAAAGCCGCGATGTTCCACACCTACTACTTCTACATAGCGCTGCTGCCGTCGGTCATCCTGCACGAAGTCAGCCACGGCTGGGTGGCGAATCTCTTCGGCGACCCCACGGCGAAGGACGCCAAACGCCTCTCGCTCAATCCCATGCGCCACATCGACCCCTTCGGCACGATCCTCCTGCCCGCGCTGCTCATCGCGTTGCACTTCCCGCCTTTCGGCTACGCCCGACCGGTGCCCGGTCAACGTCTCTCGCCTTCGCAAGCCGCGCCAGCAGTCGCTCTACGTGTCGCTGGCCGGGCCGGTGGTCAACATCATCCTCTCGGCCATCGGACTTTTTCTGTGCGACCTCGCGGTGCGTCAACACGATCGGCACTCGTCCTGACTTCACGAACTCCACGCTCTTCAACGTCGGCCTGGCGCTGGGCATCGCCAACCTGCTGCTCGCCGCTTTCAACCTGCTCCCGATCCCTCCGCTCGACGGCTCCGCGGTGATCGAGCGATTCGTGCCGAGCAAGCACCTCGGCGCCTACTACCACTACCGGGCCCGGGCGCTGCCGCTGGTCCTGCTCTTCGTGATCCTCAGTGAGTACGTCTTTCACTTCGGCTCGAACGCGCTGGGTGGACTTGAGAACTGGTGGATCGGCCTGATTAGATGAGGCCGATGGCGTGCGCCGCGCGGCGGTACACCGCGCCGGCCACTTCGCTCGCCTTGACCGCGCCGCGCGCGACGACGGCGCGCAGCTCCGCCGGATCGCCCATGAATTCGTCGTAGCGCGTGCGGATCGGTGCGAGCGACTCGATGACCAGCGCCGCGAGGTCACTCTTCAGGTCGCCGTAGCGCGTGTAGCGCTCGGCGACCGCCGTCGGGCGTTTCGTTGCTGAAGCTCGAGTAGATCTCCAACAGGTTCGAGATGCCGGGTTTCTTCTCCCAGTCGTAGCGCACTTCGCCGTCGGTGTCGGTGACCGCCTTCTTGATCTTCTTGTCGATCTCGTCGGGCGAGTCGGTGACGTAGATCGAGCCCAGGGGACTGGAGATCGACTTGGACATCTTTCGCGTCGGCTCCTGGAGGTCCATGACGCGCGCCGCCACCTTGGGCTGCACGCCCGACCGGCACGACGAAGGTCTCGCCGTAGCGATTGTTGAAGCGCTCGGCCATGACGCGCGTCAGTTCGAGGTGCTGGCGCTGGTCGTCGCCGACCGGGACCTCGGTCGTCTCGTAGAGCAGGATATCCCCGGCCATCAGGACCGGGTAGGTCAAGCAGGCCGACGCGGTATCCCGTCTTGCGCGAGGACTTCTCCTTGAACTGGGTCATGCGGCTGAGCTCGCCGTAGGTGGCGACACACTCGAGCAGCCAGTTCATCTGCGCGTGATACGGCACCTCGCTCTGCAAGAAGATCGAGCAGACGTCGGGGTCGAGTCCGGCCGCCAGGTAGGTGGCGATCAGATCGTACGTCTGGGCTCGCAGCGTCTCGGGCTCGATCTCGAGCGTCAGCGCGTGGAGGTCGACGACGCAGTAGAAGGCGTCCGCGCTCTGCGCCTCGCACCCACTGCTTGCAGCGCGCCCAGGTAGTTGCCGATGTGCAGCGTGCCCGACGGCTGCATGCCCGAGAGAACTCTCATCGCGCAATTCTAGGTGAAGGGACCACGCGTCGAAGAAGTAGCCTTTGGCGGTGACCTTCGTCGTGACGACGCCGTCCTTCAGCGGCCCCGTGGAGCTGCTCCTCCAATTGATCTCCAGTCACGACGTGGACATCCTCGACGTCCCGCTCGGTCCGATCGTCGACGCCTTCGTCGCCGTGCTGCGCGACGACGCGGTCACCATCGAGGTCGAGGACCTCTCGGAGTTCCTGCTGATCGCCTCGATCCTGCTCGAGATGAAGAGCCGGACGCCTGCTGCCCGGGCGCGACGACACCGAGCCGGACGAGGAGTTCGTCGGTTGGGAGGAGCGCGACGTCCTGCTGGCGCGGCTCCTGGAGCTGCGCACCTACGCCGCGCTGTCCGACGCGTTCGTGTCACTCCTCGAGCGCGCCGCGTCGGGCCTACCCGCGCCTGCGCGGCATCGATGACGGCTTCGTCGTCGTGCCGCCGGATCTGCTGGCCGGCGTGACGACGGCCCAGCTGGCCGGCGCGTACCTGCGCGGCATCGAGGAAAAGCCCGTGCCCGTGCTTCGGCTCAACCACGTCACCGTCGACGCGGTCTCGGTCGCCGAAACCGTCGTCTCGCTGTCGCAGCGACTGCCGTCGATGGGATCGCTGTCGTTTCGCGCGCTCACCGAGTCCCTCGGCAGTCGCATCGAGATCATCGTGCACTTCTTGGCGCTCCTGGAACTGTGCAAACTCGGCCTGGTCGAACTCGGCCAGGGTTCGACCTTCGGCGACGTGCGGATCGCCTGGATCGACGAAGGCTCCGACCTCGATCATCGGAAGGGTAGACGTCTATGAGGGATGAGCTCTCGCTCGAACAGAAGCTCGAAGCGATGCTGACCGTGGCGCTGGAGCCGATATCGGCCGAAGAGCTCGCCGACGTCGTCGAGACCGACGCCGCGGAGGTCACCGCGACGCTGCGGCGACTGCGCAGCGAGTTCCTCGAAGAGCGCCGGGGATTCCAATTCGCCGAGTTGGCGAGCGGCTGGGTGATGCAGTCCTCGCCCGACGTGGCGTCCTGGGTCGCCAAGTTCGCCAGCCGCGACGTCTCGCACCGACTCAGTTCGGCCGCCCTGGAGACGCTCGCGATCATCGCGTATCGACAGCCGATCTCGCGCGCGCAGATCACCGCGCTGCGTGGCGTGAACGTCGACGGCGTGTCGCGGCTCCTCGAGCAGCGCCAGTACATCGAAGAGGTGGGACGCGCCGGGGGACCGGGCCAGCCCATCCTCTACGGCACGACCGAGCTCTTCCTCGACCGCATGGGTCTGGCCTCGCTCGACGACCTGCCGCCGATCGAAGAGTTCATGCCGCCGATCGAGACGGCCAATCGGCTGGTCGAGGAGATGGGCTTCGACGTCGACGACTCCGAGGTCTCGTAGTTGGACGACGGGCGAGCGTCTCCAAAAGACCCTCGCGCGCGCCGGCTTCGGTTCGCGTCGGGCGTGCGAGATCCTCATCAGCGAGGGTCGCGTCACCATCGACGGTCGCGTCGCCGAACTGGGCAACCGCGTCGATCCCGACGTCCAGGTGATCTGCGTCGACGGCTCGATGGCGCCCACCGCGCAGAACACGGTCTACTTCCTCTTGAACAAGCCCGACGGCGTCGTGACGACCGCCTCGGATCCGCAGGGCCGCACCACCGTCCTCGAGCTGGTGGAGAGCCCGGTGCGGATCTTTCCCGTCGGTCGCCTCGACATGAACACCGAGGGTCTGTTGATCCTCACCAACGACGGCCGACTGGCTCATCTGCTCACCCATCCCGAGCTCGGGCATCCCCAAGGAGTACCTGGCGCGCGTCGAAGGCGACCCGTCTCCGGCGGCCATCCGCGACTTCGCGAAGGCGTCGAGCTCGACGACGGACTCACCAGCCCGGCCCAGGTCAGTCGCGTCAGTGAGGGACTCCTGCGCATCGTCATCCACGAGGGGCGCAACCGTCAGGTCCGACGAATGTGCGCCGCGGTCGGTCACGACGTCACCCGGCTGGTGCGCACGCGCATCGGTCCGATCCAAGACGCCACGCTGTCGCCCGGCGCGTCGCGTCAACTCTCGCTGGCCGAGGTGCGACGACTGATGGAGGCCGTGGGGATGAGTGACGCCGATCGCCTCTACGATGCCTACATGAGATCGGCGCAAATACGGGGCCTGCGCGGCGCCACCACCTGCGACGAGGACACGCCGGCGTCGATCGAGGTCGCCACGCAAGAACTACTGCGCGCCTTGATGGATCGCAACGAACTGGCCCACGACGACGTGGTCAGCGTGATCTTCACCACGACGCCCGACCTGACGTCGACCTTTCCGGCGACCGTGGCGCGCGGCATCGGCTTCGGGGACATCCCCCTGCTCTGCGCCAGCGAGATCGACGTGCCCGGCGCGATGCCGATGTGCATCCGGATTCTCATCCACGTCTACACCACCAGGCCCCGAAGCGAACTTCGACACGTCTACCTTCGAAACGCCCAGGGCCTGCGTGATGACCTCCCCGAATAGTCGCCACGCGCACGTCGTCGGTCTCGGACTGATCGGCGCGTCGGTCGCCCTCGCCCTCGATCGAGTGCGGCTGGATCGTCACCGGGAGCGATAGCGACCCCGACAGCCGTCGCGAGCGCGCTCGAGCGCGACGTCGTCACCGGCTCCGAACTCTCACCCGACGTCGACCTGGTCGTCGTCGCCACGCCCGCCGGCGTCGTGGCGCGTCTGGCGAACGAGACGCTGGCGCGGCTTTCGAGTCGCGAACGTGATCGTGACCGACGTCGCCGGCGTCAAGGGTTCGATCGTCGCGCAGGTAGCCGACCGCCGCTTCCTCGGCGGCCATCCCATGGCCGGGTCGGAGCTGCGGGGACTCTCGGGCGCGCGGGCCGAACTGTTTCAGGGATCGACCTGGGTCCTCACGCCCACCGATCGGACGTCGCCCTCGACCTACAGCACGCTGCACGGCGTCCTGCGCGAGATCGGCGCGAACGTCGTGGCGGTCGCGGCCGACGACCACGATCGCCTGGTCGCCATCGCCAGCCACGTGCCGCACCTGCTCGCCGGATCCCTCATGAACGAAGCCAGCCAGGTCGCCGAACAGGACGCCGTCTTGTTGCAGCTGGCCGCCGGGGGATTCCGGGACATGACGAGGATCGCCGCCGGCGATCCGGGGATCTGGCCCGACATCCTGTTCGAGAACCGTGACGCCGTGGTGCAGAGCCTCGAGGCCCTCGAGGCGCGACTGAAGACGCTCCGCGAGGCGCTGCTCGACGACGGCCGCGACGTCATTCTGGAGAGCTCTGCTCAGTGCCGCCAGCGCGCGGCGCCAGCTGCCCGGTCGCGCCCTCCAGCACCGAAGACCTGGCGTATCTACGCGTGAAGGTGAGCGACGAACCGGGGGTCCTGGCCCGCGTGACGAGGTCGGCGTCGGACCTGCTGGTCAACATCTACGACATCGAGATCGCGCACGGCATCGAAGGCACCGGCGGCACGCTGTTGCTCGCCGTCGACGCCCAACAGTCTGCGATGTTCGCCGACGCGCTCTCGGCGCTGGGATTTCACGTGGCGCACGAACAGTGAAAGCCGTCGGTCGAGCACTTCACGTCGCTCCGTGGCGACGTGCGGGTCCCGGGCGACAAGAGCACGTCGCACCGGGCCCTAATGGTGAGCGCCCTGGCCGACGGCGAGAGCACCATCCGCGGTCTCTCGCCCGGAAGAGACGTGGCGGCCACGAGCCAGATCATGGAACAGCTCGGTGCGCTACGCGGCGAGCGCGACGACCTCGTCACGATCGTCGGTCCCTCCGAAGGACTTCGCGCGAGTGACGCGGCCCTCGACTGCGGGAACTCCGGCACCACCATGCGACTGCTCGCTGGGGTGGTCAGCGCCGTGCCGGGCGAACACGAACTGATCGGCGACGCCTCGCTGTCCCAGCGACCGATGGACCGGGTCGCCGAACCGTTGTCCATGATGGGTTCACGGATCGACGGGTCAAGGCGTCAGTCTGCGAGCGCCGCTGCGCGTCGTCGGACACGAGCGCCCTGCGCGGCATCGACTACGACGTGCCGATGGCCAGCGCGCAGGTGAAGTCGGCGATTCTCTTCGCCGCCCTCGGCGCTCGCTCACCGACGACCGTCGTCGAGCACGTGCGAACCCGGCCCACGACCGAAGCAGATGCTCTTGCGCGCCGGCGTCTCGGTGGCCAGCATTGAAACCGACGAGGGGCGGCGGGTCACGATTCATCCCGGTCGTCCCCTCGCGCACCACTGGCTGGTGCCGGGCGACCCTTCGCAGGCCGCGTTCTTCGCGGTCCTCGGCTGCATCCACCCCGACGCCACGCTCGAAGTGCTCGACATCGATAACGCCAGAGAGCGCATCGGCTTCCTCGGAGTCCTGCAGCGGATGGGCGCCACTATGACCATTCACGGCGGTGACACGACGATGTCCGTCGAGGTGCGCACTTCGGAGCTGACGGCCACCGACGTGCACGCCAACGAGATACCGTCGGTCGACGAAGTGCCGGTGCTCGTGGTCGCCGCGGCCGCGGCCGGTGGCGTCAGCGTCTTTCGCGACGTCGGCGAACTGCGGGTCAAGGAGTCCGACCGCTTCGAGGGATCGTTGGCGCTGGCGAGCAAGCTGGGCTGTCGCGCGTGGTCCGAGGGAGACGACCTGTTCGTCGAGGGCCTGGGGAGCGCCACGCGCTTCGCAGCTTTCGAACTGGACGCTGACCTGGATCACCGCATGGTGATGGCCAGTGCGGTCGCGGGCTGCGCGGGCGCGGGCTGTTCGATCGGTGCCGCCGACACCGTCGCGTCCAGCTATCCCGATTTCTTCGACGACCTGGAGCGACTGGCGTGAGCGATCTCGTCATCGCCATCGACGGACCGGCCGGATCGGGCAAGTCGACGGTGGCGCGCGCGGTGGCCGCGTTGCTGGGTTGGTCGTTCCTCGACACCGGCGCGATGTACCGCGCGGTCACCAGCGAGGCGCTGTATCGGGGACTCGACGTCCACGACGCGGCGGCGGTGGCGTCGCTGGCCGAGGACGTGACGTTGACGACGCTGCCGCGCGTGACGGTGAACGGTCGAGACGTGCAGGACGAGATCCGCGACGACGAGATCAACGTCGCGGTGTCGGTCGTCGCGGCGAACCCCGACGTGCGCGCCGCGATGGTGACACGACAACGCGAGTTGGCCGCCGCCCAGCCGATCGGCACGGTGGTGGAGGGACGCGATATCACGACGGTCGTCTTTCCCCACGCCTCGGTGAAGATCTTCTCGACGGCGTCGCTCGAAGAGCGGGCCCGACGTCGGGGCGACGAGAGCCGACACTCGGTCGCGCGCCGGGACGAAGCCGACTCCACCCGCGTCGCCTCGCCGCTTCGTCAGGCCGACGACGCCCTCGTGCTAGACACGACGGGTCGAGACGTCGACGACGTCGCCCAGGAGATCGTTCAATGGCTGAAGCACAACCTCTCCAACTGAGCGAGCGGCGGACCCTCACCTATCGGGTGTGCGCGGCGCATCGTGTCGGGCCTGGCCCGAGGTGCTCTTTCACCCGACGGTCACCGGCGCCGAGAACATCCCGCTCGAAGGACCGGTCCTGATCGCGCCGATTCATCGCTCCAACGTCGACTTCGCGCTCACGCTTTTCATCTCGAAGCGCAAGGCGTTCTTCATGGCCAAGGACTCGCTCTTTCGCGTTCCGCTTGCTCGGTCCGTTGATCACGCACCTCGGCGCCTTTCCCATCCGCCGGGGATCGGCCGACCGCGAGTCGATGGCGCACTCCGAGGCCGTGCTGCGACAGGGTCACGCGCTGGTGCTCTTTCCCGAAGGGACGCGCCAGGAGGGCCGCGAGGTGGCGCCGCTGCACGACGGCGCGATGTTCCTGGCCGCGCGAACCGGCGCCACGGTCGTGCCGGTCGGCATCGGAGGCAGTGACCGAGCGATGCCCAAGGGCGCCAAACTGCCCCGACCGACGAAGATCAGAATCGTCGTCGGCGCGCCGATCGAACCGCCGTCTTCTGAAGGTCGCGTCTCTCGCTCGGCGCTCAACGCCAAGAGCGAGGAGCTTCGCGCGGCGCTCGAGAAGGTGTATCACGAGAGCCTGCAGGGCTAGGAAGTCTCACTCGGCGTCGCTCGCGTCACATGGCGTTGTGAGCGACGTAGGATTCGGCCATGAAGAATCCGCAAGGAAGAGAAGCCAAGAAGCCGAAGAAGGCGAAGGTGAAGACGCCACCGCGCGTGTTCGACGACGCCAATCGGAAGAGTTTCACGGTCCCTAAGACCGAGCCCGACTCACCTTCGAGTTAGCGCTCGCGCCACCAGGTGCCGAAGACCACGCGGGCGTAGCGGAAGCCGTAGGTCCACGTCGCACCCTTTTTGGTCTCCCCGGAGACCCGCGGGTACCACTCGGTCGGAACCTCGCTGACGCGCCAGCCTCGCTTCAGGCAGGTGATGAGCAGCTCCGACGTCTGATACTGCTGTTGACGCAGTCGGTCCACGACGTCGGCCAGCATCGTCACGCGCAGCGCGCGGTACCCGGTCGAGGTGTCGGTGATGTGCGAGTTGGTCATCCGGTTCATGATGAACGAGAAGAATCGCACGCCGAATTTGCGAACCTTGTCGGTGGTCTTGTCGACCCCGAGCACCCGGCTGCCGAGGACGAAGTCCGACGTGTCGGCCTGGAGCGGGACCAGGATCTGGGGGATCTCGGAGGGGTCGTTCTGCCCGTCGGCGTCGAGCGTGACGACGTATTTCACGTCGTGCGTAGACGCAGTAGCGATAGGCCACCTGCAGGGCGACGCCGTGACCGAGATTGACCGGGAACTCGATGACCACGACCCCCGGGAAGGAACGCGCGATCTCGGCGGTGCGGTCGTCGCCGCCGTCGACGACCACCAGGGTGGTGTAGGGCTCGCCGTTGACGCTCACCGGCATCTTCTCGAGGACGTGGGCGATGTTGCCCTCTTCTTCGTAGGCGCAGATCGCGGCCACGATCGCTTCGGGACTGAACCCGGGCCGCTCCGTCTCGAGTCGAGCCAGGGCCTGGGAGATGGCGTAGG
Source organism: uncultured Acidimicrobiaceae bacterium (assembly GCA_963703105.1). Lineage (GTDB taxonomy): Bacteria > Actinomycetota > Acidimicrobiia > Acidimicrobiales > RAAP-2 > RAAP-2. The sequence continues at coordinate 113,247 of OY969792.1, read as the reverse complement.
CGCGCAGACGCGTCGAGCGACGCTGCTCTAGATCATCGTTGACCATCGGTCTCCTTAGGAGGTGTTCGGCGTTCGCGCACTAGGACTGGCTCGCTCCGACCGGCGATCGCTCCTTAGGCAGTGGCGCGGAGGCGGCTCGACAGCGGCGCGAGAAAAAACTCACTGATAGATACTAATCGCGGCGTGCTGCGCGGCCCGGAACTAGCGATGGGCCGCGGAGACTTCGGCCGCGGTGAAGCCGCGGTCGGCCTCCGGCGTCGAAACTCGATGTCGTGGGGCTGTGGAGCGTGAGGTCCAACAGAGCCGACAGGGTTTTGCGCATTTCGCACAGTTCAGGCGGTGGCGGGAAGTACTCGTCCTCCACCGTCACCGACGTCACCGTCACGCCGTCGGTGGGATTCAAGGCGTTTCCTCGTAGGCTGGACGGGTGTCGGGCGCCCGAATCTCCTCAATTTCCATGGATTCACCGGCCTCGGGCGTCGACCTGGCCGTCGGCGATGAACTGGTCAGCGTGAACGGTCGAGAGCCGAGCGACATCATCGAGTACCAGCAACTGATCGACGGCGAGAGGTCACGCTGGTCGTCCGCCGCGACGGCGAGGACCTGGCGCGCAAGGTCACCGTTCACAAGACCGAGGGCCAGCCGCTCGGTCTCAGCATCGACTCGGCGGTCTTCGACCGCATCCGCACCTGTGACAATCACTGTTCCTTCTGTTTCATCTACCAGCTCCCCAAGGGCATGCGACGCTCGCTCTACGTCAAAGACGACGACTTTCGTCTCTCCTTCCTCTACGGCAACTACACGACCCTGACCCGCTTCACGGAGTTCGACTTCGAACGCGTGATCGACGAAGGCCTCTCGCCGCTCTACGTGTCGATCCACACGACCGACCCCGAACTGCGCGCCGAGATGTTGCGCAATCCCGCGCGGCGCGACCAGCCTGCGCTGGCTGAAAGAGCTACTGCGCGCCGGCGTCGAAGTGCACGCCCAGGTGGTCGTCTGTCCCGGGGGTGAACGACGCCGAGCACCTGGAGCGCACGCTGCACGACGTCATCTCGCTCTACCCGGAGTTGGCCTCGGTCGCGTTGGTCCCGGTCGGCGTGAGTGCCTTCTCCGACGAAGCCACGATGCGTTCGCACACCGAGATCGAAGCAGCCGCACGTGGTCGCGCTCGCCGAACGCTTCCAGGAACTCACCGCGAGAGATCCTCGGGCGCGTCACGCGTCTTCGCCAGTGACGAGTTCTATCTGGTGGCCGGCGCGCACCCCGCCTCCGGCGGCGAAGTTTCGAGAGCCTGGACCAGGCCGAGAACGGCATCGGTCTGGTCGCCGCGTTCGTGCAGAGTTTCGTCGAGCGAAACGCCCATGGACAAGCTCGGCACGGGTTTCTTCCAATCAGTCGACGGTGCCCCGGCCCTGGGATACCGCGCGCCGCGCGGAGGAGAGAGCGACGTTCACCACGGCGACGACGTGCTCGTGGTCACCGGTGAGTACGCCGCGCCGATACTTCGCGAGATGTTCGACGCCCAGGGATTCGCCGACGTGCGGATCCTCGCCGTCGAGAATCGCTTCTTCGGCGGCAACATCAAGGTCGCCGGTCTGCTCACCGGTCAAGACCTCATCGACGCGCTCGGTCGACGTCGCGCCGGAGACCGTCGTGCTGGTACCCGACGTCTGTCTCTCCGAGGGACGGTTCCTCGACGGACTCGACCTCGGTGACCTCGGCCGCGCGGTCACGATCGTGCCCACCACCGGCCAGGACCTTCGCATCGACGTTGCGCGTCGTGCGCGCTGCCGGGTACCGGCGTGAAGCCCCAGGTCGTCATCGTGGGCCGACCGAACGTCGGCAAGAGCTCTCTCGTCAATCGCCTCGCCGGCAAACGCGTCACCGTCGTCGAAGAGCACCGCGGCGTGACGCGCGACCGCAAGGCCGTCGAGGTCGAGTGGGGAGGTCTCACCTTCGACGTGGTGGACACCGGCGGATGGCTCGAGGCCGGCGACTCCCTCGAAGCCAAGGTCTCCCAGCAGGCCGAGGCGGCGCTGGCGACCGCCGACCTGGTGCTGCTGGTCGTGGACGTGACCACGGGTCATGGTCGATGAGGACACGCACGCCGCGCGCTGGGCGCTGCGCAGTGGCCGCCCCGTGCTGCTCGTCGTGAACAAGGTCGACGACGCGCAGCACGAGGCCAGCAGTTGGGAGTTCCTCGGACTCGGCGCGGGCGACCCGCACACCGTGAGCGCCCAACACGGCCGCGGCACGGGCGACCTGCTCGACGTCATCGTGGCGCGACTCGAAGAGAGTCGCATGGTCGAAGAGGTCGCCGACGCCGACGACGACGGGGCGCTGCGCGTGGCGATCGTCGGTCGACCCAACGTCGGCAAGTCCACGCTGTTCAATCAACTGATCGGCGAAGAACGTTCGGTCGTGCACGACCTGCCCGGTACGACGCGCGACGCGATCGACACCCTGGTGTCGACCGACGTCGGACTGATTCGATTCATCGACACGGCCGGCATGCGTCGTCGCGCCAAGACCGAGGCCGGTCTCGAGACCTACGCCGTGCTGCGGAGCCTGGACGCGCTCGATCGCTCCGACATCGCCATCCTCGTCATCGACGCCACGGTGGGCGCCACCGGACAGGATCAACGCCTGGCCGAACGCATCTCGGCGGCGGGCTGTCCGTCACTGGTCGTGCTCAACAAGTGGGAACTCGTGGCCGTCGGACGAACGCGACTCGGTCCTCGCGACGGTCGGCGAGAAGCTGGCCTTCCTGGGCGACGCGCCGGTGATGAAGACGACCGCGACCTCGGGCAAGGGCGTGCACCGGATCCTCCCGGCGCTGGCGATCGCGGCGGCCGACTACCAGAAGCGGGTACCGACCGGTGCGCTCAAACCGCGCGATCCGCGATCTCCAGATCAAGCAGCCGGCGCCGACGGGCAAGATCCGCTACGCCGTGCAGGGAGCGACCGAGCCGCCGACCTTCACGCTGTTCATCGCCGGGCGACTGCCCCAGACGTACCTGCGCTACGTCGAACGATCCTTGCGCGAGCGGTTCTCCCTCGGATCGCAACCGCTGCGAGTGCGCGTTCGGATCGAATAGTGACCAAGTGGTGCGAGCAGTGCGATCGCCCGGTCGAGGGCGAGACGTGTGAGATCTGCGGCGGAGTCGGTCGAGGAGCGCGTTCGCGAGCCGATCCCGTGGCGCTGGCGTTTCTTCATCGTGGTCACCATCATCTACGTCATCTGGCGGATCTATCAGTTAATTTCGTGGCTGAGCCACTAGGGGAACCTATGCCTCTCTACGCACTCGGCGATCGCACGCCCTCGATCCACCCCGACGCCTTCGTCCATCCCGACGCCGTCGTCATCGGGGACGTGCGCATCGGCGCCGACTCGTCGGTGTGGCCCGAGCGCCGTACTGCGCGGCGACTACGGCACGATCATCGTGGGCGAGCGGACCTCCATTCAAGACGGCGCGATCATCCACGCGGTGGAGGAGTACCCGACGGTCATCGGCGACGACTGCGTGGTGGGTCACCTCGCGCACTTAGAGGGCTGCGTCATCGAAGACCGCGCGCTCGTGGGGAGTGGCTCCATCGTCCTGCACGAGGCGACGGTGCGCAGCGGCGCGACCGTCGGCGCCGGGGCGGTCGTGCGTAATCGGATGGACGTGCCGGCCAACGCCCTGGCCGTTGGCGTGCCGGCGATCATCAAACTCGACGCCAGCACGAAGGCGCCATCGTGGAGAACGCCGCCTCCTACGTCGCCAACGCCCACTGGTACAAGAAGGAACTGCGAGCGCTCTAGGAGGCTGTTGAATAATTCGGCTCACTAAACCGAATTTTCGAGCGCCGGTCGTTGAGAATTGAAGTATGCAAGGACTTAGCGAACTCAACCGTGAATTACTCGACGCGTCGGCGCTCTGCCGACAACTCGTGCCCACAGGGAGCGTCGAGGTGTTCCTGGCCGATCACCGTCACGAGCTGTTCCCCGACGATATGTTTGAGGACCTCTTTCCTTCCAGGCGGGGCCGGCCCTCGATTCCGGTGGATACGGTGGCTTCGGTCATGGTCCTCCAGGCCCTCGAGGGACTCTCGGACCGCGAAGCCGCTCGGGCGTTGACCGACCGGATCAGCTGGAAGGTGGCTTGCGGTCTCGCCCTCGATGAGGAGGGGTTCGACTACTCGGTCCTCACCTACTGGCGCTCGAGGCTGCGCAATTCTGATCGCCCCGAGCGGATCTTCGAGGCCGTGCGCTCGGTGATCGAAGCCACCGGTCTCCTCAAGGGCAAGACGCGCCGGGCACTGGACTCGACGCTGCTCGATGACGCCGTTGCGACCCAGGACACCGTCACCCAACTCGTCGCCGCGATCCGTCGCGTGCGCCGGGTCGTCCCCATAGCTCGCGAGGTCACCCTCGTGGCCCACGACTATGACGCAGCGGGCAAGCCCATCATTGCCTGGGACGACGTGGCGCGAGGCGAACTCGTGAACGCACTGGTCAACGACGCCCTGGCGGTGCTCGACGCGTGCGCCGAAATTGACGAACCCGAGAGCGCCTCGGCAATTGGACTGTTGGCGCTCGTCGCAGGCCAGGACGTCGAGCTCGACGAGCAGGGTCGCTGGCGAATCGTGCGCGGGGTCGCCAAGGATCGTGTCATCTCCGTTGTCGACCCCGAGGCCCGCCACATGCACAAGTCGCGCAGCGAATACCGCGACGGCTACAAGGCGCATCTGGCCGTCGAACCCGAAACCGGACTGATCACTGCGGCCCGTCTCACCCCCGCGAGCGCGCCCGACGGACCCAACGGCGTCACACTTCTGGAAGGAGAATCGCCCGGGCTCCAGGTCTTCGCCGACGGTGCCTACGGCTCAGGCGAAACCCTCGTGGCGCTCGGCGACGCGGGACACCAACGCGCCGTCAAGCCCCATCCGACTCACTCGGCGGTGCCCGGAGGATTCCACCGCGACGACTTCGTCATCGACCACGGCGCCGGCACCGCGACCTGCCCGGCCGGTCACGTTGTCCACATCACCGCGCGCAACAACGCTATCTTCGACCACCGTTGCGCGGGCTGTCCCTTGCGTGATCGCTGCACCACCTCGAAGAATGGCCGCACGCTGCACCTCAGTGCTCACGACGCGCAACTCGTCGAGTCTCGTCGCGCGTGGCGCGACGGTGACTTCATTTCCGACTATCAAAAATATCGACCCATGGTCGAACGGTCGATCGCGTGGCTCGTGAGGGACCACTACCGACGAGTCAGATTCCGCGGCGTCGAGAAGAACCAAATGGGTCTTACGACGCGGGTCGCCGCGATCAACCTGCGCCGTCTCATCAATCTCGGGCTCACCCTCGAAGAGACATGGGTCCTACGAGCGACTTAACTCGGGACGTGCAAGTCCAGACTGTCAAAGAAAGGACCACTACATGGGCATCGCACGCCAGGGTGGTCGACTCGCACCTTCTTCACGCCGACTCTTCGGCTCAGACATGTCCCGAACTTGCGATTTCTAACATACGCCTCAAACCGACGTTGTTCAACAGTCTCCTAGGCGTTCGAGAGCTCGACCAGTCGCTCGAGCGCGAGCGCGGCGCGTCCGTCGGTAACGCTGGCCAACGCCAAGTCGAAACCCTCCGTCAGCGTGGTCGCGCGCCCGGCGACGATGAGGGCCAGCGCCGCGTTGGCGCACACGACGTCAAAGACCGGCCCGCGGCGACCGTCCAAGAATTCCCGCGCGACCTCGACGTTGCGCGCAGTGTCGCCACCTCGTATCGACGACGCATTGTGGTGCAGACCGAGGACCGCCCCGGCGTCCAGCCGCTGGGTCTCCGATCCGCGCGCCGTGATGACGTGCAGCGTCGACGACGAGCCGAGTGAGAGTTCGTCAAGGCCGTCGTCGGCGTTCACCAAGATGGCGTGATCGATACCTCGGGCCATCAACACCTGCGTCATGGCGTCAAGAAGCGGGGCCTGGGCCACCCCGATCAAGGTCCGTCGCACCAACGCGGGATTCGCCAGCGGTCCCAGGACGTTGAAGATCGTGCGAAAGCCCAGGGCCCGTCGGATCGGAGTGAGGTAGCCCAGTCCGTGGTGGAAGGTGGGGGCGAACATGAAGCCGATGCCCGCGCCGGCGACGCACGCCCGAACCACCTCTTCGGGGGCGTCGAGTCGAACACCGAGCGCCTCTAAGAGGTCGGCCGAGCCGACCGAGGACGACGCCGCGCGGTTGCCGTGTTTGGCCACCGGCACCCCGCAGCCGGCGACGGTCAGGGCGGCCATCGTCGAGATATTGACCGTATGGAGTTGGTCACCACCGGTCCCTACGATGTCGATCACGTCCGGGCCAATCGTGAAGGTCGACGCCGCTTCGATCATCGCGTCGATGAACCCCGTCATCTCGTCGGCCGTTTCGCCCTTGGCCGTCAGCGCCGTCAGGAAGCTGGCGATGAGGACGCCTTCGACGTGACCTTCCAGAATCTCCACCAGGGCGGCGCGGGCCTGGCCGCGTTCGAGGTCCGTGCCGCGCACCAACGGGTTCAAGACGTCACTCGAGAACGATACCCGCCATCAGAGAACGCGCGCGGGCTGGCGTGGCATACGCACAAGTTACTCGGGGAGGAGATCGCCTTTGGCACAACTACGATTCTGTGATGGCGACGTACCTCGACGAGATACTGAAGCACCATCGAACGCGCGCCGCGTCCGACGAACGTGAGTGGCGCGATCGCGTCGGCGAGGCCCGAGCCATCGGTCCGTCAATGCTGGCGGCGCTCTCCGGAGCGGAGAGCGGGAACGTGAAGGTGATCGCGGAAGTGAAACGTCGGTCGCCGAGCAAGGGCTGGCTCCACGAGGGACTGGACGTCACACGCATTCGCCAGCGACTACGCCGAAGGGGGAGCGGCAGCGATTTCGGTATTGACCGACGCCGAACACTTCGCCGGCTCCCTCGAAGACCTCGACGCGGTGGCGCGACGTCGTGAGCCTGCCCCTGTTACGCAAGGATTTCACCGTCGTCGGCGAACGACGTACTGGACGCGGCCGAGGCGGGGGCCAGCGCGGTGCTCTTGATCGTCGCGGCCCTGGACGATGACGAACTCGCGCAGTTCATCGACCGTCGCCCACGACGCGGGCCTGGACGCCATCGTCGAAGTCCACGACCACGACGAGGCTCAGCGGTCCCTCGACCTCGGGGCACGAATCATCGGCATCAACCAGCGCAACCTCCACACCTTCGACGTCGATCGTGAGAACGCCGCTCTGGTGATCCAGTCCCTCCCGTCGTCCATCGTCACCGTCTGTGAGTCGGGTCTCAGTTCGCCCGAGGACGTCGCGCGCGCCGCCGACGCCGGGTTCGACGCGGTGCTGGTGGGCGAGGCGTTCGTGACGGCGACCGACGTCGTTGAGACCGTTCGCGCGTTCTCTTCAGTGCCTCTGGTGGCGCGTGACTGAATTAGACACGCCATTCCTTGTCAAGATCTGCGGCGTGACGACCTTGGGTGACGCCAACGCCGCCATCGACGCCGGCGCGAACGCCGTCGGGCTCATCCTCGCCACGTCACCGCGTCAGCTCTCCCTCGACCGGGCGCTGGCCATCGCCGAAGCGACGAAGGGGAGGACGCTGCGAACGTTGGTCTTTCGCGATAACGACGACGCCTTCATTGGTGACGCGGTCGACCTGATCGACGCCGACATTGTCCAGATTCACGGGCCGTTAAGTGACGCCCTGTTGGCGAACTTGCGCGCTCGCCATCTTCAGGTCGTCAAGGCCCTGTCCATCGCCAGTGACGAGTTCTACGAATTCGACGAGGGTCGCGTCGACGCCGTGTTGGTCGACGGTGCGACGCCCGGCAGTGGCCGGAGCCACTCCTGGGAGGAGTTGTCGGAGCGGACCTTCGACGTACCGGTCATTGCGGCCGGTGGACTCAACGAGACGAACGTCGCCGGCGTGATCGCTTCGACGCCGGTCTGGGGGGTCGACAGCGCCAGTGGCGTCGAATCGTCGCCCGGCGTCAAGGACCGCGAGCGCCTGCACCGTTTCATTGAGAACGCCCGAGGCGCGTTTCGAGGAACGAGCGGTGTCGTGAGTCCCGCTCTTCATGGAAGAGCCGGACGGCCGCGGACGATTCGGAGAGTTCGGGGGACGCTTTGTTCCCGAGGCGCTCATGCCCGCGTGCCTCGAACTTGAGGCGGCCTTCACCGACGCCTGGGGCGACGCGTCGTTCGTCGAGGAGTACCGCACGGTTCTGCGCGAGTTCGCGGGACGTCCGACGCCGGTCACGCCGCTCGTTCGCCTCGGCGAGCACCTCGGTCTGCGGATCTTCGCCAAGCGCGAGGATCTGGCCCACACGGGATCGCACAAGATCAACAACGTCATCGGTCAAACGCTGCTCACCAAGCGAATGGGGAAGCGACGCGTGATCGCCGAAACCGGAGCCGGACAGCACGGCGTCGCAACGGCCACGGCGGCCGCCCGACTCGGTCTCGAGTGCACCGTCTTCATGGGAGAAGTCGACACCGAGCGTCAGATCCTCAACGTCTTTCGCATGGAGCTCTTGGGGACACGCGTCGTTCCGGTCACCTCGGGTAGTCGGACGTTAAAGGACGCCGTGAACGAGGCGATGCGCGAGTGGGTCACCTGCGTCGAGGACACCCACTACTGCATCGGTTCGGTAATGGGTCCCCATCCCTTCCCGTGGATCGTGCGCGAGTTCCAAAGCATCATCGGACAAGAGGCGTCGCGGCAACTGGTCGAGTTCGGCGTTGACGCGCCGGACGTCGTCATCGCCTGCGTCGGCGGCGGCTCGAATGCGGCGGGCATCTTCGCGGGATTCGCCAACACCTCGTCGCGACTGGTGGGTATCGAGGCGGCCGGGGGATCGGCCGTCGCCAGTGGATCGCCGGGCGTCCTGCACGGCATGCGATCACTCTTGATGCAAGACGAGTTCGGTCAGATCGAAGAGGCGCACTCCATCTCGGCCGGCCTCGACTATCCCGGCATCGGCCCCGAGCACGCCCACCTGGCTCAGATAGGGCGAGCGGAGTACTACGCCATCGGCGACGAGGACGTCATCGGCGCCCTGCAACTGCTGAGCGAGAAGGAGGGGATCATCCCGGCCCTCGAGACCGCCCACGCCGTCGCCTGGATGATCCGCGAGGCGGGAGGCGCTCTTCCCACCGGCTCCACGGTGCTCCTCAATCTCTCCGGTCGCGGCGACAAGGACGTGGCTCAGGTCCAAGCGATATTGCGCGCGGAATCGTGAAGAGCCTCGAGCGCGATTTACGCGCCGCACGGGCGAGTGGTCGCAAGCTCCTCGTGCCGTATTTCATGGGCGGGCTGACCAGCGATTGGATCGAGCACGTCGAGGCGGCCGTTCTCGCCGGGGCCGACGCCGTCGAGATTGGCATCCCGTTCTCCGATCCGATGATGGACGGACCAGTGATCCAAGAAGCGGACCTCCGATCACTGTCGTTCGGCACCACCTTGGAGTCGATCTGTGACGAACTCGGTCGCCTGGACGCCGCCGTTCCGCTCATCGCCATGACCTACTACAACATCGTGTTGCACTACGGGCTCGAACGCGCCGCGGGCAAGTTGGCGGCCAGCGGCGTGCGCGGCGCGATCATTCCGGATCTGGCCCTGGAAGAGACGGCGCCGTGGATTGACGCCTGCGACGCCGTCGACGTCGCGACCGTGTTGCTCGTCGCTCCATCGACGCCGGCGGACCGCGTCGATCGGCTCGCGGCGACGACGCAGGGATTCGCGTACGCGTCGGCGCGGATGGCCGTCACCGGTAAGTCCTCCGGGGAGGGAGACGGAGAGCGCGTCGTGCGGTCGATTCGGGGATCGAGTGACGTCCCGGCGCTGGTGGGCATCGGCATCGCGACACCGGAACAGGCCAAGGCCGCCGCCGACGTGAGTGACGGCGTCATCGTGGGATCGGCACTCGTCCAACTCATCCTCGACGGCGGCAGCACCGCTGAGATAGAGGTATTCATCAGGAGTTTTCGCAGAGCCATCGATTCCTAGCCGTATTTCTATACGTTATATTCACGATTCGTTCACGGAAGTTTCCTTGCTACTCGCCAGTAGATAAACGGAATTCTCCGCTCTTGGTGGACGATGTTGTGAACCTCTTCACGAAGTTGCCTTAATTACATCCCTCACGATTCTTGTGAAGTGAGGTTTAATCTCAGTAACCGCCATCCCGGCGGTTGGAATCAACCTATGTGGGGGGAATTTCATGGAACACAGAGTTGCGGACCCCGGTCCGCTCGGACTCGCCGGTTTCGCTATGACCACGTTTTTGCTGAGTATCTTCAACATCGGACTTTTCAAGTTCGGCGGGACGGGTAGTGCCGCCGTGAGCGGTGCCATCTCACTGGCATTCATCTACGGAGGCGTCGCGCAGTTCGCGGCCGGCATGTGGGAATTCGTGCGAAAGAACACCTTTGGAGCTGTGGCGTTTACGTCGTACGGTGCGTTCTGGATTGGTGTGTACTTCTTCATCAATTTCCAGGGCGGACTCGCCGTCAAGGGGGCTCTAGGCCTGTATCTCCTGCCCTGGATCCTCTTCACGGCGTACATGACTGTCGCCGCCATGAAGACGAACGTCGCGGTCTTGTTGGTCTTCGTCGCACTGACGTTGGCCTTCTTGTTCCTCACCATCGGAGCGTGGGACGGTGGCCACACCAACATGACCAAGATCGGCGGATGGATCGGCGTCGTCACGGCGCTGCTCGCGTGGTACGCGTCCGCCGCGGGCGTGATCAACGAAACTCACGGGAAGGTTGTACTCCCGGTCGGTCCTTTGGGCTAACCTCATTGTCACTGGTGGCTTGCCACCGGACCCAACCGCCAACAGCGCCCCAGCCACAAGGCTCGGGCGCTGTTGGCATTGTGGACCGAGAATCTCCGGCGGCTTCCGTCACCCACGCGACAGCGTCTCCACGTGACGCGCATCCGGCGACCTCACCGTCTCCGAGATGCATGGTGAACGACAGTCGATCCCGATGGTGACACCTCGTTCGGTGTCTTCCGCGTTGCCGGGTTCTCAGCGGCGTCCGTGTCGCAGCGCACACTCGCCACACGGACGAATCGGATCGCGTGATGTTGATTGACGTGAGGATTGTGCGTCCCAGAGACGGTGCCATCGGCGGATGTTCTGGAATGGTGAAAACAATCTGCTCGTGATAGAACAACCTAAGTACAGAATTACTTGGTGGAGGGCCATTTAACATGACCTGGACACACTGATTCGAGGTTGGAACAGCAGCGCGGTAAGAGTCCGGGCATTGTGCCTAGAGAGCGGGGAGTGTATGCCAAAAAAGAGTGATACGGGAGCCGATGTAAGCGAGTCGGAGCAGACCTCTGAATCTCAGATCGCTGTGCACTGGCGAGAGGAGAGTTACTTCTTCCCTTCGGCGAAGTTCATCGGACAGGCCAATGTTTCGGACCCGAGCATTCGCGAACGATTCAGTGAGAGCAAGTTCCCCGAATGTTTCAAGGAGTACGCCGACCTCCTGTCGTGGGATTCGTATTGGCACACCACACTCGACACCAGCAACGCGCCCTTTTGGAAGTGGTTCGTCGGCGGTCGTCTCAACGCCTCCTACAACTGCGTCGATCGTCACCTCGCGACCGACCGCAACAAGTCGGCCATTATCTTCGTCCCCGAGCCCGAAGACGCGCCCATCGAGGCGATCACCTATCAAGAGCTCTATGTCCGGGTCAACGAGTTCGCCGCGCTGCTTCGGGGCTTCTGCGGACTGGAGACCGGTGACGTGGCGACCTTCCACATGCCCATGGTGCCTGACCTGCCCGTCGCGATGCTCGCCTGTGCTCGTCTCGGCGTCGTTCACTCCCAAGTGTTCGGCGGATTCTCCGGGGCCGCGTGCGGCGGCCGTATCGCCGACTCGAAGAGTAAGATCCTCGTCACCATCGATGGCTACTACCGCAACGGTGAGCTGCAAGATCACAAGGTCAAGGCCGACGAGGCCGTCGCGCGGGCGCTCGAAGAGGGTGTCGTGGTTGAGAAGGTGCTGGTTTTTCGTAGGAATCCCGGCGAGTACGCCTCGAAGAGTCCGATGGTCCCCGGACGGGACTTCTTCGTGGACGAGATTATGCCCGAATACAAGAGGAAGTTGGTCGAACCGGTATCGATGCCGGCCGAGGCCCCGCTCTTCATCATGTACTCGAGTGGCACCACGGGCAAACCCAAGGGCTGTCAGCACAGCACCGGCGGCTACCTCGCTTACGTAGCCGGAACCTCGAAGTACTACCAAGATATCCACCCCGAAGACACGTACTGGTGCGCCGCAGACATCGGGTGGATCACCGGTCACTCGTACATCGTGTACGGGCCGTTGGCGCTCGGCACTACCACAGTTATGTACGAGGGCGTACCCACGTATCCCGACGCCGGGCGCTGTTGGAGGATCGCCGAGCGTCTGGGAGTGACCACATTTCACACCGCACCTACGACGATCCGTACATTGCGCAAGGTCGGCCCGGACGAACCGGCGAAGTACAACTATCACTTCAAGCACATGACGACCGTGGGCGAGCCGATCGAGCCAGAGGTTTGGCGGTGGTACTACGAAGTCGTGGGCAAGGGTGAGGCCGTCATCGTCGACACCTGGTGGCAGACGGAGAACGGTGGATTCCTCGGTACCGGGTTACCGGCCCTCAATCCCATGAAGCCCGGTAGTTGCGGTCCGGCGGCCCTGGGGATATTCCCCGAGATCCTTGATGAGGACGGCGAGGTGATAAAGGCCGGAAGTGGCGTTGCCGGCAATATCTGCATTCGCAATCCGTGGCCCGGAATATTCCAGACCATTTGGGGAGACCCTGACCGGTTCGTAAAGACGTACTACGAGAAGTACAACCGTAAGAAGGGCAGCACGGACTGGCACGACTGGCCGTATTTCGCCAACGACGGAGCGATGCAAGCCGCGGACGGGTACTACCGGATCCTGGGACGCGTCGACGACGTGATCAATGTGTCCGGACACCGTCTCGGTACCAAGGAGTTGGAGTCGGCGGCCCTGATGGTCGAGGAAGTTGCCGAGGCCGCCGCGGTGCCGGTAGTGGACGACGTTCGCGGTCACGCAGTCGAGATGTATATCTCCGTGAAGCCAGGAGTGAAGCCGAGTCAAGAAGTGGCGGACAAGGTGACGCGCATGATCGAAACCGAGATTGGCAAGGTAGCCCGACCGAAGAATGTCTGGATTGTGGCTGACATGCCCAAAACGCGCTCGGGCAAGATAATGCGCCGAGTCATCGCGTCGATTTCGAACTTTACCGACGTTGGCGACATCACCACGTTGGCCAACCCCGACGTCGTCGAGGGCGTCCTCCACCAGGTCCAGAGCGAGAAGGTGGCGCGCGGTGAGCTGCCGAGAGAGCTAAGTGCCGCGGAACTTCAGACGATAAAGAATTTCGGATCATCCGAATAGTTGGCGTCGTTCGTCAACCAAAACGTCGACTTTGTCGATCTCAAGACGGCGTTGTTAGTTTCACCGATGGTGCGATGAAGCGGCGCAGCCAACGACCTCTCCGGTTCCGTGTTCCCACGGTTTAATGGCCTTGCTGAATATCGTCGTCGTTGGCCAGATGAAAGTTCTGCGCCCCGCGTGACAAGAACTTGGTAAGAGGCGTTTTCGAGCCGATGCATTACGAATCGAGTCGCGCCAACGACGGAGGAGATTGAATGAGTGACAACACGCACACCGAGCACGAGCACCACCACCATGGGGAAGAGCGATTGAGCGGCCGTCGGCCCCGCCTGACCGGTTGGATTCTGACGATGGTGACCGCGCTGGTCGTGGTCGCCGTGGGTTTCGTGGGTGTGGTCTTGGGCCACTCCAAGGGAACCCACGTTCGACGATCACGGTGACCGGATCGGGTACGGTCCAGGGCACACCCGACACCATCAACTTTCAGATCGGCGTCTCCACGATAAGCCCCACCGCCACAGCGGCTCTGAGTGAGAACGACGCTAAGGTTCGCGCGCTCGAAGCGGCCCTCGTGAAGAACGGCGTCCTCAAGAAAGAGATGCAGACCTCCGGACTGAACATCTACGACAACACGAACAACCAGGGCGTGGTGACCGGCTTTACCGTCGAAGACACCTTGAACATAACGATGCACCACGTGCAGCGCGCCGGTGCGGCGATCGACGCGGCAGCCCAAGCCGTCGGCAACGGTGTCCAGTTGAACGGCGTGTCGTTCACCATCACGAATGACTCGTCGCTCCTGCGCGCGGCACGAATTCGAGCCATGCGACAACGCTCGCCTTGCCGCGGGTCAGCTGGCCAAGGCCGGTGACACCCACGTCACCGGGATCGTCAAGATCACCGACAACGAGAACCAGAGCTCCGGTACCTACTACCCGCCGTTCGCCGCCGGCGACGCCCTGAAGGCGTCCGTGCCGATTCAAACCGGCAGCCAGCCCGTCAACGTGCAGGTCACGGTGATCTTCTCGCTCTCCAGCTGACGCCAACCGTCGACCGGTCTTCGGTTTGAGCTCCGACGCTTTACGAGTCGAAGCCCAGGCCGAAGAGGTCGATGAGCTTCAGCCAGAGATTGCGTCGACCCTCGTGTTCGTCGGCGTGCTTGATGGCCGACTGCGTGATGCGAATGAAGAGCCATTTGAAGGGCTCCGGCGGGAAGGGCATCGGACGCTTGCGGACCATCGTCAGATCGGGTGCGGTCGGTCTCGAGCCCGTCCAGGAGGTCCAGCATGGTGGCGGCCCCGAATCTGGTGGAGGCGACGCCGAGTCCGGTGTAGCCGAGCACGTAGGCGACCTTGTTCTCGTGCGAGGTTCCCCAGAACGGTGAGAACCGGGTGCAGGTGTCGATCGCGCCGCCCCAGGCGTGCGTGAACTTGACCCCGGCCAACTGCGGGAACGTCTTCAAGAAATGGCCGGCCGAGCGTGGCGTAGGTCTCGGAGTTGAACTCGTACTCCCGGCGGACCTTGCCGCGGAAGTTGTAGATCGTGTCGTAGCCGCCCCAGAGGATGCTGTTGTCACTGGTGAGTCGGTAGTAGTGGAACTGGTTGCCGGAGTCGGCGATGCCCTCGCGACCCGACCACCCGATGCTCTCGAGCTGAGCGTCGGACAGCGGCTCGGTCACCATGACGTAGTCGTAGACCGGCACGACGTACTTGCGCGTCTTCTTCAACAGTGACGGAAAGACGTTCGTCCCCAGCGCCACCCGCGCGGCCGTGACGGCGCCGTAGGGCGTGTGCACACGTACGGCGTCGTGCAGGTCCTCCAGCCACTCGACCTTGGAGTTCTCGTAGATCCTCACGCCGAGCGAGATGCAGACCCGCTCCAGCCCCCACACCAGTCGCGCGGGATCCACCAGCGCCGTGCCGTCGTGATCGAACAGGGCGCCGACGTAGGAAGGGGAGTGCACGCGCGCCTGCACCTCCTCTTGACTTAGGACCTCGACGTGGTCACCCATGGCGTTGCGTCGTTCGGCCTGTTCGGCCATTCCCTGGAACTGCCACGGCGCGACCGCGACCTGGAGTTCGCCGGTGCGTTCGAAATCACACTCGATGCGGTATCGAGACGATCGTCGCCTCAATCTCGTCGAGGTTCTCTCGACCGAGTCGTTGGATCAGCTCGATCTCGTCGGGGAAGCGACGGACGCCGTTCAGGTAGCCGTGGGTGAGCGACGCCGAGCAGAACCCGCCGTTGCGACCCGACGCGCCCGGCGCCGGTCTCGAACTGTTCGACGACGACCACCTCACGATCGGGGTCGCGCTCCTTGGCGAGCAGCGCAGTCCAGAGCCCGGTGTAGCCCGCGCCGACGACGCAGAGGTCGGCGCCGATGTCGCCAATGAGCGCGGAGTGCGGCGCCGGTTCCAACGGGTCCGAGTCGAGCCACCACAGTTCTGGTTGGACGTCGGCGAGGTGGCGTAAGACGAAGGGATCCTTCTTGTCCATACTGTGTCCGGCCAACGGCCGGATTCACCCTCTCTCGGCACTTCCTCATCGCCGTGTCCTCGGTGACGCGACCGGCCTTAATCCACTGATTCTACCGGATCAACTGTTTTCCACGGGCCATGAACTGTCGGTCAAGGCCAACGTATCGGAGGAATAGATGAGGGGGAATTGGGGCAAATGTGTTTGAGTCCGAGTGCGAGGAAGTGCAGAATCGCACTCATGACACACACCCTCACACGACCAATGAAGCTCGTTGCGGCCGGCCTCACCGGACTCACGATCATCTCCCTCGGCGTCATCGGCATCGCCGCGGCCTCCAGTACACCGGGCCTCGACACTTCTGTGGTGGCCACTCTGGTGTTCCCGGCCAACGCCAGTATCACCGGGGGCGAATCACCGGCCGGACACGGGACAAACAGCATTGAGATCTTCTCGTGGAGTTGGGGCGTGTCGCAGTCGAGCGCGGCCACGGGAATCGGCGGCGTCGTCAAGACGGGTCGCGAGGCGGTGCACGATCTCGTCATCACCAAGTCAACCGACCAGTCGACGCCGGCCTTATGGCGCGCGTGCGCCTCGGGCAAGCACTACGGGGTCGTCTACATCTATCTCGACGAGCCGACCAGCGCCAACCCGGGAACGGCCGCGGGGTACAGCCCGTATATGACGATCACCCTAAAGAACGCCTACATCGCGAGCGACACGCTCGACGGAACCGTGGGTTCGACCGAGTCGCCCAAGGAGACCATCACTTTCGCATTCGCCCACTCCACGATGACCTGGACCCAGGGCGGCAAGACGGCCATCGACGCGTGGCAATCGAGGTAACTCCAGGGAGTCAGTCACGTCGAACGCGCCGTGGTCGGGCTGGGGAGATTCGAACTCCCGATCTCTCGGCCCCCAGCCGAGCGCTCTAGACCAAACTAAGCCACAGCCCGTGAACGAACAATCGTAGTCGCTGCCTCTTCGTTAACCCGTGGGCGAGTGCGCACCATGCGCCTGATCGGGGTGGGTCAACCATGCTCGCGCCTCACAGAGATACGAGATCGACTCACCCGTGGCTTTGGCTCGTATGGCGTCAAGGATTCGTTCGTCGAGCGCCTGTATTAATTCGTCAACCGCCATCACGGACCTTCTCTCAACCGCCCGCAACGGCGGTCACTATCTCAATTGTGTTGTTGTCTTCGATCTCCGTCGTGGACCACTCTGATCGTCGAACTACGTCGCCGTTGATGGCGACGGCCACGCCGCGAGGTTCGATCGAGAGTCGTCGCAACAACTGTTCGACCGATTCTACGACGAACGCCTGATCTTCACCGTTGACACGGATCACGCCACACGCTCCGCGAATCGGAGGGCCTCTCGCGCCGCGATAGGTGCCAAGGTCACCCCGTGACGAAAGTGACCCGACGACCACGCCCAGCGTCCGTCGACCAGTACCTCGAAGAACGGCCGCAGGTCATCGCTGGCCGGACGATTGCCCTCTCGGGTCTCGAGGACCACCGCGGTCTCCAGTGCCGGCACGACATCGAGGGCGTCACGCAGGAGTCGTTGCACCTCGCCCACCTGAGCGCCGGCCTCGAGACGTTCTTCGGAGGATGCGCCGAGGACGTCGTAGCCACCGGGGCGACTCACCATATAGAACGTGTTGCCTCGCACGAAGGATCGGATCATTGGTTGCGTGCTGCGATCGAGACCGCGCACCCGAACGGTGATGCCGTGCACCGGTCGAACCACGTGGCTACCCGACGCAGTGGCGCCCTTCGGCAAGTCGCCCGCGCCGGTCGCGATAATGCCGATGTCGCCTTGAAACGAATCGCGGTCGGTCACGGCCTCGACGTGACGCCCGTCACCGCACACCGAGACCACGTGGTCACCGATAACCGTTACCCCTAACTTCGCGTTCGCCTCACTGACGTAGGCAACGACCTGATCGGGGTCCAACCACGCGTCGCCGTCCACCACGAGACCTTCGGCGATCCGATCACTGATTCCTTCGAACATCGACGGCTGTTCGACGCGCGACACCCTCCGGGGGGCGACACCCAGCTCTGCCGCGACCAGGGCGAACTGATCGACCAATCGACGATCGCTCCCGTCCCAGCCGAGTAGCAACGTGCCGGCTTCGCAAATCGAAAGCTCCTTCGAGGTGACTTCGCGAAGTTCATCACCAAACGTCCGCCACGCTTCGAGCGCCCCGCTCTGCAGTTCGTAGTTCGATTCCTCACCCGGGCCGATCTCGGCGATCGGCGCGATCATCCCGGCCGCGGCCCACGTGGCGCCGTGGCCGAGCGATGGGTCGAAGAGCGTGACCGACCAGCCTCGGCGAGCCAGCTGGAAGGCGCTGGTCAGCCCGATCACTCCACCGCCGACGACGAGTGCGCGTTTGGCCGTCTTCACGTGACCAGCGTAGGTCGAGAGGCGCGAAGCACTTTTCGTTATGATTGTGGTGGGTCAGCGTTGCCCCAGACGGAAACGCTATGACAAAGACTCTCTACGACCCCTCCTTCGAGCACGACGCCTGCGGCGTGGGGATGGTCGCGGACCTGAGCGCCACCGCGAGCAACGCGACGATTCTCGACGCCCTGACGATTCTGGAAAACCTCGAGCACCGCGGCGCCTCGGGCTCGGACGTCGACTCCGGCGACGGCGCCGGGCTCCTCATCCAAATGCCCGACGCTTTCATTCGCGAGGAGTTCGGCGACGTGCTGCCACCGCGAGGGCAATACGGCCTCGCGCACTGGATGGTACCCAAGGGCTGGCGAAGAGGCCGTGATCCGGGCCGCCATCGCCCAGGTACTCGAGCGCGTCGGTCTCGAGTCGCTCGGTTGGCGCGACGTGCCCGTCGACTCAACTGTGCTCGGGACCGACCTCGCGGGCCTCCGAACCGCGTTTCGTCCAACAACTCATCGCTCGACGACCGTCCGATCCGGCGCCGGACCTCGAGCGCGCTCTCTACTGCGCCCGCAAGGTCATCGAGCACACGATCGACATCTACGCCTCGTCCTGTTCGACCAGCGTGCTGATCTACAAGGGGATGTTGACGTCACCCCAGCTGCGCCAGTACTTCCTGGACCTTCACGACGCCGCGACTCACGTCGGCCATCGCCGTGGTGCACAGTCGATTCTCGACCAACGT
The DNA here is from genome assembly GCA_963703105.1 of uncultured Acidimicrobiaceae bacterium. GTDB lineage: Bacteria > Actinomycetota > Acidimicrobiia > Acidimicrobiales > RAAP-2 > RAAP-2. The sequence continues at coordinate 94,154 of OY969792.1, read as the reverse complement.
CCTGCCGCGCTGGGACCTCGCCCAGCCGTTTCGCTACATCGCGCACAACGGCGAGATCAACACCGTCCGCGGCAATCGCAACTGGATGACCGCGCGTGAGACCACGCTCGAAAGCGACCTGCTCCCGCTGCCCATCAGTGAACTCACGCCACTCATCACGAACGGCCTCAGTGACTCGGCCAGCTTCGACGAGGTGGTCGAGCTCTTGGTCCAGGCGGGACGCTCGCTCCCGCACGCGGTGCTGATGATGATCCCCGAGGCGTGGGAGCGCTCGACCTTCATGAGCGAGTCGCGACGCGACTTCTACCGCTACCACGCCGGACTCATGGAGCCGTGGGACGGTCCGGCGTCGGTCACCTTCTGCGACGGCAAGTGGTCGGCGCCGTGCTCGACCGCAACGGACTGCGCCCGGCGCGCTACTGGGTCACCAAGGACCAGCGAGTGATCTTCGCCAGTGAGGTCGGCGTGCTGCCGATCGATCCGGCCAACATCGAACGCAAGGGCCGCCTGCAGCCGGGACGCATGTTCCTCGTCGACATCGACCAGGGACGAATCATCGACGACGACGAGTTGAAGAGTCACCTCGCCAGCGCGCCCCCTACGGCGAGTGGCTCCGCGAGCAGCAGCGCTCACTGGACGAGATCGACGCGCCCACCATGCTCACGCCGAATCACGCGTCCGTCGTTCGCCAGCAGAAGAACTTCGGCTACAGCGAAGAGGACCTCCGACTCATCGTTCGACACATGGCCCAGGTGAGTGAGGAGCCGATCGGCTCCATGGGTTCCGACACCACGGTCCCGACGTTGTCGAAGCTTCCGCGGCCGCTCTTCGACTTCTTCACGCAGCTCTTCGCCCAGGTGACCAACCCGCCCCTGGACGCCATCCGCGAAGAGCTCGTCACGTCCACGCGCGTGACGATCGGCGGCGAGGACAACCTGCTCACCGAGAGCGCCAACCACTGCCACCAGATCGTCCTGCCCTCGCCGATACTGAGCGTCGACGAGCTGGCCAAGATCCGCTACATCGAAGAGTTCGAACGCATGCGCGGCTTCACCACCGTGGTGATCGACGGTCTCTTCGAGGCCCACGGACGACGGAACCGGTGCCGAACGGCTCGCCGCCGCGATCGACGTCGCTGTGCGACGAGGTCGTCGCCGAGGTCCGCGCCGGCACCAACATCGTCATCCTTTCGGATCGCAACACCACGCCCGAACTCGCGGCCATTCCCAGTCTGCTCTTGGCGTCGGCCGTGCACCACCGACTGGTGGACGAGCACCTGCGCACCAGCGCCGCCTTGATCATGGAGTCGGGCGACGTCCGCGAAGTGCACCACGTCGCGCTTCTGCTCGGCTTCGGCGCCTCGGCGGTCTGCCCGTACCTGGCCTACGAGTCGATCGACGCCTTGATCGACGAGGGCGAGCTCGATCGGCCTCAGTTCCTTCGAGGCCCGCTACCAGTACGGCAAGGCGCTCAACAAGGGCGTCGTGAAGACCATGTCCAAGATGGGCGTGAGCACGGTCGCCAGTTACGTCGGCTCGCAGCTCTTCGAGGCCGTCGGGCATCTCCGAGACCGTCCTCGAGCGATACTTCCCGGGCTTCACGTCGCGTCTCGGCGGCATCACGCTCGAACACATCGCGCGCAGCGTGCTCCTCCTGCACGCCAGCGCCTACGAACCAGCGCCCGGGGAACGCGTCGAGCTGCGCAACGACGGCGAGTACCAGTGGCGCCGCGACGGGGAGATCCACCTCTTCAATCCCCGCACCGTGCAGAAGCTGCAACACGCCACGCGCGCCAAGCGCTTCGACATCTTCAAGGAGTACACCGCCCTGGTCGACGACCAGTCGAGCGCACTCGTCACGCTGCGCGGTCTCATGCAACCTGGTGCCCAGCGCGACGCCGCTGCCCCTCGACGAGGTCGAGAGCACGGCCTCGATCATCAAACGCTTCAGCACCGGCGCCATGTCCTACGGCTCCATCTCCGAAGAGGCGCACACGCACGCTGGCCATCGCCATGAATCGCCTGGGGGCCAAGTCCAACACCGGTGAGGGCGGGGAGGACGAAGAGCGCTTCGACACGTCCGATCCCCGTGAGAACCGTCGCTCGGCGATCAAGCAGGTCGCCTCGGGGCGCTTCGGCGTCACCAGTCGCTACCTCGTCAACGCCGACGACATCCAGATCAAGATGGCCCAGGGCGCCAAGCCCGGCGAGGGCGGACAGCTGCCCGGGACCAAGGTCTACCCGTGGATCGCGAAGACGCGACACTCGACGCCCGGCGTCGGACTGATCTCGCCGCCCCCGCACCACGACATCTATTCGATCGAAGACCTGGCCCAACTGATCTACGACCTCAAGAACGCCAACGACCAGGCGCGGATCCACGTGAAGCTCGTGAGCGAACAGGGCGTCGGGACGATCGCGGCCGGGGTCGCCAAGGCGCACGCGGACGTGATCCTCATCTCGGGCCACGACGGCGGGACCGGCGCGGCGCCGCTCACGTCGCTTGAAGCACGCCGGCACTCCGTGGGAGCTGGGCTTGGCCGAGACGCACCAGACCCTCGCCGCCAACGGACTGCGCAGCCGCGTCGTCCTCCAGGTGGACGGACAGCTGAAGACCGGCCGCGACGTCATCATCGCCGCGCTGTTAGGCGCCGAGGAGTTCGGATTCGCCACCGCGCCGCTGGTGGTCTCGGGCTGCGTGATGATGCGCGTCTGTCACCTCGACACGTGTCCGGTCGGGATCGCCACGCAGAACCCGCGTCTTGCGCGAGCGCTTCACCGGTCAGCCGGAGTTCGTCGAGAACTTCTTCGAGTTCATCGCCCAAGAAGTCCGCGAGTACCTCGCCGCTGCTGGGCGCGCGAACCCTCGAAGAGGTGATCGGCGACGCGACCAGACTATCGATTCGCTCGACCGACGACGAGTACAGCGACCTCGATCTCTCGGCGCTGCTGGTCACCGTGGCGCCCGATCAACGCCACCAGAGCGTGAAGCAGGAACACGGTCTGGACGGCGCTCTCGACTGGACGTTCCTCCACGACGCGGTGCTCGCGGCGCGTCACGATCCACGCCCTACCGATTCGCCACGGCTATCCGCAACGTGCAACCGCGCCGTGGGCACCCTGACCGGCAGCGCCATCACGCGAGCGCTCGGCGAGCGAGAGCTCGCCGGACGACCTCATCGAGATCGACCTCGTAGGTTCGTCGGGCCAAAGCCTCGGGGCCTTCATGCCCCGCGGCATGACCCTGCGCCTGAGCGGCGACGCCAACGACTACGCCGGCAAGGGACTCTCGGGTGGGCGCATCGTCATCCGGCCCTCGCCTGGACGCGACCTTCGCGAGCGACGAGAACATCATCGCCGGCAACGTCATCGGCTACGGCGCGACCGCGCGGCGAGATCTTCATCAGCGGCGTCGTGGGCGAGCGCTGCGGCGTGCGCAACTCCGGGCGCGACGATCGTCGTCGAGGGCACGGGCGACCACGCCTGTGAGTACATGACCGGTGGCGTCGTCGTGATCCTCGGCGCGCGTCGGGCGCAACCTGGCGGCCGGCATGTCCGGCGGCACGCTCTTCCTCTACGACCCCGAACAGCGCGTCTACGACCACCTCAGCGCCGGCGTCTACGAGATCGATCCGCTGGAGTTCGACGACGACGAGCGCCTGCGCGAGCTCCTCGCGCGCTTCGTCGACGAGACCGGTTCACGCGTCGCCCGCGCCATTCTCGAGTGACTGGCGAGCCGAGCGCATGCACTTCGTTCGCATCGAGACCTCCGAGTACCAGCGCGTGCGAGACGAGTTGCGCAATGGGTAAGCTCAACCGGCTTCCTGGAGTATCCGCGACAGCGGCCCGAGCCACCGTCCGGTCCCGGTTCGACTGCGCGACTGGCGCGAGGTGTACGAACCCCAGAGCGACGACGACGTCTCCTCTCAAGGTGCGCGCTGCATGGACTGCGGGATCCCCTTCTGCATGCAGGGCTGTCCGCTGGGCAATCGCATCCCCACCTTCAACGATCACGTCTACCGCTCGCACTGGGAGCAGGCCGCCGCCCAACTCTTCGACACCAACAACTTTCCCGAGTTCACCGGCCGGCTCTGTCCCGCGCCGTGCGAGTCGGCGTGCGTGCTGGGCATCTCGGACAGTCCGGTCACCATTGAGCGCATCGAGTACGAGGTCGCCGAACACGCTTTCGCCCACGGCTTCGACGTCGCGCTGCAGCCCTCGACCTTCACCGGAATGCGCGTGCCGTGGTCGGCTCCGGCCCGGCCGGGCTCGCCGCCGCGGCCCAGCTCGCCAGCGTCGGCCACGAGGTGCACGTCTTCGAACGAAGTGACGCCATCGGCGGGCTCCTGCGCTACGGCATACCGGAGTTCAAACTCGAAAAGGCCGTCCTCGATCGCCGCCTGGCGGTGATGGCGGCCTCGGGCATCACGTTCCACACCGGCGTGTGCGTGGGCGACGCCGCAACGCCGCTCGTTGATCTGCAACGCGACTTCGACGCGGTGTTGCTGGCGCTCGGTTCGACGCGGCCCCGGCTCATCCCGGTCCCGGGAGCGGAACTGCCCGGCGTGTACCCCGCAATGACGTACCTCGAGGCGGCGAATCGCGCGGTGCGCGATGGCGAGACCTCGCCGATCGACGTCCGAGACCGCCACGTCGTCATTCTGGGCGGCGGCGACACCGGGGCCGACTGCCTGGGCACGGTGCATCGACAAGGGGCCCGCGTCGGTCGTCCAGATCGAGATCCTCGAACGACCGCCCGACGAACGTCCGGAGGATCAACCGTGGCCCACGATGGCGCAGGATCTTCAAGTCCTCGCCGGCGCACGACGAAGGAGGCGAGCGACTCTTCTCCACCGAGACCTTGGAGTTCCAAGGCGACGGTCGCGTGGAGCGCATCGTCCTGCGCGACGACGTCGCCGGGGACACGGTCGTCATGTCGGCCGATCTCGTCTTGATCGCGGCCGGCTTCGTCGGGCCCGAGCTCGATCAGCTCGGGCTCGACCGCGAGCCCTTCGTCACTGCGCGAGCCACCTTGTCGGTGGGTCCGGACTGGCGCATCGAAGCGCTCGGAGGACCGTCACCGGTCTTCGCGTGCGGTGACGGCGTGCGGGGTCAGAGCCTGATCGTCTGGGCCATCGCCGAAGGCCGCAGCGCGGCGGCGGCCATTGACGCACACCTAACGGGCACGGCGAGCGTCCTGCCCGCTCCGGTCGAGCCCTACGGCCTCAGTTGGTAGCGAACTCGCCTCGAGGTCCAGAGTTTGTAGCATCGTCGCAACGGGACTGAGGGGGATCAGTGAAGAGCACGATGCAAGACGCGCCACTGCTTATCAGCGGCATCATCCGTCACGGCGAATACGTGTACTCCGAAAAGAAGGTCCTGACCGTCACGCCCGACGGCGTCGAGGAAGCCACGTTCTTCCAAATCGCCAAGCGCGCCGAACAGCTCGCGGCGGCGTTGGTCACGCTGGGCGTCCAACCGGGCGACCGGGTCGCCACGTTCATGTGGAACAACCAGGCGCACATGGAGGCTCTACGTGGCCGTCCCGTGCATGGGGGCGGTCCTGCACACGCTCAACATTCGACTCTTCCCCGAACAACTGGCCTTCATCATCAACCACGCCGAGGACTCGGTGATCATCGTCGACAGTTCGCTGGTGCCGGCCTTGGCCGAGGTGCGCGACCAGATCCCCACGGTGAAGCACATCATCGTGCACGGTCCCGACGACAGTGGCTTGCTCGGCGAGACCATCGACTACGAGATCGTTCCTGACGTGCCGAACCGCCCGGATTCGAATGGCCGACGTTGGACGAGCGCTCCGCCGCAATCATGTGCTACACCTCCGGCACGACCGGCAACCCCAAGGGCGTCGTCTACTCGCATCGTTCGACCTGGCTGCACTCGATGGCCTCGACCACCGTCGAACTCGATCGGGCTCAGCGAGCGCGACCGCTGTCTCTTGATCGTGCCCATGTTCCACGTCAACGCCTGGGGCGCGGCCTACACGGCCTTCTTCGCCGGTACGGAGTTGATCATGCCCCAGATGTTCTTGCAGGGCGAGCCCATCGTCAAGATGATCCAAGAGCTGCGTCCGACGATCTCGCTCGGCGTCCCGACCGATCTGGAACGACGTGCTGCGCGTGACCGAGAACAACCCCGACGCCGACCTCTCGAGCCTGCGGGGCATCGTGGCCGGGGGATCGGCGGTGCCGCGCGTGATGATCGAGGCGTTCCGCGACCGATTCGGGATCGACCTGATCCAGGGCTGGGGGATGACCGAGACGAGTCCGCTGGCCGCCGTCTCGATACCGCCGTCGGGCACGCCCGAGGACCTGCAGATCGACTACCGCGTGAAGGCCGGACGCGTCGTCGCTGGCGTCGAGGTGCGCGTCACGGCCGAAGACGGATCGGTGCTTGCCGCGCGACGGCAAGACCGTCGGCGAGTTCGAGATTCGAGGACCGTGGATCACCGGCTCCTACTTCGGCGTCGACGACCCCGAGAAGTTCCACGACGATTGGCTGCGCACCGGCGACATCGGCGCGATGGACGCCGAAGGTTTCATGACCATCAGCGACCGCTCGAAGGACGTCATCAAGTCCGGCGGGGAGTGGATCAGCTCGGTCGAACTCGAAGGTCACTTGATGGCCCACCCGGCGGTCTTCGAAGCCGCGGTGATCGCGGTACCCGACGAGCGCTGGCACGAGCGACCGTTGTGCTGCGTGGTACTGCGCCCCGATGCGTCAGCGCCAGCGCCGAGGAGCTGCGCGAGTTTCTCGTCGACGCGCGTTGCCAAGTGGTGGCTCCCCGAGCGTTGGGCCTTCATCGAGACGGTGCCCAAGACCAGCGTCGGCAAGTTCGACAAGAAGGTGCTGCGCGCGCGTACGCCGAGGACGCGCTGGACTACGTGACGCTTCCCTGATGGAGTCCTTCGATACCCTGGCCGACGAAGTGGGCGCTCTCGAGAGCCGCGTCGCCGACGCCATCTTCGACACCGTGCGCGCGCAACTGCGTTCCGACGATGCCGACGAGGCCAAGGAACTCGAACGTCGTCTCTCCAAGGTCCGACGGAGCCTCCAGAAGGCCGAGATGCTGCTGCGCGGTGCCGGTGACGACTAACGCCACTCGTTGATCTGATTGATCAGCAGTCGCAGGTTCACGTAGTTGCGCCCGTCGAAGGCGAACGAGATCGTGGTGTCGCCTTCGAGCGCGTACCCGAGACCCTGGTCGAAGCGGGGCACCACCTGGGCCAGTTCGGCGAACTGCTCGTCGCTCGGTCGCCGTCGGATCTCAATGAAGCCCCGGTCACCGCGCACGTCGAATCGCACGTAGTTCGAGAAGAAGTGATCGATCTCTTCGACGGCCTCTTCGATCGAGGTGCAGATCCGAACCAGGCACATGTCGTGTTCGTCGATGTAGTGATCGGCAATGATGGCGCCTTCGACGAAGGTCATCCACTGCTGCCAGAAGTCTCCGTCGGGGGTGTCGAGCAACACGACCGGCGCCGGTGACGTCTTGCCGGTGTGGAGCAGGGTGAGGACTTCGAAGGTCTCGTCCATAGTGCCGAGTCCGCCGGGGAAGATGGCGAAGGCGTTGGAGGGTCGGGTCATGGCGACCTTTCGGGTGAAGAAGTACTGCATCGCCACGAGCATGGTTTCGGCGTCGATGTACGGGTTGGAGAACTGCTCGAAGGGCAGTTCGATGTTCACCCCCAGCGTGTGCTCGCGTCCGGCCCCCTTGGCCGAGGCCTCCATGATCCCGGGACCGGCGCCCGAGATGATCATCCACCCGCGCTCGGCCATGGCCGCGCCGAGTTGGCGGGCCATCTCGTAGAGGGCATCGTCGCTCGGCCGTGCGCGCCGATCCGAAGATCGCCAGCTTCGGTACGTCGCGCCACTGCGCGAACAGCGTCGAGCGCCTCGGTCAGCTCGTTGAGCGCGTTGACCGCGACGCTGCAGGTCACCGAGGTCGCCGTCGACCATCGCCAGTTCGACGAATCGGGCCAGCAGCGCCCGAAGGACGTCGATGCGTTCGTCGGGGAGCGGAGAGTCGCGCCGCAACTCTTCGAGGAACCCTTCGATCAACTCGTCCACGGCTACAACGTCTGGTAGAGGGTGCTGCGTTGGACGCAGGGGCCGTCCCAGCGGCTCGACCAACGCTCGCAGGGTGTCGACGTCCATCTCCTGGCCGTGACTGGCACCGGCGGCTCGCGAGATGTTCTCGTCCATCAACGTTCCGCCGACGTCGTTGGCGCCGGCGTCGAGGATCCGACGCGAACCGTGCGACGCCCATCTTCACCCAGCTCACCTGGATGTTGTCGATGAGGGTTGCGTAGTGGAGTCGCGCGACCGAGTGCATCAGGACGGCCTCGCGGAACGTCGGTCCCCGTCGGGCGCGGCCCTGCAAGAAGATTGGCGTCGCCATGTGCACGAAGGGGAGCGGCACGAACTCGGTGAAGCCTCCGGTCTCGCGTTGCAGTTCGCGCGTGCGCAGTAGGTGCGTCGCCCAACTGTCGACGCCTTCGACGGCGCCGAACATGATCGTGATGTTGGAGCGCAGTCCCACGCTGTGGGCGGCGCGGTGCACCTCGAGCCACTGATCGGAGTTGATCTTGTCGGGACAGAGCACCGCGCGCACCTGGTCGTCGAGGATCTCGGCCGCGGTCCCGGGCAGCGTCTTCAGCCCGGCGTCCTTGAGCCGCGTGAGGTACGTCGACGAGGTCCTGTTCGGAGCGGCGGGCGCCCTCGAACACTTCGAGCGCGCTGAAGGCGTGGATGTGGATTCGGGGCGAGCCGGCGCGAACCGCGGCGACCACGTCGATGTAGTAGTCGCCGTCGAACTTGGGGTGGATGCCGCCCTGCAGACAGACCTCGGTGGCGCCCCGGGCCTCGGCCTCGCGCACCCGCTCGCTGATCTCGTCGAGCGTCAAGAGGTAGGGGTCGCCTCGCAGGTTGAGCGACAGCGGTCCCTTGGAGAAGGCGCAGAATCGGCACTTGAACGTGCAGACGTTGGTGTAGTTGATGTTGCGGTTGATGACGAAGGTGACGCCGTCGCCGACGAGGTCGCGCCGCACGCTGTCGGCCCGCTCGACCACGGCGTTGAAGTCGCGCGCCGCGGGCGTGAAAAAGCGTCGTCAGTTCCTCGCGGTCGAACGGCGTACCCGGGTTCGTAGCGCGCCAGCAGCGAGGAGACGGCCGTCGTGCGCGAGCGCGTGGTGGGAGGGCTCGGCGGCGTGACGTCGGTGCCCGACGCCCAGACGTCGTTGCGCGCCAGGAACGTCGAGTCGGCGTGAGCGAGGACGTAGGGGCGAACCTTTTCGTCGAGAAATCCGCTCTTGGGACCGATGAACTCCGGATAGACGGTGAGTCGGGGCTCGAGATTGAACCCGCGCGCGTCGCACTCGCTGCCCAAGACGCTGAGCGCGGGCCAGGCGCGTTCGGGGTTGACGTGATCGGCGGTGACCGGTGAGATGCCGCCAAAGTCGTCGATGCCGAAGTCGAGCAGTCTCGTCGGGTCGACGCTCAAGTTCGGTGGCGCCTGGAGGTGAATCGAATCGGGCAGCACCAGGCGCGCGACGGCGATCGTCCAGTGGAACTCCTCGTCGCTGGCCGCCGGTTCGTGCGCCATGGCCGTGCGGGGTTTGGGCAAGAAGTTCTGGATGATCACCTCTTGGACGTGTCCGAACTCCTCGTGTGACGAGGCGATGGCCGCCAACGTCGCCAGGCGCTCGGCGCGCGTCTCGCCGATGCCGACCAGCAGCCCGGTCGTGAAGGGAATCTGCGACTTCACCGGCGAAGCGCAAGGTGTCGAGGCGACGCTGGGGGTCCTTGTCGGGAGCGAGCCGGTGAGCCGCGAGGTCGGCCAGCGCCTCGATCATCATGCCCTGGGAGGCCGCGACGGTGCGTAGCTGGGCGAGTTCGTGGCGATAGAGCGCGCCGGCGTTGGCGTGCGGCAGAAGCCCGGTGCTCTCGAGCACCATCTGCGCGGCGTTGGCGACGTAGTCGACCGTCGATTCGTAGCCGCGCGCGGCGAGCCATCGGGCCGCTTCGTCGTAGCGAAGTTCCGGTCGCTCTCCGAGCGTGAAGAGCGCTTCGGTGCACCCGGCGTCGCGTCCGGCCTGGGCGACCGCCATGACCTCGTCGAGGCTCATGTACGGCGACGGCAACGTGCGCGGGCGCCTGGGCGAAGGTGCAGTAGCCGCAGCGATCGCGACAGAGTTTGGTCAGCGGAATGAAGACCTTGGGCGAGTACGTGACGACGTAACCGTGAGCGGCGCGCGCCCTGGCGAACGCGGCGCTGGCCAGTTCCTCGATCGGTGTAGCGAGGAGATCGGAGTAGGTCGCGGCCTCGCCGCAACGTCGTCATGGCGACATCCTAGGGTGCGGCCCCCGTCCGATGGACCGTTTCCACTGACTCGATCCACCAAGTGATCGGCGCGCTACGAGTGTTCGTGCATCTTCTCCGCGACGGTCTCCAGGAGCTCCTCGTAGGAGGCAACGAAGGCCGAGACGCCCGTCGTCTTCGAGCTTCTCGGTGACCTGCTCCAGGGAGATGTTCTCGGGCAGTTGGTCGAGCAACGCCGCCGCGTTCGCGATGCTTCTCGTCGCTCAGAAGCTCCGACCCGGCGAAGTTCCCGTGGTCCAGCGTCGCGGCCAGCGTGGCGTCGGGCATCGTGTTGACGGTCTCGTCGGCGACGATGGTGTCGACGTAGAGCAGGTCGAAGTACGTCGGGTTCTTGGTCGAGGTGGAGGCCCACAGCGGACGCTGCACCTGGGCGCCGGCCGTCGAAGAGCGCCTGGGCTCGGTCGCTCGCCATCCGGCGGCGGAACAGTTGGTAGGCCGCCGGCCACCTGCGCGTTGGCGGTCGTCCCGCGGCGGGGATCACCCTCGGGCAACAGGGCGTCCACGGCGACGTCGACGCGCGAGACGAAGAACGACGCGACGCTACCGATCGTGCTGACGTCGCTGCGACGCTTCAAGGCGAGCTCCAGTCCTTCCATCCACGCGGTGATGACGTCGTTGTAGCGCTCGAGCGAGAAGATCAAGGTGACGTTCACGTTGATGCCGGCTCCGAGCACCTCGGTGATCGGCGGGCAGACCCTCCTTGGTTCCGGGGATCTTGATCATCACGTTGTTGCGACCGACTTCGGCCGCCAGACGCTTTGCGGCGGTGACGGTGGCGATCGTGTCGCGCGCCAGACGCGGCGAGACCTCGAGCGACACGTAGCCGTCGCAGTAGCGACGTTCCTTCGCCGCGAACGCAGCTGGCCGACGCGGTGTGCACCGGCGCCAGCACGTCACAGGCGTCGCGCACGTCACGCGACCGCCAACTCTTCGAAGAGCACCTCGACGTCGATGTCGCCCTTGCCCTCGAGCATCTCGTCGTAGGCCGACGAGGTGCGATAGCGTCTTGGCGAAGATCGAGGGATTGGACGTCACGCCGCGCACGCCCTTCGCGACCATGTCGGCCAGCGTGCCGTCGTTCAACCAGTCCCGACGAATGTTGTCGATCCAGGGGCTCTGTCCGTACTCGGCGAAGAGTTCATCCAACTTGGTCATCGTTCGTCTCCCAGAACCTGGTGAACGTGGGCGACCACCGTCGCGGCGTTCATGTTGAAATAGTTCATGACGTAACTCCCGGGCGCCGACATCCCGAAGGAGTCGATGCCGATCGCCTGGTCCACGTACTTAGTCCACCCTAGGGTCGCTCCCGCTTCCAGCGACACCGACGGGGTGCCGCGTCGCAGCACCGCGTCGCGATAGTCACTCGGCTGCGCGTCGAAGCATCGCCAACACGGCAGCGCGACGACCCTGGTGGCGACGCCTTCGGCGGCCAGCTGATCGTTCGCCTCCAGACACGGTCCTACTTCAGAACCAGTGCCGACCAGTGTGAAGACCGCGTCGGCGTTCTCTCGCACGACGTAGCCCCCGCGCCGCGCGCCCTCGTGGGACGCCTTGGCGTCCGCGTCGTTGAAGACCGGCATGTCCTGGCGCGAGAGGACCATGGCGGTCGTCACGGGTTCGTCGGCACTCAAGAACTCCTCGACGAGATCGAGGGTCTCGTTGGCGTCCGAGGGACGCACAACGTGGAGATGGGGCATGGCGCGCAGCGCCATCAACTGTTCGACCGGTTCGTGCGTCGGTCCGTCCTCGCCGACGCCGACCGAGTCGTGCGTGTAGACGAACATCACGCCGGCCTCGCTCAGCGAGGCGAGCCGTACCGCCGGTCGCGCGTAGTCACTGAAGACGAAGAACGTCGAGCCGAGTGGTCGAAAGCCGCCGTGAAGCGCCTGTCCGGTCAGGTTCGCGCTCATGGCGAACTCGCGGATGCCGTAGTGGAACTGTCGACCGCCGGGATTCGTCGCACTCTGGACCGACAACGCCGACAGCGTCATGCCGGTGTTGCCGGTGAGGTCGGCCGAACCGGCGGTGAGTCCCGGGGTCTGGACGGCGTAGCAGTCCATGGCGCGCTGCATGGCCTTGCGTGTCGCGGCCTTCGAGCCGGCCGCGAACGGCTCGGGAGCAGTGGTGACCTTGGCGGCGCCGTTGTTATCGAGCTGTTCGAGCAGCTTGCGCGCCCGTGGCGCCCGCCGCGGTGACGCGGGACTCCCACGCCATTCGCGCCTCGCGTTGACCGGTGAGTGTGGCGACCATCTGATCGGGTAAATCGGGGTCGAAGGTGAACGGCATCGTCGGGCACGCCGAGGATCGCCTTGGCCTCGCGTGATGACGGCCGCCTTGAAAGGGTTGCCGTGGGCTTCGCGGCGTGTCCATCATCTCCGGCGAGGGAAAGGCGATGTGCGAGCGCACGATGATCAACGTCGGGCGCGCGGTCTCGGCGATCGCCTCGCGCATAGCTCCTTCGAGCGCGTCGAGGTCGTTGGCCTTCTCGCCGAGGTTGATGACCTGCCAGCCGTAGGCGGCGAAGCGCTCGGCGGTGTCGTCGTGGAAGGCCAGTTCGGTGGCGCCGTCGATGGTGATGTGGTTGTTGTCGTAGAAGATCGTCAGGTGATCGAGTCCGAGCGAGCCGGCGAGGGACGCCGCCTCGTGGCTGACGCCCTTCTTCGAGGCAGCCGTCACCGGCGATGACCCAGGTGCGGTGATCGACGAGGTCGCTGCCGTAGTCACTGCGCAAGATCCGCTCGGCGATGGCCATGCCGACGCCGTTGGCGATGCCCTGACCGAGCGGACCCGGTCGTGACTTCGACCGTGGGAGCGACGCCGCGCTCGGGGTGTCCGGGCGTGCGCGAGTGGGGCTGGCGAAAGGCGCGCAGGTCGTCGACCGTCAGGTCGTAGCCGAACTCGTGGGCGAGGCGCGTACTGCAGGATGCAGGCGTGACCGTTGCTCATGATGAACCGGTCGCGGTCACTCCAACCGGGGTCCGTGGGGTCGTGACGCATGACGCGCCCCCACAGCGTGACGCCGAGCGGCGCGAGGGCCATCGCGGTGCCGCTGTGGCCGGAGTTGGCGGCCGCCGGAGCGTCCATGGCCACCGCGGAGATCTCGCGGATGGCGCGTCCTTCGAGTTCGGTGGCGCCGGGAAAGAGGGTGTCGGTCATGGGTACGAGAGTACTGAATTCGCCACGGCGCTCGAGCCGAGGACTCACGGATATCCTTTGGCGATGGCTCTCCAGATCCCGCCGAACTGCGACCTCACGCTGGGTCTGACGTGCGTGGAAAAGCGCGCCGACGCGACGACGGTCTGGCGCATGCGCGTCGACGAACGCTTCTTGAACCCGGCCGGCATCGTCCAGGGCGGATTCCTCTCGGCGATGATGGATTCGGCCATGGGCGCCTCGGCGGTGCTGAGCGTGAGGCGACCGAAAGGTCTACGTCGCCAACACCGAGATGAAGTCGTCGTTCCTTCGACCGGCTCGAAACGGCGACGTCCTCACGTGCACGGCCAGCGTCTTGAAGCCCGGCAACGTCGTGGCGTTTCTCCAGGCGCAGAGTCGTGGACGACGCCGGGAAACTCGTGGCGACCGCGAGTTCTACCTACCTGATCAAAGAGCGTGGTGAGTAGGCTGAGGCCGTGAAAAAGTCCACCTGGCGCAAGTTCATGCGGGGCAACTCCATTCAGCGCGACCTCGACGAAATCAAGCAGTTGGCGATCCGCTACATCAAAGAAGAGACCATCCAACCGCTCGAAGGACCTGGGTCGCTTCGTCGCCTGGGGCGCGCTCGGCAGCCTGCTGGTGGGCTTCGGCTACTTCTTCTTGCTCTTCGGCGCCTTGCGATTCCTCCAAGAACAGTTCCCGGTCCTCGACGGCACGCTCTCGTGGATTCCGTACCTGATCGTGGTGGTGCTGGCGGCGATCATCATCGGCCTCACGCTCTGGCGGATCGTGAGCGGCACCGCGAAGCGACGACTCAAGGACCCGAAGTGAGAGAGCAGTCGGCGACGCGCCAACAGCTCGAGGCGTCGATTCGCGCGCTGTTGCCGAGCGAAGAGGAGATCGACGAGATGACGCCGTCCAAGAACTCCGACGGCGTCGATGGCCGGCGTCGGGGGCATCATGACCGGCTACGCCTGGGGCCGTTACCGGGGTCGTCAGGTACGCAAGAGGAAGGCGTCTTGATCCTCAAGCGTGTCTTCGGCTTGGCCACGGCGAGCGCGCTGGCCAAGGCGTGGGAGAAGAAGTCGCTAGAAGTGGCTCTCGCTCGCCGGCGTCGTTGGTGCTCTTTCAGCTTCTTCGATTCGCGCGCCGCGCGCAAGCCCTCGCCCAAAAAAGTCGACCAAATGAGCGCCGCCGAGTTGAAGCTCGGCGAGCGCGTCATGCTCATCGACGCCAAGGACCGCCACTACCTCATCACGCTGCGCGAAGGCGCTGAGTTTCACACCCACGCCGGGCATCGTCCAGCACAACGACGTCATCGGCACCCTCGAAGGCTCGCTGATTCGCGGCAGCACCGAGCGCAGTTTCCTGGCGCTTCGCCCGACGCTGTCCGACGTGGTGTTGAAGATGCCGCGTGGCGCGCAGGTGATCTACCCGAAGGACCTCGGGACGATTCTCATGCAGGCCGACGTGGGGCCGGGGATGCGCGTGCTCGAGGCCGGCGTCGGTTCCGGCGCGCTCTCGATGACGTTGCTGCGCGCCGGCGCCCTGATCACCGGCTACGAGATCCGCGAGGACTTCGCGCTGCAGGCGACCAAGAACGTGCACGACATGCTCGGCACCGACGTCGCCTACGACGTGCAGATCCGCGACGTGACGATGGGCATCGACGAGACCGACCTCGACCGCGATCATCCTCGACATGCCCGAACCGTGGGACGTGGTGAAGCACGCCGAGGGCGCGCTGCGACCGGGGGGCATCCTGCTGGCCTACCTGCCGACGATCAATCAGACCCAGTTGCTGCGCGAGACGCTGCGTCATCACTCCTTCGGACTCGAAGAGACCGTCGAGATCCTGCGTCGAACCTGGCACATCGACGGGCGTTCGGTGCGACCCGATCACCGGATGGTCGCGCACACCGGATTCATCACCAGCGCGCGTCGGTTGGTGAAGCGCGTCGAGGGTATCTAGTCGTTCTCGATGAAGATGCACTCGCCGGGACACTCTTCGGAGGCCTCGGTGACCGCGTCTTCCATACCGGCCGGTACGGCGGCGATTCCTTCGGCGCCGCCCGGTGCGCTCTTCACGTCGGCGCCCTCTTTCACGTAGGCCAGGCCGTCGTCGAGCAGGGTGAACACGTCGGGGCAGATCTCTTCGCAGAGACCGTCTCCGGTGCACAAGTCCTGGTCAATCCAAACCTTCATTTACGGGGCCTTCCGTGGCGCGATGTGTCTAGTCACTCTAGCGGGCGACTCCGAAATGCTGGTGACTTTCACTCGGCGTGCCGCGCTCACCTAGGGTGACGTTATGGACCGTTCCGCGCCCTTCGGCAGTGACGACATTCCCGAGAACGACGACCAGATCGTCGTCAGTTCTCCGCGCGACACGACCATGAGCGACGTCGAACAGGCCAGCCGACGCATCGAGATGCTCGAAGAGAAACTGCTCGAGGCGCGCGGCGCCCTGGCCCAGAGCCGTTCGAACAACGAGAAGCTCACCATCACGATTCAACAGACCCGTGATCAGATCGCGGCCCTGCGTGACGAAGTCGAGAAGCTCACCCAACCGCCCGCGGTCTACGGCACCTTCATCGACTTCAACGACGACGGCACCGTCGACATCTTCGCCTCCGGCCGCAAGATGCGCGTGGCCCTGCACCCGGGACTCGACCCCGGCCAGATCGACCGGGGCAACGAGGTCGTGCTGAACGAGTCCTTCACCGTCATCGGCGTGCGCGAGTCCGACGGCCAGGGCGAGGTCGTCACCGTCAAGGAGGTGCTGGACGATCGCCGGGTCCTGGTCTACGGCCGCGCCGACGAAGAGCGGGTCGTGGAGCTGGCCGACTCGCTGCGCCACGTCAAACTGCGCAGCGGCGACGCCCTGCTTGCTCGACATGCGCTCGAACCTGCTCGTCGAGAAGCTCCTGCGCCAAGAGGCCGAAGAGCTGATCCTCGAAGAGGTCCCCGACATCACCTACGCCGACGTCGGGGGACTGGACGCCCAGATCGAGGCGATCACCGACGCCGTGGAGCTGCCGTACCTGCACCGCGCGCTCTTCAACGACTACGACCTGCCGGCGCCCAAGGGCATCTTGCTCTACGGCCCCCCGGGTTGCGGCAAGACGCTGATCGCCAAGGCCGTGGCCAACTCGCTCTCCCAAAAGGTCGCCGAGCTGACCGGGAACCGCAACGTGCGTTCGTACTTCCTCAACATCAAGGGTCCGGAGTTACTCAACAAGTACGTCGGCGAGACCGAACGTCAGATCCGCGTCGTCTTCCAGCGCGCGCGCGAGAAGGCCGAAGAGGGCGTGCCGGTCATCATCTTCTTCGACGAGATGGACTCGCTCTTTCGCACCCGCGGCACCGGCATCAGCTCGGACATGGAGTCCACCATCGTCCCGCAGCTGCTGGCCGAGATCGACGGGGTCGAGTCGCTGCGCGACGTGATCGTCATCGGCGCCACCAACCGCGAGGACCTGATCGACCCGGCGATCCTGCGGCCCGGTCGACTGGACGTGAAGATCAAGATCGAGCGCCCGACGCCGACGCCGCGGCCCAGATCTTCCAGCGCTACCTCCACGCCGAACTGCCCATCGACGAGTCGTCGATCCGCGACCTCGGTGGGGGAGACCGCGCCAAGGCCATCCAGGTCATGATCGAAGAGACGGTGGCCGACATGTACGCGCGTGCACGACGAGAATCGATTCCTCGAAGTGACCTACCAGGGCGGCGACAAAGAGGTCCTGTACTTCAAGGACTTCGCCAGCGGCGCCATGATCGAGAACATCGTTCGACGCGCCAAGAAGCTCGCCGTCAAGCGCGAGATCGCCGACAAGGGTCGAGGCCTTCGCGCCGACGACCTGATCCAATCGATTCGACAGGAGTACCGCGAGAACGAGGACCTGCCGAACACGACCAACCCGGACGACTGGGCGCGCGTATCGGGCAAGAAGGGCGAACGGATCATCTTCATTCGCACCCTGGTGAATCGCGAAGAGACCGACGTCCTCGGCGGTCGTTCGATCCAACACGTCGGCACCGGCCAGTACCTCTAGGACGATGTCCGTCGCGAAGGTCCTCGGGATCGAGACTGAGTACGGCATCGCGGGGGGTCCCGACGCGGACCAGATCGTCGCCTCCAGCATCATCGTCAACGCCTACGCCCAGGAAGGTCGCACCCGGATCAACTGGGACTTCGAGGGCGAGACGCCCGACATGGACGCGCGCGGACTGCCCGACCTGACGTCGTTCGCGCCGATCGTCGAGACGCACCTCGCCAACACGGTCCTCACCAACGGCGCGCGTCTCTACGTCGACCACGCCCACCCCGAGTACTCCTCGCCCGAGTGCCGCACGCCGCTCGAGGCGACGCTCTATGACGCCGCCGGTGAAGAGGTGATGCGTCGGGCGCTCGACCGTCGCCAACGAGATGGTCGAGCCGCACCAAGCGATCACGCTCTACAAGAACAACTCCGACGGCAAGGGCAACTCCTACGGCACCCACGAGAACTACCTCGTAAGTCGCGAGCGTCGAGTTCAACCACGTCGTGCGCGCCATGGTGCCGCACTTCGTCTCACGCCAGATCATCGTGGGCGCCGGCAAGGTGGGCGCGGAGACCGAAGCCGGGCTGGACAGCGAGCCATTCTTCCAACTGAGTTCGCGCGCGGAGTTCTTCGAAGAGGTGGTCGGACTCGAGACGACGCTGAAACGTCCGATCATCAACACCCGCGACGAACCCCACGCCGACGCGGAGCGATTCCGCCGACTGCACGTCATCATCGGCGACGCCAACATGAGTCAGGTGGCGACCTTCGTCAAGCTCGGTTCGACCGCGTTGCTCCTCGCGGCCCTCGAAGACTCCGGTCTCGGGGCGTTCCCGGCGATGCCGCGTCATCCGGTGGGCGCGGTTCGAGGCTTCGCGCTGGACCCGACGCTGCAGTTCGCCGTCCTCTGTGAAGACGACCGTGAGCGAACGGCGTGGGACTTTCAAGACGAGCTCTGGCACCTGGCCCACGATCACGTGGAGCAACACGGGCGGCGACGCGGTCGCCCCGGCCGAGGAGGTGCAGCTGGTCCTCACCCAGTGGCGCGAGATGCTCGACGGCGTGCGCGACGACCCCGAATCGGTCGCCGATCGGATTGACTGGGTCGCCAAACTGCGGGTTATTCGTGGGTTCCAGGAGCGTCACGAGCTCGTCGAACGGTGACGCGCGGCTCCAGGCCATCGACCTGCAGTACCACGACCTGCGCCCCGAACGGTCCCTGGCGCAGCGCGTCGGGCTTCGCGCGTTGCACACGGAGGACGCCGTTCGTGAAGCGGTTCACAACCCACCGGACTCGACTCGGGCCTACTTCCGGGGCCAGTGCGTGGCCCGTTACCCCGATGAGATCGTGGCGGCGAATTGGGATTCCGTCGTCTTCGACCTCGGCGAAGGACCGTTGCAACGCGTGCCGATGCTCGATCCTTTGAGGGGTACACGTCTTCTGACCGAAGAGTTGCTAGAAACGAGTGCGACGGCACAAGCGCTTCTCGAAGCACTAGACAGGTAGAACGACACGTATGACGGAACAAGAGCGAATCCAAAAGCAACGCACCGAGCGCGCGAGCCAGGCCGCGCCCGAGGTGACGGTTGACGCGACCAAGGGCGACCAGTTGAAGGCCGACCTGGATGACCTGCTCGACGAGATCGACGAAGTACTCGAGGAGAACGCCGAGGAGTTCGTTCGTAACTACGTCCAAAAAGGCGGCGAGTAGATGGGTCTACCGCTGTTCAGCGCCTCGGACGATCCGGGGCCTTCGTTCTTCCACTTCGCCCAGTCCACCGGACTGACGCCGCCGGTCTCGATCGGCGAGCGCCGTCTCGGCCCACGCGACGACCGTCATCGCCGTGCGCTACCAGGGCGGCGTGGTCATGGTGGGGGACCGTCAGGCCACGGGCAACTACATCGCCAGCCGGGACGTGAGAAAGATCGAACCGGCCGACCGTTTCACGGCGATCGCCATCTCCGGCACCGCGGCGCGCGGCATCGAGTTCATCCGCATGGCCCAGCTCTCCTTCGAGCACTACGAGAAGATGACCGACACCTCGCTCAGTCTCGAAGGCAAGGCCAACTACCTCTCGCCGATCATCCAGCGCAACAACCTCTCGTCGCCGTTACTGGTGCTACCCCTGCTCGCCGGGTGGGACGAGGCCCTCCAGGTCGGGCGAATCTTCGAGTACGACGGCGCCGGCGGCTGTTACGAACGCTTCGACTTCTCGACCATCGGTTCCGGCACGCCCTTCGCCGAGGGCACGCTGCGACTGGGCTTCAACGCCGAACTGGACCGCGACGGCGCCATTCGAACTCGGCGCGCTTAGCGATGTACGAAGCGGGCGACAATGACCCCAGCACCGGGGGACCGGACTTCGTGCGCCACCTCTTTCCGATGATCGTCACCGTTTCGAGTGAAGGGTTCCAGGAGCTCGAGCTCGACGACGTCGCCGAGCGATTCCGGGTCATCAACGAGCGACGCACCGAGAGCGGCGGCGTCGCCGGAGGGTCGTTGCGGTGAGCAACTACTTCTACGTCGCGCCCGAACAGCTCATCCGCGACCGCGCCGAGTTCGCCCAGAAGGGTATCGCGCGGGGCCGCTCGATCGTGGGCGCCATCTTCGACGACCGGGGTGGTCGTGGTGGCCGAGAACCCGTCGGCCTCGCTCTTCAAGATCTCCGAGATCTACGACCGCATCGCCTTCGCCGGCGTGGGCAAGTACAACGAGTTCGACCGTCTCCGTGAGGCCGGCATCCGCTGGGCCGACTCGACGGGTTTCACCTACTCGCGCGGCGACGTCGACGTGCGCGCCCTGGCGAACTACTACGCCCAGCACCTGGGCGACATGTTCACCGAGGGTCAAAAGCCGCTCGAGGTCGAGATCCTGGTCGCCCAGTTGGGCAACACCACCCGCCCCACCAAGCTCTACCGGATCGCCTACGAGGGCACCATCTCGGACGAGCCCCGGTTCGCCGTGTTGGGTGGCGACGCCGAGACCATCAAGGCCCGTTTCGCCGCGTCGGAGGACTCCTTGGAGCCGCTCACCACCACGCTGAAGAACGCGGTCGGGCGCCCTCGCCGGCCCGGACCGGACCATCGCCGTCAGTGACCTCGAGGTCGGGATCCTCGAGGACCGCGGCGAGCGACGGACGTTCACTCGTCTGAACGACGACCAAGTCAGCGAGCTCCTTCGCTGAGGAATCGGCAGAGGTCACGACGTGCTGCGACGCATCTACGGCATCGAGACTGAGTACGGAATCACGTTCTCGCTGCGCGGGCAGCGACGCCTCAGCCCCGACGAGGTCAGTCGCTTCCTCTTCCGCAAGGTCGTGGCGTGGGGACGCTCGAGCAACGTCTTTCTTGGAGAACGGCAGTCGGCTCTACCTCGACGTCGGTTCGCACCCGGAGTACGCCACCGCCGAGTGCGACACACTGGTCGACGCCGTGGCCCAGGACAAGGCGGGGGAGTCGATCCTTCGCGAGCTGGTCGAGTACGCGCAGGGTCAGCTGAGCGACGAAGGCATCCGCGGCGACATCTACCTCTTCAAGAACAACACCGACTCGACCGGCAACTCCTACGGCTGTCACGAGAACTACTGCATCGAGCGCATCGACGACCTGACGCGCCTGGAACAGGTCTTCATTCCGTACCTCATCAGCCGCCAGATCTTCACCGGCGCCGGCAAGGTGGTCACCAACGCCAAGGGCACCGCGTACTCCATGAGCCAACGGGCCGAGCACATCTGGGAAGCCATCTCGTCGGCCACCACGCGCAGCCGTCCGATCATCAACACCCGCGACGAACCCCACGCCGATCCCGAGAAGTACCGCCGACTGCACGTCATCGTCGGCGACTCCAACATGAGCGAGTTCGCGACCTACCTGAAACTCGGCACCGCCGCCGTCGTGCTGGCCATGATCGAGGACCGCAACACCGTCTTGCGCGACTACAACATGGCCTCTCCCATCAACGCCCTGCGCGACATCTCCTACGACCTGTGGAGCAAGGAGCCGGTCAAGCTGACCAACGGGCGCGACCTAACGGCGCTCGAGATCCAAGACGACCTCTGCGAACGGGCCGAACAGTTCTTGCAGGGCCACCCGCTCCCGGCCGATCAGGTCCACGCCGTGCAACTGTGGCGCGAAGTGATCGAGCAGTACCGCAACGACCCCATGGGTCTGGCCGACCGCGTCGACTGGATCGCCAAGTTGCAGATCATCGAGCGCGAGCGTGAACGCAGTGGCGTCGAACTCAGCGACCCCAAGATCGCCCTCATCGACCTGCTCTATCACGACACCAGCTTCGAACGCGGTCTCTACTATCGCCGTCAGGCCCGCGGTCACCTGCGCCGCATCGTCACCGACGAGGAGATCGCCACGGCGACGCACACCCCGCCCCCGACGACGCGCGCGCACATGCGCGGCACCTTCATCAAAGCCGCCAAGGAGTGGCGCCGCGACTACACCGTGGACTGGGTTCACCTGAAGCTCAACGACGAGATGCAGCGCACGGTGCTGTTGAAGGATCCCTTCAAGAGCACCGACGAGCGCTTCCAGAAGCTCCTGCTCTCGTTAGAGCGACACGGTTGAGTTGACTAAACTCGATGAGTGTCTGAAGTGACCCCCCTCGAAACCTCAGGCGTGCTGACGTCCGAGCCACCCACGCCACCGCCGCCCGCGAGACCCAAGAAGCCCCGTCGTCGCGCCCTGATCGAGTGGAGTGCGATCATCGTCGTCGCCGTGTTGGTCTCGTTCCTCCTGCGCACCTTCGCTTTTCAGACCTTCTTCATCCCGTCCGGTTCCATGGAGCCGACGTTGCAGATCGGAGACCGCATCATCGTCAACAAACTGGCGGTCTCGTGGGGCACGATCAACATCGGCGACGTCGTCGTCTTCAAAGCACCGCCGGCCGAGAACTGCGGCGAGCCGGTCACCGATCTGGTCAAGCGGGTGATCGGTGTGCCCGGTGACTCCTGACGTCAAAGGGCAACACGATCTACGTGAACGGCGTGGCACTGGACGAGAAGTGGCCCCACACCGAGCCCCTCGGTCAACCGATCGGTCACGTCCATCTGAAGGCCAATCAGTACTTCATGATGGGCGACAATCACTCCGACTCCTGTGACAGTCGCATGTGGGGACCGGTGCCGCGCTCGGACATCATCGGCAAGGCGTTCCTGCGAATCTGGCCCCTTTCCCGAATCGGATTTCTCTAGACCCCGACCTACAATGGGCTGATGTTCTTAAGCCCCGTCAAGATCATGGTGATTGTGGCGGTGGTCTTGCTCTTGTTGGGTCCGGACAAACTGCCCGAGGTGGCGCACCGTCTCGGCTCGAGTTGGCGGGCCCTCAAGCGACTCCAGGAACGAGTCGAGACCGAAGTACGCGACGCCCTTCCCGACCTGCCGAGCACCGGGGACATCGCGCGGATCGTACGCAGCCCGATCAACCTGCTGAACCAACTGTCCGACAACGTGGACGCGAAAGAGGCCGCGGAAGTGCAGAAGAACGCTCCACCGGTGGCGGCCGACGCGGTGGCGCCGCTCATCACCCCTCCCAGTCGGCCGGTCGCCGCGCGAACAGAGAATTCCCCGCTGCCGCCTGATCCGTCTCTGAACTAGGTCGGACGTGTCGCGATTCAGTAAAGCCCAGTCCGGCATGACGCTGGCCGAACACCTCGCCGAGATACGTCACCGCTTCCTCGTCTCGGCGATCACCGTCTCGCTCTTCGGCGTGGTGGCGTTCATCTTCTACCCGCAGATCCTGCATTTCCTCCAAGAGCCGTACTGCGCGGCCCGCGACGCGGCGCACAAGGGCTGCCTGTTCCTGGTGACGGCCCCGCTGGACGGTCTGACGCTGCGCATCAAGATCGGCTTCTTCGGCGGGATCCTGTGCGCCTCACCGGTCCTCTTCTGGCAGCTGTGGCGCTTCATCACGCCCGGTCTCAAGGCTCGCGAACGTCGCTACATCATCCCCTTCGTCTCGGCGTCCCTGGTCTTCTTCATCTCGGGAATGACGGTCGCCTACTTCAGCTTCGGACACGCCATTCAGTTCCTGGAGTCCATCGGCGGCAAGACGCTCTTGACCGAGTACAACCCCAACCAGTACCTGACGCTGTTCTTGTTGATGATGTTCATCTTCGGCGTGACCTTCGAGTTTCCGGTGGTGCTGGTGGCCATGGAGTTGGCCAACATCGTGACGCCGAATCAACTGCTGCACTTCTGGCGTTACGCGCTGATCGCCATCACCGTCGCCTCGGCGGTCTTTACCCCGAGCGGCGACCCGCTCTCGATGCTGGCCCTGGCGTTGCCCCTCACGGTCTTCTACTTCGTCTCGATCGGCGTCGGCAAGTTGTTGAAGAAGTGAGCGACGCGCGACTATCGCGTTCGATTCGTCAACAGCCTGGCGTTCGGACTCGACCGCTTCCAGGTCGAGGCGATCGACGCCGTGGACGAACACGTCAACGTGTTGGTCAGCGCGCCGACCGGTTCGGGCAAGACGCTCATCGCCAACTACGCCATCGGGCGCATCTTCGAACGAGGGGAGCGGGCCTTCTACACCACGCCCTTGAAGGCGCTCTCCAACCAGAAGTACGGCGAACTGTGCGCGCTCTACGGCGAGCGGCGGGTCGGTCTCCTCACCGGGGACGTGTCGATCAACGCCAGCGCCGAGGTCGTGGTGATGACGACCGAGGTGCTGCGCAACATGCTGCTCACCGAGTCCCACCAGCTGCGCACGTTGGGTCTCGTGATCCTCGACGAAGTGCACTACCTCCAGGACCCGTTTCGCGGTGGGGTGTGGGAGGAGGTCATCATCCTCACGCCACCGGCCGTGCGGTTCGTCGCCCTCTCGGCGACCATCGGCAACGCCAACTTCATCGGGGAGTGGTTCGCCGAGGTGCGCGGGCCGACGGCCATCATCGTGGAGAACGAACGGCCCATTCAACTGCACAACCACCTGGCGGTGGTGCGTCGGGGCCAGCCGCACGTCGAGATCGTCGACCTGCTCGACGGAACACGCCTCTCGGACGAGGCCCGGCGCATCGACCACCTGATGAAGTCGACGCGGAAGTTCCGACCCGGACCGAAGTGGAAGGGTCCCAAGTCCAGCGCCCCACCGCCACCCTTTCGCGCGCCGCGGCGCAGCGAACTCCTCCAGGCCCTGGAGCGCGAGGACCTCTTGCCGGTCATCGTCTTCATCTTCTCCCGGGCGGCGTGTGACGACGCGGCCCACCAGTGTCGGCGCGACGGACTCATGTTCACCACGCCCGACGAACGTCGCGATATCGAGGCGATCGCCCAGTCACGACTCCTCGACTTCTCCGACGAGGACCTGCGCGCCCTGGAGTACGCCGACTTCATCGACTGCCTGCGCCGGGGTCTGGCCATGCACCACGCCGGCATGGTGCCGGCCTTTCGCGAGATCGTCGAGGCCTGCTTCGAGTTGAACCTGCTGGCCGTCGTCTTCGCGACCGAGACCCTGGCCCTCGGCGTCAACATGCCGGCGCGCTCGGTGGCGCTGGAGAGGTTCTCCAAGTACTCCGACGCCGGTCGCAAGTTCCTCACCAGCGCGGAGTTCTCCCAGATGACCGGTCGCGCCGGTCGCCGAGGACTCGACGACGAGGGTCACGCCATCGTCTGTTTCGCCAACGAGGTGGCGCTGGGCGACGTCGGACGCGTCGCGCTCGCGCCGCCATCGGACCTGCACTCGTCGTTTCGTCCGACGTATAACTTCACGGCGAACCTGATCAATCACTTCGAGTACGACACCGCGCTCGAAGTCGTGCAGCGCTCCTACGCCCAGTTCGAGACCGACCATCGCCCGGCCGGCAACAAGCGCCCCCTGGGCGAGCAGATGGTCGCGCGTCACCACGTCCTCGAAGAGCTCGGCTACGCCGAGGGTTGGCGCCTCACGACGAGCGGCCAGCTGCTCCGTTCCATCTACCACGAGTGCGATCTGTTGATCGCCGAGTCGATCACCGCGCGGCGTCTTCGAAGGACTGGAGCCGGCCCAGCTGGCCGGGCTGCTGTCGTGCTTCGTCTTCGAGTCCAAGCGCGCCGGGCGTCCGGCCAACGCCTCACGACAGGTCACCACCAAGAAGCGTCGCACGCTGAACGATCGTCTCGGCCAACAGCGCCGCGGCAACCTGAACGACCGGCTGGCCGAGATCACGATCACCGCGGCGGCCATCCAAGAGATCGAAAGCCGCTTCAAGGTGCCTAGCGCCAAGGAACCCGACGGCAAGTTCGCCACCACCATCGCCGCCTGGGCTCGCGGGGCCTCCCTCGGCACCGTCTTGGACCTGGCCGACGTCGAGATCGGCCAGACCTCGCCCGGGGACTTCGTGCGCAACGCCAAGCAGGTGGCCGACCTGTGCGAGCAGTTGGCCCGGATGAGCGATCTCACCTCGGTCGCCGAGGTCGCGGCCCAGGCCCGCGACGCCGTGCTGCGCAGCGTGGTAGCCGGGCTACTCCAGCGTCCACCCGCGGGCCTGATTTCGCCTCTAGCCTCGATAGTCCATGCACGCCTACGTCGCCGAAGAGTTCACCGACGCGAAGTCGCCGTTCTCCGTCGATATTTCACGAACCTCGAGGGTCCCGTCTTCGCCCTGGTCAACCTGCCCGAGGTCGTGAAGGGAGCGCTGTTCGCGCGCTACTCGCGCTCGTCCAAGAGCCTGCGCCGACTCTTCCTCGACGAGTTCGTCGGCGACCTCGACCTCTCGGGCGACGCGTCGATTGACGCCACGGTCGGCCTCGAGCGCGCCGACGAGCTCTACCAGAGGATCTTCGTCGAGTACGGCGATGACTCGGTCGCCCAGTTGGGCGGCGTCCACTTGGCCTGCGAGCAGGCGAGCAACGTCCTCACCAAGGTCCTCGAGTGGGGGCGGCTGATGAGCTACCTCGAACAGTCGACGCGCTATCTCGGCTACGACCGACGATTCTCCAACGGGCACTACCGCTTCTACCGCGACCACGACCTGCTCGAGTCGCGCTTCGGCGCGCGCTACGTCGGTGAGATGGACCGCATGTTCGATACCTACGCCGAACTCCTGCCGATCCTCACCGAGTGGCTCACCCGGAAGTTCCCGAAGACCCCCGAGGACACGGACTTCGTCTACCGTCAGGCCATCCGCGCCAAGGCCCTCGACGCCACGCGCGGCCTGCTGCCGGCCAGCGCGCTGTCGAACCTCGGGATCTACGCCTCGGGCCAGGCCTACGAGTCGCTGCTCTTGCACATGCGCGCCCATCCGCTGCTCGAAGTGCGTCTCTACGCCCAGCTGATGCTGGATGAACTGGTGAAGGTGATCCCGTCGTTCCTGAAGCGCGTCGAGGTGCCCGAGCGCGGCGTGGCCTGGTCGACCTACATGGCCGAGACCAAGGGCGCCACGCGCGACCTGGTGGAGTCGATGTGGGCCCGGACCGTCGAAGACGAAGCGATCGAACAGGTTCGGCTCGTCGCCTTCGACCCCGACGGCGAGACCCGGGTGTTCGAGGCGATCGTCTTCGGCAACTCCACGGTCTCGCACGACGAGGCCCGAAAACGCGTCGACGCCATGACGCCCGACGAGCGACGCGCGTTGATGAACACGTACGTCGGGCGATCGGAAGAACCGCCGACACCGCCCGGGTCGGGCCTTCGAGCGCACCGACTACCGTTTCGAACTGGTCACCGACTACGGCGCGTTTCGCGACCTGCAGCGCCACCGTCTGCTCACCATCGAGTGGCAGCCCCTCACGGCCGAACTCGGCTACGACGTCCCCGAGGTCATCGTGGAAGCCGGGCTGGCCGAACGCTATCGAGGAGTCGCTGCGTCGCTCGGCCGACCTCTACTACGACCTGCGACGCGAGTTCCCGGAACAGGCGCAGTACGCGGTGGCGTTGGCTTTTCGCATCCGTTACGTCATGCAGATGAACGCTCGCGAGGCGATGCACCTCATCGAACTTCGATCGAGTCCCCAGGGTCACCCGAACTATCGGCGCGTCGCCCAAGAGATGGCCCGACTCATTCGCGAGGTGGCCGGTCACGGGGCGATCGCCGACGCAATGAAATTCGTCGACTTTTCCGACACCGACCTCGAGCGACTCGAAGCCGAGCGGCCGCGGAACGAAACCGCCTCAATCGCTAGTTTTTCTCATCCTTAGGCATTGTTTATGCCAAATGACGTCACTTCAGCCCCAAAAGGCTCTACAATGCCAGCGCTACAGAAGAGGGATTTATGTCTAGTGACGGCAACACAGAAGAAGTATTCGACGAGGAAGAGCTCGCCGACGGCTTTGACGAAGAGACCATTGGCGAAGAGGACCTCGACGACGTCGAGGACGTGGAGGACATCGAAGACGTCGAAGATGTAGAGGACGTCGAGGATGTGGCGGACGTCGTCGATGTGGACGACGTCGAAGAAGTGGAGGACGAGGACGTGGTGCGCCGAAGTAGTCGCCGTCGAAGACGACGACGTGGTGGACGACGCCGACATCGAACTGGCACTGGACGAGGTACTCGCCGAGACCATCCGCCGCACGTCGACGCCCGAGGACGACGAAGAGGCCCCCGGCGAGGTGGACACGCTGGTCGATCCCGCCGAGACCATATTGCCCAAGCAGGATGACGAATTCCGCTGTTCGTCGTGCCGACTACTGAAGAAGACGAGCCAGCTCTCGGACCGAGCACAGATGCTCTGTCGTGACTGCGTCTAAGACACGACCCGGTCTCGTTCGGCCCCTTCCTAGAAGCTGACGTGCACGTCACGAGGCCGAGCGACGTAACCGAAGAGCTCACCTCGCCTGTGGGGGCACGCGCACAAGCGGCTCTTGAGCCACCGCGGCGGTCCCGAGCTCTACGACACGATCCGCCGCGACGTGGCCGATGACGCGTTACTCGCGCACGTGATCGCCACTGGCTCGCTGTGGACCATCGGCGACGAGGATGGCCTCCTGGGTTTCGCGATCGTGCGCGACGAGGTCGTGGAGTGTCTCTTCGTCGATCATCAGCGACGTCGCGAACACGTGGCGACCACGTTGTTGAACGAGCTGGTGGCGGGGGAGTGCCCACCCAAGGACGGCTACGCGTTGCCGGGGGATCGGGGAATGAAGTCGCTGTACGAGTCCTTCGGTTGGAAGGCCCGTCTCCTTACGATGCGCGGCGAGTAGGCGGTCGGCGCGTCGTCGGACGACGCGCGATCCTGGTGGGCGGCGGCGGTGGCGGCACCTTCATGCCGAGCAACTTCGCGAACTCCGGAATGGCGCCGGCGTTATGAATCGCGACCGCTTTGCACGACTCGTCGTCGGGAATACCCTGCGGCTTCACGTTGCGACGGATTGACGTGTCGACGGTTAACGCGACGATCTCTTTCCAGAGCGTCGGGTCGGCGTCGGCGCTGAGGGCCTCGGAGGTGATGGCGATCACCTTGGCCGCCATGTCCGCGCTCACGCGCGTCGACATGTCGGGCGGGCGCGCGACGAGCGCCAGGGCCTCTTTCACGTTCTTCGTCTCGATGGCCGTCTCGAGTTTGGCGTTCCACTGCGTGCGCAGGTGATCGAGTCGCGCGGTGAGCGAAACCTGCAGTTCCTTCAACTGCGCGCGAGCCTCTTCGTCCAAGGAGACCGTCTTGGCCGACGTGACCACGGCGCGAAGGTCTCGCAGGCGAAGTTCACGTCCGGCTCCGATGGCGCCCGCCGCGCGGTCCTTCCACAGTGCGAGGTTGGTCTTTCCCAACAGCTCCTCGGCGATGCGCTCGATCGTGGTGGCGTCAATCGTCGGGCGCCCCTGGGCGGTGGCGTTCTTGTTCTGTTCCGCGACGGCGGCACGAACCGACGGCATGCCCCCGCGCAGGAGCTGTTCGGCGACGGGCAGTTGCTCCGGCGAAAGTCGTGGCCAACAGAGCGTTGCGATGCGTCGTCGTCATCGGGGGCTGCGACGGGACCGGCCGGACGCTCGGGGCGAGGGGGTCGAGCGCCTCGGGCGGGGCGATCCGCACGCGGAGCGCGCGCCGGGCGATCTCCGGGCGCCGCCGCCGTGGAGTCACGCTCGACCGGATTCCTCGGTGGTCGCCTGGTGCGCTCGGGACGACTCGACGCCTCGCGCACCTCGGAACCCTCGGACTCTCAGCTTCGTGGGTCCCCGTTCGCGGCGACCCGGCCCGCTTTCCTTGCGCCCCGGACCAGATTCGCGTCGTCCGGGTCCACCTTCGCGGCGACTGGGTCCACCGTCTCGTCGGGTGTCAGTTCCTTCGCGGCGCGAGCCGCCGCGACCCTTGGGCGCGTACGTTACGACGACGTCGGGACCGGACTTCACCGTGGGAATGAGTTCGAGACGCTCGTGGCGTGGGTCGAGCGGTGAGGCGGTCTTGGGCGCCATGACCGAGAGGATCTCGATGCCCTCCATGTACTGTTCGACGTCGGCGCGATAGACGTTGCCGACGACGGGTCCACCGGGCACCAACGACGAGCTAAGAACTCCCTTGGGCAGCTTGGCGCCGGCCGCGCGCCACGTCGCCACGTCGCCGTTCAGACTCGTGATTTCAATCTCAATGCGACGCGACATAGGGTCTCCAATCTAGCCGCTCGCCCATAAACAAACATTTCGTGCGCATTTAGGTCAATTTTAGATTGAGTGCCTAGCATGTCCGGGTGACCGATCTGCCCGATGACGACGTCGAAGCGACGCCGAGTGAGGTCGAGGCGCCGGCATCGATCGATGAGAGCACTGCACCGTCGGTTGAATCGACGGCCGCACCGTGGCACGCCGATGCGCCACCATCGACGTCACCCCGACGCCACCACCGTCTCTGACGTCGTGCCGCTGTCGTCGCAGCCGTCCGTGCGTCCCGCGCGGCGTTCTCTCTGGTCAACGCGGGTGTCGTTGCTCTTGGTGGCGGCGCTGGTGGGTGGCCTCGCCGGCCACTACGCGTCGCCGACGAACTCCGGACCCGGGGGAGTGACCATCGACGCGGTGACCAACAAGCCCGGCGCGGCCTATCTGCCCGGCGGACTCAGTATTCCCAAGCTGATCAACAAAGCCCTCCCTTCCATCGTGTCGATTGACGTGAAAGGTCAGGGCCAAGAGGATCAGGGCACCGGAATGGTCATCACCAAGAACGGACTGGTCATCACGAATAATCACGTGATCGCCGCCGCGGTCAACGGCGGCACGATCACCGTCACGCGCACCGGATCGACGAAGGCGCTGCCCGCGACGCTGGTGGGGACGAACCCCATCGACGACGTGGCCCTCATCCGCATCAACAACATCTCCGGTCTCACGCCGGTCACCTTTGGCAACTCGAACGATCTGGTCGTCGGTGACGCCGTGGTGGCGATCGGCAACGCGCTCGGACTCGCCGCGGGAACGCCCACCGTGACGTCGGGCATCGTCTCGGCGCTCGGGCGCACCGTCACGGCCGGTTCCGAGTAGTTCGAGCGAGACCCTCAACAACATGATCCAAACCGACGCCGCGATCAATCCCGGCAACTCCGGCGGCCCGTTGCTCGATTCCAGCGGCGACGTGATCGGCATGAACACCGCCGTCGCCGGGACGTTGCCCGACGGAACCAGCGCCCAGAACATCGGCTTCGCCATTCCCGACGCGACGATTGAATCGCTGTTGAAGCAGCTGAAGGCCGGCGAGAGCGTCGTCAATCACGGGGCCTTCATCGGCGTCGAGATCACGTCGATGACACCCTCGCTGCAACAGGAGTACGGGTTCACCGTGTCGGCGGGGGCGGTGGTGATGAGCGTCATCTCGGGAACCGGCGCGGCGGCGGCCGGCGTGAAGCAGGGCGACATCATCGTGGGTATCAACAAGACGACCATCGGCAGCGCGCAAGACGTCGGCAGCGTCATCTCGGCGCTTCGACCGGGTGACGTCATTGCCTTGCACGTCGTACGCGGCAAGAAGCACCTCACCATCCAAGTCACGCTGGGCACCGAACCCAAGAGTTGAACCCTGGTCGGTGGTCGGCGGATTGAAATCCGCCGCGACGCCAAAAGCGCTCGAGCTAGAGCGTCATGCTCCCGCCATCCACGACGAGGACATCACCGGTCATCCACGACGACAGGTCACTGGCGAGGAACAGCGCGGCGCGAGCAATGTCCATCGGTTCTCCCAGGCGCTTCAACGGCCAGGGCCACGACTCCGGATCGGTCTCTCGTTCCCACAAGACGCGAGCGAAGTCAGTGCGCACCAATCCCGGAGCGATGGCGTTGACTCGCACCTTCGGTCCCAACTCACCCGCGAGGTGTTTCGTTAAGTGGATCAACGCCGCCTTGGACGTGTCGTAGATGCCGATCATCCCGCTGAACTTCAGACCGCCCACAGAGGCGACGTTGATGACCGAACCTCCGCGCTCGGACATCGTTTGACGCCAGGCCTCCTGCGTCCACACCAGTGGCCCGCGAAGGTTGACGTCGATGATCTTGTTGAAACTCGACAAGGGGACGTCGATGGAGGGGCCGTAGTAGGGATTGGTGGCGGCGTTATTGACGAGGATGTCGAGACCGCCGAATCGCTCGATCGTCGCGGCCACGCAGTCGCGCGCCTGCTCGGGATCACCCGCGTTGGCCGCGAACACGGCCGTCTCACCGGTGATGGTGTCGGCGGTACTTTCCAGCCCTTCGATCTTTCGCGACGACATCATGACCGACGCACCGCGTTCGGCGAAGGTTCTGGCGATCGACGCACCGATTCCCTTGGAGGCGCCCGTTACCAGCGCCACCTTGCCGGTCAGGTCCAATTCATTCTGCGTCACGGGCACACTCCCTCTTCGTCACTTCGTTTGGTGATGCCGCGACCTCAACTCTCAAGACGAAAGAGAGAAATCACCAGCGAAGTGTAAACCACGACGCAGGAGCCATTTCGGCTCGCGACTATTCATACGTGGGCAACGCGACACGGGGACGGGGGAGTTCCGGATGGAGCGTGTGGGCGAGCACCAGCGCCTCCTCGGCGTCGTGGGCTTCAACTATCACTTGAGACATTCCCCGAAAGGGGTCCCCCCACAGGACTCGAAACTTCACCGGACCCGAAGGGTCCTGCTTAATTGAGGACGCGAAGGTTGGTGACCGCGACCGCGATGACGTCGGTCTGGGGAACGACGACGTACTGGGCGTGAATCGCCCAGACCCCGTTATCCGGGAAGTTGAAGGCGCACTCGGCCTGGCTCTGATTGATCCACTGGAAGTGGCACACGATGTTCGAGTCGTTGGTGCTGGCCGGAGCGACGGCGAACATTCTGATCAGGCCCGTCGTGTCGCCCGGCAGAACGTCGACGATGACGTTGAAGGGACCGTTGGACACCGATGGCGGCGAGCTGTTATCGCTGTAGTCGAAGGAGAGGAGGATTTTGCCGTTTCCCGGGTCGGCCACGGCCGGAATCGCGATGATCCCGATGCTGGATGCCACAAGCAGGGCAGCACAAAGTAGCCGACGCATGGGGTGCAGTATAACAGCGAATTCTCACTATAACGCCGATAATGTACGTTATGTAAAGTTACATTCCAATTCGTAGTCGGAAACAATTGGAGCAATCTTGCAATGCGTGCGATCATCAAATTGTAATCAATCTTCAAAGTAGTTTCGTGGTACTGATGCGCTCTCACATCACTCTCTCCCCAAAACAGCTCGGCCTCGCCATTCTCGCGGTGGCGCTCGGCGGTGGCATCGGAACATTGATTCGCGATCTGTTGTTGAAGGTGAATCATTACGGACAACCTTCGACTTCCGGCGCCCTCTATCTACCTGATTGGACGCATCAGATTCCATGGGTGTTGCTCGCCATCAACACCATCGGTGTATATGTAGCGACCGACCTACTACGCCACCGTCTCAAACATCACGATCCGAACGATCCCGTGAGATTGTTGCTCATTACGGGTTTCTTGGGTGGACTGACGTCCTATTCAGGCCTCTTCGTCGATCTAGCAGCAATCTGGCACCGCACCATAGGAGGTTGCCTTTTAGTGACCGCAGGGGCCATCCTGAGCGGCCTTTTTGCGGGCCTCCTCGGTTTAGGTCGGCATCGGCGAAGAGCGTGACACTTCTGCTGGTTACGGCATTCGGCGCTGTCGGTTGCGTTATGCGCTACCTCCTGGAATACACCGTTCGACGAAATCATCCGACGAGTCGACCGTGGGCCACCGTCGCGGCGAACGCGTTGGGTACGGGCATCGCCGGTTACGCGGCCTATCGTCTTGTCGGCTCCAACGATGACCACATTCGTACGATTGTTTTGACAGGTTTTTGTGGGGGACTGACCACGTTCTCGTCGGCTCTGGCAATTCCTATGATTCTGCAGCGAGAACACCACTGGGGTTATGCGGCCGCGCTGATCACCACTACCCCACTTCTCTGTTCCGGCATGTTCGTTCTTGGAATGTCACTCGCCCACTAATGCATTTGATGGCCGGTGCGTACTCCCCCACCGCTCCAATCGAATCGTGCGTGCGGGTTCACTTCGGCCCTCCGACACCACAGGTTTGCAACCCTGGTTCAACCCGACCTCTTGAAGTGTCACGAGAATCGGAGGTGCGCCCACGATCTGAACCGTCAATTGATCTGGGTAAATGTTGACGGAGTCAACAAGATCTTCAACCAGAATTCGTCGTTCAGCAACACTGGCTTCGTCCCAAAGTGCATCGACGTTCAACTCAGCGAGAACGTGCGCAACCTGCTCGAACTTGAGACTTGCCCATTCGCGTGTGCGCTGTGCGCGTTCCGCTTCCGCGATTTCGCCCTCGAGCGTAAGGCGTTGCGTCGTGAGTCGTCTGGACTCCTCAGCGAAGCCGTCGGGGTCGATCTTGTCGGCGTAGTAGAGATCGAGCAGCTTGCGCTCTTTGGCTCTCAGAGCCGCGACCACAGACGTGGTGCTGGGACCGCTGTGTGAGCTCATTTGAGGATTCGCAGAGAGCTGAGCTCGAACAGCGGCTTGAAGGTCAGCATCGCTCCCGAGGACCCGTAGACCGAGCACGGCGGCTCGATGCGGACCGTTGGCGGAGCGCCCGGATTGAGAGCAGCCCTGGCCGCGATGGCGACAGCGATACATCGCTTGGTTGCGATCGTTGTAGTGCACACCGGCGACGCGTCCGCAGAGCCCGCAACGAACTCGACCGGATAGGAGATCCTTGCTGCGACGTTGTCCGGTCGTATGGCCACGGTGCGCGGCATCGAAGAGCTTCCGGTCAACGAGGGCCGAATGTTGTCCTGGGAACCAGTCGTCGCCCAGTCGCACTTCACCCAGGTAGACACGGTTCAGGCTGATGTGGCGAGCGGTCGAGTACTCAATGCCGACGTCGGCCGAGATTGACGGAAAGCTCGCGCCGGCCGCTCGTAGGTCGAAAATCCGACGGACCAGTGGGGCCATGTCATTGGGGACCAGCTGTCCGTTCACCATGTCGTAACCGGTCGGTGCTCGGTTCAGCCAACGTCCCTGCTCGGCCGCCTGGCGCTGTCCCATGCGCGTGTTCTCCACGATCTGATCGCGGTAGTACTGGGCAAAGACCCCGTGCACGCCGATCTGCATGCGACCCGAGGCACTGGCGAGATCGAGGTCACCTTCGTTGACCGAGTGGACTTTGACGCCGTGACGATCAAAGAGTTTCACCAGTGTCGCGAAGTCGCCCTGGTCGCGACTGAGCCTGTCCCAGCGCCAGATGAGCAGATCCTTCACCTGATTGAGCCCGACGAGTCGAAGGAGCTCTTGCACCGCCGGGCGATCCAGATTCTTGCCGGACCAACCTTCGTCCGCGAGCACGGTGACCGGCTCGAGTCCGCGGAGTCGGGCGAGGTCGCGACAGCGCTTCACCTGGGCGTCCGGCGAGAACTCCACTTGGTCTTCAGTCGAGACCCTCAACTAAGCGACCGTTGTGCTCATCGTTCTCCTCCTCGCTCGACTCCTCTGAAAGGAGTCGCAGTCCGATTGCGATCAGAATGCCAGCCGCCCGTGACAGGTCGCGACCGTCGCTCATGAATCCGCTCGCATCCAACGGTCTCGGCAACGGCTAACCCGCCCGAACTTTTCATTGCCGGTGACTTTTGGTCGTTCCACGATGCTCCTAGTGGAGGGTCGAGAAATTCACCCTCTACTAGAACTAGCCACACGCATTTCCTCGATTTCGAACAGAAACTTTGAGGAGTCTTTGAAATATTTCTCGAAGTCAGAGGATTGAGAAGATTTTGATGATCACACAGGTAGCCCGAACGGACGGCTTGGCGCTTCGCGCCGGCCGTCCTCGGGCTCTAGGAATTGGCCGAACAAAGCACCCGAAATGTGAGTGTGATGAAAGCGCCTATACGTATTAACAAGAGTTGGGACTTTTGACCCTACAAGGCGAATTGGAAATCAACCACTTCTTGCATACTCTTCGCGAGGAGAGACTTTCTCTTTGATGCAAAGGCATAGGGGAGAAGTTTTGAAACGCAAACGAAGTTTTAAACTTTGGTTCGGGGCGTTCACGATGTTGCTAGTGCCCATAGGGTTTTCAACTGGCCAAGCTTCCGCTTCGACCAACGTAGTGAATTGCCTTCCCGGATATCAATATTCTCAAACTGCGCACACTGAGTCGAATTTCGGGAAGGGAAACGCAATATATCTGTACAATTACAACGCTTATTCTGCCTCCCTCCAGGCGCAATTCACGTCAACACAGACATTAAGCGATGCAGGAACAATCGGAGGATCTGCCGAGGTCGACCTCATCATCTTCACCATCGGAGGGAATAGCGGAGTCACCGTTGGCAAGTCCACATCTGAGTCAACTTCCGCAATCGCGACAGTGAACAACATTCCTGAACATGAGTACGGAATAATCCAGTTAGGTGACACGTATTGGAATACAGCGGGGACTTATTACTGGCTGAATGCGATATGCGTTGAGTCACAAATATCGACCGTCACTGGTCGATTTCCTGAGAACCCCAATTCCACAGTCATCCTTGTTGGCACCAACACCACGGAAACTCCCCCGTGGCAACAGACTTCGTGATTCTTCCTTCGATTAACCCCAACAAGACGCTTAGATTCTCGTTGTTCATCGCTCTGGGAATTGTCTCAGTGATGTCAACCGGTTCGGCTTCGGCAACTGCGTCTGCGAAGTTGCCGAAGCTTCCGACGAGCGCGCTGAGCGGCGCCGGAGCCAAGGATGTGGTCTTGGTTCCGGTCACGCGTGGCTTTGGATCGGCAAAACTTCGGGCTTACACTCCCCAAGGGAAGACCCTATTTATCCAGTTCTCGTGTGTTGGTACCGGATCGTTCGAAATTACGGGTTACTTCAAGATTTCGTCGTGCAACTATAAACATCCCGCCGCTCTCGTCGAGATATACCCGCACCAAGCTGGTCGGCGCGTTTCACCGCGAGTGATCGCACCAAAAGGCGTAAAATGGGAAGCATTTATTTCGTCCGGTCAGTAATGATTCTCAATCCAATCATGCTTGCCCGTTGACACACATCGGACCAGCGGAGGTAAATCAATGCGCCAATGAAGGGTTGCACTCCTGCGGCGTCGGGCCTCCGTCTCCCACTTTCAAGTTGCTTTGCATTCGCCACAAAAATCCGCAACTAATCAGTAGTTAGGTGGATTTGGACCTTTGACTATTGGCGTGAGTCCCAGCACGAATCCCGCGAAACACGAATTGATCGGGACGAAACCGTCATGCCCGTTGGCGACTAGCGGGATCTTGAACATGCGCGTGGGCATCACGTTCGGGAGTTGGACAGTCACAGAATTCATCTGGCAGCGTGGCCCCTGTCCGTATTGCTGATCGAGTGCATCGGAATAAGAAATTCCGAATGACGCTTTGCCGTCGGGCGCCAAAACCACAGTTATTGGTGCAACGGTCCTAAAGATTTGTGACCTTGAACGGTGGACAAAACTCACGCGTCGAGGACTGGGCGCCTCGGTGTGGGCGACAACGACTGGGAAGCCATCCAACGTGCAGCTCGTAGTCCCGTGGTTTGTAACGAGAATTGGCGTGCCGACATTACCTGCGGCGGCTCCGCTGAATCCGGCACGCATAGTCAGAACGCTTGTCGAACAAGTCGGGATCGTCGATGACGAAGCTTCAACGCTCGCAGGAGAGGTCAAAGTGCTCACTATTAAGATTGCTCCTGAAACGAGACTTCGAGTGAGATGCACGCCAAGCAGCCTACGACCGCTTACCGGGATGCTCCGAGTCGGCGCGACTTCTCGGTTGTGACAATCGACGTCCGAAAAGGTTTTATGCGCCACTCGGAGAATGTTGACGTCAGCCCACCGCAATTCGGAATCTAAACAATCAAGTGCGTATTGTTTTCACAAATGGCCAACGTTCCAGAATCAAACCGGAGGGTTTATGACCGCACACTCGGAGTTTGCAATCGAAGGTACCTTGCACGCAGATGGTGGCGCAGGATTGGTGCGTATGAAGACCCAATTTGATATCGGTATCGATGACCTTTGGTCGGCACTCACCGAACCTCAACGTTTGGCTCGATGGTATGGAAACTTCGGCGGTGAATTTCACGTTGGTGGAACTTTTACGGCCTTCATCCCAAGTAGTGGTTGGGACGGACAAGGCCGAGTCGACGAATGCGACGCTCCGAGACATTTATCAGTCACGATGTGGGAGAACGAAGGCGAGGAGCAAGGTTTGACTGTTGATCTCGTCGCCGACGCAAGTCACACGAATCTCATGCTGGAGAAAGGAGGAATTGCTCCGGACATATGTTGGGCGTACGGGGCTGGCTGGCAGGCGCACTTGGAGGATCTCGCGGAATATCTGGCCGGTCGAAAGAAGGCAGACTTGTCTATGTCGTGGAACATAAGATTCGACGAACTCGAACCAATCTATCGCCAGATGACGGTGACACCGATTGCACGCTAAGGATCACGAGTTGAACCGGGCCCATTATGTCGCGCGGCTCCTGGCCGTCATTCCCACGACTTGATCCGCCAGTCGGAGAATGTTGAGGTCCCCCGACACCAGCATTCTGGGCCACATGCCGGAGTGACTGTCGAATTCGCGCTAAGAAGGACTTTGCGATGTCGTATTCGGTCCATCCTCTCAGTGCTTCCACGTGGAATGACTTCGCGGAGCTTGTTGAGCGAAATAACGGAATCTATGGCGGCTGTTGGTGCATTTCTTACCACCCCGAGTGTGGAAACAGAGACTTGAACTATCGAGATGTGAAGGAAGAACGAGTCAAGACCGGACGAGCTCACGCAGCACTTGTCTTCGATGACGAAGGGCGGGCCCAAGGCTGGTGTCAATACGGCAGCCCTCACGAGCTTTCCAATATCAAGCACAAGCGCGAATACGACAAGGACCCACCACCATTTCCAGAGTGGCGAATCACCTGCATCTTTGTAGACAAGAATCATCGCAGTCAGGGCGTCGCTCGCACAGCGTTAGAAGGGGCACTGAGTCAAATCGCTCAAGCCGGTGGCGGTCTCGTTGAAGCGATTCCGGAAGTCACTGACGGTCGCGTGGCACAAGGTCGCTTCTTGTTCAGCGCCACTGTTGAGCTCTTCGAACAATACGGCTTTCGCCGCGGTCGTCCGGTTGGCAAGCACGCGTGGATAGTGAGCAAAGTCGTCGATCCCGATTGAGCACCTAGGCATTGCCGGCAAACGGATCGATCGTGCCCGCAAGTCGTAGATTGGCTCCGTTTTCGAACTTAGCGGGGCATCCAGTCGCCACTGGACGGTTGCGGAACTGTTACGTCGGGCCTCCGACACCGGTGTGGATCGCATCGACAAACCATGACTCCGGTCATATGAGCCGCTGTTTCCCTTCTTGCGACTGTCCCGTGAGTAATCTCGGTCGATGGAACCTGCGCCAGAACTCGTTGAGTTCGCTGATCGATGGATGTCGTCATGGTTTGTGGATTTCGCCAACTTCATGGACCCGATGTCGCATCACCCAGGATTGCGATTTATAGGTCCCGATCCGGGTGAATGGTGGGTAGGACTAGAGAGCCACCTAACCGCGGGGAGGGCTCAGTTCAGCGAAATGGCGACACTTAGCGGGATCCGCGTCGACGCCGATGAAATCGTTGCGTGGAGAGAGGGCACCGTCGGTTGGATTGCCATTCGCTGTCACATCACTTTTGGAGATAAGGAGCCACAGGAGGCAAGGATGACGGTGATCGTTCACGAGGAGGGCGTCTACTGGAAAATCGTGCATCATCACTTCTCCGTCACTGTCGCAAATGAGGAACTGGTCGGGCTGGATCTCACGACAACCTTTGACGAACTTCTTGTTCTGGTTCAAGACGTGGCGACGCCGGCGTCAGGAATGTCTGCCGATGGATCTGTGACAATCGTGTTTACCGACATCGAAGGTTCGACCCCTCTTATGGAGTCCCTGGGTGAAGAGCGATGGCTTGAACTCCTCGAATGGCACGATGCCATTGTGGGACAAAAGACCGCCGTATTCGGCGGAACTGTTGTGAAGGGTCAGGGCGACGGGTTCATGTTGGCGTTTCCCGCTGCTGGCTCGGCGGCGGCCTGTGCCTCAGCAATTCAACGAACTCTGAATGAAGGATGGTTCGGAGTGCCGGTGCCTGCCCGAGTCGGCATGCACACTGGAAACGCGAAGGCGGAAGGTGGCGACTTCTTCGGACGTACTGTTGTCGTCGCTGCACGCGTTTGCAGCATCGCCAGCGGTGGCGAGATTTTGCTTTCCCAGGCCAGTCAGGAGGAATTGGAAGGGGCCTTTCCTTTGAACGGACCACGATCAGCCGCTCTCAAGGGATTAAGCGGAACGCATGCGGTGTTTGATTTGAATTGGAGATAAAGTTTCAAGCCGCCAGTGCACGATTGCGGAGCTGTCGCATCGGGCCGGCGATGGCAACGGATTGCAACATCACTCCGTCCAAACTTATTTGGACCGACGCCTTTTCCGATCGGAGTCACCCAACTTCCGACGAACCTGCTTGCGAAGCTGCAAGATACGAACCGAGCCAAGCGCCAGCGTCATGAGTGCGCCTAGAATCACCGCGCCAAGGAGCGCAACGGAGAGGGGCAACGTGCCCGAGAACGTGAGAAGGCTCACCTTCACATCTTTCGGATTCTGAAAGACGAAGACCAGGATGACAATCAAGACGACGAGCACGGGAAGAAGCCGTATCCACGCCTTCGAAGTCCGCGTCGACAAGATTGCCTCCGACGGAGCACCTGGCTCTACCCCGGCCTCATCCGGAACATCGTGCTCAGGGTTGGCTAAAGGATCATCATCATCATCGCCTGGGTGGTTTCCCATCGAGACCTCCTACCTTCCGTTCGAACGAAGCGGAATGAACTACACGAAGTCCGGCCGACCAAGGCGAATGATCCGTGTCGCTACTGATTATGCAGCATTGAGGGCTGGGCGTAAATCCCAAGCAATTCCGGGGTGGCTCCGCACTGAAATCTGATGAGCCACCCCGGATAGCAGTTGGATTTACGCCAAGATCTCCGCCTTAGAAGAATCGTGCCGAATGTCAATTCGCCGAGGTCGCGCTTCCTCGGCGACGGGAATCGAAAGGGTCAGCACACCGTCGGAGAACTGTGCATCGATCTTCGATGTGTCGAGATTGTCGCCTAAGAGTATGTGACGCGTAAACACGCCATGCGGACGCTCTGCGACCAAAGCTTCGATGCCTTCGGCCAGCACTGGCGCTTGACGTTCTGCCTTGACGGTCAAGGTATTGTTGTCCACGGTCAACTCAATTGATTCGGAATCCACGCCGGGTACATCGAATTGAAGCAAGAACTGGTCTTCCCTCCGATACGCGTCCATCGGTATACCCACGGACGTAGTCCGGCGACTTGAATCTCCCATGAGCTGCTGAAAGAGACGATCAAAGTCTCGATATGGTTCGGAACGAACAAGAAGTGGCATTGCCATACCTCCTAATCACTCTTTTGTCCAGTACTACTGTTTAGCACTCACCAGCAGTGACTGCCAAGATAGCAGGTCACGAAGCATTTAATTTATGAAAATCCTAAGAATTCCCTGCTGTCTCGCCACCATCACTCCGATTAGTGCGATCAAACAACGGACTCATCCGGATGTGGAGAGAACATCCCAATTTTGGAGACGCCAGTCGGAGATTGTGTAAGTCACCGGGTTCAAGGGGTGTTCGCAGATGCCCTGACAAAATGGTCTTGTGATTGACGCCATCGGGTATCTTGCAAGTCTGGGTGCTCTTCTCATGTGGCTCCCACAGGGATGGCGGGTTATCCGTCACCAACACGAACACGCCATGCTGGAGGGCGTAAGCGTCGTCGCCTACGGCACTGGATTCCTTTTTAACGCTCTCTTGCTCGTGTACGGAATCGGTACCAGCGGCATTCCGGTAGTCGCGGCCGCCAGCGTCAACTTGATGATGAGTTCACTCATCGTCATTGTGGTCTCACGGTCTCGGGCGCGGAAGTGATCCTCTTCATTGGGTATCTCGCAGCCATTGTCGATGTCGGGCAATTCACTCCACAACTTTGGCGGGCCGTTCGACGAAGAAGTGATTTCAAAGCCATGAGTGGGCTGAGTATTGTCGCGTACTCCATCGCCACCGCGCAAGCGATTCTCTGGGTCATCTACGGATTTGCAACGG
The DNA here is from genome assembly GCA_963703105.1 of uncultured Acidimicrobiaceae bacterium. GTDB lineage: Bacteria > Actinomycetota > Acidimicrobiia > Acidimicrobiales > RAAP-2 > RAAP-2. Next base: position 52,002 of record OY969792.1, on the reverse strand, counting down.
ACAGACTGCCCATTAGCCTGCCAAACCTCCTTATCGCTCCGGCGTCTGGATACATTCTCATATTGGTATTGCGTTCCAGAATTCGCGGGCGCCGATCAGCCGACGATTAGTTGCTCCAACGCTAAGCGCCAGTCGGAGATTGTGAGGGCCGGCCCTCCAAGGGCGACATCGAAATTGGATACCGAACTAAAAGAACTGTTGAATTGTTGGAATTCATCTCCATCGCCAGAATCGATGCCAATTCCAGCCAGGGACCCCGTAATCTGATCTCAAGTCAGACAGCACAGTTGGCTCTTGAAAACCATCCAATGCTTGGCTATACCAATTCAATCGAGGTGCTAATGACTCTTCGGCCTACGCACTGGTGCCGGTTGGCGATGGTCATCGCACTCTCGGCCGGGTCGTTCGTCGCCGGCGTCGACGACATCGCTGGAGCGAGGACGTTTCCGCACATTATTGTCACGCCATCACGTGGATTGGTCTCTGGATCCATAGTTCACATTGTTGGAAGTGGATTCGAGCCGAAAGAGAGGATCAATCTCAGTGAATGCTTGAGAGCCGCCATCGGTGATAGTGGCTGCGCGACCTCAACGCGCGAGTCTACGAGGACCAACGCAAATGGCGTACTTCCCACATTTAACTTCAAAGTCATTACCGGAATGATTGGAGTCGGCAAGTGCGGAACTTCGATTGTGAATCTCAGAAACTGTTCAATCAATGCCGCGAACAACCTTGGTGGAGATGCGACCACGTCACCAATCCAGTTCAAGTTGAGCAAGGAATGAGAGCTGTCATGCGCCACGCAATGGTGTCGTAGGCAATACAACCTCGTCGAATTCCCAATGCCTCAAGCTCCGTTCGGAGAGTGCGGAGGTCGGCCCGCCGACACTTAACGCCATCTCGTTGATTGCTAATCAAGCAGAGCTCTTGCAAGCCTTAGCGATCGTTGGTTGGTCCACCGCCAAATAGGCGTTCGCGGTAGCGGCGGCGCTGATTGCCGCGATGAGGTCCTTCGCCAGGGTCATCACTGCCGAGGAGCTCTTGGGATCGGCGAGTACGGCCGCTTCGTCATTCATTGAGCTGGTTAGGGCGGTGCTCTCTTCCACGACCGAAGTAGCAGCGACTCGAAGGACGCGGGCCAACGTAGGACTAGGGGCGGTGGCGGCAGCCGCAATGAGTTTCACATGGATCTTCTTTAATGCGGTCACGTCACTGGGCAGTTTGGACACCGCCGACGCGATGGCACTGGCGGAGTCATTACTGGGCAGTGCGGGTGAGAGAATAACGCCAACTCCGGTGACATCCTTGCAGAACGTCGCGGTTTTTCCGGCGGCGCCTGCAGGTAGCGCGAAAGCCGAGAGCAATGTCACCGTGGCGACCACGAGGACGGAAGACGTACACGCGCGAGTCTTTCTCAGCATGGGAATATTCTTCATTTGCGGCGAAGCGTAGCATCGGCATCTTTCTCCCGGCGGAGGAAAAATCAACGCAGCCTCAAATACAAAGTGGCACTTCTGTCGCGTCGGGTGTCCGACACCAGGTGTGAAGACACGGACTACGACTAATAATCAAGGCTCCGAGGGCAAATCCGCCAGTCGGAGATTTGACTTCGACCCTCCGGCATTCTTGGTCGAGAAACCTGTCCGCACCTTCGAGTTGGGCAACGAACCCGACACGCCTTCTGGTAGAACGTGTCCGATGAGTAACCAACCCGATCGATGGAGTAAGGCGACCGTCTACACCGATATGTGGGCCGACCCGATCGACGATCCTCGCAACAGTGAGGGTGTTAGTTCCGACGGTGAACTGGCGACGCTTCAGGACTACCTGAAGGGTTATCGGATGACCCTACTGATGAAGTGTGAGGATCTCAATCCGGAGCAGATGGCTCGCCGCTCAGTCCCGCCGTCGACGATGTCACTGCTCGGCCTACTTCGCCATCTGGCCGAAGCAGAACGCCGCTGGCGCAATTGGATCAATGACGTCAATCCGCTGCCGAGGCTCTACGGGGAACGCGATGGGGACTTCGATGGTGCCATCGCCGACCGGATTCAAGTGGATGCCGCGTATTCGTCGTTGGCCCTAGAGCAGACGACGACCGACAGCGTACTGGCCGAGCACCCGGATCTCGGCGAACGCCTTGGAAGCCAAGGGATAGCTGTTCGAGAACTCCTGGTGCACATGATCGAAGAGTACACGCGTCACTGTGGACACGCGGACCTTTTACGCGAGTGCATTGACGGGAGGGTCGGTCAGTGACGAAAGATTCCGACGTCAGTTCTTAGTTGTCGAGTCGCCAATGGAAGGTTGCCGAACTGTCGCGTCGGGCCTCCGAAACCGTCAAGTCCACCGAAGTTGACTGGACGCCACCTCAGAGTAAAGAGCGCATCCTTTCGATTTCTGATGAGGTCATATTGGTGTCCTTGGACTTCCACTCCACGACTTCTCTCAGCACCGGATGCAGTTCAGACTTCGAGAACGGATCTAGAAAGCTCCGCAAAAGGACTCCGCGGCCAACCTTCGCCATCAAGGTGTCCAATAGACCACCTGGAACATTTCCAGACGCCAGCAACACCCAAGTCGCAGCGACGTCGACCAAGGAATCTCCTCGTGAAGCATTTGTCCAATCGATGACCACAGGACCGTTGTCCGAAAGGATGATATTTAAAGGGTGTAGGTCAAGGTGGAGGACACGATCACCCGAGCCGAACGGAAGAACTTTCATCCAATCGGGGGCCTTCAAGTTGTGGAGAGATACGTGCAACTCAGCAAGGTCTCGGCCGAAACCTCTCAGCTTCCACGGCCGATTCGATGCAGTTTCCAGCATCGTGAGTCCCGAAATCCTCTCCATGACCAAATCAATACCGTCGTCACCCACTTCGAACACTTCCGGAACGGGATAACCCGCGGAGCGAACGAATTCCATGGTTCGCGCTTCGAGGATCTGGGAGGGGCCATTGCGCGAACGTCGAAGGACAGTTCCCTTTCGATACTCGAAGATGTCGGCGTCACGGCCCGCTGCAATCAACGCGCCCGGAGAGTCCATTCCAAATTCTACTTATGAGGCAATGGTGAAGAGCCAAAGGACAGTCTCCACTGAAAGGCTGCGGAACTGTTGCGTCGGGCGTTCGACACCACAGTGCGGGATGCGCGAGAAAGTCCGACGGGGATGTTGCTCGGGTCGTACAATTCGAGCCGGCAGCGAATAGCAAGAGGAGACAGGACATGTCAGGGTTCATACAGCTCGTCGAGTTCGAAGCAACCGACATTGGTGCGGTCACGGCGGCGTTGGAGCGATTTCGAGATGAGCATCCGGGAGCATTGACCGCTACGGCTTCAACGACCACCGAAGACCGCGATCGCCCCGGAACGTACATATCGATAGTTGAGTTCCCCTCCTTCGAGAAAGCGATGGAACAACAGGACAATCCCGCGACCTCGGAGTTCTCGGCGAGTTTGGCCAAAGTAATGAGCGGGCCGCCTCGATTCCGCAACCTCGACGTGCGATCAGTACTGACGAACCCCTAATTCCGTGAGCAGTAAATCTCCCTCAACCGCTTCGGGTTGAATCACTGGACGTGCCGGACATTCACTCGCGGACAACCTTTGTTCTCCGCCTCTAAAATGGCTATTGCTCGACGTAGAAGTTGATTGATAGCGACTTGATCGCAAGGACATCATGGAAGGCAAACCCGTGCGTCGTCAATCAAAAGGTTGTCGCGCTGCGCGAACTGCTGTCTCCGGGGTTGCGATCGTTGCGGGTTCACTGTTCTTGGCGGGATGTGGCCGGAGTGTTGCGAGCCCCACGTGCACGATGAAGGAGTTGCTCACACTTGTCGGAAAGGGCTACCTCGAACTGCCTCCGTCACGCGACAATGACGTCGGGAGAGGACGCATTCCCGACTCGCGTCCCGACGCTGACTTGGACTCCAACCAACGAGCGGCGCTTTGCGCGGTCTACAGGAATGAAAAGAACTTGCGGGGATGAGTCCGGCGAGGCCCCGTTGATCGGAGTGGCTCAATGTCCGGTGGCGTGCGACCCCGGTGAGTAGCGCGGCCCAGTTGACTGACGTGCCATCACGATCATCGTCCACGAAATACCACCATCTGCCCGACAATTCCGGTACTGCGAAGAAATTTCGCCTGTGGTGAACTATGTCGATGGAACGGCTGGGCAGACTTGTTTTGATGTCGACGCTCGTCTTGAGCGGAGTATCGGTGCTTGGCACCGATGCATATGCCACTTCGCATCGATCCAGGCCGTGTGCGCCCTCAGATCTTCAGGTCTCGTTTCACGGCTTTCTTGATGGCATGGGCAACGTCAACAACCTCTTTTGGGTCCGAAATACGAGTTCTGACAATTGTCGTCTCAGTGGATTCCCGACTGCCGCCTTCTTAGGGCCTGGAGGAACTCGACTCTCGGTCGTTCAAGAGGACGTGGCTGATCGTGATTTCAATGACATAGGGGGCTTGAAGAAGGGCACTGAGTTGCCGACAGTTACTTTAAAAAGTAACGGTGGACTCGCCTCCTTCATGATTTACGGCACCGACATGCCCTTCGGCAACCCGCCCTCCAAATGCATCAGTACAAGAACGATGTCGGTGACACTCCCGAGAGTGAACGGGGCGTACCGAGTATTTATCCGCCTCGGCGGCTTTCACTTTTGCGGTCGAATTACGATGCATCCTCTCGTGCCGGGGAGCACGGGAGCTGATCCTCCGATTGCCCAAATTCCCGGCTAGGTCAAACGACGCCAGCGAGAGGTCCATCCGCAGTTCCGCGGCCTCACATACCACCGTTTCTCACGCCAGGCGGTTCATGACCTCGTCTGTTCACTTAGTTTGGTGGGAAAGACCAATGACGTATGAACAACACTTTCCGACAATGGGAGGAAATGAACTATGACCGCAACTCTCAAAGTGACACATAAAGCAATCGGAGTCGAAGTCCGACGAGGAGCGTACGACGTCGTCGTTGACGGTCAGAGTGCCGGTTCCCTCGCAATGAACGACACACTTGAGATTCCAATCGGACCGGGCCGGCACACTCTGCAAGTTCGCAGCGGTCGAAAGTCCAGCCGCACCGAGACCTTCGAAGCGGCCGAAGATCAAACCGTCGCCTTCCGATGCACCGGGAAGAGTTTTCTCCCGATCTTCCTCGCGTCCTTTGTCTTCCCTCGCCTCGCGCTCCAGCTCCGCCGTACATTCGACGGTGCGTCCGTGTGACTCTGTCGTCAAGGTCATAGCCTCTAACACCGGGTTGTTCATCGGTATTCTGACCAAATGAAGCGAGCGGCACTGGGAGCGGTGTTGATCGCCTACGCCTGGGTAACGTCGGGCGTAGCGCCGTTCAGCGCACCTTCCTACTTTCTGGTCGGGATTCCGTGCCTCGTGTTTGTGGTTATCTATGGGCTTCTCGGCGGCCTCTCGAACGACGGCGCAATATCTGCTGATATCCGAAGCCGATCTGGTGAATCCACACTGTCGACCGTCGCGCCGTGGCTTGCGTTGATGACCGCAGTGATTGTTCTCGAAGCGATTGGACTGCTCCTCGGTGGCCGATCAACCAGCGTTCCTACAATGAGTACCACGGTCGATCACCTTCTTGCGGTCCGCTGGGTGCGCTGCTGGATATGTCTCGTGTGGCTGCTCGCCGGAGCGTTCCAGCTCTATCAACTCAAACAGTTGCGTCGAATTCGAGATTCCTAAGATGGTGGGGACGACGATTTGGATCGCGCTGCTCGCCGCAGGCGTTTTCATTGAGGTCGCCGGTCGGCTTCGGCCTTCTCATGTATCGACCCTGAGTCGTGCCGTGGCCATGATGGAAGAACGAGTTTCGGGTCGCGTGATCTTGATCGTGCTTTGGATCTTCGTTGGAATCCATTTATTCGCCCGATATACGGTCGCGCACCATTAGTAACCAGTTTGTATGCAAATTCGGGCGATAATTGGCCCCCGACCTGCTCATTTAGGGCACCAACGGACTATATTGATCGATAGTTGCCAGACGATTTATGCGTGAAAATGCGGTTCGGGCTGGGGAGATGTATGAGCGTCACCGTGAAGATAAGAGTTTGCGCCGACTGCTTCGGATTCAATAACGGCCCCGACGACCGATCTCAACTAGATCCCGAAAAACTGCAAGAAATCTCGTCCGCTTTTGGCATGTGGGGGGACTTCCGATTCGATCCGGCCGAATGTTCGCACGCCGATTTCCTCGACACCTCCACGTGCGGCATTTGCGGCGGTTCGCTCACCGGGGATCGGCGACGCCACAACGACCAAGGATTTGGCGACGACCGACGATCGGCGACCGGCCTCGACCGGCGATCTCCGTACAATCGGGGCAGCCGGATCCTGCTCGCATCACTGAGCGCCGCCTAGAGGCGTCGCGACTCCAACCCGTCTTGAACTCGGGCGTGCGCCGTCGGCGACAGCTCCCGGTGTGACAGAATCCCGACGTGGACTCTCGCGTGACCGGTATGTGGTGGGGCACCGCCATCGAGGCTCCGGATCCGCGCGCCTTGGCGAGTTTCTACTCACAATTGCTGGGTTGGCCGGTCGTCCATCAGGAACCGGGCACGGCAATCATCGCGCCGCCCGACGGACCGATCTACGTCGTGTTCCAAGAGGCCCCCGACTTCCAGCCCCCCGTGTGGCCGCCGCAATCTGGAGACCAACGCCCGATGATGCATTTTGACTTTCAGGTGGGCGACCTCGACTCGGCCGTCGCCGAGGCGGTCTCGCTCGGCGCCCGCGTCTCGGTCCATCAACCGCAACCGAACGTCCGGGTACTCTTCGATCCCGCTGGTCACCCCTTCTGCCTCTGTCGAGAGCAGGACTGACTCCCGCGCTCTACGGCCCGTGACCGAAGCCGGTGGCGTTCATTCCTGGCGCACACCCTCACGGTGAATCCTTCACGATCATCGCGACGTACGGCTCACTCGGGTGTGCTCCGACGACGCGTTCGATGTGCCAACCCGTCCCCACCAGAATCGAGCGCAACTCGCTTCGTGTGACATAGATCCACTGGAACCAGGGACCGACGAGGTCACCGTAGTGATAGCGCAGTTTCACCTGTCCCGGACTTCGGCCGCGCGCTTTGTTCAGCTGATAGTACGAGCGGTCGAACGCGGGCGCTCCCCCGCCGTACGCGTTCGTACTCTCAACGAAGATCCGTACGCCCGGCTTTGTGGATTTGGCCAATCGTGTCAGTATCTGACGGGCCCGTTTCGGAGTCTCGAAGATGCCGAAGTTGTTGCCGAAGAGCACGATCGAATCAAAGGATTCGATCCTCGAATCCAGGTCCTCAATTGGCGTTGACCACACCTCGTGGACGCCCCGAATCTTGGCGGCTTGGGCGGCGGCGGGCGACGCATCGAGGCCGACCACGTCGAGGCCCCGGCGTTGGAGCTCCAGTGCCACCCGGCCCGCTCCGCAACCCACGTCCAGGACCCGACCACGCATGTATCGAACGGACTTTCTCTCGGCGCCGGGCCATCCTTTGAAGTTGGAGAGGTAGACATCGGGTCCCGCGCCGACCTGCGTAAAGCCGTCCTCGCGCTCCAGCACTTCGGGCGACGTGGCGCCCATCGCCCAATCGAGCAGCGCGCGTCCGAATACATCTCTGTCCGCTGTCATACGTCTGCCATTGATCGGGTCAATCGCTTCGCACGGTGAGAGGTCCGATGGGCTGCGGTCAAGGTACCGTGACGACCACACTGCCGGTCTTCTGGCCACTCTCCACGTAGCCCGTCGCCGCGACGACCTCGTCGAAGGCGTAGCGTCGGTCGATCACCGGACGATACTTACCCTCCTCGACGAGGTCTTTGATGAGGCGGAGGTCATTCTTGCGGTATCGGCCAATGGCGACCTTGGCTCTATTCTTCCCGACGAATCGGGTCACCACCGCGAGAAGCGGAACGTGGTAGCCGTAGCCGAGGTCCATTGTGAGATACAGCCCGCCGGGTTTCAATGATCGTCGACACCGACGGAAGGAGTGTCGTCCGACCGCGTCGAAGATCAGGTCGTAGGTGGTGGCGCTGGTGGTGAAGTCCTTTTGGTATCGGTCGATGACCTCTTCAGCGCCCAGCGAACGCACGAGCTCCACGTCCTTGGTGTCACAGACGGCCGTCACCCGCGCCTCGAAGTAGTTCACCAGTAGTTGCACCGCGGACGAGCCGACCGAGCCGGCCGCTCCGTAGACGAGAACGTTTTTTCCTCGCGGTTCGGCGGGTCGTTAACAAGAGAGGGCGAGCAGTGCGCCGTCCGGTATGGCCGACGCCTCTTCGTAGGTGAGGCCACTCGGCTTGGCGGCGATTACGCCGCCCTCCGGGACCGCCATGTACTCCGCCAGGGAGCCGGCCCTAATTCCGAACACGTCGTCGCCAACCCGGAACTCGCCCACTCCCGTCCCGACCTCTTCGACGCTGGCCGGCGAACTCGGAACCGAAGGTGGTTCGTCTCGGGCGACGAATGCCACTGAAGAGACGCGTAAAGCGGTACTCGTTACTTCGCACCCCCATTGCTTCGCCGCGAGTCACTGACGAGGCATGGACTTTGACGAGGACCTCTCTTCTTTCGGGACCGGTCGGTCGACGTCTCCGATCCGCAAGACCTCCGGCGGCCCGTAGCGGTCAAAGATGACTGCTCTCATTGCCACTTGGCGCTCCTTTTCGAGTCTCCCCCACGGACTAAACGTACTCATCAGCAAGAAAGCGTGTGCCGAGGTAGAAACACGCCACTGTGTCCGGCGCGGATCTTCGTTCGAATTTCAGCCAATGGATGATCTCGGATGATCCGACGTTCGTATTAGTCGTAAGTGGCGGCGGAGATGTTCTTGCCACTGACCGCGTTTACGAGGACGTTCCAATAGTGGTTCCGCGAGGGATCCACAGTGAAGATGTGGTCGTCGTAAATTCTGACGAGGTACGACGGAATCGCTTTCGGGACCCACGACCTCGTCCCGACCCAGTCCGGCACAATCTGCGTCTTGTCGATATATCCACCGAGTGACTCGAAGACGATCCGAGATCCGCCGCCTCCGCCGTACTGGGATTGGGCGACGCGGGCGGCTTGAGCGGGCGTGATACGCACGAGCGACAGTTGCGACGTATCGAGTCGGCCGAACTCAATCTCGTCATCCGTGAGAAGGGTCTTGGGTAAGGGCTTGAAGAGGTTGACGCAAAGGTACGTCTGCCGAAGTGAACAGGAATCCGCAATTTCGTTGACGGACCAAACGATCGTCGCGGTCAGGACCATAAGCACGATCCCCACTGTTAGGAGTCTGCGAAGTCGCTTCGTGACAACAAGTGTAGAAGCCGCCAACCGCCCGTCAGGCGTTAGGAGGTCCGATCAGTGGGAGCGAAGAGTACGACCGTCGTCGAGCCGTTTCGCTTGGACTCGTACATTGCGTGGTCGGCTTGGGCCACCAACGCGTCGGCGTCGCTGATCGCCGACGACCAGGCCACTCCGACGCTGGCGCGCAGCTCAATGACGTTCGAGGTCCCGTGAACCGGCTGGGTCAACGACGCCGTAACGCGCTTCGCGATCTCCAGGGACATGGGTCCGTTCTCCACGCGAGGGCAGACGACGAGAAACTCGTCGCCCCCGAAACGACCCACTTCGTCGTACTGACGAATGGCCGAGCGCAACCGGGAACCCGCAACCTTGAGCACCTGGTCGCCCGCGGCGTGACCGAATTGGTCATTGATCGACTTGAATCCGCAAAGGTCAATGAAGATCGCGGCGGTGCCCCCAGGACCTTCCCCCTGGTCCTTGAGTACCTCGGAGAGAACTTCGAGGGTTCTGGCCCGACTCAGGCACAACGTCAATTCATCGGTGTTGGCCCGGATCTCCAGTTGGCGTCGAAGCAGAACCTGCGCGGTGATGTCGCTCACGCAGCCCACGGCCCCGGTGACCTCGCCCGCCTCGTCGGTCAGGGGCCGCATACTCAATACGCATACCCGCTCCTCGGAGGGTCCCTCCCCCGAGGTTCGCTTGAATCGGAGTTCGACGTCATCGATCGCTTCGTTCGCCAACACGGCGTTCATCGCCGCTTCCATATGGACGCGGTCATCTTCGTCAATGTTTGAAAACTGCGCGTCCATCGTCGCTGACGCTGGGCGTCCCAGGATCGTGTGCAGCCGATCGTTGGTAAAAGTCACGGACCGATCGGTGTCGATCTGAAACATCCCGATGGGCATGGCATCGGACAGCCGGTTGAGCAACTGCTTGCGGGCCCGCAGCTCCTCGGCCACGTTGACCTGGTCGACAGTCACCTGGCGCATCGTCGTTAACACGACCGGGTTTACCGGGTCCTCCAACTTACTGAGATTGACGCACTGCACCCACTTCCACGCTCCGTCCGAAGTGCGATAGCGACCCTGCCACGTTCGCGTTTCGCCCGGCATGTCGATCATTTCGAACCAGGCCGCCACTGCCGTTGGTTGGTCCTCGGGATGGACAAAATCCGTCGAAGGGTGTCCGACGAATTCGCTCGGGAGCCAGCCGAGCACTTCGGTGATCTCGTCACCGACCGCGATGATCATCGCGGCCGCGTCGCGCACGATGTCGACCGACACTCCGTCAGGTTCGGACGTCGAGACGCTCATCACCTAGTTATTATCGCGCAGTTCACGCCCGCATCGACCGGCAACCCATACTCGCGGTCAAATCGGCGTTCAATCAACGGGCGTCGAAGTCCCAGGTCACCTATCCCCCAACGAACTGTGGCGACCTTTTCGTTCGGCATCGTCACTGCGGTCGTCGATCCACTTCCGAAGTTGACGAGCGACGTCGTCGGGCCCCGGCATCGAGGCGATCTCGTCGGCGATTGTGCGAGCGGCTTCGGCGAAGCGGGATTCTCGAATGACGGACGTCACGGCGTCACGAATGGCGACCGGATTGACGTTGTCCGGCAGCAGCGTCACCCCGGCGCCGGCACGTTCAACCATGGCCGCGTTGATGAAGTTATCCGCTCCTTGGGGTATGACGACCTGCGCCACTCCTTGGGTGAGACACCCGAACGTGGTACCGGCCCCGCCGTGATGTACGACCGCCGAACACTTCGGCAACAACGTGGCCTGCGCTATGTAACGCTCCACCCGGGCGTTGCGGGGAATGGGAGCCAGTACCGAAGGGTCTTGGTCCTGTCCCACGGTGACCACGACGTCGAGAGGTTCGTCGCTCAATCCGGCCAAGATGTCACGAAATATGTTGGTGGCCCGATTGAACTGGGTACCGAGGGTGGCGTAGACGAGCGGGCGACCGGTGGCAGACGAGAATTCTGTCGGAGGCGGCGCGGGCCTCAGCAACATTCGTTCGCCCGTGGGCATCGCATACGTTTCCAGAGACGCCGGACAGATCTCAATCGTGAGATCGCGGTAGACCCCGGCGTAGCCCGGAGAACTTCGGCCGAAGGATCGCCACAATGGCGACACGGCGTCATCGACGAGATCGAGAACCTCGGGGTCGATCAGGGGACCGAAGTAGTGATGGACGGTCGGGACCTCGAGCAGATCGCCGAGCAGTGGGCCGGCGAAGGCGCACGTCTCGAAGATGATCACGTCGGGATCGAAATCTTTTCCGAACGCCAGCAGGTCGTCGATCATGTCATCGGCGCCGATCTCACCAAACACGCGAGGAAAGAAATAGTGATGGATACGTTCGGGAGCGAGTCCGTCGCCCGGGGCACCACGGGTGCGCCGAACGAGCGTGGAGAACCACGCCTCCTCCTCATGACCCACGGCGGCGAACTCGGCCGAACCGTCCACCACTCGGGCGGCGCTCTCGGCCGCCGCCACGACGACTCGATCACCGCCCGCGACCAGGGACGTGACCAGAGGAAGCATCGGCTTGACGTGCCCTTCGCCGGGCGTGGAGACGACGAGGACCTTCAGAGCCGTTCGACCGAGTCAGCGTCGACGTTCAACGCCGGTGCGGTTTCATCAGTGCCGCGCCGTTCAATATCAACTCGGTTTGGCGTAGTTGGCCATTCCGGCGAAATCGATGACCACGCAGGGCTCATCACCCACCGTCCAGCCATCGTGTCCCGCCGGAATCGACACGACGTCGCCGGCGCGTATTTCGAATTCGGCACCGTCATCCATCTTGAGCATCTGCCTACCGGAGATCACGTAGCCGACGTGTGCCGCTTGGCAGCTCTCCGTCCCGACGATGGGCCGCACGTGATCCGACCATTTCCATCCGGGCTCGAAGGTGGCGTGGCCCACGACTCCCGTTCCTAGATTGACGATTTTTACTTCGCCTTTGTTGTCCGCAAAGGAGCGGGTCTCATCGGGACTGTCAAAACGCTTGCTCTCGAAAGACGACATGTGAACCCCCTCGATGTTTGTAAGTGAGTGTGATGCTACATGTGCGCAGTTCCAGAATCCACCCGAAAAGTCCCTCGTGACGGAGCTTTCCTCTTGGCTCGCGACAGGATTCTGGGACCTGCGAAGATCGAAGATTCGCCTATAGTTCGGGCGATAGAAGGACGTTGATCGCTGTCCTCGTTAAAGGAGGAACATGGTGATTTCACGAACCCTGGGGACCGTGCTCGCCTGTGCGTCACTGACTTTCACCGCGATGGCGTCTGCGTCGGTCTTCACAGCGACGCCATCGTCGGCGGCGACCACCCTACGGTGCTCGGCGTACACGACCAAGACCGCCCACACGGGTTACTCGACCGAGACGCTGCATATTCAGACCAGTCCCCGAGCGCGAATCACGGGTGCCGCGCACTATCAGGGAATGACCCGAACCGAGACCGCCATGGCGAATAGCGCGGGTACGACCCTCATGACGTTTCGGAATCCGTCGACGCATTCGCGCTTTCACGTGGTCGTCAATCTCACGGTCACGCTCGGCACGTCGCGAAGCACGTGCGCGACCTATTTCACACTCGGGTAAGTCACCTGCGAGTATTGCCGGCCCGCGCGTGGCACGGACTTATGCCAGGTCGACTTCAGCCTTGTTGAACGCGAACGCACCGTTGTGCACATACACCAACTGGCACTCTTCGAGGTATTTGGCGTCGTGAATGCGATGCGCGCGCGTATACCCCACGTCACCTTTGTGAAGGACGATCCTCTCACCGTCGGTGACCAACACATCTCCTTCGCGTCGGTAGCGCTGCGTCGACATCTTGCCTTCCACCACGATGGTCATGTCGTCGCCGGGGTGCGAGTGAGGCGGTTCTTCCGTGCCCGCCTCCCAGCGTTCGAGCATGACCTCCACCCCTTCGGGGTTCGTTGGATACGTCGCGCGCAGGCTAAAGCCCGGGTTCTCCGCGACCTCCACAAGGTCCCTCCACACATCACTCGTTGCGGCACTGTTGTCCTTCGTGACGTCGTCCACTGACATAATTCGCCTCCTGTACTGCCTCCGGGCTGCACCCAGTGCCTTGGTCGTCTCGTTCGATCACGGCGATCGAACCGATCCTAGAGGTCACTGAGCGTGACCGAGAACGTGCGAGTAAACATTGAGCCAGAAGAATTACCATGGACGGACCTGGTCACTCGCGTGATCTGCCTACGACCAATCGAGAACGGAGTGTGGCGTGGACGACAATCGAGCCCGACTCCTACTGAGTGCCGAACGGTCGCGGGTAGAGAGCCTGCTCGACGCGGTGCGGGGCGACGGTCAGTCCGATCGTTCGGCCGCCAACGAACACGGCGACATGAGCGACTCCTCAGAACTTCTGGTGTCCGAGGGAACCGACGACGCCGTCGCCACCGCACTCACGAGGCGTCTGGCGGCGATCGGCCGCGCCGAGCAACGACTCGCCGCGGGCACGTACGGAAGATCCATTGCGAGCGGTGAACCAATATCCGACGAGCGCCTCGAGGCCGATCCCGCCGCGGAACTCACCTTCGACGAGGCGCAGAATCTCTAACCAACAGCAAATCACCCCCGATCGGCGTCCTTAGTTCTTGCGCGCGAGGTACTCCGTACTTCGTTCGACCAGCCAGCGGAACGTCGGGTCGGGCTTGTCGAGCAGTTCGGGGTGCCACTGCACGGCGAGCACGTCGTGCCCGGGCAGCTCCACCGCCTCCACGACGCCGTCGCTCGCCGTCGCCGACACCACGAGGTCGTTGCCCAGTACCGCGAGTGTCTGATGGTGCAGTGAGTTCACGCCGATCGTCTCCGGATACAGCGACGAGAGCAACGAACCCGGAACGACGTGGACTTCGTGCGTGCGCTCGTGCCCGTCGGTGTCCCACTGGGGATGACCGGCGCCGTCGTCGAGTTCGACGTGCTGGTTCAGCGTGCCGCCGTAAAAGACGTTGGCCAGTTGGGCGCCTCGACAGATCGCCAGAACCGGCATCTCCAGGCGGCGGGCCTCGCGAAAGAGCGCGATCTCCCACTCGTCGCGGTCCGGTTCGATCGCGCCGAGGTTCTCGTCGGCGTGGTGACCGTAGCGATCGGGCTCCACGTCCGCTCCCCCGCTGAGGATCGAGTCCGTCGAGTCGCGCCAGCACACCCTCGACGTCGGCGTCGCGGGTCAACTCCACGGGCAGTCCCCCGGCCGCGGCGACCGACGCCGGGTAGTCCGAGAAGTGCAGGTCGAACTTGAGTTCGTACATCGCCTTGGGCACGTTGTTGGCGAGCGCCGAGGCCGGCCAGCGACGGCCCGACATGCCGATCAGCGGTTTCGTCATAACTCCATAGTACGAACGAATCGGCGCTTCGGGGACGCAATGTCGTTTGGCTACGAACGAGTACCCTTTGGGCAACGGAGGAGGATGCATGTCGAGTCGACACGACGTCCGTCGATATCACGTCCCACGACACCTACGTCGAGGGCGTCCCGCACGAGGTCTTCGCGCGAATGCGCGCCACCGAACCCGGTCGCCTGGACCGAAGAGGCCGACGGGGGCCGGGGCTTCTGGAGCCTCACCAAGTACGACGACGTCCTCTACGCCAGCCGCCACACGGAACTCTTCTCCAGTCGCCTCGGCATTCGTATGGAAGACATGGACGCCGAAGAGACCGAGGCCCGGCGCACCATGATGGAGATGGACTCGCCCGAACACACGCGCCTGCGACGGATCGTGGCCCGGCCCTTCACCCCGCGGGCGGTGGCCGACTACGAGGTGGCCGTTCGCGAACTGGCCCGTGAGGTCCTGGCGAACCTCGACGGCAAAGAGGAGTTCGACTTCGTCAAGGACGTCGCGCGGGAGCTCCCGATGAAGATGCTCGGGCGCCTCCTCGGTCTCCCGAACGAGGACCTCGACTGGCTGGTGAGTCGCGGCGACGCGCTGATCGGCAACACCGATCCGGATTTCACGGACTACGTCGTCGACCAGAGCGACACCAGCGCGTACCGGCTGCTGCCCTTTCGCAGCCCCGTGGCGATCGAACTCTTCGAGTACGCCCAGCTGGCGCTCGAAGAGCGTCGTCTCCACCCGACTGACGACGTCCTGACGGCGTTGCTGGCGCCCACGAAGGACGGCGACACGCTCGATGATCCGACGCTCAAGAACTTCTTCACCTTGATGGTGGCGGCCGGCAACGACACGACGCGCTACACGATGACGGCCGGCACCCAGGTCTTCATCGAGCGTCCCGAGATCTTCGCCGCGCTTCCCACCATGGACGACGCGCAGGTCAAACTACTGGTGGACGAAGTCCTGCGCTGGGCCAGCACGACGATGCACTTTCGTCGCACCGTGGTCGAAGAGACGCAGCTGCGAGGTCAGACCCTGAAGAAGGGCGACAAGGTCGTGCTGTGGTACATCTCGGCGAACTTCGACGAGGAACAGTTCCCCGATCCCGAGACGTTCGTCCGGGACCGAACGCCGAACGATCACGTCGCCTTCGGACTGCACAGCGCGCACCTCTGCCTCGGCGCGCACCTCGCGCGGCTGGAGCTGCGCGTCATGTTCGAAGAGATGGCCCGGGCCTGGTCGAGCATCGAGGCGGCCGGCCCGAGCGAGCGATTCCGTTCGAACTTCATCAGCGGGACGAAGAGACTCCCCGTTCGCGTGACCTGGCGCTAGAGGAACGGCAGATACTCGCGCATCTCCCAGTCGGTCGTGGCGCTGGTGTAGCGCTCCCACTCGCTGCGCTTGACCGCGAGGTGCTGGGCGACCAGTTCGGCGCCGACGGCGTCCACGAGTTCCTGGTCCGCCTCTAAGGCGTCGAGCGCGTCGCTCAGTGACGGCGGTACACCGACCGTGGCGTCGATCGTGTCGAGACCGTTGCCGCCCTCCTTGGGACCCAGCGGCGTCTCGTTCACCACGCCCAGTCGCGCGGCCTGCAAGACGGCCGCCATCGCCGTGTGCACCACGGCCGCGCCGTCACTGAGGCGGTGTTCGAGACGCGATCCCTCGCCGCGCTCCGGCGGAATGCGCACGGTCGCCCCGCGGTGGTCGTAGCCCCAGTTGGCCCAGTAGCCCGACAGCGAGGCCGGACGAAGTCGTTTGTAGGCGTTGACCGTCGGCGCACAGAGCCCGGCCAGCGAGCGGTGGTGTTCGAGCATGCCCGCGATGGCGTGCTTGGCGAGGGTCGAGACGCCGTCGTCCTGGCCGGCGTCGAAGACGGCGTTCTCGTCCGCGTCGTCGCGAAACGAGATGTTGAAGTGCAGTCCCGATCCACCGCGGTCCGACAGGGGCTTGCCCATGAAGGTCAGCAACAGTCCCTGGCGATGGGCCACCTCGCGCGCCAGCACCTTGAAGAGGAATCCCTCGTCGGCGGCGCGCAGCGCGTCGCTGTAGCGAAGGGTGAACTCGAACTGCGGCGTGTCGTACTCGGAGTTGACCGACTCCAGCGGGATCTCCGCCTCCCGACAGGCCTCCCAGATGGCGTCGAGGAGACCGTGGGGATCGACCGACGGACCGGTGCCGTAGACGTAGGCGCCCGGCGTGTCGAGGGGCCGCCAGCCCCCGTTGGCATCGGGCTCGAAGACGTAGGCCTCGAACTCCATCCCCACGAAGGGGCGGTAGCCGAGTTCTCGCCAGTCGGCGATCGCGCGACGCAGGGCGTGTCGAGGCGACGGGGCGAACGGTTCGCCCAGGCGCATCAGATCGGCCACCACGACGTGGGTCCCCGGTTCCCAGCCCGGGACGAAGGTCGCTCATCTCGTAGCTGGCGTCGAAGTCCGGCAGACCCTCGCTCCAGTGCGAACCCGGCGTCTCGGGCGTCATGCCGCGGTCGTAGCCGAGCGCCCAGGTGCCGGTGCAGTGACGCACGCCGTTCTCGGCCAGGGACGCCGGGACGTACTTTCCCCGAGCCAGTCCGAGGTGATCGGGCCACAACACTCGCAGGCGATTGAACTCACTACTCATCTGGCCCCCTCGGGATACGTTGGGAAAGGTAGCACTCTGGCGCGGAGTAACGCCACAAGTCAACTTACTAGTCTGGTCAACAACGTTTAGATACAAACGACTCTGGGAGCGCAGTGGAATTTCGACGGATTCTCCTCGACGGGTACCCCACCGACGTCGTGTTGGACGGCGACTCGTTGGTGGCGCGCGACGGCCGCCGCGTTGAGGCGCGCACCGCCACGCACCTGCCCCCGGTCTCCCCCACCAAGATCATCTGCTGTCACCTGAATCACATCTCACGCGTGCGCGAGTTCGGCGTCGAGCTGCCCCCGGCGCCGACGTACTTCCACAAGCCGATCACGGCGCTGAACGCCCACGGCGCGGCCGTGGTGCGCCCGTCGAACTGCCACTACCTCAACTACGAGGGCGAGATCGCCATCGTCATCGGACGGACGGCCCGCAACATCGCCTACGCCGACGCCGCGCACTACATCGCCGGCTACACGGTCGCCAACGACTTCGGACTGCACGACTTTCGCGACACCGACGCCGGCTCGATGCTGCGGGTCAAGGGAGCCGACACGCTCTGTCCGATCGGGCCGGGCGTCGTGACCGACTGGGACTTCACCAACAAACGCATGCTCACCCTGGTCGGTGACGACGTGCGCCAGGACGGATCGACCGAAGAGATGGCCTGGGATATGCACTATCTGGTCGCCGACATCGCCCGGCTGATCACGTTGGTGCCGGGTGACATCATCCTCTCCGGCACGCCGGCGACGTCGCGACCGGTCCAGCCGGGCGACGTCGTGACCGTCGAGGTCGAAGGACTGGGCACGTTGACCAATCACATCGTCGAGGGTCCGACGCCGCGTCAGTGACGAAGTCGGCGCACAACCCACGGCCACCGAAGAGGTCCTCTCCACCGCCCTCGGCGCGCGAGTGGGAGTTCCGCGGGCAACGTCGCCCCCAGCCCACCACCCGAGACCAGCTACCGTCTCCTCGGGTCCATCCGAAGTTCCAGTCGTGAGTTCGCCGCGCGTCGACGTGGACGGGGTGAGCGTCTCACCCGATCACTACATCAACGGCGAGCGCATCGCCTCCTCGCGAACGTTCGAGGACCGCTCGCCGCTCGACTGGACCTGGAAGCTGGCCGACGTGGCGCGCGCCGGTTCGGTGGAGGCGGACCTCGCGGTGACCGCCGCCGAGGCGGCCTTTCCGGCCTGGGCCGCGCTCTCGGTCGACGAGCGCGCCACGTATCTCGATCGACTGGCCGACCTCATCGACCGCGACGTCGAGAAGCATCGCCCACGTCGAATGCCTCGACATGGCGATGCTCGAAGAGAGCCTGCGACTGCGCGTCGTCGGCCGCGGGGCGCGCAACTTCCGCGCCTACGCCGAGTTGGCGCGCCGCTACGAGCCCCGTCGGTGGTCGTCCAACGGCACGGCCAACACGGTCCTGCGAATGCCGGCCGGTCCGACGGTCGTCATCACGCCCTGGAACGCGCCGTTCATGCTCTCGACCTGGAAGTGCGCCCCGGCGCTGGCCGCGGGCAACACGGTGATCCTCAAGCCGGCCGAGTGGTCGCCTCTCAGCTGCTCGATGCTGATGGACCTGGTTGAAGAGGCGGGATTTCCCCCGGGCGTCTTCAACGTTGTGCAGGGACTCGGAAACGAAGTCGGCGCGGCCCTGGTGGCCGACCCGCGGGTGCGTCGGATCTCCTTTACCGGATCGCCCGAGACCGGTCGGTTCATCGGCGAAGCGGCGGCCCAGAACCTGGTGCCCTTCACGGCCGAACTTGGGGGCAAGGGTCCCTTCATGGTCTTCGCCGACGCCGACCTCGACGCCGCCGCCGAGAAGGCCGCCGTCATGTACGACGACGGCGGTCAGGTCTGCCTGGCCGGCACGCGACTACTGGTCGAAGCGTCGATCCGCGACGAGTTCGTCGAACGTTTCGAAGTGGCCACGAAGCGACACGTCCTCGGCGACAGTCGTGACTCCGCGACGACCATCTCGCCCTTGATCCACCCCGATCACCTCGCGCGCGTCGACGGCTTCGTCAAGCGGGCCCGAGTGAACGGCGACACCGTGGTCTTCGGAGGCCAGCGCCAGACCAAGGACGGCCTTTGGTACGAGCCGACGCTGATCGAACCGAAGTCGAACGACTCCGAGATCGTCCAGCGCGAGGTCTTCGGCCCGGTGTTGACGATCCAGAGTTTCGCCGACGAGCGTGAGGCCGCCGAACTCGCGAACTCCACGCCCTACGGGCTCTCGGCCATCGTCTACACCTCAAGCGAAGAACGGGCCGAGCGGCTCGGGGCCCTGCTTCGCGCCGGCACCATCTGGGTGAACTGCTTTCTTGGTCCGCGACCTCACCGCGCCTTTCGGCGGCACCGGCATCAGCGGCATCGGCCGCGAAGGGCGGCGACTACGCGCTGGACTTCTACTCCGATCTGAAGACGCTCCAGATCAAGGAAGGGACCACCCATGGGTGAAATCGTCGGCGCGGGACTCCTCGCGCACGTACCGACCATCGTGCTTACCCGACGACCTTCGTCGAGAGCTGAATAACGGGAACGAGAGCACGCTCTTCACCGGACTCCAGAACCTGCGCCGCGAGGTCTTCGACGTGCTGAAGCCCGATCTGGTGCTCGTCTTCGACAGCCACTGGTTCACCACCGTGGAGTTCGTGGTCACCGCGGCCGAACGGCGCATGGGCTTCTTCACCAGCGAAGAACTGCCTCGCGGCATGTCGAGCGTGCCCTACGACATGCCGGGCAATCCCGACTTCGCCCGGCTGATCGGCAAGATCGCCGACGAGACCGAGGAGTGCTGGATCACCCCGATCGACAACGAGCACCTCCCGGTCACCTACGCGACGCTCAACTTCCTCTCCTTCTTACAGGGCGACGAGGCGTGGGCCTCGATCGGTGTCTGTCAGACGGCCGAGAGCCGCGACTTCGCGACCGTGGGCCGCGTGGTCGCCGAAGCGGTCGCCCAGAGTGACCTGCGCGTCGTGGTCATCGCCTCGGGCGCCCTCAGCCACACGTTCCACAAGCTGCGGAACCTGCGCCAGCACGAGGCCGCGCCCGAAGAACACATCTACTCCGACGAGGCGCGCCACTGGGACCACCGCGTCATCGACGCGCTGGTCCGGGGCGATCACGCCCAGGTGGTGAACGAGATGGACCAGTTCATGACCGTGCGACCCGAAGGTCACTTCGCCCACTACCAGATGATGGTCCACACCATCGGCGGCGCCGAGTGCACGGCGCCCGGGTCGGATGTACTCGGAGTACGAGAACTCCATCGGCACCGGCCAGGCCCACGTCTGGTTCGACCGACCCGGCGACGGCGGACGGGACTAGGCTGATGACCTTCCGAGGCATTCCCTTTCCGCGCACCGCGTCGCGGCGACGCGTCGATCTTGCCGCCGACGCCGTGGCACTACTCCGGCGACCTCCTCACGGTCGAGTACCGCACCGACCCGGCCAACGTTCGCGCCGTCCTGCCCGCCGGACGTCGAGCTCGCCCACGACGACGAGGACCCCGGTGCGGTCGCCTTCATCTGGGCCGACTGGCAGAGCTGCGGCGACGACGGCGCCGAGCTGCTCGATCCCGTGCGCTCCCAGTACAAGGAGTCCTTCGTGGTCGTGCGCTGTCGCTACGACGGCCAGCTCTACAGCCGCTGCGTCTTCATCTGGGTCGACAAGGACTTCGCCCTGGTGCGCGGCTACCTCCAGGGATACCCCAAGAAGCTCGGCTCGATCCACCAGACCCGTCCGGTCACGGTCGGTCAGCGCCGGTCCGCGACTCGAGGCCGGCGCCACGTTCGGCATGACGCTCGCCGCCGCCGATCGCCGACTGGCCAACGCCACCGTCACGTTGGACGCCCCGGCGCCGTCCAACGGATTCGTCAACGGGCACGCCATGTTGCACCACCGCTGGTTCCCGCGCATCGAACTCGACGGCGTCGACTCCCTCGACGAAGTGGTGACGATGTCGGGCGTCGACCTCGACCTCGGACCGGCGTGGGGTGGACGCGCGACCCTGGAGCTCTTCGACTCCCCGAGTGAGGAGTTGTCGCGACTGGCGCCACGAGAGATCATCGGCGGCTACTTCCGCTCGGTCGGCACCACCTTCGCCGGCGGCACGACGCTTCGGTCGAGCCCGTGAGTCGGCGCATCGGTTCGGCCTCCCCGGCGGTCGTCCTCCAGGCCGAGAAGGACATCAAGGCCCGCCTCAAGGGACAGCACTTCGACTTCACCGCGATGAGCGCCGTCTCCAACGTGTACCGCGCGGGCACCGCGGTGCGCAATCACATGGAGCGGACGGTGCTGGCCGAGTACGACCTCAGCTGGGTGGCCTTCACCGTTCTCTGGATCCTTTGGATCTGGGATACGCAAGAGACCGGACACGTCGCCGACGAGGCCGGCGTCACCAAGGGGACGCTGACCGGCGTCATCAAGACGCTCCAAGCGCGCAAACTCATCCGACGTCTCCCCCACAAGGACGACCGCCGCCGCGTTTCCATCGAGTTGACGGCCGCGGGCGAACACCTCATCGAGGCTCTCTTCCCGAAGTTCAATCAACACGAACGCGTCGCCGTCTCCGGATTGACGCTGGCCGAACAGCGCGAACTGGCGCGACTACTGCGCAAGGTCACCCACAAGGTCTCCGACACCCCACCGAGCTGACCGACGACGGCAGACCGAGTGCTCGAGGCTCGGAACTCGAAGACCTCGCTAGCGACTCGCGGCGTCTTCGGTCGCGATCAGGTGCCGTGCGGCGCGCGCCTCGTCGACCCGCGACACGGGCGTCGTCTGTGGTGCGCGGTGCAGGGCGTCGGGATCGTCGATCGCTCGTTGGGCGATGCGCTCCACCGCCTCGGCCAGAGCTTCGAAGGTCTGCAGACTCTCGGTCTCGGTCGGTTCGAACATCAGCGCCTCTTCGACGATGAGCGGAAAGTAGACAGTCGGAGAGTGGAAGCCCTCTTCGAGCAACGCCTTCGCCACGTCGAGTCCGCGCACGCCGTAGCTGTTCTTCAGGGGCGTCGCGGTCAACACGCATTCGTGCATGCACACTCGGTCGTAGGCGGCGGGCAACGTCGCGCGCAGTCGGTGGCGCAGCCAGTTGGCGTTCAGGACCGCGTACTTGGCGACCCGGGTCAGTCCGTCGCCGCCGTGGACGTCGATGTAGGCGAGCGCGCGGGCCAACACCATGGCGTTGCCGTGCCATCCGTGCACGCGACCGATCGAGCGCGCGTGGCTTCACCCACGCGAACGTGCCGTCGTCCATCCGCGTCGCCCTCGGTCCCGGGAGGAACTCGACCAGTCGCTGAGAGACCGCGACCGGTCCGGCGCCCGGTCCCCCGCCGCCGTGGGGTGTGGCGAAGGTCTTGTGCAGGTTCATGTGCACGATGTCGAAGCCCATGTCCCCCGGTCGCACCGCGCCGAGGATCGCGTTCAGGTTCGCGCCGTCGTAGTAGAGCAGTCCGCCGACGTCGTGCACCGCGGCGGCGATCTCGGTGATCTCCTCTTCGAAGAGACCGAGCGTGTTCGGGTTGGTCAGCATGATGCCGGCGACGTCGGGGCCGAGCGCGGCCTTCAACTTCTCGAGGTCGACCAGTCCGCGGTCGTTCGAAGGAATGGTCGTCACCTCGTAGCCGCCCGAGGGTCACCGACGCGGGATTCGTCCCGTGGGCCGAGTCGGGGATCAGGATCCGTCGCCGAGGGTCGCCGTTGGCGCTGTGAAAGGCGCGCATCAGCAAGCAGCCCGGTCAACTCGCCGGCCGCGCCGGCCGCCGGCTGCAGCGTCGCCGCGGCCATGCCGGTGACGGCACAGAGTTTCTCTTCGAGCGTCACCAGGAGCTCGAGCCAGCCCTGGGTGAGCTCGGCCGGCGAGCCCGGATGCACGGAGTTGAGTCCGGGGTCGTTCGCCACCGCGTCACAGAACTTGGGGTTGTACTTCATGGTGCACGAGCCGAGCGGGTACATCCCGAGATCGACCGAGAACTGCCGGTGCGACAGCCGGGTGAAGTGAGCCACCAGGTCGCGCTCCGAGACCTCGGCGATGTCGACCACGTCGCCGTTGAGATGTCGCTGCGGGAATCAGGTCGGCCAGCGCCGCGCGCGGGAACGCCCGTCGTTCGGAGTTGGTACGCGGAGCGACCCGGCACGGACATCTCGAAGATCGTCGGTTCGGTCTCGTGTCCCATCAGTGGCGCCGACGCCGCGCGTCCGCCCGAGAGTGCGCGACCGGTCATTGGCCGATCGCCTTGCGCAGCACTTCGACGTAGTGGTCGATCTCGTCTTTGGTGCGACGTTCGGTCACCGTGACGAGGAGCACGTCGTCGACGTCGCCCTCGATCGACGGGTCCGCTCCGCGACGTCAGCGCGGCGACCGCCACCCCACCGAGCACGCCGTCGTTGGCCATGGTGAGGAGCACCGCCGAGGCGTCGCGACCGAGGCGCACCGCGAACTCGCGAAAGAACGGCTGGCGTCGAGATCGCCGTGACGCCCGTCGATCTTCACCAGCTCGTCGAAGAGGTAGTGCGCACCCTGCGCGCAGCGCGTCGCTACTTCGCGCAGTCCCTGCGTGCCGAGCCACCCGAGTTGGATCGGCCGCGGTGACCGCCATCAAGGTCTGGTTGGTGCAGACGTTCGACGTCGCCTTCTCGCGGCGAATGTCCTGCTCGCGCGCGCGCAGCGTCGTCACGAACGAGCGTCGTCCGTTGGAGTCCACGGTCTCACCTACGATTCGACCGGGCAGTCGTCGGTCTGTTCGTTGGTGCAGGCGAAGAGCCCGAGGAACGGGCCGCCGAAGGCGAGCGGCGTACCGAAGGGCTGGCCCTCGCCGACGAAGATGTCGGCGCCCCACTGACCGGCGGTCTTCAAGACCCCGGCGGCCACCGGATCGGCCCCGAGGACGAAGAGCGCGTCGTTGGCCACGGCCAACGCCTTAGCCTCGCTCATGTCCTCGAGCACGCCCAGGTAGTTCGGGTAACTGGCCACGATGGCGGCGGCGTCGGTGGCGTCTACGCTCCCCCAGTCGGTCACGCCATCTCGCAACGGGACCTCGACGATGTCGTGACCGGTGCCCCGGGCGAAGGTCTTGGCCACCTCGCGCCAGTGCGGATGCACGCCGGCCGAGATCACCATCTTCTGTCGCGTAGTCGCGCCGTGGGCCATGTTGAGGGCCTCGACGAGCGCCGTCGCGGCGTCGTAGAGCGAGGCGTTGGGAATCGGCAGTCCGCTGAGGCGCGCGATGAGCGTCTGGTACTCGAAGATCGCCTGCAGGACGCCCTGGGCGACCTCGGGCTGGTACGGCGTGTAGGCCGTCACGAACTCCGATCGCCCGGCGAGCATCTTCACGACCGCCGGCACCTCGTGGTCGTAGACCCCGGCGCCGGCGAAGCACGTCATCTCGCTCGCCTTGGCTCGGTTGGCCGACGGTGTAGGTGCGTGAAGAGCGCCGCCACGTCCGGCTCGCTCATGCCCTCCGGGAGGTCGAGACCCTGGGAGAGCCGAACGGCCGCAGGGATGTGGGCGAAGAGTTGCGTCGAGGGAGTCCATGCCCAAGAACGCCAACATCTCGGCGATCTCGGCGTCGGTGTGCGGAAGGTAGTCGGCCACTACTTCGCCTTTCGCACGAAGGGCAGCGCCGTCGACCGCACGCGGCGATCTCTCGACCGCGCAGCGTCACCGTCACCGGCGTCTCGGGCGCCGAGCTCACCGCGCAACAGCCCCAGTCCGATGCCGCGCTCCGAGCACCGGCGAGAAGTTGCCCGACGTCAGGGTCCCGACCGCGACGCCGTCGATCGACACCTCGCCGCCGTCGCGCAGCGGTTGGCGGCCCTCGACGATCAGCCCGGTCATCAGCTTGTCCGGCCCGCGCGTCTCGCTCGCGCTCGACCGCCGCGCGACCGCGAAAGGTCTCCTTGTCCCAGCCGAGGACCCAGCCCAGTCGGGCCTCGAGCGTCGTCGAGGACAGCGTCAGTTCGTGTCCGTACAGCGGCAGCGCCGCTTCCAGTCGGAGCGTGTCGCGCGCGCCGAGTCCGGCCGGCGTGATGTCGGCGTCGACCAGCCTGGCCAACAGACCTTCGGCCGCTGCAGTTCGGTACCGCGATCTCGAGTCCCTCTTCGCCGGTGTAGCCGGTGCCGGCCACGCGCACTTCCACGCCGTCGTAGTCGAAGCGCGTCACGCGAAAACGGCCCACCTCGGCGAATCGCTGGTCGACGGCGGCGACCTTTGATCGCGCGCTGGGGCCCTGCACCGCCAACACGCAGCGCTCGGCCGGTCACGTCGACGCCCGGCAGCGCCGTCGGTCACGCCCGAGGTATTGGAGGCGTTGGGCATGACGTCGAACTCGTTGTCGCTCACCCACCACACGATGATGTCGTCCACCACGAAGCCGTCGTCGTTCAAGCAGGTGCGTGTACTGCGCGCGACCCGGGCGCGACCTTGCGCAGGTCGTTGGTGAGCGTCGACTGCAGCGCGTCGAACATGTCGGGTCCGTCACAGCGCACGGTGCCGAGGTGGCTGACGTCGAAGACGACCGCGTCGTTCCGACAGGCCAGGTGCTCGGCTGACCGTGCCGGTGCCGTACTGCAAGGGCATCTCCCAACCCCCGAACGGGACGATCTTGGCCCCTAATTTGACGTGCGCGTCGTACAGATACGGGCGTCGATCGGTCACGTCAGCCACTCTATGCGGCGAAGGTTGCCAGAGTTCCGAGACCGTGTTGTTCGAGGAGCGCCACGAAGTCACGCTGGTAGACCACGAGTAGTTCGACCTCGGGATAGAGCGCGCGGAACTTGCGGACCTTCTGATTCTTCTTCGTCACCAGTCGCTGTTCGAGCACCGTCAGCTCGATGAAGAGGTGTCGCTCGGGCAGATAGAAGTCCGGTCGAAACGCCTTCACCGGCACGCCGTGTTCGTTCCACTCGAGCGGGAACTCGACCGGCTCGTAGGACCACGCGAAGCCGTAGAGGTTCGAGCAGTCGAGCGAAGGCGCGCTCACTGGGGTGGGCGAACTGGTCCTGCGGCACAGGTTCCAGACTCGGGTGCCGACGACGCGACGCGTCGATCGGCGAGGGGTCGGTCACGCCGAACGGGTCTCCCTCTCCGACGTTGCGAGCTGCGACTTGACGAATGGTGGTCGTGAGTTCGGCGACCACGTTCGCCAGGGGAACGATGTTGAAGACACCCTGACCACCGCGAAGGAGGTCCACCAGGTCGCCGTCGTCACGCGCGAGCACCGATCCGGCGTCGCTCAACACGAGACTGGACGAGGCGAGATCGGCGCCCAGGGAGTTGCGCAGGCACTCGACGGCCTGGCGGGCGCGCTGCAGCGCGACGCCGGAGTTGAGCAGTGATTTGATCACCTTCACCTCGAGCACGTCGGAGTAGGAGTAGGTGCGCTTGGAGCCGCTGCCCTGGGCCGCGGTGATCGACGGCGTCACGAGATCAGTGCGCGCCCAGTAGTCCAACTGACGGTAGGTGACGCCCGTGAGGCGACAGACCATCGGTCCACTGAATCCGTACGTTGAAGTAATCTGCCATGTGTCGTTTCCCTCCCGACCGAGGTCCGTCCAGACTAACCCGACGGACTACACGAGTGTAGTTTGGCCGGGCCTACTCGACAAATAAATCTGGGCGGCCCAGGGACGGCGAGGAGGCCTCGGCGTGCAGACGCGGCGGGATCCGGCCGGCGCGTCGGGCCAGGAACCCGGCTTTCACGGCGTCGCGCAGCGATTCGGCCATCATGACCGGGTCGAGCGCCCGGTTGATCGCCGAGGCGGCGAGCACCCCGTCACAGCCCAGCTCCATCGCCAGGGCCGCGTCCGAGGCCGTGCCGACCCCGGCGTCGAGCAGGACGGGCACGCTCACGCGCTCGGAGATGAGCCCGATGGCGTGGGGGTTGCGCACCCCGAGTCCCGAGCCGATCGGCGAGCCGAGCGGCATCACCGCGACGCAGCCCGACCTGCT
The DNA here is from genome assembly GCA_963703105.1 of uncultured Acidimicrobiaceae bacterium. Classification (GTDB taxonomy): domain Bacteria; phylum Actinomycetota; class Acidimicrobiia; order Acidimicrobiales; family RAAP-2; genus RAAP-2. The sequence goes on along the minus strand of OY969792.1, from coordinate 24,740 downwards.
CGAGGCGCTGGGCGACGATGAGGTCGTCCGAGGTGTAGGCCCAGACCTCGAAGCCGCCGCGCACCAGCGTCGTCGGCGGCGACCAGCGTCTCGGTCGTGTCGGGCAACAGCGTCACGTCGTCGCCGATGACCTCGAGTTTGACGACGTTGGTGTCGAAGGCCTCGCGGGCCAGTTCGGCGACCTTGACGGCTTCGGCGGCGCTGAAGCAGCCGGCGGTATTGGGCAGGAGCGAAAAGTTCAGGCGACCGAGCAGATCGTAGATCGAGCCCTTGACGTTCGGATCGACGCGACGCAGCGCGACCGTGGCGATGGACGCCTCCGAGGCGACGAGCGACGCCCCGAGGACCTCCATCGAACGGAATCCACCGGTGCCCGACGACGAGTCGCGACGGTGAGCTGAGCGAGCCGACTTGAAAGAGATCTCCCACGTACTCCAGCGTACTGACCGTCGGCGCCGATTCATTAAGGTTGTTCAGGTGCAACCCCTCACCGTCTCTCACGATCGCGGGGTCGGACTCCGGTGGCGGGGCCGGCATTCAGGCCGACCTGCGCACCTTTTGCGCCTTCGAGGTGCACGCCACGACGGCGCTCACGCGCGGTCACCGCCCAGAACACGCGTGGGCGTGACGTCGGTGCAGAACATCGATCCCGACGTGGTCGTCGCCCAGGTCCTCAGCGTCGTCGCCGACTTCGAAGTGAGCGCCGTCAAGACCGGCATGCTCGCCCAACCGGCCACCGTGGAGAAGGTCGCCGAACTCGCGAGCGAAGGACTCCTCCCCCACCTGGTCGTCGATCCGGTGCTGGTCTCCTCGACCGGGCACCCGCTCATGGACGACGGCGGCGTCGAGGCCTACCGCGACGCCCTGCTTGGCCCACGCCGAGGTCGTGACGCCGAACCTGCGCGAGGCCGCGATGCTGTGCGGCGTCGACGTGCGACGACGTGAAGACCACGACGACATGGTCGCCCTCGCTCGCCAGCTCCTCGGCTTCGGTCCCACCTGGGCGCTCGTGAAGGGCGGCCACTTCGCCGAGCGCTCCCTCACCGAGAGCCGCGCGCCCGACATCTTGGTCGGGCTGCGACGACGTCTTCGTCTTCGACGCGGCGCGCGTCGACGACGACCAACGATCACGGCACCGGGCTGTTCGCTCTCGGCCGCGATCTGCGCCGGCCTGGCCCTCGGGCGCACGCTGCCCGACGCCGCGCGCGACGCCAAGTCCTTCGTGCTCGCCGCGCTCACCAGCGCCGCCGACTGGAAGCTCGGTCGTGGTCGCGGACCGATCGACCACCTGGGATGGGGCGAATGAGCGACCGAACCGCGGCGCGCCGCTGACGACGACCACGAGCATCTGGCCGGCCGCCGGCGTGCTCGATCTTCGCCGTCGTCGTGCTGGTCGTCTTCATGCTCGATCAACCTCATCTCGGACCAGGGCGTGGCACCGACGCCCACCACGCTGCCCGGTCGTCGTCGGCGGCCTGCAGCTCGGCGCCGTCGGCGGCCGTCCTGGACTACTGCACCAGCGCGTCGGAGATCCCGTCGAACATCGACGACGTCTTCATCGTGCCCGTGGGCACGTACCAGCACGCCGGGGGCAACATCCCCAACGCCGGCGCCGGCGACTTCGACTGCTACCAGCCGCTCGTCACGACCACCAACAGCGCGTCGCTGTTCAAGTTCTACAAGTCCCAACTCGAGGCCCGCGGCTGGATCGCTCTTCTCCCAGGGCTCGAGCAACGGATCGCCCCAGTCGCTCTTCCAAAAGGCCGGCAACGACGGCTTCTACTGGGTGGTCGGGATCACCGTCACCAAGTCCACCGAGCGACCTGGTGCACTGGACCTTCCGGATCTATCAGAACTCCGAAACGGTCTGAACCAGCTCCCGGTCGGGCACGACCGTCTTCGGTGCAGGCCCACGACCAGAGCGCGAAGTTGAGCGGGTAGATCACGTACCCGATGCGCGTCGCCGACGAGACGCACATCATGGCGAGAAAGACCAGACTCAGGATCGCCAGCAGTTGCGAGCAGCGTGAGCGGCCAGTGGCGACGCAGGTACTTCGCCACGAAGTAGCCCCCGATGAGGAACGTCACCGGCGCCAGGATGTGACCGGCCGGCGCCCAGAGCGTCGTCAGGATGTGCCCGGGCAGCGCGCTCGCGGCCGGCGAGGTGACGCTGGTCGAGTCCGAGGGGGAAGGCGAAGACGTTCGACATGAAGGCCCACGGCGCGCGAACGGCGAAGGGGGTCGACGGTCACGACGACGATGGCGCACGACCCAGGCGGCCACCTTCGTCCAGGCCGAACGATTCTTCGTCGTCGCGCGCGACGAGCAACGCCCCGAAGGCCATCGGCCACGCCGTGAGCTTCATCGCGGCGGCCAGGCCGAGACTGATGCCCGGCGAAGTTGTTCTGTCGTCGTTGCAGCGCCGACGACCCCGAGCAAGCGTGAGCGCGAGGATCGGCATGTCGTCGCCGCCGGTCGAGAAGAACAGCGCGCCCGTCGGCAGCGCCAGCAGGAACTGCGCGACGCGGATCTTCTTCTTGGTCGACGCTCGCAAGCAGCCCGAGCGCCAATGCGCTCGCCATCAGCGTCAGCAGCGACATGGCGATGCGCGGGTCGGTCAGGCCCTTGGTCTTGTGCGTCTCGGCCGACGGCAGGCCGAAGACGCCCATCAGCGGGAAGTACGGGAAGAACGACTCGTAGGACGGGATGCCCGCGATGCGGGTCGATCAGCTTGCCGTGCTTGTCGTAGGTCGGATAGAGGTTGCGGTCCTTGCTGAGGTTGTCGCCGGCGCGCGCGATCACGCCGACCTCGGGCTGGGCGACGCGCCAACGCGCCTCCAGCCCGAGCGGTATCGCGACCGAGCCGAGCATCACCAAGCCGAGCAGGCGCGACGCGCACCATCGAGGTGCGCCGCAGATTCACTCGATGCAGCGCCGAAGGCGATCAGCGCGCAGAGCGCGTACGGCGCGGTCGCCAGATAGCCCCACTGCCACTGCGCGCCCTCGCGCGAGGTCATCGCCGAGACCGAGGGCGAAGACGGCCGAGAGTCCGTAGAGCAGCGCGTCGCTGCTGCAGTCCCGGAAGCGCTCCCCACCACGTCAAGAAGCGGGTGCGCGCGAATGAGACCCGCGTCAGCATTGGGCCAATTGTACCCACGGACACGATTTTCGGGACGACCTTTCTAGTCGTCCTCGACCGTGCTGGGACGGCGCATGGGCGCGTAGGTGACCGGCGGCAACCGCGCGCCGAGGAAGTGTTCGATGATGCGCACGCACTCCTTGGTTCGCTCCTTCAAGAGCATGTGCGACGTCCCGGGCACGATCGCCAGTTGGCTCTCGGGAATCGCTTCGTACATCGAACAGGTGTGCGCCAGCGTGGCGACGTCGTCGTCCCCGGCCATCACCAACACCGGCACCGTGGATCGTCGCGAGGTCCTGGGCCGTCAACGTCGGCTGGGAGAACGTCATGATCCGGGTCTTCTCCTCGACCGCTCGGGCGTGGTCCGGACCGTCGGGCGAGTGCTCGCCGAATCGCTCGGCCCACTGCGCGAAATCCTCGCTCTCGAGTGTCGAACGTCGGCACGGGCAACAGCCCTTCGAAGTGGTAGTTCGCACCCACCGCCACCACGCGGCGCAGAAGGTCCGGCCGGCGCATCGCGACGAGCAACGCGACGTTGCCCCCGTCGCTGTGTCCCACCACGTGGACCGGTCGCTTCAGGTACTCGATGAAGGCGATGGTCTCGCTCGCCATCGCGTCATAGGAGAACGGCTCGTCGGTGTCGCCCGTTCGACCGTGACCACGCCGGTCGAACGCGGCCATGCGATAGCGCTTGGCGAGCGGCGGGCCGATCGACTTGAGCAGGCTCGCGCTACTGCTCATCCCGCCATGGAGCAAGAGCACGATCGGACCCTTGCCTTTGGGCAGGCGAGCCCACGTCGGATGGCCGTTCAGATGAGATCGTCGTCACCTTGGTCATGGTAGGCGTCACCCCGGCGCCGTTCTCTCGGGCCGTAGTCTGGCGCGATGCGCGCCTTCGTTGTCTCCGAAGTCGACGACATCCTGTCGACGGGTGTTCGCGAAGTCGAACCGGTCGCGTCGGACCAGAACGATCTCCTCGTCGCGGTGGACTTCAGCGGCGTGAACTTCAAAGACGCCATGGTCGCGGCGCCCAAGAGTCGGGTGCGCCGCGTGGCCATCCTCGTCGGTGGCGTCGACGCCGCCGGCACCGTGCGTGCACTCAAGCGACTCGACGTTGCCCGTGGGTACCCGCGTCGCCGTGCACGGTGGCACCCTCGGCGTCGCGCGCGACGGGGGCTTCGCGCAGTGCATCTACTCGCCCGCGCCACTACGTGACCGCGCTGCCGGACTCGATCTCGACGCGCGTCGCGATGATCATCGGCACCGCCGGCTTCACCGCCATGGAGAGTCTGCTGGCCCTCGAGGACCGGGGCCTCGAGAAGGGGTCGGAGGTACTCGTCACCGGCGCGACCGGCGGCGTCGGTTCTCACGCCGTGGCCCTGCTCGCCGCGAAGGGCTACCGGCCCGTGGCGTCGACCGGATCTCCGGAGTCGTCGACGTGGCTACTGGAACGCGGCGCCGTGCGCGTCATCGGTCGTGACGAGGTGGCGGACAAGCCCGAACGAGTGCTGGCGAGTGAGACCTGGGCCGGCGCCATCGACTGCGTGGGTGGCGACACGCTCGCGCAGATACTTCGTTCCCTGCGGTACGGGGCCGCCGTCGCGGCGAGTGGACTCGTCGCGAGCGCGGAGTTAGCGACGACGGTCTATCCGTTCATCACGCGGTCGGTCGCGTTGCTCGGCATCGACTCCGTCGAAGCGACGAAGGCCACGCGCCAGCGCGTCTGGTCGGCCCTGGGGGGAATCGTTGACGCCATCGACTTCGAGGCGCTGGTCGACCGCGAGGTAGCGCTCGAGGAGTTGCCGTCGGCGCTCGACACCATTCGCGAAGGAAAAACCCGGGGCCGGATTCTCGTGAATCCCGCCCCGGGTTGATCGCAAAGCAGCGCCTACTCGTCGGCGACGATAGATCCGACGCGCTCGCCCAGGCCGGGATCGCGCTTCACCAGGACCGACGCCCACAGGAAGGCCACCACGATGAAGCCGCCGGCCACCCACGGGTACCAGTTGTACGGAGGCGTTGGCGGGCTGGGCCGGGCCAAGTAGTACAGCGGCACCGCGATCAGGATGAACCCGATCGCCGGCAACACGGCGTGACGGAAGGTGTTATAGAGATCCGGGTGGAAGCGCCTGTAGTAGAAGGGCAGCGCCAGGTTGCTCAACGCGTAGACGATGATCAACAAGATGGTGCCGAAGGTCGAAGACTCGGCGAAGAAGAGCACCGGATTCATCGACGCGGAATTCGCCGCCGAGCCCATGATGTGCAGCAGTCCCCAGATGCCGATGATCGCCAGCGCAAGGCCGAGGAATACGAAGAGCGCGTTGATCGGCGTTCGGCGGGTGTCGTGCACCTTGCCGATGAACTTCGGCAGCAGCCCTTCTCGCCCGGCGTTGAAGATCAGACGGGCTTGCGAGTTCGTGCCGGCGATCAAGGCGCCGAGCGTCGAGGTCATACCGGCGAGCAACGCGAAGAACAGCGCCGCGCCGAGCACGCCTTTGGCGACCGTGATGAAGGGGATGGCCGCGACACTGAGGTTCCCACGTTGTTCTTGAACCCGACGACCGTCGAGAACGCGAACAGGACGTAGGCCACGAGCATGATGAGGGTCGAGAGGAACACGGCCTTGGGGATGTTCTTGCGGGGATTGTCGGTCTCTTCGGCCAACGCCGCGGAGTTCTCCCACCCGATGAAGAGGTAGATGGCGAGGGGGAACCCGGCCGCCAGTCCGCTGAAGCCGTTGTGGATGTTCTTGGGCTCGAAGGGTCGGAAGCTGATCGAACCGTGGAACTTGATCAGCGCCACCACGCTCACCACGATGAGGACGATCATCTCGAAGGCGAAGAAGATGCCGGCGATGCGGGTGGAGATGGAGACGCCGCGAATCATCATGAAGACCGCGAACGCCAGGAAGACCAGCGTCCAGACGATCCACGGGACGTTCTCGAGGCCCGAGACGTTGTAGTTCTTCAAGATGATCTGGAAGAACCCGCCGACGATCGCCACCACCGACGACATGGCCGCGATGTAGCCGACGCCAACCATCAACGCCGTGGTCACCGCCGTGCGTCCGCCGAAAGTCTTACCGATGAAAGAGATGAACCCGCCGGTCGATGGGAGACCTTGCAGAACTCCGACAGGGTGTTGCCGAGGAAGAGGATCGCCACCCCGGCCAGGACGATCGTCAACGGCGAGGCCAAACCGGCCGTGTAGGCCAGGTAGCCGAAGCCGAAGTAGAAGCTCATGGCCGGACCGATGTTGGCCATCGTCGCGGCGGCGATATCCAACGGACCTAGTTGACCCTTGCGGAGCCGCTCGTGACCACCGAGTTCCGGTTGCTTGGATCCCAGATAGTCAGCACTTAATGCGTCAGTCATACTTCCCCCTATTTCGCTGGCGAGCCGGGCACTCCACCGCTCGACCATCGTCACTATTGACGTTACGAACGAATGTACTGGAACGCGCAAGGACGGTCGTGAAGATTCCTGTTTTTGCTACCGGGTAGTAAGACCTTTTAGTAGAAGGGGCTGACCCAGATCTTGCCGTTGTCGCACGGCTGCAGCGGATAGGCCGGCGTGATCGGCAGCGATGAGCCGCCCGCGGCGAACTGCACGCTGAGCGTGACGGCGTTGTCACAGACCGTGTTGGCGGTCTGCACGCTCGAATAGGCCAGGGAGAAGTTGGTGACCGAACCGTCGGTGAGCGTGAGTGCCACCGGCGCTTTGTTGGCCTTCGGCGCGGAGAACTGGATGGCGTTGTTGCTCCCGGACTGGTCGACCAGGCTGAGCGGCAAGACGGCGCCGGTCTTGTCCTGCAGCGTGAGGATCGGCCAGCCCTTGATCGAACAGTTCCCGGCGGTGTGATCGGTCAGGGTGACGCTCGCGTAGACCGTGCCGGCCGCACCCTCACCCTCGTTGAACACGCCCGTGAAGTCGCTCCCCTGACAGGTCGGGGCCGCCGCGACCGACGGTCGTCGTGGTCGCCGAACTGATGGTCGTCGTCGTCACGGGAACGCCCGTCGTCGTCGTGCCAGAGCTGGGGTCGATGACGTGTCGACTCAATGTGATGATCACGACGAAGGCGACAAAGATGGCAATGCGAGATGAGGCCACGCCTCACTGACCAAAGTCCTCGGGCCGAATCGTGTCGAGGAACTCTCTCAGTTCGGCGACCAGATCCGCTTCGTTCGGAGCGTCGCCGTCATCCTCGTCGTCTTCGTCGTCGTCGAGGTCGAGTTCCATGACGCGGCCCTCGGCCGCCATCAGCTCGTCGTTCACGAGAATCGGCGCGCCCACGCGCAACGCCAACGCCACCGCGTCACTCGGTCGCGCGCTCACGTTGATCTCGTCGCGGTCGCGCAAGAGTCGCAGGTTCGCGTAGAAGGTGTTGTCGCGCAGTTCAGTGATCTCGGCGGCGAACAGTTGCGCGCCGAGCGCGACGATGACGTTGCCGAGCAGATCGTGCGACATCGGTCGCGGCGCCTTCACGCCCTGGAGCGCGTAGGCGATGGCCGCGGCCTCGGGCGCGCCGATGAAGATCGGCAGCACTCGCGTGCCGGTCACCTCTTCGAGTAAGAGCAGTGGTGTCGAGGAACCTACGTCGACACGCACCGCTCGAAGGACCACTTCCACCATGCAACGAGCCTAGACCGCGACCGGTCGAATAATTACGTCTAGCGTCCGAGGTAGTCCGACAGCGCGCGTTCGTAGAGCACCGAGCGCAGCGCGGCGACCTCGGCGGCCAGTTCCACCGTGACGCCGCGGGCCTGTTCGCCGGAGAGGCCACTCCCCTTCTGATGCAGCGGCGCCGACAGTTCGTCGATGAGTCCGACCTCGCGCTCGGCGACGCGGCGCAAGGAGCCGAGGAGTCGAACGTCGACCCCGCGTTCGAGGAGGACGACGGCGACCGCGGCCACGCGCACGTCGAACTCGGTGAAGGCGATCTCGTTGCCGAGCAGCACCGGCGCGAGCAGGCCGAGTGCGTGGAGCTGCGTCACCGCCGCCGGGGCCAGTCCCGTGGCGCCCAAGAACTCCGCTCGAGTCAGATAGTGCTGATCACCCGCGACCGTGACGTCCACGCTCGCCGGGACGACCTTAAGTATCGGCCGCGGCGTCGACGGCGGCGTCGACGGCGGGGCCGGGATCGACACGACGTTTGAGACGCGCTTCGCGTGCGGCGTGACGCGGACTCGACGGCACCGGCACGTCGCGCAATAGTCCCTGCTCGATCAGTCGCAGTCGCACGACGCGCAGCGGCACGAACTCCTCTTGCGCCAAGCGAATCGCTTCGCGCAGGCACTCGATGTCGCGCTCGGAGTAGAGGCGATAGCCCTTGCGACTTCGACTCGGTTGGACGAGACCCTTGTCTTCGTAGTAGCGAATCTTGGAGAGTTCAATATCAGGGAAGTACTTTCGGAGCTGGGCGTGAACTTCTCCGATGCGCATTATTCCCTGGTTGCCGCTCATTGCGTCGCCTCCCAAAAGACCAGCTTGAACTTTCCGATCTGCACCTCATCGGCTGAGTGCAGCGTGGTCTCTTCAACTCGAGTGCCGTTCACGTAGGTGCCGTTCAGCGAGTTGAGATCGCGCAGGGTGATCCGTCCGCTCGCGGTGCGCGTGAAGATCGCGTGATGACGCGAGACCGAGACGTCATCCAACAACAGGTCGCTGTTCTCGTGTCGACCGACCGTCGTGATCTCGCCTTTCAATTCGATGCGGTTGCCGGCTTCCAGTCCCGCGGCGATCACCAACTCGTCACCGTGTTCACCGTTGGGACCGCGATTGGTTCCGGGGTGCAGCACTTCGGCCGCCGTGACCACGGGCACCGCCACTGTCTCGGGCGAATTGGCGTCGTGTTGGGGCGCACCGCACGACCAACAGAAATTCGCGTTGGCGTTCAGAATTTCCCCACATCGACGGCAGTTCATCGGCTTCACACTAGTTAACTTCGCGAGACGTCGTCGGGGTCAGTTGTTGGTGAGGGCTTGGTAGCCCGCGGCGTCGAGCAGCGCGTCGAAGTCGGCGCTGCTCGTCGTCGTGATTTCACAGATCCAGCCGTCGCCGTACGGGTCGGCGTTGACCGACTCGGGCGCGTTCTTCAAGGTCGTCGTTCACCGCGGTCACCGTGCCGCCGACCGGAGCGTATATCTCCGACACCGACTTCGTCGACTCGACCTCGCCGATCGCCGCGTGCGCGTCGATCGCGGCGCCGACCTTCGGCAGATCGACGAACACCACGTCGCCGAGGGCGTCCTGGGCGTAGTCGGTGATGCCCGACTCGGATCATGTCGCCGTTCGCTTTCGCCCACTCGTGGTCGCTGGAGTATCGAAGGTCCGAGGGAATCAACATGGGGCAAACCTACAAGATTTTGCGCGCTTGGCGTCCGGTGCGAAGCGCGCGCATGGCCGGTTTCACGTAGCCCGCGAGCACGATCCACGAGAGCGTCAGGCCCATGATCGCGATGACCCAGCAGGCGTCACGCACGTCGTGCTGCCACGGACGCAACGCCGCGTGATGGGGGTTCGTCGTGAGCAGAAATAACGGGAAGGTCGTCATCAGGGCAAACGTCGACACCTTGCCCCACCACAGCACGTCGATGCGCGCGGCGCCCAAGCGCGGCCAGCACCAGGGTCAGGACCGAGACGATCAGTTCGCGCGTCAGCGTCGTCAGCGCGAACCACCACGGCACGCCCGCGGCCGCGGCGACCGCGAGCAGCCCGCTGATCACGAGGACGCGATCGGCGACGGGATCGAGAATCTTGCCGACGTTGGAGACCTGGTGCCAGCGCCGCGCGACGAAGCCGTCAATCCAGTCGGTCGCTCCGAGCGTCGCGAGCAGCCACGCCGCGATGGCGCGGTGATTGGTGCCGAACAGGAGCCAGAAGAAGACGCGGCAGCAGCGCCAGACGAACGGCGGTGATCAGGTTCGGCCACGTCAACCACCCCGCGTCCGACGCTTCGTCTGCACTCACGCACCGAAGCGTATTACTAGGCGATTGTGATGGATTCGTCCAGGTAGACGTCTTGGACGGCGTTGATGAGCGCCGCGCCTTCGTCGATCGGTCGTTGGAACGCCTTGCGACCGAGGATCAGTCCCTGACCACCGGCGCGCTTGTTGATGACCGCGGTGCGCACCGACGCTCGCGAGGTCGTTGGTCGCCGTCGACTCGCCGCCGGAGTTGATCAGTCCGATGCGCCCGGCGTAACAGTTGACGACCTGCCAGCGCGTGAGGTCGATGGGGTTGTCGGTCGTCAACTTCGAATAGACCAGCGGACTGGTCTTTCCGAACTTCACGGCGTTGTAGCCGCCGTTGTTGATCGGCTGCTTCTGCTTGATGATGTCGGCCTCGATGGTCACGCCGAGGTGGTTGGCCTGGCCGGTCAGGTCGGCGCTGAGGTGGTAATCGACGCCGTCCTTGACGAAAGCGTCATTTCGCAGGTACGTCCAGAGCACCGTGAACATCCCCAGGCGATGGGCCTCGGCGAAGGCCCTGCCGATCTCTTCGATCTGGCGGATCGATCCCTCGGAGCCGAAGTAGATCGTCGCGCCGATGCCGACGGCGCCCAGGTCCGAGGCCAGTTGGGCCGAGGCGAAGAGACGCTCGTCGAAGGAGTTCGGGTAGCGCAGGAGGTCGTTGTGGTTGATCTTCACGATGAAGGGAATCCGGTGGACGTAGCGACGCGAGATCGATCCGAGAGTGCCCAACGTCGAGGCGATCGCGTTGCACCCCCCCTCGATGGCCAGGTCGCAGAGCCGGGCCGGATCGAAGTACTCGGGATTGGGCGAGAACGAGGCCGCGGCCGAGTGCTCGATGCCCTGGTCGACCGGGAGGATCGAGAGATAGCCGGTTCCCCGGAGACGCCCGTGGTTGTGCAGGGTGCCGAGGTTGCGCAGCACGGTCGGCGACCGGTCGCGTGAGGGAGAAGACGTCATCCAGGTAGTCCGGTCCCGGGAGGGTCAGCAGCTCCTTGGGGAAGGCGGTGGCCTGATGATCGAGCAGCGACGACGCTTCGTCACCCAGTAGCGAGGCAATGTCCATGACCCAAGGTTACAAGATGAGACCGTCGACTCACCCTGGTCGGCCCGCCGGAACGTCGATCACGAACGCCCGACGCGTCGCTCGTGCGACAGACTGCGAGCATGGACTTCGACTACCGATCATCACTGTCGCGACGCCTCGCGCGCCGTGCACTCGCTCTACTACGAGGCCTGCGCGACGATGGACCTCGAGCAGGTCAATCGTGTCGTGGTGCCGGGCGTCTTGCCGATCGCGTTCTCGCTGGTCCACCAGGTGCTGATCGAAGACGGCAGTGTGGTCTTCGTCGGCGGTCCCGTGCCGCAGATGAGCGAGGCGTGGGCCGACGCGCATGGGACTGGCCATCAACGACCCCGGCAAGGAGAAGAGCGTCGCCGAGATGATGGACCAGCGAATCGGCGACTACGAGGCGTTCCTCGAATTCCAGCGGCTGGTCTTCGAGGCCACCGAGCACTTCGTTGCCACCATCGAGCCGTCGACGTTCTCCGACATCGTGGTCGGCCACCCCTACGGCGCCGACCATCGCCCAGACGTTCTCAGCGCGGGTCGGCGGCGAGGGCGGGTATCTCGCGAAGTGACGCCGTCGAGTGCTGGATCTACCAGCACGCACTTCGTCACATGGGCGAGATCGAGCACGCCCGGGCCCTCGTCGGCTTATCAGGGATGACGTCCTGACGATAACCTCGGCGCAGCTGCCAAAGTAGGGAGAGTACCAATGTCGCATGTCCACGGAACGACGACCGAAAAGTTCGCCGGCCTCGTCGATCACCTCGAGAAGACGCTCGCCAGCGGCGACGACGTCGGCGCGTCCATCGCGGTCTACCACCACGATGAGCCGGTCGCGGACCTCTGGGGCGGCTACCGCGACGAGGGCCAAGACCACCCCGTGGGACCGCGACACCTTGGTGAACGTCTGGTCCTCCACCAAGACCATGACGTTCCTCGTCGCCCTGATGCTCTACGACCGCGGCGAACTCGATTTCAACGCCCCGGTGGCGACCTACTGGCCGGAGTTCGCCGCCAACGGCAAAGCAGACATCGAGGTGCGCCACCTCATGAATCACTGCGCCGGTCTTGCCGGCTGGCAAGAGCCGATGGCCCCCGAGCAGTTGGCCGATTGGGAACGAGCCACGTCGCTGCTCGCCGCCCAAGAGCCGTGGTGGGCCGACCGCACCCTCACGGGATACCACGCCGCGACCCAGGGTTTCCTCATCGGCGAGGTGGTACGACGGATCACGGGCACGACCATCGGGCAGTTCTTCAAGAGCGAAGTAGCCGACGTCCTCGGCGCCGACTTCTTCATTGGGCTGCCCGAGTCCGAAGAGCATCGCGTTAGCCTGGTCATCCCCCCTCCCCCCGAGGACTTCTCGGGCGACGCCCCAGACTCGATCCGGGTGCGCACGCTCTCGAACATCGATGAGGTCGCCGTCGCACCTCTCCAACGATGGTGGCGCGCGGCCGAGATCCCGGCCGCCAACGGTCACGGCAACGCCATGTCGGTGGCGAAGATCCAACAGGTGATGGCCAATAACGGCCACGCCGACGGGCACCGCTTCTTCTCTGAGAAGACGGGCGACCTGGTCTTTCAGCGTCAGGTCGGCGGCGTCGACCAAGTGCTCGGCGTCGACATGAGTTTCGGCTTGGGGTACGGCCTGGCGAGCAGTTACTCGCCGGTCGGACCGCGCACCTGTTTCTGGGGCGGGTTCGGCGGATCGATCATCATGATGGACCAGGAGCTCGGTCTGACCGTCTCGTACATGATGAACAAGATGCAGGGCGGACTCATCGGCGACACCCGCGGGAGCGACATCGCGCTGCTCGCCGCGGTCGCGGCGATGAGTTAGTCGACCGACTTTTTCTTGGACACCGGGGTGGTACGTCGCTTGCGGTTCTTGCGTGGTTGGGACGTGCCCAGTTCGCCGAGTCGGGCCCTGGCGTCGTAGGCGTCGGGTTCGGCGATGACGACGCGCGCGAACAGTTCGCGCGCCGACGTCAGGTCCCCGGCGCGGTCGTAGACGTCGCCCAGGGCGTACCAGAGGCGAACGTGGCGATACGAAGGGTTGCGCAGGTGCTTGGTCGCCCCGGCCTTGGTCAGCAGTTCGATCGCCTCGGCGTAGAGGCGCTGGTCGGCCAGTGCGGCCGCCATGACGATGCGTCCCTCGGCCAGGACTTCGGCCGACGGTTCGCTCGCCTCGAGCTCGTCGAAGGTCTTGGCGACGGCGCGGAATCGAAAGTTCGCCCGGTCACAGTCCATGACCAGGGGCAGGTGTTCGGCGTCGCCGGTGATGGTGAAATGTGCGCGCAGGTGAATTTTCGCCATGTTCCAGCGTTCGGCGCGGTAGGCCGCGAGCCCGGTCAACTCGCGCACCGGGGCCACCCCCGGGACCGCGTCGGCGACGATGCGCCCGAGACGCAGCGCCTCTTCGTAGCGCTTGCGGTCGTAGGCCTCGGCCGCGCGCGTGAGCGTCATGACCATCTTCTCGCGCATGTAGGACGTGCCGACGAAGGCCTTACGAACGTCGGCGGCGATGTCGCCCGGGAAGCGCGTACTTGACCTTGGGCTTGGCCCGCGGGGCGGGCGCGGCGCTCGTCGGGCGCTCCTCTTGCACCCAGGTCGACATGCGCTCGGGTTTGGCCCCCGACGATGGCGTGACCTCCATCGCCTGTCCGGTCGACTTGAGGTGGGCGCCTCCTTTTCGCGCGACGCCGCCCCAGCCCTGCGCGCGGCCGTAGGAGTCGGCCTTGGCGCGTTCGATCTCTTCGGGGCTCAGCTCCCGGGCTCGAGGTTCCGGACGTCGACGACCCGGCGGGCGGTTGCGCGGCGGCAAGCTAGGTCGACGGTCGCGGTTGTTCGTCTCGTACCGACCGTCTGAGCGCGGTCCTCGTGCGGAGCGCTCGCCCGAGGCCGTGGGGCGAGCGGAAGAGCGCGGACTCGCGGCGGCGTCCTTTCGGTACCCACCGTCTCGTGACTTATACGGCGCACTGGCCCGACCCGGCGCCTTGGCGCCGCGCGAGGCGTCTCGATTCGGCGAGCGTTCGTTTCGACCGGTGCCGCTAGGTCGAGGGCGACGCTCACCGCTCGCCTCGCGGTCAAAGCGGCGCGACGGGCGTTCGCCGGACGGCTTCGAGTCTCGGGGGTTGCGATCACTCGGTCGCGAGTTCCGCGACGCCGGTCTTCCGGTCTTGGAACGATCGATTCGCCGCTCAGCTCCCTCGCGGGGCTCGAGGGGCTCGGACGTGCGGGGCTCGCCGTCACGCGGACCACGGCGGGCCGCGCCCGTACCGGCGCTCAGGCGACCGGCCCTCGGGGCGCCACGATTCGTGCTCGGTGGTCGCCCACCGGAGGCGCGACGAGGCGGAGGATTTCTTGCGGGCACCGGACAATCCTACTAAAGGCCATCGCGACCGAGATCTCGACGACGCGTTCCAGCGGCTCCGTGACGTGGACTCTCCGGCTACGCGTTCGTCGGAGCGAGCGATGCTTGCACCGGGATGTGGTGATTGAGCGTATTGTCGACCACCCACGGTGACCAGGCGAAGCGACGGTGACCCACGAGTTCCTTGGAACCGGGTCGCCACTGGATACCGACCGGCTTGATGAGGCCGACGCCGCGCGGCCGGGTTCGCGGCGGCCGCGAAGTTCAGCGGTCCGCACATGCCGTCGTAGACGACCTCCTGCAACGCGTGGGCGACGGCTCGGCGGTCGTGCGGATCTCGAACCTTCTTCAGCGCCTCCACTACCACTTCGAAGAGCGAGTACGTCGAACCCATCGACTGCACCCACTGCTCTCCGGTGACCTTCTGGTAGGTGGCGGCGAACGTGGAGGCGCTCATACCGGTCAGCGACGATTCATACGGGGCGTTCGGCGAAAACCAGCAATTGGTCGCGACGTTGTTGGAAAGGGCGCCCAGGGCGTAGGCGTCACTGGGGAACTGCATGACCCGGGCCACCGTGGCCAGATTGGGCTTCCACCCCTGCACGGACGACTGCTTCCAGAACGTGTTGAAGTCCGGGGCCAGCGGATCGCCGATGAAGAAGTCACAAGGCCTGTTCGTCCCGGCCTTGAAGAGCTCGATCAT
This sequence comes from uncultured Acidimicrobiaceae bacterium, assembly GCA_963703105.1. Classification (GTDB taxonomy): domain Bacteria; phylum Actinomycetota; class Acidimicrobiia; order Acidimicrobiales; family RAAP-2; genus RAAP-2. The sequence continues at coordinate 9,488 of OY969792.1, read as the reverse complement.
CGACGTGAAGTCGCTCGTTCCGTCACTGTAGGCTCCGCCGTCGACGAGTGACCAGGGAGCGCCGCCCTCGGCCGAGACGAACGCGGCCAACGTCGCGGGCCAGGCGGAGCGAAAGGCGTTGCCGTCCGCGTCGTCGGGGAACATCCCGGCGTAGACCTGGGCCGCGCCGGTGGCCCGGAGCACTTTGACCCACATGGGCAAGAAGCACTGGACTAGCTCCGAGACTCCGAAGAAGAACGTGGCGCAGTACTGCGGCGGTGATCCGACGGCGTTGCCCGCCGGACCGATCGAGTTCCCGATGAATCCGCTCCACCACGTCTCCCACGGACAGGCCGTCGAAAGACAGGGCACGCCGGCCTCTTCACAGACCCCGCTGACCGGCATGGTGGTCTCGGGTCCGGACGAGGTGACGATGACGTCGACACCGGTCTGTTGGATCAGTTCGATGGCGGCGGTGCTGGCAGTCGTCGGATCGGACCGACTGTTTTTCACCGTGATCTCGATCTTGTACTTCGTCTTGCCGAGGGTGATGCCCTTCGCGAACTGGCTCGCGCTGCGAACGAGACGCAAGACGAATCGGTCGGGAGTCGCGAAATCGGCGAGTGATCCGGTGGACGGCGTGACGTAGCCGATCTTGATGGTGTCGGCATCGGTCGTCGCGTCCGAGGCGCGGGCGAAAGGAACCGTCGTGCCCGCGACCAGCGCCGTTCCCACCGCCGCCTTCAATGCGACACGTCGATCGAACTCCACACCGCTCCAACTCGGAACTGATTCCATTGAGCCAGTTGCGCCGGATTTTTCAATCCCCATGAGTATCCGATCTAGGTGACGGCGCCAAAGTGTTCATTACATTACGACGCACCCGCGTTCGCGTCCGGGGGTCGACTTGAGCATTTGTTGACATCGCTCTCGCACTCGACCCTCGGCGAACGATGTCAATTAATCACGATGAATTCACGACGGTGGCGGTCGACTCACCCGAGTGCCGACAAGAGGATCTGATTCGTTGAGTTCGCAAGTGACGTCCGACCGGTGGGGCGACGTACGATTCCGTGATGGCAGCGTCCGTCCTACCGCATCGGATCTGAGTGTCGTTCGTCGCGTCGCGCACCGCCAAGGTGGCGACCCCGGCTGCGCAGGGCGAACGATTCGAGCCGGCCGTCGGATTCGTCATCACCGGCGTGATGGCGTCGGGAAAATCGACGGTGGCCGAACTGCTCGCCCAACGCTTCGAGCGCGGCGTGCACCTGCGCGGTGACATCGTTTCGCAAGATGATCGTGCGCGGACGCGACCCCATCTCGCCCGAACTCGGCGAAGAGGCCCTGCGACAACTCGACCTGCGACAGCGCATCGCCGCCAACGTCGCCAACGACTACTGGCGCGACGACTTCACCGTCGTACTGCAGGACATCTACGTGGGTGCCGCACTCCCCAACGTCATCGGACGGCTCGAGATCTCACCGCTCTATCTCGTCGTGCTGAGTCCCCGGCCCGACGTGGTCGCCGAACGAGAGCACGGGCGCGAGAAGTCCGGCTACGGCGAGTGGGACGTCGAAGCTCTCTGCGCGGCCTTCGACGATGAGACGCCGCGCATCGGCCTCTGGCTCGACACGTCCGATCTCAGCGCCGAACAGAGCGTCGACGAGATACTTCGACGACGTCACGACGCCCGGGTTCGCTAGTTACGTCGCTCGAGACTGACTTCTCGGTCAACTCCCGACGACGGCGGCGCTCCTCTGTTCGTAGAGTCCGAACCCGCCGCCGCTCGACACGAGTCGATAGTCGCTCGAAATCTGACTGAACACCGCTGGATTTTCGTCGGGCGCCAACGGATCCGGGAGGAGCAGGTACTGCACCTGACTGGCGACCGGGAGCCGGACCCCGGTGTCGTTCAACAGACCCCAGTTCGACGCCGAGAAGGGGTTGGGCCAGACGTAGATCTGGCTGCGCGCGTCGAGGTGCGCGACCAACGGGTACCACGCGGCCACGCTGGCGTCGGGCGGCAACGCCTTTTCCAGAGCGTTGAGGGCCGCCATCGACGTCGATGGCACCGTGTCGTAGACCTTGTTCTTGGAGAACGGCGCGTAGCCCCAGAGCGCGCAGGTCCACACCGCTCCGACGAGGGCCAGGACGATCAGCGTGTTGCGTCGCCAGAGGCTGGACTGCTGGGCGATGGCGTAGAGGGTCCCGAGGACCAGAACCGCGGCCAACACGATCGAGTACTGATAGAGGATCTGATGCATGTACGGGTCGTTGCTGACCATGTTCTCGGCGACCACCAGGATCCCGATCACCGCGATCTCCGGCGCGAGCAGGAAGGCGAAGCCCGCGGTGCTCCCAATCTGCCAGAGATAGAAGGGCCGTCCCTGCGAGCCCAGGTACGACCACAGCTGGCCCGGACGGCGAAACAGGGTCGCGAAGAGACCCGAGACACCGCCGAAGGGGATTCGTCCGGTGTAGATGCTGGAAGACCCGAGCAACGACGGGATGATGACCCAGTTCGCCACCATCGCGTACGCCACCGAGCCGGCCACGATCCAGGTCCCCAGGCGCCGGTCGCGACGCGCGGCGACCCAGAGCCCCAAGGGGATGACCAGCAGCGCCGCGTCCTCTTTCACCAACAGCGCCAGCACGACCGTGACGACGAGGAGCCTCGATCGCCGTTCGAGGGCCGCGTAGATCGCCAGGCTGATGAACAGCGGTTGGAAGGCCTCGGGGTGAAACTGATCGAGGTTGCCCTGCTGGATGAGCGGGTTCAGGAGATAGACGGCGACGAGCGCCGTGGCGATGGCCGTGCTCCTTGATGTACTTGCGCGCCAGTACGTAGATCGGGACGGCCGGGGCGGCCAGCAGGAGGGTCTGCAAGACGAGGAGACCCTGCGGCTCGGGGAAGAGTCGGTAGAACGGGGCGAAGAGGAAGAGCACGAACGACGTGTGGTCGCCGAAGAGATTACGTCCCATCACCGTGACGAACGGCACGTGGAAGTGCGTGATCAGCCACATACCCTGATCGAAGATGGCCAGATCGTACGGCGGCTGACTGTAGCCGTAGTAGAGCGCCAGGCTGAGGTGCGAGAACCACACGATGTAGGCGACGACCAGGAGAATGGCGACGGTGTTGCGCCGCTGGAACAGCGAGTGCCAGGTCCGACTCACCAGACCGTCGCCGATGAACCGGGGACCGACCGGCGGGGTCGTCGGCTCGAGGTCGAGGTCGTCGGCGAAGTACTCCGATGATGCTCGTTGCTCAGTCATGAGCCCGCAACCGCTTTCGCAACCGCGACGAGCGAATCATGTGCCGCCTTCTAGAACCGTCATGCGCGTGCCTGGAATCTTACAAAAGTAAGTTGTGCCTAAGGCGATACCAGGAGGTCGACGTGCGCCTCACCGACAGAATCATCGAACGCAATCGGGCGCACCGACGTGAACTGACGGCGCAACGCGACATCGCTCGACGATGGAACGAGGAGGGAAGGATCTCGACCGACGCGCTGCTCGAACTGTCCTCGGTCGACGCGACCGTCGCCTTCTTCGACGACCGGCTCGAGTACCAGAGCCGACTGGGACCGAAGCACGGCGTCATCCCGTACGACCGCATTCGCGCCGCCCGGCTCAAGGCCAAGAAGTCGAGCACGCACGGCGCCGCGACCTTCGGCGCGTTCACCGGCTCCAAGAAAATGGTCCTCACCGTGTCGGCGCACCGCGCGCCCGTGACCTTCGACTTTCGAACCGAGCCGCTCGAGAGTGTGCGCGAGGCCTTCGCCATCATCCGCTCTCGGGTGACGAGGTCCGAGGAACGCAACGACGACGACAGCGACAGCGCCGTAACGAACGCCGAACCGGCCGCACTGAGCCGGGCCGACGCGCTGTGGAAGCTGGCGAAGATGCGACGCTCCGGCCTTCTGTCCGACGAGGAGTACGCGAAGGAAAAGGCGCGCGTCCTCGGCGAGTAGACCTCGCCGCGAGCGTCGGTAGACAGCGAAAGGCCCCCACCGAAGTGGGGGCCTTTCAAGAAATCCCGGCGGCGACCTACTCTCCCAGGGGGGGACCCCCAAGTACCATCGGCGCTGGTGGGCTTGACTGCTGTGTTCGGAATGGGAACAGGTATATCTCCACCGCCATAACCACCGGAAACTGTGCGCCCGATCCCTTTCGAGATCAGAACCGGCGTAGCCGGCTCCTTGAGCGTCCTAGAACGAGCACGAACATCAAACTCCAAGCCCTCGGCCGATTAGTACCGGTCAGCTGAATGCATTGCTGCACTTACACTTCCGGCCTATCAACGTGGTCGTCTGGCCACGGGCCTTACCTGGTTAACCCAGTGAGTGAATTTATCTTGAAACGGGCTTCGCACTTAGATGCTTTCAGCGCTTATCCCACCCGAAGGTCGCAAAACAGCCATGCCCTTGGCAGGACAACTGTCACACGAGAGCTTCGTTCGTCCCGGTCCTCTCGTACTAGGGACAACCTTTCTCAATTCACTTACGGCTGCATCGGATAGGGACCGAACTGTCTCACGACGTTCTGAACCCAGCTCGCGTACCGCTTTAATGGGCGAACAGCCCAACCCTTGGGACCGGCTTCAGCCCCAGGATGCGACGAGCCGACATCGAGGTGCCAAACCTTCCCGTCGATATGGACTCTTGGGGAAGATGAGCCTGTTATCCCCGGCGTACCTTTTATCCGTTGAGCGACGGCGCTTCCACAAGCAACCGCCGGATCACTATGCCCTACTTTCGTACCTGCTCGACCTGTAGGTCTCGCAGTCAAGCTCCCTTGTGTCATTGCACTCAACAGCTGATTGCCAACCAGCTTGAGGGAACCTTTGGGCGCCTCCGTTACATTTTAGGAGGCGACCGCCCCAGTCAAACTACCCGCCTGACGCTGTTCCTGATCCGGATTACGGACCAAGGTTAGGGTTCCGGCGCAGAAAGGCTGGTATTTCAACATTGACTCCACGCTGACTAGCGCCAACGCTTCAAAGTCTCCCAGCTATCCTACACAAACTGAACCAAAACCCAACATCAAGTTGTAGTAAAGGTGCACGGGGTCTTTCCGTCCTGATGCAGCTAACGAGCATCTTTACTCGTACTTCAATTTCGCCGGGTCTCTAGTTGAGACAGTTGGGAAGTCGTTACGCCATTCGTGCAGGTCGGAACTTACCCGACAAGGAATTTCGCTACCTTAGGACCGTTATAGTTACGGCCGCCGTTTACTGGGGCTTAGGTTCTCAGCTTCGCCTTGCGGCTAACCGATCCCCGTAACCTTCCAGCACCGGGCAGGCGTCAGAGCGTATACGGCGTCTTACGACTTAGCACGCTCCTGTGTTTTTGGTAAACAGTCGCTCCCCACAATTCTCTGCGACCCTCTCGCGCTTCGGACGCGAAGTCCTACACGCTAATAGGGCCATCCTTCTCCCGAAGTTACGGATGTATTTTGCCGAGTTCCTTAACTAGAGTTCTCCCGATCGCCTTGGTATTCTCTACCCATCCACCTGTGTCGGTTTGGGGTACGGGCGCCATGTCAACTCGCTAGAAGATTTTCTTGGGAGCATGGAATCAGTGACTTCGCCTATTGGCTCGGCATCGTGTCTCAGGCTTCACGAGGTGCGGATTTGCCTACACCTCGCCCTACACACTTACCCCAGGACAACCAACGCCTGGGCTCACCTATCCTCCTCCGTCCCTCCTTCGCTAACCGCCGCAGGATTTGTCAGTTCGACCCGAAGGTCAGCCCCTTAGTACTCCCACATTGGTTTGGGCGCGTACATGGCGGTACAGGAATATCAACCTGTTGTGCATCGACTACGCCTCTCGGCCTCGCCTTAGCTCCCGACTTACCCTGGGGGGATTAGCCTTCCCCAGGAACCCTTGGATTTACGGCGGAGGGGTTTCTCACCCCTCTCTCGCTACTCATACCAGCATTCTCACTCGAATACGCTCCACGTAGGTTTACACCTCCGCTTCACAGCAAATTCGACGCTCCCCTACCACTACGCACAAATGCGCAATTCTAAGCTTCGGCTCTGGACTTGAGCCCCGTTACATTGTCCGCGCAAGACCACTCGACCAGTGAGCTATTACGCACTCTTTAAAGGATGGCTGCTTCTAAGCCAACCTTCTGGCTGTCTGAGCGTTCTCACATCGTTTTCCACTTAGTCCAGAATTTGGGGCCTTAGCTGTAGATCTGGGCTGTTTCCCTCTCGACCAACGAAGCTCATCCCCCGTGGTCTCACTGCCAGTCTCTGGAGCATCGGCATTCGGAGTTTGGTTGGGGTCAGTAAGCTTGTAGGCCCCCTAGCCCATCCAGTGCTCTACCTCCGATGCTGAACGACTGACGCTGCACCTAAATGCATTTCGGGGAGAACCAGCTATCACCGAGTTTGATTGGCCTTTCACCCCTTACCACAGGTCATCCCCCCCATTTTCAACTGAGGTGGGTTCGGTCCTCCACGGGGTTTTACCCCCGCTTCAACCTGCCCATGGCAAGCTCACTCGGCTTCGGGTCTGCAGCACGCGACTGAACGCCCTATTCAGACTCGCTTTCGCTTCGGCTACCCCTCCCGGGTTAACCTCGCCACGTACCACAACTCGCTGGCTCATTCTTCAAAAGGCACGCTATCGAGGCCATGTCCGTAGCACATGACGACTCTCTAACTGATTGTAAATCAACGGTTTCAGGTTCTATTTCACTCCCCTCCCGGGGTACTTTTCACCTTTCCCTCACGGTACTTGTTCACTATCGGTCGTCTATGAGTACTTAGCCTTATCAGATGGTCCTGACAGATTCACGCCGGCTTTCCCGGATCCGGCGTTACTCGGGTGTTCACTCAGAGATCTCAACGTTTCGCGTACGGGACTGTTACCCCCTTTGGTTTACCTTTCCAGGTAATTCTGCTACGTATCAATTTTGTAACTCTGTGAAGGTTGCTGGTTCCTTCTAGTAAATCCCACAACCCCGAACTGGCAACGCCCAGTGCTTTAACACCAGCTCGGTTTAGGCTCTTCCCGTTTCGCTCGCCGCTACTCAGGGAGTCACTTTTGTTTTCCTCTCCTCGGGTTACTGAGATGTTTCAATTCACCCGGTTCCCTCTACCCGCCCTATATATTCAGGCGGGAGTTACACCCCATAACGGGTGCAAGGTTTTCCTATTCGGACACCCATGGATCAATGCTCGGTAGACAGCTCCCCATGGTTTATCGCAGTCGCCCACGTCCTTCTTCGGCTTTAGACGCCAAGGCATCCACCGTTGACTCTTTGTAGCTTGGAGAAATTGATATTTTTAGATATATAGATGCTCGTGCTCGTTCTAGAAATCTCAAAGATCAGCGCAACGACGCTCTACCGATCGAGCAATCTCCGCCCGACCAGGAACATCGTGGAATGAGAGGCCCTGAGGGGCATCATTCAAGGAGCAGATGTCGCTCCTCCAAAACGGAAGACGAGAGTCAAGCTGCGCGGCAGTCACCTGACGGGACCAGTGCGAAGTACAGTACGAGTACGTATTGGGACTGGTATCCCCAGTGGTATGACCACGGAGCCAACTAACCAGCATTCAACTCGGTAGCTGTCTGTCCCTTGTGGACAGATGTGCTCCTTAGAAAGGAGGTGATCCAGCCGCACCTTCCGGTACGGCTACCTTGTTACGACTTAACCCCAATCACTGACCCCACCTTCGACGGCTCCTTCCTTGCGGTTAGGCCACCGGCTTCGGGTGTTGCCAACTTTCGTGGTTTGACGGGCGGTGTGTACAAGGCCCGGGAACGTATTCACCCCGGCAGTGCTGATCCGGGATTACTAGCAACTCCAACTTCATGCAGGCGAGTTGCAGCCTGCAATCTGAACTGAGAGCGGTTTTAGGGATTGGCTCCACCTCGCGGTTTAGCAGCCCTCTGTACCGCCCATTGTAGCATGTGTGCAGCCCTAGACGTAAGGGGCATGATGACTTGACGTCGTCCCCACCTTCCTCCGAGTTGACCCCGGCAGTCTTCTACGAGTCCCCACCATTACGTGCTGGCAACATAGAACAAGGGTTGCGCTCGTTGCGGGACTTAACCCAACATCTCACGACACGAGCTGACGACAGCCATGCACCACCTGTGCTGAGCCCCGAAGGACACCACATCTCTGTGGCTTTTCCCAGCATGTCAAATCTAGGTAAGGTTTTTCGCGTTGCATCGAATTAAGCCACATGCTCCGCTGCTTGTGCGGGCCCCCGTCAATTTCTTTGAGTTTTAGTCTTGCGACCGTACTCCCCAGGCGGGGCACTTAATGCGTTAGCTGCGGCGCGGAAACCGTTGAAAAGTCCCCACACCTAGTGCCCACCGTTTACGGCGTGGACTACCAGGGTATCTAATCCTGTTCGCTCCCCACGCTTTCGCTCCTCAGCGTCAGTATTGGCCCAGATCACCGCCTTCGCTACTGGTGTTCCTCCTGATATCTGCGCATTCCACCGCTACACCAGGAATTCCGTGATCCCCTACCAAACTCTAGTCACGACAGTTTCGGGTGGCGGCCCCAGGTTGAGCCTGGGGGTTTAACACCCGACTTGTCGAACCGCCTACGAGCTCTTTACGCCCAATAAATCCGAATAACGCTCGCACCCTATGTATCACCGCGGCTGCTGGCACATAGTTGGCCGGTGCTTCTTCTACAGGTACCGTCACAATCGTTCCTGTCGAAAGAGGTTTACAACTCAGAAAGCCTTCGTCCCTCACGCGGCGTTGCTGCGTCAGACTTTCGTCCATTGCGCAAGATTCCCCACTGCTGCCTCCCGTAGGAGTCTGGACCGTGTCTCAGTTCCAGTGTGGCTGATCGTCCTCTCAGACCAGCTATCCGTCGTAGCCTTGGTGGGCCGTTACCCCGCCAACAAGCTGATGGACCGCGAGCCCCTCCCAAAGCGAAAAAACATTTCTTTCATCGATCATGCGATCATTGAAAGACATCCGGTATTAGCACCGGTTTCCCGGTGTTATCCCAGTCTTCGGGGCAGGTTGCTCACGTGATACTCACCCGTTCGCCACTAAATAGTTCGGAGCAAGCTCCTTGTATTCCGTTCGACTTGCATGTGTTAAGCACGCCGCCAGCGTTCATTCTGAGCCAGAATCAAACTCTCCATCAAGATTTTTCCAAGGACCGAAGTCCTCTTCGAATCAGAGAGCCAGATGAGTGACTCTAATACTCACCTGACGACAACGAGTGTCCACGGGGTGGTCTCGTTGCCTACTGCAATACTTCTTTTGACGAACGACGCGTTCTGTTAGATCAGTCCATCGTCGCCCGTACTGGCTTTTGGCTCTCGTTCTTCCGTTTTCAAGGAGCGACGACACACGTGAGCCGAAGCTCAGCGGTGCGACGTACACCATCTCGGGATTTCTCCGTTGATTCCGCGACCAAACAACCCGGTCACGGGGATGCCCACCTTATCAGCGCCGTTTGCCGAGTTGCAAATCACAACGGGCCGCGGTCTCTGCGATGGGATAACCAG